>NZ_JAAIKD010000009.1 GCF_010820555.1 Psychroflexus aurantiacus | reverse complement strand
ACTCTTTTCCACTTCAAACCAAACTTTTTTGGAGGTTTTTTCAAAACAAATTCACACGAATCCTATAACTGACTGGAATTACAGTGTTTAAGCAGTAAAATATTTTAGCAAAAACCACAAGATAGGCACAGCTTCTACCAGAAGTACTGTGTAAAGAAACGCATTATGGCGTTTTGACAAGACCACAAGCAATAGTATAAACAAATGCATGTATACAAATATATAGGTATCATGAATAATTAAACTCATCAGGAACATCGATGTTATAATGAGGACTATTCCAAATACTTTGGTTTGAAGCACCCCGAAAACCTGCGGAAGTGTTTTGAGGTAAATGTCATCCAACTCAAGATCTCTTATTTCAAAAGGAATAATAAGGGCGATGACTATCAAAAAACGACCCATTATATAGATGATCTGCTCCGTATCCAGTGAACTCAATTCAACTTCAGAAGAAAGAAAAGGGAGAACCACTGTGGCTCCGGTCCATACCGATGCAATGATAAAGATTTTGAGGCCACTTACATCTCTTAGATTTTTGGCTTCAGGCAAGAATGGCAGCACGTATAACAAGGTAAGAACTCCTAATAGAACAATAAAACCGATGACTTCTAAGTCAAAATAGAATAAGGAAATGAAAATGGGCAGCACTGAAACCACAGATAAAAAAAGGATGAACTTGAGACTATCACTAAGCCTCACCTCCTTCTGTTTTACCAAAGGGATATATTTTACAAAGGTGTAAGCGACAAGTGTAGAAAAAAAGACAAAAACAAGAACGCTGCTTTTGATTTCCAAGCCAAAGTCCAGGTAGGTTAGACAGGCAAAAGAGACGACAGCCAACGCCACATGAATGCTGGAGTTGATGTATAGTTTTAAAAATTTAGATATAAAATTCACGTTGACAAAAATAGAGTTTTATGGAGATATTTTTTCTAAGAAACTTAACGATAGTAGAACAATCTTTTACGTGTGTTTCATTATAAATAATGTATTTTTGCGGGCAAATTCTTAAAAGATCTTCAATGAATACAGAATCATTTGCATCAAGACATATTGGTCCTCGTGGCGAAAATATAAAAGAGATGCTTAACGATGTAGGCGTAGAGTCTCTAGGTCAACTTATCTATGAGACCATACCAGATGATATCAAATTAACTGAAAAGTTAAATTTGCCATCGCCTTTAACTGAATTTGAATTCTCAAACCATATTCAGTCTTTGGCACTAAAAAACAAAGTGTTTAAGTCTTATATAGGGCTGGGGTATCACCAGGCGATTCTTCCTGCAGTTATTCAAAGAAACGTCTTTGAAAACCCAGGATGGTATACAGCATATACTCCCTACCAGGCTGAAATTGCCCAGGGCCGACTCGAAGCTTTGCTTAACTTCCAGACCATGGTTGCTGATCTGACCGGAATGGAACTGGCAAACGCCTCTTTACTTGATGAATCTACTTCTGCTGCTGAGGCCATGACTTTGCTTTTTGCAGTTCGATCTAAAGAGCAAAAGAAAAACAAGGTGGTTAAGTTTTTCGTTGGCGATAATGTTCTTCCTCAAACTTTAGCCTTACTGGAGACCAGAGCTGAACCCCTTGATATAGAATTGGTCGTAGGCAGCTATGACGAATTTGATTTTGACAAAAGCTATTTTGGCGCTTTGGTTCAATACTCGGGTAAATATGGAGAGGTTCGTGATTTTGAAGACTTTACCAAGAAGGCTAAAGAAAACGACATAAAAGTAGCTGTTGCAGCAGACCTGATGAGTTTGGTCTTACTTGAAGCTCCGGGCAAATGGGGCGTGGATGTCGTTGTTGGAACCACACAACGTTTCGGAATCCCATTGGGCTACGGTGGCCCTCATGCCGCTTTTTTTGCTACTAAAGAAGAGTATAAACGAAATATTCCCGGGAGAATTATAGGAGTTACCAAAGATATGGACGATAACATGTCCTTAAGAATGGCGCTTCAGACCCGAGAACAACACATCAAAAGAGACAAAGCGACTTCCAATATTTGTACAGCTCAGGTTCTGCTGGCGGTTATGGCCGGTATGTATGCAGTCTATCATGGACCTAAAGGCTTAAAATATATTGCGAATCAAATTCACAGCAAAACCGTAAGCCTGGCTGATGGTTTGGAAAAACTAGGGTTCTTTCAAATCAACGACTTGTATTTTGACACCATTCTGGTGAAAGCCAATGCTGAAAAAATAAAAGCTTTAGCCGAAGAAAAGGAAATCAACTTCTTCTACCCGGATGCTGAAAGCGTTTCTATATCTATAAATGAAACTACATCTATCGAAGACGTAAATGAGATTTTAAGCGTTTTCGAAGCCGTTTCAGAAAAGGAAATGCAGGCTATAAAAGCCTTGAATGATGGAATTATAGGGCAATCCGAATTAAAAAGAGAAAGTGAGTTTTTAACTCACGATGTCTTTAACAGCTACCATTCTGAAACAGAACTGATGCGCTACATTAAAAGACTGGAACGAAAAGATCTAGCCTTGAACCATTCCATGATCTCTTTAGGTTCCTGTACGATGAAATTGAATGCAGCTTCGGAAATGCTGCCATTGTCCAATCCACAGTGGGGCAATATTCATCCGTTCGCTCCTAAAGAACAAGCTTTGGGTTATCAGGAAATTTTGAAGAGCCTTGAAGATTACTTAACTGAAATCACCGGGTTTTCCGCTACTTCCTTACAGCCAAATTCTGGCGCACAGGGAGAGTATGCAGGTCTGATGGTGATTCGGGCTTACCATAAATCCAGAAATGAAGCACACCGTGACATCTGTTTGGTGCCTTCTTCTGCCCACGGAACCAACCCTGCAAGTGCTGTAATGGCCGGGATGAAAGTCGTGGTGGTAAAAGCAACCGATAAAGGAAATATTGATATTGACGATTTAACAGCAAAAGCCGAAAAACACAGTGATAATTTAGCCGCTCTGATGGTGACTTATCCATCCACCCACGGGGTTTTCGAATCTGATATCAGAAAAATTACGGCGCTTATCCACGAACATGGAGGTCAGGTTTATATGGACGGAGCCAATATGAATGCACAGGTTGGATTGACGAGCCCGGGCAGAATTGGAGCAGACGTCTGTCACTTAAACCTGCATAAAACCTTTGCGATTCCTCATGGAGGTGGCGGACCAGGTGTTGGACCGATTTGCGTAGCCAAGCAATTGGCTCCGTTTTTACCAAACAACCCCTTGATCGAGACCGGAGGAACAGATGCGATTTCTTCCATTTCTGCAGCTCCATTTGGATCTGCCTTTGTATGTTTAATTTCTTATGCCTACATCAGAATGCTCGGAGAAGAAGGTTTGAGAGAATCTACAGAATACGCCATTTTAAATGCCAATTATATTCAGGCCAGACTGAAAGGTCACTACAAGACTTTATACTCTGGAGAAAAAGGAAGGGCAGCTCACGAAATGATTATCGATTGCAGGGATTTTAAAGACTTTGGGATTGAAGTGAAAGACATTGCCAAAAGGCTTATCGATTACGGCTTCCATTCACCAACCGTTTCCTTCCCTGTTGCCGGAACCATGATGATTGAGCCAACAGAAAGCGAGAGCAAAGCTGAACTGGATAGATTCTGTGATGCGATGATTTCCATCAAGCAGGAAATCGAACACTGCGATAAGGACAACCCCAACAATGTGCTTAAAAATGCACCTCACACCGTAGCGATACTTACGGCAGAGACCTGGGAGTTTGATTATAGCAGACAAACTGCAGCCTTCCCGCTGCCTTTTGTAGCCGAGAATAAATTCTGGCCTGCAACCCGCAGAGTGGATGAAGCTTACGGAGACAGAAACCTAACCTGCACCTGTGCTCCTATTGAAGCTTATCTCTAGATCGATTTGAAATTTTTAAATACTTTTATAGCCTCGGGTTTGATATTCGGGGCTATTTTTTGCTGAAAAACAAAGCGATCTGAAATGATATTATCTCCACCTAAAAAAGAACAGCTCTTAAGCTTCATAAAATCACATTATGTCGATTATCATGATGTGAGACTTCTTATTGCAAAAGATCTAGAAGAAGATATCACAACACAAATGGAAGAAGATGAAACACTTTCCTTTGATGACGCTCTCAAACGCACCTACAAAACCTATGGTGTCATTGGATTTTCAGATGCTTCTGAAGCGTACATGAACAAGATCAATACCTATTTTTACAAAAAGGTGCTTTTAAAAATACTCAGAGATGAACTTCTAAAAGCCTACCAAGAGCACTTTCTGTCTGAAAAATTAAGCACACACTCAAACTTATCTAAATCAAATTCAGAATAAATTTCAAAAACGTCTTAAAATCTATTAATTTTGAATCTTACTTTACAATTTAATTACATTAACTGTACCTTGCAAAAAAATTTATACGTCACATGAATGCTATAAAAATCGTTGGTGTTGGGAGTTACATTCCTGAAATGATTAAGAAAAATGAAGATTTTTTAGAAAATAAATTCTTCAATCAGGATGAAACTGCTTTCGATGCGCTTCCTGAAGTCATTATCAAAAAATTCAAGGCCATTACTGGAATTGAAGAAAGGAGATATGTGGATAAGCATCTGAAAACATCAGATATCGCGGCATTTGCAGCCGAAAAGGCTATCAAAAACGCAGAAATAGATCCTGAAACTTTAGACTATATTATAGTTGCTCATAACTTTGGAGATGTGAGTCATAATGCTCAGCAGGCCGATACGGTGCCAAGTCTCGCCTCCAGAGTAAAAGAAAAACTGCAGATCGATAACCCCAGCTGCGTGGCTTATGACCTTTTATTTGGCTGTCCGGGCTGGATTGAAGGTTGTATACATTCCTTTGCGTTTATGAAAGCGGGTATGGCCAAACGCTGTTTAATAATTGGAGCTGAAACCCTTTCCAGGGTTGTAGACCCAAATGACAGAGACAGTATGATTTATGCCGATGGTGCAGGCGCTACTATTTTTGAATCAAAAGAAGGTAGCGGTGGTATTTTAGCACACAAATCAGCTACCTACGCTAAAACGGAAGCTAACTATATCTATTTCGATAAATCCTTTTCTCCCGACAGAGAAGACGACAGAGCTTACATCAAGATGTATGGCCGGAAAATTTACAACTTCGCCTTGTCTAAAGTGCCGGAGGCTATGAAATCCTGCCTGGAGGAAAGTGGTAAATCCATTGAGGATTTGAAAAAGATCTTCATTCATCAGGCGAATGAAAAAATGGACGAGGCTATTGTTCAGAGGTTCTATAAGCTTTATGACAAAGAAGCTCCCAAAGATGTGATGCCGATGAGCATCGATAAACTCGGTAACAGTAGTGTAGCGACTATTCCTACGCTTTATGACATGTTTCTGAAGGGGGATTTTGAACATGAAAGTTTAAAGCCCGGGGATACCGTGATGTTTGCGAGTGTAGGAGCCGGGATGAACATCAACGCTATAGTCTACGAAATCTAGACTATATGTACGAAAAGACTTATCCTGAAAAGCGATTTGGAATCACCTTAGAATTTCTAAAAACACACGCCCCTCCGCCTGCTCAAATTTTGGACCTTGGCGTGGAAAATCCTTTTTCTAAATTGCTTTCAAAGGAAGGTTACAGTATCGAAAATACCAAAGGCCAGGACCTTGATCTGGATCAAAGTCAACTTAAAGCCTCTTCAGCAGAAATCACAACAGCTTTTGAAATCTTTGAACATCTGCTCTCCCCTTTGGAAGTATTGAAGAGCCTCCAAAGTGAGTATTTGTTTGCCAGCATACCCCTCAAACTCTGGTTTGCCAAAGCCTATCAGAGCAAAACCGATCCCTGGGACAGACATTATCATGAATTTGAGCAGTGGCAATTCGACTGGCTTCTGGATAAAGCAGGCTGGGACATCCTAGCTTCCAAAAGCTTTACCCATCCGGTGAATAAAATCGGAATACGACCGGTTTTAAGGTTGTTTACACCAAGGTATTATCTTGTGTTCTGTAAAAGAAAATCCGCCTAGTGGACATAGCCATTATCATACCTGCTTACAACGAAGAAAAATTCATCAAAGCCTGTTTGGAGTCTCTTCTGAATCAAACCTACCCTGCCAGAAAGATTCTTGTGGTCGACGACGGCTCCGGGGACAAAACCCCGGAACTAGTTGAGCATCTGGCCTCTTCTTACGAAAATCTGAGTCTTATTTCAAGGCCAAAGAGTTTCAGTCATGAACCTGGAGGCAAAATTGTTGAAACCTTCAATGCCGGACTTAAAGCTTTGGAAATCGATTACGATGTGATTTGCAAATTTGATGCTGACTTGATTTTTCCTGAAAATTATCTGGAGGTCCTGACTAAAGCTTTTCAGGAAAACCCGAAACTCGGCATGTATGGCGGGTTTTGTACCATTTGCAAAGAGGGTACCTGGCAGGTTGAACAACTCACCAATGCTGATCACTTACGAGGGGCGTTGAAGGCTTACAGGAAAACCTGTTTTACAGACATAGAGGGTTTAACTCCAGCTATGGGCTGGGATACCATCGATGAAATGAAAGCCAGGTTCTATGGCTGGGAGGTGAAAACCAATCCCGATTTGCTGGTCAAACATCTTAAGCCTACCGGGCAGCAGTACAAAAAAAATCTACCCGCTTTTTTTGGAACTTCTTTATTCCGAATGCGATATAGCTGGTCTTTAGCCCTTCTGACCTGTTTGAAAATGGCAAATAATAAATCGAGTCTGTCCTTTTTTCTAAAATCCATGACCTCCTTTCAGACCAGCAGTTCCAAAAAAAGCACCTTCCTGGTCACTGAACAGGAAGGTGCTTTTATAAGATCCTATAGATGGTCTAAGCTTAAAGAACGCTTATTCCAAAACTTCAGAAATAACGGTCCCCGTGGCTCCGTTGGGTAATTCGATTCCTAAAAGAGCAGACATGGTGGGAGCGATATCTGGAATGTGATATCTGTTATAGGTTTTCCCTGATTTTATTCCATTCCCGTACATCAATAAAGGCGCCTGGGTGTCGTAATTGTTTCCACTCCCATGAGTGGACCCTTTTCTTGAATAAGAAATGTAAGCGTTTTCCAGGACGTAGGCTATATCCCCACTTCGTTTCTGATGAAAGCCTCTTAAGATAAGTTCTGCAGGAGTGCCTGTAAAATCACCGTTTTCAAGCGTTTCTCGCGTATAGGCCTTATCTATGTTTTTATACTGAAGTAAAAAATGCTTGACTTCATTTTGAGCAGCAACAAATTCAGCATACGTATCGAACTTGGAATAATCAAGAAAAATCTGGTGATTGTAAATGCTTTCTATGACGTTTTCCAAACCAAAATTTGAGCTCAGGTGAGCTTCCAAAGCTTCACGCATGTCGTCCACTTCAAAATAACCGGCAGGAATCTGGTTGTCTTTTAAAAATTGCGGCACATGAACGGCGCCGTGGTCTGCAGTTAAGAATAAGGTATAATTTCCTTTTCCAACCTGCCTGTCCAGAAATGCCATCAAATCGGCAATATTGCGATCCAGCCTCACATAGGTATCCTGAACCTCCTTGGAATTTACTCCGAAATTATGACCTACGTAATCTGTACTGGAAAAGCTCAGCGTGAATACGTCTGTAAACTCATCTTGTCCAAGTTCTTCGCCGACTATCGCTTCTTTGGCAAAATCCAAGAGCAAATCATTCCCATAAGGAGTGGGTCTAAGAATGCTAAATGTACCATTTTCCCTGGCCAGTGACTTTAGATCATAAGGAAAGGCAGCCTCTTTTTTACCTCTAAATCCATTTTCGTAGGTATTGAGGTCTGAACCACTTTCGGTGTAAGTGGATATATCCTGATAGGTGTCCCAGACTTTGAGGTAACTTTTAGCCACATCAGAAGCATTGAACTTAGTGACCCAGTTCGGCAGCTCATCCATATAGAAATCTGAACTTATAAAATGCCCCTGATCTCCACCTACAAACCAGTAGGCTGCATTGGCTGTGTGACCTGCCGGCAAAATAGCGCCACGATCCTTGATGGATACGCCTATGGTTTTTCCTCTGAATTGGGTATGAAGTCGGTTCTGATCTGCAAAGCTGGTGGTCAGCATTCTATGAGGTGACATTTTACCATCTCTATTATCCGAATCTACCCCCAAACCTGAAACCTCGGAATCTGAAACGCAGTAAACACTTTCTTTGATTACCTTATCGTACCAGTTATTGGCAACGATCCCGTGATTCATCGGACTAGTGCCCGTGTAAACGGAGGCATGACCCGGTCCTGTGTAGGTAGGAACATAATCAAAATGAAAATTTTTCATTTCAAAACCTTCCCTTTGCAGGCGTTTGAAACCATCTTCAGAATAGTGATTTTCGAATTTGGTTAGATAATCATATCGCATTTGATCCACGACCACTCCAACCACAAGCTTGGTTTTTCCCGGCTGTTCCTGAGCAAACAACTGAACTTGAAGAAGTAGAAGAAATAAAAAGGTGATTTTAAATTTCATAAGTAAACGTATTTTTTGCAAAGATAGGAACTTATATAAGTTTCAAGTTTATGCTTCGGTTAAATCGTATCCTCAAGTTTTTATTCTATTTTTATAAAAATTTCAAAAAGGCTTCAAACAGATGCTATCAAAATATATTAAAAGTATTGGTCAATATTTCATAATGATATATGACACCTTCAAAAGAATGACCAAAACTTCAGAACTGAGAAGACTTATTCTTCAGGAAATAGACGATCTTATCATTAGTTCTTTAGGAATTGTGGTCTTCATATCCTTTTTCATAGGAGCGGTTATTGCGATACAAACCGCGCTCAATTTTTCAAATCCTTTTGTACCCAGATCACTTATAGGCTTTGCGGCCAGGCAATCCATTATCTTAGAATTTGCCCCTACATTCGTATCTATTATTATGGCAGGAAAAGTGGGCTCCTATATCACTTCAAGTATCGGAACCATGCGGGTTTCTGAACAGATTGATGCCCTGGAAGTCATGGGTATAAACTCGCTGAATTATCTCGTTTTTCCTAAAATCATAGCCATGTGTCTGTTTCCCTTTGTGATTGCCATTTCTATGTTCATTGGCATCATAGGGGCTTATATTGCCAGTGTTTATGGCGGATATTTAAATGCAGACCAATTTATTACAGGTTTACAGGAAGATTTCGTTCCTTTTCAAATCTTCTATGCATTCCTCAAAAGTTTCATTTTTGCCCTGATACTCGCCACTGTTCCTTCCTTCCATGGTTATTATATGAAAGGCGGATCGCTGGAAGTAGGTCATGCTGCAACGACCTCCTTTGTCTGGACCAGTGTTATCATCATTTTCATGAATTATTTCATCACCCAATTATTATTAAGCTAATATGATAAAAGTTACAGATTTACATAAGTCTTTTGATGATTTGGACGTCCTAAAAGGTGTGAATGCCGAATTTGAAAAAGGTAAAACCAATTTAATCATCGGGCAATCGGGCTCAGGTAAAACTGTGTTTTTGAAATGTCTGCTCGGGCTCCTGATTCCAGACTCCGGCAGTATAGAATACAATGGCAAGGCTTACAAGCATTTTTCTAAAGATGAGAAAAGAGAAATCAGCAAGCAAATGGGTATGGTCTTTCAGGGCGGTGCTCTGTTCGATTCTATGACGGTTGAAGAAAATGTAATGTTTCCCTTGAAGATGCTTACAAAAATGAGCAAACAGGAGATGAAAAATCGTGTAGAGGAAGTTCTTGACCGGGTGAATTTGAAAGAAACCAATCATAAATTACCTTCTGAGATAAGTGGCGGAATGCAAAAGCGGGTTTCTATAGCGAGAGCTATTGTCAACAAACCCAATTTTTTATTTTGCGACGAACCCAATTCAGGACTGGATCCCAGAACTGCCTCTGTCATTGATAATCTTATTCAGGAAATCACCCATGAAAACGATATCACAACCGTCATCAACACCCACGATATGAATTCGGTTTTTGAAATCGGTGAAAATATTATTTACCTGGAACATGGAGTGAAAGCCTGGGAAGGCAATAAAGACAACATTTATAAAACCGACAACCAAAAACTGATTGATTTCGTTTACGCCTCCAATTTATTTCAAAAAGTAAGGGTCGCTCAGCGAGAAGGGCTTTAATTCAACGAAAGCACTTCTATGTCGTCGAGGTTTAATTTATAGGATAACCAGCCTTCGAGTTGTTTCAGTTTAGCTTCTTTTTCTTCCGGATTCACTTCCTGATTCCATTTGATACTGAAGGTTGGAATGGTATCCAGGTTCTCAAAGTTTGATTTTATAACATCGGCAAAACTCACCTCAGCTATGTTTTCGTAATTGAGTTGAATTTCCTGAGCCAGCCGGCCAAATTCTACAATCCTGTTGCTTTTTTGTATGGTTCTTAGCTGGTAGCGTAAATTTTCAATTTCAGTTTTAGACTCAGCCAGCTCTAAAGAATCTCTTTTTTTAAGCTCCACCATGTACTGCACCTGGTTAAAATTCTCCGAATTTTCATTTTGAAGGACTTTTAACTCTGTGCCTTCCAAATAATCGTAGGTCTTCATCTTGTCTTTCCATAAAGTAATCACTTCTTTAGGAATTTCTTTGCCTAAGAAAGAGACTTCAATACTTGGTGAAAGTCCCGAATTATAAGAGATATGGGTCGCGTTTTTCTGAAGAAAGGATTGCTTGTAGCTCAACAACTCCTCCTGTACAAAGGCATTGGCATCGGTTACAAAGTAGGACTCCTTCATCAGGTTATAAAACAAATAAACACTAGGAATCATGACTATGATGGCAATTGAGGAAGCGATTTGTGCAATTCGCTTTCGCCGCAGTGAATTTGCATATTTAACGAGAGGAAATCTTAAGAATTTAGAAACCACAAAAGTGGATAAGGCTATAAATATCGTGTTGATGGTAAACAAATACATGGCGCCTCCAAAAATACTCATGTCCCAGACTGCTAAACCGTAACCGGCTGTACAAAGCGGAGGCATCAAAGCTGTAGCAATAGCCACACCCGAAATAACGGTGATAATGGTTCCCTTTTTTGCCTTGGCAATAATAAGGGCTAAACCGCCAAAAATTGCAACTAAAACATCGAGTATAGTCGGATAAGTTCTCGCTTCGAGTTCGGGAGTGAGCTTGGTAAGTGGGGATAATTGAAAATAAATAAATGCCGTAAGCAAACTGAGCCCAACCATAACTCCAAGGTTGATCAGGGATCTTCTCAGGGTATCCACATCATTGATCGCTACAGAAAACCCGAGCCCTACAATAGGTCCCATCAGAGGGGAGATAAGCATCGCTCCAATCACAACAGCTGTACTGCTCACATTTAGACCTACGGAAGCGACAAAAATGGAAAAGATCAAAATCCATGCATTGTGCCCCTTGAAGGGAATGTCTTTTAGAATCGCTTCGGTGGTGGCTTCCCTGTCGGTATCCTGGGTGATATCCAATAGTTCGTATAAGAAATCTTTGATGCTTCCAAAAGAATGTCTAAGGCTGGTTTTAACCTGCTTCGAGGATTCAGAATTTGAAGTATCGCCAGAAGAATTTGTGGTGTTTTCAGTCATGAGTTAGCCGTGGTTTTTTCCAAATTTATCCATAACCAAGTTACGTATTGTTTTGATTTCCTGTTCATCCGTTTTGGGTAAAATCACGAGACTTTCATCGCTCTCCACCACGATATAATCGTGGAGACCTTTGATAATTGCTATTTTACCTTTAGACGTTCGTAAAATGGTATTGGTTGAATCTATAAAAACAGATTGCGCGTTTATACTTACATTCTCGTTTTCATCCTTAGGGAGCTGATTATGAAGTGAACCCCAGGTTCCTAAATCGCTCCAGTCGAAACTGGCTTCAATCACCCCAACCTGCTTTGCTTTTTCCAGGATACCATAATCGATGGAAATATTTTCAAACTGAGGATAATGCTTTTCTAAAAAGCTGTCCTCTTCTTTTGTATTCAATTTGGACCAGGACTTTTCAAAGACTGAAAACATACCTGGAAGAAACTGCTGATACTGATCTATTATAAAAGAGGTTTTCCAAATAAAGATTCCTGCATTCCAAAGGTAATTCCCTGCTTTTAAGAAGGATTGAGCCGTAGGATAATCAGGCTTTTCCGTAAATTTTTCAACTCTTTTAACCACTTCGCTATCCTCTTTTCTGTATTTGATGTAACCGTAACCCGTATTTGGAAAAGTAGGTTTTATGCCTAAAGTCATCAAAAGATCCTGTTGGGAACAGGCCTCGAAAGCCAGGTGGACATCTTTCGCAAAAGCCGCTTCATCCTCTATCCAGTGGTCACTTGGTGCCACAATCATTCGGGCTTCGGGGTTTTCTTTGTTGATTTTAAGAGCTGACAGTAAAATACAGGGAGCCGTATTTCTCATCGCGGGTTCTGCAATCACCTGGCTGTTGTCGATATCCGGCAACTGCTGGTTCACAAGGTCCACATATTCTGAATTGGTTAGGATCAAAATTTGACGGGCCGGGACCAGTTTTGCCAGCCTTAAAAAGGTATGTTGAAGCAGGGATTTACCTGTTCCCAACATGTCATGAAACTGCTTAGGATTGGAGGTTTTACTCACGGGCCAAAACCTGGACCCCACACCTCCAGCCATGATAACAGCATAATTATCTTTTTTACTCATCCTTATTATTTTAAAAGAAAAACTTCAGCATTGGGCTGAAATACATATAGTTTTCCAGAATCAATTTCCTGGCATTCGTATCGTTTCCGAATCCTTCTCCCCTTTTTAAATTTCCTTCCATTAGGAATTTGGAACACACTTCCGAAGGGCAGTTCAAATATAAAATTTTTATCATTAGGCTTGTCATACTGCTTAATGGCCACCGCAAGCCTGGCGTCTGTATCGGTACTCGCCGTGGGATTTTTAAAGTGTCTTGCCAGCTCCGGCAAGAGATCATTTGGAAATATTTCCGGATTCAAAAAAGGGAGCATCAATTTTTGAAAGGTATGTTTCCATTCAGGTCCGTGAGGCAAAATCGAGAATCCATAGGTCTTGAAAGCTATCAAATGAGCCACCTCATGAACCGTCGTCATTAAAAAACGGTATTTATTTAAATTGGAATTGACTGTAATCTGATGAAAACCATCAGGCTTAAGTCTGTAATCCCCATGCTTACTTTGCCTTTGACTTACAATCTTCAATTGAATTTGATAGGCTTTTATCATCCCCATGACAGGAACAACCGAACGCTCTGGCAAATATTTTTGAAGGGTTTCTTTCATTCCATTTTAAGGCGTAGAACTGGACACTTGTAATAATTTCCCGTTGTAATATCGCTGACCATTTTCTGAAAAACCTTTGATGTATTCCGCCATCTCCAAAGCAGAGTTTGGAGCCTGCAATCCAGGAAAGGCTTCCTCGAGCATTTCCGTTTGAACTGCTCCCAGAGCCAGGACATTAAAAGAAGGTCCGTTGACTTTATACTCTTCTGCAAGTAATTCAGTTAAGGTGATGACCGCAGCCTTGCTTGAACTGTAAGCCGCTAGTCCGGGGAACTTCATGCTTCCCTGAACACCACCCATACTGCTAATGGTAACCACATGTGTAGAATCCTTCATCGCCGGAAGCAGCTGATGTGTCAAATCGAAAACAGAAAACACGTTGGTTTCGTAAACGCTTCTCACATCTTCCAGTCTGGTATCTTTAAAGTCCTGCTTTAAAAACTGACCTGCATTATTAATCAAAATGTCCACAGAGCTGACCCGAGATTTTATCTTTTCAGCCACTTCAGAAACCTGAGAAGAATCGCTGAGATCGCAGGAATATGAAAAAACGTTTTCAAGATTCAGTGCGCTTACAGGCTTATCGTTTCTGGACAGGGCAAATATAGTATGGCCTTCAGCAGCAAAAAGCTTGACAAGTTCAAAGCCAATGCCTCGGCTGGTTCCTGTGATGACTATGGTTTTTGACATTAATTAAGGTTTACGGGGGTTTCTGTGGAATTGATTAATTGCAATACTCCGGGCTTTAAGTCGTCGACTAATTTTAAAAAGGCATTTACATCAAGCTCTTCAAACTCGTCATTGACATGATGATAATACTCATAGTTGGTAAAATCGAAAGAACTGATGGTATGAGCCGGTATGTTGAAAACCTCATAAAACGGATAATTATCACTTCTTTTAAAGAGATTGTACTCAGCAGCCTGAGGTAAAAACCCTAAGAATGCATCCTGGCCTTCATAAAAACCATTGAACACCTCAGCAAGATTTGACATTTCATAACCAGTGACATAAGCTCGATAGGGCTTATCCTTCATTGGAGCACCCAGCATTTCAATATTAAATACAAGATAAGGTTGCTTGTCCCGGGCTTTCATTTTAGTAGCCAGATGCCTTGCGCCAACCAGGCCTTTTTCCTCGGCAGAAAAGAGGGCAAAAATAACATCGCGTTTCAGTTCCTGACTGGATAAAAATCTGGCGAGTTCCAGAACAGCTACGGTTCCTGTTGCATTATCATTGGCTCCATTGGCAATGCTGTCGTTATCTACAGCTTCAATAATTCCGATGTGGTCATAATGAGCACCTATGATAAGTGGTCTCAAATCAGTAGATTCTTTAGCTTTCAAAACGCCTACGACATTATAGCCATCTATTTCTTTCAGTTTGAAAGAATCTTTGTAGGTTTCAAAGTAGGGCTTCACACCAAATTCCTGAAAGGAATTTTCAATATAAAATGCAGCTTCTTCAATACCGTCTGAACCTGTGTTCCTTCCCATAAACTCATCTGAAGTTATCTCTTTGAGAGCTGATTCTGCAGTATATTCGAACTCGATTTTATCTGTTTCTTCTAAATTTTCTTTTTTCTCATCTTGCGTTGAATTTTTACAAGAGAAGGCTAAAAGTGAACCTATGCAAAGGGTGATAATGATTTTTTTCATAAAGTGAATATATAAAAACTGCCTTTAAAGACCTATTAAAAGTCTGAAAAGGCAGTAGGTTGTTTCAATATATCAGCGACTAAGCTAACATGGTCACTGGATTCTCCAGATAGGTTTTTAAAGTTTGAAGAAACTTAGCACCCGTAGCCCCATCCACAGTTCTGTGATCGCATGCCAGCGTAAGTGTCATGGTATGTCCTACAACAATTTCACCTTTTTTAACCACAGGCTTTTCAACAATCGTTCCTACGGAAAGGATAGCTGAATTGGGCTGGTTGATAATGCTCGTGAACTCAGTAATTCCAAACATTCCAAGATTTGAGACTGTGAATGTACTGCCTTCCATCTCGTTGGGTTGCAGCTTTTTGTTTTTAGCTTTTGCAGCTAAATTTTTCACGTTGCCACCGATCTGAGTTAAGCTTTGCTGGTCTGCAAATTCTAAAACAGGAACCAAAAGTCCTTCCTCTACAGCAACAGCAACGCCTACATGAATGTGCTTGGCAAGCCTTGTCGTTTCACCATCCCAGGAAGAATTGACCTGCGGATGTTTCCTTAGAGCCATCGCAGAGGCTTTGATAACAAGATCGTTAAAAGAAACTTTCACATCTGGCATCTCGTTGATATGGGATCTAGAGGCCATCGCATTCTCCATATCCACTTCGATATTGAGGTAATAATGCGGCGCGGAGTTCTTAGATTCTAACAAACGCTTAGCGATGGTTTTTCTCATTTGAGAATTCTTCACTTCCTCAAAAGATTCTTCTCCTGCCGGAGTATACACTTTTGCGGCTGGCGCTGTTTCCTGTTGTTTTAGTTGTTCGGCCTGAGGCGTTTCTTTCTTGGTGCTTTCAGCAGAAGGCGTGAAGTCTTCCACATCTTTTTTCACGATTCTACCCTGGTCTCCAGAGCCTTTTACTTTTCTTAAATCTATGCCTTTGTCTTCCGCTATTTTTTTAGCTAAAGGTGAAGCCAGTATTCTTCCTTCATCGTCTGTGTTATCCGCATCTTTATCGCCAGAGCTATCTTCTGCACTGGATGAAGAAGACTTATCTTCTGATTTGGATGCTTCAGACTTAGTGTCTTTGGACCCTTTTTTAGAATCAGATGAAGATTTTCCATCCGATTTTAAAGATTTTAAAACCTGATCTACATCGGTGCCTTCAGGACCAATAATCGCTAAAACCTCATCTACAGGAGCAGATTCGCCTTCATCAATACCGATGTGCAGCAATTTTCCGGTGTAAAAAGATTCGAATTCCATAGTCGCTTTATCGGTTTCGATTTCAGCCAGGATGTCTCCTTCTTCCACATCATCTCCAACAGATTTTAACCAGGTAGCCACTGTACCTTCTTCCATGGTATCACTTAAGCGTGGCATGGTAACAACCTCAACGCCCTCAGGCATATCAGCACCATCTCCGCCTTGATCCTCTTCAGAGGAATCCTTTGATGCGGACTTCTCCTCTTTGGATTCAGAAGTTTTATCATCAGACTTTTCAGAGTCTTCTTCCGAGGCATTATCGCCTTCAGCATTTTTTATGAGGTCATCAATGTCTTCACCCTCTTCTCCAATAATGGCCAGAAGCGAGTCAACCGGAGCCCCTTCTCCCTCTTCAACTCCAATATACAGAAGCACACCGTCGTGAAAGGATTCAAATTCCATCGTCGCTTTATCGGTTTCGATTTCAGCTAAAATGTCTCCTTCTTCTACTTTATCTCCTTTTTGCTTTAACCATTTTGCCACAACACCTTCTTCCATGGTGTCACTTAATCTGGGCATGTTTACTACTTCAGCCATCTACTTATAATTTGTGAGAAATGAAAGGATAATCTTCTTGCTCGTATACGACGTCATACATGACGTTTTTGTCTGGGAAATCTGACTCGTCCGCAAATTTTTCACACTCGCTGACTTTGTCTTTTACCCGCTTATCAATCTTCTTAATATCCTCTTTTGTTGCATATTCCTTATCCAGCAAAATCTGTTTAATTTTGGATATTGGATCTATTTTTTGATATTCTTCTACTTCGTCTTTCGTTCTGTATTTTTGAGCATCACTCATGGAATGTCCTCTGTATCTGTAGGTTTTCAGGTCTAGGAAGGTTGGTCCTTTTCCTGCCCTTGCTCTGGTAATAGCTTCATCCAAAGCTTCCGCTACTTTGGTAGGATCCATGGCGTCCACAGGACCACAAGGCATCTCATAACCTAAGCCAAGTCTCCAGATATCTTCGTGACTTGAAGTTCTTTTAACGGAAGTTCCCATGGCGTAACCGTTGTTTTCGACACAGAACACCACTGGCAGTTTCCAGTTGGTAGCCATGTTTAAAGTCTCGTGTAAAGAACCTTGTCTTGCTGCACCATCGCCAAGAAAACAAAGCGTCACGGCATTGGTATTGAAATACTTATCTGCAAAGGCTAAGCCCGCTCCTAAAGGAATCTGACCTCCAACGATACCATGACCTCCGTAGAACCTGTGCTCTTTGGAAAAGATATGCATCGAGCCTCCCAAACCTTGAGAAGTACCTGTTTTTTTTCCATATAACTCAGCCATGACCCTTTTAGGATCCACACCCATTCCTATAGGCTGCACATGGTTTCTATAAGCGGTAATCATCTTATCTTTTTTCAGATCCATGACATGTAAAGCACCAGCTAAAATGGCTTCCTGTCCATTATAAAGATGCAAAAAACCTCTTACTTTTTGTTGTATATAAACCTGAGCCAATTTATCCTCAAACTTTCTCCAAAACAGCATGTCTTCATACCATTTCAAATAAGTCTTTTTTGTTATTTTTTTCATGTACAGCTATATTTTGTCTTCGTTAAAACAGAATTACAAAAGTAATACTTTATGTAAGAATTGAAAATACTTTAGGCGTATTAAGTCTAAAGAAATTTATTGTTGAATGCCAGGGGTAATATATCTAAAAGCGACTCGACACAAATGACTTTACCACTGATTCCTGTAAAGTAGATTTGAATGGGTTCGTCCTGTTTTTGCTCATATTCTGCAATGGCTTGACGGCAGGCACCACAGGGAGCAATGGGCTCCGTCACATCATGTTTTTCTGAAGTCGCCGAAATCGCCAAGACTTTTATTTTCTGGTTGGGATAATTGGCGCCTGCAGCATAAATCGCGGTGCGTTCTGCACACAGACCTGATGGATATGAAGCGTTTTCCTGGTTACTCCCCCTAACCACTTCGCCATTTTCTAAACTAAGTGCTGCGCCAACTTTGAATTTGGAATAGGGAGCATAGGCAGTGTTTCTGGCTTCTACAGCCTGATTCATCAAGGTCTGAATATGCTCTGGAAGTTCAGAAGCTGAATCAAAAATCTTTATGCTTGCACTGATTTGCTTTTCTGTCATAATTTACAATCTTCTTCAAGACAAAAAAAGCATCAATTCTATTGATACTTTTTTTAAGGGTTTAAAACAAAGATAGAGTTAATATTCAATATAGGTATTATCTCCTATATTAAACGTTAAACCGAACCTGAGCGTTCCCTCCAGGGGATTCTGTACGGTTGAAGTTGAAAATAAGTAAGACACATCAATGTCGATGGCTGAGTATTTGAACCCGGAACCAATGGTTAGAAATTTCCGGAAGCCTTTGTCCTGAGACTCGTTAAAATACCCCAGCCTCAAGGCAAAACTATCTTCAAACCAGTATTCTGCTCCAAGAGCCCAGGTAATTTCTTTAAGCTCTTCAGAAAGCCCGTCAGGCGCATCTGTCCAGGAAGAAAAAATGGCTCCTATGGCATTCTGACTTGAATAATCCAGGAAAGCCTGCTGACCTTCAGGGGTTAATTGTCCGTTTTCAGTATCAAACCTTGGGGGAGTCGGCACAAGAAGCTTATTAAATTCCAGATGTACGCCTAAGGTATTGGCGGCATCAAAAATAAAATCGAATCCTGCCCCTGCCTTAAAATTGGTGGGGAGAAAATTTTCCTGACCTGCATCATCGTACTTTAACTTTGGCCCGATATTGCTCACCGCTAACCCGGCCCTCCAGCGCCCGTTGAAATCATTATAAAATTTCTCTTCGCTTCTGTAGAACATAGAGATGTCAGCTCCAAAAGTACTGGCCGGATCTGCCTCTGCAATTCCTGTTGGAATCCTCAAATTAGAATTTATAAAACGCCCGGTCACAGCCATTGAAAATTCCTCACTTAGTCTAAGCGAGTAACTTAAGTCAATGGCAAATTCATTAGGATTCGCTATGCTGGGAACCTGATCTGCAGTCTGTCTTAACTCGATTTCTCCAAGGTCAAAATACCGTATACTGGCTGCAAACGCACTCCTTTCATTTAACCTGTTGAAGTAGGTGAGGTTGGCGATATTCACATCATTCACCAGCTCTCTAAGGTAAGGTGTGTAAGCTATACCGATTCCTGTTTTCGACTCTGAAAAGGCATATTTTGCAGCATTCCACTGTTGAGAAAAAGCATCCACAGGGGTTGCCACGCCCTGGTCTCCCATTCCGGAAGACCTGGCATCTGCAGCAATGAGCAAAAAGGGAACTCCCGTTGTAATGACACGCCGGTCATCCTGTGCATAGGAGGCTCTTGGCATAAACACCAACGCCAGCAGCACTACCAGTATAGACTTCATAGGTAAATTTGAATTAGCAACTCTGTTTAAATTATAAAATGACAAGTTTCTCATATTTTTCTACTTTCTGATTAGTTAACGTTGATTTTACTATAAGCTTGTATACATAAACCCCTTTTCCTATTTTATCTCCAAAATCATCCCTTCCATCCCAGCTCATGTCCCTGAAGAGAAAGCCACTGGTATTTGCAATTTGATTTTCAGACCAGACAAGCTTTCCTGACACCGTAAAGACCTGTACCATCACCTCAAGAGGCTCAAACGGTCGGTTGTGATTAAACCAAAACTCGGTGTAATCTATAAATGGATTGGGGTAATTAAGCACCCGGGTAATCTTAAGTTCATCATCTCCGGCAACCACAAAATGAATATCCTGGGTTTGAGAATTATTATAGACATCCCAGGCTTTTAGAGTTAAGGTATGTTCTCCGTCTTCCAGGTCACGCAGTCTGTAATACACCTTCCCCTTGGTATAATCGTCCTGTTCGGCTTCGTAATATTCGTTCAGAATTATAGGATTCGCCTCATCCCCATCCAAAATACCCACGATATCGTGACCTATACCTCCCGCGGTATTGATTCCGTTTTCATCTTCAAGCAGCGCCAGAATATAAGGTTGATTATCGGTTATCCCTCCGTTAACAAAGCTTTCATCATTCATAAACAGATTGATCAGGGGCCCTTCGTTATCTTCAGGTGCATCTTCATTTAAGCCCCCTATCAAAAGATCGGTGTTATAACCGCTGTATTCCTCAAGCTGGTTTTGATTGGAAGAATAAAAACTCACCCGACCAGTATCAACCGGAAGCCCCGTATCTTTAGGAAGGATAAATTCAAATTCAAATTCTCCGCTTTCCACGCTAGCCTGGCCTCTAAACAAATTTTCTCCCAAAGTCGTAAAATCCATAATAGCCAGCTGACCGTTAATCCTAGCACCGTCATTCCCTAAGGTCTGCCTTTCGATTCGTTTATCGAAAATCACAGCAGACAAATTCCCGGAGTAATTCTGAAGCACCTGATTGCCGGCATCTACAATTTGTCCTTTAAACTTATATTTTCCCAGTGCCTGCAGGGTATCTGTGAATTGAGAAAGTGCTACATCATTGATACTTGTGAGCTGAACCCTGGGCTTTGGAAGGGGCAGCCTCATCGCCGGGTCTCCCACAAAAAAGACGATGCGTTTCCCATTCCCTGAAATATTTCGCTTGGCTCTGGCCACTGACTGAGCTATGGTTTCATCGTTGTTGTCAAAATCAAAAAGGAAAGGGGCAAACACATTATTGAACTGGACTCCAGCAAAGACACTTATTGCCCTGGTAGTGGTGACCAGTGAAGAGGCTCCGCCATTCTCGTTCCAGAAGGTAAGTTCTCCTCCCGTCATCCTTAGTGGATTATCAAACTTTGTAAATTCACAGGTGATGGTCACAAAGCAGGTATAGCGATCTGGATTGGTCCAATTCTGCGTGTTGGTTTGTGTCACAATACGTTCCTGTGCCAGACCATCTTCACCACCGTGCCCAAAATAGTTGACCACAGCCGCTCCTACTTCAATGAAATTGGTGATGGTTTCATTCACCTCGGGATACCGGTCTCCTCCCGCCCCGGCTATTTGCTGAAAAGCATCAGAGTGAATTTTTTTCACATTGACGGTGGGCTTATTTTCTGAAATCCTGTCTCCGAGATTATCTAAATCCACCTGCAGGTAAAAGTCCCGTTCATCGTCGGCATCATCTGATATTAATATAAAGTTATTTCGCCATTCCTCATAAGACTCGTTCTCTTCAGAAGAAATAATCTTATCGACCATGGCATTTGCCCGTTGTGGCGTGTCTGCCAGAATCCTGCCCACCGAAAGATCCATCAGTTCACCTCGCTGCATTCTCCCTTCACCGGGATTCATCATCACAAAAAAATCATCGGACATAAAGGAAGATACCGTTGTAGAAAAACTGCCCAGGCTTTGAAAGGTAGGCACTATATTGGTGTTGTTTTGTAATCTGTTTTTATAATCTACTGAAGCATCCCCAATGATTCCTAAAAATTTAATCCGGTTCTCAGGCGAAGAGGCATGGTCATATATATACTTCACCAAATTTCTGATAGCTCCAATATCCTGTTTGCCGGAATTGAACTCTTCGTAAATAGCTTCTACCGTCAGGGTTTTGACAACGAGACCGTCATGTTCTCTCCTATATTCCGCTAATCTGTTGGCTGCCGAAAGGAACGAAGCCTGAGTTATTATTAAATAATCTAAATCCTGAAACTGTCCCTGAGCATTGGTCAAAATTGTACCTTTTATATTTTGGCTCGGCACTCGTATATTGCCAGACTCTATTCGAGGTTGCAGATAAGTGGAGGTCAGCAGCTGGAATTCCCGTGCAGTCCCTAAAAGACTTTTAAAGGAAAAAGCAGAAGACTGTTCCGGATTGGCAATAAAGGTCGGATGGATTGGATCGGTAATTTCCCATACCTGAGAAACCTGGGACGCATTTTGAATAACATACTCTCCGATACCGCTTAGCGTGGAAGCCTCGTTATTTTTGAATTTGAACTGGACGTCTCCGGCAATTAATTCCCTCCTGGCTTCTACCGAAATGAAATCTAAAAAGCCTGTTGCACCCGGATTTCCGTTTTTATTGTAAGTTAGCTGTATTGTCAATTCATCAGAATTTGAATTCACCTGAGTTCTCAATTGTGCCCCTCGCGATGGACTGTTGGCATCTGTTCCTAAAATTGAAATAGTATTGCCCTGAACCTGACCATTAACCGAAAAACCAAACGATGAGCTTATCGGTGAAATGGCACCTACTCGGATGTCGAGTAAAACAGGTTCGCTTGAAACCAAATTTGGAAAATTGAACGCGTAAGTTCTTTCCGTTTCAATATCGAAACGATCTCCAAACCAGCGTCTCCCTACCAGAGACAAGCTCGTCTCATCGACCTCGTAAAACTGATAGGCATCAAATTCAGTAAATGTCGTTGTAGGATTTCCTGCAGGCTGGTTTAGGGAGGACATGCGTTTTCCGGCATCGGAATTCACAGAGACATAATAATAGGATCGGGAGGCGTAAAGGTTCAGATTGGTCGCGTTTTCTTCGCTCCAGGCTTCCGTATTGGTGGCATAAAACAAGAGGTAATCGCCGGGATTGAACACGCCATCGCCTCCATCAAAAACCTGAATAGCGAGTTGTGGCGGATCAAAATAGGAATTGTCTTCATTTTTCAAAGGCAGCATTTCACCACCATGCCCGTATAATTTAAGATTTTCGGAAGGAATATCAGATTGATTGATGCCTAAACTTTGTAAAAAGGCATAGTCTATACGATGCACCCCTGTTTCTTCAACATAAAACTTAAATAATCCACCAGAACTAAATATAGAATTTGTGAGTTGAGCTCCAGTCGCTTTTGAACTAAACTCTGAAAACCCGGAAGAAGGTTCTGAAATTTTTGATTCTTCTGTTTCGAAGGAAACCACCTTATGAACAACATTATTCTTATAAAAAAACGGATTTAATTTCAGAATGAGTTTTTTCTGATTTTCAAAAACAGCTTCAGAAAACGCGTAATCAATTGCCTGAGGAACTACGCCAAGAGCGGTAACGAGATGCTCTGAAACCCGTTCAGTTTGGATGTTTTTCAGAGTAAGCGCAGAAGAATTGGTTTTGAAAAAGCGGGTGTATAGCAGACGCCCTGTATTCTGATCAAATTCAAAGTTGGCAGGATTCAAGTCTGAAAAATAAGTCTCAGCTGAAGATATTTTAGCAATTTTATTGTTATTACCCCAATTTAAATTAACTTTACCGCCTTGCCCGTAAGAAATTACGCTGGCACATAGAGTTAAAAATAGGGATAACATTTTCATGTTGAAATCTTGTCTGTTAGTAAGGTAAAAACGTAAAGTATACAATGATAGTATATATTAGAGGAAATAGAAATGAGTTTAAAAAAATTTAATTCCTGACCAATAAAATATACTTGCCAATACCGCGTTAATCATTATATTGCAGACAAAATTTGGACTAAAATCGAAATTATGATTAGGAAAAACTTCGTTAAATCTTGCATGCTTGTTTGTATGGCATTAGCTATATCAAGCTGCAATAATTCTAGAGATTACAACGGTAGCTCAAGAGCAACCGGCTGGGATTTAAGTGGAAAAGATGGAGGTGTAAGCTACAAAACAGACTACGAAGAACAAGACCCTGGTCCTGGTCTTCTTTTTGTGGAAGGCGGTACATTTACAATGGGCAGAGTTCAGGATGATGTCATGCATGACTGGAATAACACACCAACCCAGCAACATATTCAGTCGTTTTTTATAGATGAAACCGAGGTCACCAATATTATGTACCTGGAATATTTAGACTGGTTAAAGGAAATTTTCCCTCCGTCTGAAGAGCGTTATAGAAACATTTATACAGGCGCATTGCCTGATACTCTGGTCTGGAGGAATCCGCTTGGATTTAATGAAACCATGGTTAAAAATTACCTGAGGCATCCTGCCTACCACAACTATCCTGTTGTGGGAGTTAACTGGATACAGGCCACAGAGTTTAGCCAATGGAGAACAGAACGTGTTAACGAAAAACGCTTGGAAGAAAAAGGCTACACGGTAAGAGGTGCTTATAAAGATGCAAGTGCAGAAAGCCTGTTTAGCACAGAAACCTATCTCAATGCGCCAAGTTTAGTATATGGCGGCAATGATAGCATTACCAGAGGCGGAAAGCAAAGCGACAGACTGCTTAGAAACAATCCGGACAGCACCAATATTTATGTCCAGAGAAAAGATGGCGAATTACTGCCTGCCTACAGGCTTCCTACCGAAGCGGAGTGGGAGTATGCTGCTTTAGGACAGAGTTCTGTGAGAGAATACAACACCTACCGGGGAAGAAAAAAATACCCATGGGACGGTCAATACACCAGGTCTGCAGAAAGAACTAATATAGGAGACCAGCTAGCCAATTTTAAACAGGGTAAAGGAGATTATGGCGGTATAGCCGGATGGAGTGATGATGGTGCAGATATTACCAATGAAGTAAAATCTTACGCACCCAACGACTACGGTCTGTACGATATGGCAGGCAATGTCTCTGAATGGGTTGCAGATGTTTACAGACCTAAGGTAGATAATGAATTTAACGATTTCAATTATTTCAGAGGTAATGTGTATACCAAAAACGCTATAGCTCAAGATGGAACAGTTAAAGTTCTTTCTCAGGATGAGGTCATTTACGACACCCTGAGCAATGGTAAAATCGTAGCCAGAACTACCCCGGGCGAAATTGTTCAGGTTGAAATCGGCGAAAGCGAAACCTATTTAAGAACACAATTCTCCAAAAGCGATAATATAAATTACAGAGACGGAGACTTATCGTCTTCGAGATTCTACGGACAAAACAATGCGGATGCCGAGGACCAAAACATGTACAATTCTCCTGAAAATGCTGTGACTTTAAAAGACGGTGAAATGCAGAGAAACTTTGACGATTCGTCTGGCAGAACAACGCTTATCGATGACAATGTGCGCGTTTATAAAGGCGGATCCTGGAAAGACAGAGCCTACTGGCTTGATCCTGCTCAACGCAGATTTTACCCTCAGGAGATGGCAACAAATGACATCGGTTTTAGAAACGCCATGTCCAAAGTTGGTTCAAAATCCAATAAAGGGAGAAGAACAAGAAATTAAAAAAGTTGAAACTGACTAAAAAGCTCTAATTTTGTATTAGAGCTTTTTTTATTTCTTATGATGAAAGATATACCTCACTTATATTCCAGGTTTCTCGTCAGCAGCGGCGTATCCACCGATACAAGGAAAATCGAACCCAATTCTATTTTCTTTGCTTTAAAAGGCGATAATTTCGATGGCAACAGCTATGCCGATAAAGCCCTTGAACATGGAGCCTTATTAGCTGTAATCGATGATAAAACACAGACTGGAGAATCCAAAATGCTTGTGGATGATGTTTTAGAGACCCTGCAGGATTTGGCCAACTATCACCGAAAACAGATTAAAATTCCCATTATAGCCATCACGGGGAGCAATGGGAAAACCACCACCAAAAAATTGACACATGAGGTGCTTTCCAAAGAATTTAAAGTAAAAGCAACCCTTGGAAACCTAAACAATCACATTGGCGTTCCTTTAACCCTGCTTTCTTTTACTGCTGAATTGGATTTAGGCATTGTAGAAATGGGTGCGAACCACCAGAAAGAGATCGAAGCGCTTTGCAAAATCGCAGAGCCCAATTACGGATTGATTACCAATTTCGGCAAAGCTCATCTGGAAGGCTTCGGAGGAATAGAAGGAGTGATAAAGGGCAAATCAGAACTTTACGACTATCTTATTGAGCACGACGGCCTGATCTTTTTCAACCGCGACGACGATTTGCAGGTCGAGAAAGCCATAAAGCATAAAAACTACAGCATAGGCGAAAAACCGCTTTCCGATTGTCAGGTTATTTTTAAAGAGGCCCGGCCTTTCGTCACAGTTGAGTATTCAAATTTGACTATCCACAGTAAATTGATAGGCCGTTATAATTTCAAAAACATATCCGCTGCTATAGGTATTGGCAGGTATTTCAGCGTGGATAAAGAAGAGATAAAAGTAGCCATTGAAGAATTTGAACCGGAAGAGATGAGATCTCAGATCCTTAAAAAAGAGGGTAAGAACATCCTGCTCGATGCTTACAACGCCAATCCCACGAGCATGGAGGCTGCGTTGAGAAGTTTCAAACAGATGGAATCGGGACCACAAAGCGTCATTCTGGGCGACATGTTTGAAGTGGGCCAGGACTCTTCTCAGGAACACCTGCATATACTTGAGGTTTGTAAGACCTTAGACTTTGATGACATCCTGGTTTGCGGAGAACATTTCAGTGAAGCTGCTTCAGCATTTGATAAGGTTAAAGGCTTTAAGACGACAGAGGAGCTGAAAGAATTTGTCAAAACCAACAAGACTCAACTCTCCTCAAATATCCTCATAAAGGGGTCCAGAGGCATGAAACTGGAAAGCATACTCGATGTCATCTAAATCTTCCGTTAAAACCCCTAAGGTATCGTTTAAGGAAATCAACACCATTGCTATTCCGGCCATTATCGCCGGTGTTGCAGAACCCCTGATTTCTTTAAGCGACATTGCGATTATAGGAAATGTAGAGTACAATGCCGTGGAAGCTTTGGCCGCTGCCGGTATTGTTGGCTCTTTTTTATCGGCTATCATTTGGATTCTGGCTCAGACCAAAACGGCCATTTCTGCCTTGGTTTCTCAGCATTTAGGCTCCAACAGACTTAATGCTGTAAAAACACTGGTCCCGCAAACCATCTTACTCAATTTCTTACTGAGTCTACTGATTTATTTCGTAACGGCTTTTTTTGCTGAACTTATTTTCAGTGCTTATAATGCCGAAGGCCTGATTCTAGAGTATACCCAAAGCTATTACCGCATAAGAGCCCTTGGCTATCCGTTTACACTGGTCACCTTTGCGATATTTGGCGTTTTTAGAGGCTTACAAAATACGCTGTGGGCGATGAAGTGCAGCCTGGTAGGAGGAGCTGTAAACATCGGCCTAGATTTCTTACTGGTATATGGCATCGAGGGTTTCATTCCCGCTATGCATCTGGAAGGGGCCGCTATAGCCAGTGTGATTGCGCAGGCTGTCATGCTTATCATGGCTTTACACTTTTACATCAAAAAAACACCATTTCATCTCAAACTCAGTTTTAGCCTAAATCCAAACCTGAAGCCTCTCATCAGCATGGCTTCCAACTTGTTTTTGAGAACCCTGGCCCTAAATATAGCCATATACCTCGCAAATTCTTATGCCACCGATTATGGAAAAAATTATATAGCCGCTCAAAGTATCCTGATGAATATTTGGTTGTTTTTTTCTTTCTTTATCGATGGCTATGCCAATGCCGGAAATGCGATTGGTGGTAAACTTCTTGGAGCCAAAGCCTATACCAAACTCTGGAATTTGAGCAAAGACATCAGTAAATACGCGGTCATTATTGCTCTGTTACTGGCAGGAATTTGTGCGTTGTTCTATGATGAGATCGGACTCATCTTCAATAAAGACGAGCAGGTGCTGATTCTTTTTTCTTCGGTATTCTGGCTGGTCTTACTCATGCAGCCTGTCAATGCGATTGCCTTTATGTTTGACGGCATTTTCAAAGGGCTGGGTGAAGCCAAATACCTCCGAAATGTCTTACTCTTCGCTACCTTCCTCGGCTTCTGGCCTACGCTGATTTTATTTGATTATTTAGGCTTCAAACTGTATGCGATCTGGATTGCTTTTTTTGTGTGGATGCTGATTCGAAGCATAGCGCTCGTTATTAAATTCAGAAGAAAATATTTATCAGCTTCCTGAAAACTTAAGGCCTTTAAGATTTTGGCCGTTTGGATTCTGCTGAAAAGGCAACCTCCTGGATACCAGGCACTATACAGATCTGAAAAATCGAACGCAGGGGATTACCTGGCTGAGTTTAATTTAAAAACAGTTTAACACAAACTTATTCCCTGTCTCCTCTTATTTCTACTACTTTTAAGGCATGGCAAATTATAGAAAAGGAATCGTATTTAAAACCCATGAGGAAAACACAAGCTTGTTCGACAAGCTTCTGGACCTCTTTATGGAATTGATTACACATACTTCCGGGGACTTCGATGAAGCTATAGACTGGCTGCGTGAATTAGACAAAACTTATGAAATTACCAATGAAGACTATAGCATTGATGATTTCATCGAAGACCTCAAGAAGAAAGGTTATATCCGGGAAGAAATAAAGCCTGATGGAAATTCCGGAGTCAAGATTACCAACAAAACCGAACAGGCTATACGAAAGCATGCTCTGGAGCAGATTTTTGGAAAACTGAGACGAAGTGGTTCCGGAAAACACAAAACAAAGCATACCGGCATTGGCGAAGATAAGACAGGAGATTTAAGGGATTTCCAGTTTGGCGATGGTTTTGACCAGGTTTCTATGACTGAAAGTTTTAAAAACGCTCAGATCAATCATGGAATCGACGAATTTAAAATGTCGGAGAATGACCTGGTTGTAAACGACACCCATCACCAGACTCAAATGAGTACCGTGCTTATGATTGACATCAGCCACAGTATGATTTTATACGGTGAAGACAGAATCACCCCTGCCAAAAAAGTGGCGATGGCTCTGGCTGAAATGATAACGACTAAATATGCCAAAGACACCTTGGATATCATCGTCTTTGGAAATGACTCCTGGCCGGTGAAAATTGGAGATTTACCTTACTTACAGGTAGGGCCTTACCATACCAACACCGTGGCAGGATTACAATTGGCCATGAAAATTCTGAGCAGGAAACGAAATGCCAACAAACAGATTTTCATGATCACCGATGGAAAACCCAGCTGTCTGAAACTTGCCGATGGAAGCTACTACAAAAACAGTGCAGGCCTGGACGAAACCATTACCAAGAAATGCTACAACATGGCGGCTCAGGCCCGAAAACTGAAGATACCCATTACCACCTTTATGATCGCTTCCGATCCTTACTTACAGCAGTTTGTAAGGGAATTCACCAAATCCAACCAGGGGAGAGCATACTTTTCCGGGTTGAAAGGTCTTGGGGAAATGATTTTTGAAGATTACGAAAACAACAAACGAAAAAAATTATAACATGCAATTAACTGCACTGAAGACGCTTGGAGATTTAAAAGAAAACAATTATAGCTCTAAGTCTATAAAAGATGAATTGAGAGATAACCTCATCTTCAACTTAAAAAACGATAAAAATTCTTTTGAAGGTATTTTTGGCTATGAGCACACGGTTATTCCTCAGCTGGAACAGGCCATCCTGTCCAGGCATAATATCAATCTTTTGGGTCTGAGGGGTCAGGCTAAAACAAGAATTGCAAGACAGCTTCTCAACTTACTGGATGAATATATCCCGGTGGTGGAAGGTTCTGAAATTAATGATGACCCTTTTCACCCCATTTCACTGTATGCCAAAGAGCTGGTCGATAAAAAAGGAGATAAAACCCCTATTACCTGGCTTCACCGGAGTGAAAGGTTTGCTGAGAAACTGGCTACGCCCGATGTTACGGTTGCCGACCTTATAGGGGATATCGACCCGATAAAAGCGGCTAATTTAAAGCTTAGCTATGCCAACCAGAAAGTGATTCACTACGGGATGATTCCACGAGCCAATCGCTGTATTTTCGTCATCAATGAATTGCCGGATTTACAGGCAAGGATACAGGTGGCTTTATTCAACATACTCCAGGAAGGTGATGTACAGATAAGAGGTTTCAATCTGAGATTGGCTCTGGATCTGCAATTTGTATTTACGGCCAATCCGGAGGATTATACCAATCGCGGCAGCATTGTAACCCCTTTAAAAGACAGAATCGGTTCTCAGATTTTGACGCATTATCCTAAAGATATCGAAATCGCCAAGCAAATTACACGACAGGAAGCCAGCCTGTCCAGCTTCAAAAAAGATCACATCCTAGTTCCGGATTTGGCAAGGACGCTTTTAGAACAAATTTCCATCGAAGCCCGGAAAAGCCATTATGTAGATGCAAAAAGTGGGGTGAGTGCCCGGTTGAGCATCACCGCATTCGAAAACTTAATGAGTACTGCCGAGCGCAGAGCTTTGGTCAACGGAGATGAAGAGACCTGTATCCGGCTGAGTGATTTTAGCGGAATTATCCCGGCGATCACGGGAAAGGTCGAACTGGTCTATGAAGGCGAAGAAGAAGGAGCAGAATTTGTTGCACAGCAGCTTATTGATTCTGCAATCCAAAGCCTGTATCCGGTGTATTTCCCTGAGATCAAAAAACTGGAAAAGCAGGATGAAACGCAAGCTCACGACGAGATTTTAAAGTGGTTTCTGGAACATGATGATATTCAGTTTTTTGAGGATGATTCCAATGCTGAATATGAGTCTGCCCTTGCAAAAGTAAAACCTCTGGAAAAAATGCTGGATAAACATGTCTCTAATTATGAGCCTGAGGAAAAGTATTTTTGGCTGGAGTTTATTCTCTGGGGACTTTCAGTTCATAAGAAACTGGACCGAAATCAGGTGGATACTCAACTTAATTTTGGGGATTCCCTTGGAAATTTCATCAAAGGACTTTAATTTCAATCTTTTAAATTAAAAGATATGCAAACCACCGTAACCAAACCAGAAAGCAGTAACAGTGAAGAATACGCTCCTTTTGAATTCACCGAGTTTCTTCAGGACAACTGGATCTACATCATTTTACTTATCCTGGCCATTATCCTGGTAATCAGATTTTCAAAACAATCGAAAAAAAATAAGGGAGAAGAATAAGGTCTTCCTAAATGCCGTCTGAATTATGAATCTTAATTCAGATGACATTCATTTAGCAGTTATGCTTAAAGATCAAAAATATACTCATGCAACAAAGTGAATTACCCAAACCGGAAGGCAGTCATAGTGAATCCTACAAACCTGAAGAATTCACAGAATTCTTGCAGGAAAACTGGATTTATTTAGCCTTTGTCCTAGTGATTATTTATATCGTTGTGATGTATTCTAAGATTTTGAGGGATAGAAAAAGAAATAGGGAGGAATAGACTGCTGATGCTTTAAGTTGAATTTCACCCCGCACATCTTTTGGTTATCAGGATTCCCGGACACAAAAATCAAAAAAATAACAGAACATTACTGCAGGCTGTCTATCGGAGATGAATGAGTCCTCGACCAGGCCTGTCTTGATGAAGAAAGGCATTTACTCAAATAGGTTTTGGATCCAGCAGGCTAAGCAAAAATCGCGACTGCTTGATTTAGAAGCCTTGATTAACTAAGATATATTTTCCGGATCAGTCCCTATTCAATAATAATTTTTTTGCTGTATTCCCGCGTATCAACTTGAATTTTGACCAGATAAACTCCGCTTCCTACATGTTCTATTTTTCGGGTCGAAAGGACACCGTTTTGAGGGCTCACCGTTTCTCTGAACACAAGTCGTCCGGCCATGTCTATCAACTGCAGCTCAGCCTTTTCGCCATTGAGGTTCGGCACCTGGATATGCAGCAGTTCTGAGGCGGGATTGGGATAGACGCTTAGGTCTGCAATTTCCATATCCTCAGTACCAAGCGTTTCCGCTTCAAACCTAAGCTCAAAGCGAGTTTCCGACACACTTTCAGAAATTTTATTATCGGCTGTAAACCCATAGACCGTTACTGCATTATTCTCCAGTTTATGAAGTTGACCCGTATACGTATCTTTTAGATAGGCTGTTTTTTCAAAATTTCGGGCATCCAGTTCAAACTTGTACTCAGCGTTGGAATAGTTAAACAGACTCAGCTGAACAGATTCCTCCGCTTCAGGATAGTTTCTTCTTTCAATGGACAAATACTTGTCAAAATGACTTATGGCCAAAGACTCCCCAGTATTCCAGAATTTAAGCGCATCGTTGTTTTGTATTTTGTTATCGAGGCTTTCTTCAAAATATAACCTCACGCCGTCAACGACGATAAAATTTGACTGATGATTGCGCCTTAATGTAATGTCTAAAGTCCCGGTGTTATCCACACTAAAAGTCCCGTTGGTAAATTCTGAATTTAAATCTTTTTTATAAATTTCTTTAAACGTTAAAGCAGGAGCATCGGCTGTATTTTCCACAAACATGGACTGATTGGGCTGCAGGAATATATCAGCAGAGGATTCTGAAGGAACAACATTTCCATCAGTAGTCGACAAATCTACAGTGACATACCCCCCATGAACCCCAAGGTTTGGATCATAAACCCATACTGTATTATTGATGCCTGCTGCGTCAACACTATTCAACAGGGCTTTAATATTGACCTGAGCCTGGTAAGGATTGGCGACTAAGCTAAATTCACCATTACCGAAAGCCAGGTTATTTACAGGCACGTTACCTGTGGCAAGCTCACCCGTAAAACGCAAAGTGGTCGCCGAGCCAAGTTGTGTATTGTTGACGTTTAAATCAAGTTCCCGGCCACCACGAACCATTAAGGCGAAGGCTTTTCCAATATCTAATGTTGTCCCATTCGTATTAGGTATTGCTTTCCAATTTGCTGGTGATACTGATACATCCCATGTATACATAGACGGATTACCGGTTTGGGTGGCATCAAAACCGTTAGCAACAGCGTTTGGCCCGGTAATATGCGTCCCAAAACCGGGGGTCTGTTCTGATTCCGAATATTTTGTATAATCGGTGACCTGGTGACCTTCCTGAAGATTGGTGTTTATGCTTTCCCTTCCACATGCCCTGGCCGTTTGGGTATTCACCGGAGAAGCCATATATCTAAAGGATCGATTGCTGGCTGGTATATAACGTTCTATAATGACACAGCCGGAAATATCGGCTCCAGAAGCCAGCTCAGTTAAAACAGCCGTTTGGGCTGCGCTGCTTTTAAAGGTTAGGAACTTACCAGGTTCAATCGTAAATGTCCCGGTCTCTAGGTCTAACACCTCAAATATATCCGCATCATCGGTGAGTGTAAGTCCAGCTGTATTGTTGAGTCGTATATTGGTAAAACTTCCGGCATCGGTGCCATCCCCGATAATTTGCTGAGCCGCCGTTCCGTCAAAAACCACATAGCCATCGCCATCAATAGCGCCATTATTGGTCAGATTTTCTTTGATATTTAGGCTTATATCAGACGCAATTGAAACTGTAAACGTCGGATCAATCGTGAGTGTACCCACTTCCTGACTGGCGACTAGAGTGGCATTCGCTCTCACAATAGCGGTATCCAGAGCCGAAGGACGCCTATTAAAATTCCAGTTACTTCCAGTCGCCCAATCCCCATTGGTTTGTAGTATATAAGCATCGCAACTTGAATTAACAGAAGCATTGGTCACATTGGTAACATCACCATTATATCCGGCATCTGCGACACGTCCTGCAGCAGTTACGGCAGGTATTCCCTGACCAAACTCACCACCATCTCTGCCATCGGCAGAGGGATAGTTGTAATATTCATTGGCATCGGAACAGCCATCGCCGTCTGAGTCCAGGTCTAAAAAGTCTCGTAAACCATCGCCGTCTGTATCCTGATTACTGCTAACGCCTTCCTCAGTATTTAAAATCCCGTCATTATCTATGTCCTCATCATTTTTGTCTAGAACCCCGTCATTGTCTGAATCTGGGAGTTGGGAAGAAAACGAAATAAGCCAGCCATCACCCGCCGGATCGGTACTGCTGGCTGCCCATGGCCCGCTTCCATTACCTCTTATGAAAACCTTGAACCTAACACTTGTAATATTTTGACCATTCAAACGCACAGATCCCTGCGCAGAACCATCACCAGTATTACTAGGTGCAGTTTGAGCATGAAGGATTTCAGTACTGTTTACCTCAAACGCAGAAGTTCCTGAAAGTCTCGTTAAACTTTTATCAGTGTCAATTAATTCCAATTCTGTTGTATAGCTTTGATTCGCGGGATCACCTCCTCCTAGTCCCGCTATGTGAATTATTGGATCTGTAAGTGGAGTATCAAATTCAATCAGCATATCAGCCATTCTCACTTTGGAATTTGTATTAACTCCATCATCCAATAATGGCGCTGTAGTAGTTAAGATAGATAAACCCCTATTTTCTGATACAGAAAATCCTGCTCCCTCTGGCGAAGATGAGGAGGTAAAATAAGAATCTACTGGGTCGCCAAATGCAGCTTCTGGAGCTCTATAAATATCAGTAGCTGCAGCTGCATATCCAAACACCACAGCGGCATTTTCTGTAAAACCTTGGAAATTGTAGAGCTGATTATCAAAAGTGACTGTAGCTCCCAAAGACGGGCTATAGGTGACAAAATTATTTGCATTTGGATTATTTGTATTTTCAGATAACTGAACAGCTGCAGAAAGTGCAGGCCCTTGGCCAGTGGGATTTGTTCCTACGGATGAAAGTTCAAGAGAAGGGGCAACAGGGGGAAGGGTATATGTTATTTTAACCTGTCCATCACCTCCAGCACCACCTACGTAACCCGTGTTATTGGCGCCACCGCCAAAACCGCCGCCGCCGCCGCCGCCAGGTGCAGTTCCGGGAGATCCAGCTCCAGCTGATCCGGTTCTGCCGTTTCCGCCATTTCCACCACCAGAAGGTGCTATAGCTCCATTGAAATCTATAGCAGTTTCTCCAGGAGATGCTGTTCCAGCTGAGGAACCACCTCCGCCACCGCCAGTTGAACTTCCGTCCGCACCACCTCCACCAGCATATGTTCCACCTGAACCGCCTGCTCCTCCTGGGCCATTAACACGTGGACTCCCTGGATTTTTAATAGTATTCGATCCAGCTGTTCCTCCATTAGCAGTTACTTCTAGACCTGCGTCTACAAAAACAACAGAAGACAAACCACCGTCCCTTTCCCCTGTTAAAAATGAGCCTCCAGCTCCAACGTTTATTGTATAAGTTTGGCCTGAGAGCACCGCTAATGTTTGAACTGAATATGCGCCGCCGCCACCCCCGCCGCCGGAATAAGTGCCTTGCTTTTCTGCACCCTGACCTCCGGCTCCGCCGGCACCCCAGAGCTCAACTGTAATTTCAGTTACTCCTCCCGGAACCGTAAACGTGCTTGCCCCAGGGGTTGTATAAACATCAGTGACAGTTTCCTGGGAAAAAGTACTCTGACCAAAAAAGCAAAACAATAAAGTGAATAAGAATAAGAGTGGTGTTCGGAGGATGTGAAATTTCATTTAACTTTATTAGATCTTAAATAGCAATTAAGGCACAAAAATATATTTTATGAAAACAAGTGGTTTTACTTAATTGCTTAGGATTAATCTTAATTGCCTTTTAAGCAATTTTTTTTTCAAAAAAGGCATTCTAAAAATGATTCCAATTAAAAATAGACATTTTGATGATTAGGACTGAGGAATTGCAGGTTGACCTAAGCTATGTTTCCGCCGGACGGGATAGAAAAAAATACCGCTCTTAGTTTAGAATCGCATAAAGCTTAATCCTGTAAACTCACATCACTGATTTAGTTGCTTAGTAAGTGTTCTGACGAAATTGAAATTACCCGGGCTTGGATAGCCTGCATAGAATGACATTAATAATTAAAATTTTACTGGTCGTCAATAGATAACTCTACGGGTGAGGGGAAACTGATATCCACAATACTGCTTGCAGAATTGTAAGCTTCCTGAATCACTTCCAGACTCGGTCTGTGATTCGGGTTTTTAGCATCATCAGAATGTATGCTAAACCAGGGATTACTTGTAGTCTGCGGCACAAGAACAAGTCCGTAATTTGGATAAATACCGTATAACCACTCATTGGCAAGGGTCGTAATGTCTATATTATAAACCGTACCTTCCGGATTGGAATAATTTGCAGTAGAAGAGGCATACACCGTCCCTGCAAAATCTCCACCAGGGGTTTCCCAGTCTGTAATACCAGATGAATTCCAGTTGAGTCCGGGCACTTTTTCATAATAGCTTCCATTGCCCTCAATCCAGGGTTTTGTGACCCGATACACATCAAAAGCAATAATTCCATTTGTTCCGGTGCCTTCGCCCTGTACCAGTCTTAAATTGGCATTAGTAATACCATAGTCAGATTCTAGATTACTGAGGTCAAACTCGATAAATATATTTTCCTGTTCTCCGGATTTAGACTCTAGAAATACATCAGGACAAGCCCCGTTATTGAATTCATTTCTAATTTCATAATTAGAAGCTACTTTGGAAGACGTAATTGTATTACTGATTTGAGAAAAAACCGCTACACTATTGAACACTACGAGGAGCATCAATAGTAAATGTTTAGTCTTATTTCGGTTACAATACAATCTCATTTCAATTATTCTTCTTGCTATTAATTATGGAGCAAAAATATATAATAGAAGAGCAACCCTGTTTTAATAATTGCGGCTGCTTGGGAGCAATTGCTTTTTTATGAAAATTTTATGATATTTTTATTAAAATAAAGGTGTGTTTTTTAGTATCGAAAACCGAAATAAAGCCTGACTTAGTTTAGATTTTAAGCCTAGCCTCCTGTTAACATTGGCCCTGAGTGAAATTTACAAAACGATTAAAAATAAGGCTTACAGCATTAAGTCATTGTCATATTCAGAATAATTACGCATAATTTACTTGTTAAAGCTCTTATTTTTAAGAGAAATACTGCGTTTTAAAAACAAAGTCCTAAGCCATTTGTTTTAGGTCGTTTTAGTTTTGCGGAATTTACCGATAAGGATTCAGGGCAATTCAATTTAAATACAGCCATCCTTAAAAACACTATTCGATTATAATCTTTTTGATGTATTCCTGCGAATTGATCTTAATTTTGACCAGATATACGNATAGACGCTTATGCCTTCACTTTCCATATCCTCAGTACCAAGCGTCACCGCTTCAAACTTAAGTTCAAAACGTGAACTCGACACACTTTCAGGGATTTGTTTATTCGCTGTAAACGCATAGTTAGTTACCGCATCCTGTTCCAGTTTCTGAAGATTACCCGTATACTTATCTTTTAAATAGACTGTTTTATCAATACCTTCCGTATTTAATTCAAACTGATACGCGGCGCTGGAATAGTTAAACAGACTCAACTGAACCGACTCCTCTGGTTCAGGATAGTTTCGCCTTTCGATGGATAAAAAGGTACCATTCTGGTTTATCGCCAAAGACTCGTCTACATTCCATAATTTA
>NZ_JAAIKD010000008.1 GCF_010820555.1 Psychroflexus aurantiacus | reverse complement strand
ATGGTTCAGACTAGCGTTTACATTTTTCACAGTTCCATCAAAGGTGAAGGTTTGTACCGCATTTGCAGTAATCACCGCTTCTGCCTTGTTGATGGCCAGTGTTGCATTCAGCACGGCCGTGGTGTAATTCGGTCTTGCTACCGTTGCCGTAACTGTATAGGTCCCTGCATCGATCTGATTGTTATTGGTGTAGGTTACTGTAGCATCAGATGCCTGACCGGTTACTACCAGTGATTTGACCAACCCATCATAGGTAAAGCTGTTGTCAGCAAATACCAATCCGGTTTGTGTAGCCGGAGTGACCACCAAATCACCTGCGACATAAGTCAAGGAATAATTTGTAGCATCAAATCCGTTAGAACCTGTTTGTGATGAGATTATTAACTCATCTGCATAGGTTCCTATATCTGCTGTCGTACTCGCAGCAACACCAGTGGCTGATGACATACTAACCACATCGATCAATTCTCCATTGGGCAATACGCTATCGCCATTTAAATCGGTTACCGTAAAAGCGGTGTTGTCCAGCGTTAAAGCAGTGCCGTAGACTTTACTTTGCGTTTGCGCGGTGATCGTAATAGGTCGTGCAGTTATATCAGCAGAGAAAACTGGCTGTGTCAAGGTATACTTACCTGCATCAGCACCAGATAGTGAAAAGCCAGTAGTACTAATGGCAATTGCAGTTCCTACATTAGCATTAACAAAGGTATAGACTGGTGTACCTGTAAGTGTTACCTCATCACCGGGTTGAACATTTGATGATAGGACTGCTGTACCTGTAACACTTGCTACTGTACTTCCATCATAAGGCTTATTGGTTGCTGCAAGTCCTATGACATTTAATGTTGCTGGAGCATCTACGAAAATTTCAGATGTTAATCCGACATTGTTTAATGTTAAGTCAGCATCATTGCCAGCGGCATCTCTTAGTGTACCTCCATTGGCAGCTAAAGTACCTACAGCAATACCATCCGTATCGATGTCCCCTACCTGTACCGTATATCTAAACGCTAAGGCTGCAGTACCTGAACCACTTTGATAAACCGCCTGACGCGTATCCGTTCCTATAGTAATGCCCAATTGTGGGGAGCCAGAGGCCGTATCTACAGTAACATTTTCATTGAAATTCACCGTGAAATCTAAATTTTGTCCAGCAGTATAGGTTGCATTTGTAGGAACAGAAACACTAGTAATTACAGGTGGAGTAATGTCATTGACGGTAATCGTAAAACTTTGATTGACGACTCCTCCACTACCATCACTGGCTTCTAATACCACCTGGTGATCTCCTACCTCTGAACTTGTAGGTGTTCCTGCTACCGATGTATTTTGTTCAATTAAACGAATCCGATGATTACTTGCATCTGCCACATAGACAGTACCCGAAGCATCAACAGCAACCCCATAGGGAAATCTAAATTGAGCAGAGCTACCTGTGCCGTCTGCAAAACCACTTACGCCACTTCCTGCCAGGGTGCTTACCACTCCTGCCGGGGTAACTTTACGAATACGATGGTTATTAGCATCTGCTACATAAACATTACCAGAAGCATCAACGGCGACCCCAGTTGGAGTTCTAAATTGTGCTGAGCTACCCGTGCCGTCTGCAAAACCACTTACGCCACTTCCTGCCAGGGTGCTTACCACTCCTGCCGGGGTAACTTTACGAATACGAAGGTTAGCTCGATCCCCTACATAGACATTACCAGAAGCATCAACAGCAACCCCAAATGGATCTCTAAATTGTGCTGAGCTACCTGTACCGTCTGCAAAACCCGCAACACCACTTCCTGCTAACGTACTTACCTCCCCAGCTGCAGTGATTTTACGAATACGATGATTACTCTGATCTGCTACATAGACAGTGCCTGAAGCATCAATAGCAACCCCAGTTGGGCGGTTAAATTGTGCTGAGCTACCTGTGCCGTCTGCAAAACCTCTGGTACTTCCTGCCAGGGTGCTTACCTCTCCTGCAGGGGTAATTTTACGAATACGATGGTTACCATAATCTGCTACATAGACAGTGCCTGAAGCATCAATAGCAACCCCAGTTGGGCGGGTAAATTGTGCTGAGCTATCTGTGCCGTCTGCAAAACCTCTGGTACATCCTGCCAGGGTGCTTACCACTCCTGCAGGGGTAATTATACGAATACGATGGTTACCATTATCTGCTACATAGACATTACCTGAAGCATCAACAGCAACCCCAAGTGGAATGNCAGTTGGGTTGGCAAATTGTGCTGAGATACCTGTACCGTCTGCGAAACCATATGTGCTTCCTGCCAGGGTGCTTACCGCTCCTGCCGGGGTAATTTTACGAATACGATGGTTATTAGCATCTGCTACATAGACAGTGCCTGAAGCATCAACAGCAACCCCAATTGGGTAATTAAATTGTGCTGAGCTACCTGTGCCGTCTGCAAAACCTTGAGTACTTCCTGCCAGGGTGCTTACCACTCCTGCCGGGGTAGTTTTACGAATACGATGGTTATTAAAATCTGCAACATAGACATTACCTGAAGCATCAACGGCAACCCCATATGGTTTACTAAATTGTGCTGAGCTACCTGTGCCGTCTGCAAAACCCGATGTGCTTCCTGCCAGGGTGCTTACCACTCCTGCCGGGGTAGTTTTACGAATACGATGGTTATTAAAATCTGCAACATAGACATTACCTGAAGCATCAACGGCAACCCCATATGGTTTACTAAATTGTGCTGAGCTACCTGTGCCGTCTGCAAAACCTTGAGTACTTCCTGCCAGGGTGCTTACCACTCCTGCCGGGGTAGTTTTACGAATACGATGGTTATTATAATCTGCAACATAGACAGTACCTGACGCATCAACGGCAACCCCATATGGTTTACTAAATTGTGCTGAGCGACCTGTGCCGTCTGCAAAACCCGATGTGCTTCCTGCCAGGGTACTTACAGCTACTCCACTGTTTAAACTTAACCAGGAANATTATTAAATTGTGCTGAGCTACCTGTGCCGTCTGCAAAACCCAATGTGCTTCCTGCCAGAGTGCTTACAGCTACTCCACTGTTAAAACTTAACCAGGAGGGTAAGGTGGTGGCAGAGACGCTGACCTCATCTCCATCTGCATCGTTAGTGGTGACGTTGTAGGAGTAGGAATCTCCTTCATTTACTGATGTAACAGGCGTTGATGTAAAAGTAGGAGCCGTGTTTAATGTAGTTATATCTATTTTTGAAGGAGTTGCCTGTAGATTACCTGCAGCGTCTTCTGCTACCACGTATACATCATAAAGCGTATTTCCTGTCAAACCGGTAACACTGACAGTCGTGCTGAAATCAGCTGAACTTACTACTTCGTTACCGCTGGTTACAGCCGTTGCCCCGCCGGAGGCGGTACCTGCTTTTACTTCTGCAGCCGTTGGTGCCGTTGCGCCATCGGCTAACACCACATAATACGCCGTTCCTGCTTCATCAAGATCAACAGCAAGTGTAAAGCCGGATTGAGTGATTGAGGATGAAGCTGGGGTACTGTTCTCAAATACAGGGGGAGTAATGTCATTTACAGTGACCGTAAAACTTTGTGTTACCGTACCTCCATTACCATCACTGGCTTCTAATACCACCTGGTGATCTCCTACCTCTGTACTTGTAGGTGTTCCTGTTAACACATTTTGTGAAATTAAACGAATACGATGGTTAAAGGCGTCTGCTACATATACAGTTCCCGAAGCATCAACAGCAACCCCATACGGAGTATTAAATTGCGCTGAGCTAGCTGTGCCGTCTGAAAAACCACTTACACCACTTCCTGCCAGCATGCTTACCACTCCTGTAGGTGTGATTTTACGAATACGGTGATTACCCCGATCAGAAACATATACATTACCGGAAGCATCAACAGCAACCCCAGTTGGAGATCTAAATTGTGCTGAGCTTCCTTCACCGTCTGCAAAACCTTGAGTACTTCCTGCCAGGGTGCTTACCACTCCTGTCGGGGTAATTTTACGTATACGATGGTTATTAAAATCCGCTACATAGACATTACCCGAAGCATCAACAGCAACCCCAAATGGGTCATTAAATTGTGCTGAGCTACCGGTACCGTCTGCAAAACCCGAAATACCACTTCCTGCTAAAGTACTTACTACCCCTGCCGGTGTAATTTTACGAATACGTTGGTTAGAATAATCTGCTACATATACATTACCCGAAGCATCAACAGCAACCCCATGTGGATTATTAAATTGTGCTGAGCTACCTGTGCCGTCTGCAAAACCATGAGTACTTCCTGCCAGGGTGCTTACCACTCCTGCCGGGGTAATTTTGCGAATCCGATGGTTACCATAATCTGCTACATAGACATTACCTGAAGCATCAACAGCAACCCGAACTGGTAGGTTAAATAGTGCTGAGCCACCTGTGCCGTCTGCAAAACCTTGAGTACTTCCTGCCAGGGTGCTTACCACTCCTGCCGGGGTAATTGTGCGAATCCGATGGTTACCATAATCTGCTACATAGACATTACCTGAAGCATCAACAGCAACCCGAACTGGTAGGTTAAATTGTGCTGAGCCACCTGTGCCGTCTGCAAAACCTTGAGTACTTCCTGCCAGGGTGCTTACCACTCCTGCCGGGGTAATTTTGCGAATCCGATGGTTACCATAATCTGCTACATAGACATTACCTGAAGCATCAACAGCAACCCGAACTGGTAGGTTAAATAGTGCTGAGCCACCTGTGCCGTCTGCAAAACCTTGAGTACTTCCTGCCAGGGTGCTTACTACTCCTGCCGGGGTAATTTTACGAATACGATGGTTACCATAATCTGCTACATAGACATTACCTGAAGCATCAACAGCAACCCGAACTGGTAGGTTAAATTGTGCTGAGCCACCTGTGCCGTCTGCAAAACCGTGAGTACTTCCTGCCAGGGTGCTTACTACTCCTGCCGGGGTTATTTTACGAATACGATGGTTACCATAATCTGCTACATAGACATTGCCTGAAGCATCAACGGCGACCCCAAGTGGAAGGCTAAATTGTGCTGAGCTAGCTGTGCCGTCTGCGAAGCCAGAAGCACCACTTCCTGCAAAGGTACTTACAACTTTACCACTTGTAAAACTTAACCAGAAGGGTAAGGTGGTGGCAGAGACGCTGACCTCATCTCCATCTGCATCGTTAGTGGTGACATTGTAGGAGTAGGGATCTCCTTCATTTACTGATGTAATAGGTGTTGATGTAAAAGTAGGAGCTGTGTTTGTTTGAGAGAAGATGGATAAGCTCATTAAAAGCATCCCAAGTGTTGTGTAGATTTTTTTCATAGGTATGATTATTTTTAACATTGCTGAAGTATCAATACACGTATTTATCGATTCAATTCGCATTTTAAGAGTAAAACTAAGAAATAGCGTATTTTGATTATAAAAAATGTCGTGAACCACTACTTTTTTGTCGTGAACGGATTTTTTTAAGAATTGTTGAAAGGCATACGCGATTGATATGCATCACTGTAAGAAATTTGAAGTTGGGTACATCACTGCGACAAAAGATCCATGACCTGCATACCAAAGAGACGAACTGGTCATATGTGATAGCTGTTTATCTCTCTTTTGAGGTATTTCATTCATCTATTGAAAAGCCATCGCCATATAGTTGGGGCAATGCATGATTTACTTAAAACACAAACAGGGAATGTTAACCATTTTTGAAAAAGCGGATTACCTAAATCCTAAAACAGCCTATAAATGACTAGGTCTGGACAGTAAAATCTTTATTTTTTCTGACTCCGCTTATTTGCCGAGGGGCAAATCATTGCTTTTCTTTAAGCTATTCTCTTCTTAACTTCCTTGGAAAATGATTTTGAAATGGGAATGCTAATGTTGTCTATGATAATCTCTTTAGCATAAAACCCAGTGAGATGGTCCAGGTTCACAACATAGGAACGATGTACCTGAATAAAAGAATCGGAATTGATTTTACCCAAAAAATCAGTGATACTGGATCGCACTATTTTTTGTGAATCCTTCAAATAGAGTATGAGATACTGATCTTCTTTTTTTGCATATAAAATATCCTTACCTTGAATCACAATTTTCTTGTTACGGTCTTTAACGATTACCTGTGGAACACTACCTATTTTATCAACTGCTAATTCCAGTGCGATAAACAGGTCATTTGCCTTGAAAGGTTTGACTATGTAACCCGCAGCTTTTGTGGATATCGCCTTTTTTATGGTTGTAGTATCGCTAAATGCTGTGAGATAAATAACAGGTATCTTCAGTTGATCTCCCAACCATATTCCTGTTTTCGCACCCTTCACTTTAATATCCAAAATCGCAATATCAGGTTGTAATACTTTAATCTCTTTAAATGCAGTTTCTGCATCAGACGACATTCCACACACGTTAAACTTTAATTTTTGAACCGCTTCCTTTAATAACTCTTGGGTTACTATTTCGTCTTCTAATATATATACGTTGAATCTAGCCATTGATTGGAAAAAACATGGTTAAATGAAAATGATTATCTTTCTTAATGCTTAATCTTCCTTTGAGTTGTTTGTTCATCATAGTTATGATTCTCATGCCCATGGTGTTGGCATTATTGTTTTCTGTTTTAAAATCACCGTTGTCAAAATATTCAAATGCATACACGTTTTTGTTTTTATGAAAACGTATGGTAATTTTTGGATGATCAATTCTTTCAAACGCATGTTTGTTAGAGTTACTGATCAACTCGTTGAATAAAATGGAAAAAGGAGTTAGCTGATCAATACCCATAATCGAAGAATCGATATCCACTTCGTATTCAATGCTAAATAAAAATAATTTTTTATAATAGGTTATAATACGTTCCACGTTTTCTTTTACTGCCACGTTGTTTTCATTATCAGTGTGATAGAGCAATTCGTGAATACCCGCTATGGACTCTATCCTTCCCTGGCTATTTTCTAAAACACTTTTTAAAAATTTATCGTCGCTACCAGCCATTTGCAACTCTAAAAACCCTGAAACGATTTGAAGATTATTTTTAATCCGGTGATGTATTTCTAACATCATATTATTTTTTACCATCGCTTCATTCAATGCCAGTTCGTTTTTTGCAAATAAGTCTTGTTTGATTTTGTACTGATTGAACAAATAGATCAGAACCCCTATAATCGTGAACACTATTAAGCTAATGAACCACCAGGTTTTATAAAACACCTGTTCAGAGATGACAGTGAGTTCCAAGGTTTCTCCTAATTTAGTATTAGAACTGTCTAAGGCTTCAAGTTGCAGGGTGTACTTGCCCGGTGCAAGGTTAGCATACAACAATTCCTTACCAGGAAAAGTGGCGTACCATTCAGATTCAATTCCTTCATTGAGTAAACGAAATCGATAATTTACATCCTGAGGGTTTAAGCTTTCAAAAACGGACGTATTGACAGAAAACCTTCTGTATTCTGATGGCAGAACGATTTCTTTAGTGTTGTTTAAAAATTGAGGCGACGTATTTATTTCCCACCTATTTTTTTCACTGTTAAAAAATGATATAGAGCTAAACCTGGGTTGCACATCAATCCTTTTTTTGCTCAATTTTCTCAGATTGAAAAAACTTAGCCCGTTAGAACTCCCCATAAAAATATTCCCATGCGAATCTTTATAAGTGCTGTACTGGTTTCCTTCAAGTTCATAAAGTCCATCTTTTAAACCATACCTCAGTATTTTTTTGGTAGCCGGGTTAAAGGAAACAATACCGACATGAGTATTAAGCCACAAATTGTTATTGTCATCTTCAACCATGCCTACAATAGCGGCATTGAAGTAATCGTCATAAATAAAGTCCAGTTTTTTGGTGGTTGTGTTGAATCCATACAATTCACCCTGTTTGGAGGATACCAGAACACCATAATTATCCGAATAATGGATGGATAGCAAGTTTTTAGCATCCTCGTTTTCAAAGCTATGTATTTGGACTCTGCCATTTCTATATTCAAAAAGGCCTTGCGATGAAGTGGCATAGAGGGTTTCACCATCCGTTGCAAACTCTTTCACTTGAAAGGTGTTGCTATTTGGAATTTTAGTGTGTTTATTTTCGTTAATGCTGTATTTATAAATAAAATCACCTTGACCTGTTGTAAAAATGGTATCCTTAATTTTGATCATTTCTTCAGCTGCAATGTCCAGCATCTTATCCTGTGAAATATCAAAACTTGAATTCAAGGTGAATAAAGAATTGAGATTCCCTATGAGCATGTTATCGTATTCTATAACTATATCACGTGCATGATTGATGGAGAAGTCTTTCTCATGTAATGAAAAATTTATTTTTTGGGCTGTGTCAGCTTCTACATCGATTAGATAAAACCCATCCTCATCGGAGGAAACCATATAGGTGCTTTCATGAAGCTGTTGAATGGCTCTGACACTTTTGCCCTTAAGAAAGGTTTTGACCTTAGTGTTGTTAAAAATATAGACTGATAATTTTTCATCATTGAGTATGACCAGATCTTTGCCTAATTTTTTATAAGCCGTTGTAGAGAAATTCTTATACTCTAGTGTTGTATGGAGCTTGGGTTTAAAACTAGTGAAGTTATAAAGTTTGAACTCACTGTAGTCACCCACGTTTTTCTTTGTATAAGCTTTGGTAAAATCGGTATTGAATACTAGATCTCGATTTAATTGATGATACTCACCTGTTTTTGGCACTTCTATAAACTGCCCATTCTGGTATTTAAAAACATTTTCATAATCCTCCAGATAATAGTAATACTGATTATTGACTTCCAAGAAATTTTGGATGTCACTGGGATAAAAATGTGCTCCATCTTTAGTGATAAAATCACTTTTAGACAGTTTCTTTTTAATTTTACCCTGGGAATCCAGAAGCAATAATTCTTTGTTGAATGATAACTTTACGATAGAGAATTGATCTGTAGAACTAACCTCAGAAAGAAGAGGCTGTTCCACAGGACCGTTAAACGATAATGAGTCTATGAACTTTAATTGCAGGTCATCAATTTCCGCACTATACAATTTATTTTTTGAGGTAATCAACAGTCTTGTTGTATCGCCTGTTTCGTATTCTTTAGAAATGATAAATTCCTTTTTCAACGTATTATAAGCGTCAACAGGCGAGAATTTCAAAGTCTGAGTATCTATATGATATATCTTTGCGCTAGAAGCTTTATAGAATAATTTTAGATACAGTCCTTTTTCATGCTTAAAAAAAAGACCGTCCTTAATTTTTTCATCTGAAGTATTTGGGATGTTTAAAGTGAAAAAATTAGCACCATCAAACCGCTGAATAATAATCCTCTTATCGCCAAAAAGGTTAGGATTAGACTCTCTGCTTTCTCCCAAAATCCAAAGCCATCCGTCCCTATCATATTTGGCATCAAACGGATTAGATATCAAATATCCATCTCTATAGGTAAAGGTGCTTGTGTTAAGAACTACAGAAGCTTCCTGCTGTGCAAACAATGTTGTGCCGTATAAAAAAAGAAAAAGGAATAAGGGTTTCAAAAGAACAGTATTATGAGTGTCCAATAATCAAATGTAAAAAAACATTCCTCAACTTAGAACAAATCATTTCTCATTGGTTTGATGAATTTAGAAAAACGATCGATTTAATTGATGAAATGAAAGATGGTATTATCACCATTAATACCGCTAGAGGTTGTGGGATCAATACTGAAGCTGTCATCGCTGGCCTTAAAAGTAAAAAAATAGGTGCTTTAGGTATTGATGTGTATGAAAATGAAAAAGGTGTTTTCTTCAAAGACCGTTCACAAGATATACCAAACGATGACAACTTAATGCTTTTAAATACTTTGCCAAATGTGTTGAAAACTGGGCATCATGCCTTTCTTACAGACGAAGCATTGACTAATATTGCAGAAACTACTATTTATAATTTAGATTGTTACGAAGCTGGAAAAGCAACAGAAAATGAGCTAACTGAAATTGACTAATTAACGATTAGTTCTTTTTAGTGAATTCATAAATATCTTTTAATCTAATCGTATCACCTCGGTCATTAACTACACTTAAATTGTACCGAATCTGTGTCTCGGTGTTAATCGGCGCATAATAATAAATAACCCAAGCATCGGCTTCTTTAGTTCCAATACAACCATTGGAATATGCCTTACCTAAAGTTATTGGGTTTGTTGTTGGATGAATGAGCTGTCCGTGGCGTAGTCCGTTCAATTCTGTTTCTATAAAAGGGATTTGAGGCAATTTGGTCACTTTCCCATCATCTCTTTTGGTTACAAAGTATTCGTGGTTATTGACCGGATTCACATATCTTGGGTTACGAACATGGCTAATAATAGAACCCTTTCCAGTTTTTGTTTTTAAATCCTGAATTCTTCCAGACATTTTTAAATATTTCTTTTCATTTGTTCCTACGCGTATAGGAAATTCAAAAAGTTTGATTGAGTCCTCATAAATACGAAGTTTAAACTCTGGAATATTGATATCTATTAATGTGTTTTGAAACCTATCTGATATTTTTTTTGCTTGAATAGAGTTTGGAATAACAAGTGTATTTCCCATAGGCAACGCTATCATCTTTTTTTGATTGTACACAAAAGAATCTTTTGCCATCATCCTATAATAATCGGTATTTTGAAGCGTATCTATAATCCAAGGATTGGCTCTTACCAATACATGTTCGTTCAAATCATAAGGTGTTAAATGCTGATATTTTTCAACGATAGAATCTAAATAGTTGAAGTAATTCTCTATTAAAACCTTTTTCTTTACAAATACTTTTTTTACAGAATTAGATTTTGAAAATACTTCAGTATTTACCAGTTTTGAAGACAGATTTAGAGCTTCATCTTTTGGACAGCAAAGTTTAAGGGTAAACAATAAAATGATAGCCATGCCTATAATGAAAAACGTTATAAGTTTTTTCACTTTGCAAGAAGTTTAGGTTTTTTAAGAATCTTATCTAACACGTCTTTCTTATCTAATGGTTTGGTACAAAAGAACCAATCTTTACAGTTTAATTCATCTGTAGATGTCATCCGTTCTTCTGCAACACCACAAGAACCTGCTGGTGAAATAATTACATCATCACCAGGATTCCAATCGGCAGGTGTAGCCACTTCAAATTTATCAGATGTTTGCATTGCGATTAAAGCGCGATAGATTTCATCAAAATTTCTACCAAGACTTAAAGGATAATAAATAATCGCTCTGATCATGCCTTTAGGGTCAATAAAAAACACAGCTCTTACTGCATGTGTTTTACTTTCACCAGGCTGTATCATACCATATTTTTTGGCGACTTCCATGGTAATGTCTTCAATTAATGGAAACTTGACTTCAATATTTTGCATTCCATTAAATTCAATTTTTTCCTTAATTGTTCGCAACCATGCAATATGGCTGTATAAACCGTCTATTGAAAGTCCAACCAATTTGCAATTGGCTTTATCAAACTTATCTTCGAGATGAGCAAAAGTTATAAACTCACTTGTACAAACAGGTGTAAAATCTGCTGGGTGGCTAAATAAGATAACCCATTCTCCTTTATAATCTGAAGGAAAATTAATATCGCCTTGTGTAGTTACTGCCTTAAATTCTGGTGCTTTATCACCAATTCTTGGCATTGCTATTATTTGCTCATGTTCTTGTAGTGTTTCCATAATTTTTATTTTTTAATTCTTCCTATAGCACAACTTATATAAGACTGCGCTTTTGTTTTCAATTCATTATCTGCTCCAACAATCGGGTAACCAATGCCCGAAAGCACATGTTTTACGCTTTCAAAATCATGCTTGGTATGGTAATCAAATGATACGGTTTCATCATCTTGATTAACCTCTGCTTCACTGATATTTTTGACTTCAGAAAGTCTGTTAATAATGGTGTTTTCACAACCACCACATTTTAAGTTTTGTATATGAACCGTAGTTCTCATATTGATTTCTAATAAAATTAGGGTTAGAGAAGCTATTTAGGAATGATAAGTATCAGTTTTGAGCGAATTTATTAGGAAATTTTAGTTTAAGCGATATATCATTTTTGAGTGCTTTTATGGTTGCGCTGTAACCTATATTAAATATGTCGTTAAGGTACTTTTTATCAAACGTGCCATACTTGCCTAATGCTTTTGGCACAATTACTAAATCACAATGCTTAAATTTTTTATAATCTTCTTTAACTGATTTTAATTTGAACGTACGCTCCACAACATTATGAAAATGTTTTAAATCCTTAATACTAATAGCATCATAACCATTAACGTAGCTACCAATGATGATATCGCATTTTGGCTTCAATACACTAATAGGAAAATTATTAAGTACACCACCATCTATATAAAAAGAATCTTCAATTTTTACAGGTGCAAAAAAGCCTGGGAAAGCTGCAGATGCCAGAATGGGTTTTATAAGTTCTCCTTCGCTAAAGGTTTTAAGGTTTCCTTTTAAAATATCTGTAGCAGTAATGGTTAATGATTTCTTAAGTGCGCTAAAATTATCGTCTTTTAAAAGAGCACTAAATTGAGGATAAAACTTTTCGGCATCAATAATACCTGGTTTTCCTAGTGCATATTTTTTAAAATCCAATAACTGAAAGGTTTTAAAGAATTTAAACATAGTTTCCCAATCATACCCATAAGCGTACAATGCACCAACAATAGCTCCTGCACTCGCTCCAGAAATATGGGTTGGAAAAATACCGTGTTCCTCTAAAGCCTTAATAACACCTATGTGTGCAGCTCCTCGCATACCTCCTCCAGATAACACCAAGCCAATATTCATTATTTAAGATGTATTATATGATGTTTAAAATTAGTTTGAAAAAGTTTCCTATAAAATGATTTATATCAGTCTGTTGATATGATTTATATCATTTTATAAAACTTATCATTCCAATACATTTGGTTATACTATAAAATAAAGTATGTCAGGTATTTCGAAAATTAAAGACCGATTAAAGGCGTTCTTAATTGAACTAGGCGACTTGTCGTATTTTACAGGTCGCTTTTTCAGGGAAGTATTTAAGCGTCCTTTTGAAATAAAAGAATTGCTGGGCCAATGCTATAATATGGGCAATCGTTCCTTATTATTAGTTGGTATAACTTGTTTCATAATAGGTTTGGTATTGGATTTGCAAACACGTCCCACATTGATGGAATTTGGTGCGGTATCTTGGATGCCATCCATGGTTAGTATTTCTATAGTTAGAGAAATTGGGCCAATTATTACTGCTTTGGTCTGCGCTGGTAGGATTGGCTCTGGCATTGGTGCCGAATTGGGTTCGATGCGGGTAACTGAACAAATTGATGCCATGGAAGTTTCTGGCACAAATCCTTTTAAATACCTTGTAGTTACTCGTGTATTGGCAGTAACATTAATGTTACCACTATTGGTAATTATTGGTGATGCCATTGCACTCTTTGGTTCTTTTTTAGTTGAAAATCTAAAAGGGAACGTGTCATTTACACTTTATTTTAATCAGGTTTTTGATTCCATTGAATTTGGTGATATCATTCCAGCCATCATCAAATCTTCCTTTTTTGGATTGGCCATCGGCATAGTAGGCTGTTATAAAGGCTATTACTGTGCTAAAGGTACTGAGGGTGTTGGTAAAGCTGCCAATTCTGCTGTAGTGGTAAGCTCATTATTGTTATTTATCATCGACTTTATTGCTGTTTTTGTAACGGATATTTTTTATGATTTATGAATGACAAACAAAACATATCACATTCAGAAATAGTGCTTCAAATTAAGGATTTGCACAAAAGCTTTGGTGATAACCATGTGCTCAAAGGATTTAACATGTCATTATATCAAGGTGAAAATTTAGTTATTATAGGAAAATCCGGTTCAGGAAAATCTGTAATGATAAAATGTTTGGTAGGCTTAATGGAAGCCGATAGTGGTTCGATTACCGTTATGAAAAATGACATTACCAAATTAACACAAGAAGCTTTAGATATTTTGAGAGCAGATATCGGATTCCTGTTTCAAGGTAGCGCCTTGTACGATTCAATGACGGTTCGCGAAAATTTAGAATTCCCTTTAAGGCGCCACTCTAAAAAATTTTCTAAAAACGCTGATACGGAAGCACTTGTATTGGAAGCTTTAACCAGCGTTGGTTTGGCTCACGCTATAGATTTAATGCCTTCAGAATTATCTGGTGGAATGAAACGTCGTGTGGCTTTGGCTAGAACGCTCATTCTACAACCAAAGATTATCCTCTATGATGAACCTACAAGTGGATTAGACCCAATTACAGCAAAGGAAATCATCATACTTATGCAAGACATTCAGAAAAAATATAACACATCATCCCTCATTATTACACATGATATGGATTGTGCGCGTGTCATTTCAGATAGAATGTTATTGCTCATTGATGGTATCGATTATGCTGTTGGTTCATTTGCAACATTATCAGCTTCTAAAGACCCAAAGATTAGAGCCTTTTTTAAAAACTAATAAAAATGAAAAACACCAACTCTCAAAAACTACGATTAGGCATTTTTGTCCTTATAGGTACAATCTTCTTTATAGCAGCTGTTTACCTTATTGGACAACGTGAAGACATGTTCAAAAAAACTTTCACTATAAGTTCCTATTTTCAAAATGTCAATGGATTACAGAAAGGTAATAATGTACGATATTCTGGTATTGACATTGGTACGGTTAAAAACATTGAAATAATAAACGATTCTACAATAAAAGTAGACATGGTTATCGAAGAAAAGATTATTTCAAATATTAAAAAAAATGCGATAGCCACAATTGGATCTGATGGATTGGTTGGTAACATGATTGTAAACATTGTTCCAGGAAAAAGTGTTTCTAAATCTATAGAGAATAAAGACATTATAGCATCTTACAGTAAAATTGGGACTGATGATATATTGAACACCCTAAATACAAGCTCTGAAAATACTGCCATACTGACTTCAGATTTACTTAAAATAACTAACAGTATTACACAAGGTAAAGGCACCATTGGCGTTTTATTGAATGACACGATTATGGCGCAGGATTTAAAGCAATCCATCAGCAATCTAAAATCGGCAAGTCGAGGTGCTTCTTATACTATTGCTGAATTAAACAGTATTCTGTCTTCAATAAAAACAGATGAGAATACAGTTTTAGGTATGCTATTAAATGATTCTATTTCAGCAGGCAAACTAAAAACAATCGTCACTAATCTTGAAACATCAAGTGCAGAAATTGAGACTTTATTAGGCAATTTTAATGTAATTGTAGATGACTTTAATTCTAGCGAAGGCGCTTATAATTATATTGTAAAGGATACGTCTTTGATTAATAGCTTAAAATCAACCCTAAAAAATATCAATGAGGGTACGGATAAATTCAATCAGAATATGGAAGCCTTGAAGCATAATTTTTTGACAAGAGGTTATTTTAGAAAATTAGAACGACAAGAGAAAAAAGAAGCTAAAAACAAGAATGATTAAAGTTCAGACCTTTTTAAAATGAAAATTGAACATTTAGAAGAACACATCGAGGATTATAAGATATTCATAAAAACTGTAGTCGATAAAAAAACGCTTTGGCAAACCAAGACAAAGTCATTAATTATAACAACCCTTAACTCGGTTTGTAAACGATATGACATTGGTTTGAAAATACAAGAACTTAATTGGATTGGAACTAACGAAGCTGTTAATATTACGTTTGATTCTTTTCCAAAGGAACTTATTTGTTGGATAGTTATAATACAACCTATGATATTGGTCTTTTTGAATTATTTTTAAATATGGTTTCAGTTTTTGTCTTCATAATTCATCTTAATTTTAATCAAAAAACTAACGGATTTAAATCGTATTTTTTTTAAAACAGATAACAAATCTGTTAAAGGAAGTTTGATAGAATAGGTGCCTGTGTACGATGGACAAATCACGCAATCATCAAAATAGAATTCGACATAGGTGTCATTGAGAACAAAGTTGTTTTTACTGGTAAAAAAATCGTCTGAAGATACCTCCCAACACTCATAATACATATCGCCTTTGCCAATTTTGGTATTTATACTTTCGTTTATAATGCTTACCAATTCTTCTGACCCTTGATTAAAGAAGTCTTCATAAGTCATAAAAACACCTCTGTTTAAATCGAAATTAAAACAGTCAAAAGAATAGCTAGGATGCATCGCTCCACTATAAAAATTCTCTTTGTAAAACAACACACTTACGAGCTGATCATTCACATTGTAAATTTTATAATCTATAAACCGCTCTTCCCTAAATGTTTAGGTTTCTATGCTGTCACACAGCAACTTACTTTCTAAAATATCAGCTAAATATTTACACTTCTGTTATTTGAAAAACTGAAATCAATTCATCTTAAATCGAAGCAACCGAAGTGCATTTAGAACTACAACAATGGTTGAACCTTCGTGAAATGCTACTGCTATTCCAATATTTGTTAACCCTAAAATAGTCACAGGAACCAATAGCACCACGACACCAAGACTGATAAAAATATTCTGTTTAATAATGCGTTTAGAGTTTCTACTTAGACCGATAACAAATGTTAGATTTTCTATTTTATCAGACATTAAAGCAACATCGGCTGTTTCTAAAGCGACATCGCTACCTGCAGCTCCCATGGCCACACTCACAGTACTTAAGGCCATAGCAGGTGCATCGTTAACACCATCACCAACCATAGCAATTTTCTTATCACGCTTAATGAGTTCTTTTATTGCTATAACTTTATCCTCAGGCAGTAAGTTCCCCTTGGCCTCTTTCAATCCTATTTGCTTTGCAATGGCATTTCCTACGTTTTGATGGTCACCTGTGAGCATAATCATGTGCTTAATGCCAATTTGTTTTAATCGCTCTAGTGTCGAAGCAGCAGTTTTTCGAGGAACATCCATAACGCTAATCAATCCAATAATTTCATTTTTAAAAGCTACCAACATTACCGTATGTCCATCTTGCAGAAGTCGATCCATTTTAGAATGAATGATTTCATCTACTTCGATACCAGAATCTTCCATCAATTTTACATTGCCAATACATACTTTACCACCATCATAATCTGCTTGAATACCTTTCCCTTGTAAAGCACTAATGTTTGAAGCTTTATTCTGAAATTTAATACTGTACTTTATCTTTAAATCGTTGGCTATCGCTTTGGCTAATGGATGATTACTTAAACTTTCAACTTCCGAAACTAACTTAGCCAACGCTTCCTCATCGAAATATCGTAACGAAATGAGGTTTGTAAGTTTTGGTTTCCCTTCAGTCAACGTGCCTGTTTTATCAAATGCTATGGTTGTGATTTCACCCAAATCCTCTAAGGCTTTCCCTCCTTTAATAAGAACTCCTTTTTGAGCAGCTCTTGCAATCCCACTCAAAACAGCACTTGGTGTTGATATTGCCAATGCACAAGGACTGGCTGCTACCAATACAGTTATAGCTCTGTATATACTGGCTTCAAAACTTTCATCTACTATTAGAAATGCAAAACACAGTAAAAATACTACGATGATTACTATGGGTACGTACCATTTTTCAAACTTTTTGGTAAGACGTTGAGTTGGTGATTTTTGAGCTTCCACTTCGCTTACCATTTTAATTAAACGCGAAACCGTAGAATCTTCGCTTAGCTTAAGTACTTGCACTTCTAGACTGTTATCTCCATTAATAGTACCTGCAAACACAACATGGATTTTATCGATGTGTTCAATGTCTGGTAAATTGTCTGTACTTTGAATATAGGTTTTATCTATTGGAATACTTTCACCTGTAATTGGCGCCTGATTGACGCTACTGATACCACTAACAATAACACCATCTGCTGCTATTTTTGTATTTGATTTTACAACTATAATGTCGTTTATTTTTAGATCTTCAATTGGTATGGCTTCCAAATTTCCGTTTCTCTTGACAAGAGCCGTTTTTGGTGAAAGATTGCCCAATGCTTTAATTGATTTTTTGGCTTTATTCATGGCATAATGCTCTAAAGCACGCCCAAGACTAAACAGAAACAATAGTAACGCACCTTCTGCCCAACTACCAATATAGGCTGCACCAGCTGCTGCTGCAATCATTAAAAAGTCGATATCAAATTCCCCTTTTGGGATTTTTTTAGATGCTTCTATGGTGATAAAGAAGCCTCCAAAACAATAGGACATGATGTAACTGGTTAGAGGAATCCAACCTGCTGTATCAAACAGTTTTGCTGATAAAAACCCTATGAGCAAAAGCACTCCACATAAAATGGAAAAATAAAGTTCTGTTCGTTTACCTAAAATTTGATGTACGTGTGTTGCTTGTTCCTTTTTTACCATTTACAGTCGTGTGTTCTTCTTTCAAAATTAACAATACTAAAAAGAATTGAACTGATAATTATCATTGTAATAGAATTGCTAATCAAATAATTTTATGTGATAAAACATTAAAAATCATGAAAGTATCTATTTACATTATCGCTGTACTATTATTAGGAAGTTGTTCTTCTGCTAGAGTTACTGACAGTTGGGTTAGTGAAGCTCATAAAGAATATAAGCCAAAAAAAGTATTACTAATTGGTCTTACCGATAACATTTCCGGAAGACGACTATTTGAAGAGCAACTAAAAAAAGAGTTTACCAATAGAGGCGTTGAAGCTGTTGAAAGCTACGCTGTATTTAAACCAACATTTACAAATTCTAAACAAACTGAAGAAGAGATTGAAAACGAAATAAAAAGACTTTCCAATGAGGGTTTTGATACCGTATTAATCTCTGCTGTAAAAGGTGTTGATGAGAAAGTAAATTATAGTGGCGACAACTTTAGAGTTTATTATAACTGGCGACAGTTTGGACCTTATTACTACAGGTATCAAAATATTTACCACCTTGAGGGTTACTATTCTAAGTATAAGGTTTATCATATTGAAGCATCCATGTTCAACCTAAAAGAAAATAATGATAAATCTTTAGTTTGGATTGCTTCTTATGATATTGTCGACCCAAGTGAAGTCAACACTACAGTAACCAATTATGTGAAAGCTATTATCAAATCTTTAGAAGAACATCAGCTTATTGATGGTGACTAAATTTCTAATGATTATTATTTTTTGGCCTCCTCTGAAGTTACTTTTAACTCAGGGATTTTAATGAGTTCCAGAGTTGTAGATGCCCATACTACTTTTTCGTTGGTTTGTTCAAAAGCTTTACAAATTTTATCGTGAAGAATATGTCTCGTCATTCGTCTTTTTTTGTAATCTACAATATATCGTAAATTGTACTCAACTCAATTATCGGTAAGCCTAATGGCAAGTGTAGGCTCAACTTCAGCATCTTCAATATAATATTTCTTCACGACTGCCTCCCATTCTGCTTTGGATGCTCTAGTATAATCTGAAAGTGTTTCTGAAGCAATGGTTATAACAAAGGATTTTGCAAGGTCCATATCAGAGCCATAGCGAATTGGCAGATTGAATTGATCCCATATAAACGGAAAATCTTGTGAATAATTATAGATTGGTCCTTTAAACACAAAAGCATTGCTTAATACTTCGTTGGCTTCATTAATCTGCTTGAATTTTAGCTCTGCATCTTTATTATTTGGATTTAGATCCGGATGCTATTTACGTGCCAGTTTCCGATAGGCTTTTTTGATATCGCTTTCAGTGGCAGTCTTTGAAATGCCGAGTACTTTATAATAATCGATATATGCCATTTAGATGTTTTTAAAATTTCTACCAAAGTTTACAAAAACAGAATTCTTATGATTTTTTAACCTAATTGTTCACTTTCCTCCAAAAACAATTACTCTTACAAGTAAAAAAATAGTCAATTGATATCAGACCCTAATGCTTATCTTTTAAAGAACATGTGCTTATACCAAATGGCGCATATAAAGGACAAAAACTAATAAAACTTGTGAGTAGAAATACTCCTGCAAGAATTAACAGGACGACACCTAAAGTTCCAGAAATGACTTTCGTTGCGAATAAGATAACGATTACTGCAGCGACTAAAAATCGAATAGTCTTATCTGCCTTTCCCATATTTTTTTTCATAATTAAAATATTTTATTAAAAATAGCATGCAAATAGTTGAATAAATATGATAAATATCACTCTATAGAAAATAGTTTTTCAACCTATAATACGACCATCTCTCATTTGAATAATCCTATCCGTTTTATTGGCGAAATCCTTGTCGTGAGTCACTACCAAAAGTGACAAGCCTTGCTCATCACTTAACTGTTTAAAAATGTTAAAGACATTTTCGGCATTATAGCTGTCAAGGTTTCCTGTTGGTTCATCTCCCATAATAATTGACGGATTATTGATTAAAGCTCGAGCAATGGCGACACGTTGTTTTTCTCCACCAGAGACTTGCGACGCTCTTTTTTTAGCTAAATGCTCAATATTTAGAATTTTCAATTTTTGCATGGCATCATTTTCAATCTCTTGATTTGTTTTTTCCGTTAGTTTCTTTGCAGGAAGCATCACGTTTTCCAATACCGAAAATTCTGAAAGCAAATAATGAAACTGAAATACAAAACCTATGTGCTTATTCCGCAAATGAGATAAATGTGTTCTATCTTGCCCAGTAATAAGTTCATTATTGAGATAAAGCTCACCGTCATAATCTGTATCCATTGTAGATAGAATATAAAGTAAGGTCGATTTTCCGCAACCTGATTTTCCCATAATGGACGCAAACTCTCCTTTTTTAATTTGAAAACTGATATCCTTCAACACATGAAACTTTACAGGTTTCTTAAAAAATTTATTGATATGTTTAGCTTCTAAAACAATACTCATACTATTGGCCTCTAATGATTTTTACAGGATCTATTTTTTTTGCCTTTTTTGAGGGTAAATAACCAGCAAAAAATGTTGAGAGCATCGCAAATAAAAATCCGATTACAAAATATAACGGGTTCATATTAATAGGATACGTTTCAACCGTTGGTAAGGCTTCGGTCTGAAATGGAATGGTTTCTATTAAACTTGCTAATCCAAAACCTATGAGTAATCCTAAAACACCACCAACAAAACCTATAATCATAGCCTGACTCATAAAAATAAGTTGCACATCATTACCAGAAAACCCTGTAGCTTTTAAAATAGCAATGTCATTCATTTTTTCATAGATGAGCATATTTAGTATGTTATAAATACCAAAGCCAGCAACAATAAGAAGTGTAATAGATACAGCGTAAGTAATGAGGTTTCTAATAGTTGTTCCGGTCTCAAATTGCGCATTAGCCGTTTTGATGTCTATAGCCTTAAGATTAAATTGTTGCTCTATTGTTTTAGCCAATGGCACAGCCTTCTCTATATCGAACAACTTCACATTAATATCTGTGATGTAATTATGGGCTTCTCCTAAAATACGCTGTACCGTTTTAATGTTTGTAAAACTTTGAATGGCATCTAAATCTGCAATACCGCTTTGATAAAAACCTACAATCTTCAAAGGAAAAATGCCGCCATTTATTGGGCTTACTTGAACGCGGTCTCCAATTTTCAAAGCCATCTTTTTTGCAATACCAATACCTAATAAAATACCATTATCTGTATTTTGTAATGCTTCTGCAGAACCCTCTATAATATAATCTCCCATATTGAAATATTTTGCTTCGTCAATTGCATTGATACCTGTGAGATTACCACCAATTTCTATCGAACCAGCGATATAGAAAATTTGGGTTTTTACCTGCGGAACTGCACCACGCACATTATCGTCGTTTTCTAAATAATGGATAATAGGTATGGCATTATGGATTTTTTTCTGACTTAATTTTGGTTTGATTGAGTGTATGACATTGAAACCATTATTAAGATCATCGTATAGCGACACTGGTTGCTGTTTTGCAGGTTCAATCTCATTATAAATATGAACATGTGGTGTTTGGTTTAATATTAGATCGTCAAGCATAGTATTTAAACCTGTCATAAAACAGACTAACGTTATATAACAACCAATACCAAAAGTAACACCCAATGCTGCAATGGATGTTTGCTTTATTTTAGTGAGTAAATGCGTTTTTGCAATACCTAATATGATGCTCCAATTAGTCATTTATCTGGTTTATAGATATATGTGTCTTTATTGATTCCTGAAAGGATTTCGACAGCATCCATATTTTTCAGACCTATCTTAATCTCTATGATGCCTTGGTCAGTTTTTACTTTGTTGTCGTCCATTAAGTAGGATTTTGGAATAGTTAGTACCTTTTCTTTTTGGGTTATGATGATATTAGCTTCACCAGAAAGTCCTGGATATAATATTTCAGGTGGTTTTATAAAAATAGCTTCAATTGTAAACGTTTGATTGCGCTCATTTTTTTTTGGATAAATTTTAGATACTTGGGCTTTAAAAACAGTATCTGCATAAGCTTCCAAATTGATTAAAATGTGTTGAGCTGTATTGATCCTAGCAATGTCCACTTCATCCACCAACAGTTTTATTACAAAACGACTGACGCTTCCTATTGCTGCTATGGCTTCCATACTTGTTATTATCTCACCTGGCTCTTTAAAAATTGCATATATTTTTCCATCCATTTTACTGGTAACTGTAAAATTATTACTCGCTATGGATGCAATGTTATAATTGTTTTGAGCCTGTTTCACTGCGGTTTTTAGCTCATTTTTAGTTCTGTTATACTTATTTTCGAGAAGCTTTAATTGATTTGAAGCCAATTCATAATTAAGCTTTTTAGTATCATATTGCATTTTTGAACCTATGTGTTGATCCCAAAGATTTTTTTGTCTGTAATAATTAACGGAATCATTTTTAAACTTAAGCCTGGCAGCATCAATCTCGTCTTTTATACTGCTCAAAATTGCAGCACTACCATTATAATTTTCTTTAGCGAGGTCTAATGCAAATTTGGCATTTTGACTGTTAAATTTTGGTGCATTATTAATGATTTGAAACAAAGGCATATCTTTATAAACGGTATCACCTTCTTCTACTAAAACTTCATCTAAAATCCCTGAAACAATTGCGAAAACTTGATATAGACTATCTGGCTGAACAGTTGCTGAAGCATACACAGATTCCGTCAATGCTTGTTCTGTAGGCAAAATTTTATCTTGCTTATCTGTGCAAGATGAAGCTAACAATAGAATACTAATAAAAAACAATGCTTTCATGTTTAATACGCTAGTTTAGATTGTAATGCTATATATTCATTTAAGTTAGTGGCATCAATTGCTCCCATAAGTTTTCCCTCATTGACTACTGGAATATATTTCTGTTTGCCACTATAAATAAGCTGGTATATACACTTGAGGTTATCTGTATGTTTAACAGTTTTAAAAGAGGTGTCCATAACCGCCTCAACCAATACATTCTTATTGGAATTTTCTATTATTTTTCTGTAGTGTAAAATACCCTCAATGATGCCATCTTTAACTACAGCAAAGTTGGTTTCGGTACCTGAAATAATTTTGTTAATCACTAAATCTATAGAGTCATTGGGCTTAAAAGTTGTGATATTGAGTAACATCGCCTCCTCAACCGTATGATCTTTAAGTAATTCCATTTGCTGAACCATTTGGTTTTCTCCATACGCACCTAAAAAGATAAATAAGGCTATAAAAACAAGAAATGGATTGTACAGCAAGCCAACCAATAAAAATACAACAGCTATAAACTGGCCAAGACTCGCTGCGATTTGGGTGGCTTTTGCTCGATTCATTTTAAGGGCTAGTAGTGCTCTTAATAATCTTCCGCCATCCATTGGAAACGCAGGTATCATATTAAATACCACCAAAGCAACGTTGACGATAAATAAAAAGAACAAGAAATTCTGAAATGAAAAGCTTGCAAAAATGTCATAGGCATCTGTAAAACTGTGGTTAAAAAGCGCTTCCACTGGAACAATAAAATACAGCGAAATTGCTATAACCACATTAATTAAAGGTCCTGCAATAACAATGAGCAGTTCTTGTTTTGGTGATTCAGGGATTTTATCGAAACTCGCCATACCGCCAATGGGAAGTAGGATTATTTTTTCCGTTTTAACGCCAAAACGTTTTGCGGTTAGCGCATGCCCAAATTCATGCAGTACAACACATAAAAAAACTGCCAACACAAAAGCTATATGAAACAATATACTGTCTGTATTACCACCACGTTTAAGTTCATCAAAAATAATCCAAGCAAATAACAGAAAAAATGTCCAATGGATTTTTAGTTTAATTCCAGAAATGCTACCTAAGTTTAAATTAGCTTTCATTTATAACGCAGATTAAAACGTTAGTCATTGTAATTGATTATTGTCCAAGTCTTGTCTTTATGCTTAATAGCATATAAATTTTCTGAAATATGTTTTGAAGTAATTTGAGGTGGCTTTTTTAAGTATGATTTATCCAGAACCACATTAACACCTTTTTGAGTCAAATGGTTACCCACAGTACCTGTAGTATCAATGGTAACCTCAAAATATTTATAATAAACCACGTCCTTTCCTAAAGCCTTATTTTTGCCCACAGTTTCTTTAAACAATTTTAATGCAATAGCCTCTCCCTTACTAAAATTGGTGGCGTTCAAAAATTGAGGTTCAATGACGGTTTTTCCAGAAGTATCTATATAGCCAAAATAGGATATGCCATTTTTTACTTCGATAACCAAACAGCGATCTTCACTAAAAATTGGATAGTTCACATTCTCAATTGATGTAGCCACTAAATCATCCCTGAAATCTACAACAATAGCACCTTTGGTATTAATAAAAGCCCATTGATTATCTTTTTTGATTGCTGCATAACCATTATGGAATGGTGAAACATAATCAAGGTTTTTAAGAGATTGCGAAAGTCCCGAAATTGGGATAGTGAGTATAATTATTAAGATGAATTTTGCGTTTTTCATGAGTTCAAATTTTAAGAATTATACCTTAAAATTAGTGATAAACTTGCACTCATAAAATGATATTTATCATATAAAAAACGAGATCTGTATGTTAAGCTTTTTTGACAATCAAAAGGTATTTAAAGCAATTTTTACCATCGTACCGAAAGTACTTTCTCTATCGCCAACTGAAGTACGTTCCTTAGTTACCAGAGAATTTGATAGGGTTAAAATGGAAAGTGCCTTGACATTAAACTTTGCTGCAATGGTATATAATCCTGCGGTTTCCATTTCTACACACAGTACACCAAAATCTGCCCAAATCTTGTAACTGTCATAGTCGTCCTCGTAAAACTCGTCAGCAGATAGGACATTACCAGCTTTAACAGGTGTATTATTTTCTTTGGCGTAAAGTGCTGCTTTCATAAACAATTCAAAATTTGCGGTTGGCGAATAATCGGCATTTATAAAACGGGAATTATTGATGCCTGAAGTTGAAGATGCTGCCGTAGCAATAACGATATCCCTAATCTTTATATCTTTTTGAAAGGAACCTGTTGAACCAACTCTAATTAAATTCTTTACACCATAATCGTTAATAAGTTCGTGGCAATAGATGAGCGCGGATGGAATACCCATACCTGTACCTTGTACAGAAACGCGTTTACCCTTATAAGCACCTGTAAAACCAAGCATACCACGTACGTCATTATAGCATTTTGGGTTATCTAAAAATGTTTCGGCTATCCATTTAGCACGCATTGGGTCTCCTGGCAGTAAAACTGTTTTGGCAACCTCTCCTTTTTTAGCTTCTATATGCGTGCTCATAATTTTAAATTAATTTGAACTGATGATATTTATAATTTCACTTTTTTGTAGCACTCCAGATTGTCTCCAAACTTGTTTTCCGTCTTTAAACAAAATCATGGTTGGCACACCTCTTACCTGATATTTCGATGCCAAAGGTTGGTTTTTATCAACATCAATTTTCACAATCTTTATATTATTTCCTAGCTCTTCTTTTACAGCTTTTAATATTGGCGCTAATGATTTGCAAGGTCCACACCAATCGGCAAAAAAATCTACTAAAACAGGTGTCTTAGAGTTAATAATGTTATTAAAGCTACTTTTCATTTTCTAATGTATTTATCACGTTTTCAAGTTTAGAACTTACCTCTTGCGCAACAGATTTTAATGCAGAATTTTCCACAGCTTTCATAGATACCATAGGATTTATGGCAGACACTTCTATTTTATTATGGGAATGCTCTTGTATAATAACATTGCATGGCAACATAGTCCCAATTTTATCCTCTGCTTGTAACGCTTTAAAAGCAAAAGGCGGATTACAAGCTCCTAAAATCTTGTATTTCCTAAAATCTTCATTGAGTTTCTCTTTTAAAGTAGTTTTCATATCTATCTCTGTGAGTACACCAAAACCTTGATGCTTCAATAAAGCTTTTACCTTACTTTCGATAGTTTCAAATTTACCGTTTACGGTTTTGCTGAAGTAGTAATTCATCCTAAGCTTTTTTTAATTCCATATCCAATTTTGCCATGAGCATCAATTCCGACTTATTAATGCCAGAAAAGGCATGCGCAATACCTGAACCTGTTTTTAAAATCAGTTTTTTTACCTCATCGGTAAATAGATGACTTTGTTTGTTCTTGTACACCACAAAATCGTTGTAGCAAGCATTAATATCAATTTCTTCGTCGTAATTGAGCCAGTCAAAAACAACTTCAATTTGGTAAGCAGCATCTGTCCCAAAAACATCATCAATATCATCTATATCCAACCAATGTTCTTTAACAAATTCTTTTAATTTATCAATTTCTACAGGTCTAACATTACCATCTATTGCTGCAATAGCGTAAAAAAGTTTACCGAGATTTCGATAGAACTGTAGGGTCATTTTCTTTGCAGTTGTCATTTTTTTGAGTTTTAATTATTGAGTAAAATTAAAAATCTCGTTCGTCACAAAGAATGATATTAATCAGCTAAAAAATTATAGGCCCTAACAAACTTGACTCTAATATTTTAATTGGATTGAGTATCTTTAGTATTCAATTCTACCAATATTATGTTTCAACAAGACCAAGAAATATTTAACATTCTTTTAGACTCAGTGTCTGAGGGCGTTGTTATAGTTGATGAACATCAAAATATTGTTGAAGTCAATAAAGCAGCTGAGCAAATGTTTGGGTATGAGAAAAATGAACTACCTAGCCAGTCCTTAAATATTCTGATTCCTCAAAATTATCACGCTAAACATGGTGAACATTTTAAAGGTTTTATAAAAAACCGTGAGCAACGTCGTATGGGTCACGGACGCGATATTTATGGTGCTAAAAAGGATGGCAGTGTCTTCCCAATTGAAGCGAGTTTAAATCCGTTTAGGATTTATGGCAAAAATTATATCATGGCTTTGGTGATTGACATTACAGAACGAAAAAAACTAGAGCAGGAAAAAACGCATTTGGCTAAGATATTTGAAGAATCTCTCAATGAGATTTACGTATTTGATGCCAAAAGCTTAAAATTTATCAATGTCAATCATGGTGCGCAAAAAAATATAGGTTACACATTAGCGGAAATGGAATCCATGTCACCTTTAGATATAAAACCCGATTATAATGAAGCACAATTTAGAGAGGAAATAGAACTTTTATCTAAAGGCAATGTTGAAAAAATTGAATTTGAGACCGTACACCAACGTAAATCAGGCAGTACTTATCCTGTGAACGTACACTTGCAACGTTCTAAATTGGGCGATAGAGATGTTTTTGTTGCTATCATATTGGATATAACCGAACAGAAATCCCATACAGAAAAATTAGAAAAAACGGTTGAAACACGAACAAAAGAGCTACAAACCGCTCTTGCAGCAGAGAAAGAACTCAATGAACTAAAAACAAAATTTTTATCTATGGTTTCGCATGAGTTTAAAACACCCTTGAGTAGTATTTTAACTTCAACTATGCTACTGACTAAATATAAGTTAACAGAACAGCAAGACAAACGTGAAAAGCATATCAATACAATTTCAGAAAAAGTACACTACCTCAATAATATTCTCAATGATTTCCTTTCTGTGGAAAAATTAGAAAAAGGAAAAATCAATTATAAATTTACCACCTTTAAATTAAGCAAAGTTTTAAATGAAGTTATTTATAATGCCAATATGTTGTTAAAAAATGGGCAACAAATTAATTACCCTCAAAACATAGATGATATCTCATTACATCAAGATGAAAAAATATTGGAACTGACTCTGTCTAACCTAATATATAATTCCATTAAGTATTCGCCAGAAGATACAGTTATAGATATCAATATTGATCAAAATGAAACTACTACGATTTTAAAAATTAAGGATAATGGTATAGGTATTCCAGAGAACGACCAAAAGAATATTTTCAATAGATATTTTAGAGCAGAAAATGCATTACTGATGCAAGGCACAGGGATTGGACTTAACATAGTAAAAGACCATCTAGAAAACCTAAATGGAACCATATCTTTTGAAAGCATTGAAAATAGAGGATCAACGTTCATTGTAGAACTTCCCAACAAAGCACAAGCATGAAAAAAGTATTACTTATAGAAGACGATACCGTATTAAGAGAAAATACCGCAGAACTTTTAGAGCTTTCAGACTATGAAGTACTAACGGCAGCCAACGGAAAAATAGGTCTAGACCGTGCAAAAGAGACTAAACCAGACATTATTATATGCGACATTATGATGCCTGTTCTTGATGGTTATGGTGTTCTTGAGGGATTATCAAAGCATCATGACACCAAGTTTATACCTTTTATATTTTTATCTGCAAAAACAGAGCGACAAGATGTTAGAAAAGGTATGGATTTGGGTGCTGACGATTATATCACAAAACCTTTTAGTGAAGATGAAATAATAAGTGCAATTGAAAGTAGGACTGCAAAAGCAGCAATCTTAAAAGATGAAAGAAAATCTTCTCAAAACAATTCTGCTAATACAGAAGACGAATTAAGAACCTTAAATGATTTAAAAAACTTCTTTGATGATAACGGAACATTATTGAGCTATAGTAAAAACGATGTTATTTATAAGGAAGGACAAAATTCTAATTATATCTATTTGGTTTTAAAGGGTTTTGTGAAATGTTACAAATTTGACGAAAACGGAAAAGAGCTAACTACTGCATTGCATAAAGAAGATGACCTCTTTGGCTATACGTCCTTTACCCAAAACATTCCTTATAGGGAAACCGCAACCGCTATGAAGGATGTTGAGATGGTTGGTGTTTCTAAAACCGAGTTAAAAGACATATTGGATAAAAACCACAAAGTTACCTTAGAGGTCATCCAACTATTAACCGATGATCTTACTGAAGTTAAAGACCAATTGCTGCAAATGGCTTACAGTTCTGTACAAAGAAAAACAGCTTCGACCATCTTAAGGTTTGCAGAAAAAATCAATTCAAAACCAGAAGATCCTATCAAAATTTCGCGTAATGATTTGGCAAGTGTTGCTGGTATAGCCACAGAAACCTTGATCAGAATCATGTCCGATTTTAAAAAGCAGGGCCTCATAGAAATGGAAGGAAGGAACATCAAAGTTTTAGATCTACAGAAATTACAAGATATCTATTAGTATTTCACTTATTTAACTAATATGACCAATATCATATTTTAAAAGTTAGCATCATTTTAGATTTGTTTATACTAAGAAATTTAAATGATGAATATTTTATTACCTACGGACTTTTCTGAAAACGCATGGAATGCCATTTCTTATGCCATCGATTTTTTTGAATCTTCGGAATGTAATTTTTACCTGCTTCATGTTAACAGAATTGAAGGCATGGTTGCTGGTTTAGAAAGTTATATGCCAACAGCAGAGGTTATCGAAGAGAATTACACAAAACCTTCAAGAAATAAATTAAGACAACTGCTAAAGGAAATTAGCGAGAATCATAGACCTAATAAAAAACACCGCTTTTACACCCTCACTGATAACTATTTCTTTTTAGAATCTATAAGAAAACATGTTGAAGAAAAGAAAATAGACATGATTGTTATGGGTACAAAAGGCGCATCAGGCCTTAAGGAATATATTGTAGGTAGTAATACTGGTGATGTTATCACTAAAGTAAAATGCACCACATTGGTTGTACCAGAATATGCAAAGTACAATGCGTTGAAGGAAATTGCATTTCCGTCAGATTTTAACCTTTCATATGATATCAATATACTGCAACCCTTGACTGATATTTTAAAAGACGTAAAGAGCAACCTAAGAATTATTTATATTCAAAACAAAGACGCATCATTAAATCCTGAACAACAAAACAACAGGGAATTACTCAATGACTATTTTGAAGAGTTTAGTCCAAGTTTCCATTTTCTTACCAATAAAAAAGTCAAGGACGCCATACAATGCTTTGTAGAAAGCAGAGATATTGATATGATTGTTATGGTCGCTAAAAACCTAAATTATTTTCAAAATATCCTATTTCACACTAAGGTTGAAAAAATAACGTATCACACAGATATACCATTTTTGGTGTTGCACGAATAAATCACTTTTATTATGGACAGTTCAATATTCTTAGCAAAATTTTGGGGATGGTATCTTATCATTTTCTTTTTTATATTAAGTGTCAATCCAAAACGTATTAAACAAATATTCAATGACTTAAAGGATGAAAAATTTTTGATTATTTTTTCATTTATGGCTATTATCGTCGGATTACTCAATACGCTATTCCACAATATTTGGGAACCTAGCTACAAAATCATCATTACACTTATAGGTTGGACATCGCTATTTTTAGGATTAGCCTTATTCATGTTTCCCGAGCAAACAGTTAAATGGTTAGAAATTATCAACATTAAAATGGTGCAAGTCATTTATACCTTATTATTTTTAGTTGGTATCTTTTTACTGAATGAGGTTTATGGGATTGTGCCTGTATAAATTTAAATAACACAAAATGAAACGTTTTACTTTGATTTGATAATTATGAGGATTTAAAACTCTTTTGCTATTAATCAGAAAGACATCTAACTACTATTAGTTGGATGTTTTTTTAATAAAATTTCCAAAACTGATATATATCATATTTTAAACCCTAAAGCTAGTGTATCTTTATGCTATAATTAGAAAACGTTCTTTGAGTTACTAAAAAACTTTAAAAATATAGGTTTATAGATCGTAAGACTTTATAGACCATACAAAGGGTTTAAAACTATTATGTGGTGTTATCGACTTTAAAAATAGCTTTTGAAATAAAGTTGTTTTAAAATGAAATCCAGCAGATAATGACATTAAGCTCTAGTCAGGAAACAGGAAGTTTCGGCTTCCTGTTTCTTAACAAAACACAGGTTTTATCGTTGCAAAATGTAAAATCTGTTATGGATAGTTTTAAGCTATTGTTTGGCTTATGGTTCCGGTCTTTTTTAGCAATAAAAAATTCTATCGGAAGTGCTGTGAGAGAATCAATAATATTAAACTTTTCCAGAAAGCAGGAAGCTTAGGTTTCCTGCTTTTATAAATTACACGTTTTTTTTTGTTGCGAAATGAAAATTAACGTTATGAAATGTTTGAAGCTATTTTTTAACTGAAAAGCTTATTGAAATCCATCAGGATTAACAACAAGCGATAAGAAAAGGTTAACTAATAAAATTGAATGTTTCAGTTGAAACGGGAAGCTTAAGCTTCCCGTTTCTTTTAAAGTAAACTGCTTGATTATCAATTAGAGATGATTAAGAGGTCATGAAGCGTTTTAAGTGTTATCTAATCGAAATGGGTTTTATAGCAATTTAATCGCTTCTGCAACGGGAAGTTCACGCTTCCCGTTTTTTGTTTTATACAAATGAAAATTCAAGATTACGAAAAGCATAGATCGCACAACAATCCAATAATTAGTTTTCTGAATGATATTTATCATTTCATTATATGAGCTCATGCCATAGATTTATATCAGAACCTGTTAAGAATCTAAATATGAAAATAAATATCCAATTTGTAAATATGCAAACAAGCGAAAGTCTTAAAGCCAATACGACATGCTTATTAACGCAGAAGTATTTTTTAAGAAAGAAAATGATCCCAAAGGAAACGGCAGAATTTGTGAATGTGAATTGAGTCTTTTTGGTCCAAGACTATTTGCATCTTCTAACGAAAAAAATTATGAAATGGCTGTTAAAAACACCATTAGTGATTTAGAAAAACAGCTCAAAAAAAGAAAAGGGATTTTAAAACCCTATTTATAACGCCAAAAATATCATGAGTGTTTTTTCCAAAAATGCCATTCAGATTTTAGAAGAACGTTACCTTTTAAAAGATAAAAAAGGTAGATTAATAGAAACACCTCAAGCTTTGTTAAGGCGCGTTGCAAAGTTTGTATCGAGTAATGAAGAAAAAAAATCATTCCACAAAGCACAATTTTATGAGCTTTTAAGCAGCTTAAAGTTCTTACCCAACTCACCAACACTCATGAATGCAGGTTGCAAAAATGGTCAATTAAGCGCTTGTTTTGTATTGCCCATAGAAGACAGTTTAGATAGCATTTTCACCACACTTAAAAACGCAGCATTGATACACCAAAGTGGTGGTGGCACAGGTTTCAATTTTTCAAAATTAAGACCAAAAGACGATTTAGTAACTTCTACCAGCGGGACGTCTTCTGGTCCTTTAGCTTTTATGACAATTTATGATGCAGCCACGGAACAAGTTAAGCAGGGCGGCAAACGTCGTGGTGCCAATATGGGAATACTCAATATTGACCATCCTGACATTATGGACTTTATACAGTCTAAATCGAGCAAAAAAGCCATTGAGAACTTTAATATTTCGATTGGTATTACTGATGCTTTTATGAATGCCGTTATTCACAATCTCAATTGGCAACTCGTAAATCCTAGAACCAAAAAGGTGAAAAAAACCGTTAGCGCTAAAGCCATTTGGGAACTGATTATAAAAGAGGCGTGGTCATCTGGCGATCCAGGGCTTATTTTTTTGGACACCATAAATAGCAGCAATCCAACACCAAAAGCGGGAACAATATCCTGCACTAATCCATGTGGCGAAGTACCACTTCTTGATTATGAAAGCTGCAATTTAGGCTCAATCAACTTATCCAAAATATTAAAATCTCATGATGGTGTTTATAAAGTAGATTGGGAAACGCTTGCTAAAACCATCCATTTATCTGTTAGATTTTTGGATAATATTATTACGGTAAACCATTATTTAATACCACAGATAAAGTCCATAACAATGGCAAACCGAAAAATGGGATTAGGCGTTATGGGTTGGGCAGAATTACTCATCTTATTAGAAACACCTTATGCATCTGAGGAAGCCATTCAATTAGCTGAAAAACTCATGTCGTTTATTAAAAAAGAAAGCTATAAAGCTTCAGAACAGCTTTCAATAGAGCGTGATATTTTTACTAATTGGAAAGACAGTTTACATTATCCACGTCAAAAACTACGCAATGCAACCTGCAATAGCATTGCACCTACGGGTACTATCTCAGTAATAGCGAATACATCCTACTCAATTGAACCTTTATTCGCTTTGGCTTACAACAGAGTGGGCATATTAGGTGGAAAAACACAAACCGAAGTCAATGCGCTTTTTCTTCAGAAAATGAAAGCTTTAAATCTATGGTCTGATGTCATAGAACGTGAAGTCATAAACACTGGAAGCATTCAACACTTAACATCAATACCAAAATCCATAAAAGCAATTTTTCAAACCAGCTTGGATATACCCTGGGAATACCATTTAAAACATCAAAAAGCTTTTCAAAACTATACCGACAATGCAGTTTCAAAAACCATAAATCTTCCAGAGACAGCAACAATTGAAGAGGTTTCAGATATTTATATGAGTGCTTGGAATTTAAAATTAAAAGGCATCACCATATATAGATATGGTAGTAAGGACCATCAAATACTTCAAAAATGTAGCCTAAATAACAGCAAAGATTGTTAAAATGACCATCTGATATATATCATAGTTTTTAGACTTTTTACACTTTAATTTTATCAATGAAATCTAAAAACAATTATCATGCTATCCATTCTGCTTCCAACAGATTTTTCAGAAAATTCTATGAACGCCATCACATATGCGCTAGAATTTTTTAAATATCAAAGAACAACGTTTTACTTCATGCACGCCTATCAGAATGAGTTTTACGACCACGATGACTTGACCTCTCGCGAAGTATTTAATGATGTTTTAGAGGGCATTAGAAATGAATCGAATACCAATTTAGAAAACCTGATAAGAGAAGTAAAAAAAATAGGACCAAATCCTAGATTTATTTATCATACCATTTCAGCTTACAATACGCTTGTAGAAGAAGCAAATCTTATTGCCGATGGCAAAAATTTAGATTTAATTGTCATGGGAACTGAAGGCAAATCAGATGAACGCCATATTGTCTTTGGCAGTCAAACATTTCAGGTTTTAAAATATGTAAAATGCCCTGTTTTAGCTATTCCTTCTGGTTATAACAATACGCAACCTAAACGTATTTTGTTCCCAACAGATTATATGATGCCTTACAAACGTCGCGAACTAAAACTGTTATCAATTCTTGCCAAATCGTACAGAAGTTGTATAGATGTTTTGCACGTATCTACTAGTCGAAAACTATCCATCAGACAAGAAGACAATAAGGACTTTTTAGCTAATGTACTATGTGATAATGAAGTGAACTTTTGTCATGAGGACAGCAAAAAAATAGCAGATACCATCAAAACTTATATTAAAGAAAAAAATATTGACATGATTACAATGGTCAATACCCAACATTCTTTTTTAGAAGATATGCTTTTCCCATCAAATATTGATAAGGTAAGTATGGACTTAAAAATACCATTACTAGCAATGCAAAATATGGCACGCTATTAATGCTTAAAAATCAATCATCATGAAACAGATACTTTTACCCACAGATTTTTCAGAAAACTCATGGAATGCTATCATTTACGCACTTGAATTATTTAAAGATGAAGAGTGTGCATTTCATTTATTAAATGCATATACACCTGCCATATACCGTTTAGATTACGTTATCAAATATCCTGAGCAATTTGGTTTAGTTGATGCTGTTCGAAACACATCAAGAAGAAACCTATTCAAAGTGGTTTCAAGAATTAATTCTGAGTTTACAAAAAACGAGAAACACCATTTTCAAACCCATGCAAAATTTGACACTTTGCTTTCTAGTGTTAGAGATTCTGTAAAACAACTTGAGATTGATCTTATAGTTATGGGAACTAAAGGTGCCACAGGTGCTAAAGAAGTTCTGTTTGGCTCAAATACGGTTCATATATTTAAAGATGTTAAATGCCCTGTTTTAGCTATACCATCTGACTTTACTTATGAAGCACCTCATGAAATATTATTCCCAACTGATTTAGAAGCTTTGTATAAACACTCTTCTTTAAAAATCTTAAAGGAAATCGTCAAATTAAATAATGCTAGGCTTAATACCATGCACGTATCGTCTGGCTATGAACTTAACGAAAAACAACAGCGGAATAAAGACAAATTGGAATCCATGTTTAAAGGCTCAGCTTATTTATTTCATGATATTCATACGATGGAAATCACCCATGCCATCAATGAGTTTCAAATTAAGCATAAAATCAACCTCTTGGCTATGATAAACAACAAACATTCATTTTTTGAGAATATATTTTTCAAGAATACCATTAATCAAATTGGGTTTCATTTAAACGTGCCTTTTTTAGTTATTCCTACAGAAACATAAATCATAAGATTTACATCATTCCCTCAAAATTTGATAAAATATAACTATTATAATTATTTGATTTAACCATGAAAACAAACATACTATTACCCACAGATTTTTCAGACAATGCATGGTCTGCGGCAGTTTATGCACTTCAGCTTTATAAAGAAAAAGAGTGTAAATTCTTTTTTCTTCATTCTACCAAGATGACCGTCTCGACGATGTCCAACTTTTCAAACAAGCTATTAAAAGTCATCTCTGATAATGCGCTAAAAGAATTAAGTGATTTAAAGTCTATAGCAGAAAATTCTAACGCTAATGCCAATCATGAATTTGAGATCATTTTAAGTACGGAAGGTTTGCAAGGCGCTATCGATACCGCTATGAAGAAATACAATATCGACATCATCGTCATGGGAACTAAAGGTACTACTGGCGCAAAAGGTTTTCTATTAGGAAGCATTACGGTTCGGATGATTAAAAAAATAAAAAACTGTCCTATACTTATTGTACCTGACGAATTTGACTTTGTTAAGCCAACGCAGATTGCATTTCCAACAGATTTTAATCGGTTTTATGGTGAAGAACTATTACCTATAAAACATTTGGCAGAACTCTACAACTCTAAAATAAGAGTTCTTCATATAAACGAAGAAGATAAGCTAACCCAAATACAAGAATATAATCTTGAGATGTTAAAAAGCTATCTTAAAAATTATGAATGTAGTTTTCATTGGATGCCAGATTATGCCAAAAAAACTCAGGAAATAAATGATTTTATTGAAGAACTAGACATCAATATGCTTGCGATGATTAACTATAAGCACAGTCTCATAGAATCAATAGTAAAAGAGCCTATCATTAAAAAAATAGGTTTCAAGCCTATTGTTCCTGTATTGGTTATTCCTTGTTCAATCTGATATATATCATTTAAATCTAAGGTTTGATAGACTAATTTTATCTTAACAATAAAAACATTTTAGCAATGAGACGAAAAGTTTAAATCCCTACAGACTTTTCTAAAAACGCTGTAAAAGCTATGCGCTATGCCATAGAACTTTATAAAAATGATGCATGTGACATTTATTTGTTAAACGTGTTCACAGCAGGTGGTAACATAATGCAAGACTTAATGAATATGGAACCTGGAAGCGAATTGTATGAAAGAAGAAAATCAGATTCCGAAAATGGTTTATCAAAAATTTTTGATATGGTTGCCTTATCCAAGGATGGCAATCCCAAGCACCATTTTAAAACCATCTCTGTTTTTAACAATCCAATAGAAGCAATTAAAGATGTTGTAGAAAAAAAAGATATTGAAATGATTGTCATGGGCACCAAAGGCGAAACTTATTCTAGAGCAACCACTTTTGGCAGCACAGCAATCTACGTAATGGAAAAGGTTCGTAATTGCCCTGTAATTGTTGTGCCACTGCATGCAAAATCGGATATACCTAAGGAAATTGTATTCCCAACCAGTTACAAGACCCATTATAAAAAAAGAGAATTAAGTTATCTAACAGATATCGCTTAAAAATCTGATGCAACCATAATAGTACTTCATATTTCTGAAGAAGACAAATTAAGTAAAGAACAAAAAGAAAACAAACAGTTGTTAGAAGAAATCCTAGAGGGTACAAAGTACAAAACACATTTCTTATCGCACAACTCGGTTGAAACAGCTATAAATATTTTTATTGAAAGCAGAGATAGTGATATGGTTGCTTTTATTAATAAAAAACGCGCTTTTTTTGGAAGTATCTTAACTGATCCATTAGTAAAAAGCATATCGTTTCATGCTAAAGTCCCGATTTTGGTTATGCACGATTTAAGAAATTAGAAATTATGAAAAAAAACAGGCATTTGGCTAGATAAGGACAAAGCACATATTGTGACGATTGATGGTAAAACTGAGAAATTTGAAACCGTTCAATTTAATATAGAACATTATAAAATCCATGGTGGTTTTGGAACACGATTTAAAGGTAGTCCCCAAGATGTGGTTCAAGACAGCAAATATTTAGAGCGTGAAAAGCATCAGTTTAAAGCCTACTTGAAAGCCATTACTGACAAGGTAAATGATTCTAGTGAAATAGTCCTTTTTGGTCCCGCGAAAACCAATGAGCGATTTGCTAAAACATTACAGGAAAACAATGATACTTTGGCTATGAAAATTAAAGCCGTAAAAAAAGCGGATAGTATGACAGACAACCGAATTAAAGCTTGGGTAAGAGACTTCTTTGCGTCAAGTCAGTAATGGTTTGACAATTTTGTTAATTAAAACAGTAAAACAAAATTATGAACATTTCTAATATAGATATTATCAAATCCTCTGGTGAAAAAGTAAAATTTTCATTAGAAAAATTACGTGCTTCACTAAAAAGATCTGGTGCAGATGAGCACGTTGTCAATCAAATTTTAGACAAAGTCCATGATGAGCTTTACCAAGGCATATCTACCAAAGAAATATACAATAGAGCCTTTGCTTTACTTAAAAAAAACAAAAGCCATTTTGCTTCAAAATATAAACTCAAAAAAGCAATCTACGAGTTAGGACCTACAGGTTTCCCATTTGAGCGTTTTGTAAGTGCAATTTTAGATTATTCCGGCTACAAAACCGAAGTTGGTACAATTTTACAAGGAAAATGTGTATCGCACGAAATTGACGTTATAGCACATAAAAATTCTGAAGCAACGCTTATAGAATGTAAATTTCATAGCGATCAAGGCCCTAATTGCAATGTTAAAATCCCTTTATATATCAACTCAAGATATCTTGATGTTAAGGCTAATTGGACCAAGACATCCAAGGACAAAGCATCGCTCACTGAAGGCTGGGTTGTTACCAATACAAGATTTACCCAAGACGCTTTAGAATACGGCAACTGCTGTGGCCTGTACTTATTGAGTTGGGATTACCCAAAAAACAACGGTCTCAAAGATAGGATTGACCGCTTGGGATTATATCCCATAACCGTATCTACATTATTGACTCAACGTGAAAAACAATTTCTCTTAAGTAGATCTGTTGTGCTATCTAGAGAATTAATCAATGATAAATTTTATTTAGATCATCTAGGCGTTTCAGAAACTAGAAAAAAGAAAATTCTCGATGAGATATCTCAATTATGCAGTTCATAAAATAGTAATATGGAAAAATTTGTAAAAGTCATTTTTTTAGGTGCAGCAGGTGTTGTAACAGGTTCAAAATTTTTAATTGAAACCTCAGAAAAAAACATCCTCATAGATTGCGGGATGTTTCAAGGTTTGAAGGAACTGAGAGAACTCAATTGGGAAGATCTTCCCGTTGATGTTTCATCTATTGATTTAGTTTTATTGACTCATGGCCACTTAGACCATGTTGGCTACCTACCAAGACTAATAAAACAAGGTTTTAAGGGAAAGATTATAGGTACCGCACCAACCTTGGCCATAGCAGAAATTATATTAAAGGACAGTGCTAAAATACATGAGGAAGAAGCTAAAAAGGCAAACAAGGAAAAATACACCAAACATTATCCTGCTTTACCTTTTTACACCATTATAGATGCCGAAAATGCCATAAGGCGATTTAAAGTTGAGCTAGGAGATAAATGGATTCAGTTATCAGAACATATTGCTTTCCGGTTTCAATACAATGGTCATATTATAGGTGCAACCTTTATAGAATTAGACATTAACGGTAAGCGGTTTGTCTTTTCTGGTGATATAGGTAGAACTAACGATTATTTATTAAATAATCCTAAACGACCTGAATGGGCAGATTTTTTATTTATTGAGAGTACTTATGGTAATAAATTACATCCAGTAGAAAATATTGAAGATATACTAACGGAAATTATTTTAGAAACTATACATAAAAAGGGCAACCTCATTATTCCGAGCTTTGCTGTTGAGCGATTACAAACACTAATGTTTATTTTATGGAAATTGTATCAAAAAAACAGAATTCCAAACATACCAATATTTGTAGATAGTCCAATGGGCAATAATGTTTTGGATGTCTTTAAACGTTTTCCGAAATGGCATAAATTATCAGTTCAAGACTATAATGCCATGTGTAAACATGTTAATATCATTCAATCTTACAAAGAAACTTGGGAAACTATTGACGACAAGCGGTCTAAAATTGTAATTGCCGGAAGTGGCATGGTTACAGGCGGAAGAGTTTTAACCTATTTACAGCAACTTATTGATGAGCCATCGACCACAGTTTTATTAGTTGGCTATCAAGCAGAAGGCACTCGCGGCAGGCAACTTCAAGAAGGTGCGCACGAAATTCGTTTTTTCGGTAAGTATTATCCTGTAAGAGCCACTATTAAACATATTGAAAGTCTGTCGGCTCATGCGGACCAACAGGATTTATTGGATTGGGTTAGCCATATTAAAAACGTACCAGAAAATGTATATCTCATTCATGGCGAACCCACAGCACTTGACGCCTTTAGAGTTAAACTGAAAGATACCTACAATTGGGATGCTAAAATTCCTAAGCTAACGGATGCAATTAAAGAACTTGTTTAATACATATAATTATGGAAGCAAATATAGAATACATCAGCTTTAACAATGATAAAAATATTGATGAGCTACTTTACAATATTGACCTGTACAAGATCAGGCTCAAAGAATTACGTGACGAATTGAGGTTCTGTAAATTCTTAATTGAAACAAACAATTTTAAGCCTAAAGTCATAAATCTATTCGAAACGTTAATGGTCTATGATAAAAAAATTGATTTATATATTGACACTCTAGAAAGCTTATTAGTCGATCTAATTAGCCACTACAATGATATTTCAAATAAAATAGAATGTGATGATTTAGATTGTGATGTATTTTTTACAAAAAAACAAGATAAGTTAGAACAACGTGCCTTTGATTTTTTAACAGAAATAAGCAATTTTAAATCGCAGTTATTTCAGTATCTACAAAGTACAATTAAACATACCTGATTGGTTATATATAATTTTCTATTAAACTGATAATTATCATTTTAATATAGCGCCTGAGTAAGTAATTTAGTGACAGTAATAATGTTTAATCCAAAATTATAAAATTATGTCACTCATTAAATTTAACAACAGAAACAGACTATTCCCTTCTTGGAATAATGACAGCTTAAAAAATTTTTTAAGTAACGACGATTTTTTCAACAATGATTTTTTTGAAGAAGATAGCTTAATGCCAGCAATGAATGTAAAAGAACATGAAAAAGACTTTGAAATTGAATTTGCGGCACCTGGTTTTTCAAAAAAAGATTTTGAAGTTAGCATCAATGAAAACATACTAAATGTTTGCGGTGAAAAAAAGAAAGAAACTGAAGAAAAGCAAGAAGATTACACTCGTAAAGAATTTAGTTACAATTCTTTTAAAAGATCATTGCAACTGCCTAAATCAGTTAATACTGATCAAAATATAAAAGCAACTTACAAAGATGGTATCCTTAAGCTAAATCTTCAGAAAAAAGAGGAAGCTAAAGCAAAACCAAAAAAAGTTATTGAAGTCTTGTAATTAAGAAAGGCAGAATATAATTATGAGGGAATATATTCTGCCTTTTTATTAAATAAAATTATCATGAAAACATCTCAATTAAAATACGTAGAATGGTTAGACGCTGAGGAAATGCATGAGGCTTCAAAAGAATGGTTATCTGAATTGAATTTTATTAAAGATGAACACGTATTCTTTGAAGATTTGGTAACAAAATTTACACCCCAATTAATCGCCTATGGTAAATTCTCTAGCAACAAGGAAATTATTGATGCCATCAACAGATCACAAAAACAAAACAACACACTTATTGAGGCTGTTAAAATTCATGAAAATGAGTTGCAAATTATGGTCGATGGAATTGATCAGTTAGAAGAAGAGAAGGCTTATACCAAAGAACATAGTGATTTAATCGTTGCTATTACAGAATTCTTAAAAGAATATAAATCACTCAAGACACAACTTTTCGATATTATTAAAAATATTAAGAAAGAAGACAAAAACAGGCACTTGTTAGATAGAAAGGAATAAGTATGAGAGTCTTTATTCCCATATTATTAATCCCATTATTTTTTAACTGTGTTTCAACTTCACTCATTAAAAGTTGTAAAAACCCAGAATATCCCACTTTTGTTCCTAAAAACATACTAGTAATTGGTGTTACACCAGACACAGAAACTCGTAAAGCTTTCGAATTTAGAACTATTAAAGAACTGAATACCAGAAGTGTTAACGCACTGCAAAGTCATGTTGTTTTTGAGAAATCGTTTCAAGATTCAAAAAAAACCGAGCTGGAAATTGAAGCACAAATTGATAAATTAATAGAAGTTGGGTATGATGCCATTCTTATTTCCGTAGTAAAAGGTATAGAGAACAATATATCTTATAGCGGAAAGTCTTCCAAGCTAGACTACCGTTTACGGAAATTTATTGGTTATTTCCTGGCGTACCAAGATGCTTATTTTAAGCAAAATTTCTATGACAGATACAACGTATATACCATAGAAACCTCATTATACAGTCTTAAAAATGACTCAGACATCCCTAGAATATGGTATATGACTTATGACTTGGTAAATCCAAAAGACATCAATAAATCCATTAATAATTATGTAAAAGTGGTTATAAAATCTCTGGAAAAAGAAGGGTTTATTTCAAAGAAACCTAGAGAGCAATTTCAGCTTGATTAGTCTTGGTAAAATTAGGCATGGAATACTAAAAGCGGAACCCTAATCGAATTACTGATTTTAGTTGTTGGTGAGCCTATAAAAAAGCGCTCTAAAAGCGTTTCTTTTTGCACCAACAAAACTATGAGATCAATCTTGTGTGTCTGTATATAACAATCCACGACATAGTTCATAGGTATATCGCTAACTATATGGTATTCAGAATTTATTTTTTTAAGAAAATAGCTCAATTGTTTTATATCCTTTTTCTCTTCTGGTGAATTTTCACTATTGGGTTTAATCCTTAGCACATGTATTTTTTTACTAAACCTTTCAGCAAATTTTGAAGTATTACTAAATGCTTTGCCACTTAAAGCATCTTGAACATCTAATGGCAATAGAATTTCATTTGTATTCCTAAAAACAAAATCTTCGGGAATTACGAGAGTAGGGCAATTGATATTTCTAATGACATTGACAGTATTACTGCCAAAAATGACTTCTTTTGCACCAGTAACGCCGTTTGTACCCATAACAATCAAATCTATTGATTTGACATTTACAGCTTGATTTATAGCAGCAGTTAAATTATCATAGTCTACGATAGTTTCAAACTCAAAAGTTTCAGTTTTAAAATATGCTTTCAAGTCTAATACCATACTTTCTAATTCTTCCTTTGGATTTTTAACAATGATATTATAGATACTTTCGTTTCCTGATGCCATAATATCATCAGTTGTGTATGCAGCAGGACTTTTAACGTGAAGTATAAAAAAATGACATCTATCGCCTTCGAATAAATTCATTGAATATTCAATTGCGTTTAAAGCATTTTCAGAGAAGTCCGTTAACAAGAGTATATTTTTCATAATAATGATTTAAGATTATGAAAATAGAATAAGTTATTCTAAAAAAAACTGATATTGATCATCCCATTAAACTTAGTGGATCTTTAAAACTTCTTTTAGAATAAAAATAAACAATACACTTACTAATATTATCAAATATTTTTATTCCTAACAAAATGTACTAAACCGAAACAAATTTTATTAAATACAAGAAAAACAGTTTAATTACAGTAGAAATGAAGCTCTTTGGGTCCATTTCTGACCAAACCAAATTTGACTACCTAGAAAAGCCATTTGTTGTACCTAAACAAAAAAGCCTCTCAAAAAGAGAAGCTCTTGTACGCAACAAATGCGATTTAAATAAGTACAGGCGGCGAGACTCGAACTCACACACCTCGCGGCATTAGATCCTAAGTCTGGCATGTCTACCAATTTCACCACACCTGCATTTTTATTTTTTTTAGACTTTTACTTGCATAAGTCCTAAGTCTAGTGTGATTAAAAATTACAGCATATCACTATTAAAAAAGTTGAAACCTTACTTGATTAAATCCGAAGCTTGATGAGTACTAAAAGTTTCAGTGTGTATAAATAACGATCAAAAAAATGAGTATTTAATATATTTTGACAATAAACAAACTCAATTAAGCTAAAAACTTATTTGATGCTAAAATTCCGAGAATTCTGTACTTATTCTGTACTAGCTAAAATAAAAAAAGCCCTTCAATTTCTTGAAAGGCTTGTCTTTACTAGTAGCGGGGACTGGACTCGAACCAGTGACCTTCGGGTTA
>NZ_JAAIKD010000007.1 GCF_010820555.1 Psychroflexus aurantiacus | reverse complement strand
TGGATCTCGAACGCAAAAAAAAACGCTTGGCAACACAGGCTCCTATGCAAAGCAATCGTCCTGATCTTAGTTCAAATTTATGATATTTTTCTTTTAAGCACTATCTCATTTACTTCTAATTTTTATATCACGTTTTATAAGGTTTGAAGCTTGCTTCATAGCTTATAAAATGTAAAAATAATAACTTGCTCAGCATCCTATGTGTGGTCAATAGATATCTACCGCCACCAGCATCTCTATGAGTGTAAGTTAAAAAAGTCCATCCACTTGCTATGAAAATGTGATCCAGCTGTAATCTAAATAGCTAGTCACCTGCGGTGTTTTGTGATATGGACTTTAAGGTTTTCTATGAGCTTTGTTATTGGTTTATAATTTTATCTCTATTCTTTAATTTTCATCTTTTATTGTATCACTCCTATCTCGTAAGGTATTTCTGTTTTTATAACGGCTAAAGTTCTACTCAGTAGTTTCCTGGCTACCTTGATGACTATCTTCTTGGTATCCTTGCCTAAATGCTTGCGATAATAATTCTGCATCACAGGGTCTGTTCTTATGGCTTGCCAGGAGGCTTCCACAAAATAAGATCGTATCAGTCTGTGCGCTCTTGGATTCATGCCCATAGTTTTATAATTGGAGCCACTTTGATGAATCCCTGGTGCAATGCCTACATAACCTGCCAGGTGTTTTAAACTACTGAATCGCCGAAGGTCTCCTAACTCTGATAATATGCCGCAGGCAACTATACCGCCAATTCCTGGAATACTTCTCAAGAGATAATAATCCCTTTTGTAGTGTTTTCTGCAATAGGCTCTGAGCTGATTGGAGACTTCTCTTAATTCTTTATCAATAAATCGAAAGCTTCGCATCTTGCTCTCCAGACTTCCTTTGCCCGTAGAATAATCAAATTCCAACTCATCTATCCACTGTCTAAACTTATGGCTCCAGTGGTCATTATCATGCTCCTCAGGGATATGAACACCATAGTAAAGTAGCTGCATTTTGATAAGGCTCTTAATGCGTCGATAGTCCTTGACCAGATCATTCCGCCTTCTAAAGAGACTGCGCAGTTCCTCACGTTCTTTACAAGGGATTGGAATACTCTTCAAGCGTCCATCTTTAAGCTCTCGGCTGATAAGTTGAGCATCTATCTTATCGGTCTTAGTAAAGCGTTCCTTGCCCTTACGGTGAATATCTGCTGGGTTAACTACCAATGAAGTCCAGCCATAACTTTCAAAACTTCTGTGAGCTTTGTATCCACAACACCCAGCTTCATAAGCTGTGGTGACTTCATAGCCTGAAAAGTGTTTAGTGACATACTTATGCAATTCCTCAGGATAGGGTTTCATGCTAAAAGACTTACCTGAAAATAAATCTGTAGCACAATGCACTTTCCAGCTTCGCTTGTGGATGTCAATTCCAATGTATAACTTTAACTCGGCACTAAGTTCAGTTTTCATTCTTTATATGTTTTGGTGAACTTTAAAGATACTGGACTTAGTGCTTTTTCATGGATGCTATATTTTATGGCTAGGGATATTACCGAATCGAAAATTTAGGTATGTTTATAAAAGAAAAAGTTTAACTGAAAAACTTGCGCTTGTTTTGCCGCCACAAAAACATATGCGAGAAACGTTGGGGACAATTTTAAAAAAATGAAATACGTAATTTTAATAATAACTGGACTTTTGATTTCATCTTGTGTTCAAAAACAGGAATCAAAAATGATAACCCAAAAAATAACAAAACCAATTGTGTTAGAAGCTGAATCAATTTTTGGAAAAGTTGAGGATGAAGTTGATGACAAAGTTGGAATGAATTTTAATGATCTTCAAAATAAAGTTTTTAAAATAGGAAGTGAAAATTATTACACAGGTGAATGTGCATTTTATTTTGAATGTGACTGTTGTTCAGGTGAATTGATTTTTAATCAAGATTCAACGTTTTATTACATAGATAAATGTGGATCTGACGAGTCAGTTAGAAAGGGTAATTTCAATTTTGAGAATAATGTCTTTGTTTTAGAATACGGTGCTGAAAGTGTAGCGAAAAGATATAATTGGGAGAGAGAAGTTGATACTACTGCAGTTGAATACTTTATAACTGACACAATTCTAAAGAGTGTAACAATTGAGTATACAGCAAGTTTATGTGATAGCAAAATAATGCTTGAAGATAAAAAACACGGACAATATGCAATAGAACAATCTTCTGATTGTAATAAAGCTTTAAAGTACTTGGAAGAAGAAAAATATATTGATAGAATTAAGAACCTGGAACAATAAAAACTGTCCCCAATCGAGTAGACGGCTCCGCCAGTAACTGACGGAGTGCGCCTCTCACACCACCCAGCATACGGTTCTCGTACTGGGCGGTTCGTATTATCAGAACTTCACTTTGTGGTAGTAGTATAGCATTTGCTCATAACCTCTGTGTTGCAAGCGTTTTACAGTTATTGTCGTTTTCAAGATTGGACTTTGAGCTACTGCCCAACCGCCCATTCTTGTTCGACTCCAAGCATAGGCTTGACCTTGCTCGATTCCTAACCTTATGAGGTTCTTGCGTTTTCGCTCCGGCTTCTTCCAGTCAGCCCAAATACAATACCGTAACCGATTTCGTAGCCACTCATCTAACTTTTTGAGTTTGCCCTCTAGGTTTCCTAAACGGAAATTGTTGAGCCATCCTCTGTATATAAGTTTGAGTTCTGCTAGACGTTCTGCTAAACGCATTGGTTTGGTTTTCTTGGTTATCTGCCTGAGCTTTCGCTTTAAGCTTTGCCATGACTTTTTATCTACTACAATCTGGTATTGCCCTTTTGCTCCTTTCTTATATGCTGGCACAAAACCATGCCCGAGTATTTTGAACGTATTAGGGCGTCTTATCCCGCTTTTATTACGGTTTATAGGTAGTTCTTGGCTATTTCCAAAAATAGGACAGTTAATAATTCGAATTTACTAACTTTAAATTCAAACTGTTACTATGAGAACAAGCAAATTTAGCGAGAGTCAAATCATCAAAGCTCTCAAAGCAAATGAACAAGGAAGATCCGTAGGTGATTTATCCAGAGAATTAGGAATAGACAAGAGTACGTTTTACTTTTGGCGTAAGAAGTATGGAGGCATGGAAAAGCAAGAACTCAAGCGTTTAAAAGAACTTGAAAAGGAGAACACTAAGCTGAAACAAATGTATGCAGATGTTAGCTTAGATAATAAAATGCTAAAAGACGTATTGTCAAAAAAGTTCTAGCGCCTTCCGACAAAAAATACGGCTAATAAAATCAATGATTTCATTAATACTTTTATAGAAGGCATGGCGGCTTAAAATGCAATTCAACTATGAATGAATTACTACTTATAAATAAGCATGTAGAGAACGTACTGGAAGATCAACCGAGTAGACAAGAGGTGATTGATTACCTAGATAACATTAAGAGATTACAAGTCGTAAATCATAATATTACATTTTTTATTGCTACAAGAAGTGAATTTGATGAACTAAGAAGACTTTGGCGCTTTATTCATACCTCAAAGTTAGAAGTAGATTATTATAGGGTTTTTATTTACGAAATACCAAAGGTTTTATATGATTGGTTAAGGTCTTATTCTTTTCAAGAAATTATAGATCAAATAGTTTATTATAATGCTTATTTAAACCTGTTAGCTTTACCTGTGGAAAGGTTTAAAGATATTCACCCTGTAATACTTGAACTTGTCTCCGATAAGTACGAAAATCTTCTGAAAGTCAATTTGGAAAAAATTGAAAACTTAAAATTTTACGAGAGTTTAATAAAAGATGTTGCTGTCTATTCAGGTATTCAAAAAGAGTCTTTGCTTAAATATATCATTTCCTTTTTTAAAGAATATAACACCTTACCTATTCCACCATTAATGGTAGACAGAGGCAAACGGATAAATGATGTGAATTGGGAACAAATAATTGATGGGTTCGATTTCAAAATTAAAATATACGGGAGTTTTAAATACTATTATAGTCTAACCAAAAGTAGACTAAGTATTACAAGGTCAGATTATGAATATACAACTAGACATCTTGACAAATGGAAGTTTTTCTTCAAAAATGATTATGAACTTTTAGATAGTATATATCCAGAGGTTAAGGTCGTTTCAGTTTCTGCCAAAAAGACAAAGTACTCATGGACATGTGAAATCTGTGGTCGGCCAGCAGATTTTGAGAATATGAAACAAGAATTACATCAATCAGATCAACCCTTATGCATAAAATGTTACTATGAAGAATACTTTGAAATATAGAAAAGAGGTCGATGAGCAATTGTCCAAATGTTTTAATCATTTGATTGAGCTTGATAAAGGTATATGCCTAACTCCATATTTGAAAAAACTCTTAAGCTCTGAACTACAATCCACCAAAATTCTGGCAAAATCTGTATTAAGATTTCTATTTACCTTCTCCAATACAAAATTCATATTTGATAATTCAATTTCAGAAACAAAAAAATTATTTCTCGATTTTCAAGAACATGGAGACAAAAGTTTTCTGTTTGATTTAAAGCGCAAATTAGAAGATGAAAATGAAAGGTTTTTAGTGTCTTATGAACTTTCTCAATATAAAGATTTCCATTTTAATTCAGATGATGCTTTACTAGAAGGCCTCAATTTTATTGATTTTTTTACTTCATTATGCGATAGTTTTAGGCTTAAAAAATTCAGATACCTTGTTGATGATTATTATGATGAAAATAAGGATACAATTTTAGATTTAGATAAACCCTTCAACATTTATGATGCCTTTCCAGATGCGGACTCACGCTTTACTCAGTTTATTCAAAACCGTGTTAACTTATATTACTTAAATTTTTTATTGGATAAAACTAAAACCGTTGATCACCGTCAAAAAGATATGAAAGAAAACCTGGAATTGTTTAAGCCTGGATCTGATTTTTCGAAAATTTTTAATGATCAAAAGGTAATACCTGAATTGATTTATGATTTTTTAAAAGACAGAGATAAAAAGTTCTTCACGCAGGCTAATTTGAATAGATTAAGATACATATTGGAACATTCCAAATACTTAGGTCATGTTATTATAAAAGGTAATGACCACGCCCCGGTAACATTTACGAAAGTTACGGGAATGTTCATTGGCAAAGACTATGATTTTAAAGACGAGTCAATAAATATAACTGACCGTGCTAAAAAAATAGTAAAAGGCTTAAAAAAATTTAGCGATCGTAAAAACCTGAATATCAAATACAAATACGTGTAGAGATCGTTTCGCATCGAAACGCTACTTTATTTAGCCTCATGTGACCCCTAGTTTTGGCATCAGATAATTTTAAACAAATTAATTATGTCAGAACCAAAACGCATCATTGATGCAACCATCGAAGAGTTGAAGTATGAGCTACTTCAAGAGATCAAACAAGAGCTCGCCAACTTAGTTCAAAAAATAAAGCCAAAGCCTCAAACCGTTTGGTTAACAAGAGATGAAGCCTCTGAAAGGCTCGGTGTCACTAAGCAGACGCTTCACAACTGGAATGTATCAGGAAAATTAAAGGCACACAAGCAGGGTGGAGTGGTGAGATACAAGTTAGCGGATGTTCAATCTTTTTATAAATAATGCTATGGAAAAATTGAACAAGCAGAATAAGCTACCCGATAACCCTGAATTAAACTTAGACAGTTTAGTTTCAGAGGAAGAGAAATTTATTGGACAATCGAAAACAAATTTTCAAATCCTTGATAAAATTCTAGATAATCTTGATCCAGTAAGTTTTGTGACTGAGGCGGGTGTTATGAAGGAGAAAGAGATAAAACAATATGAGTATAAGGTTATAGTTGTAAATGCGATACTCAAAAAATCAAAAGATTTGAAATTTGATTTTAGGAATTTTCAGGATAAGCTCTATGTATTCAACAGGTGTTACTGGTCTGCGCTAAGCAATGATGAATTGATGATTTTTTTGACTAAGTGTGCCAAAAAAACTGGTATTAAAAAAACGAAATCTCAATACTTTAAATTCTCCGAAGACCTTTTAAAACAATTTAAGACTAGAACTATTTCAGTTTCAAGTACAGAAACGAAGAAAAACTTAATCAACTTAAGAAATGGGACTTTAGAGATAGATAATAAAGATGTAAAATTAAGAGCTTTCGATAAAGAAGATTTTTTAACATACCAATTGGACTTTGATTATGATCCTGAAGCGGGCTCGCCAATTTTCCAGGCATTTTTGGATGAAGTTCTGCCTGATCAAACACTACAAAAAATCATCAGTGAATACTTGGGGAGTATTTTTATCAATTCAAACGATATAAAATTTGAGAAGGCCTTGTTCTTGTATGGAGGAGGATCCAATGGAAAAAGTGTCATTTTTGAAGTCATACAAGCCTTGTTAGGGTCTAATAACTTCTCAAGTTATCCACTTCACGATTTAACTACAAACCCTAATACAAGAGCTAAAATTAAGGACAAGCTTCTGAATTTTTCAAGTGAAGCAGGAGAAATAGGCTCTTTTGATATTTTCAAAAAGCTTGTATCTAGGGAGCCAGTGGACTCTCGATTACTCTATAAAGACGTATATGAGATAAGAAATTATGCCAAATTAATGTTCAACTGTAATGATTTACCCAAACAAAACGAACATACTCACGGCTATTTCAGGCGCTTTCTAATCATCCCGTTTGAAAAGACAATTGCAAAGAAAGATCAGGATAAAAGATTGGCTCAAAAGATAATCAATAATGAATTGTCAGGTGTTTTGAACTGGATTATTAATGGGATGCTAAGACTTTATGAGAATAAAGAATTTACTAACAGTGAAAAATCTCAAAAAGCTTCTGAAGAATTTGAATTGGATAGTGACTCGGTAAAGATGTTTTTACAGGAATGTCAATATGAAAAGTCAGTTGACCTCATGAGCCTTATGGATATATTTTTAAATTTTAAAAATTACTGTCTATCCAATGGCTATAAGGTATGTTCTAAGATCACATTATCAAAAAGATTGAAAGGACTTGGATATGAAAACAAACGGCAATCAGCTGGTATGTCTTTCTATATCCAAAAAAATAAAAGTTTAATATAAACTACATATTCTACATTATTTAGGTCGACCGTGTAGATAATGTAGTTATAAACAAAACTTTTTAAAATGAATAATCACAGATATACATTAGAGCCTTATAAGGGTAATAATACAAGATACAGATGTCCAGGATGTAAAGGAAAAAATGAATTTACAAGATATGTAGATTTACATACCCAGCGTCATATTGCTGAAAATGTTGGAATATGTAACAACACAAATAAATGTGGTTACCACTACCCTCCAAGAGAGTATTTTAGAGATAATATCAGACAAACCACACAAGGTAAAAGACAAGAACCTAAACAGCCTGATATTGATTTAAAGCAAGTCAAAAATCAAGAAGATAAGATTAGTCATTACCATACAGACCTAATCACAAAGTATAAGACCAATTTTTACGACAACAAATTTCTAAACTTCTTTAGTAAGCTACTTGGCCGTAATGAAGTAAATAAGTGGATAGAATTATATAATCTGGGAACCTACAATAAAGGATACTTAAAAGGTAGCACCATCTTTTGGCAAGTAGATCAAAACCTAAGAGTGAGAACAGGTAAGATCATGAAATATGATCAAAAGACGGGTAAAAGGTTACCTAAAATGCAAAATTGGTATCACTCAATTAACAATAAAGATAATTTCAACTTAAAACAAGTCCCCTTTGGACTACATCTATTGAGATATCACAAATCCAAAAAAATTGCAATAGTTGAAAGCGAGAAAACAGCCTGTTTAATGTCTACGTTTATGCCTGATTTCTTATGGCTAGCTATTGGTAGTTGCCAAAATTTGACCTACAAAATGCTTTCTGAGATAAAAAACAGAGACATTATCCTGTTTCCAGATGCGGGAAAATATGAATTATGGAGGTCAAAAATTCACAATCTGCCTACTTCAAATTTTTATGAAATTTCGGATTTGCTTCATTTAAAATCGACAAAAGAAGAAAAAGAAAGGGATTTTGATATTGCTGACTACTGCCTTTCGATGTATTTAAAGGAGGTTTGAAGGAATTTTATTGTCGTTGATTTTATTTGGTTCTAAGAGCAAATATTCAAATCGGGCACGCCTCAAGGCACGCCTCTAAATAAAAAACCCCTGTTTTACAGGGGTTTAAGTAGTAATTCTGTGACCTCGGCAGGATTCAAACCTGCAACCTTCTGAGCCGTAATCAGATGCGCTATTCAGTTGCGCCACGAGGCCTTTTTGGGAGTGCAAATATATTTCTTTTTATACTTTTACCAAACATAAAATCAGTTTTATCATGCAACTTACAGATTATATCAGAACAATCCCCGATTTTCCCAAGCCAGGAATCTCTTACAAGGACATCACTCCCCTACTTATAAACCACAAAGCCTGCGAATTTGCAGTTTCAGAATTAGTCAAGGGACTTAAAGGACAACACATAGACAAAGTAGTGGGCATAGAATCCCGGGGGTTTTTATTTGGAATGCTTTTGGCTCAAACCCTGGGGATTGGATTCGTTCCGATTCGAAAACCCAAAAAACTACCCGCTAAAACCTTGTCTCAGGCTTATGACCTGGAGTATGGCAGCGATACCATCGAAATTCATAAAGATGCTATTCAGAAAGGAGAACGCCTCCTGCTTCATGACGACTTGCTGGCGACAGGAGGCACGGCAGCAGCGGCCTGTCAGCTTCTGGAAAAACTGGGAGGTGAAATCGTTCAGGTTAACTTTATCATCGAACTGGATTTTCTGGAGGGACGAAAGCACTTACCCAAAGCCAAGGTAAACTCGCTTATTCACTATTAAAACGGATTCAAATTCAGAATAAATACAAAAAGCTTAGTTAATTTATTTCTGAAAACCTGATAAAGAACCAACTTGCAGTTACCAAAAGCGCAAAAAAGTTATCTTTGCAGCCACTAATTTTTAAGAAATGTGCGAACAAAAACAAAACAAGCTGATAGATGATATCGGTGATAATCATATTGCTACGTCTTACGAAAACCCCGTAAGAGATGATGCTTTTGATTTGACAGAAGAGGAGAAGATTGAAAAAATAAAAGGGCACGTCCATGAAATCATGCATACACTGGGCATGGATATGACAGACGACAGCTTGATGGGCACCCCAAAACGGGTGGCAAAAATGTACGTGAACGAAATTTTTGGAGGCCTCGATCCCAAGAAAAAACCAAAGGCTTCTACGTTTGAAAACAATTACAAATATGGCGAGATGCTTGTAGAAAAGAATATTACATTATATTCTACCTGCGAACACCACCTGTTGCCCATCGTAGGAAGGGCGCATGTCGCCTATATTTCCAGTGGAAGAGTGGTAGGTCTTTCCAAAATGAATCGGATTGTCAATTACTATGCAAGCCGACCACAAGTCCAGGAAAGATTAACCATGCAGATTGTAAAAGAGCTGCAACTTGCTCTCGATACTCAGGATGTCGCCTGCATCATCGATGCCAAACACCTTTGCGTCAACAGCCGTGGGATCAATGACATCGAAAGCAGCACGGTCACCAGTGAATTTGGAGGTAAATTTAAAGACGAAAATGTGAGAAAAGAACTTCTCAACTATGTCAATATGGACACTAAATTTTAACCAATGCCTTTATACGAGCACCAGAATTTAAAGATTTACAATTCCCTCTCCGGAGAAAAAGAAAGCTTTCAGCCGCTAACCGAAGGTTATGTTGGCATGTACGTGTGCGGACCTACGGTTTACAGCAAGGTGCATTTAGGGAATTGCAGAACTTTTATTTCTTTTGATTTGGTATTTCGTTACTTAAAGCATTTGGGTTACAAAGTCAGGTATGTCAGGAACATTACCGATGCCGGACATCTGGAAAACGACGGTGAAGAAGGCGAAGACAGAATAGCTAAAAAAGCTAAACTGATGGAAATCGAACCGATGGAAGTGGTCCAAAAATACAGCGTGGATTTTCATCAGATTCTGGAAAAATTCAACAACCTCCCTCCTAGTATTGAGCCTACGGCTACAGGCCATATCATTGAACAGATTGAAACCATCAAAACCATTCTGGATAAAGGTCTGGCTTATGAAGTCGATGGAAATGTTTACTTCGATGTGATGAAATACCATGAATCCCAGCATTACGGAAAACTTAGCGGTAGAAAAATAGAAGATCTTATTTCCAATACCAGAGCTCTGACCGGACAGTCTGACAAGAAAAATCCCCAGGATTTTGCCCTTTGGAAAAAGGCTGAACCACAGCACATCATGCGCTGGCCTTCGCCCTGGGGTGTGGGTTTCCCGGGCTGGCACCTGGAATGCACGGTGATGAGTTCCAAATATCTTGGGGATCAGTTCGATATTCACGGGGGTGGAATGGACCTGAAATTTCCACATCACGAATGCGAAATCGCTCAGGGCCATGCTTCGAGCGGCAAAGACCCTGTAAATTACTGGATGCATGCCAATATGCTGACGCTCAACGGCAAAAAAATGGCTAAAAGCACCGGCAATAACATCCTGCCCAATGAATTGTTTACAGGTGAAAATGAAAATTTATCGAAATCCTATACCGCACCTGTGGTCAGATTTTTTATGCTCCAGGCCAACTACAGAAGTATACTTGATTTTTCGGATGAAGCCTTGGCAGCTGCAGAAAAAGGATTTTACAAGCTGATGGAAAGCCTGACTACACTACAGACCCTAAAGGCTTCCAAAACTTCAGATTTTGAGGTTTCTGCCTGGAGAGACAAGTGTTACGAAGCCATGAATGACGATTTCAACAGCCCTGTCCTCATCGCGCATTTGTTTGAAGCGGTAAAGCAAATCAATCTGGCCAAAGCTGGCAAGCTCATTTTGGATCAAAACAGTCTGGATCTGCTGCGTACGACCCTGAAAGACTTTATTTTTGAGGTCCTGGGTCTTGAAGATGCTGAAAAAAATTCAAATGCGAAGGATACCTCTGACGATTTTGAAGAACTGATTCAGTTTTTAATTGACATGAGGAATCATGCCCGCCTTAACAAGGACTTTGACACCAGTGATAAAATAAGAGACAAACTCTTAGAGATGAAGGTAGAGCTTAAGGACACTAAGGAAGGAACCACGTTTCAGATAAACGCGTAAGCCATGTGGCGTCAGGTCTTGATTTTTCCGTTTGTGATGCTCATCAAGATCTATCAATGGATTCTGTCTCCTTTTCTAGGCTCCAACTGCAGGTTTCAGCCCACCTGTTCACACTATGCTTTAGAAGCCTTCAAAACGCACGGCGTCTTTCAGGGCTTTTACTTAAGCGGGATTCGAATTTCAAAATGTCACCCCTGGGGAAAATCCGGATATGATCCAGTTCCCCCGCCTAAAAAACATTCAGAAACGAATTGAAAGTTTCAATAATCTGTATATTAGCAACTAAATAATTTAAGCATGTTGCAAGCCATTCAATGGGACCCCTCACTGGGAATCGATTTAGGTATTTTTACGTTGAGATATTATAGCCTGATGTTTCTCATAGCTTTTGGAGCCGGATTTTACATTACAAAACAAATCTTCGTCTCTGAAGGTGTTTCTTTAGAAAAACTCGACAAACTTCTCATCTATACCATTCTTTCCACCTTAATAGGGGCGAGACTCGGGCATGTGATTTTTTATCAACCCGAATTATTTCTCGAAGATCCGCTGTCTGTTTTTCTGCCTGTCAGTTTTGTACCGGAGATTGAATTTACAGGGTTTCGGGGACTTGCCAGTCACGGTGCCGCTATCGGTATTGCCATTGGTATGTATTTTTACAGCAAAAATGTAACGAAGAAATCTATATTCTGGATTTTGGATCGCATTAGCATTCCCGTTGCACTTGGAGCTGTCTTTGTCCGTATTGGAAATTTTTTGAATTCTGAAATCGTCGGTAAGGCCACCGATTCCGACTTCGGGGTGGTGTTTGTTCAATTGGGAGAAAGCTTCCCAAGACACCCTGCGCAGCTATACGAGTCGGTCTGCTATTTAATCCTCTTCGGAATTTTATCCCTGCTGTTTTGGAAAACCAAGCTGAAAGAGAAAAAAGGGGTGCTTTTCGGGATCTTTTTTACCCTGCTTTGGACCATTCGTTTCTTTGTGGAATATGTTAAGGAACCTCAGGTAGCTGAGCGAGCCGATTGGTTGTTCAACACCGGACAGTTGCTGAGCTTACCTATGATTGTCATTGGACTTGGAATCATTTATTTTTCGAATAAAAAAGCCAGTGAAACAGCTTAAATCCTTTTCAGTCTTAGCCTTTGTGTTTTTGATTTTATCCTGTCAATCCAGGCAGAATCAAAACAAAGACCTTTCCCTGGATTTCGAATTTAAAAAAGATACGCTTTTAAGATTTATTCAGGATAAGGATACTATTGCTCGTATCTTTGAGATTGAGCTGGCTGAAACAGATTACGAAAAAGAAACCGGTTTGATGCACAGAACACAAATGCAAGCAAATCAAGGCATGCTTTTTATATATGATAAGGAAGCTGCAAGACCTTCGTTCTACATGAAGAATACGCACATTCCTTTAGATTTGATTTATTTGAATACAAACATGAGCATTGTGGATTTCAATTTGAACACCACTCCATTTTCTGAAGACTTAATCTCTTCGAATGTTCCCTCGCGTTATGTACTTGAAGTGAATGCAGGTCTTGTGGATGAGCTCAAACTTAAGAAAGGGGATCGGATCATAGTAAACTAAAAAAGGTAATCTGGCTGACTACCTTTTTTCAAAAGCATTTATAAGAGGCTAATCCAAGTAATACTGTTTAGTATATAAACGGTGAAAACAGTTTTTTGTTACGATTATTAACAGAGTTTAACACACGGATTGTCCCGACGGTCCCTTGCAGAAACCTATAAAATTTTAACTATGAAAAACACAACTTTAGTCATAGGCGCTTCAGAAAATCCATCTCGATATGCCCATAAAGCTATCCGGGCTTTACTTCAAAAAGGTCACGAGGTTATTGCTTTGGGAAAACATAAAGGAGAGGTAGAAGGTGTGGAAATTCAAACTGAAGTTTTATCTACCCTAGACGTAGACACCGTGACGCTTTACATCAACCCAGTGCATCAGAAGCATTACACCGCCTTTTTAATGGAATTAAAACCCAGGAGAGTCATTTTCAATCCAGGAACAGAAAATCCAGACCTGCAGCATCGGCTTGAAGACTCCGGAATCGAGACTTTAAACGCCTGCACTCTGGTGCTTTTGGCCACGGATCAATATGAGTCCTAAAAAGGTAAGGAATCCATTCAAAATCAGAATAAAAAAGCCAAATTCAAAGTTCAGATAAGCCAAGCTTAAGCTGCTTATGATATAGGACAGGACCGGTGAAAGTACGGCCACCACTGGTATCCAGTAATCTTTTACTCTACATTTGGTAAACAGGCCAAAGGCATAAAGCCCTAAAAGTGGTCCGTAGGTATACCCTGCAAATTCAAATAATTTGTTGATGACACTCTTGTCTTCAATGACATATTTAAACATCATCATCACACCAATAAGCACCAAAGAAATAAGGATGTGAATGTATTTTCTGACTTTGGTCTGAGAAGCCTCAGAATACCTTTCCTGAATATTTAAAATATCGATGCTTATAGACGTGGTAAGCGAGGTAAGCGCAGAGTCTGCACTGGAATAGGCGGCGGCAATAAGCCCCAGAATAAAGGTTACCGCTACGGCTACTCCCAAAACACCTGAGGCAGCCACTGCAGGAAACAAATCATCTCTGGTTTCTGTAATACCGATCAAGTCTGCATAATCGGTTAATAAAAGACCTAAGAGTAAAAACAAAAAATTGACAACTGTAAGCACCAGAGTAAACCAGAAAATATTCTTTTGGGCATCTTCCAGGTTTCTGCAGGTTAGATTTTTTTGCATCATATCCTGATCGAGACCTGTCATGACGATAGCGATAAACATTCCCGAAATAAACTGCTTAAAGAAGAAGTCTGAACTTTTGTAATCTTCGAAGAAGAAAATTTGAAAATTATCATGGGTTCCAAGATAGCTCCACAGGCTTTCAACCTGAAGCGCGTCTGAAATGAAGTAGATGGATATGCCTAAAGCGATGAGCATAAACAGCGTCTGAAGCGTATCGGTCCAGACAATCGTTTTAATTCCACTTTGGAAGGTGTAGAGCCAAATCAGTAAAATGGTAAGACTTACCGTAACATAATAGGGTATGCCCAGCGCGTCAAAGACGATAAGCTGGAGCACGTTCGCCACGAGGAACAGCCTGAAACTGGCTCCAACAATACGAGAGAGAATAAAATAAGACGCCCCTGTTTTGTAGGCACGGTTTCCAAATCGGGTATCCAAATACGTGTAAATAGAGGTCAGATTCAATCTATAATATAAGGGTAACAGCACCAGGCTGATCACGGCATAACCAATGGTATAGCCAAGAACCACCTGGAAGTAACTAAAACTGCTAAAGGCCACAGTTCCCGGAATGGAAATAAAGGTCACGCCACTCAGCGAGGCACCAATCATCCCAAAGGCTACCAGATACCAGGGAGACTGCTTATTGGCCTGAAAAAACTCGGAATTACTTCCACCCTTACTGGTCAAAAAGGAAATCAGAATCAGAACCGCAAAATAAGCCAGGACCAGGAGTAGAATTTGATAAGCTTGCATAGTCTAAGTTTGGCTGACGAAAATACAAATGTTTCCTTAAGATTTGAATAAAAACAAAACTCAAAATTGTATTTTAGCCCGGTATGGAATTTTCATCAAAGCATCTTGAAAAAGCAATAGAAGAAATTGCTTTATTGCCTGGAATAGGCAAACGCACAGCGCTAAGACTGGCGCTGCATTTATTGAAGCAGCCGCAATCTCAGACCACAGATCTGGCTACTGCCCTGGTAGATCTCAAAACCAAGGTCAAGCAGTGTAAAAGCTGTCATAACATTTCGGATCAAGACCTCTGCGGTATCTGTAAAGATCTGTCCAGAGACCATAGCATCATCTGTGTGGTTGAAGATATCCGGGATGTGATGGCTATTGAAAACACAGAACAGTACAAGGGGATTTACCACGTTTTGGGGGGTAAAATAAGTCCGATGGACGGCGTGGGGCCTCAGCAGCTTAATATAGTAAGCCTGGTCACCAAAATAAAGGCTGGTGATGTGAGTGAGATTATCTTTGCGCTAAGCAGTACCATGGAAGGAGACACGACCAATTTTTATATTTATAAACAAATTCAGGCTTCCGAAAAAAGTTTGAAAACCTCTACCATCGCCAGAGGCATCTCTATAGGTGATGAACTGGAATATGCCGATGAAATTACGTTAGGAAGAAGTATCATTCAGCGCGTGCCTTTTGAAAACTCGTTAAAAAACTAGGTCTCTTGAAACTTTCAGTTGTAATCTTAAACTACAAAGTTCCTTACCATCTGCTGTTATGTCTGGATAGTGTGACTCGGGCTACCGAACACATAGAGGCCGAAATCATCGTAGTTGATAATAACTCTGAAGATGAAAGCTGTGACCTGGTTCAACAGCATTTCCCAAAGGTCATCCTCATTAAGAACACCAAAAACTCAGGATTTTCAAAAGGGAATAACAGCGGAGTTAAAAAAGCCAAAGGAGAATATGTATGCCTTCTCAATCCCGATGTGGTAGTTCCAGAAGATTGTTTTACCAGAGTACTGGCCTATCATCAAGACCTTAAAAATCCAGGAGCTATAGGCGTACAGCTTGTGGATGGAAGTGGCGAGTTTTTGAACGAAAGTAAACGCAATATCCCTACCCCCCGGGTTGCGCTTAAAAAACTACTTGGGAATTCTTCAGCCTATTACAATTTCGATTTAAAAAAAGATGCTAATGGACCGACAGATATTCTGGTGGGAGCCTTTATGTTCATGAAGACTGAGTTATACCGAAGCACAGGAGGTCTGGATGAAGATTATTTCATGTACGGTGAAGATATTGACCTGAGTTACAGGATCAGGAAAGCCGGGTTTCAAAATTATTATTGTGGAGAAACTCAGGTTTTGCACTTTAAGGGAGAAAGCACCACCAAAGATGAGGTATATCTCAAAAACTTTTTTGAAGCGATGTCTATTTTTTACAGGAAACACTTCAGGACTTATAAAACCTCTTTCAAGCTTGTAAAACTTAGTCTTAAACCCATTATGGCTTTTGAAAAACTCAAAATCAATTCAATAAAAATCCAGACGCGACTGGTCGAAAACATCAGTTTAATTTCAGAAAATCAAGACTTGAAACAGGCTTTAAAAACTAAATTTGGCACTGCTGTCAATATAATGACGACAATCCCTTCAGAACAAAAGAATTCGTTAATTGTACTGGATGCCAACTTTATTTCCTACAAGGAATGCATAAAAACGATTATAAATTTAAAATCGAGGAACACTATTTTCAGAATTAAACCGGGAATTTTTAATTTTATGATCGGAAGTGAAAGTAAACATAAGAAAGGAGAGGTTACTGACCTGAGTTAAGAAGATAATAACTTAGGAATATAACTGGCTAAATTTTAGTAAATTTGCAATCTTAAATTGAAAAACACCTTTTAGGTTAAACATATGGCAAAAAAAGAATTAAAATTACCCAAGATGGGAGAGAGTGTTGCGGAAGCAACCATTACCAGTTGGTTAAAAGAAGTTGGAGATACCATAGAAGCAGATGAAGCGGTTCTGGAAATTGCAACAGATAAAGTAGATTCTGAAGTTCCTAGTGAATACGATGGGGTTTTGGTTGAAAAGCTGTTTGAGGTGGACGATGTCGTAAAAGTTGGTGAGGTCGTCGCTATTATTGAAGTAGATGGAGACGGAGAGGATGACGAGGCTTCACACGAAGCAGAAACCGATGTAACAGCTGAGGCTGAAGAAGCTGCTTCGGTGGTGGAAGAAAGCGTGAATCAGGCAAAAACAACAGCCGAAAGCGCTTCCAATTATTCGGATTCTACACGATTTTATTCCCCGCTTGTCAAAAATATTGCCCGTCAGGAAAACGTCTCTTTAGAAGAACTAGAGGCTATCAAAGGCACTGGTCTTGATGAAAGAGTGACCAAAGATGATATCCTGGCTTATGTGCAGGATAAAAAAGAAGGAAAAACCAGTCCGCAGAAAACTACAACGCCAACCGCTTCAGAAGAAAAAAGACCAGCTCCTCAGGCGAAAGCAGCGCCTGCTCCAAAAGTGAGTACCCCGGTAAACATCAATGCCGAAGATGAAGTCATTGAAATGAGCAGAATGGGAAAATTGATTTCCAGCCATATGATTGCCAGTACTCAAACCTCTGCACACGTTCAGTCTTTCATTGAAGTGGATGTGACAGATATCTGGAACTGGAGAAATAAACATAAAAATGAATTTCAGAAACGAGAAGGTGAAAAATTGACCTTCACCCCTATTTTCATGGAGGCGGTTGCTAAAACTATCAAGGATTTTCCAAAAATCAATATTTCTGTGGATGGCGACAGGATTGTGATGAAAAAACACATCAATCTCGGAATGGCCGCGGCCTTACCTGATGGTAATTTGATTGTTCCTGTGATAAAAGACGCAGATCAACTCAATCTGCTGGGTATGGCTAAAAAAGTAAATGACCTGGCCGGAAGAGCCAGAGATGGAAAACTGAAGCCAGATGAAACCCAAGGCGGAACTTACACAGTCACCAATGTTGGTACGTTTGGAAGTGTGATGGGAACCCCAATCATTAACCAGCCTCAGGTTGGAATACTGGCTCTGGGTGCTATCAGAAAAGTTCCTGCGGTTATTGAAACTCCGGCAGGGGATTTCATTGGTATCCGCCACAAAATGTTCCTGTCTCACAGTTATGATCATCGTGTTGTGAACGGTGCGCTTGGCGGACAATTCATTCAAAGAATGAAAGAATATCTGGAAAATTTTGATACGGAAAGAAGTATCTAATCACCAATACATCTAAATCAAAAAGCCCTTAAATTAAATTTAAGGGCTTTTTAATTTTAACTAAAGTATATATATCAGGTTCTATGCCGGAAAGGTCGGATCCAAATAATCCGGAGTGCCATTGCTGTTGGAATCAGGCAGGGGTAAAATGAGATTACCATCTTCGTCTAAATTGACCTCTTCTCGTGTAGGAACACCATCGCCATCATCATCCTGATCTGCAAAATTGGGGATTCTATCTTCATCGGTATCATCATCATTGAGGCGTCTATTGCCGTTCACATCTTCCATCCAGGATGGAACTCCGTCTCTGTCGTGATCGTTTTCTACAGATTTATACAATTGAAAATTAAATACAATAGGCTCGTAAGCGGCTATTCCAGAGCCTGGAGGAGGAACAGAAAAATAAGCAATCCCAGAAGGTATAAATACTGAGCCTGTTCCAAAATTATCATCAAACGAAACCGTACCGTCAGGATCTTCCATAACGCCGGTCGATCCTCTAAACTCATCCATAACTTCGTAAAATCCGACTATATTGTTTCTCAAATCGAACCAAATCGGGTTGGGAGAGTTGTCAAATACTTCCTGTTCGGTAAGTGAGAATCCATTGTAAGTCACTAAAACCGAGTCTGCAAAGGTTGGTTTTCTAACAGATTCTGCTCCTTCTCTTATTTGTAAATAATAAAGCGTGTAATCCACGTCACGCTGTGTAACCGTTTTAGACTTCAAAAACTCAGAGTCCATCACCGGTTGTTTATCTGTATCATCTTCGCCAATTTCCTTATAAACAATACTTTGAAAATTTGGATTTTGTGGATTATCTACCAGTTCGTAGTAATGGGTTTTCAGGAAAGTTTCAATTTGTTCCAGGTTTTCAGCTTTAACTTCCTCAAGGTCTCTTGTAACAACTTGCTCATCACCCCCATCATCATCAGAACTACATGAAACGATAAGTAAAAGAATAAAAATTAAAACTAGATTTTGTATTTTCATTTAACTGTAATTTTTGCCGCAAGATACGATTTTCTTCTATTTTTGTTGAAGAATAAATTCGATTTTGATGAGAGTAGACAAATACTTGTGGGCCGTGAGATACTTTAAAACCAGAAGCATTGCCAGCAATGCCTGCAAGAAAGGTCATGTCAAAATAAAAGGAGAATCGGTAAAGCCTTCGAGGAATGTGTATCCAACCGATAAGATTGAAATTAGAAAAAATCAAATCCATTATCAAATCGAAGTCTTAGATCTGCCAAAATCCAGGGTTGGTGCCAAATTAGCGAACATCTATTGCCTTGACATCACGCCGAAGGAAAACCTAGAAAAACTTGACTTGCTTAAGTATTCTCAGGAGTACTACAGAAAAAAAGGAGCGGGCAGACCTACCAAAAAAGACAGAAGAGAGCTGGACGATCTCAAAGACAATACGAAAGACGACATAGAAGAATAAAATGAAAACAGAACCTACCTTAATTTTATCTGAAGAAGATATCAAAATTAAAACCAAGCGGATTGCTTTGCAAATTCTGGAAACTTGCCTGGACGACGACAACATCGTAATCGCTGGAATTGAAGACAATGGAGCTAAGCTTGCAGAATTGATTTCTGAAGAGATAAAGAAATTGTCTGATACGAGTATAGTTCTGGCCAGGGTTAAACTGGACAAGAAAAACCCATTACAATCGATTGAAGTTTCTGTTGACTCCTCTGCTTATAAAAACAAAAGTTTAATTTTGGTAGACGATGTTTTAAACACGGGATCCACCCTTATGTTTGCCGCAAAGCATTTTCTGGAGGTTCCCTTGAAGCAGTTTAAAACCGCCGTCCTGGTAGACAGGAATCATAAAAATTACCCCATCAAAGCGGACTATAAAGGAATTTCATTATCGACTTCACTCAATGAGAGAGTTGATGTGAATTTTGAAAGTCCTGCTAAAGCAGAGCTGATTTAAGTGTTTTGATTCATGACCTGAATCAATTCGTCTAAACTTTCAGAGGCATCCTTACCGGTAAGGTCCAGAACATGATCGGCCATATAATAAAACTGCTGCCGTTCAAAGAGATGCTTTCTCACAAATTCCTCAAATTCATTTTTATCTTCATAGTGTGAAATAAGTGGTCTAAATTCTCTCTGAAGAAAAAGCCTGTCTACTAAAGTTTGTATATTGAGTTTTAGATAGACCGATACTACTCCCGGGGATTCCATGATGTTATGCATGTTTCGCCCATAAACGGGGGTGCCCCCGCCAAGGGATAGCACAAAGTTGTCTTCTTTTGTAATGATTTCCTGCAAGGCCAGAGATTCTGCTTTTCGAAAGTAGATTTCACCTTTTTTCCGGAACAGCTCTGAAATTGAAAGTTGTTCTTTGCTTTCGATGTAAGTATCGAGATCGATAAATTTCAACTGAAAAGCTTTAGCTAAAAGCCGACCTAAAGTTGACTTTCCTACCCCCATATATCCTAATAAAACAACCTTCATAAATTCCCGCTTTTGAACAAATTAAAAATGTTTCAAATTTAATTTATTTTTACTTGATAAAACGAAGGAAGGTATTATATTTGCACCCGCAAAAAGACGCATTAGATCTGGTAGCTCAGTTGGTAGAGCATCTCCCTTTTAAGGAGAGGGTCCTGGGTTCGAGCCCCAGCCAGATCACACAAATTCCCGTGCTTGTCACGGGAATCTTATTAGATTCAAGTTCTTAAGCATTCAGAGATCTGGTAGCTCAGTTGGTAGAGCATCTCCCTTTTAAGGAGAGGGTCCTGGGTTCGAGCCCCAGCCAGATCACAAATTTAGTTAGTATCCAGTTGGGCGAGAAGTTTATGCTGAGCAAAGTCGAAGCAAGCCCCTCCGAACGGAGTTATCCGGGCGAGCAGGCAGATCTTTTTTTTATTCCTGACTTAACCTCTATAAACTTCGATGTATTGTCTTCAGTAAACTGAATACGTTAATTAAGTTTATATTTGTAATTATAATGCCCAGGTGCTGGAACTGGTAGACAGGCATGGTTGAGGGCCATGTGTCCATTAGGGCGTGCGGGTTCGACTCCCGCTCTGGGCACTTTTTAAATACCCGAATTCCTTCTTAAACCTGCACTTAGAATCTGTGCTCGTCTTGAACCACTTCTTACTCAGTTTTCCTTATCTCTAAAACCTAAAAGCACTTTGAACTTAAGGTTTCCTATCCCCAAATTAACTTAAAATACTTATTTATCAGTTTGACTTATTTGCAAAGGATAGCCTTGTATAAGTTGATAAATAGTCTTAATTTTTAATAAAATCTAAAGTCATGATCGATATAAAAAATAAAAACGCGCTTGTTACAGGATCTTCCCGTGGAATCGGGCAGCAAATAGCCCTTGGACTTGCTGAAAAGGGATGTCATGTGATTGTTCACGGCAGAAAACCTGAGCATTGCGAGGAAACACTTAAACTTCTAAAGTCATATGAGGTTAATACTTATGCTGTCCACGGCGAATTGTCTGAAAAAGAAGGTATAGAACAGGTTATAGAACAGGTAAATAAACTGGAGATCTCCATTGATATCCTATATAATAATGCCGCGATAATGACGAGCTACAAAGAAGACTTCTGGGATCACCAGTGGGAGGATTGGATGGAAAGCATGAAAGTTAATGTTCTGAGCGTTTACAAGCTGTGTAGTGCATTTATACCTCAAATGATCGAAAATGGCTTTGGCAGGGTGATTAATTTGGTTTCCGGAATAAAGGATCAGCCCGAATTATTACCTTATAGTGCCTCAAAATGGGCTGCCTCAAAGATCACTATTGACCTTGCCGTAAAACTGGAAGGAACGGGGGTCAGAGTCAACTCCTTAGATCCGCAATGGATATCCACAGATTTAGGGGGCGAATTTGCGGATCATACGGTAGATGAGGTTTTACCTGGAGCCCTCCAGCCTGCCATGATCGAAAATGACGGTCCAAATGGCGAAACTTTTTCTGCGATTTAGAAAAATAAACTGTAATTTTAATGACAGAGCGATAAATTGGCTTTTACATTAAAATTTATCGGCAGATATGAATAATCGAACACAGTAATAAAATCTAAGAAAATGATAGGAACCTGGCAGGCCATTATAATCATAACATTCATACTTAGTTTAATAATCACTTTGTGGGCTTTGATAGACATCGCAAGAAGTGAGTTTTCCGGAAACAACAAAGTCGTTTGGGTGTTAATCGTTTTATTTACCAACTTCCTGGGTGCGGTTTTATATTTTTTTATCGGAAGAAAACAGAAGATAAATCATTAAAATTGTATACTTTTCCACCTGGAAGGCTGCAGACAATAGGCTAAAATCGGGCAATTTAGAATATAATACAATCATCAAACTTCATATTTAAAGCATTTTGAAATCCCCTTTTCAAGTATTACTCAATGTATTTCCTAGACCTTTTTTAATTAAAGCCAGTTTACTATTAAGACCCATGCTGGTTTTGGCTTACCGGGGAAAAGCCTATAAAGATCCCATCGATGGAAAGACCTTTTCAAAGTTTTTGCCTTATGGCTATGAAAACCAAAGATCCAACGTTTTAAGCCCTTCCACGCTTTCTCTGGAAAGACACCGCCTGCTTTGGCTATACCTTCAACAGACCGATTTTTTTACCCGTCCTCAGAAAGTGCTACATTTTGCACCTGAACAGGCGTTTTATAAACGATTCAAAAACTTAAAAAATCTAGAGTACACCACTACAGACCTCAATTCTCCAATCGCAGATGTTAAAGCGGATATATGTGACTTACCTTTTGATACGGATAGCTTTGACACCATCATTTGCAATCATGTTTTGGAGCATATCAAGGACGATGCGAAAGCCATGAAAGAGCTGTACAGGGTACTCAAACCTAAGGGCATGGCTATTCTTCAGATTCCCCAGGACATCAACAGAGCAACAACATTTGAAGACGACTCCGTGGTTGACCCCAAAGAAAGAGCCAAGATTTTCGGGCAGTATGACCACCTGAGAATTTATGGCCTTGATTTTTTTGATAAGCTGAAATCTATCGGTTTTGAAGTCAAAGCAGTGGATTTGACTGCAGATATGGAAGATTCTGAAATCGAGTATTACCGTTTACAAAAGGGCGAAATCATTCCTGTGTGTTTTAAACCTGCCTAAAATTCTTCGACGGAGTCCTGAAGTTTCTCCGAGATGTAAGTTTTTTGATTTCCGCTCTTATCACTGTAAATAAATATAACATCCAGGTCTTGGTTTGACTTAAGAAATTCCATTGCCTTTTCAAATCCCATCGCCATGAAAGCGGTGGCATAAGCATCGGCATCGGTGCAGGTATCAGCAATAACTGAAGCTGACAGGATATCGGTTTTCTGTGATTTTCCCGTTTTAGGATTAATCGTGTGAACATATTTCTGACCAGTTTCAGCATCTACTCTGAATTTTCTGTAATTTCCAGAAGTAGCCAGAGATTCATCCTTAAGCTTAACCCCATATTTTATTTCTCTGGAACCATCCTCAAGCGGCAATTCTATGCCAATGATCCAGGGACTATTGCTGTCGAGATTGCTCCCTTTTACTTTCACTTCACCTCCGATTTCGACCAGGTAATTTTTTGAACCTTTGGATTCCAGAAAATCTCCGAACACATCTACTGTATACCCTTTAGCGATAGCATTAAAATCCAAGTATAAGGTTGACTTGGTGGATTCAATCCTGTTCATATCAGTCAATTGTAAGTTATCAAAACCCACAAATTGAAACAGGGAATCAATATCCCGGTCCGTCACCTCTTCATAATAACCGCCTGGACCAAAGCCATAGGCATTCACCAGCAAACCGACACTGGGATCGAAATAACCTTCTGTAGCATCAAAAATGCGTTTAGAGGCCCTGAAAACGTTTTGGAAATGATTGTCGACCACTATAGACCTATTGCCAGCATTGATTTTAGAAATGTCTGAATCTGGTATATACGTGCTCATGGAAGCATTAATGATGTCCAAAAGCGAACTGAAATCAGACGGCTGAAATGATGCCTCACTGGAAAAATATTTAATGGTATAGGTGGTACCCAATGCATTACCCTGGAGTGTTTTTACACTAGGGGACTCGCCGCAGGAAATGAGAAAAAAACTGGATAAGAGTACTAATAGATATTTCATGTGCGTGTTTTTATATCGATGGAAAATTACGACTGTCTTAACTGTTCAGCCTGGCAGATCTTAGGTTTGAGAATTTAAATAATCCACACGCTAAGTGTATATAGATTAATTTGATTAGATGCTTTTATTTGATTTCAATTAATTCTGAATAATTTAAAACATAGTCCTCTTCGGAATCTACAGGAAGTTCATAACTCACCGAATTGGCAATTCCAACTCCGGCGTAAAAGGTTTTGGCATGGTGAGTAGCAGCATGCTTTGCGACTTTGTGCATGAGTTCCTCATTGTATAAAACAGGGTTTTTCGGATATTTTACAGCGCGGACCACAACAAAAATGAGCTGTTTATCCTTTGTAGCTACAAACTGTGGATTTTTTGACTTTTTACTGTTAACTGCCAAAAACTCATACCCCATGTCTTCTAAATCTTTTCCAACAACATTCATGGCAAGATTGTGGAGTTGCTGCTCTGTGAGTAATGCCATAAGCTTAGAGATAAAAAAACCCAAACAAGGAGTGTTTGGGTTTGGTTCATTTACTATATCTTATCCTCCAAAGTCATCAAATCTGATGTTTTCATCGGGAATTCCAAAATCTTCGCCCATTTTTTGAACGGCCTGGTTCATCAGTGGAGGGCCACAGAAATACAATTCAATATCTTCAGGCTCTTCATGATGACTTAAATAATTATCGATCACACATTGGTGAATGAATCCTACAAAGCCATCACCTTCTCCGTCAAGTCCATCTTTAACTTTCCAGTTGTCCTCTTCCTGAGGTTCGGATAGCGCAAGATAGAATTTAAAGTTTGGAAAATCTCTTTCTAATGCTCTAAAATGCTCAGTGTAAAACAATTCACGCTTAGAACGACCTCCGTACCAGAAGGTCACTTTTCTGTCGGTTTGAAGGGTTCTGAATAAATGGTATAAGTGAGAACGCATTGGAGCCATACCGGCACCACCACCAACATAAAGCATTTCGGCTTCGCTTTCATTGATGAAAAATTCACCGTAAGGTCCGGAGATAGTAACTTTATCACCTTCTTTACATCCGAAGATATAAGAGGAAGCCACCCCTGGATTAACGTCCATCCAGTCTCCTTTAGCTCTGTCAAAAGGAGGCGTAGCAATACGTACATTCAGCATGACGCGCTTACCTTCTGCAGGATAGGAAGCCATAGAATAGGCTCTTTCCACGGTTTCAGTGTTTTTCATCACAAGCGGCCATAGTTTAAAGTTATCCCACTCGGTTTTGAATTTATCTACTTCATCCGGATGCTCCTCTGGATGTGCACTGATATCCATATCTTCAAATTTCACTTCGCAGGGAGGAACTTCAATCTGAATATAACCTCCAGCCTTGTAATCCATGTCTTCAGGAATTTCAACAATAAATTCCTTGATAAACGAAGCCACGTTATAATTTGAAACAACAGTTGCCTGCCATTTTTTGATTCCGAAAACTTCTTCAGGAATCTCAATTTTCATATCTTGTTTGACTTTAACTTGGCAACCAAGTCTCCAGCCCTCAGCAATTTCCTTTCTTGTAAAATGAGGTTCTTCAGTTGGTAAAATAGCACCACCTCCATCTTTTACAATACACTTGCATTGAACACAGGTACCACCACCTCCACAGGCAGAAGGTAGAAACAATTTATTATCACTCAAAGTGGTTAACAACGTAGAACCTGAATCTACTTCTAAATCTTCTTCACCATTCACATTAATCTTAACCGGACCCGAGGGCGATAATTTTGCTTTAGCTGATAATAATATAATGACCAGCAACAAAATTAAGGTTAAGAATACTGCTACACTCGCTAATATAACTGTCATAATCTTCTTTGTTTATAATTTAATACCCATAAAACTCATAAATCCAATCGCCATCAATCCGGTAATGATAAAGGTGATTCCAAGACCCTTAAGCGGGGCAGGAACATTGGAGTAAGCAATTTTTTCTCTAATCGCTGCAATAGCAAGGATGGCTAAAAACCAGCCGATGCCACTACCAAGACCATATACAGCAGCGCCTTCGATGCCGCTAAAATCTTTTTGCTGCATAAATAAAGAACCTCCCAGAATAGCACAGTTTACAGCAATCAGAGGTAAAAAGATACCCAAAGACCCGTATAAAGCAGGAGCAAATTTTTCGACAATCATCTCCACTAACTGTACCATAGAAGCAATAACTGCTATAAACATGATAAAGCTAAGAAAACTCAAATCTACACTGGCAAATTCTGAGCCTAACCAACTAAGTGCGCCGGGCTGCAGTAAGTAATTATCCAAAAGGTAATTGACAGGCACGGTGATTAACAGTACAAAAATAACTGCAAGACCCAGACCCACAGCGGTTTTCACTGTTTTGGATACAGCCAGGTAAGAACACATGCCTAAAAAATAGGCGAAAATCATATTTTCTATGAAAATACTTTTGACAAATAAGTTTATTAAATCCATCTATGAGGTTTTATTTAATTTTCTTCAATTAATTTTCTGTTTCTTGCTCTCTGAATCCAGATTAAGACACCCACAACAATAAGAGCCATAGGAGATAAGAGGAAAAACCCATTATCTTCATAACCCAGGGCATACAATCCCGTGGATTCTGCTAAAGTAACACCCTTATGGCCTAATATTTCATAGCCAAGCAGCTTACCCGAACCAAATAATTCTCTGAAAAAAGCAACGATGATGAGGATAAGTCCATATCCAGCCGCATTTCCAATACCGTCAAGGAAAGATTTGTAAACCCCATTCCCTAAAGCAAAAGCTTCAAGACGACCCATAATGATACAGTTGGTGATGATCAAACCGATAAAAATGGATAATTGCTTACTTACATCGAAAGCGTAAGCTTTTAAAATTTGATCCACAAGAATTACCATAGAAGCCACTACAACGAGTTGCACAATAATCCTGATTCGACTTGGAATTGAATTTCTTAAAAGCGAAATAATGACGTTACTAAAAGCCATAACGAAAACCACAGCCAGGGACATAACGATCGCAGGTTTTAACTGAACCGTAATGGCCAAAGCGGAACAAATACCTAAAACCTGAACCGTAATAGGATTGTTATCGTCTAAAGGATCTTTTAAAATTTTTCGGTTGGCCTTGGACAGGAAGTGTTCTTTCTCTTCAGAACTCGATAAAAAGAGAAGCATTTCGCTTTTCTTCTTTTCTTCTGCAGTCTGAGGCTTTTGATTTTTTTCTAAGCTCATAATTATCTGGTTACAACTTTAATATCTTGGCGCTTTTTAAAGAAAGGCAAGTAATTTTTCAATCGATTCTCAATCATTTCAGAAACACCATCACTTGTAATTGTGGCGCCTGAAATAGAGTCCACTTTATTATCGTCTTTGTCATTTCCACCGCTATAGCCTTTCACAACATTCACTCCCACTAGTTCGCCCTTATCATTGAAGATTTTTTCGTCTACAAAACGCTGCTGAAACCAGTCGGTGGTAATTTCAGCACCAAGGCCAGCAGTTTCACCTTTGTGGTCATACACAACCCCCTTAACGGTATTTGCATCATCTTTCAATGCGATATAACCCCAGATGGCATCCCAAAGTCCACTACCTCTCAAAGGAGCAATATAGTATTCTGAGCCTTCGTAATTTGCGATATACAAGGGGAAAGTCTGCTCCTCTTCTGGTTTTGAGAGTTCCTTAGCTAAATCTACCTCAAAAGCATTGACTTCAGTTTTTTCTTCACCTTTATGGTCTAAGGACAACTGTTGAGTAATATGTTTATTAAATAACTCCTCAGCATTTTCTCTATCGGTCTGAATTCCAATAGTTGCTAGAATATTTTGCATTTTTTCTTTACGAACATTTTCTTTTTGCAATGGGCTTAAGGTAGTCGCAGTAAAAGAAAGTGTTACTGCAACGACAATGACCATGACTATCGCAAAAATAAATGTATATGCATTACTGTTTTTATTCATCGCTAGGCTGTTTTTACACTTTTCGTTTCTAATCGTTTTTTTCTCTTCTTGATGTTACCCTCAATCACATAATGATCAATGGTTGGAGCAAACACATTAAGCAGTAATATGGACAGCATAATGCCTTCTGGATATGCTGGATTCAGTGTACGGATTAAGATAGCTGTTAAGCCGATCAAGGCTCCGTAAATCCATTTTCCTTTCATCGTTTGGGCAGCACTAACCGGATCTGTTGCCATAAACACAATACCAAAAGCAAAGCCACCAACGACCAGGTGGTTATACCATGGAAAGTTTGTCAGTCCATTCCCTTCTACTCCCATAGATGGCAGTGCATTCAATAGTAAACCCATCGCTGCTGCACCAAGAATACCGCTTAATATAATTCTCCAGCTACCAACTTTGGTAAGGACTAATAACAGGGCACCAACGGCGATACATAAAGTTGAAGTTTCGGCGATAGACCCCGGAATGACGCCGGTAAACATTTCTGCAGTATTATAACCCACTTCTTTGTTAGCGGCAAGAGAACCTAAAATTGTTTCTCCTGAAATTGTATCTACTGTTGAAGCTTCACTCACCCAAATTTTGTTACCAGACATATAGGTCGGGTAGGCAAAGAAGGCAAATGCTCTTGCGGTAAGTGCCGGGTTAAGAATATTCATGCCTGTACCTCCAAAAGCTTCCTTCCCTATTAAAACTGCAAATATCACTGACAAAGCTACCATCCATAATGGAATATCGATAGGCATAATCATAGGAATAAGCAAGCCTGTTACGAGATAACCTTCATTGACTTCGTGTCCTCTCATGATGGCAAAAGCAAACTCAAGCCCAAGACCAACGGCATAAGACACCACAATCATTGGCACTATCTTATACGCGCCGTGTAGAAAAGCTTCAAGAAATGTTGGTTCTACACCAAGCTGAACGTAATGCTGGTATCCGCCATTCCACATTCCAAAAATCAAAGCAGGAATCAAGGCTAACACAACGGTTATCATCGTCCTCTTCAAATCTACTGCATCTCTAATGTGCGCGCCTTTCTTGGTAGTATGATCCGGCACAAACAGGAACGTATCTAGCGCATTTATCGCTGGACGATACTTCTCAAGCTTGTTACCCGGCTCAAAAGGCTCCTTAATTTGATCAATTTTCTGTCTAATCCAATTCATGTTTATATATAAATTTATCCTACTTCTGTTATCATAATATCCAAACCGTTGCGAATAATTGCTTGAGCTTCAATTTTGGATGTATTTGTGTATTCTACTAAGGCAAAATCTTCAGGAACAACCTCGTAAATTCCAAGGTTTTCCATTTTCTCTATATCACCGGCCATACAGGCTTTTATAAGTTGCATTGGTAAAATATCCAGAGGCATAACCTCCTCCATTTCTCCAGTAACAACCAATGCTCTTTCCTCTCCGTTTAGGTTGGTATTCACTTCATATTTCTTATTTGGAAACAACCAGGACAAGGAGGTTTTTGAAGCAGAGTGAATATCGTTATCCTTAAAAGGAAGCCAGCCAAACATTCTGTATTCATTTCCTTCCGGAATCACCGTTAAGGTGTTGGAGAAGAAATTGATGTAACCATCTTCTTCTATTTTTTCGCCCGTCAGTACATTTCCACTTATGATTCTGGAATTGTCTTCCTGATCTTTCAAAATTGAAGAGACTTCAGCCCCGATTATAGTTTTGAAATATTTTCTATGTTTTGCTGCTGTACCGGTAACCACTACGGTTCTTTCAGCATTATACTTGCCCGTTTTGAACTGCTCCCCGATGATGGCGACGTCTTCAGGATTTATAGTCCAGACGCGTTCCCCTCTGTTCATGGGTTCTGTTTCATGAATCAAAGTTCCTACGTTACCAGCAGGATGAGGACCAGAAACAGTAATCAATTCGACATTTTCAATATCTTTAAGAAAACTTGCAGACTGCTTATCTACGCCAAGATAAACCTTACCTCCTGTTAGCTTAGTCAAAGCATTGATTCCATTTTGAAAAAACTCTGCTTTATCTTTTAAGATAAATTCATAGTCAGCCGATAATGGAGCTGTATCATAAGCAGAGATGTAAATCGCCTTTGGTGTATCCTCAGCATCAGCTGGAATGTTGTAAGGTCTTTGATTTAAAAAAACACCTAATCCAGAAGAAAATATTCTGTCTTTAACTTCAGAAGAATTTGACTTTAAAGGATCCATGACGCCAAAATCCTTGTAAGACAGTTCATCATCAGCCTCTATAATAACACTTAAAATTTTTCGTTTAGCACCACGCTTGATTTCCTTTAAAGTTCCGCTAACCGGAGATACAACTCTGGTTTTATCGGAATATTTAGAGAAAAAAACTTCATCACCAGCTTTTAATTTAGCTCCTTCTTTGAGAACCATTTTAGGCACCAGAGAATGAAAATTTGAAGGCCTTAAAGCAACTGTTTTCGATTTTTGAGCTTGCTCAATAGAATTTTCTGCTTCACCTTTTAGCTTTAGCGTTAAACCCTTTTTAATCTTTATGTCTATGGGCATCTGTAAATAAAATTTTATTTGGTTTGCAAATTTAATAATTTAACTTACATTCTTAAAGCAAACAAATCTTATAGTTCTATTATTTATATTCAATCTAAACAACTTATGATTCCCACAAATTTCAGGCTTTACTCGCGTTTTTCAAAGCCAATCTTCATAATTTTAATAAGTTTTACGAATTATTTGTCTTTTGGCCAGGAGGTTTACGAGACTTTGCCTCCAGATTTTATTAAAACCATCGAGTTTTTTGGATCAAACAGTGAATTTAGCGGTACGCCAGTCATCCCTCTGCAGGGTTCAATTTTACTTAAGTTTGACGATTTAACAGCAGCTGAAAATGATTACTACTACGAAATTGAACATTATAATTTTGACTGGACGCCTTCTAAACTTTCCAAAAATGAATTTTTAGAGGGATTTGACGACATACGGTTATTTGATTACAAAAACTCCTTTACCACCTTACAGGCCTACACCCATTACGAGTTGAAATTACCCAATCAAAACACCCGCCGTCTTAAAGTAAGCGGCAATTATATGCTCAAGATTTTTAATGCGGATAAACAGATTCTTTTTTCAAGAAAATTTATCGTGTATGAAAATCTGGTCGATGTGGAGGTACAGATAAGACGATCCAGGACTCTGGAATTTATTGCTGAAAAACAAGTGGTCAATTTCGAAATAGGACGGAAAGACTTCTTTTTCCGCAATCCAGATCAGACCGTAAAAACGGCAGTGGTTCAAAACAACGATTTCACGACAGCCATCTTCAATCTTAAACCCCAGTTTACGCTTGGCAATACCTTGGTTTATAAATACGATAAAGAATCCTCCTTTTGGGGAGGAAATGAATATTTGAACTTCGACAATAGCGATATCAGACAGGGGAGTATGAGAATAAAACGCGTAGAATTGTTGGATTTGTATAACACCTATCTATACCCGAATTTTGATAGAGAAGGAAGGGAATACACTTACAATCCGGACATAAACGGCGCCTTTAAGATCAACTCCTTACAGGGAGAAAATATTGATATTGAATCTGAATACGCTAAAGTTCATTTTTCATTGCTTAGTTCTAAGGATCTGGATGGCGGTGAAATTCACCTCTACGGAAGGTTTAATAACTACGTACTGGATGACAGCACCTTAATGGTAGCCGATGAAATGAAAAGAAATACGTTCAGCAATGTTTTACTATTGAAGCAGGGTTTCTACAATTTTAAATATGTTTATTTAGACAAAACCGGAAACTTTATAGAAGGTTTTATTAGTGATAATCACGAAATCACTGAAAACGATTATCAGGTAATTGTCTACTACAGAGATATTGGAGCCAGGTTCGACAGAGTTATAGGAACAGGTTCTGGAAATAGCTTGAATATTACTAATTAAGTTATATTAACAAGTATTAATAAAAGCTTACCATCATTATTTTTCTTAGTATAACATAAAATCTATATTTGTAAAGATGAACTATTAAAAAAAGAAAAATTATGGGAAAAGGATATTTTCAAGTGCCTAGCGCTATAAACGAAACGATAAAAACATATGCCCCTGGTTCTCCAGAACGGGATTCTATAGAAAAGATGTATAAGAAACTATACAATCAAAAAGCTGAAATTCCATTATATATTGGTGATAAAGAAATCAAAACAGGAAATACCAAAAGCATAAGACCTCCGCATGATCATCAGCATGAAGTAGGTATTTATCATACGGCTGATGAACAGCACGTTGAACAAGCTATAGATACTGCCCTGGAAGCCAGAAAAGAATGGGCTAAATTACCTTGGGAACAAAGAGCAGCTGTATTTCTAAAAGCAGCAGATTTGATTTCCGGACCCTACAGAGATAAGATGAATGCAACGACCATGATCGGTCAGTCAAAAACGGTTTTTCAGGCTGAAATTGATTCTGCCTGTGAAATTTGTGACTTCTTGAGATTTAATGTGGAGTACATGACTGAAATCTACAGGGAACAACCAGAATCTGCAGATAATGAATGGAACAGACTTGAACACAGACCTCTTGAAGGTTTTGTCTATGCTATTACTCCTTTCAACTTCACCGCTATTGCCGGTAACCTGCCATCAAGTGCAGCTCTTATGGGTAATGTTGCCGTTTGGAAACCGAGTGACAGCCAAATGCTCTCTGCACAGGTAATCATGGAAGTGTTCAAAGAAGCTGGTTTACCCGATGGTGTTATCAATATGATTATTGGTGACCCCGTTATGATAACTGATAAAATATTAGCCCGAAAAGAATTTGCAGGTATTCACTTTACAGGAAGTACCAATGTGTTTAAAGACATTTGGTCTAAAATCGGTCAAAACATTCACAACTACAACACCTACCCTAGAATAGTAGGTGAGACCGGTGGTAAAGATTTCATAGTAGCTCACAAGTCTGCAGATGCGCAGGTCGTTGCTACTGCATTATTAAGAGGTGCTTTCGAATTTCAGGGTCAGAAATGTAGTGCTGCATCGAGATCATACATCTCAAACAGCCTCTGGCCAAGTGTCAAAGAAAAGCTTGTCAAAGATGTGAAGTCTATCAAAATGGGACCTACAGGAGATTTAAGCAATTTCATGGGCGCCGTGATTCACGAGCAGTCTTTCGATAAATTATCAAGTTATATTGAAAGAGCCAAGAAAAGCGATGAAGCAGAAATTATAGTAGGCGGTAATTGCGATAAATCTAAAGGTTATTTTGTAGAACCTACGGTGATTGTAACTACCAATCCTAACTATGAAACCATGGTCGAAGAATTATTTGGACCCGTATTGACGCTTTATGTGTATGATGATGAAAAATATGAAGAAACTCTGCACTTAGTGGATAATACAAGTCAATATGGATTGACAGGTTCTATCATTTCTACAGATCGCTATGCAGCATCGGTAGCAACGGATATCCTTCAGAATTCTGCCGGTAATTTCTACATCAATGACAAATGTACTGGTGCCGTTGTAGGTCGTCAGCCTTTTGGTGGTGCAAGAAATAGTGGTACTAACGATAAAGCGGGATCCAAGTTTAACCTGTTGAGATGGTCTTCACCAAGATTGATCAAAGAAACTTTTGTTCCGGCAACAGATTATACCTATCCTCATATGGGATAATAAAGCCTATATTTTAAAACAAAAATCCCTCAATAGTCACTATTGAGGGATTTTTTTATCCTGATTGTTGTTTTTTAAAGAGGCTCTGTTAGCCGCGGTATTTCATTGGCAGATAAACCACTTTTTTGGTGTCAAAAAAATCTTCTTCAAAGAGTTCTGAAAGTTCAAAAATCTCAACCGTCCGATAAGGTTTCAATTCTTCAGATAAATCTCCTCCTTTCAGGTATAGAATTCCATTTTTTCTGCCGTGTTTAGATTCTTTGGCAATTTTTCCTTTTACCCAATGCACAAAACTAGGCATCACAGCAACGGCCCGACTCACAATAAAATCGTATTCCCCAGAGATGTTCTCCACTCTATCATTTACAGCCGTTACATTTTTAAGCTCCAGGGCATCCACTACTTCTTCCACTACTTTAATTTTTTTACCGATGCTATCTACAAGGGTAAACTGAGTTTCGGGAAATAAAATAGCCAGGGGAATTCCTGGAAAACCACCGCCAGTACCCACATCTAAAATTTTGGAACCCGGTAAAAAAGTCTGAACTTTAGCTATTCCCAAACTGTGCAGAACGTGACGAATGTATATTTCGTCAATATCTTTTCTGGAAACCACATTTATCTTTTGATTCCAGTCTTTATATACTTCTGCAATGGCTTCGAATTGCTGGAGCTGAACTTCGCTTAACTCGGGAAAATACTGTTTTATTAATTTCAAATGATTTGTTTTTTTTGCAAAAATAAGAGTTCTGAACATCATACTGCTAAAATTCCTTCCAATTATGTAAGTCTGTACCTTTTGAAAAAAATCCAATCCCTTACTTAAACACTTATAAATCGAACACAATTGGCATTTGTATAAAGGCTTGGTATAGATAAATTTTTATATTTGTTTTCATAAATTTTTTCAATGACGAATCCAACGATTAAATTCTCCCGAAGAGACCCACAGAAGTTCTTTAGAACACTGAATAAAAGGGTTAACGAATACTTCAACGAAAATAACATCAAAAAAACCGGTAACTGGAAATTGCACCTTAAGACAATTTTCATGTTCAGTTTGTTTTTAAGTCCTTACTTCCTCATCTTATTTTTAGACATTTCAGATTGGTGGAAATTGTTATTCACCGTTCTGATGGGCGCTGGTATGGCTGGCGTCGGAATGAATGTGATGCATGATGGCAATCACGGTACCTATTCAAGAAAAAAATGGGTAAACAAATTCATGGGAAGTTCCATATATATTTTAGCCGGGAATGTCTACAACTGGCAGGTACAGCACAATGTGCTTCACCACACCTATACCAACATCCATGGACATGATGAAGATATAGACGCTGGAGGAATAATCAGATTTTCTAAACATGCGAAGTGGAAACGCTTTCATAAATTTCAACACATCTACTCTGTTTTCCTATATGGACTCTTAACCTTCAACTGGGCAATAACATCAGATTTTAAGCAAACCCGACGTTATTTAAAGCGTAGGTTGTCTTATGGAAAAATGCCAAGTCAATGGAAACAGTGGAGCATGCTTGCCGTTACCAAAGCCTTATACCTTTCCATTTGGATCGTCATCCCTATTTTGATAGGAATTGTATGGTGGAAAGTACTGTTAGGCTTTTTCGTTATGCATTACACAGCAGGATTGATATTGAGCGTCATTTTTCAACTGGCACATATGGTAGAAAACAATGATATGCCAATGCCGAATGAAGTTGGTGAAATGAAAAACACCTGGGCGATACACCAACTATTTACTACAACAAATTTCGCGACCAACAGCAAACTGATGAATTGGTTTAGTGGAGGGCTTAACCATCAGGTAGAGCACCATATATTTCCAAATATCAGTCATATCCATTATGATAAAATAAGTAAGATTGTAAAAGAAACCGCTTTAGAATTTAACCTTCCTTATAATGAGTACCATTCCACTTTAGAAGCAGTCAGATCTCATTTTAGACATTTAAGAACACTGGGAAGTGAACCTCAATTATCCTAAACCAATCCGTATGATTCAACTCTCTGATAAAATTCAAAAACTGGAAACCTCAGCTACCTTAGCTATGGCCGCTAAGGCTAGAGAACTAAAAGCGGAAGGAAAAGATATTATAGGTCTTAGTTTGGGTGAACCGGATTTTAACACACCCGATTTTATTAAAGAAGCCGCTATACAGGCAATAAACGATAACTATAACTCCTACTCCCCGGTAGACGGTTATGAAGATCTTAAAAAAGCGGTTCAGAAGAAATTCAAAAGAGACAATAACTTAGAGTACAACCTGAATCAGATAGTCGTTTCTACAGGTGCCAAGCAGTCGCTTTACAACGTAGCTTCTGTTCTTTTGAATCCAGGTGATGAAGTGATTCTTCCCTGTCCATATTGGGTGAGCTATAGTGACATCATCAAATTGAGTGGTGGAGTCCCAGTAGAAGTTCAAACGGACATTGATCAGGATTTTAAAATGACTCCAGAGCAATTGAAATCGGCCATCACGCCAAAAACTAAAATGCTTTGGTACAGCTCCCCTTGCAATCCAAGTGGGTCCGTTTATACCAAAGAAGAATTAACAGCACTGGCAGAGGTTCTTAAAGATTATCCCGATGTTGTTGTCGTAAGTGATGAAATTTACGAACACATCAACTTTGGCGAAGAGCGCTTCTCTATGGCCGAATTACCACACATGTATGACAGAACGGTTACTGTCAACGGCGTATCCAAAGCTTTTGCCATGACCGGCTGGAGAATTGGTTATATAGGTGCACCAGAAAAAATAGCCAATGCCTGTAAAAAATTACAGGGCCAGGTGACTAGTGGTGCAAATTGTATTGCACAAAGAGCAGTCATCACTGCCCTGGAAGCCCCTGTAGACAAAATCCAGTTCATGGTCGATAAATTCAAGTCGAGAAGAAAACTGATTTTAGATTTAATTGAAAGCATTCCCGGATTTGAATGCAATGAGCCCAAAGGAGCCTTTTATGTTTTTCCAAACGTCTCGTCTTTCTTCGGAAGTAATTACGGCGGCAAGAAAATTGAAAACGCTACCGATTTCTCCATGTTCCTATTGGAAGTGGCAAATGTAGCCACAGTGACAGGTGAAGCTTTCGGAAACCCGAATTGCATTAGAATTTCATACGCTGCCAGCGAAGCCAACATTGAAGAGGCTATGAAAAGAATTAAAAAATCATTAAGCTAGTCTAATCTTTTCGTTCAGGCAAAGCCTCAGAAGGTTTATACTCTCCCCCCTGATAAACAATTCTTCTTGGAATAGGGGTTTCAATGCCATGGGCATCTAAAGCTTTTTTAACAGCTTCCAGTTGTTCCCAAAACGTTGGCCAGTAGTGTATAGATTCTACCCAGCTTCTTGCTGTCACACGAATTTCTGATTCACCAATTTCTTCCAGCCAGACATCGGGTTCAGGCTCTTTTTCTACAATGGGATGTGCTTTCATGGCCTCCAGAATAATGGGGCGAATCGTTTCCATTTTGATATCAAACGCAAATTTGAGACTCAAATCTACTCTTCGCAAGGGATTCATGGTCCTGTTATCCACATCACTATTGGCAACATTACCATTGGGCATGGTAATAATTCTGCCGTCGAAGGTTTCAATTCTTGTATACAGAATATCAATATTGATAACATAACCCGTACTGGAATTCACGCTGATTAAATCTCCTACTTTAAAGGGTTTAAAAACCAAAATCAAAACTCCCCCGGCGAAGTTTGCCAGACTTCCTTGTAAAGCCAGACCTATGGCAATACCGGCAGCCCCGAAAATAGCCAGGAAAGAGGTAGCTTTTATCCCTAAAATAGATCCGATAAGGGTAAACAGCAAACCGTATAAAACAAAAATCGCAAGGCTTTCTACAAATGTTTTTAAGGATAATTCGACATTGGATTTTCTCATTGCAGCTTTTAAGATCTTCATAATCATCTTGATGATGATAATCCCAAATACAAGTGCTACTGTTGAATAAATTAATTCGGGCCCGATTGAGACAAGGATTTCTTTTAAATAGGTTTTTACTGTCTCAATAAATGAATTATCCATAGTCAAAATTAATTTTGGAATAAGGTAATTATTATAACTCACATTCTGAAGATTTTACCAAACAGATTCATTGTGTTAAAATAAACGGTCTTATTTCTTAATACTCATAGATAAAGCCTATACCTTTTTTAATTTCAAAAGAAAAAATGAACACGCTAAAGATTAAGTCCATTAAAAAAGTAACTCATGATGTTTTGCAAATCAGAACCAATAAGCCCTCAGGCTTAGAATTTAAACCCGGGCAGGCCACTGAACTTTTCCTTAATAAAGAAGGCTGGAAAGAAGAGGGAAGGCCCTTTACCTTCACCAGTCTTCCTGAAGATAAGGATCTTGAATTTGTCATCAAAACCTACCCCGATCACGATGGCGTTACTGAACAGTTACTGGACCTTGAAGAAGGAGATGAACTGCTTCAGAATGAAGTTTTCGGTAACATTTACTTTAGAGGGGAAGGAACCTTCATCGCCGGAGGTGCGGGATTAACACCTATGCTTTCCATCATCAGGGACCGGTATAAGCATGGAAAAAATGAAAACAACAAACTCATCTTTTCCAATAAAACCAAAAAAGATATCATTTTAAAAGAAGAACTCGAAAACATGTTGGGCGATCAGTTTATAAATATTCTTTCTCAGGAAGATACAGATGAATATCCACATGGTCATATCGATAAAGACTTCTTGAAAGACCATGTCCTCAAGCTGGATCAGAAGTTTTACGTTTGCGGTCCACCACCCATGATAGAAAGCGTTGTCGAAGATCTTAAAGGTATAGGTATCGATGGTGACAATATTGTTCTTGAAGATTAATAAAGTGAATTCGTTGAAAAAACAAATCTGAATTATATAAAGATTTCATTATTTTTGGAATCAAAATATATCATGTATGGTTGATTTCCTTTCTTTTTTTGAAGAAATGCCAATCTGGATGAAGCTGGCCTGGGTTGTTGGTGTCCTGGCTTTTTTCTGGATACTGGAAGGCTATTACAGGCTGACGGTGATGACGTATAAAAAAATACGGCATGCCGGGGTCAACTTCATTTTTTTACTTTTTACCATGCTTATCAACGTTGGGTTTGGAGTGCTTACCTTAGGTGTGTTTTTTTGGATCGAAACCAATCAGTTTGGCCTTTTGCACCTCATCGACTTACCTCCTGTTGCAGAACTGCTCTTAGCGATTTTGGCGTTAGACCTTATCGCTCAATATGGGGTTCACTATTTTTTACATAAAGTCAAGTGGATGTGGCGCCTGCATATCGTTCACCACAGTGATTCCAAAGTAGATGTTACCACAGGAACAAGACATCATCCCCTGGATTTTACCATCAGAGAAACCGTTGCTCTGCTGACTGTATTGATTATGGGAATGCCGATTGCTTATTATTTATTCTATAGAATATTGAGTGTGTTCTTTACCTATTTTACACATGCCAATATTAATTTAGGAGCCTTAGACAAAGTCCTAAGTTATGCAGTTGTAACTCCTAAAATGCATAAATTTCATCACCACCACGAAATGCCATGGACAGATACCAACTTTGGAAACATGCTTTCTATCTGGGACAGACTCTTTGGTACCTTCGTATATACCGATCACACCAAAATCAAATATGGCTTAGATATCGCAGATGAGGTTAGGGATGAAGATATTTTCTACCAGCTAAAGATTCCTTTTGACAGGAGTGTCAAACAAAATCCTGAAACAGAATTATATTCAAACCCGGAATGATTCTTCGCCACCTCGCGTGAGGTATGCGAGTGGAAATCCCGCAGCCCCCAAAGCTTTGGGGGGGGGGGGAGGAATTGAAACGGGCAGACCGACGCTCCCCAAAGCCATCGGAATTGGGGAGGGGCACGCCCCAATTATTAATAATTCAGTAAGGATTGAATTTTCACTTTTACTTTTTCGGTATTTGGAATCATGGTTTCTTCCAAAATGGAATTCAGCGGAATAGCGGGCATATTTTCGGATCCGATGGTCATTACAGGAGCATCGAGGTACTGGAAACACTCCTCTTGAATTTTGCCGCTCAGCGCCCTGGCAAAGGTATTGTCTGAAGGTTCCTCGGTGACCACTAAACATTTTTTACACTTTTTAACCGATTTCATAATGGTTTCCTCGTCCAGAGGATGAAGCGTTCTCAGGTCTACGATTTCAATTCGATCCTGCAGACCAAGTTCCTGCGAGGCATTCATCGCCCAGTGCACACCCATGCCGTAAGTGATGATACTGAGGGTTTCCTCGTCATCCTGCGGCCATATTTCCTGTAAAACCCAGGCTTTGCCCAGGGGAAGCATGTAATTCTCTGCCGGCTCGACGCTGGTTGCGCCTTTGGTTCCAGGCACCTTACTCCAGTACAGTCCCTTGTGCTCAAAGATCACCACCGGATTGGGATCATAATAGGCTGCTTTCATCAGTCCTTTAAGGTCTGCCCCATTACTCGGGTATACGATCTTGAGTCCGCGAATGTTAGTGACCACACTTTCAACAGAAGACGAATGGTATGGGCCGCCGCTTCCATAGGCCCCAATCGGCACGCGTAAAACCATGGAGACCGGCCATTTTCCATTAGATAAATAGCAGCTTCGGCTCACTTCGGTAAACAGTTGATTCAATCCCGGCCAGATGTAATCTGCAAACTGAACCTCCACAATAGGCCTGAGACCCACTGCAGACATGCCCACCGTTGACCCTACGATAAAGGCTTCCTGTATAGGTGTATTGAACACCCGATGGTCACCAAATTTCTGAGCCAGGGTGGCGGCTTCTCTAAACACACCTCCCAGCCTGCCCCCCACATCCTGTCCATAAAGCAGACATTCCTTGTGTTTCGCCATCAACTCTTCGATGGCAAATAGAGCACAATCCACCATCACCACTTTTTCAGCTCCTTCCGGAGAGCGTTCGCCCTGCTCCTCCGTAATGGGCGTGGGAGCAAAATCATGGGTGAATAAATCCTCTGGCCCGGGGTCTTCAGCCTGCAAAGCTTCCTGGTATTCTTTTTCCACCACTGCCTGAGCAGCTTTTTCGATAGCCTGAAGCTCGTCTGCAGTGAATTCGTTATCCAGAAGCTGCTGTTTTAATTTGGGATACGGGTCTCTGGTTCTGGATTCTTCAAGATCGTCTCTGTAAAACTCCATTCGAACGCCGGAGGTATGGTGATTGAGTAATGGACACCGGGCATGCACCAAAAAAGGTCGTCTTTCTTTCCTTACTGTATCCAAAACCTTTTCAAATGCTGTATACGATTCTTCAAAATCTGTCCCGTCAATGCTTATTGCTTCCAGACCGTGAAACCCTTTGGCATAGTCGAAGGCATTCTGCGCCCGGGTTTCTTCTGCATTGGCAGAAATGTCCCAGCCATTGTCCTGTACCACATAAATAATGGGAAGCTGTTTAAGCGCTGCCATCTGAAAGGCTTCTGCAATCTCACCTTCGGTAACGGAAGCGTCGCCAAGGGAGCATACAACAACCGGATTCTCGCGGAGGCGGTAATCTTTCTCTTTTGCATCTGGGTTTAAAAACCTGTAGCGTTCATTTTCGTCGAACAGATTATCGCTTTCGCGGTAATTCATCCCTAATGCCGCCCCCGTGGCAGGAATGGCCTGCATCCCTGTGGCAGAACTTTGGTGCGGAATTTTGGGTTTGTCGTCATCCCTAAGACTGGGATGAGAATAATAGGTTCGCCCTGCAGAAAAGGGATCGTCCTTTTTAGCCAAAAGCTGAAGCATCAAATCTTTGGGCTGCATACCAATGGCCAGTAAAATCGAATCATCTCTATAATAGGGATACACATAATCCTGAGGCAGAAGCTGCATGCCTACAGCGGTTTGAATGACTTCATGCCCGCGAGAGGTAGCGTGTACATATTTGGAAACCACCTTAAAATTTTCTTCGTAGAGTTCTGTCATTGCTTTGGCAGTGACTAAATTTTGAAAGGCTTTTTTGAATATGTTTTTGTTCATTGCTCTTTTTTTTAGAATCAGGAATCACGACGTTTTGAATCAAGACTTAGCGATTTTTGCTTCAAAATTTTAAATTTCTGATTCCAGCTCGTCATTAAAGTTTGAAATTTTACTCTGTAATGCTTGTATTTTTCTTCAAGTACTAAAAAATTCTTTTCAGAAATAAATTTTTGAGGGTAACATACCATCAGTTGAGTCACCCATTCATAAGCAGAACCTAAACTGTCTCCTAAAACCTTAGTGAAATGTTTATTGGTCCGCTTACTAGGTCCTTCTGAAATATTTGATGCTATTGAAACAGAGCAACGGTTCATTTGGATGCGTAATCCAAATTTTTCGTAATCTGGAAGTGTTGCAGTTAATAGATAGTTTTGGTCAACTAGCTTCATAGCTTCCTGCCAGATTATTAGTTTTTTAAAATTATGCCGCCTCATCTAGGTTTGTTTAATCGTGTTTCAAAAGGTCCTGTTTCAAAATGTCTTTCCAATTAAAAATTAATCCTCCAAATAATCCGCAATTCTTCTTAAAAAACTTCCCGCCAAATAGCCATCGACAATCCGGTGATCAAAGGAAAGTGACAAATACATCATCTGCCTGATTTCTATTTGATCCCCGTCATCATATTCGATAACCTCAGCTCTTTTCTTTATGATCCCCGTAGCTAATATGGCTGCCTCCGGCTGGTTGATAATGGGTGTTCCCATCAAACTCCCGAAAGTTCCCACATTGGAGATGGTAAACGTACTTCCCCGCGTATCATCACTGGTCAGTTTGTTATCCCTTGCTTTTACCACCAAGGCATTGACTTCTTTGGCTAAGGTTTTCAGATCTTTTTGATCGGAATTCTTAACCACAGGGACAATCAGGTTACCACTTGGCAAGGCAGTTGCCATTCCAATATTAATATCCTCCTTTACAATGATGTTATTCCCATCCAGTGAGGAATTAATCATCGGAAAATCCTGAATGGCCTTTGTGACTGCTTGAATAAAAAGCGGGGTAAAGGTGAGTTTCTCACCGGTTTCTTCCTGGAATTTAGCCTTGTTTTTATTTCTCCAGTTGACCAGTTTAGTCATATCTGCTTCTACATAAGCCGTGACATGTGGCGAAGTGTGTTTGGAAAACACCATATGATCGGCAATCATCTGTCGCATCCTGTCCATCTCCACAAGCTTGCCTTTTCCTTTGTCAAATTTCAAATCAGGTACCTGAAAACCTGAGGATGGCTCGGATACGGGCTGCGCAAACTGAGCCGGCCTTCCGTCTTCCAAGTATTTATAGATGTCAGACTTTTTTAATCGGTCATCGGCTCCGGAAGCCGGAACCCTGGCCAGTTCTTCATAGCTGATGTGGTAATCTCTGGCGATTTTTTCAACCAAAGGGGAATAAAACTGATTCCCTCTTGTCCCTGGTTTCCACTCCGCATTGGTGGTCTGAGCCTGAGCTTTTGTTTTTTGCTTCCGTGGCGCTTTGGGTGCCTGGCGCTCAGTCTGTTTCTCTGATGTATTTGCTTTGCTTTCTTTCTCTACTGAAGGTGATTCTGCTTGACCTGAGGATTCCAGAATCGCAATAACTTCACCTATTTTGACCACTTCCTTGGCTTCAAACCTGATTTCAACAAGCCGACCCGAACATGGTGCAGGTACTTCGTTATCGACCTTATCCGTTCCCACCTCCACGAGGATATCACCTTCCTGAAAACTACCCCCTTCATTAATCATCCAGTTCAAAATGGTGCCTTCTGTAATGCTTTCTCCCATTTTGGGAAGCTTGAATTCTAGTGTTTCTGAGGTCTTATTATTGTTATTCATATTTTATATTTTCTCGCTACCTATCCCAAAATCGTAAATAATACTGAGGTTTTAGGTTCTTCTCTTTTCTAATTTCACGCCAATTCGCTAAGTTTTTCTGTATTCTAACGACTCACATCTCAGCTCATCTAAATATTATTGATCTGACACAAAGTTAGCACAGTACATTCTATTGTCTTTTCTCTATTTTCTAACTTCTCATCACTTCACACTAACCTCTCCTCACTACATTCTATTCATTACCATGCTTAAACTCATTCAATGTCTTGTAAAAATCTTCCTGTTCTGGTCTATGTTCAGGACGTTCCCGAAGCGGCTCTACGGCTTCCAAACTGTCATGACAATCGGCAGGCAATTGCTGATATAATCGAGTTCCAGCTGTTTTCCAGGCGATCATCTCATCGGACACCTCTTTTATAATTTTAGCGGGGTTTCCTATCACCAAACTTCGTCTGGGGATTTTGGTTTCCGCTTTGACGAAAGTCATCGCCCCAACAATACATTCATCACCAATTTCAGCATCATCCATGATTACGGAATTCATTCCGATCAGGCAATTTTCACCTAAGTTGGCTCCATGAATGATAGCGCCGTGCCCCACATGAGCTCCTGTTTTTAAAACAATCGACTTCCCGGGGAACATATGAACAGTACAGTTCTCCTGAACATTCACACCGTCCTCCAGTATAATCTCACCCCAGTCTCCCCGAATGGCTGCCCCCGGTCCTATATAACAGTCTTTACCGATAATCACATTTCCGGTGACCGCTGCCTGCGGATGCACAAAACTGGATTCGTGAATGACGGGGATGTGGTTTTTGAATTTGTAGATCATATTGAGGAAAATTAATAAGTAAAAATGGTATCAGACGAAAAGACATATTGGTTTGATAGACCATAAATTTCAGTTTTAGAGAATTTCTCTGTAATACTATATGTTTCACTTACTAAACTTCTAGCCTCTTGCCAAATCGTCAATTTCCTAAAATTATGCTTTAATGCCATCAGTTATCTTTTTGTCCTTTCTTCAATTAGTCATATCTACTTCATCTTTGTATTAATCCTTAAACCTCTTCAGCTTCTCTTTCGTAAACGAACTCAACACCAGCTTGCCGCTTATTTTAGCACGTTCTATCAACAGCTCATCCCAGTCTTCGGTTCCTCTCCAAAACATCTGTTTCATATGCTTTACCGCTTCAGGGTTATATTCACATAGATTTTTAGCGAATTCTGAAACAGCTATATCCAGGGCTTCAGTGGTCTCATAAACGTTTGCAAACAAACCTTTATCCCTGGCCCATTCAGCCGAATAAAAGGTGTTGGCATCTATCGCGATCTGTGACATACCGCTCACACCCAGTTTTCGCTCCACAGCCGGGCCCACTACAAACGGGCCTATGCCTAAATTGAGTTCACTCAGCTTGATGGAAGCGAATTTGGTGGCCATGCAATAATCCATTGAAGACGCGAGGCCTACACCGCCGCCAACGGTTTTTCCTTGCACACGACCAATAATGAATTTTGGGCATTTACGCATGGCGTTAATGACATTGGCAAACCCACTGAAGAATTGCTCTCCGGTTTTTTCGTCTTCAATAGAAATCAATTCTTTAAAGCTGGCACCGGCACAGAAGGTACGGTCTCCTCCTGACTTCACTATAATCACAAGGACATCATCGTCTTGTCCGACTTCAGTTATCGTTTCTGCCAACTCGGCCAGAATATCACTGGGCAATGAATTGTGCGCTGGATGAAAGAATTCTACCGTTGCTATCCTGTCCTGAATATCTTTTTTAACGTAAGGTTTTGTCATAATTTAGTGTATTTCTCAATCGATTTCGAATGTTCTTCAAAACTAATGATTGTTAGTATGATAAGCAATTACAATAGTTTAAATTTAGTAGTTTTGGAATAAATAACTAATCAGCTTAATTTTTTAAAATGAAAATCATCCCTGTCCTATGTGCCTTATTTTTTCTTTTAACGGCTTCCCTTTACTCCCAAGAATATGACGAAACTTATATAATTGCTAGAGGATGCAGAAATGTTGAGGGAAACATGGAATTAATGAATTGTTTTTCAAAACAAGTATCCAATTTATTTAATCGCAGTAAAAATAAAAGATTAATCAGTGAACTAAATCCAGGAATAAACAAATTCAATCTGACTTTTGAAGTTCAGTATGATAAAACTATCGAATTAACTCACTTGAACTCCCTCAATCCTTCACTAAAAAAAGAATTTGAGAGAACACTTAATAAAATGAAAATTTTGGAGCCTGCGATGCAGAAAGGTGAGGCCATTACAGTGGCACTCCATGTACCAATTACCATTGGCACAAAAGCAACTGGAGTTTATGGTTACCATAAGATGAGTCAGATAACCGATAAAAATGATTATCCAGGCGACGAAAAAATCTTTCCCAGAATTGACATAAGCTGTATAAATGAAGAGGGTAAAAAAGATTTTAAACGTTCCAGCGACTATTTACTGAACTTCCTTTTCAATACTATAAATCCTGACCAGATTGATTCACTTTTGAAACCAGGAATGAACTTATTTGAAATTAAAATCAATTATAATCAAAACGATGAGTTGACTAAAATTACATCTCTTTCCAGTAATGAAAAATTAAATACCATTTTTGAAGAAAATATCGCTAAAGTTTTTCAAGAATCCGAATTTTTAAGCCCTAGAAAAGACGATATAGCCTATGCAGGTGAACTAATGTTTTATGTGTTCTACATGAAAAATTAGTCAGTTTTCTTTTCTAAATCAATCCAAACTGTTCAAAATGATGATTGAAATGTTTTCGATTTAATAGTTTCCATTCAAAAGCGGTCAGCTTTCCAAAGACAGCATTTTTAGTAATGGCGTCTGGATGCTCTCTGAAGAACACTACAAACGCATCATAGGCTTCCAGTAGGGCTTTTTTAGCCTCATCGAGATTGTCATGCTTCAAATCCTCTAGCCCTTCTTTTTTCATCAAAGGCATTTTATAACCTCGAGGCATCTTTTCGTAATTGTACAAAGTTTCCTGTACCTTTTCGATATACTCTTCTGGTGTCGCAACTTCAAAATCTGAAATTTCACCAGTAGCTATTTTTAAAGTCATTTCCAAATGCTCCAGCATATGCTGTGGAGTCATTAGCCCCCATTGAGGCTGATATTCTTCTGAAAGTGCTTTTAGCTTGCTTTCAACAAAATCTCTATCTATGTCATGAAAGGTAGTCTGCTTCTTCTGGACCATTGTGAGAATGGTAGCGATGGCGACCAGTTTATCGTCTTCTTCGACGGCTTCCGTATCGAAGACCTCCACATACCATTTCACAATCCCGCTCGGGAGTTCTTTTCCTTTTTGATCTCTGTCCACCTTTTCTTTACAAGTCAGTCGCACATGAATCGTATCGTTATGATACAGCGGTCTCAAAAACCGAATCTCTTCCAGGCCATAATTGGCTGCAACGGGACCTTTATTAGGGTACACAAATAATCCAGCTGCTGCCGAAATAATAAAATAACCGTGAGCGGTTCGCTGCTCAAAAATGCTGCCTTCTAAGGACGTAATATCAGTGTGTGCATAAAAATGATCCCAGGTGAGGTTTCCAAAATTGATGATATCGGTATCGGTCAAGGTTCGGTTATGGGTTTTTAAGGACATCCCTGGCTGAATATCTTCCCAGTGATAAGCAAACGGATGCTTTTCAGTTTCTTTATAATCGGCTTTGGGCTGATAAATCCCTGTGATTTCGGTTAAGGTCGTCGGACTTCCCTGGATGGCACATCGCTGCATAAAGTGTTTGATACCGCGTTTTCCTCCCATTTCTTCTCCACCACCAGCCCGTCCTGGCCCCCCATGGACCAGATTTGGTAATGGCGAACCGTGTCCAGTACTTTGTTTAGCAGACTCCCGGTTAATCGACATGATCCTTCCATGGTGAGACGCTGCTTTAATGGTATAATCACGCGCTGTAGCATCATCATTGGTAAAAATGGAACTTACCAGAGACCCCTTTCCTTTTTTGGAAAGCTGAATCGCTTCCTCTAAGGTTGTATATGGCATTAATGTACTTACAGGGCCAAAGGCTTCAGTCACATGAGCCGCTTCATTTTTGAACGGGTAGTCTTCACGCATCAAAATCGGTTTGATAAATGCGCCTTTTTCGAAGTCAGCATTGAGGGTTTCTGCAGCATTAAAGTCGCCATAGACTATTTCTGCTGTTTTTGAAATTTCACCAATTGCTTTTTTAACAGCTTCCACCTGTTTTCTATCGATTAGACTTCCCATGCGTACCTCCTTAAGTCTAGGATCGCCGAGTGTGACTTTATCCAAAGCTTTACCCAGTGCAATCTGAACATCTTCAATTAAAGACTCAGGAACAATTGCACGACGAATAGCCGTACATTTCTGACCGCACTTTACCGTCATTTCATTTCGCACCTCACGAATGAACAAATCAAATTCTGGTGTTCCAGGAACGGCGTCCTCTCCCAGAATTGAAGCATTCAACGAGTCGGCTTCCATCGTAAAAGGAACGGATTCCTCAAGCAGTCTCGGGTGACTTTTCAATAGTCGCCCTGTGGTTGCTGAACCCGTAAAAGTCACTATGTCCTGAGATTCAACATGGTTTAGAATAGTTTTCTCGGTTCCTGAAATCAGCTGCAGAGCGCCTTCCGGCAAAATTCCGGAAGCGATGATTTCTCTCACCACTGCCTCGGTTAAATAAGCAGATTGTGGTGCTGGCAAAACTAAAGCAGGAACTCCCGCCATCCAGTTGACCGCACATTTCTCCAGCATTCCCCACACTGGAAAATTAAAAGCATTGATATGCACGGCCACTCCTTCTTTTGGCACCAGAATATGATGAGCCATAAAGCGTCCGCCATGCGACAAATCGATAGGATCTCCTTCCACATCAAAAGGCTGATTGGGAAACAATTTTCTCAACGAAGCATTGGCAAACAAATTTCCGAAACCCCCATCGATATCAAACCAGGAATCCCGCTTGGTAGCTCCCGTGCGGTAACTCAGTTCATAGAAGGCTCTTTTTTTCTTTTGAAGGTAAAAGGCTAAGGATTTAAGCATATTTCCGCGTTCCTGGAAAGTCATTTTCCGCAGAGTATCTCCCTTTTCACGACCATAGGCAAGAACTTCAGGAATATTGAACCCGTCTACATTTATAGAAGTGAAATGTTCTCCGGTAATGGAATCGTAAATCGGCTGATCTTCACCTTTTCCCTGAGTCCATTGGCCTTGAATATAACTTTGTGTGGTTTGCATATTTAGTATTTTATAATCAATATTTAATGATTTTTTCAAGATTTTCGATTACCACGCCCATTTCAGAAACATTAAAATGACCTAGCTTTTTCTTGAACCTTTCTTTAGAAATAGATCTTACATGTACGGACATTACCTCAGATTTTCTTTTCAATCCGTTACGCCCGTTTGGATCTACAATAAGATTGCCATGATAATTCTTAAGTTTGGAGGTTAAAGGACAAACTATCACGGTATTCAAATGTTTATTAGCCAAATTTCCAGAAATAACTACCGCAGGGCGCCGTCCACTTTGTTCACTCTCGAGAGTAGGATCAATAAAAACCTCCCAAATTTCTCCTTTTTTCATTCTTTATCAAATTCCTTTAATAGCTCTAAATATTCAGCCATGCCTTCTTCAGCCATCGCAATCATATCTGGATCATTAGCCATCCTTTTGTAGGATTTTTCATAAGCTGCCCTATCGAGTTGCTCCAAATAAACATTCAATGCTCTTTCTATAATTTTATTTTTAGGCATTTTCAAATTAGAAGAAGCTTTAGCTAGCTTATCTAACAAATCATCTGGTAGTGAAGATGTAAATGTCGTCATGATTATAGTTTTATCGAATATAATTATTATTTATATATCATATTTATAAAACATAAATACAAAAAACTAATTTAACTCACATTCTCAATCACAGTCCGCATCCCGAATCGCAAATGCTCTCGGGACTTCGATTACTCCTCATACTTAGACGCTTTCAATCACAGCAGCGTAACCCTGTCCAACACCAACACACATGGTAATTAAAGCATATTTTTTATTGGTTAGCTGAAGCTGAAGTGCTGCCGTATGTGCTAGCCGGGTTCCGGTTACACCCAGCGGGTGACCAATCGCAATCGCACCGCCATTCGGATTTATTCGCGGGTCATCATCTTTCAATCCCCAGGCCCTGATACAGGCTAAAGATTGAGCTGCAAAAGCTTCATTCAGCTCGATGATATCCATATCTTCCATTTTTAGACCTGCTTTTGCCAAAGCTTTATTGGAAGCTTCCACTGGTCCGATACCCATAATTCTTGGTTCTACACCCACAACAGCAGAACTTAAAATCCTCGCCATGGGCTTCAACTTATACGCATCAATGGACTTTTGTGAGGCTACAATGGTAGCTGCTGCGCCATCGTTTAGTCCTGAGGAATTCCCGGCAGTTACGCTTCCCTCCTTCCTAAAGGCTGGTCTCAGTTTACCTAAGACATCCAGTTTGGTTTGAGGTTTTACAAACTCATCCTGGGCAAAAACCAGATCCTCCTGCTTGCGTCTTGGAATATGTACAGCGATAATTTCTTTAGACAGGCGTCCATTTTCCTGAGCCTTACTGGCTTTCATTTGCGAGTGATAGGCGAATGCATCCTGATCTTCACGCGAAATTTTATGAATGTCGACCAGGTTTTCTGCCGTCACCCCCATGCCGTCGGTGCCGTACATCTCATCCATTTTGGGGTTTATAAATCGCCATCCGAAACTCGTATCGTACATTTTGGCATCATTCCCGTAAGCCGAAGAGGGTTTCGCAATCGCATAAGGTCCACGTGTCATGTGCTCAACTCCACCAGCGATGAACAAATCGCCGTCCACTGCCTTTATCGCTCGGTTGGCGTGAATGATTGCAGAAAGTCCGCTGCTGCATAATCGATTCACGGTTTCGCCAGGTACCGAATGGGGCATTCCTGCCAAAAGCGAGCACATTCTGGCTACGTTTCGGTTGTCTTCCCCGGCCTGATTGGCGCAGCCCAGGATCACATCGTCAAAGGCTTCTTTGGGTATGGAAGGATTTCTGTTCAGTAGTTCTTTGATAACCAGAGCTCCCAAATCATCTGCTCTCACAGGCGAAAGCGTACCTTTGTAGTTACCAATCGGTGTTCGTATCCCGTCAATTATATAGGCGTCCATATGTCGTTTTTTGTTATTTATCTTGGGCGTTTACAGGCTTTTTGTTTCAAGTCCTCCTCCCCAAAGTATTGGGGACTGCGGGCTTTCCACTACAATCCTTAACGCAAATTCGTTTTCAATTTATAAAATTTAATTATCATTTAGTTCCCATGCTTTAGAAGTCCTAAACACTACACCCTTAAAAAGGGCAACAATTTCTTCTTCATTTTTTACTTCTACATAATGGAAACCCAGTCTGTTTTTGGTGACCTCAACCTTGGATTCTGCGGTTATGTAATCATCAACATGTAAGGCTTCGATATGATTGATGGAGGTTTCTATCGAAACCGCATATTTACCAAAGGTATTAGCCGCAAAGCCAAAAGCGGTGTCTGCCAAAGCATAGGTGATGCCGCCATGCGCCTTTTGCATGGAATTGAGCATCTCCGGGCGTATCTTCAAGCCCACTTTGCATCTCCCTAAACTCACCTCCAGGATTTCAATTCCCAGCCAGGTACTGAAGGGGTCTTGGGAGAGCATCTTTTTAGGTATTAGGTTGTAGCACATAGAGTGTAAGTTTTAGGTCATTTATTTGTTTCTTATTCTTTTAGAAATTGAAGCACCTAAGCTGCTAATCATTTTAGCCAACTCAACTAAGTATTCTCGATTTGCTTCATTAATCTCTTGACTAATGTAGTTTCTTTGAAAAGCTTTTGTACTGCAAGACACATATTCTTGTAAGCTATGATAAGCATTTCAAGATAATTATTAAACGGTTTATCTGTTCCAGCTGAACCTTCCGTGATATTTAAAGCTATCGAATCACTGGCTCTTCTAAATTGGGAAGTCAATCCAAATTGTTTTTCTTTTGGGAAACATTTTGTTTGTTGATGTACAGCTTCACCAAATTCCATCGCTTTTTGATAGACTTTTAAATCCTCAAATTTAAAATGATACTTAGACTTCATGTTTATATTACTATTTCCTAGAACCTAATTCCTACCACCTAAAACCTATCCCCTTTTTCTTTCATCTTCCTCAACAAAGGACTACATCGGTACCTGTCTTCTCTATAGATATCATAAAGATGATCAAGTCGTTCAACGCACCAAGTTATTCCCTTTTCATTGGCCCAAGTCAAAAGCCCTTTGGGATAATTCACCCCTTTGGTCATCGCCAGATCAATGTCTTTGGCTGTGGCAATGTTTAAGAATAAAGCATCTGCTGCCTCATTGATAAGCATAACCAATACACGATCAAAAATCTTCTGCCCCATTTCCCGGTCTTTTACAGGAGCTGCTTTTTGAGCATCTTCGCTATAATTGTAAAATCCCCTTCCGGACTTTCGTCCCAGGTAACCTGCTTCCGCAAAGCGTTTCTGAGTGAAAGAAGGTTTGTATCGCGGATCGAAGTAAAAGGCTTTAAAAACGGTTTCGGTCACGGTATAATTGACATCGTTTCCAATGAAATCCATCAACTGAAAAGGTCCCATTTTAAAACCTCCAAATGCTTTCATAGCCCAGTCAATCGTTGCAAAACCTGCTTCACCTTCGGGCACCCCGGCATAGCGTTCTTCGTAAATCCTAAGCGCTTCTCCATAAAACGGTCGGGCAACGCGATTCACGATAAACCCTGGTGTATCTTGAGCTTTTACGGGGACTTTTTTCCAGTCCTGAATCGTTGAAAATACTTTATCAAAAACCTCCTGAGACGTTTGTACTGCAGGTACAATTTCTACCAAGGGCATCAGTGGAGCCGGATTAAAAAAATGAACTCCAATACAGCGCTCTGGATGTGCCAGAACCGAAGCGATAGAAGCAATAGATAAGGACGACGTATTAGTGGCGATGATAGCCTCTTTGCTCTGGTAACTTTCCAACTCCTTAAACACCTTCTGCTTGATCTCCAGATGTTCAATAATCGCTTCGATGGTCAAGTCAGCTTTAGCAAGGGATTTTAAAGTATCCTCATATGAAATATTGGACTGAATCCTGGTTTTTTCAGCTTCATCCATACGGCCTTTTTCAATCAACCGGTTGAGAATTTTTTCCAGAGCCTGTTTAGCCTGCTCCAAAACTTCTCGTTTGGTATCGTAAAGCTGGACCTGGCAACCCGCCGTCGCTGCTACCTGTGCAATGCCGCTCCCCATGGTTCCGCTTCCTATAATTGCTACTTTCATATTGTGATTTACGATTTATTAGATTAAGGATTGTTGATTTATTTTAATTTGATATTGAGTTTTGCAGTAGAAGTTTTTATATTAATCATACTTTCTCGTAATTCCTTTAAATAAATTTTCATTTTGTGCAAAAAATATCGTGTTGACTCAGCGCTTCTTGCTTCACCATAATTCAAGGTAGAAGAACTAGCTGACCTTATTAACTGTTTGGTCAGATAATCTCCTTCAAAATTATTCTCGACGGTTTTACAAAATAAAATAGCATGGATTGAAGATTGGATCAGTCTATCTTCTAATTCAACTGGTTTCATATTTCAAAGATTTATATTTAACTTGATTACGGAGTGTTAAAAACTCAGCAATTTTCAATCTTGATTCTCAAATCGTTACTCTATTTTCCTTTAAACTTCGCCTCTCTCTTCTCCATAAACGCAGCAACACCTTCTTCGTAATCCTCGGTAGAGGCGGCGGCGATTTGGTATTCAGATTCAAGAGTGAGTTGATCTTCAAGTGAATTATTGAAAGACTTGTTCAGTGCTTTTTTAGTATAGGCCAAAGCTTTGGTTGGCATTTTGGCGAGTCTTTCAGCCAGCTGCTCTACTTCTTCCTGAAACGATTCCGGAGAGTAATATTTGTAAATCATCCCCATGCGTTCTGCTTCCACCGCATCCACTTTATCCCCAAGCATAGCTAAAGCAGAGGCTCTTTGAAAACCGATAAGTCTGGGCAGGAAGAAAGTTCCAGCCGAATCGGGTATGAGTCCGATTTTGGAAAAAGCCTGAATAAAACTGGCCTGTTCGCTGGCAACAACGATATCGCAAGCCAGAGCGATGTTGGCTCCTGCACCTGCGGCAACACCATTGACAGCGGCGATGACCGGTTTTTCAATATTTCGAATTCTAGTAATGATGGGATTGTAATGATCCTCTAAGATTTGCTTAAAGCCCGGATGTTGCTCCGGATCTGTAATTTCCTGAATATCCTGACCCGCACAAAAAGCTTTTCCTTCACCAGTTAAAACGATGGCTCTTACCTCTTCATTTCGGATGCAATCATCGATGTTCTTTTGCAAAGCAAATGCCATTTCCCGGTTAAAACTGTTGAATTTATTGGGTCTATTAAACCTGATGTAAGCAACTTGATTTTGAACTGTGAGTAATATACTGGAATCCATAGATTTATATTATTAGTGATTTTTAAGCTGAAAAGTTACGAAATTAGGTTGTAAAACCTGTTTGAAATGAGGTTGACTCAGCTTTGATTCACTGAAGTCAGCTTTATCGAAACTTCTGAAAAGCGAAAACCTGGAGTAAGCCTCGGTTAGGGATTGAGGCATGAGTAGGGGCTTTTTTTCCGCTGCCATAGCATGCGAAAGAAAGCGACTGCCGAAAGCCTGCCTGCGTTCCTTGGAAAGGCAGGCCTGACACCCCAAGGCTTTGGGGAGTAACCGCCAAAGCAAACTTAGATAAGACATTTAAAATAATCGAAGGTTTCTTCGCAGTCCTCGCATTTGAACATCGCCTTGCAGGCCGTGGAAGCAAACTGACTTACGAGTCTTGTATTTTTGGATTCACATTGCGGACAAGGAATGACCCGCTTGTTACCGAGCAGGGCGTCTTTGTCTGACGTCGCATCCATGGGTGGAGCAATGCCGTAGTCTTTGAGGGCTTTTTTGCCTTCATCGGTCATCCAGTCTGTCGTCCATGCAGGAGATAAAATGAGTTTTACCTCTGGGATATAGCCGTGTTTTGAGAGCTCGGTTTTGATATCGTCGCCGATGACATCCATAGCCGGACAGCCGCTGTAAGTAGGGGTAATTTCAACTTTAACCTCTTTATTGGGCAGTACTTTTGCAGAACGGACAACGCCTAAATCGATAATAGACAACACAGGAATCTCAGGATCGGGAACCGACTTCAGAATCTCATGTAACTCAGTATCTATGTCTACGTCCTGCGTCATAAGTTAGGTATTGGTTGTTGGTTTTTTTTTGTTGATAGTTATTGGTAATCCAATTATTCCAGGGCTCTTTCTTTGGTATCAAATATTGAACTTCTGATATCTGCTATCTAATTTCTCATCTCTACGCTACCACTTCATATCCGGGTAAGTCCGTTGCATATACTGCATGTCTGATAAAATATAGCCCATGTATTCTGTATGAATTCCATGCTTACCACCCTTTTGGAAATACTTTGTCTCAGGAACATCAAGCGTCGCTTCCTGGAGCAGAGCGGTGATGACCGCGTAATACTCGTCTTTGAAACTTGTAGTGTCCACACCGTATCCGGCTTCGGCGACGACTTTGTCATTTTCGGTCATATGAAATAGCTCGTCGGTATATGCCCATAAATCATTAACCGCTTTCTGAGCTTTTTGCTTGCTTTCTTCCGTTCCATCGCCCAGCCTTTTTAGCCAGTCTCCCGAAAAACGTTTGTGATAAGAAACTTCCTTCAAGCTCTTTTTAGCAATCGCCTGAAAATTTATGTTTTTGGAGTTTTCCAGGGCTTTCAAAAACATGAAATGGAAAACATCAAAGAAATATTGTCTCACAATGATATACGCAAAGTCTGTGTTGGGCTGTTCTACCAAAAGTACATTTTTGTATTCACGCTCTGTTCTTAAAAAAGCAACGTCATCTTCGGTGATAGCTTTGGGGGAAAGTTCGGCTACGTACTGGAAGTAACTTCGGGTCTGACCAAGTAAATCCAGGGCCATATTAGTCATGGCAATATCGGTCTCCAGGGTGGGTCCGTGTCCACAGAGTTCTGAAATTCGCTGACCTAAAATCAGGGAATTATCGGCTATGCCGTAGATATACTGAATTAAATTTTCGTTTGTCATGTACTTAAATCTTTAAATTAGAGCAGCCTGTCCAGTTACTACATATGTTCGATATCATCCGGTAACTCGTAGAATGTGGGATGGCGATAAGCTTTGTCGGCTGCAGGCTCAAACATTTCTCCATTATCATCCGGATTGGATGCTTTTATATTTTTGGATTCCACCACCCAGATGCTCACACCTTCACTGCGTCTGGTGTAAACATCCCGTGCATTTTTAAGAGCCATATCGGCATCTGGAGCGTGTAAACTCCCAAAATGGCGGTGCTCTAATCCATTTTTACTTCTTACGAAAACTTCCCAAAGTGGCCAGTTTTTTTTCATTGTGTTTGTTTTAATAGTCGTGAGTCGTGAGTCAAAATTATTATCTTTTCTCTTTTATCCCTTCTCTTGTGATCTCAATACACCCTACTCTTTGCTTTGTACTTAAACTGCTTCCTTAACTTCTTTATCCGCTTGCTTATCGGCATAAGCAAGGGCTGCATCTCTCACCCATTCTCCTTCGTCCCAGGCATTTTTTCTGGCTGAAATACGTTCTTTATTACACATCCCGTGTCCTTTGACAACCTGCCAGAACTCTTCCCAGTCGATTTCTCCAAAGTCATAATGACCGGTTTCAGTATTGTATTGCAAATCTTCGTCTGGCACCTTAAGTCCTAGAATATCGGCCTGAGGGACAGTCTGATCTATAAACTGCTGACGCAATTCATCGTTGGTTTTTCGTTTTAATTTCCATTTCATGGACTGTTCTGTATGCGTAGATTCATCATCGGTAGGACCAAGCATCATCAAAGCGGGCCACCACCAACGGTCCAGTGCATCCTGAGCCATATCTTTTTGCTCCTGAGTGCCGTTGCAAAGCGTCATCATGATTTCATAACCCTGTCTTTGGTGGAAACTTTCTTCCTTACACACCCTTACCATGGCTCTGGCATAGGGTCCAAAAGAAGTACTGCACAGCGGCACCTGATTTATAATTGCTGCCCCGTCCACTAACCAGCCAATGGCTCCAATATCTGCCCAGGTTAAGGTTGGATAATTGAAAATACTTGAATATTTAGCTTTCCCAGAATGCAGCTGGTCGTAAAGCTCCTCTCTGGAAATCCCCAAAGTTTCACAGGCAGAGTAAAGATATAAGCCATGTCCGGCCTCGTCCTGAACTTTCGCCAGAAGCGCTACCTTTCTTCTTAAGGAAGGCGCTCTGCTAATCCAGTTTCCTTCCGGCAGCATACCTACAATTTCGGAATGCGCGTGCTGAGAAATTTGTCGAATATGTGTCTTCCTGTATTTTTCAGGCATCCAGTCTTTAGGCTCGATTTTCTCATCACGAGCGATTTTAGCTTCAAAAATGTCCTCTAAGCTTTTCATCTGTTCTTTATCCTGCATAGTGTCTTGATTCTTCATAGCTTTTGTTATTTCAAATTATCTTTACTCCTTTCTCTTTTTCCTATATGCTTTTTACTTAGTACTCACTACTAGGCACTCCTTTAAACGTCAAAATCTACGGTCACCTTATCTGTAGTAGGTACAGCCTGACAACTCAGAACCAGATTTTTAGCAACTTCGTGTTTTTCCAAAGCGTAATTCACTTTCATTTCTACATGTCCTTCCATGACTCGGCATTTACAGGTACTGCAAACTCCTCCTTTACAGGCGAAAGGCAAATCTGCTCCGGCAGCTAAGGCTGCATCCAGTATATTATCATAGGCTTTGGTCATCGCAAAGTGAAACTCCTTCCCTCCATCCAAAATAGTGATTTGAGTCCCGTCTTTTCGTTTGGCCAGAGCTGCATCAGTTCGTTGTTTGTCCGCTTCTGAAAGTCCGGAAACAAACAGCTCAAAATGAATTCTATCCGCTTCAAGTCCAAGGCGCGTCAGCTCGTCACGAATCATAAAAATCATCTGCTCGGGTCCGCAAACAAAAACATCGCTGACTTCATCAATATCAAAAACAGAGTTGGACAGAGCCTGAATTTTTTCAGGAGTAAATCTTCCGTTCAACAATTCAATATCACGTTGCTCCCGGGTTAAAAAATAGAAAATTTCGAATCTTCCAAAGTAGCGATTTCTAATCTGCTCTATTTCCTCCTTGAAGATAATGGATTTAGCGTTCTTATTCAAGTAAAAGAGCTTACAATTTGAATTGGGCTCCTTGGCCAGATGGGTTTTTATCATGGATAAGATAGGCGTGATTCCGCTTCCTGCAGCAAAAAACAGGTAGGTTTGATCTGTATCCTGCTGTACATCTACTCCAAAATCACCGCTTGGCGGCATCACTTCCAGAATGTCATTGGCTTTCAATTCCTGATTCACATAGGTTGAAAATTTCCCCTCATATATTTGCTTGACTGCCACTTTCCATTCATCATCAACCGGGCTGGAACACAGCGAATACGACCTTCTCACGTCTTCACCGTTGATATCTTTTTTTAAAGTCAAATGCTGACCCTGATGATACTGAAAATCAGATTTTAAATCTTCGGGGATATGTAAATTAATGACAGAGCAATCCTCTGTTTCTTTATAAACATCCTTGACCTTAATCGGAAAAAAACTCGGCATGAATTATCGGTTTAACAACAAAACTAACGATTGTTAGTTTTAGTTTAAAAAAATTGATGTTAAATTTAATATTATTTAAGGGAATATAAGCAACATATCTCCCTATGCATTTCAAGTCCGCCCCCAAAGCTTTGGGGGTAACGGGCTTTCCATTTCTATCGGGCCTAGTTTTAGCTCATGCGATGTGAGTCAGTAAGCTCAAAAATTAAGACTACAACTCAAGAGAAAACTAAATACTCTACAATACCCGTTTTCGCTCACGATTCTTGATATACTCAAAAACAGCTGCTTTGGTGGTGAGCCAGTTTCTACCTTCTTTGTATGCATCTATTTTTCCTTGCCTTGCCAACAAACTAATGTATTCCTGACCATAGGGTAATTTTTCTTCTTCCACCAAACTTGAAATTTCCATAAAGCCCATACCATTGTCTGGAAGAGAACCAGTATAAATGTTCATGGTGCGCTCTAAGGCCTGGGCCATCAACAAACTAAGTTTAAAATAGTTTCCTTTGTTGGCTGCATTTAAGGCGGTATAATATTTTTGGCGATCTGTGCTTAAAACAATAGCAGGCGTAAACCCCACTTTAAGCAAGAGCAAATTCATGACTAACCTGACTGTACGGCCGTTCCCCTCAAAAAAAGGGTGTATCCAAACAAACTTATGATGGAAAACTGTTGCCAGCTCAATAGCGTTGAGCTGTAAAGGATTTTCTACAACAAACTCAATAAGCTCGTCCAGCAAATCTGGGACTTTACGCGCATTGGGAGGAATAAAATTTGCACCGGAAATGCGAACACCCCCTGTACGTAATCTTCCTGCATAATCTTCTTCAATACTCCTGAGCACATACCTATGCAAGTCTAAAATATCACTGGCGTTAGGCTGGTAATTCTGATTGCTTAAAGTATACAAATGGTTTAAAGCCAATTCGTGATTCTTGACTTCAAAATGCTCACGAAGTGACTTGCCCTTAATGGTAATCCCTTCATGTAAAACCAATTGAGTCTCTTGCAAAGTAAGTGTATTGCCTTCTATGCTATTAGAATTATAAGTCCATTCTACAGATAATGCGTCCTGAATTTTTTGCAAAGCGATTTGTGGAAGCGGTCTGGCTTCATGCAACAATGCCTTTTTTTCGTAGAGCCGATCAAAGGTTGGTTGTAATTTTTCTCGATATGTTAAATCTATATTCCACACACCCTAATATATTCCTTATCATCGGGTATATCAAATTTTTAACACATCCGATATTTAAATATAAGGCATTAAAATCGACTTCACATCTGATTTAATATCATTTTACTGAGTTAGTGAAGTTTTTTTATCTTAAGTCAGTCTAAAAAGTAGTCGATCTTTGTATCGACAGATGACTTACGCTTGCCTTCTTGCAGTTCCCCATCATATTTACCCATATAGAAAAAACCGAGACAGGATTCTCCTTCTTTAAGATTAAAGAAGTCATCAACAAGATTTATGAGGGATGGTGAACTCCAGTAGGAGCCAATATTCAACGCAGTACAGGCTAGCCACATATTCTGAACTGCCATCGCCACTGCAGAAATCTCTTCCCACTCCGGGGGTTTGCCTTTTGGACTTTTCTGTATGCAAATAGCAATAACCGTATGGGATTGCTCGAACTTGGACATAATCTTTTTTCTTTTGAAAGACGAAGGCTTTCCTTCCCATTCCGCATTTTTTTCAACCAGGAATTCAGCTAATTTCAATTTACTCTCCCCCTGCATTACTTTGAAACGCCAGGGTTCTGTATGCTTATGATTTGGAGCCCAGTTGGCTGTCGCCAGAATTTTATCCAGCTCTTCCTTAAGAATAGGCTCTTCATTGTATTGTTTAGGAAAAACCGAACGCCTTTTTTCAATGAGTTCAAATATATCCATGATTTAGTTTTTGAAAAGTTCTAATATAGCTGCTTTAATTCTCTCTCTGTCTTCATCGCTCAGATTGGAACCTGAAGGTAAACAAAGACCATTTTCAAACAAATGTTCTGCAACTTTTCCACCGTAATATGGCATATTAGCAAAGACCGGCTGCATATGCATAGGTTTCCAGAGTGGCCTGCTTTCAATATTAAAGGTTTCCAGATGAAGGCGCATCTGTTCCCTGTCAATACCCCTGGTTTTCTTGGGGTCTACAAGAATTGCAGATAACCAGTGATTACTGAAGTAATCTTCAGAAGGTTCTGTAAACACTTCAATTCCTTCAATATCCTTGAAAATTTCTTGATAAAACTTATGCATTTCTCTCCGTAAAGCCACATGCTCATCCAGAACCAGCATTTGCCCGCGACCTATTCCTGCGGAAATATTACTCATTCTATAATTAAATCCAACTTCTGAGTGCTGGTAATGTGGCGCATTATCCCTGGCCTGGGTGGAATAAAACACTATTTTATCTTTAGCCTGCGTTGAGGGACATACCAAAGCTCCTCCACCCGAAGTGGTTATAATCTTGTTCCCGTTAAAAGACAAGGCTGCAAACTCACCAAAAGTTCCGCAGTTCTGAGATTTAAAGGTCGATCCGAGAGATTCAGCGGCATCTTCAATGACTGGAATGTTATACTTTTTGGCTACAGCTGCAACTTCTTCAACTAAATAAGGCATGCCGTACAAATGCACGGGAATGATAGCTTTAGGGGTCTTGCCTTTTGAAATTCTGTCTAAAATCGCTGTTTCAAGGGCCTTAGGACACAAGTTCCATGTTGAAGGTTCACTATCCACAAAAACAGGGGTTGCTCCCTGATACATAATCGGATTGGCAGAACCACAAAACGTAAAGCTTTGGCAGATCACCTCATCCCCTTCTCTGACCCCCAGTTGCACTAATGCCAGATGAATAGCTGCCGTTCCGGTGCTTAAGACAGCTATGTTTTTGGTACCACCCAAATAATCTTCAAGATCAGCTTCAAAACCATTTACATTCGGACCTAAGGGTGCAATCCAGTTTTCCTGAAAAGCTTTGGCAACAAACTCTTCTTCTTGACCACCCATATGTGGAGAGGATAACCAGATTTTTGATAATTCTGAAGGCATTGACATAGATTATAGATTGAACGGTAAAAGTATCGTTTTAAAAAGAATTTTTAAATCTAACCCCAAAGAAACATGACAATAATAGTCTAAATTTAATTTCACCTTTTCCGGAAAAATCATCTCATCGTTATAATGTAGTGGATTTTGCTGCTCACTCAGGATCTGCTCCTCGTTAGCAAATGCTATAGAAGCATATCCAGTAATGCCAGGTCTGAGTTTTAAAATCAAACGGTGTTCGCCTTTGAGCCGATCGTAATATCCGGGGATATCCGGTCGCGGGCCTACCAGACTCATTTCCCCCTTCAGGACATTGATGAGCTGAGGCAGCTCATCCATCTTAGTTTTACGCAGGAATTTAAGAAACCAGTGAGACTGACCCGTCTTCAGAAGCGTCTTGAATTTATAAATTTTAAAACGTCTGGCATGCTGCCCGACTCTTGTCTGAAGAAAAAAAGGACTGGACTTATGAATAAAAAAGAGGGAAATCGATAGAAGTATCAAAAACGGACTCAAAAGCAGTATCCCCAAAAAACTGATGATCCAATCAAACAAAGGCTTGCCAAACTTCAAATACATTCTTCTAAAATAAGCAAAGGTTTAACTAATTACATAATTTTTAAGGCTGGTAAATTTTTTTTAAAGGTTTGGCCACGATTCCGTTAAGCAGAATTTCGGTAATATCGTTTTTAAGGGCTTCACCATCAATTCCACTCCGTCTTCTGTACCAGGAATGCAAGGTCCTCAGCGTAGACAGCATTGAAAAAAGCATGACCTCAGTATTATTCGGCATAATTTCCCCTGCTTCAATTCCCCGGCTAATCATGTCCCTCAAATCCTGTTCGTAGGCATTCCTGAGTTCCAGGAATTCTTCAAAATGAGAGCTTTCCAAATGTATCCAGTCGTTATTTACAATAGCGATGGCTTCAGGATTATTCAAAGTAAGTTCAATATGATGATTGATTACAGCTTCTAAAAGCGTTTTGGAATCGGCTTTTAAGCTTTTAACCAGCTCCATTTCTTTGGTAAAAAAATAAGCAACACCCAAAACAATTTCAGCCAGGATCTCTTCCTTGGAGCTGATGTGATTGTACAAACTCGCAGCCTTCAAATCCATAGCTTTAGCGAGATCCCGCATACTCACAGACTTATAGCCTTGTTCTCTGAACAAAGTTTTAGCAACCTTTATAATTTCTTCTCGTCTCGTCATCAGTCTTAAAACCTCATGAAAGGATATTTTTTAACCAGTTCCTCTTTAAATTTATACTGGTAGGCTTTCAGTTTGTCATAAGCCTCGCCTTTGGTTTCCGTTGAACGGTGGGCCAGAGATTTCTGAAGTTTTTCGACCTTGACCATATCCTCAAACACAGCTTCAGAAATAAAATTCAATTTGAATTTTTCCCAAATCACATCCACAGCCAAGGCACTGGGATGAATCAAGTCCCGATCGTAATACCGGTAGTCACGCAACTCATCCATCATCAGTTCATAGGAAGGAAAGTAGGTATGCATCCCAGATTTTTCGTTCAAAACACTGTGCAAAGCCGCTATCAAGTGCGCTTTACTGCGTTGATTTTCCACAATTCCATCTTTGATATGCCTGACCGGAGAGATCGTGAAAATCAGTTTCACCCCGGGTTGCAATTTTTCAAAACTGGAGATTAACTCCCTTAAAAGTTCCTGTAATTCAACTAGTGGCGTGAGTTGCTTTTCAAACTGCTCCTGTGGACGTCTATGACAGTTCGCAACACCTTGTCCAGTCGCTATATGCCTGTAGATAAAAGAAGTGCCGAATGTAATTATAACATGACTGGTATTTTCAACCGATTCTGTAAGCTCTTTTTTTGCTGAATGTAATGCTGCTATAATTTCTGCAGACGAATTCCGACTCAGTCTTGAATGAGAGAAAAAGGAATGCCATTTTTCATTAAAATGAAACACATCATCGGCAGTAAAGTCTTCGCCATTCACTGCTTTTTTAACCACATTCAAAATAGCCTCAGGATGAAATAAAATTCCGAAAGGATTACAGCTAACTCTGAATTTAAAGTCCTCTAATTTCCCGCTGATGTGCTCTGCAAAACAGGACCCCAAACACACTACCTTAGAATCATAGTCTATGGGATAAGATGTTTTTTTCAGTGCTACTTCAGTGGTGAGTTTCATGCTAGCTTTAAGTTGATTTTTGCTCTACGAGGGACTTTGCTTCTTCCAAAGCTTTAGGTATTCCGCCAGGATTCTTACCGCCGGCCGTGGCGAAAAAAGCCTGACCACCACCACCCCCCTGAATGTGTTTACCCAGAGATTTAATGATTTTTCCTGCATTCCAGCCTTCAGAATCCACTAAGGATTTTGAAATATAACAGGCTAATAAAGCTTTTCCCTGAGCTTGAGAACCTAAGACAATAAAGACATTTTCCTGTTCTCCTCCTATTTGAAATGCCAGATCTTTCATGGCCCCGGCATCGAGATCCACCTGCTGTGAAACGAAATTCACACCTCCCATGTCCTGTAATTCAGATTGCAATTCGGTTTTAATTTGCTTCAGTTTCAGTTGATTCAGCTGTTCAACTTCTTTCTTCAAATTCAAATTCTCTTCCTGAAGGGATTCCACAGACTTCAAAATATCCTGTGGCTGATTCAGAATGGATTTAACCGAATCCAAAATCTGAGATTCTTTGGTTAAAAATGCTTTGGCAGCTTCTGAAGTGATCGCTTCGATTCTTCTTATTCCAGAAGCTACTGAAGATTCGTTCTTAATGATAAAATGCCACAGCTTAGACGTGTTGTTCACATGCGTTCCTCCACACAATTCCATGGAGTCACCGAATTTCACCAACCTCACCTTATCGCCGTATTTTTCCCCGAAAAGGGCAATGGCTCCTTTTTCGATGGCAGCATCGTAAGCGATTTGCCGTTCTTCTTCAAAAGACAAAGACTCTTCAATTCTGGAGTTTACAAAATCTTCCACTGCCTGGAGTTCCTCGGCAGTCAATTTTGAAAAATGAGAAAAGTCAAATCTTAAATAATCCGCCTGAACCATGGAGCCTTTTTGCTCTACATGTGTTCCCAGAACCTGGCGCAAGGCTTGATGCAACAGGTGTGTCGCAGTATGATTGGCGGCTGTTTTCTGTCGGCGACTTACATCTACCTTAGCGATAAATTCTTCGTCTAAAGCTTTTGGTAAGGTCTTAGAGAAATGAATGATTTGGTTGTTTTCTTTTTTGGTATCCAGAATATAAACCTTGCTACCATCCTTAAATTCCAGAACTCCCCTGTCGCCAACCTGACCACCGCCTTCCGGATAAAATGGTGTTTTACTCAACACAAGCTGGTACTGCTCACCCTCTTTTTTAGAGGTAACTTTTCTATACTTTACAAGTTGGGTTTGAACTTCGGTCTGGTCGTAACCTACAAATACTTCTGCTCCACTAGAGCCGACCTCTGTCCAGTCGCTTGAGCTGGTTTCGGCAGCATCCTTAGATCTCTTTTTCTGCTTAGAGAGTTCTTTTTGAAACGCCTCAAAATCCAGTTTATAGCCTTGCTCACTCAAAATGAGACTGGTTAAATCAATAGGGAAGCCAAAGGTATCGTAAAGTTCAAAAGCCTTTTCACCACTTATGGTTTTGGAAGAAGAGGCTTCCATTAAATTATCCAGCATGCCAAGACCTTGCTCCAGGGTTCTTAGGAATGATTTCTCTTCCTCCCGTATTACGTTTTTACAAAGCTCAGCCTGAGTTAAAATCTCTGGAAAAGCTTCACCCATCTGTTTTGCCAGTACATTCACGAGTTGAAATATAAAGGGGGTCTTGACATCCAAAAAGGTAAATCCATAACGGATTGCTCTTCTCAGAATTCGCCGTATTACATAACCAGCTCCCGTACTGCTGGGCAGCTGCCCGTCGGCAATGGCAAAAGCAACGGCTCTTACATGGTCTGCGATTACCCTTATCGCAATATCGGTTTCTTCTGTTTTACCGTAAGTTTTACCCGTGATGTTTTCAATACTCTGAATGATAGGCGTAAATACATCGGTGTCGTAATTGGAGGTTTTATCCTGCATCACCATACATAAACGCTCAAAACCCATCCCCGTATCAATGTGTCTGGAAGGAAGGGTTTCCAGACTCCCGTTTGCTTTCCGGTTATATTGAATAAACACTAAATTCCAGATTTCTACAACCTGGGGATGGTCCTGATTGACCAGGTCTTTCCCGGGCACCTTCGCCTTTTCCTCTTCGGTTCTGATATCCACATGAATTTCTGAAGCAGGACCACAGGGTCCCTGATCTCCCATTTCCCAGAAATTATCTTTTTTGTTTCCCAGTAAAATCTTGTCTTCCTCTACCAGTGCTTTCCAATATTCGTAAGCTACTGTATCTTTTTCAAGTCCGTCAGCTTCATCACCTTCAAAAATGGTCACGTATAAATTATCCTTAGAAATTTTAAGCACTTCAGTTAAAAACTCCCAGGCCCACTCTATAGCTTCTTTTTTGAAGTAATCCCCAAAACTCCAGTTACCCAGCATCTCAAACATGGTGTGATGATAGGTGTCTTTACCTACTTCTTCCAGATCGTTATGCTTCCCACTCACGCGCAAACATTTTTGAGAATTGGTGACCCTGACAGATTTAGGCTCAGAATTACCCAAAAAGTAGGATTTAAACTGATTCATACCCGCGTTGGTGAACATAAGCGTAGGGTCATCTTTCAATACAATCGGGGCAGAATTCACTATGGCGTGAGATTTGCTGTGGAAAAATTCTAAAAATTGACGACGAAGAAGTATAGATTTCATAAAGTCTGTTCTGAATTTATTTTAAGGTGTTTCAATTTTGAGCTATATTTGTAAGTTGCGAAATGGTAATTCGCACCTCACAGGTGCAAAAATACTATAAAATTAAAGAATGAGTAAAGTAAAATATTACTACGACAGCGAAACCTTATCCTATCGGAAAATCGAACCGAAAAAAGGAAAAAGCTTTGCTTTAGTGACCTTATTCATATTGGGAATAATCACTGTGAGCTTTGTCTTAGTATTAGTTTACCTCAATATTCCGGATTTGGAAACGCCAAAAGAAAGAGCCTATAAAAGAGAGATTGAAAACATGAAATTTCAATATGAGCTTTTGAACAAGCAAATGGAAAATATTGTGGATGTTTTGGAAAATGTAGAGGAGCGTGATGACAATATTTACAGGGTTTATTTTGAAGCCAATCCAATTTCTGAAGAACAGCGAAAATCCGGGTTTGGAGGTATTAACCGCTATAAGGACTTAGAAGGGTTTGAAAATTCTGAAATCATCATTGAAACCACCAAAAACCTAGATAAGTTATCCAAACGATTAGTTATCCAATCTAAATCCCTGGATGAGATCGCAGAATTAGCAAAAAACAAGGAAGCACTGTTAGCTTCTATTCCAGCTATACAGCCTGTAAAAAATGATGATTTGAGAAAAATGGCTTCCGGATTTGGAATACGCATGCATCCCATTTTGAAATATAGAAAAATGCACAACGGTATGGATTTTTCTGCCACCACGAATACTGAGGTTTTTGCCACAGGAAATGCCGTTGTAAAAAAAGCACAGCGAACCAGCGGCTTCGGAAATTTAATTGTTCTTGATCATGGTTTCGGATACGAAACCTATTATGCCCACTTAAACGAGTTTAATGTAAGACCCGGACAAAAAGTGAAACGTGGAGAAATCATAGGCTATATTGGAAATACCGGGCTTTCCACGGCGCCACATTTACATTACGAAGTACATAAAAACGGCAGGGTAGTCAACCCCATTAATTTCTATCACGGAGATTTGACCGCCGAGGAATATGATATCATGTTAAATCAATCTGCTCTTGAAAATCAATCTCTAGACTGATGAAACACCAGCTTGGGGAAAAACTTTATTATTCTATTGGAGAGGTTGCCAGGGCTTTTGAAGTCAATTCTTCTCTTATTCGATTTTGGGAAAAAGAATTTGATGAAATCCAGCCCAAAAAAAATGCAAAAGGAAATAGAAAGTTTACCCAGGATGATTTAAAAACCATAGATTTGATTTATCATCTGGTTAAAGAACGCGGATTTACACTAGAAGGTGCTAAAACACACTTGCGCGAGGACAAAAAAGAAACGCTTTCAAAATTTGAACTGATAAGCAAATTGAAAGCTATAAAATCTGAACTTATCTCAATCAAAAATCAACTTTAATAAATCAAAAGAAATGAAAAAGTGGTTAATTCCGGTTATTATAATCGTTGTTGTAGCATTCGGCTTATATAGCTGGACCAAAGGATTCAATAACACAGCAATAACCTTAAAAGAAGAAGCCAAAACGGCCTGGAGCAATGTAGAAAGCGCTTACCAGCGGAGAAATGACCTTATTGGGAATCTCGTGAAAACAGTGCAGGGAGCTGCAGATTTCGAAAGAAATACCCTGACAGAGGTAATCGAAGCCAGGTCTAAAGCAACTTCTGTAAACATCAATGCAGACAATCTAACAGAAGAAAACATAAAACAATATGAACAGGTTCAGGGTGGATTAAATTCAGCCTTATCCCGATTATTAGTAAGTGTAGAACGCTATCCGGATTTGAAATCCAACCAAAACTTTATGAATCTTCAGACTCAGCTGGAAGGTACCGAAAACAGAATCAATGTAGAGAGAAATCGCTATAATTCTGCTGTTGGTAAATACAATACGCACATCAGTTTATTTCCAAATTCCATTTTTGCAGGCTGGTTTGGATTTGAGGAAATGTCCAGATATTCTGCCGATGAAGGCGCAGAAAAAGCTAAAGAAGTTGAATTTGACTTTAATTAAACCCGTTTTATTATGAAAGTATCTGAATTTATAAATCCAGCCGATGAGCACGATATCGTAGAGGCTATAAAAGAAGCAGAGCTCAATACTTCTGGAGAAATTCGAGTACATATAGAACACAAATGTCCTAAGGACAGATTTGAAAGAGCTTTGGAAATTTTCGAAAAGCTGGAAATGCATAAAACGGAACTTTCCAATGGCGTTTTGATTTACGTCGCGATAGATGATCATCAGTTAGTGATTCTTGGCGATAAGGGTATAAATGATGTGGTACCCAAAGGATTCTGGGAAAGTACCAGAGATGAAATCTTAAGTCAGTTTAAGCATCAGCATTTTAAAAGAGGACTTGTCAATGGCATCCTGGAAGCGGGTAAACAGCTGAAACAACATTTTCCTTATCAGTCTGATGATACCAACGAACTGGATAACGAAATTTCTAAAGGATAATTTATGAAGTCATTACAAAGATTAGTTTTATTCAGCATACTCACGCTATCAGGTTTCAGTTTTACTGGATTTTCACAAATTGAAATTCCGGAAAAGCCATCCAAAGAAATGGCGGTTTATGACGCTGCTGATCTACTTAAGGAAGCAGAAGAACAAAAGCTTAGACTAAAGCTGGAAACCTATGCCGATACAACATCTACTCAAATCGTTGTAGCTACCATCAATTCTCTTAACGGTGAATATATTGGCACTTACGCTGCAGAGTGGGGCCAGAAGTGGGGAATTGGACAAAAAAAGGAAGACAACGGACTTCTTATTCTTATCGCTAAAAAAGAAGCGAAAATCTGGTTTTCGACTGGCTACGGCTTAGAGCCCTACCTTACAGACGCCACAAGCAAAACCATCATTGAAAACATCATCCTGCCGGAATTCAGAAAAGCAAATTATTATGAAGGCATAGATGAAGGCACCACTGCCGTTTTTGAGGTTATTGCCGGGAAATTTGATGCCTCTCAGGTAAAAACATCCAGCAGCAAAGATGTGGGCTGGGGATTTGCCATCTTCCCTATACTTATATTTGTCGTTATTTTCATTTTGATTGCAAGAAAAAATAAAGGCGGTGGTTCTGGCAAAGGCAATCACGGCAGAGGTCCGGACTTACTCGATTTCCTCATTCTGGGGAGCATGGGAAGAAGCATGGGCGGCGGTAGTTTCGGCGGCAGCTCTTCCGGAGGCTTCGGCGGGGGCGGAGGCTTTAGTGGAGGATTCGGCGGCGGCGGCTTTGGCGGAGGCGGCGCTGGTGGTAGCTGGTAAAGTACAAATCCCATTGGGTAGTTTGTTAATCTAATTCACTTTACAAACTACCCAAACCGGACACAGAACTTAGTTATTTATCTAGTCTATTGAGTTTAACATACGTCTGATATAGGATTAAAACCTTCGCCTCGAATTATTAGGATCTTTACCACCAAATTTACTGAACTTATAAGTAAAACTCAACATAAAGTAACGTTCCAGTATCAATTGATCGGTGTCCTGAACAAAATCATCTCCAGTCTGTCTTCGCGTTCCAATATTTTCGTCTAGTAAATCGTAAACTTTAAATTTTAAAGTGGCATTGTCTTTTAAAAACTGATAACCAAGACTCATATTCCATTGCAAGGAAGTTGATCTGAAATCTGCTGCAACATTACCATACTTGAAGTAAGTAATATCATTACCGAAAACTACATTTTTTGGCCAGTAAGTTGTCGCTTCCAGTGAAAAATTAAGATTGGTAAACTCTTCATTTCTATTGGAATTTATATTGAAATTCCTAAGGTTATAATCCAGACCAAAACCAGGGTTTAAAGTTATAACTTGGTCTTTTTCGTAGGTAACACCCAAATAAGGGGATACCACATAATTTTCACTTTCAAATTGCTGACCGTTAGTAAACCCTAAATTTTTACCGTATTGACCAGAGAGATTTCCTCTTAGCCGATAAGTGTCTTTATTTACTGCTTTAATTTGCTTACTATAATAAAAGTTAATATTTGCATTCTGTGCTCCACTAATATTATCATAAGTAGTTGTTCTCAATAAGTCTTCATTGGTTTCTGTAACCTGCACTACCTGGTCTGAAGTGTAATTATAAGACATATAAAAACCATAACCTGAACGCGATTTAAAATCAAAGTTATTATAATTCAAACTCACGTTTTGATTAAAAGATGGCTTTAAATTGGGATTCCCCTCTATGATATTAAGTGGATCCGTTTGTATTCTTACCGGTTGTAATTGCTGAATGGATGGAATGTTATTACTATTTCTATAATATAAGCTTATCCGCTTGGACCTTTCAAATTCATATCTAATATTGGCACTTGCAAACAGATTATTAAAGTCATTATTGAATTCAATATTCTGAATTAAATTTTCAGTTCTTAATTGTGTATTGAGCAGACCAAGATTGAAGCCTGTTCTCAATTTATCGCCTTCATAACGTAAACCAAGGCTTGGAATATGAGTTTCTCCTTTTACTTTAAATTCGTTACTCAGGTCTTCATTAAAATTTGAATAACTATTGGTAGTATTATCGAAATCAAAAACACTTCTTTCATTCTTACTGGATTCAATTTCATAAGAATATTCTACATCCAGAAATAAATTATCAGTCATTACAGATCGATAGCGAGTTTCAAGTTGATATGTGTCAGAATTGTTATCCTCAGAAATTAATTGATCTTGGATTTGTGTGCTTGGATTAGCGCCAAAGGTTTCCCTACTGGAAAAGAAAAAGTTGTCGCTTTCACTTTTGTTGTTTTCATTTTCAAAAGAAAAACTCAGAAACGCACCTCTACTCCCAAACTTCCTGGTAATGGACAAATCATTACTAAAAGTGAAATTCAAGTTATCATTTCTGTTTTCAGTTTCGGATGTATTGATAAGGTTTCCTTGTTCATCTAAAGACTGGGAAATACTGGAGCTTTCAGTTGTTCCTGTGTTCCCGTTTATTGAGGGCCTGATGTTAATCCTAGTTAGCGTATCTGGCTTAAAGGTGAAATTCACATTACCTCGGTGAGAATTGTTATCTCTAGTTGCATTGCTTTCAGAGTTGGTGAAAAACCGTCGATCTGGAAGAATATTCTCTCTCCTTGTCGACGTCCGGGTATCCGTTTTATTATTTCCAAAAAAATAATCTGCAGCCAACTCGTACTCCTCTCCCCATTCATTTACAAAATTAAGACCAGCTGTCTCTGACTTAGTAATACCCGTATTATTTCCAAAGTTGAGTCCGTTTATCCCAAAACTACCTCCACTCACTGTGATGGATCTTGCGCGTCTTCCCATAGCATCAAAAACTTCATCGAAAGTAAAACCGCTACTATTAATGTTATTGGAACTTGCTAAAACACTAAGTCGCAATTCATCTTGGAAATAATTGGCAATTCCACTCATTTCATACCTGTCATCTGTACCGCCACCTAAAGTAGCTCTGGAGAAGTACCCTTTATTTTTATCTTCATCTATGGTGATGTTAATGGTTTTGTTTTCAGAATCCCCTTCTTCTCCCGTAAATTCCTGAGATTGGGTTTTTGTATCTACCACCTGAATTTTATTGATGATGTCCTTGGGTAAATTCTTGGTTGCAATCTTGGGGTCGTTGCCAAAAAACTCTTTCCCATTCACCAAAATTCTTTGAACCGGTTTTCCGTTGACGGTGATGTTACCCGCAGCATCCACTTCTACTCCTGGCAGTTGCTTCAGGGTTTCTTCCAGATTGGCATCTGGCCGAGTACTAAAAGAAGACGCATTAAATTCTAAGGTATCCTTTTTAATGGTTATTGGGGCACGGTTCACATTAATAAGCACCTCATCCAAATTATTGGTAAGTTCCTCAAGTTTGATTACACCAAGGTCGATGGATGGCTCCGAAAGTGAAATGGTTTCCACGTAAGGCTTCATCCCCGCAAAACTGATGTTTAATCGAGCTCTGCTCTCTTTTGTTTTAACTGAAAGTTCAAAATTGCCAGAGCTATTTGTAATGGTGTAATTCAATAAGGTTGAATCCTTTAAGGTCTCCACAAAAACAGTGGCTGAACTCAAATAAGCATCAGAAACACTATCGGATACCTGACCCTTAATCGTATATTCCTGGGCAAAAGACGTAAAAACAGTAAAAAAGAATATGTAAGCAAATAGAATGTTTTTCATGATAGGTTTGTCGGTTAACAGACCTAAGACTAAAAAAAAATCCAATTGTTTAATTGGATTTTGAAAAACTTAGACTAATTCTTTAAACCTACTTCTTCCGCATATAAATAGAAATCGGTACGCCTTTAAAATCAAATTCTTGTCTTAATTTATTTTCAAGAAAACGCTTGTAAGGTTCCTTTACGTACTGTGGCAGGTTGCAGAAAAAGGCAAACTGAGGTTGTGGCGTTGGCAACTGAGTAATGAATTTAATTTTCACATACTTCCCTTTCAAAGCAGGCGGTGGGTTTTCAGCAATAATAGGTAGCATGATATCATTGAGCAATCGTGTTTTTATTTTTGTGCTTCTACTTTTATAAACATCAACCGCCGTTTCAATAGCTTTAAAAATTCTCTGCTTATTCAAGACCGAAATAAATACAATCGGTACATCTACAAACGGAGAAATTTCCTGTCGTATTTTGGCTTCAAATTCTTTCATGGTGTTGGTTTCTTTCTCTACCAAATCCCATTTATTCACCAAAATCACAACGCCTTTTCTATTTTTTTCTGCCAGCCAAAATATACTTTGATCCTGCTTTTCAAAACCTCGTGTCGCATCTAAGACGATCAGGCATACGTCGGCATTTTCAATGGCTCTTACGCTTCGCATCACTGAGTAAAACTCAAGGTCTTCTTTCACTTTTGCCTTACGTCTGATTCCTGCAGTATCCACAAGTTTAAAATCAAACCCAAACCTGGTGTAACGCGTATCGATAGAATCTCTTGTTGTCCCTGCTATATCGGTAACAATGTAGCGTTCCTCTCCCAGCAGGGCATTTATAAAGGAAGATTTTCCTGCATTAGGTCGACCGACGATGGCAAATTTGGGTAAATCCTCCTCTGCTTCCGGTTCGCGTTCAGGAAGTTTTTCAACAATAGCATCCAGCAGTTCACCGGTACCCCCGCCACTTGTGGCAGAAATACTGTAATATTCACCAAGCCCAAGGTTGTAAAACTCAAGAGCATCGGTTCTGTTTTTATTGGAATCTACTTTATTGACACAAAGGACAACAGGCTTGTCCACACGGCGAAGCAATTTGGCTACATCCTCATCCATGGGCGTTATTCCTGAAATCACATCGACTACAAAAACAATCACATCCGCTTCATCAATCGCCAACTCTACCTGCTTATCAATTTCCTTTTCGAACACATCATCACTGCCGACTATATAGCCTCCGGTATCAATAAGCGTGAATTCACGACCGTTCCAGTCTGATTTTCCATAATGTCTGTCTCGAGTCACGCCACTAACAGAATCTACGATAGCTTCCCTCCGCTTAATCATTCTATTAAAAAGGGTGGATTTTCCTACGTTTGGTCGGCCTACAACGGCTACAATGCTATTCATTTTTGTATTTTAAATAATTTGCAAAGTTACGTCTTTAATTGCTCATAAAGTAGAATACTTCACGAAAGCTGTAATTTACAAAATTTACGTAAATTTTGACCTTTAAAATATCATGGCCGACCTCATCCGCATTGAAGAATTAAACGAGCAGCTTCAACTCAAACCCAGTTTCAAAGTTGAAGTTACCGGTATGAATATTGCCGAAGAATTTTCAGTTCGAAAAGACGATGCCCTGGTGCGAGGAGTAGAAATTAAGCAGTTGGATGATCACATCTGGTTGTCCATTCCAAAAGCCGACAGAACCTATTATTCTCCGCGTTTGCATCTCGAAATTGAACAAAAAGGAGACCTAAGCATTTTGCACTGCAGCTTTGGACCTGACCCAAACCTGTGGACCATGTTCATGTTTGTGCATTTCTTCTTAGGATTGTCTTTTGTGGCTTTATTCGTTTGGCTTTATACGAATATGACCTTAGGCCAGTCCAATACGCTTGTTTATATCCTAATGTTTATCGTTGTTTTATCCTGGATAGCCCTTTATTTTTTTGCCCGCCGAAACCGGCAAAAAGCAACACCACAGTCCAGACAATTGCTCAAGGTTTTGTCCAAGCTTATCGGCTAAGTCTTGTCATAGCCAAATCGCTTGAGTTGATTCGGGTTGCTACGCCAATTCTTATTAACCTTCACAAAGGTTTCCAGGTGTATTTTCTTGTCGAAGAATTTTTCAAGATCCTTTCTGGCTTCAGTCCCCACTCGTTTTATAGCCGTCCCTTTATGACCTAAAATGATCGCCTTTTGCGATTCACGCTCAACCATGATCACACTTCTGATATGAATTATGGAATCGGACTCTTCAAAACTTTCGGTTTCCACCTCAACGCTGTAAGGAATTTCCTTTTTGTAATGCATCAGGATTTTTTCTCTGATTTTTTCATTGACAAAAAATCGCTCAGGTTTATCGGTGAGCTGGTCTTTGGGGTAAAAGGGAGGAGATTCCGGGAGCAGTTCCAGAATTCTATTAAATACTTCTGCCACTCCAAAATTTTCCAGTGCTGAAATCGCGAAAATTTCCGCATCAGGGAGCTGTTCCTGCCAGTGCTTTTGCTGCTCCAACAGCAAGGCCTCGTTTCCTTTGTCAATCTTATTCAAGAGTAAAAGCACGGGCATTTGGGCATGCTGTAGCTTTTGAAAAAAAGCTTCATCTTTCAACGCCTTTTCTCCAAGTTCCACTAGGTAGAGGAGAACGTCCGCATCCTGGAAAGCAGATTTGACAAAATCCATCATAGAACTTTGCAATTCATAAGCGGGCTTCAATATGCCGGGCGTATCGCTAAACACCATTTGAAAATCTTCGCCATTTACAATTCCCAGTATTCTATGACGTGTGGTCTGTGCTTTATTGGTGATAATGGAAAGTTTCTCCCCAACAAAAGCATTCATCAATGTAGATTTTCCGACGTTTGGATTGCCTATGATATTTACAAATCCTGCTTTATGCGTTTTAGTTTCGATGGCTATTGTTTTAAATTTGAACAAAAATAAGCATTCATTTCGACCTAAGGTATCCAAACTTAGCTTGAAACCTTATATTTGCCTAAAACCAACATCCATGAATAAAATATGCATTGCTTTAGTATTCTTTTGCGCTATGCATGCATTTCCTCAAACAGAATCCAATTTTTCTAAGACTGAATTTCACGAAACAAAGTTCAACCTTGCTTATCTTAGTTCCGGAAACTTATGTGTTGTTTTGAAAGCAGGTCCCAACCCTGGACAGAGATTTTAATTAAAACCATTTAAATGTGAGTCAGACCGATTTTCAAAAAAATTCTAAAATCTTTAATCTTCTTTTTGAAGGCATTTCAGAGGGAATTATCGTAGTAGATGAAACTCAGCATGTTGTTGAAGTCAATTCTGCTACTGAAGCTATGTTTGGTTATAAAAAAGGAGAGCTTATCGCCAAACACCTGGATATTCTCATCCCCAAAAATTACAGATCCAATCATCACAAGCACGTAGATAAGTTTATAGACAATTCTGAAAAACGGCAGATGGGTCATGGCAGAAATATTTACGGCCTCAAAAAAAACGGAGAGATCTTTCCCGTCGAAGCGGGGCTTAACCCCTTTCAATTTGAAGGGAAGCGTTACGTCATGTCTTTGATAAGTGACATCACGCAAAGAGAAACTCAACAACAGGAAATAGAGGAACTCAACAAAGGCTTGGAGCGCAAAATTGAACAGCGAACAGAGGAACTGAAATTAACCATTCAGGAATTACAACATCTCAATTCCAAGCTGGAAAGTGAAGTCCATAAACGAAAACTGGCTGAAACTAAAACCAAAAAAGCACTGCAGAAGGAAATCGAACTCAATGAGTTAAAAACCAAATTTTTATCCCTGGTCTCGCATGAGTTTAAAACTCCTCTTAGCGGCATATTAACCTCTTCCACTTTAGCCAAGAAATACACTCAAACCGAGCAACAGGATAAACGAGAGCGACATCTGAATACCATCAAAAACAAGGTGCATTATCTCACTGGAATTTTAAATGATTTTCTGTCTATAGAACGCTTAGAATCCGGCAAAGTCACGTATAAATTTGAAGAATTTAGCCTGATCACCCTAGTAAACGAAGTCATTTACAACGCCAATATCACTTTAAAGGACGGACAGGAAATCGTTTATCCCCGAGACCTTCCAGACATCAGTTTAAAGCAGGACAAGCATGTTTTAGAACTGGTTTTGTCCAATTTACTAAACAATGCCATCAAGTATTCTTCAGAGGACACGACGATCTATTTTGAAGTAAACCCCACAGAGTCTAATCTGATTCGATTCAGAATAAAAGATGAAGGCATTGGTATACCACAGGAAGACCAAAAACACATTTTTGAGCGCTATTTCAGGGCGGAAAATGCATTAAACAACCAAGGAACCGGCATTGGTTTGAACATTGCCAAGGTGCATCTCGAAAACTTAAACGGCTCCATCTGCTTTGAGTCCACAGAAGGCGAAGGCACGACATTTTATATAGAAATCCCTAAGTCACATGAGTAAGAAAATTTTATTAATCGAAGACGATAAAACGGTAAGAGAAAATACGGCAGAACTCCTTGAGCTGTCAAATTATGAGGTTGAAACCGCCTCCAACGGGAAAATCGGGGTGGAAAAAGCCCCAGTCTTTTTTCCGGATGTCATCGTTTGTGACATTATGATGCCGGAGATGGATGGCTATCAGGTTTTGGATAACTTATCCAAAAATGAGGCTTTGAGAAAAATTCCTTTTATTTTTTTAACCGCCAAAACCGATCATAAAGATGTGAGGAAAGGAATGAATCTTGGAGCAGACGATTACCTGACCAAGCCTTTTGAAGAAGATGAATTGGTAGATGCCATAGAAAGCAGACTGGCCAAAGCTGATATCTTAAACTCCGGTGCTAACCACCAAAAATTGACAACGGCACCTCAAACCTTTGAGGCTTTAAAGGATGTGTTTAGAAAAGAGAAATTAAAGATTTACGAAACTGGTGACCCCATTTTTGAAAGCGGACAATCTTCAAATTCGATTTACCTCATTGATAAAGGCGTGGTAAAAACCTACAAACTTGAAGATAACGGTAAGGAGCTCATTACGGGTATTCACAAGGTCAATGATATTTTTGGCAGCATGAGTTTTACAAAACAATCCAGTCTTAATGAATTTGCTTCAGCACTGGAAGATACTAGCGTTTATGAAATTTCTATTGAAAAGGTGAAAAGCCTGTTCAACGAGCATCCGGAGGTCATGTTTGAATTCATTGATCATCTTGGAGACCACTTGAGCGAGACCAAATCTCAGCTCATGGAAATGGCCTACAGCTCTGTAAGAAAGAAAACAGCCCAAAGCATTTTGCTCTTTTCTGAGCGCTTGAAGAAGAACAAACTGAGCCAAATCCGAATTTCCAGAGCAGATCTTGCTGCTGTAGCGGGTATTGCTTCAGAAAGTTTGATCAGAACCCTTTCCACCTTCAAAAAAGAAGGCATTATCGACGTGGAAGGCAGAAACATCAAGATCAATGATTTTGAGGCTTTGGAACAAATTGTTTAAATAGCTCAGAAAAATAAATCAATAAAAGAGAATCTGATTTTTATCATATTTTGAATTTGATTCTCCTTTTACTTTTGCAGTCATAGAACTTTTATCTATGAATGTAGTATTGCTGTCTGACTTTTCACCATTATCCACTCATATGCTGGATTATGCTGCAATGCTGTTTAAAAATCAGGACGTCAACTTCACAATTTTACATATCAAGATGCCCTATCAAAAAGAAAGCTGCAAAGGGAAATGCAGCCTTATTTTTAGTCAAAAATTAAGAACAGACCAGGAGTTCCTCCAATTTAAGGGCTATGATGAAAAAGACATTCAAACGAAATTCATTGAAGGTCCATACATTGAAAGCATACGGCATGTAATCCATGAAGAACATATCAATCTGATTTTATTAGGGAACTCCAGCAAAGACATTAACAGTACCGGATTGTTTTTCGATAAAAAAACCCTGGAGATAATCACCAAGGTTAAATGCTCTGTAGTCCTGGTTCCGGAACAGACTCGCCTGGAATTACCAAAAACCGCATTATTGCCAACGGACTTTTCGATCACTTCTGAATACAGCATTTTCAATATTTTAAATTCGTTATCCTTTGTAAAACAAACACATCTTTCTCTCCTGCCCATCGGCCTCAGCAAAACCTTAGGCCCCAACAGGAAGCAGGCTAAAAAACTTATTTCCAAAGCGATCAATTCTTTGGAATTCAAGAGCGTGGAAGAAATCGATTTCTCCCCTAAAGTGAGCAGCATCAATACATTCAACCTGATTATGGTGATGGCTAAGAACCTGAGCATTTTCCAGGACCTGTTCAGCACCTCTCACAACTCCCTAAGTCGTCTCGAAACGCCTGTTCTTTTTTTACACGATTCAAAAACCTTATAACACGCCCATTCTAGTGTATTTTACGTAAATTCAATTTTTAAATAAATTGAGCATGAAACCTTTTTATCGATATGCGATTGCTGCCCTTGTCCTTTTAATAGCTTTGTTTTTTATCGCAAATTTTTGGGTTTCTAAAAAAATCAAAACACATTTAGCGGAGGTAGATTCGCTCTACTATTCCAGCTACTATGTCAACGCACTGACAGGAATCTTTTCCCTGGAGGAAGTGAAGTTCGATGATGCAGCCATGGATATTAAGATTAAAGACATGGAGCTGGATGTAGCCCTTGTTCCACTTCTGATGAACAACCAACTCATCATTGAACGTATTGACGTCAGCAGATTGGATTTAAAACTTTTCACCTCTTCAAACCTTGAGTCCAAAGCGCATAAGGAATCAAAAGACCTTATCATTAAGAAACTTCAGTTAAAGGATGCAAACATCACACTTACAGGTAAGGATAAAATCGCTTTTGAAGTAGTCCAGCTGAATCTCAAAGCTGAAAATATAACCTGGCCACTGGACAAAAACTATGCATGGCTAAACAATGAAACCCTGAAAATCGATGCGAAAAACCTGAGATATACGATGGACACCTTGCACGATTTGAATTCCGAAGCCTTTGATTTTTACGATAAAGAGCTCTTATTCACAAATTTTAGCATTACACCAAAGTTTACCAAAAGCGAGTATGTAAACCATATCCAAACCGAAAAAGATTTGATGGATTTAAAATCTAAATCCTTAAAGATTTCGGGTTTCAGACTTCAAAAGAAAGACAATTTACTCCATGTGTCATCGCGTAAAATTGAAATGGACTCTACAAATTTTGATATTTACAGGGACAAAACGGTGTTAGATGACAATTCATATAAACCGCTTTACAGCCAGGCTTTGAGGGAACTCAACTTTGAACTTGACATAGATTCCTTACTGATATCTGAACTTGACATCACTTACGGAGAATTGATAAAACCCGACAGGCAACCGGGCAGAATCAGAATTAAGGCTATACAGGCTCAGGTTTTGAACATTCACAATACTCTTGAGGCAGAGCATCCTGAAATAAAAGCCGAGGCCAAAGCCAGGTTTTCTGAAGATTCTGAAATTGTGTTCCACTTAAATTTAGTTCCAGATCATGAGCAGTTTTATGTGTCTACGAACTTGAGACAAATTGAAGATAGATCCATCAATGGCTTTTTTGCGCCAGCCATGAGAATGGAGATGGATGGAAAAATAGATGAGATGAAAACATCAGCTTATGGTAACAATACTGAAATGAATGGTGATTTTAGTCTCAATTATGAAAATCTAAAAGTCAATATTCTTAACAAGAATGGCTCAAAAAACAGTTTCGCAAGTCTTATGAGCAATGCCTTAATACGCAATAACAATGCAGGCCAAACCCGTCCCTTAAAAAATGTTGAAAGAAATACCACCAAATCGTTTTGGAATTATGTCTGGACATTTCATCTGGAAGGTTTAAAAAAATCTCTGTTATAAACTATATTTTAAAGGTTATAATCGGTTTTTTTAAGTGATTAATCACGTCTTCAGTCAGGCTGCCATTCATAAAGTGAGAAATCCCCTTTCTGCCATGAGTGCCGATTCCAATTAAATCCACATTCATTTTAGAAGCGAAATTTTGAATACCCCGTTCAACAGTCCGATCGTTATAAATATGAAAATGAGAAGGATTCAAAGCTGTGTCCTGGGTAAAACTATTAAACAAAGCATCCAGTTCGGCTGTGGTTTTAAACTTATAAGGCGTGTTGATATAAACGAGTTGCAAATCCACTTCAAGAACTTTGGAGAACTTTAAAGCAGCTTTAAAGGCCGATCTGCTGTTAAGACCAAGACTGGAGACAAACATAAAAGATTTAATTTTGAAAATGGGTATTTCATCTTTAATGACCAGAACAGGAATCGTGGATACCCGAACTACCTTCTCGGTATTGGAGCCTACAAAAATTTGTTTCAAACCATCAGAACCACTGGACCCCATAACGATAAGATCGCAATCATGTTTCTTGGCAACAGAAATGATTCCATCGAAAGCTTCATCAAACTCAACAATTTCATGAACATGGATTCCCTCCAGATAATGACTCATGTTATCAAAGGTCTCTGTAAATTTCTTGTGAGCAAGCTTCATAAAAAACAAAGATTCCGGAAGGTCTCCGGCCACTCCTTCATTTAAGGGGTCTATAAGTTGCAAGGGGAGATTAAGCAAATGCACAAGAAAGATTTCGCTGTCATGATGTCTGGCAATTTGAGCGGCAACTTTGAGCGCGTTGTTGGCTTCTTGAGAAAAATCCGTAGGAACGAGTATGCGTTTCATGGTTAAAAACTTAAAAGACAATTAAAGTTACTTCAAATTATAAAAAACAGGCTCTTTTATAACTGATAAATTATTATTACATTTGCAAAGTTTTGAATATGAGGGGACAAATTAGTCCCCTCTTTTTATAAGTATAGAATGGCTTTAGAGAAAGAGCAGATTATGACCTTGGTAACAGAAGGTTTAGAAGAAGATAAAGGTCTATTTCTCATCGATTTACAAATTACTGGAGGTAACAACATCAAGGTAATTATTGATGGTGACAGAGACTTATCCATTTCGGATTGTGTGAATATTAGCAGAGCTATTGAGCACAATCTGGATAGAGAAATCGAAGACTTCGCATTGGAAGTTGCTTCCTGTGGAGCTACAGAACCTCTCACCTACCCTAGACAATATCAAAAAAATGTAGGCCGAAAATTAGCTGTAGTCACCAAGGAAGAAAAGATTGAAGCCGATTTAGTTGGCGTTGAAGACGGTAAAATCCACCTGAAGTGGACAGCAAAAGAGCCAAAACCCGTTGGGAAAGGCAAGCATAAAGTACAGAAAGAAACAAAAATAGCTTTCGAGGATATCGTGAAAGCTCAAGTTATAATAAATTTTAACAAATAAAGATATTATGGAAAATATCGATTTGATCAACTCATTTTCAGAATTTAAAGACGACAAATTAATTGATCGAGTAACTTTAATGGCTATTCTTGAAGACGTTTTCAGAAACGCTTTGAAGAAAAAATTTGGACAGGACGACAATTTTGACATCATCATCAACCCGGACAAGGGGGATCTAGAAATCTGGAGGAACAGAATTGTTGTAAACGACGGTGAAGTTGAGGATGAAAATAAAGAAATCTCACTTTCAGACGCCAGAAAAATCGAACCCGATTTTGAAGTCGGTGAAGATGTATCTGAAGAAGTTAAACTTTTTCAGTTGGGTCGTAGAGCGATTTTGGCTTTAAGACAGAATTTAATTTCAAAAATTCACGAACACGACAGCACCAACACCTTTAAATATTTCCAGGATTTAATCGGAGAAATATATACCGCCGAAGTTCATCACGTCAGACACAATGTGGTGATTTTGCTGGACGATGATGGTAATGAACTGATTATTCCTAAAGAGCATCAAATTCCTGCAGACTTCTACAGAAAGGGAGACAGTGTGAGGGGTGTAATCGAAAAGGTGGAATTGAAAGGCAACAAGCCTGTCATCATTCTTTCGAGAACATCATCAGTTTTCTTAGAGAAACTATTCGAACAGGAAATACCAGAGGTTTTTGACGGGTTGATCACGGTTAAAAACGCCGTGAGAATTCCAGGCGAAAAAGCTAAAGTAGCTGTTGACACTTACGATGACAGGATAGATCCTGTAGGTGCCTGTGTAGGCATGAAAGGGTCGCGTATTCATAGCATCGTTAGAGAATTGGGCAATGAAAATATAGATGTCATCAACTATACGAACAATCCACAACTCTACATACAGCGTGCGTTAAGCCCGGCAAAAATCGTGAATATCAAGCTGGACGAAGAAAAGAAATATGCTGAGGTCACGTTAAAACCTGAAGAGGTTTCTAAAGCCATTGGACGCGGAGGACATAACATAAGATTAGCCGGTCAGCTGACGGGTTACAACATTGAAGTCTTTAGAGACGGTATTGAGGAGGAAGATGTAGAATTAACAGAATTCAAAGATGAGATCGAAGACTGGGTCATCAAGGAATTTAGCAGAATAGGATTGGATACTGCAAAAAGTATTTTAGAATTAGACGTAAGCGATCTCGTGAGAAGAACTGATTTAGAAGAAGAAACGGTTCAGAACGTGATCAAAATTTTAAAAGAAGAGTTTGAAGAATAGATTATTTAAACTCATCTTTGTAACATTATATAAGAGGTAATATTAGAGGCAATTTATGGCTGAATCAAAACAAACAAGATTAAATAAAGTACTGAGAGAATTTAATATTTCACTGGATCGTGCTGTGGAATACTTGAATACTCAAGGCTACGAAATTGAAGCAAGACCTACAACTAAAATTTCTTCGGAAGTTTACGAGGTTTTATCAGATAAATTTGAAACTGATAAAAGCAAGAAAGTAGCTTCCAAAGAAGTCAGTGAAGAACGCAAAAAGGAGAAAGAGGAGTTGCGTCTTGCCAGGGAGCAGGAACTTGACAAGAAAAAAGAAGACGAAGCCAGAAGAGAGCGAGAAGCAGAAGAAAACAAGAAAAAGGCTCAGGAAGCTGCCAAAGCCAAGGCTCAGGAAGAAGAAGATAGAGCTAAGGCTGAAGAATCTAAGAAAGCTGCCCAGCAGCAAGAAGAAACTATCAGGTCTAAGACCAAGATTTCCGGCTTAAAGCAAGTGGGGAAAATTGAACTTGAAGATGCGAGGAAAGATAAATCCACAAGCAAAAAAGCATCGGAAGAACCTGAAAAGTCTTTTAAACCTGTTGCACCAACAACCTCTAAAGATACTTCTAAAACGACTGAAGAAAAACCTAAGACCGAGAAAGAAGAGGAAAAAGCTGCTGAGGAAGCTAAACACCAGACGCAGTACACTAAACTTTCTGGTCCAAATTTCACCGGTGAAAAGATTGATTTAAATCAGTTCAAAAAAACGCCAACCAAGAAAGAAAAGGAAAAAGAGAAAGAAAAAGAAGCGGCTTCCAAACGAAGAAAACGCAAACGTATTTCTAAAACCAATACCTCTCCGGGGGCGAGCAAACCCGGCTTCAAGAAAGGTGCTGCAAAACCTTCTTCCAGAAGAGGGGCTAAAGCCGCTCCAAAAGAAGAGCCAACTCCTGAAGAAGTCCAAAAACAAGTAAGAGAAACCTTAGAGAAACTTCAAGGCAGATCTTCTGGTAAGAAAGGCGCAAAATATAGACGAGACAAAAGAGACCAGCATAAACAGCGTTCTCAGGACGATCTCGATCAGCAAGAAAAAGAAAGCAAAGTCCTTAAGGTTACAGAATTTGTCAGTGTCAATGAAATTGCCACCATGATGGATGTGCCTGTGACTAAAATTATATCAGCCTGTATGTCGCTTGGCATGATGGTGACGATGAACCAGCGTTTGGATGCAGAAACCTTAAGTGTGGTTGCAGAAGAATTCGGTTTTGATGTGGAATTCGTCAGTGCAGAAGTTGAAGACACTTCGCAAATTGTCGAAGAAAATCCTGAAGATCTAAAACCAAGAGCTCCGATCGTTACCGTTATGGGACACGTAGATCATGGTAAAACCTCTTTGCTGGATTACATACGAGAAGAAAACGTGATCGCCGGTGAATCTGGTGGAATCACACAGCACATCGGTGCTTACAGCGTAAAAATAGGAACAGGTGAAACCATCTCCTTCCTGGATACCCCTGGTCACGAAGCCTTTACGGCGATGCGAGCAAGAGGAGCACAGGTTACCGATATTGCGATTATTGTGATTGCGGCAGACGATGATGTGATGCCACAAACTAAAGAGGCGATTTCCCATGCGCAGGCCGCAGGAGTCCCCATTGTTTTTGCCTTGAATAAGGTAGATTTACCTACGGCAAACGTAGATAAAATCAAAGAATCTTTAGCCAATATGAATCTTCTGGTTGAAGACTGGGGCGGTAAAGTTCAGTCTCAGGAAATTTCAGCAAAACTGGGAACAGGTATCCCTGAATTGTTAGAAAAAGTATTGCTGGAAGCAGAATTACTCGATCTTAAAGCAAATCCGGACCGACTTGCAAAAGGAAGTGTGGTAGAAGCCTTTTTAGATAAAGGCAGAGGTTATGTTTCTACCATTTTGGTACAAACAGGGACTTTAAGAATTGGAGATTATGTCCTGGCAGGAACTACTAGTGGTAAGATAAAAGCCATGCAGGATGAGCGAGGCAACAAAGTAAAAGAAGCAGGTCCTTCGACCCCGGTTTCTATACTTGGTCTTGATGGCGCTCCTCAGGCTGGTGATACCTTCCAGGTGATGCAGGACGAGCGTGAAGCAAAAGATATAGCTTCCAAGAGAAATCAACTTCAAAGAGAACAAAGTGTACGAACTCAAAAGCATATCACGCTTGATGAAATTGGTAGACGTATTGCTCTGGGAGACTTTAAAGAATTGAACATTATCCTGAAAGCTGATGTGGATGGTTCTGTAGAAGCCTTAACCGACAGTTTACAGAAACTTTCTACCGAAGAAATTCAGGTGAATATTATACATAGAGGTGTGGGTGCCATCACAGAAAGTGATGTACTTCTGGCCTCAGCTTCTGAAGCTGTCATTATCGGATTTAACGTAAGACCTGCAGGAAATGCAAGAACGCTAGCCGATAACGAAGAAATAGATATCAGAATGTACTCTATCATCTACGATGCCATCAACGACATCAAAGACGCAATGGAAGGCATGCTCTCTCCGGAATTAAGAGAAGAGATTACAGGTACGGCAGAAATCAGAGAGACGTTCAAAATTTCAAAAATTGGAACTATCGCCGGTTGTATGGTATTGACAGGTAAAATTTACAGAAACTCTGGAATCAGACTGATCCGAGATGGTATCGTTATTCATACAGGAACACTGACTTCCCTAAAACGTTTCAAAGACGACGTGAAAGAAGTTTCCAAAGGATATGACTGTGGTATGCAGTTGAAAAACTACAACGACATACAGGAAGGAGATATCTTAGAAGCATTCCAGGAAGTGGAAGTGAAAAAGAAATTGAAATAGATTATTTTTTATGCGATTTAAAAGCTCCACAATGTCTTGTGGAGCTTTTTTGTTTTTTAGAAAACCCTTGCTTTAAAACGTCTGAACTGGTTTTCTAAAGCAGTTTTATGTCAACGTTTCATTTATAATTACCCTTGAAAATTTGAAGATGGATTCAGGTTTAAGATTAGGTTAAGTAAAAGCAGAAAACCTAAAAACAGACAGCGTACAAGGTTTGACTTCTATATCTTCGTTTTAAAATAACAACTCAATGAATTCAAGCTTCAGTAACAACAGAACACCACTTAACTGTACTCCAAAACTTAAATTTTTGGTATGCCTGTGTTGCATAGCGCTCTTATACAGCTGTAAGTCTTCCCAGGATATCAGCAGGACTGATTCTAAAGCGGATTCTCAGGTTGTGCCGGCAGATTATCAGTATCCAGAGGATGAAACTTTCAAAGTCTTATCCTGGAACGTGGAGCATTTTGTAGATGCTTACGACGATCCCTATATGGATGCGTCACGTGAAAACAATCCAACTCCTGAACTGGAAAATAAGGTAGCATATTTGGCCGAAGCCCTAAAAAATGCTGATGCTGATATTGTCGTGCTACAGGAGTTTGAAAGTACAAAGTTTTTGAAAGAAATCGCCGAGGAGCAACTGAGTGGAATGGGATATGAATTTTTCGCTAGTGCTCCCAGTGATGGCTGGTATATGAATGTCGTGTTGATGAGTAAATTCCCCCTAGGCATCCTTTACGCCTATGGTAACGTGACCACGCCGGTAGTTGATTATACCAATGATGAAGGACTCTCCGAAACACAAAACAATTTGAACACACGAATGTGGTCGATTGAGGTTTTTCCATCCAAAAATTATGACTTTATACTGACAGGTCTTCACCTTAAAGCCGGACGCGGTGAACGCAACGCATCCATGAGACTGGGACAAATCAATTTCCTAAAAGACCAGTTTTCACGCTTTTTGGACAGGAATGCTTCACAAGACCTGTTGATTGCCGGAGATTTGAACAGCACTCTGGGAAGTCAAGAAATTGAAACGCTCAAACAAGGGAATACCGAAGGCAATACCTTCTTTGACCCCCTTCCTGAAAACATCCTCACCCATCCTTCAGATAAGCCTTCCCGAAGACTGGACTATATACTCTTTAACGGGAATATGCAAGACGAATATATACCGGAAACAGCTCGAGTACCTGAGTTATTAGAAGATGAGAAAATGCAGGCAGTGAGCGATCATTTGCCTATAGTCTTTCAATTCACAAAAAGTAATCCATAAATAAACCGGGGTAGAAACCGGTTTCTAACCTAAAAGGGGTTCAATTTTATAATGCATCCCGTTCCAGAAATAAAGCAAAAGCCTGTGTAAGTTTAAAACTGCTGAATTCATTTGAAGCCTGAATTTAATTAGACAAACCTTACCCCCAAATCTAAACCGTAAAGGTATCGACCAGAAGAAATGGTAGTTTTCACATCAAACCAAAAGTTGAACATTTTTTGTAAACAATCTTGGAAGAAAATTTAAAAAAAATTAGCCTATTGCGTCTCGTGTAGCTTTATTTAAAAGCAACAGGAGTTCCGAAAGTACTTGAGTTTAATAACAATGGCATTTGTTATAAAACAAAAAAACCGACTTCATTTAAGAAATCGGTTTTCGAATAAAGTTGGCCTACTAGGGCTCGAACCTAGACTCTTCTGGACCAAAACCAGATGTGTTGCCAGTTACACCATAGGCCAATAATTATTGGAGTGCAAATATAAAACTTACTTTTATATGACCAAGCCCTTTTTTAAAATTATTCTTCAAAAAAATAAGTTTGACTTAAAACCATATTTCAAGTCGCAAATAATAATCAAAATCAAGCGTTTATAAGATTTCTTAATTGTTTATTTTCGTCCAAAATTTTAATTTCAATGACAAAGCACGCCTTCTCACTTTGGAACAAACTATTAGGTTGGTTTGCCTTTTTAGTAGCATTCATTACGTATTATCTCACAGCAGAGCCTACCGCTAGTTTTTGGGATGCTGGTGAATATATTGCTACTTCAGCAAAACTACAGGTGGGGCATCCACCGGGCGCTCCTTTTTATCAAATCTTTGGGGCTTTCTTCTCTATGTTTGCCTCCGACGATAGTCAGATAGCCTTTATGATTAACCTCATGTCTGGTGTGGCGAGTGCGTTTGCCATTTTGTTCATGTTTTGGTCTATCACTCTGCTATTGAAAAAACTTACAAAAAACATTGAAGTTAAATCTCAGGCTTCAGACATGGCTATTTTAGCCAGTAGTTTGATTGGTGCACTTACTTTTACCTTTACCGATAGCTTCTGGTTTAGTGCTGTAGAAGCTGAAGTGTATGCGATGGCCGCCTGCTTAATGGCCGCCATGTTTTATGTGGGATTGCTTTGGGAAAGAGATATGCATAAACCCAGAGGGAATCGCTGGCTGATCTTAATTTGCCTGATTATCGGCCTGTCTTTTGGCGTGCACTTCATGGGATTACTTACCATTCCAGCCATCGGTTTTTTATATTACTTCAAGAATTACAAAACGATCACGGTCAAGAATTTTATAGTTGCCAACTTAGTTGTGATCGGTATCTTACTGTTTATCTTCAAACTCCTTCTACCCTACTCGCTCACCTTTTTCGCCAAGATGGAGGTGTTTTTCGTCAACAGCATAGGATTACCCTTCAACTCCGGAACCATCATAGCCGGATTGCTTGTGATTGCTGTATTTTATTTTGGTTTAAAGTACACAAGACGTAAAAATTATATTCACATGAATACAGTATTGCTATGTATTTTATTTGTGTTTATAGGTTTTTCAAGCTGGATTATGCTTCCTGTAAGAGCCAACGCAGGTACAGTCATCAATGAAAACGATCCCAGCAGTGCTCAGCAACTCCTCGCCTATTATAATCGGGACCAGTACCCGGAAACGCATCTGTTTTACGGACCTCAGTTTACCGAGATCTTCGCAGGCCTTGATCCTGACAATCCTTACCTGGACGACGACCCTATCTACGAAAAAGATGAGGAAAAAGGGGAATATGTGATCATCAACGATTACAAAAATGCCAAGCAAAATTCTGACGCTAAACAAAAAACATTCTTACCGAGAATGTGGAGTACACAGCATGCCTCGAATTACATGATGTTTACCGGCCCCTTGGAGTTTTCAATCAAACCTGAATACAGAGGCGAAGAGGAATTAACTGCTATCGTCAATACCTTTAGAGAAGACTTTAGAGAAGGAGAAGTTTCTTCAGAAGGCTACATCAGCTTTTTAAAGCGTTTTAATCAGTACCTGGATGTGCAAAAACCCTCTGCAGCCTCCAACCTCAATTACCTTCTCGAGTTTCAGATGGGGTATATGTACTGGAGGTATTTTATGTGGAATTTCGCAGGACGACAAAACGACAATCAAGGCAAATACACGAATTTAGAAGGGAACTGGTTAAGCGGCATCGATTTTATTGACGAAAAAAGACTGGGAAGCCAGGATAATTTACCTTCAGACTTAGCTGAAAACAAAGCACGAAATACCTATTATTTCCTGCCACTCATCTTAGGGCTTATCGGTTTATTGTTTCATGCGTCCAAAGATGTCAAACGCTTTTGGGTGCTTACCGTATTTTTCCTGTTCACAGGAATAGCACTGAAAATTTACCTCAATGAACGCCCTTTTGAACCCAGAGAGCGGGACTATGCGCTTGTGGGATCCTTTTATGTGTTCGCCATCTGGATAGGAATGGGTGTTTACGCTTTGTTCCATTATCTGAAGACATGGATCACGCCGAAACTGGCAGTGCCTCTTGTGGGGGTAGTTTGCTTGTTTGCCGTACCGGTTTTGATGGCTTCGGAAAACTGGGATGATCACGATCGCTCAGGAAAATATACAACCTTGTCTATGGCCAAAAAGTATTTGGACTCTGTAGACCAAGACGCCATACTCTTTACCATTGGTGACAATGACACCTTTGCGCTGTGGTATGCTCAGGAAATTGAAGGCTATAGAACCGATGTGAGGACTATAAATACCAGCCTTTTTGCTACAGACTGGTATATAGACCAGATGAGAAGAAAAGCCTATGAAAGCGAACCTATTAAGACCACGTTAAAACATGATGACTATAAATACGGGACAAACGATGCCGTTTGGTACCAGGAAGATCCCAGAGTGAGTGACACACTTGTGATAGACCAGTTTATACAATACATCAAAAGTGATAACGAAACCACAAAAGCAGAATTGCAAAGTGGACAGGTCATCAACACCTTTCCAACCAAAAACATCAGAGTGCCGGTTGACAAGGAACAGGTATTGAAGTCAGGTATAGTAAAACCTAAAGACGCAGACTTAATTGTCCCTTACATCGATATTAACCTGGAAGATAATCTGATCTACAAGCCCAATTTGATGATGCTGGATTTACTTGCCAATAACGACTGGGAAAGACCAATCTACTTTACAGGCGGAAGCTTTAGAGATGAGGACTACCTCTGGATGAAAGATTATCTTCAGCTGGAAGGCGTGACCTATAAACTTGTACCTATCAAAACTCCGGTCAATCCACAAAATCCATTTGATATGGGCCGTATAGACGAAGATAAAATGTACAATATCGTTATGGACTGGGAGTGGGGAAACAGCGGTAGCGACGACATTTATCACGATCCTGAAACCCGAAAAAATGCCATAACCTACAGAAGCAACCTTGCCCGACTGGTCGAAAAACTGATTGAAAAAGGAAAGTTTGATAAAGCTGAAGACATTCTTGACCTGGGTATGAAACATATTCCGGTAGAACATTACCAGTATTACCAGTTGGTTGAACCTTTTGTGACCGGTTATTATATGATTGACAAACCAGAGAAAGCCAGGGAAGTATGGGAGCAACTCGCGACCAACTATCAGGAATGGCTGGATTATTATGCCGGGATGACCTATGAAAATCAGGTTGAAAATGCCGAGGATATTTTTACTGAAATCGAGAAATACAGAAGTTTAGTCGATATCCTCATCATTCAGCAGGACGATGAAATGGTAAAAGAAAAAGCCGCTGAATTCAACTCCTACCTGGAGAAATTCAGCTATTTTTATCAGGATTCTGAAGCTGAAGATGTGGATCAGAACCTATTAGATGAACTCAATCAGGAAGACGTAGAAGAGATTGAAAAAGATAGCGGCAGTGGTAGTTTATTATCGCCGGATCAAATCCCTAATGAATAGATAGATGTGAACTCCACTGACTTTCTGAAACCCCTATTTCCAAAACGCGTGTGGAGCATCCCTACTCAGGAAAAAGAGATGTTCCTCACGTTTGATGACGGACCAATCCCCGAGGTAACCCCCTGGGTTTTGGAAACGCTAAAAAAACACAAGGCCAAAGCCACCTTTTTCTGCATTGGAGATAACATCAGGAAACATCCACGGCTTTTTAAACAGATCCTGGCTGAAGGCCATGCTGTAGGAAATCACACCTTTTATCACAGCAGTGGGTGGAAGAGTTCATTAAAGGATTATTTGAAAGACGTCAGGCGTTGTCAGGATGTGATAGAGTTGAATTCAGTGGAATCCAATCTCTTCCGGCCACCCTATGGAAAATGTACCTCAGCCCAGGCCAGAGCCGTTTTGAAAGACCATCAGCACATCATTATGTGGAGCATCATCAGTAAGGATTATGATGCTAGGATTTCTAAAGAAGCGTGTTTTGAGAGAATTCAAACCAAAGCAAAACCCGGCAGCATCATCGTCTTTCACGACAGCCTAAAAGCGGAAACCAACATGAAACATGCTTTAGAGAAAACCCTGAAGACGTTTAGTGATTACCAGTTTAATAGGATTGATTTATTGTAAAGGACTGGATTAGATTCTCTGTCTCGTCCGACAGTCGGAAGTCTCCTCATATAGAATAAAACCACAACCCTTGTCATTCTGAATGAAATGCAATGGAATGAAGAATCTTACATTATCTAAAAACATAAGATTACTCATAGCCTCGAATTGGAAAAGATTACTCATCGAAGCAGAAGAAAGCTTCTCTGTCAGAATGACAAACTACATCGCAGAATTATATTAAACTCGCCGCTGGTGCAAGCCTGCTTGCGTTGCTAGCAAAGTCAGACGTCTCGCTCGTACCAAACATTAAGTTTTCAAGCAATTTTTTACAACAACCTAACAAACAATCCTTCATCTGTTTTATCAACAGTAGCCTGATCTTTACTTCTAAGCCCTTTTATAGCCTTGTCCCATTTTTTGTTACTCAACTCAGATTTGGCTTTAAGGCTTTCCAGTTCCTGAGGAGATTCTTGTTTCAAGAGTTCCAGAACTGCTTTTTCTTCTTCAGTCAGCTCCACTTTTTTCTTCTCTGGTCGCATTTGCGGGAAGAACAGGACTTCCTGAATTGACGGATTATCCGTCAGGAACATAATCAATCGGTCCATACCAATCCCTAAACCAGAGGTTGGAGGCATGCCGTATTCCAGAGCCCTGAGGAAATCATAATCGATAAACTCCGTGGCTTCATCGTCGCCTTTTTTGGCCAGCTTCAACTGATCTTCGAAACGCGCACGCTGTTCTATAGGATCGTTTAACTCTGAATAGGCATTGGCGATTTCCTTACCACAGACCATCAGTTCAAAACGCTCGGTCAAATCCGGATTATCTCTATGCTCTTTGCACAACGGACTCATTTCCTTGGGGTAATCGATGATAAATGTAGGCGCTATAAAATTGCCTTCGCATTTCTCACCAAAAATCTCATCGATGAGCTTGCCTTTACCCATGGTTTCATCCACGTCCAAGCCCATCTCCAAAGCCGCCTTTCTCAATTCATCTTCAGACTTACCCGTAATATCAAACCCGGTATATTCTATAATGGCATCGGTCATGGTCACACGCCTGTAGGGCGCTTTAAAGTCCACGTGATGCTCTTTAAAGGTAGCTTTGGTAGTTCCATTCACCTGCAGGGCACAATGCTCCAGCAGGTTCTCGGTAAACTCCATCATCCAGTTGTAATCCTTGTAAGACACATAGATTTCCATCGCGGTAAACTCGGGATTGTGCGTTCTGTCCATGCCTTCATTCCTGAAGTTTTTGGAAAACTCATACACCCCGTCAAAGCCTCCGACAATCAAGCGTTTCAGATACAATTCATTGGCAATTCTCAGATACAAGGGAATATCCAGCGCATTGTGATGGGTGATAAACGGACGGGCCGCTGCACCACCAGGAATGGATTGCAGGATTGGTGTCTCCACCTCCATATAGCCTTCAGCATTAAAGAAATCCCGCATCGCTGTAAACAAAGCCGATCGTTTTTTGAAAATCTCTCTCACAGTAGGGTTCACGGCCAGGTCGGCATAACGCTGTCTGTAGCGCTGCTCCGCGTCATGAAAGGCATCATATTCTTTACCCTCTCTGTCTTTTTTAGCAAAGGGAAGCGGCTTTAAAGATTTACTAAGCAGCTGAAAATCCAGCACCTTGATGGTTTTCTCACCCACCTGAGTCATAAACAATTCCCCTTCTATCCCGATAAAATCGCCGATATCCAGTAGTTTCTTATACACCTCATTGTAAAGGGTTTTGTCTTCACCCGTACAGATTTCATCTCTGTTGAAGTAGACCTGGATGCGTCCTTCCCCATCCTGCAACTCAGCAAAAGAAGCCTTTCCCTGTATTCTTCGGGAGACCAGACGTCCGGCAACCACTACCTTTTTGCCTTCCTCAAATTTCTCATTTATCTGTTTGGAGGTATGCGTATAATCGAATTGAGCAGCAGGATACGGATCGATGCCCATTTCCCTAAGTGAAGCCAGTTTATCCCGCCTTACGCGTTCTTGTTCTGATAATTGCATGAGTCTGTAATTTTTTCTGAAGCCGCAAAGATAAAGACAATCCAACAATTTCTTTTATAATCCCGGGATTAAAGCTTCAGGATTTTGAGAAATCTGCTTAGCAGGATAGCGTTTTTTATTTATTCTGATTTTGTAAACCTTAACCTGATGTTTTTAGACATTCAACTCGGTGTTTTCAACTGACTTTAAAAAACGTCCTGAGTGAGAAGGTTGATCTGAAGGATTTGAAGTGGTTTGAAACATGAATTGAAATCAATCCTTGGATCTATTAGCCCAGAATACCTCTTTAAATTTAATGAAGATTAAGATATGAAATTAATTCTGGAGGCCTACGTAACCAGTAAGATTAATTTGATGTATTATCTTACTTTATTAAGTCATCTCAACATAAACTATCTTCGTGATCCTATTCTTTGAATCCAAATACAGAGATAAAAAATTATTACAACCCTCACAGTACTGATAAATAACACTTTTTCCACCGTCAACCTGGTTGTTTAAAACAACGTTTCCCAATTCATCTATATGACTCCCTATCGTAATGGTTTTGCCTTGAATTGTCATTTCCCAATTCGAATTAGTAATTTCAAAACTACTTATTAAAAGGTGCCCATAATACCAGAAAAACCAATAGAAAATCCATTAAAATCATAGTTATAAAATTCACCATCTGGATCTATATTACTCGATCTTTGTAGATCATAAGTAAATAAATTATCAAGTTGGTCTTTATCTGCATTGGTTGCTTTAATGTCCTTAAGTTTGACATTATTGATTTCAATGTTATTAAACTCATCTTTAGAAATGATGTTTGAATTTACTTGACATTGAACATAATTGCTTAATAAAATTATTGATAAAGTTATTATTATATTTTTCATTTAATATCAATTTACTATTCAAGAAAATAAGTTAACGGAGAAAGACTTTACCTCGCTTTCTCTGTTATGATACACCCAATTGTTTTCAAATACTATATAGGAGCATACAATTCTATCTCTAATATGGTATGATCATAAGTTGAAATAACAAATCCTAGTGTAAAGTATTCGTATCTAAAAAATAGTGCTTTCTTTCTAGAAGAAATTGACTTTGTACAAAAGCTCACCTCACTAAAAGCCTGTTTTAAAGCACTCTCTGTATCTCCTACCTGAATACCATTCACATGAAACACTCCTCTCTCTTTTATGACGAAAGAATTAATTCGTTTAAGACCATTGTAATTAAAGTCCTCAGTAATTCCTGCAAAATGAATGTAATTATTACCTAAGTAGTAATAGTACCATGGATATCCAAACTCTTCGGTATCCTTTTCACCGCCATAATCCAATTGAGAATTTTGTTCTAACCCAGCTACTTCTATAAATCTTTCGTGCGTATAATCTGTCCTGTCAATATCCCATCCATTAAGTGTTACATTGATATCTGTAGAATCATAGTTACATTCTTGACCAAATGCAGATTCAGTAGTGCATAATAATAAAAGTATAAAAGCGTATATGTTGAGTTTTGTTTTAATTGTCAATTTTTATCACGATACAACTATAGAATATGATTTTCACGTCATCTAGTTAGCCCAGAATACCTCTTTAAATTTAATGAAGATTAAGATATGAAATTACTTAATTCTGGAGGCCTACGTAACCAGTAAGATTAATTTGAGTTGTAAAATAGATTTAAGTATAAATTAAATACACGATTTTAGTGATTTTATTATACCTATCAAAGACTATGACTATGGGACAACAATATCCATTATTTTTAATGAATCTAATTGAATACCCACCATTCTTTCTTTGGTTAAATTCAATATCATCCCCAAACACATCTATAGAATCTCCTACTTCTAAATGATGTCCTAATACAGTGATATCAGGAGATTCTAGTCTGCCAATCTCAGCTGGCACGTTCGGTCCTTCTAGTCCAAAAAATATTTTGAGCCCACTATTAAAATAAAAATAGCGTTGAGGTTCACCTATTTCACTTCCAAATTCATCTACTTTAAAAGCATCCGGATGATTACTTGCAGTTGAAGACGGAAAGAGTTCTCTCATTGCTTGTACATCTCCATCGGTGGCTTTTATAGCTTCAAAAGAAACACCCTGGAATTTTACATTGGCATACTCAGTATCGTTCAAGCTATTATAGCCTTCTTGAGCGAAACAGGCTTGAACGAAAATTAATACTATGGATAAATAAATTATATTTTTCATGTTTCTTTTAATTACAATTGTTATTTGTTTGAGAGTTTCCATTGTCATCTATTATAATACCCTCATTTCTTTAGACCACTTTTAGTCGCTCATACATTGCAAAATAGTTTTTCCATAGGCACTTAGGACATCTTAACTTTCAACACTACTCTCAAAAAATTACCATAGAGTAAAAGTAAAATAACCGAAAAGGCTTATGCCATATCGGTTATAAATAATATCTAAGTCATTTCTATATATCCCACTTCTAATATGCTCTGGTCGTGAATATTATATTTAATATATAAAAAATTATTACATCCCTCACATGGGGCTATTAGAAAAGCTTCTACTCTGGAAGAATAATTTCCAGCAGTATTTTTTTCTAAATTTAATGGCGACAAAACAGAGATGTTATCTCCTACAGAAAAATTCACACCTTTTATTGAAAGATTAATATCTTTATCTGTTATTTCAAAGTTACTCAGTGGAACTTCTCCTGATGAAGAGTTTGTAGATGAAAATCCTATTTTAAACTCCCCATTATTTAGAGACTTGAAAAAATATTCATAAGACACTCCACCTAGGTTTGTGGCTTTCAAATTATTATATGTTCCAAATAGATCTATAATTTGTATCTCATTCCCATTGGTAGATCTTATTTGACTTATACTATGTCCGTTGATTTGTATAGATTCAAATTCATCCTCGCTCAAAACGTTTACATTTGGTTGAGCATAGATTGAAGCAGTTGTTATTAATAAAAAATATATCAGTTTCATATTATTAGTTTAAAATTATTATTTATAGTTATAAGATTTACGTGATTTTCACATTTTTTCCATTATTTAAAGTAAAAAAAATTCAATTTAACTGATAGTCTCAATTTTTTGGGCATTATAAAGTCAATAAAAAAAGGTCTTATCCCAATGATAAGACCTTTTTAAAACGTTTCAATAGCTCAATAAGAATATAACTCTATTTTTTTAATGACATTTTCTTTAGAATAATGTAAAGATATAAAGTAATCCACATCAGAAAATTGTATTATTATTTCATAATTTTTTCTATTAGAATAACTTTTTGGATAGATATTTTCTAATGAATCAATTTTATCATTTATATTAATGTCATCTGACGTAAAATCATATTGACCACCTTCTATTACGAAGCTTTCGACTTTATCATCTTTTACATAAAAGCAAAGTTTATCGTAATAATAAATTTTCCCCATTGTATTTTCCATCTCAAAAAAGAAGTTTTCTTTAGAAACTGGTTCTCCAAATACGTTCAACAAAGAACTAACTGGAGTTTTAAATACATTAGTGCCATTGATAGTGGCTTGACTACTATCAATATTGTTATTTTGGGCTTCACAACTAACAATAAATGAGAATTCTAAAATGGTTAGTATTAAAAATAGCTTTTTCATGATTAATTACAATTTGAAATTGGATTATGATTATTATCGTATTTTGTGTTTAAAAAATCAGAAGGGTTTATACTCTGCCAAGAAGAATTAAACACCTGTAAATGTATATGAGGTGTTACACCAGCTGAAGCAGCATTACCAGTATTACCAGCGGTACCAATTATATCCCCAGCAACTACGCTTTGCCCTTGAACTAATGAAACAGTATTTAAATGATTGTATTTCGCAAAATATGTATTACCATTTATCTGAAAAGTAATAATAACATAATTACCGTATGAATCTATTTGATACTGACCTGGACTAAATGAATCTCTTATGTTGCTTACTTTTCCTGAATACATAGCATATACATTTGTATCTAGTTCAGCTTTTATGTCCATACCATCGTGTTCTTTATCAAAAGGCGGGGAGCAATCTGTATCCCCTTGTCTTGTACATCCAAAAGTTCCTCCTTTTTTTCCTGATGCCCCTGAAGAAACAATTTCAGGATTGTTAACAGGATCACCGGGACAAGGTTTATCATTTTCAGAGTCGGGGTCTAAATCGGCATAACCTCCACCACTACTACCAAGATCCCATTCATTAGTGTCTTCACCACCTCCGTCTGTTGTATAAATATAAGAAATAGATACGTATGGTACTGGTGGTGTATCAGATACATCTGCAGTTATAATAACTTCATCAAGTTCTCCACACCAATCACAATTGGATAAACCACACCAGCAATTTGTGGCAGCAGTAGTCTTACCCGTATCACTTTTATGGCTTTTATGACCAAATCCGTTATGCTTATACTCAGCTACAATGGCATTTTTCTCAATAACCAAAACTCCCTGTATATTGCCTTCTCTATCTGTTATCAATAGTTCTCCCGAAAAACTAGTGGGTGTAGCATCTTCAAACGGGTTTAAGCTTACTACTGCGCTTTGTATTTTATTATCAATAGTCAATAAAACCAATCTACTATACAACTTTGGATACAGAGTGGTGACAGGTATTACCGCAAGCTCTTCTTCTGTATTGGTTAAATCTTCGTAGCTTATGTCTTCTGAAAATGAGGTGATAAAATTTTCTCCAGAAGTTTTATTTTTTCCCTGCTCAATTTGTTTTATAAAATTTTGAGCGTCCTCAAAAGCTACCGTCTTAAGGCCCTTCTCTTGTTTAATAATACTATCATTCTTTTCACAACTGTAGATCACGACAAAGAGTAAAAAAAACAATAGTAGCGGTTTAATCGGATGTGTTTTCATTCGTATGGGTATTAGTTATTAGTATTTCTAGATTTTTTTTTCTGAAATAATAACTAAGGAAAGCCATACTGCAGCCTTATTCGATGAAAGAATGCATTACTCGGCTGTGTGTGTGTGTGTGTGTGTGTGTGTGTAAAATCACTTTGCAACTTATTAACAAAGCAATAATAGACCCATAAGATTTAAAAGGCTTACGGTTCGACCTTACTTTTACTACGGGAAAACCGTAAATTTCTGAAATTCAAAGCCTTCAGTTAATCTCAGCATATCAATCACCAACTTTCAAATTCAATCTACACGCTCAACGGACGGAGGTGTAGGTCTTCTCAATACCTTGAAGCTGGATATCTTTAAGCTGTACAGCAAACGAAAGCAAATTCAAAAAAAAATAAAAAACACAATCCGGACTTTTACAGCAGGAAAACTTCTTATTTCAGTGACTTTATAAAAGGAGCTATGCCCTCCATCCCTGCATTGGTCAGTCGGCGGATAAACTCAGAGCCGATGATGCAACCGCTGGTAAACCGGCTGGCCTGCTCAAAGCTGAACGCATCTTTGATTCCAAAGCCTACCATCAGGCTGTTGTTCAGATTCATATCGGAGATGCGTTTGAAATAAGACATGGCTTCTTCGCCAAACCCCTGCTCTCCGCCTGTGGTGCTTGAAGAACTCACCATATACACAAAACTATCGCCCAATTCGTCGATGGTTTTAATGCGCTCTTCGGAAGTTTCCGGGGTGATAAGCGGCACAAATTTGAGTCCGTGGGTTTCAAAAAGGGCTTTATAGTCCCTTTCGAAGATATCGATGGGCAAGTCGGGCATAATGATGCCATCAATACCGATAGCTTCGCATGCCTTACAAAAATCTTCCACCCCAAATTGCAGCATGGCGTTGAAATAGCCCATCACGATCAACGGAATATCCACCGTATCGCGGATGCCCTGCAACTGCTGAAACAATTTCCGAGTACTCATACCATTGCGCAAAGCCTGTTCTGAGCTTTTTTGAATCACCGGCCCGTCCGCCAGAGGATCGCTGTAGGGCAAACCGATTTCGATCACATCGGTTCCCGCGTCTGCAAGGCGTTTGATGACTTCAGTGGTGTCTTCCAGCTCCGGGTACCCCGCCGTGAAGTAAATGGAAATCAGTTTTTTATCTTGAGCCAGGGCTTGATTTATTCTGTTCATAGGTTTTAGTTTTGTATTGCTAGGTAATTATGTTAGAAGTAAAAATCACTTATTAATTATCGTTTTCTTTGTCACCTTTTGAGGTGTATTCTTACCACGGAGTCATGAAGGACACTAAGGTTTAAACTATCTTTTTTCTTTGTTCTTTGTTTCTTGCTCTTGACTTTTTACAGATCAACAACTATTGTATTTGAAATCATCTCTAGTTCTCGATACAATCCCAACAAAACGGACGGGATCACTCGAACTGTCATCTTGTTCTTTGCTCCATGTTCTGTGTTCTTTTCTTACCACAGAGTCACGGAGGACACAAAGGTTTAAACTATTGTTTTCATTTCTCTGCATTCTTTGCGTCATGGCGGTGAAATCTTACCACGGAGTCATGAAGGACACTAAGGTTTAAACTATCTTTTTTCTTTGCTCTTTGTTCTATAGTCTTTGTTCTATTTTTATCACCATCAGGTAACATAGGCAAAACCTTAATACCCAAAATACTTCCTATACGTCTCCAGATCTTTATCTCCACGTCCCGAGCAGTTAAACACCAGCACATCGTCTTCCTTGAACTCCAGGTATTTGAAAATCGCAAAGGCGTGAGCCGTTTCTATGGCCGGAATAATGCCTTCCATTCGGCTCAGTTCCAGGCCTGCTTCCATGGCTTCGGCATCGGTAATCGAGACGAATTTGCCACGCCCTGTTTTAAACAAATGCGCGTGCAGCGGTCCAATGCCCGGATAATCCAATCCTGCGGAAATGGAATACGGCTCGGTAATTTGCCCGTCGGTGTTTTGCATCAACAGCGTTTTACTGCCATGAATAATCCCTTCGCGTCCCAAAATCGTAGTGGCGGCAGATTCGGTAGTATCCACACCCTTACCTGAGGCTTCCACGCCGATGATACCCACGTCTTCATGATCCATGAAATCTGCGAAAAGTCCGGCGGCATTACTTCCACCACCCACACAGGCAATGACATAATCTGGCAGTTCACGGCCTTCTTTTTCCAGCATCTGAGCTTTTACCTCTTTGGAAATCACACTCTGCAACTGCGTGACCATGTCCGGATAAGGATGTGGTCCTACCACAGAACCGATGATGTAATGGGTGTCCTTCGGATGGTTAATCCAGTCGCGAATCGCCTCATTGGTCGCGTCTTTCAGCGTTTTGCTTCCCGATGTCGCCGGAACCACTGTGGCGCCCAGCATCTTCATGCGGGCTACGTTTGGCGCCTGCCGCTCGATGTCCACAGCACCCATGTACACGATACATTCCAGACCCATCAGTGCACAGACCGTCGCTGTAGCTACGCCATGCTGGCCTGCACCGGTTTCGGCGATGATGCGACGCTTCCCAAGCGCCTTGGCCAGAAGGATTTGCCCAACCGTATTGTTGATTTTATGCGCTCCGGTATGACACAAATCTTCCCGTTTCAAGTAGATTTTAGTCTTGTACTTTTCGCTCAGGTTTTCAGCCAGATATAAGGGCGTAGGTCGACCAACATAGTCCTTCAAAAGGCTTTTGAACTGGTTTTGAAAATCATCCGTCCCTATAATCTGCTTATAGTTTTGTCTTAATTCTTCGACATTCGGAAACAGTAGTTCCGGGATATAGGCCCCGCCAAAATCTCCGTAAAATCCTTTTTCACTCACGCTATACTTACTCATTGGTTCTAAGGTTTTGTAAAAATTCGTGTATTAAATTTATATTTTTAAGGCCGGGTTCCTCTTCAAACCCTGAATTGACATCAACGCCCGCAATCAGCCCGTCTTTATATAACTGACTCACTTGTTCAGCATCTTCCGGCCCAATGCCCCCGCTGAGCATCACAGGTCTTGAAAAATTCTGCGGCTCCAGCAACTGCCAGTCAAATTTCTCACCTGTGCCTCCGCGATACTGGCCTTTGGTGTCCAGCAAATAGCCGTCAACAGCAGAGCAGTAGGCTTCAACGCCTTTAAAATCTGAAGCTGACTTTATCGAAAATACCTTCCATAAGCTAACCTCAGCCTGCCCCGCATGGTCTAGTGCCGTTCTGAGTTCCAAGCAAAAATCGGGGGTTTCATCTCCGTGCAACTGAATCACTTGTAAGCCGAATTGATTTACCTTCTCCACAATGACAGCAATATCTTCGTTTACGAATACCCCTACTTTCTGAATCCGGGCAGGGAGTCTGACCGGAGTTTCCGCAAAACGCGGTGATTTTTCATAAAAAATAAACCCCATATAATCGATGTCCGACTCGGCAAGTGCCTTGATATTTTCGGGATGTTTCATCCCACAGACTTTTACTTTCATCGGTTATTTGTATTTTGTTCTGCGGCCTTTTGCTTCATAAAAAACTCTCCTACCAGAACACCGTTAAAGCCCTGCTCAATCAACTTTCCAATCGTTTCCGTGTCCTGTATTCCACTCTCTGAAATTTTCAGCAATTCTGAAGGCAGATGCGGCAACATATCCAGTCCCTGCTGAATATCAACCTCAAACGTGCTTAAGTTTCGATTGTTGACACCGATGAGATCGATGTGTTTTGAAGCCAGTTTTTCAATTTCTTCAGCCTCATGAATTTCAAACAGGATTTCCAGCCCCAACTCCTGTGCTAAAACCGCCAGTTCCTCCAGTTTTTCGGAAGGTAAAGCATTAGCGATTAACAGTATCGCATCCGCTCCATAGGCTTTGGCCTCATACATCTGATAGGGATCCACCATAAAGTCTTTGCGAAGTATCGGCAGGTTGCAAACCGATTTAGCCAGCTGTAAATCCTCCAGACTTCCTCCAAAATAGCGCTGATTGGTCAGCACCGACATCCCGGCAGCACCCATTTGTTCATAGCTTTGGGCGATTTCCATCACGTCTGCCTTCAAGTTAATCGCTTCTTTACTGGGCGATCGCCTTTTAAATTCAGCGATAATCCCTTGTTCTGAACTTGCCACAGACTGCTTTAAGCTTCGGGTTGGATTTGAAAACCCGGGGAATGACTTCAAAACTTCGACGGGCATCGTTTCTTTCTTAAGGCTGACAAGCAGCTGCTGATAAGTGATAATCTCTTCTAAAATCCTTTTCATGACTGACTTATGGTTTTTAGTTGGTTCAAGACCTCCAGGGCTTTACCGCCTTTCAGAATGCTTTTGGATTCGTTAAAAGCCTCTCCTATCGCGATGGATTTTGCTGTGGAAATGGCTGCGGCCGCATTGGCACAGACCACATGGTTTTGGGCCTCTGTTCCGTTTCCGCTTAAGATTTGATAAAAAATATCAGCGGCACTTTCTACCGTATCTCCTCCATAGATTTCTTCTTTGGTCACAGGCAAAACGCCGAAATCTCGGGCAGACAAAAATATTTCCTTAGACCTGGTCACACACTTGGTTTTAGCCGTGAGTGAAATCTCATCATATTGATTGAGGTCATGCAGAATGCAATAGGTTTTATCGGTTTTTTGATATAAATAGTGATACTTTCTCAAGAGCTCCAGATCGTAAACCCCTACCAGTTGAAACTTTGGTTTAGCCGGATTTACCATAGGCCCCAGCATATTGAAAAAGGTTTTAAGTGCGAGTGATTTCCGAATAGGGGCTACATTTTTCATCGCCGGATGAAAGAGCGGTGCGTGAAGAATCGCAATATTGGCCTCGTTAAGGCAACGGTCTAAAAATCCCTGCTCGCTGGAGAATTGGATACCCATCGCTTCCAGCACGTTGGAACTTCCACTGACAGATGAAACACCGTAGTTACCGTGTTTCGCCACTTTCACACCCATGGCTGCAACTACAAAAGAAGCCGCCGTGGATACGTTGAAGGTGTTTTGACCGTCACCCCCTGTACCGCACAAATCCATAACCGCTTCCCCCTGGAAATCCACAGGAATGCAAAGCTCTAAAAGCGCATCCCGAAAGCCTTCCAGTTCTTCCACGCTGATGCTGCGCATCATAAACACGGTGAGGAAAGAAGCGATTTGAAGATCGCTGAATTCTCCATTGGAGATTTGAAGCAATACCTCCCTGGCTTCTTCCTTGGAAAGCTGCTCCTGCTGTATAAGACGATTGAGTATATCTTTCATAGTAAAATTGCGTTTGAGAGGTTAGTTAACTTTCTATCCAGTTTTTGATCATTTGTTTGCCTTCAGGCGTTAACACCGATTCCGGATGAAACTGAACCGCTCTTACATCGTATTCTTTATGGCGCAGGGACATGATTTGACCTTGTTCATCGACGGAAGTGGCTACCAGACACTCTGGTAATTCCTGCTTCACTACCCACGAATGGTAACGCCCAACCATCATGGTGGCAGGTAAGCCCCTAAAAAGTACTTCATCTTCTACCATGGTTTTGATCTCTGTCGCAACGCCATGGTGAACCTTGTCCAAATTCAGCAGTTCGCCGCCAAACACCTCCATGATGGCTTGTTGACCCAGACACACCCCGAGCATTGGTTTTTCGTGAGCAAAAGCTTTGATAATGGCTTTTAGCTGTCCGGCTTCATCGGGAATACCAGGTCCCGGCGAAAGCAAAATCTTATCGTACTGGGCCACCTCATCGAGATCGACCTCATCGTTTCTTTTGACGGTGACTTCGGCATCAAATTCTTCCAGATAATGCACCAGGTTGTACACAAAAGAATCGTAATTATCTATGACTAATATTTTCTTCATGATTTCGTTTTTATTGATCTAAAGCTTTACGTAAAGCTCCAAGTTTATTGATGACTTCCTGTAGTTCGTTTTCTTCGGTACTGTCGCTCACCACCCCTGCACCCGCCTGAAAATGCAATTTTAAATCTTTACTCACAAAACTTCTGATGATAATGGCCTGGTTCATATTTCCTTTGAAATCGATAACACCTATCGCACCGCCATAGGCCTCCCGGCTGATGTTTTCATATTTTTCTATCAGTGACATCGCCCTATGTTTTGGTGCGCCGCTTAAGGTTCCTGCCGGAAAAGTATCTCCCAGCAACTTCAGGCTGTCTTCCGGATTGACTTCGGCAGTTACTTTACTTACCAGATGAATCACATGCGAGAAATACTGAACTTCTTTGTAGGTCTCCACTTTTACGTTTTTACCATGACGGCTAAGGTCATTCCTGGCCAAATCTACCAGCATCACGTGCTCTGAATTTTCCTTTACATCTTCCGATAATTTTAAAGCCATCGCAGCATCTTCCTGGTCGTTTCCGGTTCGCTTGAAGGTTCCGGCAATCGGGTGAATCTCTGCTTTACCTTCCTGAACAACCAAATGCGCTTCTGGTGAACTGCCGAAGATTTTGTAGTTTCCAAAGTCGAAGTAAAATAAGTACGGACTCGGATTGATGCTTCTCAGTTTTCGATACACATTGAATTCATCTCCTTTAAAGCCCTGAGAGAATCGTCTGGACATGACCATCTGAAAGACATCTCCACGCTGACAGTGTGCTTTTGCCTTGGTCACGTACTCCATAAATTCCTCATCGGTAATCGGCGATTCCTCTTCACCATCCAATTCAAAATCATACTCGGTATAATTCTGATTTTTCAAAAGAGATTTCAATTCAGGAATGCGATCTGTTCCATCATAAGCATGGTTAAAGACATAGGCTTCATCATTGAAGTGATTGATCACGATCACATTTTGAAAGACATTGTAAAGCATATCCGGCAAACCCAGTTTGGACTTGCTCTTATCGATGTTTAGATTTTCAAAATACCGCACCGCGTCATAGGTGGTAAATCCAAAAAGCCCCTGCGTCAAAAATTTGAAGTTGTGATCATCTACCTCAAATTCGGCCAGGTACTTTTTTAATTCATCAGCCACATCGATGTTTTTATCAATGGCGATGCTTTTGAACGTGCCGTCAGGGTATTTAAATTCAATTTCCTCGTGTTCTACTTTAAAATGAGCGATGGGATTGCAGCAGATGTAACTGAAACTGTTGTCATTGGTATGGTAATCGCTACTTTCCAGAAGTAAAGAATTCGGATATTTATCTCTGATTTTGAGATAAGCACTTACCGGCGTAAACGTATCTGCAAGTAACTTTTGATAGGTGGTTTTTAAAGAATAACTCATAGTTTAAGACTCAGCGTTTTTAAAAATTAAAAAAGGCCTGTCGTGATAGACAAGCCTTTATGAAATATGTACATAGCAGGATCTAGGTCACGACGTTTGACGTAATAAAGACCACCACCAAGAATTGTTTTTGTTATTAAACATGCTACAAACATAGGAATAATATTCTTTTATTTATAAATCTACAGATGTTAAAATTTTGTTTGTTCTCGACTCTACTTCGTCTTTGCTCAGCACAGGCAACTCGAACCTAAACAAAATATCCTCTAAAATCTAAAATTACAGATCGAATCCGCTCTAAACAAGCTCCGTCGAGAACCCCGTCTGTATGCTTTCAAAATACTTCAAAATAGTATCTTTGCCATGTAAATTAAATAAACACTTATGAAAGCATACATATTTCCCGGACAGGGGGCTCAATTCACCGGAATGGGTCAGGATTTATACAATTCATCAGAAGAAGCAAGAACTCTGTTTCACCAGGCCAATGATATCCTTGGATTTGACATTGCCAAAATCATGTTTGAAGGCACTGCGGAAGACCTGAAGGAAACCAAAGTCACCCAACCCGCTATCTTTTTACATTCTGTGATTTTAAGCAAAGTGCTTGGCGATTCTTTTCAACCTGATATGGTAGCCGGCCATTCTTTAGGAGAATTTTCTGCCCTGGTAGCCAATGGCACTCTGGAGTTTGAAGATGCCTTGAGGCTGGTTCATAAACGCGCCTTGGCTATGCAGGAAGCCTGCGAGATCAATCCATCCACCATGGCTGCAGTTTTAGGCCTGGAGGATGACGTGGTGGAAGAGGTTTGTAAAAACATCGACGGCGTTGTGGTTCCTGCCAATTACAACTGTCCCGGGCAACTGGTGATTTCCGGTTCTCATGAGGCTGTAGAAAAGGCTTGCGAAGCCTTAAAAGAAAAGGGAGCAAAACGCGCCCTGCTTCTTCCTGTAGGAGGAGCTTTTCACTCGCCACTCATGGAGCCTGCCAGAGAGAAACTGGCAAAAGCGATTGAATCTACCAGATTCAATACACCTAAATGTCCTGTCTATCAAAACGTGACCACGACCGCGGTTTCAGATCCTGAAGACATTAAAACCAATTTAATGAAGCAACTCACAGCCCCGGTGAAATGGACACAAACCATGAAGCAAATGCTTGCCGACGGTGCCACCGACTTTACCGAAGTGGGTCCCGGAAAAGTTCTTCAGGGCTTACTGAGAAAAGTGGACAGACAAGTAAATGCCGAGAGCATCTCCGGTTTATAAGTTCTACGTCTGTAAACTAAAAAGCCTCGCTCCAATGTTATGAAGCGAGGCTTTTTGGTTAAAGATCATCCATTAATCCTTATAAATAGTGACCGGCCATTTGTCATTGGAATAATTCACATCCATCAGAATTTTTTCAGGATCGATTTCAATGGATTCTATTTCTTTTTGGGTTTCAAATTTATGAGTCCAGGTATCTCCCCTTTGCCAGATTTCCACAGGAAGGCTTTTCATTTCCGTGGTACCATCTTCAAAAGTAATCTGCATGTGTACAGGCATTGGAATATCTCCTCTATTGGAAACGGTTAAGAAATATGCACCATCTCGCTTTCTCAAGGAGTCTATGGCTAAATCGATATTCCCTGTTCCGTAAAACCAGGCATCAAAAAACCAGGATAGATTTTCACCTGCTGCATTTTCAATGTGATTGAAGAAATCTTTAGGCTGAGGGTGTTTAAACGCCCAGGTCTCGATATAAGATTTAAACGCATAGTCAAAACGTTCTTCCCCAAGGATGTATTCTCTTAGAGTGACCAGTCCTAATGCAGGCTTGTAATAGGCAACCATACCCAGGTTTCTCAGATTAGCGACATCCGGATAGGTATCGATACCCTCGCGTCCTTCGCTTAAAAACCAGCCCGCCAGTGTTCTTGGCTGATTCAATCGTGTCGGGTATTCCCCATCATTAAAAGCCTGAGTGCTGTAGTAATTGATAAACGTATTGAAACCTTCATCCATCCATGCATACCGTCTTTCATTACTCCCTACAATCATAGGAAACCAGTTATGACCAAATTCATGGTCGGTCACTCCCCATAAACCTGCTCCTGTGCTTTTCCAGCTGCAAAAGTTAAGTCCCGGGTATTCCATTCCGCCAATATCTGCAGCTACATTAACCGCTGCAGCATAAGGATATTCGTACCATTTTTCGGAGTAGTATTCTATGGATGCTTTGCTGTATTCTGTAGATCTGGACCAGGCATTTTGTCCGTAGCTTTCAATTGGGTAAGCAGAATGTGCCAGGCCGGTTTTACCACTAGGCAAATTGAATTGAGCGCCATCCCATATAAAAGCTTTGGAAGTGGCAAAGGCAAAATCTCTTGAATTTTCAATTTTATAATGCCAGGTTTGTGTTCCGCTTTGATTTGCAAACACAGAGGAATCTCCAATTTCTTCAGAAGAAATTAAAGTCACTGTTTCCTGGCTTTCCAGGGCGTTTTTATAGCGATCGTAAACTTTAGAAGACAACACATCTTTTGGGTTTTGCAGTTCTCCGGAAGCTACCACTAGGTAGTTATGAGGGACGGTAATTTCGACATCAAACTCACCATAATCGTAATAAAATTCTCCGGCACCTAAATAGGGTTCCACATTCCAGCCTTCGATATCATCAAAAACAGCAACCTGGGGAAACCATTGGGCAATGGCATAAATCTCGCCGTTCTTGGTGCTGAGACGTCCCATTCTGTCCATACCGTTAACAGGAACTTCAAACTTAAAGTTCATGGATACTTCGGCTTTACCTCCATTCGCTTTTAAGGGTTCATCAAAAAAGACCTGCATTCTTGTATCGGAGATCAAGTGTTTTGAGGATGTAGACCCTCTGACTTCAGCTTGTAGATTTGAAATTTCAACGCCTTCCAGTGGATCGCCATCATAGCGATTGCCTTCAACAGGGGTCGTCAAAGTTCCTCTGGAATCTTCGGTAAATCTGTTCTGCTCTAAATACATCCAGATGTAATCCAAATCTTCCGGACTGTTATTGATATATTTCATCGTAACTTGCCCTGTAATAATGTGCGTTTCAGGATCCAAATTAGCTTTGATGGTATAGTCTGCTTCATTTTGAAAATATTCTGGACCAGGTTTTCCTGAAGCTGACCTGTAGACATTACCTGACCTGTCCATAAATTCATCGAACTGCGACTGGTTATTGTCTAGCTGTGCAAAAGCTGAAGGCAAAGTAAAAATACTCAAGCCAAAAGCCAGACATAAGAAATTTATTTTATTCATAATTATATTTTTTGATTTGGGCTCTAAAATAGAAAAAACAAGGATACAAGTGAAGCTCAGGCTTAGAATTATTCTATTTCCAAATAATTTCTTTTCACGAAATCTAAAGCTGTTTTTAGGATATGACCCATCGTTCTGCAGCGTTTGAACCGAATGTCTCTGGTATAATCCACCAGCTGCTTTTTAAGCATTTTTACGTTGTCGTCTGAAGAGACTCGGTCTTTGATCATGCAGCGAATCAACATCCTAAATCTTTTTTCTGAAGTGATGAGTCGTTTCGCTACCTGAGAGCGTTCCTCCTTTCGGTATTGCTCAACTGAAGTATCCTGCAATAATTCTGAAACCATCTTCACCAGGGGACGGTTTTCTTTGAAAAAGTGTGGCTGGTAAACTTTCAGATTCCCCTCATAATTTTGCTGGTCAAAATCTATGGCTCTGATTTTATAATCCACATGATCAAAATCGTGGGTAGGAATCACCACATAATTGTAAGAACGCATATCTCCAAGAAGTCTTAGGGTACAGCGCTCGTCAAATTTCACAAACTGCTTGGCAATTTCATTTCGTGCTCTTGAGTTGCATTCTGGCAAATGCTCCTTAATAAAAACATCACCGGGAATTCCTGCGATATGTTCTTCGATTAAAGTATCCTTGTACACTAAAAAATTAATCCGGTGGGGAGATAGAATATGCTCAAAATCAAGACCATATATCCTGGAGGCATCTGCTTTTTTGACGTAGAAGTAAGTGAAATTGTCATTCAGAATGTTTCTTATTTTTATTCTGAAAGGCTTAGAGTTTCCAAAAGTGCAGTAATCTATGGCATCCACATTGAGAAAATCCATGTGTTCACTTCGTCCATCAGAATGGAGAATAAGATACACCCGTTTTAGACTGTTATCAATTTCTTCGCGGTCAAAGTCAGAATAATAACATCTCACCCATAAGGTGTCTTCATCATGTCTGTCGTAAACCACTATGGAACCCGAAAACCTCAATAAATCATCATAAGAAACCGGAATTCTCGTGTTTCTGTTGTAGGTCTGCAGGTATTTATTGAGATTCTCATTGATAGCAAACGTGGGCTTTTTTCTAGACATGAGTTTCTTTTCCATAGACTGCTTTTTCCTCAAAGGTAGCAAATTTGCTAGCTTTACATGTAACATTAGCCAGAGCTTTTCGTCTTACAGGAAACCACTTAGCCTTGAAAACTATTTTAAAATTAAAAGAACTTACCAAAAAGTTCGGAAGCCTCACCGCAGTAGATGCTTTGACTTTCGATATTCAAAAAGGAAATGTTTATGGGATACTGGGTCCAAACGGCAGCGGTAAATCTACGACCTTAGGCATGGTACTCAATGTAGTAAATCCTTCTTCCGGCTCATTTGAATGGTTTGGCGGAGATATGAATACACACGAAGCGCTAAAAAAAGTAGGGGCCATAATTGAAAGCCCCAACTTTTATCCAAGCATGAGCGCTGAAGATAATCTCAAACTGGTCTGCAAGATCAAAGGGGTAAACTATTCCAGAATTGATGATGTTTTGGAAATCGTGAATCTTCACGACAGAAAGAAAGATCATTTCAAAAGCTATTCCTTAGGAATGAAGCAGCGGCTGGCGATTGCTTCAGCCTTGCTCAATGATCCCGAAATTCTCATTTTGGATGAGCCTACCAATGGACTGGATCCTCAGGGTATTCATCAGATTCGAGAAATCATCAAGAAAATAGCCGCAGACGGCATGACTATTCTACTGGCCTCACACCTTCTGGATGAAGTTGAAAAAGTCTGTTCCCATGTCGTTGTCATTCGCAAGGGAGTGAAATTATATGCCGGACCTGTAGACGAATTGAATGCTACACATGGTTTTTTTGAATTGAAAAGCGAACAGAAAGACAAATTAAAATCATTCCTGGCAACGCATTCAGCTATCGAACGTTATGATGAAGAAGACAACGATCTAATCAAAGCGATTTTAGCTCAGCCTTATGAAGCAAAATTTCTCAATCAGGAATGCTTCGAAAAAGGGATTTTACTCACGCATCTCGTCAAGCGTAAAGAAACCCTGGAAGAGCAGTTTTTAAAATTAACCAAGAATCAATAAGCCTTAACAATGAAAAGACTTTTTCTCATAGAATTTCACAAACTCAGGAATAACAGAGCTGCAAAAATTCTCAGCCTTATTTATTTTATCCTTTTCAGCGCCATCGCCTTGTTTACTTCCATCAAATTCAACTTTGGCTCCATCGATTTCAGGTTGGCGGATCAGGGGATTTTCAACTTCCCCTTCATCTGGCATTTCAACGCCTACTTTGTCGCTTTTTTAAAATTATTCCTTGCCGTAGTCATTGTATCCATGGTTTCCAGCGAATACACCAACAGAACGTTGAAGCAAAACCTGATTGACGGCCTGAGCAAAAAAGAATTCATTTTATCGAAGTTTTATGGCGTTTTAGGCTTTGCCTTCGCCTCTACTTTACTGCTGTTTATCGTCAGTCTGGTCTTGGGATTGATTTTTTCTGATTATGATGAATTCAGTATTATTTTTTCTGATCTTGAATACATCTTCGCCTATTTTTTAAAATTAGTTGGATTCTTTTCCTTGTGTTTGTTTTTTGGAATTTTGCTCAAACGCTCAGCCTTTGCCTTAGGATTTCTTTTCCTGCTGTGGATTTTTGAAGGGATTGTTCAGTTATTTGTCAAATTCCAGGCTGAATCTTTAGACGTTATCCTCAACGTTTTACCCCTGCAGTCTATGAGCAATTTAATCATAGAACCTTTTACTAGATTGGGTATTGTAAAATCGGCGGCTACCCAGTTGAATTCAGAATTCACAAAATCCTACGATGTGGAATGGTCTGCCATACTCATTGTCCTGGCCTGGAGTTTTATATTTATTTATTCGTCCTGGAAACTCTTACAAAAAAGAGATCTTTAAATTATATTTGAGAAAATAGTTTAGCCTTGAATAAAATATTGACCTTGTTAATTTGCTTATCTAGTGTATCTTTTTACGCTCAGGGCCAGGCTGACAATTGGTATTTTGGAAGAAATGCCGGAATCACATTTAACACCAACCCGCCGACAGCACTTTCTGATGGTCAGCTCAATACCCTAGAAGGCTGTTCTTCCATTTCTGACTCCGATGGTAATCTGTTGATGTACACCGATGGCAGGACGATTTGGAACAGGAATCACCAAATCATGCCTAATGCTGACTATTTTGCCGGCAGAGGTTTGAAAGGCGATCCTTCGAGTACCTCTAGCGGCTTGATAGTTCCCCATCCTACAAACCCAAATCTTTACTTTGTTTTTACCGTTGATGAGCCTCATCACGAAAATGCTAATGCTTACCCTAATCAGGGCCCGGCAGATGCCAACGGAAACCCGATCTCTGAATACACAGATACCGAACAGGGAGTCCCTGAAGCTGATGACGGGTTTAATAATGGCTTAAACTATTCCATTGTTAATATGGCCCTAAATGGCGGCCTTGGCGATGTTATTCCCGGCCAAAAAAATAAAGAGCTTATAACCTACGACCCTAATGATGCTGAGGAAGTTAAATATAAAGCTTCTGAGAAAATCACAGCCGTAAGAGGTCGCGACTGCAACTCCGTCTGGGTCATTACTCAGTTTAGAAATAAATTTTACGCCTTTCTTATTGATGCAGGTGGGGTCGATGATGAACCTGTGATTTCGGAAGTCCCTCCTCTGCTGGAAGTATCAAATTACAGAAGAGCGGCAATAGGCTATCTAAAAGCCTCCCCACAGGGAGATAAGTTATTGATTGCGCATAACACCTCAAATTATAACCCTGTAACAGATGCAAACCTTGATGACGGAAATGTCTATTTATACGACTTTAATAACTTAACCGGAGAGGTTTCTAACCCCATTGAACTGATAGAGAATGTTAATGCCTATGGCGTTGAATTTTCTCAGGATAGCAGAAAAGCCTACGCCACTGTACGTGACACATCCACCAAAATTTATCAATGGAATTTAGATGCTGCAGACATCCCCAATTCGATTGAGACGATTTCAAATTCGAATGAAACCACCTCGGCCTTACAACTTGGCCCCGATGGTAAAATTTATCATTCCTTAATCAATACTTTCCAATTAGGCGTCATTAATAATCCCAATGAAATAGGAGCAGCCGCAAATTATACACAAAATATATCTGAGGGAGCTATAGCATTAAACGGAAACATAGCAACATTTGGCTTACCGCCTTTTATCCAGTCGCTTTTCAGTCAGAGAGTTCCCATCGTTGAAACCGATAATGAAGAAGTTATTGAGCAGGTCTCCCTTTGTGACACCTATACCTATCAATTAGGTTACGAGGATATTCCAGGAGCAACTTATACATGGTCTAAAGATGGAACAGTTCTGCCAGGCGAAACCAGTCACATTTTGAATATCAGTCAAAACCCCTCGGCAGATTTTCCGGTTGAGCATAATTACCGCCTGGAAGTTGATTTAAACAACGGAGATTGTCCTTTTTTTGGTATTGCCACGATCCTTTTTAACCAAAGTCCTGCCTTTGAAGACGACAAGCTGCTCACCTGTAAAGAAGAGGGGAGCGATGCTGTTTTTGATTTAACTGAAGTGGTTTCTAAACTTAGTGAGCAGGTCGAAATGAATCCGGAAGAATTCGACATAGAGCTTTATAGAAATTCAACAGATGCCGAAACGGGAACTAATCCTATCGCTGTTTCAGCGGATTTTATAAATACTGAAAACCTCAATTCTATCAGTGTTAAAGTAAAAACGAATACGATTTGCGAAAAGCTTGTCGAATTCAAATTAACCAATCGATTTTTCCCGGATGTGGATGTAACTCCTGAAGTCCTGATCTATTGTACTGCTGATTTTCCTGAGACCCTAAGCCTGGAAGCCATAAAAGATAATGAAGATGCATCGCGCTATGAATACCTATGGTCTACAGGAGAGACAGGTCCGTCAATTGAGATAAACTCAGCAGGTGATTATTTCGTGGACATTCGGTTTATAGGCGAAGATTGTATGGTCACAAAGCCTTTTGAAATTGAAGAGTCCCAACCTGCCTTTGAATCTGAAACCATCCGCTTATGCGATACCTTCCAACATACCCTGGAACAAAATACGTTCGAAAATGGAGTCTTCACCTGGTTTCAAAATGGAAACCGAATGACCGGAGAAAACACGTCCGCTTTGACTGTAAATGTTCAGCAGGATGCTGAATTTCCGGTTTCCGACACCTATACCCTGGAAGTGGATCTTCTGGATGGGAGTTGCATAAAAACCTTTGATTACAACCTGATATTCAATAAAAGCCCTGATTACAATTCAGTTGTACTGCAGAGCTGTAATAATCCTGAACTGGGCTATGCCACGTTTAATCTCGAAGAGGCCATCAGCCAACTGACTGAAAATGTGAATGAGGTTTCCCCTGATGAATTAAGTCTTGAGTTTTATGAATCTGAAAGTGATGCCCTCGATGCTGAAAATCCAATTCTGAATCCTCAAAATTTTGAAAACACCTCTAACCTAAGTCGTATTTTTGGAATTGTAGAAAGTTTTGAATCTTGCATAAACCTGGTGGAAATTGAACTGTCAACCTTCCTTTTTCCCAATGTCAGTCCAGAAGCAACAGCTTTGATTTATTGTCTTGAAGATTTTCCCGAAACCATTCAACTCAGCGCTTTAATCGATGGAAACACCCTCAGCAACTATGACTTTTTATGGTCTACTTCAGAAACTTCTCAAGCCATCGAGGTCAATCAGGCTGGAATTTACACCGTAGAAATCAGCGATCCTACTTTTGGCTGCAGCCTGATCAAAGAATTTGAAGTAAGAGAATCCGACATTGCAGACTTCGAATCCAGCGTAGAACATTTCAGCGACCTGAATAATTCCATTGAAATCATCATAGACCCTTCAAATCTTGGGGATTATGAATTTGCCATTGAGGAACCCCTTAATTTCCAGGATTCAAACCGATTTGAAAATCTAGTTTCTGGCATTTATAAGGTCTATGTAAGAGATAAATTTGGCTGTGGTATTTCGGAAAAAACCATTGGTGTATTGGGCATCATGAAGTTCTTCACTCCCAATGGAGACGGTAATAACGATATTTGGGAAATAAGCGGACTGCTGGAAAATAATCAGGAAGATATTCTGCTGCAGATTTATGACAGGTATGGCAAGCTTATGCGATCGTTTACGAATAAAGATGCGGGCTGGGACGGAACCTATAATGGTAAAAATATGCCCTCTGATGACTACTGGTACCGTATTCGACTTACAGATGGGACCATCGAAACTGGTAGTTTCACTTTAAAGCGTTAACTTCAAAATCCAAATTTAATCTTATGAGACTCTTTTTAAGCCTACCCCTGTTTATACTTTCATTCTTAAGTCTCCATGCCCAACAAAAAAACTTCATCGATCAGCCTTTTATTGAAGTCAAGGGAACGGCCGATACCTTAGTAACTCCAGATCGCATTTATCTGGGCATTAGCATTTCTGAAGAAGAAATCAGCGGTAATTCAAGTCTTGAGGAAATGGAACAGCAAATGATTTCAGAATTTAAAAAACTCGATATAGATATTGACAAACAGCTTTTTGTAGCCGATGCGAGTAGCGATTTCAAATCTTACTTTTTCTCAGGTCAGAAAGTCCTAAAAACCAAAGACTACAGCCTTTTGGTTTATCAGGCATCTTCACTGGGAAATGTTTTAAGAAGCCTGCAAAACATTGGCATTGCCAACGTCAATTTGAATAAAACGGAACATTCTAAGATCAAAGAATTTCAAACCTCGATGAAAGGAAAAGCTGTAGCTAATGCCATGAGAAATGCTAAGGCCATGGCTGATGCAGTCGGTCAGGAGCTAGGCAAGGCCCTTTTTATTTCAGAAACCAATTCCTACATCTATGCTTTGCAGGGACAGGCTTCGGATATGCAGATAAGAAGTGATTCGACCGGTAACCAAGAAGAAGCAACAACTAATCTTTCTTTCGATCAGTTTAAAATCAGCAGTGACGTCCTGGTAAGATTTGTTTTAAAATAAGATGCTTTTTTAGGTTTTCTTCTGAATTTTATACCTGTGAAATTAATGCCAAAGGAAGTGCTTTAACTTTGCGTTGACCTGGAAGCGAGGTATCTTCGCAGAAAACAGATTTGAATGAAATTCAATTTAAAGTCAGACTTTAAACCTACCGGGGATCAGCCTCAGGCCATTGAAAAGCTGATAAAGGGACTTAACTCTAATGAGCGTTATCAAACTTTGCTTGGCGTTACCGGGTCTGGAAAAACATTTACGATGGCCAACGTCGTTGAAAGTGTTCAAAAACCAACCCTTGTCCTGGCGCATAATAAAACGCTTGCCGCTCAGTTATATTCAGAATTTAAGGCCTTCTTCCCTGAGAACGCGATTGAATATTTTGTGTCTTACTACGACTATTACCAGCCTGAAGCCTTCATCCCTTCAAGCGGAACCTATATTGAGAAGGATCTATCGATCAATGATGAAATCGAAAAACTCAGGTTGAGCACCACCTCGTCCCTGCTTTCAGGCCGTCGTGATGTTTTGGTGGTGGCCTCCGTAAGTTGCCTTTACGGTATTGGAAACCCGGTTGAATTTCAAAAAAATGTCATTTCAATAGAAGTGGATCAGCAGATTCCAAGAACGAAATTGCTTCAGCGCTTGGTTCAAAGTTTATATTCCAGAACTGAAGTTCAGTTTAACCGAGGCAATTTCAGAATAAAAGGAGACACGCTGGATATCTTTCCCGGCTATGCCGACCACGCGTATCGCATTCACTTTTTTGGAGATGAAATTGAGGAAATTGAAGCCTTTAACGTAGAATCCAATGAAATCATCGCTAAGTATGATAAGCTGAATATTTATCCGGCCAATATATTCGTGACATCTCCTGAAGTGCTAAATTCTGCCATCGACCAAATCGCCATTGATTTGGGTAAACAGATAGAGTACTTCAAAGACATAGGCAAACCTCTTGAAGCTAAGCGAATTGAAGAGCGTACCAATTTCGATCTGGAAATGATAAAAGAATTGGGCTATTGTTCCGGTATTGAGAATTACTCCAGGTATCTGGATGGAAGACAGCCCGGGACAAGACCTTTCTGTCTGTTGGATTATTTTCCTGACGACTATCTGATGATTGTGGATGAGAGTCACGTCACCATACCGCAAGTGGGTGCGATGTACGGTGGAGATCGATCCAGAAAGGAAAACTTAGTCGATTACGGCTTCAGACTGCCGGCAGCCATGGACAATCGACCTTTGAGACTTGAAGAATACGAAGCGCTGCAAAACCAGGTGGTCTATGTAAGTGCAACTCCGGCAGATTACGAACTCCAAAAATGTGACGGGGTGTATGTGGAACAAGTGATACGCCCAACAGGTTTACTGGATCCTGTAATTGAAGTGAAACCCAGCCAAAATCAAATTGATGATTTGATCGAGGAAATCCATAAGCGCGTTGATAAAGATCAGCGTATTTTAGTTACTACGCTGACTAAACGTATGGCTGAGGAACTCACCAAGTATCTTACCAGAGTAAAAATCAGAACACGCTACATACATAGTGATATCGATACGCTGGAACGTGTGGAAATCATGTCTGATTTACGAAAGGGTGTGTTTGATGTGCTGGTGGGCGTAAATTTATTAAGGGAAGGCTTAGATTTACCAGAAGTGTCTTTGGTTGCCATTTTGGATGCCGATAAAGAAGGTTTCCTGCGAAGCAACAGAACTCTGACGCAAACCATAGGTCGTGCTGCGCGTCATCTGGAAGGAAAGGCGATTCTGTACGCCGATAAAATTACGGATAGCATGCAAAAAACCATAGACCAGACTGAATACAGACGATCTAAACAAATCGAATACAATACCAAACATAATATCACGCCTCAGGCTCTTAAAAAATCTCACAACTCAGCTTTAAGCGGTAAAAAAGATAAGCCTTACGAGGTTATTGAAACTCAAACTTTACAGGCGGCAGAAGAAGCAGCGGAAAATTACAACGAAACCGATTTGAAAAAGAGAATGACCCTGGTAAGGAAGTCCATGGAAAAAGCAGCAAAGGATTTGGATTTCATGGAAGCCGCAAGGTTTAGGGACGAATTGAAAATGCTTCAGGAAAAACTACAAAAAGAAAAAGCTTAGGATTTAAACTGGGTTTTCGACATAAAATCCCAAACGCATACCCCGGCTGTAACTGAGATGTTCAAAGAATGTTTGGTTCCAAGCTGGGGGATTTCCAGAACGGCATTAGAAGCATCGACAACGGCTTGCTGCACTCCTTTCACTTCGTTTCCAAACACAAAAGCATACGTTAAATCGGGATGCGGATTAAATTCTTCCAGTGAGACTGAATCTTCAGCCTGTTCGATGGACAGGACCTGAACGCCGCTTTCTTTCAATTCCTGAATGAGTTCCAACGTGCTTTCCCTATGGGACCATTCCACCGTTTGCGTAGCTCCTAAAGCTGTTTTTTGGATGTCTTTGTGGGGTGGTGTCGCGGTAATACCACACAGATAAATCTTCTCTATTAAAAACGCATCGGCGGTTCGAAACACAGAGCCAATATTATTAAGGCTCCTGATGTTGTCCAAAATTAAAATCAACGGCGTCTTGGACGAGGCTTTAAACTCATCATCGGTTTTACGAACCAGCTCACTGTTTTTTAATTTTCTTGGCATAACCTGTTGTAATAAAAAAAGCCCTATGATTTCTCAAAGGGCTTGTACTCGGAGCGGGACTTGAACCCGCACGACCGCAATGGTCATTGGATTTTAAGTCCAACGTGTCTACCAATTCCACCATCCGAGCGGAAAGAGCGAAAGACGGGATTTGAACCCGCGACCCTCACCTTGGCAAGGTGATGCTCTACCCCTGAGCTACTTTCGCATTAAATATTGCGAGTGCAAATTTAATATATTAATTGATTTGTCAAAACCTTTTCGCTAAAATATGATAAAATTACTTCTTGGCCTTAGGTGCTATTAAACGCTTGATTTCATTAAGCTTCATCAAAGCTTCTACGGGAGTGAGGGTATCGATGTCAAGCCTCAAAATCTCATCCTTAATCTGCTCAAGCAGAGGATCATCCATATTATAAAAACTCAATTGTGGCTCAGGTTGTACCGCCTGTTTTAGAGAGGCAGAGTCATCATTGGTATCCCTCAGGGATTCCAGTTTCTTTAAAATAGTATGTGCTTTTTGAATTACATACTGTGGCATACCCGCCATTTTAGCCACATGAATCCCAAAACTATGCTCGCTACCTCCAGGAACGAGCTTTCTCAGGAACAAAACTTTATCCTTTAATTCCTTGACAGAAACGTTGAAATTTTTGATCCTGTCAAATTGCTTGGACATTTCATTAAGCTCGTGGTAATGGGTCGCAAATAAAGTTTTAGCCTTACTGGGGTGCTCATGCAGAAACTCAGCTATGGCCCAGGCAATCGAAATCCCGTCGTAAGTACTGGTTCCGCGTCCGATTTCATCCAAAAGGACAAGGCTTCTGCTGGACAGATTGTTTAGAATACTCGCCGATTCGTTCATTTCTACCATAAACGTCGATTCGCCCATCGAAATATTGTCACTGGCGCCAACGCGAGTAAATATCTTATCCACCAGACCGATTTCTGCGGAAGTGGCGGGTACAAAACTTCCCATTTGTGCCAGTAAAACAATAAGAGCGGTTTGCCTTAACAAAGCCGACTTACCACTCATGTTCGGTCCGGTGATCATAATGATTTGGTTGCTTTCCTGATCGAGGAAAAGGTCATTACTGATGTACTCTTCCTCTGCTTTGAGTTGCATTTCAATGACTGGGTGCCTACCGTCTTTAATAGATAATTCGAAGCCTTCATTAATTGCCGGTTTGGCATAATTGTGTTCCAGAGCAAGCTGAGCAAATCCGGACAGGCAATCCAGCTGGGCGATCTGAAAGGCATTTTGCTGAATGACTTTCATGTAATCCTGAGTCCATATGACAAGTTCCTGAAATAATTTTTGCTCCAAGCCTGAGATTTTCTCTTCTGCAGATAAAATTTTCTCCTCGTAAATCTTTAATTCTTCAGTAATGTAGCGTTCAGCATTGACCAAGGTTTGTTTTCTTGTCCAGTCTGCCGGCACTTTATCTTTATGGGCATGCCTGACTTCAAAATAGTAGCCGTAAACATTATTACTGCCAATCTTTAAACTTGGAATCCCCGTTTTTTTGGATTCAGAGTCAAGCATTTCATCGAGGTAGTCATGCCCGGAAAAAGCGATTTTTCGGTAGTCGTCCAGCTCATCAGAATAACCCGGTTTAATTGCATTTCCTTTTAAAATATTGACTGGAGGCTCTTCTGAAATCGACGACTCAATTTTGGACCTTAAAACATCACAGGGATTGAGATGATCGGCGATGGTGACGAGAGACTCATGTCCGGATTTTTCTAAAGTCTTCTGACATGAAGCGATGATATCCAGGGAATTCTTTAACTGTAAAAGTTCACGCGGGTTAATTTTTTGAGTAGATACCTTGGATACCAGGCGTTCCAGGTCATTGATCTCTTTTAAATAAGATCTGATTTCAAGTTGAAGGCTTTGATTCTTTTTTAAGAAGCTAACGGTTTCAAGGCGTTGATTAATTTTATACTGATTCTTGAGCGGGAAGGCAAGCCAGCGTTTTAAAAGTCGGCTGCCCATGGCTGAAATTGTTTTGTCTATAATGTCGATAAGTGAAACGCCTTCTGAAGTGGTAGACTGGTATAATTCGAGATTTCGAATGGTGAACTTATCCATCCAGACATAGTCTTCTTTAGGGATTCGGGATAAGTTATTGATATGTTGAAGCTGTGCGTGATTCGTTTCAGACAAATAATGAAGAATAGCTCCGGAAGCGATCAGTCCTTCATTATAATCCTGTATCCCAAAACCTTTGACTGAAGTGGTTTTAAAATGAGAATTGATAAGGTTATTGGAAAAATCAAATTTGAACACCCAGTCTTCGAGGTAAAAATAAGGCTGCTGACTTCCCAGCTTTTCTGCCAGTAAGGTCTTTTGTTTTTTTGAAATCAAAATCTCACTTGGTGAAAAATTCTGAATCAGTTTATCTACATCTTCAAGACTGCCTTCAGATACTAAAAACTCACCCGTGGAAACATCAAGAAAGGAAATCCCGTAGTTATCTTTAGGACCCAGAACAATGGAGCAGAGAAAATTATTGTCATTTCGTGACAAGACATCGTCATTGAAGGATACCCCGGGTGTAATTAATTCGGTAACACCGCGTTTAACAATGGTTTTGGTTTGCTTCGGATCCTCCAGCTGATCACAGATAGCCACTCTCAGACCTGCTTTCACCAGTTTGGGGAGGTAGGTATTGAGGGAATGATGAGGAAAACCGGCAAGTTCTGAGCGTTCTCCACCATTATTCCGATTGGTAAGCACGATATTAAGTATGCGGGAGGCGGCAACGGCATCTTCACCAAAGGTTTCATAGAAATCCCCGACTCTAAACAACAACATCGCATCAGGATATTTATCCTTGATGGTATTGTACTGCTTCATTAAAGGGGTTGTCTTAGGAGACTTAGATTTGGCCACAATTTTTTAAGCTAAAATACTAAATTGTAGAAGGAAAATCAGATAAGAAAGTCAAAATGCATTAAAAATAAAAAACCCTTAATTACGGCTGTAA
>NZ_JAAIKD010000006.1 GCF_010820555.1 Psychroflexus aurantiacus | reverse complement strand
TTATATAAACTGCATTAAAACGACAGTTTATATTCAGCGTTGTAAGCCATATAAACAAATGTCTTTTCCTAAAATAGGTTAACCAAAAATCATTTATCTAATTAAGGATAAAGACAAAAAATGAGTTCTTAATTACGTAACACCTCATCGATAAACAATCCTCTTCATTTGCATATCAAAATAAGGCGCTCTGCCATCGCTAAGAGATTTGATATTTTCAACTTTATGATAACGCTGGAGCAGTTCTTCCAAACGTCTTAGGTCTGCTTTCGTAGCTGACTTGCTTTGTTCAGGTGTAAGCAGGTTTTTAACTAAGTCTGCAGCAGTGGTTCCCAGGGCTGCATTAACCACTCCGGCTGCACTGACCTGGTCAATTTTTGTTTTTTCAGCATTGAGCTTTGCAGGTTTGTTGAATTTCTGACTGAGTTGATGACTTCTCACTCTGCAGGATGTAGAACAAAACTTTTGAACTTTCCGTCTTTTGGGAATAAATTCCTTTTTACAGTAGCGACAGATGTAATGATAATTCTCCATTGTGCGTAAATTTTACGTTAGTTTTACGTTTAATCAGCAGATTAATGAGCTTTCTTGTTGAAAACCTTATTCAGCAGATACTCTATAGCATCTTCTTCGGTTAATACGTTTCTTCTTTTTTTCTTCTTTAGATCGCAGGAGTACAAATCTTTTTTAAGCATTTCAAATAATCGCTCCTGCCCTTCCCTTGGGAGTGCTTTCGCGACCTGATAAGCTGTGTTTGCATCCATACCTAATCGCGAAATTAGACGAGATGGATACGTAGGTTTTAGGATGCAGAGACTTACAGAGGTTTGCTGCACTTTAGTGCAGGATTATGTTGTTTAATGATGTATACTTATCCTATTAAATACAGTATTCAATAGATACTCAATAGCGCCTTCTTCAGTAAGAACCGTTCTGTTTTTTTTCTTTTCCTGCTGGTAGGAATACAAATCTTTTTTAAGCATATCGTATAAGAGCTTTTGCCCTTCCTCCGGAAGTGCTTTCGCTACTTGATATACTGTTTTTGCATCCATATCTAATTCCAAAATTAGACATGATAGTGATAGGTTTTAAGCTAATGTTAGGTTAGGGGACGATACGTGACGTTATGATACGATTTGTTAGGTTATGTAAGGATAGTTCACGTTATGTTAAGTTAAGTAACGGTAAGCATGTTTTTCAATGTTCCTTATTGCACTTAATATGTATTTCATTGTATCCTACTGAAGTTTAATGTTAGTTCTTGTTTCTTATTGTTCGAAATCCCTCCATATTAAACCTTTTTAGCTCTCTTTATAGAACATATAACTCCATAATTAGATAACCATCTTACTCTTGGAACATTTTTGTTTCAAAGAGTAAGATAGCTATATACAGTAAATGTTTTTTTACTTAAATAAGTGCGAATAATCCTCTGGCAGTTCAGCATCAATATCGCGTAAATACTTTTCCAGTGCGTCCATGGTAGAATGACCAGTAATCAGCATGAGTTTGCTTTTGGTTTCGTTGGGTGAGCTTTTCTCTCTAAGCTTTCTGTATAATTTGGTAATAAAGGTATGCCTAAAGCTGTATAAACCGAAATCCTCTCCCAGCCCAAAATGATCTTTCACCTCTTTAAAGCGTTTAGAGAATTCATTTCTTCTGTTGGTTTCCGAAGCACTCCATGCTTCTCCAATACCAAAGCGACCAAACAGTAAAGCATCGCCAGGGAGTTTGGACAGATCTGGTATATCCTTGATAAGAATATCAGGTATGATTTTGATTTTTACCGGTTGATTTTTAGCCTTGACGTAAAGCTTTTTATCTTTCAAGTCGACATCTCTGATTTTTAATCTGCAAACTTCAATAGGCCTAAGAAAATTAAGACTGATAAATTTGATAAACAGGTGTAAAGTCGGATCATGTTTCTCAAGATGAGTGTTGATTTTCTTTTCCTGATCTGGCGTATAGGTCTTATTTCGTTTGGGAACGGTCTTTAATTTTGCAATGGATTGTACGAAATTGGATGTGACGATTTCGTTTTCTTCCAGCAGTTGAAATAAGGAAGCAATATCGGTTCGGGAATTATTGCGGTTTCTGGCACTGGTCTTCTTTACAATAGTATTCAAATATTGATTGACAGTCTTTTTGGTAATGCTGGTAATTGGCTTATCAAATAGCTCCTCCTCTCTAAGCCACTTTTCAAAAAGACCAATTCTACTTTTGTATTGAACGTATGAGTTTTTATTCATCATATGTTCTTTCATAGACAGACCAAACTTAAAGGCCTCGTCAATGCTCATGATGTCTTCCTCAGGTTCCACAGGCACAGGACTTGGCTCAGACTGATGTGCAGGTATTGGTTGTGGTGGTTTAGGTTGTTGTTTAGGTTTGGGCTGCGTTTCGGCTGTATTTTCTTGATCTGAAAACAGCTTGGCTTCCAGGTCACTGTTATCTTTATAGGGATTGAATCCTAGCTCTAACAGTTTTGAGAGGGCTTCTCGCATCGTTCTAAGAAAAGAATAGCGCTCACGCTTAGTTTTAAACTGATTCGCACCTGCTTTTATATTGGTTTGTCTTTTAAGCTTACCAGTTTTTGGATCTCTAAAGGAATAATACACGTACCAACTTTTAGATAGAGCCTCTTTTTTATCTTCTTTTGAGAGCTTAGACCAGGAATTAATGTCTACCCCACCTGTATAGATATTTGGTTCAGAATAATCTAATTTCATGATTGGATCGTGTACTTTATCGTGTACTCTTTGTAAAAGTAAGAAAAATGAGGACATAAAAAAACGGATTGTGAGACACAATCCGTTGATTTAACTAGTATTAAAGTAGTAGCGGGGACTGGACTCGAACCAGTGACCTTCGGGTTATGAGCCCGACGAGCTACCTGCTGCTCTACCCCGCGATATATGTTTGTAATCTGTGTTGTAAATATCGGACTGCAAATATAAGTCGAATTATCAATTCTACAAAATAAAATTTCAACTTTATTGCTCAATTTTTATTGCTCGATATCTTCAGCTCTGAATTCCACCAGAGCTTCGTCTTCGAACCCTGCGGTGATCTGAATCGGATTACAGCAGACCTCACAGTCTTCTACGTAAGTTTGTATCCTAACGGAAGGATCCAATAGCATGCTGATGTCTTCCCAGCAGTAAGGACACTGAAAGTAATGTTCAAACATTAGAAGTCTACATTTAAAAGTTGGCCGGTTAACTGTAACACCTCAAGTTCAGCGATTTTAGCATCGTATTTGGCCAGATTTTTACTGGTCTGGGCGTTGAGGAGATTGAGCTGAGCCTGACGAAGCTCCACCGAGGTAATCTGTCCCAGCTTGTATTGGGCGTTGGAACGTTCAAAGTTATTTTTGGCCGTCAGGATGTTCTGGGTCTGAAGCTTCAGAACTTCAAGCCTGGTCTGATAGTTTCCCAGCGCATTGGATATATCTCGCTTGACCTGCTGCCTGATCTGAGCTTTGAGCAGCTGTTGGTTATCATACGTAATCTTAGCGTTCTTCATCCGGGTAATTCCACTTCCGCCATCAAACAGATCCCAGGTTAGACTAACGCCACCAGAAACACCGGTCGTGGTGCTGGAGGTTGCAAAGCTGGTCACGGGGAAGTTACCTTCATTCCATCCATAAGAGCCCGTCAGGCCAATGGAAGGCAGAAAGACAGCTTTACTGGCCTTATAATCATAATCGCTAATGCTAATGTTCTTTTCCGCTTGTAAAAGACGAACATTATTGGACTGGGACGTATTTACAAAATTTTCAATCTGGATTGGACTGGTGAATCCCACGAGCGTATCCACCTCAAAGTTCTGCTCGAGATCTGAGTTGATAACGACGTTCAAATCGCGCTTGGCATTTTTTAATAGCTGACGGTTATTCATCAGATTGATACTGTCGTTGACGAGATCTACCTCCGCATTCAGCACTTCCAGTTTATTGACCTGTCCGAACTGAAAATTATACTCCGCTCGCTTTAAGCGCTGCTTCGTGTTGTTATAGGTTTGCTGCAACACCTGTTCATTTTCCGAAAGCCGGGCGACTTCATAATAGACCGTGAACAGTTGCAGCATCGTGGTTTCTATGGTCTGCCTTGCTTCCAGGGAAGACAAATCGTACTCTTCTTTTAAACGCTTATAATTCCAGAACCTCCCGAGTCCATCAAATAAGGTATAGTTTAAGTTAATGGAGGCGTTATAACGCGTGGTCTCAGCACCAACAATGGAGTTTTGTTCACCGTCACGAAAGGTCACGTCCTGGTCATCCTTGGTGTAGTTACCTCCGGCATTACCGGTAAGCCTGGGCAAATATCCGGAATTAAGGATGCCCTGGTTATTATCGGCGATATCGACCTGATTTTCAGCTAGCTGGATACCAAAGTTATTGGATAACATTTGGGTAATGGCTTCTTCTTTGCTCAATAGTTCCTGAGCATGTGCCGGAGCTGAACTACATAAACTGAGGATAAAAGTCAATATGCTGATGGAAAATACTTTCATATCATCTAATGATCTTTAGGTTTAATTTCGGTTTGGCCGGGTTCTGAATCGCGGTTAGCTTCATCGATTTCTTCCTGACGCTGTTCTTCTTCTTCCTGCTCTTTTATCGCGCGTTCTACAGATTCTTTACTAACCTGTTCACCCGTTGAAAGCCATTTGAATCGCGTTTTTGCTGAATTGGTAATCGATAATAACAAGGGTAAGAACAAGAGCGTAAGAAAGGTTGCTATAAAAATACCATAAGCTATGGATATGGCCATGGGTTTTAAAAACTGAGCCTGCCTGCTGCGCTCCAGAAGTAAAGGAGCTATCCCGGCGATGGTCGTTAGTGAGGTTAAAAATATAGCTCTGAATCTGGATTTACCGGCTTCGACCAAGGCGGTATCAAAATCCATCCCGTCCCGGAGATACGTGTTGAATTTACCGATGAGCACCAGGCCGTCATTGACCATAATCCCCACCAGTGCAATAATGCCTAATAAGGATAAAACATTCACCGGAAAGCCATGTATATAATGTCCCCAGGCTACACCAATGACACTGAAAGGTATAAGGAACATCAAAAGCAAAGGCTGGCTATAACTCCTGAAGGTAAAGGCAATAACCGCATAGATGAGAAAAAGAATAACCGGGAACACATTTTTGGCAGAATCGGTAAGCTTTTCCGCCTCGCGATTCTGACCTTCGTAGGACACCGACACGCTGGGATATTTGGACAGAATCGGGGGTAACATATTTTCATCGATGTTGGCGATGGCATCTGTGGAACTGGCATTGGGATCTTCCAAATCGGCTTCCACCCTAATTTCTCTTAAACCGCCCAGGTGGCTAATAGATTCGGTTCCCCTTTCAATGGAGTAACTGGCTATCTCTCCAAAGGGTACACGATTCCCGTCGGGGGTCACAATACGCATATCATCCAGATCGTTGATCGATTCCCGATTGTCGCGATCATATCTGACCCAGACTTTAATCTCATCCTGTCCCCGTTGAAAGCGCTGAGCCTGCAGCCCAAAAAAGCCAGCTCTCACCTGGCTCATGACATCACCCAAATTCAAGCCTAAAGCATAAGCCTCATCTTTCAGGTCAATGCTTATTTCTTTAATGCCTTCGGGATCTGTATCGGTGACGTCCTTAAGCGTATTATTCTCTTCCATGAGGGCTTTCAGTTCTTCCTTAGCCTGTTCCAGCTCTTTCAGATTATTCCCCAGCAAAGAGACAGAAACGGGCTTACCGCCAAAATTCCCTCCGGAACCAAAGGTGAGGCGCTCCACCCCATACACCTCGCCTACTTCCTCTCTGATGGCATTTGTAATCTCTGGGGACCCAAAATCACGTTCTTCTCCCGGAAGTAAATTCACCCGTAAAGAAGCTTTATTATTTCCCGGTCCTACACGTCTTACGATATTCCTGACCACCTCTTTATTGCCGGACTGTCGCCTGGTAAAGTCTTCATTAACCCGCCAGGCTGCATCTTCCACCATGGAGATGATACTGTCTGTCGTTTTAGGGTTGGTTCCTTCCGGCATCAATAAATCTATACTGACGCGATCACTGGCTATACTGGGAAATAAGGTTACTTTCACTACTCCTCCCATAATGGACCCAATGGTCAGGATGAGCAGCGTTGTAGTGATGGCAAAGCTAATAAAGCGGTTCTGGACGGTAAATCTTACCACCGGTTCATAAAACTTATCTCTTAAAAAAGCCATGACGCGGTCACCGTAGACGTTCATCCGCCTCATCTTCTTAAACAGCTTTCCTATGCCTTTAGCCTTAGCTTTCTCACCGGCTTTTTCCCTGACCAAAGCTTTGGAATGGGCGATGTGTGCCGGCAGGATAATCAAGGCTTCAATCAGTGATACGACGAGGGTTAGAATCACTACTGTACTTACCTCTCCAAAAAACTTGCCTATACGGCTATCCAGAAAAAGAAAGGTAGAGAAGGCCAATACCGTGGTGATGATCGCGGAAATGATAGGAGGAAGTACCTCCATAGTGCCGTCAATGGCAGCCTGAACCGGCTTTTTACCCATTTCATAATGCTGGTAGATGTTTTCTGAAATAACAATGCCGTCATCCACCAGAATTCCAATAACGATAATCATTCCAAACAGAGACAAGACATTGATAGTCACGCCAAAGGAACTGGCAAAAATAAACATCCCTAAAAAGGAAATCGGCAGACCAAAGGCCACCCAAAACGCCAGACGTGTATTCAGGAAAAAGGATAAAAACACCAAGACGAGAAATATACCTACTGCCCCGTTTTCTATCAACAATTGAGTCCGCTGCTTTAAGGTGATGCTGCGGTCATCCTCAACTATAATTTCTATGGTATCGTTTTTCGCATTATACTCCTCGACATACTGCATTACTTTTTCGGCAGCAGCAATTAGATCTTCATTATTGGTCGTAGAGATATTTACACTTACCGCAACCCTTCCGTTGATATAAGAAGCATTAGGAGTTTCCGCAAATCGATCCCGAATAATGGCCACATCCGCCAGCGTCACCTGGGTGCCGTCCGGCTGAGACTTGACAATCAGGTTATTCAATTCCTTGCCGTAATAAGAACGGTTATTCGCCCGGATCAGGAAATCTTCGACATCTGTTTTTATACTCCCCCCTGTTGTGAGGATATTGGATTGGGAAACGGCCTGGGCCACTTCAGCAAACGTGAGGTTGTAGGCCAGCAGGTCATCTTCATCAACGGCGATTTCAATTTCTTCATCGGGATAGCCGGAGATTTCGATCTGAGACAGACCATCCATGGCGCGGAGATCATACTCCATCTGTCTTGCGATTTGCTTCAGTGTAGCCAGGTCTACGCCTTCTCCACTTACAAAATAATCGAAAGTTTCACGTATATTCTCCTGCTTGGCAACCACCAGAGGCTCCATGCCGGAAGGAAAATTGGGAACCCGATCTACTGCATTTTTCACCTCGCTCAGCATCAAATCAATGTCTTCGTTGCGATCGATTTCAACTGTGATACTCCCCCCGTTTTCTCGGGAGGTAGATGTGACTCGGTCTACACCCACCAGACCCTTTAGATTATCCTCGATTTTGAGGACGATCCCTTCTTCAATTTCTTCCGGAGCTGCCCCGGGATAGGTCACGTTGATGTTTATTATTTCAGATTCGATTAACGGAAAGAAAGAGGACTGCAAACGCAGCATGCCTATGATTCCGAAAACCACAAAAGCTAAAATCATGACATTGACTGCCACGTGGTACTTGATGAAATAAGAGATGATCTTTCTCATTCCTGAATGCTTTCTTTCTCTGCCTTGGAGTCATCCTGAGGCTGATTTTCAGGATTGTTTTCACTGACCACTTCGACTCGCATGCCACTATATGCACCCGGGACCTGCCTGGCTAAAATAAGTTCACCGTCAGGGACACCCTTCACGACGACTTGCTCATCCGAAAAATAGACCGGATTGACTTTTAGACGTCTTAAGATCGTGTCCTTAACCACAAAAATATTATCCTCATCATCAACTAAACTCCGGTCAATAGAGATAGCATTTTCTTCTTTTTTGGCTTCGATTAAAGCCTTCAGGTACATTCCTTCTTTTAAAGAAGGGTCCTTAACTTCGATAAAGACACTTACAGTTTGAGTCGCCTGATCTATACTGGCATTGATTCGATTAACTTTTCCAGAATAGCGCTGTGTGCCCGCTTTATTGGTTAAACTAACGGACTCCCCTTCTCGCAAAAGATCTGCATACTCTTTGGCGATGGCCACCTGAAGCTCGTATACTTCGGGATCGATAAACTCGCCCAGCATCATTCCGCTCCGTATTAAAGTGCCTTCAGTGACAAGAGCCTGAATTAAAACCCCATCAAAAGGTGCGGTTATATTATACTTCAGAAGTCGCTCCTCCAGATTTTTGACATTGTAGTAAGCCGTATTGATACCTCTGCCATTTATAAAAAAACGTTCTTTTTCAGAATCATACTCTGGCAGTGGAGGTACGGGTTGCTTAATATCAAAAGCATTAAGATAGGTCTGCCATTTGGGATAGATTTCCGGAAAATCCAGCCTCAAATCGGGCATAATGGCTGTAATTTGATTGTATAAGTCACTTTTTGCAGATTGTACTGATGCCTTGTACTCTAAAGCGTCTATCCGGATTAACGTCTGGCCTTTTTTATAAGCCTGTCCCGTTCTGAAGGCCTTGGCGCTGTAATCAAAAACCCCCTGCACTTCAGCATAGAGCTCGACCCTGCGTTTGGCGAGAAGATTTCCGTTCGCTGGAATGATAATGGGAACCCTGGCATTTTGAACCGTATCTACAAATACCGTTTTGATGGTCTTCGTCGGGGCAGACTGGGGAACCTCTTTACTATCGATAATAAATTTAGCTCCAAATACACCTCCTGCCAGCAAAAGCACTCCGAGTGCATATAATATAATTTTTCTCATAATTGTGTTTAGACCTGATAAAAATAGGAAGGTTAAACTCAAATCTCAAATTTTATGAAAACTTAAAGACTTTCAATTTTGATCTGTACTTCCTCCCAGGACTTCATAAGGGTTTCCAGTTTGCTCTTTTTGGCATTGTAGTTTTCAAAGAAATTATCCTTTTTGATGCTTTCTTCGTAATTGAGTTCCAGCTGCCTGTCCATTTCTCTGACCTCTTTTTCCAGCTTGGAAATCTGAGACTCCACACTGCTCAGTTTATTCTGAAGCGATTTTTGTTTCTTCTGATATTCGTAGTCGTGTTTGGTGGAAGACTCGGCTTTGGCTTCCTTCGCCTTTTTATCTTTCTTCTCTACCTCCCGCATCGACTCCAGAGCTCTGTACTTCAGATAATCATTGATGTCTCCAAGAAATTCCTTTACGGTATTGTTTCTGAATTCATAAATCGAATCAGCTAAGCCCTGCAGAAAATCCCTGTCGTGAGACACCAGAATCAAGGTGCCTTCAAAATTATTGAGCGCTGCTTTCAGGACGTTTTTGGACTGAATGTCCAAGTGGTTGGTAGGCTCATCCATGATCAGCACGTTGAAGGGAGATAAAGACATTTTAGCCAGAGCCAGGCGGTTTCTTTCTCCTCCGGAAAGCACTTTCACAAATTTGGCGACATCATCGCCTCTGAAGAGAAAAGAGCCCAGGATATCACGCACACGGCTTCGGTTACTCTCATTGGCCGCATCTATCATGGTATCCAGCACAGTTTTATTTCCATCCAGATATTCTGCCTGGTTTTGAGCAAAATAACCGATTTCCACGTTATGCCCCAGCTTGATGTGTCCGCCGTGTTCCAGTTCGCCAACAATAATTTTAGCCAGGGTAGATTTTCCCTGTCCATTCTGCCCTACAAACGCGATTTTAGAATTCCGTTCAATCAGAAAATCCACATCTTTAAAAACCGTATCCTGGCCAAAGGATTTCGATAAATCTTCAGCTTCTATCACCACTTTACCGGGATTTTTGGAGGAGTTGAATTTCACATTCATCACCTGATTGTCCTCTTCGTCCACTTCGATAACTTCGGTTTTTTCCAGCTTTTTAATCAGCGATTGCGCCATGGAAGCTTTATTGGCTTTCGCTCTAAATTTACTGATCAGCTTTTCGGTCTGTTCAATTTCTTTCTGCTGATTTTTTTGAGCGGCCAGCTGCTGCTCCCGTAATTCCTCCCTTAATACTTTGAATTTGGAATACGGCTTGTTGTAATCGTAAATCTGACCCAGGGATAATTCAATGGTCCTGTTGGTAACGTTATCCAGGAACATCTTATCGTGAGAAACAATCACCACACAACCGGGGAAGTTTTGTAAGAAACTTTCCAGCCAGAGAATACTTTCGATATCCAGGTGGTTGGTCGGCTCATCCAGAAGCAAGATATCGTTGCTTTGCAGGAGCAACTTAGCCAGCTCTATTCGCATTCTCCAGCCCCCAGAAAACGTATCGGTTAATTTACCAAAATCAGAGGTGGTAAACCCCAGTCCTTTCAGCACCTTTTCCGTATCGCCCTGGTAATTGTAACCGCCCAGGATTTCATACTGCTGCTGATAGTCATTCAGATCGATCATGAGTTGATTATAGCCTTCGCTTTCATAATCGGTGCGCTCCACCAGCTGTTCATTGATATGTTCCAGTTTGGCTTCCAAAGACTTAATCGCTTCAAAAGCCTGATAAGCTTCTTCCAGAACCGTGCGTCCTTCTTCAAAATCGATATCCTGTTTCAAGAAACCAATAGAAATCTCTTTATCCTTAGCAATCTGACCTGTATCTAAGGGCATTTCTCCGGAAATGATCTTGAGCATTGTCGATTTTCCGGCTCCATTTTTTCCTATAAGACCTACTCTATTTCCCGCACTTAGCTTGAAACTGATCTCCTTAAAGAGGTACTCTCCACCAAATGAAATAGAAAGATTATGAATGTGTAGCATATGTTACCTAAAATTTTTGCAAATATTGGTATTTTTGCGCTGTAAAGCTAAATTTTATTCATAATGCTGAAGGGAACCAAATTATATAGTGTGTTTACAGGAAAATGCCCGGTATGCCACGAGGGAAAAATGTACAAAGAACCCAACCCATATAAGCTGAGTAAAATTTATGAAATGCACGAAAGATGCTCGGTCTGTAATACCAAATTCAAAATAGAACCTTCCTTTTTTTATGGAGCCATGTATATAAGTTACGGTCTGGGGGTTGCCTTTGCGATAGCCTCTTTTCTAACGTCCTATTTCCTTATTGGCCTGGAGGTGGTCCCTTCGTTTATATCCATTATTGTCGTCCTGGTCCTGCTGGGGCCCATCATTATGAGGTTATCACGGAATATATGGATCAATTTATTCCTATCTTATGACAAGGATGCTAAACATAAAACTTCAAAAACCGACTAAGGTTAATCGCCTGGTCGATGTCTTTTCCTTGCAGAATACAATCAACCAGCTGCTCCGACAAGCCGGGAGCGGCCATAACCCCTCGGCTGCCAAAACCGTTGAGGATATACAGATTTTTATAGCGGGGATGACGTCCTAAAACGGGCTTGCGATCCCTTACCGTGGGTCGAACCCCCGCCACCTGGTCTACAATCTCAAAGTCACAGTTGATCATGCCCGAAAGCTTATCCTTAAGCTCTACACGAGCCCCTTCCGTAGGCAAATCGTTCAGGTTTTCCCTGGAATAGGTCGCCCCGTATTTATAAAGGTCGTTGCCCAGCGGAATCAAAAAGTTTTTGGCCTTAAAAATGGATTCATTCGCCTTCAAATCGACTGATTTAAAAATTAGGTATTCCCCTTTATTGCCATAGACTGGAAGCCAGTTAAAAAAAGGATTGTCTGTGATGCCATACCCCTCGCAAAACACAACAGCTTTATAAGTACCCTGTTTATAAATGACTTCATCGCGGCTAATATGGAGTTCCGCATGCTTCAGGGGTTCAGAGATAAATTGGGAAGTGTGGATATAGCGTTCTTTTTCATGTTCAATTAAGGATTTCAGAGAGAGCAGGTGGGACTGAAGAACCTCCCCGGCTTTGAAATCGGATTGAACTGAGGCGGTGACCTTTTGAATTTTTGGATTCAGAAAAGGCTCCAGTAGGCGCTGGTCTGAAGCCACTGTCCAGTTGTTTTGATCCTCTGCCGAAGAAAATAGTTTATAAACCGGCACTGACTTGAAGAAGGCTTCTCCGGATTCAGAATTAAACTGCGAATAGAAGTCGATGGCCTGAGGCATAAATTCCTCGGCGTTCCAGGCCAGATTATACCGTTTCAGAGCGACAGGATTGAGCACTCCTCCTGCAACTTTGGAAGCATCCTGGCTTTCATCCGCTATAATGTCGAAGGTTCTGGACCTCAGCTCGAGCTGTTTGGCAACCGATAAACCGGCAATTCCAAATCCCACTATCAAAACATCTTTCATCTGTTCAAATTTAGTATTTTTTTAAAGGCCAGAACCGAGATCATCAGGCGACAGGTCTAATTCGTCTGTAAAGCACCCAGCAATGATTAGGTGAATGCTAAGGGTGGTGACATAAAAAAGCCCTTACACATGGCAAGGGCTAATTTAAGATTTAAAAAGGAGTTGAAATTAATAACTCCACATATCTAATTCGAAGTTTCGAATTTCTTCTTTAATTCGCTGTGACTCCAGAAGCTGAAGCAAAGAGTTGTCCTGAATGTATTCATTCACCTCTCTGTCCTCATACACGTTTTGTGTTTTATAAATAAAAGAATCAAATCGTCTGGAATTCAAAAGGTGATCAAAGCTAAAAGGTTCAGAGCTGTTGTCGTTATTCAATACTTTGGCGTTGTACAAAACGTATCTGGCCGAAGGATACCAAACCCAGAAATAAGGAATGATTTCCGGCTCACCTGCGAAACTCTGGTTCTGGCTTTGTATGTCATATCCTGCCGGGGCAATACCAAGTAGTCTGTATCTAAGTTCGCCCTGCAGCTTATCAAAGTACCACATGCCTTTAATGTGGTACTCCAAAATATTTCTACTCGTGATTTCAGTAGGGATTAAGTAAGGTTCCATTTGTGAAATCAGGTCCTGCGGATACTGATCCGGATAATTTGAAAGTGTTCCGGCCAGCGACCTGTTGATAAATTGCTGAACGCTTTCTGTACCGGTCACGCCATACTGTCCCAAAATATCTAAGGCAACATCGGGAAGAAAAACAGATTTTGTAGAACTTAAAATATCATCAAAGGATTTCTTTTTGTTGAAATAACTGGTGGCGTAAACTTCAGTGATGGCATTTTTAGAGCCTGGGTCTTTAGCACCGAGTTCTATAGCTTCCATCAGCGTCTTGAAAAGAGAACGCCTGTTGGAAGAGAACACATCATCCTGTGTAGGATATAATAACGGAAAATTGACTTTTTGTCTTAAATCGATTTTTTCCCATACCACTTTCGACCATAAAATATCTCTGTCACTGATGTAACCATACTCCAGGGGCTCATCATCGTCGGATGCTTTTTGTTCAGGTGATAACACACCCACTTCCGATGGTGTAGAGGCGTTCAGGATATTCGACTGCCCAACAGCAAATCCACTGCTCAGCATAAAAATCAAACCCATAAATACTTTAAAATTTGTATACATCATCTTGATTTAATTAGTTAGTTGTACCAATATGGCTGGCATATTTTTAACGTTTACACCTGGGACATCGGCTTTGATATCAAAGATCTGAACGATATCTCCGGCTCTTGCCAAATCCAAAAGTTCCTGTGCCTTTCGGTCTAATCGGCTTCCATTGACAACCACCGAAGGCTGGCCTGGTATACTCATCGTAAAACGCTTCACGACAGGCTTAATGTCGAAATCGAAATTTTCAAAGGTAGCGCCAATAGGCGAAACCTTCAGTGCATTTTTAGGCATTTGTATCGCAGAACCTTCCTGCATCTGTCCTCTCACCGTAGGCGTTGGTCTTGGCAGACTTTTGATCCTGAAGGTTGAGGAAGAAGGGAACTTTTGTCCGTCAATTTCACCAACAACACTTATTTTGACTTCCGTACCGGTTTGCGGCACCATAACATATTGAGAGCCTCTTAGCTTTCTCAAGCCCGGAGCTGAGGCACTGACTTTATTGCTGGGCACACCCGGCATGGAAACCGTAATCGGATTCTCTATACCTCTGTAAACCACATTCATTTTATCTGCAGAAACCAAAGCCTGATTGGGTTTTGGGATAACCGAAAAAGATTGATCCACCGGAACCCTAATCGTTTCACCGTTTTCCTTAAAAATCAATTCACCGGCGATCTGATGTTCACCAGCCTGTCCGGCAGTTACATTCAAAACCACTCGGCCTTCTTTGATTTGATAGTCAGATTTAGAAAGTTTTCTTCCATCCAGGGTCAGATTCACATCATTGGGTACTGTAGATTCATCTGTTCTTCCTAGAACAATAGAGCCATCAAATTTATCGCCCTGATAATAGGCTCCCCGCTCGGTTTTAAGCAAGGTCGTATAATTGGTCATAGAAACCATTTGCGTAAGTTCACCTGCCAGTAAGATGGATAAGATTTCGTTTTCGAAAACTTTAATTTCATTCTGCAGGGAGGATAACTTGGTGATAGAAGCAATCAATGGAAAACCGACAAAATGGTACTCAATATACTTCTTTTTAACCCCATCAACGACAATATCTTTTCCGCTGTAATCATCACGAATAGCGCCGATAATCGGGGTATATTTAGGATTATCACCAAGAAGTGCAAGCATACCTTCACGGTAAGTATCCATTTCGTTCATGAATGTTTTACCTGCTTTCGTAAGATTCCCACTGGAAAGCATTTTCTCATCCAGATACGCAGACTTATCCATGGTTTCGTAATCCGTAGGATCATCAACGGTAGCTTTAAGCTCTGATTTTAATGAACCTAAATATTGATAATACGAATTTGTGAAGGATGCCACGGATACAGCCAAGTTTTTGACCTCCTCAAACTGTGCTTCCGAATCTTTCGCTTTTAGCTCTAAATTACTAAGCGCAGCATTATTTTTTTTGACAAAGCTTTCACTTGACTCTGCCAAAGATTCATTTATATTACCAAACGCAGATAAAACTTCTTTAGACATATTTAGTGCTAGCATAGCTATAAAAACCAAATACATTAAATTAATCATCTTCTGTCTAGGGGTCTGTTTTCCACCAGCCATAGTTATTCGTTTAAGAAGTTTATATTATGCTTTGGGTCTCATCGCACTTAACATACCACCGTACACCCCGTTAAGAGAATTCAGGTTGGCTGTAAGAGACTCCATTTGCTCTCTCAGTCTGTCTGCATTTTCGGCTACTGACTGGTTAACCTCAGCTTGTTTGGAAGCAGATTCTACCTGGACTTTATAAAGATTATTCAAAGATTCCATATGCGTGGCAGCCAGGTTTAGTTCTTCGCTGTATTTTCTCTGAGATTCTATAGAGTCTGAAGTGGGTTTGATATTACGAGCAGCCCCTTCAAAGTTTTTGATACTTTCACCCAGGCTTTCCATCAATTGAGAATCGATTTTAGCCTCCTTAAGCATCTCGTCTAACTTCTGAGATAAGAGTCCCTGTTCATCTTTTTGAACCTTAGAAGATGTTTTTTTAGAATCCGGGCTGTCCTGAGCTAATTCCGGATACACTTTAGACCAATCCAGTTCACTGTCCACAGGCTCGAATGCGGAAACCGCAAATACACCGGCTTCCACCACAAGACCTATAATTAACATTGTATTTCCGTAAGGCCAGTGCATAATTTTAAACAATGCACCAATAATAACAATAGCGGCTCCAAGGCCGTAGACCATATTCATTATCTTTTTACCTGATTTTGATTTTGCCATAATTTAAGCTTTGATAGTTTATCTTTTATTTATTTAAATTGAATGAATTACCTAAAAAGTCCTGAACGGTTCTGAAACCGATAAAACTTCGCGCTGAGTCAGAATATTCGTAATCCCTTGTACTCACCTGCAGATAATAACTTACGTCTTTCCAGGACCCGCCTCTGATCACCTTTTTAATATTTTCAGAACTGCTTACGTTGGGACTGATGGTAGACATGTATTCGTAGGAAGAGGGATCGTAGGTGGTGTTTACCCATTCCGAAACGTTTCCGGACATATTGTATAATCCGAAGTCATTGGGACCATAGGCATCGCCTTCTACAGTATATAAAGCTCCATCGGCGGCATAATCCCCTCTAAAGGGTTTGAAATTTGCCAGAAAACAAGCCCGGTCATCTTTTGCATAAGGACCTCCCCAGGGATAGGTTCCGCCTTCAATTCCTCCTCGCGCTGCATACTCCCATTCAGCTTCAGACGGCAATCTGAAAAAACTAACGCTCGCCTTGTCTTTCTTTTTTCTGTAGTCGTTAAGGTATTTTGTTCTCCAGTTGGCAAAGGCCTTGGCCTGTCCCCAGGTCACCCCTACTACCGGATATTCATCATAAGCGGTATGCGAGAAATAATTGTTATGCATAGGCTCATTATAAGAATAATAGAAATCTTTTATCCACACGGTGGTATCCGGGTACACCAGCACTTCTTTTTCGGTTATAAAATCGGTACGGTCTCCCGGAGTTCTTGCGGCTGCTTCAACATCCATGGTTTTATACCTGTACTTGAACTGCGTCACATCCAGCATTCTGCGACCATTATAAGACTGATCGTTAGTCAGATAAAATTCATCCATGACATACACATAATCCTCATCCGGGTATTCGGCAGGGTTCCAAATTATTTTCGGGTCCCAGTTCAAAGCCTGATCCAAAGGGTCGTAGTGTTTTGAAAACTCTTCAAAAGCGGTTAACTCCTCCTCATCTCCACCAGAATTCTTATACGCAAAACGCTGTATACCATCCTCATTTTCTCCAGCTCCTCCAGCTAATTCTGCAGCTTCAGCTAACTTCTGTCTTATGACAGAATCCCTAACTTTTTCTACAAATTGTCTGTATTCAGCATTGGTGATTTCCGTTTCATCCATATAAAAGGAAGGTACAGTAACTGTTTTTGGAGGAGCATCCTTAACTGCTGCTATATCAGCATCAGATTTCCCCATAATAAAAGAGCCTCCCTCGATTAATACCATGCCGTAAGGCTTTTCAGGATACCATTTTTTTCCTTCCGCTCCTACAAGCTGACCCTTATCACTCTTCCCACAACTCATCATCAGAAAAGCAAATAAGAGTAAAGAGAAACTTCTATAGGATAAAAAATAAACTTTCATAGTTAAATAAATTAGATTCACACCTTGTCTCCAAAGAAACAATTTTTTCTTAATATTCTAAAGATTTAAATTAGATGTTGTTTTTATATTTCGCTTTCAACCACCTCTCTGGCAAAATAGAAGCCGTAGCATCTAAATAGTCCTGTTTATCACAAGCTAATAACGAAGCCTTTTGTGCATTATTATTTTCATTTGGAATTTTGATCCACCACCGGTTTGATACTTCGCTTTTCAGAAAAACTAAAACCTCATCCTGAATCGGTACACTGTATTTTGTGAAATGAGAATTATCCTCACTCACCTCCTCATTTAACCTTAAACTATATCCCTCCATAAAATACCATAACATTTGAGAAATTAATTGCACAAGTCCTTCAGATTTCGCTAGTGCCTGCAACTCATAGATACCGAAAGAACTCAGTTTATCGCTCATTCCAGCGTATCTAGATAATTTACAAAGGTCAAATGTACTGAATCCATTAATATTTTTATGATTTGAATCAGCAATTTCTGAAGATTTAACACAATAAATATCAACACTTAATACATCCGTATCTCTCAAAACGGGCTCAACCTTAGTAAAATCCTGCTTCAGCTCACCTAGCCGAAGGGCTTCAAAGAACAATTTATCCATCAAATCGATTTCCTCTAAAGGAGATAAGAACGACTGATAACCAAGATTGCTGTAGTTGAACAGATTATAGGGTTCTTCAATAATCATCTTACCCACATAAGACTGACCGTGCATTGGCATCTCTGAGTTCCCCAGGTCAAATTTATGATCTGCAGAAGTAAGGTTGACCATATATCTGATGCCGTCGTAAGCCCTATATTGGTAGAAAGTCAAATCCTGGCTGCCTCCCAGGATGATGGGTACAATCGATTTCTTGTAAAGCGCTGAAAGAATGGATTTAAACACATAAGCTGTATCAGAAGCTTCATCGCCCATAGCGATGTCTCCCAAATCCAGAATCTTCACCTCCCAGTTGCCAACATACATGCTGTAGAGCTGAGTTCTGATGTCATCAAAATAAAAATCTGATTTTTTCTCGTATACGCTTTGACGTGAGTCTTTAACGCAAAGAAAGGCAAGTTGGATATTGTCTAACTCAATCTCATCTTCCCCCTCATAAAACCTTACGTATTGCGATAAGCTTTGGTCTGAAAAAGAATGAATGACCTGCTGTAGCTCAGCATTTACAGGTTCTAGAAATTCAAATGCCATTAATTTTAATTAGAGTTATTTTGAGTTAGATGTTTTGCCTTTCGATGGTGTTTTCTTTTTAGCCGTGGTTTTCTTGGACTTGGCCGCCGTTTTCTTTTTGGCGGGTTTTTTCTTCTTTTTGGTGTTCTTTTCTAAAATGGCTTCGGCTTCGTCCAGTGACATCTCTTCGGCTTCAGTGGTTTTAGGAAGCTCGACTTTTGTCTTTCCTTTAGAGAGTTTGTATCTCCCCCACCTTGCTTTTTCCAGTTTTATACCCGCATCTTCCCAGTGATGAATCAGTTTGTCCTTTTCCTTCTGAATTTTATCTTCGATCAATTCAATAATATCCTCTTCAGTCAGGTTATCGAAATCGTATTTTTTGTTCACGTTAATGAACATGCCGTCCCATTTTAAGTAGGGACCAAATCGGCCGACACCTTTTTGAACCCCCTTGTCATCGTAATAATAAATAGGTTCATCTGCCTTTTCTTTAGCTTTTATCAATTCTATAGCACGATCGTAGCTTACGTCCAAAGGATCCTCACCGGCTTCCAAGGAAACGAATTTCTTCCCGAAACGCACATACGGTCCAAAGCGGCCAATATTGGTTTCGACCTCTTCGCCCTTGTACTCGCCAAGCTGTTTCGGAAGTTTAAACAAGTCCATCGCTTCCTCATAAGTGACCGAGGATAAGGTCTGACTCGGTTTTAAACTCGCAAATCGCGGCTTTTCATCATCTTCTACCGAACCGATCTGAACCATGGGTCCAAATTTACCCAGTCTCGCACTCACAGGCTTGCCTGTCTCGGGGTCTTCCCCGAGAATGCGTTCACCAACTTCTCTGTCGGCGTTGGCAGCTACATCCAGAACATTGGGATGAAAATGGATGTAAAAATCCTTCATGACCTTAGTCCACTTTGCATTGCCTTCAGCAATCTCATCAAAATCCTGCTCAAGCTTGGCGGTAAAATTGTAATCCAGAATGCCTTTAAAGTGTTTGACCAAAAAATCGTTCACCACCATACCCACATCGGTAGGAACTAATTTGCCTTTGTCACTTCCTACTTTTTCTGAAAGTGTTGCCGTTTTTATGTCGTCGTTTTTGAAGGTATACTGAATATACTTGCGTTCGGTTCCATCTACGTTCCCTTTTTCTATATACTTTCGATTCTGAATCGTGGATATCGTTGGCGCATAGGTAGAAGGTCTGCCTATGCCCAGTTCTTCCAGTTTTTTTACAAGCGCAGCTTCCGTGTATCGGGAAGGAGGCCTGGTGTAGCGTTCGGTAGCTTGTATATAAGCATTCGCAAGCGACTCTCCCACCTTCATGGCCGGGAGCAATCCGCTTTGCTCTTCATCTTCCTCGTCTTTCCCTTCCAGATAAACCTTCAAAAATCCATCAAATTTGACAACCTCTCCGTTGGCTGTAAATTCTCGTTCGTCTTTATCCGACGAAATTCTCACGTTTGTTCTTTCCAGGGCTGCGTCACTCATCTGCGAGGCAATTCCGCGTTTCCAGATCAGTTCGTAAAGCCTCTGCTGATCGCGTTCAGCATCGATTTGATGCGACGCAAAACTGGTAGGGCGTATGGCTTCGTGAGCTTCCTGAGCACCTTTAGATTTTCCTTTATAATTCCGGGCTTTATGATAGGCTTCCCCGTAAGCACTTTTGATTTCATCTTCTGCGCTTTGTTTGGCTTGCTTAGACAGGTTCACACTATCTGTTCTCATATAGGTAATGTGTCCGGCTTCATAAAGACGCTGGGCCATATTCATAGTCTTGCTGACCGAAAAATAAAGCTTTCTGGCAGCTTCCTGTTGTAAGGTAGAGGTGGTAAACGGAGGTGCCGGAGATTTTTTGGCCGGTTTTTTAGTGAGATCGCTCACCTTGAACTTTGCCTGTTTCTGAGCTTCAAGAAAAGCTTCAACCTGATTTTGAGACGCCAGGTTTTTAGGAAGTTTGGCTTTGAATCTGCCTCCCTTTTCTGTTTCAAATTCCGCATCTACTCTATAAAACACTTCAGGATTGAAGTCCAGGATCTCACGCTCCCGCTCAACGATCAGTCTTACCGAAACCGACTGCACTCGTCCTGCAGACAGTCCTCCTTTTACTTTTCTCCATAATATAGGAGAGAGCTCGTAACCGACCAGACGGTCTAAAACCCGTCTGGCCTTTTGAGCGTTGACGAGATTATAATCGATTTCTCTGGGTGATTTTATCGCATTTTTAATGGCAGATTCAGTGATTTCAGAAAATACAATCCGCTTTGTTTTTGAACTTTCCAGCTTGAGCTCGTCAGATAAGTGCCAGGCAATCGCTTCTCCTTCTCTGTCTTCATCACTTGCCAGCCAGACGGTATCAGATTCTTTCGCCATTTTGGTAAGCTTTCTTACCACGTCTTTCTTATCGCTATTGACTACGTAGGTGGGTTTGAAGTCATTATCCACATCAACCCCAAGCTCTTTTGAAGGCAAATCTGCAATGTGTCCAAAACTGGAGGCGACTTTATAATCTTTACCTAAAAATTTTTCTATAGTCTTAGCTTTGGCAGGAGACTCAACAATTACTAGATTTTTCGCCATTGGATATTATTTATAGTGCAAAAGTATACGATTTTTTGGATTTCAATTAAGAACATCACTAAAGTCGTTTCCTCAAAAACTCAAACTTAGTATTTTTATCCTTCATAATAAATTTTTAAAAGAACAAAATGACAGTTTGTCAGTCAAAGCTTATCGTGTATCTTTGCACCAAATTATAAAGCTTTACATGGAGAAGATTATCGATGAAACGCTGCAGGGCCAAACCCTGGTAAAAGAAGAGAATAAAAGCAATTCTAAAAAACTTTATATTGAAAGTTATGGCTGCGCTATGAATTTTAGCGACAGCGAAATCGTAGCCTCCATCCTGGATAAACAGGGCTACAATACGACCAATAATCTGGCTGAAGCGGACCTTGTCCTCGTGAATACCTGCTCGATAAGAGATAAAGCGGAACAGACCGTAAGAAAGCGTCTGGAAAAGTACAATGCCGTCAAGAAAGATAATCCTACTATGAAAGTTGGAGTTCTGGGATGTATGGCAGAACGCTTGAAACACAAGTTCCTGGAAGAGGAAAAAATTGTGGATCTGGTGGTAGGCCCCGATGCCTACAAAGATTTACCCAATTTACTGGACGAAGTGGAAAATGGAAGAGATGCCATCAACGTGATTCTTTCCAAAGAAGAAACCTATGGCGATATATCGCCAGTAAGACTGCAAAGCAACGGGGTTTCTGCTTTTGTTTCCATCACCCGGGGATGCGACAATATGTGTACCTTTTGCGTGGTTCCCTTCACCCGAGGCCGGGAAAGAAGCCGGGACCCCAAAAGTATTCTGGACGAAGTCAATGACTTATGGGCCAAAGGTTTTAAAGAAATCACCCTCCTGGGACAGAATGTAGACAGCTATCTGTGGTATGGCGGTGGCTTAAAGAAAGATTTCAAAAAGGCCACTGAAATGCAAAAAGCAACCGCGGTCAATTTTGCCAACTTACTCGATATGGTCGCCAAAGCCCAGCCGGGCATGCGGATTCGATTTTCGACTTCCAATCCCCAGGACATGACGCTGGATGTCATAGAAATTATGGCTAAGCATCATAATATTTGCAACTACATTCATTTACCGGTGCAAAGCGGAAGTGACCGGATTTTGAAAAAAATGAATCGCTTACATACCCGGGAAGAGTACTTTAAACTGATAGATAATATCCGATCCATTATTCCGGACTGTGGTATTTCACAGGATATGATTACCGGGTTCCCCTCAGAAACCGAGGATGATCATCAGGATACCTTATCGCTTATGGAATACGTCAAGTATGATTTCGGCTACATGTTTGCGTATTCGGAAAGACCAGGAACCCTGGGTGCGAAGAAATTTGAAGATGATGTTCCGGAAGCTACCAAAAAAAGAAGACTCCAGGAAATTATCGATTTACAGCAAAAACACTCTCGTCTGACCACTGAAAAACACCTCGGACAGGTGGAAGAAGTGCTCATCGAAAAGGAGTCTAAAAAATCCGCTCTGCAGTGGAGTGGCAGGAATACACAAAATACAACGGTTGTATTTCCTAAAGAAAATTACAAAGTTGGGGACTACGTTCTGGTAAAAATGAATGAGTGCACAAGTGCGACCCTCATTGGTGAGGCTGTAGGTTATGGACCCATGCAATCCACTTCATCCTAAATAAAACCTGACTATGGAATCAACACAAGCTGTTAAGCAGCGATTTGAAATTATAGGAAACGATGCCAGTCTCAACAGAGCGATTGAAAAATCCATTCGGGTGGCTGCTACAGATATTTCGGTTTTAGTGACAGGAGAAAGTGGGGTTGGTAAAGAAAGTCTACCTAAGATCATACACGCCTTATCGCATAGAAAGCACGCTAAATATATTGCTGTCAACTGCGGTGCTATCCCCGAGGGCACCATCGACAGTGAATTGTTTGGCCATGAAAAAGGAGCCTTCACCGGTGCAAATCAGGCCAGGGACGGTTACTTTAAAGAAGCCGATGGCGGAACCATTTTCCTCGACGAAGTTGGAGAATTGCCTTTAACGACTCAGGTGAGACTCCTGAGGGTGCTGGAAACCGGAGAATTCATAAAAGTGGGTTCTTCCAAAGTTCAAAAATCCAATGTAAGGATTGTCGCAGCCACCAACGTCAACATGATTGAGGCGATCAAAGAAAATAAATTCAGAGAGGATCTGTATTACCGATTGAACACCGTGGAAATTCATTTATCGCCTTTACGGGAAAGACGCGGCGATATTCATTTGTTGTTTAGGAAATTTGCTTCGGACTTTGCCATGAAATACAAAATGCCAACGATAAGGCTGTCCGAAAAAGCAATCAAAGCTCTAGAAAATTGCAGCTGGCCCGGAAATATCCGTCAGCTCAAAAATGTCACAGAACAAATTTCAGTATTGGAAACCGAACGGGAGGTCGATGAAGCAACCCTGCTCCATTATTTGCCTAAAAGCTCCAATCTGCCCTCCATAATTTCAGAAGGAAAAAAAGCTAAAAGCGATTTTAGCAATGAAAGGGAAATCCTGTACAAGGTCCTCTTCGACATGAAAAATGACCTCAATGATCTCAAGAAGTTAACCCTGGAGCTCATGGAAAAGGAAAATGACGAAACCTTCAAAGAAGACAACATCAACCTGATTAAGAAAGTGTACGGGGACACTGCTACAAAAAAGGAATTTTCTGATGAGTCGCATGAAGAACAACTCGAGATTCTGCAGCTTCCAAATCAGAAAAAAGCCAGAGAGACCGAGCCGAAAATTGAAGATCCTTACGATTATGCCGAAGATATTGAGGAAGAAGAAACCCTGTCCTTACAGGACAAAGAGGTGGAACTCATCAAGAAATCTCTGGAGCGTCATCAGGGAAAACGCAAGCCTGCAGCAGACGAGCTGGGAATAAGCGAGAGAACCCTTTATAGAAAAATAAAGCAATACGATTTATAATGAAGATAAGACTTCTCATACCTTTTCTGTGCCTGTTAAGCCTGCAGTCCTGTGGATACTACTCCTTCACAGGAGCCGATACCGGCAATGCAGAAACCTTTCAGGTCAATTACTTTCAAAATAACGCTCAGCTGGTAGAGCCCGGTATAGACAGGGATTTCACCTTAGGCCTTCAGGATTTAATTCAGAACCAGACCAGTTTGAATCTTGTAAATGACAATGGAGACTTGATTTACGAAGGAGAGATTACCAGATATTACATCGCTCCCATGACGGCGACCGCAGACAGCAGAGCCGCGCAAAACAGACTGACTATAGAAGTCAGGGTTAGATTTTACAATACCTTAGATCCGGAAAAAGATTTCGAACAAAGCTTTTCGTTTTATTATGACTATCCCGCCAATGCACTCTTATCAGGTGCTTTGAGAGAGGAGGCCATCGAAGAAATCTTCCTGAGAATAACACAGGATGTTTTTAATGCGTCACTAACCAACTGGTAATGAACCGGCATGATTAAAGCAAACACATGAAAAAGGAAACGCTACTAGACCTCATCAAGTCACCGATGCAATTCGAGACGAAAACCCTGCATGCCATTGAGGAGGTTTTAGAGCAATACCCGTATTTCCAGCCGCTTTATGCCGTGAAATTAAAGTTACTAAAGCATTACGGGAGTTTTCATTACAACAGATTTCTGAAAGAAACCGCCGCAAGAACTCAGGACCGGGCTGTGCTTTTTGATTTTATCACCTCCGAAGAATTTGCTCAGCTGGAAATTGCGCACAAGATTGATTTATTGATCAAGCATGAAAACGAAAGTGCTGCTTTTGAAATCAATGAGGCCCTGGCAAACCAGATAAGTGATCCCGAACTCTTTGTTGAGAAAGAAATACCTTCAGGTCCGGATACAGGAAAACCCTTGGATTTTAATGCTTCTGAAACCCACTCCTTTAAAGAATGGCTAAAACTCACACAGATTCAGCCATTGGAAGAAAAACAAAACACCCAGGAAAATATTATTGAAAATCCTCAGTTCCAGGTGATTGATGAATTCATCAAAAACAACCCGAAAATTGTTCCTACAAAATCCTTTGAAACTTCAGAAAAAATAAAAGCAAGACATGAACCCTCATCCAGCCTTATGACTGAGACTCTGGCCAGGGTTTACACCGAACAAAAACGTTATGACAAAGCTATACAAGCATTTAAGATATTAATTTTGAATAATCCCGAAAAAAGTAGTTTCTTTGCAGACCAAATTCAAGAAATAGAAAGACTTAAAGAAAATAAATTATAATGAGTACATTTTCCATATTTTTAATCCTGATTGTCATTGTAGCCTTTTTACTAATTGTTGTTATCATGGTCCAGAACCCTAAGGGTGGCGGCTTATCTTCATCCTTTGGCGGTGGAGGCTCTCAGCAGGTCGGAGGCGTAAAACAAACCTCAGATTTTCTAGACAAAAGCACCTGGGCACTTGCCACTTTACTTTTGATTTTGATTTTATTGTCCAATGTGACTATCATAAACAACAGGACTGGGCAGGACTCCAAATTACTCGATGAAAATCAAGCTCCTGTAGAAAATACGCAAACCAACGATTTACCTCCTGTAGACTAGGACTTAATATACCTTTTAAAAAATGCCAGCTTATGACAAGCTGGCATTTTTTTTTGGGTAATGACAGGTCTCACCTGTTGGCACACTTTTGGACTATACTATATGAAAATTTAATCTAAAAACTTATTTATAATGGCAGTAAACATTAAACCCTTGGCAGACAGAGTGCTGGTAGAGCCTCAGGCCGCAGAAACAAAAACAGCGTCTGGAATCATCATCCCGGAAACCGCAAAGGAGAAACCTCAGCGCGGTAAAGTTGTAGCAGTAGGAAGCGGCAAAAAAGATCATACGATGACCGTAAAAGTCGGAGATTTAGTGCTTTACGGAAAGTTTTCAGGAACCGAACTCAAGCATGAAGACAAAGATTACCTCATCATGAGAGAGGATGACATCCTTGCAATCGTATAAACCAGATAGTCTAAAACCAGATAATCAACAAAAAACTAAATAAAATGGCAAAAAATATAATTTTTGATATTGAAGCAAGAAATGGCGTAAAACGCGGTGTGGACGCACTGGCTAACGCCGTTAAAGTAACTTTAGGACCAAAAGGTCGTAATGTGATTATAGGAAAGTCTTTCGGAGCTCCTATGGTGACTAAAGATGGAGTGAGCGTTGCTAAAGAAATAGAACTGGAAGATCCTTTGGAAAATATGGGAGCACAAATGGTGAAGGAAGTCGCTTCCAAAACCAATGACCTCGCCGGTGACGGTACAACAACCGCAACCGTTCTGGCTCAGGCTATCGTTAAAGAAGGCTTGAAAAACGTGGCTTCAGGAGCAAATCCTTTAGACCTTAAAAGAGGAATCGACAAAGCTGTTCAGGCTGTAGTCGCCGAACTGACAAAACAGGCTAAGACTGTTGGAGATACATCCGAAGAGATCAAGCAGGTTGCGTCTATTTCAGCAAATAACGACGACCAGATTGGTGAATTGATCGCTGAAGCTTTTGGAAAAGTAGGTAAAGAAGGTGTTATCACTGTAGAAGAAGCCAAAGGAACCGAAACTTATGTGGACGTTGTGGAAGGCATGCAGTTTGACAGAGGATACCTGTCGCCTTATTTTGTGACCGACAGTGAAAAAATGACGACCGATCTTGAAAATCCATACATCCTGCTTGTGGACAAAAAAATCAATTCCATGAAGGATTTACTTCCTGTACTGGAACCGGCAGCGCAAAGCGGAAAACCTTTATTGATTATCGCAGAAGATATCGAAGGTGAAGCCTTAGCGACACTTGTGGTCAACAAGCTTAGAGGGTCTTTAAAAATCGCTGCTGTTAAAGCACCGGGATTTGGGGATCGCCGAAAAGCAATGCTGGAAGATATCGCTATCCTTACTGGCGGAACAGTTATTTCTGAAGAACGCGGATTCACCTTGGAGAACGCTACTTTAGATATGCTTGGTACTGCCGAAAACGTAACCATAGATAAAGATAATACGACTATCGTAAACGGAGCCGGAGAAAAGGAGAACATCGTAAACCGGGTTAACCAGATCAAAGCTCAGATAGAATCTACTACAAGCGACTACGATAAAGAGAAATTACAGGAACGTCTGGCCAAACTTTCAGGCGGTGTTGGTGTACTTTACGTTGGCGCAGCTTCTGAAGTAGAAATGAAAGAGAAGAAAGACCGGGTTGATGATGCATTACACGCTACACGTGCTGCAGTAGAAGAAGGCATTGTAGCCGGAGGTGGCGTTGCCCTCATCAGAACTTTAAAAGCCCTGGAAGGTCTTAAAGTTGAAAATGCGGATGAGCAGACCGGAATCAACATCATTGCCAAAGCGATTGAAGCTCCAATGCGAACCATCGTTGAAAATGCTGGAGGTGAAGCTTCCGTAGTGATCAACAAAGTACTGGAAGGCAATCAGGGTTATGATGCCAAAACAAACACCTTTGTAGACATGCTTAAAGCAGGTATTATAGACCCTAAGAAAGTCACACGTATCGCTTTAGAAAATGCAGCTTCTGTTGCAGGAATGATCCTCACTACAGAATGCGCTCTTGTGGACATAAAGGAAGACGATAATGGTGGCGGCGGAATGCCACCAATGGGCGGCGGAATGCCAGGAATGATGTAAGCATCACCCATACAGAATTTATCTTAAGCCGTTTCTCTCACGAGAAGCGGCTTTTTTTATGAGAACAACAGCCTTGTTCTTTAAGCTAGAAGCTTCAGCATAAAGCACCAACAGAACGATCTCAGGTTTCAGAATACTGACATTTTATTTAAAATGTATTCCGAAAAACTCCTGAGTAGCTTAAATTTGAGTTCTAATCACCTGACCTAAACCAACATCCTATGAAAGTAGCCTTTTTTAGTACAAAGCCCTACGATAAAACCTATTTCAATGCCCACAATAAAAACCAAAGCATTGTTTACTTCGAAACGCGGCTCAACAAAACAACCTGCAATTTAGCAAGCGGGTTTGATGCGGTTTGTGTGTTCGTAAATGACATGCTGGACAGAGAAGTCATCGAACTCCTTCATCAGCATGGCATTAAGCTCATCGCTTTAAGGTGTGCAGGATTTAACAATGTGGACTTGGAAGCTGCAAGAGAATATGGCCTACAGGTTTCTCGCGTTCCGGCCTATTCCCCGGAAGCCGTAGCCGAACATGCCCTTGCACTTATTTTAACTTTGAACCGTAAAACCCATAAAGCTTACAACCGGGTCAAAGAATGCAATTTTTCTTTGAATAATTTAGTGGGCTTTAATGTCTACAAAAAAACAGTGGGCGTGATTGGCACAGGTAAAATCGGACAGGCCTTTTGCAGAATCATGAAAGCCCTGGGCTGCGAAGTAATCGCCTTCGACCCCTACCCCAGCCAGGACCTGAAAGAATTTGGCATATCATACGTCGACCTGGACCATCTCCTTCAAAAAAGCGATATCATTTCGCTGCATTGTCCGCTCACAGAGCAAACCAAACATATCATTAACGAAAACAGCTTAAAGCAGTTAAAGCCAAACTGTATGCTCATCAACACCAGTCGCGGTGCGCTAATAGATACAGAAGCTGTCATACAGGGCCTGAAGGAAAAACAGGTGGGCTATCTGGGCATAGATGTATATGAGCAGGAAGAGAAACTGTTTTTTGAAGATTTATCGGAACATATCATCGATGATGATTTGATTTTGAGACTGATTGGTTTTCCCAACGTTTTAATCACTTCGCATCAGGCTTTTTTGACTGAAGAAGCACTTCATGAAATTTCGAAATCGGTTTTAAATGATATCAGGCAGTTTGAAGAAACTCAGGAATTGATCAATCCTGTGAACACTTAAAAGTGATTGCTTTCAAGAGTTTTCCTGCCTTACCGGCAAAAACTTACTGCATTATAGTATGAACTACTCCTCAGTTTAAAAAAACTGCAGGCATAGTCTAGATAATTCTGAATAGCTTAATTATATTAGAGCAAAATTTATAAACATGAAAAAAATAGTAGCTTTTATTGCGATTCTAGGCTCAACACTGGCCTTCTCACAAACTGTGGAATTCGAGGTAGATAAAACTGTGATTACAAATCACGAAGTCACCATCAATGGTGAAAAAATCGATTACACAGCAGAAACCGGAATGCAACCCGTTTGGGATAAGCAGGGAAATCCAATTGCGGGTTTACAGTTTACGTACTACAAGGTAGGAGATAGTAAGGACAGACCTTTGGTCATCTCTTTCAATGGCGGACCAGGTTCTGCCTCAGTCTGGATGCATTTAGCCTATACCGGACCAAGAACCTTAAACATCAGCGATGAAGGTTTCCCTGTACAACCGTATGGCTATAAGGAAAACCCCTTTAGCATTTTGGATGTTGCCGATATTGTGTATGTCAATCCTGTAAATACAGGCCACTCAAGACCAGTACTGGATGAAAAAGGAAATTTTGACAAGGAGACCTTTTTTGGAGTTAATGCAGATGTCAAGTATCTAGCAGAATGGATTAACACTTTTGTTTCCAGAAAAGACAAATGGCTTGCTCCAAAATACCTTATCGGGGAGAGTTACGGTACCACGCGTGTATCCGGTCTTGCCAACGAACTTCAAAATTCGCACTGGATGTACATCAACGGAGTTATTCTTGTTTCTCCTACCGAACTGGGAATAGAAAGAGACGGCCCTGTGGAAGTGGCCAACAGATTGCCTTATTTTGCAGCTGCGGCCTGGTATCATAATAAACTCGCTCCTGAACTCCAAAGCAAACCTGTTTTAGAATTGCTGGATGAAGTGGAATATTTTACGATTCAGGAGTTAATTCCGGCGCTTACCAAAGGAGGCTTTTTAGATGCTGAAGTCAGGATGGAAATGGCTGAAAAAATGTCTCGTTATTCCGGTGTAGATGAGAAGGTCTTCCTTCAGAACAATCTGGAAGTTCCATTTAATACCTTTTGGAAAACCTTAAAAATAGATGATGGTTATACTGTAGGCAGACTGGACTCCCGTTATTTGGGTCTGGACGAAAAAGAGGCTGGAACCCGACCGGATTATAATTCAGAATTGACGTCCTGGTTGCACTCGTTCACTCCGGCTATAAATCATTACTTAAAGCATGAACTGAATTACAAAACCGATTTACAGTACAATATGTTTGGCAATGTGTATCCCTGGGAGAGAACACCCAATAATACCGGCAAACAGTTGAGACAGGCTATGGCTCAAAATCCAAGCATGCAGGTGATGATTCAGGCGGGATTGTTTGATGGCGCCACCACCTATTTCAATGCTAAATATACCATGTGGCATATCGATGAGAGCGGAAAGATGCAGGACAGATTGCATTTTAAGACCTACGAGAGTGGTCACATGATGTACCTGCGCAGAGAGGATTTAAAAACCGCCAATGACGATCTCAGGGAATTCATCCTGAAGAGTTTACCAAAAGAAAATGCCTCGATAAAATACTAAGAATTAAAGACTATAAGTAAAAACGCCTTTCAGGAGTCCTGAAAGGCGTTTTTTTATTTATTGATTAGAAATCACTCCACTATAAATGTGCCTTTCATCAGGGCTAAATGACCAGGAAAGGTGCAGATATAGGTGTACTCTCCTTTTTCGGGAGCCTGAAAGGTGATTTCGGTTTTCTCACCACCACCTAGCATCTCGGTATGAACAATAATGGCATCAGAATTTTCAGGGATATAATCATTAGCTTTAAATTCTAAAGCTTTCTGACCAAATTCCTGAACATCGGTTTCCTTTTTTAAAAGGACAAAGTTATGTCCCATCGTTTCTTTAGACATATTACCCACATGTGCAAAAGTTAAGACCACCTCATCCCCTGCATTTACTTTGATCTCGGTTTTATTATACCGCATCTGGTCATTACCGGTGAGGTATACTTTTGAAACCCCCTCTTCCTTTGCATCTTTAGGCTCGGCCGATTTGGAGCTGAGTTTAATGGAATTTTCTTGTTTCTCTTCCTTTTTACCATCTCCACCGCAACTTATAAGAAGTGCTGCAGAAAACAATAACACGAATATGTTCTTCATAGTTTAAATTTGAATCTTGAATTTATCTTTTTTCAATAGGCTTCAGTGCTCTGTGCGTCTCACCGGTATACACCTGTCTTGGTCTTCCAATAGGTTCTTTCATCAAACGCATTTCTCTCCATTGTGCAATCCAGCCTGGCAGTCTGCCCAGGGCAAACATCACGGTAAACATATTGGTAGGAATGTCTAAGGCTCTGTAGATGATTCCCGAATAGAAATCAACATTTGGATATAACTTCCTGTCCACGAAATACTGATCTTCTAAAGCTTCTTTTTCAAGACCTTTAGCAATATCAAGTACGGGATCCTGTACGCCTAGCTTACCCAAAACTTCATCAGCAGATTTTTTGATGATTTTTGCTCTGGGATCGAAGTTTTTGTAGACTCTGTGTCCAAATCCCATCAGCCTGAACGGATCCTCTTTATCCTTGGCTTTAGCCATGTATTTTTTGGTATCACCACCATCTTCTTTGATGCCTTCCAGCATGTCGATTACAGCCTGGTTGGCACCTCCGTGAAGTGGCCCCCATAAGGCTGAAACCCCTGCAGAGATTGAAGCGAATAAACCGGCATGAGAAGAACCTACTATTCTTACGGTAGAGGTAGAACAATTTTGCTCATGATCTGCATGCAGGATTAATAATTTATTGAGAGCAGAAGAGACCACCGGATCCACTTCATAATCTTCATTAGGTTTTTTGAACATCATTTTTAAAACGTTGTCCACATAACTCAATTTATTATCTCCGTAATCGAAAGGCTGACCTTTAGACTTTCTAAGAGCCCAGGCACAAATCACAGGGAATTTAGCAAGCAGTTTCACTATCGCCTGATACATGTCTTCTTTAGAATCCACATTCACAGAAGAAGGGTTGAAGGCGATTAAGGCACTCGTCAGCGAAGACACTACTCCCATAGGATGCGCAGACTTAGGAAATCCGTCTAGGATCTTCTTCATCTCTTCATCCACATGAGATTCTTTTTTAATATCTGCATGAAAGCTATCCAGTTCTGTTTCAGTAGGTAGTTCACCGAAAATCAATAAATAGGCAACTTCCAGAAAAGTAGCATTTTCAGCCAGGTCTTCAATTGCGTAACCTCTATATCTTAAGATCCCCTTTTCACCATCCAGGAAGGTGATGGCACTCTCACAGGAACCCGTATTTTTAAAACCTCTGTCCAGTGTGATAAGGCCTTCTGTAGAGCTTCTTAATTTGGAAATGTCTATTGCATATTCATCTTCACTACCTTTAACTACTGGAAAGGTATAATCCTTTCCATCAAAACTTATTTTAGCATCCATATATCTTATTTTTTACTTGATTTGGTTTAATCTTCGAATTTACAAAAAAGGGTCTTAAAAAAGCGTTAACAAACCACTATTAGTGCCTGTTAACGCTTAATCTTAAGTTAATTTAATAAATAGTTAAACCCGCGGTTCCGCCTGCTATTTGTTGATCTTAAAAGCATTCATTTTCGGGAAATAAGCATTGTCTCCCAACTCCTCTTCAATTCGCAACAACTGGTTATATTTTGCCATACGGTCACTTCTGGACGCTGAACCGGTTTTGATCTGACCTGTAGAAAGCGCTACCGCCAAATCGGCGATGGTATTATCCTCCGTTTCACCGGATCTGTGTGACATAACAGAGGTATAGCCAGCATTATGGGCTAAGTTGACCGCTGCAATGGTTTCTGTAAGCGTTCCGATTTGATTGACTTTAATCAAAATGGAGTTCGCGATTTTATTGGTAATTCCTTTTTGAAGACGCTTGACATTGGTCACAAAGAGATCATCTCCTACGAGCTGAACTTTATCACCAATTTTCTCGGTCAGGATTTTCCATCCCTCCCAGTCATCTTCGTCCATTCCATCTTCTATGGAAATGATTGGATACTTTTCTGAAAGCTCTGCAAGGTAACTCGCCTGCTCTTCAGAAGACATGGTTTTTGCGTCATCCCCTTCAAATTTCTTGTAATTGTATTTCCCGTCTTCATAAAATTCGGCTGCGGCACAATCCAACGCAATCATCACTTCATCTCCAAATTTATATCCGGCATTTTCTACAGCCAGTTTTATAGAATCCAGAGCATCTTCAGTTCCATCGAGTTTTGGAGCGAAACCGCCTTCATCACCAACAGCAGTGCTCAGATTTCTATCTTTTAAAACTTTCTTCAGATGATGAAAGATCTCGGTTCCCATTTTTAAAGCATGCGTGAAATTATCCGCTTTTACAGGCATCACCATAAATTCCTGAAACGCAATAGGAGCATCACTATGAGACCCGCCGTTGATGATATTCATCATGGGCACGGGTAAGGTGTTGGTAGACACCCCGCCGATGTAGCGGTACAAAGGAAGATTTAGTTCATTTGCAGCTGCTTTGGCTGCGGCCAGAGACACGCCTAAAATGGCATTGGCGCCAAGGTTAGACTTATTTTCAGTTCCATCCAGTTCAATCATAATTTGATCGATTTCAGACTGCTCAAAAACAGAAATCCCAAGCAAACGATCGGCTATGGTCGTATTCACATTTTCAACCGCCTTAGAAACGCCTTTACCCATATAGTCTTTTCCTCCATCTCTCAATTCTACAGCTTCATGAACCCCGGTAGAAGCCCCTGACGGAACTGCAAATCTTCCAAGAGTACCCATTTCTGTAACTACATCAACTTCAAGAGCCGGGTTACCTCTGGAATCGAATATTTGTCTGGCATGTATGTCTAAAATTGCGCTCATTTTTATGTATTTTTTTGATTTGTTGCAATTTACAAAAATATAGCTTACTTAACTCGTTTTCAAAACAGCAGTTATCGGGCTAGAACGTTATAGTTGATTAATAATTTTAAGACAATTTTCCTTGAATCAGATACAATGTCAAGTTAAATAATGAGAATTAAAAAACCGTCGCGGTCTTACTTACGTACATTTAATCAACATAAAAAAATAAATGCTATGAAAAATTTAAAAATGCAACTCGTATTAGTCATGAGTGTACTTGTAACCACGCTTTCTTATGCCCAGACCAAAATGGTAGGCGGTGCAGAAATGTATCCCAGCAAAAACATCGTGGAAAATGCGGTAAACTCTCAAGATCACACCACCTTGGTAGCGGCAGTAAAAGCAGCTGAACTGGTTGAAACCTTATCCAGTGAGGGTCCGTTCACGGTCTTTGCTCCAACTAATGCAGCCTTTGGGAAACTGCCGGAAGGAACCGTAGCCACTCTGCTTAAGCCGGAGAATAAAGGGAAATTACAAACGGTATTGACTTACCATGTGATAGCCGGAAAATTCAATGCGAAGGATGTGATTGCTGCCATCAAACAAGGCGACGGCAAAGCAGAACTGAAAACCGTTAGCGGAGGTACGCTCACTGCAATGCTAGATGCTGGAAATGTAAAAATCATGGATTCCAATGGCAATGTAGCCACGGTAACTATCGCAGATGTCAATCAGTCCAATGGAGTGATTCACGTGATAGACACAGTACTATTACCTTAATCTGATGATAACTAAATAAAAAGTGGGCATTAGCCCACTTTTTTTATGCTTCAATGTTTTGCTTTGACATCATGTCGAAGAAGTCGTCAAACAAATAGGTGGCATCATTGGGTCCGGGTCCGGCTTCAGGATGATACTGTACAGAAAAACAAGGCTTATCTTTGATACGAATGCCTGCTACAGACTTATCGTTAAGATGCATATGTGATATCTCTACCTGCGAATTGCTCACCGTAGAATCCTTGTCTATTGTAAATCCGTGGTTCTGGGATGTAATTTCACTTTTACCAGTTTTCAAATTCTGAATCGGGTGATTGATCCCCCGGTGTCCATTATGCATTTTCAATGTAGGGATTCCCATAGCTAAAGCAATGATTTGATGACCCAGGCATATGCCGAAGGTTGGAACTTCCTCCTCAATGCAATGTTTAGCCAGTTCAATAGCAGAAGTTAAAGGCTCCGGATCTCCGGGACCGTTAGAAATAAGGATTCCTGTAGGTTTCCATTCCATTAAATCCTGAAAAGAAGAGTCGTAAGGGAATACTTTGATAAATCCTCCCCTGTCGGCCAGCCTCCTCAATATATTTTGTTTCACACCAAGATCCAGCACGGCTATTCTTTGGTCAGATAACTTGTCTCCCAGTGTATAGGCTTTCGACGTAGACACCTTGGAAGCCAGCTCCAGGCCTTTCATGGAAGGGTGCTGTTCCAGCTCCTCCATCAGGGCGTCCAGGTTATCCGTATCGGTAGACATGATGGCATTCATCGCTCCGTTTTTTCGGATATGGGACACGAGGGCTCTGGTATCTACATCAAAAATGACGGGTAAATTAACTTTCTCAAGGAAATCTTCCAGAGAGGAGTCAGAATTAACGCGTGAAGTCGTAAAGGAAAAGTTTTTACAGATTAGTCCGGAAATCTTAACCGATTCGGATTCACCTTCATCTGAGTTCACCCCGTAATTACCGATGTGGGGATTGGTAGTGACCATGATCTGACCGAAATAAGAAGGATCTGTAAAGATTTCCTGATAGCCGGACATGCCCGTGTTAAAACAAATTTCCCCCAATCTGTTGGAAGAAAACTTTTCAGTTGTTTTTCCATGAAAGACGGTCCCGTCGGCAAGGAGCAGGACAGCTGGAGTTTTTAAATTGTATTTCATAGTATAAATATAAAAAAAGGGATAAACTAGTTAAAGTTCATCCCTTTGAATTGATAATAATAAGTGTAGGGTATTAAGCCTCATCTGTTTTAGTTTCAGAATCATTTGAAGTGTCTTCAGTCTGGTCTTCAACTTTAACTTTTTTACCAGCACGTCTGGTAGATTTCTTCTTAGCCTGTTTCTTCCCTGGTGTATAAACATCATTGAAGTCAACAAGTTCGATCATTGCCATTTCAGCAGCATCACCTAACCTGTTTCCAAGTTTAATGATACGGGTGTAACCCCCTGGACGCTCTCCTACCTTAGGAGCAACTTCTCTAAAAAGTTCTGCCACCATGTATTTGTCTTTCAGTTTAGAAAAAACCAAACGACGGTTATGGGTCGTGTCCAATTTAGATTTGGTAATTAAAGGCTCTACAAACTGTCTAAGCGCTTTGGCTTTAGCAACCGTTGTGTTTATTCTTTTATGTTCAATTAGGGAACAGGCCATATTAGAAAGCATGGCTTTTCTATGTGAGGATGTTCTTCCTAAATGATTTAATTTCTTTCTATGTCTCATGATTAATGTATTTTGAGCTTAACAAAGCTAGTCTTTGTCAAGTTTATATTTTGAAAGATCCATTCCAAAGTCCAGACCTTTGTTTTCAACAAGTTCCTCTAGTTCAGTAAGTGATTTTTTACCGAAGTTTCTAAACTTCATCAAATCGCTTTTGTTATGAGATACCAGATCCCCTAAAGTTTCAACTTCAGCTGCTTTCAGGCAATTTAATGCTCTAACAGATAAATCAAGATCAACGAGTTTGGTCTTCAGCAATTGTCTCATGTGAAGAGATTCTTCATCATAAGTTTCAGCCTGAGACATTTCTTCAGTTTCCAAAGTGATTCTTTCATCGGAGAACAACATGAAGTGATGAATTAAGGTCTTGGCAGCTTCGGTAAGCGCATCTTTAGGATGAATGGAACCGTCACTGCTAATTTCGAAAACCAGCTTTTCGTAATCGGTTTTTTGTTCAACCCTAAAGTTCTCGATGCTGTACTTTACATTTTTGATCGGTGTAAAGACAGAGTCTGTAAAAATAGTACCGATAGGCGCTTTAGAGGTTTTATTTTCTTCAGCGGGAACGTATCCTCTTCCTTTTTGAACCGTAAGTTCAAGGTTAAGAGATACCTTTTTATCCATGGTACAGATTTCAAGATCCGGATTTAAGATATCAAAGCCAGTCAGGTACTTTTGAAAATCACCTGCAGTCATTTTCTCATTACCAGAGAAAGAGATAGAAACCGTTTCGTTATCCACGTCTTCGGCTCTTTTCTTGAATCTGATTTGCTTTAGGTTTAATATGATTTCAGTAACATCTTCAACAACTCCTTCAATCGTAGAGAATTCGTGATCAACACCTTCTATTCTTACTGAAGTGATTGCAAAACCTTCCAATGAGGATAACAGCACCCTGCGCAAAGCGTTACCTACTGTTAAACCATATCCTGGTTCCAATGGTCTAAATTCGAAAGTGCCCTCAAAATCGGTAGAATCGATCATGATAACTTTATCGGGCTTTTGAAAATTAAATAATGCCATAAATTTGAGTGTTGTCAGTTATTATTTAGAGTACAATTCAACTATGAATTGCTCATTAATTTTTTCAGGAATTTGTGATCGTTCTGGTATGGTCACGAATGTACCTTCCATTTTCTCACCATTCCACGTCATCCATTCATGAACAGATTTATTGTTTGAAAGAGATTCTTGGATAACGTTAAGAGATTTTGATTTCTCTCTTATTCCAACAACATCGTTAGGTTTGACTTGGTAGGATGGTATGTTAACTAGCTCACCGTTTACAGTGATATGTTTGTGCGATACCAACTGTCTGGCGGAGCTACGAGTTGGAGCAATGCCCAATCTGAAAGCTACGTTATCGAGTCTTGACTCACATAACTGAAGCAGGATCTCACCGGTAATACCAGTAGATCGGTTTGCCTTGTTAAACATATTACGGAATTGCTTTTCTAAAATACCATAGGTATATTTAGCTTTTTGCTTTTCCATCAACTGAACAGCGTACTCAGACTTCTTGCCTCTTCTTCTGTTGTTCCCGTGCTGTCCAGGAGGGTAATTTCTTTTTTCGAAAGATTTGTCGTCGCCAAAAATGGCTTCGCCAAATTTTCTTGCTATTTTGGTTTTAGGACCGGTATATCTTGCCATTGTTAAGTATTTAGTGTATCTCTATTATGAATTAAGGTCTTATCCTTCGATAATAGTAATAGTTGATTATTATAATTAGACTCTTCTTCGTTTTGGAGGTCTACATCCATTGTGTGGTATTGGAGTTACATCGATAATCTCAGTAACTTCTATACCTGAGTTATGTAAAGATCGTATAGCGGATTCTCTTCCGTTTCCAGGACCTTTCACATATACTTTTACTTTACGCAAACCTGCTTCGTGTGCAACTTTACTTGCATCTTCAGCAGATAATTGTGCAGCATAAGGTGTGTTCTTTTTACTACCTCTAAAGCCCATCTTACCTGAAGATGACCAGGAAATAATATCGCCGTTTTTGTTGGTTAACGAAACGATGATATTATTAAAAGAGGCAGATATATGAGCTTCGCCATATGCATCTACAACTACTTTACGCTTTTTTGTTGTTGACTTTGCCATTTTACTTATTATTTAGTTACCTTTTTCTTGTTAGCAACTGTTTTTCTTCTTCCTTTTCTTGTACGCGAGTTGTTCTTGGTTCTCTGACCTCTCAGCGGTAGTCCGGTTCTGTGTCTTATTCCTCTGTAACAACCAATATCCATCAATCGCTTGATGTTGATTTGTACTTCAGATCTCAACTCTCCTTCGATGGTATAATGTCCAACTTCTTCTCTGATCTTACCGATTTGATCATCATCCCAATCTGAAACTTTGATACTTTCGTCTACACCGGCATTCTTAAGAATGTTTTGAGCTCTGCTCTTTCCGATTCCGAAGATATAGGTTAAAGCTATAACTCCGCGTTTTTGTTTTGGTATATCTACACCTGCAATTCTAGCCATAATTATCCTTGTCTTTGTTTAAATTTAGGATTCTTTTTGTTGATGACATAAAGACGTCCTTTTCTACGAACGATCTTACAGTCAGCACTTCTCTTTTTTATTGATGCTCTAACTTTCATAGTATTTAATATCTATAGGTTATACGAGCCTTAGATAAATCGTAAGGACTCATTTCTAATTTTACTTTATCACCTGGTAAAAGTTTGATGTAATGCATTCTCATCTTACCAGATATATGAGCGGTAACGATATGCTCATTTTCAAGTTCTACTCGAAACATTGCGTTGGACAATGCTTCAATAATAGTTCCATCTTGTTCTATCGAGGGTTGTTTTGCCATAATTATGCGACTGCTTTTCTATTTTTACCAGATTTCATTAATCCATCGTAATGTCTATTCAACAGGAATGAATTCACTTGCTGAATAGTATCTATCGCGACACCTACCATAATAAGCAATGATGTACCTCCAAAGAAAAGCGCCCAACCTTGTTGAACATTCAAAAGTGATACCACAATTGCAGGGAATATAGCTAACAATGCCAAAAATACAGAACCTGGTAAGGTGATTTGTGACATAATTCTATCCAGGTATTCCGCAGTTTCAGAACCAGGTCTTATGCCAGGAATAAATCCACCGCTGCGCTTAAGGTCGTCTGCCATTTTATTGGTAGGGACTGTAATCGCTGTATAGAAATAAGTAAATACGATGATCAAAAGTGCAAATACAAGATTGTACCAGAATCCAAATATATTTTGAAAAGCTGCAGTAATACCCTGAGCCATTTCAGTATCGGATAGACCGGCCACTGCTGCAGGAATAAACATGATCGCCTGAGCAAAAATGATAGGCATCACACCAGAAGCATTCAACTTCAAGGGGATAAACTGTCTTGCACCGCCTACAGAAGCTTTTTCAAACTTACCGGAAGCATTCTTTCTTGCATATTGTACCGGGATTTGTCTTACAGCTCTTACCAACATAACGGAAGCAAGGATAATAACAAACCAGATTACCAATTCGACTAAGATTAAAATCAATCCTCCATTAGATTCAAATACTCTGGAAACAAATTCCTGAATAAAGGCCTGAGGAAGTGTGGCAATAATACCAACCATAATCAATAAGGATATCCCATTACCTATGCCTTTATCAGTGATTTTTTCACCCAACCACATGGCAAAAATACACCCGGTGGTAAGTATGATCACAGAAGAAGCAACAAACGTAAATGTGCTATCCATCAAAAATGCTGAAGGAGGTAAGGTATTATACAAATTGATGATGTATCCAGGGCCTTGAACCAAGGTTATAGCAATGGTTAACCATCTTGTAATCTGTGTAATCTTTTTCCTTCCACTATCGCCTTCTTTCTGAAGTTTTTGAAGATAAGGAATAGCAATAGTCATTAACTGAACAACAATAGAAGCAGAAATATAAGGCATGATTCCTAACGCAAAAACGGAAGCATTCGAAAATGCTCCACCGGTAAAGGCGTTGAGTAAACCAAGAATTCCACTGTCGGTTTGGGAAGATAAGCTAGCTAACTGAGCAGCATCAATTCCAGGTAATACGATTTGAGCACCAAATCTGTAAACCAGCAGCAAACCTAAAGTGAGAAGAATTCGATTTTTCAATTCTTCTATTTTCCAAATATTCTTTAATGTTTCAAAAAACTTCATAAGGTGATTAGTTAAATAGTGATCGCTTCTCCACCAGCTGCTTCAATTGCAGATTTTGCTGAAGCAGAAAATTTGTGTGCAGAGACTTTCAATTTGGCTTTTAGTTCACCTCTTCCTAAAACTTTAAGAGGCAAGTTTTTATTGACCTGATCCATAGCGTGCAATGTTCCAAAATCAACAGCATCTGAAATAGACTTGTTGTCTACCAGTTCCTGCAAACGATCCAGGTTGATTGTTTGGTATTCCACTCGATTTGGATTTGTAAATCCAAATTTAGGAACACGTCTTTGCAATGGCATCTGTCCACCTTCGAAACCAATCTTTCTGGAATAACCAGAACGTGATTTCGCACCTTTATGTCCTCTACCAGCAGTTCCTCCGTTTCCAGTACCTTCTCCTCTTCCGAGTCTTTTGGTGGTGGTCTTTACAGAACCTTTGGCAGGTCTTAAATTGTGTAATTCCATAGTATTAGTTTATTTCTTGTACAGAAACTAAATGTTTAACTTTATTAATCATACCCATCAAAGAATCTGAAACTTCAAATTCGTTGGATTGGCCGATTTTTCTCAAACCCATTGCTTCCAAAGTAAGCTTCTGGTTTTTTGGTCGCTTGATAGCGCTCTTGGTTTTTGTAACTTTAATTTTAGCCATAATAAGGGTCTTAACCATTAAATAATTTCTCGAGGGTAATTCCTCTTTGTCTAGCTATCTGCTCAGCACCTCTCAATTTCAAAAGGGCATCAAAAGTAGCTTTCACCATGTTATGCGGGTTAGATGAGCCCTGGTTCTTAGAAAGAACGTCATGTACACCTACGGCTTCCAAAACCATACGGGTTGGACCACCAGCGATAACACCTGTACCTTCTGAAGCCGGTAATAAGAAAACTCTGGCACCCCCATACTTACCCAACTGCTCATGTGGCAATGTAGATTTGTAAAGCGGGATTCTGACTAAGTTTTTCTTAGCATCTTCAACGGCTTTAGAAATAGCATCGGCAACCTCTTTAGATTTACCAAGGCCTTGTCCTACAACACCGTTTTCATCACCTACAACAACAATAGCAGAAAATCCAAATGCTCTACCACCTTTTGTAACTTTAGTAACACGTTGAACTCCAACTAAACGATCTTTAAGATCCAGTCCACCTGGTTTTACAGTTTCAACATTTTTATAATCTTGATACATATTTTAAAATTTTAAGCCTCCTTTACGAGCACCTTCGGCTAATGATTTTACTCTACCGTGGTATAAATAACCACCTCTGTCAAAAGAAATTGAATCTATATTTTTGTCCAAAGCTTTTTTAGCAATGGCTTCACCAACAATTACAGAAGCCTCAGACTTTGTTTTGTCGGTAACATCAATTTCTTTATCTCTTGAAGATGCTGAAGCTAATGTAACTCCATTAACATCATCAATCAATTGCGCATAGATGTCATTATTACTTCTGAACACGGAAAGCCTAGGCTTAACCGGAGTTCCAGTAATTGTTTTTCTAACACGCTTGCGTATCTTAAGTCTTCTTTTTTCTTTAGAAAATCCCATAATTAAGCTGATTTACCTGCTTTTCTTCTTATATATTCACCTACGTATCTGATACCTTTTCCTTTGTAAGGCTCAGGTCGTCTAAATGAACGAATTTTAGCAGCTACTTGTGAAACAAGTTGTTTGTCAAATGACGATAATTTTATAATCGGATTCTTACCTTTTTCTGAAATAGTTTCCAACTTTACTTCAGGCGCCAAATCTATAACAATGTTATGAGAAAAGCCAACAGCGATATCTAATTTTTGACCTTGATTGGAAGCTCTATAACCAACCCCTACAAGTTCAAGTTCTTTCGTAAAGCCTTCAGTAACTCCCTGAATCATGTTGAATACAAGTGATCTGTATAAACCATGCTTCGCTTTGTGAGTTTTCTTATCGGAAGGTCTTTCAAAAAGGATTTCATTATCCTCAATTTTGATAGTGATTTCGCTGAAGGTTTGTTTTAACTCACCCAGCTTACCCTTTACTGTAATAGTATCGTCTGTTAAATCGACTGTAACGCCTTCTGGAATACTAACTGGACTGTAACCTATTCTTGACATAATTTTTGTCTTTTTATATTAGTATACGTAACAAAGGATTTCACCTCCAACATGTTCTCTCTGAGCCTGCTTTCCTGTCATAACTCCTTTAGAAGTAGAGACTATGGAAATTCCTAAGCCATTCAGTACTCTTGGAATATCTTCCGAACCGGAATATTTTCTCAAGCCAGGCTTACTTACTCTCTGTAATTTTTTGATCACAGGATCGTTTGTAAACTTGTCGTATTTCAAAGCTATCTTGATCACACCTTGGGTCTCATCATCGATAAACTTATAGCTCAGGATATATCCTTGATCGAACAATATTTTTGTGATTTCCTTCTTTAGGTTAGAAGCCGGTATTTCAACAACTCTGTGAGAAGCCAAAACTGCGTTCCTAACTCTAGTTAAATAATCTGCAACTGGATCAATATTCATTTTATTGCATTTTTTAAATTAATTACCAACTTGCTTTTTTAACCCCTGGGATAAGACCTTGATTGGCCATCTCTCTAAACGTAACTCTAGATAGTCCAAACTGTCTCATGTATCCCCTTGGTCTACCTGTAAGCTTACATCGATTATGCAGTCTCACAGGAGAAGCATTTTTCGGTAGTTTTTGTAAAGCTTCAAAATCTCCAGCTTCTTTCAAAGCCTTTCTTTTTTCAGCATATTTTTCAACCATCTTCTGGCGTTTCACCTCACGGGCTTTCATTGATTCCTTTGCCATAATTATTTCTTTTTAAATGGTAACCCCAATTCTGTTAATAAAGATTTTGCTTCCTGATCAGTTTCTGCTGTAGTCACAAAACTTATATCCATCCCTGAGATTCTATTTACTTTATCAATGTTTATTTCAGGAAAGATAATCTGTTCAGTAATACCTAAGTTGTAATTTCCTCTACCATCAAATCCGTCTGGATTGATACCGTTGAAATCTCTTACTCGGGGTAATGCCGAAGTAATTAATCTATCCAAAAATTCATACATTCTATAGCCACGAAGAGTTACTTTAACACCAATTGGCATTCCCTTTCTTAATTTGAAAGAGGCAACATCCTTTTTTGACATAGTCTGAACAGCTTTCTGACCAGTGATCATAGAAAATTCTTCGATAGAGTGATCTATCAGTTTTTTATCTGCGATTGCTGCGCCAACCCCTCTACTCAAAACAATTTTCTTGAGTCTTGGAACTTCCATAGTGTTTGAATAACTATACTCTTCACGAAGAGCCGGAAGTATTTTGCTGTTGTATTCTTCTTTTAATCTTGGTACGTAACTCATAATTAAATCACTTCATTTGTTTTCTTAGCAACTCTTACCTTCTTGCCATCTTCTATTTTGGTTCCAAGTCTTGTCGTCTCACCATCTTTAGTGATCAGAGAAAGGTTTGAAATGTGAATAGGAGCTTCTTTCTTAGTAATTCCACCTTGTGGATTTGTTGCAGAGGGCTTTTGGTGTTTAGAAATCATATTGACTTCCTCAACAATGGCCTTATCTTTTTTTACAAGTATATCTAATACTTTGCCTTCTTTTCCTTTATGATCTCCAGCGATAACTCTTACTTGATCACCTTTTTTAATTCTACTTCTTTTCATGATGATAGATTTAAAGCACCTCTGGTGCCAGTGAAACAATTTTCATAAACTGGTTTTCACGAAGTTCTTTGGCAACTGGTCCAAATACACGTGTACCTCTCATTTCTCCTGTTGGGTTCAATAAAACACAGGCGTTGTCGTCGAAGCGGATATAAGATCCATCCGGACGTCTTACCTCTTTGCTTGTTCTTACAACTACAGCTGTAGAAACAGCACCTTTCTTAATGTTTCCATTTGGAGTAGCTTCTTTAACGCTGACTACAACTTTATCGCCAACCGAAGCATATCTTCTATTCGTACCCCCTAGGACACGAATAACTAAAACTGATTTAGCACCAGTGTTGTCTGCTACTCTTAATCTTGATTCTTGTTGTACCATAGTTATTTAGCTCTTTCAATTATATCAACCAATCTCCAGCGTTTTGTCTTGCTAAGAGGTCTTGTCTCCATAATTCTTACTGTATCGCCGTCATTGCAGTCATTTTTTTCATCATGCGCAACGTATTTTTTCGTTTTTAAAACGAACTTACCATACATTGGATGCTTTATTTTTTTGACTTCAGAAACGACAATGGATTTATCCATTTTGTTGCTTGTCACAACACCGATACGTTCTTTTCTTAAATTTCTTTTTTCCATTGTAAGTAGAATTAATCTAATTCTCTTTTTGTAATTTCGGTAGCGATTCTCGCAATTGATCTTCTAAGTTTTTGAATCTCAGAAGTATTTTCTAGAGGAGATAGAACATGGGTCATCTTCAAATCAGACAATTTTGTCTTGTGATTATTCAACTCTTCATGCAATTCTTCTACCGAAAATTCTTTTACTTCAGATTGTCTCATCTTTATTTATTCTTGATAATCTCTAGCGACTATAAATTTTGTTTTTACGGGTAATTTTTGGGCTGCCAATCTCAGTGCTTCTTTAGCAACGCTTTGCGGAACACCTCCGATTTCAAATAAAATACGACCTGGCTGAACGACAGCTGCCCAGTATTCTACTGCACCTTTACCTTTACCCATACGGACTTCAAGAGGCTTTTTGGTAATAGGTTTATCTGGAAATATTTTGATCCAAATAGAACCTTCCCTTTTCATGTAACGCGTTGCTGCGATACGTGCGGCCTCAATTTGTCTTGCTGTAACAAAAGAAGAATCTAAAGATTTGATTCCAAAAGTACCGTTTGAAAGTCTGTGTCCTCGTTGAGAGACCCCTTTCATACGACCCTTCTGCTGTTTACGAAATTTTGTTCTTTTAGGCTGTAACATTTCTTATCTTAATCTTTAATGATTATTTTCTACGACGTGCTTTAGGTCGTCTCGCTTTTCCTTTAGTCTCATTCTTAGCTAGGCCAACCAATGGAGATAACTCTCGTTTTCCATAGACTTCGCCTTTCATGATCCATACTTTGATACCCAATCTACCATAGGTAGTGTGAGATTCTACCAAAGCATAATCAATATCAGCTCTAAACGTAGACAAAGGAATTCGTCCTTCTTTATAAGTTTCAACACGAGCCATTTCTGCCCCGTTCAAACGTCCAGATACCTGTACTTTAATCCCCTCAGCATTCATTCTTATAGCTGCTGCAATTGCCATTTTTGTAGCTCTTCTGTAAGAAATCCTGTTTTCAACTTGTCTTGCTATACTGGTAGCGACAAGATGGGCATCTAATTCGGGTCTTTTGATTTCAAATATGTTTACCTGAACTTCCTTATCCGTAATTTTCTTGAGCTCTTCTTTCAACTTGTCTACCTCTTGGCCACCTTTCCCGATAATGATACCCGGTCTGGCAGTAGTGATAGTAACGGTTACAAGTTTAAGCGTACGCTCAATGATTACGCGTGAAACACTAGCTTTAGATAAACGGGCATGGATATACTTTCTAATCTTGTGATCTTCTACAAGATTTTCACTATAGTCCTCGCCTCCGTACCAGTTGGATTCCCATCCTTTAATGATACCAAGTCTATTACCAATTGGATTTGTTTTTTGTCCCATAGTCTATCTAGCTTTCAGTGTTATTTTTTTCTCCTAGTATAAGAGTGACATGATTCGAACGCTTACGAATTCTATGTGCACGACCTTGTGGGGCCGGACGCAAACGCTTTAACATACTGCCACTATCTACTTTAATTTCCTTTATAAAAACGCCAGCCTGCTCAATATCCGCATCTTCGTTTTTAGCTTGCCAGTTTGCAATAGCAGAAAGAACTAATTTCTCCAATCTACCAGAAGCCGCCTTGGTGCTAAACTTTAAGATTTGCAGTGCATGACCAACATCCTTACCTCTCACCAAATCAGCAACAAGTCTCATTTTACGCGGAGATGTTGGACAGTTGTTCAATTTTGCAATAGCAAGTTGACTTTTCTGTTCCTTGAGCTCTTCAGCTCTATTTCTTTTTCTTACTCCCATTGTTCAATTATTTTTTTCCTTTATTCTTTGAACCCTGATGACCTCTGAAAGTACGGGTAAGAGAAAACTCTCCCAGTTTATGTCCCACCATGTTTTCGGTTACGAAAACAGGTACGAATTGTCTTCCATTGTGGACACCAAAAGTCTGACCAACGAAATCAGGAGTAATGGTGGATGCTCTTGACCAAGTTTTGATTACAGATTTTTTACCTGAATCAAGGTTTTGACCAACTTTCTTTTCTAATTTATAATGGACAAAAGGTCCTTTTTTTAATGAACGTGCCATATCTTATTTCTTTTTACGCTCTATGATGTGCTTATTACTAGACTTCGTCTTAGAACGTGTTTTATAACCTTTAGCAGGTATACCATTTCTTGATCTTGGATGACCTCCGGAAGATTTACCTTCACCACCACCCATTGGGTGATCCACAGGGTTCATCACTACAGGTCTTGTTCTAGGTCTTCTTCCTAACCATCTGCTTCTACCAGCCTTACCTGAGATCGTTAACTGATGATCACTGTTGGATACCGCACCTACTGTAGCAATACAGGAAGCCAATACCATTCGAGTCTCCCCGGATGGAAGTTTGATAGTGACATACTTGCCCTCTTTAGCCATCAATTGTGCAAAAGTTCCAGCACTTCTCGCCATAACAGCGCCTTGCTCAGGTCTTAATTCCACACAGGAAATGATGGTTCCAAATGGAATCTGAGACAACGGCATTGCATTACCGATTTCAGTAGGAACTTGCGAACTTCCTGAAACTATCTTTTGACCAACCTTAATTCCGCTTGGTGCAACGATATACCTCTTCTCTCCATCTTCGTATTGTAACAGGGCAATAAATGCAGTCCTGTTTGGATCATACTCTACAGTCATGACTTCAGCCTGGATATCTTTCTTATCCCTTTTGAAGTCGATAATTCTGTAACGCTTCTTGTGACCACCACCGATGTAGCGCATGGTCATCTTTCCTTGATTATTTCGTCCACCTGAACGTTTGCGAGAAGCAAGCAGGGATTTCTCCGGCTTGCTGGCAGTTATGGCATCGAAGCCATTAGCTACCTTAAATCGCTGTCCTGGTGTGTTTGGTTTTAATTTTTTAACCGACATGTTTTAAGCTTAAAGATTACTATACAAATCAATTGTTTCTCCTTCAGCTACTTTTATAATAGCTTTCTTGTACGCCGATGTCTGACCTGTTACCATTCCCGTTTTTGTATAACGCGATTTGATCTTAGGAATCACATTTAATGTACGTACTTTTTCTACCGTAACGCCATAAGCTGACTCAACAGCCTCCTTAATTTGGATTTTGTTGGCATTACGATCTACGACAAACGAAAAAGCATTTCTTAATTCGCTTTCATTTGTTGCTTTCTCTGTAATAATTGGTTTTACCAAAATGCTCATAGCTACTATTTGTTGAGATTATTTTGTAATTCTTCTAATCTGCTTTCAGTAATCAATAAAACGTTGCTATTTAAAATATTGTAAGTGTTTAATTCTGAGACATTTACAACTTTAGCAGATTTCAAATTACGGGACGACAAATATACGTTTTTATTCGACTCATCCAAGACAAGTAAAGATTTTTTATCTCTAATCTTCAGATTATCAAGAACATTAAGAAATTCCTTTGTTTTAGGAGTTTCGAAACCAAAATCTTCAATAACCATCAATTCGTTGTTCTTGAATTTTTGAGACAAAACAGTCTTTCTAGCCAATCGCTTAAGCTTTTTATTAAGCTTGAAATGATAGTCTCTTGGTCTTGGACCAAACACTCGACCACCACCTTTAAAGATTGGCGATTTAATACTACCGGCACGAGCGGTACCCGTTCCTTTTTGTTTCTTTATCTTTCTTGTACTACCAACGATTTCAGCTCTTTCTTTAGCCTTGTGAGTTCCCTGACGCTTGTTAGCCAAATGCTGCTTAACATCAAGATACACCACGTGATCGTTAGGTTCCAATCCAAAAACAGATTCAGAGAGTTCGACCTCTCTACCTGTTTCTTTTCCTTTTATATCTAAAACTGATACTTTCATTACTTCTGAATAGTTACATAAGTGTTATTGTGTCCAGGAATACAGCCCTTGACCACGATCAAGTTCTTTTCAGGAACAACTTTCAACACTTTTAGATTTTGAACTTTTACTTTTACATTTCCCATTTGTCCACCCATTTTCATTCCTTTGAAAATACGAGCCGGATATGAGGCAGCACCTACAGAACCAGGAGCTCTCAACATACTTTGTTGACCGTGAGTTCGTTCCGAACCACTAAAGCCATGACGTTTTACAACCCCCTGGAATCCCTTTCCTTTAGATGTAGCACTTACGTCTACAAATTCATTTTCTTTAAATAAGTCTACAGTGACCTCGTCACCTAACTTATACTCTTCTTTAAATCCTTGGAATTCCATGACTCTACGTTTGACAGAAGTACCAGCTTTCTTAAAGTGACCTAAGGCCGCTTTAGTGGCATTTTTGTCTGATTTGTCATCGAAACCAAGTTGAAGCGCTTCATACCCGTCAACCTCGTTGGTTCTGACTTGGGTAACTACACATGGACCAGCTTCAATCACAGTACACGGAATGTTTTTTCCGTTCTCGTCGAATAGACTAGTCATGCCGATTTTTTTTCCTATTAACCCAGACATAATTAATTTTTGATTATTACTATTTATTTAAAAAAAATTCAGGACAAAAAATACCTCGCCCTGAATGTATTTTTCTTCCGTTTTTCCCTCGCCAAACGCTCAGGACATGTTAATTCTCAACTCGTGAGAATTTTATAAAGATTCCCGTTTGCACGGGAATCTACTTATACTTTAATCTCTACTTCTACCCCACTTGGTAATTCAAGCTTCATCAAAGCATCAATCGTTTTTGATGATGAGCTATAGATATCCAGCAATCTTTTGAAAGAATCCAGCTGAAATTGCTCTCTCGCTTTTTTGTTGACGTGAGGAGATCTTAATACCGTAAAGATTTTACGCTTGGTAGGTAGTGGTATTGGACCAGTAACTACAGCACCTGTGGTCTTCACCGTTTTTACAATCTTCTCAGCAGACTTGTCTACCAAATTGTAGTCGTATGATTTTAGTTTAATTCTTATCTTCTGACTCATAATAAGCTATAATTATTCGTTTAAACCTTTAGCATTCTTGATTACTTTCTCAGAAATACTCGCAGGCGTTTCTTCAAATCTTAAAAATTCCATTGTGGATGTAGCTCTACCTGAAGACAATGTTCTCAACGTAGTTACATATCCAAACATTTCTGAAAGCGGCACATCAGCTTTGATGATTTTTGCACCAGATCGGTCGGACATGTTATTCACCTGTCCTCGTCTTCTGTTCAAGTCACCTACGATATCCCCCATATTTTCCTCTGGGGTTACCACTTCAACTTTCATTATTGGCTCAAGTACGATAGCACCTGCTCCTTTTGCAGCAGATTTGAAACCCATTTTAGCAGCAAGTTCGAAAGACAATTGATCAGAATCCACAGGGTGGAAAGATCCATCCTTAAGGGTTACTTTCAATGTGTCCATTCTAAACCCGGCTAAAGGTCCGTTTTTCATAGCTTCCTGGAAACCTTTCTCTACTGAAGGAACGAATTCTTTAGGAATTCTACCTCCTTTGATCTGGTCAACAAACTGCAAGCCTGGTCCTTCAAAGTCTTCATCTACAGGTCCCATTTCAAAAACAATATCAGCAAACTTACCACGTCCACCAGACTGTTTCTTGTAAACTTCTCTAACTTCTGCAGTTTTAGTAACCGCTTCTTTATATTCTACCTGAGGTTCTCCTTCGTTAACTTCCACCTTAAATTCACGTTTTAAACGATCTACTAAGATTTCAATATGAAGTTCACCCATACCAGAGATAATCGTCTGTCCGGATACTTCATCGGTCTTCACCTGGAACGTAGGATCTTCTTCAGCCAGTTTTCCAAGGGCAACACCTAATTTCTCAACATCTGCTTTGGTTTTTGGCTCAACCGCTATACCGATAACCGGCTCAGGGAAAGACATAGATTCCAAAACAATAGGATGTTTCAAGTCTGTAAGGGTATCTCCGGTTTTAATATCTTTAAATCCAACTGCAGCACCAATATCACCAGCCTCAATAAAATCAATAGGCTCCTGTTTATTGGAATGCATCTGATACATTCTTGAAATACGTTCTTTTTTACCAGAACGGTTGTTCAACACGTAAGACCCTGCTTCCAGTCTACCGGAATAGGTTCTAAAGAACGCTAAACGCCCTACGAAAGGATCGGTAGCAATCTTAAATGCAAGAGCAGAAAATGGAGAGTCCACGTGTGGCTTTCTCGTTTCAACTGCACCCGTATCTGGGTTTTCTCCTTCAATAGCTTCAACGTCTACCGGAGAAGGTAAATATCTCATCACAGCGTCAAGCATAGCCTGAACACCTTTATTTTTAAATGCAGAACCACACATCATCGGTATGATAGACATATCGATGGTGGCCGCTCTTAAAGCTGCTATAATTTCATCTTCAGTGATAGAATCTTCATCTTCGAAGAATTTTTCCATCAGCTCTTCATCGTATTCCGCTACCGCTTCAACAAGTTCAGCTCTGTATTTTTTAACATCAGCCTCAAGTTCAGCAGGGATATCAATTTCCTCATAAGTCATTCCGAAATCTTCTTCATTCCAGATGATGGCTTTTTTAGAAATTAAATCCACCACTCCTTTAAAGTCGATTTCATCTCCAATCGGCACCTGAAGAGGCACTGGGTTTCCACCCAACATTTCTCTTACCTGAGTACATACATTGAAGAAATTAGCACCTTGTCTATCCATTTTGTTAACGAATCCAAGACGTGGAACTCTATATTTATCAGCTTGTCTCCAAACGGTTTCAGATTGTGGCTCAACACCATCGACAGCACTAAACAAGGCAACAACACCATCCAGTACACGTAAAGAACGCTCAACTTCAACAGTGAAATCAACGTGTCCAGGTGTATCGATAATGTTTACAATGTATTCATGATCTCTGTAAGGCCATGTACAGTGTGTTGCAGCAGAAGTAATAGTAATACCTCTTTCCTGCTCTTGCTCCATCCAGTCCATAGTGGCAGCACCATCATGAACTTCTCCTATTTTGTGACTTATCCCAGTATAATAAAGGATACGCTCTGTTGTTGTTGTTTTACCAGCATCAATATGAGCAGCAATTCCGATATTTCTAGTAAATTTTAAATCTCTTTGTGCCATTATTTAGAATCTAAAATGTGAAAATGCTTTATTGGCTTCAGCCATTTTGTGAGTATCTAATCTTTTCTTAACCGCTGCACCTTCTTCTTTGGCAGCTGCCATAGATTCAGCAGCAAGTTTTGCCGCCATAGTCTTTTCGTTTCGCTTTCTCGAATAACTGATCAACCACTTCATGGCTGTTGAAATCTTTCTGTCCGGACGAATCTGTGAAGGGATCTGAAAAGTTGCTCCTCCTACTCGTCTACTTCTTACTTCAACGTGTGGCATCACATTCGATAACCCTTCTTTCCAAATTTCCAAAGCGGATTTGTCGTCGTCCTGCTTTTTCTCTTCTATGATATCCATGGCATCATAAAATATTTTGAAAGCGATTGATTTTTTTCCGTCCCACATCATCATGTTGACGAATCTTGTCACTAACTGATCATTAAATCTTGGATCTGGAAGTATGGGACGTTTTTTGGCCTGTCTTTTTCTCATGTCTTTACTTTAACTCTGATTATTTTTTAGGTCTTTTTGCACCATACTTGGATCTGCGTTGCAGACGACCCTCTACTCCTGCTGTATCTAAAGCACCACGAACAATATGGTACCTCACACCAGGTAAATCTTTTACTCTCCCGCCTCTAACTAATACTATCGAGTGCTCCTGTAGATTGTGTCCTTCACCTGGAATGTATGCGTTTACTTCCTTACCATTGGTCAACCTAACACGGGCAACTTTACGCATCGCCGAGTTTGGTTTTTTTGGTGTAGTTGTGTAAACTCGCGTACAAACTCCACGTCTCTGAGGACAAGAATCTAAAGCCGCCGATTTGCTCTTCTTAGTCATCTTGCGTCTTCCTTTTCTTACTAACTGTGAAATTGTTGGCATAGTTTTACTTAAATTATTTTAAAAAAATCTCTTATTTTTAAGGTTTGCAAATGTAGATATATATATTTAATAAACAAAATTTAATCAATTAATTTTCAGTAACTAAGAAATATAAAAGTCCTTAGTTTTAAGGCACGCTATGGAAGACTCCAGATTAATGTATACTATCTTAAAATCAAAAGCGTTTTCCCAGTCCTATTATACATCAAGACCGTCGTTAGTTCTCAGTCCTTATAATGAATAAAAACACACTTTTTTTAATCCTCATCCTTTCACTCACCTCGGCGCTGCGGTCTCAAAGCGTCTTACTCCATATCGAAACCAAACCGGATTCCACACTTCAAAAACAGGACTTTAAATTCAATACCTTCGAAGAAGCTGAAGCGAGTTTAAACGTTAAGATGGACAGCCTTAAGCAGGCAGGTTATCCTTTTCTAATTTCAAAAAAGAATACGATAAACAAGGCGATCTATGTAAACCTGGAATTACATGAAAGAATAGATTCACTCCTTATTACTATTGAAACAGAACACGCCCACCTTATACCCAAAGATTTACCCCTGAAAGATCATCAGGTTAAACTGGCTTATCCAGAAGCGAATCGGTTTCTCAACAGCATCATCTTCAGCTTAAAAAAAGAAGGCTCTCCCTTCGGAAAGGCTTTGCTCACCCAAATCAAAGTCAGAGATACACATACTATAGAAGCCGATTTAAAAATAACAACAGGACTCCAGAGAAGCATTGACAAAATCAACATCAAAGGTTATCCCGCGTTATCCAAGACTTACTTATCTCGATTTTCGAATATAAAAACAGGAGATGTATTTATAGAGTCGGAAATACAGCAAAAAACCGAACAGCTCAACAACATCCCCTTTATTGAAGTAAAAAAACCTACCGAGGTTTTATTTAAAAAAGATTCAACCGAGTTATTTGTCTATCTCGAAAAAGTCAGCTCCAACAGCTTTGATGGATTTTTGGGCTTTGGGAGCACCGATGAAAATGACTTTCAACTGAATGGATACTTCAATATGGTCCTGCTGAATAATCTTGATTTCGGGGAACGCCTGGACATCCGGTATAAAAACAACGGAACAGGTCAGCAAAGCTTTGAAGGACACATCACCCTTCCCTTCCTCCTTAAATCGCCTTTGAGTCTGGAGGCCGGTCTAAGGCTATTCAGAAAAGACTCTTCCTTCTCCAACACCTCTCAACTTATAAATCTAAATTACCAGCTCGATGAACATTTCAGTTTGGAGGGCGGACTGGAATTCACCAACTCTACAAACCTGGAGGGAGAACTGAACACCACATCAGAAATCACTGATTTTAAGTCTACATTTTACGGATTAGGCTTTAAGTTTTACAACTTAGCATCGAGACAAGGCTTTGATGAAGACAGCTTTCTAAACCTGAAGGCTTCTGCAGGCCAAAGAAAAACAGATGCAACATCAGATCAGTATAAATTGACGCTAAGCGGCCAGCATCAGATGGCATTAAACAGGAGGAATCTGCTTTATGTCAACCTTAACAGTGAAGTTTTAATTTCAGAAGCTTTTTTTAACAATGAATTGTTTCGTTTTGGCGGTGTCAATTCCATTCGCGGTTTTATAGAAAACTCGCTGTTTGCCAACAGGTATGCCGTCCTTCAAACCGAATACAGATATGTGCTGGATTCCAACCTTTTTGCGAATACCGTATTGGATTTGGGATATTTCGAAAATAATATTCAAAATATAAACGAGAATTTACTAGGCTATGGGGTTGGCTTAGGCCTGAAGTCCAAAGCAGGCTTATTCAGACTCATCCTAGCAAATTCAATATCTGAGAATCAAGCCACCTCCCTCTCTAACTCCAAAATTCACATCAGCTTCACCTCCTTTTTTTAATTGAGTATCTTATTGCTATTTCAGCATAAACATAAAAGATAAGTAACCATAAGTATAACTTATTGTAAGATGTGTAATATATATAAAAATAATTTAAAGAAAACATAAATTAAAATTGCAAACATGAAATATTTGTATGACTTTTAGCATTGGCTAATTCAAACAATAAACAAAACATGAAGACAAAATTAAATGGAATTTTAACACTACTCTTAGTGTTGGTTGTGCAACTGAGTTTTGCACAAACCAAAACTGTCTCCGGTACGGTGACAGACGACTCCGGACTACCCCTTCCCGGAGCTAACGTTTTGGTAAAGGGAACAAGTATCGGAACGCAAACCGATTTTGACGGTGCGTATGCGATCGAAGCAAGCCCGAACCAGCAGTTGGAATTTTCCTATATTGGTTTTAATACCCAAACCATTCGTGTAGGAGATCAAACAGAAATCAATGTCCAGATGACTCCTGGCGAATCCCTTGATGAGGTCTTTGTTGTCGCCTACGGTTCCTCCAGTTTAGAATCCTTTACGGGTTCAGCCTCTGTTATTGGAGCGAAAGAACTGACCAACAGGAATGTCACCTCCCCTATTGCGGCCATCGAAGGAAAAGCTACAGGTGTACAGTTCACCTCTGCTTCAGGACAACCTGGCTCTTCACCTGGCATAGTCATTCGTGGGGTTGGTACCCTGAATGGAAGTTCAGAGCCGCTTTATATTGTAGATGGTATACAATATGAGGGTGCGCTGAACACCATTAACCAGGAAGACATCGCTTCTTTTACCATTTTAAAAGATGCCGCCTCCACGTCTTTGTATGGATCCAGAGCAGCAAACGGTGTTGTTTTAATCACGACAAAAAACGGTAAAAAGGGAGAGGTGAGAACCACGTTTTCCTCACAACTGGGTATCGTCACTCAGGGAATTCCAAACTATGAGGAATTAAGCCCTGGAAATTATTACGAAACCATGTGGGAAGCTTTAAAAAACTCCAGCGCCGGCAACGGTGATCCGGCCTACGCTTCTGAAAACATTTTTCTTCAGTTAGGATACAATCCATTCAACGTTCCAAACGATCAGATCGTAGGAACTGACGGACGCTTAAATCCCAATGCAGATGTTATTTATGATAGCTTAGACTGGTATGATGTCTTAAATCAGACTGGAATCAGACAGAACTATAATTTCAATGTGTCTGGCGGAGGTGAAAACAACAGAGTATTCTTTTCTACGTCCTATCTGGAAGAAGAAGGTTACGTGGTTACCTCAAAATTTGACCGATTAACCAGTAGATTAAATGGAGATTTTGATCTTAACGACTGGATCACCGCTGGGGGTAGTGCAAACATAACGATCACAGAATCTAGCGGTCCGGCATCGGCCGGTACAGGAAGTATTGTAAACCCTTTCGGTTTCGCAAAGAACATAGGCTCCGTTTATCCTGTTTACGTCAATGATTTAGAAGGAAATATCGTTAGAGATGAAGCCGGAAACCCGGTGTTTGATTCCGGGGAAGGCTTTCCACAGTTTAACATCGGGTCCAGACCTGTGAGCCAGGGACGTCATGCCTTACAGGAGCTCTTATTAAACGACGAGCAAAACCTGAACAATACCTACGGATTCCGATCTTATGTAGATTTCAAAATCCTGGAAGGTCTTAATTTAAAATTAAATTACGGCCGAGACATCAACGAAGGCATCAATAAGAGTTATGAGAATGCTGTTATAGGTGATGCACAGCCTACCGGAAGGTATGGGGAAACCAGATTCAGAAGAGAAGTGGAAAACTTCAACCAGATTTTAACCTATAGTAAAACTATTAATGGTGATCATAATATAGACATCACTGCCGGTCACGAAAGCTTTGAAAGAACCTTTTCATTTAACGAAGGTTTATCCATTGAGCAAACAGCAGAGGGAATTACTGAATTTGCTAATTTCGCGACACCTATCCGCCTGGATGGAGCGACAACGAAAAAAACAATTGAAAGTTACTTTTTAAGAGCCAATTATAATTTTGCTGATAAATATTATATAAGCGCTTCAGGAAGAAGAGATGGATCTTCGGTTTTTGGCGATAATAATAAATACGGTAACTTTTATTCGGTTGGAGCATCCTGGAGAATTGAGCAGGAAAATTTCATGAAAAATCTGGAATTTGTTGACAAGCTGAAACTGAGAGGATCTTTTGGTCAGGTAGGAAACGACCAATTAGGAGACTTCTTTCTGGCTCAACCAAGATACGGTTTGACCTCTAATGCCGGCTCACCCGCCATCATCTGGCAGGATATTGGTAACGCCAACTTACAATGGGAAACCATCGAAAGTTTCGATATTGCCTTAGAGTTTGGTCTTTTCAACAATTTTGTTAACGGCTCTATCGAATATTACAAGAGAAATTCCACAGACCTGTTATACGATTTACCGATTGCTTTGAGTAATGGTTTAAATTCTTATCCTGCAAACATTGCAGACATGTATAACTCAGGCTGGGAAATCGGTTTAGATTTTGCCTTGTATAATGCTAACGATTTCGTCTGGGATTTAACACTTCAGGCCTCTACCTTTAAAAATGAAATCACCAGCATTCCCGATCCTTTTATAACCGGTTCGAAACGCTGGGAAGAAGGAAGATCCAGATTTGATTATTTCCTACTTCAAACCGCTGGCGTAGATCCGGCGACCGGCGACCAGCTGTTCTTAAAATTTGAGTTTGACGAAGATGGCAACAGTGTTCCTGTTCTGGATGCCAATGGTGTACAGGAAACCACAAACGACTGGCAGGATACCGAAAGAGCCTATACCGGAGACAGTTCCATTCCAGATTTATTAGGTTCGGTAGCCAATACTTTCAGCTATAAGGGATTCAACCTGAATATCTTAGTTACTTACGGAATCGGAGGTAAATTCCTGGATAATGGTTATTCTGCCATGATGCATAGCGGAAGTTTTGGAAGCTCATACCATCCGGACATTCTAAATGCATGGCGTCAGCCCGGAGACATTACCGATGTCCCTAGACTGGAGTCTGGAAATCCAAACCTGGTAAGAACCCAGTCCAGTAGATTCTTGACCGATGCTTCATTCTGGTCTCTAAGGAATGTAAACCTGGGTTATACCTTCGACAAATCTCTTACCAGCCAGTTAGGTGTAGATAATCTTACCCTTTCTGTCATTGGAGAAAACCTGTACTTAAAGAGTAAAAGAGAAGGTCTGGACCCACAGTACAACCTGGGAGGAACTCCAGCAGGTAACGATTATAACCCGGCAAGAATTTTATCTCTGGGATTAAATGTTGCATTTTAATAACTAATAAATTAAAACATATAGTCATGTTAAAAAAAATAAATTTAGTGCTATTGACCTTAGCATTTTTGTCTCTGTCTTCCTGTGAAGATGACTTTCTGGAGACAAAACCAACAGATGCCATTTCATCTGCAGATGCCTTAGCCACTGCAAATAATATGGCGCTTATCATTGACGGGTTACACCGTGGGCTGTATTCTCAAAGTCAGACCATACTTCCCGGAGGGGACACTTCCAGAGCAGGAGAGCATTTTTGGGTGCCAATGGGCGATAATATCGCAGGAACATTGATTCATTCAGCCAATGCCAATAACCTGGGCTGGAGGAGTACTGCACAGTGGGTGGATCACACCCAGGAGACTTCATTAACCAATGAAATCCTGTGGTATCACCGATATAACATCATCGCAAGCGCCAATGCCATTATCAATAAGGCGACAGACGGCAGCTTGACCATGGATGCAAAACTAAAAGAAATCATTGGCCAGGCCTATACCTACCGAGCTTATGCTTATCTTTCTTTGGTACAGCATTACGGCAGAGGCTACTTGATTGGTGATCCGGCAACAGATCCTGGCGTACCTATTCTGTTTGCCTCTGAAGCTCCTTTTGAAAGCGCTCCTCGATCTACTGTTCAGCAGGTTTACGACCAGGCCATGGACGATATCGATGAAGCCATTTCTTATTTTGGCGAAGCAACTCCAAGACCAACAGGCAATGCTGCTGATAAAGCTGAACTCAATATTGATGTCGCTTATGGTATAAAAGCACGTATCGCTTTAAACAGCGGCCAGTGGAGAATGGCAGCCGATGCTGCAAAGCTGGCAAGAGCAAATTATCCACTGATGGATGAAGCTGACTGGAAGTCGGGATTCAACACGACGCTTTTACCAGAGGTCATTTGGGGAAGCCATGTTATAAGCACTGAAACCACGTTTTTCCGTTCGTATTTCTATTTGATGTGCAACACCTTTAATGGAAGTCAAAACAGAAATAACCCTAAAATCGCAGACAGAAGATTGGTAGATGCTATTCCTGACACAGACTACAGAAAAGATGTTTTTCTTCCTGAAGCCCCAAACACCAACACTTCTGCTTCGAATGGTCAGGGAGGCTTTGCCAACGATCCAAACTACACAGATATTGACGCTTGGAATGCTGCTGTAAGCGATATAAAAAGCACCTACGGCATAACCAGTAGACATAATTTGCACCCGTATATGCATGTAAAAATGCTTCAAAAAAATCCCGGAACAATCGATCCTGATGACATCATATATATGAGAAGTTCGGAGATGTATTTGATAGAAGCTGAGGCTGAAGCGATGCTGGATAACATTACTGCTGCACAAAATGCGTTACGACCATTAGGTGAAGCGCGTGATAGTGCTTACGATGTTACAGTCTACAACTCCAAGGCGCTTTTGATGGATCACATCAAGTTTCAGCGCGGTGTTGAACTGTGGGGTGAAGGTTTTGGTTATACCGACAAAATCCGCTGGGATGAGGGTATAGACCACGCTGCCAATGGCGGATCCGGAGCTTCCGCAATCCTTTATCAGGATGGCTTTTTTCAGGAAAGACCATCGGTTAATGACGCCTGGATTTTCAAAATCCCACAGCGAGAAATCGATGCCAACCCCAATATTGGTCCTGGAGATCAAAACTAAAAAAGCTTATTACCAAATGGATCAGAAAACCGCCTCTTCACCGAGGCGGTTTTTTTAATAGCATAAATTAAAGCTTAAAGAATCAGCGAATCATAATAAAGCTACCTAAAACCGGGAACTGTAAAATCAAAGTCACGTTAGAAACTCATTAAGTTTCCTTGACAAAGCTTGCTTAGAGAATTCTTAAACTGATAAGAAACCAGAAGGATATAATACTAGGATCAGCCTGAATCACCATGTAAACGCGGCTTTAACTCAAAATATATACTGATTTATGGTCTGAAACTGAAAAATAAAAGCAAAAAATCAGTTTGGTTTGGTAAACCTAAAAATGTAGCCTGAGGAACATATAAGAAAAAAAAGCTGTTTTATATTGAAGAAAATAGGCTTAAAACACATACAACCTCCTTATAGCTAAAGCTTTAGCAACTGCTAAAATAATCTAAAATTCAGCCACCTATAAGGTTTGTTTTGGATTGTATATTACTTTTACGTTAATAATTAACACCTGTTGTATTAAAATAAATACAATAAATCTTGTGAGATTAACTTAATATTTTCATTTTTGGCATTGGCTAATTCAAATAAACAAAAAGATGAAATTAAAAATTAATGGATTATTAACGCTATTCTTAGCGTTGGTTGTGCAAATTGGTTTTGCACAAACAAAAACAGTCTCCGGTATTGTAACGGATCCTGACGGATCACCCTTACCAGGGGTAAACGTTTTAATCGAAGGACAAAACACAGGGACTCAAACTGATTTTAATGGTACGTATTCCATTGAAGCAGACAGTTCAGACAGACTTGTATTTTCCTATGTTGGGTTTGATACACAGATCATAGCTGTTGGGTCTAAAACTAAAATTGATGTTAACCTTCAGCTAGGCGAAGCCCTGGATGAGGTTGTAGTCGTTGGTTATGGTTCAACTACGAAACGTTCCTTTACAGGTTCTGCTTCTGTAGTCGAGGCTAAAAACATCGAATCTAAAAACTTTTCAAACGTTTCTCAATCTTTAGCTGGTGAGGCTTCAGGTGTGACCGTTATTAACACTTCCGGGCAACCTGGTACTACTTCAACAGTACGTATTAGAGGTTTCGGTTCTGTAAACGGAAACAGAGATCCTTTGTATGTTGTAGATGGTGTGCCTTACTCAGGTAGTTTGAATGCGATTAACCCAAATGACATCAAGAGTACTGTAATTCTAAAAGATGCTTCGGCAACTGCGATTTACGGATCCAGAGGTGCAAACGGGGTTGTCTTAATTACGACTAAAGCTGGTAAAGCTGGTGAATCCTTTATTGAAGTGGACATGAGAACTGGTGTCAACACGCAGTTGATTCCACGTTACGATGTGATCACTTCACCTGAAGAAGCCATTGGATTGGTTTGGGAAGCAAAAGTGAACAGAGAAAGATTAACTGGTAATCCAAACCCGGTACAATTTGTAAACGATAATTTCTTTGGAACTGGCGGAAACGCTATCCTACCTGTGGGTTATAACATGTGGAATGTTGCAAATGGTTCTGAACTAATCGATCCTGCAACAGGAATGGTAAGAGACGGAGTCACCAGACGATATACTCCAGAAAGATACGAAGACGTAGCTTTCAACCCAGACATCAGAACTGAAGCCAACATAAGAATGGGTGGAGGTGACGAGAAAACCAAATACTTCTTTTCAGGTGGTTTCCTTGATGACAATGGTTATGCTATCCGTACAAGCTACAAAAGATACAACACGAGACTTAACCTGGATTCTCAAGTTAAAGACTGGTTGAAAGTAGGTGCTAACTTAGGTTATACCGTATCCGAAAGCGTTCAAAACGGACAAACGAATGGTGCTGAAAACTTATTTGAGTTTGCAGACAAGATGAATCCATTTTACCCTGTTTACCTTAGAGATGATAATTACGAACTGGTTCCAGACCCAATTTTTGGAGGAAATCAGTTGGATTACGGTTCTTCATCAGGTTTCAGAGACAGAGCTAACTCTAACAACCTGAACCCTATCGGTTCAGCGAGATATGACTTTAACGGATCTGACAGAAATGAATTCGTTGGTAGTTTTAACGCCAATGTGGATATCGTTAAAAACTTAACTTTTGAAACGACATTTGGTTTTCAGTACTCTAACAACGTGTTTAATTCTATGGGGAATCAGTTCTATGGGGTAAGTGTTGGTAATGGCGGAGATTTATTTCAAAGTGTTACAGAGACAACCACCATGGACTTTTTACAGTTGTTACGTTACGAAAATTCATTCGGCGATCATAACCTAGAGCTTTTTGTAGCTCACCAGACCAATGAATTTGATCAGTCTAACACAACTGCCTTTAAAAGTAAAGCGATTATCCCTGGAGGATTAGAGTTAAGTAACTATATCACGAATTTGACTAATCCAGAGGGTTTCACTAACCGCAGAACCTTGGAGTCTTACTTCGGACAGGGGAACTATAATTTTGATGATAAATACTTTTTATCAGCTACAATAAGACAGGATGGATCCTCAAGATTTGCTAATGACAAATGGGGTACCTTCGGTTCTATTGGTGCTGCGTGGGTCCTAAGTCAGGAAGATTTTCTTTCAGATTATGACATGATCGACTTCTTAAAATTAAAAGCCTCTTTCGGTGTCATTGGTGATGAAAACATCCCAGGATTTTACAGAGGTATCAATACATTTGCTGTAGGTAACGTTGGTGGTGGATTTTCCATAGAGCCGTCTTTATTTGCTAATCCTGATTTAACTTGGGAAGAATCCAATATGTACCAGGTTGGTGTTCAGTCAACATTAATGGGCTGGTTGGATGTCAATTTAGATTACTACATCAAGGATACAGAAAACTTAATATTCTCAAGAAGACAACCACCTTCCTCAGGTGTAGCTATCATCACAGTTAACGATGGTGTTTTAAGAAATTCAGGTCTTGAATTTGATTTGAATGCTTCAATCGTTGATGATCAGAAGTGGGGATTAGATGTTTCTCTGAACGGAGCGATGTATGACAACCAGCTTAAAACCATGCCTATTGAACCTTCAACAGGAGAGCCTGCAATATTCCAGAATGTTGGAGCTTATGGGTACTCAGAAGGCGCATCTATCTTTGACTTTTACATGAGAGAATATGCTGGAGTTGATCCTGCAGATGGTTACCCAATGTGGTGGCAGTATTTCAACGATACCAATGGAAACGGAATTTTTGATTCAGGTGTTGACGAATCTATTCAGTCCTTAACTCCTTATTTAGCAGATAATCCGGATGCATCCGTTGAGCGTCAGGTGACAAAGCAGTATGCAAATTCTACTGAAAAGTATGTTGGTAAATCAGGTATTCCTGATCTTACAGGTGCTTTTAGAATTAATGCTCGATACGATAACTTTACACTATCAACTCAGTTCACGTATTCTGTGGGAGGTTATGCTTACGATAGTCAGTATGCAGAATTGATGCATGACAACAATGGTGGTATTGTGGCTACAAACAGACACACCGATGTAAGAAACAGATGGAGACAGCCTGGTGACATTACAGATGTACCTCGTATTGCAGACCGTGTGATCCCAAGAGTGAATGCACAGTCTACAAGATTTATTACAAGAGCTGACTTTTTAGCCTTAAATAACATTTTATTAAATTACAACATGCCAGAGAAATTTTTAGAAAGTGTAGGTGTTAGTAATTTAGATCTTTATGTATCTGGTGATAACTTGTTTATCAGCAGTTCAAGAGAAGGATTCAATCCAACAACAAGTCAGACCGGAAATTCAGGTAGAGGACGATACGCGCCATTATCTACATTTACGTTCGGACTTAGAGCAAGATTTTAATAAAAAAAAAGAAAACAATGAAAAAAACAATTTTAAACATGATGAAATTTTCCTTCGTAGCTTTCCTACTGGTTGGCTGTGAAGAGGAGTTTCTTGTCGAAGAGCCTACAGGTAGCACTAGGAACATTAGACAGATAGGTGAGGCTGGTGAAGTTAATCCAGAAATTAACGGAGCCTTTATGACAGGGGTCTATTCTACCATGTTCTCATCCGGAACAGGCGGAACTGGATCACATACAGATTTTGGACAGAGAGGATATGACGTATACGGTGATATGCTATCTGGTGATATGGCCCTTAGCTTGAGTACTTATGGATGGTACAGAGCTGCCATTACAGAATTTCAGGCACCTGAAGATTTTACGCAACAGGAGAATTATCAGGTTTGGAGATATTACTACCGAGTGATAAACAGGTCCAATTTGGTTATCGAGAGTATTCTTGGACAGCCACAACCTGAAACAGAAGCTGAAACGATGGCCATTATCGACGAGTTGACTGACAACAACAGACATATTGTGGCCCAGGCCTTTGCGATGAGAGCACATTCTTATTTTTACCTCACTCAATACTTGGTTAACGATGTAACTGCGTCCTGGACTTCTCCAACGCTACCTATCTACACCAGAGCAGGTATTACCGGAAATGCGAAATCAACTACTGAAGAAGTTTATAATGTAATTGAGGCTGACCTTAACAGAGCAATTCCTCTTTTAGGTGATTATTCAAGACCTTCAAAACTGGAAATCGATCAGTCTGTTGCTCAAACCATATTAGCGTATGTGTTGGCTTCAAGAAAAGACAGATGGTCTGAAGTTGTTACTTTAACCAACGATGCGTTAGCGGGTACATCTGCAAGTTTGATGGATACAAGCACATCGATTAACGGTATCCGTGGCGGATTTAACAATGTAGGCTCTCAAGGCTGGATGTGGGGTGTTGACCTCAATGAAGCTATTGGTGTAGGACTCGTCTCCTGGTGGGGTCAAATCGACCTTTTCTCTTACAGTTATGCTGCCGTTGGAGACAACAAGGCTATGGATGAAAGTCTGTACAACAGTATGGATGCCAATGACGCCAGAAGAGGACAGTATTTGAACAATCCTAACAGCTCACGTTACTTACAACCGTTTAACAAGTTTTATGATAGTGACAGAGTGGTATTTGGATCTTCTCAAATCGTAAAAGCTGATTATGTCTTTATGAGATATGCAGAGGTTCTATTATTAAACATAGAAGCTTTAGCAAAATCCGGAAGTCCTGCCGCTGCTAAAACGAAACTAGAAGACTTTGTTGCAGCTCGTGGAATCGATCCTGCTTACGTTGCAGCTTTGAACGGACAAGTTTTATTGGATGAAATCTATAAGCAAATACGTTTAGAGCTATGGGGTGAAGGAAAATCATACTTAGCTATGAAGAGAAATGAGGCTACTACCGTAAGAGGTACAAACCACTTGTCTTTCGTAGGTGTGCCAATCCCTTACAACGACGAAAGAATGACCTTTGAAATCCCTCTACAGGAGATTCAGGACAATAACGAAATCAGTGATCAAAACTAAAAAACTAAAAAAATGAGGAATATTAATAAATTATTATTTATCTGTGTCGCAGCTCTGTTTATGAGCTGTGAGACAGATCCCATATTGGCTCCAGGTAATTTGGTAAGTTTTGAAGAAACTTCTAAATCGGTAAATATTGATGTAGGTGCTTCCGTATCCGATCAGTTTGATGTCTATACCGGAGGAGTAGCAGGAGCAGATAGAACTTACAATCTCATTGTAGATGAAAGTACTACGATTCCGATGTCTAGTTTGACCTTACCATCAACGGTGGTAGTGCCGGCTGGCAGCAATGAAGCTACGGTAGATTTCACCATTGATTATAATGATGATTTCAGCATTACAGGTGGAACTCTGGTTGTTCGTTTAGAAAGAACTGCAGAGAATCAGGTCAGCAATTCGACCATCAGCATCTTGGTGAGTGTGGTTTGTGATACACCAGCGGTTGTCAGTTTTGAATTTGACGGCTATGCTGATGAAACATCATGGACTATCACAGATTTACAAGACAACGTTCTTTATTCAGGAGGTGGCTACTCAAGAGGTCAGGCTACTGCATCCAGAGAAGTATGTCTTGCTGATGGAACTTATAAATTTGTTGTCAATGACAGCTTTGGTGATGGTCTTTCCTTCCCTAACATTGGTACTGCCAGTGTTTCCTTTGGCGGAACTACATTAGTAGAAGCTGTTGGTGACTTTGGTGCTCAGTTTGTAGGTGAATTTAGTATTCAGAACTAAGCGCAAATTTTAATATCATTTTATTAACTCCGGTTAAGTATAATTCTAATTATATTTACCGGAGTTTTTTTATTTATACCTTATGAAAAAGATAGTAGTCGTATTATGTTTGATGTTCTCCGCTCTGATGTTTCCTCAGCAGGGCCTTCAGGAACTGATTGAAGTCACAAAACAAAATAAAGCGGAACGACGTGAAAGAATACTGGAATACAAAGCACACCATCCTCAAACATTTGTTAAACAAGAACACAGGCTCTTATGGGATATTAAAAATGGGCATCCCATTTATATAGAAAACTTAAATCGGAACATTGAGACAGGCATACGAACGGATTTTATAAAAACAAATGGTGCTTTGGGATTAGGATTAAGCGGAGAGGGTTACACCATAGGGATTTGGGAAGTTGGTGGCATCCCTGAACTATTACATGAAGAATTTATAGATGGTAATTCCATTTCAAGAATCATTCAAAAAGATGACAGCAGTATTGAAACCTTTCATGCCACACATGTCGCAGGTACCTTAATTGCAAAAGGAGCATCGCTGGAAGCTGAAGGCATGGCAAACCAGGCCATATTGCATGCTTACGATGCTGTTGACGATAATCAGGAAGCTATAGAGGCTTTAAGAAGAAATGAACTTATAATTTCAAATCACTCGTATGGAATTCCTGTTAGAAACCTGGAAGGCAACGAATGGTTTATGGGCGCTTACAGCCAGGAAGCTAAAATCTGGGATGACATCACCAATGTTTTCCCCTACTATGCCCCGGTTTTTGCAGCTGGTAATGATGGTAATGAAATCTATGAAGGAGGCTTTCTAGCCGGTTATGACAAACTCACCGGAAGTATTAATGCCAAAAACACCATCTCGGTAGCCAATGCCAGTGAGATCAGTATCGGTTACAGAACCGGCGTATTTGAAAGTGCTCTGATCAACGGCAGTAGTTCACAGGGGCCTACAGATGATGGCAGAATAAAGCCTGACATTACAGGGCTGGGTACATCCATTATCTCAACAGCACTTGAAAACGAATACAGAACTGCGACTGGTACGTCCATGGCATCTCCGGGTGTGGCAGGCTCTGCCTTATTACTACAGGAATTGCATCAAAATCTGTATGCAGAATTCATGCTATCTTCCACCCTAAAGGGTCTTATTTCTGTCACTGCTGACGATGCCGGTACAGTAGGGCCTGATCCCTTATTCGGCTGGGGAGTGATGAATTCAAAACGAGCGGCTGAAGCTATCATCGATAAATCAAATGGGGATATTATAGAAGAGAGGACATTAAATGAAAATGAAACCTATACGCTGAGGGTTGAAAACAACAGCGGGAAGGTTATGAAAGTAGGCGTAGCCTGGAACGATCCCGCAGGAATAGCTGTATCAGATACTTTTAATGATTTAACTCCTGTGCTTGTTAATGATTTGGATATTAGAGTCACTAACCTGGCCACTCAGGAAGTATACCTGCCCTGGAAACTGAACATGGAAAGTCCATCTGACCCTGCTCAGACTGGAGATAACCTGGTTGACAACATCGAAGTCATAGAAATAGAAGAACAGGGCGTTTTTGACATCCAAATCACGCATAAAAATCAACTGAAAGATGGAAGCCAGGTGTATAGTCTGATTCTTTTAAATGCTGAAGAGCAGTTGCTTTCAAATGAATCTTACGAGTCTGAAACCATAGCTTTATGGCCAAACCCGGTAAAAAACAGACTTAATATTACATCTCCTGAAATCAGTTTCAGTGATGACGTTCGAGTATCGGTTTATGACATGTTAGGACGTGAAGTGATGAACCTATCCAATTTTAACTCAACATCAGAGCTGGGCATAGATATGAGCTCACTATCCAAAGGCATCTATATCCTCAAGCTTACAGATGCAGTGCGAAGCATTCAGAAAAGAATCATTAAAGAATAAAACACTTATTCATAGGATTACTAAAGGGATTGACATAATTTTGTCAATCCCTTTTAAGTTAAATACCATGGAAGACTCTCATATCATTTTCGGAATACACAGCGTTGTTGAAGCCCTTAAGCAAAACAAGGACATTGAAAAAATCAATCTGCTCAAAGACTCAGACAATCCTAAGCTCAAGGAAATTGAAGGTCTGGCCAAACAACAGACAGTGAAAGTTTCCTATGTCCCTATTCAAAAGTTCAAGAAATTTGAAAACTTAAATCATCAAGGCGTTATCGCTTATACCTCTCAAATTGAGTACAAGGAATTTGAATCGACGGTTGAAGCGGTTTTAGAAACCAAAGCCGCTCCCCTATTTTTGCTTTTAGATGGAGTTACCGACGTCAGAAATCTGGGAGCTATTCTCAGAACCGCAGAATGTACTGGTGTAGATGCGGTCATTTTACCTAAAAGCGGCAGTGCTCAGGTCAATAATGAAACCATTAAAACCTCTGCGGGTGCAGCCTTTAATATTTCGATTTGTAAGGTAGACCACCTGAAGGATGCCATTTTCTACCTCAAGTCTTCGGGTGTTGAACTCGTCGCTGCAACGGAAAAAACAGAGGATTCTATCTATGATTTAAACCTGAATAAACCGCTGGCGATCGTCATGGGTGGAGAAGGTGAAGGTATACAGCCCAGCATTTTAAAACTGGCGGATCAGCGAGGGAAACTACCCTTACTGGGAGACATTGAATCGCTTAACGTCTCTGTGGCCTGTGGTGTGATTTTGTATGAAACGCTAAGACAACGCCTTCCCAGGGATTAATGAATTCAGGAATCAGACGTATACGTCACCTGATCTTCATCCTCTGCAGTCGAATTTTGACTGTAGCCTGAAGCATCTTCATTCTCCGGATCCAAAGGTCTGAAATTGCCCTGTTCGTCAAACTGCTTCAGGAATTCATCTTCTTTTTCAGGCTTGGGTTTGGGTGTATCAGGAGAAGGCAAACTGCTGAAGTGGGAGGATTTTAAAATAAAGCTAAAGACCAGGCCCGCTACAAATCCTGAAAGATGTCCTTCCCAGGAAATACCAGGCTTGCCCGGCATGGTTCCCCAGACTAAACTCCCGTAGAGAAAAACGACTATAAGCGATAAGGCAATCAACCGGTAGTTTCTGGATTTTAGCCCCTTAAAGAATAAAAAAGAAGCCAAGAAGTAAACCATGCCACTGGCTCCGATATGGTAAGAAGGCCTGCCTATCAGCCAGGTCAGCAAACCGGAAAGAATCAACCCATAGAGAAGCGTCTTCCAGGCAATGTCTTTGTAGAAGTAAAACAAACTAGCTGTAAGCACCAGGACTGGAATGGAGTTTTTATAGAGATGTTCTATACCGCTGTGGATAAACGGGGAAGCTATAATGCCAACTAAGCCTTTCATTTCCCTAGGATAGACTCCAAAACTCGTGAAATTAAATCTGAATTTAATTTCAACCCAATACACGATCCAAAGGGAAAGAACGATTAAAACCGGCCACAAAATAGCAGCAGTAATGGATCGCCGATGATGCTGAACAATGAGGTCTTTTTGATTCATAGGTCAAAAGTATTGAAAAAAGAAAGCACTTAAGTATTCGAGGCAGAAGATGTCTCGTTATTTATCCAGGTCGGAAATTAATTCCTAATTTTGAATTATGAAAGCACCTTTAGCAGAACGTCTACGACCAAAACAACTATCGGATTATCTCAGTCAGACTCATCTTGTAGGAGAAACGGGAACCATTTCTCAAATGATCAAACGGGACCTGGTGCCTTCCATTATCTTATGGGGACCTCCCGGTATTGGCAAAACCACACTGGCCAATTTGATTTCAAAGGAAACCAAACGCAGCTTTTTCACACTTTCTGCCATCAGCAGCGGTGTAAAAGACGTACGGGAAGTCATCCAAAAAGCGAAACAGGACCAGGGTTTGTTTGAACAGAAAAATCCGATTTTATTTATTGATGAAATCCATAGATTCAGCAAATCCCAGCAGGACTCCCTCCTGGGTGCTGTGGAAAAAGGATGGATTACCCTGATAGGCGCTACCACCGAAAATCCGAGTTTTGAAGTCATTCCCGCTTTATTATCCCGTTGCCAGGTTTATGTCCTGAACGAGTTTTCGAAAGCCGATTTGATTCAGCTTCTCCACAGGGCTTTAAAAGAAGACAAGGATCTGGCCGGGAAACACATAGAACTTAAGGAAACCACTTCCCTGCTACGCCTGAGTGGAGGCGATGCCAGGAAACTCCTCAACATGTTTGAGCTGGTCATCAATTCGGTGGATGACGATAAAATCATCATCACCGATGAACTGGTCGAAGAGAAAATTCAGCAAAAAACAGCCCGATACGATAAAACCGGGGAGCAGCATTACGACATCATTTCTGCCTTTATCAAATCCATACGTGGAAGCGATCCCAATGCAGCCGTCTATTGGCTGGCCAGAATGATAGAAGGCGGCGAAGACGTGAAATTTATCGCCAGGAGACTGATTATCCTGGCTAGTGAGGATATTGGAAATGCGAATCCTACCGCTTTAATCATGGCCAACAATACCTTTCAGGCAGTCAATACCATCGGTTTTCCCGAAGCCAGGATTATTTTGAGCCAGTGTGTGATTTACCTGGCCACCTCAGCCAAAAGCAATGCCTCTTACCAGGCCATCAACAAAGCTCAGGCCCTGGTCAAAGAAACCGGAGACTTGTCTGTACCATTATCAATTAGGAATGCGCCTACAAAACTGATGAAAGAGCTGGGGTATGGAGACGATTATAAGTATGCCCATAATTATGAAAACAATTTCGTTCAGGCCGAGTTTATGCCGGAGGACATAAAAAACAGAATGCTTTACGAACCGGGAAAAAACAAAAGAGAAGAGCAGTTAAGACAATTCTTAAAGCAAAAGTGGTCTGGAAAATATCCCTATTGATCTATTTTTCTAAAGGTAATGCTTTGAACTTCGCCTAAATCCTGATCCATATATTCCACCTGTAAGTTGCCTTCTACATCAAAAAAAGCTGCGCCATTAATAGTGTCAGAATTAAAAATAAAGCTTCCCTTATCCGCCTGTTCAAGTTCTGCATAATGCTCACTGCCTTCATTCATTAACAGGCTGTAAGCCCCGTCAACCTGTTTGACAAGCCAAAAGGTCTGGCCTCCAAACTTGTATAGGTTCTTGTCGGGATACCTCTCCGTCATTTTAGAGGTTTCCAAACCTTCACTCGTGGCTAGGACTGATCTTGGACCTGCCTTTTCCAGGCTGCTGTCGTATCTGTAATTTTGATCGGCAAGAGAAGAAAACGCAAGACGTAAAGCCTTTTGATAACCGTCTTTAAAGTCTTTTAGCTTGGTCTGCCCTTTTTCAGACTCAAAAAGAACAGTATCATAACAATCTTTTAGCCTGAAAATGACACTGATATTTAGAAATCCACTGGTATCCTCGACCTCAAGAAACAAGGCTTCACAGGTATTCCCCATGAATTGCAATGGTCGTTCTTCGGTATCCATAAAGACTTTAAAACCCTCCTCCTGAAGCAAAACCCTGGCTAGAATATTAAGCTGATATTCATTGGTTTCATTTTGAAAATCAAACTTCATAGGGATAATGACGTGCTCGTAGGCATTCAGGCTGCCGGTTTGACTCCAGCCTGTTTGCATACCAAACCACAGGATTAAAACTAAAATTGCTCTCATTTACAGCATTGTTTTTAATTCGCTTAAGCGTTGAATTTGCAGCCCTTCATAAGTGGGCTCTTTTCCAAAAAAGATAGCTTCCATTCCTGAAGCCCTGGCTCCTTCAATATCGGCTTCCAGGTTATCCCCTATCATAAGACTTGAGGAATTTTTCGTCTTTGCCAGGTCTAAAGCAAACTCAAAAATCAGTTTATTCGGCTTCTTGACACCGGCGTCTTCAGACGTGGTAACGGTTTTGAAATAGGGGGTCAGTTTCGAATTCCCCAGTTTCTTATGCTGCACCTCATAGAAGCCATTGGTTATGATATGGAGCTTATACTTGTTTTGCAGATACGTCAGTACCTCGAAGGTATCTGGAAACAGGTGGTTGTGATTTGGTAAGTGATCGATATAAGCCTGAGATAAATCATTCACCAGCTGCTCTGAAGATTTATACTTAAGAATTTCGAAAACTTCATTCAGCCTTTGAAATCTTAGATTTTCCTGCTCGATTTTACCTTCTCTAAACAGCTTCCAGTATTTACTATTCACCGGCAGATAGACCTCCAGAAATTCTTTTAGAGGTAAATCCACATTGTAGGTTTTGAAAATACGTTCAAAAGTGAGTTCGGAGTTTTTATCAAAGTCCCAGAGGGTATGATCTAAATCGAAAAATACATCTGTAATTCCTTTCATTTATAGCATTTCTTTCATGAGTGTAAAAATGGCATTTTTTGAACCCTCCTCAGCAAAATCAGAATTCTCAAAGATGAAGTTCATTTGTCCATTCACCGCTTTTACGGAAGATTTTAAATTTTTAAGCTCATCGATTTGCTCGTAGAGGTTTAATTCTTTTAGTGCATTTGAGTTCAAAACATAGGGGTGAATCAACAAGCCCGAAACCTGCTCCATGTTTAAGTCATAAAACTGAAATGAGGTGCAGGTTCCTGCTCTAAAGCCAATATTTTTCTGGTACCCCATAGAATAGTCTTTCTCAATTTCCAGCTTATTAAAATTGAGATAAGCATCGGGAAAGTTGAGATGGTAGTTTTTAATCAGCGCCTTGGTCAGACTTCTGTTGACGATGTTTTCCCAGCGTTTTTTTTCTTTTTTCAGGATGTCTATACTATACAAAGCTTCGAATCCGGGCAGCAGTCCCAGATGCCCGTAATCGCCCATAGATTTTATCAGCTTATGGTAGATCCTTTTGTTGTAACTGATGCCCTTGGTATACCGGGAATAGTTGCTGAGCTGAAAAAAGAAATCCAGCTGCATTTGATTCGCCTTGGCAAAATCGATAAGTTCGTCGTAAACGTCGTAGGGATCCTGCTGCAACCTCAACATGGTCTTAAACCGATTGAACATGGACTTCAGTTTGAACTGAAACAAATCCCGTAACGAAGCCCCTACAAACCTCACTAAACCATTATGTCTGTGCTTAAAGGCTTTGGACACCGATATAATAAATTTACTTTTAAATCCTTTGTCCGGAAATGCAATATCCGGAAATTTTTCTTGCAGTATGGCTTTCAACTTATAAGCCCACATATCCACAACAGGTTTTTTTAAAAACTCATGCTGATAGGCTAAACTCTCTTCCAAAGGATAAGAATCCACATCGTTTTTAACGTGGGGCTGATATTCTTCGTAACGGGTCACCAGGTAAAATGCTGCAGAAAAAATATCAAAAGGAATATCACTCTCTGAAGACACTCTAAAAAAACAGGGAACATCTTCCCAGATATCCATGCTGAAATTGAGATCGTTTATTCCAAGTTCACCCAGTAATCCGTATTGCTGAATAAAAACTTCGTTACCGAGTTTCTTTTTGGCATAGGAAAATTTCACCCCCTCGAAGGCGATGAAATCTTCTACTTTGGAACAAAACTTCACTTTGAACCCCAGAATCCTTCCACAAATATGTCTGAAGATATAGTTGATTCTCGGTGTTTGTTTGGGAATATAAACCAGTAGTTCCATAAATTATAGAAGGCTTTCGTCGGCGAAGCTAAAGTAAGTTTTTTCTGTCACAATGATGTGATCCAGCACCTTAATGTCGAGCAGCTCGCCTGCATTTTTGATTTTTTTAGTAATGTCTATATCTGCCTGGCTTGGTTTTAAAGCGCCCGAGGGGTGGTTATGGGTCAAAATGAGTGCTGTAGCTCCCTGGGCCAGGGCACTTTTAAAGACCAGACGCGTATCCACCATAGTTGCAGTAATACCGCCCTTGCTCAACGGCAACTTGTAAATAACCTTATTGGAATTGTTCAGCATCAGCACCCAGAATTGTTCATGGTCCAGATCCCCGATAAATGGATGCATCATCCGGAACACATCCTTGCTCGATGTGATTTTGGTGAGCTCCCCCAAAGGTTCTGCTCCCCTCCTGCTGCCGAGTTCCAGTGCCGCCAGAATACTTATGGCCTTTGCTTCTCCTATGCCCTTAAACTCCTGAAGCTGTTTCAAATTGAATTTAGCCAGCTTGTGCAAACTGTGTTCAGAGGTATGCAGCACCCGTTTGCATAACTCCACGGCGCTTTCGTCCCGATTGCCTGAACCGATAAGAATTGCCAGCAACTCCGCGTCACTCAGACTGGACTTGCCCTTATGAATTAATTTTTCTCTGGGCCTGTCGTCTACAGACCATTGTTTTATACTGAGCGATTTTTGAGAAGGAGACATGTGCCTTGATATTTAGTTAAAGATAGTCATTATCAAAAAAGAGACTTTTTATTTTAAGACTTATCAATAAAATGAGGCATGCTTTCGCACATGAATCATAAGAGCTATACCCAAAACTATAAAAAGCAACACCTAATAAAAGCGGAAGCAGGAAGGCTTTGTTTAAAATACTGATATGTTTATTTTCTTAAAGAGCGTTTAAAATTTGATGAAAGGAATTGTTTCTATTTTCTTCACTTAGAGGAAGTAGTAAAAAGCTTTTTTAAGTACCCCCTATGTTCAAGCTTTCAATCAGCATTGCTTATCTCTTAACGTAATAGAATTTGAGCTTTACTTTTTATCTCTTGCGATCTCTTTCAATTTCTCAGCACTCAGTGGCTTGGAGATAAAAGAATCGACGTAAGGATCTGCTTTTGCTTTTTCCAGATCTGCCGGATCAATGGAGGAAGATGTGATATAAATCTTGATATCTTTAGGGATGTTCAAGGGTCTTATGGCATTTAAAAATTCCCAGCCATCCATTCTTTTCATATTGATATCCAAAATAATGATATCGGGATACTGACTCGGGTCGTTTTCGTTAAAAAATTCAAAAGCATCTTCCCCGTCAGGAAACTCCATGACAATCTCAGCAAAATCCAGCTCTTGTAACAGGTGCTTTGCTATGACGACAAACAGTTCGTCATCATCTACTATGAACAGCTTATTGTATATCGCCATTTTTGAAATATACTTTAAAAACAGAACCCTTCTTAGGAATGCTACTCACTTTAATTTTACCTCCCATGGATTCAATTTGATTTCTAGTAAGAAATAAGCCAATGCCTCTGGAATCTTTATTGTTGTGGAAGGTTTTATTCATGCCATATAACTTACTCCCATATTTCTTTAGGTCAAGTCCCAGCCCATTATCTTCTACCCCTAAGATAATGTTTTTTTTATTCTTTTTTGAAAATATTCTAACATATGAATCCTTATCCGGATCTTTATATTTTATGGCGTTTGTGATCAAATTTGTGATAATGCTATCCAAAAATGCAGGGACCACTTCAATATATGCTTCCTCTTCGATTTCATTGATAAAACTGACCGATGCTTTATCGATCATGGACTGAAAACTGGATTGAAAGTCGGTTATAAAATCATTCAGTTTGACAGTTTTCATATCGTGTTTTGAAGAAACCACCGATACCACCTCATTCAAATGATGCAGAGTGTCTTCTAATTTTTCTGAAGCTTTGCCCAGCATTTCAAAATATGCATTTTTTTTAAGCTCGGGGTCCTTAAGATTTATCAGATCAATTAAGCCATGAATATTGGATGAATGTGATCTTAAGTTATGCGACACGATGTAAGTAAAATTCTTAAGTCTTTCATTTTGTTCTTCTACAATCCCGACATATTCCTGTATTGAATCTTCCTGTTTTTTTCGGTTTGTAATATCGGTGACATACCCGTCGAATCGTATCGCGGTATCCTCCTTAGTAATTATATTCCCTTTGCTTAAAACCCACTTGTAATTATTCTTCCTGTCCTTAACCCTAAACTCTACTTCAAATTCACCATTCCTTTTTAATTCTTCAAGTCCTTCTTTGTAAATAGTCAGGTCATCCTCATGAACTACATCAGTCCATTTATCTTTATTAAAATCCTCGCTATAATAATAAGCTTGAGGATACCCTGTGATTTTTTCAACCGATGGAGTGATATAGATAAGTTTGTTATCCGGTATGCTTATGGAATATACAACATCTGAGGTTTCCCTAAGGATGCTCTGCATCTGATTCTTAGTTTTGTTAAGTTGTTTTTGTGCCTGGACTCTTTCCGTAATATCCGTAATGTTAAAGATGATTTTGGAAATCTGATCATCTTGATATTCAAATGGAGCTCCGGAAACGGATATAAACTTCTGTGTACCATCTTCATAAACTAAACCGTGCTGAAGATCTGTAACTGGCCGCTTTAATTTCAAGACCTGTACGAAAGGCAATTCTTCTTCCGGAAAAGGATCTCCTTCCAGAGTAATTTGGTTCCAGACAGGATCATTGTATTGCTTCTTCTCTATGTGACTTTTTTCTAAGCCTAAGATATTTTCAGCACCATCATTTGCAAAAGTAATGTTACCCGCACTATCGATGATCACAATACTCAAAGTCTTGGAATTGATAACCTCATCCAGAAATTTTTTCTCTTTCTTTAAAGACAGTTCCAGTTCTTTTCTGTCTGTAATGTCTTTTCCGATGGCGATTATATTCTGCACTTCGCCGTTCTTATCAAAAACAGGGTTAAGGGTGGCAGAGACCCAAAATTTATCACCTGCCTTGGTGTAGTTTAAAACCTCATAAGCTAAAGGTTCTAAATTTTCAAAGCTTTTTTGTTTTCTCTTGATAAAGTCTGAATCTGTTTCTGGACCATGTAAAAATTCTTCCGACTTTTTACCTTCTATTTCTTCTAACGAATAACCTGTTTTCTGCTCAAAAGCTTCATTTATATATTCAATTTTACCTATACTATCCATAATAATGACAAAATCGGTGGTATTTTCAGCTACGAGAGATAACTGGTTTAATTTTCGCTCACTTTCAAGACGTTCTGAAATATCATGAACGATAGCTAAAAAATACGGTTCCTCGGTTTTGTTATTGATGTATTGAATAAAGATCTCAACGGGAATTTCCTCTCCGCTTTTAGTCTTATGTGTGGTTTTAAATCGTACTGACTTTTCCTCTTGATGGACTAAACTATTAGAAAGTTCTCTAAATTTTTCTTTTGGATATTCAGGTTTGATATCATAAGGATGCAAGGATAATAATTCCTGCTCGCTATATCCCATCATTGCTATAGCAGCTTCATTAACATAAAAAAATTCTAAGTTAGTTTCCCAGAAAAGAAACACACAATCTTTTGTTTGATCCAAGGTATTTTTGAAAGTTCTAAGGAAATTTTTATTTCTCTTTTCCTCTGTAATATCTCTTTGAAGGGAAATGAATTTAATCACCTCTCCTTTATCATTCAGGACCCGGTTTACAAAACAGGAAACATCATAAGCCTCCCCATTCTTTCTGTAATTCAGTATTTCTTGATTAAAAGGTTCTTTTTTTTGCAGCAGCCTTCTAAAGGAATCAATATCCTCCTTTTTGGTTAATTCACCATGTAGAATATCTCCGGGTTTATGGCCAATCATCTCTTCACTGGAATAGCCTGTCATTTTAGTAAAAGAATCGTTAACAAAAGTAGTGATACCCTCAACAGATGTCACGATAACAGAATAATCTGTTTCCTTTGCCACCAAAGCAAAAGCTTCAGATTCCTGCTCTTTCTCTTTTCTTTCGCTTATATCTATGTGAGAGCCTATCATCCATTCCACTCTGCCATCATCTGTTCTAGAAACTGAATTCCCTTTAGCCAATATCCAAACCCAATTCCCATTTTTATGCTTCATCCTGATCTCACATCGATATTCATCCAGCTCATTAACGACATACTGTTCCAACAGTTTTTTGACAATTGAAATATCCTCAGGATGTGACAAATTAGCGAAAGTAGTAAAATCAAGAGGTCCTAACTCTTCAAGTGTATAGCCAAGTAAATTTGCCCAATTATCATTGACATGTAATTCGCCAGTCTGAACATTATACTGCCAGGTCGCAACACTAAAGCCAGAAGAATTCGTCTCTAAAGGGTTTCTTTTATCAAGAATTCCTGAAGATTTGATAGCTACCAGATAGTATTCTGGACCAGCTTTCGATTCCTTGTGGGTACTGAAATATAATTTAGTGTTATACGAATTTTCATTTAAAAAAACATTTTCAATTCCAGTTGGTGAGTCTACACTTTCACTTTTTTCCAATACTTTAGAAATAATTTGCTGCAGAAATTCCCTGTAAACCGTATCGGACTTATAGGGGTTGATTTCAACGGAATTTTTATATCCTTTAATGGTAATTCTTGAACCCAGCTTAGAATCTATAAGAAGATGTTCGGGATTGTTTTTATTCCAAAAAAGATAGCCTTCGGTTGCATAATCATTGATTAGGTCAAGAAAAACAGGATTTGATTTAATGCAACTATGAAGTGTATTTTTTATCATTCTTATTTATAGTTCAATATTAAACTAAACTTTAAGACTTTGTAAGTTAATATTTATTTTTGAATACTCGTGGTTTATTTTTGATTCTAAACTTCAAACAATACTTTCAAAACAAGGCCTCAATACACTAAACTATTAACCCAAAATCTTACTCAAAGTCAAAAAGACAGATGGGTTTAGAAATGCACCTCTACACCCAAAAAAACAAGATCCATCGAGAAGATTTCTGATTAAGGGTCCAATAAAATATAAATACCGATAGACTTGGAAAACCTCTGCAGAGAGTCTTGCTTTAAATAGAATTAGGTTTCAGCAACAAACTCAGGACTCTTCCCTATATTGTATTCTGTTTGGATACCAAAGTAAAGTCATAACAGTTCTTTGATCTATAAGTTCAAAGCGATCATTAGTCATATTGGGAAAATTAGACTCCCAAGATCTGTCACATTACTGACATCTTACATCCGTGTTGCCTCCCTATTCTGTTATATCATAATTGGGTAAAACGTCTTATATTGGACAGGTCCTTTTCATTTGACTAATAGAAGATTGAATTTAGAGAAAAGAACAGACTTTTTGCTACTTAAACAGTGAAGATAGATTTTAAACCTAATTAGATTTAAGGTAAAAACTGAAAAAGAAATTGATGTCAATTAATACTAAGGTTGTAATTTTGATTGAAATTCCTAAGACCAGAAATCACTTTAAAACTTATGAGCTACTTGCCCGATCATTTTACAGCCAACGACTGGACGCGCATCCAGGGCTTTATTGAACTGTTTCCGCTTGCCACGCTTATCAGTCACTTTGAGAATGAAATTTTCACGTCTCACATCCCGTTTATTATTTCGGAAAACAAACTTTTAGGGCATATCAATAAGGAAAATCCGCAGTTTCAGCATCTGCACAATTCCAAAGTAGAACTCGTATTTCATGGAGGGGATGCTTATATTTCTCCTGCAGCCTTCCCTACCGAAGAACTTCCCACGTTTAACTTTGCAAAAGTTCACGTGAAAGGAAGCGTTTCTTATGGCGATGACCAAGAGCTCATCCAAAGCCTTGTGGAGATGACCGATCAGATGGATTCTGACTTCAAATTAGCCTATACACATCCCAAAATCGAGATGCTCAAGCATTTTATCCAGGGTTTTGAAGTATCCATTGATAGCTTCCATGGGAGGTTCAAAATGAGCCAGGACAAATCTCAGGCGCACTTTGAAAAAGCTAAAGTGCTGCTGAAGGAGAGCCAAACTCAACGCCTGGATTATTTTTTAAACAGCTTGCAGTATTAAACCTTTTAAAGGCTATTTCAAAGCGATATAGGTTTATAAATTAGGGCTATAATAAGACCTCACAGTCCCTTAGGCTTTGGGGACTGTGAGGTCTTAAACTCGAAAACTTGACTTATTTTGAGACCTGTTCTGTTTTCTCTTCCTCAAGAACGTAAGTGATTTCAACTTCTTTTTTTCCCCATTCTCTGGCTGCTTCTTCATCTACTCCCATATAGATATCAATTTTCTTTTCCCAGCGTCTGTTCATTTTATCTTTTACGATATAAGTGCCTGGAAGCCCCTTAATCTGTACTTCCTGATTATGGCTCAGACCCATATCAATCAAGTCTCGTGATACAGCAATGGATTTTTCACCAGGCTCCAGGATATCTCCCCAGGCGGTAAGGTTTGGGTTCCCCTTTTTGGTCTGTGCTTCCACAGAGTTGTAAGCCGTAGCCGTGACGGTCATCGTGACCTCTTCACCATTGTCATTGCTTTTGCAACTTGCGACCAGAAGTAGAACACTTAAAAATGCAACTAGCTTTACTTTGAACTCTTTTTTTAAAATTTGACGATTCATTGGTATTGAATTTAGTTTTTTACTTCATTAAATTTAAGTCGACAGGTTTTTAGAGAAGTTTTGGAACAAAACCTAACAGTCCTCAAAGCTTTTGGGGCTGTGAGGTCTATAATTCATGAAGTCTTAGGTTGAAATTGTAAACAAGATCTAAAATTGATTCTTATCGAATCCAGTGTTTAACCTCATCGAAGTCCAGACCTCCATAATTCCCTGAACTCATAAGTAACAAAACATGATCCATGTAGGTTTTAGATTTCAAAAAGTTTTGGAAAGCTTTAGGATCTGTAAACACTTTTAAATCTTTTCTGCCAAAGGCCTGAAAGATTTGCTCCTCGGTAATGGCCTCCAGCTGTTTGATCTCGAGCGCCTTTGGAGAATAAAATACTACCGCTTCATCGGCTGCATTTAAAGCCTCTTTGTATTCTTTTAGAAACTCGGCATTCAAGCTACTGTAAGTATGAAGCTCCAGACAGGCCAAAACGATTTTAGAGGGAAATTGAGCTTTAACTGCTTTGGTCGTTGCCAGAACTTTGGAAGGTGAATGTGCATAATCTTTAAAAACGAGAGCTTTTTCAGATTGGGCGATTTTTTCCAGGCGTTTGGATGCCCCTGTAAAACTGGTAATGGCTTCATAGAAATCATCTTCGTCTACCCCCATATGCTGGCAAATCCATTTGGCTCCGGCTATGTTTTGCAGGTTGTGTTTCCCAAAAACTTCCACGGGCATTGGCCCTTCTGCAGTTTCCAGATAAGTCACACCGTCTTCTATGCTGTGTTCCGGAGTGGAATAGGCATGCTTTCTCGTAGGTTTTGTGGCTTTTTGTGCAAGTTGAGTTAAGATATCATCTTCTTCATTATACACCAGGGTACTGCCGTTGGTCATGGTCTCCAGAAAAATCTCAAACTGCTCGACATAGTTTTCAAACGTTGGAAACACATTGATATGGTCCCAGGCAATACCGCTTAAGAGAGCAATATTGGGTTCGTAGAGATGAAATTTTGGCCGGCGATCGATTGCAGAACTCAAATACTCGTCCCCTTCAAGCAGAATAAAATCATTCTCATCGGTTAAATGAACCATGGTGTCAAAGCCTTCCAGCTGAGCGCCTACCATAAAGTCAACTTCTTTACCCTGATAATGCATCACATGCAAAATCATAGCCGTAATACTCGTTTTACCGTGCGAACCGCCTATAACCACTCGTGTTTTATGTTTGGAATGTTCATAGAGGTATTCAGGGTAAGAATATATTTTGAGACCAAGCTCCTTAGCTTTCAGTAGTTCAGGATTGTCAGCTTTGGCATGCATTCCAAGAATTACAGCATCTATTTCAGAAGTAATTTTTTCAGGAAACCAACCAAACTCTTCAGGCAATAATCCTTTAGCCTCAAGTCTGGATTTGGAAGGCTCAAATATTTCATCATCACTACCTGTTATGTGATCGCCTTTTTCATGAAGTGCCAGGGCAAGATTATGCATGGCACTACCTCCTATCGCAATAAAATGTAAATGCATCTGTTTTTTATTAGATTCCAAAGATAAAGGTTTCCCATCCAGATGAAAATTTCCAGACTGTAATCCTCTCTAAAATTTCCTTAATTTAACTGAGATTTCAACTGGCTCAGTTTTTTTAGTTCTTCTGCCCTGCCTAAGCGTGTTACAGAGGCAGTATTAAATTCAGCAGGATTTAAACTGTTTAAAAGGTCTAAAGCCTGTTGTTTATTTCTATTCAGCCTGAGGGCGCTTTCGGCATATAGTGAAGCCAAAGCGACAGAATTCAGTTTTCTGATTCCAGTTTCTAAACTCTGAAAGTAGTCAGCTTCATTTTTTAAACGTTCGTACAGCTCTGCCAGTTCTTTGTAAGCCGTTACAGACTGCCCCAGTTCCACCGCTTTTTTGTAGTGAACTTCTGCTTTATCGTAGTTTTCCAGGTCTCTTTCGATATACCCAAAAGCCAGGGCGCCGTCTACGGGACTTATCTTTTCCAATTGCGAGGCATAGTCTCGGGACGTGCTTTCGCTGCCACCAACAATCCCCGGCAATTCCAGATACATTTGAAGCAAGGCCCATCGCGCTTCAATATGCTTGGCATTTAGTTCTATGGCTTTTTTTAAGTGAAACTTGACCTCCCCCAGCAGACTTAAGGCTTTAAAACTACCGCCTTCCTTAGCCACAAGTCCGAGCGCTCCGCCATATCTGAAATGGTATTCGGCATGTTCAGGATACTCTTCTACCAAAGTTTTATAGACTTCTGCACTTTTCTCCCAAAGACCTAATCTGGCGTAGGATTGTCCTAACCTATCTCTTGCTGTTTTATGGGAAGGTTCTTGTTTCAGTACACGAGTTAATAAGGGAATGGCTTGTTTAAAGTCTCCGTCTTCAAATGCCTGTTTTCCCGCTTCAAAAGAGGTTTGAGAAAAGACAACCAATGGAAAGGCGATGATAAATAAGAATGTTCTCATGGTATGGTATTTTAATTACAAGAGGACTCGACCTGATATTTTCAGCTTAAAGAAATAACTTTTAATTTAAAAACAAAAAACCAAGCCATAAAGGCTTGGTTTTCTAAATTGATGGATTGAAACATCGATTAATATCTGTAATACTCAGGTTTGAATGGGCCTTCCACATTCACCCCGATATAATCGGCCTGATCTGATTTCAGCTCTGTCAGTTCCACCCCGATACGCTCCAGGTGAAGTTTGGCGACCTTCTCATCGAGATGTTTAGGCAACATATAGACTTCGTTCTTGTATTGGTCTGTATTTCTCCAAAGTTCCAGCTGGGCTAAAGTCTGGTTGGTAAATGAATTACTCATCACAAAACTTGGATGCCCTGTGGCACAACCGAGGTTGACCAGTCTACCTTCAGCAAGAAGGATAATGTCTTTGCCGTTGATGGTATATTTATCGACCTGTGGCTTGATCTCCACTCGCGTATCTCCGTGGTTTTTCTTCAACCAGGCCACATCGATTTCATTGTCGAAATGTCCAATGTTACAGACGATGGTTTTGTCTTTAAAGGATTCAAAATGCTCACCTCTTATGATGTCTTTATTACCTGTAGTTGTAATCACTATATCTGCAGTTGCAGCCACAGTTTCTAATTTTTTCACTTCAAACCCGTCCATAGCCGCCTGCAAGGCACAGATAGGATCAATTTCAGTAATGGTGACGATAGAACCGGCGCCTTTAAACGAAGCTGCAGTTCCTTTACCCACATCCCCATAACCACAAACGATGACTCGTTTTCCGGCAAGCATCAGGTCGGTAGCTCTTCGTATCGCATCCACAGCACTTTCTCTACAGCCGTATTTGTTATCGAATTTAGATTTGGTAACACTGTCGTTCACATTGATTGCCGGCATAGGCAGTGTTCCTTTTTTCATGCGCTCATAAAGTCTGTGAACACCCGTTGTGGTTTCTTCAGAAAGACCTTTGATAGCTTCTGCTAGCTGCGGATAATCGTCCAATACCATATTGGTCAGGTCTCCACCATCATCCAGAATCATATTCAGTGGTTTTCTGTCTTCACCGAAGAACAACGTCTGTTCAATACACCAGTTAAATTCTTCTTCGGTCATTCCTTTCCAGGCGTAAACCGCAACACCTGCTTCTGCAATAGCTGCAGCAGCATGATCCTGAGTAGAAAATATATTACAAGAACTCCACGTCACCTCAGCTCCAAGCTCGACCAGGGTTTCGATAAGAACAGCAGTTTGAATAGTCATGTGTAGACATCCGGCAATACGAGCACCTTTCAGTGGTTTTTCTTTACCAAATTCTTCTCTAAGGGCCATCAATCCTGGCATTTCCGATTCTGCCAATTCTATTTCGCGTCGTCCCCATTCTGCCAAAGTAATATCTTTAACTTTATAAGGAGTATAAGGTAGTGTTTCTGTACTCATGATTTATTTTTATTATATTTTTGAAAACAAAATTAAGTAAACCTCAATTAACTTTATGCCGATTTACAAAAGAATAACAGTAGATGAAGCTACAACCGCTCTTATTTGGAAAATTGAAGAAACTTTAGAAGTCCTTGAAGACGGGATAGAGTTAACCGAGTATTGCCAGGAGCGCTACGATGGCATGAAGTCTGAAATCCATAAAAAAGGCTTTATGAGTATCCGGTATTTGCTTAAACGTTTTGGCTATTCTGATTTCGATTTGAGCTATGACGAAAAAGGCAAACCCCACCTTAAAGACGGTAAGCACATCTCGATCACCCATTCTTATGAATTTACGGCTGTCATCGTCTCCAATAAAAAAGTGGGAATTGACATTGAGAAGCAGCGGGAGAAAATCAAACTTATCGCTCCGAAGTTCACGCCTATCGAAGAATACAAAGCCCTTGGGGATGGCAAAGACCTGATCCGAAAACTGACCATTGTCTGGGGAGCTAAAGAATCGCTTTATAAATTATATGGTAAAAAAGGCCTGTTGTTCCTGCACGATATCTTCGTTGAAGATTTCAATATTTCAGACCAGCAAACGACGGCCAGGGTAACCCACGACCAAAAAGTAACCTATTACATCCTGAATTTTTTGGAGTTCGAGAATTTCACCTGTGTTTATGCCTTGGCTCATGACTAAAAAAAGCTCAGGCTCTATTTTTAAATCCATCACGCAGGCCGTTCAAAACAAAAAAGACCTCTTAGGCATTTTGATAGATCCCGATAAGTTTGACCTGTCTCAGACGCAGGTTTTTTTAAATCGAATTCCGAGTTCAACCAATTTCTTACTGGTCGGAGGCAGTCGGGTTCAAAATGGACAGACTGAACGTGTGGTTCATCAATTGAAAGCAAACACCACACTCCCCCTGATCTTATTTCCAGGGAATGTCAATCAGATTACAGAGGAGGCCGATGCCATTTTGTTCCTGAGTCTTCTTTCAGGAAGAAATCCGGAATACCTTATCACGCAGCAAGTCAAAAGCATTTCAAAACTTCAGCATTCTTCTCTGGAAATCATCCCAACCGGCTACATTCTGATAGACGGCGGTATTTCCACTTCAGTCCTGGAGGTAAGTCAGACCAGAGCCATGCCCCAGGACGAGGTAACAAATATTGTGCATACGGCCCTTGCCGGCCAGTTCTCCGGCAAACAACTCATTTATCTCGAGGCCGGAAGCGGAGCTACTTGTCCGGTTTCAGCAGAGATTATTTCAGAAGTAAAGAAAAACATCTCCATCCCGCTCATCGTAGGTGGCGGTATCAAAACCGAACGTCAAAAACAGGCTGCATATCGGGCTGGAGCAGATATGGTCGTGATGGGCAATGTTTTTGAAAGACAATCTCTATAAAAGCTGATCCGGATTATAGCCTTTATACTCCTTTTCCGTTTCTTCAAATTTGATGTCGTAATCCTCCAAAGCTTTTAAAATCGGATTGTAAATTTCGGGATGAATAGGCCTTAAAACGCCTGGTTTTTTGATTTCACCATTTAAAATTTTAAGGGCAGCAATGCCCACAGGCAGGCCTACTGTTTTGGCCATGGCCGTATAGGTCTGGTCTTCGCCAATGCTTACCATGGTAGAATCGATTTGCTTCTTTTTTCCGTCCAGCTCAAAACCGAATTTATGGTACATCACAATCATATCCTTATCCTCTGGCTTCAGGGTCCACTTTTCTTCCAGAATCTTTTGCAGGGCCTGTGCCGGTGTTGCCTGCTTAATACCTATTTTTTTGTCTGGATTGAAAAGGTCCAGCTCAAGGAGTTTATCCCAGATCAAATCATCCTGATCGATTTTAAGACTCAGTCTGAGTTTGAGCTCCACCGAATCTGTGGGAGAATACGGCAAGAATGAATTGACAAAGGATCTGTAAGTCATCTCTTCGGTATCCTGCATAGCATAGGTATCATCTGTCATTCCCAGCTGGACAAACACATTCCAGGCTTTGCTGAAACCAACCCGGCGTAAAGTTCCCCGATACAAGGTGGGAATATCTTCCAGGCCATAAATACTCCTGTAAGCCAGAGAATTTCTGTTGGCCAAGCCTTCAAAACGCCCATACTCGGGAATGCTCAAAAATTCTGTTCTGCGGAAAAGCCGCTGATAAGGAATATATTTATATTGTCCTTCCTGTATAAACTCGGCTGCACCACCCTGTCCGGCTACCACTACATTTCTTGGATTCCAGGTAAATTTATAATTCCAGAGGTTGTCATCGCTTTCGGGAGCTACCAGGCCTCCTGTAAAGGATTCAAAAAGCAGCATTTTCCCACCCTGGGATCGAATTCTATCGATGACCTGCATCGCGCTCATGTGGTCGACACCAGGGTCTACCCCTATTTCATTCATAAACGTCAAACCTTTTTCCTTAACCTCATCGTTAAGCACTTCCATGTCCTTGGAAACATAGGAAGCGGTCACCATATTTTTATTGAATTTCAGACAATCTTTAGCCACTTCAATATGAAACCTGGCCGGAAGCATGGAAATCACTATATCTGCGTTTTGTATGGCCTCTGCTCTTTCTGAAGCCTCAAAAATATCCAGAGCCAGGGCAGTTGCCTGCGGCTGATTGTTCGCCAGAGCCTGGGCGGATTTGATGGATTTGTCTGCAATGATGAGTTTGAATTCCTGAGTTTTGGATTCGCTTAGCAAATATCTTACCAGTGAAGAGGTAGACTTGCCAGCGCCTATGATTAAGATGGATCTCATGATCTAGTATGAATTTTAATGATTAATTTTGAGTAAAATTTGAAATTACATAATATAAAGCACATAGAATTGGAGACGCAAAAAAAGTTGATTTTACTGGGGAGCAGTTTAGGATGTATTGGCATCATTTTAGGTGCTTTTGCCGCTCATGGTTTAGAAAATCTCATTTCTGAAGAAGCCATATCTACATTTGAAACCGGCGTCAAATATCAAATTTACCATGCCTTGTTTTTGGTATTTTTGTCCGCTCAAAACTTTACAAGTCCAAGGTTGAACAAAACTTTATTTTGGTTAATTTTTCTGGGGGTCCTCTTTTTTTCCGGTTCGATTTATGGCTTAGCAACTAATGAACTCACCAGCTTCGACTTCAAAACCATTGCGTGGATCACGCCTATTGGCGGAACTCTCTTAATTTTAAGCTGGGCTTTGGTCGTTTTAAACGTTTTAAAAAAACCTAAGAATTTATAAGAGTTAGCTTCTTTAATTAGATTTAAACTCATTAGATTTGTATGCCATAACAACAACACAACAATTATGAGTAATTTAGAAGGAGTTACGAAAACGATTGAGTTAGAAACCTATGGCATCCACTCCAAAGATGTACATTATCAACTTTCCCCAAAAGAATTACACAACATCACTCTTAAAAAGGGACAGGGAATAGAAGTGGATTCTGGGGCCTTAGCCATAAACACCGGCGAATTTACCGGGCGTTCTCCAAAGGATCGCTTTATTGTAAAAGACGACATCACCAAAGATGAAGTCTGGTGGAGTGACATCAACCTCGCTTTTGACCCTGTTCAATTTGACAAACTCTACGCTAAAGTGGTGAAATATCTTAGCGATAAAGAGCTTTTTGTAAGAGATGCCTATGCCTGTGCAGATGATAATTACCGACTGAACATCAGACATATCAATGAACTTCCCTGGAGTAACATGTTTGCTTACAATATGTTTTTACGCCCTAAGGAAGACGAACTGGTAGACTTCAGTCCGGAATGGACAGTCATTAATGCCCCAGGGTTTATGGCCGACCCGGAGGTTGACGGTACACGAGCTCATAATTTTGCTATCCTCAATTTCACGCGTAAAATCGCCCTGATTGGTGGCACGGGATACACGGGAGAGATTAAAAAAGGTATTTTTTCTGCGCTCAATTTTATTCTGCCCGTCATGAAAAACACCTTACCCATGCATTGCTCTGCCAACGTGGGTGAAAAAGGTGATACAGCTATATTTTTTGGTCTTTCAGGGACCGGAAAAACCACGCTTTCTGCAGATCCCGACCGAAAACTCATCGGAGATGATGAACACGGCTGGACCAATGAAAATACCGTATTCAATTTTGAAGGAGGTTGTTATGCCAAAGTGATCAACTTATCCAGAGAAAATGAACAGGAAATTTACGACGCCATAAAACCCGGAGCCCTCCTGGAAAACGTCATCGTAAAAAATGGTAAAGTAGACTTTACCGATAGCAGCATCACTCAAAACACACGAGTGAGTTACCCCATCTATCACATCGATAATTTACAGCCCAACTCCGTTGGTAAAAACCCGAAAAATATATTTTTCTTAACCGCAGATGCTTTTGGAGTCTTACCTCCTATAAGCAAACTGACCCCGGGTCAGGCTGCTTTTCATTTTATAAGCGGTTACACCGCCAAAGTAGCTGGTACCGAAGCCGGTGTTACTGAACCTATCCCAAGCTTTTCTGCCTGTTTTGGTGCACCGTTTATGCCTCTTCACCCAACAAGGTATGGCGAGATGCTGAGCAAAAAAATGAAAGATGCCAGAGTGAACGTCTGGTTAATCAACACAGGCTGGACCGGTGGTCCTTATGGAACCGGAAGCAGAATGAAACTGAAGTATACACGAGCAATGATCACGGCAGCACTGGAAGGACAGCTGGACCAGGTAGACTATAAGACGCATGAAATCTTCAATATAGCCATGCCAAAGACCTGCCCTAAGGTTCCTACCGAAGTTCTTGATCCCCGTGAAACCTGGGCAGATCAGGAAGCTTACGACCTAAAAGCGAAAACACTAGCCAAATCTTTTAAAGACAATTTTAAAAAGTTTGAAGCCTATGCAGACTCTGAAATCACAGCAGGAGCGCCTAAGGCCTAGTCTTTACTTTCAAAACACAATAAAAAAGCCGAAACATCACTGTTTCGGCTTTTTTTATCGCTATAGAAGAAAACTTAATTCTCCTTGATATAGTTTTCTATGGCCATCGTCATGGATGGGTTTTCCGGGGTTGGTGCCTGTATTTGAACTTTCAGACCTTTTTCCTCCGCTGCTTTGATAGTTGAATTTCCAAAGGCTGCAATCCTTGTATTTTTTTGTTCAAAATCCGGAAAGTTCTCGTACAGAGATTTGATTCCGCTGGGGCTGAAAAATACGACTACATCATAAGAAACTTCCCTTAAGTGTGATAAGTCACTAACTACCGTCTTATAAAATATACCTCTGGTCCAGTCTACACCAAGCTTATCCAGCTGCTGAGGAATAATAGGCTTCAGCATATCGGAGGACGGGAGTAAAAACTTTTCGTCCTTGTGTTTTTTGATACTGGCTTCCAGCTCCTGAAAAGTCCTTTTTCCAACGTAAATCTTACGCTTTCTATAGACCACATACTTTTGAAGATAGTAAGCGACAGCTTCACTCAAACAGAAGTACTTAAGACTATCTGGAATCTTATACCGCATCTCTTCGGCAATTCTAAAGAAATGATCCACCGCGTTTCTGCTCGTAAGTATGATCGCTGAAAATTTAGTGATATCAATCTTCTGTTGCCTGACCTGCTTCGAATCTACAGGCTCTACATGAATAAAAGGAATAAAATCGATTTTGATTTTATGCTTGTCTTCAAGTTCGGAATATGGAGAATGATCTACGTTTGGTTTAGGCTGTGAAATCAGGATATTTTTCACTTTCATATAGTTTAGTATTTTATTACACCCCCCTAATCAATTGATTTTAATTACTTTGAAAATAATCAAATAGGGCGCAATTTCGAAAGCGCAAAGGTACAAAATAAAATAAAACCAATAAGCTAAAATATGTTTTTGATATAAGCTAACAAATGAGAAAAGTTTAAAGACATAGACCAGAACCGAAACACCAATGCTTATCATTATTAAAGTAGGCTTATCAATATCCTGAAAATATAAAAACAAACCAACGGGAAAGAGTAAGAACAAGCTTAACCAGCTTAGGATACTCTGCTTGTAAAACAGGTACTTGGCGATAAGCTGATCTAATTCAAAAAGGTCTCCAACGATTTTTTCAATCAAATATTTACTCAATAAGATAATGGTGACTAAAAGCAGAATCTGCAAATAGATCATGATTTCAAAAGCTCCTTCATTGAGAATGATAAAAATAAAAAAAGAAAGCCCCAGCAAACTCGATACAAAAAGCAATATTTCGTGCAGGTCTATCCTCCTTTTTTCCAGAAATTTACGAGAAAAGAACGTTGAAGAATACAGGGAATTCAAAAACGAAAAAAAATAATTGCCTTTGTTCCACTTCACAAGGACGAGAAAAACAAGCACAACTAATGTTATACTTATCACCCAATGGTTATTTTGAACTGGTCTTAGTGCTGAAAACAAATGTAAAATTTATAGCAAATGTAAATTAAAATGAACTTTTATGGACGACTTTTAGCTTGTAAAATCTATATTTGTCAACCAACTTTTAAGCCGCTTTGATGCCTCAAAAATTAGTCATCATACCAACTTACAACGAAATTGAAAATATTGAAAAGCTCATCAAAAATATTTTCTCCCAACCTGTGGATTTCGATATTTTGGTAGTTGATGATTCCTCTCCCGATGGAACCTGGGCCCTGGTTCAGCAACTTCAACAGGATTACGAAGGGAAATTGCATCTGGAAATCAGAGCTGGAAAAAGCGGTCTGGGCAAAGCTTATCTTCACGGTTTTAAATGGGCTCTGGAGAGACATTACGAGTACATCTTTGAGATGGATGCCGATTTTTCTCATAACCCCAACGACCTGATAAGGCTTTACAACTGCTGCCTGAAAGAGGATTATGACATGTGTATTGGCTCTCGCTACATCACAGGAGTCAATGTCATCAACTGGCCCATGAAGCGGGTATTATTATCCTGGCTAGCTTCCAAATACGTAAAAGTCATCACTGGACTGCCCATTGAGGATACTACTGCAGGCTTCATTTGCTATCGCCGAAAGGTACTGGAAAGCATGGATCTCGATAACATCAAATTTATAGGCTATGCGTTTCAGATAGAAATGAAGTTTAAAGCTTACAAAAAAGGGTTTCGACTCAGAGAAATACCTGTTATCTTTACCGACCGAACCAAAGGCAAGTCCAAAATGAGCGGAGGCATTATCAAGGAAGCCGTTTTTGGAGTCATTTCCCTGAAGCTGAAGAACCTGTTCGGAAAAATTTAAATTATGAGAGAATATCTGATTAAGAACGCTAAGATCGTCAATGAAAATAAAATTTTTGAAGGCGATGTCCATATCAAAGATGATTTCATAAAGGAAGTTTCCAGCTCCATCAGTGCCAAATCCAGTGAAATCAAGATAATTGACGCCGATGGAAAGTACCTTATCCCCGGCGTTATCGACGATCAGGTCCACTTTAGAGAACCCGGCTTAACACATAAGGAAACGATACTTACAGGATCACGCGCTGCGGTTTCAGGAGGCATCACTTCATATTTTGAAATGCCAAACACCAACCCGCAGACCACCACCATAGAAAAACTGGAAGAGAAATTTGCCATGGCCCAGGACAATTCCTATGCCAACTATTCTTTTATGTTTGGGGGCACCAACGATAATCTGGAAGAAATCAAAAAAATAAACCCAAAAACCACGGCAGCTCTCAAGTTGTTTCTGGGTTCTTCCACCGGAAACATGCTGGTGGATAACGAGAAGGTTTTGGAAGAGATTTTTAAGCACTCCCCCCTGATCATTGCGACTCACTGTGAAGATGAAGACACGGTTCAAAAAAATCTGGAAGCACATATCAAAGAATACGGAGAAGATATCCCTATTCATCTGCACCCCAAAATCAGAAGTGAGGAAGCCTGTTACTTATCGTCTTCCAAAGCTGTTGCCCTGGCCAAAAAAACAGGGGCCAGATTGCATGTGTTTCATCTATCGACCGCAAAAGAACTGAAGTTGTTTTCAAATAAACTTCCCTTAGCCAAGAAAAAAATCACGGCAGAAGTCTGTATTCATCATCTTTGGTTTGACGAGTCTGATTATGAAGAAAAAGGAACCTACATCAAATGGAATCCTGCTGTAAAAACAGCAAAAGACAGAACCGAATTGCTTAAAGCCCTAAACAAAAACCTTTTGGATGTCGTGGCTACAGACCATGCCCCTCATACCAAAGAAGAAAAAAACAACATCTATACTAAGGCCCCAAGTGGCGGACCGCTTGTACAACATGCGCTGCCGGCCATGCTGGAATTTTATCATCAGGGAAAACTCTCGCTTGAAAAAATCGTTGAAAAGATGTGCCATAATCCGGCGATTTTATTTGACGTAGACAAGAGAGGCTATATCAGAGAGGGATATAAAGCAGATTTGGTGCTTATTGATATGCAATCGCCATGGACGGTAAACTCCAGAAATATATTTTATAAATGCGGCTGGTCGCCATTTGAAGGAACCACTTTCAAATCCAGGGTATCTCACACCTTCGTCAATGGTCACCTGGTTTTCGAAAATTTCAGATTTAACGAAGGCTTGTTTGGAGAACGCCTTGAATTCAACCGCTCATGAAGCTAATTAGAGCAATTTGTTTGCTGGGTTTGATTTTAATAGTCAGCTGTCAAAACAGGAATGAGGTCAAAAAGCCGGAAAACCTTTTGAGCTCTTCTGAAATGAAAGACCTCATTTACGACATGGTTCTGCTTGATGCTGCCGCTGTGGTAAACGATAAGAAATTAAAGGAGCTCGATGTTGAAATTCTTCAGTTCCTGTCTAAAAAATACACTATCGACAGCACCGATCTCAAACAAAACATCCTGTATTACAACATGAGATTCGATGAGAATTTAGACATTTTTGAAAAGGCCAAAGACAGCATCGAAAGACTGGACAGAGTGTACGATTCTATTTCAAACCTAAGGGATAGTCTTAGAAGAGCAGAAATGAAAATACGAGATTCCATAAAAAATATAGACAGCCTCTCCACTGATAAGACCTTACCTAAATTGAAGCTTAACAACTAGGAACGCTCATAAATCCTTTTAGAGAATTCCTCTAAAGACTCAAATTCAAAATGCAGTGCCTCTTTTACTTTTCCTGAAGAATACAGGGAATCTTCAAACAAACTCGGTATAACTTCCAGGGTAAGATGCCTTTTATAAGAGGTTAAAAATGACCTCAGAACTTCAAAGCACCAGGCTACATAAAGCATCCATGGCTTAAGTTCTATGTTGGGTCCCGGCTTGTCATAAAGGCTCGCAAAACGAGCAGCCACCTGCTTAAAGGATAGGTTTTCAGAAACCAGGATAAACCTTTCATTAACCACAGGGCTTTTCATCAGCTGAAGCATGAGTTTACTCACGTCATAAACCCCGACAAAGCCTGTGATTTTAGGCGGATAAACCTTCAAACCCTTTTTCAGGTTCTTTAGCAATGTCCCGCTCCCGGAGTCATAAAATCCATCGCCGAGAATGATACCCGGATTAAGGATAACTACTGCTAAACCTTCCTGGGAAGCACGCCAGACTTCCATCTCAGCTCCGTATTTGCTGATTTCATAAGCCGAAGGTTTTTGGTCCTCCCCCATTGGCGTTTCTTCGGTTACCTTTTCTCCCACCAACGGCTTCCCCAAAGCAGCAATGGAACTCACATGACAGAATTTTTCAATCTTAAAATCAATTGACAGATTCACCATATTGGCAGTGCCTTCAATATTGACTTTCCGCATCTGTTTATAATCTGACGGGCTATTGCTTATAAAGCCCGCACAATGGTAAACGTGAGTGATCCCTTTAAAAGCCATGTCCAGTTTTGGAAGGTCAAGTATATCACATTCGAACCAGTCCACATACGTGGAGAGGTCCTCATCAGAAATATCGTATTTTAAAATCACAGCCAAAGCCTGTTGACGTTTGGCTTCTGTTCTAAACAAAGCCCGTGTTTGCTCTTTATTCAAAATAAGCTGAGCCAATGCATGCGCTCCTACAAGTCCAGTTGCTCCGGTGAGTAAATTCATTTGGTAAATATACGAATTTCGAAAGTTGATAGTTTTTTCAATATAATATCTTTGTGGCAAATCAAAACAACGCATGAAAAAAGATTTTATAGAAGAAGTGACCTGGAGAGGAATGGTGCACGACCTGATGCCCGGCACACAGAAACACCTCAATGAAGCCCCAAGAGCTGCTTATGTAGGGATCGATCCCACGGCAGACTCGCTGCATATTGGTCATTTGGTAGGCGTTATGATGCTAAGGCATTTTCAGCTGGCAGGACATAAGCCAGTTGCACTGGTTGGTGGTGCTACGGGGATGATAGGCGATCCTTCCGGCAAATCTCAGGAACGAAATCTGCTGGATGAAGAAACGTTGAGACACAATCAAAATGCGTTGAAAGATCAGCTATCTAAATTTCTGGATTTCAAAACTGAAGATGAAAATTCAGCCAAACTGGTGAATAATTACGACTGGATGAAAGATTTTTCTTTCCTGGAGTTTATAAGAGATGTAGGAAAGCACATCACAGTGAATTACATGATGTCCAAAGATTCGGTCAAAAAACGCCTGTCTTCAGAATCTAAAGAAGGGATGAGTTTTACTGAATTTACCTATCAGTTGGTTCAGGGCTACGATTTTTTACATTTGTACCGAACTCAGGAGTGCACCCTGCAGATGGGCGGAAGTGACCAGTGGGGAAATATCACCACGGGAACTGAACTGATAAGACGCATCGACCAGGGGAAAGGTTTTGCATTGACTTGCCCTTTGATTACCAAAGCCGATGGCACCAAATTTGGAAAAACGGCTACAGGTAACATCTGGCTGGATCCTGAAAAAACCTCACCCTACAAATTCTATCAGTACTGGATCAATACCAGCGATGAAGATGCTGAAAAATTCATTAAGATATTTACCTTCCTTTCCAAAGACGAAATTGAAAGCCTCGTAAAATCGCATAAGGAACAACCTCATCTCAGAACCTTACAGATAAAGCTGGCCGAAGAGATTACAGAGGCTGTGCATTCTAAAGAAGCCCTGGAAAAAGCCAAAGAAGCTTCTCAGGTCCTGTTTGGAAAAAGCACCGAAGAAGATCTGGCGAAATTGGATGAAGCCACTTTTCTCGATGTTTTTGAAGGTGTCCCTCTGAAAGAATTAAGCAAAGACCTATTGAAAAATGAGTTTGATATGATTGCTGCGCTTTCCGCTGAAACCGATTTTCTAAACTCCAACGGTGAAGCCAGAAGGGCTCTCAAAGAAAATTCAATTGCAGTGAACAAAACCAAAGTAGGTTTGGATTATGTGCTTACAGAATCTGATTTGATAAACGGCAAGTACGTGGTGATCAACAAAGGGAAAAAGAATACTTATCTGATTAAATTCGACTAGTATGTGTTTAAATTCTAAAAAAAGACTTTCAGATGAAAGCCTTTTTTTTGTGATTACGTCCTAAAAACAGAAAAGCCTTGAACATGTGCTCAAGGCTTTTCTTAACTAACCAATCTATTATGAAAAAACTTCATCCTGGTGCAAATATAGAACAGGTATTTGTATCGGGAAAATAAAATAATCACAATTTACAAACAATTAACACCTTTTTTATTAAGGTTTTCATTTTCAAAGACTTATTTATTTGTGAATTCTAACTTATTTTAAACATAAATTATAAATATGCCTGTAAATAAAGTTGACCTGTATTCCTTATTTTTGAAGCAAACTAAAACATGAAAATAATCTCTTATAACGTCAACGGTATTCGTGCCGCCCTTAAAAAAGGACTTATCGGCTGGCTGAAAGCAACCGATGCAGACGTCGTGTGTTTCCAGGAAACCAAGGCTCAACCCGAACAGATAGACGATTCTATTTTTGAAGCCATTGGTTACAAGTACTGCTACTGGTATTCTGCAGAAAAAAAAGGCTACAGCAGTGTAGGCATTCTTACCAGGGTAGAACCTCAGCATGTCGAATATGGGACTGGTATAGATTATATGGATTTGGAAGGCCGAAACCTGAGGCTGGATTTTGAGGACATCTCAGTGATGAGTTTGTACCTCCCCTCGGGAACAAATGATCACCGGTTGAGCTATAAATTCACGTATATGGATGATTTCAAAATCTATATTGAAGACCTCAAACGAAAAATACCCAACCTGGTCATTTGCGGAGATTATAACATTTGTCATGAAGCCATAGATATTCACGATCCTGTCAGGTTAAAAACCGTCTCCGGTTTTCTGCCTGCAGAGCGGGAATGGTTATCTAAGTTTCTTAACGAATCCGGTTTTACAGATTCCTTTAGAAAAATGAACACAGATGTGGTGCAATATTCCTGGTGGAGCTACAGAGCCAATGCCCGACAAAACAATAAGGGCTGGAGACTGGATTATCTTTTGGTCTCTAAAGAAATCGAAGACCGAATTTACAGATCCGTCATCCTGCCGGAAGCAAAACACAGCGACCACTGCCCTGTGCTTTTAGAATTGAAATAAAAGTAATGATTTGTCGTTTTTAACCTTTTAAACCCAACCCACATGAAGCTGTTAAGATATGTTTTAATCGGATTACTTAGTTTAAATTTAATCGGTTGCGTCAGTCAGAAAAAGTTTTTAGAACTCGAAGACGATTTCAACTCCCTTCAAAGGAGCAATGAAGAACTCAAAAGAAAGCTGGAGGACTGTTATTCAGAAAAAACAGCACTGGAAGATGAGTTGAAGTATTCCAAAGACAGAATTGAAGTCCTTAAAGTTCAACGGGACGATCTTCTTGCAGAACTAAAAAACACGGAACGTACTCTGGATAAACTCAACCAATCTTATGAGGCTTTAGAACAGAACAGTTCCAATGCCCTGGCCGAGAATTCTCAGCAAAACCGGGAATTGCTTCAAAAACTGGAGGACAAGGAAGTGGCCCTTGCCAAGGAGCAAAACCGACTTGAACAGCTTCAAAAGGACCTGCAGGCCAGAGCCCGACGCATTGAGGAACTGGAGAGCCTGATTGCCCAAAAGGAGCAAAAAATGCAAAACCTCAAAGACAACCTGTCCAGAGCGCTTACCAATTTTGAAGGACAGGGCCTTAGCGTGGAAATGAGAAATGGAAAGGTATATGTGTCTATGGAAAACAAACTGCTGTTTGCTTCCGGAAGCTGGAATGTGGGTGCTGAAGGACAAAAGGCTGTGCAGGAACTCGCTAAGGTCCTGGCTCAAAACCCGGATATTGCCGTTCTGATAGAAGGTCATACCGATAACGTTCCCTACGGAGGAACTGGCGCCATAACCGATAACTGGGATTTATCCACCAAACGCGCTACTGAAGTTTTAAAACTGCTTTTGAAAAATGAAGCGATTAATCCTCAGAATTTAACCGCCGCCGGTAAAGGAGAGTATGTTCCCCTTGCTCCCAATACCACCGAAGAAGGCCGGGCAAAAAACAGACGGATTGAGGTGGTGTTAACACCTAAACTTGATGAGATTTCAAAATTACTGAGTGAATAAGGCCTAAGATTTGTGTACTCCAAAGAGAAAGGCTTTATAAAAAGCCTTTCTCTTTGGCTTTTTCCAGAAGTATCTTGTCATTGGTATTGGAAATATCGAAAAACTGCTTCATCTGTTTTTTTCGCTTTTCAATGGCACTCAGAGAAAGCCCCATGTGTTGCGGAAGGTTTTTAGTCAGAATACCCTGAGACAACAAATACAGTATTTGTAAATTATCTTCATCGATATTGTGAGAAAACTCAACCGTTTTTTTCAACATCTGATGTACCGTAGCGCTTTGATAGGTTTTGCCTTTGAGCAGGTTCTCTATGGCAGAAATTAAGATGTCAGGATTGGTATCTGACTTAACCAGAAATCCATCGGGATCAATTCTTTTCATGACATTCAATACCTTGTAGTTATTTTCCAGCATGGTGCAAATCAATAATTTTGCTTCTGGCTGAAGTTTTTTAGCCAGCTTTGCCAAATCTTCGCCGGAATTATATTTCCCGTCCTTGCTACCCGGAAGTGAGAGATCCAGGCATATCAAATCGTAGGCTTTATCGGTATTGGAAATGTAGTTCGCAGCTTCGGTACAGTCCTGAGCAGAATCCTTCGAGAATTTTATGGTTTTATCATTTTCCCTGATGATATCCAAAGCTTGTTCAAAGCCAGCAATTATCATAGGGTGATCGTCGACTAGTAGTACGTTGTATTTAGGCATGGCATTTAATTGATTGGGATAAAAATACTGATTTTAGTTCCATAACCCGGGCTGGAATCTATACTTATTTTTCCTTGAATATCCTGAACCCGCGATTTTATATTTTTAAGTCCAATTCCGGGCTTTTTATGATTGGTGAAGCCTTTACCATCGTCTTTTACCACAAACTCAATTTTATTGGCTTCTTCATTGATGCTGAATTTTATAAAAACAAAACTGGCCTCGGCGTGTTTTTGAATATTCATGATGGCTTCCTGAAGAATACGATAGGTGTGCATTTTGATATTGGAAGGGATTTTGGACCAGTTTACAGAGTCATCCACGGTTAACTGGTGGGTGGATTCCAGTTGTAGTTTCTGAATCAGATCCTGAATAAGATCTCCAAATTCCTTGTGCTCATCGAAATAGGTATTGGACAGTTCGTGGGATAAATTTCTGATTTGTTTTTCAACATCCATGAGATTATCGGTAAGCTTGCCAAATTTCTCATCCCCTTTGATGCCCGTTTTATATTTGTAAAACATCAGATTCATACGGTTAGCATAAAGCTCTGTAAGGATGTTGTCATGAAGTTCTCTTGCGATGCGGTCCCGTTCCTCTCGCTTCCCTTCGTCTTTTCGGGCACTCTGTATTAGAAGAAGCTCATAGATTTTTTCATCGGCAATTTTCTGATCGCGTTCCAGCTCCAAAGACCTGTTTTTGGATCGCTGTATGTACAGAACAAAAAGAGAACTTCCGATGATGATAATTAAGGAAGAAATGAGGAAGATAAAAGTCTTTTCTTCTTCGAGCATTTCCGCCCGTTGCATGACTTCATCCGTCTCAAAACGAATACGCTCAAATTTATTACGAACCTGACGTTCCTCCACCTGAAGGCTTTCGCTTAAATCTATATAAGCGGTGGTGTAGGTATAGCTGTTTTCCGGCTGAAGATCTGCCAGTAACTTCCAGGATTTTAAAATATCCCGATTGTTGTTATTGCTTTTTGCTGTGGTATTGGCTGCCTCTGCAAACGCAATCGCCTGAGTCGTATCGCCTATAAAGTCATAGTAGGAGGCGATATGCAACTGACTTATGGAAATGCCCGCCAAATGCTTAATTTGCTTTCTGATGTCCAGAGCTTTTTCCATGTCGGGAAGAACATTCTGAAGCTCTCCGGTTTCCAGTCGGTTGTACGCCAGGTTGTCCAGGGCCATGGCATAGAGGTAAGGATCCTTATCGTATAAATCTTTTATGGATAGAGTTTTTCGGTAATTTTTAATCGCCAGTTCGTATTTATGCAGCTTTTCGTAAACATTGCCGAGGTTGTTGAAGGTCGCTGCCTGATACAAATCCGCATCTTCTACTTTTCCTGATGCCTGTAAGGCGTTATTGTAATACCTGATTGCTACCTCATAATTCTGAAGGTTATAATTGGTAATGCCAAGCAGATTATAAGATCTGTAAAGCAAATCAAAGTTTTTTATGTCCTGAGAAATCTCAGCAACTTTTATCAGGTTAACTTCAGCCCCTGTAAAATCTTTAGCTTGACTTTGTATCAGTGCTAGGTTGTACAGCATCTGAGCATAGTTTACAAGGTCATCTTTCAGATTATATAAATACTGGGCCTCATTATAAGCATAATAAGCTTTATCGGCTTTATTTTCATTTAAATAACTGTCACCAAGATTCCAGTAAAAGTTAGCAAGGGATAAGGTATCCTTATATTTTTCAGCCTTTTCTCTTCCAAGTGAATTTATATCTAAATAAATTCCAGAATTAGAGTTTAAGGCTCTATAGTCTATAGCCTTTAAGTATTTTATCTGCAAGCTGTCATTTTCAATCTTCTGAATCGATTGAAAAGCTTGTACAAGGTTTTCATCTTTGTTGATGTTATTGTCAATCTTTTTGAGATTTTCCAATATTGAACTCCGAAGCTGCGGATCTACCTCCGGTTTGTTTTCGGGAGGCGACTGACAACTATAAATAAAAATTAGTACGACAAGATAATATAAGCCTTTCTTCATTTACTCCTGATATGTCTCGTCTAATGTACTAAAATTTATAAATCGCTCTCGTCGGGAGGTAAGTTTTCTGCTTTGTAGGCTCTGTTTTCTCCTCCTGTACCAAAGATTTCGTCAGGGGTTTGTCCTTCGTACTGGTTGTCGCTAAAGGATTCCGGTGAACAGCCGGCAAAGAAAAATAAGCATAGCAAGGTGAAAATTCCGATAATTTTTTTCATGACTTTAAGTTTTAAAAATTGATACTTGTATATGAATTAATAATTACAAATCGCTCTCGTCGGGAGGTAAGTTTTCCGCTTTGTAGGCTCTGTTTTCTCCCCCTGTTCCAAAGATTTCTTCCGGAGTCTGTCCTTCGTATTGGTCGTCGCTAAAGGATTCTGGAGAACATCCCGTTAAGAAAAATAAACATAGCATTGTGAAAATTCCGATAATTTTTTTCATGACTTTAAGTTTTAAATTAATAGTTCTGTTTAACATATATATCAAACCACTTTCATACAGTGGTGTGTTTTCGCTCTATTTAATCATCAAGTTCCGAATACTTTTTTAGGGTTTACACGTCATTATTAAATGATTCCAGTAAAGGTCCTTTAAAAAAATAAACCTCCTATTGCGCTCAAATTATCACTAGTTTTTCTGAAACTGTGCCTTAAAATTAATGATTACGCATTCATTCAAACAAATGTAAATTAACAAAATACTATCCGACTACGGTTTGACCGTACTTATGTTACGGGAAAACCGTACATTTTTTTTCAGTAGTTCTGGTTAGAGATTTGTAAGGACGTCAAATACAAGAAATAAAAAGTATCATGAAACTATATACCCCCCCTATCCCAGCTTCAGCCGGCCAGGACTTAGCAAATGCCCTTTAATTCAAAGGGAACTCCCTGACTTATATGTTGTTTACAAACGGCTACAAACGATTTTAAACGTAAGTAAAAGTAAGTAACTGATTAACATACGACTAGAACAAAATCACAGCTGCATCTTTGCCTTGTCGATGGAAAACACGTCGATCTGGCTTGGAGGGTCTGAGCCAGGATTTTTAAATCCATTAAATTTTATTGTTATGAGCACTTTAAAAAATTCAGTTCAGTTAATGGGCCACTTAGGCCAGGATCCCGAGGTTGTTAATCTGGAGTCGGGAAAGAAATTAGTTAAATTTTCTATCGCCACCAATGAGTTTTATTACGACGGCAGCGGAGAGAAAGTCACCAACACCTACTGGCATAACATCGTTGCCTGGGGTAAAACCGCCAGCTTTATTGAGACTTACGTGAAGAAAGGACAGGAAGTCCTGCTTAGAGGTAAACTCGCCCCCCGCTCTTATGAAAATAAGGATGGAGACAAGCGTTATATCACAGAAATCAATTGTTCTGAAATTGTGACAACCTCTCAAAAGGCTTAAACCTTGTTTTTAGTGAATTTAAAAACCCTCCTTGTTTTCGACAAACAGGAGGGTTTTTAAATTTATATGCTTAGGCTTCCCCTTAACGCCTTATTCTACGATCACCTTTTTTTGATAATGAGCACCATCTTTTGTATCGATTTCAAGAAGGTAAAGACCGCTCGAATAATTTTCCATATTGATCTCCAAAGCTGTATTGTCGTTCAACAATGCATGCTGACTGATCATTTTTCCTGTCATGTCATAGAGTTTTATGCTACTCACTTTACCTGCGACCTGAGACAGGTTAACCGTCATCTTATCTTTCACCGGATTGGGATACAAACGGATACCGCCTAGGTCATACTCTTCATTTTCAGTAGTTGGTTTACCGGCCTTGTGGTTTCGCTTTGTGTTTTCGAAATGGAGCTGAAAACGAAAGGCATCTGTTGACGCCGGAACACTCCTGTCTACACTAAATCTGTACTCATCTTGCTGGAGGTCGAGACGTGTTTTTGTATTGAGATAGTTATCGACAAGGTAAATGTCGTGTACTCCTGGGTTAGTGATATCCAATTTAAAAATATAGTTGCTAGCCCTATAGTTCCACAGAGCCAGGTGCACCACTTTGTCTGAAGCATTTAAATGCCTTTTATCCAGGGTCAGATAACTGCCGTCATCCAGGCTTGTGGCCAAGGACTCCAGGGAATTCCAGAACTTAAAGGCATCTTCTGTTGCATCATAGGTATCCTTATAGTTGCGCCCTAAACGCACCTGCACCCCATCACGCAGATCACCGGTATTCGCTTCATACAAATCGACAGACATCTTAAATTCCTTAGGCTGCTTCTTTGTTTTGGACTGGGATTCACCTCTGTAAACTGCAGTTGTAGACGATTGGTCTTCCGCCGCTTTTTTTCGCTGTTCAGTAAATGTCAGACTCGCACTTGTTGCCGTTGGCTTATTTTCTACAAAGAAAGACTGGTTCGGCTGTAAAAATCCATTGGTCTCAGACCCCGATGGGATCTTAGTATTTAACTGGCCAGTACTATTAAACTCTAATAGCGTATAAGAACCATGAGCCCCTGCATTGGTTGGATCATACACCCAAACTTTGGTTTCCTGAATATCTATGGAGTGATTCAAAAGCAAATCACCCAAATGTACCTGTGCCTGATAGGGATTGGCTATAAAATTATAACCACTTTCTGCACTTGTTAACTGAGGTGCAGGCTGACTACCGGTTGTAAGTTCTCCGGTAAATCTCAAAGTGGTTTCGCTTCCTATCATGGTATTATTGATGTTCAAATTCATATCCCGGCCGCCTCTGATCATCAGTCCATAAGGTGTACCGACCGTTAATCCTAAACTATTGGTGTTAGGAATTGAATTCCAGGTCTGATTATGATTATTAAAGGTAAACATAGACGGGTTACCTGTTTGCGTCGCATCAAAGCCTAAATCAGTACCTAAATCGGTTCCTGTGATATGCGTACCAAAATCCGTATTGGCAGGCGTAGTATCGTATCGGGTATAGTCCGCCACCTGTTGTCCTTCCTGGAGGTTTTCCTGGATGCTAGGTTTTCCGCAATTTGCAGTGGTCGTCACCGGACTCGCTATGTACCTAAAGGCACGTTTTGGCGGGATGTAGCGCTCCACAATTACACAGCCAGCAAGCGTTCCACCATTAACTTCTCCTAAAACAGCAGTGCGTTCAGCAGAACTTTTAAAGGTTAAGAAATTACCGCTTTCTACAGTAAAGTCACCGGCATCTATGTCTATGACATCATATAAATCGGCATCGTCGGTCAGGCTTACTCCCGCAGTATTATTGATGCGCATATGGGTGAAGCTGCCGGCATCTGTTCCATCGCCGATGATGTTTTGGGAGGCGTTCCCATCGAAGACCAAATAGCCCTCACCCAGAAAGTCACCGTTATTGATCAGGTCTGCTTTAACGTGGACGGTCTGACCTGCACTTACTGTAACGGTATATCCCTCATCCACGGTAAGTTTGTTTACGTCTTGCATTTGTGTCACCGTGGAATGGGCACGAATAATAGCATCATCTGTTGAAATAGGCACAGTGCGTGCTTCCCAGTTGCCGGAGGAGTCCCAGCTCCCTCGTGTTGTTTGTATAAACTGACAACCTCTGGTTATTGAATTATCTAAAACATCTGAATAATTTGAGCCATTATAGGTTGCTTCAGTAACCAGTCCTGTAAGTGCACCTACCGCTGGTATACCTACACCATAGACAGCGTCATCCCGTCCATCGGCATCGGCTTTGAAATAAAATTCATTGGCATCTGAGCAGCCGTCTCCATCGGAGTCCAGGTCATAAAAGTTGACCAGACCATCCCCGTCTGTGTCTATGACACTAAGGCCTGATCCTGCATTGGCATCAAGCGGTATACCCTCTGCATTTACGCCATTGGCAGTGATATCAATACGACCATTTTCATCCAACAAAGAAGGATCTGCACCCGCTTCCAAAGCATCGTAAATCCCGTCATTATCAGAATCCAAATCTAGATAATTGAGCCTGGCATCATTATCGAAATCTAATGAAGTTTCCGGACAGGGGTTTGCTGAAAATAAGATTTCCTCGATCCATGGATCGTTATTGATCTGACCTCCAATCCATACAATTCTATAGTGGTTATAAGCTGTAGCATTTACAAAATCAAACACTTTTTCACCCCCGGGGGAGTCTCCATTCGAAATATCATTCAAAATTAAATTGTCCCAGGTGCTGCCGTCGTTGGAAGCTTCAACCCTGTATTTAACACTATTACCTAAGAAAAATGCTCCGTTTGAATCAGATAAGTTATGACTCATATCGTGAAGAATCCTAAACTGGGTGATGAGAAGTGCTTCTTCTAACCTGATATTGAATAGCACGGTTTCGGAACCCGGGTATTTTTGAGCATCAAAATAAAATCCTTCCTGGGTCAGAATACCATCAGACAAATTTTCTATTGGCCCATAATATGGTAGATCACTGGTTATATCAATGACGGTCTCAGTTTTGAAACAGGTAGAACCCTCATCAACATCTAAAATCCCGTCATTATCAGAATCAAAATCATCCAATCCGAAAACTCCATCCCGATCGGCATCCTTGGCAAAGGTTAAACTTACATAATTGAATGCACCTTCGTCATTTTTCTTATCATCACTAATACTTAATATCCAGTCCCCATTGATATTCTCTCCTGCAAAGGCAGCAGCTAAAGTGCCTCCCTGTGGCTGAAAATCCCCTGTAAAAGGCCCTGTAGCTCCCGTAATATCGGCACCTGCATCGACAAATTTTGTATAGGTGTAATCGTTTGACGTCCCTCCGTTTTTAATGGATAAATTCAGGGTGGTTGCCTGAGGCGATGTAAGTGTGATCGACAGATCTTCATTATTCTCATGGGCTAAACTTAATAACAGATTTTTGATTAAAATGTCATCGCCTACAACACCATTTTCAGTTACACTGATGACAGAGGTGATTGTACTATTGTCAGTTATTTTTATTAACATATTGTCACCCTCGAAGGTTTGCCCAAAACCAACGTAACTTGTCAAAAAAAATAGGCTTAGAAACAAAAAGCACAAATTCTTTTTAGGATAACAGTGATTTGTTTTCATAAAAAAGTAAGTTTTTAAAATAATTGTTGCACGTATTATGTTATAAATACTCCTTATAGCTTATGTTTGAAAATTTTCGACATTAAAGAACTGTATCTCAGCAAAGTGTCGATTCTCAATATAAAAGTGAAAATAGCAATTTTTATGATAATACAAAAACTTTTATGAAGTATTTACACTTTCAAAACTCAGAACCTCCTGTAAGTCGAGCATGCTCAGACGTTTAAATCAGCTTTACACCTCTTGATTTTTGATTCATTTTTTTTGCTTTACGCTTGATCATCTGACAGGAAACTTCCCGGTGTTATTTACGTAAAAGGCTTTGACACGGATTCATTTTGATGTAAAAGTAAAGATGATGCTTCTTTTACAGTTACGGTCTGACCGCAGTCTTGCTACGGGAAAACCGCATATTTTTGGAAGTTGTAACCTGACTAAAAACCCTGTTGTCTAGTCATCAACAAAACTCACACAGATTGAAATTTGCGGACTCTTTAGTTAAGATTTTCAAGGCTTCCGCCATTGGAATCCCAGTCCGCTATCGGAAAAATGACTAAAAACCCTATATCACTGAAATCAAGTGTTCTGGCATTATCACATCCTGCAGAGAAGAGCAGGCATCCTTAAATGTAAAAACCCCTTCTTGTCATTCCACAAGAAGGGGTTTGAATTACAAAATAGGCGCTAATCCATTGTTTTGGGTTTATAATAAAACCCTATACTTAATAAAAAAAGAATAAAAACTGAGGTCAAAAACGCCTGAAGTTCTTTAAAGCTGATGCTCGCATCAAGGACAGCATTCCAGTTGAGCTGGAAGGCAATTCCAATCGAACTTATCATCACTATACCTATTAAGATCAGGTGAATTGTTTTGGGTAATCTCATAACTTTTGAATTCTTACAGGTTCGGTGCATAATCGATTCCAGGCCTTTGCTGCTGCAAAAATTATCCATGATAAAAAAATAATATTTCTTACTCTCTAATGACATATTAGTCATCTTATATACCGAATTAAGGCATTATTAATTCCGATAGAATAAGAATACACACTATAAGCATAACTGATAGTACTAATAATAAAATTTCAAATCTTTTTTTTTCTTCTACGTTGTTTTTATAAACAAAATAAATACTCTTTAGTCTAAGATTTAAAACATAAGCCATTAAAGGCAATAAAACAATTGATGTTATTGACATGATTTCTTCGTTTAATCTTGCGATTCATTGAAAGCACAAATCCCAAATGAAACAACAGCAATTGCAACACCAATTGGGCCTAACATTCTTTTAGCAACTGCGCCAAAAGCTTTCTTCATAGCAGGCAAAGTCCATGAAGATGCACTAGACCCACCTAAAGCCCACAGTATATCAGCACCAATAGCTATAGCAGCACAAGTGCCAACTTCAGCAAGTGTAAGCTCTTGAGCACATGCTGTATTAAAAAACAAACTGGAGTAATTATTAAAAGAAAAAGCATTTCGATTATGTATATTTTCAATTTCATTCAAAGCCATAACAAAAGTCACTAAATCTTCTTCTGTCCCACCATCATCGCTTATCATTTGATTTATGGCTTGATCTGAAAATCCTTTAACATATAAGTATCTTCTCGCTTCTTCTATTGCAGGTTTTAAAGCATCTTTAATAGGTTGCTCTTGAATTATAAAACTTCCAACCACTACTGCATCATCTTTTAGACTAAATGTTTCGCTCAATTCAAGATTGTGGTAACTAGTTTCTCTAACCAGACTCTCAAGATTATCAATTGCATTTAAAAAACTCTTATCATTCATATCTTGTTCTGGATTTTTTAACAGATAAATAGCCTTATTGTCATCATCTAATTTTGAAAAGTCTCTGTTAGCATTCAATATTTTAACATCATTTAAATTTGCTTTACTAATTACTAGAGCATTATTAAAATCAGTATTGTAAATATCTGATTTTAAGGTGTCATCGGCAGAACAAGCTTGAAAGGTGAATACTACTAAAATTAAAAATAATTTAATAGCAAAAATTAAAATCATCCCTCTAGCCACTTTTATTGTAATCTCGTTGAATTGTTCTTTAGCTTTCATGATAATAATTTTAAAAAGTGATGTGGGCAGTTTATCATCTTACCGGATTATTACGTTCTTACAGAAGAAGTTGCACATCTCATGAAACCCAATACATTTGTAGCGCACAGTGAAGTGTATGTGTTCATGCCTTTACGGGAGAAGCTTAAATCCCCCTAACCCCCAAAGGGGAATCATAGGCATGGTAATGCTTTCCTTTCTTCAAACACATCAACTACCTCATTTCAAGTGATTTAATTACATCTAAATTTATATCTAATATTTCTTTTACAATTGCGGTTTGACCGTACTTGTGTTAGGGGAAAACCGTAAATCTTCATATAAGTATTGACAAAGCTGGTAAGTAAAAGGTTTAACCCATCCTATTTTTAATCGAACTTAGACTTTAAGCAAAAAAAAACTTAAAATCAGCAGGGCTTATTTTTGAATTAATTTAATTAAATCATCTTAAAAATCCCTATCAATCTTATCCACAATGGTCTGTGCAAGTTTAACATGACTTTCAAACGTCCAGCCGGCAACGTGGGGACTGAGAAGGACATGATCCGCTTCCATCAGGTACTGAAAGGCTTCAGGGAGTTGCTGCGCTTTGCTAAACATATCTTCGAAGGAAGATTTTTCATATTCCAGCACATCCAAACCCGCACCCAGAATTTTACCCGATTTTAGTCCGTTGACAAGATCTGAAGTGACCACACTTTTGCCTCGGGCGGTATTGATGAACCAGAAGGGGTTGGTTACAGAATCGATAAATTCTTGATTGATCATGCCGAGCGTCTCTGGCGTTTGCGGGGTGTGCAGGCTGATAACATCGGCCCTGGACTTTAATTCTTCCAAACTCACCTGCCTGGCATTTTCGTCCCCAACGTTCTCTAAAATATCATAGCAGAGAACTTCACAGTCAAAGCCACTCAGCTTTCTGGCCATGGCTTTTCCGGTGTTGCCATAACCAATCAGGCCAATGGTCTTGCCTTCCACTTCATGCCCACGATTGGCTTCGCGTCTCCACTGCCCGTTCACCACCTCCTCGTGAGCGGTTCTCAGTTTGTTGAATAAACTCAAAAGCATACCCAGCGCATGCTCGGACACCGCGTTACGGTTACCTTCCGGAGCATTGTATAATTTTACACCTTTTTGTTCGGCGTAGTCCACGTCTATATTTTCCAATCCTGCGCCTACGCGTCCTATAAACTTTAAATTAATAGCTTTATCGAGAAAGGCTTTATCAATCGTGAAGCGGCTGCGGATGATCAGGCCATCAAACGCATGGATATAAGTCTCCACCTCAGCTTTGGAACTCGAGAAATCTTCAGTGTTATCGAAACCCAGTTTGGTCAATTCCTGAATCATCAGGGGATGATTACTATCCAGATGTAGTATCTTCATAGGACAAAGGTATTAAGCTGTATATCGCTAAAGCACAAGGCTAAGCCGATTCAAATTCAAAATAAGGTTTTACAATCTCCTGGGTGATAAGTGTTGGTTTTTTGGTTTTCTGATCTATAAAGCACCAGTTGGTTCTGGCTTCCACAATCGTTTTGCCGTCGGTTTTACGCGTGATGTGCACGCGACGCTCTGACTTGACTTTGGAATAATTTTCTATCCAGGTGGTCAACACCAAAGCTTCACCCAGAAAAGCCTGATGCCTGTATTGGATGTAGTGGTCCAGGACAAACCAGGCGTATTTTTTCCTGAGGGCTATGGAGGTTTCTGCTACCCAGTGCGCTTCTGAAATCTCCAACACCCACTTCATATATTCCAGATTATTCACGTGGTTCTGCTCATCCAGATGCTTGCTGGTTACGGTCAGGTCACGTTGAAAAGGAATAGGGGTCATCTCTAAAAATTCAGAATTAATTTGGCGATGTAGAAATAGGCTAAAATTCCAAGGATATCGTTGCTGGTCGTGATAAATGGACCGGTCGCAATGGCCGGATCTATGCCGCGTTTATTTAGAATGATAGGCACAAACGTCCCGATCAGGGCGGCCATGATAATCACCGACAGGATGGAAATGGCAATGGTAATGCTCACCAAAAACGCCATAGAGGTGATTACCCCAAAGCCGATGACCAGCAGACCAAGCGCGGTGCCGTTGATGATGCTAAGCGACACTTCTTTGAGCAAACGTTTCACCAGACTGTCTTTTACCGAATCGTTGGCCAGACCCTGCACGATAATCGCAGAAGACTGCACCCCCACGTTTCCTGCCATGGCGGCGATAAGCGGTGTAAAAAAGAAAAGAATTTCATACTTCTCCAGAGCAGAATCGAACCCCTGCATCACATATACCGCTCCTAGACCTCCGAAAAGTCCCAGAATAAGCCAGGGCAATCGCGCCCGGGTGAGCTGCCAGATGGTAGAATCGGCTTCCACATCTTCAGAAATACCTGCGGCCATCTGGTAATCTTTCTCGGCTTCTTCTTTGATAAAATCCAAAATATCATCTACGGTAATTCTACCGACCAGTCTCCCGAACTCATCCACCACAGGAATAGCTTCCAGATCGTATTTTTGCATGACTCTGGCCACTTCGTCTCCGGGGGTATGCACATCGACATAATCTACATTTCGAATGTACACATCACCGATTTCCGCTTTGCTGGGAGCTGTGATCAGATCTTTAAGAGAGAGCCTCCCCTTGAGTTTACCTTTGTTATCCACCACATAAATGGAATGCACCCGGGTCACGTTTTCGGCCTGGTTTCGCATCTCGGTCATGCAGCCGGTGACACTCCAGTTTTCATTGACTTTTATCAATTCTTTCGCCATCAGACCTCCGGCAGAATCTTCGTCATACTTGAGAAGTTCCACAATATTTTCGGCATGTTCCTTATCCTTGATGTTAGAAATGACCTGGGTTTTGATATCCTCAGATAATTCTGAAATAATATCTGCCGCGTCATCGGTGTCCATCTCTTCGATTTCCTCAGCGATTTCTTTGGCATTCAGGTTTCCTAAGATTTTCTCCCGGTCGTCATCGTCCATTTCCATCAGGACTTCCGAGGTCTGATCACTGCCTAATAACCTGATGATGTAGGTGGCATCATCCAGACTCAATTCGTCGAGCACCTCTGCGATATCGGCATGGTGATATTCTTCCAGGTGGGTTTGAAGCTCCTGGTCGTTGTTCTCCTCAATGAGAGTTTGGATTTTATCAATTAATTCCTGGGTGAGTTCAAATGCCATCTTTGCTTATTTTTATAGTCAACTCGATAAACTGCTCCACACTCAGTTGTTCCGGACGCTGCGCAAATATAGAATCTTCTCGTAATTCTGGGGATAAGTTGAATTTTTTTAGGCTGTTGCGCAGGGTTTTTCTTCGCTGCTGAAAAGCGGTTTTCACCACATCCCGAAGCTTTTTTTCCTCGCAAGGCAATTCGTAATTTTCTTTGCGCTGCAGCCTTAGCACGCCGCTGTGAATTTTGGGTGGCGGATCGAAAGCTTCCGGCGGAACGGTAAATAAATAGTCGGCCGTATAAAAGGCCTGAGTCAATACCGATAAGATCCCGTAGGTTTTACTGCCTTCTTTCGCGCAGATACGTTCGGCAACCTCTTTTTGAAACATGCCCGAAAACTCTGGAATCTGCTGTTTGTATTCCAGGGTTTTAAAAACGATCTGGGTTGAAATGTTGTAGGGGAAATTTCCGATGATGGCAAACTGCTCCCGACCAAAATACGCACCCAAATCGGCTTTTAAGAAATCAGCTTCAACCACCTGAAGTGCATCCGGATTGTCCTGTATCTCATGTTCTGCTTTGAAGGTAGAGTTGAGATAAGCAATGGATTCTCTGTCCAGGTCCATCGCGACAAAGCGATCGTATTGGTTGAGCAAATATTTGGTAAGCACACCCATGCCCGGCCCAATTTCCAGGAGGTTGCTGTAGTTCTCTTTCTGCAAAGTCTTCGCGATGCGTTCAGAAATTCCTTCATCGGTCAGAAAATGCTGACCCAGGTGTTTCTTGGCTTTGACCTCACGCACGCCCTGTTCAAAATTGGCTTTGAAAATTTCGTCGTCTATAGATGTTCTTTCCTTGTTGCTCATTACTGCTCGTGTACGATTTCCATCTCGGTTCTAAAACTCACAAACTTACCTTCAAAAAGTTTAGTTTGCTTCTTCATGTATTCAAAATCATCTTCAAAATAGCGTTCCAAAGTGGCTTTATCTTCAATTCTATATTGTACAGAATAGGTGATACCACCCATAGATTCTACCACATCCACCTTACTCATCGTGGCAGCCACAAACTTTTCGGTTTGCAACATGGCAGGAATATGAATGTTCTTCATCCAGTCTACCCACTCGTCGTGGACGTCTTCTTCTACGTTGGTCGTTACATTATAAATTAACATATTATTGGATTTGATCTCCTCTAAGCTTTCGGAAACGCTGTCTGGCTTCTACGAAAAAAATGCTGTCGGGATGATTAAAAATTAAAGTTTCAAAATAGGGTTTTGCTTTTTCTGGCTGATTAAGCTGATCCATAAAAAGTTTTCCCAGTAAGAAATTGGCGTTATCGGCTAAAATCTTATCGCTGTGTTCCTCTGTAATTCTCTGCAAATACCGAATTGCTTTTTCAATATCGTCCTGGCCTTTTGAATTGTCCAAATGTAGATTTGCCAGTCTAAAAAGAACGTCATCTACTATGGAAGGGGATGTATAGTTTTTAAGCAGGGGGTTCAAAATGTCCAAAGCCTGATCGGGTTTATTCTGAAATTGAAGCAAGTCCGCTTTGGCCAGCAGCTTCAAATCAGTTCGGGTCGTATCTTCCTGACTGTTATCCTTGATGAGCAGGGACAATTCTAAAGCATCGTTGGACGTCAATTGTGAAGCCGAGCTTTTCAAAACTTTAAGCTGTGTGAGCGCCCAGTCAAAATCGCCCGTAAAGTAGCTGGTTTTAGCAACCTTGAATTTGGCCTCCTGGGCGATATCACTATTGGGAATCAGTTTTTCGACCTGGGTATAGAGCAGCAACGCCTGGTTGAATTTGGACTGCTGCACGTTCAAATCGGCTTCCAGCAACTTCAGCTCTGCGGCCTGTTGCTGATAAAGATTTTGAGTCTTGATGATTTCAATCTGGGCCTGTGCGTTTTGAATGTCTTTTTTCTGGAAGGCCAAAAATTCAGCAAAGTCTTTTTGAATTAAAAAGCTGTCTCTGCGCCTGCCGATCCTGTCCAGAACATTTTGATAAGCCGTTTCGATAGTCGGATAGTCTTCCGGTTGAGCCTGGGCGCTTTTGATAAGCAGCAACTCTCTTTCTGCGGAAAGCATTTCGCGTTCGTCTGAATCCTTTTCGACGGCAAACTCCAGCATTTCTCGAGCGCTGGACAAATCGTCCTCTGCTTTAGCGATGAGGGCTAAATCTATTATTCTGTCAAGGGATTTAGGTTCTGAACGCTGAAAAATAGCCTTCTCCTGAGCAAAAGCTTTGACATAGTCTTTTTGCTGAACATACAACCAGGCCAGCATTTGGTTATAGGTAAGGCTGGGCTCTTCCTGATTGCGCTGAAGCAGTACCCGCCTTAAAGCCAGGTTGGCTTCATGACTAGAATCTTCGGTGATATATTGTGAGAAATTTCTGTTGAGTATCCTGAAATAACTAGGGTTCTCAACAATCAAATTCATGTAATTGTCAAACATTTCCTGGTAGCGACTTTGCTCACCATAAATTTTCGCGAGTTCCAGGCTGGTCGTGGTCCTGGGTTCGATACGCTGAGCGGTTTCATAGGTTTCTACTGCCAGATCCAATAAGCCGTGTTTTTGAAACGCATCCCCAACGGCATAGGCAAAACCGGGTCTTTCTTTCACTTTGGAAATCGCATCCTGATAAAGTTGGTAAGCGGCAATACTATCCTTTTGCTTTTGGTACAGGTATCCGAGTTCAACCTGAATGTTAGGGTATGCGCCGATTTCAGCCAGGTATTTTTTTAAGACTGCCTCGGCCTGTTCTGCCTTTTCCAAAGCCTGCAGAGTCTCTACATAGCCCAGCAGCCAATTCTGATATTCCGGATTGCTGGTGTGAAGTTTGGCGTAAATAGCTTCTGCTTTTTCGTATTCCCCCTGATCAAAATAACTCTGAGCCAGGTCTTCACTCTGACCAAAACCGAAGGTGAAGGCAAACATTGACAAAAAAGTCAGTAGGAATTTTGGTGTAAAAGATCCAGGCCATTCTAAACGCATGCTCAAATTTACCTAAATATTTTTGGTGTCGTAAATTTTTGAAAAAGATTTATGAAGCCTCCATCAGTTTAGGTGGACTTAGGAGGCCTTAAGAAATCTTATCGAATCCCGTGTAAGGCCTTAAGACTTCAGGAATGACAATCCCCTCTTCGGTTTGATAATTTTCAAGGATACCTGCCAGAACTCTTGGCAAAGCCAGTGAACTTCCATTCAGGGTATGCACCAAAGCTTTGGTATTGGTGGCATCTTTATACCTAATTTTCAGGCGATTGGCCTGAAAGGTTTCAAAATTGGAAACCGATGAAATCTCTAACCAGCGGTCCTGAGCGGTTGAAAATAATTCAAAGTCGAATGTCAGTGCCGATGTAAAGCCTAAATCCCCGCCACATAGTCTCAGCACCCGGTAAGGTAATTTCAGGTCTCTTAAAATCGACTTGACGTGCTCAACCATGTCATCTAAAACCCGGTAGGAATCCTCCGGTTTTACAATATTGACCAGTTCGACCTTATCGAACTGATGCAGGCGGTTGAGACCGCGGACATGCGCCCCGTAGCTTCCTGCTTCTCGCCTGAAACAGGGGGTATAGCCTGTTAACTGAATAGGTAGCTGATTTTCGGTCAGTAAATCATCTCTGTAAATATTGGTAATCGGCACCTCAGCCGTAGGGATCAGATACAAATCATCGTTGCCCACATGATACATCTGCCCTTCTTTATCCGGCAACTGTCCGGTTCCATAGCCGGAAGCTTCGTTAACCAATAGCGGCACCTGGACTTCGCTGTAGCCTGCTTCAACATTTTTATCGAGGAAATAAGAAATCAGTGCTCTTTGTAATCTGGCTCCTTTACCTTTATAAACGGGAAAACCAGCGCCGGTAATTTTATTCCCCAGCTCAAAATCTATGATGTCGTATTTTTTGGCCAGCTCCCAGTGCGGAAGTGCATTTTCTGCCAATACAGGAATGTCACCTTCCTTGAAAACCTCTTCGTTATCCTCTTCGCTTTTTCCAGCAGGAACAGAAGGATGTGGAATGTTAGGAACCTGGTACAGCAGGGCCTGAAGCTCGTTTGCCGCTTGACCCATGGCTTCACCAAGTCGCTTAGAATCCTCTTTAAGACCTGCCGTTTTTTCTTTAAGCGCGTTGGCTTTTTCTTTTTCACCTGACTTGAAAAGCATTCCGATGTCTTTGGAAAGTCTGTTGGATTCTGAAAGAATTTCGTCCAGTTGTTTCTGAGTTTCTCGACGTTTTTCATCTAATTTTAAAATAGATTCAAAAACAGCCTCAGCTTCAAAATTTCGTTTTTTGAGCGCTTGCGTGTAGTCTTCCCGATGTGCCCGAATGTGTTTAACTTCCAACATAATACTTTGTCATTGTAGATTTTTAAGAAGCTGATAAGTCGGCTTCTTTGAAATCTGTATTTGCGGCAAATTTAGCAAATCGAAAAGCTTAGGCAATTTTTAAATGCATAAAATAAGCGCCGATAACATTATTGTTATAGATTGGATCTTATTTATCGCTTTTAACTAACTCTTACTCTTATCTTCCTTATAAACCAGTCCCATCAGTTCCCGAATTTTATCCAGGGTTTCCATCAGTTCTAAGGAGGCATCGAGCGGCCAGTCCGGGCTTTGGGTTAATCCCTTTTCCAAACACGTCTGGACGTGCTTGATTTCAAACTGATAGCCATGCGATGGATAACTAAAATCGATTTGATCTAGCCCGGCATTGGTTTGGATGTCGAGCTGATCGGTTTCGTGAAATCTGGAACCCAATTCCACAGTCGCCTGTTCAAAATGGATCCTGGCCTTCGAAGGTGTGGTTTTGGCGAAACTGGAGGACAGCTGAGCCGTCGCTCCGGAAGCATATTTAAAATCGATTTGATTGGAAATATCCACCCCTGTTGAAGAAAATTCGCAGTTAACTTCAATATCCTGAGGAGGTCCCAAAAGCTTTAAAGCCAAATACACGGGATAAATACCGATATCCAGCAAAGCACCCCCGCCTAAATCTTTATTGAACAATCTTTTTTCTGAATCAAATTCAGCTTTGAAGGAAAAGTCTGCTTCAACTTTTAGGCACTCGCCATAAGTTTTTTCCCGGACAAGCTGATGTACTTTTTGAAGATGAGGCATAAAATTGGTCCAAAGCCCTTCCATCAAAAACAAAGCCTTTTCCTTTGACGCGTGTATCATCGTTTTTAGCTGAGTTGCATTCATAGCCATAGGTTTTTCACATAAAACGGCTTTGCCCTGCTCAAAGCACATGCGCGTGTGTTCTGCATGAAACACATGGGGTGTGGCTATATAAATGATTTCTACTTCCGGGTTTTTAGCCAGGGCTTCATAGGAGCCATAAGCCTTTTCAACGTTTAACTCTGTAGCAAAATCTTGAGCTTTTTCCGGTGACCTGGAAGCTACGCCGTAAAGGTTTGCACCGGTTACGTCTTGTAAATCGGAAGCGAATTTTCTTGCGATACCTCCTAAACCTATAATCCCCCAGTTGTGCATTTGTTCCATCCTGTATAGTTTTGTGTGAAAATTAAATCAAGGATGCTGATATTACGATTAATTTTTTGAAAAATATCATCATCAATTATGTTGTTTGTTTAACACTTGTTGATTTGCTGGTTTTAAATTTATAATTAGTTTTGAGGCATGATTAATAACAACCGCTATTATCACTATTATCTTTTTCTAAACCCTAGAATCGGTTAATGGTATAATTCATTTATAAACCTAAATCAATCCCGATTCACAGCTGAATCGGGATTTTTATTTTAAACCACTTCTCATGCAAGACATGTCAAAGTACACTAAAGAAGATTTATGGGTCTGGAAAACCTTGTTTACCAGACAAAAGGAAAATATCCCCGGCAAAGCTTCTCAGGCTTATCTCGATGCTTTAGAACATATGTCTCCTGTTTTGAATGCCAATGAGATTCCAAGTTTCGAGAAAATCAATGCCTGGTTTGAAACCGAAACTAAGTGGCAACTGAAAGTAGTACCGGGACTGATTCCGGTTGAAGAGTTTTTCCAGCTTTTAGCGGAGCGCAAATTTTGTTCCTCCACCTGGTTGCGTTCCAGAGACAGTCTGGATTATCTGGAAGAACCCGACATGTTTCATGACATCTACGGGCATGTCCCGCTGCTCAGCAATCCCGTTTTTTCTGAATTTGTACATGAATTCGGAAAACTAGGCTGCCAGTTTCTTGGGGATTCGGAAAAGCTTCTGCAGCTGCAGCGCCTGTACTGGTTTACTATTGAATTTGGTGTAATTCAGGAACAGGGTAAAGTTCAGTCCTACGGTGCCGGCATCTTATCTTCTTATGGAGAAACCAATCAAATCCATGAGCAAAAGGCAACTTTTTTGGATTATTCCATAGATTCGATTATTCAAAAAGTCTTTAGAACTGACATTATGCAGGAGGATTATTACGTGATTTCTTCGTTTGAGATTCTTTTTCAGTCCTTAAAAAAACTTTCAAAAGTCTGGAATAAGGAACTCGAGGAGGCTTAACTGAGGGTTCACCCCTTAATAAAAATCCTAAGCAGACCTCAGGATGTGAGGCTTTACGTTGAAAGTTTTTAAAATGATAAAATCAAGTTATTGTATGGTTTTGAGTCTGTTCCTTTAAAATTATTTAGTTAAAATTGCAAAAAATATACTTCCTGCACCGTATTTATAATATATTGGTTTGTGTTTGAAGCTTAAGGTATTAGATGAAATTTAATTCGAAATTTTTTTTTAGACTGCTTCTGTTTGCAAGCCTTACAGTTCTGATTTCCTACACGATGTTTCAAAATTTTGCTTTTAGCAATTTTGAAACCAAGTCTTTTGAATCTTCAGAAGTCATCCCATCCAAAATCGAAGCCTCAGTTCCGGACTACGATTCCTTGTTTTCTGAAGAGCTGAATCTCCTGCAGGAACAAATTCAGAATAAAGCTAAACGCTACGGAATAAACGGATCTGTATTGATTGCCTATAAAGATCAGATTTTATACCAGGAAGATTTCGGATATCAAAATCCTATCACTAAAAGCCCGATGCAACCCGGCTTATCCTATCAATTAGCCTCGGTAAGCAAGCAGTTTACTGCAGCGGCCATCTTAAAATTACACGAAAATAAGGCTTTGGACATCGATGATCCGGTTGCGAATTACCTGCCAGATTTCAAGTTCAAGAACGTCAGCATACGGGATCTGCTCAAACACAGGTCTGGTTTATGGAACTATATGTACCTCACGGAACAGTACTGGGATGACGAGATTGCTCCCAATAATCTTGAAGTGGTTGACTTGATTAATACGCATGCTCCCCGGCTCAATTTCCCTTCTGGCAGGTATTTTAGCTATAGCAATACAGGCTATGTGGTTTTGGGTGCCCTGGTTGAACAGGTGAGTGAGCGCTCTCTGGGGGATTATCTGAAAGAGGAATTTTTACAACCGCTGTGTTTAGATGAAACCTTCGTAGAAAAAAATGAGCTTAATAAAATCAATATCCTGGACGGCTATCAACCTTATCGTCGCTCGTTAATCAAACTCCCGCCCGGATTTCATAACAATGCCATTGGTGACAAGGGTATTTATGCTTCGCCAAAAGATTTGTACGTGTGGTTTCGCGATCTTAAAAACGGAAAAATTCTCACCCAGGAAAGCATAGACATGATGTTTGGCAGAGATGAAAAGGGGAAGAATCAACGCTACGGAATGGGCTTTAGACTGGATACGGATGGCCAGGACCCGGTGATATTTCACAATGGGCTCTGGGATGGATTTAGGAATGGCCTGGAATATCATCCCAAACAGGATCTCGTCGTTATTGTCATGACCCACACCCAAAACAAGCGTAAACGCTACTTCCAAAACCAGGTGGTCAGGTTATCCAAAGCGCTGCTTACCTCCGCAGAAAAACGTCTTGAACTTCAGGAGGAAGAATCGGAGTTGATTTTATAACTCCTTAAATGTTCTAAAGCTGCTGGACTATANAGTGAGTAGTGAGTAGTGAGTAGTGAGTAGTGAGTAGTGAGTACAAATTTCGAAATTCAAATCTGCTATTTCAAGTTTTTTATTTGACTGTTGACCTTTACTTTTTCTTCTTAGTTCTTTACTCTTTATTCTTTTTTCACCAACAAACTAGTTACTACTGAGTACTAAGCAGTAAGTATCAAATTTCATTAATGATTGTTGCTTCTTTGTTCTTTTTTACCAATTTCCTCTCCTGTAAAGCCTTTATTCCACAATAACTTTTTTGGTAATGCTTCCAGATCCATCGCTTAGTTTTAAGAGATAAATGCCGGAGGCAAGCTGTGTTAAATCCAGTTCTTTTTGGAAATTGCCGTAAGCATCGTAGGTCTTCCTTACCAGAGAACGTCCTCGTAAGTCATAAAGCGAGAGCTGGAGAGCTGTACTGGAGGCTGCAAAAAACTGGACAGTGAATCTTCCCCGGGAAGGGTTGGGATAGATGGACAGGTTTTGGAGAGCAAAGCTATCCGAACCCAAACTTGCATTGACATTGATGGTATAATCTTCTACCTCACCATCAAAGCTGTTTTCACAGGCCAGAGGAACATCCTCAGCAGTTTCAAGATATTTGGTGGTTACCCGCATTCGGGTTTGACCTAAGACAGCATCACTTGGCACTGCAATAGAGAACGGGGAATTAGACGTAGAGCCATTTTCTACATTGAAAGCAGTCCCAAGGTCGTATTCCTCACCAGCATCATCCAGCTTGCAATTTTGATTCCAGTCAATCCATATCAGGGTCTTCACATCGTATTCCCCATCGGTATTCACATTCACGGTGAAATCATATTGAGAATCCACCAGCAGATCCGTAATTATATTGGTGTAATCGCTGTAACCTGAAGGTTTACCAGTCTGCAGATTGCTCAAAATTTCGGTACCTCCCTCATTTATAATGACTCCCGTGGTACTGGTCTGGAAGTCGGTATTCCCTGCAGAAGCACAGGCTCCATCGATAATTGTGAGACCTACGCTCTCAGTTTTTGTAACAGAAGAAGAACTTCCGGTAATTTCCAGCGTATAATCGCCTGGATTTAAATCTAAAAGATTACTGATGGTTAAGGTAAAACTGCCATCTGCATTCAGACTGGACGGGGTAAAGGCGTAGGTGGCGGCCTGAGGTCCGGAAACCGTAAATTCTGTGGTTTCCGAAAAGCCATTCGAGGTTATAAACTCAAATTCATAGCTGGCGGTATCTAAATTGCACAGGCTCTGATCTGGCGTTTGAGCACTGATCGTGAAATCCGGAGAACTCCCAATAGCAAAGGGCTCGGTAAGTGCATAAAAGATATTATCTGCTGCTTCCACAAGAATTCTCGCCTGTGAGGTATCAGCGACGGAAGGCAAGGTAATTTCGGCAGAGCCTGTGTTCGCAACTCCCGTAGCTAATACGAAAGAAAAGTCTTTGCCTTTCTCTGAGAAATAGATATTTACAGTTTGACAGTTTATAGGAGCTACATTGGTTTCACCTACGGTCCAGTTTAAAGTTTGTGTAGAGCCTGAGGCCCAGGTGGGTGGCGTTTGCACTTCAAAAGGCGGGGCATCTACCGTAGTCACCACTAATGCTGCGGAACTCGTATTTCCAGCAGGGGTAGAATTATCTCTTACGGTAAGTAGGAAATTCATCTCTCTGGCTACCGAAGGAACCACCTCCCAGGTTGACGATAATGCGCCGGAGAGCACCGTACTAAAGGAAGGCATAAATCGATCTGGAGACGTCGTTGGTAACAGGGATCTGAAAAGTGGTCCTGCCGTAGAGGTAGGTTCTGGAGGCATTGGTGCAGGAGTCGGATCGATTTGTTCCCACGTATAGGTTAACACATCATCTGCGTCCACATCTGTTCCCTCACCTCTCAAAACAAAAGGAGTCGATTTAGGAATCGAGTAATCTAAGCCAGCTTTAGCTACTGGAGCCGTATTGCCTGTGTCAGCTATACTCCCGCAATTGCTGGAGTTTCCCTGAGAAACATTCAACCACATTTCCTTGATGCTTTCTCCGTGAAAGTAGTCATCGCTGTTGTTTTGCACGTTTGGCGCACAAATGCCGGCGTAACCCATAATCGTCGAGGCACTTCCCGGCTCAAAGGACTTTCCTGTTCGGTTGCAGTCATTGTTTTGGGTATGGTTAGCTCCATACTGATGACCCATTTCATGGATCACAAAATCTATATCAAATGTATCCCCTACCGGAGAGGAAGACCCGGTAACTCCTCCGGCCTTCAAATTTGTACAAGGGGAATTAAGATAGGCTACTCCTCCTCCACCCGTACTGAATACGTGACCTATGTCATAATTGGCAGACCCAATGATTCCATCGCAGGTCGTTTGATTTTCACTCAGCATGGTAGAACCACTATCGTTGGTATACGGGTCTGAATCGACATCGGGACCTAAAAAGATGATGTCTTCATTGGGAACCATCTCCATGGTCAAGCCTAAATCACGCTCAAAAATTCCATTGACTCTGGTCATGGTGGTATTCATGGCAGCCATAACCTGATCAAGCGTTCCGCCATGAAATTGTGCATATTCTACCGTACAGGCTAAGGCCAATCTGTAAGTTCTCAGTTTTCCGTCATTAGCGTTTTTCAAGCTCTTAAATTCTTCATCAGACATCGAATTCCTAAGCGGAGCATATTCCGTTAAACATTCAAAATCTTCCTTGTGTTTATCACTTTCAGAGTTGATGTAACTGATGTAAGTATTCTCCTTTAAATTATAGGGCTCAATAAAAACGGTTTCACCTCCTGATAATAGCATGGAACTCACTCCTTTTGCTTTCGACATGCTAAAGCGAAGGATCAAAGACGGGTTTTTAACACCTCTTCCTATATAAGAACGGATGCCTGGAAATTTACGCTGAAGTTCTGGCGTCATGACCGAAGATTCCATCACTCTAAAAGACTCGAAAGAACCATCTGCACTGGGAAAGCTAATTATTTTTGAAGAGGTTTCGGTTTCACTGCGTTTAGGAACGTCGGTTAAAAAATCCTGCATTCGCTGAGCATCCAGCCTGAGCAAACTACTCTTTTCCGGAACTGACTTAGCAAATTGAACCTTTTTTAAACCTTTATCTTCCACCACTGTCCAGAAAGCCCCCTGGTCTTGTGAAAAACCAAACTTGGAGAATAATAAGATAAGGACAAGATGGATTATCCTCTTAAAATTGTTTGCTGTTCCCATAATTATTAAAAACTTATATCCTCTAAACTAATAATTTATTCTATATTACTGTGTAACATTTGATAATTAAATCATTATGAAGCCAGGAGTTTTCTTAGTATTCAGCCTTATTTTTTGTTTTATAGCATGTAAAACCCAACAAAAATCCACAGAAGAAGAGGGTTTGAACAAAATCAGTATTGCGAACTGTCCTGAAGATGGAACCTGCAGTTTTGAAGTTTTAAATCAAAAATCACTGGTCATCAAAACCGATGCTACCGGCGCTCAATATCCCCAGGTTACCAAAGGCAAGCATAAGGTTTTAAAATTTGAATACAAGCGAAATCAGGATCCCCAAATCGCCGATGATGAATATACTGAAGTCGTGTATGCTCAAATTGAGCCCGGTCAGAAAAAATTAGACTTAAACGACGATCAGCTCAAACAGGCCAAGCTTTTATTTGGCAGGCTTTGTTTTTGCAAAGGTCAGGCTGGCTACTTTCCCGTGAGAGAAGGGCATTTCAAAGTAAGTTCTAACAAAGATGAGTCGATTACCTACAGTTTTAATATTGAACTCACAGACGTTCCCCATGTCTTAACAGAAGTATCAGTGACACATAGCCATAAGAAATAGATGAGACTGCCTGAACAGTCAGGAATCGATTTTTGATCGGTTTTTAAGTGAAAATTACTCGACTATAAAAACCTGACGTAGTGAAACTGGTTTTCCAGACTGGGTAAAGCCTTCCACTTCTATTTCAAATTTTCCACTCAGATCTGATGTAAAAAACTTAAGTGAATCCTCACCTTTAAAACGCAGTTCAGGGTTCCACCAGAGTTGGTACCTGTAGTCAGGAATGCGATCCAGATTTTCCTTTCCATAGTCAGGACTATAGTACTGCTTAGGATCCTGCGGAATGGTGATTTTAGCTGATTTTATTTGAGTATCTCTCAGCTCTTCAGGAAAGTCACCGGTTTTGGTTTGAATTGTAACCACCCCCTGGAACATCTCAGGGCCGTAAAAGATTTTACTTGTGAGTAGACCTATGCTTTGAATCTTTTCCGTTCCAAAAGAAATCAACTTAGTATGGTCCTTCAGCACCACACCGTCAACAATCAACAAGGCAGGCAGATCAAATTTCCAGTTGCCCTCCAGGTTTCTCACGAATATGCTATAGGTATTGTCTTTATTTTTTTCTATTCGTCCAGATTTAATGATTTCCACAAAGGTTTCTGAAACTTCAGGGAATCTTGTATAATCATCCAGGTCGTATGTTACCAGTTTGTCATCAAAGAAATAAGCTTTGTCGTCGGGAAGGTTTATCAGATCGGCTTTGACTGCAGAGTACGCGTTTTCAATTTGATTATTTATACTTTTTTCGAGAACATACTGCTTAAGGCTGGTTTGAACCACAGGCTGCTTAACGAAGTCCAGCTCTGAATAATCCGGATGCTTGTCTTTGTAAAGCTCTACAGAAAAATCACCTCTATACCCTGTAAGCTGAACTAAGACCTCATCTACGGCGACTCTGTTGGTTAAGGTGAAATTGAATTCACCCCTGTCATCCAGAGAAATAATTCTCACCTCACTTTCCTCGCCGGCGAAGGACAGCATCAAATTGCTGGTTTTAAAAATTTCTTCATCAACGCCTTGTATTCTTCCCTTAAAGTATGAACCTCTCACTTCTGGTAAGATTAAGGTATCAGAAAAATCCCAAGACTTGTTTTTGTAGAGTTTCGAAACCTCCGTGCTTTTGATTCTATCGGGTTTGACCAGATTATCTATTCTCCTCACAGAAATTGAAAAATCACCTCTGATCTCCTCTGCATTATCGAATGACAAGACCACCTCTTCCCGCTTGCTGAATGAAGTTTTATTCAGACTTATGCTGAATTCATTTGAAGTTTGCGTTCTATCCCCCTGCACAGCAGCTTCAATGCTATCCGTTAGAGTGAGTCTTTGATTTGCGTTTTGATACGGATTTAAAATATAAATATCCTGTTCAAAATAATAATTCTCCGCATTCAACATCCAGGAGGTATAGCCCAGAATTTTATAGGTCCCGGAAGCCAGGCTGGAGGGAATAAAAAAATCTGAATGCGCCTGCCCAGCTTTTAAATTCAATTTATGTTTAAAAACTTCTTCTTTGTTTGAGTTTATCAAAACCACCCATCCTATTTTACTCAGATCACTCAGGGTTTTGGAGTCGGCATTGAGATTATAAAATTTATAGAACAATTTTTCTCCGCTAAATAAAAAACTGCTATTTATATGGAGGTATACCTGCTCTTTGGAAATTTGATTTTGTAAAAATGCCTTATCGACTTCATTTTGTGAATAAGACGAGTTCACAAGCCCAAAGCAGCACATAAAAATTAAAGCTATAGTTTTGATCATTCGTTTAGTTTATGATTAATCCTCCCAAAATTCTGGCCTTTGATTGGTTCCAAAAACCGTACAATCTACGCAGCGTCTCGGGACAACCTCGTAGGACGGGATTTCTCCGGGATTCGTTCGAGACCACCTTACAGCATTTTGTTGTATCTGATTTTTCAAAATGGGAACCTCGAAACTTAAAGTTTCGCAGTTTTCGAGGGCCACAAACTTTGGCCTTTCAGTCCCTTGCGCGTAAAAATCTTCAAAATTAAAATAGAGTCTTTGTGTTGAAACTGCAGACACATCAAAATAACCTATGATTTTCTCATCAGGGTTATTAATATTGGAAATGTTACCTGCAAAAAATCCCGGCTGGCTTTGTGAAAAGACATTTTCTGTTCCCGAAAGCTCTTCCAGTATACTAAAATAAGAATAGGCACCCCGACTTATGGCATATTGCTTTACGAGGATACTGTATCTGTTGGAAAGTTTTGGATCATCCGAATTGATAAAGGTGATAAATAAATTCTTTACACTATTTTCTGAAAGTGAATTTGTATTGGCTAATATGATATCCTGAGATTCATCGGTGCGGTAACAGGTATATTCCTCTTTCTGTTTGGGAACCTCAACAATTTCACCGCCTTCCACTATAAGATCCCTGGACTTGAAAAAATTGGAATTGAATTTAAAGGTTTCCGTATATTCATACCTATAAAAATTCGAAGATCCGGCAGTGGTTTCATTGCTTAGGGTAATGGCAACCCCGTTTTCTCCTTTGAAATCAATGCGATTGGCCTCTAATTTTTCGATTTGGCCTGACTCTGTCAGCGGCATGGGTTCGGATTCATACTCCTGGCCATTGACTGCTATTTTGAGCTGATAGTCGATGCCGGATTCAGCAGCAAAACTGTCTCTTGATACGTAAGTCCCCGCTTCTGTTTCTTCAAAAATAAATTCACTGTTACCGATGACCCTGACATCAGCTCCGGATAAAGGATTTGATCCAGTGGTGGCAATAGGGTAAGTCTCAGATAAGCTTATCTGGTGCTGTTTGAATTCATCGGTTATCGTTCCCTGAATGACGATGGCTTCTTCAAAGCCTTCAGTTTCCAGCGGAATCTCTTCCACACAGGAAACAGATGCTGCGATGAGGACAGCAAGTAAAAAAAGTCGTGTATGTATTAAGTTTAATTTCATCACCCTGTATACGTATTAAAATCTAAAATTATAGGTTATTGTAGGAATTGGAATAGCAAAGATTGAACTTTGATAAGCCTTTACCTCTCCATTATCGGTTACAAAAAATACCGAGTATGGATTATTTCTTCCCAGGATATTATAGACAGAAATATTCCAAAAACTGTGGGCGAATTTTTCGATTTTATGGTTTCCTTCTACGTTAAAACTTAAGTCCAATCGGTAATAATCTGGAATTCTTAACTGATTTCTGTCACTGTACATAACGTATTCAGAATTATTGAAATTATATTTTCCAATTGGGTAAGTTATAGGCCGGCCGGTTTGATAGACTAAATTAGCCGAAAAGCTAAATCGCCTTGTCAGCTTATAATTCATGACTGCACTAAAATCATGTGGTTTGTCAAAATTGGTCGGAAAAAAATCGCCATTATTCACCCTTTCTTCCTGGAAGTTTCCATCCAGCTTCACAAATGACCGGGAGTAGGTATATCCCAGATAACCGTTTAAGTCGCCCTTTTTCTTCCGAAGAAGAACTTCAAGGCCATAAGCTTTTCCTTCCCCCTGTAGAACCTGGGTTTCAATATTTTCATTTAAAAATAAATCCGCGCCTACTTTATAATCCAAAAGATTATCGGCTGTTTTATAATAGCCTTCCAGACTGAGTTCGTAGATGTTGCTGTCAAAATTTTTGAAAAAGCCTAAAGCGTATTGATTTGCCCGTTGTGGTTTTATAAACGAATCTGAAAGTTTATACGTATCTGTAGGAGCAGCCGTAGTATTATTGGACAAGGTATGAATGTACTGATAGGTATTATTATAACTCAATTTTGTTGAAAAACTGGGGGTGAAAGAATAGCGCCCCGAGAGCCTTACTTCCGGACCTCCATAGGTTTCTATGACCTCACCAGACCCAAAGCTTTCTGTGCCAACAATAGTAGCTTCATTTCTAGGCAGACCCTCCTCGTAAATGTTTATGTTGGCAGGTCCAAACACCGTGTAAAACGAATACCTTAAACCCGCATTGATAAGGAGTTTGTCATTGACTTCAAAGCTGTCTTCTATATAAACGGCAGATTCAACGGCTCTTTCTGTGGGAATGCTAAGTTCTTCAATAAGCGATTCTACATCTCCCGGGCGAACTTCTCCCGGTGAAACCCTGTAGTATTTTGCATTGATACCATAATTTATGGTGTGGGCTTTACTGTGAAAATACTTCATTTTCAATTTTAGTTCGGACTCGTTGATGGTGTAGCCGGAATCAAAATTATTATCGAAGTCACTCTCATAATCCAAATTGAAATTATAGTTGGAGTTGGTTGCCACCAGCTCCCCGCGATGTTTTTCATTTAGCACCTTGCTGTAAGACAAAGCAAACATCCTGTTGGTATAACTAAATAAAGAATCTGAGGTTATACTAAACACATCACTGCTGTAGTAGCCGCTCACATTCAACTCGTCTTCATTGTCAAATTCATGATTGTATTTCCCCACAAAATCATAGAAAGTCGCCTGACTATCCTGCAGAGCCTCGTCATCTACAAGATCCAGAATCCAATCGGAATAAGTGCCTCGCCCTCCAACAATGAGGCTTGATTTACCTTTAACCACAGGGATTTCCAAGCTCAGATTTCCCGTAACCGGACCAATAGAGGCCTCTCCCGTAAACTTCTCTTTGTTTCCATCTCTGGTGTTCAAATCGAACACCGAGGATAACCTCCCCCCGTAAGCGGCAGGAATACTTCCCTTATAAATACTGACATTCCCCGTCGTAAACGGATTTAAGCCTGAAAATATCCCGAAGAAATGGGTGGGATTATAAATGACTCCGTCGTCCAGTAAAATCAAATTCTGGTCGGTTTTTCCACCTCTTACATTATACCCGCTCGCTGCTTCACCAGCCGTAGAAATTCCAGGCAGTGTGGTGGCTACTTTTAAGATATCCCGCTCCCCCAAAACCAGAGGAATAGTCTTGATTTCGGAAACATTGATGTTTTCAACCCCTGTAAATGCAGACTGCACATTATCACGCGCATTGGCCTCGATCAGAACTTCCCCTAATTGCTCAAAGCTTTTTTCTAACTGTAAATTCAAAACGCCATCACTGTAAACCACCAGGCGCTTCTTTAGATTCGCTACCCCTATCCCCTGTATTTCAACCAGGTTTATTCCTTTCGGAAGTCTTAAGCTATAATTTCCATCAAAATCGGTCACGGTTCCACTGCCCTGGCTTGGTATTAAAATATTTAAACCGGAAATAGGTTCGCCCTGTTTTGAAACCACTTTTCCTTTCAGCTGAAAATACTTTTGTCGGGATTGCCTGTTTTCTTTTCCTATTAAAATGGTTTCGACCGCATCCGATTTATCAGAATTATTCACATAAAAAACCGGGTCAGGGGTTTGTTTTTCTTCAACGGCCACAGGGATTTTCTTCTCAGTCTCCAGAAAACCTTCTGGAAGTTTATCATAAATGATACTCCCCTGAGTCAGGATGATGCGATCCCCCTTTATAAAGTAATTGATATTGGTTTCTTTTAAAACAGCATCGAGTATGTCGGTGAGTGTTTTTTGGGTGTAGTCACCGGAAAGGTTTTTAATTCCCAGCCATTTTTCCTCAAAGAAGAACCGGTAGTTGGTTTTATTTTCAATTTCCTGGAAGACCTCGAGCAGATTCTTATTTTCAAAAGTTAAGGATAGTTTGGAATCTGACGTTTGAGCGTTTGCAAGCGGGAGGTACATTAAAAATAAAAGAAGCAGATACTTTCTCATTCGTCAATAGCGTTTGAGGTATATAAAAGGAGTGAATTCATTTTTTGAGCGAGCTTTACCATAAAGGCTTCCGGTTTGTCTCTTGACAGCTTTCTATAGTCCCTGTAAAAATCTTTGATTTCTTTTTTTAGATTGGGAAAGCGTGAAAATAAATCCCTGCGGTTGTCCAGGTCAAAAATCTCTTGATTATACTGAAAAATAAAATCTGGTTTAGCTGTGGTAAATTCAATATAAGCCAGGCTTTTATCTCGTTTTTCCTTTCTGTCTTTTATATGCTTTTTGAAGATTTTAAACGCTTTATCTTCGCTTATAACCTCATAAAACCCCTGAATGCCAGCATCATTCCCGGCTTCTAGATATTTAAATGTATGGTCTTGGATCTGAAAATAATCCACCTGATCACTGAATAGCTGATAGAATAAATTCTTTTCTCCCTGTTGAACATTGACCATCAGTACATCATCGTAGATATTAAATTTCAAGGACACATCGTCAAACAATTGCCCGTCATAAATCACCCAGCCTTTTTGGTATTTATCAGAATTAAAGAATTTCTGTTTGTCATTGATCATTCTGTCCTTTTCGACATATTCGACACCTCGAAACAATACAGAGTTTTCAATTCCGGTTTGATCATCATACCAGGAATAGATTTCTGCTTTTGATGTATTTTGGCTTAAACTGGAAAAACCAATTAAGAGGGATAAGAAAATCAGGAAGATATTTTTATGCATTAAAAAATGATAGAAAGGTTGGTTTTGATATGGTTTAATGAATTAGGGCGTAAACATAAATAAATTTATCAACTAAATTCTTATCTCATAGAAATAAATAACTGCCCTTCTGCTGAACCTCCAGAGGTAGCTAAACCCATTTTTAAATTAAGCTTAACTATCCTATCCAGATGTAGAATCATTCTTACCTCGTGGCTGTTTGTTAACTGTGCAAAAATCATACATTCGAATCAGCTTTTAGCTCTTGGTAACATTTCTGCCAGACGAACTACAGGTAAAAGACAGGACTAGCTTACCGCATAGGTTTCAGTTTCTCGACCTTCCTGCAGCTTCGGTCGCTATAAAACTTATGATCAAAATTTGAAAGGCATGAAATAGCATGAGTGGTAGTAGCATGATCCCCAAAGCTATGGGTTCTGGAAAAAGAACTTTTGAAAACACTGTACCATGGACGAGGGATTTCTTTGTGCCGCAAAACTGGGCTGTAATTTGATCTTCCCGATTGAAATTTAATACTCTGGAAAGATAGCCTGTCAAAGCATACATCACAAAGAACAAGAGTCCAACGCCAAGACCGATTAAAACCAAATCAATACCTTTTACTCGTGTAAAAACGCCTTCCATAAAGGACTCCGCAAAGCTTTTATAGATAATCAGGAGTATGACGGATTTATCAAACCAGGTTAAATAGGCAGAATACTTCAGTGCATACCTGCCCAGGTATTTCTGCAAAAATAAACCGAGAATTACCGGAAGAAGTATTTCTACAAGCAGCTTCAGATAAATATCGCCCAGACTGTACTCCACACTCGACTGTTGCAGGAACACCCCCACCCATAAAGGCGTAATAACAATACCTATTAATCCTGAGATACTCGCATTAAAGATAGCAGCGGGCATATTCCCCTTTGCCAGTGAGACCATGACGACAGAGGAAGATACCGTGGAAGGAAGTGCCGCTAAAAACAAGAAGGCCAGCCAGACAGATTCAGTGGTCTCCCCCTGAAAAAAAGGGTAAACCATGATGACTAAGAGAGGGAAAATCAAAAAGGTGGATAGCTGAATAAGCAGGTGCAATTTCCAGTTTTTTAAACCGGAGACCAATTGTCTCAGGCTTAATTTCAGACCGTAAAAGAAGAATATCAAAGAAATACCTATGCTTGCTATACGGTCCAGCGGGATCCCGTGTTCTTCCTCACCAAACATGGGAAAAAAATAGGCAACCCCAATAGTCAACACTATTGCCAGAACGAATTTATCAATCTTCATTTACAGAACTTAAACATTTAAATCTACGAAACTATCCGGGTATTCTAAGTCAATCTTGTTCAGGTTGAACCTGTTAAAGATAGCATCCTAATACATCTTTTGCCCGTTGATAATAGTGACCACCAAACAGATTAACGTGAACAAGTATATGATATAATTGCCACAAAGCTATGCGTTTCTCCCAATCCTTTTCGAATGGAAAAGATTCATCATAGGCTTGAAACAGCTTGTCATCAAAACCTCCAAAGAGCTTCATCATGGCCAGATCCATTTCGCGGGGCGCATAAGCCACCGCCGGATCAATTAAACAGGGTTTACCCTCCGAGTTGACCAGATAATTACCAGACCAAAGGTCGCCGTGAATTAATGACGGAGTCTCATCGGGAATCATCTCTTCCAGTTTTTGATAGAAGCTCTCTATGTTCTCAAACTCATACCCATTATCTTTTGCCATTTTGACCTGAGGCTCTAAACGCTGCTCTATATAAAATTCTGAGGCAGATGCTGCACTTCCGTTATACTGAGGCAGACTTCCAATATAATTGTCTTCCATGAAACCGAAAGTTTCCTGTGTATTGCGGTGCAGATCGGCCAACTGCTGACCAAACAGCTCCCAAAATCCCTGATCGGCCTGACCTGAGGGCTTATACTCCATCATTAGGTAAGTTCGCGTTTTGAAGTCACCATAACCCAATACCTCGGGAACATCAATCGCCTGAGTTGATTTTAAAGCAGATAATCCATTCGCTTCCTTCTGAAACATTTTGGGAAAAGCACTGGCTTTATTCACCTTGACCACAACATTTCCATTCCAGCCTTTTAAAAGAAAAACGGAATTGATATCCCCGCCTCTTAGGGCTTGAGCTGATTTTATAGCAAAGCTGAAACGCTCTTCCAGGTGTTTTTTAAGGTGTTCTGTAAGCATAGAAATGAAACATTTACTTAAAAAAAATCAGTATGAAATTACAAAATTATGAAACTAAATAACTTTTAAATTAAAAGGACCTGGAAAACTATACTAAGTTGTGTCTAGCAGCCTGTGCACTTTACAGCTCTTCGGATTCAGATGCTTAGGAGATATTTTTAAACCCTTTGCCGGTCGGAATGATTTTGTCAACATTTTTTAAGCTGAGTTCCCGGACTACCAGGACTATTTAAGTTCAGGTACTGATAAAATCTGGCTCCCCTCCTTACGGCAGAGCCTATCGCAGGAATCCACTAGGCTTTTTGACAAAATTTCTTAACTTCCCTCCCTTAATCTTAAACCCTACCATGAAAAAAATAGTACTACTGCTTATGATCGCTGTTGCCGCAACAGCCTGTAAAACAGATCCTAAAGAAACGGAGTCAATGTCTGAAGAAGAGGTTCAGCAAAAGGCCGACTCCCTCGCACAGGCACTTATCATCACCGATGGTCACGTCGATCTTCCCTACTGGCTCAAAGGCCGCGGCATAGATAAAATAACACCCGAAAACGGCAGTCTTGTTATTGATGCGGGAGAAGGAGATTTTGATTATGAACGGGCAAAGCAAGGCGGACTCGATGCTCCTTTTATGTCGATCTACATTCCTGCCAGACTACAGGAGACAGGCGGTGCAAAAGCCCTTGCCGATTCTCTTATCGACCTGGTTGGATCCATGACCACCACCTATCCGGATAAATTTGCCCTGGTAGGAAGCCCTTCTGAAGTACAGGAAAATTTCCGAGCCGGCAAAATTTCTCTGCCTATGGGTATGGAAAACGGTGCCCCTATAGGAACCGAACTAGAGAATGTAAATTATTTTTTTGAGCGCGGCATCCGTTACATTACACTTACCCACAGTAAGGACAATCAGATATCAGATTCCAGCTACGACACTACCGCCACCCATCAGGGGTTGAGTGATTTTGGCCGTCTGGTAGTCCGTGAAATGAATAAAACAGGGATCATGGTAGATGTGAGTCATATTTCTGACAATGCGTTTTACGATGTCATGGAAGAAACCAAAGTTCCCGTCATTGCCTCTCATTCTTCCTGCAGGCATTTTACACCCGGTTTTGAGAGAAATATGTCAGATAGTCTCATCAAGCGTCTTGCAGAAAACAAGGGCGTTATACAAATCAATTTTGGGTCTAATTTTCTGGATGAGGCCTCCCAGAAAAGCCGCGACGAAAACCAGGAGAAGCTCAAAAAACTTCTGGAAGAAAAGGAACTGAGTTACGATGATGAGGCTGCAAAACCCATTATAAAAGAATTCAATACCAAAAACCCTTACATCTATGCCGATGTGGAAAAAGTAGCAGACCATATCGACCATGTGGTCAACCTGGTGGGTATCGATTACGTGGGCCTGGGATCTGATTATGACGGTGTAGGCGACACCCTGCCTGAGGGTCTGAAGGATGTCTCCCAATTTCCTAACCTTATCGCCGAACTCATCCGCAGAGGCTATTCTGACGAAGATATTGCCAGGATTTGCCATAAGAATGTATTTCGGGTCTGGACTACCGTACTGGATTATGCCAAGTCCAATAGCGGTCAGTACTAATTAACTACTTTAAACTGGTTTAAATTTCAGAGCCCGGTGAGAACCGGGCTTTTTCAATGCATTCTATTTCACTTGGCGACCTCATAACTAACTTTTTTAAAATAATAATTAAATATTTTTAAGTTCTCTTTCAGAAAATTCAGTCCAATAAACTTATAGCTCCATTTTGGCTTTAGAATGACGTGTTTTGATTAATCTTCCATTGATTTATCAATGCGTTCATTAAACTTTTCAATAGTCATATAATTACTCCCCATGATGAACGCACCGCCAAATGACCACAGATTTTTGGCTTCCCCAAGATTCAGGTAATGTCTTAGAAAAATAAAGGCGATAATGACGATAAGATAATCCAAAACTAATAGGGTATACTTCTTTAAAGTCCACTGGTAATAGGTGGCTGAGGAGGTAATCAACACCCAGGCACACCAGATGCTGATTTGAAAATTCCTGACGGAAAGCCGAACGTTTTCTGCAGATTTCAGTTCTGAAAAGGCCCTCTCCACGTTGATGAGGTATAAAATAATAATGAACAGTCCAAGTCCGGTAACGATCCAGGGGATGCCTCTTTTCATTTTCATACCGTTGCTATTTTTATAAAATTCATACTTGGTATACAGATAAAGAAATAAAGTTAATGGTGCATATTAAAGATAGGTTTGACTTTTCTATTTCCAAAATCTGGTTCCCGTAACTTACAGACTGAATTTTAAACAAACTCACTGTTTTTATTTTTATTAAATCTAAATAAGTTTTATATTTGACGCGTCTATTGATTTTTAAATAAAGCCCTGATCCGCCTTTACCATTCCAAAAAGCCAGTGATGGCAGACCCAGGCCCTAAATCTTAAGTTATGTGTGATACCACTATTTTATACGAAGATTCTGAATATTTAATTTCTCAATGTAAATCCTGCGAAAAGGTCTGCGTCTATTTTCAACAGGTTATTGTCGGTCTTAGTAAAGAAGAGTTTCTGGACTGGAAGCTTTCTTTTTTCACCACTCCTTTTGAGGAAAGGGCTTATATATTTCCTGACCAACAGCTTAGAGTCATAGTGGACACCTCTTATCCGGATCTGCAGCTTACTTTTAATAAAACGCAATACAATCAACTTAAAGACGGGATTCAGCAGGCCCTGAATATGATGAGCATTCAGGAACTGGTTGCTTTTTAAGGCTGGATGAGCATATTGAGCTGAGGCTAACTTTTTATCTTTTTGTTATGGTGACGGCTTTCCGTTTTCGAGCTAAGCCTTCAGTTCTCATCTCACTCCGGGCCACTCATCACGTTCTTGATAGCTAAAAGTTGAAGAGCTGTAAGTCTGTAAGCTTGTGGTATTAAAGTCAGAAAACAGATAAAACACACCTCTCAAAGTTTACAATGGCGTAAAAGAAATAGAAATAAAATCCCAATTCAATAAAAAAACTATTTTTGTGCTTTCAAATTAACATTATGTCTTTAAAGAAAGCTTCCCTGCTCATCCTGCTTATTCTAATTATAGACCAGGTTTCTAAAATTTATATCAAGACCCACTTTATGCTGGGCGAAGAAGTCTATGTTTTCGACTGGTTCCGCATCCTTTTTGTGGAAAACGACGGTATGGCCTGGGGAGCCAAGATTCCGGGATCTTACGGAAAAATACTGTTGACCACCTTTAGAATCGTAGCCATCGGTCTGATCAGTTACTGGCTTTGGGATTCCATAAAAAAAGATTCTCCCAAAATTTTAATCATCTCGGTTTCTTTAATTCTAGCCGGAGCTATTGGCAACATCATCGACTCTGTCTTTTACGGCGTGATTTTCGACACGAGTTTAGGACAGGTCGCGACCCTTTTTGCAGAAGAACCTTACGGCGAATTGCTTAAGGGAAAGGTAGTTGACATGCTATATTTCCCGATTTATAATGGCATTTTACCGGACTGGATTCCGATCTGGGGAGGTGAGCGTTTTGTGTTTTTTGAGCCTGTCTTCAATATCGCCGACACCGCCATAAGCACCGGTTTCGGACTTTTACTGGTCTTCAACAAAAAGGCATTTCCGAAGAAATAAACTTAAGCGTTTTTAGTCACGATTTTCAGCACTAGCTGATAGTCCTCAATATCCTCACCGGCATTAACGGGATAGGGCCTCAGGTTTTTTAAGTAGACCGTATGGGTTGATGTGGATAGAATTTCGCTGTGGGTACCCATAGCCGGAATCACTATGTGCTTAGCCACTGTTTCGGTCCCATCGTTAATTTCTATAAGAATTTCGGCTTCACCGGCCCAGACGCAAGTGATCTTTTTAGGACAACGCCCGTCACTCCTCACTCCTTTGAAGGTGATAAGATGTCCGTCGACTTCAATACCCTGCAAGAGACCGATTTTGGTCAAAATCTCAGGTACCTGAACTCGTTCTGTCGGTGTGCTTTTGTTTTCTTCGGAACTCTGGGCAGATAGACTTAATGTCATCGACATGAGACTTAAAACCAATAGATAAAATTTCATAAGCCGTGTGGGTTAGCGTTTTAAAACCTAAAGGTAACAGAAATTATACCAATATAAATTCTGATTAGAGTTTAAACCTTTTCTAGCCTTATGTAAGCAGCTAGGCTAAGAAAGTTTTAAAACCGATAATTTGTGGACTGATCAATTTCATATTCATCAGAGAAAAATGCCTTGACTGCGCTCGACAAGACATCGATTAAGAAGAAAAAAACTAGCCCAAACCGACGTCTAAGGTCATCATCACCACGAAGCCAGCAATAAAGCCTAGGGTTGCCAGGTCAATATTCCTGGCTTGCTGGGACTCCGGCACCACTTCTTCGATTACCACGAATATCATAGCACCGGCGGCAAAACAAAGCGCATAGGGTAAAATAGGCTCAAAGGTTAACACGGCCCAGGCCCCTAGTACAGCCGCAAAGGGTTCGACAATCGCCGATAAATGCCCGTAATTGAAACTCTTCCAGCGTGAAAGCCCTAGTCCGCGCAGGGGCATCGCCACAGCAAAACCTTCAGGAAAGTTCTGCAGACCAATACCAATAGCCAGGGCAACAGCACCCCCAATACTGGCGCCCTCCATCCCTGCTGCAGCACCCCCAAAGAGAACACCAACAGCCAGACCTTCGGGTATATTATGTAAGGTAATGGCCAGCGTGAGTAATACGGATTTATGCCATTTGGTTTTGACACCTTCTTTTCTGCTTTCTTTGAAATTGACATGCAAATGCGGTAAAACCTTATCCAATGCAAAAATGAAAAGTGCACCCATGACAAAACCAACCACCGCAGGAATGACTTTCACAAAACCCTCCCCATGACTCATTTCGATACCCGGCGCCAGCAAACTCCAGAAACTGGCAGCGACCATCACGCCCCCGGTAAACCCCAGTATAGCATCAAATAACTTCCGATTCATACCCTTGAAAAAGAAGACTAATGAAGCGCCAAGCCCCGTTACCAGCCAGGTAAAAATGGTAGCGATAAGAGCAGCCATCACCGGATCCTGGGCTTCGAAAAAAGAAAGAATAGTTTCCATAATTAAATTTTAATGTAAATGTTTGCAGTCACCTGTGTCGATACTCTCAGCCTGTTTTTTTCAATCTGAATCAACATAGACCCGTCAAATTTTTCCTGATCCATGACTTCTATGGTTTTACCCAAGGCAATTTTATTTTTGTCCAGGTACTTCAAAAATTCAGAGGAGGTATCCTTTACCCCCACCAAAGTTCCTTTTTCACCCGTGGACAAATCGGATAGCAGGGTTTTGTTAGCCACCTGAAAATCACCCTGAGCATCTGGAATGGGATCCCCATGCGGATCTCTTTTGGGATAATCCAGGAATTTATCCAGTTCTGAAATTAATTTTTCTGACTTGATGTGTTCCAGTTCCTCTGCCACATCGTGGACTTCATCCCAGGAAAAGTTAAGTTTTTCTACCAGAAACACCTCCCACAGCCTGTGCTTTCTTATGATTTTCAAAGCGGTTTTACGGCCGGACTCAGACAAATATACGCCCTGGTATTTTTTATAAACCACCAGTTTCTTGTCGGATAGCTTCTTGACCATATCTGTGACCGAAGATGCTTTGGTTTGCATCTCTTCGGCTAAAGCATTTGTGCTCACTCCAGCTGTGGAATGTTTTTGCAAATGAAAAATGGCTTTTAGATAATTCTCTTCAGATAAGGAAAACATAAAACATTTTTAAGATGCACAAAAGTAAGTATTTTTTTTAATCTTATAATATATTTAGATTTGTACATTAATTATTTTTAGTTTTGTCTAAATTTAAATTAAGTTTTGATGAAATATATAGTTTATATGGTTTTGCTTCTGATAAGTTTCGAAAGCTATTCACAGACCGGTAGCATTGAAGGTAAGATCGAATTCGAAGATGAAGCAGGAGTCTCGGCGACCATTGAAGTCCTGGGACAGGAGGCTTACAGCATCACCGATCAAAACGGGAAATTCCTGTTTCAAAATCTGGCTCCGGGAACTTATCAGCTTAGGGTAACCTCCTTAGGCTATATCGATTTAATTGAGTCCGTAGAAGTAAAATTAAAAGAAACCACCAAAGTGGTGTTCCAGCTCAAGCCCAAAAACAACACCTTGGATGAGGTGGTCATCATTGACCGGCAAACGGGATTAAATTCAAAAACACCCTACAATTATACCCCGATAAGTATGGGGCGCATAGAAAACAAAAGCAGTCCGTCCGGGGTGATGGGCGTTCTCAGGGAGGTGCCCGGGGTTTACGGTGCAGAATTTGGTCAGGGCATTGTAAAGCCTTTTATACGCGGACTTGGTTTTAGTCGGGTAGCTACTATTTTTCAGGGTAATAAACTAGAAAATCAGCAATGGGGAGCCGATCATGGTTTGGGCGTCAATGACCTTGGCGTTGAGCGTATCGATGTCATCAAAGGGCCCGCCTCTGTTCTCTATGGCTCGGGAGCTTTGGGAGGAGTGATTTTGATTCATGATGATGAATTTTATAAAAACTCAACCAGGCTTTCCGGTAATGTAGGAACGACTTTCAATTCGGTTTCCAGAGGACTGAGGACCTACGGCTCGGCAGGACAGAACTTGAAAAACGACCTGTTCTACGGGGTCGAACTTGCCTACGAAAATCATGCGGATTATACATCGGGCAGCGGAGATATCATTGGAAACAGCCGATATAATATGAGTAGTGCCAGAGTTCATGCTGGAATCGAAAAAGAACATTTCGACAATAAATTATCGGTATCCTACTCCATGCAAAACCTGGGCATTATTGGGGAAGATGAACTGGAAAATTCCAATGCCACGACTCGAAATGACAGAACCATGCAGTTACCGTTCCAGGAAGTGGCCGATGTCCTGATTTCTTATAACCAGCATAGTGATCACGGAACATTTGAAACTGTAGTTCATGTGTCGCATCATGTTAATGTGAGAAAGGAAATAGAAAGTCGAGAGGATCTGGTGGACCTGGGACTCAATCAGAACAATACCTTTTACAATGCCCGACTAAATTTTGATGCCGGCCCATTCACGCACAACCTGGGTTTACAGGGTAATTTTCTGAAAAATGAAAATCAAGAGCCTGTCGAGGAGATCTTAATTCCCAACGCCAGTTACGCTGAAAATGGCGCTTACTACCTGGTGAACTGGGACTGGAACACTTACTTCATACAGGGGGCTCTGCGTTACGACTACCGCCTGGTAAAGGCAGATGCCAGCGATGATCAATTTATTGAACAGGGCTTCGTTTTGCCGGGTAATCCCGAAAACCGTACTCTGGAATCCAGCTTTAGCGGGTTTACGGGTTCGCTTGGGATTACAAAACAACTCAGCGAAACTCAGAAACTCAAGGCCAATTTCTCTTCCGGTTTTCGTTCACCGGATCTGGCCGAATTGTATTCTTTCGGCCAGCATCCGGGGACCAACCGATTTGAAATAGGAAACGCTAATTTTGAGCGGGAGCAAAGCCTGCAGCTGGATTTGAATTACAGTTTGACAAGGGACAGATTTCGCCTGGACTGGTCGGTTTTTGGAAGCCGGGTCGATAACTATATTTTTTTCGCAGACACCGGTGAAACACGACCTGATTCCGGTCTACAGATTTGGGAATACCAGCAGGTGGAGGCCAGGCTTTACGGTAGCGAAATCAATCTGCAATATGTCGCTTTAGCCAGCCGAAACTTAAGATTTAATCTCGGTGCAGCTATGGTTCGAGGGGAAAACAAAGATTTTGAGGAACCACTGACGTTTATCCCTCCAGACAATGCCAGCTTAAAAGTCAATTACAGCTTTGGTAAACTTCAAAACACTTCGGTGTTTACAAAAGTAAGAGGGGTTGCAAGACAGGACCAGCCAGGTTTTAATGAGGAAGAAACCCCGGGGTTTACCTTGGTGGACATGGGCTTCACCAAGTCTTTTGAGATTGGCAACTCAGGACCTCTTGAAGTTTCAGCAACCTTACAAAATGTCCTGAACGAAACCTACGTGGATCACTTATCGATTTTGAGGGCTTTCGATATTCCAAGTCCCGGCAGAAACCTGATGTTGAATGTGAGGTATCAGTTTTAATGCAGTATAGAAAACGATAGAATACTATTTTATGTCTTGGGATTCTACGAAATTGACAGAGCCTAAGTATCTTTGACTCACTTTTCAAAATGAATAACCGTATGGATGTTTCTTTAACTACTCCGGCTTTGCTGTTTCCCGCCATTTCACTGCTGCTTCTCGCCTACACCAACAGGTTCTTAACCATTGCAGGCTTGATACGAAATTTGCATCAAAAATACCAGGACCATCCTGATACTGACGTCAAAGCGCAGATTTCAAACCTGAAAAAACGAGTGACCCTTATCAAAAACATGCAATTATTCGGTATCGTGTCCCTTCTGCTTTGCGTTGTCAGCATGTTTGCCATTTACGAAACCTGGCAGACCCTTGGCAGCATCATTTTCGGAGTCTCACTGGTCTTACTCATGGTTTCGCTCATCTTATCCATTATCGAAATTCAAATCAGTGTAAACGCCTTAAATATTCAGCTTAAAAACATTGAAAACGACTAAATATCATCGTAATCCACCACGACTTTTGCCGAGGTAGGTTGCGCCTGGCAGGTCAAAATCAGGCCTTCCTCAAGTTCATCATCGGTTAAGATCTGATTTTTTCTCATCTCTGCGGTTCCCTCCTTGATTTTGGCAACACAGGAACTACAGATTCCCCCCTGACAAGAATACGGGGCATCGATGTCCTGAGCTAAAGCCGCATCCAGGATGACTTCGCTTTGCTCCATGGTAAATTCAAATTCTTCATCATCTACGATCACGGTCAATCGGGTTTTGCCATCTGTGCTGGCTTCCACGCTGCCTTCCGACTTGGAGAAAAACAATTCGTATTTAATGTTGTCTTTATCGATTCCAGCAGCACTTAAACTTTCGGTGACGGCTTCTATCATCTGCTCCGGACCACAGAGGTAAAATTCTGAAAACCCATAGGCTTCATATTTATTTTTGATGATGTAATTCACGGTCGAGCGCTCTATCCTTCCAAATCTGGCCCCATCCTCTTTAGCTTCACTATAGATAAATTCAGGGAAAAATCGCTTCGGATATTCTTTCTGAAGACTTAAAATTTCCTGCAGGAAAATGCTTTGTTCTGGAGATTTATTACCGTAGACCAAAACGAATTTGGAGGTTTCAGACTGGGATAATGAAGTTCTTAGCATCGACATTACCGGCGTGATTCCACTTCCTGCGACAAATGCAGCAAAGGTGTTGTCATCGATTTGCTCTGGAAGAACGAATTTACCTTCCGCCGGATGCACTTCCATAGTATCCCCAACATTTAAAGCAGAATTGGCATAATTGGAAAACTTTCCACCAGGTATGGCTTTGACGACAATTCCCAGGTCTTTCCCTTCTTCGGAAGAAATGGAATAAGAGCGTCTTACCTCTTCGCCATCAATTTTGGCTTCCAAAGTGATGTATTGTCCTGCTTTAAAAGTATATTCTGAAGCTAATTCAGAAGGGACGTCAAAAATTATATTAACTGCTTTATCGGTTAATCTGTTGATTTCCTTGATAGAAAGTGTATGAAAATGAGTCATCGATTTTATTTTGTGCCCAAAAATACAACCCTTCAAGAATTAGCCTAAACAATGAACAATAATTTAATGCGGTTTTAAGTTTTTATCTACACTTTCAGTTTTTCAAAGTACATTTGAACTACTTAAAACTAATTTTATGAGGTTTACCTTTTTACGCTTTCTTTTCATCAGTTTATTCAGCACAGTATTATGCTTTGCACAGAATCCCATTACCACAGATTTAAACTGGAAAGCTGGTAAGCTTGAAATTCATAAAGTTGAAATAGACTCTTTAGAACTGATCCTCAGGGATTATCAAAAATCCATGGAACTGGATTCTCTTTGGAAAAGTCAGCTAACAGACCAAAACTTTTCGCAGCACCTGGAAAATGTGATTAAAGACAGTTTGAATCAGAACAGCATAATCACCGAGATTCCAACTGCACTTCTCAAAGCGCGTTTAGCTGCTTTAAATGCTAAAACGCCATTCAACATTGAATATAATGAAAGTCTGGAAAGTGTCATCGGTTATTTCTTAAGGCGTGAGAAAGAAGGAACCGAACGGCTGATGGGTTTGAGTGAATTCTACTTCCCCATGTTTGAGGCTGCATTCGACAGGCATGACGTGCCTTTGGAAATGAAATATCTGGCCCTGGTCGAATCTGCCTTAAATCCTAGAGCAAAATCCAGAGTTGGCGCCACGGGTCTATGGCAATTTATGTACAGTACCGCTAAAATGTACGATCTCGATGTAAGCAGTTATGTCGATGAACGCATGGATCCCGTGGCTTCTACAGAAGCTGCTGCCAAATACTTAAAAAGACTTTACATCATGTTTGGAGACTGGGACCTGGCCCTGGCGGCCTACAATTCAGGCATGGGGAATGTCTCCAAAGCCATACGCCGAAGTGGCGGGGAAACCAACTACTGGAAACTCAGACGTTATTTACCCCGGGAAACCGCCGGCTATGTGCCTTCATTTCAGGCCATGCTTTATATACACGAGTATGCCGAAGAACATGGTTTTCAACCTCAACGCCCAAGGTCCACCTATTACGGCACAGATACCCTGAAAGTCAAGCAGCGCATCACTTTAGATCAGATTGCTGAAGTTACCCAAACCAACAAAGAACTTCTCGAATTTCTGAATCCAAGTTATAAATTAGGCATCATCCCCTTTGAAAAAGACAAATCCTATTACGTCCGCCTTCCTTATGAAAAAGCAGGTTTGTTTGCAGCCAATGAAGATATGATTTATGGTTATTCAGAAAAGCTGGCGGCAATTGCCAAAGAACCTGAACCTAAGTATATAAAAGCAGAAGATAAAATCAGTTATAAGGTGAAATCCGGGGATTATCTGGGCAGGATTGCTGAAAAATACAGCGTAGGGGTTAGCCAGATTAAAGCCTGGAATAACCTCAACGGAACGAATCTGAATATCGGTCAAAAGCTTGTTATTTATCCCAAAAATATGGATGCTGTGGTTGACAGTAATTCAAAAACTGACAATTCATCAAAACGTGATACAGAATTCTACAACGTGAAGCCGGGAGATTCCTTATGGACGATTTCCAAAAAATATCCCGGCCTAAGCGTAGAAGACCTAAAAAAACTCAATAAGCTGAAAAGCAATCGCCTTCAGCCAGGCATGAAGCTTAAAGTTTCCAAGGGTTAGAAAAAGGCTCTCAACTGAACACTACCGGTATGAATAGCCTTGAGGTTTTCACTTTTCCTGCCAAAATAGGTCAGGTTAAGATCCAGAAAAGCAGTGATTTTCTTTTGTAAAAAAAGCGACCAGGTAAAATTGTCGTTGGGCTGCAAACCTTCCAGCATCTGGTAAGCGACCGGAGAAAACGCACCGCCTTCAAAGTCATTCTGAATATAACTGGCCTCCCCTGTAATGCTATATTTCTGGTTGTTGTTGAGTACAAAAGATAAACCTAAGGTCTGCTGCTTCAAGGCTTCCAGACCCCCTATTTGATTTTCTTTTGAGGTATATGCATAAAAAACATCAAAACGTTTATCTCCCAGTAAATAGGAGACTTTGGGATGAAATGAGAAGCCTTCAATAGTGAAGTTTCTGTTTTCAAACTGATCTGAAAAACTTTCAGAGGACTTGTAATCCTGAGTTGAAGTGATCAGCCAGCTTTCCTGAAATTTGTGAATAAACTTGAGTTCCTGCAACAGGTTTGAACTTTCTTGGAGCCCCAGAACCGTGAGGTTTTTGGTGGTGTTTTTCGTAAAATTATAGGAGGTAGTAAACTTCTGCAGGCCTCTGTTAAAAAAAAGGATGTTTCTAAAGGTCGTGTTCTCACCCAAAACCTCCTGACCGCTGGATTTAAAAGGATTGAGACTAAGCGAATTCCCATCTTTTCTCATTTTTTTATCCAGCAATAAGGAGGTCTGGTTATAAAAGTGAGAGGCGATTTTTTTCCAGCCTTTCTGATTTTGCCAGGTTTGAAAATTCAATGTGAATTGCTGGCTGAAACGAGCCTGATTGGTTCTGACAAAGATTTGATTGGGCAGTAAAATCCTCACGTAACGGCCTTCATCCTGGAATTGAGCGATTTCAAATTCATTCAGTTCCTGGATGGCGTTTTCGTTGTAATCGATCCAGGTGTATTGCCCCTGTCCCGGTTCTACTTCTAGGTAAGTGAATTCCTGCTGAGCTATGCTTCCACTGCTGGTTTCGTAAGTTGTATTGAGATTGACAAGCCGGTTCCATAGATTTTGAGAATAGACGATTCTGGAGTTTAAAGTCTGCTCATCGGCTCTGTTTTCTTCCTTAAATTTTAGAGTTCTCAAATTCGCAAACAGGCTTAATCTGGAAGCTTTCGTATTGACCAGTTGTGAGCGCACGAAATAGTTACTGGAGGTATTGACGCGTTTTAGCAGATTTGCTCTCAAACTATCGTTTTGTCTGTACCGATAGCCTGCTTCCACATACACACTTGTGGAATCTCCAACTCCGGAAAAGACTTCATAACCGGAAAACCGCTGGGTGTTGGGTGTAAACTCTTCCGTTTCTACTCGCAGTTCCTGGTTATCTTCCATAGTGTAGCGCAATCCAGACCAAAACTTCCCGAAATCATAAATTCCGGAAACCCCGGCTCTGGCAAATTTTGAGGTCAAAACAGGGGATTCGCTATCCAGGTAGCTGGCGTTGACATCTATTCTGAATTTGTTCTGAATTTGCCTGGCGATTATAGAATGTTTCTGACCTAAGAAATTCTTTGAATAAGACAGACGCTGAAAGTTATACCGCGTAAAACTTTCCAAGTTATTTCGATAATCAAAACCAGCATCCAAAAAAAGCTGGTCTCCCGAGGGATTGAACAGATTCCAGTCTCTGGTGAATTCTACGTTGTACAGACGCTCTATACTGGTGTAGGTATCTTCTATAAAATTAAGGTTTGCAAACACATCTAGGCTGTTGTTGGCTTCGGATTTATAAAGGGTCTGGTTGACCGAAAACTGAGCAGCCAAACCGCGGTTATCTCCCTGATCCAGTTCTGAAAACAGATTCTCATCGGCGTTACTCGCGGCAACTTCAAATTGAATGCTGGATTTTTCGGAAGGTGAATACACACCATTCAGCATAGCGATTTGGAGTTTGGTAGGCGCAAAGAGTCGAACAATAGGTTCAAAATTACCCTGTGGAACGCTGTTAACCGGAGACACATACTCATAAATCGTCGCAATAGCATCCTGGCTTGAAAGAACATAGTTTCCCTGATTGGGACCTACATTGGTAAAGCGAACCTGGAAGAGTTCAGCCTCCGGATCGGAAGAGAAAACAAAGATCTCCCGACCGTCCAGAAATGTTTTGGTGTATAAAATTCTGTTTTCAGAAAACTCGGCTGGAACAGCGCTGGGGGCAAACATGTCACTTTGGTCATCACCTGCTTCTTCCAGCACATCCACCTGCTCATCGGTAAGACTTTGCTGTAATGGCTGATTTTTAAGATCATTTTCGTTGTAGAGAAATCCGTTTAGCTGAAGAGATTCGGATCTAAAACGGGACCCCGTTGTGGCAACGATTCTTGAAAAATTCCTGTCGGAAACCTGGTATTCCACGACGATTCGCATTTCAGACGTAATCGGAAATGTAGAGTTAAAAATAACTTCACCGGCATTATAATCGATCAGATAATCTTCATTTTCACCTCGGGTAAGCAGTCTTCCATTCACATACACATCTTCACTTCCGGAGACTATTAAAACGTAAAGCTGGCCGTTGTCTCCTACGAGTTTATAAGGCCCCTGATTGCCTTCAATCGCAGTTAATTCACTCCTGGTAAACACACCTCTTACCAAAGCCGCAGCTCCATAAACCTCAGTCTGCCGTTCTTCATTTCCAACCTCTGCAGAAAGCAAAAGACCCTGTACACGCTTGGTATAGGAGGCAAAAAAAGACTGGTTTTCCACCAAGTCTATATCCCCGGCTCGGATTCGCCACTTTTCGGCTTGCAGTTCAATAAAGATCTGATCAAATTCATTGAGCTGCTGAGTATAACCTCCGGACTGCACTGGTACATTATCATCCTGTATGGAGGCTCGCAAAACCACGTTTTCTGAGATTTTCCCTGAGATCTGTAAGTCAAGTTCAGACCTCACCACCGCATTCTGGTTATTCCCCACACTGATCGCACGAGAGATACTCCCGCTGGTACTCAGGCCTGAAAAGGGAATAAAATTACCGGGCTGTTTCTGCTGCTGAAGTTCATAGAGATTATCTACCGGATCACCGGTATCCAGAATAAGCTTTTCATCGAGTGCTTTATAGGTTTTGGTAAGAAAATCCGGATACTTTAAGTAAGTCACTATTAAACTGTCCCGGGTTCGTTTCAATTCTGAAAAGGGAATCAGCTGAGCCAGGGGAAAATCAATCTGGTAAAGTGAAGGTCTTATTTCTACGCTGTCTGTGGTCTGCAACTTAAATTGAAATGGGCTTATACTCACCTGTTCCAGCTGTATGGTGTCCCGGATAGCAAGCGTTTTGGTTACCAGTCCGGACTGCGCCCAAAGTGAAGTTACTCCGCCACACAAAAAGACATAAAAAAGAAGTTGCCTCATGTGTGTAAAACTAAAGCATTACAGAAATATTTTAAAGCCTCTTAAAAAAGTAGTGACAAATTAATGATGAAATCCTGCGAAAAACAAAGCTGCTTTCTGATCATGAGCCCTGTCGAGTCAAAAAAAAGACTAAGTGCTATAACTATAGAAAAGTTTATAAAAACACAAAGCCCCAGTTATGAATCTGGGGCTTTGATAATTAACCAATCTATTATGAAAAACTTCATCCTGACACAAATATAAAAGATAAGTTTAGATTTCAAAGCAATTAAGGTATTAATTTATACCAAATTAAAACTTAACAATTGCCAATAAAACCCTATAATCCTATTATAAACAAATCAAAGTTCAAAAATGGGGTAAAAACACAAAGCCCCGGTTATAAAACCAGGGCTTTGCTAATTAACCAATCTATTGTGAAAAACTTCATCCTGATGCGAATATATAGCATTAAATCAATATTTTGAGCATTTTTTAAGTAAATATTAAAGATGAATTTACAACCTACTGATTTATAGGCGGTTCCCAAAAATAAAATTTAAAGTTTTTAATCTGGTCATTTTCGATGTTCAGGCCTTCTTCTTCCAGCAACTTTCGCATCGTATCCTGACCGGGGAAATGGTGTTTCCCTGTTAAAACGCCGTTTCGATTAACCACGCGATGGGCGGGAAGGTCGCGATCTAATTTTACACAGGCATTCATAGCATAGCCTACCGTTCGGGAACTTTTGGCTGAGCCTATAGCTTTGGCAATAGCGCCGTAGCTTGTGACTTTCCCTTCTGGAATGCGGGCGACTATTGCATATACTTTTTCAAAAAAATCTGAGTTGGCCATTTTTATAGTTCTTAGAGACGAAACCAGGTCACGACGATAAGAATAAGCATCAAAAGAGCCATGAAATAGTTGGAATACCTTTTAAAAAGTTCTGTTTTACCCCCTATTCGCATCATAAAGATCACATAAAAATAAAGGGTTGTCAGTGTTCCCAGGGCAGCACTTAACGCGAAAAACAAGTCGCTGTAAAAAGAGAAGGCTATTTTGAAATTATTGCTTAGCAAGGTGGCTATAAGCACAAAATAAGGGATGGGAAAAATATTGATGGCCGATACCAAAACGCCGGTAAAAAAACTCTTGGTTCCCGTGCGCTTTTTGATATTCCTCTGCGTTTTTTTATAATTGGCCGAGAGCAAAAAATAAATAAACATCAGGATGAGTATGGCAATTCCCGCCTGCAGAAAAATATTCTTAACATACGGGTTTGAGAATATAAATTTTGAAATTAAAACCGCCAACAGGGCCTGGAAAAACACAATGCTGGAAGCTCCGAAAGCCATTAAAACTCCATTACGCCTTCCCCTTTCCAGGCAGGTTTTAGCCACACTCATATTGACTAAGCCTGGCGGAATTACGCCAACCAAAGCAGCCAGGTAGGTGAAAAGATAAATTTGTAAATACTCCAAAAACTATGGCTTAAGTCTGAATTTCAGATAGGTTATAGATTTCTTTTTATCTAGATATTGCTGTTCATAAAAGGTCTGGATACCCACCACTTCTTCCGGAGCTTCATGATTCACATAAATATCATGATGGGCGTAGATGATGTCATGCCCAAGGCCTTCCAGAATACCCAGCGTATACCCATGCATAAACTCACTATCGGTTTTCAGATGCACGATGCCGTCTTTAGCCAAAATCGTTTTGTACTTTTCTAAAAACTCAGGATTGGTCATTCTGTGCTTGGTACGTTTCCATTTGATTTGCGGGTCGGGGAACGTGATCCAGATTTCATCGACTTCGCCTTCTGCAAAAACCTGGTCTACCAGCTCGATTTGTGTTCTCAGGAATCCTACATTGGTCATATTATCTTCCAGCGCCGTTTTGGCACCTCTCCAAAACCTGGCGCCTTTGATATCAATGCCCAAAAAATTGGTGTCTGGATTTCTTCTGGCCAGTCCCACTGTATATTCACCTTTGCCACAGCCCAGTTCCAGGACTAAGGGATTGTTATTTTTAAAAAACTCCTGTTTCCACTTGCCTTTATAGGCATAGGTTTCCTCTACAATTTCAGAACGTGTAGGCTGGACTACATTTTCGAAAACCTCATTCTCTTGAAACCGTTTTAGTTTGTTTTTACTCCCCACCTTTGCTGAAATTTTCGTGTAAAATTAACTAAATTTACCAATACGCAAAATCTTCTATTATGGCTTTTCCCCGTCATGTTTTAGTTTCCCCGCTTAACTGGGGGCTGGGCCACGCTACAAGGTGTATCCCTGTCATCCGCTATTTTCTGAACCAGGGCTCCAAAGTAAGCCTGGCTTCAGATGGAAACGCCCTGCAATTGCTGAAAGACGAATTTCCTGAACTTGAAGTTTTGGAATTACATTCAAGTCAGGTGACCTATTCAAGCTTTGGTTTTTATTTTTATCTTAAATTGGTGCTGCAGGGCATTGGACTTCAGAAAAGAGCACTTATGGACGAGGATCTGGTTGAAGCATACGTCGATAAACACGGAGTAGACCTTATCCTTTCAGATCATAGATTTGGCGCTTACTCCAAGAAAGTGAGGTCTGTAATCCTCTGTCACCAACTTCAATTTAAAGCAGGTTTATTTTCTTATAGTTCTTCCTATTTCAATGCTAAACAACTCAACCGCTTTGCTGAGGTCTGGGTGCCAGACACGGATACGACTCCTTCTCTGAGCGGAATTTTAAGTCTATCGAAACAGGTAAATGTACCCGTGAAGCGAATTGGTGTTTTGAGCCGGTTTAAAACCTTAGAACTTGAAGAAAAAATAGATTATCTGGCGGTTATTTCCGGTCCGGAACCCCTTCGTACCCAGTTTGAAGAGAAACTCATAGAATCGTTCATAAAACTCACTTCCAAAACCTGTGTGATTGTTCGAGGCGTCTACAATCAAGACGTCCTTCAAAACTTACCGCCACACCTCAGCGTTTATAACCATCTGAAATCTCGGGAACTCAACACCTTGATTTGCAGCGCCAGGATCGTGATTTGCAGATCGGGCTATTCTTCGGTAATGGATATGGCCTGTTTGGGTAAAACCGTGTTTTTTGTCCCTACCCCGCATCAGGGGGAGCAGGAATATCTGGCAGATCGACTGGAGAAACAGAAAATTGCTCCATGTTCTTCCCAGAAGAAATTTAAAACGACTGACCTGGAAAACCTGGAGATGTATTCCGGATTTAATTCTGAAGAGTGGCCTCGGTTTCCTCTTCCGGCATTTCGGCAGACTTTGGAAGCGTGAAGGAGAATTCGCTGCCAATCCCGTAAACGCTATCCACATAGACCTGCTCATTATGGGCTTCCATAATGTGCTTAACAATCGAGAGTCCCAGTCCTGAGCCACCTTCCCGCCTGGACCCCGTTTTATCGACTCTAAAGAAACGTTCAAAAAGTCTTGGGATATGTTCCTTTTCGATGCCCTCCCCGTTATCGGTGACACGCAGCATGATTTTTGAATTTTTCACCTCATCAAAACTGATCTCAGAGGTTCCTCCCTTCTTGCCATACTTGATAGAATTGACAATAAGATTCGTCACCACCTGCTGTATCCGCTCTTTATCCCCTTCTACATAGATAGGCGCATAGGCTTTATCGAAGCTCAGGCTTATTTCTTTTTTGGCAGACTTCATCTCCAGTAAATCGAAGACGCTTTCTACAAGATCCACAAGATCGAAGGTTTCTATGTAAAGATTAAGATCGCCGGTTTCCAGCTTGGTAATCATATCCAGATCTTTGACGATATAGATCAGTCTATCCACCCCTTTGCTAGCTCTATTGAGGTATTTTTTTCTTACTTTTTTATCTTTAATGGCCCCATCCAGAAGCGTAAGTATATAGCCCTGCACTGTAAACAAAGGGGTTTTTAACTCGTGAGACACATTGCCTATAAATTCTTTCCTGTAGTTTTCCCTCACTTTGAGCGTTTCAATTTCGAGCTTTTTACCTTTTGCAAAACGCTCCACTTCCTCGGTCAGGGTTTTCATATCAGAGGTCGTCCGCTGACTGCTCAGCGAAGATTTGTCCAGTAAAGAAACACTGTCGTAAATCGATTTTACCCGCTTGTAGATAAAATATTCAATTCTCAACTGAATAATCAGAAATGAAAATACAAAACAGACCAGGGCAAAAACAAAAATAGAAGCCAAATTGACTTCCAGTTGAATATACTCGTATAAGGTCACCAGCCCTGTAAGAAAAAGAGTGATGTAGGAAGAGGTGTTCAGGGCAAACTTATAGGATCTTTTGAATTTTTTACTCATTCATGAACAAACTTATAGCCGACGCCTTTCACTGTTTTGAATTTATCGTCGCCCAATTTTTCTCTCAACTTTCGAATGTGGACATCGATGGTTCTCCCACCTACCACGACTTCATTCCCCCAGACCGTGTTTAAAATATCATCCCTTTTGAAGACTTTATTGGGTTCTGAAGTGAGTAAAGATAGCAATTCAAATTCTTTTCTGGGCAAGGTCATCTCTGTCCCCTGACTGGTGATTTTATATTCATCTCTATTGATGGTGATATCGCCAATTTCATAAATCTTCTGATCTGGAGCACCGGATTTGAAACGTCTTAATAAGGCTTTGACTTTACTCATCAGTACTTTAGGTCTTACCGGTTTAGTGATATAATCATCGGCTCCGGCGTCAAATCCTGCTACCTGAGAATAATCCTCCCCTCTTGCGGTTAAAAACGTGATGAGTGTGTTTTCCAAACCTTTGGTTTCCCGAATTTGCTCACAGGCTTCTATCCCATCCATTTCTGGCATCATCACATCCAAAATCACTAACTGAGGCTTCTTCTTTTTTGCCTTTTTAACGGCTTCCACTCCATTTTCGGCAGTGACGACTTTGTAGCCTTCAGCGTTTAAATTGTAGCTTAGAATCTCCAGGATATCCGGATCGTCATCCACAACAAGTATAGTGATATCAGATTTTTTCATGAGTTAGTGCTTTTGTTCTTTACAAATTTAAGGTTTTGAATATTAGCTTAAAGTTAAGAATAAACACAAAAAAAGCTGCTCTTTTCAGAGCAGCTTTTAAGTAAATTATATCATACCCATTTAAAAACTATAGGAGTATCCCAAAGAAATCTGTTGTCCCGGATCTCTTCTAGAGTAAATTCTGGACTCTGCCTGAAATGAATTGTAATTCGTTTCAATAACATCATTTAATATATTACTAAATCCAAAATTTACAGAAGACTGCTTTTCCTCTCCAAAAGTTTTAGACAATCTAAAACTCATGTTATGGAAGGGCTGCGTGTAAGCATCTGGAACGTTTCTTATACCTACAACCTCAAGAGTTTCTCCTTGTACGTTGTAAAACAAACCGCCTTGCCAGCCTTTTTCGTCATCATCGTATCTTAAACCGATGTTTACGAGGTATGGAGACTGCCCTTGAAGATCCCTTTCATCATCTATGGTTTGCCCCTCTCTTGCAGCAAGTTGTCTGGATTCAAATTCCTGCTCAGACATCTGTACAACAGATTCGATTATAGAAACGTTAGCGTTGACGCTGAATTTTCTTAAGTCTTCAGCAATAAAACCAAAATCCTTTCTTATTTCCAATTCAACTCCATAAACATCTGCAGAATTTACGTTTTGTGGCTGAAGGTTATTAGGGGCTTCAGGGAATGCCACAAGTTCTATAGGATCATTGAATGATTTATAAAAAGCACTCACAGCAAACAATTGACCGTTTTCTCCATATCGCTCGTAGCGCAAGTCATAATTGTTGATATAAGAAGGCTGAATATCGATATTACCTATAAAAGTAATATCGCTTAAAGGATCAAAAATTTGTGCAATAGAGGCTTCTTTAAAAGATGGTCTTGCCGTGGTTTCGTAATAAGACGCCCTTAAATTGGTTTGATCATTTAAAGCATAAATAAGATTTGCAGACGGGAAAAAATCAGCTTGATCTAAAATTTGTTCATCATTAAGATCGAGCGTTCCCTGGTTGTTGACACCCGTATAATTCAGTTGGTAATTCTCAAACCTTAAGCCCAAAACACTTTTTAGCTTTTCTGTAATATTAAACTCTTCAGAAATGTAAGCAGAAGCTACAGTTGAATAAGACTCAAAATTGTTTGCCGGCTCAAAATTACCTTGTATATAGGTTCCACTGTTGGTCTCTGGTACCCAAATATTTTCAGGAAGTAAAAGTCGGTCCGCATCGCCTTCAATAGGGGTTACTGTAGAACCTTTAACCAGAATATTGTAATTATTAATTCTGAAGTTCCTTTCCTTAAACGTGTAGCCTGTACCAAATTTCAGATTAGCTGACCTTCCAAAAAGCTCATGCCTTTTGGTAAGGTCTAATTTACCTGACAAGTTGAACTCTTCCAAATCCCTCCACAAACGCTGTGGAGCACCAGCTGTACTCGGGCGAATTGAAAACTGATCTTCCCCAATAACTTCAAAAGGTGTAACGCGTACGTCTTTGTCGTTTATATTAGAAAAACTAGGGGATAACGCCCATTCTGTTTCCCAGGAAGCATCTTCATTGACGTGAGAACCCGAAAGATTGAAATTGGTAATAGATTTCTCTGTATATTCTATGTTGTCTCTTACCACTTCAATATCGTCCTGGATAAAGGTGAAGGTTCTAAATTTACCGGCTCTCGAAATTCCATTTTGAAGATGTAAAACATTGAAGCTGTATTTAGATTTTTCTGTTTTATAAGACAGACCTGCTAAACCGCTTATGAGAACGTTATTGATCCCAACATCACCGGTTTGAGTCCTGTTTGGCGTTAATTCAGTTTCTGATAATGAAATAGGTTTGAAAAAGAAGTTTTGTTCCAATTGCTCAAAGTATTCTGTAGTATTTCTATAGGAAACATTGGCCAGATATCCAAATTTGTTATTCTTTTCACCTACCTCATAACTATTCCCCGCTGAGAAGCTAAAATTGAAATTTGCGGGGCTTGTGGTTCTATCTGCAGCAAGTTTTTTATCAAAACGATTGGTAACCTCTGTCACACTCACGCCATCACTATTCAATCCCCTACCCACCGGGGCCGGAATACTCAGTTCTTGTGGAATAGGCAAATCTCTTTCTCCATTATCAATGCCTAAAAAGTCTGTAGGAGAGGTGTTTCCCTGTAGATAATCTGAATTGAAATGCATATCAAAGTTATAAGATCCGCCTGCACTTACACTATAGGTTTCACGTGAAGGAAAATCTTTGGTAACGACATTCACTACGCCACCTGTAAAGTCTGCGGGCATATCTGCAGTAGCCGTTTTTGAAACGACTATATTTTCAATAATACTGGACGGAATAACATCCATTTGAAGGGTATTTCTATCGGGATCCAGACCTGGAATATCCATACCATTAAGTATAGATTTTGTATACCTGTCGCCAAGGCCTCTCACAAAAACATATTTACCTCCCTGGACAGATACCCCTGGTATATTTTTAACGGCAGAGGCAACGTCATTGGCACCTGTTCGTCTTATCCCTTCTAAGGACATACCATCTGAAACCTTAACGGACTTTCGTTGCAGGTTCAATACTGAAGCTTCTGTATTTCTCCTCGCCGTTGTAGTTACAATAACCTCCTGCAAGTTGTCTGCAGCAGACTTTAAAGTGACGTCAAGTCGTGTTGTTTCATTTTCTTTGACAACCACCTCTGTAATTTCTTTCGTTTGATAACCGACAAACGAAAATGAAAGGGTGTAAGTTCCAGGTTCCACTGCAATGGAATACAATCCATCAAAATCTGATGTACTCCCTTTATTGGTTCCTACGATTGTGACGTTGGCAAATGGGAGAACATCGTCTAACTCTCCATCTAAAATTTTACCTTCTATTTTTCCGTTTTGCGCAGAGACTGAAAACAAGCCTATACTAAAAAACAGAATTGATGTAATCTTAAAAAATCTGAACATATTTTGCATATTATAATTTATAACCATATTGCCCGGCTTGAAAAAACCGAGCAATATCCTGTATGTATTTAGAGTCTATATTCAATACTAAAAACCTAAAGCAGAAGCTGCTTCAGACACCCAAGTCCATCCAAAAACTCCCAGGTCCGCACCTACAGTAGCTGCACCTGTGTCGGCGACTACCGAAACAAACCCATTAGCGCCTGTAGCGTCATCCTGAAAAGATGTAAGTCCTGAAGCATCTGTAAATAGTGTAGAAATATCAGTCACACCTGCTGGAGGTACAATTTGTATATTGGAAAAAGTAAGATCTCCACTGTTGTAATTGTCAGCAACACCTTGGTTATCCTGTAATGTGAAATCTGAATCTGGTAATCCACCAACTAATAATATGTTGTTGTTAGTACCCATGGCGCTGGAGCGGAATTGAGCATATTCTCTGTTTCCTGAATTAGCATTAGTTTCAGAATCGTCTGAGAAAATAGTTATGTCCTGAAGAGTGTACATTCCGGTAGCAGAACCTTCTGGTCCGTCAATTTCTAAACCATGGTCAGAAACGTTATTCATCACTACTGCTGCATTGGTAATTGTACCACTGTATGCCTGATCGATGTCTATAGCATCATCGCCAACACCCCAGACTACGATATTTGAAGCATTAACAGTTCCTCCGAAGAACTCAACACCATCATCTAAGTTAGCGATCACTTCTATATGGTTGATTACTGTACCGTTACCAACTCCACCAAGGGTTAATCCATTGATTTCGTTTCCCTCACCAATGTTTGCTCCACCATGACGTATAGAGATGTACTCGATGTTTCCAGAGCTGTCTGCAGGGTCAGTTCCTCCGTACAATCCAAATCCTGAGTTAGCTGGAATACCTTCGATTAATTCTTCAGTAGCGTCCCCTTCAAAGGAAGAAGGCGCATTCCCTAATATGATAACACCTCCCCAAAGACCTCTGTCATCTACTGTAAGGTTAGGACTTACAACCTCACCTGGCATAATTTCGTCCAAAATAGAAGTAAAGATAATCGGCTCTTGAGCAGTACCATTTGCATTTAAAGTTGCATCTCTATCCACAATTAAAGCAGAAGCTTGTGTTTGCTGACCCTGAGCCCCTTTTATAACAGTACCTGCATCAATCGTCAAGGTTGCACCACCATCAACAACGACTTTCCCGTCTAAGATGTAAACTTTGTCTTTGGTCCAGGTCTGATCTTCCTCTATAGTCCCGAAAACAGTAATTTCCTCACCTACAGGAGGTTGTTCTGGGCTTATAGGAGCATCATCATCGCTTGAGCAGGAAACTAAAAGAAGCGAAGCTAAAACAGTTGCAGATAAAAATATTTTTTTCATTTTAATGGTTTTAATTGTTTTGATGAAGCAAACTTACATGGAGAAGAAAGTTTCGGTGTTATGTGCAGGTTAACAAAAGATTGCATCTTGATTAACAGATAAGTATTCTCTTAATCTAAACTTAACCTTGGAAATCCTGCTACATCATGAACTACTATGGATAAAGGGAAAAAAGAAGATTCAAAGTTTAACCAAGAGTTAAATCCCGGATTTACTCCACTTAAGACTGCGCTGTAAATCTGTCTTGTTTTTTCAGGATATCGTAAATCTGACAGCATATCAAAAACTGTAAAAAGCAGGTGATTGAATTCATACCTGTCTGTAGTAATACAAAAATGCAGTCTTATGCAGCAGGTATAGAAACCGAACTTAAATACACTGCTTTTGTTTTAAAACAAAAGCAGGTCTCGATTAGGCTGCTTTTTTATTACTTTTGAATTTCATTTTGAGGTATGAATTCCAGTTTCCCTTTCCATATAAAATCAGAAAAAGAATTTGAAAATGCTGCGCTAGACGTATTTCAGAAGCAATACCAATCCAACGGAGTCTATAAAGAATTTTGCGACCATCTCAGCGTCAATCCTCAGGAGGTCAGGTCAATTCCAGATATTCCTTTTTTACCCATACAGTTTTTTAAAACGCATGACGTAAAAACCGGACATTTCACTCCTGAAATCACCTTCTTAAGCAGCGGAACTACTGGCCAGGTTCAAAGTCAGCACCATGTCAAAAACCTCAGCCTCTACATAGAAAGCTTTACAAAAACCTTCGAGCTTTTCTACGGAAATATTTCAGATTTTGTGGTTTTAGGCCTTCTGCCTTCTTACCTGGAACGCGAAGGATCCTCTTTAATTTATATGGTGGATCACTTCATCAAGGAAAGCGAGTCGGAAGAAAGCGGATTTTATCTCCATGCATTAGATCAATTGTCTGACACCCTCATCAGACTCGACAAGTCTGGAAAAAAAATACTGCTTATCGGTGTTTCCTTTGCCTTACTGGATCTGGTTGAGACCCATACTTTTCAGCTGAAAAATACCATAATCATGGAAACCGGCGGCATGAAAGGACGACGTAAAGAGATGATTCGCCAGGAACTCCATGAAATTTTAAGTCAAGGCTTTGGGGTTGATCATATCCATAGCGAGTATGGCATGACAGAACTCTTATCTCAGGCCTATTCCAAAGGCCAAAGCAGATTTGAAAGTCCGCCTCATATGAAGATTCTCATTCGGGATACCGAAGATCCTTTTCACTACCTCAACCCTGGAAAAACGGGAGGGATTAATGTCATCGATTTAGCCAATACAGATTCCTGTGCATTTATAGCCACTCAGGATTTGGGAAAGCAAATCAACTCCGATGAATTTGAAATTCTCGGCAGATTCGACCAAAGTGATATACGAGGCTGCAATCTACTTGTGCTGTAGAACTTGAATTCTGAATGCTTTTCAAGTCGTTAATTTATCCCTAAGAATCTACCTAAAACCACTTCAATAACAAGCAAATAGAGGATTAACTTGTATATTTGCATTTAGATTAAATCTTAATTAGAATTAATTAATTTATGAAACTCAATAAAGACGATATAAAAAAGGCACTAGAAACCATTAGTATTGCTGGTGAAGGCCAAAATATAGTGGATAGTGGTGCTTTGCAAAACATAGTGACCTTCGGCGATGAAGTGATTGTAGATCTAAAGCTTTCTACACCAGCGCTTCACATCAAAAAACGCGCTGAAGTAGATGTCATGAAAGCCATTCATGAGCATGTCTACAAAAAAGCTAAAGTTGAAGTTAAAATCAGTGTGGAAGCCCCACAGAAAAAAAACGTCAATGAAATCAAAGGGAAACCGATTCCCGGGATTCAGAATATCATTGCCGTAGCTTCAGGAAAAGGGGGTGTAGGTAAATCTACAGTAACCGCCAATCTTGCAGTAACCTTGTCCAATCTTGGATTTAAAGTAGGCTTACTGGATGCCGATATTTACGGCCCTTCCGGTCCTATCATGTTTGATGTGGCCAATGAAAAGCCGCTTTCTGTAACCAAAGACGGGAAGTCTAAGATGAAACCTATCGAAAGTTACGGGGTCAAACTGCTTTCTATCGGATTTTTCACAAAGCCGGATCAGGCGGTGATCTGGAGAGGCCCTATGGCCGCCAAAGCCCTCAATCAGATGATTTTTGATGCCGACTGGGGAGAGCTCGACTTTTTACTTGTAGATCTGCCTCCCGGAACCGGAGATATCCACCTGTCCATCATGCAATCCATGCCCATTACAGGTGCGCTGATTGTGAGTACCCCTCAAAATGTAGCCCTGGCAGATGCCAAGAAAGCCGTGTCGATGTTTCAACAGGAAAGCATCAATGTTCCCGTTTTAGGAATTTGTGAAAATATGGCTTACTTTACTCCTGCTGAATTACCTGACAATAAGTATTATATATTTGGAGAAAAGGGAGCCAAATACCTTGCCGAAGATCTGGGCGTTCCATTTCTGGGAGAAATTCCACTGGTACAGAGCCTGAGAGAATCGGGAGATATTGGTCGTCCGGCAGCCTTGCAAAAGGGAACAGCACTGAGCGAATCTTTTGCTGAACTGACAAGAAACACTGTACAAGAAGTGGTGAATAGAAATAAGAACTTGCCGCCTACAGAAGCTATAAAAATTACAACGATGGCTGGATGTAGTGCTGTAAAAAATAAAAAAATATGATGACTGGTCAAGAATTAAGAAGAAGCATTGAAACCGCTCTGGATGAAATTCGTCCTTTTTTAAAAAGTGATGGCGGAGATATCGAGTTGATTTCAATCGAAGACGATTCACTGGTAAAAGTTCAGCTTATGGGAACTTGCGTGGATTGTACGGTCAACCAAATGACTCTGAAGTCTGGAGTTGAAATGACGATTAAAAAACACGCGCCTCAAATCAAAGAGGTCATCAATGTTAAAGCCGATCAACTGGCTTAATCAAAAAGAAATAAAAAATTACAAGTAGATTTTGATATGATCAAAACGGATATTCTCATTATTGGAGCTGGACCTACAGGACTTTTTACTGTATTTGAAGCAGGATTATTGAAACTCAAATGTCATATTATTGATGCCCTTCCACAACCCGGGGGGCAATTGTCTGAATTGTATCCCAAAAAACCTATCTATGATATCCCTGGTTTTCCGGAAGTGAAAGCCGGACAACTGGTAGATAACCTGATGGAACAAATCAAATCCTTTCAGCCTGGATTTACGCTCGGCGAAAGAGCTCAGGATATCGAAAGACAGGAAGATGGCAGCTTTATAGTAACCACCGACGAAGGAACAAAACACCACGCTCCTATTGTCGCTATAGCTGGCGGGCTGGGCAGTTTCGAACCCAGAAAACCACCTATTAACAATATTTCTAAATTTGAGAACAAGGGCATTCATTATATGGTAAAAGACCCCGAGCAATTCCGGGACAAATCTGTAGTGATTGCAGGCGGAGGAGATTCTGCCCTGGACTGGAGCATTTATCTGGCCGACGTTGCTTCCGAAGTGACTTTGGTGCACAGAAGGAATGAATTCAGAGGCGCTTTAGAATCGGTAGACCGTGTCAAAGAGCTCAAAGACATCGGCAAAATTAAATTGATTACTCCAGCTGAAATCGTAGACGTTCACGGTGACGAACATCTGGAATCCGTTTCCATCAGAAAGAATAATAATCCAGAAGAGGATTATAGCTTAGAAACCGATTACTTTATACCTTTATTTGGTTTATCTCCAAAACTGGGCCCCATAGCAGACTGGGGGCTGGAAATAGAAAAAAATGCCATCAAAGTCGATAATACCCTTGATTATCAAACCAATATTCCGGGAATTTACGCGATTGGAGATGTGAACACCTATCCGGGTAAACTGAAGTTGATTCTGTGTGGATTTCATGAAGCTACACTGATGTGTCAAAGTGCCTTTGCTAAAATCCATCCCAACAAACGCAATGTATTAAAGTACACCACGGTTGGCGGTGTCACTGGATTTGACGGGACCAAAAAGGAAGCGCCAAAATCAGTGATCAGAAGTATTGATTAAATATATCACCGGTTTGAATTTAGAATTTTTTAGAGTCAACCCACTTTTTTTAGATCCTTTCGGCTTAACTTAAATTTTAATTCTAAAATAAAAATCATGAATATGAACACTCAGGAACATTGCATAGATAAACCGGCATCAAAACAAACCCCTACAGCCACATCAGAATCGTTTATAAGAAGAAGGAATCCGCTGAACTCAATAGCTGCAGCCGTCCTTCTAACCTCCCTTCTGTGGTCCTGCAATACTTCAAACAAAGATAGTAACACTTCTTCTGAAGACATCCAAAGAGAGATGGAGGACGTTATACAGGTCTCCAAAGCATACACTGCTGAAAAGTGGGATAACCTAAGCGACAATATCGAAAAAATGGAAAAGGATATTGAGGCCAGCACCAATGACGTCATAGAAAATTACAATACCCTAAGTGCTGACCTTCAGAACCAGTTTGAGGACGAAAAGCAAAACATAGCGGATAGAAAAGCTGAGCTAAATAAAAAACTGGAGGACTATAAAAAGGCCACTGGTGAAAAAAAGGAAGAGTTGAAATCCGAAATTATTCAACTGAAAACAGCTTTAAACCGGAGTATTTCTACGTTTGAAAAAGAAATGGAAGAAGAGCAAAACTAACAGAATTACAAGTTCGAATTTTTTTGTTCAACTGCCTGAGACATCAAAAGATTGCCTGTAAAGTGAGCCTGACTGGCTTTACAAAAATTCCCGCTGAAATTTTACCATTTAAAGGAAACATGAGGAATCAATTCTTTAGTTTTGCATCTCAGATTTTAGTTTAAGTCATGGATGTAAAAATCACAATTATAGACAGAGAAGGCACTTCACATCAGGTAGATGCTCCTACAGATATGGCGATGAATCTGATGGAAGTGATTCGCTCTTACGAACTCGCTCCGGAAGGAAGCATCGGGATTTGCGGAGGTATGGCCATGTGTGCATCCTGCCAGTGTTATGTCCAGTCTGATACCGAACTTCCAGAAAAAGAAGACGATGAGGAAGCTATGCTATCGGAAGCATTTTTTGTCAGGGACAACAGCAGATTGAGCTGCCAAATTCACATTACTGAAGATCTTGGAGGGCTTCAGGTGGAACTGGCTCCGAGCGAGGAGTAGTCAGTAGTCAGTAGTCAGTAGTCAGTAGTCAAAATAATTTATTCGAATAAATTAAAGGTAAAAGTCAGGGTAATTATAATCCCCAATGCTGGCGCGAGCGTCACGCCAACCTTTGCCGTCAGGCAGGCTCTTGTGTAACAGTCCTACACCCTAGGCAATCGCCTTGTAATACTCGATTTCTTTGACTATCCCGTCCCAGAGGCCAAGTCGCTTTTCCAAAGCTTCTCTGGAACAGACCTCGACTTCTTTCCACTTCTGCTCGTCATCACCACATAAAGCAGAGATCAATTCGAGAGCCATAGGCCCGTGCTCATCTTCATCCAGTTCGATATGCCTGTCAAAGTAGTATTTGAAAAGACTCAGATCCTTCTCAGGAAAATTTTTCTGGATCTCACCGATGATAGAGGTAAACATGTCGGGAATGAGCTCCTCTCTGCCAAACGTAAAACAGGCGGCGACTTCATGGGCTTTGCCACGTTGTATGGTATTGAAGGTAAAGATTAAAAAGGCCTTGACACTTGCTGGCAGGTCGCTGGCAGAAATCACCAAAAAGATATCGGTTCCATGCTGAACCTGGCTGACAAAATCCATCACCTGCGCCGTAGAAGCCTCTGCGCTTTTCATAGCATCGAGATACATCTCGAAATGACTCTGGCGTTCGCCTTCAGAGTTCAGATCGGTTTCTTCAGCTAAAACAATTTCATTGATCAGGTAGCGGTGCTTTGGGTTCCCTTTAGGCATCCAGGGTGAAGTGGTACAGGTCAACTGCGTTTGAAGGGATTTTAGCAATGACATAAAATCCCAGACCGCAAACACATGGTGCTTCATGAAAATCTGTAAATCCTGTGGGGATTCCACGCTTTTGTAGAGTTTATGGTCTATAAGCTGTGATCTTAAGTCTTTTAAATTTTCCTTGAGTTTCGTTACCTGCATTGCTTCATTTTTTTGTAAAAATAAAGAGTCAATGGAAATTAAACTTTACTGACTCTTTTATTTAAACGTTAATTTTGAATGTGCTAACTACTATTTAAAAGCTGAAATCCCGGTAATATCCAATCCTGTAATCAGCAAGTGGATATCATGCGTGCCTTCATAGGTAATCACACTTTCCAGGTTCATCATATGACGCATGATGCTGTATTCCCCTGTGATTCCCATTCCTCCAAGGATTTGTCTGGCTTCTCTGGCAATAGTAATCGCCATGTCCACGTTGTTACGCTTGGCCATAGAAATTTGAGCAGTAGTCGCTTTACCTTCATTTTTAAGCTGACCCAAACGCAGAGCCAGGAGTTGGGCTTTGGTGATTTCGGTTATCATTTCGGCCAGTTTCTTTTGCTGAAGCTGAAACCCGGCAATGGGCTTTCCAAACTGAATCCGTTCTTTGGAGTAGCGCAAAGCCGTATCGTAACAATCCATCGCTGCGCCTATCGCTCCCCAGGCAATGCCGTAACGGGCAGAATCCAGACAGGATAAAGGTGCTCCAAGTCCACTTTTACCTGGTAAAAGGTTTTCTTTTGGCACTTTCACGTCCTGAAAAATAAGCTCTCCCGTAGCAGAAGCTCTCAGCGACCATTTGTTATGGGTTTCGGGAGTCGAAAAGCCTTCCATCCCACGTTCCACAATCAATCCGTGTATTCTTCCTTCCTCATTTTTGGCCCATACCACGGCCACATCGCAAAACGGGGAGTTGGAAATCCACATTTTGGCGCCGTTGAGCAGATAGTGATCGCCTTTATCCACAAAATGTGTGGTCATCCCGCTTGGGTTCGACCCGTGGTCGGGCTCTGTTAGTCCAAACGAGCCCATAAATTCTCCGGTGGCCAGTTTAGGCAAGAACTTTTGGCGCTGCTCCTCGGTCCCATAGGCATAAATGGGAAACATGACCAGAGAGGATTGTACCGAAGCTGTGGAGCGAACCCCACTATCTCCGCGTTCTATTTCCTGCATGATCAATCCGTAAGAAATCTGATCTAAACCTGCACCGCCATATTCTTCAGGAATATAAGGTCCAAAAGCACCAATTCCGGCTAAACCACTAATAATTGATTTAGGGAATTCTGCCTTTTGGGCAGCGTCTTCAATGATTGGACTCACGTCACGCTTCACCCAATCTCTGGCCGCCTGGCGAACCATTCGGTGTTCTTCGCTGAGTATATCATCTATATTGTAATAATCCGGGGCTTGAAAGGTATCTTGTTTCATAAGTAAATGTTCTTATTTACAAATTTAACGAATACAGAACTGAACATCTGTGAAGCTTTGTTATTATTTTACCTAAATCTTAAAAAATCACATTTTTAAATAGAAATCCTTTACCAAATCGATGTATTCCTGCGTGTATTCATGCCTCGAATGTTCAATTATGAGTTCAGTTCGAGAAATGAATTCTGTTTTATGTCTTCTGAATTTGATCAGAGTTCGCTTGATCGGAGAAGCTGGCTGACCTCTTACCTCAAGTATATCTGAGGGGTAGAGCTGGTATTCGCGAGCTACTGAAATGAATTTCCCCTGTTCTGAAAAGGGAAGAACCACACTGAAGTGACCCTGTTGTGATAAAAGTATGGAAACCCCTAACAGCAAATCTTCAAAGCTCAGGTGCTTTTGAAACCTGGCCTTTTCTCTGGCTGTGTTTTGCACATCAAATTTAGGCTGCTCACCAAAAAAGGGCGGATTCGAAATGATGAGATCATAGGTCTCTTCCATTTCAGAATAAAACTCATTAAAACTGGCATGGTAACAAAACAGGCGGTCTCCCCAGGAGCTGTTTTCAAAGTTGGTCACACATTCTTCAAAAGCGTCGGGATCTATCTCTACCGCGTCTATGGTTTCTGCAGACGACCGCTGAGCAAGCTGAATTGCCAGTATACCGGTACCTGCCCCAACGTCGAGAATGGAATTGACTCTCTCATCTACAGAGGTCCAGGCGCCAAGCAATACTGCATCGGTCCCAATCTTCATGGCAGATTTGGAATGCTCTAGATCAAATGCTTTAAAACGGAATACCTGATCACCCATTAGTTCTTGTCGTCTTCATCATCGTCCGTATCTATAATTTGAATTTGTGGCTCCTTCATGGTTTTTTTGTTAGCAATACTGCGTTCTAAAGAAAGCAGCAAAGAGGGCAGCAGTAGTAAATTAGCAAGCATCGCAAACAATAAGGTCGCTGAAACCAGTCCACCAAGGGCGACGGTTCCGCCAAAGCTTGAAATCATAAACACCGAAAAACCAAAAAACAAAACGATGGAGGTATAAAACATACTCACTGTCGTTTCCCTTAAGGCGGGATAAACAGACTGTTTTATTTTCCAGTGGCGGGCTTTCAGCTCCTGCCTGTATTTGGCTAAAAAGTGAATGGTATCATCAACGCTAATTCCAAAGGCAATGCTAAAAACCAATATGGTTGAAGGTTTTATGGGAACCCCAATAATGCCCATCATTCCCGCGGTCATGATAAGCGGTAATAAATTAGGGATAAGGGAAATCAGAATCATTCTGAATGAACGAAACATCCAGGCCATAAACAATGCGATAAGCACGATAGCCAGGGTCAGGGAAATAATGAGGTTGTCCACCAGGTAATAAGTGCCTTTTTGATAGACCAAAGCCTTTCCGGTCAGGGTGACTTCGTAACGATCCTCGGGAAATATCTTTTCGATTTCAGGAAGCAGTTTAGCTTCGATTTTCGAGATCTCCTCGGTAGTCACATCCTTCATAAACATGGTCATCCTGGCGAACTGACCTGTAGAATCTATAAAAGATGAAAAACCGCCTTCCATATCCTCCATGCTTTTGATGTACGGAGACATAAAAGTCTGTTCCTGAGAGGTGGGCAGCTGGTAATATTTTGGGTTGTTATTATAAAAAGCCTGCTTGGCGTATTTAGCCAGATTCACGACAGACAAAGGCGGGGAAAGTTCTTCAATGTCGTTAATTTCCGACTTCAAATTATCCATTTTCTTAAGCGTAGACAGCTTGGTCACTCCCTGCTCTCGCTTGGTGTCGATCATGATTTCCAGCGGGAGCACGCCATCAAATTTATCTTCAAAAAATTTGATGTCTTTAAAAAAATCGGCGCTCTGAGGCATGTCTTCCAGCAGGCTCCCTGAGACTTTAATATTGTAAATACCTAAAATACTTACGACTAAAATGGCGACAGAGGTAAAGTAAATAGTGACTCTTCGGTGCTTCACCATTTTTACAATCCATTCGACAAACCCTTCAATCCATTGTTTGCCAAGATGCCTTAGGTGTTTATCCTGTGGCCGTGGCATATAACTATAGATAATAGGAATGATGAGTAAGCTCAGGATAAAAATGGCTATGATATTAATAGACGCCAAAATACCAAACTCCTTGAGCAGTTCACTTTGGGTAAATATAAAGGTCGCGAAACCTGAAGCTGTCGTCACATTGGTCATCAGCGTCGCATTCCCGATTTTGGTAATAACGCGCTGAAGAGATTTCGCCTGGTTACCATGCATTTTTATTTCATGCTGGTATTTGTTGATCAGAAAGATACAGTTGGGGATTCCAATAATGATAATCAATGGAGGAATGAGTGCAGTGAGGACCGTAATCTCAAACCCGAGCAGTCCGATAAAACCAAAAGCCCACATCACCCCTATAATAACCGTAAGCATGGAGATAAGCGTGGCGCGAAAAGACCTGAAGAAAAAGAAAAAAATAAAGGACGTCACCAGAAGTGCCGAAAGCACAAACCATTGAATTTCATCCACTATATTTTGAGAATTCAGGGTTCGGACGTAAGGCATTCCTGACACATGAATCTCGAGTGAATTCTCTTCCTTAAAGGATTCTATCAGGGGGATAAATTTGTCCAGGATAAAGGTCTTCCGACCTTCAGCGTTCACAACACTATCCTTCATGTAGGCAACGGTCTGTACAGTCCTGTTTTCCGAATTGTAAATAAGTCCGTCATAGAATGGATAATCCGTAAACAGGGACTCTTCGTAAGCTGAGATTTGTGCTTCAGAAAGGCTATAACTCTCTATAATTGGCTGCATCTCAAAACGCTTGGGATCTTCGCGTTTCTGAAGTTTTTGCAAATTGTGGATACCAATAGCAGATTCTATTTCAGGAAAAGTAGCTAAGGTATCGGCGAGCTTTGCCCAGGCCTTAAAGTTTTCTGGGGTAAATAAATCGGGATCGTCTGTGGCCAGCATAATCACATTACCATCAGATCCGAACTTTTCTTCAAACTCTGCGTATTGCTGATTGATTGGCGCATCATCTGGAAGCATATTGGCTTCAGAATAAGAAAATTTCATGTGTTGCCACTGGAAGGCCAGAAAAACCGTAACTCCCAGAAGAATGAGAATGATTACAATTCTGTTTCTCAAAATTCTGCTGGCGATGAAATTCCAAAAACCAAAGCTAAAAACCTTTTGCATGTCGTAAGATATGAATTTGCAAATGTAAAAAAATCAAAACCTGTTTGGGGTTTTAATCTTAAAGCTTTAAGTAAAAAGTAAATTTAAGCGAGACATTATCTTCAAGCTTAGGAAGGTGGTAAGCTCCATACCTGTAGGCGAAACTCAAACCAAAACCAAAAAACAGTTTGTTCAGTTCAAATCCAGCTTCATTATAGCCTTTAGACAGGCTATTGAATGAAATATTCTGATGCTGCCCGGGATTATCAAAATCGCCAATAGCGTGTCTTGAAATAAAAATCAGTTCCGGTTGAATCGTATTTGAGAGCTGAAATGCGGCCAGCTTATGTTTCAGATGCAGGGTGGCCAGTTTTGTGCTGAAAAATTCGTTGAAGAACATCGTCTCAAAACTCTTTACCCCAGCCACTGAAAACCTACTGAGAACATTCGGTTTGTTGGGGCTATTGGGAAACGCATGAAAACTATGGGTTAAAGGAATGTCTCCAAAGCCAATATCGCCTCCCAGCTCTATGCTGGAGAGACTCCCCCAGCTATGCGGAATTTCATATTCAACTTTAGCGCTCAGTTTGGTAAAGCTGAAATCTCCTTCCATCACCCCATCAAAACTCTGACTTACCTGCGCTGAGATTTCAGGAGAGGATTTATCGTTGACATACACGCGTTTACCAACTTTGGAATAGGTATAATTAGGGGTCCATCTCAATCCGAATGTGGCCGTGGTTAAATCGTAATCCTCGTATAAGATTCCATCCTTAAGAAATGCATACTGTTGGGTTTGTGAAATGCTGCTTTTGTCAACTTTAAATTCAGTCATCAGCTGTGGCGTAAAATTATGCTGCAGACTCAAGCCGTAGGTTTCATATTTATAAAAGAACGTGATATTCACAAGTCGCGGCTCAAACAAAGAATACACACGCTGGTCGGTAAGGAAATTATTCATCCCCACCTCCTCGATATCGTTGTCATAGAAGGCATTAAACCAAGTGGAGGTATCCGGATTTAAAAGCAGTCCCCCATTGAAGCCGTACTTCCAGCGTTCATCTTTGAATCCATAGGCGGCAAAACCCCCTAAGCGGTAATGTTCTGAAAAAGATTCATTGGTAATCACACCTGCTCCCAGGCGTAAGCCTTCATAATTATTGAACTTAAACAATCGGGTTAGATCTACGTCAAAAATGCTGATGGGATAATAGCCCTGGTCGAAAGCAGAAATCCGATTTACTTTTTTTCCAATATTCTCCTCCTGAATATAAGCTTCCAGTTGCTCTGAGGTTTCCTTTTGATCTGCGATAAAGGCAAATTCAAAGTCGGACCAGTACTCCTCAGGAATCTCGCCAGGTTTGGGTTCGTAGATTTTTGTAAAGGGTTTAGGATATGGAGAAATGCTGTCCCCAGTCACAACATCGTAATACACCTGCTGGTGGGTAAGCTGAGCATCATTTCCTTCCGGATTTTTTTTCTGAATTCTTCCAAATGCCATACCCCCGCCAAAGAAAGAAAGCTTTGTTCCTCCTGTCCCCGGATAAATAAAGGCCTCGGTTTTTTTAGGCAAACCTGTGACAGAATCATAATCCGTAACCAGATTCAATTTGAACTCTCCATCTAAAACAACCTGCAGTTTTTTGAATTTGGAAGTGGATTTGTCTATGATCACAAGCCCCTGAAATGATCTTAAAAAGCCTTTCTTCAAGGGCCTGAAACTTAGAATTTTAACCTCAGGAGTTTCATAAAGCGAATAAAACTCATAAAGAGGCGTATCTAAACTATGGAATGGTGAAACAAAACGATAATCAAAAATCTCGATGTAGCTTTGAAACCAGTCGAAAGAATAAACATCTTTATTGACCAGCTTAGGCACTACTTCCTCCAGGCCATTCACACTGACAGCTTTGAGGTTTTCCTGAAATCCTTCCTGAGTGGTCAGTCTTACCTCTGCGGCTTTCCTCAATATAAAATCGGGTACCGCATTGGATATTGAAGTTCTGCTTAAGCTTTTAAAGCTGAAATGAGATGAAATCACCTGATGCCTGACTATCGAATCGATTTTATGCCTGCTTACCCTTTCTAAATTATCAGCCTTTGCAGGAGTCATTTTCAAAACTGAAAAGGCATCAAAAGACATCAAAGGTTTATACCCTCTGGAAACAACTTTGTCAATTATTTCGCCTTTCCTGAGTTCTATGGAAAATTTTCCCTGATTATCGGAAAAAAAATAACGCTGTTGATTTGTGATCAGAACAGCGTTTGGAACTATTTTTTCAGCATTTGAACTGTCGATTATCTCGCCTTTTATCGAAGATTGAGCACAGAGATTCAAGGCTAGTATAAAGGGCAGAAATCCTAAAAAATGGTTTATTTTCAAATGTAAACTTATAAAACTATAAGACCTGTATTTAAACGGTCATGATTTCTTTTTCCTTAGCGGTATAGATTTTATCTATTTCCTCTATGTAAGTATCTGTCAGTTTCTGAATGTCATCTTCAGTGTCTTTTTGAACGTCTTCAGGAAGATCTGCCTTTTTAATCTCGTTCATAGCAGTTCTTCTGTCGTTTCTTACGCCAATTTTAGCTTCTTCAGCTTCGGCTTTAGCCTGCTTGGCGAGTTGAACACGTCTTTCTTCGGTTAAAGGCGGAACACTGATAATCACGCTTTCACCATTGTTCATCGGGTTAAAACCAAGATTGGCGTTCATGATTCCTTTTTCAATCTCTTTCATCAAAGACTTTTCAAAAGGCTGAATCGTAATCGTTCTGGCATCGGGCGTATTTACATTACCCACCTGATTAAGCGGTGTCATTGTTCCATAATACTCAACCATAACAGAAGATAACATGGAAGGATTCGCCTTTCCGGCTCTAATGTTTGCCAGCTGTTTTCTAAGGTGCTTGATGGCTTCCTGCATCGATTCCTTGGCGGTATCTTTTATAAATTCTATTTCTTCGTTCATATCTTTTAGTCTATAAATTCACTTTGGTTCCAATATTTTCTCCTGAAATTATTCTCAACAAATTTCCGGAGGTATTCATATCAAATACAATAATAGGCAATTCATTTTCCTGGCTAAGGGTGAATGCCGTGGTATCCATCACCTTCAGGCCCTTTTTTAAAACTTCTTCAAAACTGATAAAATCAAATTTGGTAGCATCTGTATTCTGCTCTGGATCTGAGGTGTAAATTCCATCCACACGCGTCCCTTTCAAAATAACATCGGCTTCCATTTCAATTGCTCTAAGCACAGCTGCAGAATCGGTGGTAAAATACGGGTTCCCTGTACCTCCACCAAAAATGACCACTCTTCCTTTTTCTAAGTGCCGAATCGCTTTTCTTCTGATAAACGGCTCTGCCACTTCATTGATTTTGATAGCAGACTGCAGTCTGGTTTGCATGCCATTGTCCTCACATGCGCTTTGCAGGGCCAGTCCGTTAATAACGGTGGCCAGCATTCCCATATGATCACCCTGCACCCTGTCCATGCCTTTGCTGGCTCCGGAAATACCTCTAAATATATTGCCGCCGCCAATAACAATGGCAACTTCTACTCCTGCATCTATGATAGTTTTGATCTCTTTCGCATAATCATCCAGTCGCTTGGGATCAATTCCATATTGGCGATCTCCCATTAAAGCTTCACCAGATAGTTTGAGTAAAATTCGCTTATACTGCATATTGATTTTAGAATAGAGTTTTGCAAATATAAGGATTATCTTATTTGAAAAAATGAGATATCGACTTCAATTTTGAGCATAAAAAAACCCTTTGGAGTTAACCAAAGGGCTTTTAGATATTCAGATCTGGCTATAATTAGCCTAAAGCTACTCTTTCAAAAGCAAGAATTTCCACATCACCCAATGTTTTCACGTGTTGAGCTACAGAAATTTTGCTGTCTTTGATAAAGTCCTGGTTAACCAGGGTATTGTCTTTAAAGAAACGCTTCAGCTTACCTTCAGCGATCTTATCCAGCATATTTTCTGGCTTCCCTTCCTGTCTTAGCTGATCTTTAGCAATTTCGATTTCTTTATCGATAATGGACTGATCCACACCTTCTTCATTTAAAGCCACTGGATTCATTGCAGCAACCTGCATAGAAACTTCTTTGGCGATTTCTTCCGCACCTTCAGCAGGCTTAGAAAGACCGGTCAAAACAGCGATTTTGTTACCGGCGTGAATATAAGATCCAACGAAGGGAGCTTTCAATATTCTGAAATCCCCTATTTCGATTTTTTCACCGATCACACCCGTTTGTTCTGTCAGTTTTTCACCTACAGTAATACCGTTGTAATCCAGTTTCAATAATTCGTCTTTGCTCTCAACACCAAGTGCCATTTGAGCAAAATCATTTGCCAGTTTAGTGAACGAATCGTTTTTAGCAACGAAATCGGTTTCACAATTCAAAGAAACGATAGCACCTTTGGTAGCATCGTCGTTAACTACAGCAATGGCTGCACCTTCAGATGACTCTCTATCTGCTCTTTTGGCAGCAACTTTCTGCCCTTTCTTTCTTAATATCTCGATAGCTTTATCAAAATCACCCTCGCTTTCCACAAGAGCTTTTTTGCAATCCATCATACCAGCACCAGTGCTTTTTCTAAGTTTATTGACCTCAGCAGCCGTAATTTTTGCCATGATTTATAAGTTTTGTGTTAATATAAAAATCGCTTAAGCAAGACTTAAGCGATTTGATGTTATTAAATCTATATTATTCTGAAGCTTTATTGTCTTCCCCTGCTGGTTCAGTTGGCTCTGCTTTATCTGCAGGAACCTCCTCAACGACAGGTGCCTTAGTTTCAGTTGTCTTCTTTTCTGCTTTTGCTTCAGTAGCTTCGTCAGTTACTTCTTCTGTAGCTTTTTTCTTTTTGGCTTTTGCCGGTTTGGCATCAGCACCTTCTTTACTTTCTTTTCTGTCGTTAAGACCTTCCAGAATGGAATCTGCCATATAAGACATGATCTTGTGGATAGATTTGGAAGCATCATCGTTAGAAGGGATAGCATAATCCACATCTCTTGGATTGGAGTTGGTATCCACCATTGCAAACACAGGAATGTTTAATTTTTGTGCTTCTTTAACAGCGATATGTTCTCTAAGTGTATCCACAACAAAGATAGCTGCAGGCAGTCTGGACATGTCTGAGATAGACCCTAAGTTTTTCTCAAGTTTAGCTCTCATCCTGTCTACTTGTAGTCTCTCTTTTTTAGAAAGCGAATTGAAGGTACCGTCTTTTTTCATACGATCCACAGTTGCCATTTTCTTCACCGACTTTCTGATGGTCACAAAGTTGGTAAGCATCCCTCCAGGCCATCTTTCGGTAATGTAAGGCATTTGTGCTCTTTCAGATTCCTGAGCTACAATTTCTTTAGCTTGTTTCTTGGTAGCGACGAAAAGAATTTTTCTTCCGCTAGCTGCTATTTTTGCAAGGGCTGCACCAGCCTCTTCCATTTTTGCAACCGTCTTGTATAAGTTGATAATGTGAATTCCATTACGCTCCATGTATACATAAGGAGCCATGTTTGGATTCCATCGTCTTGTAAGGTGTCCAAAGTGAACACCGGCGTCAAGTAAATCCTTGACCTCTATTTGATTTGCCATTTTTGTTTTAGTTTACGTTCTTCTGTTGGGATAGCAATAAATAAGTAGCAATTGAATTGGTCTTATTTATTTAGATGCTAAACTAACTTTGGGTGTTATGACCCAAATAACAACAAAAAATTGAACTATTAATAATTTCAATAATTGAATGAAATTCTCGATTAACGTTTTGAGAATTGGAATTTCTTTCTTGCTTTTTTCTGACCGAATTTCTTACGTTCCACCATTCTTGGATCTCTTGTCAGCAATCCTTCTGGCTTTAGAGTAGCTCTGTTCTCAGGGTCCAGTTCGCACATTGCTCTGGATAATGCCAATCTGATAGCTTCTGCCTGTCCGGTGATTCCTCCTCCAAACACGTTGACATTGATATCAAATCTATCTTCATTACCAGTTAAAGCCAAAGCTTGATTGACTTTATAAAGCAAAGGTCCGGTTGTAAAATAGTCGTTAACTTTTTTCTTGTTAACGGTGATTTCACCTTTCCCCTCAGTAAGATAAACTCTAGCTACGGCAGTTTTTCTACGGCCAATTTTGTGAATTGTCTCCATTTAAACTAGTTCGTTTATATTAATTTCCTTTGGTTGTTGAGCATTCATGTTATGCTCTGTCCCTGTAAAGACACGAAGATTTCTAAATAAATCAGCACCTAATTTGTTCTTAGGCAACATCCCTTTTACAGATTTTTCCACAAGACGCTCTGGGCTCTTGTCAAATACTTCTTGAGCCGTTAAACTTCTCTGTCCACCAGGATATCCAGTATGTCGGATATACTCTTTTGAGTCCCACTTTTTACCGGTCAGGTTGACTTTCTCTGCGTTCACAATGATAACATTGTCTCCACAATCAACGTGAGGGCTAAAGCTAGGTTTGTACTTACCTCTCAAAAGCTTGGCAACAATAGAAGCTACACGTCCAAGAGATTGTCCGCTGGCATCAACAACAACCCAGTGCTTATCTGCAGTAGCTTTGTTGGTTGAAACCGTTTTGTAACTTAATGTATCCACACTTAAAATTTTAATAATTAAACATTCCTTTTTATCTTCAAAGTCTTGAAAATAAGGGTGCAAATTTACGATTATAAATTTATATAGCAAGCTATGCTCTCAAATAATTTGATAAGTCTGTTTAGTCTCAAGTATTTAAGAGGATAAAGTGCATTACCAGGGTCACAAACACGTATTAACCTGAGTCTTGCAGAAAATTTAGCAACTTTGAAATAGATGCATCCCATCTTCAGGCATAAAAATTCTAAACTTTAAAGAATTATAACTGACAAATTCAATTTTGGTCAAACTTTTGATGAGTATATTTTAAACATAAACAATGATAGGATATTATATTTTAATAGGCGCCATACTTCTCGCGAGCTGGTATGTGAGCAACAAATTAAAAAGCAAATTTAAAAAATACTCCAAAATCCAGCTTCAGAATGGAATGAGCGGAGCTGAAATTGCCAGAAAAATGCTGAAAGATCATCACATCCATGATGTGGAGGTCATTTCTACCCCTGGTCGGTTGACCGATCATTACCACCCAACTAAAAAAACGGTGAACCTTAGCGAAAGTGTTTACAACCAAACCAATGCCGCTGCAGCCGCTGTGGCCGCTCACGAAGTGGGTCATGCCGTGCAACATGCCAAAGCTTATTCCTGGGTAGAACTGAGAAGTCAACTCGTACCCGTGGTGAGTGTGGCTTCTCAATGGAGCCAGTGGGTGATTTTTGGCGGACTCATCCTGATGACCATGGTTTCGGTTGGTGTTGGTCAAACGGTACTGCTGGCCGGAATCATCATGTTTGGACTGGGTACGCTGTTTAGCTTTGTGACTCTACCGGTAGAATATGACGCCAGCAACAGGGCTTTAGCCTGGATGAAAGATCACAATATAGTTACTCAGGATGAGTACAAAATGTCGGAAGACTCTTTGAAATGGGCAGCCAGAACCTATGTGGTAGCCGCTATTGGTTCCCTAGCCACTTTACTCTACTTCTTGAGCATTTATTTAGGCAGAGAATAGAAGACATACTCAATACAGATACAAAGCGTTTTTGATATTCAAAAACGCTTTTTTTAGTACTGATTTTATTCGGGAAGTTAATCGCTGCCTGATCGCCAGAAAGCAGATTCATAAGAGCTATGAGCCATGCCTAAGGATCGATAAAAGGACTCAAAAAACTAATTACAGTTTAGATTCGAATTGCAATCCGGATCATCGCAATCTATGAGGCCATCGTTGTCATTGTCGACGCCATCGATACATCTTTCGAACAGACATTCCTGGACTTCCTCACAATCCAGGTCATCGCAGTCTGCAAAGCCGTCTCCGTCGTTATCGATTCCATCGGCGCAGTTGCTTTCAACACAGGCCGCTTTTAAAGCACAATTGCCATCCTCGCAATCGGTCAGACCATCTCCATCATTATCGATTCCATCATCGCATATCTCCACCTCCGTGCTGCTGTTTCCACTTTCGGAACAGGCACCTAAGCAAAGTAAACTTGCAGTGATCAAAAACAGCAGGTATCGATTCATGCCCTAAATGTAGCATTTATCTTCAAAAAATAAAGTCCTTTTTTTATTTTATAGCCTCATAAGCACTCCAAAACTTCAGCTTCATGATCAGAAATATATTCTTATCTATTTCTTTCTCGATAAGGTATAGAGATCGTTTCGGATGTCCTTCAGGTTCTTAACGCTTCCAAAATTATGAAGTTCTCGCAACGCCAGTAAATCCACATCGGCGATCAAAATCATTTCGGTATTAGGCGTGGTTTGCGCTTTTATCCCATCACTTGGAAAGGCGAAGTCCGATGGCGTGAACACCGCAGACTGCGCATACTGAATGTCCATATTATGCACTTTTGGCAGGTTACCAACACTACCTGCAATAGCGACATAACATTCATTTTCTACTGCTCTGGCCTGCGCGCAGAGTTTGACTCTGGAAAATCCATTTTGAGTATCGGTAAGAAAAGGAACGAATAAAATATCCATCCCCTCTTTGGCCAGGATTCTGGACAACTCCGGGAACTCCACATCGTAGCAAATCAGGATGCCAATTTTACCGCAGTCGGTATCAAACACCTTAAACTCACTGCCGCGCTGCATCCCCCAAACCCGGGCCTCATCTGGAGTGACATGTATTTTTTCGTATCGCTCTGTACTTCCATCGCGTTTGCACAGGTAGCCCACGTTGTACAGTTTATTGTTAATCACCTCGGGCATACTTCCGGAAATGATATTGATGTTGTACGCAATGGACAATTCTGCCATTTTATGCTTAATCGGCTCGGTGTATTTTGCCAGTTCCCGAATCGCATCGGGTTCACTGAGATGGTTGTATTTAGACATCAGCGGAGCGTTAAAAAACTCCGGGAATAACGCAAAATCCGAACGGTAACCCGACAGGGATTCCACGAAATATTCTACCTGATGCAGGAGTTCTTCCAGGCTGCTGTAGGAACGCATCTGCCACTGCACCAGCCCAAGCCGCACTTCGCTTTTCTGGTTGGAGGGCGCCTTGCTTTCTTTTTCAAAATAAATATTATCCCACTGCATCAGGACCGCGTACTCCTTGGAGTCTTTATCACCGTCTAAGTAATTGGACAAAATTCTAACCGGTCTGAAATCATTGGACAACTGAAAGTTCAATACAGGGTCATTGACTTCCTTCGTCCTTACTTTTTGTATGTATTGCTTCGGACTTAACTTGCTTGAGAATTTATGGTAATTCGGAATTCTGCCTCCAAATACGATTCCCTTTAAATTCAGCTGTTCGGTCAATTCCTTTCGGTAGTCATAAAGCCGTCTGCCCAGTTTCAAGCCGCGGTATTCTTTTCGGATGATCACATCAATCCCGTACAGCATATCGCCGTCTTCTGTATGATTTTTGAACTTCACATCCCCGGCAATATCATCGTAAGTATGCTTATCCGATAATTTATTGTAGTCCACGATGATAGAAAACGCACATCCTGCCAGATCACCATTGACCAAAATCACCACCTGGCCTTCCGGGAATATATCTATCAAACTCTTTAACTCATCCTTGCGCCAATAGGCATCGGGAGCATCGCCGTAAATTTCTATAAACACCTCCTTCAGGACTTCAAAGTCTTTCAGGGACAGGTATTTCAGTTCAATTTGTTCAATTTTAGGCGTAAGATCATCCATGTGGAGAGTAAAATTATTTTAATGTTTATTTTCAATTCAGTTGCAGCAAGCTACCAGCAACAAATCTGGAGTCAGATTCAGAAGACATTTTTAAGGGTTTCTTCGGATTTTGATATCCGTAAGCTTTATGTGGTATAAGACCTCAAACTTTCAGAATTCACCTTCACCCTAAACCAGCGTCCTAAGTAAAGATGAATTCTGAAGGTTCTATGCTGTCTTCATTCTTCTTACATTTCCAGTAGGTAAGCAAATATAAGGGGAGCAACGATAGTAGCATCGCTCTCTATGATAAATTTAGGGGTATCGATATCCAGTTTACCCCAGGTTATTTTTTCGTTGGGAACCGCTCCGGAGTAGGAACCATAACTGGTGGTCGAGTCTGAAATCTGACAGAAGTAATTCCAGAACGGCGTGTCGGTTCTCTCCATATCCTGATACAGCATAGGCACCACACAGATAGGGAAGTCCCCTGCAATACCTCCTCCTATCTGGAAAAAACCGATGCCATCCTTGGAATTATCGGTGTACCAGTCGGCCAGAAACGTCATGTATTCAATTCCGGATTTAACGGTGGAAGCTTTCAGCTCTCCTTTCATCACGTAGCTGGCAAAAATATTTCCCATCGTACTGTCTTCCCATCCCGGCACAACGATTGGTAAATTTTTCTCTGCTGCCGCATACATCCAGGAATCCTTCAGGTCTATTTCATAATACTCTTCCAGAACTCCCGAAAGCAAAAGTTTATACATGTATTCATGAGGGAAATACCGCTCGCCTTTAGCTTCTGCATCTTTCCAGATCTTTACGATATGCTTTTGCAAGCGTCTAAAAGCTTCTTCTTCCGGAATACAGGTATCGGTCACACGGTTAAGCCCTTTTTCCAGCAATTTCCATTCATCCTGAGGTGTCAAATCCCGGTAGTTTGGCACGCGTTTGTAATGGGAGTGCGCTACCAGGTTCATGATATCCTCTTCCAGGTTAGCCCCTGTACAGGAGACGATATGCACTTTATCCTGACGAATTATTTCAGCGAATATCTTTCCCAGTTCGGCAGTACTCATAGCCCCGGCAAGGGATACCAGCATTTTGGAACCACCTTCCAGTTGTTTTTCGTAAGCCTTGGCCGCATCGACCAGACTCGCCGCGTTAAAGTGTAAGTAATATTTTTCTATAAAGTCTGAAATGGGTTTATTCATGGTTGTGTGTTTTATTTTAAAATCTTAGACTATCCTATAGAAAAAAGAATGGGGAACAAAGAAAAAAAGACCGTAGCCAATAAATTTAAAATAATTAAAGTCCTGGTTCCTGCATCTTGGTTCTCCTTATTCTTTTCTCTCTGTTCTTTACTTCTATGCTTGCCGTTTTTGATGTTGATTCTATGGCTGCTGTTGATTCTATAGTTTCTATGGTAGCTATGGATAACCTAAGCTTTTGTGTGTTATATCTGGTGTCTAAAGCCTAATATCCAACCTCTAGTATCTAAAAATCTAATCCTCCTCTTCTTCTTCAGAAGCATTTTCATATTTGAATTTATAGCTCAGCATTTTATAATACAGCTTAGCAGCCAGAAAGTCTGAAGACTTATCCACTTCATTTGGACAAAGTTCCACGATATCGAAACCGACTACATTTTTCTTTTTGAAAATTTCCTTCAGAAATTCCAGGGTTTCATACCAAAACAGACCTCCGGGCTCCGGAGTTCCTGTAGAAGGCATGATAGAAGGATCGAAAGCGTCCAGGTCTATGGTAATAAATACATTGGGAGTCATCTGCCCGATAGCATCCTCTGTCCAGTCTTCGTAAAGATCGTGAGCAAAATAGACGCGGTTTTCATCCATGTGTTCCAATTCAGACTCATCCATAGAACGAATTCCCACCTGAATCAGATTCCCTTTTTTACTGGCTTCATGAACCGCACAGGCATGGTTGCAGGTACTGCCTTCATAGGAAGGCCTTAAATCTGCATGCGCATCGATCTGAACTACCGTTAAGTCCTGGAAGTGCTCATGAAAAGCCCGTATGGTTCCAATGGACACCGAATGCTCGCCACCAAAAATAGTCACAAACTTATCCTGGTTGATGTAGTTTTTGGTCGTCTTGTGAACCGCTTCTACCATTTTCTCCGGCGAAGAATTTTCAGACACGGGCGGAGCCAGATAGATGCCTTTTTTATAAACTTCTGTTCGGGTTTCTATGTCGAACAACTCCATGTTTTCTGAAGCTTCCAGGAAAGCCTGCGGCCCCTTGTCTGCTCCTTTTTGCCAAGAACTTGTTCCGTCATAAGGAACTGGAATTAAAACGACTTTCGCCTCGTCGATACGTGCATACTTGTCTGGAATTCCTGCATAATTTGTTTTAGATGCCATGATAACCTAAAATTTTGAGTAAATCTTCACTTTTTTGTTGTTCGCTAAATAGTTCTGTCGACAGACTTCCGTCGTCGTTTTTTTGTATTAAAACATGTTTGGGGCTTGGAATTAAACAGTGTTGTAGTCCACCAAAACCTCCGATGCTTTCCTGATAGGCTCCCGTGTTGAAAAACCCGATGTAAAGCGGATTTTCCTTTTCATATTTCGGAAGATAAATGGCATTCATGTTTTGTTCAGAATTGTAATAATCGTCACTATCGCAGGTTAATCCTCCCAGCAAAACACGCTCATACCTGTCCTGCCATCTATTCACAGCAAGCATGATGAAGCGTTTGCTTATCGCCCAGGAATCGGGCAACGTGGTGATAAACGAGGAATTAATCATATTCCATTTCTCCCGATCGTTTTGTTGTTTTTGATATAAAACTTCATAGATAGCTCCCCCACTTTCGCCTACGGTATAGCTTCCAAATTCAGTAAAAATATGCGGAACAGGAACATCCTCTTCTTCGCAGGTCAGTTTGATTTGGTTGATGATTTCATCGATCATATATTCATAATCATATTCAAAAGCCAAAGAATTTTTGATAGGAAATCCACCCCCAATATTAAGACTATCAACACTTGGACACACTTTTTTCAATCGCGTGTACACGCGTAAACACTTTTGCAGCTCATTCCAATAGTAAGCATTATCCCTAATGCCCGTGTTGATAAAAAAGTGAAGCATCTTCAGCTCGACCTGATCATTATTCTTGATTTGATCTTCATAAAACGGAACGATATTTTTATAACCTATTCCTAACCTGGACGTATAAAATTCGAATTTGGGTTCTTCTTCAGAAGCGATTCTGATTCCGATTTTGAAATCCTTATCGATATCTTTGGTAAGTAAGGCTATCTCTTCATAGTTATCGATAACGGGAATACAGTTTTGCTGTCCAGAATTGATAAGTTTGGTAATATTGGAAATGTATTGATCTCTTTTAAATCCATTACAAATCACGTAGGTATCTTTGGTTATCTTGCCTTTTTCCTTCAGTCTGTTTACAATATCAATATCGAAAGCTGATGAAGTTTCAATATGAATATCATTCTTTAAAGCTTCATCCAGCACATGCTTAAAGTGTGAACTTTTGGTGCAGTAGCAATAATTATAAGTTCCTTTATACTCATGCTTTTCTATAGCATCCTGAAACCATTTTTGAGCGCGACGAATATTCTCGGAAATTTTAGGCAGGTAAGTGAATTTCAGCGGAGCTCCAAATTTCTCGACCAAATCCATCAGGTCTATATCATGAAACTTGAGCTGGTCGCCATTGAGCGTGAATTCATCTTGAGGAAAATCATAGGTTTGGCTTATTAGGTCAATGTACTTTGTGTTCATTTATAACTAATTATTAGCTTTAAAGTTAAGAAAAAAATATGTGTATTAGGAAAGAATAGCAACCTTAGCAAAATTTAAAGGTGACAGGGAAGGAATTGAATTCTGGCATTCTGTGCAAAACTTCATATGTGAAGTCAAATGTTAAGGTTTAATTTCATTACAAATGAAACTTATTTTGACAGAAGTAAAAAGCTTTAAAATGTTAAATTTTAAGACCTGGATTTTTTCCCAGAGAAAGCATATCTGACGGTAAATCTCAGGATATGACGATTATAAAAATCAACCCCTGATTCTTGTTGCTGAAACCAATTCAAATAACCTAATTCAACACCAAAATTGTCTTTCAGCATATACAAAAGGCTACCCCCGTATCGGTTTTGATTAAATACATTTTGAACAATCTTGTTCCCCAAATTGATATGTATTTCATCAAAAGCTTTTAGAGTTATTTTCGGTGTAAGTGCATATCTTAATTCAAGTTTATATCGGGTTCTGTTATTTCCATATTCAAAGGCATTATCAGATTTCTCAAAAAATCTAAATTCACTCCAGTAGCGATGATGTAACTCTATTTTTTCAGAAAGTATTTGCTTATAAGCAATCTCTAGCTGGGGTCGCAACTCCGTCCGGTTTGTATAATCGGTTATCTCGGGATCATTTGGCAAAGCCTGAAGGAAATAAGTGAACCCAAGTCCCGCATTCCAGCCCTTCCCAAGTTCTCTTCTCAAATAGGTTCTAGACAGAAACTGGTGTTGTCGCCAGGGGAACCAGTAGGTTCTTTCTTCCAGTTCCTGATGGATCTGGTAATTTTCAGAGAGTTTCGCTTCAAGAGCAAAACGGGTCCAGAGCAACTCCTGGGTTTTCACATTTTTTTGTGCCAGAGCATCTTTTGTGTAAAACGCCGAAAGCAAGATCACAAGGCAGATTAAAAGGGACTTCCTCATTAGAATTAAAATTTTCTAGAGAACTCTATATAACTTATAAATCCCACTATATGAGTAGGATTTATAAGTTGTGTATTTCCAAAATTAGAACATCTGCTTATCAAAAAGCCTGTCATAAAATGAAAATTTCCAGTAAGTTAGTAAATTTCAGCACATGTACAGAAGGGCTCATTTATTAAACCATCCCCAGATTGATGACTTCCTGCTTTGTAAGAATGCGGTAGTGGCCTCTTGGTACATTTTTCTTATCAAGATTGGCATAGACCACCCGATCCAGTTTTTCAATTTCGTAACCCAGCTTTTTAAAGATACGCTGTACAATATGAGCACGCTGACTTCTCAGCTCCAGCCCGATAATATTTTTAGGCCTGTTATCTACATAGGAAGCTTCCTCGATCTTTACCTTAGACCCTTCTATGAAGGGGCCATCCTTTATGACTTCCAAATCCTGCTCTTTCAGAGGCTTGGTCAATTCCACCTGGTAAATCTGGCGAACACCGTTTTTATGTCCGGATAATTTTTTGGCCAGGGTGCCATCATTGGTAAAGAGAATCAAGCCCATGGCACTGGTGTCTAATTTACCAACTGGAGCTAATTTAGCTTTGGAAGCATTCTGAACCAAATCCAGGGCAGTTAATTTGCCTTTTTCATAACTCCCCGTCACATAAAATCCTTTAGGCTTATTCAAAAGCACATAGGATTTGGGTTCAGGATTGATTAATCTTCCGTCAAATTTAACCTCATCGTCCAGCATCACCTGATGCCCCATTTCGGTAATCACCTTTCCATTCACGGTGACATTCCCCGACTTTATATAAATGTCGGCATCTCTTCGCGAACACACCCCAGAATTAGAGATGTATTTATTAAGACGCATGCCTGCCTTAGGGTTTTTGATCTGCTTATCTACTTTAGATTGAGCAACTTCCTTTTTACTAAATTTATTTCTAGAATTCTTTTTGCTCGGGTCTTTATGTTTATCTGAGTCTTTCATTTTCAAAATTTGCGCAAAGATACTGTTTTTAAAGCAGTTGGGAATAAAGAATTTTAAATCTCCTATCGCAATAGGAGATAAAGAATGATTTTAAGGTTTGAATAAAAATTAGGGATTGTTTTAGTCCTAAAAAAAAAATGCGGTTTTACCGCACCAAGTTTACGGGTTAACCGTAAATATAAACCGAAGAAGGCTTATACTTTTGAATAAGTCAAAATCTCTTAACTATGAAAGCAATAGAATTATTACAAAAAATGGAAAATGAAGTCTTAAAACCACTTATGTTCAAAGCTAATTTCAAAAATGATGGAGAGATTTGGTGGAAGTCTTCAGAGGAATTTTCTTTGGTGCTCACTGTACAGAAATACTGGTGGTCCACAGAGGATAAAATTGATTTTAGAATAAATCTTGGTCTGATGATCCCTCCAATTACGAAGTCTGATAAAAAACGACCTGAAATTACTGAACTGGCTGTTTGCGTTTCTCAGGATTGTTATCTCCCGGAAGAGCTTCAATTTCACAAATTCAAAAACAGCATAGGATACTGTATTAAGACTGGAGATAATACAGAAGAGTTTTTAAACCTGATTAAACGTGATTTCGAAACCTTTATCATCCCTCAGCTAATCGAGCAAAAAACACTGGAGGATTGTGTTGACTTTTATAAAGATGTTCCCTTTTGGAATCAAAGACTAGACAGGTTTATCCAGGAGCATAAATTCAAACTCATGAATTATTTGGCAAGCTAGGCAACTTAAATAGAAAGAAATGTATTTTTGGAACAATATTGGATAAAGCTTATCCAACTTAAAACATCAAAAATGCAAATAACTTTACGCTTTTTAAAAAGATTTAGCTTAACAACACTCCTTTTACTTTTCGTTTACTCCTGTGCTGACACAAGCGGTACCGCTTACAAGGCAGAATCTTCCGGAAACCTAAACAGTCTCAATGTAGTCATCACAAATGAGCTGTGGCAGGATTCTATCGGGGAGCAGATAAGAAGTATTTTTGCAGCTGACGCCCTAGGTTTACCACAACAGGAGCCGAAGTATGCCCTTAACCAGATACCCCCGCAAGCTTTTAACGGGTTTGCCAGAAGGAACAGAACATTTTTGAAGATTGAACAATCTGAACAGACGGGACATCAAATCCTGCTGGACTCTTTTGCTAAACCACAAACAGGCATTATCGTGGCAGGTCCAGATTCTGAATCTATCATCGCTGAACTGGAAAACAACGCCTTAAAGTTTTTAAACGTATTTGAAAAAACGGAACTCAAGGAGAAAAGACGACGCATGCGAAAGTCTCCTAAACCCGTAGACGTCCTCGAAAAATCGCTGGGCATCAGCATGCTGTTCCCCTCAGCCTATCGCTATGCCAAACAAGAGGAAGATTTTTTCTGGATGCGAAAGGATATTAAAAACGGAACTATGGAATTACTGGCTTATGAAGTACCCCTATCTAGCATTGAAAAAAATGATGATGTTATTGCCAACATCATAAAAATGAGAGATTCCATTGGAGAAAAGTATATTCCCGGACCAAGCGAAGACACCCACATGATTACCGAAGAAGCTTATGCCCCTTATTTATTTGAGACTGAAATCGATGGGAAATTTGCTTATGAAATCAAAGGAACCTGGGAGGTAAAAGGTTTTTTTATGGCAGGTCCATTTGTGACCTATGCGATTAAAGATGCGGAAAACGATCGCTACGTCATTCTGGAGGGTTTTGTGTTTAAGCCTTCTTCATCCAAGAGATTACAAATGTTTGAAATTGAGGCTATCTTAAAATCTGCTGAATTTGTAGATTAATTTTTACGCTTATAACAAAAAAGACCTCCTGTTAGGAGGTCTTTTTTGTTGAATCAAATCGTTCAGTTAAAATTTGAGTGTCATCCCGGCAAGGAAATTAATACCTGCCTGAGGATAAAACCCTGCACCTTCAAAGGTTTCGACCTGTCCTGCCGAATTCTGGAAATCGAAAAAGTAGAAATACCCGTTGGATTCGTATTTCACATCAAAAATATTATTGATGAGACCGGAAAATACCACAGATTTGAATAAGGGCGGATTTTTCCACTCATAAACAATATTCACATCATTCGTGAAAAAGCTATCCAGTAAGGAGACTTCACTATCTATATTTCCCATATACTGTTCCCCGACAAATTTTGAGATCAGGTTGATTTGAAAGGCTTCGCTGGGGTGAAAAACCAGTTGATTTGCTGCGATGATTTCTGGAGAGAAAGAGATGTTGGTGTTTCCAAGATTACGAATCTCACCATTAAGATTGGCTTTAAAATCGATGTTTTTATTTCTGCTTAAAGTCAGGTTAGGACGGGCAGAAAACAATTTACTGATTCGGATATCCGCATCAATCTCCAGACCCAGTCTATAACTTTCTCCACTGGTTTCTCTGATGGGTGCACCCACATCATCCAAAGCGCCGGTAAGAACCATCTGATCTTTGTAATACATATAGTACACGTTGGTATTCACAGACGAGTTTCCTAAATCGAGTCTCCAGCCCAGTTCAAAATCATCTAAAATTTCCGGATTGGTAATGCCGTTTTCAAAATCTCTTCGGCGAGGCTCTCGCTGAGCTCGTCCATAAGACGCATAAAACTGGTTATCGGTGTTTAGCTGATAGGTAGCCCCGGCTTTAGGGTTGAAGAAATTGAAGTTTTCATCGACCAGAAGATTCACTTTATCTGAAGTCAGGCCGCTGGTATTATAATTCACAAAACGCCCCTGTAAATCTCCAAAAACACTCAATGCATCGTTGAGATGCCATGTCGCCTTGCTGAATGCAGTAAATTCTGTCTTGGTACCGTTGCCAAAATAATAATCATCTCTTATTTCAGAATCTCCCGCAAATCTTGACCAGATGACTTCTCCAAAATGATCGTTGGTGTAATAACTATAAAAGAGGCCCGAAGTAAACTCCAGCTGACTGTCTCTATAATTTGTTGTTGCATTAATGACATAATAATCATTATCCAGCCAGCGTCTTCTGATCAAATCCGAATTTTCAATGGTTTCATTTCCGACCATTACAGGTCCAATCTCATGAAAAGCTAAATCTGCATCTTCTTCATACTGTTCAAAATAACCCCGGCCGTAGGTATAATTTAAACTCAAGTTTGTGGACCAGTTTTGATTTAAAGTCTGGTTCCAGTGAAGCTGGTAATGGTCTTGTTTGTAATTATCAACTTCGTTATCATAAAATTGAGTATTACCACTTTCATCGGTGTAAATGCCTGAAGGATTAAAGGTTCTGTCGGTTTCCAGAGTTTCCCTGTCTACACCATACCAGGCCTGGTAGGTCACATTATTGCCTCCAAAAGCCAGAGCTTTAATAAAGCTGCCCCCTTCCTTGTAAGTTCCCTGCAAAAAATAAGACTTCAAATCTGAGAAGGCTCTGTCGATGTAACCATCCGATTTTATTTGAGACAGACGGCCGGAAAAGGTAAACTTATCCTGCAGAAGGCCGGTACCAAATTCTACGGCATGTCTTCTGGTATTAAAGGATCCGAACGAATTGCTTAATTCTGCACTCGCCTCATCACTTTTGGCATCGGTAAGAATATTCAGGCTCGCTCCAAAAGCCCCGGAGCCGTTAGTAGAAGTTCCCACACCTCGCTGCAATTGTAAGCTTTGCGTAGAAGAGGCGAAATCCGGTAAATTGACCCAGAAGGTACCCTGACTTTCCTGGTCATTGTAGGGGATTCCGTTCAGAGTCACATTTACTCTGGACGCATCGCTTCCTCTCACCCGTATTGAGGTGTAGCCAATTCCGTTCCCGGCATCGGTTGTAGATACTACCGACGGAAGAACATTGAGCAAAATGGGAATATCCTGACCAAGGTTCCGTTTTTCAATTTCTTTTTTTCTCAGATTGGAGTGAGGAATTGGATCATCAAAGTTAACCCGAAAGGCTTCGACCAAGACCTCATCCAGAGCTTCTTCAGCATTGGCCATATCCACATTCAAAGTCTGATTGGAATCTACCTTGATTTTAAATTCCCTGCGATTGCCAAAGGTAAACACAAGCGTATAACTGCCTGGAGAAAAGCTTAATTCATAGTTCCCGTCATCATCGGTAACGGTGCCAATATTACTGGATTTGGCATAAACGCTTACCCCTGGAAGTGGCTCGCCATTGTCGGTTACTTTTCCTTCTATCGTGTAAGTTTGTGAGAAGGATTGCCATCCCCATAGGATAGCGCATAATAGAAATAATTTAGTTTTCATTCGTAAAATAATTCACGAATAAAAGGGGCAATTATTCAAAGTTAAACATAAAAAAACCTGATGACCGCTCTGGTATCAGGAGTAAAAAACAATGCATGACAGACCTGTCATTTTCCCTTGGCAACATTACTTGCCCAGGTTCATTGGGTATAATCTCAGTCCCGATAACTATCGGAACACCCCTTTGAGATGTGCCGCAAAACTAAAATAAATGTTTTGAATTCAGCCTAAACACATCACTATTTATTACAAAATTTATCGGGCTTGGTTTGGAAATAGTTATGTAAGCTAAAATTCTGCTTAGAGAAAGGTTTAAGCGCTTAAGGAGATAAAAAATCCAATTCAATCCAGCCTGTTTCAAGATTCGTGCTCCTACAGCGACAAAAATTTAAAGAGGCTTATATTTGCTGTAAATTTCGCGTCATGAATTTATCCTATTGGGAACAAAACACCTGGTTCAAGCATATAGATTTCTGCATCATAGGAAGTGGTATCGTGGGCCTATCCTGTGCACTTCAGCTTAAGAAAAAGTTTCCAAAGGCTAAGGTTTTAGTTCTTGAAAAGGGAATTTTACCTCAGGGCGCGAGTACTAAAAATGCAGGATTTGCCTGTTTTGGCAGTGCAAGTGAATTGCTTTCCGATCTGCAAAACCACGATACAGGAGAGCTTCTGAATCTGGTACAGCAACGTGTAGAGGGACTGGAATTACTGAAATCCACACTGGGCGAAAAACAAATCGACTATCAGCAGCATGGAGGATACGAAGTTTTTCTGAAGAAAAATAAAGACAGCTTCGAAGCCTGCGAAGCCAACCTAAGCATGCTTAACGACATGCTGCGTCCCATTTTTAAGGCCGACACGTTCCAAATTAAACCCAATGCATTTGGATTCGGGAATTCCCTGTCAAATCTCATTTTCACTCCTTTTGAAGGACAGATTGATACCGGTAAAATGATGCAGGCCCTATTGAGAAAAGTGCAGTCCGAAGGCATTTCAGTTTTAAATTCTACGGAAGTCACCTCTTTCTCCTCCGACGCGGAATCCGTGCATATCCAACTCAAGGAGTTTAGTTTTAAAACCAGCCACCTCTGCATTGCCACCAATGCCTTTGCTTCCGAATTATTGAATCTAAAAGTAACTCCGGCCAGGAGTCAGGTTCTGATTTCTAAACCCATTCCAAACTTACCCCTTCAGGGCACCTTTCATTTGGATGAAGGCTTTTATTATTTCAGAAACATCCACAACCGAATCCTGCTCGGGGGAGGTCGAAATCTGGACAAGGAACGCGAAATGACCTCAGCTATGGAAACCACTTCACGTATTCAAACAGCTTTGGAGGATTTGCTGAAAAATCTTATTCTACCAAATCAGAAGGTCGAAATCGATCAGCGCTGGAGTGGAATTTTGGGGATTGGGGAAAAGAAAAAACCCATTGTAAAACCGATTTCAGACCGGGTGTTTTGTGCGGTCCGTTTAGGCGGAATGGGTGTTGCTATTGGAAGCAGTGTGGGAAAAGACCTGGCGAATCTGATTGACGGATGAAAGAGGATTTTGTCACTCTGCCTGCCTGCCTCAGGTGTGGAACGGAGAGCAGCGAAGTGAAGAATCTTTGCCGGCTCAAGGCATAAGGATTCACGACCCAGTACGCTTAACTACAGACTATGGAACACAGAATTCTGCTTTCCATTTCATTCTATTCCCTACTGACTACCGACTACTTTGTACTTTCTACCGTCGGGATGACATAAACCTTTAAAGCTTCGGTTTTTTCCTCAACTGCTTTTTGTCTGAGTGCTGTTTCTTTTTCTGAAGACGTTTCAATTTGGAAGAGCGGGAAGGCTTTGTTTTTATCCTTCTTTTGGGTTTGTGAAGTGCTTTGGTAAGCAGATCTTCCAGCATCGCTACCGCCAGTTTTTTATTCTGAAGCTGACTTCGGGTTTTGGCGACACTTAGTTTCAGTTCACCTTCAGCGTTTATCCGGGAAGCCAGTTTCTCCTGTATCCTGTTTTTTTGAGTTTCAGAAAAAACCGCTGAGGATGAAGGATGCCAGGTGATAATCACCTTGGTCTCTGTTTTATTGACATGCTGACCTCCAGGCCCGCCACTCAAGGCAAATTGAAATTCAAGTTCTTTGTAAAGCTGTTTTGTATCAAACATCCGTTCGGGATTGATGTCCGGGTTTAAGCAAATCCATTACCGCTTTCACAGGGTTAAAGCTTTGCACAGGTACTTCTACAAAAACCGTATTCCAATGTGCCATGCCGCCATTCCAAAGGCCGGGAAGCTCCAGACCTTTAATGGGTTCTCCACCCACGAATTTATCGGCAACAAAACCCCGGTCGCTGTCTACAAATGTTTTCAAATCAAAGGCTTCTCCCTTATAATTTTTCATGCTGCAGACAATATCCACAGGATTGAAATGCGTAGAGGCTTGCATTTTCTCTTTCTGATCGGGATCGGATAAATCGATTTGATTTTTTTCTACAATTTGCAGGGAAATGCTGCCATCCCCATTCTTAATCCAGAATGGTCCTCCGCCAGGCTCGCCAGTATTCTCCACCATGCCGCAAACCCGTATCGGTCTGTTGAGAAAATGAAACACATCCTGTTTGTCTTTAATATCCAGGTGAACATTCAGGTCTTTTCTTAAAAAAGAGACGGCTTTTTTAAGAAAATCCTGATTATCTGAATTCTTCTCTAACTTTTTCAAAAAGAAAAAGGCTTTTTCCTGAAGCTGAAGAAGCAGTCCAGCAAGAACGGATTTGTATTTCAGTGAAGACTGGTCGGTTTCAATGGCCGTATGCTGATGAGAGACATTATCTATGTTTTTGATAAACACCAGATCAGCATCGAGGTTATTCAAATTTTCTATCAGAGCTCCATGCCCGGCTGGTCGAAACAGGATTTCACCTTTCTGATCTCTGAACAACTTCCCAGTGGCATCTGTACAAACCGTATCGGTTGAGGGATGCTGAAAAGAGAAATCAACCTGAAAATTCACCTGCGTCTGGTTTTCAATTTCAGGCTGTACAGCTTTTAATTTCTTCTGAAACTCGGCGAGGTGATCTGGAGAAATCGTAAAATGAAGCTGAGCTTTTTTATCCTTCACCGCATAACGGATGGCTTCATGGAAATGTTCTTCAAAAGCGCTTAGTTTTTTATCCGGATACTTATGAAAGGGGACAAGACCTTTTGGCAAGTTGGACATATCAAATCCCGATTCTGCCAATATCTCATGCGTAAACTTCAGGGCCATTTGTCCTTTCGGCAACTTGCCAACCACTATCCCTTTTTGTTCTAGAGCTGATTTTAAATCTTCATAAAAAGCTAAATCCTCGATAGACTCAAAAAATCTTTGAAGCGGTTGAAATGGACTTTGGTTTAAGAAGGCCTCAAAACTCAGGTCAGATTTCGGGAAACCCTCCTGAAACTGATGAAGCAGTCTGAACATTCTGGAAGCAGCTCCACTGGCGGGAACAAATTTTAAAACCTTCACTGCTGAATTTTGGTAAACCTCCATCAGTTCAGCTTTTTCTTCAGCGGTTAAGTTAATAATACCATCCGTTAAAGTGGCTGGTTTAACAATGTCAACTTTGGGAAATCCGGTTTTAAGATGTTCTAAGTCCTGCTCAATTTTTTCCGCAGTGAGCTCGTGTTTTTGAATTCGTGAAAGGTCGTTAGGATGAAGTTTCATAATGGGTTTATAATGTTTTCAGGATTGATTTCGCTTTTTGTAAACGTTGTGTGAGGTTTCCTTTTAAAATGGTGTAGGATACACCTCTGCTGATCAAAGTCTCTTCAAATATAGCAAACATTTCTTTTCTCTCATGGGGCTTGTCTCGTAAATCATCGGGAACCCAGGGGGTGTCTATATACGTCAGAAAGTAATGTGCGTATTGATGTTGCTTCACACAGTCTTCAAGAAGTGGATCTTTAAAGTTTTCAAAATAGGTTTTAGCGTAAGTCAGGGTCTGAAGCACATTGGTATCGCAAAACAACAGATCTTTCGCTTTTTCAGACTTTTCATTCTCGAGTTGAATCTGACCTTTGGCAATAGGAATCAGGTCTGAGGGGGCACATACCTCTGCAGAATTGTTATATTTTTCCTGCAAGTAGGCTCTGGCAAATTCAGGCACCCATTCGGTATTATAGTGCCTGGCCAGGCTTTCGGCAAGGGTCGATTTCCCGGTAGATTCCGGACCAAAGAGCACTATTTTAGTAAGGTCTCTTTGGGTTTGTTCAAGTTCTTTTTCCATTCTAAAAATCCGTAAACAGCAATGATCGTAAAAAGTAAATACTGAAAGGAAGTAAAGGTAAGGCCTTTGTAGTAATACAGGGGAATAGAAATGAGGTCCCCAACTATCCAGTAAATCCAGTTTTCAAGTCGCTTTTTGGCCATCAGCCACATCCCCACAAAGAAAATCCCGGTGGTCAATACATCCATATAACTGATCCATCCCTCCCACTTATCAAAAAATTCATAAACCACAGAAACAAAGATGGCGGTTCCTATAAAGATAAAAATCGATTTTATGTTTTCTCTTGGTGTTGCTTTTTGAATGGGAATGAAATGCGATGCATCCACCTTTCTGGTCCAGATATACCAGCCGTAAATACTCATGATAAAATAATAGGCATTGATCATCATATCCCCTAAAAGGCTATACTGATAGAGGATGTAAACAAAAATAAGCGTGCTTACAATCCCTGTGGGAAACACCAGGATATTGTCTTTTTTTGAAAATAAAACACTCAAAAATCCAAAGACAATGGCGATGATTTCTAAAACAATAAAATGCGCTGGGGTGTTTTCATATTCTGAAAACAACCAATCAAAAATGAGGCTCATACTTACTTCTATCCGTTTTTATCAGTTTCATGTGCAGTAAACCCCGGTCCATGGCTTCAAAAGCCGTCTGAACTTCTTCCTGCAGAATTTGCATCACGTTCTCGTATTCACCATACACCTGTGTACTCAGCGGATTTTCAATAACTCTAAGTCCGGAGTTACGCAGAGCTTTAATAAAATCGATAATGATAGGTTCGTAATCGTCCTGAATAGGCGTGAGCGTCAATTCTACTGAAATTTTCATAGTTTACCTTTTGAATGGCAAGGATACTATTTTTTATTAGAAGAAAAACTTTTCAAAACAAGCAGAAGGCAAAGGCGAGTTGAAATCCACCAAATTAAAAACTATTGGTATTGGTTGTTTTAATTGAATTACCTCGCTATGGACTTTGAGTCGGTTACATAAAAAAATAAGCGTATAGCTTTGTGTCTTTAAGTACAGGATATACAGTCCAACTTGAAGTGACAGATGGCCGGTATATCCCTAAATACCCTATGGCTTACCTTACGGCAGACTGGATAAGCGATGTATTTGGCTTATCTATAGATAGTCCTTTTCAAACTAAGCACTCAAAAACTACTTAATATTGAATACTGAATATTAAACATCGAATACAACTTCCCGTTTCATACTGACTACTCAGTACTTTCTACTTTGTACTTACTACCTTCTATCGTCGGAAAGAGAAACAAAAAAGCCTGAAATTCTAAAGCTTAGAATTTCAGGCTTTTACTATGCTCTAATGTCAAATATTAGTCGGCCAAGATACTTCTGGAGATGACTATTTTTTGAATTTCTGAAGTTCCTTCATAAATCTGAGTGATTTTAGCATCACGCATCATTCGTTCCACGTGGTATTCTTTGACATAGCCATTTCCACCGTGAACCTGCACTGCTTCAATCGTCACATCCATCGCTACCTGAGAAGCATACAGCTTAGCCATAGCCCCAGACAAATCGTAGTTGTTCCCGTTGTCTTTATCCCAGGCTGCTTTCATAACCATATGTCTTGCCGCTTCTATGCTGGTGTGCATGTCTGCCAGTTTAAACGCAATGGCCTGGTGGTTTTTAATTTCAGTTCCAAAGGCTTTTCTGATTTTGGAATACTCTTTCGCCAATTCATAAGCCCCGGCAGCAATACCTAAAGCCTGAGCTGCAATACCGATTCTTCCTCCAGCCAACGTTTTCATGGCAAATTTAAATCCGAACCCATCTTCGCCAATTCTGTTTTCTTTAGGCACTTTCACATCGTTGAAGGTCAGCGAATGCGTATCACTTCCGCGAATACCCATTTTTTGTTCTTTTGGACCCACTTCAAAACCTTCCATACCTCGTTCTACAATAAAGGCATTGATTCCACGGTGCTTTTTCTGCTTGTCTGTATGTGCAATCACCAAATAAATTTCTGCAGAACTTCCGTTGGTAATCCAGTTTTTGGTACCGTTAAGGATATAGTGATCTCCTTTATCGATGGCCGTCGTTTTTTGAGAGGTCGCATCACTCCCAGCTTCAGGTTCACTCAAACAGAAGGCGCCGATTTTCTCGCCAGTCGTTAATTTGGATAAATATTTTTCTTTTTGCGCCTCGGTACCGTAGGTATCCAGTCCCCAGCATACCAGCGAATTATTCACAGAAACCACAACGGAAGCCGAGGCGTCTATTTTCGACAATTCTTCCATCGCCAAGACGTAAGATACGGTATCCATTCCGCCGCCTCCATACTCTGGAGAGGCCATCATGCCCATAAATCCGAGCTCGCCCATCTTCTTAACCTGTTCTTTGGGAAACTCCTGTTTTTCATCACGTTCAATGACCCCGGGTTTCAATTCATTGATAGCGAAATCTCTCGCCGCCTGGCGAATCATTTCGTGTTCTTCTGTCAATTTAAAATCCATATAATTTCTGTTTCAGTTTTATTAAAAATTTGACACAAATATAAGATTAACCTAAAGAATTTTCAATCAAAGCTTTCATAAATTAAGATTAATGTAAAATACGTGGAACGAAAAATTCTTTAGAAAAAACATCTACAGGCAAAAGGTTTAAAGACTTTGGATTAATTTTGACCACAGAGAACTCATCTATGAACACCTATTCTGTAATCGGCGTCATGTCTGGCACTTCCCTGGATGGAATCGACCTTGTCCACTGTAGCTTCCAAAAAGGGGAAGATTTTTCTTTTGAAATTCATTCTACCAGTACCTACGCCTATTCCTCTGTCTGGTTAGAAAAGCTGAAACATGCGCACACCCGACCTATGGAACAAATCAAAGCCCTGGATGAAGACTATACGCTTTTGCTGGCTGAATATATCAATCGATTTATCAGCGAGAACCACGTGTCTGACATTGATTTCATCGCTTCTCACGGCCACACCATTTTACACCAGCCCGAAAAGGGGCTCACCTACCAGATTGGCAATCTGCCAACGCTGGCTGGTCTGACCCATCACAAAGTCATCTGCGATTTTAGGGTACAGGATGTAGACCTGGGCGGTCAGGGTGCTCCTTTGGTTCCCATTGGAGATCGCCTGCTTTTTGGCCAATATGAGGCCTGCGTAAATCTGGGTGGCTTCGCCAATATTTCTTTTGAAAGCGGGAATCAGCGTATCGCGTATGACATCTGCCCCGTCAATAAAATTCTGAATAGATATGCCAACAGGCTTGGCAAAGCCTATGACGAGGGTGGTTCTATCGCCAGGGCTTCAGTTCCAAATCTGGAGCTCGGTGCTGAACTGGAAAAGCTTCAGTATTATTCCAAACCCCCGCCAAAATCGCTAGGCATCGAATGGCTGGAAGCTGAATTTCTTCCCCTATTGAATCTTACAGAATTGAGTTCTGAAGAAATAATAAGCACCTGCACGCAACACTTCGCCCGTCAGATCGCCAAGGCCGTTTCCGGTCACCAAAAGGTGCTCTTTACCGGCGGAGGCACGTTCAATGGGTATTTGATGGAGCTGATTTCTGAGCAATGTGATGCTGAACTTGTCATTCCAGACCCTGAAGTGATCAATTACAAAGAAGCCCTGGTTTTCGGATTTTTAGGTGTTTTGAAAGTCCGTGGCGAAGTGAATGTGCTGGCTTCGGTAACGGGGGCTTCGCAGGACCATTCCTCCGGTCAGGTTTTCTTACCTTAATACATTTTAAGAATAATTGAAGCTCAAATCGGCTGGGCTTCAATGAATCTATATATTTGCCAGCAAATCATCAAAACGCGAAGATTCCCTATGAAAGAACTTTTAAAAAAATATGAAGATAAAGCCCCTGAGATCGTGTTTCACTGGAAGGATTCTGAAACGGAAGCCGAAGGCTGGACGGTTATCAACTCCCTGCGAGGCGGTGCTGCCGGCGGCGGAACACGTATGCGGGAAGGATTAAATGAACATGAAGTCCTGTCCCTGGCAAAAACCATGGAAATCAAATTTACCGTGTCCGGCCCGGACATTGGCGGAGCGAAATCGGGCATCAATTTTGATCCCAGTGATCCCCGAAAACAGGCGGTTCTGGAACGCTGGTATAAGGCGGTTTCTCCATTGCTGAAAAGTTATTACGGCACGGGTGGTGACCTGAATGTAGATGAAATCCACGAGGTCATTCCCATTACAGAAAGCTGTGGCGTATGGCATCCGCAGGAGGGGGTTTTCAACGGGCATTTTCAACCTACAGAAGCCGATAAAATCAACAGAATTGGACAGCTGAGACAGGGGGTCATCAAGGTTATAGAAAACACCGATTATACCCCAGACGTATTACGAAAATTCACTGTAGCCGACATGTGTACAGGCTATGGCGTTGCAGAATCTACAAAACATTACTACAGCATTTACGGCGGGGATGTGAAAGGCAAAACAGCCATCATTCAAGGTTTTGGAAATGTAGGCTCTGCCGCTGCTTTTTACCTGTCCAAAATGGGCGTTAAAATCATCGGTATTCTGGACCGTAATGGCGGATTAATCAATAAAAATGGGTTTAGCTTTGAAGAAATCAAGGACTTGTTTTTAGCGAAAGAAGGAAACACCTTAAAAAGTCCGGATTTGATTCCTTTCGATAAGGCCAATGCTGAATTCTGGTCGCTTGGCGCAGAGATTTTTGCACCCTGCGCTTCGTCCAGACTCATTCAAAAAGACCAGATCGACAGCCTGGTGGAGCATGGTCTGGAAGTGATTTCCTGCGGGGCCAATGTACCCTTTGCAGACCGGGAAATCTTCTTTGGTCCGATTATGGAATACGCCGACCAAAAGGCCAGTGTGATCCCCGATTTTATTGCCAACTGCGGAATGGCGAGAGTCTTTGCCTACTTTATGGAACGCAAAGTCTTAATGACCGATGAAGCGATTTTTAACGATATATCTCTCACGATCAAAAATGCCATTCAGCGGACCTTTGAACATAACAATGACAAAAAACACATCAGCAGTGTGGCTTTGGAAATTGCGTTAAAACAATTGATTTAGAGTCGAAAATACTTAACACGTGATGAAATTAATTGCTTACATTAGCGTTGTTTATATACTAAATACACCTTAACTCATGATGATACCATTTGCTCAAGACACTCCTGTTGTCGGAGAAGAACTTGCCGAAGAGAAAACCTTGTCCATCATCGATTTAATGTTCAGTGGTGGTCCGGGAGGAACCATTATCATTTTGATTCTGGCCGTGCTTTTGTTTCTTGCGATTTACATTTATTTTGAACGCATTTTCGCTATCAAAGCAGCCTCGAAGACCGATAAGAATTTTATGAATCAGATTAAGGACAGCGTAACTTCGGGCAATATCGAGTCGGCAAAAATGCGCTGTGCCCAGGAGAATTCTCCTGTTGCCAGACTTACGCAAAAGGGCATATCCAGAATTGGTATGCCTCTGGAAGACATCAATACCGCCATCGAAAATGCCGGCCGACTTGAAGTTTACAAGCTGGAGAAGAACGTCAGTGTCCTGGCAACCATCGCCGGTGCTGCACCCATGATTGGTTTCCTGGGAACCGTCATCGGAATGGTTATTGCTTTTCATGAACTGGCCAGCAGCAGCGGCCAGGCCGAAATGGGATCGCTGGCCGAAGGTATTTACACCGCGATGACCACAACCGTGGCGGGACTTATCGTAGGTATTATCGCTTATATCGGTTACAACCACGTCGTCGTTAGAACCGATAAAGTGGTGCACCAGATGGAAGCCACCGCCGTAGATTTCCTGGATTTACTGAACGAACCTAGTTAGTTATGAATTTACGAGGTAGAAATAAAGTGAGCGCCACCTTCAGCATGTCTTCGATGACAGACATTGTGTTTTTGCTGCTCATCTTTTTTATGTTGACGTCTCCCATAATCACCCCCGAAGCTTTGGACCTGATTTTACCCAAGGCCAAGGGTAAGACCACAACCACTCAAAATATAGCGGTGAGCATAACAGACGATTTGAAATTTTACATCAATGAAGAGCCGGTAAGCTCCAGTCGCATAGAAAGTGAACTCAAAGCCCGGCTAAGCGGTATTGAGGATCCTACTATTGTTTTGCGAGCCGCAGAGGGAGTTCCTATTGAAAAAGCCGTACTCATCATGGATATAGCCAACAGGAATAAGTACAAAATTGTACTGGCTGTTAAACCCGACTAAATTGTGAACCTATTTAAAACCAGACACGAGAAGAAATCTTTCTTCATCACCACAGGAATTTATATCCTGTTTGTATTGCTGATGTTTTTCTTTGGGCTGAATTATATGGATCCACCGGAACAGCGAGGGATTGCGATTAATTTTGGAACCACAGAGGTGGGCTCCGGAGATGTACAGCCCGATGCTCTCGTGAAAACTTCACCACAACCCAAAAGTACGCCACCACCGCCTCAGGAAGTGGAAGAAACAACAGCAGAAGATATTCAGGACGATGTAGTGACTCAGGAAAGCGAGGAAGCACCTGTCATCGAAGACAAAAAAGAGGTTGTAAAAGAAACCAAAAAACAGCCTGAAAAGCCAAAGGAAGAAGTCAAAGAAAAAGTGGAAGAACCTGAGCCGGAACCCACTCCGGAGGCGGAACCCGAGCCCGTGAAAGAACAAAAACCAGAGCAATCGGTCACCGATGCTATGGAGAGCCTGATGAATGGTCCGGAAAATGAAGGGCGGGCCGAAAGCGGGGATGGCAACGATAACCTGGCAGGAGATAAAGGGGATCCGGAAGGAGACCCCAATGCCAAAAATTATTACGGTACCGGAAAAGGACTGGACGGGGATGGCAATTACCGCCTTGGTGGTAGAAAAGCCATTAATAAAAAGAAAATTGTCCCGGATTGTGACGAGTCCGGTGAAGTCGTGGTGAGGATAGAAGTGAACAGAAGCGGTGACGTGGTGAAAGCTACACCTGGAGCTAAGGGTACGACCAACGCCAGTGCCTGCCTTCTGGATCCCGCCAGGCGTGCCGCCCTCGCGACAAAATTCAACAGCGACCCTAAAGCGCCAACTACACAAATCGGTTTTATCACTTACGTTTTTAAATTATCTGAATAACTACAAATGAGCTATACTGAAACGCTGCACTGGATGTTTGAGCAACTTCCAATGTACCAGCGACAAGGCCAGACCGCCTTTAAAAAAGACTTAACCAATACCTTAGCCCTGACCAAAGTGCTGGGGAATCCTGAGCAGCAGTTCAAGAGCATACATGTGGCAGGTACCAATGGGAAAGGCTCTGTAAGCCATATGCTGGCTTCGGTGCTGCAAAGCGCCGGCTATAAAGTTGGTTTGTACACCTCACCGCATCTTAAGGATTTCAGGGAGCGTATCAAAATCAATGGTGAGCATATTTCCAAGGTCCAGGTGGTGGAATTTATTGACCAGCACAAGACCTTTCTGGAGACTCAAAACCTGTCTTTTTTCGAAATGACTGTGGGCATGGCTTTTGACCATTTCGCGACTGAAAAGGTGGATATTGCCATTTTTGAAGTGGGCATGGGCGGCAGGCTAGACTCTACCAACATCATCTCTCCTCTGCTCTCGGTGATTACCAACATAGGCATGGATCACATGGCTTTTCTAGGGAACACACTGGAGAAAATCGCCGGAGAAAAAGCGGGAATCATTAAGAAAACGGTTCCCGTGGTGATTGGTGAAACCACTCCTGAAACCAAAGCTGTATTTCTGAAAAAAGCTGAGCTGGAACAGGCGCCTATTCACTTTGCTGAAGATCTGAATATGCCCCTGCCCGACTGCGATCTAAAAGGACATTACCAGAAATTCAACCTGAAAACCTGTTTAAAGACCCTGGAGGTTTTGAATTCACTCGACGGCTGGAAGGTGAGCAAAACCGCTATCCGAAAAGGTTTAGCTGAAGTCAGACACAACACCCATCTGAAAGGGCGGTGGGATATCCTTGGGGAGCAGCCTAAAATCGTCGCAGACACCGCGCACAATCAGGAGGGACTAAAACTGGTTCTGGAGCAGGTGATGCAGGAGACGTTTGAGAATTTGCACATGGTTTTAGGATTTGTCAGCGACAAGGACCTGGACAGCATTCTTCCCTTATTTCCGGCAACAGCCAGGTATTACTTTTCCAAACCCAACGTTCCCCGAGGAATGGAAGCCACAAGCTTATATTACAAGGCCAAGACTTATTCCCTGTACGGCAAAGCCTTTACCACGGTTAAAAATGCCTTGAAGGCGGCGCAAAGGGAGGCTAAGGCAGGCGATCTGATTTTTGTGGGAGGAAGTACATTTACGGTGGCAGAAATTTTATAAAAAATAAAACTTTTAGTTTGAGAAATCAAAATAAGGTTTATATTTGCAATCCCAATTTGGGGCGATTAGCTCAGCTGGTTCAGAGCACCTCGTTTACACCGAGGGGGTCGGGGGTTCGAACCCCTCATCGCCCACTAACCCTAGCTAAACCTAGGGTTTTTTTGTTTAAAAATCGGGTCATTAACTCAGTTGGTTCAGAGTGTTACCTTGACAGGGTAGAAGTCACTGGTTCGAATCCAGTATGACCCACATCAAACAAAAATCCAATACCTTTCGGTATTGGATTTTTTGTTTTCCGGAAGCCTAAGCTTGCTTAGAGGCTGATGGAACGCAAAAAAGACAAAAAACGCGACAGGGGTTTTGGAATTCTATTTGCAGGAGCGGGCTTCTCATCTGGATCAACGCCGTTAATCCGGAAAATTAAAACCACAAGCAACAGGCGTAGTTCTACAAACAAAAATTCCCCTGAGGATGACCTCAGAGGAATCTGATAAACTTAACTTTAAAGTCTGTGATTAAAGCCTTAGTTTTCAGGTATTGTTTTCTTGAGTGAACTTCGTGTTCCTCTCAATTTTTCCCGGGTTTCCATAAGCAGGGAATCCAACCTGGAAAGTTTTTCTTCGGCTTTACTTATTCTTTCTCTTCGCTCTTCGATATCCTTGTTATCGGCTTCGGGCATTTTTGCCTTTTCCTCTAGAGATTCTCTCATGCGTTTCAGCCGTTCTCTACGATCTTTCATTAGGCTCTCGGTTTCAGATAATCTAGATTCGGTCTCTTCCACTTTGTTTTGTGCCATTTGGGCACGATGCTGACCAAACTCTCTGCCGGTCATATCTCCCTTATTTTTACCATAGGCCTTTCCGGAATTGCCTTTAGACCTCTTGTTCGCCTTTTCAGAAGAACCCCGCTCGTCTTCAGTCTGAACTGAATCCATTTCGTACTGCGCTTCCTCTCTCTTTTCCTGAGCCTCTTCTCTCTTCTCCTGCGCCTTTTCTTTCTTTTCCTGTCCTTTAGACTGGGCAAAGGCCTGACCAGGACTTAAAAATAAAAAAGCACCGAGTATACTTATTAGTATTATAGTTTTCATATTATTTTTTTTAATTCAGTTGTTCTACAGTTTCTTTTGCTTCTTTGGATATACTATCCATTCTTGTATTGATTTTCTCGAGTTCTCTTTCCAGAGAATCTATTTTTTGAACCGTGCGTTCCTGTTCCATCTCTTCTTTTGAAGAGGTTTCCTCTTTACAGGAGACAACCCCTAAAAAAAGGAGCATTACTACTGATATTACTATTTTTTTCATAATTGAATTTTAATGATTTTATCAATATACCTTAATAAGGTGCTTTTATCTAGCCTTTTAACCTATTAAAAGTCATAAGCTTCAGAACTGAGGGCCCTTGAGTCTGCCTGAAAACATGGCCAGGCAGGCACTAAGCCTGCCTAAGGACAAAGTCAGTCGGGACGCGTGGGCAGGCAAGACCTGTTAACATTTAGACCCGACAAATCAGTATTCCTGCCTGAAGTCAAAGCCCATAGAGACGACTGGCTCTGCCACTTGCTTTTAAATTAGTCAGATTTGCCTGTTTTCTATAAAATAAATTAATTACTTTCATTAATAATATAAATTATCATTAAAGCTTCGAATGTTAAATATTTGCAGCTCAAACTTTAAGAGGTCACTCGTTATGGATTTAAGTCTACTGCTCGATAATTTAACCAACCCCGCTTTGCTTTTTTTCTGCTTAGGCATCTTTGCAGCATTCATCAAAAGCGATCTGGAAATTCCTCCCAATTCTTCAAAATTCATCTCCTTATACCTGATGTTTTCCATCGGTTTTAAAGGAGGACAGGAACTGGCACACAGCGAGTTTGGAGATGAAATCCTCTGGGCCTTTGCTATTGGACTGCTCAGTTCTGTCCTTATCCCTGTGTATTCCTTCTGGATAGCCAAAAAGAAATTTGGCATTTATAATGCTGCCGCTCTTGCCGCCGCATACGGCTCTATAAGTGCGGTTACCTTTCTGACTACGATTTCCTTTCTCGATATACAAGGCATAGATTACGATGGCTTTATGGTTGCAGTCATGGCTTCCATGGAAGCCCCGGCCATTGTCATGGGGGTTCTGCTCCTCGCCATTTTTTCCAAAACCTCCCAAGCAGCCTCCAAAATTGATTTGGGGGCTATCCTCAAGCATTCGATAAGCAACGGAAGTGTGGTTTTACTCATGGGGAGTCTGCTGATCGGGTTTATGGCCAGTGATGAACAGGCCAGGGGGATTGAACCTTTTACGACGGATATTTTCAAGGGTTTTTTAGCCGTGTTTTTACTGGATATGGGACTGACCAGCGGTAAGCATTTAAAGGTCTTTAAAAGCAACGGCATTTCGGCATTTCTGTTTGCCATTCTAATCCCGGCCTTTAACGGATGTCTGATTGCTTTGATCTCGGGATTTTTCCTGGACAGCATAGGCAACAGACTGCTTCTGGCCATCCTGGTTGCCAGTGCTTCCTATATCGCGGTACCGGCGGCTATCCGACTAGCCGTTCCAAAAGCAAATCCGGGACTGTATTTACCCATGGCCCTGGCCATCACCTTTCCGTTTAATATCACCTTTGGAATCCCGATTTACTTAGGAATCATCACTTATTTCTCATAAGGCCTGTGCCGGTTCAAAATCAGAGAAAATTGATCTGAGGTTTATAAAGGCATCGGCAAACCGGACCCGTTCAGTGCGACCTGAAGATACCTAAAGGCGCCGTGCTTATAAAAAAGCAGAAGTCCAATGTAAATACATTGGACTTCTGAGGTTTTAAATTCAGCTGAGACCCAGCCTTAGCTGAATGTATACTTTAAAACAACCTGATTAAATCTCTGCTTTGTCTTTGGTATATTCTGATGGAAGCTGCATGGTGCAGAGGCTTTTTTTGTCTTTCTGAACCTCTTCTTTGATGACTTCTCCAAAATAGACGGTGTGGTCACCCATATTCATGCTTTTAACCACTTTGCAGGTAAGGTATCCAAGGGTGTCTTCCACGATGGCCTGGTCATTTTCTTTTTTGAAAGGCACTCCGTTTATCTTGCCATCCTCGATGCTTGATTTCATCCCAAATGTTCTTACATATTCCGTATGGTCTTCTGATAACAGATGTAGGGTGAAGTGCTGGCTATAGTCTATCGTTTCGTTCAAATCGCTTTTCTGACCTATCGCTACCGAAACGATTTCGGGCGAAAAGGACACCTGGGATACCCAGTTGACCGTTCCCGCTGCTATATAGTCCTCTTCGCGTGTTTTAAGATTATCTGCCTTTTTTAAGGCGGTTAGAACGTAATATCCGTACGTGAATTTTTCTGCTAATTTGCTCATAACATTTTTATTTTTTAATTGACTAAACGTTTTAGAGGTGCTTCTTAGATTTATATTTTTGCAGAATTTCTGATTTCTACATAAGAGACTAAAGGTCTTTTAAAAAATACCGAGTCTCAACTACAAGCACCAAAAGTGTTAATTTTAAAGATACTGGATTTTAAAGACTCTTTTGTTAAAAAAATGGCAAGATTGAGGCGCAGGCTAAGGATAAAGGCACGAGCCTGCCTTTGCAGGCAGGCTCGCGGCAGCGAGGCTTCTTTTCCTTAAAAACCCTAATTTATTCCGAGGGAATTTCAATATGCTGTCCTAAAAACAAGGCGTTAAGAAACAGGCGGTTGGTTGCGTACCAGGAGCCTCTGAAATTGGGATTATCGGCAAATAAAACTACTCTCCCCCTGCCTACTTTACTTACGATCAAAGAAGCGGAAGGCTTTAAAAACTCGTTTAAGTTTTTATCGGTTACAAACCCGTCTATATGGGGGTTGTCTGTATATTTTGCTACGGTAGCGTACGGATTTTCACTAGGTGCAATCCAGACTTCACTGTTGCGGTAAACGGGTAATTTTTCGCGGGTATACCCAAAGGCAAGCGGATGGGTCAGGTCCAGGTCAACCTCAAAAATGGCTCCCCCTACAGACTGCTTTCCGATATTTTCCGGAGCCTCCACATAGGGCTTTCTTTCTGTTGTGTTTTCCTCCTTTTCAGCTGCGTCTTCGTCTATGTCTTCTGCTCCTATCAGCTTTTCGTTTACCACTTTGTTTTTAATGGCCCACTCCGACCCCTCTCTTATGGTGATGAGCGTATTTCCTAAACTCACCCAGTTTTTTATTTTCTCGCTGTCTGTAGAATCCAGCTGTTTATAGTTTCCTGAAACCATCACCATTGTATTGTAACGTTCCCAGTCGATTTCTTCAAAATTGCGCATGGGAATTTTGGTAATGGGCATATCCACGCGTGTATCCAGGAGATGCCATACCTCCCCGGCTTCGTAGGAAGAGACGCCATCTTCGATGAGCATAAACGGCTTAGGTTTTTCCAGGGCCCGTATATTCCGGCTTCCCAAATCCACTCCAGACCTGCTATAGCCACTCGCAGAAGAGGTGACTTCCACGGCATGTCCCATGGCGGACTCTTTTACCAGCGTATACAAAGAATCGCTGCTTATTTGCTGACGACTAACAGGAATCACCAGGGTCCCGTAATCAAATTCCTTTTCTTTCCCGTCTATGGCCAGGGAAAACGGCTTGAACGCCGAAAGCACATGGACACCGGCTTTCTGAAGTTCCCATAGCACCGCAGGCGCATTGTAATCGTTCCAGTCGATAAGATAGGCGTAGTCCGATTGGGTGACTTTTACCGCTTCGCGTGTTAGATCCTCACGGGAAACCTCTTTACCTGTTTTGGCTGCCTTTTTTAAGGGCGCGTATTCCATGTTATAGAAATTGGCCAGCGACCAGGCCGAAGCATCATAAAAAACACTGTCGGTGTATTCTTCATAGGTTTCAAACATGGTTTGCACCATGCGGTACTGTGGCTGTCTGGTTGGCACATAATAAGCAAAATCTGAAGTAAACGACTTCCCGTCTACCTTGACGGACTCCTCCAGTTTATACAGCTTCACCCGGTGCAACAGGAGCTTATCGATAAACGCACGGGTTCTGTTTTTATCGTAGCGATCTCCGAAGACGTAGGCTTCGACATCACTCTGTTCTGCATTGGAGAGGGCGGATTCGAAAAATCTCTGCTGATAATCGTACAGCAAATCCTTATTTTCTACTGCCGCTTTCACGGTAGCCATACTGGATGACAACTGATTTCTGATGGTGAACGCAAAGGTGATTTCTCCGGTTGGGGTTTCCTGCAGGTGGCCACGCGAACTCGCCTGTTCAAACAAAATCCCCAAACCGCCCTGCAAATCGGGATAAGAGGAACCGTATCCCGGATATGTACCATCAAAAGCTTCTTTGGTGAAGTAGAAGGAGCCTATATTGTCCAGGGCTTCGACATAGTATTCTGCGAACTTATCGTTTAGGGTCGTATAATTCTCTGCGGGCATGATGGGGTCTTTGGACGCATTGGCCTTCATAGGCTCAAAGAAATAGGTGGAATTGGTTCCCATCTCATGAAAATCTGTTACCACATTGGGATACCACTGGTGGTACCAGTTCAGTTTTCCTCTGCTTTCCGGATGGATGCCTAATAACCAGTCCCGATTGAGATCGAACCAATAGTGGTTAGTACGCCCTCTGGGCCAGCGCTCATTATGTTCTGCATCTGCAGGGTCGGCAACCAGCGGATCGCCTTTGAACATATTGGCCCACTGCGAATGGCGGTCTCTCCCATCGGGATTGATGGTAGGGTCTATCATTATGACTGCCTGACTGAGGTAATTTTTGACTTCTTCACTTTCTGAGGCTACCAGAATATAGGCGGTAAGCATAGCGGCTTCGGAACTGGACGGCTCATTGCCATGCACATTGTAGCCTAAATTCACAAACACAGGCAGGTCTGACAAGTCCTCTGTATTGGAGGGGTCTGCCGCCCGGTTATGTTTTTCCTGAAGTGCCGGCAGCTGAGCCAAATGCTCCGGGGCCGTTACCGTAAGCATCACCAAAGGGCGATGCTCATAGGTTTCTCCGTACTGATTGATTTCTGCCCGGTCAGACACTTCTGCCAGTTGGGTAAGGTAGGCTACTATTCTGTCGTGACGGGTGTGGTGTGAGCCTACGGGGTAGCCCAGAAATTTTTCGGGACTTGGGATGCCGGGATCAAAAGGACCTTTGTCCTCTAAAAAATAATCCTGAGCCTGTAAGTGACCTATTGCAAGTATTAAAACAATGGAAAGTATAGATTTCATAAAAGGGGGGTTTTAGTAGCAGTGAAGCTAATATAGATTATTTTTTAGAGGTAAAGAAATACTAAAAGGCAAAGGCACAAGGCACGAGCCTGCCTAAGGGCGAGGCAGGCGAGACGCTCGCGCCAGCAGCAAATTTTCTTTTGCGTGTGCACAATTCAAAAATCGCCTGGACAGGCGGTTTTTTTGTGTTTTCAGACACGGGGGTTTTAGCCGATCTATGCTGTTTCAGGTGTCCCTGTCTAAACCTAATCAACCTGTCTTTTATCAAATTCAGCAAAAAAAAACACTCATTTCCAGACAGTTAGCTTCTTTTTATAGCATTTTGTTTTATATTAGATGGCTTTTTAACCTCGTCCGGCATGAAAACAGTTGTTTTGGAACCTTTAATGCATAAGAAAGCGGCCTGTATAGGGCTTCGGTTTGGGTTTGATGCTGAACTGAAAGCGGCCTTAAAAAAACTTCCACAGTGCAGGTGGACGCAGACGCACCGGTGTTTTTATGTACCGAATACGGCAGCCTCCAAGCGACAACTGATGCGGGTGCTAAGAGCTGCAGGCTGCGAGGTGGATTACAGGGCTATGCAAAACGCCGAAGCTGAACATATTCCCGAAGCCGTATTGAATACTGAACATCGTAAGGCTTTAGAGGCTTATAAGGCATACCTAAAAGGTCAGCGCAAGAGTCCTTCCACGGTGACTACGTACGCTGCTTTTGTGGAACTTTTTCTGAGGTTTTTTAACTCCACGGCTTTATCTGACCTGGACAACCGGTCCATAGAGTTATTTGCGGAGGGGGTTTTGGCCAGGAGAAATTACAGCATCAGTTCGCACCGGCAGGCGATGAATGCTTTGAAGCATTTTTTTACACTGAACCGTTTTCCGGAGGTGCAGACCGAAGCTATTGCGATGCCGAGAAAAGACCGAAAGCTGCCGGACGTCCTGTCTACGGAGGAGGTGATTTCTATTTTACAGGCGACGCGCAACTTAAAGCACAGAGCGCTCCTGGGACTGATTTATTCGTCGGGTCTGCGCATTGGCGAAGTTTTGAAATTGAAGCTTGCCGATGTGGATCTGGACAGGCAGGCGGTCTATGTGCGATCCGGCAAAGGGAGAAAGGACAGGCACAGCACGCTGGGACGGAGCATACAGCCACTGTTGGTAAATTATGTAAGGACGTATAAACCCCAGCAATTTCTCTTTGAGGGTGAAGCAGGCAAGGCGTATTCGGCCTCATCGGTGAGGGCTTTTTTGAAGCGCAGCTGCCGTCTGGCTAAACTCAGAAAGCGGGTCACGCCGCATACGCTGCGCCACAGTTTTGCTACGCACCTGCTGGAAAACGGTGTGGACATTCGCTATATCCAGGAACTGCTGGGGCATTCGCGACCGGAGACGACGATGATTTATACGCATGTGACGGAGCGCAGCATCCGTGCGATTCAGAATCCGCTGGATGTGGCTGTGAGCAGGCATAAGCAATTGCACAGGGACGGTAAAGACCCGGGGGAAGCGCGTAAATCTCTGGAGTAAAGGCTGAGTTTTTACTTTACAAACTCATTCTCTGCTATGTTTTTTAAGGTTTAGCGCATAAAAGGCCCTCATTAAACTGATAAAAACATGCGTTTATCCCGGCCTTATTTCAGAAAAACATGTAGTTTTATCAACATATAACGAGTTG
>NZ_JAAIKD010000050.1 GCF_010820555.1 Psychroflexus aurantiacus | reverse complement strand
GAACCACCACCATAATAGCCGCCACCTCCTGCACCTCCATTTAAAACAGAATTTCCGCCCACTAAATAGCCACCGGGATTAGCGTTAGTACTTCCACCACCGGAATTCTGATCGCCTCCCAATCCATCTATTCCAGGATTATTATCGAATGCATCGCCACCAGACAAGCCTCCGCCTTCACCGGCATGAGAATCTACATCAGAATCTTTTGGTGATGTTCCACCTCCCCCGGCTATAGCTATTAAATCTGCTTTTGTAACCTCCCCTGGAACAGCTAGTGTCCTGTAAGTGAGGGCCGACATGCCACCGCCTGATCCGGCATTT
>NZ_JAAIKD010000005.1 GCF_010820555.1 Psychroflexus aurantiacus | reverse complement strand
TTATATAAACTGCATTAAAACGACAGTTTATATTCAGCGTTAGTGGCAAGTTGAACAAAATGGTACAAGTGCAAAAAATAAAAACAGATACAATTCAAAAAGAAATCCAACATATTAATGTTGATTCTTTAAAAACTGAGATATTAAATACATCTGAAAGTCCCATTTTTATAAAAACTATAACAGAGCAAGGCATTGACTGGGGATTTATCATACCAACTATAATTGCATTGATTTCTACTGCAATAGTAATATATGACCGAGTTAAAAAATCTAAAATTGGAGCAAAGATTTTAAGTATTGCTTACTCCCCAAAAGCGACTTTTAATGGAATGGGAATGGACCAAAAACCTTTTACAATAAAAGGACAACAATATTTTTTTAAATTTTCTATTCAAGTAATTCAAAAAAACTTCTTTTTTTATGATGTAGAGATAAAAGTTAAATATCCCAAGGACAATAATCAATATGATGCCAAAATATTTTGGTCAGACCCAATAACTTGGAATTTTGACGACGGCAAGACTTTTGACTTACGTATTCCCAAAAATGATTTTTTGTGGTTTAATAATACATTACCCTTGAACATTGTTTCATTCCAATATATTTCATTTATGGTTGAGGTAGATAAAACGGAAATGATTGAGGAAATCGAAATCATTTTTATCAAACCCGATGGAAAAAAGAAAAAGATAAAACCAATAAAAATCTCTAGAATAGACCCAATGAAAGCACTGTTTGACAAAGAGATTTGGATTGAAAGAAAATAAAACCAGCCACTAACACCGTATAAAATTAATTGCTAGTGCGAGCTTACTTACGAAAATCCTCGCGGATTTTCTATTCGGTTTGTGTTTGCTAAATTAGGTGCTTAAACCACGCAACTAATCTTATACAAACACGTTGTAAGTCATAAAAATCAAAATGGATATTTCTTTCGAACACTTGCTTATAAATGAATTTAAGGTTACCCGAATTCATGGTATAAATGCGTTTGATGAACTCATTAAAGCTCAGAATCTTCTTCCTTCATACCACAATTTACTCGAAACAGCTAAAAATGAAAGTCATGAAGAGTGGATGCAAAATGCTGGTACAACTGGAAGTGAAATACGATTCCTAGAAGAACAAGCTTTTCGACATTTATCTAAAGCAGTAATCCTTTATCAGTCATCCATGGAGGCTATTGTAGCATTGGCAGAATCTCACCATGAAGGCTTAGCTACTCAATTGAGAGATATTAAGGGCTTCAAAAATAGATGGGAAAATGCTTTAACGTATTTTGATGAACCCACTAAAGAATTTCAAAAATACGAGTCAGAATTTTATAAAGAATTAAGAATTCCGCTGACTCATTTGACTCCTAATAGGCAGGACAGGCTAAACAAAATAAAGTTGATCAGTTACAAAAAAGTATATAACGGCTTTAGAAATGGATGGTGGAGCTTTTTACGACTCCAAAGAGGCTTAGAACTAACTGGAGATAATTTTGAAGATAATTGGAGGTTAATTTGCGAACGAGGATTAAATCATAAGTCGTTTATGGAAGATCATCCCGATAATATTGAATAACTACTTACAACATCTAGTATAGCAAATAGCTTTTGTAGGCTAAACCCAAAGTTTTGGTATATTTATGAACATAAAAGATAAACTCTAAAAGGTAATCTTGTATTTACACGCTACTTGCCATACTAGAGAACCGTTAGCCTTCATTAAATAACCACCATTAACAAACATTGAAAATGACCAAAAAGAAACGCACTTGGAAATTTTGGACTGGAAGAACCTTGCTGGCACTACTAACTCTCGGAGGACTATGGCTGACCAATCTTATATGGTTCCATCCTTTTAGCATCGATCATTTTTATGAAAAGGTATTCGTAGAACTTGTATTAGATAGTCCAGAAACAACAACACAATTGGGTATTCCGGTCATTTATGACTGGTCTAAAGATGAACTCGATGATATTTCTGATACCAAACAGTGGGAAAACTTCAATAAGGCCAAAGAAGATTACGAAACGCTAGTAAGTTATAATTATGAAAATCAATCGCCAGAAGATCAACTCAACACGGCTATTTTAGGGTATTATATGATGATAAATACGGTAGAAGCTGAACCTTTTTTCTACCATAATTATCCGGTTAATCAAATATATGGTATACAAAGCGGTTTGCCCAGTATGATGGAAAGTTATCATAAACTCGATGATGTTAGTGACATTGAAGCATATATTTCACGTTTATCAAAATTCGACATTAAATTTTCTCAACTTATAGAAGGTCTCAAAATAAGAGAATCAAAAGGAATCATCACGCCAAAATTCATCAATAACATTCTAATTATCGAAATGAAGGGATTTGTTGGTATTAAAACGGATAGTTTAGGGCAGACAACTACTAAACCGAATGCTATTACTTCAAATATTCTTTATACCAATTTTGAAACCAAAGTGGATGCATTGAAAGAAATTTCAAAAGAAGAAAAGACGCAATATAAAAAAGAAGTTGCTGCTTCAATTGAGACATCGGTTTTTCCGGCTTATAAAAATCTTATTTCATATTTTGAAAATCTAAATTTAAAAGCGACCAATGATGCAGGTGTATGGAAATTGCCCAATGGCGATGCTTATTATCGCCACATGTTAAAGCTAAATACCACTACAGATTATACGCCAGAACAGGTATATAGCCTAGGGCTTTCTGAGGTAGATAGAATCAAGTCAGAAATGTACGCTATACTAGAGGCAGAAAACTATGCAGATTCTACCAAAACCTTAGGACAAATTATTCAACAGCTTAATACAGAAGAACGATTTCTGTATCCAGATTCCGATGAAGGGAGGGAAATGATTCTAGCCGATTACAAAAGTATCATTGATAATATAAGCCAAAACATGAGTAAGGCTTTCAACATTATGCCAAAGGCAGGTTTAGAGGTAAAACGTGCTCCTGAATTTAAGGAAGCGGGTATGGCTTTAGGTTATTATGAAAGTCCCGCAATGGATGGATCGAGAGATGGCGTTTTTTTTGTCAACCTGAGGGATACGAAAGAACATGTGAAATTTTCTGTGAAAACATTGGCCTATCACGAAGGCATTCCCGGGCATCATTTTCAACTGGCCATACAAAATGAACTTCAAGGTATTCCAACGTTTAGAACAGTTATTCCTTTTACAGCATATAGCGAAGGCTGGGCACTCTATGCCGAACAGCTGGCTTGGGAATTGGGTTTTTATAAAAATGACCCTTTTGGTAATCTAGGCAGGCTGCAGGCAGAAATGTTTAGAGCGGTACGTTTGGTTGTTGATCCAGGGATCCATTATAAAAAATGGACACGAGAAGAGGCAATTGATTATATGGTCGAAAATACAGGCTTGCCTACATCTGATGTCACCAAAGAAATTGAACGTTATATCGTTGCACCTGGACAAGCCTGCGCCTACAAAATTGGAATGATGAAAATCTTAGAATTACGAGAAAAAGCAAAACAAGAACTTGGGAGTCGATTTGATTTGAGGGAGTTTCACAATGCAGTTTTACAAAATGGCGCTATGCCTTTAGATGTTTTAGAGAAAACTATCAATGACTATATCAAAGTAAGTTTGGAAAATAATAATACCTAAACGCTAAAGAAAAATGAAATAAACAAAAACAAAGGCTAACAATGTCTATAAAAAATAGGCGAAACCGGAATAAAATCCAGGCTTATAGCTCGAATCAAATTTCATTCTTAACCGACAGTTTCATGTTTCGAAATCGCCTACTTTTCATATACTAGTCGTTGTAAATAATAAATATGATTAAAAAATTAATTAAATATCCTACAGCCTATTTAATGTCTATAGTAGTCATATATTCCGTTTATGATTACTTTGAACATATAGGTAGAAGCGATTCGACTTTTGAAGAACATCCTTGGTATTGGCTTTTATTTAGTATATCTGCAGTATTATCATTGATTGTAATTGTGCTCCTTGTCAAAAACATTATCCAGAGGATTTTTAAACATAAAAATTTAGTCATTGAAGTTACAGCTATTGGAATTTGGCTAGCACTTTACATTTCGATTTTGGGCCCAATTATTAACAAGTTATTTTGGCCATTTGACAATTTATATTTTAGCTTCAATTTTGGTCCTTTTTTTATTATACTAATTGGCTATTTCTTAATTAGAATTGTTATTAATCTTATCATGAAAAAAAATGTTTTGTATTCGAAATAATTACTATTTACAACAATGTATATAAGCCATTAAAACGGCTCATATACAAACCGTTGTGTTTCATTATGACCAACCAATAACCAATGATAAAATTCTTTAGAAAAATTAGACAAGAATTACTGACTGAAAATAAGTTCAGTAAGTATCTACTCTATGCCGTTGGCGAAATTACTCTTGTAGTAATAGGCATTTTGATTGCTTTACAAATTAACAATTCCAATGAACTCTCAAAGCAGAATAAGTTGATGGAAACCTACCAAAACAGCTTAATAGTTGAACTGAAAAGCGATTTGGAAAAAATAAAAAAAGAGGACAGTATTACCAACGCTTATCGAACAAGAAATCTAGAATACCTTAACTATTATAGAAAACAAAACAGGGACATTACGATTCTTAATAAAAAAATGGATAGTATTAAGCTAATGTTTATTAGTAAGCTAACTTCTTCAACATATACCATTGACGACTTAATTAGCACAGGCAATCTTTCATTATTTAACAAAGAAAAAAAAGAGGCAATTTTAAAGGTTAAAAATGTTCTGGACTTTTATGGTCAAGCTTATGCAGAGGAAATGCAAAAATGGAATCTCAGCACTATTGAGTTTCAAAATGCTATAGATTTAACCAAATTTATGGGCTCAATTTTCGCAGGAATAAACAGTGAAGATGATAAACTTGAGGATTGGCGATATGATTCAGAATCAGAGCAATTTAGACTTTTTGGTAATCAAGCGCATACCACATTAAGAACTTGTAATTTTCAAATTGCTTTACTTAAAGAAATAAAAATAAAATCAGAAAACCTATTAACTATTTTAGAAAACGACAAAACGAACAAATAACGAAAGCACAGCAATGGCTATAAGTAATTACTAAAACTCGCAACTAACCATATACCAACCCTTGTGCTTAATTATCAGAAACAGCTAACCAATGATAAAATTCTTTAGAAAAATTAGACAAAAACTACTTTCTAAAAATAAATTCAGTAAGTATCTGATTTATGCCATTGGAGAGATTATACTTGTAGTTGTGGGAATTTTAATTGCATTGCAGGTTAACAATCTTAACGAGCAACGTAAAAAACAGGATTTAAGAGAAAACTATGTCAATTCGCTCTTAATTGATTTAGAATCAGATATTGTCTTACTTGAAAATCAAATTTCGACATTCAATACAGAGTTAGAAGTACACACTTCTTTATCCAAACGATTGTCGTCATCTGATGCCACTTTTGACACGATAAGAAATATTGCACGATACGAATTTCTACCGTATTTCACTCCATCCAATAACTTGAATTTGAATACATATAATGCGCTGATTTCTACTGGAAATTTAGACTTAATACAAGCACCTTTGAGAGATAAAATTCAAAAACATAATGCCGAACAAATTGAAACTCTTCAGACTATTGACTTGAATTTTAAACTATTGGCAGAATTGGGCTACAAATACATTATTCAATTCCCAATAAATGTCGAATTCAGTGCCATCAAGGGTACACAAATGAATTCGGTATGGGAACAAATCGATGAAAACGAATTAAAGACAAACTTAAATGGAATATTAACAAGTAAAATCACAATTTATATTCATACCAATCGCTTGAGACAACGTTTGATTGAAAAAACAAAGACTCTTGTAGAAGAGATTAAGAATTATGACAAATAACGAAAGCACAACAATGGCTATACGTAATGCGGGCTTAAGTGCTGATAGGAACGTAATTACATTAATTAAACTAACTGCTTAACGGAAAGTGAAATGCCTTGAAATCACGCACTAAACATAGCCGAGACCGTTGGCAATAATTATGAAGAAAATGACGAATAAAGTATTCTACCTTACAATTTTCATATTGAGTTTTCTTTCTTGCAAAACAGAAATGAAACCTAAAACTGAGATTCTTGAAAGCGAAAAAGCTGAAAAAATTGATATTCTCGCAAACCGCTATCTTGATTTAGGTCGCTTCAGTGGAGTTGTTTTGGTAACCAAAGGCGATACAATTCTTTACGGAAATAGTTTTGGTTTAGCGGACTATGAAAACAATAGATCCTTTTCCAATAAAACCACTTTTAAAATTGGGGAAATTTCTGAAATAATTACTGCGAATATTATTAAAGAAATGGCTAAAAAGGAGAAATTCAAATTAACAGACAAAATTTCGAATTACATTCCAGAATTCAAATCAGACCTCACAATTAATGATTTGCTAAATCATAAAACGAATTTACCAAGCTTGCAAACTATTCAAGAACAAAATCCAGAGCTGGAATATTCAACTATCGATTATGCGAACTTAGCACTTCAATCATCTGAAAAAACCAAACGAAGTGATTTAAACTATAATATTTTGGGATTGCTAATAGAAAAAATAAGCGGTAAAACCTTTCAAGAAAATATAGAAAATTATAGCAAGGAATTGAGTTTAGAAAACACATATTTTCAAAAAACTGATTCATCCTTAGCAGTTGGCTATCTATATCATAACCATCAAGGCAATGGACTTGAATTACAAAAAGCACCTGTTTCTAATGATGATATTACATTTAGTAGCAAAGGAATAAAATCAACAGCAAATGATTTGGCAAAAATCATAAGTTCAAATTTTTCGGATAAATTAGAAATTGATGGCTATTATGACGGTTTCAGTTATTCGGTAGTTAATAATATACAGGCCCAAATTGCAATTGTTGTTCTATCAAATCGCAGACATCCAGTTGCAAAGGAAATTTCAAATAGTATTGAATCGATACTTGAAAATAAAGAATACTCTCTTCCTTTGGAAAGAGAACAAATTGGCATTGACAAAAATTTGTTAAAGGGTTATTCGGGATTCTATTCTCTAAACGAAAATATGAATTTAGAAGTCATCAATGAAAATGATAGTCTATTTGTAATGATGGGACCAAATAAAATACATTTATTGCCTCAATCGGAAAACCAATTTTATATGAAACAAACAGATGGAGCTATGCGGTTTTTGAGAAATACAGATAATAAGGTTAAGGAAGTTGAATTATTAGATGGATTTTTAGAAGGCAATAAAATTAAACGCGTGAAAAAATAACTATTGCCAGCATCGACAAAAAAGAAAACATAATCCACCGTTATCTTGTAACTTTAAGTAATGAACACCAATTAAAATAAGACATGGCTACTTTAAAAATTCTAAAATCATGGTTCTATCCTGTTACACCCTTAACGGTTGTAACACCTTTTAGTATTGTTATTGCTATTTATACTATCTATCTTGGTTTTACTCTTGAGAGTCCTGCAATTATTTATCCCATTATTGTTGTACCCATCACAATGCTTATTGTTGGCTTATACGTTTTAGACCGAATCCTTATAAAAAAGCTTTTTCCTTATTACGTACTCATTATAGCAGAACTAGTATTGCTCGCTGGTGGCTATTTACAAATTAATTATGCGAATAGTACAACCGATATTCATATAACAACTGACGAAGATTATATTTTCGTGCTGTATGATGCCCATGAGAATTCCTTGGACCGCTTCAAAAAAAAAGGCTTATTTAGCAAAGAGCTGCTGATTAACGGTAACATCGTACACTTGGATTCATCACTGCGTTACAGAGACGATATACGTATCTTCCCTCCCGATAGTTGGATGAGTGTTTATGGAGATCGTGGCAACTACTTTTATAAAGGAGACACAATACCTTACATCTACAAGTTAAGAAGTCGACAAGCCAACGAATATGCACGTACTCAACAAGCCTATATTGATAGCTTACTGACTCTGATATTGCAAAAATAAGTAAGAAAAAATCCGAGTGAACAAACCAGTTCGGGTATTAACAACTAGTTATTTAAACGTGAGGATACCGAAGCAAAAAAGTCTCCTAACATTCTCGCCGAGTAATCTCCTGCCCACATGTTGTTCTCCTTTTCTTATTTTATGAATCCCAATAACTTACTGTTGCCAACACCGTGTATAATTAATTGCTAGGTCACTGCCGACTTACGAACATTCCTTCGGAATATTCTATCTGTGATTTATTTGCTAAATTACGTGCTTAACCACGCAACTACTCATAGCAGAGACGTTAGATGCAATTGTAGAAACAAGCTACAATATTTATATTAATAACAAAGAAGTAAATGCAAAGTTTATGGAAACAAACAAAGAAACTTTTCCCGAAGGTCATTTTATCAATAAATGGACTGGACTGGGTATAGCTATCTTCTCTGGAATCGGGATACCAATCAGCATTATTACCGGTAACCTTGGCCTTATCGGAATCGGACCAGCAATTGGCGTTGCAGTTGGGGTGTCTGTTGGACAGTCAATGGAGAAAAAATATGCCAAAGAAGGACGAATAAGACCTTTGAACGATCAAGAAAAAAGAAAGCGAAAGATGACTACGTATGTTGGTCTAGCTATAATGATACTAGGATTAATTACTTTTTTATTAATCTATCTTTTAAAGTAAATACACCTAACAGCGCCTACATCCCATGCGGGTTTGGTTGTTTACGAGGAAGAACTGAGTTGAAGAAGAAATTCTTATTTTAGATATCAATCTTGGTAACGATCCCCACTGTGCGTAGCCGCAAACCGTTGGCATTCATTGCAGAACTCACTCAAATTCGAAAAAATGACCAAATTTAGTACCAATAGAAATTTGATAATTGTAGATTTTGCAATTGTATCTTACTTTATTCTGATTTGGTTAATTAAATATTATAGAATTGATTTTGTTTTAATTGGAGTTTTTATAGAAATGTTGACAATACCATTTCTTATTGCCCAAATTGTTTTTTTAGTCATTGGAATAAAATATTTAATAAAAAATCAAAGAAATTTATTGACAATAATAAGTGTTTTATCATTAATTATTTGTGCGATTATTACAATATGAAGTTTCTTTTAAACACGATTTGAGTAAGTTTATAAAAAACCGAATTATAAGCTGAATTGACCTTTCACTTAATTTCTCACTCAATCGGAATTGAAAAAGTTTGCTGAACAAACCGCAGACCGAATTTACTAAAATCAGAATGCTGGATTTCGATAAAATAGAAATAAAACAATAATCTGAAAAAAAACAACGAAATGGCAACACCTAGAATAATTAATGGCTGGTTATCGCAGACTTACGAATCCCGATAGCTATCGGGATTCGCTGATTTTCTATTCGGTTTTTATTTGCTAATTAGGTGCTTATACACGCCACTAATCATACACAAACACATTATACCCAATTACAACCACAAAGAGGCTGACTCATTTCTTATTGTAATTCAATTAATAAGACTTCATCAGAAATATTGCCTGGACCAACCCCTATGGTTTTCACAAGAATATCCGTATCACCTTTACCATTAATTATTTGAGTTGTATTAACATCAACAAATCTCCTGTAATAAGTAGTAAAACTAATTGTCCCATTTTGATATACAACACTCGTTGCTCTATTCTTTAAATCAATGTAAGAAAGTTGCGGAAATAAATCCTCAACTAAAAGAGAATCAAGACCTTTTTCAATTAATTCATTAAATGTCACTCCATTTTCTGAAAATATTAAAATTGTGAATGGAGCTTCTGTATCAATAGGTACAAAATTGATAACAAACTCACTTCCAATTTCTTGAGATTTAAGTGTTTTAGCCGCTGCCTCTAAATCATAGGCAAAATTCTTAGCATTATCACTTATAGAAGAACAAGATGTTGAAAAATTAACAATCATAACTATCATAAATAATCTTGATAGTTTCAAAATTCTAGTATTATTTAGTGTTTTATTCATCTATTTGTTTGGTTTTATTTGTAAACCTACAACATTATTATTTAAGGAAACTAAATGGGTATAACACCGTGTATAATTAATTGCTTGGTCACTGCCGATTTACGTATATCCTGCGGAAAATTCTATCTGTGATTTATTTGCTAAATAAGTTGCTGCACACGTAACTAACCATTCACCAAACGTTGTAGGTAATTAAAAAATGAAGACATTTCTAAACCTAATATTTGCTGGAATCTTAATTTCAGTAAATGCTCAATCAGTCGAATTGAATGACATTAGATTGAATGGAAATATTCCTTTTCAAATTAATATTAATGAGTTAAAATCTTTGGCTAAACAAATTGACAGTATTAAACTAATTCCTGAATTAATGGATATGTCAATAGCCGACTCAATAATATACATTGGAAAAACGCACTTTGAATTTTATAAAGTTTCTCAAAAATGTGAGTTGAGCGTAGTTTATTTTGACGAAAAAATTACTGAACTTAATATAGGTAAATTAACATTGTCAAATAAAACGACCGAAAAAGATATTTCTGAATATTTTAAATCTGACTGTAGTTCAACAAATTTCATTGACATATACGGAGAAACTGAAAAATATATAACTTGTGGAATCCCATTGACGTTAAATGGAAAAATGACTGACAATCGATTACTATTTTTCTTTCTGAACGGAAAATTAAAACGGATTGACTTATGGGAACCGAGTTAAAAAAACGACCCACAACACCGTATAAAAATAATGCTTAATTTAGTGCTTAATCAAGAGTCCGTGCATAATTTAAACTAAATGAAACCTACCTCTAATGATAACCTTTTTTAGAAGATTGAGACACAGTATACTTTCAGAAGGGAAAACCGTGAGGTACCTTAAATATGCTCTTGGAGAAATTGTGCTGGTGGTAATTGGAATTTTAATTGCTCTTCAAATCAATAATTGGAACGAAAGAAGAATTCAGCATGAAAAAGAAAAGGAAATCATTACCAGCGTAAAAAATGATCTAAAACAGGATCGGGCTTTTATTCAATTTACAATAGAAGTCATAGAGCCAAAAATAGAGGCCTATAGTACTTTAAACAGAGACCTGTTCGATCTTTACCAGAATGATAGAAAATCACTAGATTCTATCTTCAAAATTTATTTCTCCACAAACAGGACATTTTACCCAATACTAGGCTCCTATCAATCTGCTGTATCCGGCAATCAACTCACTAATTTTAGAAATAAGAAATTATCACAACAATTGATCAAATTATACAATTCCACCTATGACAGGTTAATAGATAACGGTCAAATTCTGGACGAAAGATGGGCTTTTATAAGTAAAAAGTATAGTCATGAAAGAAGAACCGGATCTTTTCGCGATATGGAACCTGAACAACTATCTGAATTCCTTGATGACCTGTATCATCATTACGTTCAATTGGAGTGGTATATTAATCAATTAAAATTAGCCGCAGTCAAAATTGATAAGATCATTATAGAAAATAAAGTGTCTATATATTAACGAAAGCACGACATCTGATAACTGATAAGATCGGCTATAGTTATATCTTATTCGGGAATTATGAAGATAAAGGAAAAATTAGAACCAACATCTGTATGATGAGAGGAGTAGTCAAAGATTTGGCATTCCTTGATGAAATAAGAGATCTGACCCAAAAGCAATAGCGGGTAAAAAAGCCCGCTGCCAACAATGTATATAAAAAATAAGCGAAACAGTAGTAAGTTCAAAGGTTTTAGCTCGTATCAAAGTTCTTGATTTACCGAAAGTTTAGTGCTTTGATACCGCTTACTTTTCATATACTAAGCCTTGTGCTTCATTACCAGAAACCGCTAACCAATGATAAAATTCTTTAGAAAAATTAGACAAAACTTGCTTTCAAAAGGTAAAACTGTAAAGTATTTTAAATATGCAATTGGAGAGATTGTTCTTGTTGTAATTGGAATTTTGATTGCGTTAGGAATAAACAATTGGAATGAAACTCGTAAAAATAAACAAGCAGAAAAGGTTGTATTAAATAATATTCTTGAAAATCTAGTTACTGATTCAAAACAATTCAATTATTATGAAACACAATTCGAACAGATTGACAACTTACATTTAGAATTATATAAATTCGGAATAAAAAATGAAAATATTGATTCCATTTCAGAACCTGCGCTCATAAGAAGAACTTTGTACTTTAAACAACTAATAGGTTCTGATTTTAAAGAAAACATTTATACAATAAAGAACACAAAAATTAAAGACGCATTAACCTCTTACACAAGTAGTATTAATGATATGGAAAATGTTTATTGGATAGAACTTGTGCCTTTAATAAACGAAAAGTTAAAACCATATCTTGCTCAAGAAGAACTTTATAACGCCAAGAATTGGTTTGAATTGAAAAAGAGAACTTTTGAAGACTATACATTTGAGGAGATAAAAGGCAAAGATATTATCGACAGTGAAAAATTTCTAGCATTGTCAAAAACCAAGAAGTTTCATCAAATTTTGTTTGAGGTTAATGTGAAATGGAGTGATTTCTACACTAGACTCAAAACAGTAATAGTAGAAAACGAAAACTTGAGAAAACTAATAGAATCCGAATTGAAAAATTATTAAATAACGAAAGCACAACAACGCATATAGCCTTATGGCGGGTAAACGGCTACCAGCAGGGTTTTCGCTTCGTATCCAGCTTTGGTTTCGTTGGACAGGAAAGTGCTTCGAAACCGCCACAGGCCATATGAAAACCGTTAGGCATAATAACCACGCATTACATAGTAAAAATAAAAAACTGCAGATATTAATAAATCTGACATTTATTATTTTACTTGAATTATAGAAATCTGTTTTAAATGAATTTACATAAATCCATCGGCTATACTTCTGACTGGTATCACACGTTATTATTAAGCCTAATGTTGGCAACAACGATTGTAGTCGTTCTAATTTTTCTTCAACCATTTGATATTTACACGAATCAAATAGAGTATAAAAACATAAAGCTGGTTGGTTATGGAATTTGTATCATCCTACCAGTATTACTGATTCATATTTTTGAGGAGTTTTGGTATAGACTCACATTTGGAAAATGGCATATTTATCAAGAGCTAGTTATCTTGGTTTCGGGATTTTTATTGATTTCAAGTACTGCCTATTTCTATAATGTTTTAGTTGTCAATGACCTTAATATTAAACTGAATCATATGCTGCAATGGTTCACAAACTTCGGTCTACCCTTTGCCCCCATTTTTATTCCATTTTGGGTCTATCTTCGATTAAGGTTTAGTAAAATTATTATACAACCAGACATTGATAAAAATGAAAAGACAATTTCGATAGAAGGGTATAACCAAAATGAAGTAGTAGAATTCCTGGAAAAAGATTTTCTTATGGCAAGAGCACAATCAAATTATGTGGACATTTACTACATAAGAAATGAATTGCCTAAAAAAGAAATAATCCGATCAAAATTTGTTGATATAAAAAATAAAATTCTATCAGCAGAACAAGTACATAGGTCATACTTAGTAAATCCTTTACAGATAAATCAGATATACGGAAATACCCGTAAAGGTTACATCAAGATAACTAAATTGGAAGAAGAGGTTCCTGTATCACCAAAATATTTTTTAGGGATAAAAAAGTATCTGCAAAATCAATCTTAAAAGTCAAGCTGATTTCACAAACTTCAAACTCATCCCAAAAGCTTCAAATCTGTCACTTTATTTTTTTCATAAAGTAACTGCTCACGTTCTTTACTAGAATACTATTGTAATCTAATTCAAGAAATGAACAAAACACTTAAAAATTTATCACTGGCAGCAGTCATCATTTTTGGCCTTTTATTTACCAGCTGGAAGGTCTTTAACTATTATTGGAGAACCAAAAACACTGTAAGTACATTTAAGAATTTTAAAGAACCTAAAACCGTGAGCTTTTCTAATATAAAGTGGGTTTCAGGATCATATGGGGATTTAAAAACGGAAATTAGTTCCTTTTTCGTAAAGGTAAAGCTGAATGGTATTGATGATTCTTTCTATATGCAGTTTGATACTGGGACGTCTCAAAGTAAACTCTATGGTAAGACTTTAAATGCCCTAAAATTAAAGTATCCTTCTTTTGAGTTCAAGAAAAGTCAGTCTGGTAATTATTGGTTAGAGTCTTCAACCTTATCAATAGGGGCCGCTAGTCTCCAGGCAGACAATTTGTTGGTGTTATCTGAGCTCGGGAGTGCTGAAATAGACAGTTCATTTACGGTTCTTGGTACGATTGGTTATGATGCTATTTTTGGGAGAAAATTACTACTCGATTTCAAGAAAAATAAATTAGCCATTACAAACCATAATCTCAAAGAGTTAGAATATAAATTTAATGAAATTAAAGGCGCTAGTGTAAATCAATTCCCAATCTTATTCCCTGCAAAAGTTGATGGTGAGAATGTGCAGCTCACATACGATACAGGCTCCAGCATGTTTCCACTCATCATGGATAATCAAAAACTACAAAATATAGAAAGCGCCGGATCGATAGATACGTTATGTTGCATAACTAGCTGGGGAAAATCTTATGATTTTTACAGAAGAAAGTTAAACACTGATATCAAGGTAGGAAAATTAATTGAAGAGACACCTTATGTGTACTCTTCAAATAGCATGTCTCCCTATGATTTTTTTCCCAATTGGATAATGATGGGGCTAGCAGGGAATAAAATGTTCTTGGATAAAGTCATTTTGATTGATACTAAAAATAATATCTTAGGGATAGGTGAATGATATGAACTATGCCCAACACTAAATATAGGTCATTGGGCAAATAGTGCTAAAGTTGAAAATGATTACATTTGATAAATACATGTTTCGAATTGCTAGTTAAGAGCCGCGAAATGGCCAACGCCATATATTCTTAACGTTTTGCTTCATTAAAACCATCCAATAACCAATGATAAAATTCTTTAGAAAAATTAGACTAAAACTACTCTCTGAAAATAAATTCAGTAAATATCTGATTTATGCGATTGGAGAAATTGTCCTTGTAGTTATTGGAATATTGATTGCACTTCAGATTAATAATTGGAATGAAAAGGAAAAATTAAAAGCAGAAGAAATCAAGTTTCTTATTAACTTTAAACAAAGCCTAAATACAGATATAGAATTTAACAATTTCAGATTTGAAAAATATGCTCTTACTAAAGAATCTATTACCTTTTTAATAAATTATATTGAACAAGACTTACAGTATCAAGACACTTTAAAATACCATTTTGGAAGAATTACTCAAACTTGGACACCTAAAATAAATACAGAGGTATTTGAAGCCCTAAAATCCAAAGATTTAAACCTAATATCTAACGATGAGTTAAGGGACAAATTAATCAGCTATTATTCTTGGTCAAGCAATGTATTAGATTCACAAATCAACAAATACGTTCAAAGGATAGAAGATGCCAATATACCTATTTTTAGCACACGATTTAATGCTTTGTGGAATGGGAACTATGAAAAATATAGAGTTACTGAAAATTTTGACGATTTGCAACTTGAAATGATCCCTAACAATTTTAATGAACTCAAAAAAGATAAACAGTTTATGTATTTCCTTCGTAGTTTGAAAAATCAATTTTATTGGGAAGTAGAAGTAAGTCAAAATGATATAAATAAAAGAATTAATCATCTAATAAAATCCATTGACACTGAATTAGAAATAAGAAAAGAATAACGAAAGCACAACAATGTATAACCACAATTACGGCGGATTCGACTACGTCCGAATCCACTCTGTAATTGCCAAAGTCAGCGCTTAACCAAATTTAATTGTAAATTTATCCCTGACTGACGGTTATACGAGACCATTAGCCTTCATTATGACAACCTGCTAACCAATGATAAAATTCTTTAGAAAAATTCGTCAAAATCTACTTTCAGAAAATAAATTCAGCAAGTATTTGTTATATGCAATTGGAGAGATAATTCTTGTAGTCATTGGAATCTTAATAGCCTTACAAATCAATAACCATAATGAATTAAATAAACAAAGAGCGAAAGAAATACAGTTCTTGAAAAATATAAAAAGTGATTTGATTTTTGAAGAAAAAGAACTTGAACGCCACATTGGAATTAGAGAAGGTATTGTGAACTCTGCTCAAATAGCACTTGAACATTTTAAAGGAAAGCCCGTGGAGAATATTCAAATGTTTAATTACCATGCATTTAATGTCGGAATCTGGCAAGAGTTTAAACGAAACAACAACACATTTGTAGAATTACTAAACTCTGGAAATTTTACAATAATCTCAAACGAATCAATAAAAAGTGGGCTTTTAAATTTAGACATAATACACAATCAAATTATATCAAACCGAGAACATTTAAGAAATGATATGGAGCATTATTTTTATGACCCTTGGTTTAAAACTGTTGATTTAGACCCATTAGCAGAAAGCTTTTTGTTTTATGCCAGTAAAAAAGAATTTGATAATAATATAAAGCTTTCAAGACAAGAATTAGATAGACTTTTAAATGACACGATTTTTAAGAATGGATTCGTTCTATCAGTTTTTACTAATTCATTAATAATTGATGACTATAAAAAAATGATTGAATTGAATAAACAAGTTGTTGAACTGATAAATAAAGAAATAACGAAAGGCTAACACTGTATAACCGCAATCACGGCGTATTCGACTACGTCCGAATCCACTGGGAATTGCTAATGTCAGTTCTAAATCGAAAAATTTAAGTACTTTAAACCCTAACTGACGGTTATACGAACACGTTGGCAGAAAGCCAAAAAATCATGATTCAGAAAACAATGTGACTAAAATATGGCAAAAGAAAAAAATAAATTTCAAAATGCTAGCTCATTAAATCCCGGGAAAGATTTTCAGAAAATTGATGTGGAAGGCGATATTTTTAAGCAGATCTTCAAATATTCAACAATTCCAACCTTAGTTCATGATATAACTATGAATATTATTAATGCAAACGATAGTTTGATAGAAGAGCTTGGTTATTCTAAAGATGAATTACTTAACAAAAGTGTATTTGATTTACATCCCGAAGATGAAATCAAGCATTCACATGTGGTTTTAGATAAAATGAAGCATGAAGAGAGAATGTTTGTAGAGACATGTTTTAAGAGAAAGGATGGATCTGTCTTCATAGCAGAAGCTACACCTTGCAAGTACCTTGTAGGAGACAAACCTATAATTCATGTTTTTATTCAAAATATTACATCACGTAAAAAAGCGGAACAAAAGCTAAAGAACTATAGAAAAGCATTAGAGGAAGAGGTAAATAAAGTAAAACTACAATCCAAAGAAATAAAGCTAAGAAACCAAGAACTGAAAGAATTTGCTTTTATAGTTGCGCATGATTTGAAGGCACCTGCTACCAACCTTAGTACACTTACCTCTATGATAGATACAGATGCGTTTACGGACCAGCAAAATAGAGAGTTATTTGATAATTTGAAAAAAAGTATAAATCAATTACACAAAACAGTATTTACGCTGAACGATGTTATCAACTTTAAAGCCACCTTGAATAATAGAAGTGAAAGCTTGAAATTTGAGAATATCTTCAATGGAATAAAAAAGAGTATTGCCGAACAAATTAAAACCTCTAACGCCACTTTAAGAACCGATTTTTCTAAGTGCCCTATAATTGTTTATCCTCACCTGCATTTAAAAAGTGTTATGCATAACTTATTGGTTAATGCAATAAAGTACCGAGACCCTAATAAGGCATTAATTATTGAAGTAAAAACAACTAAACTTAATGGAAGAGTTTGTCTAAAAGTAAAAGATAACGGACTTGGATTTGATGCTAGTAAATATAGAAAGAAAATGTTCGGTCTTTTTAAAAGGCTACATACACATGTAGAGGGAAAGGGTATTGGAATGTATATAGTTAAAACAATTATTGATACGCACGGAGGGGAAATAGTAGTGAAAAGCAAGCCCTATGAAGGAGCATTGTTCAAAGTTTATTTAAATGAAAAATAAAATGAAGAAAGTATTATTGATAGAAGACGATAAAATAACAAATTTCTTATCTAAAGAAGTCCTGAATCGTGCTGGATTTACTGAAGTTAAAGAAACACTCAACGGAATGGAAGCCCTTAGATATCTTGAAAAGGACTGCCCTGAAATTATTTTCTTGGACATAAATATGCCAGTGATGGATGGATGGGAGTTTTTGGCTGAAAGAGAAATTAAAGAACTTTGCATGAATGCAAAAATATTTATGTTGACATCTTCAGGATATCCAGATGACAAAATAAAGGCTTCTAGTTACATATCTGTAATTGATTACTTTGAAAAGCCTCTCACAGAGGAGAAACTTGAAGTAGTAAAAAAGAAGATAGCTAGTTAATTTGAGGTAAATTATTATATTGAGTGTTTATAAAATAATAAGTGAATTAACTCTGCTGAGAATTTCTATTAAATGAGGTTTGGAAAAATTCTAATAGAAATATTGGCTTAATGAATGTCAGCTGCCAAGAATGTATAAAAATTATAGCGGTTTTAGCCCCAAAAAAAGTTAGAAATATAAAAAAGTCTGTATTTAATCGAAAAAATTAGTACGTAAAAATCCGCTACTATTCTAGTACTAGATCGTTGGCAATCATATTAAACGATCATAATATGGAAATTAAAACTCTATTTTTAGCTGCATTCTGCTTTTTACTTACAACGTCTATTTTTGGTCAGAACCAAGAAAAATACGCTCAATTAATCGAAGAAGCCTCAAGTTTATTCGAATCCAAAGACTATCTACTGTCTGCAGAAAAATACAAAGCAGCGTTTGAACAATTTGAAGAACAGATTAACACACGCGACATTTACAATGCAGCCTGCGCATATGCCTTGGCAAATGACCCAAAAAGCTCGTTTGACCTTCTTTTTCATCTAGCAAATGAGGCCCAATACAAGAACTATTGGCATATTGCTACAGATTTAGACTTAAAAAAGCTGCATAATCAAGAAGGATGGTCTGAGTTAATGGAAATCATCAGACACAATAAGAATGAGGCAGAGGGTATCCAAAGAAATGAGATCTCAGATCTATTAGACGAAATTATGCTTAAAGACCAGGGTGGACGAAGAGAATATAGAGCTATTATAGCTGTGCATGGATACGAGGCTACTGAAACAGAAAGAGTGAGACGCCAAGTCTGGTTGAGTGATTCTCTCAATGTAATCAAAGTAACAAATTTGCTCGACAGTCTAGGCTGGCCATCACTCAAGCAAATAGGTAAACCAGGAAGTAATGCAATCTTTTTGACCCTGCAACATGGTGATATGAAAACCCAGGAAGAATATCTACCTGTTCTCAGAAAGGCAGTAGCCGATGGCAAAATAGCCGCTGGTGCCTTAGCTTTACTGGAAGATCGTTTAAGTCTTAGACAAGGTAAGCGTCAGGTTTATGGAACCCAAATTGCCAGAGACCCTGAAACCGGAGAAAATTACGTATCTCCTTTGATGGAACCGGAAAAAGTAAACGAAAGAAGGGTAAACGTTGGTCTAAAACCAATCGAAGAGTATTTGGTAAAATATGGAATCGACTGGGATACGGAAAAGCATAAAGCACAAATCAAAAAGATTGAATCAAATGACAAAAATTAGTTACCCAAATAATATCGTCGGCGGTTATAATAATCAAATTCAATAAATAAAATGATTTGCCAACAACAGCTACAAGCAATAGTTTGGGTTTGGGATTTATTTTATAAATTTACGACTTATAAATAAGGGCAGTGCTTTTTTTGTCGCTACTGAAAGATACACTTCCCGTTAGCTGCAAGCTAAAAAAACCAAAAATTAAAGAATATTTTAGGAAACATAACCTCATGTCGAAGTCTCCTATCAAGGTATAGTTGAACATTTTACAGTAAAATATATAACACCAAAACTTTTCAAAATTAATGAGCAAAAAAGATATAATAGAATACTACGATTATACTTTACCTTTTTATAAGTATTTTTATCATGGTGACACTCACGGAATACATTATGGGTACTGGGACTCGAAAACTAAAAATCATAATGAGGCACTTTTAAATACAAACCAATTTTTATCAGAAAAAGCTCTAATTAAATCTGATGATTATATTTTGGATGCTGGTTGCGGTGTTGGAGGTAGTTCAATATGGCTAGCTAAGAATTATAAAACTCGTGTTGCAGGTATTACATTAAGTGAAAGACAAGTTAAGAAGGCTGAAAAATTAGCAATTGAAAATAACGTAAATGATTTAACAACATTCTATCAAAGGGATTTTTTAAACTCTGGATTTGAAGACGAAACCTTTTCTGTAGTGTGGGCAATAGAAAGTGTTTGTTATGCCGAAAATAAAAAAGACTTTCTCCGAGAAGCTTATCGTGTACTCAAAAAAGGCGGAAGGTTAATTATCTGGGATGGATTTCAATATCGTAAACCTCAAAATAAAAAGGAGGCTAAGGACTTAAATACCTTCTGCGAAGGATGGGCAGTTCCTAATCTAGCAGAAGTTTCTGAATTTAAACAATCCCTTAGAGACGTTGGATTCAGAGAAGTAAAAGAATTTGATGTATCAAAAGAATCCCATCCGTCATCAAAAAAGATTTATAAAATGAGCATATGGAGTTATCCTCTATCTATTTTTTTTAATAAGCTTAAATTAGTACCAAATTTATTAGTTAAAAATAATCTATCGGGAATAGTACAATACAGAATTATCAAAAAAAACATTGCTAAAATGATGGTGTATTACGCTGAAAAATAATGGTTAAATATGAAAATTATTTGCTTACTATTACTATAATAATTTTAACTGAAAAGTAAAGCCAGCAGCTAATCGAGTAGACGGCTCCGCCAGTTACTGACGGAGCGCGCCTCTCACACCACCGCACGTAAGGGTCTGTATACGGAGTCTCGTAATCCATCACTACAAGGCTCTTTACACCCTTGAAACTATCTTCTAGTTTAAGCATAGGCCATGAAATATCATTCCTATGCGAATTTTAAAGAGAAACACGTTCCGTCCTTCCTTACTTGTGAGACCATCCATATCTCTGTTAATGGCTCGTTTCCGGCAAGTACTATGACTTCGGCTGACTTCTCCATATAGCCAACTCGTGACTTTGGAGACCTCCCTCGGCAATGTAAATAGCTTCCTGCCAATTCCTGCTGTATCTACTAATTGTACCTTTTCTTGTGGGCGTTGCAAAGACGTACTTGCTTACCCCAATACGACTAGCCTCTATATGCAGTTCTTATTGGTCAGTACCGGCTTTTGTAGTCTCGCTTACTTCACTGAATGCCTCTCGGTAAACCAGCTTGCGACTTACTAATGGTTATAGGCGTTACCCTAACCCCTAAGGGAATTTAACCCTCTAGCTTGTTCGTTATATCTAAAAGAACATTAGTCAATATTTGACTATATTTACCATTCAAGGCGCACACATCGCATATAGCTTATTGTGGAATTAGTGCTAAATCCAAATTTTTATACTTTTAAAAGATAAAAATATAACCTGCCCTTGCCGGCAGGCAGACCGAAAGGCAAACGGTTTTTACTTCGCCAGAAGCTATATATGAGAAACCTTACCCACTTTTAAAAAACTATTTCGATATCCCAAGGGTTTAGTTATTTGTTAGTACCCAAAGTTCAACTTCTTCCAGAGAACGTAAATTCTGTCCTCTTTTCGTTTTATCAGAAGCTGTTTTTACAGATTTTTTAAAGCATCTTTCCAATTGGAACCTGTTACCTGCAGCTAACTCTCTTTTAATTGGATGCTCCGTTGTTAAATTTGCTATTTGAGCTAAGTTTGAGAATATCACTATCAATTTCCCGTTAGGTAAGAGGCGCTTTTTTGCTTCATTAAAAAAGTCAGAAAATAATGTCTTATCATAATAAATAGCATCATCAATACTTCCTAAATCATGACTTTTTGGCAACCAGGGCGGATTAAACACAATCAGTTCTGTCTGTTTTTCCCACTTACCAAAAAGATTTCCCAAATCCAGCTCTATCTTTCGAGAAAGCTTAGTGGTTCCCATAAACTCTTTCAATCCGATAATTGCGTTAGGATTAATATCAGTTGCATAAACTTTTTGAAAGCCGTGTTGTAGCATTTGTAAAGCTAAAACACCACATCCAACACCAACTTCAATAACTGTTTTTTTGGGACCATTATAGCGTTTCAACCAATTGTCAAAGAGAAGTAAATGATCGAAACGGGTTGGGAAGTAAACTCCATAATATGGATGTAACTTATTTCGTAACACAGGTAAGGAAACTCCATTTTCATACCATTGCCAGGCACTATTCAATCCTTGTATTTGAGGAAAGGTCAAATAGAAATGGTTGTTTTCCGGATAAAACTTTTTTAACCAGCCGATACTGGGTGATTTCTTTGCGCATAGTTTTTGATCGGTAATTTCTACTAAAATCAGATTTGAAAGTTTAAAGTATTCTGAGCGATAATCCTGCTGATCCTTAAAAGACTTAGTAGGTAGTCTTCGCTTTAGATAGTTATGTAAATCCTGTAGTAAAGCTATTCCATCATTATAGAACTCATTAATTAGTATAAACTCACCTTGTACTAGGCATTCAATCGTGTTTTCAACATTAGTTCCTTGTTTGAATGTTTTTTTGGCTTTATTAATCAAAATAGGCTCTGGATTATTTCCTTCTATACTGGTCATCATAGGTTAGTTTTCATTTTTATAAGGTAGACAATCCTTCCTGCCAATTCCATTATTTGATAGATAATAATTCAAATAAGCTTGGGTAAAAATGTATGTAGCGCATTGCGACTGAATTCCTAAGCGAAATTCAAGACTAATTTGCTATTCCTGCCTACTGCCAGGCAGGTCCTTGCCTACTTCCGCCCCGGCGGAAAAGTGCGATGCCCTGCAGCTATTTTTATCTGAATCCTTGTGCTTCATAATCTGATAATCCAATGAATTAAAAATCATATCTTTAGCGAAACGAAAGGCTTGTGATAAAATTCTTTAGAAAAATCAGGCAAAACCTAATGACTGAAAGCCTGCCGGCCGGCCGGGCAGGCAAATTCAGTAAATACCTGCTGTATGCCACAGGAGAAATCATACTTGTGGTTATCGGAATTTTAATTGCGCTTTCCATCAATACCTGGAATCAGAACCTACAGAATGCCAAACAGGAAAAACAAATCCTGACTCAGCTATTAGAAGAATATAAGAACAATCTGGACCAGCTCAACAGTAAAATATTTATACGGGACGAAATCATAACCTCTTCCATTAAATTAGTGGATTACAGCAACCTGGACACAGACCTGATTGGCAGTGACAGCCTCAATCGCTATCTGTCCAGAACCATCACACGCCCAACCTTTGACCCTGCATTAGGTGTAAGTAATGACCTTACAAATTCCGGAAGATTATATTTGCTTACCAATCCGGAGTTAAGAGAAAAAATATCTGCCTTCTCCAGTTCTCTGAGTGAATTACGGGAAGAAGAAACCATCATAGTGAATTGGGTTGAAGAGCGTTTTTATCCCTTTTTAATAAATCACTATCAAATTGGTCGACTGAATGTAGAGTTTCTGGATGATCAAAAATTCAGAGAAAAGGTGACTCAGATCAAGTTTAAGAAACAGAAATCTCTAAAGGAATTATTCGCACAAAGTGACCCGACCAACTTGTTAAATCATCCTGACTTTGAGGATTTTTTGAGTTTATTGATTGTCAACACGACTTACACGAACGGCAAGTCTCTTGGTGTGAAACTTAAAATTGAAAACATAATCGCCCTGAATGAAGAAGAATCGAAAAATAACAAAAGGCTAATATGATGCATAGAACATTTGCTTTAAATAAAAACCTGTTGAATTTTGGAATCCCCTTAAGTCTTTTAGGAGGCCTCATTTTAGTAATGAAATCACCGGTTCTGGCGGGAAATGAGACCTTGGTCATGGCCATTACAGTTGACCTGTTGCTGACTGTTCCGTTGATTTACTTTCTGCTAATTCGAAAGTCTAAAATTCCTAAAATATCAGTGATTCCTGTTCTGATCATCGGACTTTTAATAGGGTCCTTTTTTCTCCCAAAGGAAGATCAGCAATACCTTCAATATTTTAAAACCTGGATACTTCCTTTTCTGGAATTAGCTGTGTTGAGCTATGTCTTTTACAAGCTCAGAAAAGCAATTATAAAATTCAAGGAAAATGAAAAATCAACATTTGATTTTTTTACAAGCTTGAAGGACACCTGTTACGACATTCTGCCCCGAAAAGCGGTTATGCCCGTAGTTACTGAAATTGGAGTGTTTTACTATGGTTTTATTTACTGGAAAAGACGAAAATTGAAAGCCAATGAATTTTCCTACCACAAAGACAGCGGAACAATAGCATTGCTGGTTGTAATTCTATTCCTGGTAGCAATTGAGACCGCTGCAATTCATATTTTACTTTCAAAATGGAGCGATGCAGCAGCCTGGGTTTTGACATTTTTGAGTATGTATTCAGGAATCCAGATTTTCGGGTTCTTAAAATCTATGTTTAAAAGACCCATATCCCTGGAGAAAGACCAACTTCACCTTCGCTATGGCATGATGACGGAAACAACTATCGACCTACAAGATATTGACAGCCTTGAAATTTCATCAAAAGATTTAGAGCCAGATAAAGAAACCCGAAAATTATCCCTGTTTGGTGAACTGGAAAGCCATAACATCATAATCCGCTTGAAAAAAGAAAACGAACTTACCGGGCTTTACGGGATAAAAAGAAAGTACAGGAATTTAGCATTCTACGTAGACGATACACTTGAATTTGAAAACCAAATACATAAGGCTTTACAGAAGCACATATAATTTGTGCAAAGAAAGCTAAGAATGACTATAAAAAAAGCTTCGGAATAAAAACCTGAGAACGACTTATGAAATATAAAGCATTACTAAGTATTGCCATACTGCCTGTTTTCATGGCATTCAACAGCAATACCCCTGCAGAGCGTTTTCTGCAAGCAGAACGTTTCGCTATAGAAAAAGACCTGTTGCTGGTACAATTTGACTGTAAAACGGATGTAGATGACCTTCATACCGTCGCCGCTTTTAAGACTTTAATGTCCAATCCAGCCTATTCGAAACTAAATTATCATGCAGTCGCCGGCACTTATGGCATGCAGGAGGGTTTATATGTGCCCCCCAATGCGCTGTTTCAGCTCGCCTTTGGAGAGAACTGGACAGACGCTCATGCTAACTGGAAAGGGGCTGTTGAAACCGTAAAATCACTAGCCATACAAACCCTCTTACAGGGCGGGGACGTATGGATTGCCGATGCGGGACAGTCGGATTTTTCCGCTGAGCTTGTCGATGCTTTACAAAAAGATCTGCCTGAAATAGAAAGCTCGAAAAGAGTACATGTGGTACAACATGCCGAATGGAATGAAGAGGTCACCACACCTGAAAAGCTGGATTTCGTGAAACGAAGGACCGACTATGTGAAAATACCGGATGGTAATGGGGTCGGAAACGGCACTCCAGGATTTCGTGACCCGGACTTCACCCACTGGGAGGACTACATTACCGATCCGGGATTGACTGAAATATGGCAGCTCGCCGTGGATTTAGCCGTTAAATACAATGGTAAAGAAGGGCGCTATACCAATGAGGCTATTTTAGCCGGAGGCCTGGATTTTTCAGATCTTGCTGAAGTCTGCTGGATTCTCGGACTTGAAGACCTAAGGGATACAGAACACTTTTTTAAAGACTATGCTAACTAAACACGTGATTACTATTAACGCTAAACTTCAAATTGTTGCCAGTACCTGCTATATTCCAGAGAGGGTGTGTCAGATTATCTTCTTTCAAAGATTTTAGCTACTTTACCAAGAGGATGGTGACTCCCTTCAAAGGTCAAAAATGTTTAGCCTAAGCCCTGCCAAATATTTGAAAACCAACCGATATGAACAAAATAATTTTTACAGCAATTGGCATAATTTTTCCTGTAATTCGGTTTTCGGGCAAATTACCCAGGAATATGCAGAAGACGTAAACTCAGTAGATGCAGTAATAAATGCATATTATGATGTTGTTTCAGGTTCTAGTAGTGAGCCCTGGGAGTTTGAAAGGGATAAATTTATTCATTCAAAGATAGCCCTTATAACAAGACTGGACGAAAACGGAAGAGCAGAATCACATCGCCTTGAAGCTGAATATATCCCGATGGGATTATATTTCTATGAGAAGGAGCTTAAAAGAATAGTTATTAAATATGGAAATATTGCACAAGTTTGGAGCGCCTTTGAAATACGAACTGACCCAAACACTGAATCCCCTATCAGGGGTGTAAATAGCATTCAGCTCCATCATGAAAATGGAAGATGGTGGATTGATAGCTGGACTTGCGAAATGGAATCTGAAAAAAGTCCTGTAGTGACTGAATTTTTGTCTAATGAATAAAAAGGTTTACTAACTATAAGTAATTGCTAGCTCTCTCTACTCTGTCGCTACATCAAATCTCCACGAAGTTTCAGGACTAAACCATCGCTTATGGTTTACAGAGGTACTCAGGCCTAGTCTTAAACAGGCTGTTTCACAAGACATTCCATAACATATATCATGCTTTGTTATGGTATTATTCATTTTCATGTTAAATGTTTAAACCCATCGTAATTTATTGTACTTTTAAGAGTTTATAGGATAAGAGGTCCTGACTGGTTAGCGGGATGGATTTTGTTTTGGAAAGTAGTTTTGGAAATAAGCATATAAACCCGGGGAGCAGGTATGGTCCCGTGATAAATAGCTGAGCTTCTTCTGGTCTAAAAAAAGATAAGTCATGATATGAACTCTTAAAACCCAACCAAAATGAATCTTACACAAACCCTAAGAAACCAGGGCTACGATCTTATTGAAGGCCCCGTAAGAAATCACAAACTCTTACAGCTGTGGTTAAAAAAACCATTTAATGATGTGCAGCTTTATTATTCGCATATCCGGCATGCGTTCATCAGTGATGCCAAAATGAACGAAGTGGTCAATACAGCTTTGCATGTGACCTCAACCACCAAAGATGAATACAGTTTCAATATTGGCCTTTCCATGCTGGAAGATATTTTAAGCTCAATCGGTCTTGGATCTTTTGAAATCTCGGCACGGATAACCTCCGGAAAAAAAATAAGCATCAGTTATGATCACTCCATCACCAAGGAGGTACCCATAGGAGAAATTCAAAACTATCTGGCCAGCTCCGATTTTTTACACCCCAACAGAACCCTTCTCCAAAATGCTAACAAAAGGAATATCCTTGTAATTTCCGGAACCCTGCAGGCCAAGCATCTGGTGGTTGAAATTGAAACCGATTTTTCTATAGAAGCTGATTTAGTGGCGATCCTGAATGAAACAGCGGACGGTAAACTGAATTTTTCGAGGAACAGTGAAAGGGAGTTAAGAATGATTTCCAAAGGAGGCAATTACTTTCCTGTAGCCGTAAAAGCAGACCGGATAGACTTCGATATGGGTCATTTTATCAATACAAACCTGGTGACAGACAACAGGCGCTTCTTCTGATAAGCATGAGGCTTATGCCAGGTCTGAAGTAAGGCTTGCAGGTCACAGGATTGCTTTGCAGGCCTTAAGCCCCTAAATCCCGAATCCTTCACGTCTCCTTCAGAACTCATCCCAACCCGCTGTAAACATCGCGCTAAAGTAAAATCCTTAAGCAATGTAGTGTAAAGCATAAAGGCTGGCAGGAACAAAATCAAAAGAAAAAATACCTAAGAAGTTCAGAGAGAGGCTAATGTGTTATGAAATTTAAGAAAAAAATCATGCAAGCGTTATTTTGATGTTAAAACGAATCCAGCCGCCGGGAGACAGGTCTGTAATTAGTAATATTAATTAAACAATTATTAATATTAACTAAAAACTAAACTTATGGACTGGATTGAGTTAATTGGAATTTTTGTAACCGCACTTTTTATTGGTGCTTTATTCTTTTATGGCTTCAGCCTTAGAGGACCATGGGGTACTTTTTGGCCTTTTTTAGTGATCCTGATCGGCGGAATATGGCTAATTTCCGTAATTTCAGATCCGGTTGGACCCCTTTACTGGGATATCGCCTGGTTTGATTTCTTAATCATAGGACTCCTATTTGCATTAATACTTTCAGCTGCTACGCCTACCCGGATTGACAGAAGACGGTATGAAGAGTTTTACAGCAGAACTGAAAGAACCCCTACAGACCCTGCGGAACCTGCAGTTACTATTGGCATCTGGTTCTGGCTCATGTTATTGCTTATCCTCATCACTATTCTTGTAGGAAGCTTAGTATAAAGAGTTTCAGGAATTGCCCCCTTTTTTAACTAGGTTATCCTTTAACACACCCCACACGTTGTCGGCTACAATTTTATAGCCTTCGGCGGTGGGGTGTATGCCGTCTTGCTGGTTTAGTTCAGGATCCCCGGCAACACCCTCCAGCAGAAATGGAATAAGAGCCACGTCGTTTTTTTCGGCAAGTTCGGGGAAAATGTTTCTAAAATCGGTGGTGTAGTTTTCTCCCATATTCGGTGGAATCTGCATACCGGCCAGGATAATTTTGGTCTCGGGGGTTTTCGCCCTTACCGTGTTGATGATGTCCTGAAGATTTTCCCGGGTTTCCTCGATGGGGATTCCGCGTAAACCATCGTTGGCGCCCAGTTCCAAAACAAAAACATCCACATTCTGGTTTAAAACCCAGTCAATTCTGTTTTTCCCGCTGGCTGTCGTTTCACCGCTCAATCCTGCATTCACCACTTCATAATCGTAACCCAGGGAGTCAAGCCTTTGTTGAATACGTGCCGGAAAAGCTTCTGAAAGCTCCAGGCCCATTCCAGCCGTTAAGCTGTTCCCGAAGAAAAGAATCACGTTTTTTTCTTCAACCTCAGCCTGGGTTTCCGTTTCTGGGGTTTCTGCTGAAGTTTGCTCTGTTTTTTTATCGGTAGTCTTTCCACAGGAAAGCAACAGGACTACTAAAAAAATACAGAAATAAGGCCTTAAGGTTCTCATAACACAGGGGTTTATAATCAATTCGTTTCTTTATTTTGCCTTCATTCGATAAAAGACATTAATCAGATTTAAGATGGCAAAGATATTAAACGTACGTAACCTTGAGAAAAGCTATTCCAGCGGATCCAAACGCCTAAAAGTTTTACAAGATATTCATTTTGAAGTTGAGGAACAAAAGACCTTTGCCATCGTAGGGCCTTCCGGAAGCGGAAAAACGACTTTACTAGGCCTTTGCGCCGGCTTAGACAGTCCGGACTCGGGGTCTATACAGTTGTGCGGAAGTGAACTGAGTGAACTCGGTGAAGATGAGAGAGCCCTGCTTAGAAATAAACATATCGGTTTTGTTTTTCAGGATTTCCAGCTCTTACCAACGCTTACAGCCCTGGAAAATGTGGCTGTGCCCCTGGAACTTCAGGGCGATAAAAATGCTTCCAAAATCAGTAAAGACCTCCTGGAAAAAGTGGGACTGGGGGATCGCATTCATCATTATCCTTCTCAACTTTCAGGAGGTGAACAGCAGCGCGTAGCGGTTGCCCGTGCGTTTTCGAACCGTCCTTCCATTCTGTTTGCCGATGAACCTACCGGAAATCTGGATGCAGAAACCGGTGAAAAAGTAGAAGCCCTGCTTTTCGAGCTTAATAAAGAAGCAGGCACTACCCTTGTCATTGTTACCCATGATATTGAACTGGCCCATAAAACACAGCACATCCTCAGGTTGAAAGGAGGCAGAATCATCGAAAACCAAGAAAAGCCAGTCTAATGAGTAAGCATAACACTTCCAAACCGGGCTTCAGCTGGCTCTTTAAAATGGCATGGCGCGACGGAAAAGCCAGCGGCAGGAAACTGTTCCTTTTCATGGCTTCTATCGTGCTGGGAATCGCGGCCGTGGTTTCCATTCAGTCCTTTGGGGAGAATCTAAAGGATACTATCGCTTTAGAATCCAAAGCGCTGATGGGCGCCGATTTTAAAATAGACAGTGACGACCCTCCCAATGAGCGTGTACTCCAGATTATGGATTCGCTGGGTGGCCCTCAAGCCAAAGAAATCAAATTCGCCTCTATGGCGGCTTTTCCACAACATGAAGCCACCAAGTTAATGCAGGTCAGAGGTATTGAAGGGGGTTTCCCGTTTTATGGTGAACTTGAAACTCAACCGGTTTCCGCCGCCTCTGTTTATCAGAAAGAGGGAGCGGCCCTGGTCGATGCCACCGTCATGCTTCAACTGGGCATACAGCCAGGCGACAGTATAAAAATCGGTAAAGTGACTTTATCCATTGCAGGCGCACTGAACGCTGTTCCGGGAAGTACGGCTATTTTTAGCTCAGTAGCTCCCCCGGTGCTTATCCCTTATCGATTTATTGAAGCGTCCGGTCTGGTGCAAACCGGAAGCCGAATAGACTACGAGTTTTATTTTACGGCAGCACCTTCAGCAGACATGGAACAGCTGGATGAAAAGCTGGATCCCATGCTGGATGCAGAAGAAGCCGATTTGGACACCCACACCTCTACCAGCGACCGACTGGGCAGACGTTATGAGAATTTCGGCAAGTTCCTCAATCTTGTGGCCTTCATTGCTCTGTTACTCGGCTGTGTAGGTATTGCCAGTGCTATTCATATTTATATCAAGGAGAAATTACGCGCCGTTGCGGTTTTGAAGTGCCTGGGAGCAAGTAAGAAACAAACATTTTTAATATACCTCATTCAGGTAGCGATGATGGGGCTGATAGGCGGTCTCATAGGTACCGGTGTCGGATTGCTGCTTCAGCAGGTATTCCCGCTTCTCCTGGAAGGCTTACTGCCTGTAGATGTACAAGTCACGTTCTCGTTGCAGGTCATTGTCATGGGAATTTTACTCGGGATTTTCATGTCGGTCCTGTTTGCTTTATACCCCTTAATCGGGACGCTTTACATTTCTCCATTACAGGCCCTGCGGGTCATAAAGGAAGAGTCCAAAAAATCCAGGAAGGCGATTATTTTAGTATCGGCCGGTATCTTTTTATTTATCTTTTTATTCTCGCTCTGGCTCCTGGAAGACTGGGTATATTCCTTAGCTTTTGTCGGTGGAATTTTACTGACCTTCGCTATACTTGCCGGGATAGCTTACCTGTTTATGCAGGCTATTCGGAAATATTTTCCACAGCAGTGGGGATTTGTTGCCAGACAAAGTCTGCTTAACCTTTTTAGACCTCAAAATCAGACCCTTACCTTGGTTTTAGCGATTGGAGTGGGAACGTTTTTGATAAGCACGCTTTACTTCAGCAAAGATTTACTGCTGGCACAGGCTTCTATAGAGTCCCAGTCCAGCAGTCCCAATATGATCCTGCTGGATGTGCAGAGTGAGCAGCGCCAGGCCCTGGCTCAAACCATAAAAGCAAACGACTTACCTGTTTTGAATGATATCCCTATTGTGACCATGCGGGTGCAAAGTCTGGCAGGCAGATCCGTGAAGGAAATAAGAAAGGATTCGACTTCCCGGATAAACGGCTGGGTTCTGGACCATGAATTCCGGACGACCTATCGCGACTCCCTTATTGCTTCGGAAAGCATCGAAAGCGGGTCATGGACTGGTGAAGGAGAAAATCTTAACCCGGTTCCCGTTTCCATAAGCACTAATTTTGCTGAAGATGCTAAAGTTAAGGTCGGGGATAAGCTGGTTTTTAATGTCCAGGGCGTATTGCTGGAGGCCGTGGTAGGAAGCATAAGAACGGTAGACTGGTCGCGGATGCAACTGAATTTCTCCTTGGTTTTCCCTGAAGGTGTTTTGGAAAAAGCCCCGCAGTTTCACGTTCTGACCACCAAACTCCCCGGCAAAGAAAAATCGGCTGAATTGCAGCAGGAACTCGTGAAAAAATTTCCCAATGTGTCGATCATCGATTTACAGCAGGTCTTAAATGTCATCGAAATGCTCCTGGGAAGAATTTCATGGATCATCAATTTTATGGCCTTCTTCAGTATTCTCACTGGAATTATTGTGCTTTTAGGAGCCATAAGAACCAGCAAATACCAGCGTATTCGGGAAAGTGTCTTGCTGCGAACGCTGGGTGCCAAAAGCAAGCAGATTTTAAATATCACTGCTTTAGAATATATTTATCTTGGCGTTCTGGGAGGTTTATCTGGCGTTCTGTTATCCTTGATCAGCAGCCAACTCCTGGCCTGGCTGGTCTTCGAATCTCCATTTACACCCTCTTTAATTCCATTCCTGATTATATTTCCTGGAATTGTTTTGTTAGTTTTAGTGATCGGACTGAGCAATAGCCTGAGTGTGATCCGAAAACCACCGCTGGAGGTATTAAGAAAGGAAGTCAGCTAAATGAGGGTAAGGTTCATGAGCATGTAACGAGCTGGCGTGTCACATTAGTTAATACATTCGGGTAAATTGAGAATTTTAAAAAACAAATCCTATGAGAAATCCTACAACCTTTTATAAGGATATTATTCAGTATTTTGAAACGAATTACATTCACCTTGGGTTAACATTACTCTTCCTGATTGCGGGATTTCTGATCGCCAATTTCATCAAGAAAAGAGTAAGGCTGCGTCTCATAAAAAAGTCTCCAAATCACATCACCGCAACCTTTATATCGCAGATCATCAGCTTTGCGCTCAAGACCGCTGTGCTGCTCATCACGCTTTATATGCTTGGCCTGGATGCCTTTACCAACAAAATTCTGGCAGGAGCTGGACTGCTAACCTTTGTCATCGGTTTTGCACTAAAGGACATCGGCGAAAACTTCTTAGCGGGTATTATCCTGGCCTTTAAAAGTCCGTTCAGATTAAATGATTTGATTGAAGTCGATAAGATTGTTGGTTTTGTAAAAGACATCAACATTCGGGAAACGCTTATCAAAACCCCGGACGGCAGAGATGTCTTCTTACCCAACTCCATCATACTCAAGAACCCTTTATTTAATTATACCATTGACGGATTCCTGAGGTATGAATTCACTGTGGGTATTGCTTATGAAAACAGTCCGGGGAAAGCTTCGGAAATTATTGAGGAAACCCTCAGCAAGCTAGACTCGGTTTTGAAAGGGGATAAAAAACCCAGCATAGCTATTGATGAATTCGCCACCAACACCGTGAACCTGAAAGTGCGATTCTGGATTAACACCTTTGAATCCACAAAGCGATCTTACCATATCAATATCAGGTCCAACGCGATGGATAAGGTCATGGGCGCATTGCTTTCGGCCGGCTTTAGCCTTCCCGCTTCCATTGTAGAGTTAAAAAACTACGATCAATCCGATTCCTTAAACTTAAAATTGAACAGCGACGAAAATAGTTTATAATTGCATTGGAATTGAAACCCCTTTGATTCGAAATGCTCAAGCAATGATAAAACACGTCTTTTCTGTTCTAATTTTAGTCATAGGTTTCAATGGCTATTCCCAAATTTCTTTCGAAGAAGCTTACTTCATCTCCAATTCTGATGAAAGGAAAGAAGGCCTGATCAGAAACGTGGACTGGAATAATAATCCCACTCAATTTTCATTCAAGTCAGCAGAGAATGCAAAAGAGGTCATAATGACTCTGGAATCTGCAAAAGAATTCGGTATTTATGATAAATCAAAATACGTAAGGCGTCAGGTTGATATGGACAGATCCGGCAGAACTCTAAACGCCTTAAGTGAAGAAAAAAAGCCTGTATTTCAAAAAGAACAACATTACTTAAAGGTATTAGTGGAAGGAAAAGCCAGCCTGTATGCGTATACAGACGGAAATATTCTTAGGTTCTTTTTTAATACAGGGGACTCCCCTGTTGAACAACTGGTTTACAAAAAATACAGAAGTTCTAAAACGGAAATTGCCGAAAACGAAAGGTTTAAGCAGCAATTATGGAATGCTTTGAAATGTGAAGGCATCACCAAGAATGAGGTTGAAAAAACAGATTACAGGAGCAAGGATTTAATCGATCTTTTTGTAAAATATAATGCATGTGAAGGCTCAGATTATGTCAATTTTGAAAACAAACAGAAACAGAACTTATTTCACTTAACACTTAGACCGGGTTTAAACAGCACCTCCCTGAGGGTTAATAACACTCAAAGCAATTCTTTAAATGCCGACTTTGACAATAGTATTAATTTCAGAGTTGGAATTGAGGCTGAATATATCATGCCCTTTAATAAAAACAAATGGTCGGTGATTGTTGAGCCAACCTACCAATATTTTAAGTCTGACTATTCCAGGTCCGACAGGACAGTCTTGAAAAAGAGCATTGATTATACCTCCATTGAATTACCTGTGGGCATAAGGCATTATTTATTTTTAGATGAAACCTCCAAGCTCTTTATAAATGGGTCTTTCGTTACAGATTTCAGCAGCAAAGCATCCATTTTTAATAAGTTCACAGAAATCAAAACAGGTTTCAATCTTGCATTTGGACTAGGGTATAAACACGATGACAAATACAGTCTGGAGTTCAGGTATTTTAGCAGTAGAGAACTTTTTCATAACTATAAGTTTTATAATTCTGATTATAAGACGATGTCCGTGATAGTTGGATATACCCTTTTTTAATAACGCCTCTGATAAACTTTGAGTCAGGCAGTGATAAAAAAACAGAATTCAGCTGCGAAAACAACATAACCAGAGGGTTATAGGCTCATAAGCGAACACATCTTAAAACCAAAACGGTATATTTACTCGCCTCTGCAACCCGAAGCTTTAAAGAATCATACCGCCTTAGCTATTGCGAGGATTTGCATCTTAACAGATATTAAATTAACTTAGGTTGAATTTAAAATGTTCTTATGGCTGTTCCTTACATTTTTTTCGGTCTTCTTACACCCTACCATACTCTAAGCCTCGGAGTTCTTTATGCCGCCCTAACGATCTATTCCCTTTACCAGCAAAAACCCAATCAACCCATTTAAACCCTTTCATATGACTAAAAATTCAAAACTCTCGTACCTTTTTCTTGCTTTCCTGCTCATAGGAATATCCTGTCAGGAAGCTTCTGAACAAAAAGACCTCAACCAAAAATTAACCACCTGGCTTGATGAAAAACACGAAGAATCCCTTCAAACCAGCCCGTTAAGACTCACAGCCCTTGGCAGAAAAGACCGCTATGGAGAGCTGGATGACATGAGCATGGAAGCGCTGAAGGAAGAGGCAAAATGGATGCAGGAATCTGTTGACGAGCTTAAGGCAGAGTTTGATTATGAGCAGCTCGATCAGCAAGGTCAGCTGTCTTATGATTTGTGGATTTATCAAAGCGATATGAAGCAAAAGGAAGTCAACTATGCTCCTATGCAATATATATTCGACCAGATGACGTCCATCCACACACGCCTGCCCAACATGCTTATCAACTTTCATAAAGTCGACAGCCTTTCAGATATGGAAGCTTATATCAGTCGGATTGAGCAAATGGATCGGGCCACAAATCAGCTGCTGGATCGCGCAAAGTCTCAGGCTGAAAACAACATTCTTCCGCCGCGTTTTGCCCTGGAAATCGTTCAAAACCAAAGCAAATCGCTTATAACCGGCCAGCCTTTTGACGAGAGTGATGACACTTCAGCGATTTACCAAGACATGAAGAAAAAAATAGGAGCTTTACTCGAGGACGACTTAATATCAGAAGAAAAGGCAGAAGAACTGGAACAGGCTTCAAAAGAAGCTTTATTAAATGCCTTTAAACCTTCTTACGAAAATTTGATTGCCTGGACTGAAAACGAATTGCCCAATACGGAAGAGAAGCCAACCGGTGTAAGCCGGCATGCTAACGGAACTGAATATTATAACTACAGACTGAATGCTTCCACCACAACAGACCTCACTGCAGATGAAATTCATGACATAGGTCTCAAAGAAGTGAAGCGTATTCAGGAAGAAATGAAATCGATTAAAGAGGAAGTTGGTTTTGACGGTGATTTGCAGGCCTTCTTCAAGTTTGTAAATGAAGACGAGCAATTTTATTTCCCAAATACGGACGAAGGACGACAAGCTTACCTAACGGAAGCTACTAAATACATCGATGAAATCACCAAAAAACTTCCAGACTACTTCGGCATTTTACCCAAAGCGGATTTAGAAGTGAAGCGTGTTGAGCCTTTTAGGGAACAGGATGGCGCACCTCAGCATTATATGGCAGGAACTCCAGACGGATCCAGACCCGGCACATACTATGTGCATCTTTCGGACATGTCTTCTATGCCAAAAACGACTTTGGAAGGCGTGGCTTATCATGAAGGCAATCCCGGACATCACATGCAGATTTCCATAGCTCAGGAACTCCAGGATATACCAAAATTCAGAACCCAAGGCGGTTACAATGCCTATGTGGAGGGCTGGGCTTTATATTCTGAAAAACTGGCCAAGGAAATGGGACAGTATGAAAATCCGTATTATGATTTTGGAAGACTGGTCAACGAAATCTGGAGGGCTATCCGATTGGTGGTCGATACGGGACTTCACTCCAAAGGCTGGACTGAAGCAGACGCCATTCAGTATTTTAGCGAAAACTCATCGATTTCGGAAGGCGCTATCCAAGCAGAGGTTAGACGTTATATGGTTATTCCCGGACAGGCAACAGGTTACAAAATCGGTATGCTTAAAATTGGTGAACTCAGACAAAAAGCTGAAGACGAACTGGGCGAAAATTTCGATATCAAAGCGTTTCACGACCTCGTTCTTGGCAGTGGGGCTTTGCCGTTAAACTACCTGGAAAAGCAAGTTGACACCTGGATAAACAATCAAAAACAGGACTTTAGAAAGCAAGGTTTAGGATAGATTTATGGAAAAAGTGGGGCTAAATTTTTATTTTAAAAAAAACAAGAATCATGAACATTCAGGCCTACTTATCTTTTGAAGGAAATTGTAAAGACGCATTCCATTTTTATCAATCCATTTTTGGCGGCAGAATCATTAACCGTCAAACCTATCAGGATCAAATCCAGGACCTTCCTGAGCATTACAGAGACAAGCTGCAGCACGCCGAACTGGTAGGTGACGGATTTCACATCATGGGAAATGATGCTTCTCCAGACGCTAATCTAACCTCAGGAACTAAAATCCAGATGAGTATAGACCTGGATGATAAAGACAAGGGGAAGGACATTTTTGACGCCTTAGTGAAAGACGGAAAGCTTTTGGCAGCATACCAGAAAACCAGCTGGGGTGAATACTACGGAAGACTAACCGACAAGTATGGAGTCCACTGGATGATTAATGCAAAATAAAATGGATCAGCATTCTGAAGTTAGTTTAAAGAAGCTGTCTCACGACATTAAATTGCCACCTTGGCCTGACGCTTCGGGAATTTTTAGGTCTAAATATAGATTGATAATCCATTATTAAGGTTCTGAAATAAACCTGTCTGCTTGATGCAGACAGGCAGGTTCAGAATGACAAAAAAATGGATTTTTAGACAGCTCTTCTTAGGCTTCAGAAGCAGGTTTGCGTTTCAGTTTAATCACGGTGACCTCCGGCCAGATTCCCACCCTACCTGGGTAGGCCAGGTAACCAAACCCGCGGTTCACATTAATAAACCGTTTCGCATTTTCATAAAGCCCGGCCCACTGTTCGTAGCGATACTGAACAGGACTCCACTTGAACCAGCCTGGAATTTCAATTCCAAACTGCATCCCATGAGTATGTCCGCTCAAGGTGAGTTGCACCTCTTTTTCATGACCTTTGATCACCTCATCCCAGTGCGAAGGATCGTGACTCATCAGAATTTTAAACTCTTTAGGATCTACACCTTCCGCTGCCTTTTCAAAATCACCCGCTTTTTTAAAACCGCCTTTGCCCCAGTTTTCAACCCCTATCACATGCAGTTTATGCTCTCCTCTTTTTATTTCCCTGCGTTCATTTCGAAGCAAATCCCAGCCTAAATCGGAATGCACCTTGACCAAATCCATAAAATTTTCCTGCTTTTTATCATTGCTTGCAAACTGATAATAATCTCCATAATCGTGATTCCCAAGTATGGAATAAACTCCGTCTTTCGCTTTCAGTCGTGAAAAAACGGGAACCCAGGGCTTCATTTCTTCAGCCAGATTGTTCACCAGGTCTCCGGTAAATAAAATCACATCCGACTCCTGTTCATTCACCAGATCTACAGCGTAGTTAATCTCCTCTTCATTATCGAAACTCCCGCTATGTATATCGCTGATCTGCGTAAGCGTATACCCGTCAAATTCTTCCGGCAAATTATCGAATTCCAGCTCGTAGGACAGGACTTTGAAATTGTATTTCCCCTTATACATCCCATAAAGCAGAGACAGAAAAGGAATGGCGCCAAGACCCAATGCGAGTGTGCTTATGAATTTGCGGCGTGAAGGAAGATTTTCAGCCGATGACGTAAAAAGTTTATTGAAAATAAAAATCAGGATTCTCAGGGTATCTTCACCAAACATCACCACGACAACGCTGAGTTTTAAAGCTGAAAGACTCAGGAAAATACCAATCATATAGGCTCGAAACCCGGTCAAAGACCCATGCGGTGCAGGCTGGTAAAACGAATATATCAACAGGCCCGCCGCGACAAGCGTGATGGCCACATAGGCCGATAAGCTCCACCAGAATTTAAACAGCGTTCTAAACGCCTGAAACGCATATACTTCCAAAGCCAGTAAAATGGCTATTGAGATGATCCACCGCATTTTTTTTCTGCAAATATAGACCTCGCAAATTAGCGACAAACCGCTTTATATAAAGTTTTAGAAGTATTTATGCTGATCCTGCCAGATGACATATGCAGCAGACCACCAAACCTTTCTCTAAAACTCAGCCGGATGTCTGCCTCCGTGTTCCACTGAAGTAGTCGAGGAACACCTCAAGTGTCCATCCTAGTCGGATACATCGAGAAGTGAATTCGAAATTTTTAAATTATCGAATTCACTAAAGCGTTTTATTATGCACCACAAAGGCACAGAGGACACAAAGCTTACTCTTGGCGTACTCCGTGGCACTGGAGTAAATTCACTATTTTAATCCAAACAAACAGCAGGTTCAATTTTGGCTAAGCCATAATTTCAACTAAATTTACATTCAACAAAAATTGACCTATGGCTTCCAAAAAACGACTTTTCCTTGTAGACGCTTACGCAATGATTTTCCGTGGCTATTATGCCCTCATCAAGAATCCACGAATCAATTCCAAAGGGCAGGACACCTCTGCCATCATGGGATTTATGAATTCACTCTTTGATGTGATCAAACGCGAAAACCCGGACCATCTGGCCGTGTGTTTCGACAAAGACGGAAGCAAGGAGCGCAAGGAAATGTATGAAGCCTACAAAGCCAATCGCGATGAAACGCCAAAGGTCATCAAAGAATCTATTCCCATCATTCAGGACATCCTTCACGCCATGGAAATTCCTGTCGTGGAAATCTCAGGCATGGAAGCCGATGACATCATTGGCACCCTGGCCAAGCAGGCCGAAACCGAAGGTTACGAGGTCCATATGGTGACCCCAGACAAGGATTTCGCACAACTGGTCACCGAAAATATATTCATGCAGCGCCCGGCCAGAATGGGCAATGGCGTTGAGAAATGGGGTATTCCCGAAGTTCAGAAAAAATTTGGCGTCGAACGCCCGGAGCAGGTCATCGACTTTCTGGGGATGATGGGCGATGCTTCCGATAATATCCCGGGATTGCCGGGGGTTGGAGAAAAAACAGCCAAAAAGTTCCTTCAGCAGTTTGGCTCCATGGAAGCTTTACTGGAAAACACCGACCAGCTGAAAGGCAAAATGAAAGAGAAAATCGAAGCCAACGCCGAGCTTGGAATCCTGTCCAAAAAGCTCGCCACCATCTTTACCGATTGTGAGGTCATCTTCGATGAAGCTAAATATGAAGTCTCACCTCCTCAGGTAGAAAAGGTCCTGGAGATTTTTAAAGATCTGGAATTTCGAAGACTGACGGAGCAGTTTGTCAAAATGTATAACAAAGGTGAAGCGGCCTCTGAAGAAACCTCTTCAAAAACAGCCTCACCAACAGCAGGTGCAGGACAGTTTTCGCTTTTCGGGAATGATACCGACGCTGCCAACGTCGATCCGGCGAATTTCGACGGTTATAAGACCCTGGAGACCACAGACCATCACTACCAGTACGTCAAAGGAAAGATGTCTGTAAAACTGTTTATGGACAGGCTCATGAAGCAAACTTCGGTATGTTTTGATACGGAAACCACGAGCCTCAAAACGCTCGATGCTGAGTTAGTGGGGATTGCGTTTTCATGGGAAGCCCACAAAGGCTATTATGTCGTTTTTCCGGAAGACCAGAACGAAGCCCAGGAACTCATTGAAGTTTTAAGACCTTTCTTTGAGTCTAAAGAAATTGAGAAAATCGGACAGAATCTGAAGTATGACATTAAAGTGCTGGCCAATTATAACTTAAAAGTCAAAGGCCCCCTATTTGATACCATGCTGGCGCATTACATCATCAACCCGGACATGCGTCATAACATGAGTGTCCTGGCGGAGACTTACCTCAACTATTCACCACAGCCCATTGAAGACCTGATTGGTAAGGGGAAAAATCAAAGGTCCATGCGCACAGTAGACCTGGAAGACCAGACGCAGTACGCTGTGGAAGATGCCGATATCACCTTCCAGCTCAAGACCTTTTTTGAAAAGGAATTGAAAGAAGCTTCCAACGAGCCCCTGTTCAAAGACATTGAGATTCCGTTACTAAGGGTTCTTGCGGCTATGGAAATTGAAGGCATTACCCTGGATAAATCTGCATTGGAGAATATTTCAGAAAAGCTCGATGAAGATATCAAGCGCTTAGAACAGTCGGTTTATGAAGCAGCGGAGGAGGAATTCAATATCGGTTCTCCCAAGCAGCTCGGAGAAATTCTTTTCGCGAAGCTGGAAATTGCAAAAAAACCCAAGAAGACCAAATCCGGTCAGTATTCTACCGCAGAAGATGTTTTATCTCAATATACTAAAGAACACCAAATCGTGAGGGAGGTGTTGGAGTGGAGACAGCTTTCCAAACTCAAGAGCACCTATGTGGATGCCCTGCCCAAGCAGATTCATCCCAAAACCAAACGCGTGCATACCGAATTTATGCAAACGGTGGCTGCCACCGGGCGATTGAGTTCGAACAACCCTAACCTGCAGAACATTCCTATCCGGACTGAACGCGGTCGGGAAGTGAGAAAAGCCTTTGTACCCAGAGATGAAAATCACGTCTTACTTGCTGCCGATTATTCTCAAATCGAATTGAGGATCATCGCCGCTTTAAGTCAGGAGGAAAACATGATCGAAGCCTTCAAAAACGGGGAAGATATCCACGCTTCCACTGCCGCTAAAGTCTTTGGAGTCGATATTGAAGAGGTGACTAGAGCACAGCGAAGCAATGCCAAAACCGTAAATTTCGGAATCATCTACGGGGTCTCTGCCTTCGGCTTAAGCAATCAAACCGATTTAAACCGAACGGAATCCAAGGAACTGATTGAAACCTATTATAAGACCTATCCGAAACTCAGAGATTATATCGACGAGCAGGTCGAATTTGCCAAGGAAAACGGCTACGTTAAAACCGTGATGGGCAGAAGACGCTATCTGAAAGACATCAATGCCAGAAACAATGTGGTGCGCAGCGCGGCCGAGCGTAACGCCGTGAATGCACCCATACAGGGGAGCGCTGCCGATATCATTAAAGTAGCCATGATCAATATTTACCAAGCCCTGGAGGAAAAGAACTTCAAGTCTAAAATGCTCCTACAGGTGCATGATGAATTGGTTTTCGATGCGCATAAAGATGAACTCGAAGAACTCAAAGCTCTGGTCAAAGACAAAATGGAAAATGCCTTTAAACTTGATGTGCCTTTAGATGTGGATATGGGTACCGGACAAAACTGGCTGGAAGCGCATTAAAAAATACCCCGAGGCAGAGCCATCGGGGTATCTATAGTCTATCTTAGTCGATTGCTTTTGTCAACCTGAAACTGCCTGCCTGATGACTAAGGCAGGCAGGCTCATTTCAGGTTCAAGTTTAAATCTAGCAGAAATGAATAAAGTTTTAGAGTTAATGAGACGCTGAAACAAGTTCAGCATCTCATTTACTCCAGAGCATTTAGAATCACCCCACAATATTCACAATCTTGCCAGGCACAATAATCACCTTTTTAGGGGTTCTGCCTTCCAGTTGTTTTTGGGTGCGTTCATCGGCCATCACGATTTCTTCGATGTCATCTTTGCTGAGGTCCAGCGATAAATCCATGGTAAAGCGCATTTTCCCGTTGAAGGAAATCGGATAGGTTTTAGAATCTTCCTTCAGGTGTTTTTCTTCAAATAGAGGATAGTCCACTTCCGAAATACCTTCTGAATGACCCAGACCTTCCCACAATTCCTCGGCGATATGTGGCGCATAGGGTGAAATCAAAACGGCGAGAGGTTCAAGGATTTCTCTCGAATTGCATTTTTGCTGAGTCAGTTCGTTCACGCAGATCATAAAAGTAGACACCGAGGTGTTGAAGCTAAAGTCTTCAATATCCTGGGTGACTTTTTTAATGGTTTTATGCAAGGTCTTTAAAGACTCTTTAGATGCAGGCTGATTTGAAATCTGAAAATCAGACTCCCCTCCTTGAGAGGGGTCTTGGGAGGAATACAACTTCCAGAGCTTTTTCAGGAAGTTATGCACACCCGAAAGTCCGGCAGTATTCCAGGGCTTCGCCTGTTCTATGGGACCAAGAAACATTTCGTAAAGCCGTAAGCTGTCGGCGCCGTACTCCTCGCACACATCGTCCGGATTGACCACGTTGAATTTGGATTTCGACATTTTTTCGACTTCGCGAGAAACCAAAAATTTTCCATCTTCATTGGTGATGAAATGAGCGTCTTTAAACTCTGGTTTTATTTTCTTTAAACCTTCAATATCAAGTTGATTTGAGGTGTTGACTAAAGAAACATCGACGTGTAAGGGTGAAAAATGAGAAATTTGAGTTTTAGAAGAAATCAATTGATCTCCATCCAGAATATTGTATACTTGACTAGCAAAAGCTTCGCTATAATCAATTAAATTTATTCCTCTTTCAATACTTTTATCGATAATTGATTTTGAAACAAAGATTGTTTTGGAGTTATCCCCTCTCACATTTAAATTCCATCTATAGACAAAAGCGCTTTCTCCCAGAATCATCCCCTGATTAATCAGCTTTTTAAAAGGTTCCTCTACCGGCAAGACCCCTCTGTCGTTCAGGAATTTGGTCCAGAAGCGAGAGTATAATAAGTGGCCCGTGGCGTGTTCGCTTCCCCCAATATATAGGTCAACGTTTTTCCAGTAATTCAAAGCTTCTTCTGAAGCGATATGCTGGTCGCGATTGTTCTGCTCTTCCATATAGCGGAACAGATACCAGGAACTTCCCGCCCAGCCGGGCATGGTGTTCAATTCGAGAGGAAAAACGCTCTTGTGATCGATCTTAACATTAGATACCACTTGATTGGCCTCTGTATCCCAGGCCCAATCGGTAGCTCTTCCCAAAGGGGGGGCACCATCTTCTGTAGGCAGGTATTTTTCTACTTCCGGAAGTTCTAAAGGCAGATGTTGCTCAGCTATCATCTTAGGCAGATCGTTGACGTAATACACGGGAAATGGTTCTCCCCAGTAGCGCTGTCTCGAGAACACAGCATCCCGTAATCTATAGTTGATTTTTTTATCTCCTGCACCCATATCGGCCAGGGCTTTAATCGCCTTAGGGATGGCTTCCAGAACACCTAAACCATTCAGAAAGTCTGAATTGGCAATCTTGGTGGCATTGGTTTTATCGGTATAGGCTTCTTCAGAGATATCGATGCCTTCAAATACGTTAGGGATAGGAATATCAAAGTGTTTGGCAAAATCATGATCGCGCTGATCCCCACAGGGTACCGCCATCACAGCGCCGGTTCCATAGCTGGCCAGTACATAATCTCCAATCCAGATCGGAATGGGTTTATGGGTTAGAGGATGCTCAGCGAAAGCACCGGTAAAGACTCCGGTAATGCTTTTCACATCCGCCATACGCTCGCGTTCGCTTCGCCTGGCTGCAGCTTTTACATACGTATCCACCGCTTCTCTTTGTTCCGGGGTCGTGATCTCACTCACCAAGTCATGCTCCGGAGCTAGGGTGATAAAGGATACTCCAAAAATCGTGTCGGGTCTTGTCGTAAAAGCTGAGATAGTCCTCTCCCCCTGCCCCTCTCCCAAGGAAAGGGGTTTTTTATCGATACTGGCTTCGCTCGTTTTAGAAGTTTGATTTTTCTTATAGGATGGTAAGCTATCCAGTTTGTTTTGTATTTGCTCGAGGACTTCATCTATGTTTCCAATGACTTCTTCATTTTTGAAACGAATAACTTCAAATCCTTTACTATTTAAAAATTCAGTAGATTCTTCATCGTACTCCTTGGTTTCATTGTGATATCCACCATCAACTTCTATCACCAAAGACTTGGATAAACAAACAAAATCAGCAATATAATCCCCTATGAGATGTTGCTGTTTAAACTTATAGCCTGACAGCTTTTTACCTCGAAGTTGAGTCCAAAGTGCTTTTTCAGCTTCGGTTGGATGATTCCGATTTTCTTTAGCTTTTTCCAGGAGTAAATACGAATTATTACTCCCTGTCATGTAACCGGATTTGGTATTCTCTTCCCCTTTCGGGAAGGATAGGATGGGGAATTTGACTAGCGCACCAACCGATTTACCGATCCAGTTTTTCTGGGTTTCCTTCAGGCTCTCGCTCCAGTCCAGATCGTCTAACCCTGAAAGCAAACGTTCTGCAAAAGCAGAAATACGCATGCTCCACTGCTTCATTTTCTTCCTCACCACTGGATGTCCTCCGCGTTCGGAGACGCCGTTGACGATTTCATCATTGGCCAAAACCGTTCCTAAAGCCGGACACCAGTTGACTTCGGTTTCAGCGAGATAGGTCAGTCTGTAATTAAGCAGGTGCTGTTCCTTCTCATCTTCTGAAAACGCATTCCAGTCTTCAGCAGAGAATTCTGCTGTATCGTCATTGCAAACCGCCTGTACTCCTGAATTTCCTTCCTTTTCAAACATCTGAACCAGGTCTGAAATCGGTTTGGACTTCTGAGCGGCTTCGTCATACCAGCTTTCAAACAACTGGATAAAAATCCATTGTGTCCACTTGTAATACTTGGGATCGCTGGTGCGTACTTCCCGACTCCAGTCGAAGGAAAAACCGATCTTGTCGAGTTGCTCTCTGTAGCGTTTAATGTTGGTTTCGGTGGTTTTGGCAGGGTGCTGACCCGTCTGGATCGCATACTGCTCGGCTGGTAAGCCAAAGGAATCGTAGCCCTGCGGGTGCAGGACATTGTAACCCGAATGCCTTTTGTAACGCGCATAGATATCACTGGCAATATAACCCAGGGGATGACCGACGTGAAGACCTGCTCCCGAAGGATAAGGGAACATGTCCAAAACATAAAACGGAGGTTTGGGCTCTCCTGTAAAGTCCTGTGGCTGTCTGGCTTTGAAAGTCTGTTCTTTGGCCCAGTGCTTCTGCCATTTTTGTTCTATTGCCTTATAATCGTATGCCATAATGAAATGCTATTTGCAAATGGCAAAACTAATATATATGGGTTTAACTCCCAGCACAAAGTACAATATTAAAAGGACGAAGTATGATATAGAAAATAGGTTAAGTTAATCTGGAATGGGTTTTTGAATTCCTCGCTTCAGCAAATATCCACCATCTCCCGCTGGCGCAAGCCTGCCTTTTACGGCAGACTGGCTCACGCTTATGCTATTATGGTTGAAAAAGAACGAAAATCATTTTGATTTGAATTCACTTCAGAAATACATCGTTCTGCTTTTAATTTCTATATTTAGTTCCTAAACTTTTTTTAATGAAATTCATAAAGAACCTTCTGAAAGTAGTTGTAATCCTTTTTGGCTTACTCATAGTTACACTTTATGTCACAGACACCGATTACCTGATCAAAGCAGTGCGCACCATTTATTTGCAGGGACATACCACAGCCTTTTTAGAGGATTACGAGCGCTTTGACAACCGGGTTATCGAGAAGGGAACACCTCAGGCCTGGCCAAAACACAAAGCCTATAATTCGGTTGCTGAAACCTCAGCATTGCAGGAAGCAAATAAAGACTGGGGAACCGTTGCTTATGTGATCATTAAAAACGACAGCATCTGGTTTGAAAACTACTATGATGGGTATGACGCCAACTCCAAATCGAATTCCTTTTCCATGGCTAAGAGTTATGTGTCCGGTTTGCTGGGCAAAGCGATTATGGAAGGCCACATCGAAAGCTTAGAGCAACCGGTGTGTGATTTTTTACCTGCCTTTTGTGAGGGTGAAGCCTCAAAAATGACGGTAGGTGATTTATCGAGTATGGCATCGGGCACCAACTGGGACGAAGCATACTATTCGCCTTTATCCATTACGACACGGGCTTATTTTGATGATGATTTACGGAAAGTCATCAATGGTCTGGAGATGGAAACCACTCCCGGGCAGGCTTTCAAATACGCCAGCGGAGATACCCAGATGCTGGCCATGCTTATTGAAAAGGCGACAGGGAAAAAAATGTACGATTATTTAAGCGATAGTTTCTGGAAACCTTTGGGAAGTCAGAATTCAGCCTTATGGCAGGTGGATAGCGCTGAGGAAGATATGGTGAAAGCCTACTGCTGCCTAGCCAGCAATGCGAAAGATTTTGCGCGTTTTGGAAAGTTATACAAAGACCATGGAACATGGAATGGAGAGCAACTCCTGGATTCTGCTTTTGTGGCAACCTCCCTAAAACCCCGTTTCCCCTCCAGTCCGCAATATGGATATGGCTGGTGGCTTAAAACCCAAAACGACAAGGACTTTTTTATGATGCGCGGACATCTGGGTCAATACGTCATCGTACAACCCGAGGATGATGTGATTATAGTGCGCCTGGGACATCAAAAATCTCCGGATGCCGGCATTGGGGCTTATACCATGGATATTTCATTATACATCGATGAAGCTTATGAAATGATGAATAAGTGATGGTTTCCAATTTAAAAAGACCTGTTAGATTTTTGAAACTTAACAGGTCTTTTTCTGCTTATTGAATTTAACCTAAGAAACCTTAAAATCTATAACCCACATAAAAATCTCCGATACCAACAAACTCATCAGGACTATTACTTAATAAATTCCTGCCGATACCGAATTTGATTTGAAATAAAAATCCGCCGGAATTGATCCATTTAGAACCTACAGCAAATCCCGGAGCCACATCGAAAAAAGAGTCATCCTCTATAACGCTATTCCCTTGTTGACTGAAATAATATTCATATTGATCTCCAGTGTAAAAATAAGTAAAGGCCTCAACAAAAAATCCATGCCCTTTAAATTCTGGATTGTCACCAAAATAAAACCTATAATATGGAATAAGACCGAGTTTTTCAGTCTCGATTGCATCATCAAGATTTAGCATCAGCGAAACCCCAAGACCAGAATCAGTAGAATTGATATACTCATAACTAATGTCTAAAAACCCCCCGGCTAAAAGTTTAAAGGCTCCCAATCTCAACTCGTGAACTTTTTCGTAATTAGTTTGGGAACTTAAATCTGTTGCTGATGGTTTTTCATCGTTTTGAGCAATACAAAATGTGAAGCAAAGTAATAAAACAAGGGTGTTGAATGATTTCATAGTTAAGTAGTTGATTAGTTGATGCTAAAATAGATTTTATTTTAATGTTGTAGCGCGTGGTTTATGAACTAAATGTTAAATTTTATTTGCGCTCCCGATAGGAGTGGAAACCCCGAAAGACCAAACGCTCCAGGTCTAGCTTGAAGCGCTTGACCGGAGGAAAAGCCGCGGCAAGCTCCAGACCTGGAAGTGAGGTCTGAGGAGTTGTAGCGGATAGCGGGTAAAAGCGCCCATGAAATTAATATGTGCAAGTGACGTTATAATGCTTTAGTTTTATATTTTTACCAAAATTTACGGCGTGGCTACCTCTTTTGAAAAATACCAAAAACGACGATTGATTACCTCCTACTTTTCGGTGGTGATCAGTATTGCTTTGGTGTTGTTTTTGGTTGGATTATTGGCCCTGCTGGTGCTAAACACCAAAAAAGTAGCCGACCATTTTAAGGAGCAAATCGCCTTAACCATCTACCTCAAAGACACCGCCAAGGAAGTGGAAATCGACCAGTTGCAGAAGTCTCTGGCCCTTTCCGAATACACCAAGAGCATTGAGTTTGTCTCCAAGGAAGAGGCGGCTAAGGCATATAGCGAAGAAATCGGTGAGGATTTTATGGAGTTTCTGGGGTATAACCCCCTGCAAAATTCAATCGATGTGTATTTCAATGCCGATTATGTATCTGAAACGAAAATCGCTGAGATTTCGAGAGATCTGGGTGAAAAGGAATTTGTGGATGAAATCATTTATGACAAACCGCTGATTGCTCTTCTCAATGACAATATCAAACGCCTGAGTTTTTGGATTCTGGCGGTTAGTGGACTGCTCACTTTTATCGCAGTATTGCTCATCAACAGTTCGATACGACTGTCGGTGTACGCCAAGCGATTTACGATAAAAACCATGCAGATGGTGGGAGCTACCAAGCGCTTTATACGCCGTCCTTTTATCCTGAAAAGCGTAAAACTCGGTATTATAGGCTCGTCGATTTCGTTGATAGGAATGGCCGTAGTCCTGTATTATCTCGATAAAAGTTTTCCTGAACTGAAACTTATAAGTGACGAGGTTTTGCTGGCAGGCATTTTTGCTGGTGTCCTTGTGCTTGGCATTCTGATTTCCTGGTTGAGTACGTATTTTGCAACTCAGCGCTTTTTAAATTTAAAAACTGACGAATTGTACTATTGATATGGGAGAAAGTAAGCGTAAAAAAGAAGCAAAGGCCAACGAGAAATTCATCTTTGAGAAAAAGAATTATAAATTTATGGTGATTGGTCTGGCAGTCATTGCCCTTGGATTTATCCTCATGGCAGGTGGCGGCAGCGATGACCCTAATGTATATAACCCTGAAATATTCAGCTGGAGACGTATTCGTCTTGCGCCTACTTTGGTTTTGATTGGCTTCGGCATTGAAGTTTACGCTATTTTACTTAAGCCCAAATCCTCCAAATAATGGATGTCTGGGAAGTAAGTATCCTTGGAATTATCCAGGGCCTGACCGAGTTTTTACCCGTTTCTTCCAGTGGACATCTGGAGATAGGGAAAGCGATTTTAGGCGACGATAGTTTGCCGAAAGAATCTTTATTACTCACTGTGATTCTTCACTTTGCCACCGCTCTGAGTACGGCAGTGATCTTCAGAAAGGATATTCTGGAAATTCTGAAAGGCCTGTTTTCTTTTCGATGGAATGAAGAAACCAAATTTTCTCTGAAGATTATCCTATCTATGATTCCCGCAGCTTTTGTGGGTTATTTTTTTGAGTCCGAAATGGAACTGCTCTTTGGAGGGAATCTTCTTCTTGTTGGCTTTATGCTTATCGTTACGGCACTTTTACTTTGGCTTTCGGACAGAGCGAAATCCACTCAAAAACAAGTGACTTACTCCAATTCTTTCGTTATTGGCGTGGCCCAGGCTATCGCCATTATGCCGGGAATTTCTAGAAGTGGCGCTACAATCGCTACTTCCGTTTTACTCGGAAATGATAAAACCAAAGCTGCACGGTTTTCATTTTTGATGGTGGTTCCGCTTATTTTAGGAAAAATTGTAAAAGACATTACCAGTGGGGACATCACCTTGGAAAATGCCAATATCCTGGTGTACGGAGTAGGGTTTTTAACCGCCTTCGTCTCTGGTTTATTTGCCTGTACCTGGATGATTTCCATTGTGAAACGCAGCAAGCTCAGGTATTTTGCCATCTACTGTTTTACTCTAGGTGTAGGAGCTATCATTTTTACACAAATCCATGGATAGATTTAGTCTGGAGGACATAAAAGAAGGACAAGTCCTGTTATTTGACAAGCCTTTGCACCGGACCTCTTTCCAGGTCGTGAACAAAGTAAGGTGGCTGATCAAGCAAAAGTTCGAACTTAAGAAAATAAAAGTGGGACATGCGGGCACCCTGGATCCGCTTGCGACCGGTCTTGTGATTTTGTGTACGGGAAAAGCGACCAAAACCATTGAATCCCTGATGGGACAAACCAAAGTATATACCGGAGAGTTCACACTTGGGGCGACCACGCCGTCTTATGATCTGGAAACTGAAATTGATGAAAGCTTTGCTATTTCACATATCACCCAGGAGCTTATTGACCAGAGCCTCGCTCAGTTTCAGGGGGAAATCATGCAGCGCCCGCCTATCTTTTCAGCCTTGAAAAAAGAAGGAAAACGCCTCTATGAATTTGCAAGAAAAGGGGAAGAGGTAGACATCCCTAAGCGAAAAGTTCACATAGACCACTTTGAAATCCTTGAAAACAATTTGCCAAAACTTAAGTTTAAAGTCCGGTGCAGCAAAGGTACCTACATCCGAAGTCTGGCTTACGATTTTGGAAAAGCTTTGGATTCCGGCGCCTACCTGTCTGAACTGAGACGCACTCAAATCGGGGATTACCGGGTTGAAGACGCCCTGACAATTGATGAGTTTGAGAACCTGCTTAAGGCCTAGGCCATCTCATGTTTTAAACAATTCACCAGATCTGCGGCGATGTTTTTACCCTTATCCTGGTTATACCACTTCTGAAGTGTGATTTTAAATTCATCTCTGAATGTTCCAAATTCCGCTTTTTCCTTAGCTACCATCTCAGCCGCTACTTTGGGCCGTGGTCCCCAGGTAAACAGTATTTTTTCCTCGTCTTCATCAAAGGCAATCAGCTTTGGAATTGATTTTCCGCCGTTGGTTAAAAATTGGTTCATCAACTCCTCATTTTCATCTCTAAGAATTATCCTTAAATCCAGGAATGAATTCAAATCTGTAATTTTTTTAATGATGGGAAGTACTGCGGCAGCATCTCCACACCAGCCTTCGGTAATGACCAGCCAGGTTTGTTTTTGATCGACATTCTTGATGGCCTCAATTTGATCGGGACTTAATTCGAATATCTTTTCCCAGCGTTTCATTCGGCTAAAACCAAGCCTGGAATAATTCAAATAGGCTTCATTCTGAGTGTATCCGGTGGATTCGCCCTCCTTTAAAAGCGCTTCGATATGGTTTTTATAGTCTGAATAGCTAAAGGTTTTATCCAGATGCTTTTTTATAATATCTATGCTGTGCTCCTGAGACATAAGCTTTATTTTTACTGAATTAGTCGAATTTAAATTCAATCATTACAATGGCAAAAATAAGGTGTGACTGGTGTAAAAATAATGATCTTTATCAGAAATATCATGATAATGAATGGGGTGAGCCTGTTTACGACGATGAGAAACTTTTTGAAATGTTGCTTTTAGAAAGTTTTCAGGCGGGGCTCAACTGGTTAACGATCCTGAAGAAAAGAGAAGGTTTCAGAACAGCTTTTGATAAGTTTGATTATAGACGCATTTCAAAATATTCTGAAGATAAAATTTCTGAATTACTTCAAAATGAAGATATCATAAGGCATCGCGGGAAAATTGAGGCTGCTATCAGCAATGCAAAAGCTTTCCTGAACATTCAAAAGGAGTTTGGTTCATTTTCAAACTACATCTGGGCGTATGTAAATGGCGTCCCCGTATTTAACGCCTTTGCGAGTCCTGAAGAGGTTCCTGCACAAACCGAAGTAAGTCAAAGCATTTCAAAAGACTTAAAAAAGAGGGGGTTCAAATTCCTGGGACCCACTACGGTGTATGCGTTTATGCAGGCCACAGGCATGGTGAACGATCATCTTACCTATTGTTTTAAGCATAAAAAAAGTGCCTAATCGCTTAGGCACTTTTCTATTAAATAGAGATTGTATTAGTTACTCACCAATTGAGTATCTAGCTTATCCCAGGTGCTAACCTGTACAATTTTGTTGTTGTTATAATCTACTTCAGAAAGAATTCCTTCATTCCAGAAAAACCACTTCCCTACTTTATTACCTTTTTCATAAGTCGCTTTAGCAAGCTTATTCCCTTCTCTGTCAAAAGACTTCCATTCGCCGTGAAGCTTATTATTGATCATATACCCTTCCTGGTGTAATTCTCCGCTTTCATAAAATATGGACACTTTTATTAAATCTCCGACTTTCTCTGTCTTCACCAGGTCATTTTCAGTTTGAGCAAAAAGTGTAAAACTCATTAAAAATACCATTACTAGGGTGCTGAATGCTTTCATATCTCTTTTATTTAGACCCAAATATACACATAATTTACTTTTAAAATACATTTAGTTAACATTAAATTTACATAGCGCGTCTTAAGTCCTTTGCACAGGTAGCTAAGCATTCCTAAAATAGCGGAGTCACGAAGAAGATATTATTCAAAAATTTCTTGAGCATAACATCAATAAGACGGCTAACTTCTTATTTTTGCAAACTGTTACACAAACTAGTAAACATGTATAGAGATCACAATAACAGCGAGTTAAATATCTCATCTTTGAATAAAAAGGTGACTTTATCTGGTTGGGTTCAAAAGATAAGAGACAAAGGATTTATCATCTGGGTAGATTTGAGGGACAGGTACGGCATAACCCAGCTTGTTTTTGACTCTGAGCGGACTTCCAAGGAAATCATGGAGCAGGCCAGAGGTCTTGGAAGAGAATTTGTGATTCAGGTAGAAGGACAGGTTTTAGAGCGAGAATCGAAAAATGAGAATATGTCTACCGGAGACATTGAAGTCCTGGTCGAAAAGCTTACTGTGCTGAATGCCTCTGAAACGCCTCCGTTTACGATTGAAGACAAAACCGATGGCGGAGAAGATCTGAGAATGAAATACCGGTATCTGGATATCCGAAGAAACCCGGTAAAGAATAAACTCATCTTCCGGAGCAAAGTTTCCATGGCGGTAAGAAATTATCTTTCCCAACAGGATTTTGTGGAAGTTGAAACGCCTTATTTAATCAAGTCCACTCCCGAAGGCGCCAGAGATTTTGTGGTACCAAGCCGAATGAATGCCGGGCAGTTTTATGCCTTACCACAGTCGCCGCAAACTTTCAAGCAATTGCTTATGGTTGGAGGCCTGGATAAGTATTTTCAGATCGTAAAATGCTTTAGGGATGAAGATTTAAGAGCAGACCGGCAGCCTGAATTCACCCAGATAGACTGCGAAATGACGTTCGTTGAACAGGAGGATATTCTCAATACTTTTGAAGGCCTGACCAAGCATTTACTCAAGGAAATCAATGGCGTTGACGTGAAAGAATTTCCCCGCATGACCTATGACGAGGCCATGAAAACCTATGGGAATGACAAGCCGGACATCCGGTTTGGAATGAAGTTTGGCGAATTGAATGCAGTGGCACAGCATAAAGAGTTTAAGGTATTTAATGAGGCTGAACTGGTTGTGGGTATTGCTGTTCCTGGGGCCGCCTCTTATTCGAGAAAAGAAATAGACAAACTTATAGACTGGGTTAAGCGCCCGCAGGTTGGCGCCAAAGGCATGGTTTACGTCAAGTATAATCTGGATGGAAGCTTAAAATCCTCTGTGGATAAGTTTTATGACGAAGCCGATTTAAAAGCCTGGGCAGAACAGACCGAAGCTCATCCTGGTGATTTAATCTGCGTCTTATCTGGTGATGTCCAAACGACTCGCGGACAATTGAGCGCCTTGCGTATGGAACTGGGAAACCGTCTTGGATTGAGAAAACCTCATGAATTCGCTCCACTTTGGGTTATAGATTTTCCACTCCTGGAATGGGATGAAGAGACCCAGCGCTACCATGCCATGCACCATCCGTTTACGTCTCCTAAAGCAGGGCAAATTGAATTGCTAGACACAGACCCCGGGGCGGTTAAGGCCAATGCTTACGATTTGGTTTTAAACGGGAATGAAATTGGAGGAGGTTCCATCAGAATTCACGATCAAAAGACACAATCCTTAATGTTTGATTATCTTGGCTTTACAAAGGAAGAAGCTGAAGCTCAGTTTGGGTTTTTGATGAAAGCCTTTACCTTTGGTGCTCCGCCTCACGGGGGAATCGCCTTTGGACTGGACAGGCTTGTTGCCATTTTGGGAGGACAGGAAAGCATAAGAGATTTTATAGCCTTTCCGAAAAACAACTCGGGAAGAGATATCATGATAGATGCTCCGGCCCCTATCGATGAGGAACAGCTGAAAGAGCTCGACCTCAAGCTTAGGAGCTAGAACCAAAGATAAAACTTCTGAAGAGCAGTTAATATTTAAAAAGTTGATGAAGTTAAGGTCCTGGAGTTTATTAAAGAATGTCCCTGTCTGGTTTGAAAAACACTTGTCCAGACAGCAGCTGCTTATTCTTATAAGTGCCGGTGTTGGCCTGCTTTCGGGACTCGTTGCGGTGCTTTTAAAGAACCTTACCTATTTGATTCAGTCCTTGCTTGGAGGAGGTTATATTTCAAATTACCACAACGCTTACTATTTTATATTCCCCCTCATAGGGCTTCTTCTTGTCTATTTGTTTTCAAAATTTATTCTGAAAAAAGAGATTGGCCAGGGAATTTCCACCACCTTATATTCCATCTCGAGGAGGAAAGGCTTTATGAGAAAGTTTCAAAATTACGCCTCTCTGATCACTGCTCCCATCACTCTGGGATTTGGAGGATCTGCAGGTCTTGAGGCTCCTACGGTAGTTTCCAGCGCGGCCTTGAGCACCAGTTTTTCAAAAGTTTTGAATCTCACCCAGGCGTCCAGAACCCTGCTGATCGGTTGTGCTGCAGCCGGTGCCATGTCCTCCATTTTTCAGGCCCCTATTGCAGGAATTATTTTTGCGATCGAGATTTTTAGTCTGGACCTGACCTTAGCGTCCATGATCCCTTTGCTTGTAGCCTCTGTCTCTTCGATTCTGACTTCCTATTTCTTCTTTGGTCCCGATATCATCCTGCATACGCAGCTCGGGGAAGCTTTTGAAATAAGCGATGTCCCCTTTTATATGGCCCTGGGAATTTTCACAGCTATCGCATCGATTACCTTTACAAAAGTGTATATCTATACCTTTAAAAGGTTTAAAACCTTCAAAAGTAAATTCAATAAAATCCTTGTTGGAGGTCTTATTTTGAGTGGAATTTTATTCCTGGTCCCTCAAATTTACGGAGAAGGTTATTCGACAGTCAACGAATTACTGGCAGGAAATCATGAGCTGATCTCCAAAAACAAATTTCTTCAGGACTGGAGTTCTACCTGGATGGTCATCGTCTTTTTGTTACTGCTTGTCATTTTTAAAATGATTGCCACTTCAGTCACCATAGCGGCAGGTGGAATTGGAGGTATTTTCGCACCCGTTTTATTCATAGGCAGCATGATTGGACATTGCTATGGACTGGTGATCAATGCGCTGGGCATCACAAAGCTGCCCGTATCAGTGAATCAATATACACTGGTAGGAATGGCGGGGCTTATGGCTGGAGTGATGCATGCGCCACTCACCGCTATTTTCCTTATTGCTGAAATTACCAGCGGCTATAGTCTTTTTGTGCCTTTAATGATTACGGCTGCCATCTCGTACGTCATTACCAGTCAGTTTCAGCCCAACTCTGTGTATACCATGGAACTTGCTGAACGCGGGGATCTGGTGACTCACAACAAAGACCAGGCGGTGCTGACCCTGATGGATATTCATCAGGTGATTGAAGATAATTTCCGGATCCTTACGATTGACATGAATCTTGAACAGATCATCAATGAAGGAGTTATTAAATCGAAGCGAAATATTTTCCCTGTCGTGGATGAAAATGACATCTTCAAGGGTATTATTCTTCTGGATAACATGCGAAGCATCATGTTCGATAAAAGCATGTACCAGGAGATGACGGTGATCGATTTAATGCAGAACGCTCCAGATGTGATCGAGCTTAACGAATGTAAGATGAAGGACATCATGAAAAAATTTCAGGAGACCGGTGCCTGGAATTTACCTGTTGTTAAAGCCGGGAAATACGTTGGTTTTATTTCAAAATCTAAATTGCTTACCGCTTACAGACAAAAATTAATTGAAGTCACTGTTTAAATTTATACGATGAGAGCACTTATTAAACTGGTTTTTATACTTATTGCCGGCGGATTTACCGTTGGAATCTATTACAATCTGTATAAGGATGAAATCGTGGGAGAACGCATCATCGGAATAAGTGTGCTAGCCAGTGCATTTGTACTGATGCCCCTCTTTTTGGCGCATCGCTGGAAAGGCAAACGCCTGCAGGATTACACACTGACCAAAGAAAATATGGACCGAATGAATAATAAAAATCAGGAAAAAGCACCTGACCAAGAGGATCCTGAGGACAAAAAGTCAGATTGAAGACAGTAGATTATTGAAAATGATTTAATTAAGGTGATTTTTTTTTAATAAAATGAATGCAGAACATTAATTTTTGTTTACATTTGTATCAATTATTAATTATTATTTATTATTATGCAAGGTAAAGTAAAATTTTTCAATGAGTCTAAAGGTTATGGATTCATTACAAACGACGAAACAGGAGAAGATATTTTTGTTCACGTTACAGGACTAAACGGAGAAACTCTTAATGAGGGTGACGAAGTTGAGTACACAGAAGAAGAAGGAAGAAAAGGAATGAACGCTACAGACGTACGTTTGATCTAATCATATAACATTTTTTTTTCAAAACCTTAAAATGCCGCTCTTTCGAGTGGCATTTTTGTTATATACACTTTTTAACTCCAAAGCTAGAATATCCGGCGTATTTAAAACCTAGTTTGAAGGGAATTTGGCGTCTTAAAACTAGATACACCATCCCTAACTGAACTATTTGCAGGGCTGAACGCAGGCGGGGTCAAAACCCAGAGCTCAGCAAGCCTATCTGATGTCCATCATTTTTAACAGCATGCCATCCAATCATTAGCCTTAGTTACAGTAAACAAAAAAACTCCTTTAACTTAATAAAGGAGTGATTATAGCATCTAAAGCGACATAGATTTACTCTACGACTTCAGCGTCTTCCGTATTGTCAATCAACACCTGACCTCTGTAAAACATTTTACCTTCGTGCCAGTGGGCTCTGTGAAATAAGTGCGCTTCGCCAGTCGTTGTATCTGTAGCGATTTGCGGCATTTTGGCCTTAATATGACCTCTTCTCTTATCTCTTCTTGTCTTGGATATTTTTCTCTTTGGATGTGCCATTGCTCAAGTATGTATTTATTCGTTTAGTAATTCCTTTAATTTATCCCAACGGGGATCTGTGTCCTCTTCTTTATTTTCTTCTGAAATTGATTTAGGTTCCAGCTCTTGTAATTTCTCAAGAATGTCTGATTCTATACTGCCATCCTCTACACCCGGGTGAATTCTTTTGGCCGGTAAACCCAAAACAACACCCTCATAAATGTACTGCTGCACTTCCACTTCATGGTCTCCATACGGCAAAATCAGCAATTCTTCATTGTCATCATTAAACGCATCGCCAAACTTGACCACCAGAGACAAATGATTATCTATGGGCTGGTTGTAAGGTTCCAATGTCAGGTCGCAATTGACATTAACATGACCGGTAAAATAGAATTCCAGCTCGAGCATATTGGCTTTCTTTGTAAATTCTATATCTACATTAACCTCAGAACTATTAAATTCTTGAAAATCAAAAAGGTCAAAGAACGCATTATCAATCTCAAAATCAAATCTGTGCTCGCCTTCTTTCAATCCTACAAAGGGTATGGCGTAAGCCTTAAACTTCCTCATCCAACATCAGTTTTGAGCCTGCAAATATATTAAAAATTCATAATAATCCGCACTAAAATTCAATAATGATTTTATAAAGGATTTTTAGTGAGTTTCAGGTACTCCATTCTGTTCCTGAAAATGGATATCGACATAAATATAGCCTGTGAAAACGAACTGCTTTCTGCGATTCCTTTTCCGGCAATATCAAAGGCTGTCCCATGATCCGGCGACGTTCTAACCCTATTGAGCCCTGCTGTGAAATTAACTCCGTTACCAAAGGACAGGGTCTTGAAAGGAATCAAGCCCTGGTCGTGGTAGGCTGCGATAATCGCATCGAAATTCGCGTTGTTTTTGGATCCAAAGAAGCTGTCTGCCGCATAAGGACCAAACACAAATTTACCATCATCTACAAACTGCTTAACAGCCGGTCTTATCACCTCATCATCTTCCTTACCAATCACTCCCCCGTCTCCGGAATGCGGATTGATACCCAGGACTGCAATTTTAGGCTCTCTAATCCTGAAATCTTTCTTGAGCGATTCATGTATAGCGTTCACCTTTTTGGTGATGAGCGCTTCGTTTATTCGTGAAGAAACGTCCTTTACGGGCACGTGGTCGGTGAGTAAACCTACTTTGATGTTATCTGAAACCATAAACATCAGGCTGTCTCCTTTTAATTCCTGCGCTAGAAAATCGGTATGTCCCGGGAAATTAAAGTCGTCTGACTGAATGCTGTTTTTATGGATCGGTGCGGTGACAAGCGTGTCGATGTCTTTATTAATAAGTGCTTCAGTGGCAGCCTTAAGCGACTTGATCGCAAAACCACCAATGCTTTTATCTTCTTCACCAAAGTTGATTTTCGCAGTTTCTTTCCACACATTCACGACATTAATTTTACCTTCAATGGCTTCTTCAGCCTTGGAAATACCGTGAAACTGCAATTTGATTTTGAAATGGCTTCCAAAAAACGACATCACCTTGGAGTTGGCAAAAATAACAGGAGTAAAAAGCTCTAAAACACGACTATCCTGCAAAGACTTCAATATAATCTCCGGTCCTATACCATTCATATCCCCAATACTGATTCCTACCTTTATAGTTGACTTCGTATTCATAAAATTCGTCTATTTTTGTATCAACCAAAGGTAACGAAATAATCTACAATTATGTTTACAGGAATTATTGAAGAAGTGGCAAGCATCTCTAAAATTGAGAGATCCGGAGGAAATATACATTATAGCATTCAGGCCAATCTCGCCAACGCGTTAAAGATTGACCAAAGCGTGGCCCACAATGGAGTTTGCCTTACTGTAGTTGACATTTCGGGTGATGTCTACAAGGTAACCGCCATAGATGAAACCCTAAACAAAACCAACCTGAAACATCTCAAAGAAGGCGACCTCGTCAACCTGGAACGCGGGATGAGGATGAATGCCCATCTGGACGGGCATATCGTGCAGGGCCATGTAGATCAGGTCGCGACCTGTGAGCGTGCAGAAACCAAAGACGGAAGCTGGGAATTTACGTTTTCTTACGACCCAAAACACATGAATGTCACTATAGAAAAAGGTTCTATTACAATCAATGGCGTGAGTCTTACGGTAGTCAATTCAAAATTGAATGAGTTTAGCGTTGCTATCATCCCCTACACCTACGAAAACACCACCTTCAAAACTTTAAAAAAAGGGGATGTTGTGAATCTGGAATTTGATGTAATCGGCAAATACGTCAAGCGTTTGATGGAACTGAAATCCCTGTAAATCAGTCTATACTCGCCTCGTTCACCAGTACATTGAAAAGCTCAACTTTGGATTTGAGGAGTTTTTCGAAAACTTTGATCTCTTTCAGCCTGGAGTCTATTAAACTTACTTCCCTCGAGTTGATCAGGAAAACAGAGCTCTCGCCAAAGCTGAATTTTCTTTCCTCGGCCCTCAGCAGGCTGGCATAATCGGTTACAATAGACTGAAAGGTGCTGAGCTGTCGGTTATAGGACAGGATTTCATTTCGGGAGGCCTGTATTTTATTCTGAAGCTGAAGAGACTCGTAATCCAAATCCAGCTGGGCTTCATTGACCTTGATTTTAGCCAGTTTTAAATTTCCACGCTCTTTTCTCAGAAACAGCGGAAGTTTAAAGAAAAGACCCGCCTTGTAATCGTTGGTGTTGAAGTTTTCAAATTGCCCGACGCGTTCATTGATGAAGTTATACTCCAAATCCAGCTGCGGCTTCAGCATCTCGGCTTTAAGCCGCCGGTCTACTTCTAGTCTGTCGATTTTATAATCTAAAGCTTTGATCTTTGGATGGTCTTCCAGTACAAAATTTTCAAGCTGAAGAAAATTGGTCCCTAAAACGGGGTCCAGGGATCCCTGGCTTAGCTCTTCGGGCAGGACGAAGGGGTCCAGTTCCAGGGGGATATTATCTTCAAACCAAAGAAAATTGGAGAGCTGCAGCCGGCTTTTAATCAATTTTAAACCGGCTTGTTCCAGGCTCAATTTCCTGTTTTGAACAATAATCCCGGCTTCCAGCGTATCGATAGTAGGAATGTTTCCCGCTAAGGCACTTTTTTTGATGCCTTCAAATCTAACCTCTGCACGTTCTACAAAATCATCAAACAGCTTCACTTCACGATTAGCCAAATACCAGTCTAAATAGGCCAGGACAGCATTGGATAACAACTGGTTGAGACGAATATCACGCTGCGCCTGACTCAAATCCTGCATGATTTTGGCCTGTCGCAGGTCGGCCATTCTTTGATTGATAAACAACCCCTGACCTAGAGGAACAGAAACTCCGGCCGTATATAAGCCATCATCCGGTACAGTGTTCTCGGCGTTGAGAAACTGTCCCTGATTTTGCTCAAACCCCGCTTTCACTTCAATACCATACCAGGTTGGTATTTTAAAGGTAGAGTTGAGAACATCGTAGTATTCGGTTCCCTTGAACTCTTTATTGGTCCAATCTACCATCACCTGAGGATCGAAAGCGCCACGTGATTTTAGCAGTTCGGCCTGAGCAGATGAGATTTCAAAATTGGCAAGTTGTGCCACAGGATGATATTCTTTCACATATGCCAGGAACTCATTGAGACTAAGAACATTGTTTTCCACATTATTCTCTGGAATGACCTGAGAAAACATGGAAATACTAGAAATAAAACTTAACACTACTAAATTGAAGCGATTCATTCTCCAGTATTTTGATTTTTATTATTACTTATATTTGAATCCTGAGGTTTATAATAGTCCGGCGGAAACCCGTTGATCTGTCTCCAGATTTCATACCACACAGGCACATCCTCAAGCAAAGCCATGGTTCTTGCTCCGGAGCCTGCCCGTATTACATCCGGCCAGGGCTGTTCTTCCGGATCCTCTTTGATAAGGACTCTAAATTTTCCAATTTGGGGATCCATCGTTCTGGATACGGCAACAATTTCACCGCCATAGGTACCATAAGATAAATTGGGCCAGCCCGAGAAAAAGATGGCAGGCCAACCGTCAAAAATAAGACGGATAGGTTCACCGGGATGTAATAAGGGTAAATCTATAGGGTCTACATAGGTTTCCACTGCCAGATCAAAATCTGTAGGCATAATGCTGACGATTTGAGTGCCTTCTTTGAAGGTTTCTCCAATTCCACTTTGAAGGGCTTTGTTAACAAAGCCTCCCTGCGGCGCAGTGATAAACCGCATTCCGGAACGAACGTTGAAATTGGAAAAATCTGTCTCAAGCTTGGTACGCTGAGCTTCTGTATCGAATTGACCAGAAAGTGCCGTAAACTTATCGCTTTCCGCTTTAGAAATTTTTTCCTGGTAGTTGGCTTTTATACTCGAAATTTCAATCTGAGCATTTATAAGTTCGTTTCTACTGGAAAGCAGTTTATTTTTCTGAGAAATCACTTTAGCTAAACTATTTTGAAGCTGTAATTTTTTGGCTTCCAGATCTGTTTTAGCTAATAAACCTTCCTCTTCTAGACTTTCGGTCCGTTCAAATTGACGTTCAGCAATTATAACCTGGGTTTGTGCAGCTTCTAAATCAATACTGTCGCTTTCTATTTTCAGATTCGCCTGAATTAATTTATTGAGCGCCTGCTCGAGTTTCAATTTTCGTTCTTCCTTGAGTGCTTCTATCTGATAATTTAAAGATTTTACTTTCTCCACATAAGACTCTAAAGAAAAGTTCTTGGCTGCAATTTGAGATTGAGCCCTCTCCAAGAGCAAGGGGTCAAAGAATTTATCTTTAATTTCTGAAATGTGTAAGATGGTATCTCCCTTTTCAACGATCTGGCCTTCCTTTACGTACCATTTCTCTATTCTACCCGCAATGGCAGACTCTATGGACTGAGCTCTCTGACTAGGGTCTAAGGCCGTGACATAGCCTTTCCCCTGAACAATCTGCGTCCATGGCAGAAACATAATCGCTAACAGTACGATTCCAAAGATAGTCATGATTTTATTAAAAGTCAGAAAACGATCTTTTTGAAAGGTGTATTGCATTGATTTATACTTAGATAAATCAACCTTTTCATTCAGTTTGAGTTTTGATATATCCAGCATCTTATTCGTTTATTGTCATTTCACCATTATCCATGTAGAAAAAACGGTTACACTTATCTTTCCAAAGTTGATTGGTACTCACCACTACCAAAGCCCAGGTTCTGTCGGGTCCGGAGAGGAAATCAATTATTTTTTTGGATTCATCTTCCATCAGATCCTGCGTAGGATCCTTCAACACGAGTAATTTAGGTTTGGAAGCAATGGCTCTTGCAATCATGATTTTTTTGTTGATGGTATAGGGCAAATGCCTGCCTTCGGTATAAATTATTGTTTCTAAACCTTTATCCTGTGATTTCACAAACTCACTCAATTCCAGTTTCTTGATTAAGAACTGAACATAATCCATAGATATATCCGGGTTGTTCAAGGTTATATTTTCGAGTATTGTACCTTCAAAAGTCTGGTTGTTGGGGAAATAATGACCCGCAAAATCTCTGAAATAAGTCAGGTCAATATTCTTCAGGTTGAAATCATTGACTAGAATATTACCTTCAATATTATCGATTAGACCCGCTAAAACCCTAAGCAAAGTCGATTTACCGGAGCCTGGTGTTCCCTGAACCAGTATGGAGTCGTTTGGATAAATTGTAGCATTTATATTTTTGAGAACCTTTTCATTTCCCAAACTCAAATTGATATTCTTGTATTCAAAAATAAAATCCTGCTCTCTATTTAAAGGTTTATTACCTCCCTGAATTTCAATAGGAATGTCGGTGACTCTACCTAGTTTCTCCAAACCGGCAATAAGCACATAAAGATCTTCCAAGCCCTTAATCAGTTTTTCAACAGAGTTGATCATTAAAACGATAATAATTTCAGCAGCCACAAATTGTCCGATGTTCATCTGCTCGTTTATCACCAGCAGTCCACCAACGATCAATAATGCCGCGGCCACAATGACCTTAAAGGCAATCATTTTGAAAAACTGAAACCTCAGCACCCGGAAGTGTTTTTCTCGGGCGTTCAGATATTTCAAACTAGTCTCATCATTGCGCTGAGAAGCATACGAAAAACTTTCCGACACCTTAAAGCCCTCAATACTTCTGGCAACTTCCTGAATCCAGTGCGCCGTTTTATACTTATAGTTGGATTCATGTAAAGATTCCTTTACCCCTTCTCTTAAGGAAAGCTTGAATATGACATAAAATAAGGCGATCAATAAAAATCCAAAAAAGACAAAAAACGGATGGTATAAAGACAGCAGGATAAGACCAAACCCTATCTGAATAAAAGCACTGGAAAATTCGATAAGCAGCTTTGGCAATGTCTTTTGAATCGTCATTACATCAAAAAACCTGTTGGCTAATTCTGGCGGGTATTCGTTCTGCAAGGCAGAATACTTCATTTTTGGAAACCGGTAAATGAGCTCAAAGGAAGATCGGGCAAAAATACGCTGTTGTAAATCTTCACCAATCCTAAGCTGCATATACCTTAAAACGCCACCAAATGCAACACTGAAAAGCACTACACCGGTGAGTAAAATCACGGAGGCATTGAAGCTACCGCCTACAATTATATTCACAATGGCCTGGATACCCAAAGGGAGACCAAGCTCTACAAGACCGGCAAAAACCGCATAAAAGAGAATTTTAAAAACGGACTTTCGCTCCAGACTCAACAAGCGGCCTAACCTTATCCAGGGGGTTTTAGTATCAGTTGCCATAAATTAAGAGGTTAAGGTTTTGGTCAATAAATCTTTGTAAAATTCATATAAGTTATCTTTAGAATGACAGTCGGTTAAATTATGAAAATGTTCTGACAAGAAATACTGATTTAACGAACCTTCTATGATGAGTGATGCCAGACTATTGTTGTACCTGTAATTTGCGTTTACTCCAGCGATCATCTCAGACAATCGCAAAGCTAAACGCTTGTAAATACTAAAGTATCCGGCTTCGTTTTCCTCATCCACAAGTTTGTGATGATAAGCTTTTACAAATTCAGAATTGAGAATATGCCTCAATTTCTGACCTTCCACTTCAAACGAAGTACATTTGGTTTGCGGCGTACTGAATAAAGTTTCCACCGCTTTCATCAATCTCTCCATGCCATCAGGCATATTGTTGGTTTGTACGACGGTCTGAAACTCCATAATCCCCCAATACAACGAGGAAATGTATAAAAGCAACCTGTGTTTATTTTCAAAATATCTGTAAATTGAACTTTCAGTCGAGCCTATTGCTTTGGCTAGCTTCTTAAAGTTGAATTCCTCAATACCATGCAAATCTATAAGATCAATACTGGATTTCACGATATTGATCCCTAAAGAAGAACTCTCCGGATCTTTAAGGTAAAGGCTGGAATTGATATCTACCCGGAGACTAGATAGTAAGTTATGCATATTTGAAAATTAAAAACGCGAAGTTAATAGTAATACTATCATTTAAATTACAACAAAATCTTAAATAATGCATTTTTGTATTAAAAAGCGTTAAAAATATTTGTTTTCATAGAATTGAAAACTGAAATAAAATGTGTAATTTGTACTGGTTATTTTCAAAAGAAATGAAATTTAAACTGCCGCTTAATACTCAACCAAAACCCTTTCAGCACAGGGCCGAAAGCTGCTTAAACTGCGGACATTCCCTGGATATTTCCGAACGTTACTGCTCCTATTGCGGGCAAAAGAACTCCACTAAAGCTTTAAATCTCAAAGCGCTTATCACCGAGTTTTTTGCAGGACTGGTCTCTTATGACTCGCGTTTCAGAAAGTCTGTGAGTGCTCTTGTCTGTTCTCCGGGAAAACTTAGTCGGGAATACATTCAGGGTAAACGCATAACATACGTCAATCCCTTTCGGTTTTTTATCAGTACAGCCATTGTATTCTTTATCATGGTGAGCTGGATGAATCGCGATGCGCTCAGAGACATCAAAATCTTAACTGACAAAGAGATAGAAGCCAATCCTGAAACCATAAACAGTGATTTGGAATTTATGAAAGATTTACCCGAGTCAAAAATTACAAAATACATCAAAGAACATCCAAAAACCAATTATTCAGAAGCCATAACCGCCTTAGGAATGGAGGATACCCTGATGAACCAGGTGAAGTTCGAATTTATGCTGGGGTATACTCGACTTATTGAAAATCCCACAGGATTTGTCAATTTCCTGCTTCCTAAATTTCCCTTTTTCCTCTTTTTCTTTATTCCGCTATTTACGCTTTTCAATACCTTACTCTATATAAGAAGGAAAATTCCCTACACCCACCACCTCATCTTTAATTATAACCAGCAAACGGTTTTTTTAATTCTTCTCTTCTTAAACCTTATCCTTGGCTTTATAAGCTTATGGATTTGGTTACTGATTTATTTTTTCTACCTGTACAAGTCGATGAGAAAATTCTATGAGCAGGGAAGGTTCAAAACCATCTTAAAACAACTGGTGATTATGAATTTATACTGGATAAGTGCCTTACTGGTCCTGAGCAGTTTAGCGACCTTAAGTATAATCTTTTTTTGAGGCAGACCGTGACATCATATAGCACACTTCACGCCCTATTTCCATGGCGCGTTCCAGGTATATTTTATCCTGAAGCTCGATATTGTCAAAGAGTTTAGGGTCTTCGTAAGGCGTTGCAAATCTCTCACTAGCCCCCCGAATCACCGGACAATTTTCGTCGGCATGCGAACAGGTGATAAGGGCCAAAAAATCCTGCTTAGGATTTTCAGAATCCTCATAGACTTTAGAAAAGCAGGTTATGGACAATTCGCTTCCAAATTTAATGTTATACCTGGGATTAGCTCCAACCGAATCTGATGTAATCTGAAAACACATCGTCTCTAAAGCTTTGATGGAATTGGGATGTAATGCTGTCACTTCCGTCCCTCCGGAAAAAGCCTCGATTTCAGAAGACATGCCATAAAATTCTGCAGCAACAGCTGCCCAGACCTGTCCAAAATGACTCCTTCTGGAATTGTGAGTACAGATATAAATCAGTTTGGCAACACCGTTTTTATCAATTTGAGCATCTATTGCCTTGGCAGCGGAATTCAATATAGTTTTTCGTTCTGCTGAAATTAAATGCAGTTCACTTTCAAATTTTCGACAATTTTTTTCAATTCCAGGAAACATATGACAGGGGTTTGGTTAGGATTAGATTTAAAGATTAATACCTCCATCTATTGGCCAGTGCGACTAAAGACAGCATGATAGGGACTTCTATAAGAATACCGACAACCGTGGCCAGGGATGCTCCAGAATTCAATCCAAAAAGCGAAATGGCCACAGCGACCGCCAGTTCAAAAAAGTTACTCGCTCCTATCATAGCTGAAGGGGCACAAATATTGTGTTTTAGCTTCAAATACCGGCCGATAAACCAGGTCATAAAGAAAATGAAGTAGGTTTGGATAGCCAGTGGCACGGCTATCAATAAAATATCAAAGGGATTATCCAGTATGCTTTGTCCCTGAAAAGCAAAAAGCAAAACCAAAGTAACCATCAAAGCGATCATGGAAACCGGTTTCAATTTTTGTAAAAAGACCGACTTAAACCATGCTAAGCCCTGTTTTTGAATCAGATATTTGTTGGAAATATAGCCTGCAGCCAGGGGAATCACCACAAAAATAAGCACTGAATAAATAAGGGTATTGTACGGGATTTGGATATCGGTCACCCCCAAAAGCAGTCTTACAATCGGAATAAAAAGCACGAGCAGTATGAGGTCATTCAAAGACACCTGTACAAGGGTGTAGTTGGCATCGCCTTTGGTCAGGTAAGACCATACAAACACCATGGCTGTACAAGGCGCGGCTCCTAAAATAATAGCCCCGGCAATATACTGCTGGGCATCATCCGGACTGAGGTAAGCACTGAAGATCTGGTCTAAGAATAACCAGGCAAAAAAGGCCATCGAAAATGGCTTGACAAGCCAGTTGATGACCAAAGTGAGCCCGATGCCTTTGCTGTTCCGGGTCACATGTTTAAGGGATGAAAAATCGACCTGAACCATCATGGGGTAGATCATCATCCATACCAAAATAGCTACAGGAATATTCACTTTAGCAACTTCCAGGTCACTCAGAAATGCTATAGAATCTCCTGCTAATCGTCCTATCCCAATCCCTGAAATAATAGCTAACACCACCCAAAGCGTCAGGTACCTTTCGAATTTACCCATAAATTTTGATTCTCGGTTTTATTAAAAAGTGATCAACAACATCCCGATCCTGGGGCACAGGATGAGTTTTGTTCTTCGGACTGAGGTTCTGGAATTCCGCATTGGTCTTTGGCCAGGCAATCTGTACGCGTGCTTGCCAAATGAAATTTTCCCTCTCCAAACTCTAAGCTGTATTTACCGATGGTACTTCCCTGATATTCCACCTCAACTTCCAGCCTGTCATCTATAAAGAGTTTCTTTTCTGTAAGCTTGATAATGTTTTTAAGCTTTTCGGGCTGTAACCTGTGGTCGACATCATCGGCATTCCAAAGCTGGAAATTCACCGCTTTATCATGCCTTAAGGTTCCTCCACAATCGATAAAATCTCTGGAAACCTGGCCAACTTCGGTCACATGGAAATGCGAAGGGACCGTACTTCCATCTGGCAACTGGAATTGTAAAGTATCCATTTCAGCTAAATGCGCTTTGACTTGTCTGAGTGTCATGCTAATGAGTTTTTATGTGTGTTTATTTTCAATTTGATTCGTCTTATCTAAAAGATTTAGATGTTCTTAATTTTAATTCAGCCTTACATAGCAGCAGACCAAAAAATTTATGCTTTTCCAAAAAGTCTCAGGCTGGGTTAAGATCCTGTTCAAACTAACAGCATTCATTAGCGCTGGGATAGCGATCGAAAAGCTCATTGAAAGTCACTTTCAGCTCGTGCCACTTGCTTTCATTGATGCAATAGCAGACCGAGGTGCCTTCAATAGTCCCTTTGATAATTTCAGCGGTCTTCAGTTCCTTCAAATGCTGACTTATGGTGGCCTGGGCCAGACCCAGTTCTTCCACTAAATCTCCGCAAATACAGGTTTGAGATTTCAACAAATACTCTAAAATCGCTAACCGGGCAGGATGGCCAAAGACTTTGGCTATTTTGGAAAATTCGTTTTGCTTCTCTGTAAACAGATCGGTTCGTGTCACTCCCATATCATATAATTATACATTGCAATATTACGATAATACACTGATTTTACAAAGTTTTATTAAAGTATTCAACTTCTTGTCTGCCCTCAAGTCTTAAGGCTGTAGTTTTGCACTTTTTTAAATTTTTATTTATGATTAGAGGTTTCGTCTGCTTTTTTATGTGTTTATCAATCACTCTTGGAATGGCCCAGGATAAAAAGCAGTATGACATTTTGAGGCAGAAGAAATCTGCTAAAATAGATGGCAACCTGTCGGACAAGGTTTGGGAAGACCTGGATATAGCTACTGATTTTATTCAGTACTCCCCCAATCTCAAACTTCAGGCAACCCCAGACCGCAGGACTGAAGTCAAACTTTACTATAACGATCAGGGTATTTTTCTTTCAGCAAAACTGTATGATGATCCCAATCAAATGATGAGTCAGTTTACGACCCGAGATGATTTCGGAGAAGCAGATTATTTTGCTTTGATTTTAAATCCCAATAACGACGCTCAGAACGATACTCAATTTTTTGTGTTTAGTTCAGGAACACAGGCCGATGCCTTGTCCTCCCCAAGCATCGGGAGAGATTTTGGATGGAATGCGGTATGGGAAAGCGCAGTTCAAAAAACCGATTTTGGATGGCAGCTGGAGATGAAGATACCCTACAGAACTTTGAGGTTTCCTAAAACTGAAATTCAAACCTGGGGTGTTCAGTTTAGAAGACACTTCAGAAGAGAGCGCTCAGATTATGCCTGGAATCCTATAGACAGAACCAAGGGTTACGAGGGACTTTACCACGGGCAGTTGGTGGGTTTAAAGAATTTAGAGCCCCCCTTGAGATTGAATTTATACCCGTTCACCACAGGAATTGTAAATACTGTTGGCGACCAGACTTCAACTGATTTCAAGTTAGGCCTGGATATGAAATATGGCATTACAGACAACCTGACCCTGGATGCTACGCTTATTCCCGACTTTAGTCAGGCCAGGTTTGATAACGTGGTTTTAAACTTAGGTCCCTTTGAGCAAACCTTTGATGAGCAGCGTCAGTTCTTTACGGAAGGGGTGGATCTCTTTACCAAGGGCGATTTATTTTTTTCCAGACGTGTTGGAAGTGCCCCTTCAGGTAAAGTAAATCTAGGTGAAAATGAGATTGCCCAAAACAGACCTGATGAGGTTGGACTGATTAACGCTATTAAAATGTCTGGTCGTCTCAAAAGTGGCCTTGGAGTTGGTGTGTTTAACGCTGTTACAGAATCTACGAATGTTAGGGTTTTAGATACTTTCCAAAATGAAAGCAGGAGCGTAGAAGTTGAGCCTCTGGCCAATTATAATATTCTTGTAGTAGACCAGCAATTCAACAAAAATTCTTCTGTAAGCTTAATCAATACCAATGTCACCCGCTCAGGTGACTTTAGAAATGCAAATGTTACCGGAGCCCTGTTCGACCTTATCAATGAAAGTAATTCCTACCAGATTTCCGGAGAATTTAAAATGAGTCATTTGAACCTGAACCAGGATGAAAAAACAGGCTTTAGTTCAAAATTGAGATTTGCTAAAATCAGTGATCAATATCAATTTTCGCTTTCACACGATTATGCGGATAAAAAATACGACATCAACGATTTAGGGCTTTTATTCAGGAATAATTTCAACAACTTCACTGCAAGAGCTTCCTATCGAATTTTTGAACCTACTGATAATTTTCAGAGTTATAGTATCAGGCTATTTTCACGCTACAGCCAGTTAGCCTCGCCTCAGACCTTCACAGGGCTTACTTTATATTCAGAAGCCGTTGCCACGTCGCTTAAGCTGGACACCTATGGTATCGATTTCCGAATGCAACCCGGAAAACAGTATGATTATTTTGAACCCCGGGTCGATGGTCGCTTTTTTATAACAGAGAATCAAACCCGAATCGGAGGGTTTCTTTCTTCCAATTATAACAGGACATTTGCCATCAACCTCAGAGCAAGAGCTGAAACTTTTTTTGAAGAAGGCAGAGATTCTTATGGATATGAATTTAGAGTCCGACCAAGAATACGCTTCAATAATTCCTTCTTAATGGAATACAATTTCAATTTTGAAAAGCAAATCAATGACCGTGGCTTTGCAACGTTTTATGAAAGTGAGCCTGTGTTCGGAGAGCGGGACAGACAAATTTTAACCAACAGTATTTCTGCCAATTACATCTTTAACCCCTTTCATGGTTTGAATCTTCAACTTCGTCACTACTGGGATACGGTGTTATACGACGAATTTATGTACGATTTAAATCCAAACGGCAGGCTTTCAGAAAATAGAAGTCTTCCTAAAACCGCTCTGCGGTCGAATCCCGACATCAATTTTAGCACCTGGAATGTAGATTTGAATTATTCCTGGCAATTTGCTCCGGGAAGTTTCCTTACCGCTTTATACAGAAATCAGTTGTTTACGAATAATTCCCAGGCTCTGAATAATTTTGAAACCACCTTTACCAATTTGTTTCAACAGGACATCCAGCACACCGTATCGGTAAGGCTTCAATATTTCTTTGATGTGAACACGGTTAAATCTGTTTTTGCTTCTAAAAAAAGCTAGGCCTTGAGGTAGTCGCTGACTTCTTTTACGGTTTGTCTGGCATAGCGGCCTACTCCTATAAGCGTCGCTGAAGCAAAGCCTGTCCAGCCACCATACCCAACAAGCCAGAGGCCATCGGTTTCTTTGGCTTTTGTTTTATCAGTAGGAATTTTACCTGTATTGCCGATGGACACCAGAGGGTTTAAAAATCCGGTTGAATAGCCAAAGCCCGTGCACCAGATGATGGCATCGGCTTCCTGGTGAGTGCCATCTTCCCACACCACTCCTTCTTCGGTGATGGATTGAATTTGCCCTCGGGAGTGAAGCACATCGCGTTCTCTTGCCTCTTTTACGGAAGGAATCATGACAATATTCCCCAGATTGAATTTGGAACTATCGTAGGTTTCTCCTTTTTTTTCAGCGTAATATTTGGCTGTGGCCATATCGAACAGCACTCGGCCATCCACGTCATCTGGTAAAAACTGAGGTTCTTCCCTGGTGGACCAAAAGGTTTGGGCAACTTTGGAGACCTCAGCCAAAATTTGAGCTCCAGAATTACCCTCCCCTACAATAATTACCTTTTTATTTTTAAAGGCTTCTGAAGCATGGAAATCTGCAGAATGCAATTGGTGCCCTTCGAATTTATTGCGGCCTGGAACCTCTGGAATAAATGGACGTTTATAAGTTCCTGTAGCTGAAATAACTGCTCTAGCGCTGAACAACCCCTGCGATGTTTCAACTTTAAAAACACCATCCGCTTTGGTTATAGACTTGACCTTAACCGGACGTTTAACGGGAAAGCCATAGCGGTCTTCGTATTTACACAAATAGTCTATGGTTTCTTCTTTGGTGGGGAATTCATCTTCCGTCTCAGGCATTTTCCACCCAGGAAGTGAACTGTGTTCAGGAGGCGAGAAGAGGCTTAGGGTCTCCCAGGTCTGTTGCCATGAGCCACCACAGGAATCCTGATCATCCAGAATAATATACTCCAATTCTTTTCGCCTGAGGAAAAACGCACAGGCCAAAGCGCTTTGCCCTCCTCCTACCAGGATTACATCGTAAATTTTATCTGTCATGCCTTAAAAATAATTTTAAATCTACTGCTGATTTCAGAGTTTACAAAACCTAAAAGAAAATGATTTAGCGCCAGCTTGAGTTTTTGTTGATTTTGCAGAAAATTAACTGGGGTCTCGACTGCGCTCGACCTGACAAACCTGGACTACATTGAAACAGATAAATCTCAACTTCATCTTTCTGCATTGCTCGGAAAGCAGGAATCAAAAGAAACCTAAGCTTTTGCCCTTTTTCTGGCCGGGTTTTTACTGACCATAAACACGCCCAGAAAGACGAGAATGGAGGCTACTATTTTAAGGAAGTTGAGCTGATCGGCTCCGGAAATGATAGCAAAGGCAATGGCTATAACCGGCTGCAGATAGGTAAATACACCTATGGTGGAAGCCGATAAGTGTTTAAGTGCAAACATGTTGAGGAGATAGGTCGTAAAGGTGGTTCCCAGGACGACAAACCCAATTCGCCAGAGTGCTGAAAAGGGCATATTCACCCAATCTACCGCCTGAAACTCTGACCAGCCTATGGGTAAATTGATCAGGATAGCCGTTAAAAACAACCACCGCATCAGCGTAATGGGATGATAGGTTTTGGTAAGGGGTTTGGCTACAATCAAAAACATACCGTAGGACAGGGCGTTGACCAGTAGCAGGGTATTTCCCAAAGGAATGTTTGGTGCACCCAATTTCTGCTGTACGCCAAACAGAATAAGGGTGAGACCGCCAAAAAGTCCCAGAATTGCACCGGAGCCTTTTAAAATTGTAATTTTTTCCCGTATCAAAACAGCCGAGAGGATAAATACCAAAATGGGGGTGATGGTAACTATAACAGAGCTGTTAATAGGAGTTGACAGACTAAGTCCTTTGAAGAAAAAAAGCATATTGATCACCATTCCAAAGACAGCACTTAAGAGGAGTCTGGGCCAGTGTTCACGCTTTATTCTTTCGTTCTTTATGAACAGGCTTACAACCCAAAACAAAATTCCGGCCCCAAGCACGCGTATTACGATAAACCCGAATGGCTGGACATAATCCGGCATAAGGCCTTTGGCAAGGGTATGATTGATTCCAAAAATTGAAGTCGCTACCAGAGCAGCTAAAAGGGCTAAGACGCGTTTACTCATTGAAAAAAGACTTCAAGGCATCTACAGTATGCTTGTCGTTACCTATGAAAATTTTATCCTCAAGGATGAAGATAGGTCTTTTTAAGAATGTGTAGTGGGATAAAATGTAAGATTTGATTTCTTCTTCAGATAGATTTTCATCTTTCAGGCCCTCTTCTGTATATTTTTTGGCTCTTTTATTGAGCAAAATCTCATAAGATCTGGTGTGTTTGTGTAAGAACTCAAGATCTTCTTCAGAAATGTGTTCCTTCTTGATATCCTGAAGCATCACATCTTCAGGTAAGGATAATTTTCCAAGGATTCGCTTGCAGGTATCGCAGGTTGAAAGGTAAAATACTTTTTTCATAGGAGGAATTCTCTTGGGGTTTAAGGTTTGAGTCACTTCTATATTTAAGAAGGAATTGGAGTTTCAGGTTTGTTCCCTGGATTACATTTATAACGACAAATTTACTACGGAAACATGGCATTGCACAACGATTTTCTATTAATTATAACTAAAGGACTATTTAATAGTTGCGTTGAAAATTCATAAGCACACTCTTTGACTTTTATCTGGTTCAGCAGAAGTCAGGTTTGGAAGAGAAAAAAAGATTCTGAATTTAGCCATGTGTGTTTCAAAACTTGAGGACGTTCAAAAACTTCCGTTCCGAAAGGCTTAAGGTGTGAAGAAGCAAATCATAAAAGCAACGACGGCTTGAGACATGTCCGTCAGTATAAAGCTTTTTATAATCTGCGATTAGTGACTGGTCCTATTCTTTTTTAACGGCAGTAGTTATTGATGTATTGTTCTTCTAGACTAAAGACTTTATTATAGTCTACCAGAAATCTTCCGGTTGAGAACTGACATTCAAAATACATCTCATCTCCTGTCTCTATGGAATGAAAGTCTTCTTCTGGAACGGGTGAGGCTTTGCAGTTCACAGGCTTTGAAAAGTCTTCCAGTCTGTTCTTGGCAATTGAATTCACTTCATTTTTCAATTCAGCTATCAGAGTTGAGGAGTTTGTTTTTTGCTTAAGAATCTCATCCGATAAAAATTCAATGTCTCTCCCAATCACACTGCCTGATCTTTTGATCAAGGTACTGTCCAGCTTGAATTCATTTTTAAAGAAGGTGTGCACATAGGCAATCTTGATAAAGTTTTTATCCTGCTCCAGATCGGATGTATTGTAATCGGCCCGCAATGTTGTGGTTTGACCGCGTACCAGAAAAGAATCTATTGGCATTTCTCGAATATCATACCAGATCTCATGCTTTTGATATTCATAACCTTCAAATGAAGTTCCCGAGTTATCCTGCTCATCCATACACCTCACATACATCACAGCTTCTTTGGCCACATAATGAAACCCGTTTCTTTCTCTAAAAAAAGGTATTTTATATTCATTTTTCAACGTCCATTTGCCCTGGTATTTGTAACAAGGATAATTACAATCTGCCGGTAATTCTTTTAATTTTACGTAAGGCTTGATGTATTTATTTTCAAAACTCCACTTAAGCATCTCATATCTGGAATTGGTCGCCGTGCTGTTTTCTTTCTCTTTAAAACTGAAATTATCTGAATAAAATAAAAGGAAGACCATCATTGATAATAAGAAAATGATTATTGAAATAAGAACATATCTATTTGAGGTCTTTTTTTCAGGAAGATCAAGGCTTTGATCTCTCTCTAAACGCGATTCCTTGAGTAAGCGATTCACATTTCGCAATGCTCTTTTAAATTCACCTTCAGAGGCTGTGTTATTGATTAAGCGAGAAAACTGGGAGTCGCTATAACACAGATCCCTGGCAATTTTAGAATTACTCGTGGCTTCAAAGCTATTTTTAGCGGGATTAAAACTCCCGTATTCTTTTTCTAAAAGTGCAATAAAAGAACTGTGAAAATTTTCAGTTTTGTTTTCTTCATTCATAACTTAAGTCAATATAAAACCTGTTGAATTCATTAAAAATCGATAAAAATTATTAAAACAATAATTATTCGATTAATTATTTATAAGATTGCCATAATTATAGGATAAAAATTAAAGTTATCACATTGCATAATCAAATGTACAATTAATTATAATAATCTTAAAAGTGAACAAAATGAAATGTATTCCCAAGAAACTTTTTTTGTTAGCGGCCCTTCTGGCTAGTTCTTTTGTGTTTTCGCAAGAGGTCATCACTGGTTCTGTACAGGATGAATATGGACTTCCCCTACCTGGTGTAACCGTTATAGAAAAGGGAACAACCAATGGAGTTGTAACTTCCATAGATGGAGATTATAGCATTACAGTAACAACACAAGATCCTTCGCTAAGCTTTAGTTACGTTGGTTTTAAAACTCAAACGATTGAGGTGAATGGCAGAAGCCTTATCAATGTCACTATGAAAGAAGACATTGAATCGCTTAATGAGGTCGTCATCACTTCACTGGGCTTTAAGGAGAGCAAGGACGAACTAGGTTATGCGAGTTCAACGGTGAAAGGGAATGAAGTTGTAGAGGCAGGAGAAAGCACGTTGCTTAACGGGCTTTCCGGGAAATCTTCAGGAGTAAGAATTTCTCGAAATTCCGGAGATCCTGGTGCTGGAGCTTATATTCAGATTCGGGGCTTATCTTCCATTACAAGAAACAGCCAGCCTTTGATTGTGGTAGATGGAGTTCCCATCAGCAATGATGTCAGGGGAAATAGTGACAGGAGCGGCGTAAGTCAGGAATCCAGGTTAAATGATATCAACCCCAACGACATAGAAAGCATGTCGATTTTGAAAGGTGCTTCCGCAGCGGCTTTATGGGGTACCCAGGCACTTGGCGGGGTCATCATAATTACGACCAAAAGTGGAAACTATAACCGGCCCTTAACGGTCACTTATTCTTCGACCTATTCCTATGACCAGATAAGTCAGAGGTATCCTCTTCAAACCAAATACGGACAAGGGGACAATGGATTCTACAACCAAAGAGCAAGAGATTCTTATGGTGATTTGATCGCTAACAGAAGTGGTGGTGAAGATGATTTTGATACGTCAGGTCAGTTTTTTCAGGACCAGGATGGACGATTTTACTACCCGATTATAAACAAAAATTCAAGAGAGACGTTCAACGACTCTAATTTCGATCAGGTATTCGATAATGGTCATTTCTTCGAAAATAATTTAAGCTTAAGTGGTGGAGATAAAAAAAGCACCATCTTTTTCAGCATGAGCAATCTGGACCAGCAGGGAATTATTAAAAACAACTCAGATTACCGAAGAACCACAGCCCGATTTAACGCTCAGCACAAATTTAATGACTACTTAGACCTGCAGCTGAGTTCTACTTACGTCCAGACCAATTCAAACCGGATTCGGAAAGGGGCCAGTTCTTCCGGTTTATATCTTGGTCTGTTAAGAAATCCGGCTGATTTTGACATCTCTGGATACCGTGGAAATTATTATTCTTCACCGGATGCCTCTCCTATTCCAAACCGGCATCGATCCTACAGAGAGCCATTGGGTGCCGATGATTCTCCAACTTATAATAACCCGTTATGGACCATCAATGAGCAGGAAAATGAAGCTAAAGTCGATCGTTTTATCTCTAATTTCGAACTGACAGGCACCCCTACAAATTGGTTAGATTTAATAGCCAGGGTTGGAATTGATCATTACAGTGAAAAAAGAAGTGAATTCTTTACTCCGGGGTCTGCTGCCGGAGAATTCAGACCGGGTGCCCTGGACAGGTCCCTGGCCACGAATACTATCCTGAACATGGATTATATCGCTAAATCCAGATTTGATGTCAACGACGATCTTGACGGTTCATTTTTAGTAGGATTTAATTACAACTCAAAATCCAGAGTAGTTGAAGGCGTTGAAGCCAGAAATTTTATTCAGTTCCTGGATGTGGACAGCGGGATTCGCGACGTTAGCAATACGCTGCCTGAAAACAGATCGGTAACCAGCTTTGAGGGACATGAGAGAACAGCCGGTGTCTATTCAGCCTTAAATCTCTCTGCCTACGAGATGCTTTTTGTGGATGCCACCCTCAGAGTGGAGTCTGCTTCCACCTTTGGAGATGCCTCAGATAATACATTTGCTTTCCCATCACTTTCGACAGCCTGGCAATTCACAGAATTACTCAATGTGGATGACAGCTTCCTGTCTTTTGGAAAACTAAGGGCTTCCTATGGTGAAGTAGGGATACAACCCAGAAGATACAACACCTCCAATGTCTTCGTTTCGCCTTCCCTGGGGGATACCTTTGGGGGTGACCTGGATATAAGTTTATACGGAAACGGTGGATTTATTCCTGCTGCCAGTCGTGGTAACTCGTCGCTGAAGCCTGAAAGAAAAAAGGAAATGGAATTGGGAGTAGACCTGCGTTTTTTTGAGAACCGTTTTAAAATAAGCGCGACTTATTTTGATAATGTGACCGAAGATGTGCTTCTGGATTTCCCGGTACCCAACTCTACAGGCTATAGTTCCATTTATGCCAATGGCGCAGAAATTGAGAACAAGGGTGTTGAACTCGATCTTAGCTATCAGCTCCTACTGACTGAAAATTACTCGTGGAGTATTTCCTCCAACTTTACCTCGCTAAGAAACGAGGTGACTAATTTAGCAGGTATAGAGTCCTTCGATCTTGGCGGATTATCCGCTGTAAGTTCACGGGCGGTAGAAGGCTTTCCTCTGGGCGTCCTATGGGGGTCCAGAATCTTACGGGACGAGGAAGGAGCTATGGTTTTAGATGAATACGGCTTCCCGGTTCAGGATCAGGTTGAAGGTGTAATTGGAGATCCCAATCCAGACTGGCAGGGGGCGCTTAACAGTACCTTCAGATACAAAAATTTCGGTGTTTCCATCCTGGTGGAAACCTTTCAGGGGGGCGATATTTATGCAGGTACAAAATCTGTACTCCGCGATCTGGGAAGATGGTATGACACGGCCAACCAGGTGGACGCCACCCGAAATTACCTTACCTCCGACGGCTCCATTATCAATATAGGAGAGACCTTCAGAGGAAACGTAGGTGATTTTGGTGCCGGTCCGGTAGCGCTTACCGAAAGCTGGTATAACGGACGCGGAGGTTTCTTCGGCGGAGGTATTGATGAATTGTACATAGAAGATGCTTCCTGGACGCGTATACGTGAACTGAGGCTAAGTTATATATGGAACAGCGAATGGTTTAAATCCAAGACCAAGCTACAGTCGGCAGAATTTGCTGTAACTGGCAGAAACCTGATTATATGGACAGATTTTGAAGGTAACGATCCAGACACCAACCTTTCTGGTGTAAGTGCCGCGAGAGGTATCGATTACTTCAATAATCCCGCAACAAAATCTTACATCTTTAGTCTGACTTTAAAACTTTAAATACAACACTTATGAAACGATATATATGCTTATTTGCAATTGCGCTGATTTTAAATTCATGCAGCGATGTGGTTGAAGGAATCAACGAAGACCCGAACAGCATTACCCAAAGCGCCTACGGGAATATCCTTACCGGGGCAGAAGTTGGTAATATTCTTTTACAAACAGGAGAATCTGCAAGAAGATCCGGTATTTTTGCAGGTCAATATACAGGAATAGACAGGCAGCATCTTGGATTTTCTCAGTATAACGTAACCACAAGTGATTTTAATGGTCTGTGGTATGACGGGTTCGTCAATGCTTATAGAAATGCACTTGTCACCGAACAAAGCATCGTTGAAAACAATGTTGGACCCGTTAGCCAGGGGATTACCCAGGTTTTACAGGCTCAAGTTATCGGAACCATGGCCTCTTTGTACGGAGACGTTCCCTTCGAAGAAGCCGGATCCATAGAAATTCAGGACCCGATTATTGAGGAACAGGAAGCGGTTTATGGGAAGATTCAGGATTTACTTTCTGAAGCTATAACCAACCTTGAATCTAACACAGGAAGACCAACCGGGGGCTCGGAAATTTATTTTGACGGCAATCCTTCCAAATGGATAGAATCGGCCTACACTTTAAAAGCAAGATACCACATGCATACCAAAGCCTACGATCAGGCTTATCAGGCTGCCGGTAACGGGATCAGTTCATTGGACAACAGCATGTATGGTCCTCATGGCACAGCTGCAGATAATTCCAATTTGAATTATCAATTTTTTGAAATCCAGGTTAGACAGGCCGATCTTATCGTTTCGGACTTTATGGTGAGTTTATTGCAGCCAGGAACCGACAATCCAGATCCGGCAAATTATCGCGGGAATAGCAAGACTGACGAGACCGCGCGTTTCAATTTTTATTTTAATTCTACAAGTAATGGCTTTCAGCCCAATACCATAAATGGTTTTGCTGCTCAGGAAGCACCAGCGCCATTAGTTACCCTGGAGGAAAATCTTCTCATCCTTGCAGAAGCAGGTTTAAGATCGGTAAATTTTAACACAGGAATGGCCCATCTCAATGATTTCAGAGCTTTTATGAGCACTGGAGGCTACCTGCGCAATATAGATATCTCACAGCTTAGATATGAGCCTTACACAGAAGCCGATTTTGAAGCAGGAGGTATAGAAAATCCAGATGGAATAGCTAAAGAAGATGCGCTTTTAAGAGAAATTCTTGAGGAAAGGTACATCAGCCTTTTTGGTCAAATAGAGCCTTTCAACGATGTGAGAAGAACACTTGAAGACACCGGAGTAAGAGTACCTGTAGATCCAAATGTAGGAGACAGATTACCCCAGCGTTTTTTATATCCTCAGACAGAAATAGACAGGAATGATAATTTGACTACCCCTATTCCAGATTTCTTTGACCCTACAGACATAAACCTTTAAAACCTGAATCAATTTGAATTCAATGCGAAAAATAAAAATTTGTTTATTAGCCTTTTTACTTCCAATTCTAGGATATGCACAGCAAGACGGGGGCACTGAAGTCCTGTTTGTTGGCAATAGCTTTACTTACTTTTGGAATATGCCGCAAATGGTGGAAGCCATGGCCAGGCATCAAAACGTTCCTCTGCATACGGATCAATCTACCGTTGGCGGAAGCAATCTGGAACAGCATTGGAACTCAGAAAAAGGAACAACAACAAGAAATCGTCTGGACACAAAAAAATGGGACTACGTGATTTTACAGGATCATAGCCTGAGTACCATCGAAGCCAAAAAGCGCTGGGAAGCGTACAATCAAAAATTTGTAAGTCTGGTCAGGACGCAAGGCGCTCAGCCTGTGCTTTTCAGCTCCTGGGCTTATAAGTCTAACCCCCTGATGCAGGCTAAAATCACAGAAAGTTATCGGGGTTTGGCCAAAGACCTGGATGTAAAACTAGTCCCGATGGGCTCTGTTTTAGCTTTAGCACGGGAGAAGCGACCGGATTTAGATTTGTTTTTTGATGACAAACACCTGTCACCCAACGGCTCCTATCTGGAAGCACTTGTGTTTTATAAATTCCTGACAGGAAAATCGGTAAAGGCTATACCCAACAGGCTTACCACTCTGAATGAAGACGGTCAAAAACTGTATTTGATTTTTATAGTACCCGAAACCGGTGATTTTTTAAGACAACTTGTAGAAGAATTTCCTATGGAAACATTAAAAGCCAGCAGATAAATGAATTCAAAAAGAAAATATTTTTCACTAATTCTCGGACCTGCTGTTTTTCTTTTGATGCAAAGTCTAAATCCCCCTGCCGGGATGTCTGAAAGTGCTTATGCGATTCTGAGTGCTACCTTATGGATAGCCCTCTGGTGGGTAACCGAAGCAGTGCCTATTGCAGTAACTGCCCTTTTACCTATTGTACTTTTTCCCCTCACAGGAGCCCTGGACATTGTGACAACCACAGCCTCCTACGGACATAAATATATATTCCTCTACATCGGTGGTTTTATACTGGCTATAGCTATTGAAAAATGGGGTTTACATAAGCGGATAGCTTTACACATCATCAAACTCATCGGAACCAATATCACCATGATTATCCTTGGATTCATGGTAGCCACTGCGTTTCTCTCTATGTGGATTTCCAATACGGCTACGTCTGTGATGATGCTACCTATAGGCATGTCCATTGTCGCTCAATTAAAAGATAATCCGGCTACACCTAAAGAAGAAGGCCTAGTTTTTGGAAAAGCCTTAATGCTGGCCGTTGCTTACAGCGCTTCTATTGGCGGAATTGCTACTCTTATAGGAACTCCGCCCAACTTGGTATTCGCAAGCTATATGTCTGAAATCTATAACATCGAAATCAGTTTTTGGCAATGGTTCCAGTTTGGAATTCCCATTTCATTGCTTCTGTTGACGATTTCTTGGCTTTATCTGACCCGAGTCGCCTTCAAATTTAAAGAAAAGAAATTTCCAGGGGGCAAAATGGAAATTGATGCACTCTTGAAAAACCTGGGACCCATTAAAAAAGAGGAGAAAATTGTTCTTTCCGTATTTGTGCTGACTGCTTTCTGCTGGATTACCCGTTCCTTTTTACTGGAAGCCTTTCTTCCGGGTATCGACGATACCATGATTGCAATATCTGCAGGAATATTACTGTTTACTATTCCTGCTGAAAAAAAAGGAGAGCAGATCATCGAGTGGGATGAAGCTGTCAAAATGCCCTGGGGCATCATATTGCTCTTCGGTGGCGGGATGGCCCTGGCCTCAGGATTTGAAGTTACCGGACTGGCCGTCTGGTTTGGAACACAGATGACCTTATTACAGGCTTTACCATTGCTACTGCTGATATTCGTGATAATATTTAGCGTCAATTTTATAACTGAGCTTACATCCAACCTGGCGACTACGGCTATGCTTTTACCCATATTGGCACCAATAGCTTTAAATCTCAATTTGAATCCGTATATGCTTCTGGTGGCCACTACAGTTGCTGCTTCCTGTGCCTTTATGCTCCCCGTAGCCACTCCTCCAAATGCTGTTGTTTTTGGATCGGGCTACCTGAGGATTCCAGATATGGTTAAAACAGGGATTTGGATGAATGTGATCTCTATATTCATACTCACCGCTATGGTATATTTCTTATTGCCTTTTATCTGGGATTTTGATCCCTATGTAATCACACAGAAATTTAAAATCGAACAACCTTAATAGCAAGTCAACAATTCTATAAAACTTAAATCATGGAAAAAGTAAAAAAATTATTATCCGCAAGCCTAATCTTATCCTTTGCCTTGCTGCTTCTTAACAGCTGTCAGGACGATGATGAAGTGAATGCATTAGATGACGGAGTCCTCCGGGTACTCGCCAGTAACATCAATAACACCAAATTTGAAAATGGTGTAGAAAATGTAAAGACAGATCTATCTATTGAACTGGTTTTTTCTCACTCTCTGGATACAGAAAAATTAGCCTCAGCCCTTTCTATTTCTTCTGAGGATGGAAATCCTGTTGATTATGCTCTTGAATTTACCAAAGTGAATTCCACAGTGACCATCTCGGGAAATCAGGGTCTGGAGTATTTAACTACCTATAGTGTAGAACTGCCCTCCGGAACCTATGGCGTAAATGGAGAAGCTATTAAAGACCCGGTTTCTTTGAGTTTCAAGACAGAAGCCTTTACCCTTCCGGTGGTTGCACTGAGCACCGATGTGATTGAATTAAAAGAGGATTCTGAGACTGCCGTTATCACAGCTTCGCTAGATAAAACCACAGCAACTGACGTAACTATTAATTTAGCTTTCGGTGGATCTTCTACGCTCGATGCAGATTATACCGTAAGCTCTCAAAGTATTGTTATCCCTGCAGGAAACCTCACAGGAACTACAGAAATAACCACCAACCTTGACGCCGAAAACGATGACAATGAAACTATTGTTGTGAGCATAGATTCTGTTGAAAATGCCAACGAAGGTACCACGCAAGAAGTCACGATTAGCATTTTGCAGGAACTGGCGCCTTTAGCTTTAAAAGGCGTCATGGCACTTACCTGGGATGGGTCCGGAACCAATGATGGAAAAGCAGTGCATGTGGTTGCCAACGAAGATATAGCAGATTTAAGCCTATACAGTTTAGGGGTTGCCAATAATGGAGAAGGAACCGATGGCATCGAATATACCTTTCCTGCCATTTCAGTATCTGCTGGAGATGATATTCTCGTAGCAAGAAGTCCGGACTTAATTTCAACCTATTTTGGCAATTGCAATACTGAGTTTGAGCATATTCTTCAGGCCAACAATTCTATCAGTCAAAATGGTGATGATGCCATTGAGCTTTTTAGTGGTATTACGAAAATTGAAACCTATGGAGATGCCGATGTTGATGGAACAGGCGAAGTTTGGGAATACAAGGGGTCATGGGCTTATAAAATTGGCAGAGAATGGACCTATGGTGGTGTAGATTGCAGCGTTGGCAGTTCTACCACTCAAGACTCTAGTTGCACCTATCCTATTTGCAAAGAAGCTTTAGAACTAAAAGGGGTCATGGCACTTCTTTGGGACGGTAGTGGAACCAATGGCGGAAAAGCCATTCATGTAAAAGCCATTAAAGATATACCAGACCTGAGTATTTACGGCGTTGGTATTGCAAATAACGGAGGCGGAACAGACGGTTTGGAATTTTCTTTTCCCGCCATTTCAGTAGAAGAAGGAGATGATATCTTATTAGCCAGAGAACCTGCAACGCTTACTGCCTATTTTGATAGCTGTATAAACGAATTTGAGCATGTGATAGAGTCGAATAACTCTGTTAGCCAAAATGGCGATGACGCCATAGAATTATTTAAAAATGAAGTGGTCATTGAAACCTATGGCGATCCTAATGTTGATGGAACTGGCGAGGGCTGGGAATATTCCGGGACATGGGCCTACAAATCTGGCGAAACCTGGACTGCAGGCATACTGGACTGTGCCGTAGGATCCACAACTACTCTAAATTCGAGCTGTCCTTACCCACTGTGTAATTAAAAATTTAAGTATGAGATATCCTTTGTTTTTTGCGATCATTTTAGCGAGCTTATTATCCGGTTGCGGAGAAGAAGACGACCCTAACATCGATAACACTCCAGATACTGGAGAAGAGGTAACCGATACGGGGGCCTTTGTATTCGATGTGAGCAGAAGTGATGCTAGTCTGAATATGATTGTTTATTATCACATACCTGACGGCGATCTGGAAAACATGCCGATCTTGTTTGTATTCCACGGAGGTGGCAGAAATGCAATGGGAATTCGAAACGCCTGGATAGCAGAGTCCAATGCCAAGGGTTTTATGGTGATAGCGCCAGAATTTTCTGATCAAAATTTCCCGGGAGGGGATGCATACAACTTAGGGAATGTTTTTCAGGATGGAGACAATCCGAGTTCAGAAAGCCTTAATCCTGAATCTGACTGGACCTTTTCCATTATTGAACCTCTGTTTGATAAAGTGAAAACCTTGAGAGGAAATACGTCTTCAACCTACGATGTCTTTGGATTTTCTGCAGGAGCACAATTTGCCCACAGATTTATGCTATTCAAACCGGAGGCAAGATTTGACAGAGTTGTAGCTTCAGCTGCCGGCTGGTACACCGTACCCGATCCATCAATATCTTTTCCTTATGGCATTGATAAAAGCCCGATTGAAGCAATCTCCCCCTCCTCTTATTTCTCAACAGACTTCACGCTCCAAATAGGAACATTAGACAACGATCCTAATGCGCCTGCTCTGAGGCGAAATTCTGTTGTGGATCTGCAGGGGGACAATCGCTACGACCGTGCCTACCATATGTTTAACAGGTCCAAAATACTGACAGAAGAATTATCGGTTAATTTTAACTGGTCACTTATAGAAACACAGGGAAATGGTCATGATCTTGAGGGAAGCATCCCCCAGGCGTCTGATCTTTTGTATTAAATTTAGTTGAAAATGATCTAAAAGCGATTTGAGGTAGCCAAATCTGTAAATGCGGTAAAGAAGAACTTTAAAAGTTGTTCTTTACCGTATTTTTTAGTTTGAGTCTTTTCAGTCGAAAGGTTTTATTCTTCCACTTCAGCCCCGGACTTTTTCTTCTTAAAAGATCTGTATACGAAATATAAGACCCCAAAAACCAAGATGTAGGGAAAGGCCATAAGATAAACGATCCCGTCATTGATAGCCTCTGCCTGCCCCGTATCCTGTTCAGATTCCAAAACGGCCCTGCACATAGAACATTGCGAAGTAGAATCCCAAACTATAAGGAGCATCAGTAGTAGTGTGAATATTATTTTTTTCATCTTCATCGGCTTTCAAAGTTAATAATAAGGCAGCATAAACAGATATACCAATACACCTGTAATGGCGACATACATCCAGATAGGAAACGTCCATCTGGCAATCTTTTTGTGTTTGCTATATTCTCCCGTTAATCCTCTATACATGGTAAATAAAACAAGAGGAATGATAATAGCAGAAAGAGCGATATGCGTAATCAGGATAAAAAAGTAAACGTATCTCAGCATCCCCTCTCCGCCATAGGGCACCGGTTCGTTGCTTATCTTGGAGATAACATAACTGACCAGAAAGAGGGCCGACAGCCCAAATGCAGTAATCATGAGGTTCCTGTGAGCGATCTTTTTCCCGTTCCTGATAAAGGCATATCCTAAAAACAAGAGTATGGCTGTCATACCATTGATCAACGCATGGAAGAAGGGAAAGGAGCCCACTTCCAAACCTAACAAATCGTATCGTGTCGGGAGATTCATTAGAACAACGACAACCACAGGAACAACGATAGATAAGCCAATGATTATCGGCACTATTGTTCGGTCTGATTTTGATAAGGTAGCTTTCATGTGCTGGCTTTTATTTTCTTTAGGGTGATCTTTATGGATTAAAACAATCCTTTCAACAGGTGTTATCGGATTGTTTTAAACGCTTTGCTTTCATTTTAAAAGGATTTCAATATCTTCTATCAACATATCTATTTGCTGGGTTTCATGGCCTTCCCCTGAATTATTATCTCTTGGCACCGAGCCCTGGTAAAAAATGATCGGGTTCCCGGCCTCATCTGTTCTGCTTCGGAGATAGCCTTCCTGGTCTATTAAGGCAAAAAATCCTGAATGTTCAAACCCCCCTTCAGCATTTTCAGCTTCCTGAGCATATATATTGAAGCCCTGGTTAGCCAGAGTATAAATCTCATCTTTATCCCCGGTTAAGAAATTCCAGTGGGGATGCTTTACACCCAGTTCTTCGGCATAATCCTTTAAAACCTCCGGAGTATCCTGTTCCGGGTTTATAGTTATGGAAGCTATTCCAAATTCCATATTACCATAAAATGCATCCTGTACTTCAAGTAAGTTTTCATTCATCACAGGGCAAATCGTTGGGCAGGTGGCGAAAAAGAATTCCACAACATAGGCTTTGCCTAAATAATCTTCACTGGAGATCGTATCCCTGTTTTGATTTATAAACTCAAATTCAGGAACTTTTTTACGTTCACCGTCAATTTCAATATAAACCAGGCTTTCTTCAGAATTTCGGGATAAGATTTCGCTCACCACCCAAATTCCGAACACTAAAATCACAAGCGATATGCCTACGTAAGAATACTTTTTCATCAATTTTTCTGCCTTTGTGCATTATTTTTTTTGAGAGCGAATCTGTATTCAGCCAGGATGATTTTTACATCATCGTTCATCTTGTCGCTTACCTCTTTGATGTTACTGAGATCATAAGCGTATTTGGTTCCTTCATCCTCATCATCGCTTCGCCCTCTTAAATTCATTTTTTTATCGATGATAAAGGCATAATTAGAAGACGATTTATCATCCAGTTTCAGATCCGAATCCAGGCTGTCGAATAAGTCCTGAATTTTTTCATCTTCGAGTTTCAGAAATAACCAATCGGAAGCATCGGACGTGCTATTGATTTCACTTTTGAAGATTGCAATATTTTCTTCAGAATCTAATCCCGTTACCGTGACCACCTGAAAGTCATCAAATTCGTGATAGCGGTCATAAATTTTTTCCTTCATGTTGAACGCGTGAACTTTCTTGATATTGAAATCATTTCCAAAAAAAGTAAGAATTGTAATTTTATTGTCAAAGCTGATCTCTTCGGTTTCAAAGGTCTTCAAAACCGACAGGTCTTCGTTAAGAACAGGGAGTTTTCCAAAAGAATTGATTCCACTAGAAAAAAACAAATAGGCCACCAGCGGGAGTACAAATAAGACGGTAAGAACAATGTACTTTTTCATAATGTAAATATTTTGCAAAATTAAAAAAGGCGGTTCTATGAAACCGCCTTTTGAAATATATTTAACCTTTCTTTTTTAGAAATCCCAGGTCATGTAGCTGTTCTCATAAATATCATGAATATAATCGCCCTCAATCAATAAGATAGCTATCAGGTAACTGATAAGAAAAACAGCAGTCCAGACAACTACCCGTCTTAAGCTTGCCGTTTCATGTTCCATGTGCATGAAAGCCCAAACAATATAGTAGGCTTTAACAATGGTAAGAATAATAAAAATCCAGTTGAGCAGGGTTAAAGAAACCAAGTCATTATAAACCAGGAAGTCCGGTTTGAAAATACCTAAAACAACCTCCACTATAGTTAATACCGACAAGATGATAAAGACTTGCCAGATTCTTTTTTTTGATCCTGAGTGTTCTCCGTGAGTTGTATCGTGTGCCATTAGATTATAAATTCAGTAGTTTAATAAATTATACAAGATAGAAAAAGGTAAATACAAAGACCCAGACCAAATCGACAAAGTGCCAGTAAAGCCCTACTTTTTCTACCATTTCATAACTCCCTCTTTTCTCGTAAGTTCCTACCAGTACGTTAAAAAATATTATGATAAGAATGATGACTCCAGATAAGACGTGAAATCCGTGAAAGCCAGTAATAAAAAAGAAAAAGTCGCCAAACAATGGAGCACCATATTCATTAGCGGTCAGATTAGCCCCTTCAACAACATTTACACCTGAAGTATTCAGTTTTGTTAAGGAGTTTTCCCGGTTTAGTATTTCTTTTTCACCAGGGGAAACAATTTCCATGGTCCTTACACGCAGATTGGGATTTGCAGCAAAGCCGGCCTTAACATCTTCAATGGATAAAGGGTTATACCCGTCTTCACCTCTAAACCATACGCCTTTATTATCTATGTGTTTTGTTCTGGTTACCGGTGCCGCCGAAGCAAATTCATCCAGAGCTACCCGATCTCCATCTGCGTCTACAAACTGAATGATACTCCCGCTTTTAGTTTGAACAGCTCCATATTCACCTTGGATAAAGTTTTTCCATTCCCAGGCCTGCGCGCTTAGGAAGATAATACCTCCCAAAATGGTTAAGGCCATGTAATTTATGACTTTATTCTTATTCATCTGGTGACCGGCGTCCACAGCAAGAACCATGGTTACGGAAGAAAGAATCAAAATGAAGGTCATCAAAGCCACATAATACATCGGTGCGTCTACACCATGTAAAAAGGGAAAGTGATTGAACACCTCATCGGCTATAGGCCATTGATTGATATATTTAAACCGGGTAAAGCCATAAGCTGCCAAAAAACCTGAGAATGTAAGTGCATCAGAACTGATAAAAAACCACATCATCAACTTTCCATAACTTGCTTTTAGAGGTTGTTCTCCTCCTCCCCAAATTTTTCCTTCGGTACCTGTTTTCGCAACGGTAGTAGCTTCCATAAAAATCAAATATTAATATTGAACAAAAATAGACAATTTTATCATTATCTAAAGAAATATAAAAACAAAAAGAGGTAAAGCCAGAGCCCGTCTACGAAGTGCCAGAAAGCAACACCCAACCGCATTCCCAACATATTCCCTTTTGAATATTTCTTTTTAAAATGATTATAAATTACAACACACAACACGATAAGCCCGGCAAGAACGTGAACCACATGGGCCATGACCAGTACATAAATAAAAGACATGGTAATGCTACTGGCACTTCCGGTAAAATAATAGCCGGCTTCCACGATTTCATTAAAACCGATGAATTGCATAACAACAAAGGAAACGCCCAGGATGAATGTAGCGACAATCATCGCCGTAGACTTGCTGTAATCGCCTTCCGCAGTATATTTTTTAGCCAAATGAAAAGTGATGCTGCTTATAAAAATCACCAGGGTACTCCATATAAAAACTTCGGGTAGCTGATAGTCTGTAAGCCAGTCCGGACGGTTTTTACTTACCACGTAAGCACTTGTAAGACCGGCAAACATCATCCCCATACTGATGATGCCGAACCACATCATCATCATCCTTGCTTGTTTGTGTTTCTCGTCTAAAGCCATAATCGTATATATTTATCTAAAACGTAAATGAGTTGTATAAAAGTAATGTAGGACACACTCGCCAGCATCAGCTGTCTTGCGTCTTTGGTCTCCCTGTTCCTAAAAAGCTTAATCGCATAGTACAGCATCACCAATCCGAGAATGAAAACCAGACTTGCAGAGACCATAGAAAGTTTTAAATCCCCTGTTATGCCCAGAACAGGAACTACGGAAACAAGAATCGTCCAGATGGTATACAGTATGATTTGAACAGCAGTTCCCTTATCTCTCTTCCCGGTTGGTAACATAAAAAAACCGCCCGTTTTGTAGTCCTCATAAAGCCACCAGCCGAGGGCCCAGAAATGCGGGAACTGCCAGAAAAACTGAATCATAAATAAGGTCCCTGCTTCTATTCCAAAAGAACCGGTGGCTGCCACCCATCCCAGCATGAACGGAATAGCGCCAGGAAACGCGCCCACAAAAACCGAAAGCGGGGTCATCGTTTTGAGAGGCGTATAAACACTGACATAAAGAAAAATGGAAATCGCCCCAAACATGGCTGTAATCGGATTGATTACAAAAAGCAGGGATAATCCCGTTAGAGTAAGCAGAGAGGCGATGGTAAAGGCGGTATTCACCGTCATTCTCCCGGAAGGGATAGGCCGGTTTTGGGTTCTTTTCATCTTGGCGTCCAGGTCTTTTTCTATAATCTGATTGAACGCATTGGAAGCCCCAACCATGGCATAGCCACCAAGGGCCAACAGGGCTAAATTCCCAAAATGAAATTCGTCTACACCCAGTAAATACCCGGCTATGGAAGAAAATACAACACTTAGTGCCAGCCTAAATTTTGTAAGTTCTTTAAAGTCTTGTATCCAGGAAAATAAGTGCGTGTATGCTAAGGAATCGGACAATACTCAAATTTTTGCGAAGATACGGTTAAAAAGTTTTTTTTAGGAAGCAGACGTTCGTTAATGTTTACTAAGAATTGACTTAATAATCATAATACCAATTGAAGATATCTGTTCTGAAGCCAAGATTTAACCAGGTGGTCGTTCGGTCAGAATTGAGCGCTGTATTTTGAGAAACATCAAGTTCGCGATGTATAAGACTGATGTAAGCTTTAAGATTGGTTGTCGGATTCACAATAAACCCCGCTTCAAATTCGCCATAATAAGAATTCGCTCTGTTTCCCTGACCTATGTTTATACCTTCATCGGCGATTCTCAATCGCTCATCTCCCAGCAAATCTGTGCCATAAAAAGGATCACTTTCTGCATTGACTTCAAAACCCCGCTCTCCAAAAATCAACTTGGCGTGGCCATAGAATCTGTCTTTTTTATACCTGGTGATAAACAAAAACTCCCTGAAATTCGCTCCCCAGAGATGAGCCAGAGGCTGATTGTCATTCGTATAATGCACACTCAGAGTGTTATGAGCATAGGTGTAGGGTCTTACCTGGTTGTATTCCAGCTGAAAGAATAAATTGTCGACATTGAAGGCATCTGCATACTTTGCGCCCATTTGGAATCCAAATTTATTGACCCAGCTTTTATTTCCAGCGCGTACTTCCTCCAAAGAAAATTCATCGATGATAAGCTGTCCGTAAGTATTGATGCGGTCCGTCCATTTGTATTTATAGCTTAGCCCTATCAATGAGGTTCCGGATCGAGATCCTGTACTGTATTCCACCATATTGTAAAATAATATGGGGTTTAACAAATTCCAGTCAAAACCACGGTTGGGTTCGCTTTCAATCAAAACAGACTCAAATAAACCTATGTTTAAGCGCCTGTTGACATTGTAACTCAGATAGTGTGTCGCCATATATTTGGTCGAAAAAGCGCCGCCTTCGGTCGTCATGTTTGGATTTCTTAGCGAGGACCAAATATTTGTGTATTCAAATTTCCAAAAATTTGTTTTAAGTTTAAAATAGGCATGAGGGCTTGGGGTATCACTCAAAAACAAGGAGCGATAACCATCCCCGATAAAATTATTCCCCCGACCAAACTGAACATTCAGATAATCTGCAACGTCATAGGAAAGATAGCCTTCGACCACCGGATAATCGAACCCGTCTTTAAAGGGCTCTCCTATTCCCCGACCAGGGATACTCACCTGTTCGGTATTCATCCTGCCACGATCGATAGCCAGGTCATTGAAATAGCCGGCAAATTTTCCCTGACTTTCATAAATCACGGAGTAAAAATTCAACTTCTTACCTAAGCCCCCTTGAACGATTCCGGCCCTGGTGTTGTTGTAGGTGGTAAACGACTCACCGAAATCTCTACCTAACTGCAAATCTGCAGCGATATCGAAGGTAAACCAGTACTCTTCGCCCTGAATCTGGACCGTGTTTTCATTAAAAAACTTTCGCCCAAACCAGGATTCCTTCTCATAAAACAGATCTTGATTTTGCGCCTGCATATCGTAATACGGCTGTATGTCTGTGTATAAAAAAGGCTTGGAAGCCGTGTGGGCATTGGTGCCAATTTTATCCATATTGGTGGTGAACCTGTTGTAAAGTTCGTGAGACAGAGGAATATTAAGTCCGCTACTGTATTGAGGATAGGTGAATTTTTTGGTGTTGATATCCTCATATTCATTTTGATAAGCTTCTAAAGGCTTATCCTTTTGAAGAACCTCTTCTTGAAATGAGGAGGCTGTAAGTGGTATTTGAAGAGGCATCCTAAACTGAACATAGGTTGGTGCTCCATTATAAGTTGCTGGCGAGATTTTCGGTAAGGCCTTAAAGACGCTTTCAAGCTCTTCATTTAAAACCTTATAATCTGAATTCACATACAGCACCTGAAATTCCCCTTCGGTATCTACTTCAAAAATAACGGTAGCCAAACCTGAATACTTTTCAGAAGCAATGACGGCAGGTTCCTTGTAATTCGAAAATATAAAGGACTTCAGCTGCTCTTTAAAACAAGCTTCTTTTTCCGACTTGAGCACAGTTTCACAGGCGGGAAAAGTAGGGTAGTTTTCTGTTTTGGAAACAAAGTTTTGAGCCGAAGCCATAAACCCAAATAAAGCCAAAACAAAAGGAGAAAATTTCATAGTAAGGAGAATTGAAAACCAGTACAAAAGTGATTTAAAAATAGCAATAAAAAAAATCCCGAATGTAATATTCGGGATTTGGATATATTCTGTAAACGAATTTAATCTTGTACCTGAAAGGTTATTGGTAAAGAGTAAAGAACACCTACATTCTGTCCACGCTGTTGACCAGGCTTCATTTTTGGGAGTTTCTTTATTACGCGTTCCCCTTCAGACTGAAGTCTTGGGTGAGGCGCTCTTGCCATAACATCTACAATATTACCTGATTTGTTAATTTTAAATTGAACATAGACTCGGTTTATACCACTTAAACCTAAATCCGCAGCAAGACCCGTATCAAAATTATCATTTACAAATTCACTAATTTTCTTACTCATACAATTCTTGCGCTGATCGTTATTATCCAGACCTTCACAACCTGGGAAAATAGGCACACTTTCAATAACAGCGAAAGGGACATCTCCTATTTCTTCCTCCACTTCTTCCACTTCCTCTACCTCAACGATTTCGTTTTGGTCGGTTTCCGTAGATTCTATAATCACTTCCTCCACTTCTGAGTCATCTTCAACGACCTCAATTACTTCAGGAGCTGGTGGTGGCGGTGGTGGCGGTGGTGGTGGCGTTTTTTGTATTTCAGTGATAGGTACATCTTCTTCATCAAGCATGTTAAGATCTACAATACCAGTATCAATAGCATCTCTATCGTAAGTTTTCCATTCGATCATAGTCAGTGTAATTGCAAGAACAACTACAAGACCAATTTGAAAAAACAGAAGACTCCTTTTCGAAAGATCTTTTTTAGGATTCTTTTTTGGTTCCATATTCTTATTTTAAATAGGTTACTAAAGTATAAAAAAAATGAAATTTACTTTCACTTTGAATTTATATTTTCAAAAATTCTTTTTAGGAAAAATTGAAAACACAGAAAACTTAAAATTATTCCAATGCCATTGGCTAAAATATCATAATAATCAAAGACTCTAATCTCGGTTAAAAGCTCTTGAAATATTTCAATAACAATGCCAAATGTAAGAATTCCCAAGGAAATCAGGAGATTTGACTTAAAACCTTTCATTGTAAAAGGTTTCAAGGCGATCAACCAAATCGTGTTCAACAGAAAATAAGCTAAAACATGATAGAACTTATCTTCGTTTTTAACGTTGAGATTTGGCAAACTACTTATGTCTGCCAATGATAAATATCCTATCATCAGGGTACAAAACATAGCAACTGGCAACAGCATTTTGCTATTCAATATGAGCCTTGTAAGCTTTTGCATCCATCAACTCGTCAACTTCGTCTTGATTTGCGATTTTCATTTTGATCATCCATCCTTTCCCGTAAGGCTCTTCGTTTACCATTTCCGGTTCATCTTCGAGTTCTTCGTTAAATTCGAGGACTTCGCCCGTCAGTGGTAAAAACAAATCAGAGACTGTTTTAACGGCCTCTACAGTTCCAAAAACTTCGTCCTTATCCATGGTTTCACCAATAGTTTCGACTTCCACATAGACGATATCCCCAAGTTCGCCTTGGGCAAAATCGGTAATACCTATCGTTGCTGTGTCGCCATCGATTTTAACCCACTCGTGGTCTTTTGTGTACTTTAAATTGTCTGGTACATTCATTATAAGTTGTTTTTAGTTTCCAAAGTTATATCTCAAGGTTATTCCTGATCTAATCGTGGTTTGAGGGAATATCGTTGAAATTGCGTTTTGCGAAAATACGTGATCGTAGAAAAATAACGCGGTTAAATTTTTAGTAAATGCATAATCGGCTACAAAATTTATAGACCAGATGTCCTGACCCGAGGTTACACGGTTGCTCAGTACATCCAGACTTCTTATTAAAGTTTTATTTCTCCTCAGGGAAATGTCCGCTTTTATATTTAAATCGCTGCTCAGGACGCGTCGATTGCCTTCAAACTGAGTGACTATGGTAAGGTCTTTTATTCTGTAACCCAAACCTACAACATACTCATCCCCCTGCATTTCGGTTAACAGATTATTGTTGAAACTCAGGGATAAAGCTCTGTCTTTTCGTATTTCAGCAACCACACTCACTGAATTTTTCATTTCGAAGTCCAGTTTTACCAGTGGACTATATTCTTCAATGAGATTCACATTCGATACAAACTGTTCCGGTCTGAAGTTTCCATCCGGATCTCTGTTGAAATCTCCATAAGGATCCCTCCTGTTATACTCTAAATTGGACTGAAAGCGATTGATGGTATAGGTTGACCTGTAGCCATGCTGCACAGAGAAACGATTGAAATTTTCCTTGAACCACGACAGCCTCATCAGACCCGTATACTGCATGTTCCAGCCAGGAATAGGAACATTTCTAAATGCTCCCAAATTTTCGCTTTCCGCGCTGGTTCCGGTATATGCAGACAAAAAAGAAGGAAGTAATACCGCCTGGCTGGTCCTGCCAAACCCAACAGGGAAGCCATCTTCATCTATATTATTCGGATTATTCAAATCAACCCCTGCCTGTTCTGCAAGTCTGCCTGCTATAACACGTCGGTTTTCCTTAAACTGTTCGAAATTTTTAGAAAAATCGCTGGTGCTCGTACTGAAAGAAGTACGCATCATATTCGTAGAAATATTGAAGTTCCCGTATGTATTTGGAATGATAGAACTATAGGCCATAGACTCAGGGTCAACTTTAAAGTTTTCGGTATAGGTTTCCGAATACAGTCTGTTGGCATTCAAATCCACAGTAAGACCTGGCAAAAGGTCTAATGCGGCCTGGATATCGAGTTGCTGGTTATCGGTCCTGGTATATTGCTCATTGAAATCCTGGTACAGGGTAAGCCAGCCTCTTCTGGCTGCTTCTCGTCTCACATCATTTTGACTTCCAAACGTGAATCCGACGCTTGGTTTTAAAGTTCCACCAAAGCCTATCGTATTGGTGTAGCCTGGCAAAAAGATACCTTTGGTGTCCGAATAATTGACCTGAACTCTGTCCAGTACCGTAACAAGCCCGATGAGAGTGTTCCAGGCTTTGTCTCCAGTGCTGAGTTCGGTTGCAGCTTCTCCTGAGCTGGCTTGGTTTTCCCCTTGTGTCTGCTGTACTCCTCCACCTCTTCTTCTGCTGGTATTCCTTTTAATAGTGGCTGAATTTTGAACTGCCTTTTTGGTGAGTCCCAAATAGGAATATAAATTGGACATGCCCAGGTTTGCATTGATACGATGGCTGGCTGAGTTTTGAACTGAATTTCCTAAATCGGGAATTCCTTCCAGATCTTTTAAAATCTCAGAGCCTTTGGTCCAAAGAAAATCTCCTGTATAGGAATACTGCGTCTGGATAAATTTCAAAAATGGAATTTTATTAAACGGCAGGGTATAATTAACTTGGAGCTGCTGGTAATGCCTGTTTGGAATTCCTACATCGAAGAAATCGTCAAAAATCCCAATGCTGTTATCCTGAACGTTATTTTCGTCTATGTAATTTCTTACGATTCGGTTTGTCGATGCATTGAAGTTAAAGTTTAAAGCCTTGGTCAAACTATAATCTATGGCATACTGCCAGTCAAAAAAGTAATTTCTCTGAAATAATTTGGGAGTCCCTATACTTCCGGGAGGAAGGTTGAATTCCCTATACCTCATTTCGTTGTACTGTCGATTTATATTTGATCCTGCCGTTATACTATTGGGCAGTAAATTCACATTAAAGTCTTTGAAAATAGCAAAATAGGGACTTTTGAACAGGCCTATATTCTCAAAGGGTTTTACCTCAAAAGGCTGCAAATTATAGGCATAGGTCAGGGCAGCGTCCACATTTTGATCCAGAGACTGTCTGATCTGGAAATCTCTGTAATTGGTTTCGTTGTAGCTGCCGGATAAGGTGAAGTTTTCGATATCATAAGGCATGGGGGTCTTTTCTGTATTGGTTCTGTCTTTACGCAGGCCAATTACACTTACACCCTGCCTCAAGGTGTAGGTTTCTGCTTGCTCTTGAAAAGCTGTCCTGTCTTCTTCATCAGTGGCATTATCCAAAAGTGTTTCCAATTCCAGATCGCCGTACACAGGATCGAATTGCGGGGTTATCAGTTCTTCTCCCCTGCTGTAACTCACAGGGATTTTTACCCCCCACTGTTCCGGTAAAATTTGACCTAGATTTAAACCTGTGACCACATCGTATTGCTGGATGTCCTCCCTGCTCCTCTGGTTTGGACCCTGATCTATAGCTCCAAAACCTATGGTAGATCTTCGTCCGCTTGCCGATATATTTGCAAAATCGGCAAAGTTGGTATCCAGATTGAGCACAGCCGCCCAGCCGCCTTCATTTTTGAGACCGGAAAGCCTGAGTTCATTAAACCAGACTTCACCAGAAACGTTTTGATTGCTCGAGTTCTTAAGCCCCAGCATGATCACCCTTACATTTCCAAAACTCGGATTTCCCAGGATTCCCACTTTAACGTCCTCATTGAAACTGCCGTCCACAAGGTTCATGGATTTATCGAAGTAATTGAGCTCAAGATTGCTTAGGTTATCATCGCCCAGGACTCGGGATTTAATCTGCTGAAGAAGATCAAGGGGTATATTCAAATCATTTTCCAGAGGCCAGACTCCTCGCGGGGAATAGTCCTGAGCATCTGAGACTTTCAAGGGAATTTCAATTTGATAATAGTTGTTGGTGAAATCGATTCCCATCCTTATAAAGGCTGTCAGTTCCCCGTCCTGAAGTTGAGTATTGGGAGGTGCCAGGGCCTGCGCATGAAGAAACATCTCTAAATTCTCATATTGGCGCATGTCGATCTGGTAATTTTTAAAAACACCTCTGGAGTCTTCAGGTTCGAGGCCCTTAACTCGAAGAGCAAGCGATTTTTCGTCTTCTCTAATCGCCACATTATTGCTCACCAGTTCTTCTCTCAACACGCCGGGGGGCGTCACGTAATTGGAGGTATTTTCTTCACTTACCGCTTCAGAGAAAAACTGTGTATTCCCGATTCTTGGATTAGACCCCCCCGGTAAAATCGGCAGTTCGTAATCGAAGTAATCTCCTCTTACCAGCTCCAGAGTTCCAAATCTTAAAATGGTTTCTTCTTGAAAACCTGTCAAAAACATTCTCATGAACCGAACAGACCGCAAATCGCTTATTCCGCCAATAGCAAATTCCTCACTTGTTCTAAGCGGAACCCTAAATTGGATCCATCTCGCTTCAAGCTGTTCTCCATTTTGAAGCGTAGCTACAACTTCCTGGACATCCGTAATGTAATCTGTATCTATTCCTGCTACTGAACTCGTATTGTTCTCCACACTCATATTCGGAAAAACAGGAACCTCATACTCAAAGTAACTGTCGATGGTATTCATGGTGTTATCCAGATTCACATCCTCAACATCCGGAAAAACAGAATTTCCCCTGCTGTTTTCAGTCACAATGACGGGGTTATTCCCTTCAGCGCCATTGAATTTTCTATAGCGATTGAGGATATCCCCATCTCTGTCTAAATAATATTGATAATCATCATTGGAAGGGTCTTCAAAATTGGCATAGGAAGGAAACTTTTCTTTTTCATCTGCATTGATTAGTCCATCGAAACCCACATCCTGATTTATACGTTCCTGTCCCTCTGTGTCGAAAGCGTAAACCAGGGATTGATTGCTCGGCACTTTAGCAAAATTGGTTGAAATCGCATTAGAATTCCCCCCATCTTCCGGTAATCCGTTTTCGAACTGTTTTCTGCCATCCTTTAAAACATCCTCAGTGATGCTTCCAAAATTCAGCACCATTTTTCCTCCGTTGTTTCCGGCATTTTCGGGATATATGAAAGGGTCCATGATCCAAAATTCAACATATTCCACATTGGATTTTTCAAAATCTGTGGTCTGTAAGCCTCTCATTATTCCTCCGAAATTCTGCTCCGGATTGGGAAGCCTTCCATCGCTGGCTGCGGTAGGATTGAAATTATACATGCCCCTTTCTCCGGGCCTGTAAACCAGGTCTAAAGGAAACAGGGTCTGAATTTGTCCCGGGACGATATCTATGTTGGGGAATATCTCATTGATGGTAATACGCCTGGAATAGTATTGAGAAAGATCCTCATCGGTAACGTCTGAAGGCCGTTGTGTGCTATAAAAAATAGGGTCTATGGTGTACCAGTTCAGTTTTGCTCTAAAGTCATTTACACTCAGGTCGTTATTGGCATCAAAATTCCCATTGGTATCTTTTGGCCCCCGGTAACCCACAGGGGAACTCGCCAATTTCCAGGCTGTAGGATCAATGACTGAAATGGAAGTCTGGGATCCTTCAAAATCATCTACATAGGTCGTGGCTTCTCCGTCAAAATTATTTGCTGAAGGTGAGTTGGGCAACAAATAGGCAAATTCTCCCCTCAAAGAAAAGTTGGATTCCACATCCGTATCCATATTCGGAAGCTTATTGACGAGCCGCGTAAAAAAAGGAACCTTGGTGTTGTAATTGAAATTCACACCAAAAATACTGTTGTTTACAGGTTCGGTTCCAAAATCGGCTTTTTGAGTGATAGGCCTCTCGTTCAAATTCAAAAAGGTTCCGCCAAACAATAGGTCTTCACTAAATCTGTGCTGAACATCAACGCCTGTAAAACGCTTGGTCTGCCTTCCAAACACGGCATTGTTCTCAGTAGAAACCTCAATCGGTATATCTGAAGCCAACAAGGCTTCATCCAGGATATTGACTCTCCCCAACTCATAATCTACCGTATAGTCTATTCCTTCCTGCAGAACTCTTCCTCCTGCCGTTACCTTAACAGACCCTCTGGGTACATTAAAAGCCCCGATAGGAATTCCACCCACATTGGCTGACTTATAACGCCCCGATAATCGGAACTTATTTTTTTCCGCCCCTTCCTGTTGCGCCTGAATTTTGGTCGTTGTATACAGACTCCTGAAAACGTATTTGGATTGATTCCCGTTATAGGTTTGTGGATTATCGTAGTTTTCTGAACCCGAAGCCGGGGTCAGGTCTAATTTATTGAAGAGGTATTCCCCAAAGGGTTCGATCTTGGTAAATTTCAAAACTCCATTTTGCGGATCTACCGTGATGCCGGGAACAAAATCAAAAAAACCATCCCCTCCCTCTACAGGGTCATTATTAAAATTCAATCTATCCAGATCCAGGACCTGCAGAAGATTCGTTTCACTAACATCCTCGGGAAGCGGAGTATTACTCTCCGGAGCCTGATCAATAAAATTAACCGGCTGCGGATCCGCATATAAGATATTAAGGCTAAATCCATCCTGTTCAAGATCCATGGCCCCCAGATCGTAGAAGTTTTTCATCATCAAATCCCAGACCGGTTCTTCTACGAAGGTGATCGGGCTCTTGAGAAGTTTTACCACTAAATTCTTGTTGATTGCTATTTGCTCGCCTTCCACCTGACTATTGTCCTGGGTTTCGGTTGCAGACGGACCTCCATTACCAAATTCACCCACCTGAAAAACCCTTCCATCTGTGGTTGTGTATTCAAAAGCAACCCCAAGCACTTCATCGTTATTCAATCGTTGCTGCAAGGAAATGTATCCCAGTTGGGTGTCCAGGTAATATTCATTAGGCTGCAATTCTCTGGCATTTTCTAAAATCGCATAATCGCGACCTTCAGAAACGTAGGGCTGTGCAGCGCCAAAACCTTCCTGAACGGTGGCAAAATCTCGTATTTGGCTGGTTAATGTCGACTGACCACTTATTCCAATCCCCCTGGGATTGAACAAGTTGTTGGGGTTATTGGGTCTTTCGTTCGGGTTCAAAATAAAATTCGGAACCGGCGATGCAATAGGATTTCCTGCATTATCCTTCAGAAGACCCAGATTCTCCGGAGAACTCTCACCAAGATCCTGTATAGCCACGATATTCCTGGCACTGGAAGTCGTTTGAGAGTTATTGGTCCGGTTGGTCACCCAAACCTGGATTCGGGTAATTTGTATTTTGCTGTTTATAAACGGATAATTCTCTAAAGCCGCATCGTACTGATCTCTAAAGTAATGCGACAAGAAAAAATGTCGGTTGACATCGTAGTCTAAAACAAATTTATCGAATTCTCTTACCCTGGCCCCGCCCTGTATATTTACACTCTGGCGTTCTGAATTCAATTCAGAAAAGACGCCCGTTATGGTTGTTTTTCCAAACTTAAGCTCGGTTTTAACCCCAAACAAACTTTGTGAGCCCTGAATAAGTGAACTGTTGGTGGTCATTTGAACGTTACCTACCTCAATATTCTGCACGATGTCGTCTTCAGTAGGGGTGTATTCCAACTTGATCTGATTTTGAAAATCAAACGTAGACTGCGTGTCATATTGCGCATTGACGTTAAGCCGGGTTCCCACAGAAGCCTGCATACTCAGACTTATCTGCTGATTAAAGTCGAAAGTGAGATTGCTTTGATTTCTTGGAGAGAGCGCAGGATTGTCCTGTTTAGAGTAGAGAATACCCATATCCAAAGCCACCGAACCCCTGGGGGTTACCTCTATTTCATCACCACCAAAAATGGATTGAAAGAAAGAATTATTCACATAAAAAATCGGGATTAAGTTCTTTTGACTTTCCTCGTCACCTTTCCCAAGAGCTGCATCAGCCTTTTCCTTGAAATAAGCCTTCATTTGTTCTTCCAGTACCAAAGCTTCAAATTCTTCCGGAGTGAGCACCAGGGGATATTTAATATCAACCGAGCCAATCTTTTCCGTATAAATATAGCGGTCTAACACAAGGTCATACTCATATTTGGAAACGATACTGGAAGGCTTACCCATAGAAATGTTTCCAAAGGAAGGTCCTTTAGGAATCGAGTCCTGTTCTTCTTGAGCCTGGGTTTTTACTGAAAACAACCCCATAATCACAAGGAGTACCAGTGGACATAAAAGGGATTGGGAAACTTTTTGAGTAAACGTCAAGAGTGTTATAGGTTTTTTAAGGCAAGCTTGATTATCTCTTCAACGTTTGCATTTGGATGATTATTACAAATTCTAGTAATAATTTTACCCGATTGTTTTCTGGTGTAGCCTAAAGTTTCCAGAGCCGACAAAGCTTCTTCCTTATGAACATGACTTGGAGACTGAAGAATTTCGGTTAAAGCTTCTGTATTTTGCATCTTGTCTTTAAGATCCAGAATGACCCGCTGAGCCGTTTTTTTACCAATGCCTTTAACGCTTTGTATGGTCTCTGTATCTTCTGTAGAAATCGCTTCAATGACCTGCTCCGGAGTAAGCGATGACAACATCACTCTTGCCGTACTGGCCCCGATTCCGGAAACAGAAAGCAGCTGCCTGAACACTAAGCGCTCTGCTTTATCTACGAACCCAAAAAGCGTGTGCGAATCTTCCTTGACCTGAAGATGCGTGTAAACAGTAATCAATTCTTCATCTTTTAAACGAGAAAAGGTATGAAGTGAAATATTCACTTCATACCCTATCCCGTTGCAATCTATAACGATATGGGTTGGATTTTTTTCTAAAAGTTTCCCTCGAAGCTGAGTAATCATCTTAACTTAAATTTAGGAATCAAATGTAACAAAATTAACTCAGGAAGAGGAAGGATACCTCCTGTTAAAACCTTCGACAATCCAAACAGCTTTAAAGCGTTTTCCTCTTGCTTTTTTGCTGCGCATCTACCACTGCAACAGCAGACATATTTACCATCTCATCCACACTTGCCCCAAGTTGAAAAACATGTGCAGGTTTATTGAGTCCCATTAAAATTGGTCCTATGGATCCTGCGCTGTTCAACTCTTTCAATAATTTATAGGTGCTGTTTGCAGAATCAAGATTTGGGTAAATAAGCGTATTGACTTTTTTTCCATTCAATTTTGAAAACGGAAATTTATCCATTCTCATTTTTTTATTCAGGGCAAAATCCACCTGCAATTCTCCATCTACTGCAATTTCAGGGAAATTTTTATGTAAATAGTCTACCGCCTCTTTCACTTTGGAGGCATTGGGATTTTTGGAAGACCCAAAATTGGAATAGGATGCCATCGCAATTACCGGTTCTATACCAAACATCTTTACGGTTTTGGCAGTCATCTGTGCAATTTTAGCCAGCATTGTAGAATCCGGGTTTATATTGATGGAGGTATCACTAATAAAGATTGGACCGCGTTTGGTATTCATCAAATTGGTGGCTGCCACACAGGTAACTCCGCTTTCTTTCCCTATCAACTCCAAAATGGGTTTCAGAACAGAAGGATAAGCCCTGGAGTATCCAGATAACATCGCATCTGCATCCCCGTTCTCAACCATCATCGCTGCATAGTAATTTCGCTCTCTTATCAGTTTTTTGGCGTCGTAAAAGGTTACTCCTTTCCGGCTTCTCTTCTTCCATAAAGCCTCTGCGTACAGATACCTTTGCTCCTTTTCTTCATCAGACTTTGGGTCGATGATTAAGATATCCTCTCCCTCAAATTCGATCTCATGCATGAGTTCTAAAATAACATCCCTTCGTCCAAGAAGAATGGGGGTTGCTATTTTTTCATCATACACCTGCTGAGCAGCTTTGAGTACATCCAAATGATCCGCCTCTGCATACACAATGCGTTTTGGATTTTGCTTAGCACGGTTGGTGAGAAGTCTTGTGATTTTATCTTCACTACCCATTCTCTCCAGAAGGTCTTCTTTGTAAGCCTCCCAGTCTTCGATAGGATTTTGTGCCACTCCGGACTCCATCGCAGCTTTGGCCACAGCAGGAGGGATTTCGGCAATAAGACGAGGATCGAAAGGCTTTGGAATGATGTAATCTCTGCCGAAGTTGAGCCGGGTTTCTGCATAAGCGATATTCACCTGCTCAGGAACCGGTTCTTTTGCCAGTCTGGCCAGCGCTTTTACAGCGGCCATTTTCATTTCTTCATTGATCTGAGTCGCTCTTACATCGAGTGCTCCTCTGAAAATATAAGGAAAGCCCAGAACGTTATTCACCTGGTTGGGATAGTCTGTTCTTCCGGTAGCCATAATGACATCATCGCGAGTTTCCAAAGCTAAATCGTAATCGATTTCAGGGTCTGGATTGGCCATCGCAAATACGATAGGATTGTCTGCCATCTTAGAAAGCATCTCTGGCTTAAGCACACCGCCCACAGAAAGACCAAGGAATACATCAGTATTCTCTATAGCTTCAGACAAAGTCTCAACGCTTCTTGAGGTAGCGAATTCAGTTTGCTTTTCAGACAGGTCATCTCTTTTTTCATTGATGATTCCTGAGCTGTCAAACATCAGGATGTTCTCTTTTTTCACACCAAGCAAAACGTAAAGCTTGGTACAGGCAATGGCTGCAGAGCCTGCACCGGAAACCACAACCTGTACCTCACCAATTTTCTTATCGGCAAGTTCTAAAGCGTTAAGAAGCGCTGCTGCAGAGATAATTGCCGTCCCGTGCTGGTCATCATGCATCACGGGAATTGGCAATTCCGCTTTGAGACGCTCTTCGATTTCGAAAGCTTCAGGAGCTTTGATATCTTCCAGGTTTATCCCTCCAAAAGTGGGAGCTATATTTTTGACCGTTGCTATAAATTCGTCAATATTTTTGGTATCAACTTCAATATCAAACACATCGATGTCTGCAAAGATTTTAAAAAGCAGGGCTTTTCCTTCCATCACGGGTTTTGAGGCCTCTGCTCCTATATCTCCAAGACCTAAAACAGCGGTCCCATTGGATATTACCGCCACAAGATTCCCTTTGTTGGTATATTTATAAGCATTTTGCTTATCCTTTTCGATTTCTTTACACGGCTCTGCAACGCCTGGAGAATAAGCAAGCCCTAAATCCCGCTGTGAGCTGTGTTTTTTGGTGGGTACAACTTCAATTTTTCCTGGCCTCGGTTTGGCATGATATACTAAGGCTTCTCTTCGTTTTCTTGGTGAACTCATAATTATATGGTTACAGCTAAAGCAAAATTTGCTTTAGCCATTTTATAAAAACAAAGGTAAGCCTTAAGAGTTATTTTGAAACAAATCCTAACTGATATTAGGATTGAAAGTTGAATACTGACAGCTTCCTGAATACAGGTTGAGCTTAATTACAACTTAGTCAACCGAAAAGATTAAAGATTAACACTATAGTATTCAGAGGTTTATATCGACTTGATATAATTGATGTTTCGTTTTAAACCTTCAAATTTCGTTCGCTTGACCGCAGATTTTCTGAAAATGTCATTGAAAACATCTTTGGTGATTTCTTCCCAGTCTTTTTTGTCGTAGCTAAGCAAACTCGGATGAGGATTGAATAAGGGTTCGTTGTGGGCTTTGCTAAAACGGTTCCAGGGACATACATCCTGGCAGATATCACAGCCAAACATCCAGTCTTCAAATTTATCCTCGTAGCCCGTGGGAATTTCGTTTTTCAATTCTATGGTGAAATAAGAAATACACTTACTGCCATCTACTTTATAAGGTTCGTAAATGGCATCCGTTGGGCAGGCATCTATACATTTGGTACATGTCCCACAGTGGTCTGTTACCGGTGTATCGGTTTCCAGTTCGATATCCAAAATCAATTCAGCAATAAAGTAAAACGAACCAGTTTGTTTGGATAACAAATTAGAGTGTTTTCCCACCCAGCCCAGTCCGCTTTTGGCAGCCCAGGCTTTTTCCAAAACAGGCGCAGAATCCACAAAAGCACGTCCGCCTATTTCCCCGATTTCGGCATTGAGGGTATGCATCAGTTCCTTCAGTTTGGACTTGATGACGTGGTGATAATCTCTGCCGTAAGCATATTTGCTGATTTTATAGGTATCCTCCCGTTGGGTTTCTGCAGGAAAGTAATTGTACAGCAGGGAAATCACACTTTTGGAACCTTCTACAAGCTTGGTAGGGTCCAGTCGCTTGTCGAAGTGATTTTCCATATACTGCATCTCGCCGTGAGCATTCTGCTTCAGCCAGTCTTCCAGTCGCGGCGCTTCTTCTTCCAGAAATTCGGCCTTGGATATACCACAGGATAAAAACCCCAGGCGTTCCGCTTCAGCTTTAATGAGTTTGCTATAGGTTTCTTTTGGTGTGATAAATCAGCGTTTTGAGAATGTTACAAAGGCATTTTTAGGCTTCAGGCTTATCAGAGGCTGAATTTCGATTTCAGGTTTCACCTCTTCAATCCTATAGGTTTTTAAAAGGCGATGAATGGCCAAAGTGATTTCATACATCGCAAAATTGTTGCCAATACACTTGCGCGGTCCTGCTCCAAAGGGAAAATAAAAATCACTTACACTCCTGGACTCGGCGAAGCGCTCCGGCCTAAACTCAGTTGGGTTGGTCCAGTTTTCTCCATTTCTATGAATCTGATGCACGGAGAAGAGCAAGTTGGTATGCTTAGGGATTTCAAAGCCTTTAAAGACATCGTCTTCGATGTTTTGCCGGTCTATAAAATACACGGGCGGAAATAAACGCATGGACTCTTCAATCACATGCTGCGTATACTGGCTTTCCTTTAGGATATCAAAATTAGATGAGCCTTCTAAGCTTTTGATTTCTGTCACCAGCTTATCCTGAACCTCCTGTTTTTGACCAATAAGCTGAATCGTAAACGACAGCGCATTGGAGGTGGTTTCATGTCCTGCTATAAACAGAATGAGAATTTCATCGATCAGTTGTTCTTCGCTCATTTTAGAACCGTCTTCATACCTTAAAGCCATCAGCATATCCAAAAGGTCTTTCCCTTCCTGGTCAGCGTTTTCCCTCCTTTTGATGATACCAGAAAGCAAATCTCTCGCTTCCTGGCTTAGGTTCAAATTACGACGGAGTTCACCGCTCAAGCTAAACCACCACTTTTTATAAGGCTGTCTTAATTCCTTGACCAGCATTTTTTGAGTTTCCTCGGTTATAAACTGTAATCTTGAAATTTCTTCTGAATTTATAGCGTCACTGAACAGGCTTTTCACCACCACTTTAAAGGCCAGATCATTGAAGACTGGGAAAATATCGATGGTTTTATTCACTTCAATTCTTTCGAGTTCTTTATCAATAGCCTCCACCATGAAATCGAGGAGTGTATATAAGTTCTTTCTATGAAAAGCCGGCTGAATCAATTTCCGTTGGAATTTCCAGTCTTCTCCTTCTGAAGTCAGCAAACCATGTCCCACATATTTTGCCAGATCCTTGGTTTGAATTTCCGTTTTTCTGAAGTTCTTCTGATGATCTCTTAGGGCATAAATCGCAAATTCCGGATCTCTTGAAAACACCACCGAGTTTCCAAAACCCAAATTCAGTCGAAAGGTATCACCAAGGGCTTCAAAGTTTCTGTGATGAAAAGGCAGGGGATTCTTTAAAATGCTGCCTGCATGTTTAAAAAACTCTATAAAAGGAACTTCGGGAAGCTGTTTAAGACTTGACATATCGATGGATTAAAATAAGCCACCCTGCTTGCTTTCTCTAAGCTTTCCAAGGTGTTTATAGGCAGAGTCGGTGACTTCTCTGCCGCGTGGAGTTCTGTTGATAAAGCCTTTCTGAATCAAAAAAGGTTCGTAAACTTCCTCAATGGTTTCTGCATTTTCGCTCAACGCAGTAGATAAGGTTGACAGTCCTACCGGACCTCCTTTGAATTTGTCGATGATGGTGAGCAGGATTTTATTGTCCATATCGTCCAGACCAAAAGCATCAACATTTAAAGCCTTAAGACTGTATTTGGAAATCTCCATATCGATTTTCCCATTGCCTTTTATCTGAGCGAAATCTCTAACTCTTCTCAGCAAAGCATTCGCAATTCTGGGAGTTCCGCGACTTCTGCCTGCAATTTCGATGGCAGCATCATTGGTAATGGACACACCAAGTATAGATGCGCTTCTAAGCACAATGTCGCTTAGGAGTTCGGTTGAATAATATTCGAGTCGACTGGAAATCCCGAACCTGGCCCGCATGGGTGCTGTAAGTAAACCTGAGCGCGTTGTAGCCCCCACCAGGGTAAACGGATTTAAATGGATTTCCACACTTCTGGCATTGGGACCAGACTCAATCATGATATCGATCTTGAAGTCTTCCATAGCAGAGTACAGGTACTCTTCCACCACGGAGCTTAGTCTATGAATCTCATCGATAAACAGCACGTCTCGTGGTTCCAGATTGGTCAGTAATCCTGCGAGATCACCGGGTTTATCGATGACCGGACCAGAAGTGATTTTGATACCGGTCTGTAATTCGTTGGCCAGGATATGGGCTAAGGTTGTTTTTCCAAGTCCCGGAGGCCCATGAAAAAGGGTATGATCCAGCGCTTCCCCACGTAAATTGGCCGCTTTCACAAAAACCTGAAGGTTTTCTAACACATGAGACTGACCTGCAAAATCATCAAAAGAAAGGGGCCTTAAAGCTCTTTCAACTTCCTGATCCTGATTTGAGAGGTTATCCCCGGTAGCGTCTAAATTTTCATTCATAACACAAAGATAAATAAAAAAGCCCCCAGGAGTTTGATTCTTGGAGGCTTCTCAGTGTATAATTATACATTATTCATTTAACTCTTCTTCGTTCTCTTGAATAGGAACGTTTTGTGGTACAAAGTCCTGTCCTGGAATAACGTACTCTGTTTCGTCTTTATTCATTTTACTGTAATCGTAAGGCCATCTGTACACTTTTGGAATTTCACCCGGCCAGTTTCCGTGAATGTGTTTCACAGGGGTAGTCCACTCAAGCGTATTCGACTTCCATGGGTTTTGTTCAGCTTTCTTTCCGTAGAAAATGGAATGAATGAAATTGTATACAAAGAACAATTGTGCTGAAGCTGTGATAAAGGCAAAGACGGAGATTAAAATATTCGTATCGGCCAAATCGTCGAAATATGGAAATTCTGTAAATTTATAGTAACGTCTAGGCAAGCCTGCCATACCGATAAAGTGCATCGGGAAAAAGATTCCGTAAGCACCAACGGCTGTAATCCAAAAGTGAATATAACCCAGGTTTTTATTCATCATCCTTCCGAACATTTTCGGGAACCAGTGGTAAACACCCGCCAGCAAACCATAGAGTGCAGATATACCCATCACTAAGTGAAAGTGAGCAATCACAAAGTACGTATCGTGAACGTTGATATCTAAGGTGCTATCGCCCAGAATGATACCGGTTAGACCCCCGGTTACGAAGGTAGAAACCAAACCGATAGAAAACAGCATCGCCGGGTTAAGCTGCAAATTACCCTTCCAAAGCGTGGTGATGTAGTTAAATGCTTTAACACCGGATGGAATTGCAATTAATAAGGTTGTAAATGTAAACACCGAACCTAAGAAAGGATTCATACCGGACACGAACATGTGGTGACCCCAAACGACTGTCGATAAGAAAGCAATGGCTAAAATAGAAGCGATCATAGCTCTGTAACCAAAAATAGGTTTTCTCGAGTTGGTGGCAATAATTTCTGAGGTGATACCCAGTGCAGGAAGTAAAACAATATAAACTTCCGGGTGACCTAAAAACCAGAATAAGTGTTCGTACAATACTGGCGAACCTCCTTGATAGGATAATACTTCGCCCTGGATGTATATGTCACTTAAGAAGAAAGACGTTCCAAAACTTCTGTCCATCAGCAATAATAAACCCGCTGCCAATAAAACCGGGAAGGATACTACACCAATGATAGCTGTAACAAAGAACGCCCAGATGGTAAGCGGAAGTCTAGTCATAGACATGCCCTCTGTCCTTAGGTTAAGCACCGTTACTATATAATTAAGGGAACCTAGCAAAGAAGATGCTATAAATATAGTGATAGCTACCAGCCATAAGGTCATACCAAGTCCGGAACCTCCAATAGCCTGTGGCAATGCACTTAAAGGCGGATACACAGTCCAACCGGCTGAGGCAGGTCCTGCTTCCACGAAAAATGAACTGACAATGACAATGGATGAGATAAAAAACAGCCAGTAAGAAATCATGTTCATAAAACCTGAAGCCATATCTCTTGCACCAATTTGCAGAGGAATAAGCAGGTTACTAAATGTACCGCTAAGTCCGGCGGTTAACACATAAAATACCATGATGGTACCGTGAATTGTAGAAAGTGCCAAATAGATACTCGGATCCATGACACCACCCTCACCAAATTTACCCAATAGGACTTCATAAATCCAAAAGGATTCGTTTGGCCAGGCCAGCTGTAGTCTCATCAGCATGGACATGGATATCCCAATAACCCCCATGATGAGTCCGGTTATTAAGTATTGCTTAGCGATCATCTTGTGATCGGTACTGAAGATGTACTTTTCTATGAAAGTGGGCTCATGATGACCTTCCTCGTGTGCATGATCGTTAGCAAGTGGTTGTGCAGCTACTGACATATATTCTTATTTATTTTTTATAATTAATTTTGGGCTGTTAATTCTCCAAACGACTGTTGTTCTTCTATCCACTTCTGATATTCCTCTTCGGTTTCAACAACAATTTTCATCTGCATGTTGTAGTGGGATACACCACATATTTTATTACACAACAAGTAATATTCAAATTCATATTCTTTTTCGTCCGGGCCTAAATTATCGTTGTTTCGGCGAATTTCGTTGATATTTCTAACTTTTTCAACCATGTATTCGCTATTTCGGATTTCTTTAGAAGTTGTTGTAGGGGTGAAACCGAACTGTGTAATCATACCCGGAACAACATTCATCTGGGATCTGAAAAACGGAAAATAAGCCGAGTGAAGAACATCCTGAGATCTAAACTTGAATAAAACAGGTCTGCCAACAGGCAAGTGAAGTTCAGTGGTGATGATGTCATCCTGAGCATAAGGGTCGGATTCATTAAGACCCAACTGGTTAACGCCTTCAATAAATCTTACGTTGGCTTCACCCAGTGTTCGGTCCTCTCCGGAGTATCTTGCTCTCCAGTCGAATTGGTAAGCATAGATTTCAACCACCAGAGTTTCATCGGTTTCTTCGACATTCATGATTTCAGACCAGCTAAACAAGCCATAAATGATCAAGGCTGCAAGCGTGATAACCGGAATAATGGTCCAGATGAATTCGAGTTTATCGTTATCTGCATAGAAAAGCGCTTTTCTTCCTTTTTGCCCACGATACTTATAAGAAAACCAGTGAATTAGAAACTGGATAATCACCTGAACAAACATGATAAGGCCTAGTGAGATAAAGAATAGCTGATCATATTCAGCGGCATGATCAGAAGCTCCTGGTGCGTAAAATTTACTCAGTTCCCAGAAGGAGTAAATCATCAATCCGTAGAGGAAAACAATAAACACCAAAAACAATTTACCCTGCTTTTCATTGTCTTTGTTAGTTGCTATTTGTGAGTCATCACTTTCTACAGGCTGAGATAATTTGAAGATTTTTGAAATCTGCCAAATCGTAATTCCCAATAAAGCGGCGACAAGAATTATAAGTAATGCGATCATCTTCTATCTTTCTTTTAAATATTTTTAATAGTGATATTGTTTACTTTCTTCTAGGAAAGCGCTGTGTTTGACAGTAAGCGGAGCTTTAGCCAGTGCATTGAACACTGTAAAGATAAATATTCCGGAAATAAGCAATATAGAACTGATTTCAGGAATACCGATACTCCAAGATTCTCCAACGGTTCCAGGCATTATCATCACAAAGAAATTGAGGTAATTTCCAACTAAAATGATGATACCCGCAAAAACAACAATCCAGTTGATTCGTTTAAAATCTGAATTGATAAGTATCAGCATAGGTAATGCCCAGTTTAAAATAACAGTTCCGAAGAACAAGACAGGGTAATCCTGAAGCCTCGCGGCATAGTAAGTTACTTCTTCAGGAATGTTGGAATACCATATCAATAGAAATTGTGAAAACCATAGGTAAGCCCAGAAAATAGAGAAACCCATCATGAATTTTGCTAAATCATGAATATGGCTGTTATTCACGTACTCTAAGTAGCCTTTACCTTTCAGATAAATAGTTACCAGCGCAATGGTTGTTACAGCAGAGACCAAAATGCTAGCCAGAACAAACCAGCCAAATAAGGTACTAAACCAGTGCGTGTCTATACTCATGATCCAGTCCCAGGACATCATAGATTCAGTGACGATGAAAAAGACAAGGAAACCAGCCGATAGCTTGAAGTTACGCTTATGAAGGCTCAGATCGAAACCTTCGTCCATCTTTCTGGAGTTTTTGATAATCAGTTTCGAAAATAAAACCCAGCCGATGATATAAATGGCAGCTCTTATCAGAAAGAAAGGCGTATTGAGGTATGCGGTTTTATTTTGGATGATCTCATCGTGGGCGACAACTTCCGGATCCATCCAGACAAAAAGGTGGTTAAGGTGTAAACTGGAAAGTACCAGCAATAAGTAAACAAGGATACCCCCGGGTACTAAATAGGAAGCAATGCCCTCCATAACTCTGAATAATACGGGAGACCAACCTGCCTGAGCAGCATTCTGAAGGGCATAGAATACAAATACACCCAAAGAAATCAGAAAAATAAATAGAGCCGGGACATAAAGTGCCGCCCAGGGTTTATTGTGTAACTGATGGTATACATGCTCCGCATGTTCATCTGCATGAGCGTCTTCTGAAGCGTGGTCGTCACCTACCATGGCAACACTTTCACCCCCGTGCGATGCACTCTCGGCATGAAGCATTTCTTTGACCTCTTCCACAGAAGATGGAGCATTGATGAAACTTACAACTAAACCAATAGCCCCTATAATGATAAGGATTAAAGAGAATAATTTTATTTTATTTGACATTGTGTACATAATATCTCAGCTATGTATTATAATTAGTTTTACTCTGATTCTGTTTGAAATTCTCTTGGATCCTTACCTTCAAGTTCTGCCTTCAATTGCATGACGTAGTGATCTACCATCCATAATTCTTCATTGTTCATTTGGGAAGCATAAGAGCCCATGGTATTTATGCCATACCACATGACGTGATACACACTGCCTTCTGTTATGGCTCGACCCTGGTCATCATAACTCGGCACACCAAGAATCTTTTCACGCTCTACCAAATAGCCTTTTCCTTTACCATTTTCACCATGACAAATCGCACAGTAAATATTGTAAAGCTCTTTTCCTTTAACTAAATTTTCTTCAGTGTAAGGAAGCGGATTCTCTAACTCTGCTTTCGCTTCGTTGTAGCCTTCTGTATCATCCTCATACTCATAGGGCGTAAATCCTCTGGATATAGTCCCGTCAGCTATCAATAAAGCTTCCTGCTCCTGAGGGAAGATTTCGTATTCCCCGTAAGTATCGTAAGGAACAGAAACATACATATTTGGAAAATACTGGTAGTTACGCTCTGTTTTATCGGAACAGGAGATAAAAGCAAGGCTAAAAGCTACAAGTACTATGGTAAACAAACTTTTCATAAATTTATTTATTATCTATTAATTTAATTTCAGAGGCTCCGTTTTCATGAAGTACTTCTGCAATCGCTTGCACATTGTTTTCATTAACTGAAATTTCCATCAAAAACTTATCATCGGTAGTTCTCACATCTGGGTTTTCAGCTTCTTTAAAAGGCCAGAGTTTACTTCTCATATAGAAGGTGATTACCATAAGGTGAGCAGCAAAGAAAACCGTCATTTCAAACATAATCGGAACAAAAGCCGGCATGTTTTCCAAGTAACTGAAACTTGGTTTACCTCCGATGTTTTGGGGCCAGTCCTCGATCATAATAAAATTCATCATCCAGGTCGCTACCGATAGACCTACCAATCCATAAAGGAAAGAGGTAATCGCTAGTCGGGTATGTGGCAGCCCCATGGCCTTGTCCAGTCCGTGAACGGGAAAAGGACAAAACACCTCGTCAATACTATGTTTTTTCTCACGCAAAGCTTTAACGGCTTGCATCAATATATCATCGTCTGTAAATATCGCATGTAAAACTTTTGATGCCATTATGAGTTCGATTTTGAATTAAACTGTGCTGAAAAATCTGGTAAAGGCTCTTGCTCGGGTTCATCATACAGCTTCGCATGCTCACCTTTTTCAGCTCTTATCTTTTTATATTTTTCTCCGGAAGACTTAAGAATGGACTTCACTTCTGCCTGGGCAATCACCGGGAATGTTCTGGCGTATAATAAGAATAACACGAAGAAAAAGCCGATAGTTCCTATGAAGATACCTATATCCACAAATGTTGGGGAGAACATCGTCCATGCCGATGGCATATAATCTCTGTGAAGAGAAGTCACGATAATAACAAAACGTTCAAACCACATTCCAATATTTACAACGATCGAAATAAAGAAAGAGAACATAATGCTTCTTCTCAATTTCGGGAACCACATGAACTGTGGTGAGAACACATTACAGGTCATCATTGCCCAGTAAGCCCATGCATAAGGACCGGTAGCCCTGTTCAAGAAGGCATACTGTTCATACTCAACTCCGGAATACCAGGCCATAAATAATTCGGTAATATAAGCGACACCTACAATGGATCCCGTAATCATGATCACGATATTCATCAGTTCGATGTGCTGAATCGTGATATAATTCTCAAGACTGGATACTTTTCTCATAATGATAAGAAGCGTGTTCACCATGGCAAATCCTGAAAACACAGCTCCTGCCACAAAGTAAGGAGGGAATATCGTAGTGTGCCATCCGGGAATGACAGAGGTCGCAAAGTCAAAAGATACGATGGTGTGTACAGAAAGTACAAGTGGAGTTGCCAAACCGGCAAGTACCAGTGAAACTTCCTCAAAACGCTGCCAGTCTTTAGCTCTTCCACTCCATCCAAAAGATAAAATCCCGTAGATGTGTTTTTGAAAGGGTTTGACAGCTCTGTCTCGTATCATCGCAAAATCAGGAAGCAAACCTGTCCACCAGAATACCAGGGAGACAGAAAGGTAAGTCGAGATCGCGAACACGTCCCAAAGCAAGGGAGAGTTAAAGTTTACCCATAAGGAACCAAACTGGTTTGGTATGGGTAACACCCAGTAAGCCAGCCAGGGACGCCCCATGTGAATAATTGGGAAAAGACCCGCCTGGATAACAGAGAAAATAGTCATGGCCTCCGCGGAGCGGTTAATAGCCATTCTCCATTTTTGTCTGAATAGTAAAAGTACCGCAGAAATAAGTGTCCCTGCGTGACCAATACCTACCCACCATACAAAGTTGGTAATATCCCAGGCCCAGCCTACGGTCTTGTTAAGACCCCAGACACCGATCCCTTCGGATACGGTATAAATTATACAGCCTAAACCCCATAAAAAGGCGATGAGTGCTATTGAAAAGACAACCCACCATGATTTATTTGCCTTCCCTTCTACAGGTCTGACCACGTCCAATGTAACGTCATGGTAAGACTTATCTCCTGTAACTAAGGGCTTTCTAATAGGCGATTCGTAATGAGACATAATTTATTATGAATTTATTCTTAGTTAGTTGATTATGCTTCTGTTGTGTTTCGAACTTTAGTATGATACATCACATTAGGCTTAGTTCCTAAGTACTCAAGCAAGTGATACATTCTATCATCCTGTGTTTTCTTATACACAACACTCTCTTTGTCGTTGATATCTCCAAACTGAATAGCACCATTATCACAGGCAGAAGAACAGGCTGTTTTAAATTCGCCATCTTCTATAACTCTTCCTTCACGCTTGGCATCAAGAATTGTTTTTTGAGTCATTTGGATACACATGGAACATTTTTCCATGACACCACGAGACCTTACAGTCACATCCGGGTTCAAGACCATTCGACCTAAATCGTTATTCATGTGGTAATCAAACTCATCGTTTTGATTGTATAAGAACCAGTTGAATCGTCTTACTTTATAAGGACAGTTATTCGCACAGTACCTTGTACCAACACAACGGTTATAGGTCATGTGATTTTGACCCTGGCGTCCGTGAGCTGAAGCAGCAACCGGACAAACCGTCTCACATGGCGCATGATTACAATGCTGACACATGACGGGCTGGAAGATAACCTGCACATCGCCTTCTGACGCACTTTCAAGGTCACCATAGGTGCCAATAGCACTATCTAAGCCTGAAATATCATTCTTAAGCTCATAATCTTCCTGAATGGTGTCTTCTGAAGAATAATAACGGTCAATTCTTAACCAGTGCATGTCCCTGCTCTTACGGATTTCACTTTTTCCAACTACAGGAACATTGTTCTCACTGTGACAGGCAATAACACAGGCACCACAACCAGTACAGGCATTAAGGTCTATAGACAGATTGAAATGATGCCCGATAGAACGGTCAAATTCATCCCATAAATCCACGTCGGGACTGGTAACCTCAACTTCCTGATGGTTTAGTGAAACCTCGGGAGTTGCATTCCAATAGTGCTTGTCTTTGGTATTGAAAATCTCCAAAGTGGTTTCCTTTACAATATCTCTTCTTCCCATCATGGTATGCTGAAGCTGCACACAGGCAAACTCATGCACACCACTCACCTTTTCGAGACGCACTGTTTGGTGAGCATCAAAATTCTGGTACAATGGAAACGCATTGACACCAACCTGCATTTCTTCTTGGATAGCGTCGGTTTTACCGTAACCTAAAGCAATTCCGATAGAACCTGGAGCTTGTCCGGGCTGAATGATAACAGGTAATTTTTCTAATTTTTTATCGCCTACAGATACCATGACGTAATCTCCGTTCAAAGCGCCATTGGCGACATTGGAGTTCTCTAAACCTAAGGCCTGTGCATCGGTTTGAGACACGGTAACATAGTTATCCCAGGAAGTTCTGGTAATAGGATCTGGCATTTCCTGCAACCATGGATTGTTAGCATAAGAACCATCACCCATAGAAATCTTGGTATATAAGGTCAGTTCCAGTCCTTCCGAATCACTCTGAGAAACCAGTTTTTTAGCTCCTGCAGCAATATCTATATCAGGAACATCAGAAGCTTGTGGCAGGTCCATATCATAAACATAACTTCCGTCGTGAAGCGATTTATTCCAGGATAAGCCTTCGTAAGTCGACTTGAAGTTTGCTTTTACGTACTCGTAGTATTTTGTAGAATTCCCGTTCAATTTCAACAAACAGTCCTCGAACTGTCTGGTATTAAACAGAGGTTTGATGGTAGGCTGCATCAGACTAAAGTCCTTTTTGGCAAACCTTACATCTCCCCAGGATTCCAGGTAATGCGGTGTGGCAGCAATGTATTTACAAAGCTTAGCCGTTTCGTCTTTCTTCATGGAAAAACTCACGGTGGTGTCCACATTAGCCAAAGCAGCAGTAAACTCATCCGCATTTGGCAGAGCGTAAGCTGGATTTGCACCGGCAATCATCAAAGCGCCGACATTTCCGGCGTTCATGTCAGAAATCAAGGTCTGGATTTTGGAATTTTGACCCTGACGAATCAAGCGAGGGTTTCCAGTATCCATAACCTTGCTCGATAATTTTTCGTTGATTTCTAAAGCCATAGCCTGAGCTTCAACAGAATCTAAGCCTGTTACGAAAATAGCTCCGCCTGAAGCTTTGGATTTCAAGCTTGAAACCGCCTTATCAACCTGAGTTTGAAGCGCGGTGCTTAGATTCGTTGTTGCAACTTTACCAAGGATTTGATTATAAAATTCAACCACGATTTGTTTTTGCAAAGAAGGCTTAACCGAAACTCTTTTATCTGCATTTGCACCAGTCAAAGTCATGTTGGCTTCAAACTGGACGTGGCGGGACATTTTTCCGTTCTTCGGAACTCTGCTTTTGCTGTAACCAGAATCAAAAGCACCACCCTGCCAGTCTGCAAGGAAATCTGCGCCTACAGAAACAATCATCTCCGATTGGGAAAAGTCGTAGTTAGGAAGCGCTCTGTAACCATACTTAGCAGCAAAAGCATCGACAGCAGCTTCATCAGAAACCGTATCGTATACAACATGAACTACATTAGGATAGTTCTCCTGAAATTCTTTGATAAGCTTTTCAGTAGATGGCGATGCAAAGGTATGGGTTAGAAGATAGGTTTTCTTATCTGCTTTAGCTTTTAAGTCCGCTTCCAAAGACGTGAAGAACTCTGTCCAGGTCACATCTCTGTTTTCGATCTGTGGATTCTGAAGACGTTTGATGTCATATAAATCCAAAACCGAACCGTAAACTCTGGCCTTACCCGCAGAAAGTCCAGTCGCTTCTTTATTATTTTCAATCTTGATCGGGCGTCCTTCTCTTGTTTTTACAAGAACACTTGCAAAATCAAACCCATTGGCAATGGTTGTGGCGTAATAATCTGCAACACCCGGCACAATGCGCTCTGGCTGGACAACATAAGGAATAGATTTGATAACGGGACCTTCACAGGCTGCCAAGGATGCAGCAGCTGTACTAAACCCAACATACTTTAGGAAATCTCTACGCGAAGTTTGAGAACCCTCTAACTTTTCCTTATCACCCAAAAACTCATCTGCAGGAATATGTTCTGCAAATTCACTTTGTTCAAGCGCTTCAACCAAAGGACTGTTTTCCTTAAGCTGCTCGGCACTTTTCCAATATTTCTTTTCTGATGACATATTGAACTTTAATTTTTCTAAATTAATATTAATAATGACACTTTCCGCATTCCAAACCACCCATATCGGCGACAGTAAATTCTTCTACACCATACTTCTCGGAAAGCTCTTCATGAATTTTTTCGTAATACGCGTTATCTCCAACCTGGATTTTAGATTCCCGGTGACAGTTGATACACCAGCCCATAGTTAACGGAGCATACTGTTTTTGAATTTCATAGGTTTCTACCGGACCATGACAAGTCTGACATTCAATTCCAGCAACACTAACGTGCTGAGAGTGGTTGAAGTAAGCGAAATCAGGTAAATTATGAATTCGGATCCATTTTACCGGTTTGGTTTCTCCGGTATAGGATTGCGTAGAGGTATCCCAGCCTGTGGCTTCGTAAAGCTTTTGAATTTCTGCATTATAATCAACACCATACTCCTTTTTACCTTCAGCCTGAGTTTCCTCTGCAACCTCGGCAATCTGCTTGTGGCAGTTCATACACACGTTAAGCGACGGAATACCAGAATGCTTGGACACCCTTGCCGAAGAGTGACAGTACTTACATTCAATTTGGTTTTCCCCGGCGTGTATTCTGTGGGAATAATGAATTGGCTGAATTGGCGCATAACCCTGGTCGACTCCAACCTGCATCAGGAAGCCGTAACCTCCCCAGGCCACCGCCAGTAACAAGAATATAACAGCGACAAAAATCAAAAATTGATTTTCAGCAAATGCTACCCAAATAGGCTTGCCTTTGGGTTTGTCCGCTCTGATAGGAATTCCGTTAGCCTCAGCAAAACGGTTAAGGGTTTTATTAACCAGGTAAAGTATAACCGAAAGCACAAGTAAAACCACGGCTAAAAGTCCGAGTACAATTTCTGTAGAAATCCCGGCTCCACCCTGAGTTTCTGCTCCAGCCGGAGCAGCGACAGCGACTTTTGGTTCTGGTTTAGGCTCCTCAACATAAGCCAAAATATCATTGATATCCTGATTGCTCAACTGAGGAAAAGCATTCATAGCTACTTTATTCCACTCATTGTAAAGCTCAACAGCCTGGTTGTCACCAGATTTTATAAGCTCCTGACTATTCTTAATCCATTCATACAACCAATCCATCTCTCTTCGCTCGGTCACTCGGTGAAGAGAAGGACCCGTAGCATTCTTGTAGCGCTTGTGGCAAGCCGCACAAAGTGAATTAAACAATTCTTTTCCCTTTGCAGGATCTGAATTCAAAACTACCTCAGGCACATAAGACCCATAACCACTACTTTCTCCCTCTGCCGTATCCTGAGCAAAAGTTAAAAACGTAAAAAGCAAAAGAGAAACCAGAAGGAAATGTTTCAGAATAAATGGGCGTTCCATCGACTTTTTCATATAATATTTATTAACCTATTTCAATGTGATACCCATAAAAACGTACGATTAGGCATCAAAAAAATTGACAACAAAAGTAACACTTAAAGAACGTTTCTGGAATACCTACATATGTTAAATGGCAATTTATAATCTTTCTAAATTACAATTTAAAGCCTTTATTTTACGTTTAACTGTACATTTGCTTCAAAACCAACATGATGTTAAAAAAATTATTTATTCTTAGTTTCCTTATTCTCTTTTCGACGCTGTCTGGTTGGGCTCAAAAGCTCAGTGCAGGCGAACTCAACACGATTGATAAACTCATCGCGGTTAAACATGATTTGGAATCCAATAATGAACTTAAAACGACTTATAAACTTCAAATTTTTTCCGGCTCCTTAGAGGAAGCAGAAGAAAATCAACAAAAACTTGAATCCTTGCAACTTGAGCTTACTTCAAAAATCATTTACCAGACTCCAAACTACAAGGTCTGGGTTGGTAGTTTCAGAAACCGAATACAGGCAGACCGAGCTTATCAAAAAATAAAATCTGAATACCCAAACACCCTCATTATTCGTCCCGGGAAATAAAAGCTGATGTTATGGAAACTCAACCTGGCAGAGAATAGATTTTATTACAAATAAAGTGAAAAAGTCCGGTAAGGTTTTGATCACCGATGAGACTAAGATTAAATGAAAACACCTGTAGCCCTATTAATTTTCTCAAGATCTGTAGAAGCTGAATGTAGTTTCAAGGGTTTTGCCGGCAATCAGCTTTTTTTTCAAAGTCAGGAAAATCGACTTAAAAAACTCTGTTCCAAAACAGGGCTTGATGTTTTCAATCATGACGAGCACCAACAACAGGGAAACACCTTCGGCGAGCGTTTTTGCAGTTCGCTTTCTTCGGTATTTTCAAAAGGATATGACAAGGTCATCGTCATAGGTAATGACTGCCCCCAGTTAAAATACAAACACCTTCAGTCTGGAATAGATGCGCTCCATTCTGACAAGGCCTGTTTGGGTAAATCCTTTGATGGCGGATTCTACCTGCTGGCCATTCAAAAAAAGTATTTCAATCAGTCTGACTTTTTAAATTTAAGCTGGAATACATCAAATGTAAGTTCAGAAGTTATTCAATTGCTGAGCACCAAAGTTGAAGTCAGTTTTACTCCTACTTTAAAGGATATCGACAATCAGTCTGACTTCAAAGGTTTGCTTAATTTCTCAAAACAACTCTACACCGATGTTATTTTGATATTAAAAACCATGCATAAATCTTTAGATTTTGGTTTTCAAAGTCCTTCTTTGTATATCAAAAACATCATTTCTGGGTCTTGCCTCAACAAAGCTCCTCCCCTGCTTTCCAGAGTTTAAGACACAGCAACATAAGATTTAAAATTTCACATAACCCCTGGCTATTGCCTCAAATTTCATACTATGGCAGATTCATATTACGACCCTAAAGACCTCAGAAAATTTCCGAAAATCACAGACTGGAATCAGGAACTGGGCGACAAATTTTTCGAATACTACGGTAAAGTTTTTGAAAAAGGAGCGCTTTCTGAACGCGAAAAATCACTGATTGCTCTTGCCGTTTCTCATGTGGTGAAGTGTCCGTATTGCATTGACGCTTACACCCAGGACGGACTCCAACGCGGCATTACCAAAGAAGAAATGATGGAGGCTGTACACGCCGGAGCCGCAATTGAGTCAGGCGCCACTTTGGTTCACGCGACGCAAATGATGAAAAAATACGACAAGTTAAGTCATTAAAACACGGACTTAGATCGTGATTTAAACCTTTAAAATTAATAAACCATGGCAACGAAATCTCTGCTTGCAAGAAAGAAACTGATGGCTAAGGCTGAAGAGCAACTCAAGTTCCTGTCCAACGGCATTTTCAAAGATGAACTTCCCACCTTCAGGCAACAGTTGGAAAAGATCGAAGATTTCCCGCTAAAACCCAAGGCACTGGAAATCCTACAGCTCAATCTGGGCTATATGTGCAACCAGGTTTGCGAGCATTGTCACGTAGATGCAGGACCGGACAGGAAAGAGATCATGACCAGAGAAACCATGCAGCAATGCCTGGAGGTGATTAAAACCACCAGGGCACATACTTTGGATCTGACCGGAGGTGCTCCCGAAATGAATCCCAATTTCAGGTGGTTTGTGGAAGAAGCGGCCAAACTTGGTGTCAAGGATTTTATCGTCAGGTCCAATCTCACCATCATACGAGCAAATAAAAAGTATTATGACCTGCCTGAATTTTTCAAAAAACACAATGTTCATGTCGTGAGTTCCATGCCCCACTGGACCAAAGGAAAAACCGATAAGCAGCGAGGGAGCGGTGTTTTTGATAAATCTATAAAAGCGCTGCAGGATCTGAATGCCATAGGCTATGGTTTACCCGGTTCTCCCCTTAAACTGGATTTGGTGTACAACCCCTCCGGCGCGTTTTTACCTTCCAATCAGGAGGCTTTGGAACAGGATTTCAAAAAGGCGCTCAAGGAAGATTTCGGCATTGACTTCAACAGTTTGTTTACCATCACCAATTTGCCCATCTCCAGATATCTGGACTACCTCATCGCCTCAGATAATTATGAGGATTACATGTACAAACTGGTAGAGGCCTACAATCCTGCTGCGGTCAAAAATGTAATGTGCAGGAATACGCTTTCTGTAAGCTGGGATGGCTGGCTTTATGACTGTGACTTCAATCAAATGCTGGAAATGAAAGTTGAAAGTCCGGTTCAACATATCAAAGACTATAACGAAGAGCAACTGCAGGAGAGATCTATATGTGTCTCACAGCACTGCTACGGATGTACGGCTGGCGCTGGAAGCTCCTGCCAGGGGAGTGTGGTTTAAAACAAATTAAACAGTAAAAAATGAGTTATTTAAAAACGACTTACAACGTCTATAAAGATGCAGCACTTACGCCGGATGTGGGGTTATGCTGCACAACAAATCCAATCTGGGAATTACCAGGACTTAAGATTCCCAAGATCATGCAGGAAATGAATTATGGATGCGGAAGCACCGTTCATGCCAGGGACCTTTCCAACAATCCTAAACTGCTTTATGTAGGCGTTGGTGGCGGCATGGAACTACTGCAGTTTGCTTATTTCAATCGCCAGAAAGATGGAGTGATAGGCGTAGATATGGTAGATGAAATGCTGGAGGCTTCCAGAAAAAACTTCAAAGAAGCAGAGCAAATGAATCCCTGGTTCAAGAGTGATTTTGTGGCCCTCAAAAAAGGAGATGCACTTCATCTTCCTGTAGACGATGAGAGCATAGATGTCGCTGCTCAAAATTGCCTTTTTAATATATTCAAAGCAGAAGACCTGAAGAAAGCCATCCAAGAAATGTACCGGGTGCTGAAACCCAATGGCAAACTGGTCATGAGCGATCCTACCTGCGAGCAGGACATGAATGACAGGCTGAGAAATGACGACAGACTGAGAGCACTTTGCCTAAGCGGAAGTTTGGCTTTGGCTGATTATGTAAAAGCCCTTACAGATGCCGGTTTTGGAACCGTTGAGATACGAGCCAGAAAACCTTATCGTATCCTGGATCCCAAACACTACCCAACCGATGAACTGATTTATATAGAGTCGGTAGAAGTAGCTGCTATCAAAGATCCTATGCCCGATGACGGCCCCTGTATTTTTACGGGAAAAGCAGCGATATATTATGGCGACAAACCTTTTTTCGACGATCATAAAGGCCACATTTTATTACAAAACCAGCCTCTGGCTATTTGTGACAAAACCGCAAAAGCCTTATCCGATTTGGGAAGGGATGATATTTTTATAAGCGACTCTACCTTTCATTACGATGGCGGCGGATGCTGTTAAAAAAAAGCGCGATATGATTAATCTGTACACAGATTCGGAACAAGCGACTACCTTTGAAGGTCAACTCTTGAATTTGAATTAAATGAAAATCAAGTTAATCTTACTTGCTTTTTTAGGCCCCTGTCTTGCTTTTTCACAAAGCATAGACCAGGCGATTGAAAAGTACAATTCACATACGGTAGACTACATCAGTGTTGAAGACCTGGTGGAGCTTAAGGACTCCATCCCAAATCTGAAATTATTAGATACACGACAGCCCTCAGAATACAGTATAAGTCATCTTCAGGATGCTATTTTTGCGGGATACGAGGATTTCAAGCTTAAAACCATTGAGGATAAAATAGACCCGGAAGATACGATTGTGGTCTATTGCTCCATAGGGGTGCGTTCTGAAGATATTGGGGAACGTCTTCAAAAGGCGGGTTACAAACATGTTTTCAATCTTTACGGAGGCCTTTTTGAATGGGTTAATACCGGTAAAGAGGTATATGATCAAAAGGGAAATCCAACCGATAAAGTACATGCCTATGACCTGTTCTGGAGCAAGTATTTGAAGAAAGGTCAAAAGGTGTACTGATGGAAAATCTGGTTATTGTTTTTGCTAAAAACCCGGAACTTGGTAAGTGCAAAACGCGCTTAGCCAAAAGTATCGGGGATGAAAATGCTCTGGAAGTTTACAAGACCCTGATCCGGCACACCGCCAAAACCATAGGAAACACGAGTGTAAGTCGTGCCGTATTTTATTCAGAAGAACTTCAGAACAGGGACCTGTGGGACGATGCCTTATTTCAAAAGCAGGTCCAGAGCAAAGGACATCTGGGAGAAAAAATGCAGGCCGCTTTTGCGTGGGGTTTTGCTCAAGGCTATGCCAAAATTTGTATCGTCGGCAGTGATTTGCCGATGCTGGAAACCTCAGATATCGTCAAAGCCTTTCAGCACTTGGAACACAAGGATTTGGTGTTCGGACCGGCAAATGACGGAGGCTATTACCTCATGGGCATGTCCGGATTTCATAAGAACGCCTTTTTAAAAAAGGCCTGGAGCACCGAAACTGTTTTGCAAAAAACCCTGGAAGATTTAGAGGGATTAAGCCTTGCTTTTCTCGAAACCAAAACCGATATTGATACCCTTGAAGACCTTGCTAAACACCCGGAGTATCATCGTTATATTCCGGCTCACATGTTAAGACATTTATCTAAAGACCTATGAAAGAAAGACTCCGTAAAACAGTAAGTTACCTGGAAGAAAAGGGATTTATGAATCCGGAAATCGGTATCATTCTCGGCACCGGGCTGGGAAAGCTGATTGATCAGATCGACATCGAAAAAGAGATAAGCTATAATCATATTCCGCATTTTCCTACCGCCACGGTAGAATTTCACCAGGGCAAATTCATCTTTGGAAATCTGGCCGGGAAAAAAGTGGTGGTGATGCAGGGGCGTTTTCACTTTTACGAAGGCTATTCTCTTCAGGACATCACCTACCCTGTTCGCATCATGAAAGAACTGGGCATCAAAAAACTCCTGGTTTCCAATGCTGCAGGAGCCATTAATAAAACCTATAAGAAAGGAGATTTGATGCTTATCGACGACCACATCAACCTGCAGGGCGGTTCGCCCCTGGCCTTTAAGGGGGTTTCACAATTTGGGGAGCGTTTCGTAGACATGCTGGCACCTTACGACAAGGAGATGAATGCAAAGTTTAAGGAGATTGCCAGGAAAAACGACATCACTCTACACGAAGGGGTGTATGCTTCAGTGGTGGGACCTCAGCTGGAAACCCGGGCCGAATACCGCTATTTGAAAATCATTGGGGCCGATGCCGTGGGCATGAGCACCGTTCCAGAAATTATTGTGGCCAACCATCTCAAGCTGCCCGTTTCGGCTATTTCGGTGTTGACCGACGAATGTGATCCTGATCATTTACAACCCGTAAATATAGAAGAGATTATCGCTATTGCCAACAAAGCAGAACCCAAGTTAGTCAAACTCTTTTCGAGTTTAATTGAGACCCTTTAGGGGTTTTACGAGCTTGTCTGCAAAAGCAAGCAGGCTTCTAGTAACCCAAATAAAAGAGACCCGTGAGGTTTTGAAGACCTCACAGGTCTTATGAATAGGTGACTTGCAAAACTAATGTTCACTTCATCAAAGGTTTTAAGTTTGCAGCATTCAGCTGACAATCATTAAAACAAACTATCTGTTATTTTGTGCTTAAACTTTCAGCTCTAACGCAGCTCAAATTAGATTCACCCAATCTTGCCAAACACTATCTAAAATTGATGACATAACTTATACCGGTCTGTAAATCGGGAGTATTATTAACCCGCCAGTCCTGCTGCAGATATACTCTGAAACTGTTGTTTTCGGTAAAGGCATAAAAAAGAGTCCAGTAATTGTTATTGAGATACAACTGGGTGACGCTATGATGCCAGGAACGTTCTGCCTGTTCGTTTCTAAACAAAATACTGTAATCATATTCAGAAGGAGGATGGTATGCGGATTGAACGTAAAAATCCAGCCCAATACTGTGGGTTTGCTGTTTTGAATTGATGAGGTTATAGGTAAAAACGCTTTCCAGATTTAAAAAGCCCGGTCGTGTGGCAAATTCTATGTTGCTGTCCGAAAAGGATGCTGACTTCAAATGGAGGTAACCCAAATTGAGTCCAAGCTGAAAATAGGTCCTGTCACCCACTGCGATTTGCTTGAAGGCATTGGCTGAAATACCCAGGTCTATAGATTTATTGTAAGGGGACGTATTGACTCCCGAATGCAACCCGATGTTGAAGTGGACTTCGTTAGGCAGCAGGTTTTCGAAATAGTGATAGAAATCAACCTTCACACCTCCAAAAAAACCTTCATTCTGACCGATCAGCATCTGCCTTCCCTGCCGGTCCGTATAGTTGATTTCTGCCTCGTTGAGTCCAAAGTCTCTTCGTTGAAAAGGGTCTTCCCCTCCGGCGATATTCGAGTGAAAGCTTTCAATAAAGTCATCTCCCGTGAGTCCTGCAAAAGGAAAACGCCCACGGGTTAAAAGAAAAGAGCGCAGTTCGATTTGCAGAGCGTTCCTTGAATTTAAAGGGACGTACATTTGAGCTTTTAAACCTTTAATGACGCCGTCGTAGGCGATTTTGAAATTTTCGGTATTGGATTGAAAATGTTCATCATGCCTGTCCACGAAAAATTCTCTCCTGTGCCATTCGTAAGGGGTTACCGTGTTTTTAATAGCCTCTGTTCCGGGAATATAATTTTCTACAGGCTGCCCCCATACATTCCCGCTCAGATAATCGAATTGAAGACTTAAGTTTTGATCGGGCCTGCTTTTGAAATGCCCTTCCAGTCGGCCAATAAAAATCCCAAAGACATGCGCTGAAAGTATAGATGGTTTTTGAACTGATTTATTCAATTTCAATGTATCCTGAGCTTGAAACTCGTAAAAAGAGAAGCAAAATATAAAGATTGATACCCAAACGTATTTTAGCATGTTAAACAATGTGTTATCAATGAAAAAAGAAAATCTTTATTTCTTTTTTTCAGACACTAAAAATAGAATTTATCTTATAATCACAAACAATGTTGAAATAATTTCACATGCTCATTAAGGAAAAACTTTTTCAGGTTATCTCATTTATAACTTAAAATGAATACTAATTGAGAAACATTTATGCAAAAGGCGCAATTATGATGTCATGAAGAGCTTAAAAACGAATAAAAATAGAATTTTTGTTGCTTATATTGTACATTTCCCTGAAAAAGGAAGACCTAAAAAATTTAAATCTTACTCGAGTTTAAATAAATCAATCTAGTTTACTGGTCTTTCTTCACTTTAAATTCTATTATGAAATCTGTATCTTTTATTATTGTGTTGATTTTTTTGATGACTTTATCAGCCAATGCCCAAAAGTGTAATTGTAAAGACACAACTACTGAAAGTAACATCTCTGTTTTTGGCGGTTTAAGTATTGTTGATGACGGTTTTATTACAAGAGATTATAATCCATTGAAAATCAACGAACGCTGGCAATATGGATTTGTAGCTGGCTTAGAATATTCAATAACAAAAAGATTTTCACTACAACTAGCCTATTCTGTAAATGTTTTCAAAAAAGATAAAATTATCAGTAGTGGTCGACTAGACAGGGATATAGACTATACGTCCTTGAACTTGCATGCGCTTTACTTTTTCCCAGATCTTTTAAAAATATCCCTCTTGGATCCCTATTTAATATCTGGAATCGGTATAACCACTATTGATGAAGTAGAAAGAACAACGTTGAATCTTGGTGCAGGTATAAGAATTTGGATAAGTAAATTTATTTCAAACAATCGAATTTCAGATAATAAATTAGCCTTAGACATTAAAACGGTTGGGCATCATAATTTGTCACCGAGAGGTGGTCAATTACAACATACCGTAGGAATTATTTATCGATTCTAAATGAAATTTACTGAATGCTTTTTGTTTTTTAGAGTGATGTTTCAATCGTAATAATTTAAACCAGAAGCCTATTAATCTCTTGAGACTTCAAGAATTTCAAACGTAATTTTTCCGTTAGGCACTTCAATTTCTGCGGTATCCCCGGCTTTTTTACCAAGAAGACCTTTTCCAATTGGGGAATCCACAGAAATTTTTCCCGTTTTCAAATCAGCTTCGCTTTGCGCCACCAGTTTGTAAGTCATTTCCTGGTTCATCTTCGTATTTTTCAATCTCACCTTACTATGAATTAAGACTTTGGAGGTATCCAGTTGTGACTCATCTATGACTCTGGCATTGGCAACCACTTCTTCCAGCTTGGAAATACGCATTTCCAGCATGCCCTGTGCTTCTTTGGCAGCATCATATTCAGCGTTTTCACTTAAATCACCTTTATCTCTGGCATCTGCAATATCCTGCGAAGCTTTAGGTCGCTCTACGTCTCTCAACTGATCTAATTCTGCTCTAAGCTTTTTTAATCCCTCTTCTGTATAATAAGATACTTTACTCATAATCCTGTCGTTTACATATAACAAAAAAAGAATCCCGCTGGTTTCGAGATTCTATAAAGCAAATATAATATTTTTGTAGCTGTAAAGTCATTAACATCTAAAATTTAATATGAAAGCCATTTTTTTTCTTATCGGTCTATCTTTCTTAATTGGCTGTGAAACCGATGAGAACCTGAGGAGGAATCCTAATTTACTCAACATCAATGTGAATTATGAGGTCAACTTAAGCCTTCCACAGTTTAACAATCTCAACTTTACAGGGAATTCGGTTTACATTCCAGAGCAGGGGAATCTGGGTCTCATTATCGTAAATTCCGGCAGCAGCTTTCTGGCCTGGGATGCGGCAGATCCTAACCTGATTCCAATGGAGTGTTCCAGGCTTATGATAGATGGACTTAATGCCGAATCTAACTGCGATAACTCACCTCATAGTTACAGTCTGATTACCGGACAAGCTTTGACAGAAAACTTAAGGTATCCACTGTTTGCCTACCGGGTAACCGAAAGTGGCGGAGTACTCCGGATTTTCAATTAAGCCGTTTCCTTATTTTTTCTGAAGCCAATCCAAAAGAAACTTCACTTCCTGGCTTGTGATCCTTTTTAGAAATTGCAAAAATCGATCTGGACTTATGGTGTATTTCCACAAGATAATGAGCGCCTTTAAAATAACTTGATTTAATGATGCCTTTGAATTTGGAATGTTCTTCAATATCAATTTCATGGGGATAAACCAATACCTTCTCCTGCTGGGCATCCAGTCCGAATTCTGTTGTTTCTAAACTATTGACATCTCCAAAAAGCGAAGCGCAATAGACATTTTTAGGCTGCTTATACACCTGAGAAGTCGGCCTAAAGTCTATGGACTTACCACCCTTTAAAATCATCGTATAATCTGAAAATGGCAGGACGTCTTCTGCATCATGCGTGGCAAACACACAGGTGATTTTTTCCTTTTTAAGAAATTGAAACAGACGGCGTCTTAGCCTGTGTTTCAAAAACTGATCGATATGGCTAAAGGGCTCATCCAGTAAGATTAGTTGCGGTGGTTTAGCCAAAGCCTGAGCTATCGCCACCCTTTGTTTCTGACCTCCGCTTAAGGTTTTTACCTTTTGGTCTTTCACTCCTTCCAGATCAAATAAGGCGATGAGTTCATCGCTCCGTTTCTTGTTTTGATCTGGAGTTTCTCTCGACAAAAACTTCTGAATATTCTCTTCTGAAGTGGTGAAAGGCATCAAATCAAATTCCTGAGATAAGTGTTTGAATTTAGGGAACCCAGGGATAAGATGAAATGCCGGTCCCTGGATTTCTTCACCATTCCAGTGAATGGAACCTTTTTGTAAATCATAGAGTCCGAACAAAGCCTTGATGAGTGTGCTTTTTCCACAGCCACTTTCCCCGATTAAAGCCAAATGATCTCCTTGCTTCAGTTCAAAACTGATATCTGAAATGCCCGTGTCTTTTCTATGAAAATAAGCGATATGATTGACCTTGAGCATAAGTTTGTGTTTTAAAACAAAGGTAGCTAAATCAAAAAGACCGAAATCAGATGATTTCGGTCCGGATTCTCAGAGGATTCTTTTTTTTACTGAACGATTAATTTTTTAGTGTAGGTTTTGTTTTCAGACGCTACCACTACGATATACATTCCGGAAGTTAGACCCTGAGTGTTTACCCTTTGGTTGTAATCTGAAACTTTAGAAATGACCAGTCTTCCGTTCATATCATAAATATCAACTTTAGCATTTGACAAGTCTGTGTTTACCAAATGCAGTTTAAAGCTTTCTTTAGCAGGATTTGGAGAGATTCCAAACTTATCAAATTCAAAGCTATCATTGGATAAAGAACAGTTTAAAATATCACTTGGAGGCATATTAAAAGCTTCTTCCTGATCTTCTCTATTATCTGTATCTCCTTGCTTCGCACTCCAGCCAAGACCGCGTTTCGCGAATACTTCCCAGATCAAACATTGATTTGCGCCTGAATTGGCAAATTCATCAGCTTCCAGTATGGCATCCCGTCCATCGATAAAACCAGGACTACAGGCTTGTAGCTTCATCCCGTCTATAACCAGTTGCATAGCGATGTTATTTCCTCCTGTTCCCGTATAGAGATTGGAGTCGAATCCATAGCGCTCTATAAGTGCCCAGTTCAAATCCCATAACATGGTCGCCCACACAAAACCGATTCCATGAGGTTCGCTTAACTCAAGATTATTGGTCAAAGCATAAGTCGCAGGATTGATAGATGAATCTGTAGAGTATTGAAAAGGCCTAATCCCCCTGCCATCAACAGGCTGAGACGTGGCAAAAGTACCAATACCTCGCCCCTGCGTTGCCAAATCACCTTCAGAAATAGTCATCATAAGACCCACCCAGTCACTCCAGCCTTCACCCATTTGTTCTTTGTTTCCCAAACAGTCGGCTGCAGAAGGACCTCCTGTTAAACGGTTGGATATCCCATGAGCGTATTCATGCGCAATAATGCCATTGTCGAAATCACCATCAACCTCGTAAGGTCCTTTATTTTCTAATGCCCCTGTTACACTTTCTTCATTTTGAAGAGCCTGGATGATGGCTTCTCCATTTGCCTGACTCACCATAATAGAAGGGATGGTAATGCCTGTGTCTTCACCACCCATTATGATTGGGTCTCCCGCTGTGTTATTGACCATTATAACAGCCAGTGCGCCCGCGGCCTGGGCTTTTTCAATTTTACTTACAAAGGTGCAGTTCCCTCTTTTGATGATAACAATTTTTTGATCCAATTCGGCAGCATTGGTTAAATCTTCGCAGGCATCTAAGAGCTCGAGGCTAAGTTCGCTATCCAGAGCCAGAGCAAATTCAGCACTTATTTTTTTAGTGGGAAGTTTAGCACCAAATGCCGCAGCAACTCCGTCGTAGCTTCCCGCCAGGGTTTCCGGGGCTCCGATGGTTAAAGGCTCCTCCAAAGGACCTGAAGGCGACCACAAAAACATCTGCATACGGGGACGCGCTCCATCTGGAGGTGTTCCAAAATTTGCGTTATTTAATCCATCACCATCCTGAGCTTCTGCCCTTACATAATCATCGCCTAAACCGCTTCCGGTATAATTGATTTGCTGAAAATTTCCAGACCGCTCATCAAATCCATAGTGAGCCCACATATCATGTACTATATTATTCCAGTAGAACAAATTAGTGATGGCTGCATCTAAATTAAATGCTGGCGGCTGATTGAGATCTAAAGCATGATCAAAATTCAATGTGGCACCACCATCAGGCGAATAGCCTGCTATATTGGCACTGGCTCTATCCTCGTAGGCATAGACATTATTACCTCTTGTGATTGTAAATTCAGCACCTTCAACAGCGTCGGTATCATGCCAGCCAAAAGGAGAAAAATCGGGATCTGCCGGATTTGTAACCTGTTGCCTTGGCCCATGATTCGGCGATTCCACAGGATAAGGAAACACATTGTAAGTGGGGCCTTCCACAACCGATGAAACCTGCTCAGGTTTGCGTTTTGAAGCAGATAAGGGTCCAGACGTTCTACCCAGCAAGGAAGAATGATCGAATTCACAATGAACAATCCAGTCGTTTTTTTCTAGTATTTGACCATTCTGAGCGTCTACTCTCATACTCCACCAGTGAGACCCATCAGGAAGGTGAATCGATAAATCCCAAGCTAATTTCAGACTCTCCTGATCTGCCTTGTAAAAGACAAGCTTCATTGGAATTGGATCCATAGAAATTCCTGAATTCGAAAAAACCAGATCGTTTTCAGAGTTGGCTTTTATGACAGAAACCCGTGTGGGTGTAGCAATGCCAAGTTGAGTAGCGGCAGCTTGTAAAACTTCCTCTGGAGTCAATGTTGAATTCTGAGTGGTAATTTTAGAAGCCAGGTTAGTTACAAAATCGTAGTTGGCATAGCGGACTTCATCTCTAAAAACCGCAAAGTTACCTATAGCATTAAAGACAGGAATCCCACGATAGGTCTGCTGAATATAGATGTGATTCAGCTTTGTGCTTTGAGAAAAATGCTCAGAATTGAGTTTCAGACCTGAAAAATCATCGGAAGAAATCTTTTTCATTGCTTGTTCCTGCTCCACGTAAGCTTTTATCAGTTTGATTTCTGTTTGTGCATGTATGGATGAAAAGGACACAAACGCCAACAGACACAGAAGTAATTTTGATTTCATATGTTAAAGTAAAATTTTAAGCAACATACCTAAAAAATTATTTAAAAATAAACTAACATGTGTTAATTTTCTTTAATGAAAAAACCACCTGGTTTCAGGTGGTTTACTATTTTAAATATGTAACAAGCGTTTTAGTTTGCTTTTGCCCACATAGACGCTTCATAATCTGCTACTTTACCTTGTAAAATAGCCATATTTTGTGCTTTTGATGCTGCCGGATCCAGTTGGATAACATCACCTTCTGGCGTATACACCATATAAAATCCATCTTTCATGGAGGCAAGTTTGATGAATTCTCCGTTTTCATCCAAAGCATTCCAGGTTTTGTTTTCCGGAGTATATACCATTTCTAGAGTTTGACCTTTGTTTTCACCAGAGAGAATTTCAATGTTAAAATGATTTTTTGTAGCTGTCATTTTCACATCTTTACCGTCTATTGTGGCATATTGAGTTTCTGTTTCACCTTCTGCCATGGCTATAGGATTGTTTCCGGTCCAAAATTCCAAGACATTAAAAAACAAAACATCACCTGTCATAAAAAGTCCATAAACCGGAACAATGTTTAAGGCCCAAAAAACTAAGTTATCCATGAACTTACTGCTTGTTAACCCGTCATTCCAGTCTCTTAACGAATTAAAGGCACTGAACGACCCCAGGCAACTCGTGCTTAATAAGGTCATTGACAATGCGCCGCAAATAAATATTTTCTTTTTCATTATGTTAGGTTTTTAAATTAGAATTATCAATTTAACAGAAATAAGAGTGATAGCTATAGACTAAACAGAAGTTTAACATTACAAAGACTTACTCAAGTGCTTTGCACAAATGTAGGCCCCTGTCCAGGCATTTTGAAAATTGAATCCCCCCGTCACGGCATCAATATCTAAAACCTCCCCAACAAAATACAGGTTATCATGAAGTTTACTGCCGAAGGTTTTAAAATCGATTTCCCTAAGATCTACCCCCCCTGAAGTGACGAATTCATCTTTGAAGGTGCTCTTCCCATTGACGTGAAACTCTCCGGCACAAATTTCTACCGCTAACGCATGAATTTGTGTTTTACTGATGTTCGACCAGTTCAGGTGCGAATCAATAGCGACATGATCCAAAAGGCTCTGCCATAAGCGTTTGGGCAAAGCTTCTATTGGGTTTGAGTATATCAACTGTTTAGGATGCGCTGTTTTCAAGGTTTCCATCAGAGACTGAAGAGATTCCACATGATGATGGGGAAGCCAGTTTACCCGCATTTGAAACTGATGATTCAGCTCATGAAAAACACGGGCTCCCCAGGCCGAAAGCTTTAAGATGCAGGGACCGCTCAACCCCCAGTGCGTGATCAAAATCGGGCCGGAAGAATGCAGACTTTTAAGCTTCTGCTTAGACACCCCTCTGTCTTTGGTTGTAAACACTTGCACTTCAGCTTCCAGGCTGATTCCTGAAAGACCTTCTATGCGCTTGTCTTTTACGTTGAAAGTAAATAATGACGGGACCGGTTCTATAACCCGGTGTCCAAGTGACTGAATAAGACGCCATAATTTCGGACTACTGCCGGAAGCGAAAATTAAGGTTTTAGCAAAAACATGAACTTCGTTACCCTTGAGCTCCCAGGAAAAGTCTTGGCCTTCCCGCTTATAAATCTCATCAACTCCTGCTTTGATTCTGACCTCAACGCCCACTCTACTGGCCTCAGCTTCAAAGCAATCGATGATGGTTTGTGAGGAATCTGAAACCGGGAATACACGCTGGTCGTTTTCAACTTTAAGCTCAACGCCGCGTTCTTCCAGCCAGGCAAACATGTCACCCGTCATAAATTGATGAAAGGGACCCAAAAGCTCTTTGTGTCCCCGAGGATAATTTTTAGCTAAAGCCATGGGGTCAAATTCGGCATGAGTAACATTGCAACGTCCACCACCAGAAATTTTAACTTTGCTTAACACCTGCTTGCTCTTTTCGAGGATAAGGACATTTACTTCGGAATTAAATGCTGCAAGATTAATGCCTGCAAAGAAACCTGCTGCTCCTCCACCAATAATAACCACCTCTCTTTCTAATACTTTCATAAGGCAAAAGTAATGGAATACAGGCTTTTGTTAGTCGATTAATCTAAAGAAGAAACGATTTGTTTAGCAATGAATTTTTGTCCAAATTCAGAATTGAGGTATTTCATATCTTCAGCATTGGATAAAAAGCCAAGCTCGATGCTTACTGCCGGACAATCCAGATTTTTTAAAAGGAAAAAGTTCGCTGACCTTAAGGCCGAAGTTTTAAAATCTTTACGCTTGAACGATTCCAGGATTTTGGTCCCAAAATAGGAAGACTTTACCGTGAAATCATTCTCAGCAACAAAAACTTCGACGCCATTGCGTTCTCTGTTCTCAGAATAATTGGCGTGAAGAGAAATCACTAAATCCGGAGAAAGCGCTTTTATTTTGGAGACTCTATCCTCAAGGGACATGAATTTATCTTCGGTTCTCAAAAGGATCACTTCGATATTATTATCATTACAAAGCGCTTTGAGCTGAGAAGAAACATCAGCCACAATTTGCTTCTCTAAAACCGAATCACTTTGTGCACCAGAATCCATGCCGCCATGACCAGCGTCAACAACCACTTTAATTTTAGTCTTATTTGGATTTGTAGGGTCTGCAGCTGCAAAATTGAATCCTACACACATTATGAACAAAAAGCAAAACAATCTCATACACACATACTTATTATAATTTCTAATGTAGTAATTAATTTTTAAAATTAAGGTTTTTTTATGAAGAAAATATTTTAGTATCCGGTTTAAATCTGCAAACTCAATCCCTGATCATAAACTTACTGCTGGTTTTCTCATCAAGACAAAAGCGAACTATTCATTATTTTGAAGACAGAAAAATAGATTTGTTTAGAATCATCCACTTGCTTGCAAAGCACCATTCCCTCTGCTGAATAAAAGGCTGGTATTCAAATTAAATTCAAAAAAGGCCAGTGGAAAACAAGGCATTTTAAAATTGAACGTATTTATTTAAGGAAGCAACCTAAATGAAAGCCGGGCATTAATTGTAAACCGGGGTCCTCTATAACTAAACCGAAACTCTAATTTCACCTGTATTAATCTAAAGACCAATAGCTTAACCCACTTAAAATCTTCAACATATTTTTTAATTCCCTCTGCTTGTAAACTATTTTTTTCTATATTTAATCGATTTTTTTGAAGTCAAGAAATACTGGTATTTTAAACTATGAATTTATTCCCGAAAGCTCCGCTTCCCTCCAATGAAGTTGATCGTCTTAAAGCCCTGAGGAGTTACAACATCCTTGAATCTGGTCAGGAAAAGAATTTGGATGAACTGGCAAAACTTGCAAGCTATATTTGCGGAACACCTATTGGTCTTATCAATTTTATAGATGAAGAGCGACAGTATGAGAAATCTGCTGTGGGTATGCCAAGAGGTTCTCGACCTCGAGAAGACAGCGTTTGTCAATATACTATACTTCAGGATGATATTTTAGAGATACAAAATCTTGCAAAAAACGACATCTTCAAGTTTAATCCGTTAATTAGAGAAGATCCTAATTTCCGTTTTTATGCCGGGATGCCATTAAGTACAGCAGAAGGATATCATGTGGGTGCTTTATGCGTTATTGATACAAAGCCTGGCAAATTGAATGCTGAGCAAAAAAAAGCCCTGAGAACCATCGCCAAACAGGTGATGACTCAGCTGGAAATGAGAAAGTTGAATACCAACTTAAAAAGAGAAGTGGAACATTTGCTTGGGGAGCGATTTCAGGAGACAAAAGATAAGTTAACCAGTAAAGAACTCGAAGCCAATTTACTTCAGAAATCGATAGACAAGGCAAATGCTACCATCAAATTTGATTTAAACGGCAAAATTTTGTCTGCAAATAAACTTTTTTGTAAGATGATGGGCTATCAGCCAAAAGAGCTGATTGGGCAGGACCACAGTCTCCTAATTTCAAAGGATGAGTTGAAAGAAACCCACGAGAAATACTGGGAAAAATTGCGTCAAGGGGTTTACCACCGGGGAAAATTCATTAGAATCACAAAAAATGGCAATAAGAAATGGATTGAAGCCAATTACAACCCCATATTTGATGAGCAGGGCAAGCTGGTAAGTATTTTAAATATATCCCATGATATCACCAATGAGGTGCAATATCAGAAAGACCTGGAAAAATCGAAACTCGTAGCAGAAAAAGCCCTGGAGGCTAACGATAAGTTCCTGTCCAATATGAGCCATGAAATCCGAACGCCCTTAAATGCCATCATCGGATTTTCAGATATCCTTAAAAATGAAAAGCTCAACGATGCCCAAACCGATCATGTCAACACCATTTTACAGGCAGGCAAAAACCTGCTAAGTATTGTAAACGACATACTCGACTTATCAAAGATTGAATCCTGTGAATTTGCATTGGAAAATAACCCGTTTAGTCCGGCTCATGTCATAAAATCTGTGGAGAAAATGCTTCGGGAGAAAGCTGAAGAGAAAAATATTCTTTTGGAAAGTAATATAGATAAAAAGATACCCAAAATGCTTTCAGGAGACGAATTTCGCCTAAGTCAAATCATCATCAATCTGGTGAGTAATGCTATAAAATTTACGTCTGAAGGTTTTGTAAAAATTTCTGCCTCTGCAAAACTACTGGATGAGGAGAATTGCACCTTAAACATACGCGTACAGGATAGTGGTATAGGTATTCCTAAACAGAAACAAAAAATGATTTATGAACGCTTTACCCAGGCAGACACGGATACGACACGTAAGTACGGTGGCACAGGCCTGGGTCTTAATATCGTAAAATTACTGACAGAAAATTTCAAAGGAGATTTGAGCATAAAAAGCAAATTGGGTGAAGGTTCCCTCTTTTCAGTTTCTATTCCTTTTAAAATAGAACACGAATTAGAAGACGATAAGCAAGAAGTAAATCAGAAACAAGAGTTTCTTGCGGGCAGAATATTAATGTTTGAAGACAACTTACTGAATCAGAAACTGGGACAGAAAATCCTTACTGACTTAGGTCATGAATTAACCATTGTTTCCAATGGAGAAGAAGGCGTGGAATGGTTAAAGCATAACGAGGCAGATTTGATTTTAATGGATTTGCAAATGCCCAAAATGGATGGTTATCAGGCCACTTCTGTCATCCGAAAAGACTTAGAGTTAGACCTCCCTATCATTGCGATGACTGCCCATTCTTTAGGCCAGGAAAAGACCAAATGCATCCAGCATGGTATGTCAGATTATCTGTCAAAGCCTTTCAAACCCGAAGACCTGAACCGTAAGATTCAAGCGGCACTCTCTGGCATAAAAAAATCAGAAAGTGTATAACCTTAAACAACTGGAATCCATCGCATCCGGCGATAAAGAATTCGTGAGGGAAATGCTAGACATATTCATAAAGGTAACACCAGAAGATTTAGCAAAAATTCAGGATGCTATCGACGCTAAAAATTACGAATCCATCTCTAAACTCAGCCATAAATTAGTGTCAAGTTATAATCTCATTAATTATAAAAATGTGTTTCTAATTAAAAAACTGGAGGAGATGGGCAAAAATTCAGAACCTATCGAAACTATAACACCGGTTTTTGAAAGGTTGAATTCTGAAACCAGAAATATAATTCATGACATGAATAAAGACCTTCCCTGATTGTTTCAATTTCAGCTTTTATTCAAACAAGTAGTAAATTTTACGCTTAGGACAAGCTCCTTTAGAGTATATCTGAGAAGGTACAGCCTTCATCTATCCTCCCGGCATCAAGGGGTTTAGAACATCAGCCTATAGGGGCTGAACTACTTCATTTTGAACCATGCCTGTTAGAACACGAAATCCAAAGCCTGGAAATTCCAAAGCGACCACAGATATTCTTTTAGTTCCTAAGCCTTAGTTTTTTATAAATGCAAACCAAGATATCCAGCATCACTAGGCTTAAGCCAAGCCTAGTGATGCTGGATATCTTTTGCTGTTTTTTAATTTGAATTAAATCTATATTTAATCGCTAATTTTTGAAAGGGTTTGAATTTTAAACCTAAACCCAACAAATTGTCCTCCAGTCACTTAAGTTTAAGCAATCGAAATTCAGAATTCGTATACACCGGATACAGCACCAGTTTATTTTTCTCGATCAAGGGTTTCATTTGATCATTTCTATAATAACCTATATCAGCATTACTTAGTAATATGAAGTCGGCGTAGAGTTTTGGAGCCTGTAATGCATTTTCATAATCTTTACTAAACTGATCTATATACTCTGTGCTTTTACGAGTTAAGGCCATCGTAGGATAAAATATTTTATTATCTGCCAGTATAACTTCATCTTCTTTGATTTCAGAACTAATATAATTTGCCATATCCTCATGAGCGCTTATTCTTTGAACGTCATCACTTTCAGAAAAAGAAAATAGTCGGGCTTCCTGACTGTGCTCGGTATTTTTGAAATAATAAAACTCACCAAGGATCGTAATCAAAAATACAAGCGTCGTGACCATGTGAAGCGCTTTACTTTTCTTGAACAGAGGTAATAACTGGGTTTGAAAAAGATGGACCATGGCGGCCATTCCTGAAGCTGTTATGATGATTAGTACAGGTAAGAACAAAGGCTCTCCAGGATTTGAATTTTTCAAATAAATCAGCCAGATCGGAACCAAGAGCAGGGTCATTTGAAATAATAGTCTTTTTCTGCCTAAAAACGAAGCCGCAAGAAATAACGGGGAAAGACAAAGTCCCATTCTGAGCAGATACCCCATAGAATTATCCATAAAATCGGAAGTGAATATTCTACTCTGATTCCATTGATGTGTATCGGACTGGTCGAAGAACATCAAATTTCCTGTAAACCAATAATTAAAAAAAAGATAGAAGATCAAGCTGGTTAAGGGGATAAAAATGATGACCAGGAATGTAGAAAAAGAACGCGCTAAAAGTTCTTTAGCAGAGGTATACTCTTGTGAAATTTGCGAAAAAACACCGATATAGGTTTTATCAATTCCTGAATAGTTAAACAGCGATATTAATAATATGAGTGGCATCATAAATAACATGATCCATAAAAAGGAATAATCAAGAAAGACAAATAGGCCAAGACAAAGTCCAAGTAAGACAAAATTATAAATCGTAAACTGTCTAAGGTATCTGAATATTAAATGGAAAAACAGAAAGTAAAGTATAAAATAAAGATATAATGATGATCCAGAAGTAGACAGGTAGACAACAAGGGGGCTGCATAAAAAATATATACTGATCAAAACCGAAGCAAATCTCAAGTGAAGATTAAAGGTCTTCACCACTAAATAGGAAGCAAGAAAGGCCATAGAAATTCCTGAAGTGATCACAGGTGCATTGAGGGTACCTAAAATGCTCGCAGGCATGGCTAGAACCTGAGCTATCAAGGGATAAATAAAAAAAAATAATTCAAGGGTCTTTTCATCATTTGTAAATAGCAATTGCAGCTTGTCACTTATAAAGTAAGCTTCCAGGTGCCAGTAGCCCTGAGCGATCACATAGTGACTGAGACCTATATAATATACAGAGTAAATGAGCCCAACAATACCGATGGAAAACGATGCTCTCATTAAATTTTAGATTTATCAGCTTTGGTCAAACCATGATTGGTTTTTTCCCAATAGAAGGGTTTAGATATTAATTGAAATAAGCCCTTGTAGGCTGAAATGGAATGCATGATCCAGTAGACCGGATTGGCAATCGCATATAAGATCAGATTGTAAGATTTTCTTCGAAATACAGCAATCATATTGACGAAAATCATCAGTAAGTTACCGGCCAGAAAATTGAAAATCGAGACTATTATTAACCAGTCCGGAAAGATCAATTTAATAAAATTGATCAGATCTTGATTTACAGAGCCCAACAAATCAACCCCTATTTCTAATTTTAAAAACAGGTAAAAGAGAAAAGTAAACAATAGTATGGGATAAATTAAAAAGGTGAAAATCGTGCCTCCAATAAAAAATTGAAAACCAAAAAACCCATTCCAGCCGACTTCTTTATAGAGTTTAGCGGGGTTGCGCATATGCACCAAGTAAGTTTGCATATATCCCTTGATCCATCTGGAACGCTGACGTATCCAGTTGTAAAATTCATTATTGGCTTCCTCGTAAGTCGTAGAATCAAGTACACTCACTTTATATCCCTTGGCATAAGCACGTATCCCTAAATCAGCATCTTCGGTAACATTGAATCCATCCCAGCCTCCCAATTCGATCAGTTTATCAAACTTAAAATGATTACTGGTCCCTCCTAAGGGTATGGGAATATCTAGACCATCTAGTCCCGGAAGCATATAGTCGAACCAATAAGAATATTCAAGAGTAAACATTCTGGTGAGAAAATTTTCTGTCTTATTGAAGTAATTTAAAGCACATTGTATGACAATATATTCCTCAGGAAGCTTATGGAATAAAGCATTCACCAATTTTAACTGATCACTATCAGGAATATCTTCTGCATCATAAATAGCAAGATATTTCCCTTTGCTGAAGTACAGTCCGTAATTACAGGCTTTAGGTTTGGTTTTAGGCTGGGCATAAGGAACTATAACGGGATCAAAAATACAGGGATCTTTCAGGTTTTTGACTGCATCAAATGTGACAGGGTCATCAGATTCTATGAGCAGCTTGACATCCAGTTTCTCTTTGGGATAATCGATATTCTTGAGATTTGACGCTAACTTATATATAACCTCAGATTCTTTAAAAACGGGCAACTGTAATGTATAATAGGGCAGTTCACTATCAAGATAATTTCCTAATTCAGACTTTGATACTTTTTGCAGATTTTCCGATTTTGCCCCAACAATCGTCAACATAAATTTGAAACCTATGGAGATAAAGAAAAACAAATTGATCAGAAGGCTTACAGTGATGATGCTAATCACAGGAAAAATCAATAAGAGAATCAGAAAGATCAATCCTAAAACACAAAGCACTATGATCTGTTTTGAGGTAAAGGTCTCCAGTGCTGAACTTTTGGAATCTCTGTTGTAAAGATCAAAAACAGCTTTTTGCAACAGGCTTTCACCATAGGTGAGATGTAGAGCTTTAACAATATCCAGATCTTCGGCAAAATGCACATGACTTGCCCGAAGTGAAAAGCGTTCCCTGAATTTGGAAATGCTAATATCATCAGAAGGATCGGCAGATACCAATTCGATCTCCCCACTCTCGCTTTGGAGAGGATAAAGATTATGATCCAGCAGAAAATCTAAATCAGCTTTACTGACTTCCCTGTTTAGTTTTGTCAGATTAGCGTAATCAAACTGATAGAAGCTTATACCCTTCTTAAGTAATAAATTTTTGTAGTCCAGGCGGGAAAGGAAAGCATAGTTCAGAGCCGTCTTCAGGAAGGATTTATCCATGGTCTTCCTCATCTTTTCAATTTCTTCGCAGACCTCTAGGGGGAGTAATCCAGACTTTAAGAATAAATCATTCCTATAAATTTTAAGCATATCAATTGAGTCTGATCACTGCGAAAGCTTGAAAACCTCTTCCAACGGCAGAATTTCTATTAAAAATATCATGAAATAACCCACCGTAAAGAGTAAAGGTATCAGAAAATTGATAACCGAGATTAAGAGAGGCTTTTATCATATTAAAATCTGCCACAGCCTGCAGGTTATTTCTAAAAAATTCATCTCTTTCACTGAATGAAAACATGCCTTCCAATTCTCCCAATAAGCTTACTCTATCGGATAAATCATAACCTTCAGAAACGAGGATACGCAACTGAAGGGGATCCTCAGGGAAAAAATACCTGAGGCCAACTTCAACTTTATGAAAATTATTGTATTCTCCCAGACTCTTTTGTGTACCTGCAAAAATCAAACGCGCTTCTAAAGCAAAAAGATCATAGCCTATAAAAGGGGTGGAGGTATTACTATACAAGGGAATATATGCGATCACACTGGCCATTAGGTAGTTTTCTTTGAACCTTGCCAAATGAGCTTTTAACCCCACTTCAAGATCCCCAAAATCGGTATTCGTATCTGAAGCATCATTATCTTCATAAGTGTTGCTAAAAAAAGGAATGGAACCGATTATATTTAATCTTTCACCAAAAAAAGGAGCAGCGACAAATAATCTGGGGTTATAGTTACTGAACTTACCATCTCTTGCAAAATCAATTTTATCACCATCCGAAGTTCTGTAAGAAGTAGCTTCATAGCGACTCACAAAAGGAGAAAGCAAAATCTCTCCGGATCCCTGTTGCCAGGGATTTATTCGTTCTTCAGCAGCATTTTCCTCAGCGAGCTCATCAGTCTTGCCAATGGGGTCATTAGTATCCTGAGCCGAAATATAATACCAACTCAGTATAAAAATGAGGGTGAACATTTTATTCGTTTCCAATGATATTGTTTTTTGATTCCTGTGACTTTTGAAAGATATAGATCAATATAACAATGAGTAAAATAAGTAATACAAAAATAATAATGAGACTATACTTGTTCCAGAAGTTTTGAAAGTTACTTTCTATTTCCTTTTTAGTTATTTTTTGTTCATTCATCAAGCTAAAAAAATAGGAATCATCTTCGCTAGCTAGTATTAAATCTCCGTAATTATCTAGGTAAGGGCTAGCAATTTTTTCGATTATCTGATTCAGAATAGCAGGATTACCATCAGGATCATAGATGAACATAAAGTCCTGACCTTCTACTTCGAACAACTGACTTATTCCAATTCTATCCGTATAGCTCACTTCAAAAAAACGGGAATAGTCTTCTTTTTTAAATTCATATTGATTGTATCTGATATTTAGAAAGGAGTTCCCCTCGGCAAATTCTTCCAGGGATTCGCTTTGGGATGTAATAATGATACTGCTGTTTGTATTACCGCGTGTTTTCAGACTGTCAATAGGCAGAATATCAGGAAAAACATGTTTTTTCTTAAATGCGAGTTCCGGATTTAGTTTGTCAAGTAAAAGGCTTAATGAAGCGGTATGTCTTGGAGAGTTGGGAACATCCCAATAGATAACAGGTTTATTCCGGAAAAATGTTTGAGTAAAATTATCGAAACTGAGTTGTTTTTCCTTTTCAAAAGCTTCAGCCTTAAATTCAGAAGCATCCAGATCCAGCTGAGCATAGAATGTAGTTGGGTTTCTTATACACTCTTTCCCCTCAGGAATAAAGTAATATTCGATCTTAAGTTTATTTTTATCTTTAGACTTAACCCCTGTAAAATCCATCATCCTTTCAAAGCTTCCAGAGCTATTTAATGAATAACTATGTTTGAGAACATCATCCATGTAAAGGTTCAAATAGGCGCTCTCCGTTTCTTCAAGAGGACGGTAAGTGAATTTTAGATTTAATTTTAACTTGGAAAGTCCTGGAGGGAAGATAGCTCTGGGCAGTTCAATTTCCTTTTGAATTCTCCCTACACCTTCAGTTATTTCTTCATTTACTCCTAATTCTCTGAAATTTATTTCATTTAAAACTTCAACGGAAACTCCTCCTAAGCTCTTACCCTCTTTTACAAAATAGGAATCTGTATAAGCACTGCTGATTAAATCTTTTTCCAGAAGGCTTTGAGCTGCTTTCTCAAATTCGTCTTCACCTTGGCCTGTCACCAGTAAAATTTTTGATTTATTTTTTGAGAATGGCTTATTTTCCGCTCCCAATCTATAGAGTTTAACCAAACCGCTTTCAGTATGAGGCGTATCAATTTCGACATCAAATTTTTCATCCGAGTTAATCTCCTTTAACAACCCAAGAAGAATGCTTCCCGGTGGAATAGAATCTGATCGGTTAGGAATCGATTTAATACTCAGGTTTCTATTCAGCTCATTCTTAAAATAGTACTGGATATATGCAGCGTATTTCATGGTGGTTAGGGACACCTCCTCAGGCAGCAAAATAGTACTGGCCTCGTTTAAAAAATCACTTATGCCTTTGATCTCTGACGTTTCAGGTGATTTCAGATTAAGATCCAAATGTGAGGAGGGTAATCTTCGAAGCCAAAAGGCTCCTTCTCCATAAAATTCACATAGCTCTTCATCAATCCTTAATTTGCTGATTACATCAACTCTCAAAAAACCAGAATTTACGCTATTTGCACTAAGAGGAATGACAAAATTAATGGAAGAGTCACTAGGTTCAGGGGATTTTGTAGCTACAGGGATATTATTAATGGCTATGGTCACAAAACTTCGCTTAGCATTGAGAACATCTGAAGTTTTTAAATTTAAATAAAGCGTACTCCCATTTGCTATAAATCGCTTTTCATTAATAGGGAAAAAATAGGTGGATTTACTAACGGATCCCCAGGTGACTGATTCTTCGGAGTATTCAAAATCATCAAACCCGAATCTTTCTTGAGCATTTAGGCCCTGCAGCATAAAGCTGATCAAAAACAAACAAACTAATGGAAGTATTTTTAGTTGCATTAAAATTGTAATTAAAGGTGTCTAATCATTAAGTTGAAATTCTACAATAAATTCAAAGCCAAGACTTTTGGAGGCACTATACCGTAAATTACCATCCATTAGTTCTATGTTTTTTCTTGCTATAGCTAAACCCAAACCTTTATTTCCTTGAATATCTTCAAAATCGTAAACTTTGATATTTTTGAAATAAGATTCCAGTTCTATCATGGACATTCCTGAACTTCTGTTCACCAGTTCAAATATCATTAATTTGTCTTCATTTCGAGTTATTATTTTTACGGAATCATTATTATTTGAGAAATCAATCGCGTATTTGAAAATATTATAAAAAGAAGTGTTCAAGATTGTTTTATCGGCAAGAATACAGCATTCTTTAGCATTCAACTCCAAGTCGATCTGAATGTTTCTGGAAGAGATCTTTTCTGAAAATTTCCTGATATTTTCTTTAATAAGCTGATTCAGATTCAGGTTCGTTTTGTTATACGACTCCTTACCTATTTCTTCCTTACTGAAGTTTTTAAAAAAATTCTCGTTTTCCTCTTTTGAATCTTTTAATGTGTTTTTGATCAGGTCTAAATAATCATTATCTGCATCCCCATCATTAACATATCTGTCTTCCAGTTCTATCAAATCAACCAAAGATTCTATACTGCTAAGTTGATTATTTAGGTCATGCTGATAGATCTTAGCTTTATTTTCTAAAAAGGATAATTTAGTTTTGACAGTATCATTTTCCTTTTTTAAATTTTGATTGGCTGATTTAAAATCTGAGATCTTCTGAGATTTCGAATACTCTTCTTCTATTTGATCCTTCAGAGATAGGGATTTGATAGATGGGAAAGCCAGGCTGACCATACAAATAGAAAAAGTGGTATATCCTCCGATCAGCAATAGTTCTTCCACATCAAAAAGATTCAGATAATCCAGACTGAAGATCAAAATGCTTAGAACTCCAAATTGTAGCATTGCATCAGAAGGTTTCCAGATGGCAATCGTATTAAAACTTACGTATGAAATCGCCAACATGGTTAAATATAGAATTTTGCCTGTAGTATGAGTTACAGCAATACTATATAAAAATAAAAAACTAATAACCAACAGGACTAAATGCAACAGAAAAGTTGGTTTTTGTAGTACTTTAGCCAATAGACGGAAACTAAATAATATTAAAGTTATACAGCCTAAATTCAGTATAATCAATTCTAAAAAAAACTCCTGAAATAAAAGAAAATCTAAAATTGATATGATAATTAAGAGCCCAATAGTCCCCCAGACCAATCTGTTACAAGCTTTCCACATTTTCAGCTTCAACTCGCGAAGAAACCAGGACTTTGGAACTTTAATGTTTTGCATGAAACGTTCTAATTATTGTGGTGTTAATCTAATCAAAAAAAAAGTAAATTACTTTTTAATTGCATTTTTTTTTATTCTGCTATTTCCCTTGAAAACAACAGCTCAGGGGGTTAACGTCACAGGATTACAAGAAACCTGGGAAAAAAACCTTAGCCTCAGACCAAAAACATATCGAAAGACCTTTCGGAGCCTGAATCGAAATGATATTGAAGCTGTGCGTATTCCTGTGGATATAGAACATTTTCTCACCCTGGATGATCCAAGTCGAAAAAGAAGATTTATAAGGCTTCTGAATAAGATCATTCGATATCAAAAAAACGATAAGCCACTTATTTTAGCCTATTTCAACCACAACCTGGCTCATGATAATTTTAAATCAGAAGCAGCGTTAATGGCCAAGAACTGGATAAAGTTATTGAAATCTCTGAACAGAAGACGATTCTTAAGACATGATATCTATATCGAGATCGCTAATGAACCTCAGATCTATCCCCGGGAATGGAAACAGTCTGCTGCAATCATCATAGAAGGGATAAGAGGTTATTACCCAGAACTACCTATCATAGCAGGAGCTTCCAATTTCAACAGCATCTATGAGTTATCCAGACTGGAACCTTTTCCTTACGACAATATCATTTATAGCTTCCACTTTTACGAACCTTTTATTTTTACACATCAGGGTACACCCTGGACTGCTCCCCAGAACAACACTCTCGGCATACCCTTTCCCTATCCCCTAAACAACATAAACCTGCTACCCCCTCTCGCCAAAGAAGCTATGGGCACCCCGGGAGAAATCAATTATCGGGATTATGGATCTACAGGAACTTATGATGCCATCGAAAATAAAATAAGTATTATTTCAAACTGGAGAGATCAACATGATGTAGAAGTGTGGTGCACAGAATATGGTGTCACCAAGAATGCCGATAAACAATCCAGAAAAAATTATTTAAGAGGGGTTCACCAGACCTTAAAAGCTCACGATATCCCCGGATTCATATGGGAGTACCAGGGGAATTTTGGAGTAAAAGACTTAAATGTTCTTTTTAAATGAATTTCGGAGTCTACATTTAAAAAAAATCCTAAAAGGATTAATTTATAATCTCAGTAAGTCTGTAGGATTTACTATTAATTTTGAAACTGATTTTAAGTAAACCAGATAGGAGAGCTGTATCACACTTCGTTGTTGTTTTAAAAATCTCTCTCAATCAAGAGAAGCATTCAAGTAAGGGCCGGAGTTCCGATAGCTATCGGAACGAACCCTGAAAACTTAAAATAGATTTCAAAAAAAAAAGCTTCTCAAATATGAGAAGCTTTCTACAAGTACGGGCGGAGAGACTCGAACTCTCACACCTTGCGGCACTAGATCCTAAGTCTAGCGTGTCTACCAATTCCACCACGCCCGCATTATTTTTTGATGATTTCAGCGTGTCTACCTCCCGACGCTTCGGGACCACCACGCCCGCATTATTTTTTGCGATTGCAAATATATGTAATAAATACAACTTTCAAATTATGTTTCGGGAAAAAATTTTATATTGTAAAAACTAAATAATTATTATGGATACCAGACCTTATATCGAAAAACATAAACAACGTTTTATAGATGAACTCATAGAGCTTCTCAAGCTTCCCTCGGTGAGCGCAGATCCGCATTTCAAAAAAGAGGTGTTGATGACTGCCGGCGCTGTGAAAATCAATCTGGAAGCCGCAGGTTGCGATACAGTGGAAATTTGTGACACCCCGGGATTCCCCATTGTGTATGCCGAAAAAATTATAGATGAGTCCCTGCCCACGGTTCTGGTTTACGGCCATTATGATGTGCAGCCACCAGATCCCGTGGATCTATGGAACAGCCCTCCCTTTGAGCCGGTGATCCAAACGACAGACATCCACCCCGACGGCGCCATATTTGCCCGCGGAGCCTGTGATGACAAGGGACAAATGTATATGCACGTCAAAGCGCTGGAAGTCATGATTCAAAATGACAGCCTGCCCTGCAATATCAAATTTATGATTGAAGGGGAAGAAGAGGTCGGCAGTGTGAGCCTGGAATGGTTTCTGGAAAACAACAAAGAAAAACTTGCCAACGATGTCATCCTGATTTCGGATACGGGCATGATTAGCAAGGAAGTGCCGTCCATCACTACCGGCCTGCGTGGCATGAGCTATGTGGAAGTGGAAGTGGAAGGACCCAATCGTGATTTGCATTCAGGCTTATACGGCGGAGCCGTGGCCAACCCGATCAACATTTTATCCCAAATGATTGCTTCACTTCACGATGAAAATAACCACATCACGATTCCCGGTTTCTACGATAAAGTCGAAGAACTAAGCGATGAAGAACGGGAGAAAATGGCCGAAGCGCCTTTTGACCTGGAAGATTATAAAAAACACATCGGCATCCCCGAGGTTCATGGTGAAAAAGGCTTCACCACCAACGAACGCAATTCCATAAGACCTACCCTGGATGTCAACGGTATCTGGGGCGGTTATACAGGGGAAGGTGCCAAAACGGTGATACCGAGCAAAGCCTTCGCTAAAATTTCCATGCGTTTGGTACCGAATCAGGACTGGAGAGAAATCACAGACTTGTTCAAAACGCATTTTGAAAACATCGCGCCAAAAAGCGTGAAAGTCAAAGTCAAACCTCATCATGGCGGCCAGGGCTACGTCACCCCTATCGATGGCATCGAATACCAGGCGGCAGATCTCGCCTTTCAAGAGACTTTTGGTAAGAAACCGGTGCCTCAGCGAAGCGGTGGAAGCATTCCGATCGTGTCTCTGTTCGAAAAGTACCTGAGCAGCAAAACCGTGCTGATGGGCTTTGGTCTCAACTCGGATGCCATCCACTCCCCCAACGAGCATTTCGGGATCTGGAACTACCTCAAAGGCATTGAAACCATTCCTTATTTTTACAAGCATTTTACAAAGCTGTACAAGGAACACAAGCAGTAAGATTTGGGCGTTACCCCCAAAGCATTGGGGGTCAGGCTATCCGCTACAAGCCATTTCGGTAAAAAGCCAAAAACATATAAGCCTGGCAAGAGCTTCTTTTAGTCGCTTCGCCAGGCTTTATGTTTAAATGGCTTTTACGTCATGGGCTTTCCACTGCTATCCCTAACGCATACCTGGCGTTCACCTGATTTATATAGAAGAGCATAAAACCCCACGCCGACTTCAGTAGAACTTACAATTCCCCGACGCCACAGGAAGCTATCCAAAGCCTGAAGCTGACTATCTTTATGCCGTTAAGCTAACGGGCACAAAATCAAAAGAAAACACAACCTCCCTACTTGATTTTACAACATAGAAAAGCCGCCCGGGTGAGACGGACGGCTTAACCTTGATTTAAAAAAAATCAATGGATTACTCTTTAATCATTTTTCTGGTGAAGGATTTTTGACCATCATCCAAGCGGACCAGGTAAACTCCAGTAGATAAATTATGTGTAGGAATGCTTTGATTCCTCACTTGTCCCTGACTCAACTCTCTTCCGGAAAGGTCAAAGATGCTGTAGTTCAGTTGTGTTTTGGATGAGGCTTTTATCTTAACGAAGTTTCCTGTCACGGGGTTAGGATACAGCTGCATACCCAGGGAAGCCGTTTCATTACCCAGTCTTTCTGTAGCATTCAAGGTTACATAGCTGCTGGTAGTCTGGCCCACATTCACCGTGTAATCTTCTACCTCGCCATAAGCAAAGTTTTCACAGGGGGTTTGAGCAGCATTGTACTTCATGGATACTCGCATACGGGTTAAACCCGACACTGCTGTGGTTGGCACATTAAAAGTCGCACTCAAATTATCAGCGCTGGATGAGGACCCGCTCACCACCAACTCACTGGTTTCAAAAACGCCGTTTTTATTGTAGTCTATCCAGATTTTCCAGTACTCCGTATACGCCTGACCCGAGAATCCAGCACTTATCTGAACGGTATTAGAGCCGTAGGGCAAATCCGCTTCCAAATTGGTACGATCTGCATAGCCGGAATCGTCTGCGCTGGTCTTGGATATATTGTTAAGTCCGACAAAATCAATCCATTCGTAGGAAGAATTGTTCCCGCTGGAAGTACAATAGGTTACACTGGAAGAAGCTGTGGTCACGCTCAAGGTTGCACTTGCCGAGGTATTTCCTGCGGCATCTTTTGCTTTTACAGCAAAGCTATAGGTCGTTCCGGCAGAAAGGCCGTTAACCTTCACGCTGGTGTTTACCGTAGATCCCAAAACACTCGATCCCTGTATAACTTCGTAGCCCTCCACACCTACATTATCTGTAGAGGCGTCCCAGCTTAGATTCACTGAAGTCTCTGTGACATTGGACGCTGCAAAAGCCGTTGGCGTACTTGGCGCCTGGGTGTCTTCTGTATTTGCACTTAGGTTCACTGTATAATCTTCCACTTCCCCATAGGAAAAGGCTTCGCATGAACCTGGAATAGCATTGTATTTCATTGAAACACGAAGCCGTGTAGCGCCTTCCACAATTGTACTGGGTACTGTAAAGTTTCCTGTTACCGGCGTGTCACTGGAGGCCGCTTTCGAAAACACAAGTTCACCAGCATCCGTAAAATCTCCGTCTTTATTATAATCTATCCATAGAGCATAGCCTTCGTTGTAAACCGTACCGGTCCAGGTTGGCGTTATTGTAAAACTGTAAGTCTGACTGCTGGCCAATTCTGTAGAGGTAGATGTAAAATCTGAATATCCATTTCCGCCTCCGGATGCATTAGAGATGCTGTTCAATTCAAAATTCCCGATATATTCATCGGCAACACTATTCCCTTTAGAATCGCAATAGACCAGCTCCTGAGGGGTCGTTGTGAAGCTAATCGATGAAGAATAGGCAGAACTGCCAGAACCGCATATACTTCTTACCTGAGCTTCGTAAGTGGTTTCTGCAGTCAAACCTTCAAGCGTCGTCGACGCATTATCTGAAGAAGTTGTGGTCCAGGTCGAGGTTCCGGAAGCTCTGTACCTCACTGCATAGCTTGCTGAATCAACGCTAATCCAATTCAAGCTGGCTGACGTAGAGCCTATGCCTGAAGCTGCAAGTCCCGTTGGCGTCAACGCCTCACAGGCTACGGGTGCTGAAGTCAAACCCGTCACGACCAGGCTATAATCCTGACTTCCGCTGCTAAGAGACCCTTTATGTGTTACCGTAATGGTATAAGTTCCCGAAGCATTGCTCACGTCTACACGTTCAATAGGATCTCTGGTGTTATCCCCTTTGCCATTCGTATTCACTCCGGTTAACCGCCAAGGTAAAAACGAGGTTGAGGTATTGGTCACACGGATATCCAAATCATTCACCAGTCTTGCTTCGGTAGAGTTTAAAGAGGTAGTCGCTGTTCCTGCGGGATCTGTCCAAGAAATAGAAGCCATCAGGTCGTTGATGCCATCGCTTTCGACTTCCACAGAATAGCTTTGTCCGGATGCCAGAGTTAATTCACTGATAAGCGCCGCCTGCCCGTTATCTGAAATCGCCTCTGCAGCTCGTTTAGTGTTCATCAGCCCCCATCCAAAGATGGCATCGGGACCGGTTAAACCGGCATCGTCGGCAGTATGTAAAGCAATTCCTTTTAAGGTGGAGGCTTTTAAATAATTTCCAGTAGTGTTATTGGCGTGCTGTTGTAATAAAAGCAAGGATCCGGCCACATTCGGCGAAGCCATTGAAGTTCCGGAAATACTATTGTACGCCGTATCACTGTTATCGTAAGTAGAATACACCCCTTGACCATTCCCTGTAATATCGGGTTTGATTCTGTAATCATCGGTTGGTCCCTGACTGCTGAATGAACTTATGTTGACGGATACCAGATTGCCTGCGGTATCAATGTCAGCATCCTGAGCACTGGCAACGACCATTGTATTTTTAGAAACCGAGTGCCCTGTGAGTTTATCGTACGGGGGATAGGTAGGGTTAAGCGGAGAAGCATTATAAGTCGCCGTTCCGTCATTACCAGCTGCTACAACCATAAGATAATAGGGCGCATTGTACTGTAAATTATCCCAGTCTCTGGAATCTCCGATATAAGCTCCAAAATAGTAATCGGGAACAGCCTCCGAATTGTATCCGTAAGAATGGTTGGAGATCAGCATCCCGCTGCCTGCTGCTGAAGTGGCTTCGGCCAAATCATCATTCCACTTGTAGGCTTTAGCCTTGGCCTGTGGAGCCATGCCTTTGGCATTGGCTACAACACCTGAGGCAAGAATGGTTCCCGTAACATGAGCCGCATGAAAATTAAGCTGAACGCCGCCTTCTGCGGTTGCATCCTGAATAGAAACCCTGTTACTCCCCCCTGCACCATCATATTCCTGATGGGTTACCCGGGGATGACCACCATCCCAGACATAAGAAATCATATTCTGGCCATCCAGGCTGAGTCCTAAAGAACCTCCTGAATTGACGTGGTTGACACGTGTGGATCTGGCTGAACCCACATTAAAAGTTCTGTAATAAATAAGGCTTCCATCCTCTTCAATACGCTGAAGCTGGGCATATCCGCCGTCATCCAAAATAAGTTCAGTCTGTACCGAATGGGTTTTTATATACTCCTCGATTTTGAGTTCCTGACGTTCTGATTTGGACTTGAATTCCTTTTCAAGTGTATTTAAAGCTGAGGTGTCGTAACTGGATGTGATTTCTACCTGCTTTTCCTGGGTTTGTGCGACTCCTAAAAAAGAAAAGCCAGCAATGGCTACAAAGCTTGTAGCGTTTTTAAGTAATTTTTGAATCATAGGTTAGTGTTTAAATTAAAAAGTGAGCCCCCTTAGGGGTAGGTTTAGAGTGAATATTCGAAAATTGCGTCAAAAAATCATGTGATAAAATCACTTTGAAGAGAAGCGCATAGTGAATAAAATGGCAGGTTCTGATATTCTTCAAAATTGCCTTTATTTTACTTTTATTGTAAATAACGCCCGATTATTTTGAAATGATTTACGGTTCGCCCGTAGTTTAAGTGAGGGAAAACCGTAAGATTTTTAGGATTTGGTTAGCAGTTGAAAATCTATAATCTGTCAAGCTGCTCATACTGGTCTGAAGATCAATGTATTTAATTCCTGAGCCTGGGGTCGGAAAAACAAATGGTGATTTAAAGAGAGGATGCTTATTTTTTTAAACAAAAAACCACCTGCCTCGGGCAGATGGTTTTTGTCTTCTAAATGGAGTTTGTGTTTATTTATATTCTTTCACCGCCTCCACAAAGGCTTTGGCATTTTCGACGGGAATGTTGGGTAAAATGCCGTGACCTAGATTCACGATATACCGGTCTTTACCGAATTCGTCGATCATCTGGTGTACCATTTTTTTAATGTCCTTTGGTGGGGAGAAAAGCCTCGACGGATCAAAATTACCCTGTAAGGTGATTTTCCCTCCAGAGAGGTATCTCGCGTTTCTGGCGGAACAGGTCCAGTCTACACCCAATGCAGATGCACCGGACTTCGCCATGGTATCCAGAGCAAACCAGCAGCCTTTTCCAAAAGCGATCACTGGGATGTCATCCTTCAGCCCATCGATGATTTGCTGAATATAAGGCCATGAAAATTCCTGATAATCTACCGGCGAGAGCATACCTCCCCAGGAGTCAAACACCTGTACGGCATCCACCCCTGCTTCCACTTTTCCTTTTAAATAGGCTATCGTGGTATCGGTAATTTTTTGGAGTAACTCGTGCGCCATCTGGGGTTCTGTAAAGCAGAATTCTTTAGCCTTATCGAAGTTTTTGGAACCCTGTCCCTGTACACAATAGCAAAAGATCGTCCAGGGTGAGCCTGCAAAACCAATAAGCGGGACCTCATCATTGAGCTCTTTTTTGGTCATTTTGATAGCTTCGTAGACGTAACCAAGTTCTTCGTAAACATCAGGAACAATGACCTGGTCCAGGGTTTTCCTGTCCCGAATGGGGTTTGGCAGCCAGGGTCCGACACCGGGCCGCATCTCTACTTCTATATTCATGGCCTGAGGAACCACGAGGATATCACTAAACAATATGGCCGCATCTGTTCCTACCTGATGGATGGGCATTACCGTAATCTCGGTAGCCAGTTCGGGCGTTCTGCAGCGGGTGAAAAAATCATATTTTTCTTTCAATTTCATGAAGTCTGGCAGATACCTCCCAGCTTGTCTCATCATCCACACCGGTGGTCTCTCTACGGTCTCTCCTCTTAAAGCCTTTAGAAATAAGTCGTTTTTTATCATGTATTCTGAATTGGTATTCGATATCTTTTTAAGGTACAAAACTAATTGCTTAAAGCAATTTAACGGCATCCTTTGCAAAATAACTTGCGATCATGGTTGCCCCTGCTCTTTTGATGGCGGTGAGTTGTTCCAGCATGACTGCATCATGGTCCAGCCAGCCTTTTTCGGAGGCCGCCTTGATCATGGCATATTCGCCGCTCACCTGATAAACCGCCACAGGAACCTCTACTTCGTTGGCTAAATCTCTTACGATATCCAAATAGCATAAACCCGGTTTTACCATAACGATATCGGCGCCTTCATCAATATCGGCAAAGGCTTCCTTTAAAGCTTCACTTCTATTGGCAGGGTCCATCTGATAGGTTTTTTTATCCTTGGGGATATCTTTCGCATCTACAGGAGCAGAATCTAAAGCATCTCTAAAAGGTCCATAAAAGGCCGAAGCAAATTTAGCTGAATAACTCATGATCCCCACATCGGTGAAATGCGCATCTTCCAAAACGCTTCGTATCTCCAAAATCCGGCCGTCCATCATATCGCTAGGCGCCACAAAATCGGCTCCAGCCTGAGCATGGCTCAATGCCATCCGGGCAAGGAAAGAGTTGGTTCTGTCATTCACAATTTTCCCCTGATCTATAATCCCGTCGTGACCATAGATGGAATACGGATCCAGTGCCACATCGGTCATCACCAGCATTTCCGGCACGGCATCCTTAACGGTTTTGATGGCTTTTTGCATCAATCCATCGGGATTGACAGCCTCCTCACCTCTGTTGTCTTTGAGTTTCTCATCCACTTTTACAAACAGCAAAACAGACTTTAAACCCATCTGCCAGAGTTCTTTAACTTCTTTAGCGAGCAGGTCTAGACTAAACCTGTAGTAGTTGGGCATAGAAGCTATTTCATCTTTTACAGCTTTCCCTTCAACTACAAACAGAGGCACGATAAAGTCATTCGGACTCAGATAGTGTTCTCTCGTCAATGCTCTTATGGCTTCGCTTTGCCTTAAGCGTCGGTGTCTTTGTAATGGGAACATATCAGTTAAAATTTGGCTTTTTCTTGTTTAAAAAGGCCTGAGTTCCTTCTTTGAAGTCTTCGGTACCGAAGGCTTTTCCAAAATTATTGATTTCGGTTTCAAAGCCGTCAACACCATCTTTATAATTGGCATTAACAGCTTCAATAGCAGCAGAAATCGCCTGTATGGAGTTGTTTAAAATCTTGTTAGCCAGTTTTTCAGCCAGCGGAAGCAACTCCTCTAGTGTGGTCACGTGATTTACCAAACCATAGTCCTTGGCGGTTTGCGCATCGATCATTCCTGCGGTCATGATCATTTCCATAGCTCGACCTTTACCTACCAGCTGGGGTAAGCGCTGCGTTCCGCCATAACCAGGAATCACACCTAAAGAAGTTTCAGGAAGGCCCAATCTGGCATTGTCACTTGCAATTCTGAAATGTGCAGACATCGCTAATTCCAGTCCACCGCCCAGAGCAAAGCCATTGACAGCTGCAATCACAGGTTTCGGAAAATTGGCGATATAATCAAACACCTGTTCCTGACCTTTAGCAGCAAGATCTTTTCCTTGTTCAACGCTGTATTCAGAAAATTCTGAAATGTCTGCTCCTGCCACAAATGCTTTTTCACCACTGCCTGTCAGAATGATAATAGAGACATCTGCATCGTCCCGAAGGGATGCGAAGGCCTTGTGCAGTTCTTCAATGGTAGCCCTGTTGAGCGCGTTTAGTTTTTTAGGCCTGTCTATGAAAACGGTCGCGATACGATCGTTAATATCTACTCGTAAATTTTCAAATGTCATAGGTTTGGGATTTTGGAAATTTTAATGTAAAGATACTGCCTTCATCAGGTTTTGAGGTCAGTTTTATATCTCCTTTATAAGTTTCAACGATATTTTTGACCATGCCAAGACCAAGACCCATGCCACTGGATTTGGTGGTAAATCTCGGTTCAAAAATCCGCTCCTGCATTTCTTCAGGAACTCCAACTCCATTGTCTTCCACAGTAATGATGACGTCATCTTCACTCGTAAAAATGCTCACAGTAATGAGTGGTGACTCCAGATGTTCAGTGGCCTGAATCGCATTTTTGACCAGATTGGTAATAATTCTTATCAGCTGACTTCTATCAAATTTAATCTGAATGTTATCTTTTTCAGAAATCAACCGAATCTTATTATCGTTGAAAATATCGAGGGCCAGCTTAATGATTTCAACAGCATTTAAACTTTCTTTTTGCTGCGCAGGCATTTTGGCAAAGTCTGAAAAGGCTCCGGCAATGGCACTTAAGTTATCAATTTGCTGAATGATGGTTTTCGAAAACTCCTGGACTTTTGTTTCAATAGCAGGATCCCCGGGGTCGAAATTTCGCTCAAAACTTTGCATGCTCAAACGCATGGGGGTGAGTGGGTTTTTGATCTCATGGGCTACCTGCCGTGCCATCTGCCTCCAGGCTTCTTCACGTTCAGTTCTGGCAAGCTTGGCGGCGCTTTCTTCCAGCTCGTCAATCATTTCATTATAGGCCTTGACCAGGGGTTTAATTTCATAGCTGATTTCATTGTACGATATTTTAGGATTGGCCTGATCCAGTCTTGTTTTGGTTATTTTTTTGCTGATGCTCTGGAGTGAACTCGTGATATATTTAGACAGAAAGTAAGCTAAAACGATAGCGGCTATCAGCATAAATAAATACACTTCAGACAAAAGAATGAGGAAGCCTCTAAGCTCCCTTTGCAGGAAACCGTCATCCTCGATATAAGGTAAATTTAAAATACCGATGGGCTTAAAATAGTTATCCAGAATATAGGTGTAAGAGGACTGGTAGTTCTGATCGTTGATTTTAAAGTTCTCAACGTATTTTTTGCTGGCAGAATTTTCTAAGGTTTCCAGTTTTTCCGGAGCCATGCGCGTTTGCACAGAATCCATATAAAAGGTAGCAAAAGAGGATTTTAAAAGATAGCCGTCTAGATCATAGATGTTGATTTCGGTATTATGAATATCCTGTATTTCGTAGATTTTTTCCTTGAAAATGAGCGACAGATTCTCTTCATCTACGGGATAAGTAGTCGTCCTCAAGACATAATTGATGTTCGCACGAATGGCATTTTCTTTCCGGTTGAGTTTTTCCAGATGAAGTTCTTCGGCTTCTTCTGTAAATTGATAAATAGTCACCCCAGCTATCAAAATGGAAGCTCCAACCACAAGCGCTATCATGGAAATAAAGATTCGGGTTCGTAAAGATCGCCTGTAGTTGAACATCATGCAGAATTTCGGTTTCTAAGACGTTTATACAGTTTGATGCCCAGCATCAGCACTAGGCCAAGCCCAATCAAACCCACAAGACCCCAAATCCAACTGATAGTATTTTTTAAAATAACTAAAAACACAATGGCAAATAAAATAAGGGTTGCGCCTTCATTCCAGAGACGCATGCCGTTGGAAGTCCACCTGATATCCTCGTTTTGAAACTGTTTAAAAATAAAATGATTTTTGATGTGATACGCAAAAAGCAAAGCTACAAAAGTCAATTTCACGTGCATCCAGGCCTGCTCTAACCAGCCCGGAACCAAAACTAACAACCATACGGCAAAAATCGTAGCCAGGATGGCTGAAGGCCAGGTGATGATATACCACAAACGCTTCTCCATAATTTTGAGCTGTTTACTCAGGATATCGCAATCGGGCTTTGGCTTTTGCCTGGCTTCAATATGGTAGATAAACAATCTCGGAATGTAGAATAAACCCGCAAACCAGGTGATTACAAAAATGAGATGAAGCGCTTTGATGTAATTGTATTCCACTGTATCTTATTGAATTTGTAAATCAAAGATAAACATTACTGAAAGACTTGGTTCACTAAGTCGTTTCTACTTCTGCGGGTTCTTCTTTAGTGATGAGGGTCGACTTTACTTCGCGTCTCAGGAAATACCCTGTAACCAGGGTAGATAAAAGGTCCGCCAGCGGAAAAGAAATCCAAACCCCCAGTTCGCCAAAGTAGTTTGGTAAAATGAGTATCAGCGGTATAAAAGCGATCCCCTGACGGGATATGGTAAGTAAAAGTGCAGGAACAGCTTTGCCGATGGCCTGAAAATAGGCACTGCCAATAAGCTGAATAGAAATAATGGGGATTGCTGCAAAGACCCACCGCATAGCACTCGGCGTGTCTTTAACCACCTGCTGATCTTTTGTGAATACCGAAGCTATCTCTTCGGGAAATATCATGATAACGGCAAATACTAAAATCGCGACAGCCGAGGCGTAAAGAATGGCTTTATTGATACTTTCCCTAACCCGCTCATAATTATCAGCCCCGTAATTATACCCGGCAATAGGCAAAAATCCCTGAGTCACACCAAGTACAGGAAACAAGGCAAACATAAGCATCCGAGCGACAATGGCATAAACCGCTACCGAGGATTCACCCCCGAGTTCAAAAAGGATATTATTCAAAAGAAGATAAGTAACACTGACGATAGCTTGTCGAGAAAGCGTTACAAAACTTAAAGCTCCCATCTCTTTCAATATGGAGAAATCTATCCCGAAATCTGAAAACCGAATCTTCAGTTCTGAATTTTTGGAAAGGAAAAACCAGAGAATATAACCCATGCAAAGGACGTAGGAACCTGTTGTCGCCCAGGCTGCACCGAGCATTCCATAATCTAAGACATTGATAAAGACATAATCCATAACCAAATTTCCAACCGACGGAATTATCATGGCCACCATGGCAAACTTAGGCTTGCCCTCCGCTCTTATTACCGTATTCCCCATCATGGCTAAAGCCAATACAGGAACTCCGTACAGAACGACTCTGTAATAAATTTTGGCGGGGTCAAAAATTTCACCTTTACCTCCAAAGGCCGGAATCAGTTCATCGATAAAGGTTAAGCCAATCACCACCATGGTGATGGTCACCAAAAGCGTAATGGTGATCTGGTTTCCAAAGGTTTTTAAAGCTTTCTTATCATCATTTGCTCCCAGCGCCCTGGAAATGATAGAAGATCCGCCAATACCAATCGCCATCCCCAGAGCGGCAATAAAAAAAGAGACGGGTAAAACGACATTAATCGCTGCAATAGCGATAGAACCAATCCAGTTACCTACAAAAATAGTGTCCACCAAAATATTGATGGACATCACTAAAATTCCGATAGATGCAGGAACAGCCTGCTTTATTAATAACTTGCCAATAGGCTTATTACCTAATTCTTCTGAATTGGCTCTGTTCATGTACTTATGCGTTTACCTTTTGAGTTTGATGCGCCCATTCGTCTATCCAGCGGCTCATGGTTTTTACCCAGTCTTCCCTATCATTTAAGCAAGGGATAAACATGAAATCATCACCTCCAGACTCTTCAAATATCTCCCGGGCTTCCATATTGATTTCTTCTAAAGTTTCTAAACAATCCGAAACAAAAGCTGGAGAAACGACGGCTAATTTCTTGGTGCCTTCCAGGCCTAATTTTTCAACGGTTCTGTCGGTGTAAGGCCTTAACCAGGGATCAAAGCCTAAACGGGATTGAAACGAGGTACTGTAGGTGCCTTCCTTAAGACCCAGGGTTTTGGCTACGCCACGTGTGGTTTCAAAACACTGGTGCCTGTAGCAAAACTGGTGCGCTTTGGAAGGGGTTTGACAACAGGAGCCGTCGATTTTACAATGTGAATTGGTGATATCGCTTTTTCGGATATGCCTTTCCGGAACCCCATGATAGCTAAACAACAGGTGATCGTAATCAAATTCATCCAGTTTTTCACCTATACTTCTGGATAAGACTGTGACGTAATCGGGATGGTTATAAAAGGGTGGCAAAGTGGTAAACGACATTTCAGGAAAGTGTTCACGTCTCAGTTCTTCAGCCAGGACTAATATCGTTTCTGTGGTAGCCATGGCAAACTGAGGATATAAAGGCACCAGTAATACTTCGTCAACACCCTGGTCATGCAATTCCTGCAAACCCGATTTTATGGTCGGCTGTCCGTAACGCATGGCTAGCGAAATAGGAACACTCGTATGTTCATCAACTCCCTTTTGAAGGCGTTCTGACAAGACAATAAGCGGCGAACCTTCCTTCCACCATATTTTAGCATAGGCTTCTGCAGATTTTTTAGGTCTGGTGTTCAACACAATCCCTTTAACGAGAATCGTTCTGAAAAATTTGGGGACATCGATGACGCGCTCATCCATCAAAAACTCCCCCAGGTAAGTTTTTACATCTTTGGGGTCGGTGGATTTGGGCGAACCTAAATTGACTAGTAATACTCCTTTCATCTGTTCGTTTTTTCTCAATGAGTCAGAAACCATTCTATCACAAACAATTCAGTTCGTAATTGAACTAGCACAACCCATTTCATAATATTCATTATAATTTCCAAAATTAAAGCACTGCATTTTAACAAAAGCCAATTTTGATAGAATGTTATGATAGGTGAAGTGCAAAGGCTTATTTTTAGGTGGTCGATTTGGATTTTATGGCATGGAGTAATGCCATACGAGAAAATTTCACCGGTAATGGGAGTTTTTCGACCAGGAAACTTTTTTTATAAACTTCAGTTGAACTTTTGAAAGCATAAATGTTTACTTGTATGCTTTTCATAAAGATACTTTCAATTACATCATAGAAGAAAGAGGTTAAGGCTTTAGCTTCTGCTCTATTCAGGCAAATCGTTTAAAAAAAGAACCGCTTCAGCTTCGCCTTCATAGGTTTTGATGAGCTTGTTATCTTCATCGTATAAATACCCACTTGGGAATAGTCCTACAAAAAATATATCGGCAAAGGCATAATTTTTATCTTTCAAGAGGTGAAGATTCTCCAGGTCTTTGAGCTGTGGAGCTATCTCTTCAAAAAATTTAAGGGTCTGCTGATTTGCACCTGCAGAAACTGCGTAAATATGAACATCCGCATTTTTGAGTTGCTCTGCTTTAAGATTCAGGACTTTAAAAGCTCTTACACAATGCCCGCAGGAAGGATCATAATATATAAAATAACTGGGACTGTCTTTTTTAATATCATCCTGAGTAAAGGTCTCTCCCTCCAAAGTGAAGATATTAAATTCCGGTAAGGTTTCGAGTTCGCTTTGTGCAAAACTGGACTGAACAGTCATCATAGCTAAAAAAAGGAAACAGTATCTCATAGGGATTACGTTTAAAATACATGTAAAGGTAATTTATTTTATAAAAACATGTTCAGCTGCAGTCATCACTTCTGAAAGAAATTGGGTTTGAATCTTATCTCCGGTTAGAAATGAGTTTTGATACTGACAGAGATACTACTTGATTTTAAATATACTTATGTTTGTATCTATGCCAAAATCCCCAGATATTTCGTTGTTTACGGATTGGTTTGCTTCCAGAGGCTGGTCTCCTTTTCAGTTTCAAACTGAGACCTGGCAGGCTTATGCCCGGGGAAAGCATGGCCTGCTGAATGCTCCGACGGGCAGTGGAAAAACCTACGCCCTTTGGGTCCCTATTTTCCTGGAGATCTTAAAATTTAAGAGCTTACAAAAACAAAAAAACTCCAGCTTAAAAGCCGTCTGGATTACTCCGCTTCGGGCGTTGTCTGTCGAAATACAACAGGCCGCCGAGCAACTCATCACCGATCTGGATCTCGATATGACGATTGGCATTCGAACCGGCGACACCCCCCAAAACGAAAGAGCAAGGCAAAAACGCAGAATGCCTGATCTTCTGGTAACTACCCCGGAGAGTCTGCAGCTCCTGATAGCTTCCAAAGACTATCCTAACACCTTTAGAGATTGCCAGGCCATTGTCGTTGATGAATGGCATGAACTACTTGGCACCAAACGTGGCGTGCAGATGGAGCTGGCGCTTTCCAGATTCAAGACCATCAACCCTCAGCTGAGAGTGTGGGGGATTTCTGCCACCATTGGCAATTTGGAACAGGCCCGTGATGTGCTTTTAGGTATTGACCCAGGCATGCTGGACAATTCCATCTTAATCAAAGCGGATATTAAAAAAAACATTCGCGTCCAAAGCATCATCCCTGAAACCATGGATAAGTTCCCCTGGCGTGGTCATTTGGGATTGCATTTACTGGAAGACGTCATCCCGATCCTCAAAGCTTCAAAGACCACGTTGTTGTTTACAAATACACGGTCTCAGTGTGAAATCTGGTTTCAGAAGATTTTGGAAAAGCATCCGGAATTTGCCGGAGAACTGGCCATGCATCACGGGAGCATCAACAAAGACACACGGCTATGGGTGGAAGGCGCTATCCGGAATGAAAGTCTCAAAGCTGTGGTTTGCACCTCAAGCTTAGACCTGGGCGTTGACTTTGCTCCTGTAGAGACCATCATACAAATTGGCGGTCCCAAAGGGGTTGCCCGGTTTTTACAACGCGCCGGAAGAAGCGGTCACCAGCCTGGCAAAACCAGTGTCATTTATTTTTTACCCACGCATGCTATCGAGTTGATCGAGGCCTCTGCCTTGCAAAAAGCAGTAGAAAGCAAAGTGGTTGAGGACAGGCTGCCTTACCTCAACAGTTTTGATGTCCTGGTGCAGTACTTAACCACTTTGGCGGTATCTGACGGGTTTTATCCCAAAGACATTTTACCCGAAATCCAGTCGACTTTTTGTTTCCAGACCCTGAGCGAGGAGCAATGGAGCTGGGCCCTCAATTTCATCACCAAAGGGGGAGAAGTCCTGCAGACCTATGATGAATATAGAAAAGTGGAAATTGAAAGCGATGGACTTTATAAAGTCAACCGCAAGGGCATCGCCATGCGGCATCGTCTGCAAATCGGTACCATCGTGAGTGATGCCGTGCTTAGCGTCAAGTACATGACTGGAGGTTTTATAGGATCTATTGAAGAATGGTTTATTTCGAAATTAAAACCAGGCGATGTCTTCACGTTTGCGGGTCGAAATCTGGAACTGGTCAGGATAAAACAGATGCAGGTTTTGGTCAGGAAATCCAAGTCGAAAACCTCCAAAGTACCAAGCTGGATGGGTGGCCGGTTAACCCTGACGTCTCAAATGAGTGAACTCTTGAGAGCGGAACTCTACAGTAGTGATGCGGACAATAAAAGCCCGGAACTGAAAGCTCTTGAACCGATTTTTGAGCGGCAGAACCTGGAATCGATTGTACCAAAACCGCATCAGTTTTTAATCGAAACTTTTAAAACCCGGGATGGTTATCATCATATTTTTTATCCGTTTGAGGGCCGGTTTGTACATGAAGCTATGGGAAGTCTGCTCGCCTATCGCATCAGCTTATTAACACCGATTTCGTTTTCACTGGCCTTCAATGACTATGGATTTGAGCTGTTATCGGACCAGCCGGCAGATATGCAGGCCGTGCTGGACAACAATCTGTTCACGGCAGACTATCTTCTGGATGATTTATCCAAAAGTCTGAATGCTACTGAAATGGCTAGGCGAAAATTCAGAGATATTGCTGTGATTGCCGGTTTGGTATTTACAGGCTATCCCAACAAACTGATTAAAAACAAACACCTGCAGTCCAGTTCGCAGTTGATTTTTGATGTCTTCAAAGATTTTGACCCGGATAATCCGCTGTATCAGCAGGCCTTTACAGAAACCTTTGAGCATTCCCTTGAGCAGGGCCGTTTACAAAAAGCCCTGGAGCGCATCGCCACTCAAGACATCGTATGGAAATCATGCCAGAAACCCACTCCCTTTTCATTTCCCATCATTACCGACCGGTTACGGGAAAAATTATCTTCTGAAAAACTCAGCGACCGGATTCAAAAGATGATTAAAAAATTGCAGAAGTCGTGAGTCGTGAGTCGTGAGTCAAAAATAAAAATATCAGACGGAAACAAGCAAATTAAAAATTCTAATTCCTATACCCTAAACCCCAAATTTCACGTCGACTTCAGGTGAAACTTTTCACTTGGGACGCTTCATGAAGTGAACGCGAGCTGTGAAGATGTATATCGAAATCCTTTGAATTTAGCAGTGGTAAATTCAAAAGAAACAATCACTCCTGCTATTTGATAATGTATATTAATTCAGGGTTTAAAAATGAAGTTGATCTTTCACGCAAAGAGCACAAAAGTCGCTCAACTATTGAAATTCTAAAACATCAAACAAATACAACCCCTTCTGCTTTCAGTTCTTCTTTCTGCTGACTGAATTTGTCCTGGTCTAGAGCTTTGGTGGCTTTTTCCAAAACTCTGACCTGAAAGTCTTCTTTGAGGGCATCTTTAATGGTGAAATACACGCAGATATCGCCTGCCAGTCCGCAGATCTCTAAAGTTTCGCAGCCCTTATCTTTGAGATAACCCGCCAGACCGGTAGATTTTTTGTGGTGATTGTCATAGAAAGCGCTATAACTGTCGATATTGGGATTGGTGCCTTTTCTGAAAATGGCTTCGATGCAATTGGTTCGCATGTTGGGATGAAATTCTGCACCTATCGACCCCTGTATACAATGTTCTGGCCATAAGATTTGCTGGTAGCCATCGATTTCTTTCTCCTGAAACGGCGTGTAGCCGTCGTGATTGGAAGCGAAACTCATGTGATGCTGCGGGTGCCAGTCCTGTGTAGCCAGCACCAGGTCATACTGGGGCTGAATCAAGTTGATGTGGGACACAATCTGGTCGCCATGTTCTACGGGCAGACCTCCGCCTGGCATAAAATCCAGCTGGGCATCTACGATCAGTAAGGTTTTCATGCGTTTTGGGTTTTATAATGATTTCTCAGGGCCTCTCGTTCTTCAAGCAATTGATCTGAAATTCCTATTTTGTAAAGGTGCGGGTTTTCAAAACGCTGGAATTCTTCCGTGAATTCGGCCAAGCGCTTTCTTGAATAGGCTTTGATATCCTGCAGCCTTTTGGGAGGTTCTGTTCGTTTTCCATCTTTCATGACGTAGTGAAGCAAAGCTTCTTCAGTGCAGTCGTTGAAACGCAGGGATTTTGAAGCATCGAAAGGGTGATTCATGTGTGCGATGTTGGTTTCTTCTCTTAAGGTCACGGCGTCCGCTCCTGTGAGTTTCCCTTCAGAATTTCTCATTCTGTAAACCTGCTTTTTATGAGGCAGGGTAAGTTTAGCCAGGTTTTCTGAAAGTTTGATTCGAGGCTTATCATTTGCGAATGCAAGTTTATAAACTCCATCCAAAGCTGCGTCCGGGTCTCCAATCACCAGATTTGTGCCCACTCCGAAGACATCTATAGGCCCCTGTTGTTCTTTCAAACTTCTGATAACGTATTCGTCTAACTGATTTGAAGCAGCAATCTTCACATCCTGTAATCCCGCCTCGTCGAGGGCTTTTCTGCATTTTTTGGCCAGGTAGGACAAATCCCCGCTATCCAGGCGGATGCCTTTCAATTCTTCGCCCCGGGATTTCATTTCTTTACCCACTTTAATCGCATTGGGCAGACCGCTTTTAAGCGTGTCGTAAGTATCCACCAGCAAAATGCTGTTATCGGGATGGCTCTGTGCAAAATCCCTAAAAGCCGTGAGTTCGTCGTCATAACTTTGTACAAAAGAGTGAGCCATGGTGCCCGAGATAGGGATGTTGAAATCCTTACCTGCGACCACATTACTGGTGGCTTCAAAACCCCCTATAAATGCAGCCCTGCTGGCATGATACGCCCCGCTACTTTGGGCACGTCGCATACCAAAATCGATAAGCATTTGGTCTCCTGCAGATTTTCTAATGCGGCTGGCTTTAGTGGTAATAAGCGTTTGAAAGTTGAGTATGTTCAAAAGTATGGTTTCCACCAGTTGAGCTTCTACCATATTGGCTTCCACCTGAAGAACCGGCCGCGTGGGAAACACGATATCTCCTTCTGCAGAACTGATAATATTTCCCTGGAATTTAAAGTCTTTCAGGTAATCCAGGAATTTGGAATCCAATCCCTGAGCGTTTAGAAAGTCTAAATCTTCTTTTGAAAACCTGAAATCTTCTAAAATTTCCAATAAGGTTTCTAATCCCGAGAATACGGCGTATCCTCCTTCAAAAGGGAGTTTTCTAAAAAAATAATCGAAAACAGCCTGATGCTCATGTTTACCCTGCTGAAAATAAACCTGGGCCATATTGATCTGATACAAATCCGTATAGGTTGCCGTGAAGTTATGCATGCTTCTTGGAGTTTCATCAAATTTAAGCAATGAAAGCCTGGAAACTTTGGAAGCACTTATAAATAAATGCTAAAGCTAGAGAGGCAGGTTTTTAGCTGGAACTTCGAAACAAATTCTAGTCCCTTTATTTGTTTCAGAATAATCCACCCAGATGATTCCATCATTTTCTTCCACATAGGTTCTGCAAAGTATCGTCCCTATGCCCTTACCATCTTCTTTTCGAGTACCGATTGAGGACGTAATCGACGAATCCTTAAACAAACTTTTTGCTGTAGTTGAAGGCATGCCAACCCCTGTATCCTGAACACAAACCCTGTAGAACCCATCCTGTGTAATTGCTGAAATCGTAATTTCATCTCCAGGATTACAAAATTTAATCGCATTGGAGATCAGGTTTCGGATGACCAATTTGAAGGCATTGGCATCCATATAAATTTTAAAGCCTTTTGAAACTTTATTGTTTAGAATCAGGTTTTTATCCTTTAAAGCTGTACTAAAAAAGTCTTCCATGCTTTGTATCTCATTATGTACAAGAAATTCGGTTTTATCCACCTGAGATTCGTTAAGAGAAGCACTTGCCCATTTGAGCAAGTTTTCAATCAAAAGCCGAGTAGAGGTCAGGCTTTTATTGATTTTCGGTAGCCATGTTTCAAACTCTTCTTCAGAAATCTGTCCTGATACGCGCATTTCAAAAATCTGACTCAAGTTATTTACTGGGCTTCTCAGGTCATGAGAGATAATAGAAAACAGTTTGTTTTTTTGGGTATTGGACTCGTTCAGTTTTATGTTTTGCTTTTCAATCTCTTTATTCTTGTGAGTGAGAAGACGATTGGTTCTCGTTTTATTTTTTCTGATTCTTAGCAAAAGCAAAATGATTAAAACGAAAACCAGGGAGGCAGAACTTAATCCTATGATGTAGTTTTCTCGTCTATTAACCTTTAACTTATTTTCCAAACGTTGATTTTGTCTCTCTAACTCCAGTTGTTCTTTAAGGCTTTTAAAGCTTAACTCGGCTTCGAGTTTTCCCAGGGCCTTACTTTTCTCATCATCAAATAAGCTGTCTTTGAGTGTTCTGAAAATCTCAAGGTAGGTTAGTGCTTCGGCGCTTTTTGCATCCGATTTGTAAATTTTGTAAAGCAGCTCTGCCGCATAAGATTCTTCAGGTAAAGCCTTGATTTTCTTGGAAAGCGAATAGGCTTTTTCAGCAAAGTAATAGGCAGAATCGAGCTGGTTTTCTTTCAGATAAACTTCACCAAGGCCGTTGTAGATCCCTACACTGGTATACTGGTCTCCCATTTCTTCGGCAACAAACTTGGCTTCTTCGTAGAACTGTTTTGCCTTAGGAATATCTTTTAACTGAAGGTAGTTATAAGCAATATTTGACAAGGCATTAGCAATGTAAATTTTATTATCCTGTTCTCTGTAAATGGTTAACGAGGAGTCTAAAGATTTAAGTGCTAATGAAAACTCATCTTGATTGGTCTGGATAATGGCAAGATTGGATAACAGGCAGGCATAAGTGGTCCTGTCGATATCTTTAATGATTGCCATAGCTTCTTTATACAAGGAAGCGGCCTTAGCATCATCATTAATATCCAAATAAGCATTCGCAAGATTATTAAGAATTATCCCCTGCAATCTTGGATTGTTTATTTCTCTGGCTGTAAATAAGGCGTTTTCAAAATACTCTATAGACTTCAGATAGTCCCCTTTTTTTCTTGAAATATTTGCCAGGTTATTGTACATCCCCAAGACAAGCCTCGGCTGATCGAGTTCCTGAAAGATTTCCAGACTTTGGGTTAGCTTATCTATGGCGGTATCAAAATTGCCTTTATTTTCTTCTATAAGGCCTTCTCCACTAAGAATACTTGCTTTAAGATTGGGGTCGTTGAGACTTTTGCTGACTTTTTTTGCTTCTGATAAGACCTTCATGGCTTTATCGAAATCCCCCTGGTTTTGATAAATATCACCCAGGTTTATCAGATTATCTGCAACTCCTTTTTTATCACTTATCGCTTCAAAATGGATAATAGCTAAGTTGTATTTTTCGGCAGCATTCTCCGTCTCTCCGAAGTTTTTTAATAAAATTCCGTAATTCTGATAGGCTTTAGCCAGTTGCAGTTCATCTGGGATTTCTTTGAAAATTTCAATAGCCTGTTCTATTTTCTGTTTACTTTCAGTCTGATTGCCGGAATAGAAATAGTAGATCGCCTGATTTTTTAAGGCTATGCCTTTGCCTTTCGGATAATTTATTTTAGATGCTAAATTAAGGGCTTTCTGGGAATACGGAAGAATGCTATCATAGCTTACATTAATAAACTCTGAAGCAATTTCATTATAAAGCCTAACTTTTATAGAGTCGGCTTTAACTTTTGCAAGCTCCGTTTTTAAACTGTCAATTGCTGGATGACTTGCATACGAAGGCATGTAATAAATCAAGCAGACGGCTAGTTTAATTAATGTTTTCATTCATGAAAGGGATGACCGGCAATATAGACCTTATTTATAAATTAAGAAAGGTTTAATCCTTGTATTTTTTGAAACCATAATAGGTCCACAAAACCAGAAAGTAAATGGATTTGAAGGCTGTAAGCCCTTCTACTTTCCTATAAAACTCCCACTGGTACCGGATAAGATTAAATTTATTTCTCGACAAGGAGTTTTCTCTTATCCTATAAATAGCATGTGGTCGCTTTATGCCGTAGGCATATTTTGTTTCTTTTAGATAACTCAGCCATAATCCCATGTCCTGACGTTTGCGTATATGAGGCATTTTTTTCTTGCCTAAAGTATGCGTGTCAATGACAGCGGTGAGACAACTTATCGAGTTTGTTTTTAGAACATCGGTGTAGGACACTTTAAGGGGAACTTCAAAATTTGAATAGATAAAATTGAGATGCTCATCAGATCTTTTGTAGGAAGCGAAAACAAAATCGTGATGTTTTGAGTTCATAAACGCTAATGAATCTTTCAAATGAAAGTCAAACCAAATGTCATCTGCATCCAAAAAAGCAAGGTAACGGCCTTTGGCTAAATCTATAGCCCGATTTCGCGCCACCGCAGGGCCGCTGTTTTGGGTCAATTTAATCAGTTTAATCCTTGGATCTTTATCGGAGAACTCTTGGATACGCTTAACCGACTGATCTGAAGAGCAATCATCTACCAAAATATGTTCCCAGTTCTCATGAGATTGATTCCTTACGGATGTTAAGGTCTCTTCAAGGTACTTTTCAGCATTGTACACGGGCGTTATGATAGAGACCAGATCTGACATTAGTAGGCTTTTTTATCCCCTTTGACAGCATTGCTGAGGGTTTGGAAAATAATTTTCATATCCAAAAGCAATGACCAGTTTTCCAAATAAAAAATATCATATTTAACCCGGTTGATAATATCTTGTCCGGTTTCCACTTCACCTCTATAACCGCTGACCTGAGCAAGACCCGTTATACCCGGTTTGATAAAATGCCGCACCATGAACTTATCCACATTTTCTGCAAAATTATGGGTATGACTCACCATGTGAGGTCTTGGTCCCACCACACTCATTTCCCCTTTAATAACATTGAAAAACTGAGGCAATTCATCCATACTTGTTTTGCGCAGTAATTTACCGATTCTGGTCACCCTTCTATCATTTTTATGCACCTGATGGAGATCGGCCTCCGGATTGGGTTTCATAGAACGGTATTTATAACAGTAAAACTCCTCATAATCCAGACCATTGCGCTTTTGTTTAAAAAAAACAGATCCTCTGCTTTCCATTTTGATACAAATAGCGAGCAAAGGTGTTAGCCAGGATAAAACAAATACAATCACAATCAGACTTAATAACACGTCAAAGGCTCGCTTAAGAAACTTGTTAACAAGAGAGTCCAGAGGGATTTTTCTCAAGGAGATTACTCGCAGAAAACCGTAATATTCATAATTCAATTTTCTAGAATAGATGTCCTTGTTATCCGGAAGGAACTTGATGACTTTTAAATTGTTATCTGCAAAACTGATAATCTGATTGAGCTGTTCATTGGTGAGATCTGCCATCGAACAATAGATCTCATCGATTTTATTGTCTAAAACAAATTTATTTATAGTTTCAATAGTCGTATTTGAACTGATATTGAACACCTTTTTACACTGATATCCATATTCGGGTTTTTCATCAAAAAAAGATTTTAACTGAAGGCTTCCGGCGGATTCACCAACAATAACTGTTCTCCTAAAATTTCCACCCAGATCTTTTCTGTATGTTTTCAAAAAAAAATGCAAGGCTATCTTAATCAAAAAAATGACTAAAAAAGACTGGCCTAAGTAAGAAAATATCTGATCTGTATCTCTGCTATAGCGATAAAAAAAGCCAAAGAAGCTAAATACAATAAAGGTAAACAGCACCGCCTGAGCGATGGTAAGCGATATGATTTTAATTAACTTGGTATAGCGATAGACTTCGTAAAATTCTAAGTAGGTGGATAATAAAATCCACGATATAGCCAGATACCCATAAAATAGAAGGCTCATCTCGAAGTCAAAGTTGAACTGAGATCCGAATAAGATAAGAACAGCTAAATCAACGCTAAAGATTGCGGGCTTTATATAACCTGAATATCGTCCAATTTTGGCCATTTGTTATTTTCGATTATGAACTGAAAAATCTTTGTGATCGCTTTTTTGCAGTTCCTCTTTGCTCAGGGACTTAAAATAATCATAGGTAAGCTTCATCCCTTCGCCTCGTTCCACTTTTGGCTCCCACCCCAATATTGACTTCGCTCTTGAAATATCCGGCTGTCTTTGCATAGGATCATCCTTAGGAAGTGGCCTGAACACGATCTTTTGATCGGTTCCTGTAAGCCTGATGATCTCCTGAGCGAAATCTAAAATGGAAATTTCATAGGGATTCCCAATGTTCACGGGTTCGGCATAATCACTCATCAACAATTTATAAATCCCTTCAATTTGATCGTCCACATAACAAAAGGACCGGGTTTGAGAACCATCTCCAAATACAGTAAGGTCCTCTCCCCGCAAAGCCTGGCCGATAAATGCCGGAATAACACGGCCATCATTTAGACGCATTCGGGGACCATAGGTATTGAAAATGCGAACTATTCTGGTTTCTAACCCATGAAAGCGATGGTAAGCCATAGTTAAGGATTCTTGAAAGCGTTTAGCTTCGTCATAAACCCCGCGGGGACCAATAGTGTTGACATTCCCGTAATAATCTTCGTTTTGGGGATGCACCAAAGGATCTCCATAAACCTCACTTGTGGAAGCAATTAAAAGCCTGGCCCCTTTTGCCTTTGCCAGGCCCAGCAAATTGTGAGTCCCCAGTGAACCTACTTTAAGCGTTTGTATAGGAATTTTTAAGTAGTCTATCGGACTTGCCGGTGAAGCGAAATGTAAGATATAATCTAACTCATCCGGAACGTGAACAAATTTACTAACGTCATGGTGATAAAAGTCAAAGCTTTCCAGTTTAAAAAGATGCTCAATATTTTTCAGATCCCCGGTAATCAGGTTATCCATACCAATGACCTTGAAACCTTCATTTATAAATTTATCGCATAGATGTGAACCCAAAAAACCAGCAGCACCTGTAATCAAAACTTTTTTCATGCCTTATACGTTTTGTCTTCCTATGGAAATATAGTGAATCCCTTCTTTTGCTAACTCTAGAACCGGATATAAATTTCTACCGTCAAAGATAATCGGATTTCGTAAGTTCGATTTTAAACGTTTGTAATCGGGGGTTCTAAAAATACTCCATTCGGTGCATATCAAAAGTGCATCTGCGCCTTTGGTCACGTCATACATATCTTTTCCCAGGGCAATTTGATCTCCATACTTCTGTTTTACATTTTCCATTGCTTCCGGATCAAAGGCTTTCACATGGGCCCCGGCTTCCAGGAATTTATCTATCATGTAAAGTGCTGGCGCTTCCCGAATATCATCGGTTTCCGGCTTAAAGGCCAATCCCCAAATGGCGATGGTTTTGCCTTTCAGATCATCATCAAAGAAGGATGAAATTTTAGGGTAAAGTATGGTCTTTTGTTTGTCGTTAACTTGTACCACAGCATCCAGAATTTTGAAATCGTAATTGATGTCTTTTCCTGACTTATGAAGTGCTTTGACGTCCTTTGGGAAACAAGAGCCTCCATAACCAATACCGGGAAAGAGAAAACGTTTACCTATTCTGGAATCGGTCCCCATACCTATCCTCACCTTATCGACATCTGCTCCTACTTTTTCACAGTAGTTAGCGATTTCATTCATAAAGGTGATTTTGGTTGCCAGAAAGGAGTTTGAGGCGTATTTGGTAAGTTCTGCCGACTTTTCATCCATAATGAGAATCGGGTTACCGGACCTGACGAAGGGCTGATACAAACGCTGCATCACTTCGGTAGCTCTTGCACTGCTTGAGCCAATCACAATGCGCTCCGGCTTCAGGAAGTCATCGACAGCAAAACCCTCCCTTAAAAATTCAGGATTGGAAACAACGTCAAATTCTGTTTTACAGGCTTTGGCGATTGTCGCTCTCACACGTTCTGCAGTTCCCACCGGCACTGTACTTTTATCGACAATCACCTTATAAGAAGTGATGTACTTGCCTATCTCTTCAGCAACACTTAAGACATATTTCAAATCTGCAGAACCATCTCCGTTTTCGGGAGTGGGTAAGGCCAGGAAAATCACTTCTCCGAAATCCAGACCTTCATTTAAATCGGTGGTAAAGCTGAGTCTGCCCGCTTCAATGTTTCGTTCAAAAAGCACATCCAGATGTGGTTCATAAATTGGGACTATTCCCGCTTTCATCTGTTCAACTTTGTTGTTGTCGATATCAACACAGAGGACTTCATTACCGTTTTCTGCCAAACATGTTCCAGTAACCAGGCCAACGTAACCTGAGCCAATAACTGCTATTTTCATAAGCTGGATTATTTATCTGCTTGAGCCATTAAGAATAACTCAGAATACTAAAGATTATTTTATCAGTCAAAAATAGGATAATCCAAACAAAGCAGACTCACAGAAGGTAAATAGTTTATCTAGTTGTCGCTCTTAGTTTTCAGGCATTCAACAAAATAGTTTAAATAGGTCCTGTTGATCATCTCCCAGCTGTAATGCTGTTTAATTTTATTCTTGTTATTGACAATCCTTTCGCCATGGTTTTTTTTACTTAAGGTTTCCAACATGGAGGAAATGTCATTTTTATTTTTGAAGTAAAACCCGTCGGTATGAAGAACAGCTCTGTTAAAGTCATTATCGTGGGCAACGACAAGACATCCTGAAGCCATAGCTTCCAGTAAAGAGGGATTTGTACCGCCTACCGAATGACCGTGAAAATATAAGTTGGAGTACCATCTTAAGGCATTTAAATGCTCCTGATTGTAAATCGCCCCTAAGAAAATTATATTTTCTGATGCATTGAATTTCTGATAGATATATTTCCCAAATGCATTTGTAGTGTAGTTCCCGATAACCAAAAATGCAGCAGAGGATTCACTGTCTCGAACTCCATCCAGTACGGTTTCAATATTATTTTCCGGCTCCATTCTGGCAATAAGCATATTATAGCCATAGGCCTCCAGTCCATAATGACCCAACACCGTTTCATCAACCTCCTCGATTACAGTAGAACCGTAAGCTATGTATTTTGAATCCTGGTTGTAGGTCTGCCTGATGTAATTTTGAATGCCTATGGAATCTGAAATGAGGTAATCACTACTTTGAACAGCCAGCTTCTCGGCGTATTTTAAAAAGGACTTGACCGCTTTGCTGTATTTTGAACGCTTCCATTCCAGGCCATCCATATTGGTAATAATGGCAGGTTTTTTTGGCAAAAACCGGTGCCATACAGAGCTGCTGGTGTATCCCAGTTGAAGAATGATATCGAAGTTCCTGTGGCTTGAATCTCTAATGCAATTGAAATCATATACAAACTGTCCTGAGGTCCCTAGTTTATTTTCCAAGTCCCTGCAGTGAATGATATGAACCCCTTTATAAGTTGAGTTTTGATAAGGGTGCAGACTGGAATTATACACATATACCTGATGGCCGTTTTCTACTAGATAAACTGAGAAGTTCTCAGCAAACTGTTCAAAACCTCCATGGTAATTGGGTATTCCTCTACTTCCTAATATTGCTATCCTCATCCTTTGTATTCTGTGCATTATGAATTAAAAAAAAACTGTTGAAAAAGAAGAAAAAAATAATCCCTTTAGCCCGTAATAAGTAAGTTTCAAAGACCATTGCAAAGCAAAAAAGAATTAAAAACGATAGATATAAATAATGACCTTTAATAAAGCCTCTATAAAAGCTATACCCTATGTATAATAAAAAAATGAACAATCCCACAAGCCCGGAACTCACCAGAGTTGTAATGTATTGGTTATGGGGACTATAACCCTCGTAATGAAATGGTGCCAGGCCATAATACATATAGTAGTAATCCAGATAATCCTGATAATCGCTTAAGCCATAACCAAACATCAGGTTTTGGTCTTTGACCAAATGATACGTGCTTATTTTTCCCAGAATCACCCTGAGTTCCAAATCCGATATTTCGTCGATTTCAGCACTGGTAAATACCCTGGCATTTTCTAATTTATCCGTAGGCTCAAAATTGATATCATATGTAAAACCTTCGATAAATCTTTGTTTTAAGAACGGATTCGTTGCGATTGAAATCCCAAAAACAACTAAAACGGAAAGCCCTATGGCTGCTTTTTTAAAAGAAATGCCGCTTTGACTTATCAAATAGAAAATAACTAAAGCCAAGGTTGCTAAGATTATTGCTTTTGAGGCGGAAAACCACAAACCCAGAGAAAAAATAAGTATCATAAGTGCATTTACACGGATGTAAGTTTGCTTTTGAATTTGATCCATACAGATTAGAATACCCAATGATAAATAAAGAGAAAAGTACACTGCATGTTCGCCTATAAGCTCTGTAAATTCATGGAAATAGAAGACCGAACTGTCTGCGCCTTTTATAAACTTGATTAAATTATGTAAAAGGAGGACCGAAGTTATTGTAAACAGGGAATAGGTGAAAAGTCTTAATATCTTAGTATAAAAGAAATCTTTATACAGCATCAAAACAGAAAAAGGAATCAGGACAAAGAGTAAATTCTTATTAAGCTGTTTCCATAAAAAATCATAATCATACCCCGTCAAGCCATTGATTAATAAATACAAATAAAAAAAAACAGGCAAGGCTATTATCGACCTGAGTAATATCCTTAAACCTGACTTGTTTTGGTAAATTAAAAACAACCCAACTACAAAGGAAATAATTATAAAAGCATTCGCGAATGACCTGTAAACAGGTATAGCCATGGCTAGGCCTGCCAGCAGAAATAAATGAAAAGATGGATTTTTTAAAAAAGTCTTCATGCATTCATCAGTGATAGAATTCTTTTCGCTTTGGATTCCCAGCTAAAATCTGCCGCATAAAAATGTCTCTTAGCGGCTAAGTCTGATTTTAAATACTCAGAGAATTCAAATTTATTCTCTGCTAAATATAAATAATCCGATAACTCTGTTAAACCATTTCCGCAGGTTCCAATAACCGTTTTCCCTGCCTGCAGGTATTCGTAAGCTTTAATGGAATCCCCTCCATGTTGATTCTCATTTATTCTATAGGGTATAATCCCTACATCAAAATGATTGACATAACACGGGTAAATGTCGTAGGTTTTATCTCCCAGAAAATGCACATTACACTTTTTGTAAATTCTATCAAATACAGATGCATCCAATACCTGACCTACAAACACAAAATGTAATGCAGGATTGTCTTCAACTAAATAGTTGATAAGTTCAGTATCTAAGAGGTAGGATATTTTCCCGCCGAACCCGATTATAGGTCCTGGGATTTGTTCCATATCCTCAGGTATTTCTGAACACGCTTCGGCAAAATTTTCATTCACTCCATTTTTAATGAGGTATACATCATGAACGCCCAGATGTTCCTTAAAGTATAATTGATTCTCTTTTGAATTTGTAAGCCATGTTTGAACTTTTTCACTTAGCTGAGTATATGCACTTTCAATCTCGGGCTTAATATGACTGTATGCTGGAAATTTTGAGAAATTGTCCCAGGCATCAAATATTTTCTTTTCAGCCTCAATATTCAGCAAGAATTTATAAGCAAATATATTTTGACAGAGGACTGCAGGATTTGTTATCCCCAAAATTTCCTGGGCTTTAGAAACAAAATGCATTAATTTTTTTTCGCCATACTTTTTAAAAAACCATTTGTGCCTGTATATGAATTGACCAGGCATATCCAGAGATTCATAGTCCAAAACATATATCTTCTCTGAAACTTTAGTTATCGAAAATTTGGAGTTACGAAAAACGACTTCCCCTTGCAAGTCGGGTTTATGCTTTTTGAATTTCAGCTCAAGCCTGGTATATGGTCTGTTTACGACCAAAATTTTTTCTATAGTTTCTAAGGTCTCAAAGGATTTAATAAAATGAACATCGCGTGTTCTGAAACCTTCTTTTTCACTTTTTCTCCAGTCGTGAAATGGAATTATTATTAAATTCATTGGATTGCTTTATGCTGAAAATTATAAAAAAACTTAACAAAATACCTACTTCTGAAAAGGGGGTTGTATACATCATGTAAATTAGGACAATCGGGAATATAAAAAGGAACAGGTTCTTATTATTCTTCACTACAGCACGAATTAAATTATACACATACAACAGGAGTGCTGTGAGTCCTAAAAGGCCCAGATCAAAATAACTCCATATGAACTGAGAAAAATGTATTGTGTTTTTAAACTTTCCTGTGAGTATGTCAAAATAAGAATAAGGCCCATCCCCCAGATATTTGGCATGGAGATCATATACGGCAACAATTATTATTTGCAGCCTTTTAGCCGTTCCTTCTTCAAAGAAGTAAATGGATTTTTCAATGGTGTAATTATTCTCGATGGTGCCTCCAAGTCTTGAGGTGATAAGTTCAATATTCCTTAAATTATAAACAAGCAGGAGAAAGATTATAGAGGTGACTATGACGTAAAATTTACGACTAAAAAATGATTTTGGTATTCTGTGATAAAGCAGATAAATGATGTATACAGCCCAGGTTGCTGCAAGCAGTGCTTTCGAAATATTGGATTCTGATAACAAAAGCGTGACGCTAAGGTATACGGCCAGAACAAGTCTGTATTTGATGTATCTGTTGACTCTATTGATGTTGAAAAGTAAGCCTATTATTAAAAACAATAAGAAAGCGCCTAAGGAATGATCTGATTTGACTAAAAAAGTTCCATACATAAAGTCGTAGGAAGCAATATACTGACCGCTGTTGTTTAAAAGGATCAATACATCGTAAAAGTTTCTTTGTATAATTAAAACCGGTAACTGAATGCAGGCAATAAGAATGATAAACTTATAGTATGCCTGGGGTTTTACATAGCCTTCTTTTTTATTGATATGAAAGAAATAATAAACAGACAACGGAAGAAAAGCAAAATTCAAATACAGAAGCGTACTCACCAGGTTTGACTTATTCACCAGGCTGCTAAGAATTATAATCAATGCGTAAGCCAGAAACGAAATTAAAACCCAGTCCATCAGAATCTTTCGTTTGACATAGACATAGACCAGGTAATTCAAAAACATGACAAGGCCTAAAAAAACAGTAAGTACCGTGTTTGAAAGCCCAAACAGAAACTGAAATGCGCCTCCGATTATAAAACTCAAAGCCAAAACGAAATAGAATGAAAATTGATATAGAGTTTTTAGAGGAAGCACAAATTAGGGTTTAAGTTTTTACAGTTCTGAAGATTTGTTTTTATTTTGAAGGTTTCACGTATCCATGTAGCCTATAAATCATATTTATGAAAGGGTAAAGTTTTATATAGAGCTTATTAAACCTGCCAAAACCTTTTTTGCCGAATTTAATTATTTTATTTTCAGTCTCTTGTCTTAAAGGCGTAAACTCCAAGTTTTCAAGTATGCCAGACAAGGATTTCATATTTTCCTTTAAAGATAAATTATTTAGCGCCGATTGGCGTGCATTCCTTTTCATGCGAATAACTTTATCCTTATGTGTAGCCAGGTAATCGATTTTCTGCACCAAATCATCTATATCTATTTCGCATAAGGGCCAGTAATACTTATCCTCCCGTAAATAGCACTTGCCTTTTTTAATTAAAAGCCCGTTGAATCCATGGTCAACAAATTCATTCATCGGAGCATTATCGGGTACTAAAGTTGCTAGTCCACAGGATAATGCTTCCACTATGGTTAACCCAATTCCTTCCAGTAAAGACGGGTATAGATACACATCGCCTAAATGAAAAAGACCTGGTGCCGGTACCGTTTTATGAATAATTTTCAAACGCCCTTCTGCTTCTAAACTGGAAATTAAGTGTTCAATTTTAGCTCCTGATATGTTCTGTTGCGTATGGATTATCAATTTTTGAGCATGTTTCGTTCTGCTGAAAGCGATGATCAGTTGTTCTGTCCCTTTTCTTTTATGACCCATGCCACAGGAGTGAAAAAAAGTAACATGCTCCCCATTTACTAATTCAGAAGTATTGGAAGTGCTGAATAAGTCGGTATCGGTTCCCCAGGGCAAATATTCTGCTTTGTTTGTGTTTTCAAACACAGAATAATGACGCCTGGTGTTGCAAATTAAGAGGTCATATATATTGAACAAACCTATGGTTTCTCTGGTATAATAATCGATATATGCAGCCGTCTGTATCCCCCACTCCTTGCACCATAACAAGGGTTCAAACCAATGTTGCTCGTTGAACAAAATCAAATCGATGGAATTAAGATCTACCCATGCTTTAAAATCCTTTTTATCCATTAAAGTAAGTGCGAATCGAGATCTGATGTTTTTTCCCCAGGTCACATTTGATTTATCCCATTCAGGATCGCCTATAGCATAGTGCTCTCCCCCTCTGGCATAAATAAAGACTTCATGTTCTTCCTGCAATACCTGCTCAAACTGTTTAGAAACATAAGCCGCTCCTCTTTCAAACCAAGTAGTTACAATGCCTATTTTTTTCATTTATCCGTTTTAAAGATGCTTAGAAGTTTTATTTGTTTCTTCCATTTGACTAGTTCGTAAGCTAAGAACAATACGACTTGCAGGGACAGCAAGACTATAAAATCATCTACTTTCAAATTTAAAATAACAAGCAGGCTTACCAGGACTATAAATTCTATAAATTCCTTTCTAAACTGAAAAAAATAGGACTTAATATCCAGTTTTATCAATCTGAAAGTCAGGTAAAAACCAGCAAGCATTTCAATAGTAGCAAAAAAATTGATTCCAACGGCGATTCCAAGGGAAGACTTAAACATTAAATACCCCATAAAAATTCCTGCTAAACGAAGAGGTAAAGAAATGTATATGGAAAACTTCCACTGTTTATCAGGGTTCCCCGAGATTAAAAACAATAAACCAGAAGGAGATGCCAGAATCATGCGTATGGCCTGATAGCCGAAAACGATTAATAAAGGCAAAGTCGATATCCATTTATCTGTTAGCAGATAGGGTATTACTATTTGACTTAAGGATACGCCAATAATAATTAAGGGCGTGAAAATTATAAAGAACCGGTAAGTGTATTGAGCGTATTTGTGAGACACCAGTTCGAATTTTAATCCGGTCAAGATAGGGTACAGCGTCTTATTAAAAACCTGGACTAATAAAGAAATGGGTTTGATAATCAGGTTGAATGCCAGCATATAAATCCCCAACTCCCGTTCTCCCAAAAATTTTCCGATTAATAACACATCTAACTGCTGAGCAAAAAAATTGGAGATATTAAATATTAAGACGTTATAGCCAAATCGTAAATGTTCTTTTAAAACACCAAATGAAAATTCAATGGATTTAAAAATGCTTTTATAGGAAATAGATAAATATCCAATAGAAATTAAACCTACCGTTAAAAGCTGCTGCCAAATTAAAGCCCAGTATCCATAACCATTCAAAGCTACCGCCAAGGCAACCAAACCAGCCAGGGTAATTGAAATTAAATCGACTATGGCCAGCTTTTTAAACTCTAACTTCTTTTGTAGATAGCCTTTGGAAACCACTCCTGCACTTGCGAGCACAACACTTAGGATTAAGGCCCTGAATATGATTTGAATTTCATCGTTGTCGTAGAATAAAGACAGTAAGGGAGCAATCATATATCCAATCCCATAAATAAGGATTCCTACTCCTATGTTTAAAACAAAAAGAGAAAATAAATCCTTTTCTTTGAGTGTTTTAGAGTAAATGATAGAGCTGTCAAATCCAATATTCAGTAAGGTATTGAAGAAGAGCACGAATACAGTAGCCATGCCAATAACTCCAAAGGCTTCTACGGGTATTATGCGTGCTAATACAATAAGGATTAAGGAAGAAAATAAAACCTTATAGGCCTGCGCTATAGAATTCCAACCAAAGTCTTTGATGTATTCGGTCATGATGAGAAATATCTATTTGCCAATTTCATTCAGAATAAATTGAACTATTTTTTTGCAGGCAGTCCCGTCTCCATACGGATTATGCAGCCTGCTCATGCTGGAATAGGCCTCCGGGTTATTCAAGAGTTCCCTGGTATGTTTCACTATTTTTTTTGGGTCTGTACCCACCAACACAACAGTACCCGCCTTTACAGCCTCAGGCCTTTCAGTAGTGTCTCGCATGACCAAAACCGGCTTCCCCAAACTCGGGGCTTCTTCCTGTACTCCTCCACTATCGGTAAGTATGATATGAGACTGACTCATCAACCATATAAATGCAGGATAGGATAACGGATTTATTAAAGTCACATGTGGCACCCTGTTTAAGATATCAAACACTGGTCTTTTGACCTTGGGGTTGAGGTGAACCGGATAGATAATTTGAACATCTTCCTGCTCTTCAACGATTTGCTTTAGTGCATTACAGATGCCTATAAAACCTTGTCCATGATTTTCTCGCCTGTGGCCTGTGACCAAAATCAATTTTTTATCGGGTTCTATCACTGAGGTTAAGGACTCTATTTCTTCGTCGAAATAGTCTGAAGAATTGACTCTGGCATTACTGAACTTTAAGGCGTCAATAACGGTGTTTCCAGTCACTAATATATTTTTATCCTCTATACCCTCCTTCAATAAATTTTGTCTGGACGTCTGGGTTGGGGAAAAGTGGTAGTCGGCAATACGACCTGTAACCGATCTGTTCATCTCCTCCGGGAATGGTGACAGCTTATTAAACGTTCTTAGACCGGCTTCGATATGACAGAGTTTTGCACCCGAATAAAACGCAGCTAAACCTGCGGCTAGTGAAGTGGTCGTATCCCCGTGAACATAAACAAAATCAGGTTGAAATTCCTCCAGAACAGGCTTTAATGAAGTCAGTATATCTGCCGTTAAAGAGTATAAATTTTGATTAGGCCTCATAAGGTCTAAATCATAGTCTGGTTCAATTTCAAAAAAAGACAACACCTGGTCCAGCATCTCTCTATGTTGAGCTGTAATACAAACTTTGGTGTCAAAATTGACCTGATCCTTTAAAAACTCTTTTATTAAAGGAGCCATCTTAATAGCTTCCGGTCGTGTTCCAAAAATGATTAAATTTTTTTTCATCAGTAGGAGGCTTTAGTACTGATTAAAAATTCAATATGCATTTTTTTAATCAAAAGCGCTGTTGAAACAAAAAAAGGATCCGATCTTCCATCCACCTCTTTCCTTATAAGCGTGTTTTTTGATTTTTCTAAATAGATGTTGGTTTGAAAAAACCGATCGAATACCGGGTTTTCAATCTCAATGTAATTCGTGTTATATTCCAATTTTATATGCTTGATTTCAACAGGAGTTTGCAACCCTTTTTCACCGACATCAATTCTGAATTTATAGGGTATCAGTTTCACTGGCAACTCAAATTCTACCTTCTGAAAATTATCACTCCGGGTGACCGGTACTGAAATTCTTTTTTCAACTTTATAACTCGCCTGAGATGCATCTTCAAAATAAAACAATTGGAACGTATCATCTTCAGGAATCTTGACTTCCATAACCACTTTTAAAATATTATCCCTTGCATTTTCATTTTGGGATATGTCAGGAACTTTTTTATCCTTACAGGCTGCTAAACTAACTAAAGCAAAGAGACAGATGTACTTTCCCATAAGTTTAAAGTTTATACGATTTACCTAAATTCAACACAAGCAATAAAAAATTAAAATCCCTCTCTGAAAATCAACCCGGGAAATACTAAAAAACTGGAAATTTTATGCTTTCAAAATGCTTTGCACCGTATTTCTTAAATACAAAGCAAAGAAAAACAGGCAGTAGGCAGCAACTAAAGATAAAGGAATTACAAAATAATTTAAGTTCTTCTCTTCACTCAATACTCCAAAAGAAGCGTCAATGGTTTTAAAAATTGCATCCTCAGAGGAAAGCTGATTTCTAAGTATAAAGTCATTATTTAGCAAACCTTGTTTTTGAGTCAAAAGTTCTTTAAAATCTTGACTAACTGTAAAACTAACGGCTTTATCATTCAGGTTGGGCATCATTCCGTTTTCTCTCTGGTCTTTTATAATGCTATCGATTTGAGCTCTAATTGTTTTATTTTGCTCGAGTTGTTCCCTGTAACTCGATAATGCCGTTTGCTTTAACTCCTCAAAGAATGCGTTATCTGATAAAAAGTCATACAGACGATTCGAGATAAGTTCATTGTTTTCCAGACCTTTTATAAAAATTCTTAATTTGTGGGTAGGGTATTCATTGATATTGATTTCATCTTCAAGAAATGACAAGTCTCCGTATTCATCTAATAAAAGTTCAAAGATTTCTCTGTTTCCTTCGGATTCGTTGATTAAGCTGTAAACATCCACGACTGGAGAAACTTCAAGTTCCTTTATCCTTTCATAGTCTTCTCCAAAAACACGCTCCAGGAAGAGCGTATCTTCAGAATTGAGTTTTGCATTAATCGAGCTGACTTTGCTATACAGATACTCCGTACTCTCAAAATTGGTTCTGACCAAGTACTCACTGACATAGATTTTCTGGGTCTGAGTCATTAAAAGGTACTGCAAACCAATACCTATGATCAGAAATATTAAGAGCCTGACCTTATGGTTCCAGAAAAATTGAAAGATCTGTACGATCCCTGTCAAAATGGATTTAAAAAATGATTTTATTTTTTCAATAACCACACTCAAATCAACTTCGTCGTTTGAGGTTTGGTTTGGGGAGGAATGTTCACTCATAGCAACTGATCATAATATTTACGTAAATATATCTAAAAACGAGGCTTGAGCAGACTAATCCTAACTTTTAATAAGCCCTGTCATTTTTACCTTCATAAAAGTTTACAAACGCCTTGTTAACTACTTTATTGCCGCCTTGCGTGGGATAATCGCCAGTAAAGTACCAATCGCCTAGATTTTTAGGGCAGGCTTCGTGGAGTTTATCCACAGTCTGATAAATAACCTTAATTTCAGAAGTGATGCTCTCATCGCTTAAAAGTAGAGAAATCCGTTCGGATACTTCTTCATACGTAAAGGGCGCATACATGGCTTTGACATGATTTTCTTCGGCTTGGGAAGCAAATTCTGACTGGTCTTTGCATTTTTTATAAATCGCATCTACGGTTTCCTGATAAATACCACGCTCTTTCAAAAGTGAAACTGTCGCCTGAAAGGCTACAAAATCTTCCAGTTTTGCCATATCAATTCCGTAACAGTCGGGATAACGAATCTGTGGTGCTGAAGAGACAATGATGATTTTCTTTGGCGATAAGCGGTCCAGCATTTTCAAAATACTTTTCTTCAGGGTGGTTCCCCGCACAATACTGTCGTCTATCACCACCAAATTGTCAGTAGGTTTAACCACCCCATAGGTCACATCATAGACATGGGCTACCAGGTCATCTCTGCTGCTGTCTTCCGTAATAAAGGTGCGAAGTTTTACATCTTTGACGGCAATCTTTTCAGTTCGCAGTCTTAGATTAAGAATGTCTTTGAGTCGCTCATCTGTAAGGCTTTCTTTTTCTTTTAAAATCGCCTCATTTTTCTGACGGTTCAATTCATCCTGGGCTGCTTCTACCATTCCATAAAAGGAGGTTTCAGCTGTATTAGGAATGTAAGAAAACACGGAGTTCATCGTATCGTAATCGATGGCTTTTAAGACATCCGGCATCAGTAATCGGCCGAGATTTTTCCGCTCTTTATAAATTTCGGCATCGCTGCCTCTCGAAAAATAGATGCGCTCAAACGAACAGGCTTTGCGCTCTTTTGGCTTTAAAATGGTTTTGAAATGAACCGAGCCATCCTTTTTTGTAATAATGGCTTCCCCAGGCATCAGTTCGTGTACATCTTCAAAAGCTACGTTAAATGCGGTCTGAATAACCGGACGCTCTGAAGCCACCACAACCACCTCATCATCTTTGTAATAATAAGCCGGCCTGATCCCGTTGGGATCCCGGAGCACAAAAGAATCGCCGTGACCTAGCATTCCGGCAATCACGTAACCGCCATCCCAGTCTTTAGAGGATTTTCTCAGAATCTTGTGAATCTTAAGCTGCTCAACAATATGCGGTGAGGCTTCTTTTTTATTAAAGCCTTTCTCTTTCAGTTTTTTATAAAGCTTCCCGACTTCAGAATCCAGGAAATGACCAATCTTCTCCATCACCGTTACCGTATCGGCCTTCTCCTTGGGATGCTGACCCAGTTCCACCAGATTTTGAAACAACTCGTTTACATTGGTCATATTGAAGTTCCCGGCAACAATAAGATTCCGGTGCATCCAGTTGTTTTGTCTTAGAAAGGGATGAACGCTTTCAATACTGTTTTTACCATAAGTCCCGTAACGCACGTGGCCCAGATAAACTTCACCCAGATAGGGAAGGTTTACTTTTTGAGCATCTACATCTTCGAGGATTTCCGGATTGGTTTCTAACTCTGTATTGATTCTTTCATTGATCTGAGCAAAAATATCCTGTATAGGTTGAGCCGCGTTTGATCGTACACGACTGATGTATCTGTTACCGGGCTCCACATCCAACTTCACACTTGCAAACCCAGCTCCATCCTGACCCCTGTTATGCTGTTTTTCCATCATCAAATACATCTTGTTGATGCCGTAAAATGCACTGCCGTACTTTTCCTGATAATAGGAAAGTGGTTTCAAAAGTCTGAGAGTGGCAATTCCGCACTCATGTTTTATTAGATCACTCATTTTTGTATTCTATAAAAATGCCCCGAACATTCAGGGCACTAAGTATTAAGCTAAATTAATCTCAAATTGGGTTAGTGCCTTAAAACTCTCCAGGCGTCTGTCTAACTCGTCTTTATTCAAATCCAACATTTTTTCTGTCCCAAACTTTTCAACACAAAAGGAAGCTAAATTCGATCCGTAGATCACTGCATTTTTCATGTTTTCAAAAGAAACGTCTCTGGAATTGGCCAGATACCCTACAAATCCTCCGGCGAAGGTATCTCCGGCTCCCGTAGGATCAAAAACTTCTTCCAGCGGAAGTGCAGGCGCGAAAAACATCTCTTCCTTGTGAAACAACAGGGCGCCGTGCTCCCCTTTTTTGATGACCACATAATCGGGCCCCATATCTCTTATTTTTCTGGCTGCTTTTACCAACGAGTATTCTCCGGAAAGCTGTCGTGCCTCCTCATCATTGATCGTAATCACATCCACTTTTGAAATGACCTGTTTCAGCAAATCGAGCTCAGAATCCATCCAGAAATTCATCGTATCCAGAACGATTAATTTCGGGTTGTTGACCTGCTCCATCACACTGAGTTGTACCGCTGGATGAAGGTTGCCAAGCATAACGATTTCTGAATCTTTAAAATTATCGGGGACAACAGGCTGAAACTCTGCCAAAACATTCAACTGAGTATCCAGGGTATCCCTTGTATTCATATCGTTATGATAACGCCCACTCCAGAAAAATGTTTTTCCACCTTTTACGATTTCTAAACCGTCTAAATTCACATTTCTATTGGTGAGCAAATCGAGATAGTCTTGCGGAAAATCATCACCAACCACAGAAACCACTCCGGATTCTATATTGAACTGAGAAGCACTTAAAGCGATGTAAGTTCCAGCACCGCCAAGGACCTTGTCTGTTTTTCCAAAAGGGGTTTCGATGGCATCGAAGGCTACAGTTCCAACAATCAGTAATTTGCTCATAACTAGTTTAATTTTTTTTGCAAATATAAGGCTTTCTATAAGAATCAAGTCGCGCTTTACGATGAATAAAAACGCATCCGAAACACCTTATACATCGGCTGCCAAACCCCACATTTTCGAAGCCTCAAAAGCTGGTCAGGCAGCATAATAACAACCTTCATCTGCATGAGTACTCGAGTTATTTTCTCCCAAAATCGGCAGGGATTTCTCCCCAGGCTTTGGTTTGCCATTTTAGGATAGGGGTTTTGAAACTATTCGTTGCCAGCCAGAGTTCAGCTCTTTTGATCAGTTCAAACAGCTTTTCATTTTCAGAATTCCTTGCTAACTTGGTTTTACATTTTTTTTGGCGGATCCAGGACATCGCAATCTTAGAATCTGTGTAAATCGGTAACTCGCTTTTTTTATTTTTCAAAAAGGCCAGACCGTGCACCAGAGCCAGAAACTCCCCAATGTTGTTGGTTCCGTTGGGAAACGGACCCATATGAAACAAGACCTGTTTGGTTTTAGTCACCACCCCGCGGTACTCCATTTTACCGGGATTTCCGCTAGAGGCAGCATCTACCGCTATAGAATTCCATTCAATACCTTCTGTAGAAAAGGTTTTGGAAGTTGCTTTTTTTTGTTTCTGATAGTTGAAAAACCCCATAGCATAAGCCTCTTTAGCCTCTTCCAGGCTTGGAAATGATTTGTATTTCGCGTTGGGATAATTTTGGATTTTTAGTTTACAATCCGTCCAGGAGGAATAGATGCCTGGCTCATAACCCTCCCAAACGACGTAATACTTGGATGATTTGGACATAATCTATGACAAAAGCTTTTCAATCTCCTTCGGATAATGCTCATATTCTAGCGAATGAATCTTTTCTTCCAGAGAATTAAGGTCCTCATCATCATCCAGTTCGATTTTATACTGAGCGATGATTTCACCTTCATCGTATTTGGCGTTAACAAAATGTATGGTAATCCCGCTTTCCTTATCCTTATTTTTTAATACCTTTTTGAAAACGCGCTCACCGTACATGCCTTCCCCTCCATATTTGGGAAGCAGTGAGGGGTGGATGTTCACAATTTGATTGGGGAAAACCGCTAAGAAAGATTCTGGTATTTTTAATAAGAAACCAGCCAAGGCAATGATATCGGGATTTATTTCTTTGATCACTTCCAGCAAACTCGTAGAGTCCTGCAGATCCTCTTTGTCAAAATGTATACATTTTATGCCCAGGTCATGGGCTCGACGTAATACTTTGGATTTTTTATTGTTTGAAAGAACATGAGACACTTCGAACTCTTTACTCTCCCTGAAATAATGATATAAATTGATAGCGTTTGTGCCGTTACCAGAGGCAAAAACAACTATTCGTTTTTTTGAATTTGATTTAAAATTTTCCATTTAAAATGATGTTGAACTTTGAATTAAAGTAAATTCAAAACTAATTTATAAAATATAATTATGTAAATTTAAACACATTTTCACCTTTAAAACTTGTTTTAAACTAAAGTTTTATATTTTTGCGCACTGAAATTAAACATAAAAAATTACAATCATGTCAGACATTGCATCAAGAGTAAAAGCCATTATCGTTGATAAGTTGGGCGTTGACGAAAACGAAGTTGTTACAGAAGCTAGCTTTACAAACGATTTGGGAGCAGATTCTTTGGATACGGTAGAGCTCATTATGGAGTTTGAAAAGGAATTTGACATTCAGATACCTGATGACCAAGCAGAGAACATTTCAACCGTAGGTCAAGCTGTTTCTTACATCGAAGAAGCAAAAAAATAAAAATAGTCTTATTTCATGGAATTAAAGCGAGTTGTAGTTACTGGTCTAGGGGCGCTTACGCCCATAGGAAATAATATATCAGAGTATTGGGAAGCCCTCAAAAGCGGTAAAAGTGGAGCGGCACCCATCACCTATTTTGATACTAGCCTATTCAAAACAAAATTCGCCTGTGAAATAAAAAATTTCAATGCCACCGATCACTTCGACAGAAAAGAAGTACGGCGACTTGACAGATTTGCACAATATGCTTTAGTGGCTTCGGATGAAGCCATTTTAGACTCTGGTGTGGATCTGGATGTTGTCGATAAATATCGAATCGGTGTCATCTGGGGAGCTGGAATTGGAGGTTTGGAAACCTTCCAAAACGAAGTCATTGACTTTGCTAAAGGTGACGGAACTCCACGTTTCAACCCATTCTTTATTCCCAAAATGATTGCAGATATTGCCCCTGGCAACATCTCTATCAAGCATGGATTTATGGGCCCCAATTACGCAACGGTTTCTGCATGCGCCTCTTCTGCAAATGCTATGATAGACGCTCTAAACTATATTCGTTTAGGCTACAGCGATATCATGGTTACCGGTGGAAGTGAAGCCGCAGTCACCCAGGCAGGTATGGGCGGATTCAACTCTATGCATGCCCTTTCTACAAGAAATGATGACCCTCAGAAAGCATCGAGACCCTTCGATGCTAACCGGGATGGATTCGTACTTGGAGAAGGCGGAGGAGCGCTTATTCTTGAAGAATATGAGCACGCCAAGGCCAGAGGAGCGAAAATTTATGCCGAAGTCATTGGAGGAGGAATGTCCTCTGATGCCTATCACATGACCGCTCCGCATCCGGAAGGAAAAGGAGTGATTGCTGTGATGAAAAATTGTCTTGAAAATTCCGGACTTAAACCTGAGGATGTCGATACCATCAACACGCATGGTACCTCTACGCCTCTTGGGGATGTGGCAGAACTGAAAGCTATCAAAAACGTTTTTGGAGATCACGCCAAGAATATCAATATCAATTCTACAAAATCAATGACTGGTCACTTACTGGGTGCCGCCGGAGCCGTAGAAGCTATCGCTTCTATTTTAGCCATGCAGCATAACCTGGTTCCTCCAACGATCAATCATGAAACTGCAGACGAAAATATTGATCCCGAACTTAATCTTACACTGAACAAGCCTCAGGAACGAAAAATAAAAGTTGCGATGAGCAATACATTTGGATTTGGAGGTCATAATGCCTGTGTAGCTTTTAAAAGTATGGATGAGTAGTTTATCACTTTCGAATGAAATTTTTTAAACATATCTTAAATGAATCCCGTTCTCAAACAGACGGGATTTTTTTTCAAAAAATCCAAAAGATTATAAAGGTAAAACCGAACGGCTTAGCTGTTTATAAACAAGCCTTTACACATCGTTCCTTAAAAATACAAAATGAAGACGGGCGTTATATAAGTTACGAGCGTCTGGAGTTCCTTGGAGATTCTATTCTTGGCGCTGTTATTTCTACCTATCTCTTTGAAAATGCACCGCATGGCGATGAAGGCTACCTGACCAAAATGCGATCTAAAATTGTTAGCCGCAAAAACCTCAATATACTCGGTGAACGTTTGAACCTCACCGACCTTATCCTTTCTGACATTCCCACTGAAAAGCTGGGTAAAAATATAAACGGCAATTTATTTGAAGCGCTTATAGGTGCTATATACGTCGATAAAGGATTCAAAGCCTGTGAAACCTTTATCTACAAGAAAGTGATACGGGAAGACGTTGATCTGGTCAAACTTGAAAAACGCGTGATGAGCTATAAGAGCTTGATGATCGAGTGGTGTCAAAAAAACAAATTCACCTTCGAATTTGTGGTGGAAGACGACCAGGGCAAGGATGAAGAAAAACATTTTTCGGTAAAACTCATCATCAACAATGAAGTTTCTGGGAAAGCAAGGGAAACTTCAAAGAAAAGGGCTGAAGAAAAAGCTTCTCAACGCGCTTACTTTACATTTCAGAACAGCATGAGTATCTAAAATTCTTTCCACGAAAACGTTTTCTTAAGCTTTAGCGCTTTTTATATTTCATTAAGATTTGATGCATCTTGTTTTGTTTCATATATTTACATTCGCTCTGTTGAAATGTTATTAACGAGTTTTGATGACCTCATGATCATGAAGAAAAGAAGATTTAGTTTATCTGATTTTGATATTTATGATTTCAAATTGATAGGCATTCATTCTCATCAGGAACCTCACAAGCTGGCTTATCTCATCAATTCTGTTCTTGGAACGAGTTTCAAAAGAATGGAGAACAATCTTGACCTAAGTGTAGGTGGCAAATCAGTAACATTTCCCATATTCGATTATTTCAATAAAGAATGGGATACCAAATCATACTTGATCTGTAACAAAGTCAGCTTAGAGCAGGTTTTTGTAACAGCCGATAATTTATTTGATTCTGAAGATTTAATGACTTCAGAATTTTTATTGAAAGATTATAAACGCGTAGATTATCTGTTGAAAATAGACGACGAGCTGGATATTTTCAATCCGGAACTCATCATAAAAAAACTAATAACAATAAATCAAATTTCAATGGCATACCCTATTGAAAGTCATGCGATAAAACATCCAGAACATTTAATTTTAGACTAATGAAAACATCAAAGAAAACAAAAATAGTTTCCACTTTAGGCCCTTCAACCAGCAAAAAAGAAGTCCTTAAGGACATGCTAGATGCAGGCGTCAACATCTTTAGAATCAATTTTTCTCATGCCGATCATGGCGACGTTCGCGAACGTGTAAAAATGATTCGTGACCTCAATGAAGAATATGGGTATAACGCAGGTATACTTGGCGATTTACAAGGCCCTAAACTTCGGGTGGGCGTTATGAAAGACGAGGTGGTTGTAGAACCTGGTGACGAAATTGTCTTTGCCACAGGTGAAGAGTTTGAAGGTACAAAAACCCGGGTCTACATGAACTACGATACCTTTCCACAGGATGTGGAGCCTGGTGAGCGTATTTTACTTGACGATGGGAAGCTTATTTTTGAAGTGCTTACGACCGACAAAAAAAGTGAAGTAAAAACCAAAGTCATACAGGGCGGGCCGCTTAAATCTAAAAAGGGCGTTAACCTTCCTAATACCAACATTTCACTTCCGGCACTGACAGAAAAAGATGTTGAAGATGCCATTTTTGCCTGTGAACTCCAGGTCGACTGGATCGCCTTATCCTTCGTAAGGTTTGCAAGCGATCTCAAGCAGCTTCAGAAAATTATCAAAAAACACAGCGCCTACAAAATTCCTATCATTTCAAAAATCGAAAAACCGGAGGGGGTTAAAAACATCGACAAAATCATAGCTTACTGTGACGGATTGATGGTTGCCCGTGGAGATCTTGGTGTAGAAGTGCCTGCTCACGAAGTGCCGCTCATTCAGAAGCAACTCGTTTTAAAAGCAAAACAGGCCAGAATTCCCGTCATCATTGCCACGCAGATGATGGAAACCATGATAGACAGCCTTACACCGACTAGAGCGGAAGTAAATGATGTGGCCAACTCCGTCATGGATGGTGCCGATGCGGTTATGTTATCCGGAGAAACTTCTGTAGGAAAATATCCGGTACAGGTGATTCAAAAGATGGCTCAAATTCTGAAAAGTGTTGAAAACTCACCACTGATCAACGTTCCACATGAGGCTCCGCAAATCAAAACCAAGAGGTACATCACAAAATCCATTTGTTATCACGCCGCCTTAATGGCCAATGAAATCGACGCAAATGCTATTTGTACATTGACCAATAGTGGTTATACCGCATTTCAAATTTCGGCCTGGAGACCGGATTCTCATATTTTAGCTTTTACTTCCAACAAAAGAATTCTCACACAATTAAGCCTGTTGTGGGGTGTTAAAGCCTTTTACTATGACAAATTTGAGAGTACCGACGAAACGATAGATGACATAAACTCTATTGCCAAGGAGAAGAATTATGTTGAAAAAGGAGACTTCACCATCAACCTGGCCGCGATGCCAATTGAAGCAAAAGGCATGGTAAACACACTCCGAGTGTCAGAGATAAAATAAGTTCTCAAACTTCCAAAAAGTTGCTTTAAATCTATTACTTGTCATTCTGAACCTGCCTGAGTGAATCAAGCAGGCAGGTTTATTTCAGAATCTAAATTGTTGGGCAATCACTTAACAGACTTTGAATCAAGTTCAAGGTGACAATAAATGTTTTAAAACAACTTTTTTTATGCTTTCAATCCGGATCCCGCGAGTACAATGACGAATTCCCCTTTTGGTTTTTTCTCTTCAAAATGCGTGATGACTTCAGCAAGACTTCCACGAACAGTCTCTTCATAAAGTTTTGAAATTTCCCGTGAAACACTCACCTGCCGGTCTGCTCCAAAATGGTCTGCAAACTGCTCAAGGCTTTTTAAGAGTTTGTAAGGCGATTCATAAAACAGGATGGTACGTTCTTCTTCAGCTAAAGCCTTAAGGCGTTTTTGTCTGCCTTTTTTGGCTGGCAGAAAACCTTCAAACACAAATTTATCATTGGGCAAACCGCTGTTGACCAGCGCAGGAACAAAAGCGGTTGCTCCTGGCAAACACTCGATTTTGACGCCTTCTGCAACACAGGCTCTCGCGAGCAAAAATCCGGGATCGGATATGCCCGGGGTACCCGCATCTGTGATGAGGGCGGTTTCCCTTCCGCTTTTGATTTGCCTTACTACAGAATCGGTTTGCGAATGCTCATTGTGCTGATGATAGCTTTGCATTGGTGTTTCTATTCCATAATGCTTGAGCAAAATGCCACTGACACGGGTGTCTTCTGCAAGAATAACATCCACAGACTTTAAGACCTCAACCGCCCGGTAAGTCATATCTGCAAGATTGCCTATAGGGGTGGGAACCAAAATTAATTTTGACATGCTTACTCGAATTTGCGTTCAATAATCTCCATAAATCTTGCCTCTGTAGCTTCTTTACCTTCCCAGTTATCGTAATCGGGTTTTACCTGATTTTGGATAAATGATTCCGCCTCCTTGAAAGAAGACATGGTATTGAGCTGAGAAAGCACCCGGTTGTAATCATCGGTGCTCCCGCCAAAAAGATGATTTGTAAACGCAATCCTGTCGTTAAGCCCAATCTTGATTCCTTTTTTCAGTCTGTCGTTCAGAGACTGCTTTTCTTCATGAGCAGAATTCAGGTTAGATTTAACGGCTTCGGGTTTAGGTGGTGTTGATTTTGGCTCTGAGTGGTCAGCATCCGGGTTTTGCTCCGGATATTTTTGCTCGGGAGGCTTCGGCTTCTGGTCCTGGTCAGCAGATTTAGGTTCAAAATCCGGCAAGTCATCAAAATGAACACCGTAACTATTGAAATCATCCTCTGTGGGATAGGGTTTTTTTGGAGGGGAAGTTTTTTTCTCATCGGAAGACTCTGATGGGGAAGATTTTTTGTTCTCTGAATGGGATTCAGAATCAGATCTGGATTTGTGAGTCAGTTTTTCAAACTCTGCCAAAAGCAAATCGACCTGCTCAGATTCCGGTGGCATTTGAGATACGATATCTTTTATTTTTTCAGTATTGGGTTCAGAGATGGGATTGGGATTGTAATCCATACCATCAGGGGATTTGTAATGCCCGCTTTCTTCATCTATGTCGCTGAATTGCTCTGCAAAGCCTTCTATGAATTCAGTCTTGGAAACCTCAGACTTTAAGCCTCCAAAATGGGATTCAGCAAAAGCCAGGATGCTCAATTTCTCATAGAGCTCAGCCGCTTCATTTTTTAACTGGTGTATATCTGCTCTGTTTTTCAATTTTAAAATACGCTCGGCTATACTTATCAATTCGTCTTCTAAAACTCTCTTCATAACATTTGTGATTTTCTTCTTTAAAGACCTTATTATTTTTGCTAATTTTAGCCTTATTATTCGGTAGTGACAATCTATTTATTAACGCCCTAAAATACAAAATGTTTCTCGAAAACACTGTTAATCACAAAGAGCAATTTGGATGGATCGAAGTCATCTGTGGAAGTATGTTCTCCGGAAAAACGGAAGAATTGATCAGGCGGCTCAAACGTGCGAAGTTTGCCAAACAAAAAGTCGAAATTTTCAAACCCCAAATCGATCGCCGGTATGATGATGAAGAAGTGGTCTCACACGACGAAAACTCCATCCGCTCTACTCCGGTTCCGGCCGCTGCAAATATTCGGCTCCTGGCAGACGATTGTGATGTGGTGGGCATCGATGAAGCTCAGTTTTTTGATGATGAGATTGTTTCGGTTTGCAACGATCTGGCCAACAGAGGCGTGAGAGTGATTGTGGCTGGCCTGGACATGGATTTCAAAGGCAATCCCTTTGGACCCATGCCCAACTTAATGGCTACCGCAGAGTATGTAACCAAAGTGCACGCGGTTTGCACGAGAACCGGTAATTTGGCACAATACAGCTACAGAAAATCAACCAAAGAAGACCTGGTTTTACTCGGCGAAACCGACGAATATGAACCTTTAAGCAGAGCGGCCTATTTTAAGGCCATGCTCAAAGAGAAAGTAAAAAATATCGACGTAAAGGACTCTCAGGAACTCATTCAAAAAAAAGCGAAGTAATGTCCAAAGTTTTGGAAACACGTCTGGAAATAGACCTCAATGCTTTGGAAGCAAACTTCAAATTATTGAAAAGCTATTTGAGTCCCGGAACCAAAATGATGGGGGTCGTTAAGGCCTTTGCGTACGGTACAGATTCGATAATCATCGGTAAGCATCTGGTAAAAATCGGTGCTCAGCATCTTGCCGTCGCCTACATCGAAGAAGGCGTGAGATTGAGAAAAGCCGGGGTTGAAGTTCCTATTCTGGTCTTTTATCCCCAGCTGGAAGAAATTCAAAACCTGGTAGACTACCAGCTCACCCCAAGTGTGTACACCCACCGTTTTCTGGAAGGACTCTGCCAGGAGCTAACGCATCATGAGGTAGACGCTCTTGGTGTTCACCTCAAAATCAATACAGGACTAAACCGACTTGGTTTTGAACTGAGTGAGCTGGATTCCATTTTAACCCATCTGGAATCAGAAAAAAAGATAAAGGTGGCCGGTGTGTTTTCTCATCTTGCCGCCTCTGGAAATAAAAATGAGGTTGAATTCACCAAAAGCCAGATCGCTAAATTTGAAGAAGCCCGAGGCTTTTTTAAAACCCATCTCGAGTACAGCTTTGAAAGCCACATTTGCAATTCCAGTGGTATATTGAATTTCCCTGAAGCCGAATTTGATATGGTACGGGCAGGCATTGCTCTGTATGGCTACGGAAACAATCCTGAAGAACACCGCCTGTTAAAAGCGGTGGCGAGTTTAAAAACCGTAATCGCCCAGTTGCGAACCATTCAAAAAGGAGATAGTGTAGGCTACGAACGCAAGTTTAAGGCAGAACAAACCACCAAAATCGCCACGTTGCCCTTAGGCTATGCGGATGGCATTTCCAGAATTTTTGGAAATGGAAAAGCACAGGTTTTAGTGAATGGAAAAAAGGCCCCTATTGTGGGAAACGTCTGCATGGATACCTTAATGGTAGATGTAACGGGAATTGCGTGTGAGGAAGGGGATGAAGTGGAAGTCTTTGGAAAAAACAATACGGTTGTGGACTTTGACCTTCAGCAACAAACCATCCCTTACGAAGTGATTACGAGAATTTCTCAGCGGGTTACGCGGGTCTTGGTTTAAACTGCAATTGCTTTTTTATAAGTGCCGTTTTATTCTCAATAAGTTATTTGGAATAGCATAGGTTTAAGGAAAAGCTTAGTATTTTAAAACCGGCTTTCCGTTTTCACATTCGACCCCGCTTGGCTGAGGAGGCAGAGAACAATCACTGGATATTCCCCACTTTTTATTGAATTCTTCCTGAGCCCTTTTATGCTGATTAATTTTCTCCAAGAAAAGCTCTGTGTCAATATTTAGTGAATATGCAATAAATCCTGCAGGTCCACCACAAGCCTTGCTCCCAATGCTGGTAAAAGTCCAGTTTGATGAATCCTTACAGCTTTCACTGTATGCTAAACTTTCAATTTCAGAAAACATTAGTTTTAAGTTTTGAGCTTCTTGTTCTTGACTCATTTCAGTATCATTTTCGCAGGAAAAGCAAATTCCTGCGAAAATGAAAATCCAAAAAAGATTTAATTTTTTCATATGACTAAAAGGGCCACATTTTATTTTGGCCGATAAGAATTATACACACCAACTGTTCCTTTACATAAAGATAAACACTTACAGCCATGCATCTCAATTTCTCACTGAAAAAGTTTAAATAGTATTTCATTTTTATAAAGTCTTACCAAGTTTAAAGCATAAGACTTAACTTTGCTCGTACTGGAATTTATGGAAACCACAGACCTAGACATACAAGTAAAAACGCTTCCGGAAAGCCCCGGTGTTTATCAGTACTATGATAAAGACGACAGGATTTTGTATGTAGGCAAAGCCAAAAATCTTAAAAAAAGAGTGGCTTCCTATTTCAACAAACAGCACGACAGTCATCGCACTAACGTGATGGTAAAGAAGATCAAAAACATAAAGCACATTGTCGTCGATTCTGAGATGGATGCGCTCCTGCTTGAAAACAACCTCATCAAAAAGCATCAGCCGCGTTTCAACATCATGTTAAGGGATGACAAAACCTATCCCTGGCTGTGTATCAAAAACGAACGCTTTCCCAGAGTTTTTCTGACCCGACAAGTCGTGAAAGACGGCAGTGAATACTATGGCCCTTACCCCAGTGTGCGCACTGTAAAAACACTTATGGGTTTGATTAAAGGGCTTTATCAGCTCAGAACCTGCAACTACGATTTGTCTCAGTCTAAAATTGACCAGGGAAAATATAAAGTGTGTCTGGAATACCATCTGGGCAATTGTAAAGGGCCTTGCGAAGATTATCAGGATGAAGAAGAGTACCTCAAACAAATCGAGGCGATACGTAACATTGTAAAGGGAAACCTGAAGGATTCCCTGAAAGATTTCAAAGACCAGATGCATGCCCTGGCCGAGGAAATGAGATTTGAAGAAGCCGAAAAAGTTAAGCGAAAAATCAATACCCTGGAAAAGTATCAATCCAAATCTACCGTTGTCAATCCTAAGATCAGCAATGTTGACGTGTTTTCCATTGTTAGCGATGAAGGTTACGGCTATGTCAATTTTCTACAACTGTCTCACGGTGCTATCATTCGTTCCCATACCATCGAAATGAAGAAAAAACTGGATGAGACCGATGAACAGCTTTTGGAATTGGGCATCACTGAAATAAGACAGCGCTTCGACTCCATGTCCCCCGAAATTTACGTGCCTTTTGAAGTGGAGGCTGGTGAACATGTGAAAGTAAGCGTTCCAAAACTGGGCGATAAAAAAGCCATTGTGGATCTGTCCACAAGAAATGCAAAGTATTTCCGCATGGAGCGTTTCAAGCAAATGAAAATTGTAGACCCCGACCGGCATACCAATAGACTGATGGCTCAGATGAAAGAAGATTTAAGGCTGAACGAAGAACCTCGGCATATCGAATGTTTTGACAACTCCAACATACAGGGTTCCAATCCTGTTGCCGCCTGCGTCGTTTTCAAAAATGGGAAACCCAGTAAGAAAGATTATCGTAAATTTAATATCAAAACCGTAGAGGGTCCGGATGATTTTGCTTCTATGGAAGAAGTCGTGTACAGGCGCTACAGGCGACTGCTGGAAGAAGACGAACCTCTGCCTCAGCTCGTGATTGTGGACGGAGGTAAAGGCCAGTTATCTTCTGGAGTTACAGCGCTGGAACGCCTTGGGTTACGAGGAAAAATACCGATCATCGGCATTGCCAAACGCCTTGAGGAACTGTTTTATCCCGGCGATCAGTATCCATTGTACCTGGATAAGAAAACAGAAACCTTAAAGATTATCCAGCAGCTAAGAAACGAGGCTCACCGCTTTGGAATTACGTTTCACAGAAACAAGCGAAGTAAAAATGCCATTGGTACAGAGTTGGAGGAAATTACAGGAATAGGAGAAAAAACCTCAATTGAATTGTTACAGCATTTCAGATCCATTACAAAAGTGAAAGAGGCAACTTTTAAGGAGCTGGAAGATGTTATAGGAACTTCCAAGGCGGGACTTATTTATAACCATTACCACACTCAAAATGAAAATTAATTTACTGCTGCTGCTTTTCCCTGTATTGGTTTGGAGCCAGAATCTGGATCTGAATCAACTGGATAGTTTAAAAAACTCCGGAAAACAGGTTAAGGTAGGATTGGTTTTAAGTGGTGGAGGAGCCAAGGGTTTGGCTCACATTGGCGTTTTAAAAATTATAGAGGAAGCAGGAATACGGATAGATTACATAGGGGGAACCAGCATGGGCGCGGTTGTAGGTGGGCTTTATGCAGCAGGATATACAACGCATCAACTGGACTCTATTTTCGAGACGACAGATTTTAGCACCCTAATTCAGGATGATTTACCAAGGAGTTCGAAGAGTTTTAATATCAGAAAAGATTCTGAACGCTACGTTTTAAAGCTCCCGTTTGATGATTTTAAGATCAAATTTCCTTCCGGGGTATCCAAAGGACAAAACATTTACAACCTCTATGCCCAGCTGTTATCCCGTGTGCGTGTCAAGGATTTTTCTAAGCTGCCCATTCCATTTCTCTGTGTCGCCACCAATGTGGAAACCGGTGAAGAAGTGATTCTGGAAGAAGGAGATCTGGCCACTGCACTTTCAGCCAGTGGTGCGATTCCAACCCTTTTCAGCCCGGTTTACATCGATGGAATGATGCTGACCGATGGTGGAGTCCTGAACAATTTTCCTGTGTATGAAGTTAGAGCCAAAGGCATGGATATTATTATCGCCGTGGATGTTCAGGATGATTTAAGGAAACGGGAGGAACTGGAAAGCGGTCTGGAAATCCTGACCCAAGTCAACAATTTCAGGACGATTAAGTCGGCTAAGGAAAAGAGTCAAAAAACAGAGATATACATCAAACCCGATATTAAGGATTTTTCGGTTTTGTCTTTTGACCAGGGTGAACAAATTATCGATAACGGAGAAATGGCGGCACGAGCGAAAATAGAATCTCTAAAAAAAATCGCTGAAGTTCAAAGCGGAACTTTTACACGTCAGCCCGTTGCCGTGCCGGAACAAATCCAAATAGGGAATATAAAACTCATTGGAAATGAGCGTTTTCCCAGAAATTACATTACTGGAAAGCTAAAAATTGAATCTTTTGAAAAAACCAGTTTTAATCAATTGAACGCCGGGCTTAACAATTTATCGGCCACAGGCAGTTTTGAAAAGATAAATTATACGCTTTCTGAAAATGGCATTTACAAGGACCTCACGCTGAAGATGTATGAAAGTGAACAGAATACACAACTCAAATTCAGTGCGCATTACGACGAACTCTACAAAACGAGTTTCCTGGCCAACCTTACCCAAAAAAGACTGTTTTTTATAAATGACCTAGCCTCTTTAGATTTGATCATTGGTGATAACCTAAGGTATAATTTCAATTATTATATCGACAAAGGGCGGTACTGGAGCATCGGGTTCTCCTCCAGGTTTAATCAGTTTGAAGAGGATGTCAATTTTGAGTTTATCCAGCAGAATATAGGTTCTCAAAATATTCTGAATCTGAATCAGGTCCGGCTGAGAAATAACGATTTCACCAGTCAAATCTATGCTGAAACTTTTCTCACCAAAGACTTTAAATTCGGCCTTGGAGCCGAATACAAATTTCTGAGAGCCACCACTGAAACCTTTATCCAGGATCCCATGGTCAGTGAAGCCGAAACCATCATAGAAAAGAACAATTTATTTAGCAGCTTTGGCTATCTCAAAATCGATACCCTCGATGACAAATTCTACCCGAGTTCCGGCTATTTCTTTTCCGGGCAGTTGAACATTTACTTCCCCTTTTTTGATGATTATTCTGAATTTGCCATTGCAAAAGGTGAAATAGGCTACGCTCAGCCTTTGCTTCCTAAAGTTTCCGGTTATATTGGTTCGGAACTGGGTTTCAGGACTGGAAATGAGGATCTGGCTGCGCTCAATTTTTTCCTGGGTGGATTCGGAAACCAGACCATCAATAATTTCAGACATTTCCTGGGTTATGATTTTTTCACGCTTTCTGCAGATTCCTACATCAAAGGCATTATACAAATAGATTATAATTTCTATAAAAAAAACCATCTCCTGTTTACAGCCAATTACGCCAATGTTGAAGACGATCTCCTGTGGACAGGGGACTGGCTAAGCACTCCTGATTTTTCAGGGTATAGTATTGGCCTGGGATCACAAACCATAATAGGCCCCATAGATCTAAAGTATTCTTATTCTCCGGAAACCAAAGAAAGCATCTGGTATGTGAGTTTGGGCTACTGGTTTTAATCCGTCGTTTTAGGACTGATGCCCCCTTTTCCTTCCTTTCATGTTTTTCGCAAATTTTGCGTGAAACTGAAGTTGAAATTCTTCTAGAGCACATTTAAGCAGTGTTGCCAGGAAGAACCTGAGCCTGCAGCTTTCCAATTAAAATAATAATATGCAAATCCGACTTTAAGATTACATCTATTTTCACGATATTTGATAAAATCGTCAAAAACATGCCTTTCTATCATAAACTTGGTAAAATACCACACAAAAGACATACTATCTTCAAGAAACCCGACGGTTCCTTGTATCGCGAGCAGCTTTTCGGCACGATTGGTTTTGACGGAATGTCCACCAACAGCTACCACGAACATCATCCTACCCAGGTAAAAGAAATCCTGGGACATAAGGACGTTACTCCTAAAATTGCCGTGAGTACCAATTTGAAATCTTACAAATTTCATGGGTTCAAAACCATACCTCAGCCCGATTACCTGGATAGCCGATCTACTGTTTTGCACAATTCGGATGTCAGCATTATCCTTGCCGCTCCTACGCAGTCGCTCAAGGATTACTTCTATAAAAATGCAGATGCAGACGAGTTATTATTCATCCATAAAGGCAAAGGAAAACTAAGAACGCATCTGGGGAACCTGGATTTTAGCTATGGGGACTATTTGCTCATCCCCAGAGGAATAATTTATAAAATCGATTTTGAAACCGAGGATAATCGCCTCTTCATCGTAGAGTCGAGACGACCGATTTACACGCCGAAACGCTACAGGAATCACTTTGGACAACTGCTGGAACATGCACCGTTTTGTGAGAGAGACTTAAGACAGCCCTACGAACTCGAAACCAATGATGAAAAGGGAGAGTTTTTGATCAAAGTGAAAAAAGAGAACCAGTTATTTGACATGGTGTATGCCACGCATCCCTTCGATGTGGTTGGCTACGACGGCTACAATTATCCTTATGCCTTTTCCATTCACGATTTTGAACCCATCACAGGCCGGGTTCATCAACCGCCTCCCGTGCATCAAACCTTTGAAACCGATGCCTTTGTGGTGTGTTCCTTTTGCCCGAGATTGTTTGACTATCATCCCGAAAGTATTCCTGCGCCTTACAACCACAGCAATATAGACAGCGATGAAGTTTTATATTACGTTGACGGAGATTTCATGAGCAGAAACGACATAGAAGCCGGACACCTGTCGCTGCACCCTTCGGGGATTCCTCACGGACCCCATCCGGGTGCAGTAGAACGCAGCATTGGTCAGACCAAAACCGAAGAACTTGCCGTGATGGTCGATACCTTCAAACCTTTAAAGATCACTGAAGAGGGAATGGCCATTGCCGATGACAGCTATCACCAATCCTGGCTTGAAGATAATCACTAGCCAGCAAGCCTGCATTAGGGATTGGGGAGGGAAACGGCCAAAAACTGAATTAGATAAAAAATTGAATTAAAAATACAGACCAATGCATACAGATACCACCAGCCAAAACTTACCAAAAGTCAATGCCAAGGCAGAAGACTTTTTACCCATTCTGGGGACCGACTTTGTAGAACTTTATGTAGGAAACGCCAAACAGGCGGCCTATTACTACCAGACGGCCTGGGGCTTCCAGCCCGTGGCTTATGCCGGACTTGAAACAGGCAAAAAAGACACCACGTCTTATGTTTTGCAGCAGGGCAAAATAAGACTGGTCCTTACCAGCCCTATGGGCGAAGGAGGCAACATCAACAGACATATCAGTGAGCACGGGGACGGCGTAAAATTCGTTTCGCTTTGGGTAGACGATGCGACCCGAAGTTTTGAAGAAACGGTGAAACGGGGAGCCAAACCCTATGCCGAGCCTTATACGATTGAAGACGAGCACGGAAAGGCTGTGATCTCAGGCATACATACCTACGGGGAAACCATACACCTGTTTATTGAGCGGAAAGATTACGAGGGTCCTTTTTTACCCGGGTATAAAGCCTGGACCAAAGTCTATAAAACCGAGACTGTTGGCCTTAAATACATCGACCATATGGTAGGAAATGTGGGCTGGAACGAAATGAACAAGTGGGTTAATTTTTACGCCGATGTCATGGGATTTGCTCAGCTGCTTTCCTTTGATGATAAGGATATTTCTACGGAATATACCGCACTGATGAGTAAAGTCATGAGCAACGGAAACGGCCGAATAAAATTCCCGATTAATGAACCTGCTGAGGGAAAAAAGAAGTCACAAATTGAAGAATATATCGATTTCTACAATGGTGCCGGCGTACAGCATATAGCGGTGGCTACCGATAATATCATTGAAACCGTGAGTGAATTACAGCGTCGGGGTGTAGAGTTTCTGAACATTCCTGAAACTTACTACGACACGGTCCTGGACCGAGTGGGTGAAATAGACGAAGACCTGGCGCCGCTCAAAGAACTCGGCATCCTGATCGACAGCGATGATGAAGGCTATTTATTGCAAATCTTCACCAAACCAGTTCTGGACAGACCCACCATGTTTTTTGAGATTATACAGCGCAAAGGGGCTCAATCCTTTGGAAAAGGAAATTTCAAAGCCCTGTTTGAGGCCATAGAACGCGAACAAGACTTAAGGGGAACTCTCTAGAATTTTAAACCACAGCATCTAAAAGTCTTTTATCTCTGTATGAAGGCTTTTAGCTTTGTTATTAAAGTCGTCATAAAATAAGGGCATGTTAATTGATATTATAGAAATTTGAACAAATCTTATACGTCTATGAAATTAATTTTCAGCTTATTCTTTTTCATTTGGACTCTGACCGGTTTTAGCCAATCTGCATACGAAGAGGGCGAATGGCTTAGCTTTAAAATTAAATACGGCTGGTTCAACACCAGCACGGCAAGTCTGGAAATCGATAAAGTCAATTTAGACGGAGAAGACGTCTACCATATCGTTGGAATTGGAAAAAGCGTTGGTCTTCTGGATCTTTTTTTTAAGGTCAGGGACCGGTATGAAACCTATATTACGGAAGACAAAGGCTTGCCCCTGAAATTCATAAGAGACATCAATGAAGGCGGGTACGAAAAAAATAAGGAATTGTTTTTTAACCACGCTGCCAATGAGGTGGTCGTCGTCGACTTAAAACACGACACAACCGAGACCTTCGACCTGAAGAACAATACCCAGGACATGCTTTCTGCGTTTTATAAACTCAGAAATACCATAGACCTGAGTACGCTTAAAGTTGGACAGGAATTCTATTTAAACATGTTTTTTGATAACGAAAACTATGATTTCAAGACGAAATTCCTGGGTTTTGAAACCATTGAAACAAAATTTGGAAAAGTACCTGCTTTAAAATTCAGACCCTATGTCAAAGCCGAGCGTGTGTTTGAAGAAAGCGAAAGCCTTACCTTTTGGGTTTCGGCCGATAAAAATAAAATTCCATTAAAAATTAAAGCTGAACTGGCTGTAGGCTCGCTTACTGCCGAGCTGGACCAGTTCAAAGGCCTGAAACATCCCTTCAGCATTATAATGAACTAAGACCCGGCTTGTACTGATAAAATCAAACAAAGTTTATGGATTCTACTACCCAAACCTCTTCTCACTGGTATGTCCTTTATACCAAACCCAGAGCGGAAAAAAAACTGGCCAAGCAATTGCTACAGGATGGGATTGAAGCCTATTGTCCTACGCGGGTAGAAGTAAAACAGTGGAGCGACCGCAAGAAAAAAATAGAGACTCCCATATTGCCTTCTATGATTCTGGTGAATATCCCAGATCAGGACAGGCCTCTGGTTTTCGACAGACCTCAGGCGGTAAGATACCTGTACTGGCTTGGAAAACCGGCAAAAGTAAGTTCTAAAGAAGTGGAGAGTCTGCGATCCATGGCTGAAGACAGTCAGTTCGAAAGCCAGGAATTACAAAGTCTGAGGCCGGGAGAAAAACTGGATATGACGGCCTTGGGGTTTGAACAAATTGAAGGCACAGTCAAGTTTGTGAATGCAAAGGAATGCTGGATCATCCTGGAGCATATAGGCTACGTGGTCAAGTTCAAAAAAAGCCAGTTAGAACTTTAAATTCATTCCAAACTGAAAGGCCAGGGCTTTAGCCTCATACAGGTTAGTTACATTGTTGAGCCGATCCAGATTCAAAAACAGATTGACTTTCCCGGCATCCAAAGCCAAGCCTCCTCCATAATTCGGCCTGTTAAACTGGTCTACTCCTAAACTTGCTTTCACGTAAAACGCATTCCAAAAGCGTCTTTCATACATCGCATTGATACTGTAAAATAAATTTCCGGCATTGGCCATGCTAAACACATGCAGGCTTAAGGTTTGATTTCCGAAGCGTTCCCTTGCTGGAGTGAGGGTACAATCATAGGAGCCTGATACACTCCCAAACCTGTAGCTTAATCCCAAATTCATTTTAGCGGGCTGCACAAAGGTGTAGGCGTCTGAAGTGGTTTCAGAAGGAAGTGCTTCCTCTATGTCGTCGCCAAGATCTTGATAATAGGTCACAAGGTCACCGCCCTGGGCAAAATCGGGGAACTGAATTTCCAGGCCCTCATATTCATAATACCCTTGAACCGTAAGTCTTTGGGTGTCTTTGCTGAACTGAATAAATCCAAGATCCAAAAGACTGGCTGTAAACTCAAGTTTGTCGTCGATAATATAGGACAGTCCAAAGTCGAATCCCAAACCCAAATTGGAACCAAACAAGAGGTTTCCGGGAGTCAGCTCATCCGCATTTTCTATCCCTGTCGAATCAAATTTTAAGTTCAAATTGCTTATGGTTTGAGTGAGTAAAAGTCCGGTTTCATCGGTTCTGGATCTAAAACGCCCGGTGTTTCTTAAGGACCTTGCATTTAAACTCGAGGTATAGAGTTTGACACGGGCTCCCAGATGCAGATTTTCATTCATCTGTTGATTAATTCCGAAGTGAAAAACAGTCTGCGTATTCACTTTAGTGTTGATATGGCCAAGGTCATAGCTTCTGTTTTGTCCGGCATTTCCGTAGTAAGCCAGCTCTATCAGGTCTTTGGGAAAATTAGAGACGGCGTCTATTTCCTGGTAGGCTCCGGCAGAATAATACCGCTTTCCACGTCTCCAGCCTATATGAAGGAGATCCAGTTTCTGGTTGAAGGCTAGAAAATCTTCCGAGGACATTCTATCCAGCACTTCCTCTATATTGGCATTGATGTCGTTGGCGTTAAAGATAGCGTCCATGCTAAAGTCTGTATTTCCAAGCGAAACATAGATATTGGAGAGAAGAGGAATGCCTATATGAAAGTCTGTCTTTTGATAGGCCATCCCGGGGTTTAGCATCAAAGCCTGAGGATTATGCCTTTGGTTATAAAGCAGATGCTTATCCTGACTCCATAAAGCATTGCAGCTGAGTAAAAGAAGTAGAAACGCACAAGACCTCATTCTGCACTGAATAAATAGCCTGCCTCCACAATACATTCCAGTCGCATTTCTCCGGAATTTGTAGCCGACGAAGCCTGATTGATAAGGAGCTCTGCCCTGACACTCGATGTGATTTGCGCTATTTCCAGAGGATTCAAAACCACTGAGAACTCCTGAGTGCTAGGATTTCCTTCTGCTCCTGCAGCGATAGGTTCTGAAATTCTGAAGGTTTCCCTGGCATTAGCATCGTAAAATATAAAATCCAGCTGTTGTATTCTGTCGATGCTGTTTTCTGCAAGGAACTTGAATTCCAGACTGACTAAATTTTCATTGAAATCCTCATTGAAAAAATCCAGATCAACGAAATCCCGGAGGCTGTTAGGAACAGGAACGGACTGATTTCCCGCATTGATTAGACTAGCAGAATATCGGGTCTGAAACACATTGAATTCAAAAACCGGACGTGCTTCCAGGTCTTCATAATTCAACGGCCTGTCATCTGTACAGCTCAAAATAATCAGGCAAAAAAGAACTGCGTATTTCATTGCTTTTAAAACAAAAATTATGTTTAAAAATTAAGATTTCTAACTGATTGCTAAGTTAATACAAGTTTTCTCATTTCTAAAATCCGTCATTAACAAAATACATCCCGCTCTGCTCCAAAGGAAGCAGATGCGGACTATCCCTTACGCAAGCTCAGGTTGTTGCACTTTTGTCCAGGTCATCTTTTCCAGAAAAAGTGTAATTTTAAAGCATAAAATCTTAGACATGAAATCCATCCAGCACCTCCTTCTTGCCGTATGCCTGTTTACCTCAGCCTTATCTTTTTCCCAGGAAATCAGCATTGATCAAAATGCCTGGGGTTATGAATTCAAAAAAGGAGAACAGGAACTCAACTGGCGCGAACTGCTTAAAGAAACCAGCTCTGTTGAAGAAAGCTACGACCTCATCAAAAGAGCGCAGTCTCAGACTATCTTATCCACTATTTTCGGATTTGCAAGCGGGGCACTTGTCGGTATTCCTGTAGGTCAGGCCCTGGGCAATGGCGAACCCAACTGGGTGCTGGCGATTGCCGGCGGAGCTTTGATCACCGTCGCCATCCCTTTAGCGTCCCGCTCCAAAAGAAATCTGGAGGAAGGGGTCGCCCTCTACAACGCCCGATCCAAAACCGCTTTTCTCCGGGAGTTGAAACCGGAAGTCAGTCTGGTGGGAAACGCGAATGGACTGGGATTGCGGCTAAGGTTTTAAAAGCGGGACCTGAGATGTATTTTTCATCTGGGTTTTATTTAGGCTTATAAAACCAATGTCTTGCATAGCCGCTACTTGAAGGATTAACGTATAGATTGACCTTTCAAGGTGTTGTTTGCGGGATTAGAGTCCTGCATTTTGATTTCGAGGGTGTAATTCAAAAACTCGTGATTTTCTTTATAAAAGGTCTCATAGCTTCCTGCGGGAATGACTGTAGCTGCTGTATTCTTGATTTTATAGTGAAAGTAGATGCCATTCATTTCCGTTCTGTTTTCGATCACTTCCAGGGCCTGGATGTTGGCTTCTGCCTGGGCAAATGTGTGATTAAAGAATAACTGCAGACCGATAAGGAGTACTGTAATCGTTTTCAAGTTTATTCATTTAAAGTCAATATCTTGTTTTTATCTGAAACGTTTTGGATATGAAAAGTAGGGCAGTTATATGCGTTACTTTTCGGATTAACACAAGCCGAATTTTTAAATTTTACTATTTATCTTTTTTATTGGAAATTGTCAAATTTAAAAATTTGGCGACTTTGCAAATATGCCTGAACTTTCGATTAATCAAATGCTTAGAATTGAGCTGTATACATTGTTGTGGGCAGTTTTTTTACCATTTTCCCATTTCTTCAAGTGTTTCTATATCGTAGTACTTTTTTTCTTCAAATCCATCATCGTAAGCTTTTTTAAATAGAGATATTATCTTATTCTCATTTTCATCAAAATCAGCTGAATTAAGACTGTCGAACCTGCTTTTTATAGCTTCCTTATCTAATTCAGGATAAAGTTGATATTCGGCAAGTTGATATCCGACTTTACTGTTAGAAGTCATCCAGCTACGTTTAATAGATAACCAAACATACTTAACTAAATCGTGGTCGTTCTCAATTAGTTTATCAAAATTTGCCTCGTAATGTTCATTATAATTTTTATAGACAGTATCTAATATTAATCCAATTTCATCTTCGGCTAAAAATTCGTTTTTAATTAAAATATTATCAAAAAGGTCTTTTGCAATTGAGTTTCTTTTAGACAGAATTTTTTCGATAAATTCCAAGTCACTCTCTTTTTCGAATTTGAAAAGATAATACCATTCGTTACTTGAATATAACTTACCATTTTCTGATTGTTCGTTCGCATATAATATTCTATCGCCCAAATAGAATGAAGCAAAACTTACATTACTTTCTAAATGTGAGAGAATAAGTTTTCTTCGAACTTCAATATCGTTAATATCATATAACATATCAGAAGCATAATGTAATACTGTAGTTAAATCAGATCCTATACCCCAAAACATACCCTTTTTATGTGGTAAGTTTTTTGAATAAATTAAAATAGATTCAATGATTTTTTGTTGCCTATATTCATCACAGCCTTTGCTTTTTATTTTAACCCAATTTAGGAATTGAAATAATTGTCCTTTTTCTTGAACATTTTTTAAAATATCTTCATTTTCTTCGGCTGAATTTTCATTTATGAAGCTTTCAAAAACATATTCTTGAATGTCAAAATTTGACAATTGAAGATTAAAATATCTATTGAAATAACTTTCGTTTGCAACTCTTTTACCTCTAATTAAGTCATCAGGTGTATTTGAATTGAAGCTATATGAAGAGTCAACTATAAATAACCTTTTTAATATTTGTTTAATTAAATCATTAAAATCTATACTTTCAATAAAAGCATCGGTAGATTGCTCATTATTGTTAGAGCGAAAGTTAAAATTATTGATGTTGTTATCACTTTTGTATACTAAACTTTCTTTGTTATCTATGATAAACTTGTAAGCTTTTTGGTCAAATACTCTTAAAGACTCAATTAATAAAAAATCCAAGATGTTCAATTCATTCACTATTGAAGGCAAACGTAACTTTATACTATTATTAAACCTGTATATATCTCTTAATGAAGAAAAAAAGTTGATAAACGGTTCACTTTTAATGGATTCATTTAATTCTTTGATTTTATCAATTATCTCATCTTCATTAAAAAGTATATTTAAATTATCTATGAACAATCTTGAAATATCTTCTTTGGAAATTGAAGGTAATGTGTAATCTACTTGAACAATTTTTTCAATATATTTTTTTCCATTTTCGCCGAATTGATTTTCTAATGCAGTCTGAACTACATTTTGGTCATAAGCTAAAATAAAAATCGTATTCGCGAAATTCCCGTTTAATTTAATTAATTGAAAAATATCAGTTATTTCATTTGGTGTTAACCTGTCAATATCATCAATAGTAATATATAATTTTACTTTTGATTCAATTAAAATGTTATCAATTTCCTTTTTCAGTTCGGAAAGTTCTTTTTCTTTCCCTGCTTTTTTAAAAATGTTTTTTAATGATTTGAGTGCCTCTCCAGCTCCAGAATGTACGTAATTAACCCAATTCAAGTATTCTAAAAATTCAGCTATTTTCTTTGAAGCATTTTTTAGTTTTTCAGAGTTGTTTTTTAATTTTAGAATTAACTCTCTTAAGAATACATTTTGTAATTCCTTTTGTCCAGAAAACATCCAAGGATTAAACCTTAAAACAATAATTTCTTGATTTATACTTGTAGAGATATCTTCAACTTCATTAATAATAAAATTCAGCAACGTTGATTTTCCAGAACCCCAAGTTCCATTAATGCCAAGTACAATACTTTCATTATTGTCTTTAAAAGATTTAACCAAACCAGATGCTATTTCATATGCAAAAGGATGCCTTCCTAATTTATCGGTTGAATTTTCTTTTAATGGTAAATCTGTATGCATTTACTGGTTTTTTTAAATTGCCCACAACATTAAGCATATAGCTTTGTGGCAGATTTCGTAGCACTGCTTTGTCTGCCTCCATCAAAGTTAATTAAAAGTACAAATTTTACCTTTACGGCTTCACCTGCCATAAGCTATATGTAGTGTTGTAAAGCGTATTATCCTATTTCTTCTATTGAGTTAAGAATGTATTTAACTTTTTCCTTTTCTGAAACTTTCATTGCTTCTATTATTTCTGTACAAATCAGTTTATAATTTACGGTCTCTACTGTAAGTCCTTGCAAAAGGGCGGGATTACTTTCACCTGGATACTCGGTTTCATCTTCAATATTAAATACTCTCCAAGTTCCTTTATCTACATCAATTTGGACTAAATGTCCAATAAATTCTTTCACTTCTTCAGCAAGTTCTTCGGATGCATTTAAGACTTCATAAATTTTTTGTGCTCGAACACTATCAATGCTAGTAAAATGCACTTTTTCTTGATTTGGAGAATACCACTTATGTTTTACTATTAAGTTGTCATCAATAATTCTTTTTACTAATTTTTTAAGAGTACTAACAGAGTGTCCTTTTACTGTTCTCAAAATTTCTAAATAGTTGTCTTCATTATCAAAGTCTGAAATTATTGCATTTAGCTTTTCCAAACCTAACTGAATGACTGCATTTCCAAACATATCAGTCTGAGATGTAGAATAAAGATGTACATTAAATGAGCTGTAAGATGAAGCAAAAGCCCTTAATTTATAGTTTTGTGGTGCGTAAAAAGCCTTTTTGTCTTTTACTTTTTTATTTAAAAGTTCCTTTTTATATGTGTTTTCAAGAATTACTTGGTAAAGCTTCATAATGTCACCCAAATCGTCTGCTTCAATACTGTAGTTATCTTGTTCATCTGAAATAGCTAAATGAACAATAGCATTAGAATACTCAATTGATTCATTGACTATAATATCGTCAGTCTTATCGTGATTTTTAAATACAAACCCCGCATCGGGTAAGTAATCTTTAGGTAAAGCATCTACATCCAAAGCGACAGCAATGACATCATCTTCAATTGAACTAAAGGTAAACCACTGCTTAATTTCGGGGTTTTCAAAAACGTCTCTTAAGTCTAAACTACCATTTAAGAAGCTTATCAATCTATTTTTGGATATTTGAACAGCCAAGAACATAGCTTCATCTTCTTCGTACGAAGTGAGCATGCATAAGTAATCTGTACCAACTACGTCACTTGCTGTAAAAATGTGAGGAAAGTCGTAATAGACTAATATTTGCGATATGTTTAAGACTCTATTCAATGGTCTTCAATATAGAATTATTAATGTCAAAGGTAGTACTTCTCCACCAAGAATAGTGACAAGGGTCCTTAAAGGTCTTTAAAGCCAACCCGTCACTTTCGTTGAGTTCAATTTCTAAAACAGCCTTCCACTTATTTTTGTATAATGGAAGCTTGGCCATGTTCAAGCACTTATTTATTTCATCAAAAACAGAAATAGACCGAGCAATGCATTCATCCACACCCTTAAATTTTGCTTTTGGTTTTAAAGCACGTTGTGACTGAAAATCCGATTCGTCAATATTTTTATTTGTAGCAAGTCTGAATACTTTAAAATCATTTGGTTCAAATGCTTTTTCTGGCGGGCATTGTTCTGGCAAGTCTTCTTTCCAATTCATTATTTGTATTTTATTTTATATGCTTTACAACACGTTATATATTTATAAAACGACGCCTTTATAAGGTAATCCTAAGGGATAAACCAATATGGAACCAGGTTTTAGTTCACGCCATCGCATTTATGGCTTATAAACATACACTTTTAAATGCAAATAGAAACGGTTGAGTATAAAAATAAGCTTTCGTAAGCCTTTCAATCGTTTCTCTCTGCTTCAGTTGACCTTCTCCCCTTCAGGCGGACTTCCTCAGCAGACTGGATAAGGAAGTTGCCTCAAGGCCTTAAGAAATGTATCGCCCAGCTTCAGGGTAACGCAGGCAGATTCAAAATAAGCCTTTTTTAAAAGCATTCCGGTGAAGGCCTAAAAAAAGGGGATTTGTTTCCAAATCCCCTTCAACTCAATTCTCAATCAATAAAATTTAATCCAAATCGAAACGGTCCAGATTCATGACCTTGTTCCAGGCTGCCGAAAAGTCTTTGACAAACTTTTCTTTGGCATCATCGGTAGCATAGACTTCGGCCAGGGCCCGCAATTCTGAATTGGAGCCGAAAATAAGATCGGCCCGGGTTCCTGTCCATTTTTTATCGCCCGTCCTGCGGTCGGTACCTTCAAACAGGGTATCCTCTTCGTTTACCGCTTTCCAGGTTGTGCCCATGTCCAGGAGATTCACAAAGAAATCGTTGGTTAGGACTTCCGGCTGATCGGTAAAGATGCCGTGTTTGGAGTGGTCGTAATTGGTATTTAAAGCGCGCATACCGCCAATAAGCACGGTCATTTCAGGCACGGTAAGCGTCAACAGATTGGATCTGTCCACCAGCATTTCTTCTTCGGTTACTTTAGGATAGCCTTTGGAATAGTTTCTGAATCCATCGGCTCTAGGCTCCAGGGCCTCAAAAGAGTCGATTTCAGTTTGCTCTGCTTTGGCGTCGGTTCTTCCCGGATAAAACGGAATGTGGATGTCGTGACCGGCTTTTTCGGCTGCTTTTTCAACGGCAGCGTTCCCTCCCAAAACAATAAGGTCTGCAAGAGATACTTTTTTATTGTCCTTTTGAGAAGTATTGAAGTCTGCCTGAACGTTTTCCAGGATTCCCAGCACTTTGGAGAGTTGTTCCGGGTTATTCACTTCCCAGTTTTTCTGTGGTTCCAGTCGAATGTGTGCGCCATTGGCTCCCCCACGCTTGTCTGAATGTCTAAAGGTTGAAGCGGATGCCCAGGCTGTAGAGACCAGTTCTGAAATGGATAAGTCTGTATCCAGTAGTTTTTCTTTTAGGTCTTCCACATCGGCAGCATTGATCAGGTCATGGTCAACTTTCGGTACCGGATCCTGCCAGGTAAACTCTTGCTTTGGTACATCGGATCCCAGGTATCTTTCAATAGGTCCCATATCCCGGTGAGTTAATTTATACCAGGCTTTGGAATAAGCATCAGCAAATTCCTCCGGATTTTCGTGAAAATGTCTTGATATTTTCTCATACTCCGGATCTTCCTTCAGCGCAAGGTCTGTAGTCAGCATAAACGGCGCATGTTTTTTATCGGGATTATGAGCATCTGGAATTGTTCCTTCTCCTGCATTGTCTTTTGGTTTCCACTGGTAGGCTCCTGCCGGGCTTTTGGTCAGTTCCCAGTCGTATTTGAATAAATTATCAAAATACTGGTTACTCCATTGAGTAGGCGTTTCGGACCAGGCCCCTTCGAGACCACTGGTGATGGTATCTGCTCCTTTACCAGATTTATAATTGTTCTTCCAGCCCATACTTTGCATCTCCATAGGAGCGCCTGCTGGTTCTGCCTCGACATAATCCAAATCGCTGGCGGCCCCATGGGTCTTACCAAAGGTATGTCCGCCGGCAATAAGCGCCACGGTTTCATAATCGTTCATCGCCATACGACCAAAGGTAACTCTAATGTCGTGTGCAGCACCCATAGGGTCGGGTTTACCATTGGGCCCTTCCGGGTTAACGTAAATCAGTCCCATATGAGAAGCGGCAAGGGGGTATTCCAGCTCGCCTTCTTCGTAACGCTTTTCATTATCCAGCCACTCTTTTTCTGAACCCCAGTACACATCTTCTTCCGGCTGCCAGATGTCTTCACGTCCGCCGCCAAATCCCTGCATTTTAAGTCCCATGGATTCGTGGGCCACATTACCTGTAAGCACCAATAAATCTGCCCAGGAGAGTTTCTTTCCGTATTTTTTCTTGATGGGCCATAATAATAACCTGGCTTTGTCCAGATTGGCATTATCCGGCCAGGAATTGAGGGGTGCGAAACGCTGAGAACCCGATCCTGCTCCTCCTCGTCCGTCTTGTATTCTATAGGTCCCCGCAGCATGCCAGGCCATACGAATAAAGAAGGGTCCGTAATGACCATAATCTGCAGGCCACCAGTCCTGGCTGGTCGTCATAAGCTCTTCCAGGTCTTTTTTTACGGCCTCCAGATCCAGACTTTTAAATTCTTCAGCATAATCAAAATCTTCATCCATAGGATTGGCCATAGCTGAATTCTGTCTGAGAATATTTAAATTCAATGCATTGGGCCACCAGTCTCTGTTATCGTTACCAGAGCCGGCAACGCCCTTGGTGTCTCCATTTAGGAATGGACATTTAGCCGAGGAGTCATTGACATCCCAGACTTTATGGTTTGCATCTTTTGAATTTTTATTATCTTCCATAGTAAGCGAATTTTAATTTGACTATAAAGAAAATATATTTAATTGGTAATTAAATATAATATTTATCTATTAATCTGATTTGTATATAAAAAAAGTTGATTTTTCAATTTGCTAGCTTTAAAACTAAGCAAATATTAAATATTTCTAAAATTTTTTAAGTTTTCTTTATAAACACAAATGGCCCTCTCGGCAGGAGTAGGCTTTTTTATCAAAGCATGAAATGCCATGTATGATATGTTCTGAACCGAAATAAAACTAGCTTATTCAAGGCTGTTTTTCCAGTTCTTTAAAGGCTCACCAGATTATTTTAGGAAAGCATCGATTTGGGCTTCGATTTTTTGACTGGTGTATTCCTGGTCCTGCAATTCAAACATATGCATAAACAAAGGCTTATCGTCTATGCTTTTAAGCATGCTGATATCCTCTTTATTTTCAAAAACAGATTGCCATTCTGCGCGGACATCAGCCCAGTACCTGTGTGTTTGGTCCACCAGTCCTGAGCGGCTTTACACTTACTGTCCTCTACTCTGGTGCAGGTGTTATAGCCTTTTTCGTCGGCCAGCACAATTTCCTGGCCGTCTTCAGTTTTTAGAATTTTTTTATTGTCCTGGTTTTGATATGACCAATCCTGTCGCCAGTGGTTTATTTTTAGTCAACATTATCCTTGTACTCTATCGTTCCAAGTCCTTCCATTACCTGTTGATTAACTAAACAGCAGATGTTGCAAACGCATCCTTAAAATCATTTTGAGGATGCGTTTGCAGGTGGTTACGTCACGGCTAAAACCCTTCTTACTTTTTATTCTGATTCACCAGATCCATCAGGTCCACATCGTTTCCTAAGAGGATGTCTTTAGAATTGATTCTGCCTTTGGGCGTATCATTTTCAAGTTTTAAAACGCCTCGCGGACACACCGAAGCACAGATCCCACAACCCACGCAGGAGGACCTGACGATGTTTTCGCCTTTTTGAGCGTAGGCTCTCACATCGATACCCATTTCACAATAGGTGGAACAGTTTCCGCAGGAAATACATTGTCCGCCGTTGGTCGTGATTCTAAACTTTGAAAATAAACGCTGCTGAAATCCTAATACAGCGGCCATGGGACAGCCAAATCTGCACCATACACGGTTTCCGAAAATCGGGTAAAAGCCAACCCCAACCACACCGGAGAATATCGCTCCAATGAGAAACCCATAAGAGGCTCTTAAGGTCTCAGCTTCAAAAAGAAAGACTTTACTGGTCATCCCAGAAAAGTGTAAAGCGATGAGCGCCATAATCACTACAAAAAAACCAATGGCAGCGTACCTGGCATCTTTCTTTAATTCCTGGCGTTTAAACAGCATCGCCCAGCCGAATATGACTGATAATAAGACGGCAACACTTATCAAAAATGCACCACCCGAAAGCCAGTATCCACCGGGACTCAGATAAGAATATACTACCGCTGTGGTCATGACCACCACAAAGACTAAAACAGAATGCACGAGCCAGCGTTCCAGTTTCCAGGCGCTTTGTGTCTTGTCGCTTAAATGGCGAAACGGATCCCCGGCCGTTTCTGCCAGGCCTCCGCAACCACACACCCAGGAACAATACCAGCGTTTACCGTATTTGTAAGTCAGAATAGGGGTAATCACCAAAATGGAGAGCACGCCAAAAATCAGGAGTGCAATGCCCACCGTCCCGGCACTTATAAATTCATCCACTCTGTACTGCTCGAAATTGTAATAGTTCAAAGGCCAGATGTTGACCAGGTTGTAATAAGGCAAAGAAAAATCATCATCATTCAGTCTGGCCATCACCTCGGGAATGACAAAGGCGAATCCCAACTGGAAAAACATCACCGAAAACGTCCGCAGACGCTGGTAGCTGTTATGCCGATATTTCCACAGGAACTTAAAACCAAATCCAAGAATGGCCAGGGTATATAAGGTTCCATAAACAAACCACTGGCTGGCCGGTCTTCCGGCCATAAATTGACTCAAAGGATCGAAAAGCGAAATAATCCCTGTATTTGCTGAGTCACTATTTAAACCTAATAAACCCGGGTAAAAATAAAGCACGATATAAAACCCGGTGAACACTATCCCTACAAGGTAAGCCCAAAGTCCGCGATTGGTCAGGGATTTGAAATATACCCCATCGTTTTTGATGCCTGCAGTTTTACCTGCATAGCTGGCTCTGGTGTACCAGACAATACCGATGGCCACCAGACCTATCGCTAAAGTCAGCCAGAGTGCCTGCGGCTGAAATCCAACATTAAAAGCCGATAAGCTCATGATAAAAATTCCGGCAAGTCCAAGTGCAGCAGATAATTTTTGCTGGACATTTAAAGCTTCCGGGGTATTTCCTGTGACAGACATATTCACGTCTAAACTCATACTTTTATGATTTGCAGACCTCACAGGTTTCTAATCCCTGCAGAATCTCGTTTTTTTATATTTTTATTTCAATAACAACACCTGCCTAAACCTCACAGGTTTTGAAACCCTGTGAGGTCTGATTTCGACAATCAAACATCAACTTCCTGTTTTTTATAGGCTTCAAGTATCTCCTTTTCATAGCGCTCAAAAAATTCCGGGTCAAAATTGGCTGATTTCAGATGCTTAATAACCTCATCTACGGTCGCTTCTTCGGTCAGCCAGTAGTCAAATACTTCGTGTCGCATCCGAATCCCAAAGGTGTTGATGCCCTTAAAAATCCTGGATTCCTTTTCAAAATGAATATGTATGCATTTTTTACCATCTTCAGCTTCCCAGTAGAAATCGGCATGCCCTTCTTTTGGCTCAGGAAACACCCAGCCGTAAGTTTGATATTCGATATCAAAGAACTTGGCAGAATTGAACCAGTGTCCCGGGTTATAGTTCATGGGATTTCCGCATAAGGTCTGTGCCAGGGTTTCTCCCATCATCCGGCCAGTATACCACACCGCTTCCACAGCAGGGCGATTGCCGATAGGCTCACGCTGTTCAGCACAGTCCCCTATGGCATACACATCCGGTTCGCTGGTTTCCAGCATTCGGCTGACTAACACGCCACGGTTTAATTCAATCTTACTGGACTTTAAAAACTCAATATTCGGAGATACACCGGGGGTCAGCCCCACCAGATCACAGTCTATTATTTCTCCGGTTTCTTTTACTTTGACGGCTTTTACCTTCCCCTGTTCATCGGTTATGATTTCTTCAAGGTTTTGGTCCAGCCTTAAATCGATGCCATGTTCTCTAATATGCCGTTCTAAAAGCTGAGCTTCTTGATCAGGTATGACATTACTCCAGAAATGCTCTTCACGAACCAGGAAAGTGACAGGGATATTTCGAGTAGAAAGCATTTCAGCAAGCTCAACGCCTATCAACCCACCGCCAACAATGACTGCGCGTTTACACACTTCATTATTTGGCGCGTATACCTCAAGCGCCTCAAGGTCCTGCTTGCTTACAAGTCCGATGACACCTTCAGCATCCTGGCCCGGCCAGCCAAATTTATTATATTTAGAACCACAGGCAATCACCAGTTTATCATAGGAAAAATCTTCTCCAGAGTCCAGTTCTAGCTGTTTGCGTTCAGTATCAATATGCTTAACATGGGCCTGCTTTAATTCCAGCCTGTTTTTTTTCCAAAAGCTATCTTCATAGGGTTTTAGATGATTCCATTTCATGTGTCCCATATAAACGTACATCAATGCCGTTCGAGAGAAAAAGTATTCACTTTCAGAAGAAATCAAGGTGATGCGCTTATCGGATAATTTACGGATATGCCGTGCCAAAGTCACCCCTGAAATACCATTTCCTATGATGACAATATGTTCTTGTTTCAAACTCTTCAGGTTTTAATTAGTACGCTAGTCGGATATCTGATGCTGAAATTACTAAAGTTTATTCAAAAGTAAAGCAATCTCAGGCTTTAGTCGGTGTATTATTAATATGCTTTTCATAAAACCTGAAAAGTTCTTCTGAAGAAGCCCCCAGCCATTTTTTGAAATAGATTCCCAGAAACAGAAGCTGTAATTTCAGAATGCCCTTGTCCTCATATCGTCTCGCAGAGGTCGAAATCCACTCTGAAATCACCTCAAACCGGGTTTGCTTATAGATGGGCTTCAGGATTTCATGGTCTTCATAAATCAGGAAGTTTTCATCATAACCTCCAATGTTTTCAAAAAGCGACCTGGTGACAAACAAACTTTGGTCTCCGCCTCTACAGGACCTGGCTTTAAACTGCGTTAACCAGCCTGTAAATTTCAACCAGGGATGACTGCTTCTGAATTTCATTTGAAAACAACCTGCCTCATGTCCGTTTTTGAAAGCATTGACAATCATTTCATCAAAATTTTCGGGCGGGAAAGAATCGATATGAAGAAAATATAAGATTTGACCTGTCGCGCGTTTGGCTCCAAAATTCATCTGCTTAGGTCGTCCTTTAGGACTTACGAAAACTCGGATGCCTTCTACGGCTTTGGCTTTTATGAGGGTATCGTCACTACTTCCCCCATCGACAACCAGGATTTCATCTACCCATGAAGCGGCGCTTATTCGCTTCTGAATCTGTTTGAGGTTAGCTTCAATCACCTCAGCTTCATTATACACAGGGATGATAATGCTTAGCATAGACATTAGTTTTCGTTCAATTTCCAGGAATACGGCAAATACTCTATGCTGGCGTCTTCATTGATTTTTTGCCCGGAATATTGATTGATAAAGTCGATCACAGAAGTAGTGTCGGTTTCAAAATCGGAAGCGTACCATTTGAAAATTTTAGAAAGTTCAACATGGTTTTTTGACAGCTTGTTTTGGTCTGAAAGGATAAATCGCTTTGCCGCCGCATCCAGCTGCTGATCCAGTTTGGATGCTACATAGGCTTCGTTAGCCAGCTTCGGACAGGATTCTGAAGCACAGTTCACCGCAAAATGCACCCTGGGATCCCCCATCTTCAGAAGCATTCCCTTTTCAATATCGTCCAGAGCATAGGTTTTACCGCCAATTTTTGCAAACTCCGTCGTAAAGGGATTGTTAAAAAATCCACCAATGTCTCGAATGCTTTCCAAAGGATAATTGTCGATAATCAATTTGACGGTGTAAGCGTTGTAAGCGTTGATCAGGTAGGCTTTCTTTTGAGCCCGGTTCCACGACTGATCTGGCGGGTTTTCATTGAGTAGATTCAGGTAGACTATTAAGTCTTCCTGATTTTTTTTGAGCGCTTTATAATTAACATGGCCGTTATCATCCACGTACATCTTCAGCAGTTCATCCCATTGCTGGTGTTTATGAATGTCCTGGGCCTGAAGCTGGAATACTCCTATGAAAACTGAAATGACTAAGACTAGATGACGAAAAATTTGCATGAGCTTTTCTTTTATGTACGACAGTCGATACTGCGAAGTTCAGCATTAGTCGTCAAAAATCAACCCAACTTACTTTAAATTCAGAATAAATTTAACATAGAAAGCATAGGAATCCATTTGAATAGTCTACTAAATTGGTAGAAATTATATACTTTTGCCCGGCCTCCGATTTGAATTCACATAAGTGTCTGAATATAAGCGCTTCATTGAGTTGAAATCAAATGGGTTTCGAACTAACAATCTAAGAATAAATGCAGGAAAATTACCTTAAAGCGATTGAAGCTTCCATAAAAGCCGGAGATGCGATTATGGAAATCTACAGAGAGGATTTTGATGTAGAATACAAAGATGATGCATCACCGCTTACTCAAGCCGACAAACATGCCAATGCGGTGATTATGTCGTATTTAGAGAGGACGTCCATTCCAATCATAAGCGAAGAAAACAAGCAAACTGACTATGCCGAGCGGAAATCCTGGACACAGTGCTGGATTGTGGATCCGCTGGATGGCACCAAAGAATTTGTGAAGAAAAACGGGGAATTCACAGTCAACATTGCTTTAATCAACGAACAAAAACCGGTGTTTGGAGTCATTTATGTCCCTGCACAGCGGCTGCTTTATGTTGGGGATGTTGACGCCGGACAGGCTTTTAAAGTTGCCGTACCGGAAAACGATACAGACCTGCAGTCTCTGCTGAACAGGGCTACAGCTTTGCAACCTAGCCGGAATTCCAGTCCCATACGCGTGGTAGGAAGTCGGTCTCATATGAATCAGGACACACTGGATCATGTTGAGACTTTAAAAAAGGAACATCAAAAACCCATAGAAATCGTGTCCAAAGGAAGTTCCTTAAAATTCTGTTTGGTAGCAGAAGGTCAGGCAGATGTCTATCCGCGCTATGCACCTACCATGGAATGGGATACAGCGGCCGGTCAGGCCATTTGTAAAGCTGTAGGCCTGGAAGTGACAAGTCTGGATACGCAGGAAGAAATGCTTTACAATCGGGAGAATTTACTGAACGGCTACTTTCATGTAAAAACAGAATTATGAGCGAAAATATAGTCCTACACGATTACGACATCTCAAGATCACAAAGAAATAAAGTGAATGGGCACGAGTCTTTCGTGCTTTGGTTTACGGGCCTATCGGGTTCTGGAAAGTCAACCATCGCGAACAAGGTGGAAGAGGAGTTGTTTTATAAAGGCATCACCACCTATGCCCTGGATGGGGATAACATTAGAAGCGGCATCAATAAGGGACTGGGCTTTACCAAAGAAGACAGACTTGAAAATTTAAGACGCATTGCTGAAGTTGCCAAATTATTTGTAGATGCCGGCGTGGTTACCCTGGCTGCTTTTGTGTCTCCCTTAATTTCAGACCGCGAGCAGGTGAAGCAAATTGTTGGGGAAAACGATATCATCGAAGTTTTTGTAGACACCCCTCTCGAAGAATGCGAGCGTCGCGATGTTAAAGGCCTTTACAAAAAAGCCAGAGCCGGAGAAATCAAAAATTTTACAGGCATCGATGCGCCTTACGAGGCTCCCAAAAACCCTGAAATCCACATCAAAACAAAACAGACCAAGGTGGAGGAAGCCGTACAGATCGTCATTAATTATTTAGAAGAAACCCATAGAATATAAGTTCATGAGCACATATTATTTAAATTATCTAGAAGAACTAGAGTCTGAAGCTATCTTTATTTTGAGAGAAGTCTGGGCTCAATTTGAAAATCCGGTGATTTTATTTTCCGGAGGGAAAGATTCGATACTGGTTACCCATCTGGCCAAAAAAGCCTTTCATCCGGCCAAAATTCCATTCGCTCTGATGCACGTGGATACGGGACATAATTTTCCGGAAGCCATACAGTTTAGAGATGACATCGTCGAAAAACTCGGGGTCAACCTTATTGTAGGTTCCGTTCAGAAATCGATAGATACGGGACGAGTGGCTGAAGAAAAAGGTAAAAATGCAACCCGAAATGCCCTGCAGATCACGACCCTGCTCGACACGATTGAAGAACATAAAATTGACTGTGCTATTGGTGGCGGACGTCGGGATGAAGAAAAAGCAAGAGCAAAGGAACGTTTCTTTTCCCACAGAGATGAGTTTGGGCAATGGGATCCAAAAAATCAGCGTCCGGAACTCTGGAACCTGCTCAATGGAAAATACTTTGAAGGCGAACATTTCAGAGCCTTTCCTATAAGCAACTGGACCGAGATGGATGTGTGGAATTACCTCGCCATAGAAAACATAGAAATCCCCTCTTTGTATCTGGCTCACGAGCGTGAAGTGGTGAAAAGAAATGGGTCCTGGATTCCGAATTCAGAATTTCTTGTATTGGAAAGCAATGAAGAAATTGTCACTAAAAAAATACGTTTCAGAACCCTTGGTGATATTACCATTACTGGAGGAATAGAATCTGACGCAGATACCATGGACAAAATCGTGGAAGAGGTTTCTACCATGAGAGAAACCGAACGCGGTAACCGAAGCGATGACAAGCGCTCTGAAACCGCCATGGAAGACCGTAAAAAAGACGGTTACTTTTAGGCCATTATTTTTTGAAACCACTTAAAAATTCTGATTACAAAACTGATTATACGATGAAAATAGATAAAAATCAACTGCTTAGATTTACGACTGCCGGTAGTGTGGACGATGGAAAAAGCACACTTATTGGACGATTGCTTTACGATTCCAAATCCATTTTTGAAGACCAGCTCGCTGCTGTGGAAAATTCCAGCAAGCAAAAAGGTATCGAAGGGGTAGACCTGGCCATGTTTACCGATGGGCTCAAAGATGAACGCGAACAGGGCATTACCATAGATGTGGCCTACAGATACTTCACCACCCCAAAGCGTAAATTCATCATCGCCGACACCCCGGGTCATATTCAGTATACCAGAAACATGGTGACCGGAGCATCTACCGCAAACGCAGCCGTTGTTTTGATCGACGCCAGACACGGTGTGATAGAACAAACCAAGAGACATACCTTCATCGCTTCCTTATTGAATATCCCACACATTATCGTGTGCATCAATAAAATGGATTTGGTAGATTATTCTGAAGACACCTTCAACACCATAGTGGAGCAGTTTGAGGAGTTTTCTTCAAAATTACTGATTAAAGATGTGCGTTACATTCCCATCAGTGCTTTGAATGGGGATAATGTGGTGAATCGTTCAGAACATATGCCCTGGTTTCAGGGTTCCCCCATGTTATACGAGTTGGAAACCCTTCACATCAGCAGTGACATCAACAAAATAGATGCGAGATTTCCAGTACAGACGGTCTTGAGACCCCAGCGCAAAGGTTTTGAAGATTACAGAGGTTACGCCGGGAGAATCGCCAGCGGTATTTACCGGGTTGGGGATGAAATCGCCGTATTGCCTTCAGGCTTTACCTCAAAAATCAAAAGCATCAATGCGGGGGAAAAGGAAATTCAGGAAGCCTTTGCACCCATGTCTGTTGCGATTACTTTAGAAGACGATATCGACATCAGCCGCGGGGATATGATTGTAAAAGTGAACAATCAGCCCGAACTCTCTCAGGAGTTTGATGTGATGTTATGCTGGCTGAATAATGCTCCGGTAAAGCCAAGAACAAAGTATACGATTATGCACACCTCCAACGAGCAAAAGGCAGTCATCAAAAACATCGTTTACAAGATGGACGTGAACACCTTCAAAAGAAATGAAGCGGATAAAGATTTGAAAATGAATGACATTGCACGGGTTCAGCTTAAAACCTCTCATCGCCTGATGCTGGATTCCTACAGGGACAATAGAAGTACAGGAAGTATTATTTTGGTAGACGAATCCACCAAAGAAACCGTTGCTGCAGGTATGATTGTATAGACACAGGATATAAGCTTGTCACTTGTGTTTATAATGAACTAGCCGAGAGGTTGCTAAAGTTAGGTTTTTAGTAAAACCCGATAGTTTACTCTATTTTTTTAAGGCAAGTTGAACATTTTTGAATCATTAATTTTAATCTTTTTTCTTTGACCCATCCCAAAGTTTCTAAAGAAAAAAGACTAGTCTCAGAATAGGTCTCACAGGTTTTGAAAACCTGTGAGGCCTGAGTGAGGTTTAAAACCATAACCTGTCTTGATTTTTACAAGGCAGGTTTTTTTATTGAAGCTTGCTACTGAAACACGTTCAGCATGCAAAGACTTAATGTTTTACGGACTTGATTTTTTATAAATAATTGAGAGTCAAGAATTAATTATTCCTTGACAAAGTCCTACTTTTGCATCATCTAAAAAAGAATCTTAAAATGGCTCAAGCAAAAGGAATAAAGTCCGCCCTAATATCTGTTTATCACAAAGAAGGCTTAGCGCCTATTGTGAAAACCTTAAACCAGTTAGGTGTCGAAATTTACTCTACCGGAGGTACTGAAAAATTCATAACTGATCTTGGAATACACGTCACCCCTGTGGAGGACCTGACCTCCTATCCTTCCATACTGGGAGGGCGGGTTAAGACGCTTCACCCTAAAGTTTTCGGAGGAATTTTAAACCGTGCCGACCATGCCCCGGACCAGGAAGAGCTGAAAGCTTACGACATCCCTCAGATTGATCTGGTTATTGTAGATTTATATCCTTTTGAAGATACCGTGGCTTCCGGTGCTACCGAACAGGATATCATTGAAAAAATCGATATTGGCGGTATTTCGCTCATCAGAGCTGCAGCCAAAAACTTCAAAGATGTGCTCTGCATTTCTTCACGAGAGGATTACGCCGCTTTTGAAGACATTCTAAAAGAAAACAAAGGCGTTGTAAGCCTTTCACAAAGAAAGAATTTTGCAGCCAAAGCTTTTCAAATATCCTCGCACTACGACACCGCGATTTTCAATTATTTCAATACCACTGAAGCTCTTCCTAGTCATAAACAAAGCTTTGATAAAGGAAAAGCATTGCGTTACGGCGAAAATCCTCATCAGCAGGGCTTTTTCTTCGGCGATTTTGACAAGGTCTTCAATAAGCTTCACGGCAAGGAATTGTCTTACAACAACTTGCTAGATGTAGATGCTGCTGTCAATCTGATGTCAGAATTTTATCAGGAAGCCCCAACTTTCGCGATCTTAAAGCACAACAATGCCTGTGGTCTGGCGCAACGAGAGACAATTCACCAGGCCTATGCAGATGCTTTAGCCGGAGACCCCGTTTCTGCCTTTGGCGGCATATTGATTTCAAATTCAGAACTGGACAAAGCCACCGCTGAGGAAATTCATAACCTCTTTTGTGAAGTGGTGATTGCCCCGGCCTATACCGATGAAGCATTGGAAATTCTGACAAAAAAGAAAAACAGGATCGTTTTGGTTCAAAAGCTGTTTCAATTTTCTGATAAAATAGTCAGAACCTGCCTCAATGGGGTTTTGGTTCAGGACAGGGATGCCAAAACGGATGCCGTTGAAGATTTGAAAACAGTTACCAAATTATCACCGAGTGATGCTCAGGTAGAAGACCTGTTGTTTGCCTCCAAAATATGTAAACACACCAAGTCCAACACCATTGTTCTGGCCAAAAACAAACAATTACTGGCCAGTGGAACGGGACAAACTTCCAGAGTAGACGCCCTGAATCATGCCATTAAAAAGGCGTTGAATTTTAAATTCGATTTGAGAAATTCGGTCATGGCCAGCGATGCCTTCTTCCCTTTCCCAGACTGTGTTGAAATTGCAGGCCATGCAGGAATCACCTCGGTCATTCAACCAGGAGGCTCTATAAAAGACGAATTAAGCATCGACTACTGCAACGAAAATAATATTTCCATGGTAATGACAGGAACACGTCATTTTAAGCATTAATTAATTAACTTTATCCTCTTTAAACAATAAACACATGGGATTTTTTGATTTTCTTACCGAAGATATAGCCATAGATTTAGGAACAGCCAATACACTCATCATTCATAATGATAAAGTAGTGGTAGACAGTCCATCTATTGTCGCCAGAAATCGTTTAACTGGAAAAATTATTGCGGTAGGAAAAGAAGCTGCCATGATGCAGGGAAAAACGCATGAAAACATCAAAACCATTCGTCCCTTAAAAGACGGGGTTATTGCAGATTTTGATGCCAGTGAGCAGATGATTAGCATGTTCATCAAAGAAATTCCGGCGCTCAAGAAACGTCTTTTCACCCCTTCGCTTCGCATGGTCATCTGTATTCCAAGTGGTATCACAGAAGTTGAAATGCGGGCTGTAAAAGATTCGGCAGAACGTGTGAATGGCAAAGAGGTATATTTGATTCACGAACCTATGGCTGCGGCTATTGGTATTGGCGTGGATATTATGCAGCCTAAAGGAAATATGATTGTGGATATAGGTGGTGGTACTACCGAAATTGCCGTAATCGCGCTTGGCGGTATTGTTTGCGACAAATCTGTGAAAATTGCAGGGGATGTGTTTACCAACGATATCATTTATTTCATGCGTACTCAGCATAACCTTTTCATAGGTGAGCGCACTGCCGAAAAGATTAAAATACAGATTGGTTCTGCCACTGAAGATCTGGAAACGGCTCCCGAAGACATGCGGGTTCAGGGTCGTGATTTATTGACCGGAAAACCAAAACAAGTTGAAATTTCATTTAGAGAAATCGCAAAAGCCCTGGATAAATCCATCCTAAGAATTGAAGATGCTGTCATGGAAACCTTATCGCAGACGCCTCCGGAATTGGCAGCAGATATTTACAACACGGGGATTTATCTCGCTGGTGGCGGCTCCATGTTAAGAGGGCTGGACAAGCGATTATCTCAAAAAACAGACTTACCGGTTTACATTGCCGAAGATCCATTGCGAGCTATAGTAAGAGGAACAGGGATTACTCTGAAGGACCTGGAGAAATACAAAGCTGTCCTCCTAAAATAGACCTGAATTATGCAGCAAATCATTTTATTTCTTATTAAAAATAAGACAGGTTTGGTGTTTATCATTCTTATGACAATCGCGCTTGGACTCACTTTCCAGGCTCATACTTACCACAACAGCAAACTGGTCTCTTCGGCCAATTTCATTACCGGAAAAGTATTAGGTACTACTGAAAGCGTGGATCAATACTTTGACCTGAAAACTCAGAATGAAATTCTTTTGGAAGAGAATGAAACCCTGAGGAGAAGGCTTTTGAATACAACTTCAGCAGAAGACACTCTACAGCCTGATTTAGACTATATCACAGATACATTATACCGAATTCAGAAAGCTAGAGTAATTTCCAACTATTACGATAAAATTGACAATTACCTGCTCATCGAAGGCGGAACCAAAGACAGCATCAAAGCAGACCTTGGTGTTATTTCCAGCAAGGGCATCATTGGCATTGTAATAGATGCAAGCAAAGAATTTTCCAGGGTGATTTCAATTCTTAACACCAACACCTCCATCAATGCCAAGCTGAAAAATACCAGTCATTTTGGGACCCTGACCTGGAACGGGAAAGATCCAAATCTTATGAACCTGGTAGATGTCCCAAGATCTGCTCCTGTGAAATTAGGAGATACCATCACCACCGGAGGGCGCTCTTTAATTTTTCCTGAAGATGTTCCCATTGGCGTCATTAGCGATTACCAATTGAATGAAAACCTGGGTTACTATACCATTTCTGTCAGATTATTCAATGACATGACCAATTTGAAACACATTTACGTCATTGAAAATGTAAGGAGAGAAGAAGCTTACGAAGTATTAAATGAAGAAAAGCCTTAGATGAAAACCTATTTTATAAATACGATCAGGTTTATTTTACTCATCCTGGTTCAGGTCATGATCCTGAATCATTTTGAAGTCTTTGGGTATGTCAACCCCTACATCTATCCTTTACTCATCATTCTTCTGCCCTTTAACGTCAATTCTATCCAAAAGCTGGTACTTGCTTTTCTTTTAGGAATCTGTATAGATGTTTTTGAAGATAGTGGCGGTATTCATGCCGCAGCAAGCCTCGTCATTGCTTACTTAAGGCCTTTGTTTTTGAGAAATGCCTTTGGACTGAGCTATGATTATCAAACCTTAAAGTTTTACCACGCTCCATTTCGGTCCAGGTTTATCTACGTCAGCTTAATGATTATTGTCCATCACAGTGTTCTTTTTGCCTTGGAAATCTTTAGTGTTAATCATTTACTATATCTTCTGGAAAAAGTTGTTTATTCTTCGGTTTTTAGTATACTATTGATAATGATCACCTTAAATTTAATACGAAAGAATCGTAAATGAGAAAATTACTCCCTATCCTCTTAGTCAGTTTTGCTGCTTTCCTCTTCCTCATTCGTTTGTTTTATTTACAAATTTTAAATGAAAATTACGATGAGGTTTCCACAAACATCTCTTTGCGTAAAGTATATGACTATCCGCAGAGGGGCTACATTTATGATCGAAACGGAAAGCTTATGGTAGCAAACCAGCCTGCCTACGATGTGATGGCCGTGCCTCTGGAAGTCAAGGAATTTGATACCCTAGAGCTAGCAAGCCTTTTGAAACTCACTCCAGATCGGCTTAAAATTCAACTGGAGAAAGCCTGGCGATACTCGCCGAGATTAGCCTCCTTAATTACGCCTCAACTCACCAAAAAAGAATATGCTTACTTACAGGAGCGCATGCATAAATACGAAGGTTTCTATATTCAAAAGCGATCTCTGAGGGATTATAATGCAGACCACAGCGCCAATATTCTGGGATATATTGCTGAGGTTGGTCAGGGAGAAATCTCTCAGAATTCTTATTACCAATCGGGAGATTTGAAGGGAAAACAGGGTGTTGAAGAGCAATACGAAGAAGTCTTACGAGGCGAAAGAGGTGTGAAACACTATTTGAGAGATATTCACAACAAAAACATTAAGTCTTTCAAAAACGGAAAATTTGATACCCTATCCCAAAAAGGCAGTGACCTGCACCTTACCATTGATGCGGAGCTGCAGGCTTACGGTGAACTCTTGTTACAAGGAAAACGCGGCGGAATTGTAGCCATAGAACCAGGTACAGGAGAAATTTTAAGTCTGGTAACAGCACCCTCTTACGACCCGGATTTACTGGTAGGCAGAAAACGGTCCAGAAATTTCACCCGATTGTGGTATGATAGTATTAGCAAACCTCTTTATAATCGTGCACTACAGGCCACTTACGCTCCAGGATCACCCTTCAAAGCTTTAACCGGACTTGTAGCCCTGCAGGAAGGCGTGGTAGGGCTGGAAGAAAGCTTCAACTGCTTTGGCGGTTACTCTTATGGCAGGGGAGCAAGAATGGGTTGTCACAATCATCCAAGCCCTGTCGAAATGGTAACGGGCATCGCCCATTCCTGTAATTCCTATTTTGCTCAAATCTATAGAAGAACCATCGAAAAGTACGACACCCCTCAAAAAGGCATAGATGTCTGGCAAAAACACATGGCCAGTTTTGGCCTTGGAAATTATCTGGGCTATGACTTACCCGTAGGTAGTCCTGGTCTTCTTCCGGATTCAGAGTATTACAATAAGGCCTATAACTATCCGACGTATCAATGGTATGCAAGTGCAACGCTCTCCAATGCCATTGGTCAGGGCGAAGTGCTTACGACACCCATTCAACTGGCAAACGTGACTGCTGCTATTGCCAACAAAGGCTGGTTTTACAGGCCTCATATCGTCAAGTCTATAGCGGGTTCACCTGTAAAAGACGAAAAATACACCACTAAACAGGTCACAACTATAGATAAGAAACATTTTGAGCCGATTATACAGGGCATGCATGATGTATTCAATTATGGGACAGCGTCTTATTTGAGGGTTCCGGGTATTGAAATTTGTGGAAAAACAGGAACTTCTGAAAATTATACCGTTGTAGACGGCGAGCGAATGCAGCTGACCGATCATTCCATTTTTGTCGCCTTTGCTCCCAAAGAGGATCCGAAAATTGCTTTAGCTGTTTTTGTAGAAAACGGGTACTGGGGATCCAGATACGCTGGCAGGATTTCCAGCCTCATGATAGAAAAATACTTAAAAGACAACATCGAAAGAAAAGACTTGGAAAATTGGATTCTTAGCAATACTTTGGAAGATGAATACGCCAAACCCTATTCTGGCGAACCCTTTAAAATTAACCAGTAAGAATGCCCAAAACGTTACTGCAAATCGATTGGCTTACAATCTTTATTATCATTATTCTTATCGGATTTGGCTGGGTTAATATCTACTCAACCACCTTTGTAGGTCCCGAAGAAAGTGTTTTTGACTTATCTAGAATATACGGCAAACAGCTGTTCTGGATTATCCTGGGAATTGTCATCAGCATTGTGATCTTTGCGATGGACACTAAATTTTTCGAAAGGTTCGCCAATGTCATCTATCTTTTGGCGATCCTCTCCCTCGTTGGTCTTTTTCTCTTTGGAAAAACCATAGCCGGACAAACGGCCTGGTATTCCTTTGGATCTTTTAGCATTCAACCTGCTGAGTTCGTGAAAACTGCTGTGGCGCTCGCCCTGGCGAAGTACATCAGTGAAATGGACAATGATTTGTCAAGGTTCACCTCCCAACTCAAAGCTTTCGCCATTATTGGCCTGCCCTTAGCTCTGATTATGCTCCAGCCAGATGCCGGGAGTGCGGTCATTTATCTGTCTTTTTTGATTCCCCTTTACAGAGAAGGTTTGCCCCATTTTTATATCAGCTATGGTTTTCTGGCGGTTGCCATTTTTATCCTTACGCTTAAATTCGGATTCAGCATTTTTGCACCGGTTTTTGTTGCTCTGTTTATCATCATCTATCTCTTTAATCGAAAGAAAAAACCCAAACTTTGGCGCTATATATTGGTATTGATTTTAGGGCTTGGCTTTTCGTATTCTGTCAACTTTATTCTGAATTCTGTCTTATTACCTCATCAAAAAGAAAGGTTTAATGTGCTTATTGGTGAAACCACCGATATACGAGGTGCCGCTTTTAACCTTTACCAGAGTGAAGTCGCCATAGGAAGCGGCGGCTGGACAGGAAAAGGATGGCTAAAAGGCTCGCAGACTCAGGGTCGTTTTGTGCCGGAACAGCATACCGATTATATTTTTAGTACCGTAGGTGAAGAGTGGGGATTTTTAGGAACAAGCCTCGTTATTATTTTGTTTACCATCCTCATACTTCGGTTGTACCATCTGGCAGAACGTCAGAAAAGTCAGTTTAGCAGAGTCTATGGTTACTCTGTATTATCTGTGTTTTTTGTTCACTTCTTTGTAAATATCGCCATGGTCATCGGTCTTTTCCCAACCGTGGGAATACCTCTTCCTTTCTTCAGTTACGGCGGTTCGGGATTATGGGGATTTCTTATTCTGGTGCTTATTTTCCTTAAGCTGGACGCTAAGCGAAAAAGCCTGGATTAGAAAGAACTTCTAATCTTCCAGATACATGTCGATTAAGCCTTCCGGAGTTTTGAAATAGATGACTTGTTCTTTCTTGTCTATGTTTTGGATAAACTTATCGTGTACGGGAATGATGATTTCTCTACCGTTAAAATCGATAAAGAAAAGCGCCTGCATGCTTTGGTCATTGACAAATTTAATGGAACCTATCTCGCCATGAACTTCATCCACAGCTTTGAAACCTATGATCTCGTGATAGTAAAACTGGTCAGGACCCAACTTGGGCAAATCTGCTAAGGGCAAGTAAACATCGCGCTTGAGCAGGTCGTCGGCATCTGCTTCTTCGTCCACCTCTTCGAGCTTCACACGAAGTAAGTTACTTTTTTGAAGGTTGGATTTTTCCACAAAAAAAGGAATCAATTTATTGCGGTAATCCACAAAAATTGATTCCAGGTTTTCATAGAGTTCGGGCTCGTCGGTATCCAATTTGATTTGCAACTCGCCCTTAAAACTAAATTTACTCACGATGTGACCTAAATAAAAACACTGGTCTTTTGTCATCGCACTAAACGTTTTAAGCCTCTTTTTTGGTTTCGTCTTCAGAAGCGTCTTCTTCAGCAGGAGTTTCAGCTTCTGCAGCAGCTTCAGCTTCAGCAGCAGCCTTAGCATCTGCTTCTTCTTTTGCTTTAGCTTCTTCCTCTTCCTGAGCCGCTTTTGCTTCAGCTTCACGCTTCGCATTCACTTCTCTTTCCGCTTCCAGTGCTTTTTGCTTTTCAGCTTCTTTAGCTTTAGCAGTTTTCTCTTCAGCAGTAGATATTTTATCTTCTTTTTCAGATATCCAGGCTTCGAATTTCTTCTCAGCTTCTTCTTCTGTCAAGGCTCCTTTGTCCACACCTGCTAACAGGTGTTTTTTCATCAAAGCGCCTTTGTAAGATAAAATACGTTTTGCAGTGTCTGTTGGCTGTGCTCCATTTCTTAACCATTTCACAGATGCATCAACATCGAGTTCAATAGTTGCAGGCTGGGTTACAGGATTGTAAATTCCTAATTTCTCAAGGTATTTACCATCTCTTTTTGAACGAACATCTGCAGCGACAACCCAGTAAAAAGGTTTTCCTTTCTTACCGTGTCTTTGTAATCTTATTTTAACTGGCATAAAAATTAAATTTTGGAGTTCACGACTCCCGTTATTAATAATGAGGTGCAAAAGTAAGTTTATTTTTTGAATTACAGAACTTTGACTTTAAGATAATTAGAATCTCTTCTGAAGTTGTTTTAAGTATAAAGTAAATTTCAGAATTAATACTTTTTTTTAGTTATTTCAATCCTTCTATTAGCGTAAATTTTGAGTTTTACTCCTCCATGAATGTTATAAGATTCAGTTGGGTTAAAGTTTTTATCATCAATAATTTTATTTCCTTTCGAATCATAAACCACTAAATGTTCTTTATCACCTAGAGATTGATTGATTATCTTAATCAATCGATTTCTTGATTTTCTTGAAAACTCGATTTCTTTATCAACAGTGCTGATATATAAGAGAACTAATTTTTTATTGATAAATGCGTATAATAAAGGTAATTTAAAATCACTGTCTTTACGTATAGAAATATATTGGTCTTTTATGGTGTAAGACGAATATATCTCATTATTAATGGCCTTTTGATTATAATAATCTAATGAAACAACAATGTATCCTGTGGTTTTAAAATTTGAAAACTCTTTTTCTTTTGTATTTATAAATGAATAAATAGATTTTTCGAGTAAACTATCAATCTCCTTTATTTCTTGAATATCAATATCTTGAGATTGTGAATAATTATATTTGAATAAACTAGTTACTAGTAAAATAATCCATAAATGTTTCATTTTTTTTAGTTTATTGAGTTTCAGGTACTGCGTAAATCACCTGAGCTTATAATACAAACTATTGCCAGTAGAAAGATTAAAATTTTTGTGTTAATTTGAAACCATTTACAGAAATAATACCAGAGAAAGACAATATTAACTTTCTCTGTTATATAAGACTTAAATACCCTTCTATTTTTTTCTGGTTAATACCATCTCAGTTGGGACTGAAAAGCCTTTTATGAAGCTTTCATCTCTATAACCTCCGCGTTCGAGTAATTTCCAACTTGCTTTACCGTCTTGAAGTAATTTAAACTCTAATACCCCAAATTTTTCATAGTCATAATCCTAAATCTTAAAGTGCCCTTTTCTAAAACATCCAGGCCATATTCCATTGCACTACTCTCAAATACTGCATTACTTTTGTAAATGTCAGATTTTCCATCATAATAATATCTCCCTACGATCCTGTCAATATAAATACCATTGACTTCAGTTATCTTTTTTAAAATTTCAAACCTGAATGTCTTGTAATTTATATTTGTTGACCAAATTCCGAGGTATTTGTTTAATAAAGCTTTATCTGTCTTGTAGTGTGTCCCTCTTTTAACATTTTCAACTTTCAATCCTTTCTTTAATGTTACTTCTTGAGCTGTTACACAACTTATATTAAGAGCAAATACTAGTATTAAAATTATTGTTTTCATTTTAATATAATTAGAGTTTTCCGAAAAATAAAAAAATCAGCTTATTCAATATTTATAGAATCTGAACAAGCTGACTTATAATATTAATTCTTTATTACAATCTAAAATTCCAAGATTGAGTGAAATCCTTGTTTACTACTAAAAAAGGTCTGGGAGGCCCCATTCTAGGTCTAAAAAATTCAGGTTTATAATCCCAAAACACATAAAAGAAATTTGATGTCTCATAAAAATAAATAATCTCTTCGTTAGATATTTTTTGATCAAATTCTTTGTAAGTTTTATTTTCTGCAATGAAAATCCTTAATGCTTTACATGCTTTTGAATCGGAAACCAATTGAATTTGACTCGTCTTTTCATTTGATGTTCCTGATTTTTGACGATAATCACTTTCGTGAAATGTTAAAAATCTTTCTATTTTGAACTTACCATAAGGACGTTCTGGACTACAAGCATTAGTCTTATCTGTTTGACTATAAACTGAAAAAGAAATTAACATAATTGAAATAAATGTTATTCCTTTCATATATTATTTATAAAATTCCCAATGTTGACTCAAATCTTTATTTACAACGATAAAAACCTGCTTAGGACCCATTCTAGGTCTATAATATTCTGGTTTAAATCCCCAAAATATATAATAAAAATTAGAGGTTTTATAATAATAAATCGTTTTTAAAGAAGTATCGATACCTTGATTAATTTGATGATATTTGTCATTTTTTTCAATAAAATTATTAAGAGCAATACATTCGCTTTCATTTTTGACTGCTGAAATTTTATCTACGCTCTCCTCTATAGTACCTGTTTTTTCTCTGTAGCTTTTTTCATTTTTAGTTAAAAAAAGTTCTACTTTAAACTTAGCGAAAGTGTGCTCCGGAGTACAACTATTTTTTTGCTCTGTTTGAGCATATGTTGACATTGTAAAAATTAGCGATAAAATCAATAATATCTTTTTCATTTTAATAATTTTTTAAGTTAGTAACCGCAACGGTTAAAGTTTTGCATATTTTCTGTTCTTGTAAAATCAAATGAAGTTATTTGTTCTCCATCTATAACGAAACCTAATATATTAAAGTTTCCAACTTCACTCGCAATAGCCATTAATAAAAAGTAGTCATCATCACTCGGTCCTCCCTGATATTCAGCTTCAGCTTGTTGACATATACTTCTTCTATCTTCTCCAAGATAAAAAGGATGTGTATGAACATAGCCTACTATGTTATCTGGAATAGTAGAAGCCCAATTTGCGGGAGGGTTTATACCACAAGGAGTTCGGCTCCAGGAAGAGTCGAATGGAATAAATCCAAAACGACCGCTATTTTCAACGATCCATCCACCTTCTTCCAATCTTGACTCCATTGGAATATCAGTGTTTAACGCCCCACTTTGTTCCCATATATCTGCAAATGCAGCCTGTAACGCAGCAGAATCTAATATTTCATCATTAGTATTGCATGGTAAAATTTCGATACATTCTCCTTCTAAATTTTGATAAAAACCTTCTGGGCAGTTTTCAGATTCAGGTTCTGGTTCTGGGTTAAGGTTTGCATCACCACCTCCACCGCCGCTAGGATTCCAGTTATTGTCACAACCCACTTCACAATTACTTTCTTCACCCCCGCCGCCTGTAGGATACATGTGTGAAAGTGAAACGTAAGGAGTTGGCAAATAAGCTGTCACTATTACTTCTTCTCCGTCAATACACCACTCGGTACCAGCAAAGTCTTCACAACTTTTAGCGTTGGAGTTATAACTAGAGTTTTTATCTAAATCCTCATAATAATTCTTATATATTTTATTTTTGATAATATATTCAATCACTAATATATTATTCTCAACCTTAAATGCTTTTATAAAATTGCCTTTTATATCTGTAATTAATAGTTCTCCAGAAAAATTACCAGGTGTAGAATGCTCAAATGGTTTTAAGCTTACAACAACACTTTGGACTTCACCATCAATTTCTAACAACGCAATTCTACTCTGCAAATGTTTATAAGTGGTTGTTACGGGTATGACCGCCAATTCCTCATCAGTATTGGTTATATCTTCATAATTGATTTCCTCTGAAATCGAAGTGATAAAAGAATTTCCTGAACCTGAACTATTTTTCTTCCAGCTTTGACTTAAAAATGCTTGCGCATCTTCTAAAGCTACTGTTTTAAGGCGATTTTCTTGTTCTATGATACTATCCTCTTTTTCACAGCTGTAAATGACGAGCAAAAGTGAAAAAAGCAATAGCAGTTGAATCGGTAGTGTTTTCATTCATATATATGTTAGTTATTATTTTATTTGAAGTCGACTTATTAAAATAATAACTAAGGAAAACCATATAAAAGGCTTATGCGGTCATAGAATGTATTGCTCGGCTGTGTGTGTGTGTGAAATCACTTTGCAACTTATTAACAAAGCAATACTAACACCTTATCACTTAAAGAGATTACGGTTCAACCGTACTTTTACTGCGGTAAAACCGTAAATCTTAAGTTCAACTATCTCTATTCTAATACTTCTTCAAAAATTACCTAACTTAGTTATCCTGAAACACCGCTGAAGCATGCTACACAAACTCAACCTGGAACACATCCTCTTTCTGGACATTGAAACCGTTCCTGAACAGGAGGACTTTGCGGGATTAACTCCCGTGAAACAAAAACTATATGCCGATAAAACGCAGTACCAGCGGAAAGAAGAGTTTACAGCTGAAGAATTTTATGAGCGTGCCGGCATCTGGGCAGAATTTGGAAAAATCGTATGCATTTCGGTGGGGTATTTTAACTTTAAAGGGGAAGAGAGAAAATTCAGAACCACCAGCTTTTTTGGTGAAGAAGATGACTTACTGAAACGTTTCAAGATTCTGGTTGAAGATTATTTCAGCCTACCTCAGCATCTCATGTGCGGTCACAATGCCAAGGAATTCGATTTTCCCTACATCGCCAGACGCATGCTGATTCACGGGATTTCACTGCCCGAAAAACTCCAGTTTTTCGGGAAAAAGCCCTGGGAAATTCCGCACCTGGATACGCTGGAACTATGGAAGTTCGGGGATTATAAACACTATACCTCTTTGAAATTGCTCACCGAACTTTTCGATATTCCCTCTCCAAAGGATGACATTGACGGCAGCCAGGTGAGAGACGTGTACTACAAAGAAAAAGATATTGATAGAATTGTAACCTACTGCGAAAAAGACGTTATTGCAGTAGCGCAGGTTATCTTGAAACTTCGCCAGGAAGAACTTTTGGAAGATCACGAACTTATCTCTGTCTAATGCTTAAAGTCAGTAACCTCAACATACACTTTGGAGATGAACACGTCATCAAGAACGTCAGTTTTGATCTGCAACCCAATCAAATTCTTGGCATTGTAGGGGAATCCGGCTCTGGGAAGTCGGTGTCGACCTTGTCCATTCTGGGTCTACTCGGTGCAAAAGCTAAGGTAGAAGGGTCCATTTTATTTCAAGATCGAGAACTGACGAAGTCTAGTGAGCAACAATTTCAGCAGATTCGAGGCAATGACATTTCGATGATTTTTCAGGAACCTATGAGTTCGCTGAATCCTTCGATGCGCTGCGGAAAACAGGTCGAAGAAGTCTTGATACGGCATAAACAATTATCTAAAGCTGAAGTAAAACAAGAAGTCCTGAGCCTTTTTGAAAAGGTGAAATTACCCAGGCCCGAAGCTATTTTCAAAAGTTATCCCCACCAAATCAGTGGCGGGCAAAAGCAACGCGTCATGATTGCCATGGCGATTGCCTGCAAACCCAAAATCCTGATTGCAGACGAACCCACTACGGCTTTAGACGTCACGGTGCAGAAGGAAATCCTGAAACTGCTTAAATCTTTACAACAAGAAACGGAGATGAGTATCATCTTCATTTCTCACGACCTGGCCTTGGTGTCTGAACTGGCAGACCGGGTAGCAGTCATGTACCAGGGTGAAATTGTGGAACAGGACGATGTGGTCAACATCTTTAAAAATGCCAGACACCAGTATACCAAAGCGCTTTTGGCTTCCAAACCTTCTACCCGGCACCGCCTTAAAGCCTTGCCTACGGTTAAAGATTATATGCAGGAAGTTCCAAACGCTGCCATAGAAACTTCAGAAGAACGGAAAAAAAGACATGAGCTCATATACTCCAGACCCCCTTTGCTTGAAGTGAGGAACGTCAAAAAAACCTTTATCTCCAATGCGGGCTGGTTTGAGAAAACTGAAAAAGTAAATGCCGTGGACGACGTGAGTTTCAAGATTTACGAGGGTGAAACTCTGGGGCTTGTGGGGGAATCCGGTTGCGGAAAATCCACCTTGGGCAATGCCATTTTGAGGCTGGATGATCCCACTGAAGGAGAGATTTTATACCAGGGCAAGTCCATTACCAGACTCAAAGGTGAAGCTTTAAGACACCTCAGAAAAGACATTCAGCTTATTTTTCAGGATCCGTTTTCGAGTCTAAATCCACGACTTTCGGTAGGCAAAACCATTATGGAACCCATGAAGGTACATGGCCTCTATGGCAATGCAGCATCGAGACGGGAAAAAACCATACAGATTTTGAAACGCGTGGGGCTGTCTGAAGAGCATTTCGACAGGTATCCGCATGAATTTAGCGGGGGGCAGCGTCAACGTATCGGCATTGCCAGAACCATTGCCGTAGAACCTAAACTGATTATTTGTGATGAGTCGGTATCGGCTTTGGATATTTCGGTACAGGCCCAGGTCTTAAATTTGCTCAACGAACTCAAATCTGATTTTGGATTTACCTATATCTTTATCTCACACGATTTGGCGGTCGTCAAGTACATGGCCGATCAGCTTTTGGTAATGCATCAGGGCAAAATCGTAGAACGTGGAGAAGCGGATGCGGTGTATGCCCATCCGGAAAAAGCCTACACCAAACAACTTATTGAAGCGATTCCAAAAGGGTTATAACTTACATGAAATTCCTCCGTGACCTTGGTGCATCCGTGGTGAAATAGAACCACTAAGTCACAGAGAGCACAACGCATTATTTCCCTAGTACTTTATGTATTTTTGTCTATGGATTTTCGAAAACATCTTCGCAAAATTATCCACGTCGATATGGATGCCTTTTACGCCTCTGTAGAACAATTGGATGATCCCAGTTTGAAAGGCAAAGCGCTGGCCGTTGGGGGAAGTTCCAAACGCGGAGTCGTGGCGGCGGCGAGTTATGAAGCCCGGAAATACGGCGTAAAAAGTGCGATGAGTGGAAGGCAGGCCGCTCGGCTTTGTCCGCATTTAATATTTGTAAGACCCCGATTTGAGCGCTACAAGGAAATCTCTCAGCAAATCCGCAAAATCTTTTTTGAATACACCGATTTGGTCGAGCCGCTTTCTCTGGATGAGGCTTATCTGGATGTTACGGTAAATAAATTCAACTTCCCCAGCGCGACGGTTCTGGCCAGGGAAATCAGAGAAAAAATTAAAGCTAAGACCGGACTCAATGCCTCCGCCGGAATTTCCATCAATAAGTTTATCGCTAAAGTTGCCAGCGACATCAATAAACCCAATGGTCAAAAAACAATTCCACCGGAAGACGTCATTGACTTTCTGGAACAGCTGGACATCAGGAAATTTTATGGTGTGGGGAAAGTGACTCAGGATAAAATGTACCGACTGGGGATTTTTACCGGTGCTGACCTTAAGCTCAAAACCCTGGACTATCTCCAGAAGCACTTTGGAAAAAGCGGCTCCCATTACTATAATGTGGTGCGCGGGATTCATTTAAGTGAAGTTAAGACCTCCCGAATTCGCAAATCACTCGGCGCCGAACGCACCTTTTCTGAAAATATTTCCTCTGAAATTTACATGCTCGAAAAGCTTGAGGATATCGCTGAGGAAGTGGAGAGACGACTCAAAACCAGTCGGGTTGCAGGAAAAACCATCACCTTGAAATTGAAATACAGCGATTTTAGCGTGCAAACCCGAAGCAAAACCCTGAAGCTTTTTATCGCCTCCAAAGCTTTGATCATGGAAGAAACCAAGGCCTTACTTTACCAGGAGCCCATCAAAGATTCCATCCGCCTGCTGGGGATTTCATTGTCCAACCTCAACACAGAACAAACCAAATCAGTGAAAAAACCTTCCATTCCAAACGAAGAACAGTTGAAACTACCGTTTTAAAAAACTTAATTTATATAAGGTTTCTCCGTGCCCTTTGTATCTCCGTGGTGAAAAATTACAAGCATAAGAGACACAGAGATCACAAAGTTTACTTTAAAACAACAACATCCAGACTGCCATGACCAGCATGATGGTATTTTCAATAAAGGTCGCTTCGGTCATAGGAAGATTGAGCGCCGTTCCCAAACAGGCACACTTGATGACTTTTTTGGAGAACAGAGAGCGGGTGACACCTATCGTGGTAATTCCTAGAACAACAATCGTGGCGACCAAAGCTATATCGATTTCAAATCGCATCAGGAACATGAGTCCGAGAGCGGTTTCTATAAACGGATACACCCACCCATAAGCAGGCAGGACTTTGGCTAGAGGGTCGTACATCCTAAAAGATTCTGGAAATCCGGTATAATCCAGAAATTTGAAAAAACTAAAGACCATATAAAAAAGGCCCATAAAGTCAAACATAAAACTGCTGAGTTTCCAGTCGCTAAAATTCAGCAAAATGGAAGCTGCAGTGATGTAACCAAAGATTAAAAACAAGGGAAACAGCTGCTGTGCCTTAGACTGGTCCTGGATGTTTTGACCAGGCTTGTCTTCAAAATCAGATTTTTTTGAAATCGTGTATTTATCTGAAAGTGCCTTTTGAAGCGTCTCCAAATCCATATGCTTTTCCATATCGATTTTAGCTTCTTCGGCTTCCAAATCAACGCTCACCGATTTCACATGGTCTAAATCTTTAAGACTTTCTTCTACACTGGCTCTGCAATGCTGGCAAGTCATGCCGGAAACTTTATAGGTATGTGTCATGTTTTATTTAAAAATACTATTATTTAAAGAGCTGCATTCAACATTATCATCAACATAACGGTAAATACTAATATTGTCTAAGCAATTCATGTAAACTCCTTGAATATATTGGAGCTATTTAGCTTAATTACTTGAATAGAAATAAAGCCATTCTTATTTTAAAGCAATCGTCTGTTTTACAGAACCGCATTTCATCATTTTGCTTCCGAAAAGTGGATTTTTAATGTCTTTAGATTCGCTTAACCAAGCGCCACCTGTATTATCAGCATACATCGGACAGTACTGCTGATAAAGTACTCTGTCTGAACCAGTGACAGCTAACATGTCTTTCATATGAAGATTAATTTGGGCAAAATGCTCTCTTTGATGTGCCATATCACTTTTAGAGATATGCTCTCCGTGTTCTTTCATCACTTTCAAGATTTCTTTCATTTCCTGTTGCTGAGAAGTCTCAACTTGACTCATTTCAAATGCATTAGCAGATTGTACTAAACGTTCACCTGCTTTGGCTGCGGCATCTTTATCATCATTTGTCAGCGCATTTTTAATGGCTAAATAGTTATCGATTAAGGAAGAAGCTGTTTTGCTTTCTTTTACCATCATATCAGACTCCTCAGTCATTGTATGATTCGCTTCATCCATCATTTCGTCATCATCTATCATTTCACCATCATGATCATGATCCATTCGTTCATCATGCATTTCCTGGTCATGCAGATGGTCAGCATCAGTATTGTCTTCTTTTTTCTTATCGACACATGCCACTGATAGCGTTATGAGTCCGATTAAGACTGTTCTCGATAAGATTACATTTACATTTTTCATTGTTATTGAATTTTGAATTAAGGGTTAAATAGTTAATTGTTCATTTTTTATAATCAACTTTTGCGTTGATTACTTCATTTGTTTTTTTAAGAGTTGCGCATTGACTGCCACAATTACAGTACTCAAGCTCATCAAAACAGCACCTAGGGCGGGGCTTAAGATAATTCCTACTCCAGCCAAAACTCCAGCTGCCAGCGGAACTGCAATAATATTATATCCAGCTGCCCACCAAAGGTTTTGCATCATTTTTTTATAAGTGGCTGTGCCAAATAAAATTAGGTTTGCAATGTCTTTAGGATTACTGTTGACCAAAATAATATCTGCTGTTTCTGCCGCAACATCCGTTCCAGAACCAACCGCAATACCAACATCCGCTTGAGCCAGAGCAGGGGCATCATTCACCCCGTCACCCGTCATGGCAACAAACTCCCCTTTTTCCTGTAAGTCTTTGATAATGCTTTGTTTGTCTTCAGGAAGAACTTCAGCATAATAATCATCTAAGGAAAGCTCTTCACTTACCGCTTTAGCCACCTGTTCATTGTCTCCTGTGGCCATAATCACTTTAATGCCTCTGTCTTTCAAGGTTTTTATAGCGGATAAGGATTCAGGTCTGATTTCGTCTGCTAAAGCAATAAATCCAGCCAACTTAGCATCTATCGTCACAAAAACTACCGTCTCATCTTTAGATTTGAAAGCCTCTGAAGGAATTTCAATGTCCTGTTCTTTCAACATTCCCGGACTCACAATTTTAATTTCCTGATCATTTAAAGTTGCTTGTATCCCTTTCCCTGTGATATTCTGAAAGCTTGATGCTTCCTGTAAATCCAGATTTTGAGATTTGGCTTTTCGAACTATTCCTGAAGCAATTGGATGTTCTGAACTGTTTTCAAGCGAAGCTGCGATTTGAAGCAATTCATCATCGGATTGATTTTCTAAAACTGATTTATAACGCGTCACCCCAAATTTTCCTTGGGTTAAGGTTCCTGTTTTATCGAAAATAATAGCTGAGATTTTCCTTGAATTTTCAAAAGCAGTTCTGTTTCGAATCAGAAGTCCATTTTTGGCAGAAACAGCTGTAGAAATGGCAACAACCAAAGGCACAGCCAAACCGAGTGCGTGTGGACATGAAATAATCATGACCGTCACTGTTCTCTCTAAAGCATATTCAAATTCCTTACCTAAACTCAGCCAAACAATCAAGGTGATAATACCTGCACCTAACGCCACATAAAACAACCAAGCCGCTGCTTTATTTGCCAGGTTTTGAGTTTTGGATTTGGTTTTTTGAGCTTCTTCCACCATGCCAATCACTTTTGACAAATAAGAGTCTTTACCGGTGTGCTGCACTTTTATTTTTAAAGAGCCATTATCATTTATTGATCCGCCAATGACTTCATCCTCTTCGTGCTTGGCAACGGGCTTGGACTCCCCTGTGAGCATCGATTCATTGACATGACTTTCTCCTTCAATCACCTGGCCATCCGCTGGAATCTTTTCACCGGGTTTTACCAGAATAACATCTTCATTTTTTAAGTCGTCTATAGAAACCTCTTCGTGCTCCCCATCTTCTTTTATTCGACGAGCGGTGGAAGGCATCATTTTAGCCAGTTCTTCTAAAGCATTGGAGGCTCCCATCACCGATTTCATTTCTATCCAGTGACCCAGAAGCATGATGACTATTAAACTGGCCAGCTCCCAAAAGAATATTTTACCCTCCAAACCAAAGACAACCGCAGAGCTATAAAAATAGGCCACCGAAATAGCCAGCGCAATCAAGGTCATCATACCTGGTGTCTTCTCTTTAATTTCATCAACCAGGCCTTTTAAAAACGGCCAGCCTCCATAAAAGAAAACAAAGGAAGAAAGTCCAAATTGAAGATAGCGATCCCACTTGAATCGAAATTCATACCCAACTAAATCTTGTATCATCGGAGCCAAAACTACAATAGGCAACATAATGACTAATGAAATCCAAAATCGCTTTTTGAAATCTTCAATCATCATTTTATGGTGGTCGTGATGAGAGCGATCATCACCTGAATGCTCATGCTCATCTTTTGAATGATTGTTTTGATGTTGTCCCATAATTTTTAATTTTCCAATTTGGATATTTAGAAGTACGCTTTGGCATTATGTATCTTTTAGACCTTAACGCTATATCAGATATAAAATCAAACCAATGATGACAATGGAACTAAAGAGATAAACAGCCACTTTTTTGAAAGAAATCCCGCCACTTCCATGATCGTGATCATGACCTCCGCCTTCTTTCATGTTCTTGGTTTTAAAATTGAAATAAAGCATCAGTGCGGCAAGAACGGCAAATAGAATATTAAAATAGAAGGTATAATCCATCTTAAACTGTGTCACTTCAGCTACCTTACGACTGCCTTCGGGCAAGACTCCAAAAAATTCGAAGCTATAATTGAGTATCAAGGCTGTAATAACAATACTCACATACATCACTCCGGCTATATAAAGTGCTATACGCGGACCATAGTATTTCCGATTGATATTGACCAAAGGTGGTACCATAAGATCCGAATAAATAAAGCCCATAAGTCCGGCAAACATCACTCCATTTTCGTTAAGCACTGTGGCAAGAGGGATGTTTCCCATAGATCCAATAAATGTGGCGGCAGCCACAAAAGGAGCTACAAGTGCATTCTCTATCCGAATGACGAAATCGGGTATCTGTCCTTGCAAATTATTAAGAAAAATAGCCTCCCAAAACGACTGTGGCACTAAGACCGACACAAAGCCAGCTACCGTAAAACCAATCAAAATATCTTTCCAGGCCATTTTCCATTCCATGACAAAGTTTTTACCAACCAAAAACCAGCCTTCCTTCGATTTTATTCGTTTCTTCCAGTCGAAATCCTCTTCTTCATCAGATTCCTCCTCTACTTTTTCACGTGCCGCTTTGATCCATTTCTTTGGGTAGGTAAGTTTGATAAGTATAGAACTTATAACTATAAGTAATAATCCACCAATTATTTCTGCCAGTACAAATTCCCAGCCTAGAAAAATGAATATTAATATCCCAAGTTCGATGACAAGGTTGGTGGAAGCAAACATGAATGCTATTGTACTTACAAAGTGTGCGCCTTTTAAAAACAGCGATCTGGCTGCAGCCAGTGCCGCAAAAGAACAGGACGAAGAGATGGTTCCAAATAAAGTAGATAATGAAACGCTTTTCACATCGCTCTCACCCATGTGTCGTGTAAGCTTCTTTTTAGGTACAAAAGCCTGAATGGCACCACTTATTATATAGCCCAATACAAAAGCCCAGCCTGCCTTCCAGAAAAATCCTACTGCGGTTTTGGCGCTTTCTCCCCACAAGCTAAAAAAACCTTCAGAATCCCCTTGAGCAAAAGATAGCATTGGAAAAATCGCAAACAGACCTACTAAAATTATTACTTTATTTTTCATATTAAATTAAATTTTTTTGAATTAATAATTAAGAAATACTAAACTCATTTTAAAAATCTGTCATTTTTTTTAGGTAGGATTTATGCCTCAACTTTCAATGAATTCAGATTTGTCAGTTCTGTTTAAAAACCATTTTTCACCTATAAAAACGATGAGCATAATGCCTGCAGAAACAATCAGAACCAAAATATCGGAAGACAACTTTATCCATAAAAAAGCAACCAGAACTATAAGATCTAAAACCAATGCGGTTATCAAAATAACAGCATTGGCCTTCACCTCCTTTCTTAAGTGTTTGAAAACTCCCCAGTGAATGATCATGTCCATAACCAAATAAAATATAGCTCCCATAGATGCAATCCTGGAAAGGTCGAAAAATACGGTCAGGACAATGGCAATGACTACCGTGTAAACCAGCATATGCTTTTGAATTCGTCCAGGCATTCCAAAATGGCTGTGTGGAATCAATTTCATGTCGGTGAGCATAGCTGTCATTCTGGAAACGGCAAAAATACTGGCAATTATTCCTGAAATGGTTGCTACAATGGCAATACCCACTGTAAAATACAAGCCATAATCCCCAAAAGCAGGCTTTGCAGCTTCAGCCAGAGAATAATCTTTGGCTTTGATAATTTCAGAAATCGAAAGACTGGAATTTACGGCATAAGCCACCAGGAAATAAACCACCGTGCATATCAATAATGAAATAATAATAGATCGACCTACATTTTTCTTAGGCTTAGTGATTTCATCTCCGCTATTGGTAATGGTGGTAAATCCTTTATAGGCCAAAATAGAAAGAGCCAAAGCTCCGATATAACTGGCTGCTGAATAGTCTGTGCTTTCAGAAGGTTTAGGTATCAGACCCTCTAATGAAAATCCAACTGCCCACAAAGCCCCTACTGCAAAAATCAAAATCCCTGCAATTTTGACAAATGCCATCACCAGGGAAGATTTTCCAATCAGTCGATTGCCGGAAATATTGATCAAAAAAGCAAAAATTAATAATCCCACCCCCAAAACAGGAATCCAAAGCGCTTTATTTTCAACGGTAAAAAGTTGCAGCGTATAGGATCCAAAAGTTCTGGCAACCAGACTTTCATTGATGACCATCGATAAGGCCATCAATAAAGAAGCAGAAGCCGTAATGGTCGTTTTGCCATAGGCTTTTTGCAAAATCATAGCAATGCCTCCTGCAGAAGGATACGCGTTGGAAACTTTGATATAAGAATATGCACTAAAGCCAGAAATGACTGCGCCCAGCAGAAAGATATAAGGAAACCATGTACCCGAAAGTTCTGCTACCTGACCAAGAAGTGCAAATATTCCTGCTCCTATCATGACACCCGTCCCTAGAGCGACAGACCCCAATAAACTTAAACTTCCTTTTTTATACTGGCCCATGAATTAACCCGCTTTTTCCAGTTCGGCTTTTCGTTTTTCGAATTCCTCATCATCAATTTCACCCTTAGCATAGCGATTTTTGAGGGTTTCTAATGGCGTTGAAGTCGTGCTGGGATTCTCTGTTGAGTTAGGCTTTCTTTTAAAAACACCACTCCCTCTTACTGCCATAAATAAAACAACTATAAGTATTAAGCCTATAATCCATCCGTACATCATAATTTTTGAATTTTAGTATTATTAAAAATTAAGTTTACTGCTTGTCATTTTCCTTTTCATCCATCATGCCTCCATTGTGCATGTTTTGCATCATTTCCTGCATCATTGCTTTTTTCATTTCTGGATTTTCCTGCATCGCCTCCATCAGTTTTTTTCTGCCCTCAGCGCTTTTCATCATTTTTTCAGTCATTTTGGACCGCATGTTTTCCATCATCTCCGGGTTGTTCTGCATCATGTTCTGCATGTTTTCTTTCATCTGCTCTTTCATCTCCGGATTATTTTTCATCATCTCCATTAGTTTTCCAGATTCCATCATTTCCATATGGCTTTGCATCATGATTTTCCGAGCGTCTTGATCTTGCTCAGCCATTTGAGTAAATTCTGTCATGTGTTCAGGATTTGAAATGATTTCCTGGTAAACAGCCTGTCTGTTGTTTTGAAGTTCCATGGTTTCAGCAGCATCAAAGCTGGATTTACAGCTTACAAACGCCCCCATTATTCCAATTATCATTAGTGTTCTCGAAATTGTTTTCATTGTTTTCATTGTTTTCATTGTTTAATGTATTTAGTTAAAAATTATTTTAGTGTTCCAAACATTGAGTAAAAGCTTTCCTTATAGAGCTGATTCTTACTCCTTTTTTACGTGATTTTAAAGTTTCTCATCATGCCCATATCTTCGTGTTCCAGATTGTGGCAGTGATAAACAAACAAGCCTTTGAAATCCTTAAACTCCATGATTACTCTGGCCTTCATCCCCGGCAATAACAAGACGGTGTCCTGCCAGCCATCATTTATAAAACCCTCTTTTACAGCCTCCCATAATTGGGAATCTACATCGCTCACATCTCTTTCCAAAATGTTGAACTGTACCTGATGAATATGAACGGGATGTGGCATCTGCATCATGTTACCCATCATGTCGCCACCACTCATCATACCCTCATCTCCGCCCATCATGCCGCCGTCACCCATCATGCCGCCGCCACTATCATTACCCATCATAGCAGAACTATTGATCAACTCCCAAACTTCTGTACTCCCTAGCTTTACGGTTTCTTCATCGACTACGCCTGTAGTTTGCCAGGTGCGCCCATTGATCGTCCAGTCCATGTGATCCATGGCGAAGCTAAACTGCCTTGGATTATTTAGATTTTCTGCCGTAGACGGATCGATATAATTCGATTTGACTAATTGCTGCGGTAAGCTATACTCATTACTGCCAGAACTAGTTGTCTTTACAGTAAACACTTCATATTCGCTTCCTTGAGGTAAGGAAGTCTCTCCACCCTCCATCATCATACCCCCGGACATGACTTCTAAAGGAAAGGACTCATTTTTCATAGTCAATCGAATGCCTTCAGGCTTGTCTGATAAATCCAGCCAAACATCTGCTCTTTTTGCAGGACCAAGCATAAGGTAGGGCAATTCTTTGGGGGCACTTAATAAACTTCCATCAATCCCTATGACAGTGATTGGACTTCCATCCTCCCAGGCCAACTTGTAAATTCTTGAATTGGAGCCATTCAGTAATCTGAGTCGGTAAGCACAACCTGATTTCAGATTCAGAACTTTTTCGGCATTCCCATTTATCAAAATCTTGTCGCCTAAAAAGCCGCGCATGCTATCCATTCTGCTTTGAATATAAACCAACTGATTATCTTCATCAAAAGAGCGATCCTGAATCACGACAGGCCTGTCAAACTCGCCTTTGGGTAAGTTGAGTTGCTGTTCTTCCTCATCGGTCACCAGTAAAAGCCCGGCAAGGCCATTATAAACCTGCGGTCCTGTGCGACCATGTGGGTGCGGGTGATACCAATAGGTCCCCGCACGATTCATGACTTCATACTCATAAATATAGGTTTCCCCACTATGGATGACATCCTGAGGGTGGCCATCATCCTCGGCCGGAACATGCATCCCATGCCAGTGAACAATAGTTTCTTCAGGGATATTATTCTGAAAACGAATACGTATTTTTTGACCTTTCCGCACCTTGATCGTCGGTCCGAGATAGCTGCCCTTCGAGGCCTGTAAAGCCTCCTTATCCCCTGTTATCAGGTCTCCTTCAAATACCCAGACTTTTGTTTTGGGGCCGGACAGGATAGGTATATCCCGCTCAACAGCACTTAATTCCAAATCTATATCAGGGATAAAATCTGGATCCATCACAGGTGATGCTGCTTTTGAGGACTGGCCATCACAGGAAGAAATGAATGGCCAAAGCATAAGCGTTGCCGCGCCATAGCCTGCGGTTTCAAGAAATGCTCTTCGGTTAAATGCCTTAGGTGGTTCTAGTTTTTTCATTGTTAAAACGTTTTGAAAGAGGTTAATTTTTTTGGGCAATTCTCAGTGGTTTATACTACTTCATAAGTATTAAATGATTTTTATTCTTTTATATCTTTAATCGTATCGGATGACTTACTGACACTCTTTGTTTCGTCATGAGTTCTTCCTTCCTGATGATTGTGATGCATAAAAACATCCTCTTCTATGAGGTCTTTTTGCTCTTGATGCTCTTTATCATTTTCCTTTTTTTTATCCGTACAGGAAATTGCAAAAAAAGTAACTACAAGCATGATTAAAATTTTTATCACATTTTTCATACAGTTTGTGTTTTGGTCCTTTAAGTTTTTTAAGTAAGAATTGCAGTTCTTTATTTAATAATTCATTAAAAAATAACTACCATCTTCACTCATAAACTCTTGGCTTAATAAAATTTTATTGTCATTTAGTTTTTCAGTAACCTGATAGCTTTCAGTTTTAATATTTAATCCCATCATATAAACTTTAATGGTTAAATGAGATTGAAGATCAAAACCACTAGCAGTCTTGTTTACCCTTCGATGGCTTAGTTTAATTTTATTTTTAGAGCCAAAAAAGCCAAGCATTCCTGATTCAACAGACATTTTCAAGCTAAGGTCCTTCAGTTTCTTTTCCTCTGCTTTAAATTGATAGAGGTTTTTAAAACCATAAGATGAAGCTTCTATAACATATTTAGCATCACCCCTTTGAGCAAATGGAAACACATTAAGAAGTACGTCAGATTTCTCTGGCTTACAGGTGTAATGAGTAAAATATTTTTCTTCTAGTTTTCCGTCTTCATCAAAAATTTTTACTTGCAGATTTACTGACAGTTTATCTCCGCTGCTTTTTAGTTCCCCTACATCAAAAAACTGCTTTGATTTCAATTCTTTTTCTTCATCAAAAACTTTACGTACAATTTTTTTGTCAGCAATTTGCTCTATGAGCATGTCTTGACAGTAAGTTACATGGCTTATTATGATGGATAATATAAAAACAAAGGTTTTAAGCATGGTACATTATTTCTGTTACCGTTCTATTAATAAATCACTTCCGTTTTCTAATTACTTTTATACAAATGCTAGTTTAAAGATCAACTCTGTCATAATGCTTATTTCTGAAAAAACACTTGTAACTTCTAGTTGTTAACCTGAACACTTGGATTATTTCTTCCCGTATTTTTTTATACTAAAGACGCTTGGTAAAAGCTTTATAATTTGATTCTGATTCGAAATAGGTCACAGAGCCTTGTGAATTGGACAACACAATAAAGGCCTCAGATTTATCTATTGGATTCCCGCTGTAAGGATCAATAGCGATTCTCGCTTCATCTATTGAGTTCAATTTATCGACGCACATGTCGCAACAGCCGTAGTAGGTTTTGCCACTTACCGGCACCGGGATTTGCTCAACACCCATATAGGCGTCATTGACCATACAAACCTTATCGTTTGGGACTTTATCCCCAATTGCTAAACTTTTAAGCGGGTCTGTGTGTTCCGTTAGCCTGGATGTGGTGGTTTTGTTCTCTTTCTCTGAAGTGGAGTTACAACTCACAAGAAAAAGCAGGAGTGTACATGCTGTTAATATAGTTTTCAGTGTCATGTTTTAAAAGGTATTAAGTTAAAAGGTATTGATAAAAATTTAAATTTATTAAGGTATTAACTAATGTTTAGTTATTTGATGGTTTCTTTTACCGTTCCACATTTCAGCATTTTATCGCCATAATAAGGATTGCGAATTTCCTGGCTGGTGGATAGCCATGAAGCTTTTGCCATAGGACAATACTCCAAATAAACCTCCCCTTTTGAAAGCTCTCCGGCTTTTACTAAAGAAAGCATTTCAAGACTTAATCCCTTAAAGGCTTCTCGCTGTTCTTCCAAACCAGTGGATGAACTAAATTTGGTCACTGCTGTTTTTGCTGTTTCACCGCCGTTTACATTCTCAAGTGATGCTTCTAACTTACCTGCCGCTTTTTTGGCTACTTCAGTTTTTGAAGCTACCAAGGCTTCTTTTAAATGAATGTAATGCTCAAAAGCTTCACCTAACTGCTGATCTTTAAACTCAAGGTCCATGTTTTGACTCATTTCTTTTTGCTCCCCATCATGAGCATGTTTATGTTGTGCAAAGGCTCCAAAACCGATAAAGATTAGGGTGAGGACTAAAGTTGTTTTTTTACTTTTCATCATTTTTATTTTTAAAATTTAAGGTTCATTATTTAATTACAGAGGTTACTTCACCACACTTCAACATGGACTCACCATAGTATGGATTCATAATTTCTTCTTTTGCGCTTAGCCAGTAGGCTCCGTTATTTGAATTTGCCATAGGACAGAATTGAACATACAGCTCTTCAGCTATGGGCTTGATAAGTTTTACAATGGGAATCATAGCTTCAGATACGTCTTGAAAAGTATTTCTAATTTTTTCATTATCATTTTGTTGCTGTATATGCTCAAGCGCCTTTTTTAATTCACGGCTGTGCTGCATCCAGCTATCATGAGCTTCATCAGTAAAAACAGACATATCCACCTCTGCTATACTTTTTTTAAGTTGGATCCCTGCAGATTCAGCATTTTTAAAATCATCTGTAGCCAGGGCATTTTTAAAAGCTAAATAATCCTTTAAAACCGGCTTTAGTTCTTCTTTAGCTTCTTCACTACTGTTTATAGTTTCACCTGACGGAGTGCTCTGCTTCACACTTGAGGTTTCTTCACTCTCTTTCATATCTCCGTGCTGATGACCTGTCATCGAGGCGCCTCCTTCAGGATTCATCATACTCGGTTTTCCCGCCAGTTGGGCTTCAGAATCTATGCTGAAAGCGCCATAGGTAACCACTTCGTCGCCTGGCTCCAAACCCGAAAGGATTTCGACAAAATCTGATGAGGTTTCACCGATCTCAACGGTCTTCATCTTAAAATAAACCCCATTTTCATTCTCCAGCTGCTGATACACCACAGATCGCTTGCCTGTCCAAAGCACAGCAGATTTTGGAGCCATCAAAGTTTCACTACCTTCTGACTTAGGTGCTGTTTTTATCACTTCTGCCGTGATAAAAACACCCGGCTTTAAGTCCAGATTTCGATTATTAATGACGACTCGTGCCTTTGCAGACCGAGTCTCGTCATCCAAAACAGGTGTAATAAAAGTGACTTCTCCTGAAACTTTTTTATAGTTTGGTGTCTCTAATTTTAATTTGTCGCCTACATTTATTTTGTTGAGATCGTTTTCATAAACATCTAGGATTGCCCAAAGACTGGACAAATCTGCAATGCTCATTAAGCTTTGGCCGGCTTTCAAATTATCACCCTGGGTGACTTTCAAGTTTGTAATTATCCCTGTTTTCGGAGAGCGCAGATTCAATCTTCCGTTTTTCAGTGACTCAACATCATCGACAGACAATTCGTAATTTTGAATTTTTTGGAGGATGCTATTCAGCAAAAGCTCGTTTCCCTGGCGTCTGGCCAGTTCCAGTTCTTCTTTTAAAACCTGAATTTCAGGCGCATAAACTTCTGCCACTACTTCTCCTTTGCTTACCTGTTCTCCTTCTTCGTTTACAAAAAGCCGTTCAATTCTGGCTTTGAAATTCGTGGATATGGAAAAGGTGTTATCTGCATTGACTTGTAACTGACCCGATAAATTCAGGTTGGATTCATAGTTTTGAGTTCCAAGTCTGGTGGTTGCTACTTGAGCCAGTTTTCGAGCAGTTTTACTCATTTTGATAGCATCCGGATCAATGCTTTCTTCCATTTTACTTGCAGGAATTAAATCCATTCCACAAATGGGACAGTCGCCCGGCTCGTCCTGACGGATCTGAGGATGCATCGAACAAGTCCAGACTGCTTCGCCTGCCTGCTCCTGAGAATGATTATGGGCATCCTCTTTTTTAGGTTCAGGTGAAAACAAAGTAATCCCTAAAAAAATGCCGATGATAAATATGACAATAAAGCCTAAATAATATTTGTATTGCGTTTTCATAATGCTGAATTTGAAGTGAGGTAACCTAAGGTTTCATTTGTTTTTTGAAGATTTGCTAAAGCCTGAGCCTGCTGTTTCAGGTAGAGTAATCGCTCCTGATACAAGCGTAAAACTTCCTCGATTTCCATGGAGGCATTGGCTAAAGCAACTTCTGAAAGCTGTAAAATATCTTTTAACCTCAGGAGTTGTTTTTCATATAAATCAAGACGATCAAAAAGTTCATCCTGCTTGTACTTTGCCACTTGAATTTCGGTTCTTAAAAGCGTTTTTTCATTTTCCAGCTGAAATTGTATCGCCTCGCCCTGAAGGGAAACCGCTTTTTTTCTGGATTTATTTTTCTTTCCAAAAATGGGTAAACTCACCGATAGCATAGGCATTATCGCATCCTGACCAGCGTCTGCATTCATCACGTTTTGATTTTGAATAATCGCATAATCCAAGCCTAAACCAAACTGCGGCATGGCCTGTTTTTGAGCCAACTCACTTTCTGCTGCATTGGAGTCCTGCAAACTGCGAATGCGTTCCAGACGAGGATGCGCTTTCGAAAGCGTATCGCTCTCTATGAATTGGATTTGTTCCAGAATCTGCTTTGGATTTGAAATTAAGACCTCTGCCTCCAACTGCCTGTTCATCATCTGATTAAGCTGAGTCACTAAAGCTTGATCTTGATCTTTCAGGACCTGAAGGACATTCAACTGCTTATCCATATCCAGCTCAACTCTTAAAATATCCACCAAATCTGCTTTGTTATTTTCGTAGTTAGATTCTACGATAGATTTCAGGTCTTCTAAAATTTCGAGCTGTTCTTCTTCGAGTTCAGCAATATATCTTAAAGCCGAGAGCTCATAATACTGTTGTGCCACCTTGAGGTACAATTTCAGTTTTTGATCCTGAAATTTCTCAAATTCGGCTTCGCCTTTGTAAGCTGCCATATCACCTTTTACTTTAAAGGTTCCAAACCAGGGTAGCATTTGAGTCAGGGAAAATCTCGCGATTTGTGGACCCACCCGAGTTTCTATGGGACTGATGAAATAACCAAAACTCAGGTTGGGATCCTGCCAGGATTTGGCTAGTGTTATGCCTTCAATCTGAGCTTCAAAGCGCTTATACTGGGCTTTTAGTTCCAGATTATTTTCTGCCGCAGTGGTTTTTAAAACCTCAAGGCTTTGGGCGTTCAGCTTAAAACCAAGGCAGAACAGCAGTCCAATTAGAACAAGCTTCAGGGAGCTGCCGGGTGATTTTATGGGATAGGTATTAAACATAGTTTTCGTTTATTAAATTTATTCGAGATCAATTTCAGAAGTCGTTTTTAACTGTCTGCTGTAAATGATATAAAACAAAACAGGCAGTAAGAAATAGGTCAAACTCGCCATCAACATGCCGCCAAAAGCAGGAATCGCCATAGGCACCATAATATCCGAACCTTTACCCGTTGACGATAAAACCGGTAAAAGAGCGATGACAGTGGTTACTGAAGTCATCACCGCCGGACGAATTCGTTTGAGTCCCCCTTCCATAACAGCTTCACGAAGTTCTGCCTTGGATTTGGTAGGATTTCTCTTGAAGGACTGTTTCAGGTAAGTCGCCATCAGCACGGCATCATCGGTCGCAATTCCAAATAAGGCGATGAATCCAACCCACACCGCTACACTTAAATTGATGGTTTTGAGCTGAAAAATATCCCGAAGATTTTGTCCAAACCAGCTAATGTTTAAAAACCAGTCTTGTCCGTAAAGCCAAATCATGATAAATCCACCACTAAAGGCTAAAGCGATGGAGGAAAAAACCATCATACTGATGCGAACCGACTTGAACTGGAAGTACAAAATCAAAAAAATCACCACAAAAACCACGGGGATAATCATGGATAATCGCTTTTCCGAACGTATTTGGTTTTCAAAACTTCCTGCAAACCTGTAGCTCACCCCACTTGGCACCTTCAGGTTTCCGGTGTTGATTTCTTTAGTAATAGCGGCTCTGGCAGCTTCCACCGCAGTAACTTCAGCAATACCGTCGGCACGATCGAAAAGCACATATGAATTCAAAAAGGTGTTCTCTCTTTTGATCATTTGCGGACCGCGTTCATATTCTATTTCTACAAGTTCACTCAGCGGAATCTGAGTTCCTGAGGAGGTCGAGATCAGCATATTTTCTAACCTTTCCGGCGTATTTCTCATTTCACGCGGATAACGAACTCTTACCCCGTAACGCTCTCTGCCTTCCACGGTTTGGGTGAGGTATTCGCCCCCTATGGCTACAGATATGTACTCCTGAACCTCGTTGACTGTCATTCCGTAGCGGGCAAGGTTTTTCCGATTTAAATTCAGGTGCAGGTAGGGTTTGGCAACCACCCGATCGGCAAAGACCGCCTGTGTTTTGAGTTTATCTACTTGCTTCAAAATTCCTTCAAGTTCTTTCCCGAAATCTTCTATCGTCTGCAAGTCAGGACCTGAGACCTTAATGCCCATCGGTGCACGCATACCCGTCTGCAACATGATTTGGCGCGTTTCTATAGGCTGTAACTTTGGTGCAGAAGTAATGCCGGGAATCCTGGTGACCTCAGAGATTTCAGACCAGATATCATCTGGCGACTTGATGTGTTGTCGCCAATTTCTGAAGTAGTTTCCGTCTTCGTCTTGTATTAAAAAAGGTTTGAAATCATTTTCAATTTCATACAGCAGTTCAGACTGAATTTGTTCTGAAAATGCTTTTCCTGATTCATTTTGAAACACAAATTCAGAATTATCAAACCACAGTACATCTTCTGAATTTTTAGAGATATCAACCTCGCCGTTTTGAATTCTCACCCCTTCTACTCTAAAACGTCCGTCATTATCCACACGGTAAGCCTGGAGTTCGCCCTGGGCATTTTGAATGAATTCTGTCTTATAAGTGATTAAATTTTCGAACATGGAAATGGGTGCAGGATCAATTGCAGATTCTACCCGTCCAAGCTTTCCTACCACGGTTTCAACCTCAGGAATCTGTTTGACCAGAATGTCCATTTGCTGAAGTTTTTCTTTATTGAATTCGATTCCGGAATGTGCCATGCTGGTAGGCATCAATATAAAACTCCCTTCATCCAGACTGGGCATAAACTCTTCGCCAATGCCAGGGAATGTTTTATCCATGGCTTTCCAGACTCCCGTGTCTTCAATGAAAAGACCTACAGCATTGGCAGCTTGTTTAGACCACTGAAAGGTCGTTGAAAACCCCAGCCAAATCATAACTCCTATACCTATAGCCAACACGGGAAGTACTAAAAATATCCTGACATGCTTTAGAAATAAAGTCAGGATCTGAGCATAATACTTTTGCAGTAAGAGGTAAAATCCCAGTAAAACACCGACCAGGATACCAACAAAAAATACATTAGAAATCATCGATTGCTGTGGTCCTAAAGGCAGCCAAAGCCATGAAAGCAAAACCAAAACCCCGGTCACCAATACATAAAAGTGCAGGTTTTTTACCCGATATGCTTTGAAGTAGGTCTGATAGGACATAAAATAGCTGACAGCATATAGTATAATAAACAGCCCTAACCAAAATTCATAAAAAATAGTCCAAACCCCTACCAGACCAAGAAAAGCGTTTAAGTAATACGCTGTTTTGGTCTTGTTGATTTTGATTTTAAACACCATGTACATCAGGCTTGGCAAAATCAAGACTGTGACCAAAAACGCGGAGATCAGGGCAAAGGTCTTGGTGTAGGCCAAGGGGATAAAGAGTTTTCCTTCGGCAGCTTCCAGGGCGAATACGGGTACAAAACTGATCACCGTCGTCAGGACCGCCGTTAAAATGGCAGAACTCACTTCAGAGGAACCCTTGTAAATGTTACTGACCAGCGATTTCTGCGGTGATTCTTCGAGCTTTTTCAGGACATTTTCAGAAAGGATAATAGCCAGATCTATCATGGTTCCAATAGCAATAGCGATTCCGGATAAAGCCACAATATTGGCCTGCACATGAAAGAATTTCATCCCGATAAAGACCAGCAGCACCGAAATGGGTAAGACTGCAGATATGACCAGGGATGCTCTTAAATTGAAAACGATGATAATCACTACCAAAATGGCGATGATTAACTGTAAACTAATGGCTTCTTCCAAGGTGCCAATGGTTTCATTGATCAGTTCTGAACGATCGTAGAACGGAACGATTTCCAGCTGGCTTTCCGTTCCGTCTGCCAGTATTTTGCTGGGTAATCCCGGGGAAATTTCTTCAATTTTTTCCTTGACATTGATGATGGCCTGCATAGGATTAAAACCATCTCGCGCAATTACCACTCCACCAACAACATCTGCTCCGGCACGATCAAGAATACCTCGCCTCTGGCTCGGACCTATTTTTATTTTTGCGACATCTTTGAGGTAAATAGGAACATTTTGACGCTCATCCACCACAATGCTTTCGAAATCCGCAAGATTTTCAATATAGCCCAGACCTCTTACGATGTATTCCACCTGATTGATTTCCAGTGTTTTGGCACCTACATCCCGATTGCTTTCCTTTACCGCTTTAGCGACCTGCATCAACGGGATATCATAAGATTTCAAAGCCTCGGGATTCACATCAATCTGGTATTCTTTAACAAAACCTCCGATGGAAGCCACTTCAGAAATTCCTTTGGCACTGCTTAACCCATATTTGACGTAAAAATCCTGTACGCTTCTTATTTCATCCAAATTCCAGCCTCCGGAAGGCTCGTTGTTTTTATCTCTGGGTTCGAGGGTATACCAGAACACCTGACCAAGGGCAGTAGCATCTGGCCCCAGTGTTGGCTTGGCCTCAGCAGGCAGGAGTCCTTTGGGGATGGAGCTGAGCTTTTCGAGGATACGAGAACGTGACCAGTAGAATTCGACGCCATCTTCAAAAATGACATAGATACTGGAAAATCCAAACATAGAAGAACTTCTCACCGTTTCTACGCCAGGCAAGCCCAGCAGGTAAGTGGTAAGCGGATAGGTGATTTGATCATCTATATCCTGTGGAGAACGGCCTGGCCATTCTGTAAAAATAATTTGTTGATTGGCGCCCGTATTGGGGATAGCGTCTACAGGAATCGAGTTTTTAGGCAAAAAAGAATCGGCCCACTGAAACGGAGAAACCATTAACCCCCCTATCACTATAGTAGCCAAGAGAATGAATGCTACCAGACGCTGATTTAGGAAAAACTTAATAATGTTATTTAACATAAGTACTTGATATTAAAACATATACACGGTGTTTGAATTTCATCTGAATTGAATTCAGATGAAATCTAAGCGATAAGTTTTAAATAATCAAATAAGGAAGACCTGATGCAGGACTTGAAAATCTAAGGAATATTGGGGAGAAGTATAAACCGGGAAATCCTTAATTGAAGTCGTATAAGTTTCAGGACTTAAAAAATGGATAAAACTGAAGGCTACAAGCTCAAGGGGAATATTCAGATCAAATTCAGCTTTAGACAATTGAAGCTCATCCTGCCCTTTTATCAGTTCAAATTCGTCATCACAGCACTCAGATTTTTCTTCTGAAGGCATTTGCTGATGCATATCACAGGTTTCGGCCTGAGCTAAAATAGCTTTATCTACCAGTATATTACCGCAATAATGAGCCCCAACCGTGAAAGACAAGGTTGAAAATAACACAAGAAGTGCTAAGGTGATGGACACTATTTTGGAAATCATTGCATTCACTTTACAAAAGTAGACAATTTTATTTAGAATTATTTTTCTTTAACACTACGCTTTTGATAGTAAAATGCTGGTAATAAAATCAATAGGAATATAGGCTGAATCAAAAAGCGTCTAATGTAAAAAATGAGGAAGTAATTTTCAGCCTTCATATCTGTAATAAAAAACCAAAATAAAGAGATTAAAATCACATACGCAAACCCGTAAAAAGCCAGAGAAAATGAAAAGGTTTTCCTGGCGGGAAAGGCTATCCAGATGATTCCCAGAGAGAGAATTGTATTCAGGAGAAATCTCCAGCTCGTTGAAGCAATGATTTGAAGCGTATCAATTTCCGGAACTTCTGCACTTCTATATGCTGAACGGAAGAACTCAAGAAAGGGGTCTGAGAAAAGTTCGTGTTCAAAATAACGAATCAGTGCTAAGCCAATCACCAAAAGCGCTAATAAACCCCATTTCAAAAACTTATGCATGGCCTTGGCTTTCTTTTATGTTATAATTTTTAATCCAAATGATCCATAACAGGAAGACAAATCCATAAATAAAAAGAGGAAAAAGGGTTCCGTGCATGAGTTCTTTATAGTCTGGAATTTCATAAATTCCGATAGTGAGTAAAGCTATACGCAGAATATTAAACGCATAAATCAGCACACTCCCTGCAAAAATAAATAGCAGGGTCGATTTCCAGTCTTTTTTGAAAGCTAAAATAAACGACAGAAACAGGATAATCACGCTCACCGCATTACAGCCTTCCACAACTCTTACCAGGTATTTCCCATTAAGGCCCAGAAGCATTGAGGGATCTCCGATGCTTGGTATCATCTTGGTTTCATAACCAAACAACTGGATTAAACGTTCAGAATGCAGGGCGACGATATGTGTAACAGGTTCTGGATAATAGGCTTCTGAAGCGGCGTTGTTTAAATAAAACTGATAGACTAAGGTCAGCAAGATATACGTCCCGAAGAAAATTCCGAGAAACCGAATTACAGCTTTATTTTTTTTAAGAATTTCCAAAGTCTAAGGTCTTAAATTGCTTGAGGACTGAAAAGGAATGATTTCATTCCAAAATATTTAACAAATTTATAGAAAACAAGCAGTTTAAAATGCTTTGAGAATAAATACTTTTGCCTCAAATGTAACATCATGAACTTAGAGGATTTAAAACCACGCGTAAAAAACATACTTTCTCAGAAAAATTTAGACATAAATCACAGATTGACCGAAGTTTGCGATTTGCTGCAGACCCAGGTGGACACCTACGATTGGGTCGGATTTTATTTTAAAAACGGTGACAAAAGAGAGCTTATACTGAAAGCATTTGCCGGAGAGCCCACAGATCACAACATTATTCCTTTTGGAAAAGGCATTTGCGGACAAGTTGCAGAGTCCAATCAAAATTTTGTGGTCGATGATGTTTCTGCACAAGATAACTACATCGCCTGCAATATACACGTAAAATCTGAGGTGGTTATTCCCCTATTTGTTAATGGCGAAAACATAGGGCAGATTGATATTGATTCCAATACCATAAAAGCATTTTCAAAAGAAGACGAGGATTTTTTAACCTGGGTAAATGCTCAGGTTAGCAAACAGCTTGAAGACTGATCAAAATGCATTTTTTTGCCGCTCCAGTTCAGTGAGCGGAATAAATTCGGGCACTAATCTTTTCAAGACCTCTATAGATTTTAATACGTTGTTGTTTAAAATCTGGGTTTGAAAATTTTCGAGTAGAATCATTTTTTCACTGTCGAAATCATAGCTGGCTTTCGCGATCAAAATCTTTTCATGATGGGTAGGGAGGGTGTTTTCCTCGTCAGCCAGGAGTTCTTCATAGAGCTTTTCACCAGGTCTTAAGCCGGTATAAACAATATCAATATCCTCATAAGGGACAAAACCAGATAAACGAATCATCTGTATCGCCAAATCTACAATTTTGACTGGTTTACCCATATCAAATACATAAATCTCACCACCATTACCCATGGCACCGGCTTCCAAAACAAGCTGACAGGCTTCGTCTATGGTCATGAAATATCGGGTAATATCTGGATGGGTTACCGTCACGGGGCCAAGATTTTCAATCTGCTTTTTGAAATAAGGAATCACGGAACCGTTGGAACCCAAAACATTTCCAAATCTGGTTGTAATAAACCTGGTATCTCTGGATTGTTTTCTTGCAACAGATTGTATGTATATTTCCGCACTGCGCTTGGAAGCCCCCATAATATTAGTTGGATTCACAGCCTTATCGGTAGAAATAAAAACAAATCTTGAAACCTGATAAAGCACAGCCAAATCCGTTAGGTTCTTGGTTCCCAGAAAGTTGACATCTAAAGCTTCCACAGGATTCGCTTCCATCATGGGAACGTGTTTATAAGCCGCACCATGGAAAATTATATCTGGCTGGAATTCGTCAAATATCGATTCCAGGCGCTTATAGCAACGAACATTGGCTATAATTGTTTCAAAATTTAAGTTTGGATGATTAGCTTCTAGTTCCAGACACATATCATGCAACGGCGTTTCTGCCTGATCCAGTAAGAGTATTTTTTTAGGCTCAAAACGAATCAGTTGCCTGACCACTTCACTTCCGATAGATCCTGCAGCACCAGTGACTAAAACAGTTTTGTCTTTGTAAATGGACCTCAGTTTTTCCTTCTGAAGCTTTATAGGCGTTCTTTGAAGCAGGTCTTCTAAATTCACCTTTTTGATTTCAGAAGAAATAGATTCTCCGTTCCAGTCCTGAAGCTCGGGTAGTTTATAAATTTTAAGATTAAGTTCCAAAAGCTTATTCAAAATGTCAGCGCCTGCAGTAGCCAGTTCTCTTAGTTTTTGACTGGAAACGATGACCGAAGTTCCAACTCTTATTTTTTTATTCTCTAATTCTTCAAGAGTCAAAATAGGCAGAGTAAGGATTCGGGTTTTCTTTAATTTATTGATTTCACTTATAAAGCCTACAATATCAAAACTCGTTTTGGAATCTGAGATAATGCTTTCTGCCAGCGCCACATCAGTGAGACTAGTCCCCAAAATATAAGCTTTGGTGTATGACGAATCAGCATGGATGAGCTGATAAACTCTTTTGACAACTACACGAAAAAAATACAGCAGGGAAAAAGCGATAAAACCATAGATAATAGCTCCGCCATTCACCAAGATTTTTTCTCCGTAAACCCTGAATATCAATTCATTTATCAGAATTAACGCAGCCACAGTAGCTATCGTGGTCTGTAATTGCTTGATGGAGTCTTTAAATCCGGTATATCTAACTATCCCTGCATAGGATTTGAAGAGGACAAAGAACACCATCTGGATAATAATAAGACAGAAAAATTCCCAGTCGAGATGGATAAATTTTAGATTGCCATCCCCTACCGTTGAAATCAGAAAAAATGTTAACTGAGCTGCAAAGATGGAAATACATACATCTATCATAAAAATAACGCCCCTAGGCACGTAATTACGCGCTAGTCGCTTGAAATTTTTAAAACAGAAATGTTTTAAGTTAAGGATGAGATTCATTTCAACTGGTTAAGATTCAAATGGAAGACAAATTTAGTGATAATTTTTACACTATCACTGTATCTTCATTTTTAGTATCTAAAATAGGATAGGTCAGATAATAATACTAAAGATTCAAAATGTGATTGCTAAGTTTTCATAATTTATCAAATCAACAAAGGTTTAGACTATGAAGGCTTCATTTGTTAATGTTTTTAAGATTCTTTGCGGTTTGTTTAGGGTAGGTGCATTTTCAGGTGTTATATTAATACATTTAGAAATATAAATATTGACGGCTTAGAAATTATGTGCTCACAACAGCATAATTATTTACTGTTTTTAGCCTAAAAGCACATAGTCTATTATGAAAAGGGTCTAATTTGAAATCCTGGAGTTCATCAAAATATAGTATTGGCCTATAAAATACTTTCATTTTGATTTAAAAATGTAGTTATTTGCAGTTATTTAATTAATCATTCTCTTTAATGAAACACTTCATTTTATTTTTTATAGCAATGCTTGTTTTCGGATGTTCAACCAGAAAAGAAGTGGTCTATTATCAGGATATCGATTCAACAAAATTCGCTGCTATAGACTCCATAAATTCACATCCGCAAATCCAAATCAATGATATCTTAAACATCTCTACAACAGCACTTAACCCTGAAAGCGTCCTACCCTTTAGTTATGAAACAGAAGCGACTAATGGAATGATACAGATCCCGCTTCTTAAATTAAAAGGCTATCTCGTCAATGCTGATGGAGAAATCAATTTCCCTCAACTCGGAAAAATTGAGGTCAAGGGCAAAACAACACAGGAGGTACAAGATATTTTAGAAAAAAGACTGGCGGTTTACATCAAAGAACCCACTGTCAACGTTCGACTTCTGAATTATAAATTTACGGTCCAGGGTGAAGTAGTCCGGCCGGGCACCTATGAAATCATTGAAGAAAACCTGACCTTGCCACAGGCTTTGGGCATGGCTGGTGACCTTACCATAAACGGCAAAAGAGATAACCTGCTTATTTACAGACAGGAAGGGGAAGGCCGCGAAATAAAACGAATTGACCTTACGCAAACCGACTGGATGAATACCAAATTCTTTTACGTAAAGCCGAATGATATTATTTATGTAGAGCCAAATAATCCTAAGGTGAAATCTGCCGGATTTATTGGCGGTGTTGGCACCTTGCTTTCAGTCGCTTCTATTCTTCTCTCTGCTGTAGTTATAATATTCAGATAATTTATTTATGGAAAATCCAAACACAACTCATATAAACTCTACTCAGGAGGATAATACTGAAGATCTAAAAAAAATCGTTCTTCAGTACCTTAAATACTGGCCCTGGTTTTTAGTCTGCATTGTGATCTCAGTAGCGGTTGCTTTTATTTATTTACGCTACACCAGCAATGTCTATCAAACCAATGCTCAGATAAAAGTGCTTAAGGAGCAAAGTGGTCTCGACCTCACAGGTCTTGAAGGTGCTGCGCCACTTTTAGACATGAGTAAAGTGAACCTGGAAAATGAGAAAGAAATTTTAAATTCCAGAAGGCTGGCTAAAAAAGTTGTTGAAAATTTAGAATTGTCAAAAAGGTACTTCCTATCCGGGAATTTTAAATCTTCAGAATTATGGGGAGATGAACGACCATTCACCATCTCATGGATAGATAAGGAATTTGTTCCTGAATCTGATTCTATCGCCTCTTATGCAATTGAATTTGAATCTTTAAGTGAATTTGAAATTCGCAATAAAGAAACTGAAGTTTCTAAAAAATATACTGTTGGAGAGCCAATGCTTATTGACGGTTATCCTATGATGCTTAATTTCAACCCGCGTTTTGAGGGAGATATTACTCAGCTCGCAGGTAATGAATATGCTTTTAGCTATGTTTCAACACCCAAGGCAGTAACTTCGCTAACAAAACAATTGACTGTAGAGCCTCTTGGCGATAGAAGTGAAATTTTGGACGTTTCCATCCAGGGTCAAAATGAATCTAAAAACGAAGCCATTTTAAATTCTCTTATCGAACAATTTAATTCTGACGGCGTTGAAGACAATAGGTTGATTGCCAAAAGCACAGAGGAATTTGTTATAAAGCGCTTGAACTATCTTGTGGACGAACTGGACACTGTAGAAAGCGGCCTGGCAAACTTCAAAAGCAAAAATGATTTAGTTGAAATTGAAAATAATGCTGAAGTCCTTTTTACTAAAAGCACACAGGCAGAATTACGAGTGTATGAAATCAGCACTCAATTATCTTTAACAAAAAACTTTAAAGAAGAACTTTTAGAGCAAGAGGAATATGACTTACTTCCTGCTCGGATAGGAATTGATAACGATAATATCAATAGTTTTACTGAAACCTACAATGATAAAATTTTAGAAAGGGAACGTTTACTGATTTCTTCTACTAACGAAAATCCTGCTTTAATTGAGTTAAACAAAATTATAAAGCAGTTAAGGAATAATATCCTTAACACGATTAATAATTACATCAAAAGCCTCGAAATTTCTTTGAGTGAGGTTAAGCGCAGAGAGCAAGAGTTTGATATTAATATAGGACAGTTGCCCGAGCAGGAAAAGCAAATAAGAATCATCAGGCGCCAGCAGGAAGTAAAAGAAAGGCTTTATTTGTTTTTACTTCAAAAAAGAGAAGAAGCCGCACTGTCTTATGCCATCACTTCACCCATCATTAAAGTGGTTGATTTTCCGTATACACAGCCTGAACCTGTAAGTCCAAAATCCAGTATAATTTTGCTGGCAAGTTTGATTATTGGACTCGTGGTTCCCTTTGGTATACTTTACATATTTTTCTTATTTGATACAAAAATTAAAAGTAAAGATCAGATTAAGGCCTTTTTACCCAACCTTCCGGTTGTGGCTGAAGTGCCTCAGTATAAAGGAAAAGAAAACAAGATTATAATGCCTAATGACAGGTCTTCGGTTGCAGAGGCATTTAGAATTATGAGGACCAACCTTAACTTTATGAATTTGGGGAAAGACGAAGCTTCTGCATCAAATTCAGAGGTAGTCTTTGTTACTTCAACCACCAAAGGAGAAGGAAAAACCTTCGTGGCTATCAACTTAGCCTCTTCTTTGGTAGCCGCCAAAAAGAAAACCCTTTTAATCGGCTGCGATATTAGAAATCCTCAGGTACACAATTATTTAAATCTTAGTAAAGATAAACTTGGGGTTACAAATTACCTCTATGACAACTCAATTACTGCAAAAGACATCATCATTAAAGACTCGGTGGAAGGCTTAAATTTGGATGTTATTCTTTCAGGAGATATTCCTCCCAATCCAGCAGAGATGCTCATGACTTCAAGATTTTCTGAATTGCTGGAGGAAGCAAAGCAAACTTACGATTATATAATAGTTGATACTGCACCAACCATTCTGGTAACAGATACCATTCTTATCTCAAAATATGCAGACACTACTTTATACATCATGAGGTCCGGATATACAGATACCAGGCTTCTTCCCCACGTTCGAGACATTTATGAACAAAAGAAACTCAATAACATGGGTGTTGTGATTAACGGTCTGGATGAAAGTGGTATTAATGCTTACAACTATGGTTATGGCTACGGTTATGGGGAAAGCCAAGAAAAAAAGAGAGCCTGGAAGTTTTGGTAAACATGCTTAATTTGCAAAACAACATCGGTGTTAAACTTCTTTTATGTGCTTTTGCATGGACGCTTGCCTCTTGCGGTGGATCCAAAAGAGCAATACAAGCCGAAACAGAAAGAGTTAACACCATATCAAGCATCGTCAGTTACTCCAAAACCTATCTCGGCACACCCTACAAATACGGGGGCATGAACCCTTCTGGGATAGACTGCTCAGGCCTGCTTCACCTGTCTTTTTTGCGTTATGGTATAGAATTACCAAGGACAGTGAAACAACTATCAAAAACCGGAAAAAGCCTTAACTTTAAACACGTAGATGTAGGGGATCTTGTTTTCTTTAGAACATCCAAAACCAGCAGGAAAGTCAATCATGTGGGTTTAGTGGTTTACCGGACAAAAAAAACAGTAGATTTCATACATTCCAGTTCTTCACAGGGTGTGATGATCTCCTCCATCAATAATCCCTACTGGAGGAAAAACTATGTAAAAAGCAGGCGAGTGATTTATTAACCCAGACCCACATCTATGAAGTTTGCTAACCTTCCTTTGCTGCAAGTGTGTTTAGTATTCTTTTTGGGGGTCTGGTTTGGCTTTACGGATTATAAACTTGGTTTTTCAGATTACCTCTTCACCGTCCTGGTGCTTTTTATTGGTTTTCTTGTATCCTTTTGGATAGCTAAGATGTATCCAAAAATGAAATTTACCTTTACGCTTACTGCACTTTCATTTCTTTTTAGCCTGGGGGTACTAAATACCAAAATCCACCTGCCAAAACATCAAAAAAACCATTATACGCATTTCTTAACCGCAGAGACTTCTGAAGTAAAGCATTTCTCTTTTGAAGGAGTAGTCGTTAAGGTTTTAAAGTCTAGCAACTACAAAGACAAATACGAAATAAAGCTGAACTCTGTGCAGGGCAGAACGGCTAAAGGCAAGATCTTAGTTCAGATTCCTGTTTCAGATACGCTCCGAATCTCCTCAAATTCTAAAATTTCAGGTTTCGGAAAACTTACGCCATTTAAAGACCCTCTGAATCCACAGCAATTTAATTACAAGGATTATATGTTTTCACAACAGATCAGCCATGTCATCGACTCTGAGGCTGATCAAATCAGTGTAGAGACACAATCCGGCTTCAGTTTTTCAAGCTTCGGTGAAAAGGCAAGACGTAAAATTCAAAATTCCTTGGACAGGCATGCATTTACCAAGGACCAAATGGATATTATTCAGGCTTTATTACTGGGCCAAAAACAAGATATGAATCCGGAAACTTATGACCGGTTTTCAAAAGCAGGTGTGGTTCATATTCTCGCCGTTTCAGGCTTGCATGTGGGTATTGTCTTACTCATTTTACAGTTTATCACAAAGGCTTTACTAAAAATAAAATACGGTAGGTTGTTTCGGGAAGGTCTTGTTTTACTTGGAATCTGGGGGTTTGCAGCACTAGCAGGATTCACCCCTTCGGTCTTGAGAGCGGCGGTCATGTTTTCGTTTTTGAGCCTGGCCCTCAATTACAAACGAAAAACCAGCGCCATCAATACATTAGCCCTTTCTGCTGTGTTTTTGATTCTGATTAATCCCTACCTGATTTATCATGTCGGTTTCCAGCTGAGTTATCTGGCGGTTATAAGCATAGTCACACTTCAGCCCAGGCTTTCCAGGCTTTACCAGCCAGGCTATTTTTTAGATCAGAAAATTTGGGATATCGTGACCGTGACCATCGCTGCTCAACTGGGCGTTTTACCCTTAAGCTTATATTATTTTCATCAGTTCCCCGGCTTGTTTTTGCTCAGTAATTTGGTGATTTTGCCCGGACTCGGACTTATTATCGCCGGAGGTATCCTGGTTATCATTTTGAGTCTGACAGGGGTGTTGCCTGAAATAATCGTGGCAATGTATGGCCAGCTCCTGGATATTCTTTTAGGCTTTGTCAACTGGATAGCCTCCAAAGAAAATCTTGTTTTTGCCGACATCTATTATACCAAAGCTATGCTCATTAGCAGTCTCATTCTGCTGTTCAGTCTCATGTTTTGGAATTCAAAACGAAAATTATGGAATTATGCTCTTCTGAATGTATCGCTAATCGCTTTACTGGTATGCTTTGGTATTGAACATCGAAATCAATTTCAGCAAGAAGAAGTTTTGGTTTTTCAAACCTATAAAAACTCTCAGCTTGGAGTTCTCAAGGGTTCAAATCTGAAATTATATAGCGATACGATTCACCCTAAAGATTCCCTAAAAGAGGCTTACCACATTAAAAATTACAAAACCTTGAGAGGGGTTGATTCGATCCAAATCTCTGGCTTTAGAAACGTATATCTGCTCAACTCAACTGAAATTTTATTTGTTTTGGATAGCATTCCTGTTTATCCTAAAGGGAACTTTCAGCCGGATTACCTGCTTTTAAAGAATTCACCCGACATCAATCTGGATAGGGTTTTATCGGACCTGAAACCCAAACAAATAATTGCTGATGGAAGCAATTACAGAACCGACATTGAACGCTGGCAGACTTCAGCCAAAAAACTCAATGTAAACTTCCATTCCACCTGGGAACAGGGAGCATTTGTATTTCCCGGAAATTAATTCTCAAAGGTTCCTTCAAAATCTGCCTGATAAGCCTGCCATGCCTCCTGAGTAGTTAGCTCTTTGTAATCGTCTGTAGCGATCATTTTGAGATAAATCTCAAGCTGTTCAGCAGTTCTATAGCCTACCACAGGGGCAATGACATCAGATTCTTCATCAAAGAAAACAACCGTAGGATAACCCGAAACTTTCAGGGCATTAGCGAAAAGATGCTGGGCATTTCGCTTGCCTTTGAGTTCTGGTTTATAGTTTGGATTGGTGTATTCAAAGCCCTGATAGTCTACCATTTCGGTTCCTTCCGCATTAAATTTTACAGGATAAAAATGGGCGTTTACGTACTTGGCAAAGTCCGGATTTGAAAAGGTGTTTTTATCCATCATTTTACAAGGCCCGCACCAGTCTGTATAAACGTCTGCGAATATCTTTTTGGGCTCCTTCTTTTGAGCTTCCAAAGCTTCATTCATGGTCATCCATTCAATTTGTGCATGCACCGAATGAAGCATGAAAAACATAAACGCTAAATACAAATACTTCATCTCTTTTATTTTACTTCATCATCTGCAATTTCGAAGCCTTCCGCTTCAAGACCTTCGACTTCTTTTTCTTCAGCACCGTGAGTCAGTCGTTTTAAGGGTTTGAGCAGTAAAATAACTAAGACTCCAAAAGCAACAGTGAAAATCACAATGCCCATGAAGGTTTGAAATTCAAGATCGGTCTGGAACTGATCTATTTCTATTCTTCCCTGATATGCGCCCTCCTGGTAATCAAACTTTAAGTAAGTCAGCAGCTTGTTATCTTCAGAAGTACTGTAAGGCTTTATCCTGCTAAGCAATTCAGACTTAGACTTATCTCCTTCGTAAGTAAATATAGAATTGATTTCCTCATTTGTACTGACTTCTTCAAAGACAACCTCACCCGATGCAGTTGTATAGAGCTGTGTTTCTATGGTAAAGGCTTTATTGTTCTGGAAAACCTCTTCAGGATTTTCGTTGGCAACAAACTGTAGGAGTTGATTTTGATCTGCACTAAGTTCAATCTCAATGCGTTCGGCCTGCGAAGATTCCCCTATAATTCCTGCTACTTTATTACCAAGGCCTGTCGCCGCAAAATAAAGTCCCATCATCAAAGCGCCATAACGCAAAGGGGCGAGTTTCGTTATGAATGACAAGGCTACGGGCGAGGCAGAGAGTTCTCCTATGGTGTGTAGTAAATAAGCAAAAATAAGCCAGTAAATCGCAGATTCACCGTTGGCTTCGTACTGTAAAGTAGCAAATACCATAAAGACAAATCCAAGACCCATGACAATCACCCCTATGGCCATTTTGAAAATAGATGAGGCTTCTTTCCCTTTTTTCTTCATACGACTCCAAAACCAGGCTACGGGAATTCCAAATAAAATAATATAGGTTGGGTTAAGGGACTGGAAAAAGGCTGCGGGTACTGTATAATCAAAGACCGGTAAAAATCGATCTGTTTTTTGCTGAGCATAAATATTCAATAAGCCACCGGCCTGCTCAAAAGCGCCCCAAAAGACAATTACGATTAAAAAGGAAAGCAGCAAAACGATAAACCGGTCTTTTTCAATTTTGCCATTCAAATCTTCGTAAACGGTCATCATGAAACCTACTACAACCGACAGGAAAATGAAAAACACAATGTAAGCTGTAACTTCAGTTTCCATAAATTGTAGAGGAATCACAAAAGACAAAGCAACCAGCAGAACGAGTACTACAAGTGATTTTTTAGTAGAAAGCATATCTTGAAATATGTCCTTGATAGACACGGAGGATTCTTCGGCATGGATTAAACTGCTAGGCTTGTTTCCCACATGCGTAAGGAATCTCTGTCCAAATATATAAACCAGCTGGCCCAAAACCATTCCTATGGCCGCAAGACCGAATCCGTAATGCCATCCGTATTCTGAAGCGATATAGCCCACCAAAATGGCCGCTACTGCTGCACCAACATTGATACCAATATAAAATATAGAAAATCCTTTGTCACGTCTTGCATCTCCTTCTCTATAGAGTCCGCCGACCATGGTAGAAATATTGGGTTTCAGCATTCCGACACCGAGTATGATGAGTAAAAGACCCGAGTAGAAAGCCCAGTCCTGTTCGATAGATAATACCCCGTGTCCGGCAACCAAAAGCCAGCCACCAATCATGACTGATTGCTTCTGTCCCAGGATTTTATCTGCTATAATTCCTCCTGGAATTGAAACCACATACACCAGCATGGTATACCATCCGTAAATAGCGAGCGCTTTTCCTTCTTCCCAGCCCAGACCGGGATTTTCTGAACTCACCTTGGCAAGCATATACAGCGTAAGAATAGCACGCATGCCATAATAGGAAAAACGTTCCCAAAGCTCTGTAAAAAACAAAATGTAAAGACCTGCTGGATGGCCAAATAATTCTTTTTGATAGGCTGGTTTAACTGTGGCTTCCATATAGATTATAGGTTTTCTTTAATAAAATTAGTCATCAATGTGTACAGGTGAAGGCGAGTATTCCCTCCGTAAATTCCATGGTTTTTGTCCGGGTAAATTCGCCAGTCAAATTGTTTATTGGCCTGAACCAAAGCTTCTATGAGCTGCATGGAATTTTGCACATGTACATTATCATCTCCGCTACCGTGAACCAGCAGATAATTTCCTTTATCGAATTCGTCTACATGGGTAATCGGCGAATTATCGTCATAACCCGAAGGGTTTTCCTGGGGAGTTGTCATATAACGTTCGGTATAAACCGTATCGTAAAACCTCCAGCTGGTTACCGGTGCAACCGCAATAGCTGCTTTGAACACATCATTTGCCTGGAAGATAGCGTTGGTGGACATGAATCCTCCGTAACTCCATCCCCAAATCCCAATCCTGTCTGCATTGATATAGTCTCTTTCTCCAAAAAGTTTAGCTGAAGAAATCTGATCCTCAAGCTCGTATTTACCGAGCTGTTCCTGAGTTATTTTCTTGAAATCTCTGCCTTTAAATCCTGTCCCTCTTCCATCCACACAGGCTACAATATAACCTTGCTGAGCAAGCATCTGATACCAGTAGTCATTGGTGCCAAAAAACGTATTAGAAACCGATTGTGAACCTGGACCGGAATATTGAAACATCAATAAAGGATAGATTTTTTCAGGATCAAAGTTTGGCGGCTTTATCATCCAGGTGTTTAGTTCATATCCATTAACCTCTATCGTAGAAAGCTCTTTGGGTGATAAATTATAGTTATCCAGTTTCTCAAGCAAAGCTGAATTATCCTTGATTTCTCTTACAAGTTTTCCGTTTTTTGCTCTATGCAAGGTATACACCGCAGGGGTGGTCGTGTTGGTAAATGTATTGACAAAATACGTGTAGTCTGCACTGAAATCTGCTCTGTTGGTTCCTGTGTTTTGAGTCAGTCTTACTTTATTTTTTCCATTAGCCAAAACGGAATACACATCCCGATTAACACTTCCCTGTTCTGTACTTTGGAAATAAATTCGCCCTGACTTGTCATCAAATCCGTAATAATTCGTCACCTCCCAGGCTCCGCTTGTGACCTGGTTGATCAGGCTTCCATCTTCAGCATAATGGTAAATATGTTTCCAGCCATCTTTCTCACTGGTCCAGATAAAACTATTGTTGTTCAGAAAAGTTAAGTCGTCTGTAACGTCCACATAGGCTTTGTCTTTTTCAGTTAAAACTAGTCTTGCTTCTTTGGTATCAGCATCCACAAAATAGAGCTTGAGTTCATTTTGATGTCGGTTTAAACTTTGAACACTAAACAGATTTTCATCTTCGGTCCATTTTAACCTGGGCAGGTATTCAGGAACCTCCAGGTTTATTGCAGAATTGGTGTTGCTGTCTAAATCATAGAGATGGAGACTTACTTTCGCATTGTCTTCTCCGGCTTTAGGGTACTTAAAAACCTCCTGGGTTGGATACAGGTCCTCTCCGTAAATCCCATACAAGTCCATAGAAAATTCCGGAACCTTGGTTTCATCAAATTTCAAATAAGCTATTTTAGTTCCGCCTGGGTTCCATTCAAAAGCACGTACAAAGGAAAACTCTTCTTCATACACCCAGTCTGTAACACCGTTGATGATTTTATTTTTTTCACCATCGGTGGTGACTTTTACAGTGGTATTGGTTTCAAGATTCTTATAAAAAATATTATTGTCTTTCACGTATCCCACTTTTTTTCCATTCGGAGAAAAGGTAGGCGATTGTATTTTTACATCATCAATTTGGGTTAATGTCTTGGTCTCCAAATCATATACATAATAAATACCTTTCGTAGAACGTCTGAAAATCGACTCCACATCGGTTCCCAAAAGCGCTTTGGTTTCATCCTTACTCAAGGAAAAGGTTTGAAAAACAGACAGACCCGGAATAGAATTGCTCGTTAAAAGATTAGCCGTTTTTTCTCCGGTTTTATAGCTAAAGACCTCAATCTTCATATTTTGAGTGGATCTGTCATAATTCTGAACAATGTAAGATTCGCCATCTTTTAAAGATTGTAAATTTTGCATGCGCTCCTGACTAAACTCCCCGCTCCAAATATCCTCCAAGCTTATTTCCTTAGTTTGAGCAGACAATGAAGTCATTGAGCCCGTCATAAAAATGACCAACAGACTTAATATGATTTTTACTTTATTCATGGTTTTATTTTTGGAGATCAATTTTACTAAAAAAACATCAAAAATCACGTTCTTTTCCTATTAAAAACTCAAATTAAACAGCTTGTGAACAAAGACTGCATAAATAATCGTGCTGAAAAATTGTATACGCTTGATAAAGCCGCTTATAAGTAATGAAGTGTATCTTTGTGATTCAATCGTTTAAAGAATTCAAATGTCTCAAATCTCAGGTTTCTCCAAGTTAACCAAACTCGAAAAAATAGATTGGCTGGCCACTCATTATTTGTCAGATTATCCCAGGGCAGAAGCCATCATCAAACAGTACTGGAATTCAGATGAAGCCTTACAAAAGCTTCACGACGAATTTACAGAAAATACCATTTCCAATTACTACCTGCCCTTAGGGGTTGCTCCCAACTTTGATATAGACGGAAAACTATATGCCGTCCCTATGGCCATTGAAGAAAGTTCTGTGATTGCAGCCGCCAGTAAGGCCGCTAAATTTTGGCTGGACAAAGGTGGCTTTAAAACTGAAATCCTTGGAACCACCAAAGTGGGCCATGTGCATTTCAATTATCGTGGAGATTCAGAACAGCTAAACCTATTTTTTGAACGCATTAAGCCAAAATTGTTCTCAGATACGGCTTCCATTACCAAAAACATGGAAAAGAGAGGAGGCGGTATTAAAGACATTCAGCTCATCGACAAAACCGAGGATCTTGAGCATTATTTTCAGCTCTACTGCACATTTGAAACCGTAGATGCTATGGGGGCCAATTTTATCAATTCCTGTCTGGAGCAGTTTGGTCAAACCCTGGAAGCTGAAGCCAGAACGCACAGCCTGTTTACTTCTGAAGGCGATTTCCCGGAAGTCATCATGTGCATTTTATCCAATTATGTTCCGGAATGCCTGGTTAGGGCTGAAGTATCCTGTCCCGTTTCAGAACTTGGAGAAACACAGGAGGAAGCAGAGCAGTTTATAAAAAAGTTTTCTCAAGCCATCAAAATTGCAGAGATAGAACCTTATAGAGCCGTGACTCACAACAAAGGGATTATGAACGGTATTGATGCCGTTGTACTGGCCACTGGCAACGATTTTAGAGCAGTGGAAGCTGGGGTGCACGCCTTTGCCGCCAGGAAGGGACATTACAGCAGTCTGACCCACGTAAATATCAAAAACGGAATCTTCAGGTTTTGGATTGAAGTCCCTCTGGCTTTAGGAACCATTGGCGGACTCACAAGCCTGCATCCGCTTGTAAAATTATCCATGGCCATGCTCAATCATCCCTCTGCAGAAGAACTCATGAGGATTGCTGCAGTGGCCGGGCTCGCTCAGAATTTTGCTGCGGTCAATTCATTGGTGACTACAGGAATTCAAAAAGGCCATATGAAGATGCACCTGATGAATATTCTCAATCAGTTTGAGGCTAACGAAACCGAAAGAGCGAAAGCTGTCGACCATTTTAAAACCCATACGGTCACCCATTCAGAAGTGATTAATTTACTTGAAAAAATGCGTAGGTAGTGGATACTCAGAAGTTTTACAGTCACGGCAAGCTTTTAATCACAGGCGAATATCTGGTTTTGGATGGTGCCAAAGCTTTAGCAATACCCTGTAAGTTTGGACAGCATTTAAACGTGACTCCATCAGAAAGCGACACTTCGCACTGGCTGAGCTATGATCATCACAATCGAGTATGGTTAGATGTCGAATTTGATCTCCTTCAGGTGATCAATACCCCCTGGACAGGAAAGGAAGACGTTGAAAACCGGCTTTTTCAGGTGTTGAGAGAAATCAACCGGTTGAACCCTACTGTTTTTACTCGAAATTATCAGTTTAAAACGCATCTCGAATTTCCAAAAAACTGGGGACTAGGCACCTCTTCCACGCTTATCGCTAACCTGGCAAAGTGGGCTGATGTGGATCCTTATCTGTTATTGGCCAACACCTTTGGTGGAAGTGGCTATGACATTGCCTGTGCCGATTCAGACTCCGCATTGGTTTATCAGCTTGAAGACGGCCTCCCTAAAGTAGAAGCCGCAAGCATACCTGAAGCCATCAAAGCAAATATTTATTTTGTTTTTCTGGAAGAAAAGCAAAACAGCCGCGAAGCCATTGCTAACTATAAAACAAAAAGACCTAAGGGTCTGGAGAAATCTATCTCAGAAATAAACAAGATCACTCACGACTTTCAGGAGGTGGAATCCTTAAAGAACGCTCAGGAACTGATGAATAACCATGAAGACTATCTTTCTGAAATTCTACAGATAAGCCCGGTTCAGTCCAGATTATTCCCCGATTTTCAGGGCAGCATCAAAAGCCTTGGTGCCTGGGGAGGAGATTTTGTCATGGTATTAAGTGAAACAGATCCTAGGGACTACTTCAGGAATAAAGGCCTGAACACCATCCTCCGCTTCGAAGACATGTCTTTATAAAAAAAACCCTGTTACAGATTGTAACAGGGCGTTCTATTTTAGTTTCTCTCTCTAACTTTTAGTAGATCAAATGAATATTCTTCTCAATCTCTTTGCTGTTCTTTAAGGCTTCAATGATCGGGCTGTTTCTTGGGTTCAGCAGGTTACGCGTTCTTGCCTCAGTCTCCTGCTTGGCCACAGAGCGATAAGATGGTAAAGCTTCTGCTTTGTTCTTTTCCAAAAGACTTATCAAATAAACGCCTGTATTCCCTTGTAATGGCTGAGAAACATCTCCCACTTCCATAGCGAATGCAGCACCCACTATTTTAGGCTCTCTGCCTCCTCCCGGAATGATAGAATTACTCATATTGATAGAAGTCGCTTTTTGAACGGTCTGTCCAAATGCAGCAGCTACACCAGCAAGGTCATTCCCCTCAATCTGAGAAATAATTTTATCCGCCTGCTTGCGCTTTCTTAGAATTGGCGTGACTACCGCAGAAGCTTCTTCCGGAGATTTTAAGCCTTTTTTAGTGGCCTTGGTCACTCTTGCAACGATGTAACCCGAACCTGTGTCAAAACTCTTAACATCACCAACCTTGGTTTCCTCTTCAAAAGCCCATTTCACAATCGATCTTTGTCTTCCCACTCCTGGAATGGTTTCATCGAGTTTGTTAATTCCGCTGACAGGTTTTACCGTTTTTTCTACAGCTTCTGCTTCTTCACGGAAATCTCCTTCTTTAGCGGCGAGTTCAAATTTACTGGCAGAACGGTAGAGTTCATTTAAGGTTTTCTCTGTTGGTTCTACGGTTTTGGTAACCGTAGCCAGTTTCACTACGTCTTTTGGAGAAGTTCTATCTTCCACGAACACCACATGGAAACCAAAGTCCGTTTCTACAACGCCGTAGCTATTCGCCCTTGCTTCTTCAAAAACATAAGTATTAAATTCCGGAACCAATGCTCCGTAAGTAATCCAGCCTAAATCTCCGGCATTGGCAGCACTTTGGCGATCTGATGAAAATTCTTCGGCCAATTCGGCAAATTTTCCTGAATTTCTTCTGACTACAGAAGTTATACTGTCTGCCAGGCTTTGTGCCTCTTCTTTAGTTCTGGTAACAGATCCATCCACACGTGTACCTTCATAAGTCACAAGGATATGGCTTGTTTTTACTGAATCTGGTTTTTGACTGCGCTCAAGAAGTTTAGTCAGTTTATAGCTTTCGTTTTCAAAATAAGGACCATAGACTTCATTGATATCCAAATCCAAAATTTCATCTGCAAATTCTCCTGTTAAGTTATATTCAAAGACATACATGTCGTTGTAAGGGGTTTCTGAATTAACAGCAACAAATTCTTCAACACCCTCTGTTGTTTTGAAATTTGTATCCTCACCTATCATCAGTTTTTCAACTTCAGCCAAAACTAAAGCGTTGTCTTCTTCTGAAGGCTCTTCTTCAAAAGCAACATACTCTAAATCTCTGCTGGCTTCCTGCTGAAAACGCTCTTTATGGTCGTTGATGTAGGATTGAATATCAGATTTGGTCACTTCAACTTCTTCGGCCTCGCTGTAAGGGATTTTGACAAATTCAAACGTAAGGTTATCGTTTTCCTGGTGGTAGATCTGCTCGCCTTCCAGAAGTGTAGCTGATACCCCGGCTTTGATCATATTGAAGTAAAGTTGAGATTTGGCATTAACCGCCATAGATTTCTCGAAATTCAACCATTGCTGATATTGCTCTGGGGAAGTCAGTTTTAGCTCAGCGATAAACTGCTTTAGTTTAGCCTCATCAAAAAAGCCTGCTTCGTTAGAGAATCTGGGATCCCCTGCCAGCTGCTGCGCCATTACATCCGTTATTTGATCTGCGCCAACTTCAAGTCCTAATTTATCAAATTCCTGATTGAGCAGGGTTCTGCTTAGGTTATTTTCCCAGGCTTGTTTTGCAGCCTGCAGAGCACTCACTCTCCCTTGACTCTGCTGAACGATACTTTCGACCTGGACGGCAAACTCCTCTCGGGTTATTTCTTCATCACCTATCACACCCACGACGCTGGTTGCTTTGTCGCCAGAAAAACCGCCGTTTCTGAATAAGTCTGTAAGTACAAAAGCAAATAAAGCTAAGGCTATGATGACTATGAGGAACACTGTGCGTTCTCTAATTTTACTAAGTATTGCCATTTTAGGGTATTTTAAGAAATATAGGGGGCGAAAATAAGATAATTAGCCCATATATAAAACCTTGTTGTTTAAAATATTTAATTCATTTGATGTAGCCGGAAAGAACTGTAAATAAAGATTTAATGGCGCTTTTTTAAAACTCCAGATTTCTACTCCCCCGTTGTAACTTTAATGGACACCAGGTCTATTTTTTTATTGGAGGCCTCCAGGATTTCTATTTTGAATTGGTCGATAATGACTTCTTCACCAACGTCGGGAATTTCTTCGGTAGTATTGACGATCATCCCGCCCAGCGTTTCATAATTTTCGTTTTCCGGAAGGTTGATGTCATACTTTTCGTTGATGTAATCCACATCCAGCCTGGCAGAAAATTTATATACGTTTTCTCTGATGATCTCTTCTACCAAAATAACGGAATCATGCTCATCTTCAATTTCACCAAAAAGCTCCTCCACAATATCCTCAACGGTCATCATGCCGCTGGTTCCTCCGTATTCATCAACTACCACAGCGATACTCTTTCGTTTTTTAATGAGGACGTTAAGAATCTCTTTGACAAGCATGGTTTCGGGAACAAAAACAACAGGCATCAAGATGCTTTGAATGTCCTGGGGCTGACGAAACATTTCAAAAGAATGGATATAGCCCACAATATCATCGTTGCTTTCCTTATACACAAGAAGTTTGGAAAGGCCTGTTCTGGTGAAGATCTCGGTCAGGTTTTTGGTGTCTTCTGACAGGTCTACAGCCACAATTTCATTACGAGGTATCATGACCTCCCTGGCTTTTACTTCAGAAAACTGCAGAGCGTTTTGAAAGATTTGTATTTCAGAATCTATATCTTCCTTGGATTCCAGGGTCTCCATTTGTTCACTGATGTAGTCTCCCAGTTCTACCTTGCTGAAGTTCAGCTGAACTTTATCGCCTTCCATTTTAAACACTTTTTTCAAAATAAGGTCTGAGATCCAAATGATGAAGCTGGAAATAAAGCTAAACAGGTAATAGAATATAAAGGCGGGAACACTGAACACCTTCAGAAGCACATTGGAATAAATCTGAAAAAACACCTTGGGAAGAAATTCTGCTGTAAATAGAATAACCAGAGTAGATATTAAAGTCTGGGTGAACAAACTGGCTTCGGTGATAAAGTAAGAGAGAAATTCATTTTGAACAGGCTGCATGGCTTCAAACCAGTTCATGATTAAATCGCCCATAAAAAAGCCGTAAACCACCAGAGCAATGTTGTTCCCAACCAGCATGGTCGCGATAAACTTTGAAGGTTTCTTCGTCAGTGTCTTTAAAACACTGGCAATGATATCCGTTTGGTTTTTCTGAATCTCTATGTGAACCTTATTGGCGGACACAAAAGCGATTTCCATCCCTGAAAAGAAAGCGGAAAGCAATAGGCATAAAATAATAACGAGAACTTCTGTGCTCATTGCTTCTTGTTTTTATTTTCCATTTTTTTTCTGAAACGTCTTTTAAAGAAAAACATAAACATCGCCAGTACAGAAAAGAATAAGTAAAGATAAGCTCTGCTTTCACTTTCTGACCATATACGGATGGCCTCTATAATAAAGAAAATCGCGAAAGCGATATAAGCAAACTCAAAGTATTTAAAATATTTCATCACTCTTGTATGTATTGGATTCCTGTATTGGATCTTGAATTGAAAGTAGTAAATTTTTGGTCAGCATCAAAACCTTCGCCCTGGTTTCTTGCGCCGTTGGATAATTGCAAATTGTACGAATAGTCGGTAAACAACCATTCACGCTTTTGATCCCAGTATAACTGAGGACCTGTCAATATTGTACTGTCTGAGGTGACAATTTTCACATGATCCCTCAAATCTATCAGTCCTGTTTCCAGGTACTGGATCGCATAGTCTGAGCTAATGGTATTCTTGCTGGAATCCTGTTCAAAGAAATCCAGCTCTATACCTTGAGGGAATTCTCTAAACGGGAATTCTCTATTGGAATAGTCCAGCATCTCCGGACTTCTCAGGTTTGCTTTTACCGCTCCGCTATCGGTATAAAAAAGGTTGAGGTCGTAGACTTTGGATTGAGGTTCTAGGAAATCTTTTTCCATGGCCTTCACTTCCTTAAGGTTACCCTCACAAGAAAAAAGCATTGCTGGAAATAAACATACAGCAATGCCTTTGTATAAAAATGAATTTTGAATTGTCATTTTAGAGATTTGGGACCACGACGCTTTCTCCTATCCAACAATTGGAAAATGAGATTTTTTTGCCCTGAGCCTCTTCCTGGAAAATATCAGACTTTTGCGGAGCTCTGGCTTTATAGCTTTCTGCTGCCGCATTTGCATTGTCACTAATAGATGGATCTACACGTCCGGCTCTGCTTGCATAATCTGCAGCCAACCAGTAGACCGCTCTTTTTTCAAAAACCGTTTCACCACAATCGTTTGCACTCTTAGCATACATCTCGGCTATTTTCAAATAGGCTACACCCAAAGACGGCTTGCTTTGTAAAGCTTTCCTGTAGTAGTTTCTAGCCTGAGAATAACTGCCTCTATCCTTATAATTGTTGGCTATTCTATAGTATATTCTGGACTTTCTGGTTTCACTGGTTTCCAGTTCAGCAGCTTCGTTATAATACTCCAAAGCTTTGGCTCTGTCACCTTCAGCTTCTGCTAACTGTCCAAGCGAATAAGCTGATCTTGCAGAAGGCTCCTTCTGATGTAAAGCCTCAGAAACTTTAAAGAATAACGGGTCCTGTGTACAGTCCTTCGCAGATAATCTTTCATTGGCGTTTTTCAACCATTGTACATCATCCTTTTTCTCGTCAAAGTTCTTCTTGTATAGAGGAATCAAGTTATCACAGTCTGCTTTAGAACCTAATAGAGAATTTACACTTTCTTTAATTTTAGTATAATTTCTTAAGTAGATTTCAGAATTTTTAAGCACTCTAGACTCTCTGGAAGTCAATTCTTCCTGAGCTTCCTGCTTTTCAATTAAAGGCTTAGCTTCCAAAGCCTTGTCATTTTCCTGTGTTTCTATAAGCGCTATTACCTGATCATACTTGTCAAACAAAAACTGAATATCTCTTTCTCCGGCATCATTTAGATCATTTGCTATTCTAAAATAAGCGTATATAGCAACCGGTGAGGAAAAGTTTTCTTTATCGGCTTCTACAATTTCTTCAAAAGCCTCAAGTCTTTCTTCCAAAGTTCCCACTTCGTATTTGTATTTGATCATTGCAATATCAGCGAATATATCTCCAGCTTTCGTTTTGCTTGGAAACTTTTCTAAGCGCATAGTCTGGTTATCGATATATTCCTGTATCAATTCTTGTTTTCTTTCCTCAGTTTCGGCGACTTCGATCATTTCTTCGAGCATTTTTTCACCTCGCTGATAAATAAGAATGTTGTAATCTGAGCAATTTTCCAGCAATTCCTTATACTTAGGATAAGCATCGCTAAAGTTTTCTACTTTGGCACTTTCGTTAAATAAACTAAGTGTCACTCTACAGTCTTGAGCACTTGCTGCATTAAAAGCAAACACTAATCCTAAAAGTGTAAAAGCAATTTTGAACTTCATAGTTGTAAGTATTTAATTATATTTAGATTTAATGAACCATTTGTCATTGAAAGAAAAACTCAGAAACACGCTGATAAAATTTTCTTGTATCAAAGCATTTGAGATTGTTCCCCTTTCAAAATATTCAACTCCCAGGTTGGCATTGGTAAAAAGTCGACCTGCAGGTAAACCCATTCCAAAAGACATGCCAAACTCATTTATATCCTCTCCTTTATACTCCAAACCGGTCTCTTCATACCTTATTCCTGCCCTGAAAACGATTCTTTTGAAGTAGCTTACGGGATCGTTATACCTTGGAATATAAAACCCCCCCAGTCTAAGCGCACTGGCTTCTTTCTGAATAACCTCTGTTCCAAAATTAAAATTTAGAGATGAAAAATCTCCGGCGGTATAATTTTCATATTCCAGGCCTACAAACCATTTTCTATCCTGACCCAGACCCAGACCAAAGGCATACATTTCAGGTAAATCAATTTCAGTATCTGCCGGATTCTGTTCAATTTCATTGACAACAATCTCAGAATCATCTCGCCCTATTTGAATGGTTGCCAACTCCCGTCGGCGATTAACATTAAGTGAAGAACCCGTTTCATATCGTCCTGAGGCTTTTAAGGTCAGTGAATTGGAAAGCTTTACATCGTAAAGTCCGCCGGCTTCAAAAGAAAATCCATTGATGTAGGAAAAATTCAATTCTCTTGAAGGGTACTGAACTCGATCTCTGAAAATAACCGTTTTATTCTCAATATCACCAAAATGATAATTCGCTGTTGCACCAAGTCTTAGGTTTTTCAGAGGCTCAAAACCTGCTGAAAAATAAACCGTATTTAACCCCCCACGACCTTCAAACCTGGAAATCCGCTCGGGTGTAATTTCCTGCAATTCATACCCGACAGCACTTCTTGGTTTTAAACCAAATCCGACGCCCAGGTTATTGAAAGGCAGTCCGACGGCAAGGTAGTCGAACGTAAAGTAGTTGATATTGTCCGAATTGACAGTTGTTTTTAATTCTACAGAATTGGCCGTTGCACCTGCTGTAAAGGCGGTTAAACTCAAATCTGAATAAGCCGCTGGGTTTTTTAAATTTAGGTGAATACTATCTGAAAACATACCTAAACCTCCCATGGACCTATTTTCAACAGTACCTCTAAAGGCTTTGGTGCCTATTCCCAGGAAAGAATAAGGAGATGAAGAACCTTCCTGGGCTATACCAGAAGGGGCTGCAAAAAGTAACATCGAAAATAAAAGAATAAATCTTGTGAACATTAATTTGAGTTGAGTTGTAGAATTTTATTTAATCCTTTCCATAAGAAATTAGAAGTCGCAAATATGCTATTTTTTATAGATGCTGACAACAATTTATAATCTCCCCCTGTTAAAACAACTGTTAAATCTTCATAATCAGCTAGATAATCTTCGATATACCCGTCAATTTCATAACAAATTGACTTACAGACTCCCACTTGCATCGCTTCTGCAGTAGATTTACCAATATAAGCTGAGGGCGGTAAAGCTTCTTTCAGTAAGGGTAGTTTTTTTGTAAAGGCATGCATGGCTTTATACCTCATTTGTAATCCAGGAGAGATAGCGCCGCCGTGATACATTGAGTTTTCATCTATAAAATCATACGTAATGCAGGTTCCCGCATCTATGACCAGTACATTTTGTGAGGGAAACAGATAAGCTGCTGCAGCTACCAGTGCAATTCTGTCTAGTCCTAAAGTTTCCGGAGTCTTATACGCATTGATAAAATTGACCTTGCTTTGATGTGTAAACTCAATAAGCTCCAGGCTTGCAGATAAATTTTCACGCAATACCTCAGGTAATTCAGCTGTTGAAGATATAATGCCTTGGGTGAGTTTGGGATAGGATTCTAAAATCCTCTGTAAAGCGCTTGGAGCCTGAGCAGGACTTGACGTTATTTTTTCAACAAACTGATCTCCATCAAAAACAGCAAATTTGATTTGAGTATTTCCAATGTCTACAACTAAATTCATGTCCGATTTAAAATCCAAAGATAAGGATAAGAATATTTCATCTTTTCTTTTGTTTAATTAAATAATGGGTTTATATTTGCACCCGCAATAAAACTGGTGCCTTAGCTCAGTTGGTAGAGCAAAGGACTGAAAATCCTTGTGTCCCTGGTTCGATTCCTGGAGGCACCACCTTTTAAACCTCAACTTTCATTAGTTGGGGTTTTTTTATATGGAAAAATTTGTGATCCTGGTTCTCCCCAGAACCTTGGAAACAGGAAGCACCACGTTTTAAAAGTTAGTTTTTATTATTTTAGCATATGCATTTCCTGTATATCATATATAGTAAGAAAATTGATAAATACTATGTTGGAGAAACTAAAGATCTCCAAAATAGAATTGAACTTCACAATCAGCATAGGTTCAGAAAGGCTTTTACAAAAAGTGCTGAAGACTGGGAACTGGAACTTTCTTTTAAATGTCAATTAAGAGAGGAAGCCTTACACCTTGAAAAATTTGTCAAACGAATGAAAAGTAAAAAATTCATCATCAAACTAATTAAACAACCTGAGATTCTTTCAGATATTCTCAGCAGAAAATAGACCCTGGTTCTCCCGAAGCCTCGGGACTGGAGGCACCACCTTTTAAACCTCAACTTTCATTAGTTGGGGTTTTTTTATATGGAAAAATTTGTGATCCTGGTTCTCCCGAAGCCTCGGGACTGGAGACACCCCTTCTTATTCAGTTTTACTCAGGGCAACCTCTGAACATTCAACTTTCCGGACGGGTAATAGTTTTCGGTAAGTCAAACATCGCCAGACCCATTCCAGGGAACCATAAAGAAAATACCTTAGCCAGATCCAGTTGTAAATTATCTGAAATATGAACACAGCCAATGCCGTTACTATGGTTTGCAAAGGACTCAGGGTTTCATAAAGGCCAAACCCTAGAAAGGAAAAGAGTATGAGGCCAAATACACTGTGCATCACACAATTGGTCAGAGCCATTCTGCCAGTATATTTAAGCGGATTAAGCAGGTAATTAAATAAAGCTCCGAAAATCTGATCATAGTAGAGAAACAAGAGAAAGAAAACAGACAGAATGACAAGCATTCTGTTAGAGGCTCTAATCAGCAAGGTGACCAGCAGGCCCAATATGGCATACAAATGTAGTACGCCACCAGACCACAGTAAAATGATATGCAGTAGCCCGATCATAAACAAAATGAACATTCTTCTTAGGAAGAAGGAAAATGACAACTCATTCTTTTCATATAAGTAAAGGGCCTGCATAGAAATTCCCAGGCCGAAAAGAAGTTAGAATATGGAAAAAAACTTGCTGTAAAAAAATAACTGGAGGATCTTTAAGGCAAACTGGTCTATCGTTGAAGTCCATTGCTGACTAAACACCTCCTGGTTGACGAAGGTGCTGTTCATGATTTCAATGTTGACCACAAAAATTCCAAGAACTGCGAATCCCCTAATAACATCCAGTAGTTCGATTCTTTTTTTGATGCGTCGGAGAGACCTGAGTTGAATTGCTCATTAAATGATTGAAATAGAATAGTATTTACGAATGATTATTTTTCTATAATTACCCATGGCTTATGACAAAAGGCAGGTATTCTTTTTTCTTTTCATATTCTGACAAAAGGAGTTGTTTAAGCTTTGCATTATTCCTCATCAATGAAAACATGACTCCCTGGGCGCGTAAAAGCCGGTCTTCTTTTTCCACGCCAAGATCGAGTTTATAGAGTTCATAGATAGCGGCTATGAATTCGTCCTGCATGTTTTCATCCTGATGCTTTATGTTCTGGAGAATTGTAGAAAAGCTAAAGGCCTCCAAATGTGGTTTTCGTTTCGGCAAAGTTTCAACAATAGCATTGATTCCGGAACAAACCTTTCCCGCATAATGTCCTTCTTTTGTAATTCCTTTGATATTGAAAAATTTAACTGCTACATTCAAAAGCTCATCCATGGAAACCGTATCCTGAACAAAAGAAGGGTTCGACGCTTTTTCTGAGAGTTTGAACATTGCAGAATTAAACAAACTGTCTGCTTCCAGTGCGTTTATAAACTTCTCCTGAAGCGCTTTATTCTTTTTGAGTGCAAGTAACTCCTGGTAATTATCCCCGGTTGAAAAATTGGTGAGCAGGTAGTCCAGATATAGCTTATTGTTATTGACCAGGTCTTCAAATTCGTGATCCTCTTCAAGGGAATTCACCATCTTTCTCAGATATTCCCCTTGGGGGTATTTTTCCTTTTTGATGTGAAATATCTGATCATACTGAGACTGAAGCCTAGTCTTGCTTTGCCCAAAACAAGTAAAGCTCATAGTGAACAGGATCAAAAATAAAAAAGACGATTTCATGACTAAGTATTTTTCCAAATATAACTAAAAACATTATCTAAACTAAAATGTTAGTTATATTTTACGTGTCATCTTTCTGGTCAACCCAGAATACATACATGTGAGCTTATTTTTCGTGAAAATTGAATCAGCATGTATCTTATAAATAAAGCCTTTCTCAAGCGACCTTGCCTATTTACGCCTTAGCAAAAGGCCTACAACAAGTACAACGACACTTATGATTACCGGCGTCCAGTTGGCAGAACTTACAGCGACATCTAAGCCCAAAAGATTGAAGCTTTCAGAATCCTCTAAGGCGCGAATGCCAAAGACAATGGTTCCCAGTATTCCGGCTATCAATAAAATAGTTCCAAGTAATTTCATAGTTTCTACTATTTATGAAATGTTTAAGGTAGGCTTAATATAAAGAATTGTTGAACTTTTTAGAATAAAAAAACACTTATGATGTTCATTTTATAAATCTCCGATTCTAACCTGAATAGAAAAGCATTCCCTAAATTCCGTATAAGCCATTTCCTTTTTTGCCTCAATACCAGGTAAAATAAAAAGCACGTCCTCTACTTCCATTCTTTTTTTTCCTATGCCTAAATCAAAACATGAACTCCATAAATCTACCCAATTCAAACTATTCTCAGAATTATAAGTTCTTAACACCTAAGGTTAAGGTCAGGTTAAACGTCAAATACCGGGAAAGATATACCTTCTATTAAATTATATTTATGTATTGTTTAACCATATAAAACTCACATGATGAACACATTAAAAATAGCTTTAAGCGGTTTACTTATGTTAGGTACAACTGCAATAATTGCACAGGAAAGTTTCGATGAATGGGATAAAGACGGTGATTATCTTATTGAAAGAGAAGAATTCACAGATAAATTCACCGATGAATTTTATTCTGCCTGGTCTGATGATGCCGATCCGCGAGGAATAGTTGAAGAGGGATTTTTTAGAGAATCCTTTGCCGGCTTAGATACCGACGGAGATGGTTTCCTGTCTGACGAAGAATGGCTAGTAGGTTACAACTACTTTTATGAAGACTATTTAGTACATGAAGAAGTAGGCTATATCGATATGGATGGTGACGGCATGATAGATTATGACGAATATTATGATGTCACTTATGACACCGAATATTTTACAGATATAGATTTAGACGCTGACAATTATATCAGCGAATACGAACTTGCAAACTACGTCTTCAATAACTGGGATTTCGATGATAACGGCGTCTTAAGCAGGTACGAATGGAATAGTTTTGAGAATTATTACTACGATATATAAGAATTAGAACACATTCAATTCAGAAGGATAACTACTAAGCTGGTTATCCTTTTTTATTACACTTTATGTTTTGTGCGAATCTAGTAACAAGAATAGGCTGGGTATACATCAGGAAATGAAAAAAACCACTCGTCTCCACGGGAGAGTCCAGCTTATAGCGCACTAAAATCTATTTTCACCTCTTCCTTCTATAAAGTTTTCCCTGTTTTAGTTTTTTTCTCCAAACCCCCTTAAATCGTATGGGTACAGAGACACTTCTTGCTTTATGGACGACAAAATGTAAATGCGGTTTTGTAGTAAACCCTGTCATCCCGGATATTCCAATCATATCGCCAGCCTTTATAGTATCCCCGACATTAACAAGTGCGCCTTCATAATCAAGGTGAACGTAATTGGCATAGGTGCCATCTTTATGCGAAATCAGAATTTTATTGGCTTTGTCAATGCACTTTGGTGTAGGGCAATGTTCCTTTGAATCTTCTTTTACAAAAAAAACAACTCCATCTCTGGCTGCTGTTACTGTATCTCCAACTTGTAAACTGAAATCTATAGCATAATAAGAAGAAGTGGATTTATGAGAAAAAGCTCCTCCATAAGACTGCATGATTTCATATTGCATTCCTTTCAAATAAGGTAAAATATACCTTGTCCCGTCTTCTTTAGAAAATGGACTGCCGAAGGTCGCTTTAAAATTTATATAGTCTTCAATCTGGATTTGAGCAGTATCTTTTACTGATTTTAAAGGTATAACTAGAGCCTCTTTTAAAGTTTCATTAGCATGCAAAAGAGTATAGGGTTTGAATCTAACTTCACTTCCTAAGGAGTCTTTACCACTCAGATTCACCTCTACTGGAATACTAAATAAATTGATGAAATCCAGATATACCGAATCCTGCTTTATGGTTTTAGAAGCCTTTAAGCTTTGAGCAAATGAGGCTTGAAGCATACCTGCAACACATAATGCAATTAAGCAAATTTTCACTTTAGCACCCTGTAATTTCACCTGTGAAAAATTTTATAATCCTTTTTCTATGATTAAATGAGAAATCTTTGCTTTATAAATAAAAAGCTTCACCTAAAACCTAAATAAATAAAATTTGGTTTTTTAAGTGAAGCTTTTTCTTATCATTTAACTCTATATAATATTACTATAATTCCTCGTAGCCCATATTGTAAAACGTAAAGGCGAATATATCCGCATATTCCTGGATGATTTTAGACGTTGGCTTTCCAGCCCCATGTCCTGCATCGGTTTCGATACGTATTAAGGTTGGATTATTTCCAGACTGCTTGCTTTGTAATTCAGCCGCAAATTTGAAGCTATGCGCAGGAACAACCCTGTCGTCATGGTCTCCGGTAGTAACTAATGTCGCTGGATATTCTGTTCCTTCGGTGATATTATGTAAAGGGGAGTACCCTCTTAGGTATTCAAACATTTCAGGACTATCTTCAGACGTTCCATAATCGTATGCCCAGCCTGCACCCGAGGTGAAGGTATGGTAACGCAGCATGTCCAAAACACCTACAGCTGGTAAAGCCACCTGCATTAAATCTGGCCGCTGGGTCATCGTTGCGCCTACCAAAAGGCCGCCGTTGGATCCGCCTCGGATGGCTAACTTGTCTGATGAGGTGTACTTTTCAGCAATAAGGTATTCTGCCGCTGCAATAAAGTCATCAAACACATTTTGCTTTTTCATTTTGATTCCTGCATCATGCCATTCTTTTCCATATTCACCACCGCCTCGCAAGTTGGCTACAGCATAAATTCCGCCATTTTCCAGCCAGACTGTATTCGCCGTGCTAAAAGAGGGGGTTAAGGAAATATTGAAGCCTCCGTAACCGTAAAGCATGGTCGGATGTGTGCCGTCCAGTTCAATTCCTTTTTTGTGTGTAATGATCATTGGTATTTGCGTCCCGTCTTTGGAGGTGTAGAATACCTGATTGCTCACGTAAGCTTCGGTATCAAAATCGATATCAGGCTTTTGATAGACTTCAGAAATGCCCTTATTAGGCTCAAATTTATAAATGGTGCCAGGAGTTGTATAATTGGTAAACGAGTAATACAGTACATCTGCATCTTCCTTGCCTCCAAAACCTCCAACAGAACCTACTCCCGGAAGGTCGATATCCCTTACAAGTTCACCGGTGTAATCAAATTGCTTTACCTGTGAAACGGCATCTACCATGTATTCAGCAAAGAAGTAACCCGCTCCTGTAGATGGAGATAAAACATGCTCGGTCTCCGGTATAAAGTCTACCCAGTTTTCTGCCTGCGGTGCAGCAGCATCCACCGTTACAATTTTCTTATTTGGTGCATCTTTATCGGTGACGATAAAAAGTTTGCTGCCCTCATTTTCTATAACATAGACGTCGCTGTCATACGTATCTATGATGTCGACAAACTCAGAATTTGATTTTGTCAGATCCTTAATCATCAATCGATTTCCGGAGGTAGATTTTGAGGCAGAGACTATCAAATATCTATTGTCCTCAGTAACGCTACCGGATACATACCTGTGCTTTTCTTCCTCAGTTCCTCCATAGATCAATTGATCTTCACTTTGGGGGGTACCTAATTGATGATAGTAAAGTTTATGCTGATCTGTTTTTGCAGACAACTCGCTTCCTTCCGGCTTGTCGTAACTCGAGTAATAAAAGCCCTCTTTATCCTTCCAGGAAGTTCCGCTGAATTTTACATCCACAATCGTATCCCCTAGTTGTTCTTTGGTTTCTGCATCCAGAATTATAATCTTTCTCCAGTCACTTCCGCCTTCAGAGATGGAATAGGCCAGCAGTTCGCCATCTTCCGTAAAACTCATGCCTGCCATAGACGTGGTCCCATCCTCACTAAACGTGTTTGGGTTCAAAAACACCTGCGCCTCATCAGGACTTTCATCATTCTTATAACGGTAGTAAACCGACTGGTTTTGTAATCCGTCGTTTTTGGAAAAATAGGTGTAATCTCCTCTTTTGAAGGGGGCTCCAATTTTTTCATAATTCCAAACCTCCGTCAACCTCTGTTTTAAGGAATCGCGGTAAGGAATGTCTTCCAGATAACTAAAGGTCAGGGCATTTTGTGCTTTTACCCATTCTTCCGTTTCATCACTGCGGTCATCTTCCAGCCAGCGGTAAGGGTCTTTCACTTCGGTGTCGAAATAGGCATCCACACTATCAACTTGTTTTGATTCCGGATATGTCAATGTGTTTTGGTTTTTTTCGCCTTGGTTGCAGGAGGCCAGCAGGCAAACGGCAGCAATGGGCATGAGTATCTGTTTCATTGGTTTAAATTTTAAACGTAAATATAACGAATCATAGCTATATGACATAAGGCTATGAATTATTCTAGATGGTCAACTGGTCAACATTTAAAATAACAGATGTGAAATAACAAGTTTGAATTGACAACCATCTCTTTCGGACACAGAAATTTTTGGTAAGACGGAATCTTATTGTTTTCCAGTGGGAAATGGATTCATCTAGACGCCAAAAAGCTTTTCCCTGCCTTAAGGCGGAAGAACCAGCCAGGGTGACAATGACTCGCACACCATCGGTAAGCCTGTATGCCGATAAAAGCAGGCTCTGATAGATTCCCTAAGAGGGCTTAAATTTGAAAACTTATTAGTTATTAATAGTTGCTCTTAAAGTGATTAGTAAATTTTATATTCTTTTTTTAGTATAAAATTATATTGATGGAAGCTTCTGAAGTAAAAAAAATTGATCGAGGAAATCAATATTTCCACAAACAAGGACTTATTGAACGAATTTTATAACTACTTACATCAAGAGAATAAAATTCAGGAGCCTTATCAATTATCAGATGAACAAAATCTAGAAATCAGAGAAGTTAGAGAGCAAATTAAAAAGGGTGATTTGCTGAGCAATACTGAAGCCAACTATGAAATAGATCAATGGCTAGGCGAGTAGTTTGGTCGATTAAAGCTCAAGAGGATAGAAAAGAAATTCTTAGGTATTGGAATCAAAGGAACAAACCTCTGGAATACAGCAAAAAATTAAATCACTTATTTAAAAAGGCTGTGCATTTTATTTCTGAATATCCTGAAATTGGTAAACTAACAAATGATAAAATGCTCGCATCAAAATTGTTGGTGATTATTTGATGATATGAGATTTCAATGAAAATCAAATCATGATTTTAAACATTTGGGACAGTAGACAAACCCCTAAAAAACTAAAAATAGATCAATAGGTTTAAAAACAGCAAACGTATTTAAGGATGACTTGAGCCTGTTTGCTTTACAAGAAACGGTATGCGTCTTGCTTCATGTATTTCGTATCGTTATCAGATTCCACGTCAGGCAAGGAATTAAAAGCCGCCTTTCAGAAGTTCTGAAAAGGCAGTTTATCTCTAATCATCTTAAGGTTTTATGCCTTGAAACGAGTCTTTAAAAGAAATTCAGCGATTTGAACAGCGTTGGTCGCAGCACCTTTTCTTAAATTATCTGAAACAATCCACATATTCAGCGCATTGTCTCTGGTGAAATCTCTTCGGATTCTGCCTATAAAGACATCGTTTTTGCCCTGAGCGTAAATGGGCATCGGGTACGTATTGACTCCAGGGTTATCCTGAAGCGTAATGCCCTCGGTTTCACTTAGGATTTTTTTCACGTCAGATACCTCAAACGCCTGTTTGAATTCGATATTGACCGATTCAGAATGCCCCCCAACCACAGGTATTCTCACCGCTGTAGCGGCCACTTTTACGCTATCATCCGATAAAATCTTTTTGGTTTCATTGGTCAGTTTCATCTCTTCCTTGGTGTAATCGTTTTCCAGGAACACATCGCAGTGCGGAATTGCATTTTTATGAATCGGATACGGATAAGCCATTTCACCAGTTTTTCCGGCGTATTCATTTTCCAGTTGCTGAACGGCTTTTACCCCGGTTCCTGTAATCGACTGGTAAGTCGAAATAACTACCCGGTCTATCTGGTAAGCTTTGTGCAGAGGCTGCAAAGCCATCACCAGTTGGATGGTGGAACAGTTGGGGTTGGCAATGATCATATCGTCCGCGGTAATTTCAGAAGCATTGATTTCCGGAACTACCAATTTCTTCTTGGGATCCATTCGCCACGCCGATGAATTGTCGATGACGGTGGTACCTGCTTCGGCAAATTTTGGTGCCCATTCCAACGAGGTATCCCCCCCGGCAGAAAACAAAGCGATTTCTGGTTTTCGTTTCACTGCGTCTGCTAAGCTTACCACCTTATATGACTTATCCTTATAGACGATTGATTTCCCTATCGACTTCTCCGAAGCCACAGGAATTAAGTCGGTTAAAGGAAAATTACGCTCCTCAAGAATCTGGAGCATCACTTGGCCTACCATACCGGTAGCGCCGACAACAGCTACTTTCATTTGAATTTGCTTTTAGTACGTTTTACAAGGCGGCAAAAATATGTCTTTTGACCGAAGTGCTTGTCTCATTTTGAAATATTTATGGCAAATTGACACTCCATTATGCTAAATTGAATTAGCTAGTTCAAGCGGACTTGAGTACTTTTGCAAAAAATATAACATTGAATTATCTATCAGTTGAAGAAGTCTCTAAATCATTTGGGACACTCGAACTCTTCGAAAACTTATCATTTGGCATTAGCCAGGGTCAAAAAATAGCGCTCATTGCCAAAAACGGGACTGGAAAAACCACCCTGCTCGACATTATAGCCGGAAAAGAAGCTCCAGACAGCGGACAGGTGGTGTACAGAAAGGGCGTGAAGGTTGGATTTTTACCCCAGGAACCCGACCTGGAACCTACCCTAAGTATTGAGGAAACGATTCTTTCTTCTGATAATGAAATTCTAGGTATCATCAATGCTTATGAAAAAGCACTGCAAAATCCAGATGACGCTGAAGCTTACCAAAAGGCTTTTGACCAGATGGAAGCGAAACAGGCCTGGGATTTTGAAACCACCTACCGTCAGATTCTTTCCAAACTCAAGCTGGACGACTTATCCAAGAAAGTACGTGACTTGTCTGGCGGACAGAAGAAACGTCTGGCACTCGCCAACCTTTTGCTGGGAAAACCAGATTTATTGATTCTCGATGAGCCTACCAACCACCTGGATCTTGAAATGATTGAATGGCTGGAAGAATTCTTAAAAAGTGAAAACCTGACCTTGTTTATGGTCACCCACGACCGGTATTTCCTGGACAGGGTATGTAACCATATCATAGAACTTGAAGACAAAACCTTGTATAATTACAAAGGAAACTACAGCTACTATGTTGAAAAGCGAGCTGAACGCATTGAGGTAGAACAAACCACAACGGCTAAAGCAAAACAGCTCTACAAGAAAGAACTGGACTGGATGCGACGTCAGCCGAAGGCGAGAACGACCAAGTCCAAATCCAGAATTGAAAGCTTTGGTGACATCAAAGACAGAGCAAGCAAACGAAGAAATGATCACCAGGTGGAACTGGAAATCAATATGGAGCGTTTGGGCTCCAAGGTTTTGGAAATGCACCACGTTTCCAAAGGTTTTGAGGACAATTACCTCTTTCAAAATTTCGATTACATCTTTAAGAAAAACGAACGCATCGGCATCATCGGGAAAAACGGAACCGGAAAATCTACCTTCCTGAATGTGCTGACCGGCGGTTTGGTCCCCGACCAGGGGAAAGTAGTTCATGGTGAAACATTGAAAATCGGTTATTACACCCAGGGGGGTATACAAGCCAAAGAAGGCCAGAAAGTCATCGAAGTGATTCGGGATTATGGAGACTACATTCCGTTAACCAAGGGACGGCAAATTTCAGCCTCTCAGTTGCTGGAGAAGTTTTTATTCGATCGCAAAAAGCAGTATGATTTTGTAGAAAAGTTAAGTGGTGGTGAGAAAAAGCGCCTGTATTTATGTACGGTATTGATTCAAAACCCTAACTTTTTAATTCTCGATGAGCCTACAAACGATCTCGATATCGTGACCCTGAATGTGCTTGAAAATTTCCTTTTAGACTTCCCCGGTTGTCTTATTGTGGTGAGTCACGACCGATATTTTATGGATAAAATCGTGGACCACCTGTTTGTATTTGGTGAAGGCAAGATCACAGATTTTCCCGGAAACTATTCAGATTACAGAGATATAAAAGCCTTGGAGCTGGAAGCTAAATACGAAGAAAGCAGCCAAACCTCTTCTGAAACCTCGACCAAATCCAAACCAACTACAGAACCCAAAAACAAACTCAGCTTCAACGAGCAAAAGACCTATAAAAAACTGGAAAAGGAAATCAGTACCCTGGAAAAGGAAAAGGAAAAACTCGAAGCCGAATTCCTTAAAGACCTGAGTCCTGAAGAAATCAAGGAAAAGACCATGGCGCTTCAAAACATCCAGTCCGAACTGGAAGATAAAACAGAGCAATGGTTTGAGTTGTCTATGAAGCTGGAGGCTTAAGCCTCCTCGTTTTCTTCTCTTTGCTTGCGTTCTTTCTTACTGGCTTTTGAGATATAGTAAATCACAAATCCCACCAGGCTTACAATGACGAGTCCAAAAATAGCGGTCATGATGAAAGCCCCGTTTGACCAATTGACGAAAAGTGTTTGTAGAAACATATCCAGATATTTTATGCAATTTTAGCGCTTGAATACCTCTTAAAGTATGATTTTTGTCAGTTAAACTGAAGTCTCTCTATTCATGTGGTTTAAAGCAAAAGCATATCTGAACTTTCTATGGCATTCCAAAAATCAGCATGGAATCCACTCGCCGTTTGTGTATAACCTGATCACCAAATGCTTTTACAGTAATGAGCCTTTTGAAGCTTATGAGCTTTGGGATAAAGCTCAGAAATCAGTATTAAAATCTAAGGAAGTCTTGAAAGTCGAAGATTTTGGAGCCGGGTCTAAAATCTTCAAAGGGAATTTAAGGCCAGTTTCTAAAATCGCTCAACACGTCTCCATTTCTCGAAAACGCGCCAGACTAATGAGTCGGCTTGTGGATTATCTGTCTGTAAAAAACGCACTCGAACTTGGAACTTCCATAGGTTTGGGAAGCATCAGTATAGCGGGTTCCGGTCGGGCTCGCTTAACAACTATTGAAGCTTGTCCGGCCACTTCAGCCTATGCACAAAGCCTGTTTGAAAAGTTGAAACTTACTAAAATCACTGGCATGAATTCATCCTTTGCTGAAGGTCTTACAGAGTTAAACCCTCAGGAAACATTCGATCTTATTTTTATCGACGGGCATCATGATGGGGGGTCTACGCTCACCTACTTTGAAAATCTGCTCAAGCATAAACACAACGATACCCTCTTTATTTTTGATGATATCCACTGGTCGCCTGCTATGGAAATGGCCTGGGAAAAGATAAAAATTCACGAAGAGGTCCAGGTGACGATTGACACCTTTCAGTGGGGACTGGTGTTTTTCAGAAAAGAACAGGTCAAACAGGACTTTGTGATTAGGGTTTGAGTAGAGCATGCTATAATTTACAGTAGTTGGAAACTATATTTTGTACCTGACGGCTTAAAAGAGTTTGCTAGGTTTTATGTTACCTACATGAAGTCCCAAAGAGGACAACAAACCCGTAGGTCTATAGCAGGTAACACCCATGTTTTGGCTGGCTTGACAATAAACTATACAATTTATAGATTAAAACTATAAAATTGATCTGATTCTTTGCGAACTTTGCGCCTTTGCGGTGAATAGAAACCGATGAGTCAATCGCTTAACTTTTAAAAACTACTAAAATCATGCTCGAGCAATTTTCACCAGACACTCAATTTATCATCGTCATAGCCATTATCGCCGTGCTTTTTCTCCTGGTGTTTTTTAATAATAAACGCAATAAGCAAAAGCAATACGGCCGAAAAAACAGAGATTTCAGACGAAATTTTTACGAGAAAAAACAAAACAAAAAGGAAGATTAAAGTTTCTTACTTCCCGGAGTCCGGCTTACGCATTTGAGTTTTTCTAGTATCTTTGCGCGCGATGACAAAAGCAGATATTACAGAGAAAATCTCGAAAAACCCAGCCCTCGAAGAGCTTAAGCAAGCCCTGGCTTCATCAGACAATCCCTCCCTGTTTTTAAAAGGTCTTGTAGGCTCTGCAGTGTCTTTCGTCCAGGCAGAAGCCTTCCTTTCTTCTGAAAGGCCTTTTCTCTTGATTTTCAACGACAAGGAAGAAGCCGCCTACCATCTCAATGATTTGGAACAACTGGTAGATGAAAAAAATGTGCTGTTCTATCCGGGGAGCTACAGAAGACCCTACCAGATTGAAGAAACCGACAATGCCAATGTCCTGTTGAGATCTGAAGTGCTTAACCGCATCAATTCCAGGAAAAAACCTTCCATCATCGTTACCTATCCAGAGGCGCTTTTTGAAAAAGTAGTGACCAAAAAGGAGCTGGACCGGACGATTTTAAAAATAAAAGTAAACGACCAACTCTCTCTCGATTTTGTCAACGAAGTGCTTTTTGAATATCGATTTAAGCGCGTGGATTTTGTGACCGAACCCGGAGAATTTTCCGTAAGAGGCGGAATCATAGACGTGTTTTCCTTCAGTAATGACGAGCCTTACCGTATAGAATTTTTTGGGGATGATGTGGACAGTATTCGGGCATTTGATGTCGAAACCCAATTATCGACCAGGCAGAAAAAGCGAATCGATATCATGCCCAATGTTGAAAAAAAGCAGCTGGATGAGGTCAGAGAAACTTTTTTGGACTATATCAGCAACTCCACTACCGTATTTGTCAAAAATATGGATGTGCTTTGTCAGACTATGGATGATCTTTTTGGTAAAGCTGAAAAAGCCTTTTCTGAACTGTCTGCCGAGATCAAACACAGCAAGCCCAACGAGCTTTTCTGTGAAGGTTCACTTTTGAAAAAACAACTCTTGAACTTCAGCCTTGTTGAATTTGGAACTCAGGCTTTTTTGAAGCCCGATCAGACCATTAGCTATCCAACGAGTCCACAGCCTTCTTTCAATAAGAAATTCGATTTGCTGATGGAAGACCTGAATGCTAAGCACGAAAAAGGCTACGAAAATTGCATCCTTTGCACAAGCGATCAGCAGGCGAAACGCTTTAAAGATATTTTTGAAGATCAGGACCAGGAAGTGCATTACAAAACGCTAGTCCTTTCCATGCATGAAGGCTTTATCGACGAAGTCAATAAGCTGGTTTGCTATACCGATCATCAAATTTTTGACCGCTATCACAAGTTCCATTTGAAAAATGGCTACGCCAAAAAACAAGCCATCACGCTTAAGGAATTAACCAGTCTGGAAATCGGGGATTATGTCACTCACATCGACCACGGTATTGGAAAATTTGGTGGACTCCAAAAAATTGATGTGGAAGGCAAAATGCAGGAAGCTGTAAAACTGATTTATGGCGACAGGGATATTCTTTACCTCAGCATTCATTCCTTACATAAGATTTCAAAATTTAACGGTAAAGATGGCAAACCACCTCAGGTCTATAAACTGGGAAGTAAAGCCTGGAAAAGCCTTAAGACAAAAACCAAGGCCAGGGTTAAGAAAGTCGCCTTCGACCTGATAAAACTCTACGCCAAGCGAAAGTTAGAAAAAGGATTTCAATACGGCCCCGATTCCTATCTGCAACACGAGCTGGAGGCTTCCTTTATTTATGAAGACACCCCGGACCAGAGCACAGCCACGCAGGATGTGAAAAGCGACATGGAAAAAGAGCAGCCCATGGATCGTCTGGTATGTGGAGATGTTGGGTTCGGAAAAACGGAAGTGGCCATCCGGGCGGCTTTTAAGGCGGTAGACAACGGAAAACAGGTTGCTGTTTTGGTGCCAACCACCATCCTCGCCTTTCAGCATCACAAAACCTTCTCTGAGCGTTTAGAGGAATTTCCTGTGACTGTGGATTACCTCAACAGATTTCGAACGGCCAAAGAACGCCGCACGGTTTTGGAAGGCCTGGAAAACGGAAGTGTGGATATCGTGATTGGCACGCATCAACTGGTCAATAAAGCGGTAAAATTTAAAGACCTCGGGCTCTTGATTATCGATGAGGAGCAAAAATTTGGGGTAGCGGTCAAAGATAAATTGAAAACCATCAAAGCCAATGTGGATACACTTACACTCACGGCTACACCCATCCCCAGAACGCTTCAGTTTAGCCTGATGGCTGCTAGAGATTTGTCGACCATCAAAACTCCACCGCCCAACCGCTATCCCATAGAAACCCATGTGATTCGCTTTTCTGAAGATCAGATCAGGGATGCCGTGTCTTACGAAATCCAAAGAGGGGGGCAGGTGTTCTTTATCAACAACAGAATCGAAAACATTCAGGAAGTGGCAGGCTTGATTCAGCGCCTGGTTCCCGATGCCAAAATAGGCATTGGCCACGGCCAGATGGAAGGGAAAAAACTGGAGCAGTTAATGCTCAAATTCATGAACAATGAGTTTGACGTTCTGGTGTCCACCACCATCATAGAAAGCGGCCTTGATGTCACCAATGCCAATACGATTTTGATCAACGATGCCAACAATTTCGGTATGTCCGATCTTCATCAGATGCGTGGACGCGTAGGACGAAGCAATAAGAAAGCCTTTTGTTATTTGATTACTCCTCCCCTCACGATGATGACCGATGATGCCAGAAAACGCCTGACTGCTCTGGAACAGTTTTCCGATTTAGGAAGCGGCATCAACATCGCTATGAAAGATCTTGAAATTCGTGGCGCCGGGGATTTACTGGGTGGAGAACAAAGCGGGTTCATCAGTGATATCGGATTTGACACCTATCAAAAAATTCTGAACGAAGCCATTCAGGAATTGAAAGAAAACGAGTTCAAATCGGTATACCAGGAGGAAGAAAGCGAGGAGGATAAAATCTTTGTCAAGGACGCTCAGATCGATACGGATTTTGAAATTCTATTCCCCGATGATTATATCAATAGCATCAAAGAACGCCTGAGTTTATATACAAAACTGAACACCATTAACGACGAAGCGGGTCTTCAAAACTTTGAAAAAGAATTGAAAGACAGGTTTGGCGACCTGCCCAAAGAAGCTCAGGATCTGATTAACAGCGTCCGCTTAAAATGGATTGCAGCGAGTGTCGGACTGGAAAAATTAGTCCTGAAAAAAGATAAAATGATTGGCTATTTTCTTTCCAACCAACAGTCTGGGTTTTACAATTCAGGCCGATTTAGAGAGGTTCTACAATACGTTCAATCCCATCCCAGAAAGTGCCAGATGAAGGAGAAACAAACCAGAAATGGATTGCGTTTGCTCTTGACGTTCGACAACGTAAAAACTGTGGACAAGGCTTTGGAACTACTGCAACCGCTGGAACATAAGGAAATAAAAACCTCCTAACGAATTTTGAATTTATCACCCCTACAGCCTAAGTTCTCCCCTCTAATACCTACCGCCTAGTTTATTTGCGAACTCTGCATCCCCGCGGTTAATAGAAGTAATGAATGTTGAATTTCAAATGTATTTGACTCCTGACTACTTTTTACCCAATACTTAACACTAGATAGTTTAATTCTCCCCCCTAAAACCTCAATAACTCACCTACTCACAAACTACTTCACTTCCTTCAGTTCCTTTTTATTCAATACATTTTACTTAATACTGAACGTTCCTACAACCTATTCCCTATGCCCTAAATCCTGATTCACTTCCTTCAACAACCCCACAAGACTTTCTCTCCAGTGCGGAATTTGAGTCTGGAATATAGCTTCAGCTTTCGATTTGTCCATCACACTGAATTTTGGACGCCTGGCTTTGGTGGGATACGAAAATGTGGCTTTTAAACTAACTTCCTTCTCAAGCTGTTTCTCTTCCAAAATCAATCTGGCGAAATCATACCAGGTGGCTTCCCCGGTGTTGCTGTAATGGTAAAGTCCGAAAGCATCAGAATCTGCAGCGATCAAATTCAGAATAAATTTTGCCAGGTCATTGGCATTGGTGGGCGTCCCGATTTGTTCGGTGGTGATGTTGAGTTCTGCGCGTTCCTCCCCTTTTTTTAAGATGGTATTGAAAAAATTATGACCGAATTCAGAATATAGCCAGCTTGTTCTTAAGATAAAATAGGAATGCATATGTTCCAAAACCATGGTTTCGCCCTGGAGCTTGGACGCCCCGTAAATATTGATGGGTCTTACTGAATCTGTTTCTACATATGGGCTGAGTTTCAAGCCGTCGAATACGTAATCTGTAGAAACATGAACAAGTTTGGTTTGGTGAATCTTACAAAGTCTGGCCAGTGATTTTACCGCTTCCGAATTCACCTGAAATGCCCGGGTTTTATCATCTTCGGCAGCTTCTACATTGGTATACGCCGCACAATTGATGCAAAAATCAGGCTGATGTTCCTGGAAGTAAGGCTTTAAAGCCTCTTCAGAAGTGATATCCAACGTCTGGGAGGTTTCAAACAGGAATTCGATTCCAGAAGTTGTTTTGGACTGCTTCTGAAGGCATTTCCCCAATTGTCCGCTGGCACCTGTGACTAAAACTTTCATGAGTTCAAATAGGTTTCGAGGGTAGGTAAATTTTGGTCTTTTTCTGAAACAATCTGTTCCTGCTTCGGAATTTGCCAGTCGATATTTAAGGTGTTGTCATTATAAAGAATACCGCTTTCGGAAGCTTTGTGGTAGTAATTATCGCATTTGTAAACGAAAATAACATCCTCTGAAAGACAGGCAAAGCCATGTGCAAAACCTCTGGGCACAAAGAGCTGATGATTGTTTTCACCCGTAAGCACATAGCTGAATTGTTTTAAATAGGTTTCAGAATCCGGTCTCATATCCACCACCACATCGAGCACTTTTCCCTTCGCAACGCGTATCAATTTGGCCTGAGCAAAGTCTCCGGTTTGAAAATGAAGTCCGCGTATGGTTCCATACTGTGAAACAGACTGGTTGTCCTGGACAAATTCAATGTCTATACCTGTGTTTTCTTCAAAGCTTTTTTGATTGAAACTTTCAAAGAAACTTCCTCTCTCATCTTCGAAAACTTGAGGTTCAATAACAAAACAGCCTTTAAGTGGTGATTGTTTAACGGTCATTTATTTTGGATTTATATTTTTAGCATAGCCGCTTTTCAAAAAGGGCGCTGTGATTTTTTGGAGTTGTTCTTTCGAAATAAAGCCCATTTTATAGGCGGTTTCTTCTATGGAACCAATCTTAAGCCCCTGGCGTTCCTCTATAACCTCAACAAACTGAGACGCCTGCATCAGTGAATTGAAGGTGCCTGTATCCAGCCAGGCTGTGCCTTTGTCTAAGATACTGACACTCAGTTTTCCTTTTTGGAGATAGGCATTGTTGACATCTGTAATTTCAAGTTCTCCGCGTTCACTTGGCCTGATAGACCTGGCGATACGGACGACATCATTATCGTAGAAATAAATGCCGGGCACGGCATAATTCGACTTGGGTTGTTTCGGTTTTTCTTCAATAGACATCACCTGTCCGTTTTTGTCAAAATCTACCACCCCGTAGCGTTCCGGATCGTGAACATGATAGGCGTAAATGATGCCTCCGTCTGGATTTGTATTGGCTTGCAGGAGCTGGTCTAAACCTGTTCCGTAGAAAATATTATCTCCCAGAATCAGAGCGACTTTATCGCTACCTATAAAATCTTCGGCGATGATAAAAGCCTCGGCAAGTCCGTTGGGTTCTGCCTGTACCGCATATTCAAATGTGCAGCCTAAAGCTGAACCGTCCCCCAGAAGCTTTTCAAAAAGCGGTAAATCATTAGGCGTCGAAATGATCAGGATTTCGTGGATTCCTGCTGACATTAAGGTTGACAGGGGATAATAAATCATCGGCTTATCGTAGACAGGCATCAACTGCTTGCTGACGGCAAGGGTTAAGGGATGAAGTCGAGTGCCGGATCCTCCTGCTAAAACAATTCCTTTCATACTTATGAATTCTGAAGTTGGTTATATTTTTCAAGATACCAGTTTACGGTTTTCAGGATGCCCGTTTCGAAGGTCTCCTCTGCTTCCCAGCCTAATTCTGTTTCGATTTTGGTCGCATCTATCGCATAGCGAAAATCATGACCGGGCCTGTCGGTCACGTAATTGATCAAGTCTTGATGAGGCGCCTGTTCCGGTTTCAGCTCATCTAATAATTCACAGATTCTGACAGCGATGTAAATGTTTTGTCGCTCGTTTTTACCTCCGATATTATAGGTTTCCCCAGGCCTTCCGGAATGTATAGCTTTATGTATTCCTTTACAGTGATCGTCCACATACAACCAGTCTCTCACGTTTTTGCCATCCCCGTAAATGGGAATGGGCTGCTTTTGAATTGCCTTCCGAATAATGGTAGGAATCAGCTTTTCATCGTGCTGATGAGGACCATAGTTATTGGAACAGTTGGTGGTTATAACCGGAAAACCATAGGTATGAAAATAACTTCTGGCAATCATATCGGAAGAGGCTTTTGAAGCGCTGTACGGACTGTTTGGGGCGTATGGAGTTTCCTCCGTAAATAAGCTTTCATCATTTTCCAAGGTCCCATAAACTTCGTCGGTGGATACATGGAGGAATCTAGAATTTTCGAATCCGGTTCTGAATTTGAACGGGGATTCCATCCAAAGCAGGTAGGCCTGATGCAGTAAATTGAAAGTTCCGGTAATGTTTGTTTTTATAAAGGCGTCGGGGTTGGTAATCGAATTATCGACATGCGATTCGGCTGCAAAATGAATGACCTTTTCAAACTGATAGGTTGAAAATAAATCTCCTAGTAACTCAATATCACAAATATCTCCTTCAACAAAGCTGTAATTTGCATGCTCTGACACTTCCAGGTTATCCAAATTTCCTGCATAGGTCAGCTTATCCAGATTGACAAAATGGTACTGGTTTTCTGGAACGTAAAGGTTTAGAAAATTAGACCCGATGAATCCAGCTCCGCCTGTGACAAGGATATTTTTCATGGTTTAAGCGTTTTGGTTTCGAACGGCATTGCTGAAAATTTGTTCCAGTATTTTTTCGGTAATGAGGTAAGTCGGTTTTACGCCTGCAGTTCCAAGCCCTCCCGAAGCGAGTGTACTCCCGGTTTCTAAGGGATTATCACTGGCGTAATAGGCATATCTTAATTTAACTTCAGGAGAAATATTACCTCTCAACTTGGCGGCAGCCTGTATAGCTTTTTGGTAGTGGGCTCCTTCCATTTCAAGACCGATGACATTCCAGGTGGAATCGTGGAAAAACTTCAGCAGATCTCTATTCTGAAGTGAGGTTCCTAACACGGTAACCATAGACCCATCGTACACCCGTAAACCTTGGTTTTCAAAATCAGATTTTTTTAACTCATTATGAAAGGGATAGTTATCTGCCGTTCCTTCAAATAAATGAGCATCCGGAATCATCAAATCTCCTTTTCCACCTTCTAAGATTCCTGCTTTTCCCATGATGGAAATAGAATCGACGTTGGTATAGACCAGATTTTCCCCTTCCTTAAAAGGTTTGAGAAGTTCATCCATAGTTTCATAAGCCTGTTCTCCAAAGGCATAGTCCATCACGATAATCACAGGCGCATCTTCTTTTCCCTGGAGACTGCTATCGCCCTTGTAGTGGCTTAATTTTGCAAGATCGAAGATCTGAACGTCAATATTGGTTCCGCTTGTATCATCCAGAACAATCATTCCTTCTTCTTTGGCTTTTTTGATAACCGTTTGCCTTAAGTCTTCGTTTTGGGCACTGCTCAGCTTTTCATAAACCTGAAAGTTGCTTTTTTCTTTGAGTAGGTCTTTAAGGGCGATCGGCGAGAAAAGTGTATTCATCACAGAATGCATATTGGCACTGATGATGTGTAGCTTTCTGTTTAACAGCCCATGCTCATGTAAAGTTTTTTTAATGTTATTCGCCCACACTTCTCCATGGATATGATGTCCAAGGCGCTCGCGCACAATCGGACTAAAGGTAATGGCGCGTTTTTCACCATGAATCACTTCACGAATGGCCAGTTTGCCCAGACTATGAATAAGATAGAGGAATTTATGGGGATTATTCGGGGTCGCAAACCTGTCATAAACCTGATTGATTTCTGCAAAAGTTCTCCCCAGTATATTCGCGGTATGCGTGATCGCAATTTCCTTTTCTTTTTGATTTAATTCTCCGTCCTTTAGAACTGCTGCGGTTAGTTTTTCCCAGTCTCTCGAAGTCTGACCTGCTTCGTTAATCACCACATTCTGCATGATTTTATGAGACTCAATAAACATAAATGTAAGATGCGTGAGGATATCATAGATTTCCGATCTTCCACGCGTAATCTCAATATTCATTTGTTCCTCATCTATCCTGTAACAGTTTCTTCTCCGCTTTGGAGGAATGATGGCTTTGAAATGCGAATTGGAATAGCCTTCATCACTGGTCAGGTTGATGAAGCTGCATTCTTCAATGCCTTCCGGAAGCCTTTCGATAATATACTGAAGTCCGCTAAGCTCAACCTTAGACTCTGCTATCGTGCCATAAATTTCTGGTCGAAGCGTTAGTAGCGCTTCTCGCAGGGTTTCCCCTGAAACTCCCATCGGTTTATAAAACCCTCTTATAAAAAGATGGCGCATGGTGATGTACATGCGTTCGATTGCATTGGTGCTTTCCTGTGCTCTATTTCGGCCTATATTTAAAGGTTCTGTCATATTATTCCTGTGTTTTAATTACTCTTAATCTGTTTTTCTAATTCGTCTGCGATTTTCCTGTCGTTGGATAATCTGGGAACTTTGTTTTGCCCCCCAAGTTTGCCTACCGATTTCATATAATTTTGAAATCCGTTTTTAGGAACTTCTGTAATCACGAGGGTTTTCAACATATTCCCTTTTTTCAGGTCTTTATAATAGCTGTTTTGCTCCTGAAGTAAATTATCTATTCTTCGGGCAAAGGCCTTATAATCCTTAGGCGTTTTTTCAAATTCAATAAACCACTCATGGTAAGGTAATCCTTCTTCCGGATTGATTTGGGGAGCTACCGTAAATTCATTGATCTGAACGTCAAATTCTTCTGACGCTGTGATGATAGACTGCTCTACTTCCTGGGCAATCACATGTTCCCCAAAGGCTGAAGTAAAGTGCTTAATCCTTCCCGATACCTTGAGTCGGTAAGGCCTGGTGCTGGTAAACATAACTGTATCTCCAACATTGTAACGCCATAAACCCGCATTTGTGGAAACCAGCATCACATAATTGACCCCTGCCTCCACCTCTCCAATCGTATGAATTTTTGGGCGTTCATCAAAAAACTCATCGGCTTTTATAAACTCATAGAACATACCGGAATCCAGTTGCAAAAGCATTCCGTCCTCCTTTTGAGAATCCTGAAAAGCAAAAAACCCTTCTGAAGCCGGGTAAAGTTCAATACTGTCTACAGAACCTCCAATTAAATTTTCAAATTTGGAGCGGTAAGGTTCGTAGTTGACTCCCCCGTAAATGAACAGCTGCAAATTTGGAAACATTTCAGAAATGGTCTTGCCTGTTTTCTGGTGTAATTTTTCAAAATAAGTCTGTACCCAGGACGGAATCCCGCTTATGATGGTCATGTCCTGATCGTAGGTTTCTTCCACAATGCTTTTTATCTTTTGATCCCAGTCCTCCAAAGCATTGGTTTCCCAGCTTGGCAGTCTGTTTTTCTGAAGATAATTTGGTACAAAGTGCGCTACAATTCCGGAAAGTCTGCCAAAATGAATTCCATTTTTCTCTTCCAGCTCCGGACTGCCCTGTAAAAAAATCATTTTACCATCTACGAAACTGGAATGACCTGTTTCTGCAATGTATTTGAGAATGGCATTTCTGGCGGCATTGGTATGGTTGGGCAATGAGTCTTTGGTAAGTGGAATAAACTTTGAGCCGCTAGTAGTTCCTGAGGTTTTAGCAAAATACAAAGGTTTCCCAGGCCATAATACATCTTTTTCACCACCCACAACCCTATCGATATAGGGCTTTAACTCCTCATAATCCTGAATGGGAACCTTATCAAAAAAATTGGTATATTCTTTAATCGCATCAAACTGATGATCTTTACCAAACTTGGTCTTTCGCCCTTCCTGAATTAGCATGCTGAAGACCTTCAACTGGGTCTCCACGGGACGGGAAGACCAGCCTTCAATTTGATGTGAAATGTATTTCGCAAATAGTTTTGCTGCAAAGGACTTTAATGACATAGGTACTTGTTATTCAAAATTTATGTAATCTGAAGGATTTACGGGATATCCATCAACCCAAAGCTCAAAATGTAAATGTGGCCCATAGGAAAATTCGCCTGTATCCCCCACTACGGCGATGGCTTCTCCCGCAGTTACCAAATCTCCCTGGTTTTTCAACAAGGTGGCATTGTGTTTATACACCGAAATCAATCCGAAATTATGCTCTATAATAATCACATAACCCGTTTCTGCGGTCCATTCTGCAAAGATCACGACACCGTCCAGTGTTGCTTTTACGGGCTCATTCTTTTCTGTGACCACATCCACAGCGTAGTGCCTTTCTTCAGCATTATAAACCTCTGTGATGCGACCGGACACCGGAGGAAACAGGGTGAAGTTGGTGTTGAAGGTTGCTTTCTCTATCAGGTTATACTTGTCTTCCTGCTCAACTTTGGCGCGTAGAATAGAATCTTGCTGTGAAGCCGACAAATTAACGGTATCGGCATCTACAGGCTTGGAATCTTCCAGGGTATACACCTGTTTCATATCCAGAGAATCTACTTTCCCAATCAGCATGTTACGTATAGACCGGAAGTAGGCTGAGTTTTTATTCACTACCGTAGTGAGTGAGTCTACGGTGAGGGTAAGCCGGGTGGCTTTATTCTTCAAGGCAGTGGATGAGTAACCCGGAATGTACTCTCTTATGGGCGTAAAAGCGATTAAAAGCGCGGTTCCTGAAACCAGTAACAGGGCAGAAATCGCCGTTAAAATAATCACGTTGAGCTTTGAAAGCTGGAAAGATAACCTTTCCTCAAAGGTATCTTCATTCAAGATCACCAAGCGGTACTTATGAAGCAGCTTCTGCTTAATTTTTCGCTTATCTTTTTTCGGTAATTTCATAGAATTATAACTCTTACAAAGATAGAATAAAGTTAATTTATGTAGGTTTTAGATTCATAAACCTTTGATTTCGTTTTTTATCACTAATTTTGTACCAAATTTAAAGTTATGAATGCACTTAATGTAATAATGGGAATGGTAGGTCCATGGCAATGGGTTATCATTGGTATTGCGATTCTTCTGTTATTTGGTGGAAAGAAGATACCAGAATTGATGAGAGGTTTGGGTAGTGGTATCAAAGAATTTAAAGATGCCTCCAAAGAAGATGAAACCAGCGAGACTAAAAACGAATCTAAGTCTATCAAATAAATTTTAGACAAACCTATAAATGAATCCCTGTTTACGTTGTATCCAGGGATTTTTTGTTGAATTTCTCCAGGGAGAACTGTTCTCCATCAAAGACTCCAAAGGTGTAATGAGCGATCCAGTCGCCCAGGTTTATGTATTTGGAGTGGAGTCCCACCTCGATTTCCATCGGCAGATGCCGGTGTCCGAAAATAAAATAATCGTAATGTGCGGTTTCCAGCTTCCGCCTGGCATACTGGGCAAGCCATTCGTTTTCCTCCCCCAAAAACTTAGCATCCTCATCTCCGGAAATCAGTTTGTTTTTCACAGAAAGATGCCTGGCCAACCTCACTCCAAGATCCGGATGCAGCCATCTAAAAAGCCATTTGAAAACAGGATGAACTAAGGCTTTTTTCATGCGCTTATAGCCCTTATCTCCGGGACCCAGTCCGTCGCCATGGCCTAAAAAAAATTGCTTGGAATTGATTTCAAAAACCTGTGGCTCATGAAATACGGGGATGTTGAGTTCTTCCTTGAAATAGTCCTTCATCCACAAATCGTGATTCCCAACAAAATAGTAGATCTCGATTCCGGAGTCTTTTAGTTCTGCCAGTTTGCCTAAGGTTCTTACAAAACCTTTGGGAACAACTTCACGGTATTCAAACCAAAAATCGAAAAGGTCTCCGAGAAGAAAAATGGCATGGGCATCTGCTTTGATAGCATCCAGCCAGGAAATAAACACCTTCTCCCGTTTTAAGCTTTCAGAATGCGTTGGTGCTCCTAAATGATTATCACTGGAAAAGTAAATCTTTTTGCCTTCTGGAAGTTTCATGCCTTATTAATCTGGCCCAAATATACTGAAAGCTAAAAAATAAATGCGCCTGCCCCGATTTCTGCATTTGAGCTTTAAAATGCTAAAGCAGACTTTAACTTTTGGCTAAAATTTAATGCAGGCTCATGAGATAATCCAGTATTTTTGAGTTCCAACCAAATTCAGAACCCATGAGATTCAAACTTAATTGTATTATCTGCCTGTTATTATTAGTCACCACTTCAGCGGTGGCTCAGGTTAAAACCCTTATCCCAGGGAAAGATTTTTCTTCCATTAAAGTCTCTACAGGTCTTTTTGTGGAAATTGTAACCAACGCAGAAGAGGACAAAATTGAAGTTAGAGGATCCGGACGTGATGAAGTCTCTATCGAAATCGAAGGAGACGAATTACAGCTTAGCCTGCCTGTAGGTCAAATTTTTTCGGAAACTGAAATTCTGGTCACGGTCTATACCAATGAAATTGTAGAGCTTAAAGTAAGAAGTGGTTCTGAAGTAGAATTTATGACACCGGTTACTCAGGAAAATCTTAAGCTTATTGCTTCAGAAGGCAGCTATATCGGTGGTGAATTGCAAGTTGATTATCTAAGCCTAAGAGCTGTTACCGGAGCAAGTCTTAGTTTGATTGGCTCCGCCAAAACCATGACCATAGAAATGAAAACCGGAGCTTCTTTTGACGGTGAAGAACTGAAAACGGAAACCACAGACATAAGCCTTAGTTTTGGAGGAGAAGCTAGTGTGTTCGTTACTGAAACCTGTAATGCACGTGTAAATGCCGGTGGAACTATACTGATTTATGGCCATCCTGAAACCCTAAGTCAAAATGTGAAATTAGGTGGTGAAATAAAAGTTTTAGATTAAAACAATCTCAATTGCATGAAAGAACCTTTATTAGCCTTCAATCCAAATGGAATTTACTGCGCTGCCGCAGATGTCTACCTGGATCCGTGGCGAAAGGTGGACAAAGCCATCATTTCTCATGGACATGCCGATCATTCGCGCTGGGGAAACAAAAAATACATCACGCATCACGACAATATTCCCATCATGAAGCACAGGCTGGGAGAGATTGATGTGGAGGGAAAAGCTTACGGCGAAACCTTTACCATCAACAATGTCAAATTCAGTCTGCATCCTGCAGGGCATGTTATAGGAAGTTCACAAATTCGCGTGGAACATAAAGGTGAGGTTTGGGTCTTTTCCGGTGATTATAAAGATGAAGCTGACGGTGTTTGTTCACCCTTTGAACCTGTACAATGCGATACCTTTATTACGGAATGCACCTTTGGTTTGCCTGCTTTTAAGTGGAAGCCTCAGGCTGAAGTGATGAAGGACATCAACCAGTGGTGGAGAGAAAATAAAGCGGAAGGAAGAACTTCTGTATTATTTGGTTATTCTCTCGGAAAAGCGCAGCGACTGTTGAAACACCTCAATCCGGAGATCGGAAAAATCTACACCCATGGGGCTATTGAAAATATGACCGACGTTTTACGAGACATGGTCGATTTCCCTGAAACCCTTCGCGTTACCCGGGAAACCACCAAGAAAGAACTGAACGGGAATCTGGTGCTTGCCCCGCCCAGCGCCCATGGAGGAACCTGGATACGCAAAATGGTGCCATACGTCACCGCTTCAGCCAGTGGCTGGATGACCTTCCGGGGCGCTCGACGCCGACGAGCCATCGATAAAGGTTTTGTGATGAGCGACCACTGCGACTGGGATGGCTTGCTCAACAGCATCAAAGCTACGGGTTGCGAAAAAGTGATTTGCACCCATGGTTACACCGATATTTTCTCAAAATACCTGCGCGAAATTGGCTACGATGCCAGAACCCAGGACACGCAATACGAAGGGGAGTCCGTAGACTCAGATTTATAGTTTATGAGGAGGTATACGTTTTGATTTTGTAACATTTCTTTGAAATTATTACAAATAGGCAGTAGTCTCCCAAAATCAAAACCATATCTCATGAATAAGCTTCAATTGCGCAACGTTTCCAAAACTTATAAAAATGGTGTAAAAGCCCTGGATGAGGTCTCCATAGAAATCAACTCTGGGATGTTTGGTCTGCTGGGTCCCAATGGTGCCGGAAAATCCACTTTAATGCGAACCATCGCGACCTTACAGCAACCTGATCGTGGAGAAATCTTTCTGGATGACATAGATGTTCTGAATCAAAAGATGGAACTCAGAAAAGTATTGGGCTATTTACCCCAGTCCTTTGGAGTCTATCCAAAACTATCAGCTGAAAAACTGCTTCATTATTTTGCGGAATTGAAAGGGCTTTCGAGCAAAGCAGAGCGTAAAAGAATGGTGGATTATGCTCTGGAAATTACCAACCTGTATGAGGTAAGAACAAAGCATGTGGCAGGTTATTCCGGGGGGATGAAACAAAGGTTTGGGATAGCACAGTTACTGCTCAACAACCCAAAACTGATTATCGTAGATGAACCTACCGCTGGTCTGGATCCTGCAGAGCGTCATCGTTTTCTGAATGTGCTGAGAGAAATTGGCACCAACCACATCGTGATTTTATCGACCCACATTGTGGACGACGTCAAAGAATTATGTACCGATATGGCTATACTGAATGGCGGAAAATTACTCTGTCATAAAAAACCTATAGATGCCGTTCTGGATCTGGAGAATAAAATCTGGGGGCTCACCATAGACCGCGAAGATATTGAGAAGTATGAAACCGGTTTCAATCTGATTTCGTCAAACTATAATCAAGATAACTCTCTGAATATACGAGTTTACGACGAAGCTAAGCCCGGCGAAGAATTTGTAAAGGTACATCCGGACTTAAGCGATGTGTACTTTGTTCACTTGAAAGCAGACGAAACGGAAGCCATTAACTCTCAAACTTAAGTCCTATGTTTTCAAAAATCTTCACGTTTGAGATCAAATCCTGGTTAAGAACTCCTATCACCTATATCTACGCCGTGATCATGTTTGCCTTTGCATTGATAACGATGGCAAGCGCCGGCGGACTCTTTGATAATTTTACGGTCACAACCACCTCTCCAACCTATCAAAATACAGCATTGGCGCTTAACGACCTGATCAATGGGTTATCCGTCTTTATATACTTTTTATTACCCTCTATTATTGGTGCCTCCATCAGCAAAGACTTTAAGTATGAGATGCACCAGGTCCTGTATGCCTACCCTATTACAAAATCTGGTTATTTATTCGGGAAGTTTCTCAGCGCTTTGTGTATCGTCATCGGCATCATCATTTTTATCTGCTTAGGCATCTTTCTGGGAACTGTTTTCCCGGGAACTAATCCTGAACTTTTTACCGACTTTGATCTTTGGAATTACATACAGCCCCTATTGATTTTTGTAATACCGAATATGCTTCTGTATGGTGCTGTAGTCTTTGCGGTAGTTACTTTTTCCAGAAACATCTTTATCGGGTTTATCAGTGTCCTGGCTTTGATTATCATCCAAAGTTTTGCTCAAAGTCTGGCTGGAGATATCGACAATAAAACCCTTGCGGCGCTTATCGATCCCTTGGGGTCACAGGCTTTGAGTTTTGAAACTGAATACTGGACTGTTTTTGACAGAAATACTAATCATCTGCCCTTCCAGGGATATATCATTTACAACCGCTTGCTATGGGCAGCCATCAGTATTTTGATTTTCGCTTTAGTATTCTTTAAATTCAAATTCAATCAGCAGGCCATTCAGCTTAGGTTATTCAAAAGAAAAGCTGAGCGGGTTGTCAAAAGAAATTTTGGAAGCCTTATTCGAATCAAACTGCCTGAAGCCACTAAGGCCTACACTTTCAAGCACTGGTTGAAAATCGCTTTGAAGCACAGCCGTTTTGAAGCCCGATACATTTTCAAAAACTGGGTGTTCATCTCTTTCGCTTTGGTAACCCTCATAATCACGCTTATAACGCTTGCTGTTCGAAATCCTATTTACGGCACCTCTACCTACCCGGTTACACGGGAAATGATGCAAAACGCATCCGGAACCGTAAGCGGTTTCATGATCATCATCACATTTTTGATTGTAGGGATGTTAATGAACAGGGCACAGGGGGCTCATATGAAACAGCTCGTAGATGTCACGACTTTCCCCAACTGGTCGTTTCTCCTCTCCAAGTTCATCGCTGTCTTTAAAATGCAGGCTTCTTTTTACATCCTGGCTCTGATTTTAGCCGTGGGGGTTCAGGTGTATAATGGATACTATAAGCTTAAATTAGACCTGTATTTGTTTGACTTCTTCGCTGTTGATTATTTAAGAGTGCTGGCCTGGACTGTCATGGCGTTCTTTTTCCACACCCTCATCAAAAATCATATTGTTGGATTTGTTTCTTTACTTGCCTTTCTTATTTTGCTTTCCTTTTTCCCACAATTTGGCATCGAGCAGAGCATTTTTAGGTTCAACGCCGGCGGAGGCGCCACTTATTCTGATATGGCAGGTTACGGTCCCGGACTAAAAGTGTTTTACATCTACAGGATCTATTGGTTTGCTCTGGCAACTGTCCTGTTTATTCTGGCGATTTTATTTTACAGAAGGGGTGTTTCCTATTCGGCAAAGCAACGTATAAAACGCGCACAGGAAAAAATGAACCCTGTATATGCATCGGTCATAGGGATATGCATGGTTATTTTTATAAGCATGGGGTCATGGATTTACTATAACGACAATATCCTAAACGATCGTTATTCTGGAAATGAAAGAGAACAACTTCGCGTGGATTATGAAAACACATATGCGCATTTAGCTGAATTAGACCAACCCAGAATTACAAGTGTAAATATTAATTTGGATTTATTTCCTAAAACTCGTGACTTGAAGGCTAAAGGCGTTTTTATTCTGAAAAACAAAACATCGGAACCTATGGATTCTGTAGTTGTCGCTTTAAACGGGTATAAACAATCCTATGCTTTTGAAAAAAAGGGAGAAACTGTTTTAAAAGACACCCTTTACGATTTGGAGATCTATAAATTTAAGGACGCTTTGCTGCCAGGCGAGGAAGTCAGGTTCACTTTTGAAATGCAAAACAAACCCAATACCCTTTTAAATTCAAATTCTCCGGTAAGGACCAACGGAACATTTATTAATAATGGTATTTTTCCAGGTTTCGGGTATAACGAAAGTTATGAAATCCAGAACAATGAGACGCGGGAAAAGTATGGCCTTGATCCAAAAGAACGGATGAAATCCCCTTACGACTCAACAGCTTTGAAGAATACGTATATATCGGATGATGCCGACTGGATAGATTTTGAAACCACAATTTCTACCTCAAAAGATCAGATTGCGGTGGCTCCCGGCTATCTTCAGGAGGAATGGATGGAAGGAGACAGAAGGTATTTTCACTATAAAATGGATAAGAAAATATTAAATTTTTACGCCTTCAATTCCGCAGCCTATGAAGTCTATGAAGACCAGTGGAATGAGGTCGATATCCAGGTGTTCTACCATAAGCCCCACGATTACAATATTGAAAGAATGGTGAACGCAACTAAAAAAGCGCTGGACTACTATTCTGAAAATTTCAGTCCTTACCAGTTCAAACAACTGCGTATTCTTGAGTTTCCGCTCACCTCAGGCTCATTTGCGCAATCCTTTGCCAACACGGTGCCTTATTCTGAAGCGATTGGCTTTATCGCTAAAGTCGATGACAAAGACAACGAAAGTGTAGATTATCCGTTTAGTGTGACCTCTCATGAGGTAGCCCATCAGTGGTGGGCGCATCAGGTGATTGGTGCTAATGTTCGCGGTGCGACTCTCCTATCTGAAAGTATGTCTGAGTACAGTTCGCTTAAGGTCTTGGAAAAAGAATATGGTCCGCAGCAAATGCGGGTCTTCTTAAAAGATGCTTTGGATAAGTATTTGAGAAGCCGACGCTTTGAAAGTCAGAAGGAACTGCCGCTTATGCTCAATGAAAATCAACAGTACATTCACTACAACAAAGGTTCGCTTGTGCTGTATGCCATGAGTGATTATCTCGGTGAAGAAAAAATGAATGCCATTTTAGCTTCGTATATTGATGAGGTGGCCTTTCAGGAGCCACCTTACACCACCTCGGTTGAGTTTGTTGGTCTGTTGAAAGAAAACACCCCGGATTCACTGCAGTATTTGATCAAAGATATGTTCGAGACCATTACCTTATACGATAATTCTGTTTCTGAAGCAACCTATAAGGCCCTTGAAGATGGACGCTATGAAGTCACTTTCAAGGCGGATGTTCTAAAGTATCGATCTACAGAAAAAGGAGAGAAAGCGTTTACCAACAGTCTGGGTGAAAGCCTGAGTGCAGACACCGGACAGGAGGGAAAAGCTTTAGAATCCCTGCCCCTAAAAGATTATATTGAAGTGGGTGTTTTTGGAAAGAAGAAAGAATTCGAAGGTGGAATCCAGAAGGAACATGTGCTTTATCTGAAAAAACATTTGATTTCTGACATTCAAAATGAATTCACGATCATTGTCGATGAACTGCCCGTTGAAGCAGGTATTGATCCGTACAATAAGCTGATTGATACGAATTCTGGAGACAATAGAATGGAAGTGAAGCTTGAGAAATAGAGATGAGTTATGAGCCTGTAGAGTTATTGAGTAGTCTTTGATGAATTCGATTGTAGGAGTACTACATTTAAAATTCTATGTTCGATTAAGAGTATTTAGCAAAGACTGGTCAAAATTTATAATTCTATACCCGCAACTCACCACTCAAAGACTCAAAAACTACTCCTCGTACTTTTGCTTTAGCTTTCTGGATAAGAGAAGAATAAAAAGCAGGATGATGATGCACAGACATACCAGTATTCCAAGAACACCCGTGAAACTCTTTTTATCTCCTACAAGGTCATCGGGATTCACAAGAGTCCCGCTGAAAATCATAAGGCCTACTGCCGAAAGCATGAGGAAATAAATAAAATATTTCATAATCTTTAATTGAATAAACTCTGAATATTTGTGGTGAACAATTTCACCGCAATGGCTAACAAAATTACACCAAATATCTTCCGTATCACAGAAATTCCCTGTTTTCCGAAAAGTTTTTCAATCTTTTTAGAAGACTTTAAGACTGCATAAACGACAATCACATTCAGAATAATCGCCACAATAATATTGGGGGTGTCAAATTCAGACTTCAGGGATAAAATGGAGGTCATGGTCCCTGCACCGGCGATAAGCGGAAAAGCGAGTGGTACAATAGCGGCCGTTTCCGGAACATCATCTTTATAAAGCTGAATGCCCAGGATCATTTCAATGGCTAAAAAGAAAATAATAAAGGCCCCTGCAACTGCAAAGGAATTCACATCTATCCCAATGAGGTTAAGGATAGTTTCGCCTACAAACAGAAAAGCAATCATTAAAATACAGGCCACTATGGAGGCTTTTTCACTTTGGATATGGCCCACTTTTTTTCGTAAGTCAACAATGATGGGAATACTCCCTACAATGTCAATGACTGCAAAAAGAATCATTCCGGCCGTAAAAATCTGCTTAAAATCGAACATAATATCAGTCTTAAATCGTTTGCAAAAGTAGTTCTGCTTCATCGATTTACCAGCGAATAAAAAGCGGCGCATATCAAATTTATGTTAAATTAAACTTTCAAAATTCAGGAGATTGAAATGCGCCGGGTTTCTGTTTTCACACTTTATATTTCGCTAACTTTGCGCTCATGATTAAAATTGACAAAACCCTGATTTCTGAATCCATCATCGATACAGAATTTGCCTGCAATCTTTCGGCTTGCAAAGGAGAATGTTGCGTCGCAGGCGATGCCGGAGCTCCCCTGGATGACCATGAACTCGAAATCTTAAAAACGATTTACCCCAAAGTAAAACCGTACCTGCGTCCGGAAGGCATACAGGCCATAGAGGCGCAGGGCACTCACATTCTCTCGCATTTTAATGAGCCTGAGACCCCTCTGGTCGAAGGAAAAGAATGTGCTTACGTCAACTTTACTGAAAATGGAACAGCCCTCTGCGGCATTGAATCTGCTTACCGCGCAGGAGACATCGACTTCAAAAAACCGGTGTCCTGTGAACTCTACCCCATTCGGGTTCAAAAGCTTTCAGAATTACAGGCGGTGAATTACGACCGCTGGGACATTTGCAGCGATGCCTGCGACTTGGGCAAGACTCTTGAAATGCCAGTGTATAAATTCACCAAAAACGCACTGATTCGAAAATTTGGAGAAGACTGGTACTCAGAACTGGAGCAGAGAGCAAACGAAATAAATTCTTAGCACTTCTCA
>NZ_JAAIKD010000049.1 GCF_010820555.1 Psychroflexus aurantiacus | reverse complement strand
TGATTGGTCGAGGCTTTGATGTTTCTAATTGTCAATTTAATTATCATTATAAAGCCTACAGTCTCATAGCTCAGCTGGTTAGAGCGCTACACTGATAATGTAGAGGTCGGCAGTTCGAGTCTGCCTGAGACTACTTTTTAGTCTTTAAGGCACAAGAGAAAAGTTAAAGTGGTTAGAGGAAGTTATTTGACCAAATTAGCTTTTAGATGTAAGGTTTATAGTAATGAAGAATGGTAATATTTAATTGGGTTTAGGTATTATGACAATTGATTACTAATTATGAAGATATAATTAGTAATTGAAAACGTTCATTGACATTTTGAGAATATATAAGAATACGAGA
>NZ_JAAIKD010000048.1 GCF_010820555.1 Psychroflexus aurantiacus | reverse complement strand
GCTTATCCGGTCTGCTTTAAGCAGAATTGTGGATAACTTTGAGGATAACTTTCTAGGCTTTTAGAAATTCAAGCCTTAAATACTACTGATATTTGCATGGATTAGATTCCAAAAGAAAAAGCCAAGACTGCAATCTCGGCTTTAAATATTAACTTCTAAATAATATCAAGTTATGGTAGAAGCAATAATTTTTTTGACTTTAATTATTCTGCTAGTCTATTTAGTCAGAACTTAATTCAAGGGCTAGGTTTATCCTAGCCTTTTTATTTAGATGTAAAATTAGATATATTACTCAAATAAAAAAAGTTTTTAAAAAAAAATATAAAATTGGAGCAGAGAGCAAACGAAATAAATTCTTAGCACTTCTCA
>NZ_JAAIKD010000047.1 GCF_010820555.1 Psychroflexus aurantiacus | reverse complement strand
TTTGTTCCATCGTAGCCCGCCCCTGTAACCAACCCGTTAGGATCTACCGTCGGGGTGCCAACACCGAATATGCTATCATCTCCACCATCGGCAGAGGGATTGTTATAATATTCATTGGCATCTGGACAGGCATCGCCGTCAGAGTTTAAATCCATAAAGTTGAGTGTTCCGTCAGCATCTGTGTCCACAGGCGTAAAGCCGTTTCCTGCATTGGCACCTGAAGGAATACCATCTGCATTCACACCGCCAGATATACGACCATCTGTGGTTATGCTTCCTGTAAAGCTTGGGTCAGCTTCCAGGGCATCGTAAATCCCGTCGTTATCGGAGTCGGTGTCCAGGTAATTTTGAAGACCATCACTGTCCGTATCACAATCCAAAAACAGTGCTTCAAT
>NZ_JAAIKD010000046.1 GCF_010820555.1 Psychroflexus aurantiacus | reverse complement strand
GTGTCTATCGATACGCTGCAAACGCTCAGTATTAAAGAAAACCTCATCAATAATGGGACTGTGGGCGGCCAGGGTTACCTGGTCTTAGACGGTGCCTCTGCTCAGGAAATTAGTGGGACCGGCTCCTTTACTTACCTAAGACTCGACAATACAAACGGTACCACCTTAAACGATGATGCAGATATAATTGGTGTTTTAGACCTTCAGGATGGCTTATTTATCATAGCCCCTGATAAGTTTTTCACTTTTAAAAGCAGTGAAACCAAAACAGCAGTGATAGCAGAAGTGGCCGTTACTGCCGGTATTTCGGGGTGTGTCATCGTAGAACGCTATATGCCTCCTACCAATCGATCCTATAGATATATGGCCTCTCCTGTGAGCACGACGAACTGCGGCAGGCAAACCATT
>NZ_JAAIKD010000045.1 GCF_010820555.1 Psychroflexus aurantiacus | reverse complement strand
AAATGCCGGATCAGGCGGTGGCATGTCGGCCCTCACTTACAAGACACTAGCTGTCCCAGGGGAGGTTACAAAAGCGGATTTAATAGCTATAGCCGGGGGAGGTGGAACTGCATCAAGTTTCAATGATCCAGGTTCTCACGCCGGTGAAGGCGGAGGCTTGTCTGGCGGAGGAAGCTCTGGCGGTAATCCTTTGGATGGATTGGGTGGGAGTCAATACTCTGGTGGTGGAAGCTCTGGCGGTAATCCCGGCGGCTATTTAGTGGGCGGAAATGCGGTTTATAATGGAGGTGCAGGAGGTGGCGGCTATTATGGTGGTGGTTCTGGCGCCCAAACGGGTACAAATCAGGGTGAAAATGGTGGTGGCGGCGGTTCAGGCTACATATCTGTTACAAGCACGATTGATGGTGAGACGATACGTGGAAGTGTACAGACGCCTCCTCGTACGACCGACCCGGATTA
>NZ_JAAIKD010000044.1 GCF_010820555.1 Psychroflexus aurantiacus | reverse complement strand
TTACAACGGTTCTTAATAAACGCAGGGCGGCTTCGTCCGTGGTTTTGTAAAGAAACGAAAGGTTTCTTTTTCGAGCGCAAACCCGCTAACAGAGCGGGATTAGAGCCGCCTTGCGTTTATTTTTTGTTGTGCAGTCGTTTTTCTTTTTTTTTGTGTCAAAAAGTCCATAGTCGAAAGGACACCACGGTCAGGATCAAAATTCCAATAATTAAACTGGCCAAGTATTTCTTAAATGTCGAGAGTGAAATCATTAGAATCATTGACACGGTCAACCATAGTCCGAAGATCACATGTTGTTTTAGAATGTATTTAAACATTTCTTCTGTCAACGGTACACAGGCGAGCCAATGATATTCCCAAAGCTTAAAAAAGATGTTTCCGATTTGAAGAACAGTCAGAAGTTGGATAATCTGATTAGTCAGGTTCTTCCAGTCGGTCTTTATTTTATCGGTCAGGTTGTTCATTTCAAATGCTGCACAAC
>NZ_JAAIKD010000043.1 GCF_010820555.1 Psychroflexus aurantiacus | reverse complement strand
AGCCTGTGTTGCCAAGCGTTTTTTTTTGCGTTCGAGATCCACTGTCGGATTTACTTTTATTCAATTACTTTATCTTAAAAATTAGCAACTTATTTGTAAGTAAATCAAGTTAAATATTATGAACTCTACCTTTCAGATTTCTTCTATTAAAACTTGAAACACGAGTTTGGTCTTGCTTGTCTAATATAAAATAAATCACAAAGGGTAATCCGATAGAGAAATATACATATTCACTATCCCCAAAAATTAGAAAATATAAAGACACTCCAATTACTAGCAAAAAGGAAATTCCTGCTAATATTAATGGGGATTTCGATCTATTAGCAATTAATTCATCCACGTGAAATTCCGAGCTATTTCCACAGTTTTTACAATTCAGTGTTTTTGTTTCGCCATCTTTCATTGCAAATTCAACTCTCGTATTTGCTTCTGTAGAATATCCTATTTCATTTCTGCAATTCTTACATTTTCCGTAAACTTTCATTTTCGATTAAGTTTTGATTTTAT
>NZ_JAAIKD010000042.1 GCF_010820555.1 Psychroflexus aurantiacus | reverse complement strand
GAAAATTGAATATTAAAATCTTAAGTCAAATTACTACCAACTCGTTATATGTGCATAAAAATACACGTTTATATGAAATAATTACGGGATAAACGCATGTTTTTATCAGTTTTATTCCGTGGGCCTATTTTGCAATTGTGAATTGAAAAGCCATTACTTGATCCGTTGCTAATTTTGCAACGGTGATTTGAAAAACTAATGCTAGAACTTTTGGCTATCCGTTTAACTTTGCCTAAAAGTTGATGCTTTGATTGCTAAAACTTTGTTTTTCAGTTTTAAGACATGTCATCTAAGTAAAGGAACCGTTGAGGTGCTATCCAACGGTTTATTTCGTGAACCGTTGTTTTTTGATTTTTTTTAATAATTATAATTTTATGTTTTGAGGATTCATCAAGAAGAAATAATTGCTTTATATTCGTAAAAAATTAATAATAACAAGGTAAACGATCGCGTAAACGATTTTACTTTTATTGATATAGAATAGGGTTTTGAGAGCAATTTTGATGAAACTCATAACCCGAAGGTCACTGGTTCGAGTCCAGTCCCCGCT
>NZ_JAAIKD010000041.1 GCF_010820555.1 Psychroflexus aurantiacus | reverse complement strand
TGAAGCTTTCTTCAAAATACAACCTTACCCCATCCACAAGCACATACTCCGACTGATGATGACGTCTCAAGGTGATATCCAGTTTACCGGTATGATCTACACTGAAGGTACCGTTGGTGAATTCTTTACCTGAATCTTTTTTATGCGTTTCTTTAAAGGTTAAGGCAGGAGAATTTCCTGTAATTTGGACAAACACGGACTGATTGGGTTGCAGGAATTTAGTGGCCTTTGAACCTAAAGGGACCGTACCAGAGCCCTGCATGTCTAAGGCTGCATAGCCCCCGTGAACCGCCAGATTAGGATCATAAATCCAGACATGGGCGATGTTGATGTTTGCTGCGTCAGCATCAAACAAAAGATCTTCAATATCCACCTGGGCCTGGTAAGGATTGGCCACTAAGCTAAATTCTAAATTATTTGGAGCAAGACCAACGACCGGGAAATCCCCCGTGACCAGTTCACCTGTAAAACGCAAGGTAGTTGCCGAGCCAAGCTGTGTGTTGTTGAGATTTAAATCGAGTTCACGCCCCCCACGCACCATCAGGGCATAGGCTTCTCCAGTATTCAATTG
>NZ_JAAIKD010000040.1 GCF_010820555.1 Psychroflexus aurantiacus | reverse complement strand
GCAAAACCACTTACGCCACTTCCTGCCAGGGTGCTTACCACCCCAGCTGCAGTGATTTTACGAATACGATGGTTAAAATAATCTGTTACATATACAGTGCCTGAAGCATCAACGGCGACCCCAGTTGGGTAATTAAATTGTGCTGAGTTTCCTTCACCGTCTGCAAAACCTCGAATACTTCCTGCCAGGGTGCTCACCACCCTTGCAGAGGTTATTTTACGAATCCGATGATTACTACCATCTGCTACATAGACATTGCCTGAAGCATCTAAAGTAACTCCTAATGGATTGTTAAATTGTGCTGAGCTTCCTTCACCGTCTGCAAAACCTCGAATATTTCCTGCCAGGGTGCTTACCACCCCTGCAGAGGTGATTTTACGAATACGATGGTTAAATTGATCAGCTACATATACAGTGCCAGAGGCATCAACGGCAACTCCAGTTGGGTTGGCAAATTGTGCTGAGATACCTGTACCGTCTGCGAAACCATATGTGCTTCCTGCCAGGGTGCTTACCGCTCCTGCCGGGGTAATTTTACGAATACGATGGTTATTAGCATCTGCTACATAGACAGTGCCTGAAGCATCAACAGCAACCCCAATTGGGTAATTAAATTGTGCTGAGCTACCTGTGCCGTCTGCAAAACCTT
>NZ_JAAIKD010000004.1 GCF_010820555.1 Psychroflexus aurantiacus | reverse complement strand
ACCCTTAATTACAGCCGTAATTAAGGGTTTTTTATTTTTAAGAAAGTCTTTAAATGAAATGGTTTATAGCTTTTTCGCCTTTATAAGCCTATGGCCTTCAGTGGTTTTTGCGAAAATCAGATAATCCGTATCACCCCCTGTTTTACAGTTCAATTTTTTTCTGAGATTCTCCGTCGATATTTTTATGTTTTTACTGATGATATTGACATATGTTCCCTTGTATTCTTTTTTTAAGTTTTTAAAATTTATGGAATCCACAGATTGGATTTCAAATATTTTACCCGGAAAGCTGGAAATCAGAATATTGGAAGTATATAGGTTGGTATTTTTTTCAAGCTTACCTAAACCGTATTTGGCGGCAAAATGATCAAACAGTCCAGATTTCATGATGCTTGAATTGAATTCATACAAGTAGTTTTCATATTTTGACCTTGAAACTAAATGAGACTGTAGCTTATCATGATCCATTTTTTGAAAGGAATATCTCCTGTGTGAATCGTAATTGTAAAGCTTTATCGTTCTGCTGTTCACAGTCCTCCAATCTATAATCCACAAGAGTTCCTTGACCTCGTTTTTAACGGATACAATATGTAATTCTTTAATTCCGGAAAGCTCCTTATACCCCATTTCAATGTCATACATCGGGGAAGTCTTAATCATAAGATTTTTGGATTTATCTCTTAGTAAGTCCTTATTTTCCAACACATTAGGTAAAGAGTCCTTGAGCATAAAGACTTTTTTAGACTTTGTTCTCCGTGACGGATCTACATAAATCCAATCGTATTTAAAATGGACCTGTCTTAAATAGGCGATGGAATCTACATGATGGCTTTGAACGTTTTCTAAGGATAAAATCTTAAAATTATGTCTGGCGATTTCAAATAGATCGCTGTTTAGTTCAGTATAGGTAAGTTCAGTGATACGTTTGGAAAAATAATAATCGTCTACCCCAAATCCCCCCGTTAAATCAATGAGCCGTGTTCCGGATATTGATTTAGATTTATGATTCGCTGTAATTTCAGAGGATGTCTGCTCTAAGTTAAGCTTTGGAGGATATATGATTTCCTGATGTTTAAACCAGGTGGGGAGTTTTTTTATAGCCTTTTTTTTTCCAACAATTTGATTCACCAAATGCTTTACGTCGATAGATTTAAAGGGACTTCCGCTTAGAATCAGCTTAGGTACAGGCGTGTTTAAATTGTCTTCAATAAAACGAAATACTTCAGGTTTTTTTAAGTCTTTAAATTTCTCTTGTGATTTCATGTAAAGCAATACCTAAGGATTGTGAAACATTTAAACTTGAATTTTTACCGAACATTTTAATATGGAAAATATGATCTAATTTTTGAAGTATATCCTCAGCTATTCCACGTTTTTCATTTCCTACCACCAACAGAACGCGATCGATTTTTTGCTCGCTTAATGTTGTGATGTCTTTACTAGTGCTGGTGATTTCCAAGCCAATTTTTTGTCCATCAAAATCATCTATTACCTTTTGGCAGTCCTCATAAAATGAAATGCTTACATTTTTCCATGTAGACCTGGACGTTCTTTTAAAGCGGGTGCTTTCAAGATCTTTTTGATTGGAATTATGTATCCAGATGTTTTGAACGCCAAAAGCCTCGGCATTTCTAAAAATACTTCCCAAATTTGCTGGACTACCCATTTCATCCAGCACTATGCTGATTTGAATCTTTGTACTAGTTCCAAAATTCACCTGGTGATGTTTTAGCTGCTGGTCTTTCATTGGTTAAACGCATATTTAAGAATATTGACACCCATCTTAAGAGCCTCTTGTCTTATGGCCTCGGGGTCCCCATGTACAGAAGCATCTTCCCAGCCATTTCCTAAATCGCTTTCGTAGGTGAATAAGACCATCAGTCTGCCTTGCTCATTTTCTATGCCATAGGCTATAGGGGGTTTCCCGTCATGTTCATGAATTTTAGGCAAGCCGTTTTTGAACGTAAATTTTGAAGTGAAAATGGGATGTGCGTTTGAAAGTTTTTTGAGGCCTCGATTGGGAAAAACCTTTTTGATAGCTTCTTCAAAATAAGGTTTTAAACCATAATTATCATCTGCGTGCAGAAATCCGCCACTGAGTAAATAAGCTCTCAGGTTTGAAGCCGCCTTATCGGAAAAATAAATATTACCGTGACCTGTAAGATGGATAAATGCATAATTAAATAGGTCTGGATCCTCAGGTTTTACTTCATTTATAGCATTACTAATTTTGCTGCCGGTTGTTTTATTGGTAAATGCTACCAGATTTGGTAAGGACGTAGGATTGCTGTACCAATCGCCTCCGCCTTCATACTTTAATAGAGCAATCTCCTGTGCACTGGAACTTCCTAAGCCGCAAATCAAGAATAAAAGAAAAATCAGTCTCATAAGGATTGGATTAAATGTACGGTATGACAGGCTACGATACCGGCCGTTTCAGTTCTTAGCCTTGAATCCGAAAGGGAAACAGCTTTGAATCCATTGCTTAGTGCTAACTCAATTTCAGCTTTAGAAAAATCGCCTTCAGGACCAATCAGGATTAAATTATAATCACCTACCACTTTAGAAAGACTTTCTTTAGGTTCGTCTTCACAATGGGCAATGCATTTTACGGCATCAAACCCGCCTTCGCTTTTTGGACCGGCAGGTTCAGATGTGATAAATTCGGAAAATGAAATCAGCGGATTCAGTTTTGGTATGAAAGGAGTCAAAGATTGCTTCATAGCAGCCTGTAAGACCTTTTCATAGCGCTCCGGTTTAATGGTTCTCCGTTCACTGTGTTCGCAAAGCAGGGGAGTGATTTCCTGTATTCCGATTTCAGTTGCCTTTTCCAGAAACCATTCCAATCTATCGTTGGTTTTGGTGGGCGCTATAGCGATATGAAGATGATGCTTGGAGGCTTCTTTTTCTTCCATTTTAAGCACTTCAATTTCGCACTTTTTTGGATGATTGCTCTTTAGGACTCCTTCAGCCAAAAGGCCTGAACCATTCGTAATAAAAACCTTGTCGCCGATATTTTTTCTAAGCACTTTTGACATATGCCGACTCTCAACGGGATTGACCTGTATCAACTGAGATGAAGAATCAAAATGGGGTTCATAGAAAAGCTGCATTATCTTGAGTTTTTAAAACATTAACTTTTTCATTTGAATTTGAAAGAGGAGTCGTTTCACGTATGTATGTCATTTTGATGCTTTTGAGCAAATTAGGTTTGTATTCAATACACAAATCAACATACCTAAAGGTTCTAAGTTAAATGGCATACCTCGCTTTTGAAGCAGTGGCTAAGTCTGTAAACAGATGTTGTTTAAATTTCAGATATCCTACAATTCCTATCATTGCCGCATTATCTGTACAGTATTCAAATTTTGGAATAAACACATTCCACTGATTATTTTGTTGTTTTTCTAAAAGTGCTTCCCGTATCCCGGAGTTTGCAGATACTCCACCACCAATGGCAATTTGCTTAATCCCTGTCTGCTTGACGGCTTTATTCAATTTGGATATCAATATGTCAACCACTTTGCTTTGAAAGGAGGCGCAAAGATCATTTAGGTTCTCTTCTATAAAGTTTGGATTCAGTTTCGTCTGTTTCTGAAGGAAATATAAAACTGAGGTTTTTAACCCACTAAAGCTAAAATCTAATCCTTTGACATTGGGTTTAGCAAATTCGAACTTTTTTGGATCTCCAAGCTTAGAATGCTTATCAATTTGTGGTCCTGCAGGATAGGGGAGATTGAACATTTTCCCACATTTGTCGAAAGCCTCACCAATAGCGTCATCCAGTGTTTCTCCAATCACTTCCATATCAAAATAATCCTTCACTTTCACGATCTGAGTGTGTCCGCCACTTATAGTTACCCCTAGGAAAGGGAACTTAGGGGGTTTTGAATTCGTGTCATTAATAAAATGAACAAGCAAATGTGCCTGCATATGATTGACTTCTATAAGTGGTATTTCCAGGGCCAGACTTAAAGATTTTGCAAAAGAACTGCCAACGAGTAAAGACCCCATCAATCCAGGACCTCTTGTAAAGGCTATAGCAGACAGGTCATTTTTAGTAATGCCTGCCTTTTTTAAAGCCTGGTCTACAACAGGTACAATATGCTGTTGGTGTGCTCTCGAGGCAAGTTCAGGAACCACACCACCATATTGCTTATGCACGTCCTGAGTCGCTACAATATTGCTCAGGACTTTATCGTCACAAAAAACAGCTGCAGACGTGTCATCACAAGACGATTCAATACCTAATATGTAATTGTTTTTGGTGGTGGTCATTTCTTTACTTCAAAACTTGATTCACAAGCAAAGCTAATTAAATTTGTGGCTTGATTGAAAGCATTTAGGACTAGTATTTGATATATCTTTGAAAAAAATATAATTATTAACGTGCTCAGGAAAATTTGGAATTTTATTAAAAAAACATTTGTAGCCATCATACTGGTGTTTTTGCTTTTTGTCTTAATTTTTTTGATTCCCCAAATTCAAACGTATTATGGTACTAAGCTCGCTGATAATTTTAATGAAGCTTACCAGACAGACCTGAGCGTAAGGGCACTGAAAGTTAATTATAAAGGGAATATAGTTCTAGAGGATCTGCTGCTTAGAGATGACTATGGGGATACCATCATCTTCGCCAAAACCCTATCTACGTCTTTAGTTAATATTGCTAATATCTCAGGCAATAATCTTCATTTTTCCAATACAGAATTTAACCAGCTTAAATTCAAACTGATACAGTATCGAAACGAAGAGGATGACGAATTTTCTAAGTTTATTAAAAAACTCAATGATACTACTTCTCAATCCAGAGCCCCTTTTCAGTTAAAAATCAACAGAGTGCTTGCTTTTGAAAGTGAATTTATCCTCATCAATAAAAATATAGATGCGGATCCGACTTTTTTTATCAAGAATATGGACTTTAATATATCTAATTTTAAGTTACTGGGACCGGATCTTGCATTGAATCTCAGACGTATGTCCGGTATTCTTAAGCAGGGAATCCTCGTTGAAGATTTCAATACACAGTTTTCTTACAGTCCTCAGCACATGGATTTTAAGGATCTGAAGCTGGATACGCCTTATTCCCATATTGAAGGCCAGCTTGATTTTGATTATAAGCGAGAAGATCTGCAGTATTTTTTTGATAAGGTAAGTCTTGAAGCCGATTTCAAACAGTCGCTCATTTCAAGTACAGATCTGAGACGCTTTTATGAAGGTTTTGGATATGGACAGGAATTAAGCCTGAGTGGGTTTGCCAAAGGGCAGCTTAATAATCTCGATCTTCAGAATTTAGATATTGAGGGAATTGATAATACACGTATTTCCGGTAACCTAAAACTCTTTAATTCTTTTGGAGATTCTCCTTTTAAGATGGATGGCTATGCTCTGGACATCACCACAACGTATAAAGACCTGATTGGGCTTTTTCCAACTGCCTTGAAACCCAATTTGCCTACCTATTTCAAATCCTTTGGAATAACCCGGCTCAAGGGAAAAATCGAATTATCAAATGAGGAATTGTTCACTGTTTTGAATATGAATACAGCGCTGGGAAATGCAGCAATGAATCTGAATTTTGATAACTACCAAAAACCAGAAACTGTAGAGTACAGCGGGTTTTTGGATGTATTTGAATTTGATTTGGGTGAATTTTTTGATAATAAATACCTAGGAAATATCACCTCAAGCCTCAAAGTAAATGGTTCCGGTTTTACAAAGTCTTCACTCAATACCTTGGCGATTGGAACCATCAATTCTATCAGGGTAAACGGGTATACGTATCGAGACATTAAACTTAACGGCAATTTGAAGGCACCTTACTTCAATGGAGAAATGCTAAGTTCAGATCCAAATTTTCAATTCTCTTTTGAGGGTTTGCTCGATGCTTCAAAAACAGAAAATGAATTTAATTTTAATGCCGATGTAAAATATGCAGATTTATATGCCTTGAATATTGTCCAGCGTGATACAATGGCCGATTTTCAGGGAAACTTAAGAGTTGATCTGAAGGGTAATTCTATTGATGATCTGAAAGGTCAACTCAGTTTCAATGCCTTGAAATATGAAAACGAACGCGAAATTTATGAATTTGAGGATTTGGTCATTAAATCCTCCTTTGAGGGTGACCAACAAACGATAAGCATAGATAGTCCAGATGTTGTAAGTGGAAAGTTGCAAGGCGAATTCAAATTATCGTCACTCCCTCAGTTATTTTCTGATGCTGTAGAAAACCTATATTTCAGGAGTAAGATAGATTCAAAACAAGATTATCAGTATGTTGATTTTGACCTGAACATATATAATAAAATTGTGGAAGTTTTCTTTCCTGAAATTGAAGTGGCCTCCAACACGTTTATAAGAGGAAGCATAGATGCTAGTGAAGCTGACTTTTCCTTGAATTTCAGGTCACCTCGCATCAGTATTTATGATAATGTTTTAGAAACTGTAAATATCCAGGTCGATACGGATAGTCCCTTGTATAATTCCTATGTTGAAATTGAAAATATCATGACTTCATTTTATGATATTTCGGATTTTAATATGATAAACGTAAATCTAAAAGACACTCTTTTTGTAAGGACTGAATTTAAGGGTGGGCAGCTTCAGGAAGATGATTTTAATCTAAGCATCTATCAAACCATCAATGATGATGATAGATCGACATTTGGTTTTAAACGCTCCAGTATTGTCTATAATGACAACCTCTGGTTTATCAATAAAGGCTCTGACAAGAACAATAAAGTGGAAGTAGAGCGTGGGTTCCAGAATTTTAATATAGACTCTTTAAAACTCTCCAGCGGAGTTCAGTCCATTATGCTCAATGGTGTTTTAAGAGATTCCACTTATAAAAATTTAAAACTGAGCTTGGATAAGGTAAAACTAGCCGATGTTATACCAAAACAGGATAGCATCAGGTTTTCGGGCACCTTAAATGGTGAATTAGACATTTTCCAGAAAAATGATATTTATGCCCCGAACCTCGATGTCGTTGTCGATGATTTAGAATTCAATAGTGTGAACTATGGTCAGTTTTCATTAGTAGCGAATGGGAATAAAGATTTGAGCTCATTTGGTATTGTCTCTGAATTGCAAACCAAAACCAATACCTTATTTAAAGCTGAGGGTTCTGTGTTTACAAAGCAAAATGATCAGTATTTTGATGTGAATGTAAATTTCAATGCATTCGATTTGAGTTCCTTCAGTGTCTTTGGTGCAGACGTCATTTCGAATATAAGAGGTTATGCCTCTGGAAATGTTGATGTCACAGGTGAGATAGGAAATCCGTTTTTTAACGGTGAACTAAGCTTAAGCGCTGCCGGACTTAGTGTTCCTTACCTCAATGTTGATTATGATTTTGAAGATGATTCCAGGATAGGATTCAAGGATAAAGAGTTTGTATTTGATGCTATTGAAATTACCGACACCAGGTATAAAACCGAAGGCTTATTAAATGGCACAATCAGCAATCAGAAATTTGAAGACTGGTTTTTAGACTTGAATATCAGCTCAGATAATCTTGTGGCTTTAGATACTCCGTTTAAAGATGGTGTGCTTTATTATGGCACTGCTTTTATAGATGGAAATGCCTCCATAGCAGGTCCTGTTGATGAAATTGAAATCAATGTAGAAGCTGAAACCCAGGAAAATACAGTGTTTAAAATTCCTTTGGACGACACCGAATCTCTTGGTGATAATTCATTTATCTATTTTTTAAGCCTGGAAGACAAGCGATCTCAGGAAGCAGGTCGAAAAATAAAGTTTAAAGAAGTTAAAGGCTTAAGTCTCAACTTCGATTTGGATATCACCAGGGATGCCGAAGTTGAAATCGTGGTAGATCCTGTGAATGGGAGTACTTTAAAAGGAAGGGGAGCCGGTACTTTACTGATTGAAATCAATACCAACGGAAAATTCAATATGTATGGTGATTTTGTGGCTTATGATGGAGAATATATTTTTAAATATTCCGGCTTAGTTCAAAAGCGATTTGAAGTGGTTCCCGGATCCAGCCTAACCTGGAATGGAGATCCAGTGCGGGCTAATATCGATATACAGGCTAAATATATCACGGAGGCTAACCCGGCTATCCTTCTGGAAAATCCTTCCATAAACCGTGAAATACCGGTAGAAGTTCTTATCAATTTAGGGGGTCAAATCGTTCAGCCCGATATTGAATTCAGCTTAAATTTCCCCAATTTATCTTCGGTGGTTAAAAGTGAGTTGGAATATCGAATTCAAGGCAGAGAAAATACAGAGCTTCAGGCTTTATCACTTGTAACGCAGGGGACGTTCTACAGCCAGGCTGGATTGGGTCAAAACGCAATCACGGGAAACCTGATCGAAAGAGCTTCCGGCATCGTAGATGATATAATATCCAAGGAAGATAACAAATTCAAACTTGGACTCAACTACCAGCAAAACGACAGGAGTTTAAGTCAAAACAACCTCGCGGACAGAGTAGGGCTTTCCATCAAAACAAAAATCACCGACAGAGTCTTAATCAACGGCAGATTTGGTGTTCCTGTGGGCGGTGTTACAGAATCTGTTGTCTTTGGGGATGTAGAAGTCAATTTTCTTTTGAATGAAACGGGGAGCCTTAGAGCAAACGTTTTCAACAGAGAAAGCGACATTCAGTTTATCGGGGAAGAGCTTGGCTATACCCAGGGGATAGGCCTTTCATATACCGTCGATTTTGATACGTTTAAAGAATTGATAAACAAAATCCTCAATGAAGAGTATTTAAAAAGAGAAAAAGAAAAAAATAAGGAAGTTGAAACTAGAATTGAATTACCGTCCTATATACGATTTCCGTCCAGCAGAAATTCTAATTGATTATTTTTTTCCAATACACAATCAGGGTCAGTACCGATAGCAGACATACCGAGACTGATATTGTAAATTGAAGCATGTTACTGTAAATAAGGTAACCCGTAGCAAATAATGCGGAGTAAACTCCCGCAACTCCTGCAATAAAGCCTATAATTTTATATTTAAAGCCTTCAAATTTATTATTCTTATCGAAGACTTTATTTTCAAAAGCAGCAAGGGTTTCTTTTGAGGAAGGCTTAGTTAACAAGGTAACAGCAACCCAAATACAGGTGGTTACCAGAACTCCTATAATAAGTTTGACATAAGATTCAATCTCCCAATAATCGTTCTTTTCTCCCACAAAGAAAATGACGGCAATAATAAAAGAAGACAACATCGCGGCTATTTCGCTATAGGGATTGATTTTATACCAGAACCATCTTAATATAAAAAGCAAACCTGTTCCGGCTCCTATTTGCAAGAGCAAATCGAAGGCTTCTTTAGCTTCCTCGAGAACCAGTGCCAAAAGCGCTGAAAAGACCATCATTAATAAAGTTGAAAGCCTGCCTACCATTACTTTATGACCTTCAGTAGCCCTAGGCTTTAAAAATCGCACATAAAAGTCATTAACCACATAACTACTTCCCCAGTTGAGATGCGTGGAGATCGTGCTCATGAACGCAGCGATTAAAGAGGTCACCACGAGCCCCAGTAAGCCTGCTGGCAGGTAAGACAGCATAGCAGCATAAGCCAAATCATCCTTGATAAAGTCTTGATTAAGGTCCGGGAAGGCCTGTGCCAAACTTTGGAGGTCTGGAAATAAAACCAAAGAGGCCAGACCGATGATAATCCAGGGCCAGGGCCTTACGGCATAATGAACAACGGTAAACAGCAGTGTAGCTAAGGTAGCATGTTTTGTGTTTTTGGCGGCTAACATTCGTTGTACGATATAGCCACCCCCGCCAGGTTCTGCTCCAGGGTACCAGACACTCCACCATTGCACAGCAAGGGGGACCACAAGAACCGGTATATAAACCTCTGGATTGGTGAAATCTGGAAAAATGGAGCTTTTATTCTGGACTTTTGGAATGGAAAGCAATTCCTGTATGCCCCCAATTTCTGGCATACCCACAATATAAATGGTGGCCCAGACACTTCCTGCAATAGCAATGGCAAATTGAACAAAATCGGTTAGAATGACTCCTTTCAGTCCGCCCAGCATCGAATACAGCACAGTCACCGAACAGGAAATGACCAGGGATTCAACCGCGGAAAAATTGAACATAACATGTCCGATTTTTATCGCTGCCAAACAAACCGTGGCCATGATAACAATATTGAAAAACACGCCCAAATATATAGCCCTGAAGCCTCTTAAAAAGGCGGCGCTCTTACCGTTATAACGAAGTTCGTAAAACTCAAGGTCAGTTGTGATTTCACTTTTTCTCCAAAGTTTGGAATAGAAAAAAACGGTAAGCATCCCCGTGAGTAGAAAACTCCACCAGACCCAGTTTCCAAACACACCATCATTTCTGACAATACCGGCAACCAGACCAGGCGTATCGGCAGCAAAGGTTGTAGCCACCATGGAGATACCAAGCAGCCACCAGGACATATTTCTACCGGACAGAAAAAAATTCTTTGCGTTTTTACCGCTGGATTTTGAAGCATAGAGACCTATTCCTAAGCTCAATGCGAAAAAAGCAATGATAATGACCCAGTCTATAAGGCTTAGAAGCATATACGTTTAGTCTTTGAAAGCAATAAGGCTTATTTCAACATTGGCATCTTTTGGAAGCCTGGCCACTTGAACTGTTTCTCTCGCAGGAGCAGTTCCTTCGTCAAAATAGGAACCGTAGATGTTATTTATTTTCGTAAAATCATCCATATTTGAGATATAGATAGTTGCTTTTATGACCTGAGAGAAAGTGAGCTTGGCTTCTTTCAAAATAGCCTCCAGACTTTTCATCACACGCGTGGTTTCTGCTTCAATAGAATCAAATTCGGTCTCACCGGTTTCAGGGTTTAAAGCGATTTGCCCGGAGGTATATAAAAACCCATTGATAAAAACAGCTTGATTGTAAGGGCCAATGGGTGCAGCTGCCTGTTCAGTGTTGATTATCTTTTTCATAAGTTTATTATCTTAAAGTTCTGTCTCGTTCTCTGTTTTTATCGTATTTCACATCTTGTAAGATGCTGGATTTTATGCCTATAAAGAAAAACCATGATTTTCTGGTGCCAAAAGGCGTCCAGTTAAAACTCATCTGCCAGCTTTTTAAATCTTTTGCAAATCGGAGCTGAGTAAATGTAAATCCTTTATTTTTAATATCATAACCAGAGGATATACCCACGTCCCAGGTAGGTGATAATTCCAGATCTCCAGAAAACATAAGAGAGTGGGAGCTTATTTCATTTTGCCTCGCATTGTTGGAGTAAGTTACGGTATAAGCCAGATTTAAATTCCAGGGTATAGCGTAGTTGTACCTTTCATTTTCATCACTTTCAGCATCCTTGTTGGCATTGGGTCGGTTCATCATCTCGCTAGAACCAAAAAGATTGTCTGGCCTTCCCCCATTTCTATAGCTTTCTGAGTCATATTCTTCCTCGTCCTTTTCTTCTCCTCCTTTTTCCTCCTCTTCTTTCTGAAAATCCTTATTTGAAAATGAATAGCTAAAACTGGCATTGGCTCTGGTCAGCCTGAACAGACTTCCTCCATTGTTGATGTTGAGCGTATTTATCCTTCTGTTGTTGCTGTTTAAAGCATACATGTCTAAAGTTCCTAAAAAATTGATGGCTAATTTATCCTGTACAATTGGTAATGTCCCGCGAACGGATATCGGACTAAGATTTAAGGAATCAACTGCAAAATTATAGTTGGTGCTTAAGCCAAAATTACTGAGAAGACTCATTTTCTTGAAACGCTCGTCCCCAGTGAGTGTAGAATCTTTTTTTCTCACTTTAGCTTCAAAATCGTTTGTGAGGTTAAAGGACATGCTGCTGGCGAAATTATTTCCGGGAGCTCCGTTAAGGGTACCCTCAAATCTGGAAAATTCAACAACTTCATCCTCGAGTCCTGCTATACCTGTTCGGGTGTACTCATCGTAATACTGATCAAAAGCAGGACTGATGTTGTAAGAAACAGAAGGTCTCATGACATGCCGTATCGCTTTAATCTTCTTATCATCTCCAAAATCGAACATACCATATACAGTGGTTCCCACAGAAGTAGAAAAATTGTAGGTCCTGTAAGAATCAAAACCAGTTATCGTGTCTCTTCTCACTTTGCGAAGCTGTTCATCATACTGCTGATCAAAAGTTTTGAGTGTCCATACTTCATCATAATTCATACCTGCACTTACGCTAAAATGTTCAAAGATTTTGAAGTTGGTTGAAATAGGTATAGAATGTCTTGCCCCTACATCGGCGCCTTCAAACATTTCGGGTCTGAAAAACAAGGAATCTGTAGTTGTAATTCTATTTTCTGCCCTCACATTATACTGTAAATTGATATTATGAATAGCCCCTTTTTTGGTTCCGGTTTTTGGTGCAAAAGGGAAAACCCGGCCAATACTGAATTGCAAAGTAGGCAGGGTAAGGTTGATGACTTCCGTATTTGTATTCTGATTGTGTGTGGCCGATATATTTAAATTCATAGCGGGTTCCCCTTCAAAAGTTTTTGAATAGGATACAGATGAATTCAAGGTGTTGTTTAAAAAATTACCGGTATTGTTTTGATTAACAGACTGTTGATAGTAGTCACTTGAACCTAAGTTTACAGAAGCTGAAAATCGGGATGACGGATTTGCTTTTTGACTTTGGTTATGATTCCATCTCAGGTTATAAACCGTAGTTTCACTAAAGTTGGGAAAGCCTCGCTCTTCAAGAAGGAGTTTTTCGTACCTCAATGCGACATTGCCATTAAACCGATAGCGGACGTTATAATTGCTTTCCAGTCTCAAACCATAACTCCCGTTGGTGTAATAGTCTCCAAGGACAGTTAAGTCTACATAATCGTTAATAGCGAAGTAATAGCCCCCGTTCATTAGAAAAAAGCCCCGGTTTCTATTTTCACCATAGGAGGGAATGATAAAACCTGAAGCCTGCTTATCTGTTAACGGGAAATACCCAAAAGGCAATCCGAGCGGGGTGGGCACATCTGCAATGTACATATTCACAAAACCGGTCACAATTTTACTGTCGGGAACAAATTTTATCTTTCTGGCATAGAAATAATAGTCGGCGTCATCTATGTCTTCTGCGGTTGTAAATTTTGCATTGGCCAGATAATAGATGGAGTCGTTTTGTCGTTTGGAAATTTCACCCTTCACCTTAAAGCCCCCTTGCTCGGTTCTTGAGTTAAAAACCAAAGCTTTTTTGGAGTCGAAATTAAAAATCAAACTATCGGGCTCTACAAGATTAGCTCCTTGTTTGAAGGTAGGTGCCTGAGTGTATGTGCCTGTGGAATCTACTATACCTGATGCAAAAACTTCCTTCGTTGAGTTGTTCACTACGATCCAGCCTGCATTTATGACCATGTCACCATATTCCACCACAGCTTCATTGTATAAATACATTTTATCATTTTTCCTGGACAGCCTTTTGTAGTCTTTGGCATAGGCATCAACAATATCAGTAAGGGTTTCCCGTTTTTTAATCGATGTGTCCTGAACTAAAGTGTCTCCAATTACATATTTTATGCGTTTAGTGATAGAATCGGCCTTATTTTTGATTAGATAACCGAAGTCTACTTTTTGAGGCTCTTTTTCTTGCGCATAAAGCCCAAAATTGACAAGAAATCCAATCCCAAAAAGTATATGAAGTAAGTTTGTACGCAATGCTTTTAGTACTATTTTTGTAAATGAAGCCTATATTAAGAAGTTTCAAAATTACATTTTATTTTTATGCTTCCTAAAAAAGTTTCAAATAACATTCAGAATTATACAATCCATGATTAGACCCAGCTCCAGTCTCCTTTTATTAGTATTCTTCCTCATTAACCTCGGTTTCACTCCGATGTATTCACAGACTGACTCCAACAAATTTGTAGTGGTCATAGATGCAGGTCATGGAGGTCAAGATGCAGGCAACACCGGTAATAATTATTCCGAAAAGGATATCGCTTTGAAAATCGCCTTACAGGTAGGTAAACAACTCGAAAAATATGAGGATTTAAAGATTCTTTATACCCGAAAAACAGATGTTTTTATTCCTTTGGATAAGCGAGCCGAGATTGCCAATAAATCTGATGCAGACTTATTTGTATCCATACACTGTAACGGCGTAAGAAATCCTTCTCCTTCGGGTACTGAAACCTTTGTTCTTGGACTTCATAGAAACAAAGACAACCTCGAAGTGGCCATGAAAGAAAACTCGGTGATCAAGTTTGAGGAGGATTACCAGGTGAAGTACGATGGTTTCGACCCCGACTCTCCAGAATCCTATATCGGTTTTACAATTATGCAGGAAGAGTTTTTGGATCAAAGTGCTCTACTGGCAAATTTTGTCCAGAAGCAATTTTCAAGTTCACTAAGTCTAAAGGACAGAGGGGTTAAACAGGCCGGTTTTCTTGTTTTAAGAGAAACCTACATGCCAAGTGTTTTGATTGAAACCGGGTTTTTAACCAATAAAAATGAAGGCGCGTTTTTAAATTCTCAAAGCGGACAAACCCAATTGGCCAATGCCATTGTAAATGGGATCAATGAATACAAAAACATCATTAATATAGAGGCTTTAGAATCTGAATTGAGCGAATACAAAGTAAGTTCCAGTGATGTGATGCAAGATTTCTCTTCTGTTGTATTTAAAATACAGCTGGCAGCCAGTTCAAGAAAAATAGATCCAAGTCCGGAAAATTTTAAAAAACTGTCCCCGATCACTCGGCATCAGGAAAACGATTTGTTCAAATATTTATTTGGAGAGACCAGGAATTATATGAGTGCACAGAGCCTGAGAGATAGAGCAAAAGCTGAAGGTTATACGTCTGCATTTATAGTGGCCTTTAATTCTTCAGGTGATAAAATTTCGATAAAAGAAGCCCTGAATACTAGAGTTGGGGACTAGTTTTCATTAAAGTTTATTACATTTGAACAAAACTAATACCTTTGAATAAAGAACTTAAAGTCGGCTTACTTGTTATAGTAGCAGTAGCCATGCTCGTATTTGGTTATAATTTCCTAAAAGGGAATAATTTATTTAATACCTCCCGAACTTTTTATGCTGTGTATGACGATGTCGAAGGACTAAGTCCATCTGCGCCTGTTAACATCAATGGGTTTCAGGTTGGAAAGGTGACCAGTATAAATTTCATGGATACAGGAAATCTTTTGGTGACCATTAATTTGAATAATGATATTCAATTTTCAAAAGAAAGTGTTGCAGAAATCTACGGCGGTGGTTTGATCGGAGGTAAGTCTATGCAAATAAAACTCAATCAGGATTCAAGTGATTTAGCAAAATCCGGGGATACCCTGGAATCTGCTGTAGAGGAAGGTTTAATCGAGTTGGTCAATGAAAAATTAACCCCTCTAAAAGATAAAATTTCAAATGCAGTTGTTGAAGTTGACACATTATTCAAATCAGTCAATAATATCCTGGATCCAGAAACCAGAAATAACTTACGGCAATCTGTCAAAAACCTGAACAATACACTCATAACACTCAACAAAACGACTGAAGATGTTGATAGGTTTCTTAACACCAATGAAGAAGCAATCAATTCTACAATCACCCAGTTTAGTCAGACCTCAAAAAATCTTTCAAGATTATCGGATTCATTATCTCAAATTGAATTTAAAAAAATCATTTTAAACGCAGACCAAACCATAACTAACCTTAACGAAATTTCAGAAAAACTGAAAAGTAATGAAGGTTCATTAGGCAAACTCATCAATGATAAACAGTTGTACGAGAATTTGGAAAATGCTTCTAAAGAACTTGAGCAACTTTTACGTGACATCAAATTAAATCCAAAACGATACGTTCATTTTTCTGTTTTTGGAAAAAATACAGACGACTACGAAAACCCTGAAAATTAAATATGATTTTAGATTATTTACCACAGATTTTATTCCTGATCGTTTTAATAGCTGCTATTTTATTTTTTGCTAAAAATGTATCGTCTCTTAAACGCAATATTAATTTAGGGAGAGATGTTAATCGTACAGACCAAAAAAATAAACGCTTCAAGAAGATGATGCGCGTAGCTCTCGGTCAGTCTAAAATGGTTACCAGACCTATTGCAGGCATCCTGCACATCATTGTTTATATAGGGTTTGTAATTATCAATATTGAAGTTCTGGAAATCATCATAGATGGAGTCCTCGGAACTCACAGAATATTTGGATTTCTGGGCCCGGTATATGATGTCCTGATTGGTACGTTTGAAATACTGGCTTTACTGGTTCTTTTGAGTGTTATCATCTTTTGGATACGAAGAAACATGATGAACATTAAACGATTTTTAGCTCAGGAATTAAAGGGGTGGCCTAAAAATGATGCCAATTATATTCTTTATTTTGAAGTTGTTTTGATGGTGCTTTTTTTAACCATGAATGCTGCCGACTTGCAGTTACAACTCATGGGAGCGCAGCATTATGCAAGTGAAGCAGGAATAGTAGGATCTTTTCCTGTGAGTCAATATATGTTGCCCCTTTTTGATGAAATGACTATCGATACGCTTATCATTGTTGAAAGAACAGCGTGGTGGCTTCATATCGTTGGCATTTTGATCTTCCTAAATTACCTGTATTACTCTAAACACCTTCATATCTTACTGGCATTTCCAAATGTTTACTTTTCGAACCTAGACCCCATGGGTAAATTTAAAAACCTGGATGCGGTAACTAAAGAAGTGAAGCTGATGATGGATCCCAATGCAGATCCTTTTGCAGAACCTGAAACTGATGGTGATGAGGACATGCCAGAAAAATTCGGTGCCAGTGATGTTCAGGATTTAAACTGGTTCCAGCTTTTAAGCGCCTACTCCTGTACAGAATGTGGACGTTGTACTGCAGAATGTCCTGCAAACCAAACGGGTAAAAAACTATCTCCTAGAAAAATCATGATGGATACACGGGATAGAATGGAAGAGATCGGTAAGGATTTAAACAAAGGAAAAGAAATAACAAGTGATAATCAGCTTTTAGACAATTACATATCTAGAGAAGAACTTTGGGCATGTACAACCTGCAATGCTTGTGTAGATGCCTGTCCTATAGGCATAGATCCCTTATCCATCATCATGGATATGAGACAATATCTTGTTATGGAACAAAGTGCTGCGCCTGTAGAGCTCAATAATGCTATGACAAACATAGAAAATAATGCAGCCCCCTGGCCTTATAATCAGCAAGACAGATTAAACTGGGCTAAAGAATAATTAGGTATCATGGCATCAAAAAATCAAAAACAGGATACAAAAGGGCAGAGTGTGAGTCCAAGTTTACCAGACGGTGTTAAAAATTATCTCATCGATATTGACGGGACCATTACAGATGATGTTCCAAACGAAGAGCCTGAACGAATGGCTACCTGCGAGCCTTTTCCTGATGCTCTGGAGACCGTTAATAAATGGTATACGGATGGACATCAGATTTGTTTTTTTACGTCAAGAGTTGAAGAGCACAGGAAGGTTACAGAAGATTGGCTGAATAAGCATGGTTTTAAATACCACAGCTTATTAATGGGAAAACCCAGAGGCGGTAATTACCATTGGATTGATAATCATATCGTTAAGGCTACCCGATATAAAGGTCAATTTACAGATTTAGTGAACAAAAAAGAGACTATACAAGTATTTAAAGATTAAAACATAAAATGATGAGTGATAATTTGAAAGTGCCAACGATGGCATCTTATTTAGCAGAAGGAAAGCAACCGGAAGTTTTGTTCTGGGTAGGTTGTGCCGGAAGTTTTGATGATAGAGCTAAAAAAATCACTAAAGCTTTTGTAAAGATTTTGAACAATATCAATGTTGATTTCGCGGTCCTTGGAACTGAAGAAGGTTGTACAGGAGATCCTGCGAAGCGTGCAGGAAATGAATTTTTATTTCAAATGCAGGCCATGACCAATATTGAGGTGTTAAACGCTTACGAAGTGAAAAAAATAGTAACTGCCTGTCCGCATTGTTTCAATACCATCAAAAATGAGTATCCTGCTTTAGGCGGGTCTTATGAAGTAATTCATCATACACAGTTTTTGAAACAGCTTTTGAATGAAGGAAGATTAAAGGTAGAAGGTGGAAAGTTCAAAGGAAAACGGATTACATATCATGACCCTTGTTATTTGGGACGCGCTAATGGTGAATATGAAGCTCCAAGAGATTTGTTGCGCAAACTAGAAGTCGAGTTGGTGGAAATGAAATCATGCAAATCCAAGGGCCTGTGTTGTGGTGCAGGAGGAGCCCAAATGTTTAAAGATGCCGAAAAAGGAGATAAAGAAGTAAATATTCACAGAACAGAACAGGCGGTAGAAGTGAAGCCTGAAGTCATTGCTGCAGGTTGTCCGTTTTGCAACACCATGATGACCGATGGTGTTAAGAATAAAGAAAAACAAGACGAAATAGAAGTTCTTGACGTCGTGGAAATGATTGCTAATGCAGATGATTTATAAAACGTATGGTAGTAGATTTTAGTGAATTACCGGATTCTTCGAGAGTCTGGATTTTTCAAGCCAGTAGAGGATTTAGTGAAGACGAACTTAATGAAATGAAGCCTAAAATTGAAAGCTTTTTAGAAAGCTGGACAGTCCATGGTCAGTCACTTAAGGCAGGGTTTGAAATACGATATAAGCGTTTTATTGTTTTGGGTCTAGATGAGTCTCAGGCCAGTGCCAGTGGTTGTTCAATAGATGCATCCGTTCACTTTATCCAAAGTTTAGAAAAAGAATACAATGTGGACTTATTGGATAAAATGAACGTTAGTTTTAAAAGCGGAGAATTTGTAGCTTACAAACCTTTACTGGATTTTAAAAAAATGGTAAAACAAAAAGCGGTATCACCACAGACTATTGTGTTCAATAATCTCGTGAATACAAAATCAGAATATAAAGAATTTTGGGAAGTGCCATTGACAGAAAGCTGGCATAGCCGATTGTTATAAAAAATATGAGTTCTAAAATCTATACTAAAGTCGTCTTTTTGATGACTTTTTTTTCATTAACCTGTATTTCAGCACAAAGCAGTTTGTTTTCAGAAGATATCAACGCTCAAAGAAAATGGGTGGATTCGGTCTATTCGAATTTAAGTTTGGAAGAAAAAATCGGACAGCTGTTCATGATCGATGTCTTCACTAATAAATCAGATGCTGAACTTGAAAACATAGCCAACTTTATAAACACCAATCATATTGGTGGTATTATTTTTTCTAAAGGAAATCCTTACAGGCAGGCTCAGTTCACCAACCGCATTCAAACGGAAAATCAAGTCCCCTTACTTATAGGAATGGACGCAGAGTGGGGTCTTGCTATGCGCCTGGATTCTACTTATGCTTTTCCCTGGAATATGACCCTGGGAGCCATAAAAGATACGTCCATAGTGAGAAAAGTAGGGTATCAAATTGGCAAACACAATAAGCGACTTGGTGTCCATATCAATTTTGCTCCTGTCGCAGATATCAACACCAATCCTGACAATCCAATTATTGGTAACCGGTCCTTTGGAGAAACAAAAGAAGTGGTTATCTCTCATGCGGTCGCCCTTATGAAAGGCATGCATGAGGCTGGAATCCTTACCAGTGCAAAGCATTTTCCAGGTCATGGTGATACTCAGCAGGACTCGCACCTGACTTTACCCACGATAGATTTTTCTGAACAACGCATCAGAGCAATTGAACTGGAACCGTTTCGAGCTCTTATCAGGGAAGGGGTGAGCAGTATTATGGTGGCTCATTTGAATGTACCCAGCTTAGAAAGCAGGCCCAATTTCCCCTCTTCGCTATCTCCTAAAATCGTTAGCCAGTTGCTAAAAGAAGAACTTGGATTTCATGGCTTAGTTATTACCGATGCCTTAAACATGAAAGGGGTTAGTGATAACAATACGCCTGGGGAAGTGGATTTGAAAGCCTTTCAGGCAGGAAGTGATATTCTGTTGATTTCTGAAAATGTACCAAAAGCTATTGAAAACATTAAGAGGGCAATTAAAAATGATAAAATTTCTGAAAAGAGATTAGCCTATTCAGTCAAGAAAATATTATACGCGAAATATAAGGTCGGTTTGAATAATTTTGAGCCTATCGAAACTGCTCAATTGACCTCAGAATTAAATTCAGGCTTAAATGATGCCATTTATAAGTCAGCTATTGAAAATGCAACGACACTTTTGAAAAATGATTTGGGAATATTACCCATCAACGATGTTGAACATCAAAAGATTGGTTATTTAGGACTTGGAGATGCAAGTGGAGAAACCTTTTATGAGACGTTGAACAGGTATGCTGCTGTTGAAAGAATAGCGAATAAAGAATCCATTCTGAATAAAAATAGCAAGCTGGATTTTGACCACATTATTATAGGCTACCACAAATCTGACATACATCCCTGGACAGATTATAAGTTTACACCTTACGAAATTAAGTGGATTGAACAGCTTTCAAGAGAAAATAAAGTCACCCTGGTCAATTTCTCAAGACCTTATAGTTTATTGGGCTTACAGAGTTTTATTAACATAGACGCCATTTTTCAGGTTTACCAGAACAGCAACATAGCTCAGTCTGTTGCTGCTCAACAAATTTTCGGTGCTTTAGAGACTATTGGTAAATTGCCTGTGACTATTACTTCTGCATTTCCGGTTGGAACGGGGTATAAATTAAAATCAAATGGCAGGCTAGGCTACGGGTATTATCAAAATTTAGGTTTTGATAAGCGACTGGAGAAGAAAGTAGATTCTATTGCAAATTATGCTTTAGATGAAAAAATGACACCAGGCATGCAGATTCTGATTGCCAGAAAAGGGAAAATCATCTACGATAAGAACTTTGGATATCATACCTATGATAAAAAAAACAAAGTGCAAAGTGACGATGTTTATGATTTAGCTTCTCTTACCAAGATTCTCACAACGCTGCCTATACTCATGACTTTGGAAGAAGCCAGTAAACTCGACTTGAAGACAAAGCTTCATGAACTTTTACCGGCGCTTGCGAGCTCCAATAAAGCGAATATAAGTGTTCTCGAGATGCTCTCGCATTATGCCAGGTTAGAGCCCTGGATTCCCTTTTATCAAAAGACCTTGGAAGAAAGATCAGAATATTATGCTTCAGAATATTCTGAGGAATTCAGCATTAAAGTGCTGGAGGACATGTATCTGAGAACAGATTACCAGGATTCCATTTATTCACAAATTGTAGAAAGTGAATTACGCGATACCTTAGAGTATAAATATTCTGATCTGCCTTACTATTTTTTGAAGAAATACATCGAAGAACAAACAGACAATACTTTAGATACGCTGGCCGAGACTTATTTTTACAGACCTATGGGATTGAGTCATCTCAAGTTTTTTCCTTTAAATCACTTTGATAAAGAAAAAATTGTCCCTACAGAAAACGATACAATTTGGAGAAAAGAGCTGATACATGGAACGGTTCACGATCAGGGTGCTGCTATGCTGGGAGGGGTTGGAGGTCATGCTGGTTTATTTGGCAACGCCAGGGATGTAGCTTCGTTTATGCAGCTTTACTTAAATAACGGAGATTTTGGGGGTAAAAATTACTTTAGTCCACAAACCATGACTAAATTCAACACCTGCTATTATTGCGATAAAGAGGTGAGGAGAGGTGTAGGTTTTGATAAACCGCAGCTGGAAGATGTAGGTCCTACCTGTGGTTGTCTTTCCATGTCGAGTTTTGGTCATTCCGGATTTACCGGTACTTATGCATGGGCCGATCCTGAAGAAGAAATTATTTATATTTTTTTATCCAACCGGATACACCCCGACCCAACCAATTCAAAACTTATTGAAGAAGATATTAGAACTAAAATACAAGGGGTCATTTATGAAAACTTGTCAAAGGACTATTAAAATAATTTGAGATTAGTTTAAGATCTGGGTAAGCTTCAATCTTCTACTTTTGGGAATAATTTAAAACTTATGAAAATAGCAATAGTGTGTTATCCTACCTTTGGCGGGAGTGGAGTAGTGGCAACAGAATTAGGAATTGCATTGTCCAAAAGAGGACATGAAATACATTTTGTGACGTATAAGCAACCTGTAAGGCTGGAATACTTGAGTACATCAATACACTATCACGAGGTTTCCGTTCCGGAATATCCCTTGTTTCACTATCAGCCCTACGAGCTGGCACTTTCCAGCAAACTGGTAAACGTGGTTCAAAAACATAAAATAGATATACTTCATGTGCATTATGCTATTCCACATGCGTATGCCGGGTTTATGGCCCAGCAAATGCTTTTGGAAGAAGGGAAAAAACTTCCTATGATGACCACTCTTCATGGAACAGATATTACCCTGGTAGGAAGTCACTCCTTTTATAAACCAGCTGTGAATTTTAGCATCAATAAAAGCGATGTTGTTACTTCAGTCTCTGAAAGCCTAAAACAGGATACTTTTGAAAGTTTTGACATCAAAAAAGAAATTGAGGTCGTCCCAAACTTTATTGACCTTTCCAATCTTAATGAAAATTTTGAAGAGTGTAAACGTCATATGGTTGCTTTTGAAGATGAAAAAGTCATTACCCACGTCAGTAACTTAAGAGAAGTAAAGCGCCTAAATGATGTGATTGAAGTGTTTTTCAGGATTCAATCCAAAATAAAATCAAAGCTGGTTATTGTTGGTGATGGACCGGACCGTGAAAAAGCCTTGCAACTGGCTAAAAAATTGAACATAAGGGATAAGGTTATATTCTTAGGTAAGAGTAATGAAGTAGAGCGCATCCTTTGCTATTCAGACTTGTTTCTGTTGCCCTCTGAGAAGGAAAGTTTCGGTCTTGCCGCTTTAGAGGCGATGGCTCATAGGGTTCCTGTCATTTCTTCCAATGCAGGGGGTCTTCCCGAAGTGAATATTCACGGGGTATCAGGGTTCTTAAGCAATATAGGCGATGTGGAAGATATGGCTGCTAACGGAATTAAAATTTTATCGGATGAAAAGGTATTAGAAAATTTCAAAAAAGGAGCACGACAGATTGCTGAAAAATTTGACGTAAAAAGAGTCGTATGTCAGTATGAAAAGTTATATCAAAAAATGATATAATTAATCAGTTACAGTTCTGATGTCAATTTTTTCAGATCTGAATTTATTCTTTCCAAAGTCCAATGTGCGAATTGGGAAAGGAATATTGATATCGTTCTCATTGTAAGCCGCTTTGATCGCTAGAATGGCTTCGTGCTGTGCTTTGTAAACGTCACCCTGATTAGCAACATTAGCCCAGAATCTAAGTTGATAATTTATAGAACTATCGCCAAATTCAGTATAAAAAAACTGAATGCTTTCTCCTGGACGCTGTTCAAAAATTCCTTTAATTGCCTTTTCCGTAATTTCCTGAACTTTTGGGAGATCACTCTCATAGCCGACACCACAGGTTAAAATAATACGTCCTCTGGGCGTTCTGCTAAAATTTTTAAATGGGGCATCTACAATTTTGGAATTGGGTATGATCACCAGATTATAGTCTACCGATTGTATGATTACACTTCTCAAATTAATATCGACTACAAAGCCTGCAAAGCCATTGGTTTCTATCCAGTCTCCAATTTGTAATTTCGGAATGAAACTAATAATAATTCCTGAAAAGGTATTGTGAAGAGTTCCCTGTAAAGCAAAACCTACAGCCAAACCAAGTACCCCCGCAGCACCCAGTACTGTAGTAAGAACCGAATTTAAGTTTAAAATCCCCAAGGATATAAATATACCCAGAGATATGATAACGACCTTAAATACTTTTACAGACACTGTCCGAATAGAATCCTGAGCATTGCTTTTTCGGAAAAGTTTGTCTATAAGTTTGCTGGAATATTTTGCGAAAAGAACAAACAGAATAAGTACAAAAACAGCAATAAAAAAATTAGGAAGACCCAGTACAATGGTATCAATCCAGTCGAAAATCTTAGTAGTCAATTCTGACCAGGCTTTTTCGGTCTTTTCAACAATTTCAGTCTCTTGCATGATAAAAATGATATTATGAATATTGTTTTTCCTGAACTCTCAAAATCCAGGCATCCAGCATCCAGCTGGTCTTTTCAAGTTCCCTGATGTATTCTCCTATGAGGTCTATTGTACCCTCATCATCATTTTGCTCAGCGGAGTCTACCACTTTCCTCATTTGATCTATAATTTTTTTATGATCGGATAGCAGGGTTTTAACCATTTTGAAATCTCCGAGATCTGAAGATGATTCAGCTAAATTCGAAAGTTCCAAATAATTAGAGAAATTGCTTTCAGGCTGAAATCGCAAAGTTAACATGCGTTCAGCAATTTCATCAATTTTTAATTTGGCGTCATTATACAGTTCCTCAAATTTTGCATGTAAATCGAAGAAATTTTCACCGACTATATTCCAGTGAAAATTCCTTAGCTTTTGATAATATAAATGATAATCTGCCAAAAGAATATTCAGCGCTTTCGCAGTATCGGCTGTATTTGATACATCTAGATTTAAATAATTCATAAAATTAATTTCTGAATTTATTAAATTTAAGGTTAAGCATTTTTCTTATCTGCCAATCGCATGTTCCAGGCATCGAGCATCCAGCTGGTTTTTTCAAGTTCCCTGATGTAGGCACCAATTAGATCTATTGTCCCTTCATCTTCATTTTTATCTGCAACTTCAATGACACTTCTCATTTGGTTGATGATTACACCATGATCGTGTAACAGATCTTCAACCATCTCTACATCAGATTTGTCTTTAGGAGATTCTTTGAGGTTCGATAATTTTAAGTAGGTAGAAAAATTACTCTCTGGTTGAAAGCGCAGGGTAAGTATACGTTCAGCGATTTCATCTACTTTAAGCTTTGCATCATCATACATCAACTCGAACTGCTCATGTAAGTCGAAAAAATTATGACCGGTAATATTCCAGTGGAAATTTCTTAACTTTTGATAATACATGTGATAATCTGCTAAAAGCACATTTAATTCCTTAACAGTGTCTTTAGTTTTTGATTTATCTAAATTTAAATAGTTCATATTATTTTATTTGTAATTTGTTAAGCATTTTATTTGAAATCTGACCTCCGGATTTTCCGTAGCCATCTACCAGCATTCCTTTATGACCATCTGAAGTTGTAATCGCGTACAATATGGAATTATCGGCTGGATTTGATACGCCCTCAAATCTGAAATAATGATCTACTTCAAATTCATTTATAGGGTATTTTTTTTTCTTGGTTTTATTTTCTAGTTGGTCATCAAGAACATTGAGGTCATCAACGTAGCCTTCGTTTCTTAATGCATTCATGGTCTCGGATAAGGTATCTTTTTTTTTCATGACATCTGTTTTTTTAAAAATAAAGCTTAAGTCAGTCTAAGTCAAAAAAATGGTTTGGTTTAATCAATATTTAACTATTACTTTTTCTTATTCTTATCTTTGGTATAATAAAATATACCTAAGGGAAAACTCAACACTAAAAAAATAAATTGTCGGGTTACTATACCATATAAGGTAATTAGTGCTGCTATGACATATATCCAAGTGAGTTTTGTAATTTTCATAGTGTATTGTTAAGCATTAATTTACGAGCCCTTTAAACTAAAAAAACTCCAATTAAGGAGTTTTTTTATCGATTTTATCTCATTAGGATTCTTTGTCTGCGGTTTTCTGGACCTCTATGACCAATTCATCCTTTTCCTTGTCGAAATCCATATACAGGGTATCCCCCTCAACAATGGAAGAATTAATAATTTTTTCAGCGAGAGCATCTTCAATGTATTTTTGAATAGCTCTGTTCAGTGGTCTTGCCCCATATTGTCTGTCAAAGCCTTTATCGGCAATGAAATCTTTGGCCGCTTCGCTTAAAGAGAAATTATATCCTACATCTTTGATTCTGGAGAAAAGCCTTTCTAATTCTATATTGATGATTTTCTTAATGTCCTCTTTTTCCAAGGCATTAAAAATAATGACATCGTCCACACGGTTTAGAAATTCGGGAGCGAAAGCTTTTTTCAAAGCTCCTTCAATTACCTTTTTGGTATTATCGTCTTCCTGCTGCTTTTGTGACTGTGTTCCAAAGCCAACCCCGGTACCAAAATCTTTAAGTTTTCGAGCCCCCACGTTTGAGGTCATAATGATGATTGTATTTCTGAAATCGACTTTACGTCCCAAACTATCCGTTAAATGACCGTCATCCAGTACTTGTAGTAACATGTTGAATACATCTGGATGCGCTTTTTCAACCTCATCCAGTAAGATGACTGCATAAGGTTTACGTCTCACTTTTTCAGTTAACTGACCACCTTCTTCATATCCTACGTATCCCGGAGGCGCTCCGATTAATCTTGAAACCGCAAATTTCTCCATGTATTCACTCATGTCAAGTCGAATCAAGGCCTCATCATTGTCAAATAACTCTCTGGCTAGAACTTTGGCAAGTTGCGTCTTACCGACTCCAGTTTGACCTAAGAATATAAATGAACCAATAGGTCTGTTTGGATCCTTAAGCCCTGCACGATTACGCTGAATGGCTTTTACAATCTTAGTTACTGCTTCACTTTGACCAATCACTTTATTCTTAATGGTCTCTGGCAATTCAGCTAATTTATTTCCTTCAGTTTTGGCAATTCTTTTCACAGGGATCCCCGTCATCATAGAAACCACATCTGCAATATGGTCCTCAGTGACGGTTTCTTTGTTTTCTTTAGAATCTTTCTCCCATTCTTCCTGAGCCTGCTGCAAATCATTTTCAATTCGCTTTTCGTCATCTCTTAATTTTGCAGCTTCCTCATACTTCTGCTTTTTGACTACAGAATTTTTTTCTTCGCGGATATCCTCAAGTTCTTTTTCCAGTTCCAAAATACGTTTAGGTACATTGATATTGGTGATATGAACACGGCTGCCTGCTTCATCCAGTGCATCTATAGCCTTATCCGGAAGAAATCTATCGGTCATATACCTGTTGGTCAAAGTCACACAAGACCGGATGGCTTCCTCGGTATAAATTACATTGTGATGGTCTTCATATTTGTCTTTGATATTATGAAGTATTTCGACCGTCTCATCTATTGAGGTTGGCTCAACGATAATTTTTTGAAATCTTCTTTCCAGGGCACCATCTTTTTCGATGTGCTGTCTGTACTCGTCAAGTGTAGTCGCCCCAATACATTGAATTTCACCTCGTGCAAGTGCCGGTTTAAACATATTACTGGCATCCAAACTTCCGGTAGCTCCTCCAGCCCCTACGATGGTGTGAATTTCATCGATAAAAAGAATGATGTCATCATTTTTTTCAAGTTCATTCATCACAGCCTTCATTCGCTCTTCAAACTGACCTCTGTATTTGGTTCCAGCTACAAGGCTGGCCAAATCCAGTGTGACAAGTCTTTTGTCATAAAGGATTCTGGACACTTTTCGTTGTATGATTCTAATGGCTAGACCTTCGGCGATGGCACTTTTACCAACACCAGGCTCTCCGATAAGGAGGGGGTTGTTTTTCTTTCTTCGGCTTAAAATTTGGGAAACTCTTTCTATTTCTTTTTCACGGCCCACAACCGGGTCCAGTTTTCCTTCCTGAGCCATTTCAGTAAGATCACGACCAAAATTATCCAATACTGGAGTTTTGGATTTTTTAGCAGTTTTTCCTTTGGAATTTCCAGATCCGCCCAGCGATTCCCGTCCAGAATCTCCAGAGGTTGGTGCGTCGTCAGAAAATGCATCGGTAGGGGTATCCAAATAATCACCATCCTGTGTAATCATGGCTTTAAATTCCTCTTTGACGTTGTCATAATCCACTTTCAGCTTATTTAACAGCTTGGTCGTGGGATCATTTTCATTTCTGAGAATACATAATAATAGGTGTGCGGTATTAATAGAAGAGCTTTGAAAAAGTTTAGCTTCTAAAAATGTTGTTTTGAGTGCTCTTTCAGCCTGTCTTGTTAAATGCAGATTCTTTTTTTCTTGAGATATATCCGTATTCGTATGATCTGAAGGATTTAAGATTTCCACTTTTCTTCTCAACAGCTCCAAGTCCACATTCATGGCATCTAGTATATTGATGGCTTTTCCAGTTCCGTCACGAAGCAAACCAAGCATCAAATGCTCTGTTCCTATAAAATCATGACCAAGTCGTAAAGCCTCTTCTTTACTATATGCAATTACTTCTTTTACTTTTGGTGAGAAATTATCATCCATAGTCTTTAAATATTTATTAGACATTACTCAAAAATAATACCTTAATACTGATAAACACCATTTCAATAGTGAAAATCTTATTAAATAAAACCTTTTAAAAAAATGTGATAATTAGAGTTTAAGGGTCTTTAAGGATTTGATAGGTTTTGTATATTTGCTTATTAGCAACGTATGTTGCGAATTTTTTAAATATTAATTTAAATTGAAATAAATGGCTAACGGTGAACAGCTAATACCAATTAATATTGAAGATGAAATGAAAACAGCCTACATCGATTATTCGATGTCTGTTATTGTTTCTAGAGCACTTCCGGATGTGAGAGATGGCTTGAAACCTGTACACAGAAGAGTTCTTTTTGGATTGCAGGAACTCGGGATCTATTCTAATAAATCACATAAAAAATCAGCTAGGATCGTAGGTGAAGTTTTAGGTAAATATCACCCGCATGGGGATACTTCTGTTTATGATGCCATGGTAAGAATGGCGCAGGAATGGAGCATGCGCTACCAGCTTGTCGACGGTCAGGGTAACTTTGGTTCTGTAGATGGGGATAGCCCGGCTGCCATGAGGTACACCGAGGCCAGGATGAAAAAAATCAGCGAAGAAATGTTAGCGGATATCGACAAGGAAACGGTCGACTTTGCCTTAAACTTCGATGATACACTCGAGGAACCCACAGTACTTCCTACCAGAGTTCCAAATTTATTGGTGAATGGAGCCAGCGGTATTGCCGTAGGTATGGCCACGAATATGCCTCCACATAACTTAACTGAAGTTGTTGATGGTATTAACGCTTATATCGATAATAGAGATATCGAGATCGAAGAACTCATGAACTACATAAAGGCTCCTGATTTTCCAACAGGAGGAATTATTTATGGGTACGAAGGAGTGAAAGATGCCTTTATGACAGGTCGCGGAAGAATTGTCATGCGGGCTAAAGCTGAAATTGAAGAAGTAAAAGGTAAAGAATGTATCATAGTGACTGAAATTCCTTACCAGGTCAATAAAGCTGACATGATTAAAAAGACAGCCGATCTGGTCAACGATAAAAAGATTGAGGGTATTTCTCTTATTCGGGACGAATCGGACAGAAACGGTATGCGAATCGTTTATATCTTGAAAAAAGACGCGTTGCCAAATGTCGTCTTGAACACCTTGTATAAACATACAGCGCTTCAATCTACATTTAGCGTCAATAATATCGCGCTGGTCAAAGGTCGACCTCAAATGCTCAATCTTAAAGACATCATTTACAATTTTGTAGAGCACAGGCATGAAGTCGTCATCAGACGTACAAAATATTTACTGCGAAAGGCCGAGGAGAGAGCCCATATTCTGGAAGGTTTAATCATTGCTTCAGATCATATCGATGAAGTTATAGCACTGATTAGAGGTTCTCAAAATGCTGAAGAAGCCAGGGACAAATTAATCGAGCGTTTTGAGCTTTCAGATACACAAGCCAAGGCGATTGTTGAGATGCGCCTAAGACAGCTTACCGGTCTGGAGCAGGATAAGCTAAGAACTGAATATGATGAATTGATGAAAACCATTGAGGATTTGAAAGACATTCTTGACAATGAACCTCGCAGAATGGAAATCATAAAAGGAGAGCTTGCTGAGATAAGAGAAAAGTATGGCGATGAGCGTCGATCTGAAATCAACATGATTGGTGGGGATTTCAGCATGGAAGACATGATTCCAAACGAAAGTGTGGTTTTAACGATTTCTCACGCAGGTTACATCAAAAGAACAGCCCTCAAGGAATATAAAACACAGAATAGAGGAGGGGTTGGACAAAAAGCCTCAACGACCAGAGACGAAGACTTTTTAGAATATATATTCTCAGGAACCAATCATCAGTATATTTTATTCTTCACGCAAAAAGGGAAATGTTTCTGGATGCGTGTTTTTGAAATTCCGGAAGGAAGTAAAACCAGTAAAGGCCGAGCTATACAAAATCTGATGAATCTGGATCCCGACGATCGAATCAACGCCTTTATTTTGGTAGAAAATCTTTCCGACGAAGCGTATATCAATAACCATTACGTATTGATGGCAACCAAAAAAGGCCAGGTTAAGAAAACTGTTTTAGAACAATATTCCAGACCTAGAGTCAATGGTATCAATGCCATCTCTATTAAAGAAGGCGATGAATTGCTTTCTGCTGTGCTGACCGATGGAGAAAATCAGGTCATGTTAGGCTTGAGAAGTGGAAAAGCTTTAAGATTTGAAGAAAAGCACATTCGTCCGATGGGTCGAGGAGCCGCTGGTGTTAAGGGAGTTACCCTGGCATCAGACCAGGACGAAGTGATTGGCATGATTTGTGTAAAAGATCCACAAGATGAGACTGTTTTAGTCGTTTCTGAAAAAGGATATGGCAAGAGAACCTTCATCGACGATGAAGATGGAGAGCCGGTTTACAGAATTACCAACCGAGGCGGGAAAGGAGTCAAAACCATTTCTATTTCAGAAAAAACCGGGCAACTGGTAGCTCTTAAAACAGTTCATGACGAAGATGATTTAATGATTATCAAAAAATCTGGTGTCGCCATCAGAATGTCAGTTTCTGATATAAGAACTATGGGAAGATCTACTCAGGGCGTGAGACTCATATCTCTGAAAGGTGATGACGAAATCGCAGCCGTAGCCAAAATAGTTAATGAAGATGATGACGATACAGAAGAAGCAACAGAATTGCCTGAAGCTGATACAGAAACACCAACCGAATAATATTAATAACTAAATTCAATAAATAGATTAAAACATGAAAAAGTCAATTTTAGCATTAGCCCTAATGATAGGTTCAGTGAGCTTAGGATTTTCACAACGAAGTGAAATTAGAGATGCCGAGGACGCTATTGAAGAGGGAAAGTATAAAGAAGCTTTAACAGAATTGAATAAAGCAGAGCCACAGTTAGCCGAGGAAAAAGATAAATGGGTAATTCGTTACCATTTAGCCAAAGCGAAAGTTCTTGGAAACCTGGCTGAAAAGCAAACAGGTGATGAAATGTTGAGTAACATCAACGAGGCACTGGCATCTGTAAATAAGGTTCTTGAAATGGAAGAAGCAAATGAGGAAGCTGTAAACTACAAAGCCCAACTAAGACAGACCATGGTTCAATCTGCCATCGACAGTCAAAATGAAGGTGATTTCGACATGGCTGAAAAGTTGCTTTATAAAACTTACAAGCTTAACGAGAATGATACAGTCATGTTGTATTATGCCGCTTCTGCTGCCGTTAATGGTCAATTATATGATACAGCACTTGAGCATTACAATAAACTATTGGATTTGAATTATGACGGTTCTTCTACCCAGTATTTGGCATTGAATGAGGAAACGGGTGAAAAAGAAATCTTTCAATCCAAAAACATGAGGGATATCGCTATCAAAACTGGTGAATTTTCTGAGCCAACTCAGGAGAAAACACCAAGTGTTACCGGTGAAATCGCAAAAAATGTAACCTTGATTTACATTCAACAAGATCAGCCTGAAAAAGCTTTGGTTGCCATTGAAAAAGCTAAGGAAGAAAATCCAGGTGATGTAAGTATCATGCAGGCTGAAGCTGACTTATATTATAAGTTGGGTAAGATCGATAAATATGACGAGATCATGAAAGAGGTCGTTAAAATGGATCCTGAAAATCCAACCTTATACTACAATCTTGGTGTTGCTTCAGAACAACTGGGAGACAAAGAGTCTGCAAAAGAATATTACAAGAAAGCAATCGAGTTTGATCCGGAAATGGTCAATGCTTATATCAACTTAGCAGCATTAACCCTTAGTGAAGAAAGAGCTATTGTTGAGCAAATGAATAAATTAGGAAATTCCAGAGCTGACAACAAGAAGTATCAGGAATTAAATGAAAAGAAGAAAAAATTCTATGAGGAGGCTTTGCCTTATTTAGAAAAGGCAACTGAATTGGCTCCAAAAAATATGGAGGCTTTACAGACCAAATTAAATATTTATTACCAGTTAGGTAAAAACGAAGAAGCCAAAGCGCTTCAGGAGAAAATCAATGCCTTGCAGGAATAATTTAATCTGATCTTATTTTATAAAAGCTGTCTCGATTGAGGCAGCTTTTTTTTTTATAACAATTCAAAAAAAACTGTCCCAAAATAAAGATTTGAGACAGTATAGTTAGTAGAAGTAAGTGATTAGTCTGTTAAGGTAACTTGGCATCCTTTGAATCTGCTTCCTGTAAATGCATTAAATCATTTATCCCTGTAACTTCTATAATTTTATCTCCTCTCATAGCGATAGGATGCTTTAAGACTTCAGGGTTAATCTTAAGAATTTTAACGGCTTGGTTAGGATTTAAATCTGGATTTTTACTTAAAGTTTCTTTTATTAAAGGATGTGAAGTATCGATTAATTCAGTAGGATCCTTACCCAGTAACCTGGAAATTTCTCCCCATTGGGTTTCAGTAAGGTTTTCTTCAGCCAGATTTACTAAGACTTTTTTAGCTTTTGAAGCTTCTGCCACAGCAATACTTTGCTTAGCAATTCTATTACCAGGATGATAATATAGTTTCAATTCATTATCACTTTTTGCTATAACTCCCATATCTTCTTTATCTTCTTTGCTCATGGTTAATATTTTTTTCTAAAGTATAAATTAATTTAGGGTCTTAGAAATATTTAGGAATATTTTGAGGTTTAAAGACACCAAGATTTTCGAACTTAGAACCAAAATACAACTTTAATGCAAAAGCAAAAGATAGCTGTAGTTGGGGCCGGATTAAGCGGGCTTGTGGCTGCCATCAATTTGGAACAAGCCGGGTTTCAGCCTCAAATCTTTGAAGCTACAGATCGAGTAGGAGGTCGAGTTAAAACCGACTACAGGGAGGGATATACTTTCGATCATGGTTTTCAGGTTTTACTGACTCAGTATCCGGCAACTCAGAAATACCTGGACTATGAATTGCTGGATTTGCAGCACTTTTATCCTGGTGCTGTAATTTACAATAATGGGCGTCAGAACAAAATTGGAGATCCCTTACGGCAGTTCAGTTTGTTATGGCCAACCTTGATTTCTAAAGTAGGGAGTGTTACCGATAAGCTTAGGGTTTTAAAACTTAATACGGAACTTAAAAAAAAGTCATTTGATGATATTTTTTTGGCTGAAGAAAAGACAACAGCTCAATACCTTAAAGATTACGGATTTTCTGAAGAAATCATTCATGATTTTTTCAAACCTTTTTTTACGGGGATTTTCCTGGAACATGAGCTGAAAACGTCCTCAAGGAAATTTGAGTTTGTGTACAAAATGTTTGGCGAGGGGAGTGCTGCCATTCCCAAAAAAGGTATTCAGGCCATACCCAATCAATTAATGGCACAGCTAAAGCATACCAAAATTCACTTTAATACGCCTGTAAACTCTATTCAGGATCAAGAAATCACATTTGAAAATGGATCTACAGAAACTTTTGATTATATCATTATTGCTACAGAGGCGTCTCATTTGATATCAAATTTGAAGAACCAGCAGACGCTTTGGAAAAGCGTTGATAATTATTATGTAAGTGTTGAGCAACGCGCTTTTAAAGAACCTATGATTGCTTTGATTGCCGATGAGGAGGCTTTGGTTAACAACATCTATTATCTCTCCGAACCCAGTGCAGAGGAACATGTGCTTTCTGTAAGCATTGTCAAACCACATCAGTTATCATGCGAGGAACTCAAAGAAAGAATCTCTCAGGATTTAAAGGCTTATGCAGCCATCGATACCATTGAGTTTAAACAATTCTACCACATTGAGAAAGCGCTGCCTGTTATGGCATCGGTCAGTTATATGCTGCCAAAATCGGAAACTCAGTTAAAAGACCAGATTTTTTTAGCAGGAGATTATCTGGCCAACGGCTCTATAAATGCGGCCATGCTCAATGGCGAATCTGCAGCTCAGGCGGTCATTTCCAAAATTAAGGATGGATCTATTAGTTTAAGTCAATATTAAATCTTAACTTTAAGTATGATGCATAAATCTATTAAAATCAGTTTTTTACTAATATTAACAGGAGTATTGACTTTAACTTCCTGCGGAACTTCTCGTGACTTTACTTCCGAAGAGTTTCAGGATTTAGAGGCTATCCTTCAGGATCGCTATTTTAAAATCGAAGCGGAGTTTGCCAGACCTTTTGTCACCAATGCATTAGCTCAGATTGGTAATTCGAGTTTATTTGCTCCCGGTGATAATGCCTCGCAAATCAATATTACAGGCGATTCCAATTATTTGAAATTCGAAGGGGATACGGTCTCAGCCGATTTGCCTTATTTTGGCGAACGTCAGATGGGCGGTGGTTATAGTGATGATGATGGGATAGTTTTTATAGGTCAACCAAAAGATCTGGAAACCATAAAGGCTAAAGATGAAAACAAGTATATCATAAGGTTCGACATCCAGAAAGAGACTGAATCCTTTCAAATTCGTCTGACCTTTTACCCAAACCATAAAGCAACAATCCATGTGACTAGCTCACATAGAAACCAAATAAGCTACCGTGGCAATTTGGAAGATGTAGAGCTCTCAGAGAAGTAGTATACTAAATGACATGTTGAATAGGTAAGGTTTTATAATTATTCTATTTTACATAATATAAATTATAAGACAAATGTATTATTAATCTCATATAGCGTATAGAAGTTTATTAAGCTCTATAGTATATAGTTGAAGATAGGACTGAATACCCTAAGGACAAGTTTTATCCATCGTTTAAGAATAAAAACATACTCCAATGGAACACAATGAACCCTCTGTACTCTAGGTGACTGCCTTCCCAAGAGAAACGCAGGCAGGTTTGTGGTAAAAGTTTAAATAGGTGGACTCCTATTCCACTCCAAACACCATACAATGCTGCCAGGGCAGATTACCGATATTCTCGATCAATTCAAATCCGTTGGCTTTGAATTCTTTGACGGCCTGAGCTTCGCTCATTTTATGCAGACGTTTGATGGGCACTGTGGAATCTTCAGCCCTGTATTCAATCAGATAAATTTTACCGCTGGGTTTCAGGGCTTTTTTCATGGAGGTCAGCATTTCTACCGGATATTCAAATTCATGATACACATCGACCATGAGGATTTTGTCTACCGAATTTTCTGGCAGGCTGGCACTTTGTTCTTGGCCGCTGATCAGTTTTATGTTGTTCTGGTTTAACTTCAGTTTTTTTCCTCAATGGCTTGCAGCATTTCAGGCTGGATATCCACGGCATAGACCAGACCTTTATCAACTCTCGGCGCTATTTTAAACACATGATAGCCAGACCCGGCACCAATGTCGGCGACTACATCTGTGGGTTTCAGATTCATGTTTTTCAGTAATTTACTGGTGTTTTCTTCCTGTTCGCGTTCAGGACGTTCCAGCCAGTTCATGCCCTGGTAACCCATCACATGAGAAATTTCGCGGCCTTTGTACCACTTCCCAATCCCGGAAGCATCGGCTCTTTTGAATTCGTACGGAGAGTTTTGAATATTGGTTTGCGCCTCAACTCGCGTGAGTGGGGATACTAATACTAGAAGAGAAAATAAAAACATTGCTTTTTTCATCGTCATGATCTTAAGGTTTAGTGAGTTACTAAGTTAAGGTCTTGGAGGTGAAAAATTATTAAGTTGGTTATAAATTCAATAAGGATTCACTGCAGACCTTTTGCCACGGTGACACAGGGGTCACTTAGAACAAGCATTTTTTTATATTGTTTTGCCCCTGCCTTCCAAAGTGAAATGCAAGCAGGTTTCTGGTCATAAGATAAGCTGAACATTTTAAAAGAAGCCTATTGTAAATTTGTTAAACTGCATTGAGTAGGACTCTGGAATATTATATTTAAAATCTAAAATTTCGGATTCAACACAGTGGAACAAATCAAAGCCTTTTTAAATCAAATCGTTGATATTTCGCCAGAGGACTGGGAATACTTCACTTCAAAACTACACGCCCGCTCCTTTCCCAAAAAAGTCAATTTTTTAAAGTTAAATGAAATTGAAAATCACATTTCCTTTATAGAATCTGGTGTGGTCCGCCTATACATTCCCAAGGAAGATCCCGATAAGGAAATCACGTTCGGGTTTTGCTTTAAAGACGAATTTGTAAGTGCCTATGACTCATTTCTAACCCGGAAACCCTCTGCCTATAAGTTGCAAACCCTGACCGATACCAAAATGAGGAGCATCACTTACGAAGATTTGCAGTTGGTTTACAAGCACACCCAAATTGGAAATCTCATCGGTCGACTCACAGCAGAACGTCTGTTTTTAATCAAATCTAAACGGGAACAAAATCTACTCAATCTCTCGGCAGAAGAACGTTATCTGAATCTATTTAAAGAGCGTCCTGAACTTTTAAAGGAAGTTCCGCTCAAGTATATCAGTTCTTATATCGGAGTGACCTCTCAGGCCTTAAGCCGAATCCGAAAGCGTTTGTAAGTCTGTTTTATTGATTTGGGTTCATTGTTTTGAAGGGCACATCCCTCTACCTTTGCATAAAAAATTATGTGGATCATTCTTTTCGTCGCCATACTCTGGTATAGCGGTTTGTTTTTCCAATCCTTCTTTCTGCACCGCTACGCTGCCCATCAGGTGTTTACGATGTCCAAATCGATGGAACGTCTCACTTATGTCCTGACCTGGATTTTTCAGGGACCTAGTTATTTAAGTGCTTACGGTTATGGTATTATGCACCGCATGCACCATGCCTATACCGATACTGAAAAAGATCCACACTCCCCTTCTCATGATCCTAACCTGTTTGCGATGATGTGGAAGACCAAAAAAATCTATCAGGATATCAATACTCAAAAAACGGCTGTAGATCAGCGATTCACCAAAAATGTACCTCAGTGGGAACGCTTTGACTTGTTTGCCAGTTCCAGACTGTCCCGTCTGTTCTGGGTTTCTTCCTACATTGCTTTCTTTGCTTTTTTTGCAACGACCTGGTGGGAATGGGCTTTATTGCCGATAACCTTTATGATGGCTCCGATTCATGGAGTCATTATCAACTGGTTCGGTCATATTTTTGGGTATGTGAATCATCAGATGAAAAACACCAGTAAAAACCTCTTTCGCTTTGATTTTTTAATGATGGGTGAAGGTTACCATAACAACCATCATAAATACGCGAGCCGTGCCAATTTTGGTGAAAAATGGTATGAAATCGACATCACGTATTTAATTATAAGAGTCCTGGATGCTTTGGGGCTTATAAAATTGAAGTCGATAAAAGTTAGGGACTGATAGATGTAGCAGACTATGTATAAATGCAATCCATTTTAAATTCTAATAGTCACTTCATCTGTTTACACTTTGTAGGAAATGCCAACGGGCAATAGGTGTAGGCCTCCATGTTGAAGTAATGATCACTTTGTAATGAATTAACCATAGAAACCTCACAGGTCTTTAAGACCTGTGAGGTCTTAGTACGTTCTACATCTGAAGTGACTTGAATTAGCCCTAATTTATAAAAACAGGATTTACATTCTTGACTCTTTGTGTTTTAAGGATTATATTTTCCTCAATTGTTCACTGTGATTTTGCCTCCTAAAGTGAAACGCAGGTAGGTTTGTGGTGAACAAATACTTTAATTAACCAGATAAATATTGAATTCTAAAAGCTTTTTTAAAGGTTTAGATCCCTATGTGCCCTCCTTGACCCTGCGATGAAGCAACTTTTATCAAAAAAATTAGAAGTCTAAGCCTCCACATTCTCTCGCTTAGCCATTCTGAAAGTATAATTTGGGTAAATGGAGCGTTTTGCAAAACGATTCAGCTTAGAGCTGTTGATCATTTTGACGAAGATGGGCTTGGTCACTCCAAAGTATTCATAAGTTGTTCCATCCATAAACGTAATTTCCAGAACATTGCCTTTATGCTGAAAATCTGCGATTCCGGTGCTTATGCTTTCTGCATACTTATCGGCATTAGCCAAGATAGTTTCAGGAGCAATACTGACTAAAAAATGATAACCATCAATGATTTTTCTACTTTGAATTTCAGCTTCAGCCTGACGTTCGTCACCTGCCTGAAATTTATCGGGATGCCATTCCTTTACCAGGTTACGGTATGCCTTTTTTAAAGATTTTAATTCAATGTCTTTTTCAACTCCAAAGAGTTTTTTGTATTCACCAATGCGTTTCATCCGGAAATTTTAATTCTATATCAAATAAGTTGGCAAAATTAGGCTTTAAAAGCAGACGAAAAACATAAATTTTAGAGACAGATTGAAATAACGTCATTGAACTCAAATTGATGAAGATGAGACGGTTATAGTTTTAATCGAAGTTCGACATGGAACTTTTACTGAAAGACTGGAAATGAAACATGCAGCAGGGGATACATTTGAAATAAAAGCAATTTCAAATTACTCCCGATAACCTTCAGCCTGTAATTCGAAGAGTTCTGCATACAGCTGTGGTTTGGCCAGCAATTCCTGATGTGTGCCAAGTTCTAAAATCTGCCCGTGTTGTAGCACCAAAATGCGATCGGCCATTCTTACCGTAGAAAAGCGGTGGGAAATAATAATGCTGGTCCGGTCTTCTGTAAGACCAATAAACCGCTGAAAGACTTCAGATTCAGCTCGGGCATCCAAAGCAGAGGTGGGTTCATCGAGAATAATTATCGGTGCATCCGACATGTAGGCTCTGGCCAGAGCTATTTTCTGCCACTGTCCCCCAGAGAGCTCCGCTCCTTTCCTGAAACGCCTGCCTAAGCCCTGATCATAACCTTCGGGCAGACTTTCTATGACATCGTTGGCCAGACTTTGAACGGCAGCAGTTTTGATTTTATCCAGGTTGTGCTCTTGGTCAATATTCCCAACCGCTATATTGATTTTAGCCGTGAGGTAATATTTGACAAAGTCCTGAAAAATAGCCCCCAGCATCTTCTGGTAATCCGGTTTTCGATACTCCTGAACAGGAACGCCGTCCATCAAAATCTGGCCCTCCGTGGGATCATATAGTCTAAGTAATAATTTAATTAATGTGGTTTTTCCGGCACCGTTCTCCCCTACCAGTGCTAGTTTCTCGCCTTTGATCAATTCAAAGGAAATGTTGGTCAGTACGTTTTTTTCTGAACCAGGATAACGGAAGCTTACATGTTCAAACCGAATGCTGTGTTTAAACTCGGTTGGTCCCTCGCGATACTGCTCCGGATGATCACCGCTGAAATCCATATCGATAAACTCAAAGTAATCCTGGAGATACATCGCGCTTTCTGTGATGTTAGAAAATCTTGAAAATACAGTTTGCAACTGACTTCGAAGTCGGCTAAAAGAACCGGCCAGGAATGTTAAATCCCCGATAGTCACGAATCCGGCAACGGCTTTCAGAATGATAAACACATAGGCCCCGTAATAAGCCAGGTCTCCAAAAACATGAAATGTTCCTCCCCAGAGGCTTTTCTTGATGGATAGTTTTTTGTTGGCTTTGTAATATTTATCTGAAATGCGTTTAAAGGTATTACTGATAAAATCTGCCAGACCAAACAACTTGATTTCTTTGGCCGTCACATCGCTTGCCCCAATCATGCGCATATAATCGAGCTCACGTCGTTCCGGGGTCCAGCTCTTCTGTAGCGAATAGCTGGACTGGCTGTATTTCAATTCATTGATGAAAGAGGGAATAATAGAAATAACCAGCAGCAGAATCAGAATAGGATAGAAATAAATCAAACCGGTAACCAATGAAATGATGGTAATCAAGTCCTGAATCTGTGCCAGTACATTGGACATCAACGTGACACGACTGGTGGTCTGCTGTCTGGCACGCTCGAGTTTATCGTAAAACTCGGAGTCTTCCAGACTCGCCAGCTCCACTTTGGCCGTTTTCTGAATGAGTTCTATAGAAGACGAATTGGAATATAAATCGCCCAAAAGGCCGTCGGTAAGTGCAATCAATCGATTAAACACGTCACTGAAAATCGCCAGAAGCAATTCGATACCAATAAGCCAGTACAGACGGGTTAAGTCCTTGTTGTCAAGATCAACCTGAAGAATAACTTCATCAATGATTTCCTTGCCCACCCATAACAAGGCAATGGGAATCAAAGATTTGAGAAGCCTTAGCAGAACGTTTGCTAAAAAAAGTCCGGGGTGCGTGTGATATACCTTGCTTAAAAACCTGGGAACGAATTTAAGAGATGAAAAATTGCTTTTTTTCTCGCGAGCTTTAGCCATGAATCGGGTTTAGAGTAACAAAGATAGGAGAATACTCGAAAGTTGAATAGTTGACAGTTTTCAGTTCTTTGTTAATAGTTTTAAATGCTATTTTTTTGGGTTTATCACTACTTTCAAATAATCCTTCCTCCTGGCTCTTTTCTCTTTGTACCCCCTTTCAGTCAAGAACCCTGATGCGTACTTTTTTGGTCTTTAATCTGGAGTTATTCAATTTATCGACCAGCGCATCGGCCAAACGTGAAGGAACCCCTACAAAGGCACAGTCTGGTTTCAGTTCGATAGTGCCTAGCTGATCCTGGTGTAGCCCGCCTTGTTTAAAAAATAATCCGGCAATGTCTCCTTTTGAAATCTTATCTCTGCGGCCTCCGGAAATAAACAGGGTTTCCCAATGCCTGGGTTTCAGGACTGCTTTTTTGGAAATATCGGCACTGCTCACCTTGCCGATGAATTCGGGTAAAGGCTCGCGCTCCCACTTCAAGATATAAGCCGTTCCTTTAGCATCTACTCTGGCTGTTCTCCCATTTCTGTGAATAAATTCTTCCTCATGACGCGGGAGTTCATAGTGGATAATGAATTGCATCTCTGGAATATCAATCCCTCGGGCCGCCAGGTCAGTAGCCACTAAAAGCTGTGCGCTTCCATTTCTAAATTTGATCAGCGCCCGTTCCCGGTCTTTCTGCTCCATCATCCCTGAAAAACAGGTGTGGCTGATGTGATGCTGACTGAGATAAGCACTCACACTATCTATGCTTTCTCTCAAATTACAAAAGACAATGCCCTGACTATTGCCCAAATGCTGGACCAGTTCTACCAAAGTTTTTAATTTATTTTGGCTAGGAGAGATCACCGTTCTAAGGCTTAATTTAGATGTGCTTTTTTTACCCAGATAGTTAATTATAGTGGGTTTATCCAAATTGACAAAATTGGGAATTTTAACCCCCTGGGTAGCGGAGGTTAATACCCGACTTGAGAGGTTAGGTAACTGACTTAAGATCGACTTCATGTCTTCTTCAAAGCCGACTTCCAAAGATTTATCAAACTCATCCAGAACAAGGGTTTTTATACTTGCTTTAGAAAAGTTATCGCGGTTAAAATGATCTAAAATTCTTCCCGGTGTTCCAATAAGAATAGCAGGATTGTGTTTGATTTCTATTTTATCCTTGGATACAGGTCTGCCCCCGTATACTGCATTGACTTTATAACCAGACCCCATCGAACGAATCACTTGTTCAATTTGAATAGCCAGTTCTCTGGAAGGCACCAAAATTAAAGCCTGAACTTCAGGAGATTCCGGATCCAGCATATTCAATAAGGGCAATGAAAAGGCTAAGGTTTTTCCGGTTCCTGTTGGCGACAAAAGCAGGATATTCGTTTTGCTTTCGATTAAAGGAATAGCTTCCGCCTGCATGGGGTTCAACGTCTGTATATTTAGTTTTTGTAGAATTTCTTCCTGTGACTTTATAGAATTGGCCATAAGCTTATTATTTTTTAGTAGGTTCAGAGGTAGTATGCTCAGTCTTAGTTTGCTTCAACTGATAGGCAAGAACTTTATCGATGAGTTCCTCTTTGGTCAAATGATGAAACACCGTTTGGATTTTTGATTTTAATTCGGAAGAGACCTCCCGATTGGGTTTGGTTTTGAATACCTTTTTAGCCCATAATAAGGCATTGTTTTCTTCAAGACTTTGAGAATCTGCTTTTGGAATTTCATGGAACTTTATTCCTAATTCACTTTCAAAGTTAGCCACTTCCACGACTTCATCTTCCTGTAACACCGTAAATGATAGTCCTTCTGCTCCTGCTCTGGCAGTACGCCCGCTCCTGTGAACATAGGCTTCGTAGGTATCTGGTAAGTGGTAATTGACTACAAAGGATACCGCTTTTACATCAATACCCCGAGCGGCGAGATCGGTAGCGACCAAAATATCAATATGCCCCTCTCTAAACTGACCTAAAATACGATCCCTTATCCCCTGCGTAAGACTGCCGTGTATGGCTCCCGATGAAAATTTATTGATGGCCAGCTTTTTCGCCAGTTTATTGACTGCCGCTTTAGTCTTACAAAAGATAATACCTCTCTCCCCGGCTCTGATGTTTAAAAAATGCAGTAACACCTCCAACTTCTCTATGGGTTCCACTACCACGTAGTGATGTTTAATACCCTGATGACCTAGGGTAGACATCTCTGCACTGATCTGGAGTACATCCGACGACATCGAATTTTGAACGACCTGCTTTAGGTTTCCCGGAAGCGTAGCTGTAAACAGGAATGTTCTTCTCGTTTTAGGCAGAATTTTAAGGATTGAATCCACTTCTGTCTTCAGAGCACTTAACATTTCATCGGCTTCATCTAACACCAGATGTGTAATATGACTCAAATCTATAGCTTCTCGTTTTACGACATCCAATAAGCGGCCTGGTGTAGCTACAATAAGAACGGGAGCCTGTTTTAACGCTTCTATTTGAGGTTTTAGGGGTGTTCCGCCAGTTAGACAGACCATATGGAGTGGATCGGAATACCGAGCAAATGCGAGCAGCTGCTCATGAATCTGCTGAGCAAGTTCTCTGGTGGGAGCCAGTATAAGCACCTGCATCTCAGAAGTTTTTAACCTGAGTAAGTGAAGTAAAGGTAAACCATACGCCGCTGTTTTCCCTGTTCCCGTTTTGGATAAAACCACGAGATCTTCGGTTTGATGTAAAATACCGGGTATGGTTTTCTTCTGAACGGCTGTAGGTATGCTGATCTGTAGGTCCGCTAAACTTTTTAGTAAGGACTCATTTATATTTAATTCTGAAAACTGTTTTGACATGGGGAAATTTTTGCAAAGGTAAGGCTTTGCAAGTCTTAAAAAACGTGCTAGACAATTATGAATTCTACTGGGCGCCAGCTCTTCATTCTCAGGTTTCGAATAACTGTGTAATCGTATAATTAAGTCTTCATAATTATACGATCAGAGTAAAATAATACTGAATTCAACAATTACAATGCCTGATTAAAATAATACAGGCCTTTGCAGTTTATAGCCTTGATTCCTGTTTCCAAAAGTCCTGTCCCTAAACCAATAAATTACTCAATACTTAGTACTTGATACTGACTGCTCACTAAACATTAAACCTGAAATTCATGACATCGCCGTCTTTTACGATATATTCTTTGCCTTCCACATTCAGTTTTCCGGCATCCCGCACTTTAGCTTCACTGCCGTAATGAACGAAATCCTCATATTTAATCACTTCTGCACGAATAAAGCCACGCTCAAAATCCGTATGAATCACACCTGCTGCCTGCGGAGCCGTAGCACCCACTCTCACGGTCCAGGCCCTTACTTCTTTTTTACCGGCTGTAAAATAGGTTTGCTGATTTAGCAATCTGTAAGCCGAACGAATCAATTTCCCAGCGCCGGCTTCTTCCAGACCAATATCTTCAAGAAACATTTTCCGCTCTTCATAATCATCCAGCTCAGCGATATCGGCTTCAATGCCAACAGCAAGTACCAGAACCTCGGCGTTTTCGTCCTTTACAGCCTCTTTTACCCGATTCACATGCGCATTGCCGGACACTGCGGAACCTTCGTCCACATTGCAGACATACATTACAGGTTTGTCGGTAATCAGCTGCATCGGCTTAACAAAATCAGTTCTGTCCTCCTCAGCAATCGTTAGCGCACGTACGGAAGTTCCGCTTTCCAATCCGGCTTTCAAAGCTTCCAAAACTGCAAATTCACGTTGCGCCTCCTTGTTGCCGGTTTTGGCGGCACGCCTGGTTTTTTCCATTTTTTTCTCAACCGATTCCAGGTCTTTAAGCTGCAATTCGATATCGATGGTTTCTTTATCCCGTATCGGGTCTATATTCCCATCCACATGAACCACATTATCATCGTCAAAACAGCGCAAAACATGCAAAATTGCATCGGTTTCCCGTATGTTTCCAAGAAATTGGTTGCCAAGTCCCTCGCCTTTACTTGCTCCTTTTACAAGGCCGGCAATATCCACAATCTCCACAGTTGCAGGCACCACGCGCTCAGGATTTACAAGGGATTCCAGCATCTCAAGACGTGGATCCGGCACATTCACCACCCCGATATTGGGCTCTATCGTACAAAATGGAAAGTTCGCACTCTGCGCCTTGGCATTGGAGAGTGAGTTAAATAAAGTCGATTTTCCTACGTTCGGTAAGCCTACAATTCCTGCTTTCATATCAAGTATTCTTCAATTTTTTCAAGCTGCAAAGCTAAGGTTTTTTGAGCATACTACATTCGATTTGCAATTGGCAAATTCAGGATTATTTTTTCTTTTGATTTTGATACTGATAATCTTCAAGATACATACCGGTTAGCTTGAAGTACGGCGTTCATTTGTTTCTCCGTCCGGGCGGTAAAGGTTTTGACTGAAGGCTTTAAGGTGAATTGTAAGTTTGAATAATTTCAGTTCGTAGAAAATTTCTTCTTTGCGTACTCTGCACATTCTTAGATTGCTTTGCGTGAAATCAAAACCTTCTAAAAGCTGTTGACGGTCAAATTCAAGTGAATCCTGTTTCAATTAATTTCAAATTCTTTCAGTTCATCAAACGATCATAAAAATTTTGATCTGGTGCTAATTTGGTGCAATTTTACATCAAATTTTTAATTATGAGCAGACAGAGCATTTCACTTACAGAACCCAACGACGACTGGTTAAAAAATCAAGTAGAAAGTAAAGAATACTCTAGCAAAAGTGAACTCATCAACGACTTGATTCGCCAAGCCAGAAATCAGCAAGTTCAAGTGAATTGGATTCAGGCTTAGCTTGAAAAAGCTGAAAATAGCGGATTTACCAATGCTTCTAAGTCACAAATATTAGCAGAATCTAAGTCTTCGCTCAATGGCTAATTATAAATTAAGCCGTGTTGCGAAAGATGATTTGATAAGAATTCATCAGTTTGGTGTCCAAAAATTTGGATTGATTCAAGCTGATAAATATTTTGATTCTTTCTTTGAGTATTTTGAGATAATTTCTAAACAACCCTTTTCATTTGAATCTGTTGTCTTCATCAAGAAAGGATACAGATGCTTCGTCTGTGGATCTGATAGTATCTACTATAGAATAAATGATGATACTGTTGAGATAATGACTATCATTGGCAAGCAAGATTTGAGTAATATTTTATAATTCCTTGCTTTAAAACAAACCCACAAACAGTTCAGAATTTTTGTCACTTTTTGTTTTGCCTTTCTCGTCCTTGCCTACTTTCACTTCTATTATATGGTTCAAACTTGTGGTGTAGGCCTGTGAAAGCCGTTCTCTACGCATTTTCCAGACTCTGCCCAAATCCTGACTCCCCAGGCGCACGGCACCTGTACCATAGACGCCGTTTAATCTGTCGATCTTCTGCATCAGTTCTTTGTGCTTGGGGTTTTCTGCCGTAAAAAACGCCAGTTGCCTTTGGTCTTCAGGCACCAGACCCATCACGATGACGCCCGCTTTTTTATAGTAGTAATCGGGATGATAAATCTTCTTAAGTCCTTCTACGGCAAACTTGACGAGATCTATACTGGAATTGGTCGGATAGCCCGTTTGCACCACAATACTGTTTTGATGCTGCGGTAAATCCTGCCGGAATTTGTTGGTTTTTAAAAACACGTACACCATCTGGCAGCAACTCCCCTGCCGTCTCAGTTTCTCTGCCGATTTGATCGCAAAACTACTTACCCGCTCTCGCACATAATCAAAATCCTTGTACTGTTTATCAAAAGAACGCGTGGTCGCGATGGCTTTTTTATGGGCAGGCGTTTCCAGCTCCAGCGTCCGTTGGCCCTGCAGTTCTCTTTTGAGTCGCAGACCGACGACGCTCATCTGCTTTCTCACCCAGTCGTCGGGAAGTTCAGAAAAGCTATAGGCCGTGTGGATGTTGTGTTTTTTGAGACGCAGGGCATGCTGACGACCAATGCCCCAGACATCCTCTATTTTCAACCATTTCAAGGCTTTTATTCGGGCAGCATCATCTTTCATGATAAAGACACCCTTGGTGTGTTCCGGAAACTTCTTGGCAATGCGATTGGCTATTTTGCTCAAGGCTTTTGTAGGCGCCAGGCCAATGCTTATGGGAATACCTGTTGATTTTTCGACCACATGCTTCATCTTCTCACAATACGCCTGCATGTCGTAATTCCCGAAACCTGTAAACTCCAAAAACGACTCATCGATGCTATAAATTTCGATGTCTGGTGTAAAAGTTGACAAAATATTCATGACTCTGGCGCTCATATCTCCGTACAGGGCATAATTGGAAGAAAACACCTGGACCTTGTGCTGCCTGAATAGCTTTTCAAACTTGTGCGTAGGTGCTCCCATAGGTATTCCCAAAGCCTTGGCTTCATTGCTTCGGGCAATCACACAGCCGTCGTTGTTGGATAGAATCACCACAGGCTTGTCGCGAAGACCGGGATTAAAAACCCGCTCACAGGACGCATAGAAATTATTGCAGTCTACCAGAGCAAACATCAGTCTACTTTTTTGATAACAGTAGTCACCACTCCCCAGATGATAAATTCATTATCATCACTAACTTGTATGGGTGGATAGTCTTTGTTCTCCGGCATAAGCCAGATATTATCTTTTTCCTTTTTGATGCGCTTAACGGTAAACTCCCCATCGATAAAACACACGGCAATCTTTTTGTTTTCGGGCTCCAGGCTCCTGTCAATAATCAGTAAATCGCCATCCCGAAGCCCTGCACCCAGCATACTGCTCCCACGAACCCGAGCGTAAAAAGTGGAATTGGGGTTTTTGATAAACTCTCTGTTCAGATCGATTTTAATGTCCAGGAAATCATCGGCAGGACTGGGAAACCCCGCACTAATACCTTGGTTTACAAATGGCAAATCCAGACTTTTGGATAAGTCCGGAGAATAGATTTCCAAGGCGCGATGTGCCTGATGAACCAAATGCAGCATAGTATTTTTTCTACAAATTTAGGATATATTCCATAATTATGGAATATATCCTAGTTAATTAACATTCGTAGAATTGATGTTTCACTAAAGGTGAATTTGTGTGCGAGACCTAGACGGGCCCGGACTGCACGTCCTTGAAGGATAGGCAAGTTCAGAAGAAAATAAAACACGCCCTATAGCATAGGTTAGTCCGCATTAGTATCCAAAATGCATCGACTTCGCTCGCGCATATCTTCCAGATCATGGCTGTCTTCAAACGAATCTTCAGCAACTTTCAGAATCATTTCTGCATGCTTTTTTACTGCCTTTTTGTGAACCTTGTGAGAGGTATACTCGTGTATTTTGATCATGGCTTCCATAAGTCTTATCACAACAGCAGGACTGCCTTTGGAAAACTGCCTGATCTGCAAAAACGCCGCATCCAGCATGCTCTGATAGGTTAAGGGTTCAAACACATACCGGAGCTCATCATCGGCATCAAATTTATATTTGGATGGAAATTTGACGCGAGTGAGGTAACATAAGGTAGACGTAAGATTATCGATACAGGCAATAGCGGTAAAAGGATCGTTTATACCGGGAGATAAAGCGCGGCAGGCGATCTCCACCATTTGATGAATGGAATGTTCTGCATCCTGCTGAGTCGTTCTGGAATTCCCCAGGACATAATGACTTTCAAAATTTATAGAGGATTCATCCGTGAATTCATTTTTGGAATGAATGCTGATAATAGGCTCATCCTTTACGATGTAACTGCCTATTCTGTGATGCGAAACGATTAAATACGCGTGTTCCTTGGCTACTTCGAAAAGAGATATGTTTTGAAGGTACTGTAAATAACCGCTTTTAGGAGATTTTAGAGTTTTGGAATGTGGAAAATCCTTTAAATAATGGTCCAGGCTTTTCGTGTTTTTATCAAGAGACGAATCTTCCTCTTTAAGTTCTTCAGAAAAAATTATCTCTATGTTTTCCATTAAGCTCACAGAAATATCGGAGACCACATTATCTGCCTGTATGCTCATTGATATCGAGTGTATGAAAATAATCAGCAGAATAATGTTTCCAATAGCTGCTATAATAGCCAGTAAAATGGATAAAGACGGAATAAACACCTGAACCTCATTGCCTTTCACAACATTTAAAACGATGAGACAGTAGGCATAGGTGGATACATAAGTTCCTAAAACCACCTGATTAAGGCGCTCGTGCATGAAGTTTTTTAGGAGGCGCGGACCAAACTGTGAAGAAGCAAGGGTTAAAGCAACAAGTGTAATGGAAAATACTGTACCTGCCACGCCAATCATAGCAGCAGAAATAGTGGATAAAATACTTCTTGCAGAATCTGCACTTTCGGTAAGGATATAACTCAGGTATTTGATTGACCGGACGTTAACAGTTCTGTCTATATAAATCAGAAAAGTTGCTAATCCAATAGAAAAGACAATGATGAGTATAGGCACAAACCAAAAACTGCCTTTGAGTTCCTGCCATAAAAACTTTATTTTCCCCATAACCTCTGTTTAGAATTTAAATGTAAACTTTTTGCTGCGTTTATGCCTCTGGTCTTTTTAGATTCCATAAAATTTAAAATGCCTCTTAACAACATCAGCATTCATTTAAAAGAAAACATACTCCTCGAAGAGGTGTATTCGTTCTGGGTATTGCTAAATTCAGCCTGGTTTATGGATGCTTTGGTCAATATGGGATTTTGAGACCATCCTCCTGCCGATAAATCTCAAACCCAGTGGCTTATTTCATAAACGGAATCTGAACATAAAACATGGCCAGGACTTTTGTTCTGGCCATGTTCTTACAAGTGATGTATCTTTTAGTAAAACAACAAGAGATCTCCTGCGTTTTTTTTAGAATTCAGCTTAACAGGCTTGAGGTGTAGAAGATTTGGATTCAAAGCTTTAAGCCTTAATCGTGACGATAAATTTTTGCTCCAATCGCTTTTAGGCGACCATCGATATTTTCGTATCCCCTGTCAATCTGTTCAATATTATGAATCGTAGATGTTCCTTTGGCCGATAAGGCGGCAATCAGCAGTGAAATACCAGCGCGTATGTCCGGACTTGTCATCGTGGTGGCTTTCAGCTCAGATTCAAAATCATGACCTATAACCGTAGCCCTGTGAGGATCGCAAAGAATGATTTTTGCGCCCATGTCAATGAGTTTATCTACAAAGAAAAGTCTGCTTTCAAACATCTTTTGATGAATCAAGACACTTCCTCTGGCCTGGGTAGCGACCACCAGCATAATACTGAGTAAATCTGGTGTAAACCCAGGCCATGGTGCATCGCTGATGTTCATGATCGACCCATCAATAAAACTAGCCACTTCATAACCATCGGTGTGCGCAGGGATATAAATATCATCTCCCTTCTGCTCGATTTGAATTCCCAGCTTTCTAAAGGTTACCGGAATAATTCCCAGATTATCCCAGCTTACATTTTTGATGGTAATTTCACTTTTGGTCATAGCCGCAAGCCCAATCCAGGAACCGATTTCGATCATATCCGGCAGTACCCGGTGTGTACAGCCGGTAAGTTCTTTTACGCCCTCAATCTTCAAAAGATTAGAACTAATGCCTTCAATTTTCGCTCCCATAGAGACCAGCATTTTCGACAACTGCTGTATGTAAGGTTCACAGGCAGCATTGTAAATTGTAGTTTTTCCTTCAGCAAGAACCGCAGCCATCAAAATATTTGCAGTTCCGGTTACGGAAGCTTCTTCCAGAAGCATATCTGTTCCCTTCAATCCTTCAGGGGCTTCTACACCATAAAAACGCTCTTCTTTGTTGTAGCGAAAATTGGCGCCAAGTTTTATAAATCCGCCAAAGTGGGTATCCAGGCGTCGTCTGCCGATTTTATCTCCGCCCGGTCGCGGAATATAGCCTTTGCCAAAACGGCCTAGAAGTGGTCCGACGATCATAATTGAACCTCTGAGACTACTTCCCTCCTCTTTAAATTTCTGACTTTCAAGGTAGTCCAGGTTGAGCTCATCCGATTTAAAAGAAAAGCTTCCTTTGCCTAGCTTTTGAATTTTAACGCCAAGATTCCCTAAAATTTCAATCAGTTTATTGACATCAAGAATATCCGGGACATTATGAATTATTATTTCATCGGGGGTTAATAAAACGGCACAAAGAATTTGTAAAGCTTCGTTTTTTGCGCCCTGGGGCTGGATTTCACCTTTGAGTTGGTGACCTCCTTCTATTTGGAAAGTTGCCATTTAGTATTTGCGTTTGCGATTGCGGTTGCTACCTTTAAAACTTTTCTTTTGAGGTTTTGAATATTTTTTGACCTGACGGACTAAAGAATTAGCATCGCTTAATTCTTCTGTATCGGCTTTCAAATCCAATTTACCATCACTCAAATCTCTCAAGTGATCAAATATGATTTTATCTGAAACGGAGTCTTTATTCCAGTTCAAATAGCATTTTTTCATGTGATTAGCGATATTGAACATCAGTCCTTCTTTCAGTTCATCATCTTCAATTTTAATAGCCTCATCAATCATGCGCTTGATGTTATTGCCATAAAACCTGTATTTTGGAAAGTTTTGCGGATAGGCCAAAGGCTCTGGTCTCGCATAAAGTTCATCTGGAGATGGTTTTGGGAATGGAGAGTCTACATCCAATTCAAAATTACTAATGATGAACAGCTGATCCCATAATTTATGTTGAAAGTCAGGAACATCTCTTAAGTGAGGGTTCATGTTTCCCATGACATCTACTATGCCTTTAGCTGTATTGTTTCTTTTTTCGTCATCCTCAATGGTTTTGGCATACTCTACCATTTTCTGGATATGTCTGCCGTATTCAGGAATCTTTAATTCGTTTCTTTCAGAATTGTACTCGAGATAGGTTATCAATGTTCTTTGTTTTTATAAGGATTGCAAAATAAGCATTTAATTTTACTCTGGTTACAGAGAAATCACATTATCAACTTCTTCACCTACCTGCTTGTATTTTTCTATAACAATATCTGGTGATTTTAGTGTGACATTAATAGAAACGCTGGTATATTTGCCTTTTGAAGATTTTTTAGTTGAAATAACAGCTCCAAGATTGTCAAAAATTGAGATAAGGTGATCTAAATTTTTTGGATCCGAAGAAGGGACAATAAATTTATATAGGTATGGAGCTGGCCAGTCGCTCGTCTTTTTAAGTCTTTCGCGCAGCGTTTTATAAAATTCATCTGAAGATTTATCGGACTTCATTCTCAATAGTTTTATGCAAATATACTGTTATTACCTATTTTTATAAATTCTTGTAGCATTAATCTATGACCAAATTAAAACCAGTCAAAAATTTACTTATTGGAGGCCCTAGCACAGGGAAATCGACTGTTTTGGAAGCTTTATCTGACAGAGGGTATTGGTGTTTTCCCGAAATTTCTCGAGAAGTTACTCTCGAAGCAAGGCAACTTGGGATTGAACATCTGTTTTTGGATGAGCCCTTGAAGTTTAGCGAAATGCTTTTAAAAGGAAGGATCAAACAATTTGAAGAAGCTGAAACATTGAGTACCGGTCAGGTTTTTATTGACCGGGGCATTCCGGATGTTACGGCCTATATGACTCACTTTCAGGAAGCCTATCCAGTCGAATTTAAAAATGCCAACGAAAATTACAGATACGATAATGTGTTTCTTTTCCCTATATGGAATGACATTTACACCCAGGACAACGAACGCTTCGAAGATTTGGAGCTTGCGAGGAATCTGCAGGCGGCTTTGGTAAAAACCTATCGAGATCTGAATTATGAACTTATAGAAGTGCCAAAATCAGGGATTCAGGAGCGCATCGAATTCATTTTGAAACGCATACAACAAAAATGACACCCACTCCCCTAGACATACTCGAAACCTACTGGGGATATGAACGTTTTAAGCCTTCACAGGAACTCGCTATCACTTCTGTTTTAGCGGGAAAAGATACCTGTGTGTTTCTGCCTACCGGAGGCGGGAAATCGCTTTGTTTTCAAATCCCTGCACTGGCAGAACCGGGAATCTGTATTGTGGTTTCACCCCTGGTAGCCCTCATGCAGGATCAGGTAGAAAATCTTAAGTCCAGAGGAATCAAAGCCCAATTGCTGAAAAGCGGCATGCCTTATAAAGAAATCGATCAAAAGCTGGACAATTGTGTGTACGGCAATTACAAGTTCCTGTATTTATCTCCGGAACGGCTACAGCAGGATTTGGTGCAGCAGCGTATCGCCAAAATGAATGTGAATTTTATAGCTGTAGACGAAGCCCACTGTATTTCGCAATGGGGGCACGATTTTCGCCCGGCCTACCGTGAAATTTCAATTCTTAAAGAATTACATCCGCAGGTACCCATCATAGCCTTAACGGCCACAGCAACCTCTCAGGTTAAAAAAGACATTGTTGATGAACTTGGACTGAAAGCTCCAAGTATTGTTGAAAAAAGTTTTGAACGGACAAACATTTCTTTCCTGAATGTGTTTTCGAATGATAAAATGAATGACCTGTTTAGCATGCTAAATAAATCGAAACCAAGCAGTATTGTGTATGTTCGAAACCGCTCTGCCTCTATGGAATTGTCCGATTTTCTAAACAAGAAAGGTTTAAAATCTACGTTCTTTCATGGCGGCATTACCCAGGCAGAAAAGCAGAAGCGACTGGCCTCTTGGCTGGCTGAGGAACACCACATCATGATTGCCACCAATGCTTTTGGCATGGGAATCGACAAAGCCAGTGTCAGGCAGGTGATTCACTACCATTTGCCTGAAAGTATGGAAAGCTATTACCAGGAAGCGGGAAGAGCCGGAAGAGATGGTTTACCTGCCGAAGCGACTATTTTATATAATGAAAGCGATAAACAGCGCTTGAATAACCAGTTTGTGAAAACGATACCTAGCTTCGAAGCCGTTCAGGTGGTTTACAAAGCTTTGATGAGCAACTTCAGGGTGGCTTATGGTGAAGGAGAGAATAAAACCTTTGATTTCAACTTTCACGAATTTTGTCTGCGCTATAAGCTGCATACCATTTTGACCTACAATACACTGAATCTTTTAGATCGGCTAAGTGTGATTAGTTTAGATAAATCTTTTCAGAAGAAAACCAAACTGAAGTTTTTGGTATCAAGCGAGCAGCTTATTCACTTTATTGACGCTCATACACAGTATGCTCTCTTGGTAAGAACCTTACTGAGAACCTATGGAGGAGTTTTCGAGCAGGAACTGACGGTCAATACTCAACTCCTTAAGAAGAAGACAGGATTTAATGATGCTGAAGTTTATTCTCAACTGGAAGCCCTGGAAAAACACGGCTTACTTTCGGCAGAATTCATTAAGCAAGATCTGAGCATAACCTTGATACCGCCGCGTGAAGATAAGTACACCTTAAATCCACTTCGGAAATATATAGTTCAATACCAGGAAAATAAGCTTCAAAAAGCTGAAACCGTGTTGAAATATATCGATGAAGTTAGCATGTGTCTGCAAAGGTTTATTCTGTCGTACTTTGGCGAGAAAGACTTCGGTGTCTGTGGAACCTGCAGCAATTGCCTCAAGGCTAAAGCAAAAGCTACAAAGGAGCCGGATTCTAAGCATTATAAAAACATAGAGCTATTTATCCTGAAGACCTTAAATCAGTCTGAATCAAATTCAAAGGAAATTATTCAAAAAAGCGATTTTCCTAAAGCTGCTGTTCTTGAAAGCCTGCAACAGCTTTTGGAAAAAGGAAAAATTAAACTGACTTCCAAAAATACTTATATAAAAAAATGAAAATGAAGGAATTACGTATACTTTTTATGGGAACTCCCGAGTTTGCTGTTGGGATTTTAGACCCTTTGGTAAGGGCTGAAGCCAATGTTGTTGGTGTGGTTACTGCGCCGGACAAGCCTGCAGGGCGCGGAAAAAAGCTGCATTCTTCTGCTGTAAAGCAGTATGCGGAACAACAAAATCTAGAAGTTTTACAACCTGTCAACTTAAAATCTAGTGAATTTCAAGCAGATTTAAAACGCCTGGCCCCCAACTTGATTGTGGTGGTCGCGTTTAGAATGCTGCCCAAAGCGGTGTGGGATTTCCCCGACTACGGAACCTTTAACCTTCACGCCTCCTTACTGCCCCAGTACCGGGGTGCGGCCCCTATCAACTGGGCCATCATCAATGGCGAAAAAGAAACCGGGGTCACGACCTTCTTTATCGATGAAGAAATCGACACCGGTAAAATTATTGATTCCAGGTCTTTGCCCATAGAGGCTGAAGATGATGTGGAGAGCCTTCACGATAAACTTATGGCCCTGGGAGCTGAACTGGTCCTTGATACCGTCAGGTCTATTGAGAAAGGACAAGTTCAAGCTAAATCACAACCACAGGAAAACGCTTTGAGGTCTGCGCCGAAACTCACCAAAGAAAACACGAAAATAAACTGGAATCAGTCCGCAGAAAAGATCGTCGACTTTGTGAGGGGGCTCACTCCTTTCCCTACGGCCTGGACACAGCTTGATATTGATGGGAAGGTTTTGAAAGTAAAAGTATATAAAGTTGCTGCTAAACCTGAAAATCATGATAAAGCGATTGGTTCTTCTTTTTATAATAAAGAAGAAAAAAACATTTCTGTGGCTGTGAAAAACGGTTACGTTCAAATCCATGAACTTCAATTACCGGGTAAGAAAAGGATGCCATCTCAGGCCCTGGTGAATGGTCTGGGATGGGAAAAGACGTATAAATTTCTTTGATATCTGAGTTTTAAAACTGACATTTATATAAAATTTGAGCTCAAACACCTGTTTTTTGCCTATTCTACAAGGATTTTATCGGTATTTTCTTGCACAGTAATATTTTCCATATAAATTTGTAAGTGTTAATAAAATGTTTAATCAACAAACTCTAAATTTTACATTATGAACAAAACGAATTTAATTGATGCCATGGCAGAAGATGCTGGTGTAACTAAAGCAGAAGCTAAAAAAGCATTGGAGTCTTTTCTAGAAAACGTAGAAGGCGCTCTTAAAAAAGGAGATCGCGTTTCTTTGGTTGGATTTGGATCTTGGTCTGTATCTAAAAGAGCTGCACGTGAAGGTAGAAATCCTCAAACAGGTAAAACTATCAAGATTGCTGCTAAAAATGTAGTGAAATTCAAAGCTGGATCTGACTTGCAAAAAGCAGTTAACTAAGCTTAAATTTTTACATTGTTAAGAAACTAAAGACCTTTTACCAAAAGGTCTTTTTTTATTTTCTTTTTTTAATATTTTTAGTTAAATTGTTAAATCTAAACCGCTAACTATGGAAAGACTACAGCCAAATCGAGGTGATGTGTTAATATCTGAACCTTCTACGATTGGAGATTTAACGTTTAACCGATCGGTTATACTTTTAGCACATTTAGATGCTGATGGTGCTGTTGGTTTTATCATCAACAAACCTTTGGACTTTAATCTTGAGGAACTGATCCCTGAGATTAGCGAACATTTTAAACTTTTCAACGGAGGCCCTGTGGAACAGGAAAACCTTTATTTTATCCATGATGTTCCTCACCTCGTTAAAGACAGTATTGAAATAAAAGGCGGTATATACTGGGGTGGTTCGTTTGAACGCATAGTCCATTTGATCAATACCAAGCAAATCACAAGCGAGAACATTAAGTTTTTTCTTGGATACTCCGGATGGGATGCTTCGCAACTAGCCTCTGAAATCGATCTGAATACATGGATTATAGACTCGAATACCAAATCAAATGATATTCTCAATTCCTTAAAAGACGGACAGTACTGGCAGCAGAAAATGAAAAAACTTGGCGGTGAATATCTTTTATGGTCTAATGCACCAGAAAATCCCAATAACAATTAAACTTCCGCCAGCCTGGCCTTTGCATTAAGCTTACCTATTAAGCTTTTAGCCACGGTTTGAACAAATGTCTTCTTTCTGTATTTACTGATGGACTGGATGCCCTGTATAGCGTTTGTGTAGAAAATTTCATCCGCTTTCTGCAATTCAAACGGAGAAATCGACTCTTGTTTCAAATTATAGTCTTCCGCCTTTTCTAAAATCTCTATCAGTTGTTTCCGGATAATACCATTCAGACAACCATCCGATAAAGGTGGTGTTTTGATGTCTTTACCCTTGACAACAAAAATATTACCATTGGTCACTTCCAGAACAGATTTCTTTTCATTGATCAGAAAACAATTGTCAAAGTCATTTTCTTTCGCATAAATACCTGCCAGGATATTGACCAGCTTATTATTGGATTTGATCGTGGAAAGCATTCCGGAGAGGATATAATGATCTTTGAACAACTCTACTTCATAAGCTTTATCATTCAATGTGAAAAACGCATTATCCAAAACTTTGGTGGAAATGATATAGCCCACAGCGTTATCTTCAGGCGTATAAAACCCGCCTTCGTTTCTGTGAATATTTATTTTTACGCGAACTGAAGCTTTTTCTAAGTCGTTGGCTTGTATAAGCTCAATAATTTTTTCTTCCAAATATTCCGGAGAAAACTCCATTGGAATTTGCATTCTTAAAATCCTCATGGAGGACATCAATCTAAAATAATGAGACTCCCAAAACATGATTTTGGAGTTGATGACTCTTAAGGTTTCAAAGAGTCCATCTCCATAAGTATACCCTCTGTTATTGAGGCTTAGAGAAGAATTTTCAACAGATTGTATTTCACCGTTTATAAAAACGTTCATAGAGAAATTGTATTTATGAGGAACCTAAAATTTGCTTTAAATCTGAAACTGTATTTTCCCATAGCATTTTCCCTTCGTCTAGTTCGTCTTCTTCAGCAAAATCAGTAATCATGAGAGAAACATCTTTGGTGATTTCGTCGACCTGAATCTTCATCTCAAAATAATAATTCAGACCCTCTTCCTCATCTGCTGTCCATCTCAGTTTTATTCGATCGTCTGTTTTTTTGGAAAGTAACTTAGCCTGTTCCTCACTACCTTCCCAAATAAAGGTAAAAAGCTCGCCTCTGGAGTTCACATTATCAGCAAACCATTCACTTAAACCTGAAGGAGTTGAAATGTATTGATACAATAAAGATGGAGAGGCTTGTATTGGAAATTCTAATTCATATTTGACTTTATCACTCATCTTAATCAATTTTAGATTGAAAAGCAATATATGGATAATTGGGTGAAGAATAAAAATTTTAATTGAAATTATTCTATAAACAAATTTGCGAAAGCAAAAGATAATATTATCTTTGCAAACCTTTAAAAAGGCGTGGTAGCTCAGTTGGTTAGAGCGTCGGATTCATAACCCGGAGGTCACGAGTTCAACTCTCGTCCACGCTACAAAAAAACCCTGCATATTGCAGGGTTTTTTATGTTTTAAATTCGGGTAAAAGTCCTGGTCAGGTATCCTTTTTAAAGCTGTTAACTATACTAAGCTCTGCGTAGGTAGAATTATTGACCTGCTTTTTTCTTAATAGCTTTCTTTTTCTGCTTTTTTTCTGCTTTCTCTTTAGCCAGTTGTTTGTCACGCTTGGCTTTTGCTTTAATGTCTCTGTTGAAGTGAACTCCATCGCCATGCATGTCGGCCAGATGTACCTGATCTTCACTTTTACTTGCATCTTCCCAGGGCTTAATATGTTTTTTATCCTCTAAACTCATAACTCTTTTTGTTTAAATATAGAGATTATCTCATTTTACACTCTATAATAAAGCGTTAAAAGGGTAAAAACTAAGAATTCGATAGTTTATTTATCAAGTTTTCAATCGAATACGATTCCTGCTCCCCAGTTTTCATGGTTTTCAAATTGTAGACTTCAGACTGCATTTCGCTTCCGCCGGCTAAAACTACATAGGGAATATTTCTCCGGTCTGCATAAGTCATTTGCTTTTTCATTTTAGCAGGATCTGGATATAATTCGGCAGAAATTGAAGAGGCTCTCAATTTTGAGACCGCCTTCAATGCATATAAAGCCTCATCTTCTCCAAAGTTGATGAACAGGACCTTGGTGGTTTCCTTTATTTCCTGTGGAAATAATCCCAACTCTTCAAGCACCAGGTAAATTCTGTCCAAACCAAAGGAAATACCCACGCCACTCATGTTTTTCAGACCGAAGATACCGGTCAGGTCATCGTACCTTCCACCACCGCCTATGGATCCCATTTTAACAGCTTCTGGAGCCGCTATTTCAAAAATAGCGCCTGTGTAGTAATTGAGCCCCCGAGCAAGGGTAACGTCCAGGTCTAGTGTTGCCGTTTGTAAAGGTAATTCCTGTAAAACCTTTTGAATAAACTCCAGTTCCTCTATTCCTTTTTGGCCAACTTCAGAATTGGACAACAAAGATTTTAAAAGTTCTATTTTCGATCCGAAATCACCTTCAAAATTGAAGATAGGTTTGATGTTTTCGATAGCAGACTGAGAAATCCCTTTTTCCAGCATTTCTTTTTTGACGCCCTCCTCTCCTATTTTGTCCAGTTTATCCAAAGCCACTGTAAAGTCGATGAGTCTATCGCTTTCACCAATCACTTCAGCAAGACCCGAAAGAATTTTTCTGTTATTCATTTTGATGCAAACCCCCTCGAGTTTCAAGCTGGAAAAAACGACATCGTATAACTGGATAAACTCCACTTCCTGCCACAAACTATCACTGCCAATAACGTCTGCATCGCATTGTGTAAATTCTCTGAATCTCCCTTTTTGAGGTCTGTCGGCTCTGTAGACATTCTGCACCTGGTAGCGTTTAAACGGGAAATCAATTTCGTTTTGATGCTGAACCACATACCTGGCAAAGGGTACGGTAAGATCGTACTTCAGTGCTTTTTCTGAAATGGAGGATGATAGTTTCAGGCTGTCTTTTTCATCATAAACCCCGGAGTCCACTTTTTTCAGAAAATCTCCAGAATTTAAAATTTTAAAAATCAGCCGATCGCCTTCATCGCCATATTTACCCATCAGGGTATCCGAGTTTTCAAAGCTTGGGGTTTCTATAGGCTGAAAACCAAAGTCTTTAAAATGCTTTTGAATCGTGGATGTGATATAGTGTCGCTTACTGACTTCCAGTGGTGAAAAATCTCTCGTTCCCTTGGGTATTGACGCTTTGCTTGCCATGCTGAATATTAAAATTTAATAACGCTAAAATAAATTTACTTTTCTACCATCGCATTAAAATACTGATAAAGTTTGCCTTTGGTGATGTGAGCGCCTTGTTTTATAAGGGCGAAAATATCTTTATTTCTGTCTTCGCTCAGGGCTTTTTGGGACGTATAGATCTGTATGTCCTCATTCAGTAAATTATCTCTTAGCCATTGAAAGCCTTCTTTGGTATTGATATCAACCGCTTCATTTTCTATTTTGATTCCGATCAGATTGATATATTGATCAGTAAATTCAAATAAAAACAGCTGTTGTGGAGAAAAATGCTCAAGATAATTCACCTTATTAAGGACACCCTCCCAGACGAGATCGCTAAAGACATCGAGTTCATCTTCTGCTACCTGTGGCTTATGGGTTTTTATGTCTTCCCATTCTTCCTTTGTGATAGACTGGCTTGCCAAAAAATTGATAAATTCCTTGTGCATTTCTTTGAGCTGTTCCTGTGTAAGTCTTTCGTATTTCATAGTTGCAAAAATAAAAAAAGATCGGCAGAAGCTCTACCCATCTTAGCATTGAAATTGATAAGCTGTTTAGAAACTATATCTCAATCCCACTTGCATTCTCCAGCGCGAGATTAAACTGGTATTGACTGCAAATGAATCTACTCTGTTTTCACTAAAGCTGTAAACCGGCAGATTGGTTTGCTGATCGACAGAGACGCCTATCGGCTGTTGATTAAAGGGTTCCTGCACGATGCCCCAGTCCGAATTAATTAAGTTACCCAAATTAAGAATATCTAGACTCAGCTGAATTGTATTGGTTTTGTCTCCGGAAACCTTGAAGTTGTAGTCCTGTAAAACTTTAAGGTCTACTGTACTTCTCCAGGGTGCCAAAGCGCCATATCTTTCAAAATAACGGCCTCTGTTATCCCGCATATAGTCGTTATTTTCAATAAATGCATTATAAGCATCTGCTTGTCCGGGACCAGTAAACTGCATCTGCAGCAGTTCCTGTTCTGTTGGAATGTAAAGGAGGTCATTGATGTTTGACCCATCATTATTGATGTCTCCGCCATAGGTGTAGTTATAACGCCCCCCTTTGGCATATTCTATAAAACTGGAGACTGTGGTTTCCCATTGTTTTTGGGAACCATACTGCCAGTTTTTAGAGATAACAGCGATGAAACGATGTGTATCTCCGTATTTTGAAAAGCCTAAGGCATCCGTGTTTGCGTTTCCTAAGGTTGGGTTGAAATTAAAAGCGTCTCCAGTAATTTCCGCCTCTATGGAGTTCACGTCTTTTGCATTCAAGTAGCTGTAGGAAGCACTTACATAAAGTCCGTTATCAAAGTTCTTTTTTAAGGTTGCAACGGCATTGAAAATTCTTCCTTTGTCAGAATTTGTAAACACATACGCATTGTTAGCTCCTTTATCAACAGCGGCGTAAATGGCTCTGTTATCTACACCGGCAAGGCTTTCTGATGGTTCCTGCAATCCCCAGTTCTGAACATGAGCGGCATTGATATCCTCGGTGTAAGAAAGGTCTGTGGAAGCGATGATTCCATTGTCGAATTTATAATCCACACCCAGATTCGACCGCCATACCTGTGGGAATTTAAATTCCGGATCTACGATTTGAAAAAATGTTTGATCTGCACCACTCACCTGATTGCCAATCCAGACGAAAGGCAATCTACCCGTAAATACTCCGGTTCCACCTCTTATTTGTAAGGTTTTGTCGTTGCGAACATCCCAGTTAAATCCAAGCCTTGGAGAAATTAAAAAGTCATCCGTTGGAAGTTCAGTCGAGTTTAAAGTTGTTTCTGAATTGGTTTCAGGATCATAATAAACCGTCTGAGGATCTACTGAAGCTCCATTATCGGTCTCAATAAACTCTCTAATTTTTTCATCTGTATTGAAATACATCGGTTTATCGAATCGTATTCCATAGGAAAGCTTGAAATTATCGGCTATACTCCATTCGTCTTGTGCATAAAAGGACAGCTGGCCTACATTGACTTCAGCAAGCCTCCATCCCCCATCGTTTCCAACACCCTTGGCGTTCCTGGATTCGAAAACGTTCTGAGCATAGGTTAAGTTTTGGGCTATCGCACTCTGGCTTCCGGCATTAGCATCAGCTAGAAAGGCATCTACAGAAGGATAAGCCCTGAAGGTTCCGTAATATCCGTTTGGATTGCCAAAGTTGTCGTAAGCCGCTAAATTGAATGAATTATCAAATTCAAAACGCTCAAAAGCTGTTCCAAGAGTAATGGAATGATCCCCTACAAAAATGTTGAAATTATTGGTGACCTGAAATACCTTTTGCTGTAGTTCATTGTTAATAGAAAAGGGCTCGTGTCCGGCTATGATGAAGTTTGAACCACTTCCATCCTGAATCGTAATGGGAGGAGCCGGAGCAGAAAACGGATTCCTGAAATCATTAAAATACGTATATCCCGCCTGAAATTTATTGGAATACTTGTTACCAAAACTGGAATTCAGTTCAAACTGAACGGAATTCAGATTGTTATTGGACTGGTATCCGGAATTTTCGAATTGAATGACAGAGGGGCTTGGTCCTCTAAATCCAAGAGCGGTTCTGTGCGCAGGATTATCTTTCGAAGCTCTTAAGAAGTTATAAATAAGCGCTGCTTTGTGATCCTTATTGATGTTCCAATCCAATTTCAGAATACCTTTTGTAGATTCAGAATTATAATTGAAACCTTCAAACCTTCCGGTATCGTACCCCAAATTTGCAAGGGCATTAGAAACCGCCATCATATCTGTAGCTAGAACTCTGGATTCATCAATGGCTCCTGTCCCTCTGTTCGGAGTAAAAGGGGAGCCTAAATCTGTTCTGTCATCTTTTTCAAAATTAGCAAAGAAGAACAGTTTATTTTCAATAATGGGTCCGCCTACACTTACACCATATTGAATTTGATTCAAGTCATTTCTAGGTACGTCCTGACCTTTAATTTCACCCCCAGTCAGGTTTTCATTTCTGAAAAAACTGTAAACTGTAGCATCGAAGGTGTTATCGCCGCTTTTGGTAACAGCGTTCACCGAAGCACCAGTAAAACCAGATAAGGTCACATCGTAAGGCGCTGTAGTGACTTTAATTTGTTCAATGGCATCCAGGGAAATGGGTTGAGCACCAGTTTGTCCGCCGGGAGTTGGAGAGTCCAGACCAAAGGGATTATTGAAAACGGCCCCATCTAAGCTGAAATTGTTGAACTGATCATTTCTGCCACCAAAGGAGTTGCCGCTTGCCGTAGGTTCCAGTCTTGTAAAATCCTGTGCTGATCTGGAAATAGTGGGTAATCCTTTTAAGTCTTTACTGGTAATTTGGGTAGCTGCACCCGTTCTTTCGCTGGAGAAAGTCGGGTTATCGGAAACCGTAATCAGGACTTCATCCAGTGCATTGGAAGTCGTTACCAGTGTGATATCTATATTGTAGGTTTCCCCCAGGTCGAGAGTTATGTTATCCAAAATCTTGGTTTCGAAGCCAACATAACTTATGTTAACCCGATAGGGTCCTCCAATTCTCAAGTTATTCAATCGGAATCTCCCATCCATATTGGTCATAGCCCCATAAACAGATCCTGTGGGTAAATGTGTAGCGACCACATTTGCGCCGGGCAATGGTATTCCCTGGTCATCCTTGACCAGACCGGAGATGGTAGCGGTGGTCACTTGAGCCATAGCTGAAGACAGCCCCATAAAGAATAATAGAATAAGGATGTAAATTTTTTTCATGTAAGAAAGGCTTTGGTTAGTGTAAAAAAAAAGCTGTCCCATAAGGACAGCTTATAAAATAATTTAAATCGAATGCATTTAGCTTTCTTCTACAACATCAAAAGTAAAATCTAAAATCACATCTCTGTGAAATCTCAATTTTGCTTCGTATTGACCTAAGCGTTTAATGTTTCCACCTAAGATAGTAATGTACTTCTTGTCGATGTCCACATCATGCTTTTTCAACTCGTCGCTAAGATCACCAGCGGTAATACTTCCAAAAAGTTTATCACCAGCACCTGCCTTAGAAGGTATTTTTATGTCAAGCTCTTTAGCTCTTTCAGCTAAAGTATGAGCCTCTTCTATAACTTTCTTTTCTTTGTAAGCACGTTGCTTAAGGTTTTCTGCCAAAACTTTTTTTGCTGAAGGTGTTGCAAGTACTGCAAGACCCTGAGGAATTAAAAAGTTACGACCGTATCCGTTTTTCACAGATACTAAGTCATCGGCAAAACCAAGTTTTTCAACGTCTTTTTTAAGTATAATTTCCATTTTTTTGCCTTTTTATTTTAATAAATCACCTACGTATGGCATCAAAGCTAAGTGGCGTGAACGCTTAATAGCCTGTGATACTTTTCTTTGGTATTTTAAAGAGGTTCCTGTTAAACGTCTTGGTAAGATTTTACCTTGCTCGTTCACGAATTCCATCAAGAAGTCAGCATTTTTGTAATCAACATACTTGATGCCAGCTCTTTTAAAACGACAAAAACGGGTTTTACTTTTTGTTTCAATGTCTAACGGGGTTAGGTATCTAATCTCACCGTCATTCTTACCTTTCGATTGTTCTTCAATTGTTGCCATAATTACGCGCCAGTTTTAATTCGTTTAACTCGTTCTTTAGCCCAATCAATAGCATGTTTGTCTAATGCAACGGTCAAATAACGCATCATTCTCTCGTCTCTTCTAAACATAACTTCTAAAGGCTCGATGGTTGCTCCATCTACTGTGTACTCAAACAAGTGGTAAAATCCACTCTTCTTGTGCTGGATCGGGTAAGCCAATTTTTTTAGGCCCCAATCTTCTTTGTTTACCATCTTTGCACCTTTCGAAACAAGAAAATCTTCGTATTTCTTTACTGTTTCCTTTATCTGTTCTTCAGATAAAACGGGATTCAAGATGAAAACAGTTTCATAATGATTCATAAATATTTGTTTTAATTTAATGCCTGCAAAAGTACAACTTATTCTTAATATTGCAAACCCCTTGTCTTGATATATTTCAGGGAATGTTTCCTATATCAATTTCAAACTTTTATCTTTACTCAAAATTCATTTAAACACCTATGAATACTTATATAGATCATACTTTATTAAATGCTGATGCCACATTAAAACAGATACATAACCTGTGCGAAGAAGCCATCGCTTATAAATTTGCTGCGGTTTGTATCAACTCATCCTATGTAAAAGCTGCAGCTGAAATTCTTAAGTATTCTGATGTTAAAGTATGTACCGTAGTCGGTTTTCCCCTAGGAGCTTCCTCGACAACAGCCAAAGTTGAAGAAGCAAAACAGGCGGTAGCTGATGGAGCTTCCGAAATAGACATGGTGATTCATCAGGGGAAACTAAAGGATAAGGATCACGATTATGTGCAAGCAGACATCCAATCCGTTAAAAACGCCATAGGTGAGCATACCTTAAAGGTGATACTGGAAATCTGTAACCTGTCTGAGGATGACATTGCTGTAGCCTGTCAGTTAGCTGAAAAAGCGGGTGCAGACTTTGTAAAAACCTCTACGGGCTTCAGCAGACATGGGGCCACGTTGGAAGCGGTAAAACTCATGACCGAAAATACCTCTGATCAGGTTAAAATTAAAGCTTCAGGCGGTATAAGAGATTCCGAAACGGCTAAAGCTTACATAGACCTTGGTGTTTCCAGAATTGGGGCTTCCGCAGGAATTGCCATCGTAGAAGGAACTTCGTTTAATTCAACCTATTAAACTTAACAACGATGAGTGTACACATTGACGCAAAAAAAGGCGACATCGCTGAAACTATACTTTTGCCCGGTGATCCGCTGAGAGCCAAATGGATTGCCGAAACCTTTCTTGAAAACCCAACCTGTTATAATGAAGTACGCGGAATGCTGGGCTATACGGGTACGTATAAAGGCCGAAAAGTATCTGTACAGGGGACGGGAATGGGAATTCCTTCCATAAGTATTTATGCACATGAACTGATTACCGAATTTGGCGTGAAAAATCTTATTCGCGTGGGAAGTGCCGGTGCTATCCAAAAAGAAGTAGAAATGCGCGACGTTATTATCGCCATGTCGGCATCTTCAAGTTCTTCTTTAAACAGGAACAGGTTCAAAGGTGGCGATTTCGCCCCTACGGCTAGTTTCAGTCTCTTCGACAAAGCCATTCAGGCGGCCAGGAAGCTTGATATTTCGTTTAAAGCCGGAAACGTGGTGTCATCAGATTTGTTTTATACCGACGACCCAAAAGAGCATGAAATGTGGGCGGCTTTCAATGTGTTATGTGTAGAAATGGAAGCTGCAGGCCTCTACTCTATAGCTGCTAAACACCAGGTCAATGCCCTTGCCATCTTAACCATCTCAGACTCGTTAATCACAGGAGAAGAGACTTCTGCTGAAGAACGTGAAACCACCTTCAATCAAATGATTCAAATCGCCCTGGAACTTGGAGACTAAGGATTCTGATCTTCAGGTATTAAGCCAGTATCAGGGATTTATGAAGACGAAGCTGATGATAAATCAGCTTCCGGGTTCCAGCATCCCGACCTTTGAATTTGAACTTCCGGAAGAACTCAGGCAAGTCGCCAGTTTTCCTTATGATGAGGCCAGACTGTTCAGGTTCTTAGGGAAACGGGCTGAAATATTCTTTAAGTATTACCTGTCCTTATCCAATCGCTATGATGAAATCGCTTACAGCCTGCAAATCATGGATGATAAAATTACCATCGGTGAATTTGATTTTCTATGCCGAGATCTTATTCAGAATGAAATACTACAGGTAGAGCTGGTCAATAAAATCTATTTATACGACGATAACCTGCATGAAAATCCGGATTATTGCTGGATTGGACCCAACAGGCTGGACAGGTTTTTGGATAAAATCGAAAAATTAAAATCTCAGCAGTTTCCACTCCTCTATCACCCAAAAGCAGAAAGCACCTTCCGAAACCTGGAAATCGATCCCTGGAAAGTCAAGCAGCGAATTTGTTTTAAGTCGATTTTGTTTATCCCGGAACACTGTCACACCAGGTTTTTCACCACCAATTTAGAAGCTATTGCAGGCTATTTCTATACGCTCAATCAGTTTTTGAATAAGAACTGGAAACACCAGTCTTTTTTCATTCCCAGGAAAATAAACTGGTTTACCGATGAAACCCAACATACCAACTGGTATTCCTATGCCAAAGTCCTGGTTAAGCTTCAGGAATTTATGGAAAATAAGCAATCGGTAATGCTTTTCAGAAGAAATAAGAAAGGAGAGACTTATAAATTCTTTGTGGTATGGTGGTGATGTTCTAAGACAGTTTTCTTACTTCCTCAGCCTGCATATCTTCAATGGTCTCCTCACCTATTCTATAACGAATAAGCCTCAAGGTAGGCAATCCCACCTTTGCTGTCATTTTACGCACCTGTCTGTATTTCCCTTCGGTAAGTTTTATTGAAAGCCAGGACGTATCACCGTGTTCGTTTTCATTTCTGATGTCTTTGGCACGTTTAGGTAATCCTGCTGGAGGTGTCATAAGACTGACTTTGCAGGCTTTGGTTTGATAGGCTTTTCCGTGAATACTGATTTCCAGTCCCTCAGAAAGCTGTTTCACCTGCGCGTCTGTGGCGATTCCGTCAACCTGAGCCCAGTATTCTTTTTCTATTCCGGTAGACGTGATTTCATAACTGAATTTACCATCCGTAGTTAGAAATAATAACCCTTCAGAATCCTGATCCAGACGACCAACAGCCATGATTCCTTCGGGAAAATCCCCGAGTTCACCAAGAAGTCGTTTGTTTCGTCGCCTGCTTTGATTATTTACAAACTGACTTAACATACCGTAAGGTTTAAAAATTTTGAAATTGGCCATCTAAATAGGACTTAGGTTTTATATTTATGCAAAAATACAATTAAGGATATGCTTGAGGAAATTAAAAATAACTACAGTCATCTGTTTGAAGACGAACTGCTTCAGGAAATAGATGCGATAGGAATTTTAAAAACGGTAAGTGCCGGGGATGAACTGATTAGAACGGGTCAGTATTTATCGGCTATGCCCTTACTTGTGGATGGAGTTATAAAAATCATGCGGGAAGATGAAGATGGTTTTGAACTCATGCTTTACTTTTTAGAAAAAGGAGAAACCTGCGCTATGACCTTATCCTGTTGTACAGGGTCTGCAGTCAGCGAAATACGTGCTGTGGCAGAAACCGATTCTACCTTAGTGATGATTCCTGTAGAAAAAATGGAAGAATGGCTGGGAAAATACAAATCCTGGAGAAATTTCATCTTCGATAGCTACCACCAGCGTCTTATGGAGGTTTTAGAAACCATTGACAGTATTGCTTTCAAAAAAATGGATGAGCGTTTACTGGAATATTTAAGGAACAAATCAAAATACTACAACGATTCTGAAATTAAAGTCACCCATCAGGATATTGCCTTCGACCTTCATACCAGCCGTGTAGTCATTTCCAGGCTTTTAAAACAACTTGAAAAAACCAATCGGATAAAACTGAACAGAAATTCAGTGAAATTAATCGATATCGGGTGATGCGTAACTTTTGTTACTGTGGAAGCTGTCCAAATTCTTTAAATTTGCATTAAATTTAATGCTTTAATATGTTGATCTGTTCTGAATTTAATTCAATAGATACGTATTTTGAAGTCCAAATCTAACTTTATGCAAACAAAAATAACAGTACAAAATTTGAAATGCGGAGGCTGCGCCAATACCATTTCTAAACATCTCAATGCTTTTGAAGATGTGAGCCAGGTCAACGTAGAGGCCGAAAACGCATCGGTTTCTTTTGCTTACGAAAAGGACTCAACGCTTCCGAAAGTTGAACTTAAATTAAAACAGTTAGGGTATCCCGTTGCCGGGGATACAAATTCCTATATGAATAAAGCAAAATCATTTGTAAGCTGTGCAACCGGTAAAATGAATCACTAAATTAAAAAAATTGACTATGAATATTAAACAATATAACGATAAGCCTCTATCTCACCTTTCTTACGCCATTGTGAGCAATGGTAAGATGGCCGTTGTCGATCCTGCAAGAGATCCACAGCCTTATTATGAATTTGCTGAAGAAAACGATGCAAAAATCGTTGCGGTGTTTGAAACTCATCCTCATGCTGATTTTGTAAGCAGCCATTTACAAATCCATAGGGAAACCGGCGCCAGCATTTATGTAAGCAAACTCGTAGGTGCAGATTATCCACACCAGGCGTTCGATGAAGGCGATGCTTTCAAAATGGGGGACATTACTTTCAAATGTATCCATACACCCGGACACTCGCCAGACGGTATAACCATTCATGCGGTAGATGATGAAACCAGCAAAGAAGCCATTTTTACTGGAGACACTCTCTTTATAGGTGACGTGGGAAGACCCGATTTAAGAGAGAAGGCCGGTAATATGACCGCTAAACGCAGAGAACTTGCTCAGGCGATGTACAAAACAATGACCACGAAATTCAATCATTTATCCGACAATGTGTGGGTGTATCCTGCTCATGGTGCCGGCAGCTTATGTGGTAAAAACATGAGTGATGACACCACCAGTACCTTGGGTAATGAGCGTCTTGGAAACTGGGCGTTTCAGGAGCAGACAGAAGAGGAATTTGTAAAGGAAATTCTTGAAGGACAACCGTTCATACCCTCTTATTTTGGGCATGATGTCGATATCAATAAAACCGGAGCGACCAGTTTTAGAGCTTCCGTTTCTGATATTCCTGTTCATTTGAATGTGGAATCTTTTGATGTAGATGCTCCTATTATAGACACTCGACCTCAGGCGGCTTACAAAGCCAATCACATTTCCGGTAGTATTAATATTATGGCAAGAACCGAAAATGACAAGCTTGAAACCTGGGTTGGTGCCATCATTAAGCCAAAGGAAGCCTTTTATCTGGTGCTGGAATCTATATCAGCTTATGATGAAATTGTCTCCAGAATAGCCAAAATAGGCTATGAATCCCAAATTAAAGCGATTTTAACCCTGGGGCAGTCTCAATTTGAATCCTCAGACGATTTGGATTATACTGACTTTAAGCAAAACCCGGATCGGTATACCATTATAGACATCAGAAATGTCAGTGAGTTTGAAGAGTCTCAGCCCTTCGATTCGGCCAAAAACCATCCTTTGAACGAATTGAGGGAAACCGCAAAAGAGATTCCGACAGATAAGCCTATTGTAGTGCATTGTGCCGGTGGTTACCGAAGTGCAGCAGGAAGCAGTATTATCGAACGAATTTTACCAGAGGCTAAGGTTTATGATTTAAGCGAACGTATTAAAGACTTTAATCCCTAGTTTCAGGTATGATTATATTTAAAAGGGCGATGAAAATTCATCGCCCTTTTATTTTGATGTAATTTTGTAAATATGAAAAAGACAGTTTTAATTTTTCTCGGATTGCTAACGTTATCATGCATGCAGCCTCTTGAAAAAAAATCGACCACTCAAACTTATGTTCTAAAAGGGAGCATCAACGGAGATTTTGATGACTTCATCAAAATCAGATATGAAGATCAAATTGATAGCGTCGATGTAATCAATAATAGTTTTCAATTTGAAGGAAAAGTATCTTCTCCTAAGGCTTTTCAGTTTATATTTGACTCGATAACGTCTTCAGAGGTATTTTATCTTGAAAATGACACCTTGGTTTTCGATATCATTTCAGATAAAGTGGAGCTTGATAAGGAGGTGTTTAAAGATTACGGAGTCAGACAGTTAAACGGCGGAAAAACACAGGAGCTCCAATCTTACGTGAATTCACTTTTGAAATCAACTCCAAAATCAAAGAAAAACAGGACCATGCTATTGAATACGATGGATAGCCTGATCAAAATTCACCCGAATCACGATTACCTGGGTAAATTGCTTTCAGATTTGAGTATGAATCAAGACTTGTTATACACCGATGTAAGAAGTCTGGTCTCTAAAATGAACGTCGATGAATTAAACCCTGAGGATGTGGCAGTACTGGAGCAGTATCAGCAGAAACGCAGAAATTATCAAATAGGAAGTGAGATTCCTTCTTTTGAACTGATTTCGTTGACTTCAGATCCTGTTCTCTTAAAATCAGAATTTTCAAAACTCAATCTCATTGTATTTTGGAACAGCTGGTGTGAAGACTGTATATCTAAACAAGAGCAGTTACTGGAAGCCTATCGCACTTATAAAGCGGAAGGCTTTGAAATCATTGGTGTTTCTGTAGATACCAATCAGCAGGACTGGATCAAAGCTGAATCGCAGGAGTCTTTTCCCTGGAAGTCCTTACGGGTGAAAAAAGGATTTACAGGAGAAATGGCTTCAGAAATGGGAATTCTTGACCTTCCTCAGAATTATCTTGTAGATAAAAAAGGAAGGATTATTGAAATTAATTTAAGCCTTGACGAACTTAAAACTATATTATCTGCGTTATTAGATTAACTTATTTTAAATTAGTAAAAAAATATCATGAAACATCTAATCAAATTTTTAGCACTTGGTTTCTTTTTTCTGACACTTACACCTTCCAATTCCCAAAGTCTGGATCTTGGAATTAAAGCGGGAATAAACTACGCTTCCCTTTCAGGTTTACAGGAGGACAGTCGATTAGGACTGACTGGAGGCGCGTTTATCGGAGCACGGTTTAGCAGTTTTACACTTCAGGCGGAAGTTTTATTTTCTCAACAAGGCGGTGAATTCAATCAGGAGTCCATAGAAACCGATTATGCTCTGGTTCCTGTTATTTTAAAGGTTCATTTTCTGAAAATCTTCAACCTGCAGGCTGGTCCGCAATTCAATTTTCTGGTGAATGAATCCGATGTCTTGGACTCAGAAAAACTCAGTATTTCCGGTGCTGCCGGAATTGGCCTGAGCTTAGGCTCCTCGCTGAGCATTGATGCCCGATATAATTATGGTTTCAACGATGTTGTCTTTGAGGGCGCTGAGGGAAATAACACGTTTATTTCTGTTGCTCTTGGCTTTTCTTTTCTTTAAGTTCAATTGAAATCTCGGAGTTGTCGCCAATGTCAATTCTGGACATCTGATAATCGGGATGCGTCAGAATGAGTTCATCACCTCTGTTTTTGGTGTTAATTCTGAATTCACCTTTAGCATCTGTCGTTGAATTCAAGTCGGTACCCATCACTTGTACGAGAACATTTTCTACAGGGGCTCCACTAGCGTTTGTAACTTTACCATCCAGGAGGTTACTATCATTTCCGCAGGAAATAAAAGCCAGGGAAAGCAAGATAAAAGCAAGTTTTTTCATAGTATCATTGTAATAAATAGTTATTGAGTCATATGACACGAATATACAGTTTACTTTTTATCTTCTGCATTTCTTTCAGCATGCAGTCACAATTATTGACCGGAGAGAACAAACAGTTTAGCAGAGCAGATACCTTACGGGGAAGCCTCAGGCCAGAACGAACCAGTTTTGACGTCTTGTCCTACACTTTAGATATTCAGCTCGATCCCAAGCAACGTTTTTTAAGCGGTTTTAATAAGATCGAGTTTCGGGTTTTGGAGGAAACCTCAAAAATACAGCTGGATTTATTTCAGAATATGGAAATAGACTCCATCGTATTCAATAAAACAAACCTGACGTACCAAAGGGATGAGAATGCCGTTTTTATCAATTTTGAAACCCCTTTAAAAGCAGGTACTGCAGAACGTCTTTGGTTTTATTATTCAGGCTATCCAGTGGTTGCTAAAAATGCTCCCTGGGATGGTGGATTTGTATTTTCTGAAGACCAGCAAGGTAAACCTTTTATAGCAGTCGCTGTTCAGGGAACTGGAGCCAGTCTCTGGTATCCCAATAAGGATCATCAAAGTGATGAACCCAATTCGGCAGATATAAAAGTGAGTGTACCCAATGGTCTTATGAATGTTTCCAATGGAAGATTGATTGAAGAAATTCCTATGGATAACGGCTATACCAAATGGCACTGGAGGGTGGAACATCCCATCAATAATTACAATATTACGTTGAATGTAGCTGATTACGCTCATTTTGAGGATGCGTATCAAGATCTTTCGTTAGACTATTATGTCTTGAAAGAAAATTTAGAAAAAGCCAAGCAGCAATTTCAACAGGTCAAGCCTATGATGAGTTGTTTCTATACAAAATTCGGAGAATACCCTTTTCAGAAAGATGGTTTCAAGCTTGTGGAAACGCCATATCTGGGTATGGAACACCAAAGTGCGGTTGCTTATGGAAATAAATATCAAAATGGATATTTTGGGAACGATATGTCGAATACAGGGATAGGTCTTAAATGGGACTTTATCATCATCCACGAATCGGCACATGAATGGTTTGGCAATTCTATTTCCGCTGCCGATATCGCAGACATGTGGATACACGAGAGCTTTACGGCCTATGCAGAATCTGTGTATGTAGAATGTCAGTTTGGTAAAAAAGAGGCCATTACTTACCTCTATGGCTTAAGAAATATCATTGCCAACGACAGACCGATTATCGGCAAATATGGCCTGAACCACGAAGGTTCCGGAGATATGTATTATAAAGGTGCAAACCTGCTTAATACACTGAGAAGTGTCATCGATGATGATGAAAAATGGTGGAAGCTTTTGAAACAGTTCCATGAGACCTTTAAGTACCAAACCATTCATACCAGGGATGTGATTGCGTTTTACGATGAAAATACGGAGATGAACCTCTCGCCTATTTTTGATCAGTACCTTAACTATACGGATATACCGGAATTACAGCTGAAATTTGAGGAGAACAAAGCGCTGTCTATGCGCTGGGAAACGGATGTAGACCATTTTGAAATGCCCGTAGAGTTTCAAAATTCCCAGGAAAGATCTATAAAAAGGGAAGTTATCGGTAATGAATGGAAATCTTTAGATATGCAACTGGAGGATATTCAGGATCTGGCTATCAATAGATTTGGGTATTATATCAAAATTAAGCAAGTTGACGATTAAATTCAGCTCATCAATTTGGCCAAGGTTTTCTTTCTGTTGATCTTTCCTGAACCGGTTTCTTCAAACTTATCTATCAGATAAATGTGTTTTGGTTTTTCGTACTTATCAAGGCTTCCTAACTTATCTACGGCCTCTCTGATATCGCTCAGAAACTTATCGCTTTGAGGGGCTTCGATGAACAAAACCACCTGTTCTCCCAAGGAATCGTGCGGCAGTCCGGCAATAAAGAACCGGTGTGTGATAAGCTTCTGTAATTTTTTCTCAAGCGTTTCCGGAAATATTTTTATTCCCCCGGAATTTATGACATTATCCAATCTGCCCTTCCAGAAAAACTTTTTGTAGGTCAGGACGTCTACGATGTCATTGGTCACTAATTCGTGATCCAATATTTTTGGAGCCTTAATTACCAGGCAATTGTTCTCATTTTGTGATACACTTATACCGGGTAGAGCTTTAAAAGGCCTTTTCTCGGTGTTATCCGTCTTAGGGTTTAACTTTCGGGCTGCGATGTGCGAAATGGTTTCCGTCATCCCATAAACTTCAAAGACTTTTGTAGGAATGCCCTGAATCAAGCCGATAAGATTTTCGGAAACGGCACCACCGCCAATGATTAATTTTTTTATCAAATGCAGCCTTCCTAAGGAATTGTCGACCTGAAAAGGGGTCATTGCACAAAAATCATAGGTTTTAAAAAGTGCATCCAATGGATTCGATTTTGGTTCTACGATATCCAAATCCCAGCCCAGGGTTATGGCTCTTACCAGCATCATACGTCCACCTATATAATCGGCGGGTAAACAAAGCAGTGCAGTCGTATTTTCATTAGCTTTGAAAAACTTACCCGTAGCCAGGGCGCTGTTCACCATTTTTTGCTTATCGATAAAGTAAGTCTTAGGATCTCCGGTAGAGCCCGAGGTTCGGACTTTTATGCTGTCGTAGTCATCATTCAGCCAGTCTAAAAGAAAGTTCCCTATGGGTTCTTCAAAAGGCTCCCCCTCTTTTACGTAGCTATAGGCTATAGAATACAATTCAGTTCTGTTGAAATGTTGCCCATTGATTTTAAACAAGGGATGAACTTCAAGGGGATGATCTATCATGAGTCAATGTTTAGACATCATCAATTTTAAATATTATTAAAATAAAAAGCTATTTTAATATGTTAAATTATCACTATGAGCTGGTTTTTGGTACTTCCACTCTACCAAATAATTTGGATTTCCAGTTTTTCCAGTTATAAATTTTTGCCATGATAAACAAATAAACGGGGTAAATTACCAGAACAGGGATTAACACGTCAAAGCCCACAGAGGGTTCTGTTGTATAGATTAAAATAGACTCGGTCTGGAAAGCGGTCCAGTCGGCTGTGACCAGCAAAGCGGTAATCAGGTTGTTGCCTGCGTGAAACCCTATAGAAAGTTCCAGCCCTTCGTCCATAAGTGCCATTATGGCTAGCAGAAATCCTGTTCCTATGTAACTGATCATGATGACGTAACCTAGCTTACCCACTTCTGGATTACCGAGATGCAAAAGTCCAAAACCAACCGACGTAAGAATTAAAGGCAGCCATCTGTTTTTAAAAATTACACCAATTCCCTGCATGAGATAACCTCTGAAATAAATTTCCTCAAAAGTGGTTTGAATAGGTACCATGATGATACCAATGCCAGCTAAAATCAGGAATTGATCCCATTTCAGATTCCAAAGAAAACTGTCCGGGTTTAATGTGAAATCCAGGATTGTCATCGCCGCAATAAAAAAACCAACGATGCTAAAGCCTATAAAGACGCGGTTCCAGTCAAAGTATTGACGCGTAGTCAGTACATCTTTGAACTTTTGATTATGAAAAAATCTTACAATGAGCCAGACTCCAAAAAAACCAACGGCAAATGACAACAGCATGAGAAAGAACGTAAGATTGGAATCTAAGGTACCCATCAGGGTCTCGTAATTCCCCAGGCTCGATAAATCTCCGCCATCTATGGCCAATTTGTAACTGACAGCGCCTATAAATGGGAGAGTCCCCACCTGCCAAATGATAAATATCAAAAATGTTCCTACAAGATACCTCCACCATTCATGATATCCTTTTGAAGCCAGTGCTATGAAATCTCTCATAAATCAAATTTATTTTCCCATGCAAGAGTAGGGTTATACATTATTCTTTCGCCTTTGATGTATAAAGGACTTTCAATATTATTGGTATAAAGTCCTCCTGTTCCCAGCCCCTGTGGCATGTTGCTGTTTTTTAGAAATGTAAACTGCGCTATGGCATTAAGGCCTATATTGCTTTCTAAAGCACTTGTGATCCACCACCCGATGTTATGCTGATCTGCCAGCTCAATCCATTCTTCAGCACCACGAAAACCACCTATTAAACTGGGTTTTAAAATAATATACTGCGGCTGTATAGTTAGTAAAGCTTCTTCCTTATTTGTTACATCTTTAAGCCCGATTAATTCTTCATCCAGCGCTATGGGTAAAGGGGTTTGTTTGCAAAGCCTTGCCATGTCCTGCCAATGCCCCTTAGCGATAGGCTGCTCAATACTGTGCAGATCAAATTTGCTCAGGCGTTCCAGCTTATCTAAGGCATCATCAGGAGAAAAAGCACCATTGGCATCTACGCGTAATTCAATATCAGAAGCCGAAAATTCGCTGCGGATATAGCTTAGTAAGTCCAATTCCGATTCAAAATCGATAGCCCCTATTTTGAGCTTTATGCAACTAAAGCCCTGCTGAATTTTATCCTGGATCTGACTTTTCATAAAGGACTTCTCCCCCATCCAGATCAGTCCATTGATGACCATTCCCTGCTTTCCCTCTGTAAATTTGGAAGGAAATAAAAGGTAGGGATTCGCTGAAGACAAAGATTGAAAAGCCATCTCCAGACCAAATTGAATGGAAGGAAATTCTTTTAATTTTGAGTAGAGCGTTTCAAGTCCTAAATGCATGTTTTGACAGGTCCATTCCAGAGTTTCCTTATAGTCTTCCCTGTCATCTATACTTAAGCCAGGAAGCAAACCACACTCTCCTATTCCAAAGCTTTCCTTGGTTTCCAGCTTGATGAACCAGGAGGGCTTGGTCTTTAAAACGCCACGGGACGTTCCGCTTGGACGTTTAAATTCTAGGTTATGTTTAAAAAAAGATGCTTTCATCTTAAAAGTTAAGTTAAAATCAAAAAGCCAATCTCATGTGAATGGCTTTTTGAATTGTCTGTTTAGATAAACTAATCGCTGATTTATCTAACCAGCTTTTTATACTTAAGTCGTTTTGGCATCGAATCTCCGCCAAGTCGTTTCTTTTTATTCTCTTCATAATCACTAAAGCTTCCTTCGAAGAAATACACTTCAGAATTTCCTTCAAAAGCCAGAATGTGCGTACATATTCTATCTAGGAACCATCTGTCGTGAGAAATCACTACCGCACAGCCTGCAAAATTCTCCAGTCCTTCTTCCAAGGCTCGAAGCGTGTTAACATCCAAATCGTTGGTAGGCTCATCGAGTAAAAGCACATTTCCTTCTTCTTTTAAAGTCATAGCCAGATGAAGCCTGTTGCGTTCTCCACCAGAGAGTTTATCGACTTTTTTGTTTTGCTCGCTGCCATTAAAATTGAATCGGCTCAAATAGGCCCGAGAATTCACTTTCTTACCTCCCATCATCACCAAGTCCTGACCATCGCTGAAGTTTTCCCAGATGGATTTATCCGGATCAATATTGGAGTGCGCCTGATCTACATAAGCGATTTTAGCGGTTTCTCCTACGATAAATTCACCTTTGTCCGGTTCGATTTCACCCATGATCATTTTGAAGATGGTGGTTTTACCTGCTCCGTTAGGGCCAATAACCCCAACAATTCCAGCCTGTGGCAGATTGAATTCCAGGTTTTCGTATAAAAGCTTGTCATCAAATGCTTTGCTTACGCCTTTGGCATCAATCACATTGGTTCCTAATCGCGGTCCGTTTGGAATATAGATTTCAAGTTTTTCATCAAGTTTGTCCTGATCCTGACTCATTAATTTGTCGTAGTTATTCAGCCTGGCCTTTTGTTTGGACTGACGTCCCTTTGGAGCCATTTTTACCCATTCCAGTTCGCGTTCTAAAGTCTTCTGACGCTTGCTGGCCTGTTTTTGCTCCTGAGCCATTCGCTTAGACTTTTGATCCAGCCAGGACGAATAATTGCCTTTCCAGGGAATACCCTCTCCTCGGTCCAGTTCCAGAATCCAGCCGGCTACATTGTCCAGGAAATATCTGTCGTGAGTTACCGCAATGACGGTTCCTTTGTACTGCTGTAAATGATGCTCCAGCCAGTGTACAGATTCTGCATCCAAGTGGTTGGTAGGTTCATCCAGAAGCAATACATCCGGCTCCTGCAGTAATAGACGGCAAAGCGCTACTCTTCGCTTTTCACCACCTGAAAGGTTTTCAATTTTTTGATCGGAAGGTGGCGTTCTAAGCGCATCCATGGCTACGTCAAGCTTATTATCCAGCTCCCAGGCATTGGTGGCATCTATTTTATCCTGAAGTACCGCCTGTCTGTCCATGAGTTTCTGCATTTTATCTGCATCTTCATAAACCTCCGGCAATCCGAAATCATCGTTGATTTTATTGTATTCATCCAGGATTGCCACAACATCCGAAACGCCTTCTTTCACGATGTCAAGCACCGTCTTTTCAGGGTCTAACTCGGGCTCCTGTTCCAGATAACCCACAGAATAATCCTGAGAAAACACAACATCACCCTGATAATTTTTCTCTCTCCCGGCGATGATTTTCATCAAGGTCGATTTACCCGAACCATTAAGGCCGAGAATACCAATCTTTGCTCCGTAGAAAAAACTGAGGTATATGTTTTTCAGTACAGGCTTATCTTCGCCCGGATAGGTCTTGGATACTCCCGACATGGAGAATATCACTTTTTTATCGTCTGCCATTTTGTAATTTTTATGCTATTTAATGTTTGCAAATATCTGAAATTAATGTCAGATAGATTTTTATTATTTATGAAGCCCTAGTAATCTCAGGATCAGCAACAGCTGCCCTGTATGGTAGGCTGTATGCTCCATAACCAGAAGGATTTCACGCAACAAGCTATGTTCATCCGAATTTTTGACCGGAAGATTTAAATCGTTTTTAGGATCTAAAATGAAATTCTCAAATGTTTTCCGATCCCTGAAATAATCTTCTCTGAGCTTTAGCCAGTCTTTTTCCGATTCTGGAGAGGACTTTTCAGGCCAGTAATCCTCAGGCCAGGTAGCGCTCTTATAGTCTCCTGAAGTAGAATATTCCAGGATGTCCTTTTGAGCACAAATAATATGATAAAAGACTTCATAAAATGAATATGGTAAATCCTGAGGACGTACGCCTAATTTCTCGAAGGTGATTTTGTCTAGAATCTCGTCTAAAGGCATAAAGGCCTCACCTCCTTTTAAATGGTTTACCAGTTGTTTCCTTTCAGCTGAACCTGACATCTTCGCCGTTTTTTAAACTCTTCCCTTCAGGGCATTAAATACCCATGCAATCGCAAAAAAACCAACACCCACTGAAGCAAAGCCCCAGCCGGCAATCTCATTATATCTAAAAGCGCCAAGAGCTATAAGTCCGAGTCCAACAATCACCATGATAAACGTTGCCCAAGCTAAAACTGTATTCTTATTCATTAGTTATCATTTTTTATGATTTGCTAAATTACGAAAACGTTTTTAATGTTGCTGATCTCCTGAACTCTTTATACTTAACTCAAGCATGAATCCATTCAGGCCAGCTTAGATGCTGTTTTTTAAACACAGGTTTAATGTTGACTTCAAGGCCTGTATCTCATCTTTACTTTGTAGTAACTTTTGATTGATCTCGAGTTCAATGCCCAGATAATGTTCCTGGAATTTTTTTCTTAAACTTGTTGTAAATCCGTCCGCTTTCCCTAAATACGGGTAATTCATCCTAACTCTGTACTGACCAAAGCCCGACTTCAATTCTTTTTTAAAGCCTTCTGCCCAGTCTTTCTCTGCTTTTCGTCTGGGATCGTACAAAATTCCTAATTCTGTTTCCCGAACACTGCCGTTCAACACAGGGGTGAAACTATGTACCGATACGTGTAAAACCTGTTCTCCTGCTTTGATGCTGTCTTCTATTTTCTGCTGAATTTGATGTCGATAGGACTCATAAAAATCGGCTATGAGACGATTTTTCTCTGCTGGATCCAGGTGTTTTGAGATGCTGGAAAATAACCGTGGATGATGCAGTGATCGGTTCACTTCGATTAAAAGTCTGCTCCAGGGGTAATGCGAAGAATAATCCGCTAAATCCTGCAGGGATTTGTAAACTTCAAAAGCACCGAGGTCGAAGCCTTCATGAGTATTTAGGCGATGCTGTTCACTTTCAAAATGAGTTTGATATTGCGATGGCAGCAAATTAGAAGCATGTTCACAAGTTAGGATTAATTTCACGGTAAAAACAATTCGTTTTTAGATAAGCTGTCACCGAGTTTATGATAGACTTTCAGAATATTTACTTCGGAAAAGTCCGCGTCAATTGCTTTTAAAATTCGGGTAGATAAACTCCCCTGGTTTAAAATCAAACCGATAGCCTCAGCATGTCTGTTGCTCATTCTTGAAGAAACTATATTAAATAGATGTTTGAAAACTTCTTTTGCAGGCATGGATTTTGCCTTTATTCCAAATAATCCCAGGTAAGTTTCATTAGAGATGACCGCTTCTTCGGCATACTCGATACTTTCATTCAATATCTCAAAAAGTGGATCTTCGTGCCAGGCTTTTTGTTCTCCCAAAGGAGTATAGGTTTCACGGATTAACTCCTTTAAAATTTCGACACTAAAACTGGCTATGGCCACATCAGCCAGGGGACATTCCTGTAAATCCAGTACCCGGATTTCGATGGCATTTCTGTCAAATCTGGCAATAGCTCCTCTGGAATTCAGGAAATGATGTTCTAAAATTTTATCTGTATCGAAAGCTTCAATTGCTGCATTAATAGGATCAAAAATCTGTCTCTTATAGGCTTCATAACCAAAGACCTGTTCGGGAATCACCTTCCCGGTCATTTCTGGTATTTGCTTCTGATTGGTGAGATACAATTTCATTCTGGCATCCATATATCCGCCAAACTTGCCGTCTAAAATCGGTGAACTCGCACTTAAGGCTGGTAAAACAGGTAGCAAAATACGTATCGCAGCATGTAGTTTTTCAAATTCTGAATCATCGTAAAAGGGTAAATTGATGTGCATGCTCTGCACATTGGACCAACCGTGACCTCGACAATCAAAAATCCTGTTGTAAAGCGCATAGATTTCACTGTAAGAATGCTGCCAAAGTTTCATTTCCAGTTCCGGATTCATCAGTGGATGTGCCGCAGAAGGCCATAGACGGCAATTTCGGGCCTCAAGCAGTTGGTTGATTTCGAGAATGTTTTTATGAAAGTTTTGATCCAGCATATTCAAATCTGCGGCTGGCCCATTGGTTTTCAATTCTACCACATGGGCTGCTAATTCGTTGCTCCATTCTATAGGACCATTATCCACATCAGAAACAATGCTTCCCGTTTTTAACTTCATCAGTTCATCGACAGAAGCCTCGATTTTCCCGGTTTGAGCATTTACAAGCATGTATTCCAACTCTATACCGAATACGTCAAAGAGGTGATATTTCATAGGTCCTGTTTAGAATTAAGACGGTTTTTCAAAGCCTGAAGTATTGTGGTGTATACGGTATCTCCATACAACCCATCTTCCACTCCAAAATCTATATTCGGGTTGTCATTGATTTCGATGACGAGCGCTTTTCCATCAACCTCTTTTACATCTATGCCATAAAGCCCTTTTCCCATGATTTTAGCTGATTTTAAGGCTGCTTTCATCACAGGCTCCGGAACATCTTCAACAGCAAAACAATCTGCATTTCCATCCTGATCTCCTTTTTTGTTTGCAGCCCAGTTATAAATCTGCCAGTGCCCTTTGGCCATAAAATAGCGGCAGGCATAAAAGGGTTTGGAATCTATAATCCCAATTCTCCAGTCGTATTCAGAAAAGGTGAATTCCTGAGCAATAATCAGGTCGGAGGTTTTAAACATCTCTGCAATTAAGGCGGCATAGTCTTCTTCTGTTTTCGCTTTTTTTACACCAAAGGAAAACGTAGAATCCGGAGATTTCAACACACATGGCAAGCCCGTGTATTTAAGAACTTCATGCGTGTTGTCTTTGTGAACAATCATGGTTTTTGGTGTAGAAATTCCGTTCTTATTCAAGGCTTCAGCCATAAATACCTTATTGCAGCATTTCAAGATGGCATCCGGATAATCTACAATCGCTAAACCATCCTGCAGGGCCTTTCTGGCAAAGGTATATGCCTCATTATTGACTTCGGTACTCTGTCTTATAAACAAAGCGTCGAACGAAGAAAGCCTGTATAAGTCTTCCGGATAGATCAGTTCTACATAGAAGTTCATTTTCTCTGCTAAATCCATAAACTTTTTTAAGGCCTTTGGATTGCTCGGAGGTGCAGGATCATTTTTTTGCACTAAAATCGCTAAATCGTATTCAGATTTATCAATTTTAGGGGTGTCGTATCGCTTTTTGGAAAAATACTGGGAAGCGAAATGATGCATGCTTTCCAAGTGGTCTTTCGGAATTTCAGAAAGGGAAATGCCCTTTATCGACTTTATATTCCACTTGGTGGTGTGTTTAAAAACCACTCTAAGGAAAGGAATTTGAAAATACCTGAATATCAAAGCACTTAATTCCCGATACTTTTGAGCTACATTTTGACCGAAATAGATGCTCAAAGTGAATTCCTGGGACTTAATGGTCTTTAGGCTTTGCTGAATTTCTTCTTCAAAATCTTCGGAAACGATTTTCACCAGCTTCTTTTCGCCGAGATCTACCAAATTACTGATCGTAGGAATGGATGTATGTCCCCTGGCTTCTGCCAGTAAGGAAACATAATAGCCTTTGGATTGGTAAGAGTAGGTGTCACTCAAATTGAAGACCCTTGCATTTTTCAAGGCTGCGTATTCAGGCTTTGTGAGGTAATCTTGTGAAGTTATAATGGAAGTATGATCCATTACAATTGGCCATTTTTCGGGTTGACTAACCACTATAAGTTTGTTCATTTGGGTATTAAAAATACCAATCAAAAGTAGTCTAAAATTAGTTCCGAATTCAGTTTTTGAATTAATAAATAACCATGCGCTTTATTATTTTTTTCTGGCCTGAATTCAAAATAAAAGCGCTCTGCCTTTAGATAGAGAGTTTAGCCTGAATACTGACACTTTTTGCAGTTCAAAAACTTTTACCTGGCTTACAGATCTAGAAATAATATAGTCTTTGCTATTGTCTCATCTGAGGAAGTAATAAGTTATTGATTTGCCTTCAGTTGCAGGCGATCAATCACTCATAAAAAGTCGTTGAAATTTCTTCCTGTAGAATACAGATAAGGCAGTATAGATTTTAGGTTTTGCTGCGTTCTGTTTAGACCTCATTGAAACGTCTAAACTCAAGTAGAATACTTAAATTATTCCGCCGCTATCATCTCCTGTATAAAATCCACCTTAACAATGCCGTCGTCGTCAATTTCATTCAAAAGCACCTGGTGTTTGGTATTGACCAGTTCAGGGTTCCAAAAGCTTTTAACTTTGACGTAATTCTCGGTAAAACCATGGATATACCCGGATTTATTTTCGCCTTCAAACAAGACTTCGTGCGTAGAGTTCAGCTGACTTTCATAAAAGGCACGTCGTTTTTTGGCAGAAAGCCCTCTTAGCATCTTGCTGCGCTTCTTTCTCACTTTTACTGGCACGACCTCTTCCATTTCTGCTGCGGGTGTGTTGTCTCTCTCCGAAAAGGTAAACACGTGCAAATAAGAAATATCCAGTTCGTTTAAAAAATTGAAGGTTTCCAGAAACAATTCATCGGTTTCGCCGGGAAAACCAACGATAACATCGACGCCAATACAGGCATCCGGCATTTGATTCTTGATTCGATCAACGCGATCCACGTAAAGTTCTCTTAGGTATCGCCGGCGCATTTTTTTCAGGAGGGTATTGCTTCCGCTTTGTAAGGGGATATGAAAATGAGGTACAAAACACTTGCTGTTTGCGACAAAATCTATGGTTTCGTCTTTAAGCAGATTAGGTTCTATGGATGAAATGCGAACTCTATCAATGCCTTCCACCTGGTCGAGAGCTTTTACAAGGTCTAGAAACGTATGCTCGTGTTTCTTGTTTCCAAACTCGCCTTTGCCATAATCCCCAATGTTGACGCCTGTTAACACGATTTCTTTGATGCCCTGCTCAGAGATTTCCCTGGCATTCTTTAGCACATTTTCCAGTTTGTCTGATCTGGAAATACCACGCGCCAGTGGTATGGTGCAATAGGTGCATTTATAATCACAGCCGTCCTGGACTTTTAGAAAAGCGCGAGTTCTATCTCCAATAGAATACGAGCCTACATAAAAATCGGCTTCATCAATTTCACAGGAATGTACCTCGCCAAAGTCATTTTTGGTCAGATCGCTGATATAATCGGTCACTTTAAATTTTTCGGTGGCACCCAGCACCAGGTCTACTCCATTGACTTCAGCGAGCTCTTCGGGCTTTAATTGTGCGTAACAGCCAATTCCTATGATAAACGTATCGGGATTTGATTTTTGAGCCTGCTTAACGATGGTTTTGAATCGCTTATCAGCATTTTCCGTTACGCTGCAGGTATTGATGACCACCACATCAGGATCGCTTTCGAATGCTACGCGCTGGTAACCCTCGTCTTCAAAATTCCTGGCTATCGTGGAGGTTTCAGAAAAATTCAGCTTACAGCCTAAGGTGTAAAAAGCAACTTTTGGTGTGGACATGATTTTGTTTTGTAAGACTAAGGTTGTCTAAAATAAATTCAGAAGAAACCTCTATATTCGCAATTGTGTGCAAAGATACCAACTAAAATTTATTTTCGAAAATTGAACTCCCGCTCCATTCTTTCTTTCTTGTTATTGCTGAATCTGCTGCTACTGACTTCCTGCACAGACTCTGATGTAAGCGATCGCGATCACCTGGTCTTCAGGTATAATGAGCATGCCAACATCACATCGCTGGATCCGGCATTTGCAAAAGATCAACGGAACATCTGGCCGGCTCATCAGCTTTACAATTCTCTGGTAAAACTCGATAAAAACTTATCCATCGAAGGAGATATTGCGCGTAGCTGGACCATTTCTGAAGATGGCCTGACCTATCAATTTGAATTGCGGGATGATGTCTTCTTTCACAAACACCCTGTTTTTGGTAAAGACTCGACAAGACTGGTTGTGGCTTCTGATGTGGAATACAGTCTGAAACGCCTCACCGATCCTCAGGTGGCTTCACCCGGAAGCTGGGTGATGTCTGATGTCAAACGCATAGAAGCCCTCAATGATTCTCTTATACAAATAGAACTCAAACAGAAATTTCCTGCTTTTCTGGGCTTGCTAACATCTAAATTTTGTTCTGTTCTTCCTGTGGAAATGGATCAGCTCGATTTTCAAACCTCACCTCTTGGCACCGGGCCTTTCAAATTTAAGCGCTGGGAAATAGGAGAAAAACTGGTGTTGAGAAAAAATAATTTGTATTTCAAAACCGATGCCGAAGGAAATGCTCTGCCCTACCTGGAAGCTGTAGCCATAAGTTTTTTGCCCGATAAACAAAGTGAATTTTTAGCTTTTGTACAAGGAAAGCTGGACTTTCTTAGTGGACTGGACCCGTCTTATAAAGATGAACTTATTACTGTAGATGGCGAACTCAGTACAAAATTTGAAACGGATATCGCCATGGAAAAAAGTCCATACCTCAATACAGAGTATCTGGGCTTCTATTTAGATGCAGATAGTAAAGAAATGAAATCCAAGGCCTTTCGCCTGGCGATCAATTACGCTTTCGACAGAGACAAAATGATTAAATACCTGAGAAATAATATAGGAATCCCCGCCCATAGAGGCTTTATTCCTGAAGGGCTTTCGGGACGGGCACACATTCAGGGCTATACCTTTCAACCGGAAAAAGCCAGGAAATTGATTCAGAAATTCAAAGATGAAACCGGCATAAAGGATCCTAAACTTATCATCAGTACAAATCCATCTTATATAGACCTGGTGGAATTTATACAGAAGGAAGTTCAAAGAATTGGTGTTGAAGTAGAAATTGACGTCATGCCGCCTTCCACCATTCGTCAAAAGCGTTCTGCGGGGCAACTGGAAACCTTCAGAGCGAGCTGGATTGCAGATTATCCCGATGCCATCAATTATCTGTCTTTGTTTTACAGCGCCAATTTTTCTCCCAATGGTCCCAATTACACGCATTTCAAAAATGAAACCTACGACAGGCTTTATGAAGAAGCGCTGAGCCTGACCAAAGATTCATTGCGATATGAGTTGTATGCAAAAATGGATTCTTTATTGATTGAAGAAGCGCCCGTGGTTCCTTTGTATTATGATGAGGTGGTTCGTTTTAGATCTAAAGCTGTAAAGGGATTGGGTATCAATCCGTTCAACCTGTTAGATCTTTCCGAGGTTAAAAAAACCAGGTAGAGCGCCTCTGAATTGAGCTTTTCTAAGTATTCCTTTTCTATCTTTGAAAAAAACCATCTTATGGATATTTCAAGTTTAATCATCGTTGGGGTTATAGCTTCAGTTTTGGGGTTTATCATCGCCAAATTAATAGACCGCTCCTCCATTTTAAAATGGCAAACCACCTCGTCACATTTTGAAAAACTCTATACCGAATCGCTTCAGCGTGAGGAAAAAGTAAAAGCCGAGTATCTGAAAGTAAACGAAAAGCTACAGGCGGAATTGAAATCGGAAGTCAGTGAACGTTATCAAATTCAGAATAAATTTACTCAGAAAGAAACCGAACTCGAAGGACTACAAAGGCAATGGACCGAGCAAAAAGCAGAGATGCAGGCCCTGCAAAAGAAATTTAGCGAAGAGTTTGAAAACTTAGCCCAGCGCATTTTGGAGCAGAAGTCCGAAAAGTTTACGCAGGAAAATAAAAGGAACATCACCCATATCCTGGAACCTTTGAAGGAAAGACTCCAGTCTTTTGAAACTAAAATCGAAAAAACTAACACCGACTTTCTACAAGGTCATTCGCAGTTGGGCGAGCAACTCAAGCATTTGAATGAGCAGAATTTAAGAATATCTGAAGAAGCCAATAACCTGACTAAAGCTTTGAAAGGCGATAATAAAACACAGGGGAACTGGGGTGAAATGATTCTGGAAAAGGTATTACAGAAATCAGGTCTTGTTAGAGGAAGAGAATATGAAATTCAGCAACATTACAAAGATGATAACGGCGTGAGTAAGCTGCCTGATGTTGTGGTGTATTTGCCAAACGAAAAGCTGATGGTCATCGACTCCAAGGTCAGCTTAAAGGCTTATGAAAACTATATCAATACGGAAAACGAGCATGAAAAACAGACTTACCTTAAAGCTCATGTCAAGTCTCTGGAAAGTCATCTCAAAGGTTTAAAGGAAAAACGATATGATTTACTGGGGGGTGAATCCTCTCCCGATTTTATACTGATGTTTATTCCTGTGGAACCGGCTTTATTCCTGGCTCAAAGTGAAAATTCTAACTTTTTCTATTCTGCTTTTCAGGATAACATCCTGATGGTAAGCCCTACGACTCTTCTTTCTACACTGAGAACGGTGGATATGGTGTGGAGTAACGAAAAGCAGCAGCAAAATGCACTCGAGATCGCGAAACACGCCGGAGATTTGTACGATAAATTCGTGAATTTAATTGAAGGACTCGATGCTGTTGGAAATCGGATAGATTCCACAAAAGCAACTTTCGATCAGGCCATGAAAAAGCTGACAGGCCAGCAAAATCTTATAAAAGATGTAGAAGCCCTTAAAAATCTAGGGGTCACTTCCAAAAAAACAATCGATCCTAAATGGATTACAAACCCGTAAAAGCAAACTCATGACCAAAAAATTTAAACACAGTTCAGAATCTGCAGTAGTACTCAGTCAATTGATGCTTCCCTCCCATTCCAACTTCGGAGGAAAAATTCACGGAGGATTTATTCTATCCCTGCTGGATCAGGTGGCTTTTGCCTGTGCTTCCAAGCACTCCGAAAATTACTGCGTCACCGCAAGTGTAGACAGGGTAGATTTTTTGAATCCGGTAGAGGTTGGAGAACTCCTGACTTTGAAATCCACTGTTAATTATGTAGGAAGAACTTCCATGGTAGTCGGTGTACGCGTTGAAGCTGAACATATACAGGATGGATCCAAAAAACACTGTAATTCCTCCTATTTTACGATGGTTGCGAAAGATGAAAATGGAAAATCTATAGAAGTTCCCGGTTTGGAACTAAATTCTGAAGATGACTATAGACGTTTCATCAAAAACATCAAGCGAATGGAAAATAGAAAAAAATACGACGAGATCTTTTCAAATTTCACGTTTGATAAACGGGAGTTCCAGCAAATTTTGAAAGATTATAATGTGCAAATGAAATAATTATACAGGAGCACTTAATTTGTATTAATTCTAAATAAATATCTGAAATTGTTATTTTTTTAAAAAAAGATGATTTTTTTAAGTTTTAAAACGGTTTGTTTTAAAAAAAACTTCAATTCTATAAAACCGTAATTCCATTATATGTAACATTAAACAATAACACCCCCTTAATCTTAGGGGGTGTTATTGTTTAATACACACTTTATTGTAGTTTAACCCCTTCAAATACATGTAATATGAAAAAAATAGAAGCAATCATTAGAAAATCTAAATTTGATGAAGTCAAAGAGGCCTTGCATCAGGTTGAAGTCAATTTTTTCAGTTACTGGGATGTCACTGGAGTCGGTAATGAAAAAGAAGGACATGTTTATCGTGGTATTTCTTACAGCACAACCGATATACAAAGACGGCATTTATCTATTGTGGTCTCAGACGAGTTTATGGAACGAACCATTGAGGCGATTCTCGAAACCGCTTACACCGGTAAAGTTGGAGACGGAAAAATATTTGTTTCTGAAGTACTGGAGGCTTATAGAATTAGAACAAAGGAAAAGGGTAAAGCAGGAATAAATTAATAACCAATTTAAACATTAATCTATGGATTTAGGATTATTTACAGCAAACAACGTATGGATGATGGTGGCAACTGCACTTGTTTTCTTTATGCATACCGGGTTTGCTTTTTTAGAAATAGGTTTAACAAGACAAAAAAACACGATTAACATACTGTTTAAGAATATATTCATCATTACAGGCGGATTGTTACTTTATTATGCTTTTGGATTTAATCTGATGTACCCCGGTTTTATTGAAGGCGATCTGGGTATTTTGAAATTTGCAGGTTTTGGTTTGGAATCTCCTGAAGGAGGGGTCACTGCAGCTTATGCAGAAGGCGGATACACTTATTGGACAGACTTTCTGTTTCAGGGCATGTTTGCAGCAACCGCTGCAACCATAGTTTCCGGAGCCGTCGCCGAACGCATTAAAATTGGATCGTTTATGATTTTCACCATCCTCTATGTTGGTTTGGTCTACCCTATCATTGGATCCTGGAAATGGGGAGGTGGCTTCCTGGATTCCTGGGGCTTTTATGATTTTGCCGGCTCTACCCTGGTCCATTCGGTTGGCGGCTGGGCAGCCCTGGTTGCCATAGCTATCTTAGGAGGCCGAATAGGGAAATTCGGAAAGGACGGTAAACCCAAAGCTATTCCTGGTCACAGTATCCCGCTTGCCACAGCCGGTGTTTTAGTGCTCTGGCTGGGCTGGTTTGGATTCAACGGCGGATCTGTACTATCGGCAGACCCAGAGCTGACTTCCCTGGTTCTAGTCACAACGAGCCTTGCTGCCGCAGCTGGTGGATTTGGAGCCATGATACTCAATACAATACTCTATAAGAATTTAGATTTAACCATGTTTTTAAATGGTATTCTGGGAGGTCTTGTAGGCATTACCGCCGGAGCCGACCTTATGTCCCCAAATGAGGCGGTCGTTATTGGTTTAATAGCTGGTTTAATAATCGTTCTGGGAGTAGCGTTCATCGACAGGCTAAAACTGGATGATCCTGTAGGCGCGGTTACCGTTCACCTGATATGCGGTGTCTGGGGAACCCTGGCCGTAGGTATTTTCGGTTCCCTGGCGAGTGGTGGCCAGCTGCTGACCCAATTGTATGGAGTTTTGATTATTGGCGGCTTTTGTGTAATCAGCTCAGGGCTTATTCTTTTAGCTATTAAAGCCACCATAGGTTTGAGAGTTTCTAGAGAGGAAGAAATTGCAGGTCTGGACTTACATGAACACGGTATGGATGCCTATTCAGACTTTAGAATCAATGAAAATTAGAACATTCAAATCGAACCGGCTAGCAGTGAATTATCAAGCATGCTAAAATCAATACCTGCCGAAGCTTCTCCTGGCAGAAGGAGGTAACAATAATGAATCTTTCTGCCATTTATCCATGAGCTCCAAAAATTGGATATCGGTTTTTGGAGCTTGTTTATTTAAGGAACCCGATTGAAATTCTCTTTGCAGGATATCTTCGATATAGAAATCTTCCTTAACTGTTGAAGGCTGATATTCTTCTTTTAAGGATATATTGAAAAAACTGGCTGTTGTATTATACCAAAAGGCTCTCCAGCCCGATCTTAAATCTTTAACCAAATCAAAGGTGGTTTCGCCGGTTTGCCGGTGAATTAATTTTACCAGGATCTGGCCTTCAGTTTTGGTCAGTTTTTTTAATTCTTCTGTGAATTCTTCCTCCACATACTTTTGAATTATCAATGTATATTTTCGCTTTTTCCGTTTAGACTTAATATTTTCCAGGCGCTGATTTAAGATTTCAAAGCGCTCAGAAGCCAGTCTGGCATAAGGCCAGACTTTTTTCGTTTTTCGTTTAAGTATAAGGTAATCTCTGAACTCGTCTCTGTTTTTAAAGTTCAACTTTGGTAAAATAATGACTTCATCGAGCTTAACTTCGTCCACCCAGGCAGAGTCCTTGTCCAGGATCATAAATTTTTTTTGCCTTGGAATAGAATCCTCTGAGTTTCTTTTGTATTTGTATTCCTGAGCACCTAAGGATAAACTCAAAAGCAAACAAAAATAAGCAGTAATTTTCACGTCAATTTAATTTGTATAGATCTAATCTAAAATCATTCCAAAATTAAGGTTTCGTTTTTAACTATATCTCAATACTTTACTAAATTAGCGACTTAAAAACACGAAGATATGAATGATAATTCTCTGAAATTTTTAGAAAAATACTTAAATAACGCTGCTCCAACCGGTTATGAATGGGAAGGACAAAAATTATGGATGGAATATCTAAAACCCTATGTAGATGAATTCATTACAGATACCTACGGAACAGCTGTTGGAATTATAAATCCGGATGCCGAATTTAAGGTGGTTATTGAAGGCCATGCTGATGAAATATCATGGTATGTGAATTATATCACAGAAGAAGGACTCATCTATGTCATCAGAAATGGAGGAAGTGATCACCAGATCGCGACTTCTAAGCGTGTCAATATTCATACTAAAAACGGTATTGTTAAAGGTGTTTTTGGCTGGCCTGCAATTCATACACGTGACAAATCAAAAGAAGAAACGCCAAAGATTGAAAATATCTGCATCGATGTGGGTTGTTCCAACAAAGAAGAAGTTGAAAAACTTGGAGTGCACGTAGGCTGTGTCATTACCTATCCCGATGAGTTTTTTATCCTGAATAAGGACAAATTCGTTTGTCGTGGACTGGATAACAGAATGGGTGGCTTCATGATTGCTGAAGTTGCGCGAATGCTTAAAGAAAACAAAGTAGAATTACCCTTTGGCCTGTATATCACCAATTCAGTACAGGAAGAAATCGGGTTGCGTGGTGCTGAAATGATCAGTAATACCATCAAACCTAATGTGGCTATTGTAACCGATGTTTGTCATGATACCACGACTCCAATGATTGATAAAAAGAAGGAAGGCTTAACCAAAATTGGTGCGGGACCTGTCATCAGTTATGCGCCGGCCGTTCAGAATAAATTACGCGAACTGCTTATCGATACCGCAGAAAAACACAACATCCCCTTTCAGCGTCTTGCGGCAAGCAGAATGACTGGAACGGATACGGATGCCTTTGCTTATAGCAATGGTGGAGTTGCTTCCGCATTGATCTCTTTGCCTTTAAGGTATATGCACACCACTGTAGAAATGGTGCATAAAGCGGATGTTGAAAATGTGATCAAATTGATCTATAACTCCTTACTGGAAATTAAAAATGGGGACAAGTTTAGTTATTTCGAATAAAAACGAACTTGAGCCATGAAAAAAAGCCTGTCTCCAAAACGTAATGGAAACAGGCTTTTACTTTATAAGAGGTATACCTCTATTTTTTTGGGGGTTGTGATGGTCTAACTTCTACCTTGCTCGGTAGAGTCCTTGGATTCATTTTGAATAAATCCACAACCATTTCACCTAAATCTTCCGGTTGAATCTTCCAGGCATCACTTTCATCAGGTGTATTACCATTGAAATGCGTCGCTACTGAACCTGGCATAATCGTGGACACGTTTACACCGTGATCTCTCAAGTCCAACATAACGGCCTGAGTAAAGCCTGTAACACCAAACTTACTGGCGTTGTAGGCAGAGCCTTTTGCAAAGAAATTCGTTCCTGCCAAGCTCGATATGGTTATGAAATAGCCTTTGCTTTTCTTCAGAGCGTCTACACTGGCCTTTATGGAGAAAAATACTCCCGTCAGATTGGTGTCAATGGTTTCATTCCACTGCTCTTCAGTTAGGTCCTCGATACTGTGGTAATGCCCTAGGCCTGCATTGGCAATCACATAATCCAATTGACCAAATTCCTTTAGAATCTTATCGACAGCCTCCTGCTGAGAGGACATGCTTCTTACGTCAGCTTCAATTCCAATGGCTTTTGCATTAGCATTGGAACTCCTGAGTAATTCTGCAGCTTCGTCTGCGGAAGATTGAGAACGGCTTGTAATGGCGACGTTTACGCCTTCCTTCATCAAGGCATCTGCAATTCCAAATCCTATACCTTTGCTTCCTCCTGTAATATAGGCAACTTTATTTTTCATGATATGTATAATTTTATATGGACTTTAAAGTTACATGCTATAAAACAAGTTATTCCTGATTTTATATAGTTTTAACGTCAGCATTACTTCATTTAAAATTACTTTTGAATCAAATTTCAATTCATGTCCAGACCCGGCCTTAAAACAAAAAAGCTCAACCGATTTAAAAAAGCTTCAGTTTTTGGAGTTTCAGTCATTCTGCTTCTGTTCTTGTTATTTTTTGGAAGTGTATATTTTGGCTTTTGGGGTAAAGTTCAAAACGAAAAGGATTTGGCGAATATTCAGCAGGCTGAAGCTACCGAGATCTTAGATTATAAAGGCAACATCATTGACAAGCTTTATAAATACAACCGGCAATCTATTTCTTATTCTGAAATTCCTAAGCACCTTATTCACGCACTCGTCGCAACCGAAGATGCCAGGTTTTACGAACATGATGGTGTGGATAAGTATAGTCTGCTGCGTGTCTTTTTTAAAAGCATACTCTCCGGAGATAAATCCTCCGGGGGTGGAAGTACCATCACTCAGCAATTGGTCAAAAACATCTATGGCAGAAACGTTTATGGCATCTTCAGTTTACCAGTAAACAAACTAAAGGAAAGCATCGTTGCCAGACGCATTGAAAAGATGTATTCCAAAGAAGAAATCCTAGAACTGTATCTCAATACAGTCCCTTTCAGCGGTAATACGTATGGAATAGAAAGTGTAGCCCGATTGTTTTTCAGCAAGACAACTTCAGAATTAAACTTACAGGAATCGGCGACCTTAGTGGGGACTTTAAAAGCAAATCACTCCTACAATCCCAGATTATTCCCAGAGCGCAGTCAGTTAAGACGCGATGTTGTCATTTCTCAAATGCTGAAATACGGTTACCTGTCATCAAAAGAAGCAAATCAAGCTATGTCTGAACCCATTCAGCTCAGCATTTCAGAAAAGAACACATACCAAAGGCAATATTTTATCGACCTGGTTAAGGCTGAAGTGGAAAGAGTATTAAGCGATATCAAAAAGGAAGACGGTACGGCTTACAGTATTGAAGAAGACGGCTTACAGATTCACACCACCTTAGATTTAGGTCAGCAAAAGCTCTTGGAAAATTCAGTTAAAAATCAAATTGAGTATCTGCAACCCCTGTTTGAAGCTGAATATGGAAATGCCCCACCCTGGAAAAATGAAGAACTGCTTCTTAAAATAGCAAAGCAAACCAAGACGTATCAGGCTTGGAAGGCTCAGAACTTATCTGCTAACCAAATTTTAGACAGTTTAACAAAGCGTAGACCTGTAGAGGTTATAGATCAAGGTAAATCCACTGTATTACAACTATCTATACTGGATAGCTTAAGCTATAACTTAAAGCAAATCAATGCTGCAAGCTTGAGTATTGACCCTGAATCAGGCAGGATTTTGGCTTATGTAGGCGGAGCAGATTATCGGCTTTCAAAATTTGATATTATTGAAAATTCCAAACGCCAGGTTGGATCAACCTTTAAACCCGTGGTGTATGCAAGCGGACTAAAATACGGATTGAGACCCTGTGATTATATTTCTGCCAAAGAGATCACTTATACCAATTTAGACAACTGGAGTCCTCAGAATTCAGGCAATGCGGAAAAAGATCCGTATTTGAATTATTCACTAAAATACGCGCTAACCAACTCCATCAATACGGTGAGCGTAAAAGTCCTTGAAGAAGCAGGTATTTCCAATACCATAAACCTGGCAAAAAGCATGGGGATTACCTCCAAACTGGAAGAACAACCGTCTTTAGCTCTGGGGACAGCTGAACTAAATATGAAAGAACTGGCTAAGGTTTATTCCAGTTTTACCAGTCAGGGCAAGGTTCCGCAACTCTATTTCATCACCAAAATAACTTCAAAAACAGGAAAAATCATAGCTAAATTTGAGGCCAAACCCCCACAACCTTCAAACCTGGACCCTGAGCAAAATCGACTTCTATTGGCTATGCTGGAAAATGTTGTCCAGGAGGGAACCGCCAAACGCCTGAGAACAACTTATGGCTTAACTCAGGATATCGCCGGAAAAACCGGAACCACACAAAAAAATAAAGATGGCTGGTTTGCAGCGGTGACCCCCAAACTGGTGAATATAACCTGGGTTGGCCACAACAACGCAAGCATTGGATTCAAGTCGACGAGACTCGGACAAGGGGCAAATACAGCCTTACCCGTTTTCGGCAGACTCTACCGGGCCATGGCTAAAGAGGCTCAGTATGATTTTATTACTGAAGCACGATTTTCAGGTTTAAGTCCTGAGCAACAGGAAGCTTTAGATTGTGTGAGCGAAAAACGAGATGGGTTTTTTAAACGCCTGTTTTCGAATGATAAAACTGAAAAAAGATTTGACAAAAAGACAGAAGAAGAACAGGAAAAGAAAGGTTTTTTCCAGCGTTTGTTTGGCAAAACTAAAGACTGAACTCACCTGTACTCTACCAGTTGAATATTTTGCCGGTTTGAATTCCCTTCTTCATTAGAAATATACATTCTACCCTTAGAATCAAAGGACAAGCCTTCAGGTTGCTGAAAGTGTTTTGGGTTTAGTAAATGAAATTCCTTTGGCAAACCTTCTTTACCGATTACTAGTAATTTTGGAGGCTTCGAAGACAATATAAAAATTTCACCATTCTGGGGATGAACGCTAAGTTCTGAGGCATGGAAATCTTCAACCTTAATCTCAAAGCTACGAGTTTTAAAAAAAGCCTGTTTGTCAGTTAAAGTCAAAAAACAATCTTCAGCAATTTTAAAATTTTCGGCATTCATTTTATAAACGCTAAAGACTTTACATTGTTTTGGCAGATTTTTTTCTTTGGGAATTGTCAAAAACGAATTTGTTTTAGGATGAAAATCCAGGCTTTCCATGTCATTGGAAGACTTAAATTGGGTTGTAAACTCTTCAATTTGTTTTCTATCCGATTCAAAATTCGAGACTTTATAAACTCTACCGTTACTTTCCATGATAAACGCAGTAGAATCCAGAACTCTAATGGATTCATAATCCCCACTCGGTCCAAATTTGATTTCGTTAATGACCTGACCCAGGTTTAAGTCATAGATAAAAATAATCCCTTCCTCATCCTGTATGCAGGCCATTTTTGAATCACTTAAGTGACTTATCCCAGAGATCTCCCGAAGTGAATCCGGCAGTTCCCAGGTTTTTAAAACGATAAGATCCCTGGAATAGGTTCTATCAGGCTTAACATACACATACAGGACTCCTGCAAAAAGAAGAATTCCACCGATTATAAAAATCACATATAAATTTTCTTTCATGCTGCTAATGAGACGGTTTTAAAAGTTTATAAATGATGCTAAATGTGTAAATTTGCAAAAAAATCACCCATGAATGAAACGGAGATGGCTAAATATTTTTACGAGCTTCTAAAGTCTTCAGATTACTTTGGAGAGACGGCCTCTATTTATCTCAATGCTTTATTGAATGCCGTAGTCCTGCTTATACTGAGTTATGTGGCTTTTAAAATATTCAGATACATAGCTATACGCATTGTTAAAAGTCTCGCTAATAAAACCAAAACTACCTTTGATGATTATCTGGTCAAGAATAAAGTCTTCGTATACCTGGCTAATTTTGCTGTATTATTTTGTATTCTGGAGCTAATTCCACTTGTTTTAATCGATTTTCCAGAATCTGAAATTTATTTTGAAAAATTAATTGAAGTCCTTATCATTTTTGTCAGCATCTGGATTCTAAGGTCCATCTTCATGACTTTTAAAGATTACCTGAGAACTTTTGACACCTTTAAGGACAAACCTATTGAGAGTTATATCCAGGTTTTTATGATCGTGATTTGGATTGTGGGGATAATTATTGTCTTTTCTGCGATTACCGGTCAGCCCTTATTTAAATTTTTAACTGCACTAGGTGCTTTTTCTGCAGTTTTACTTTTGATCTTTAAAGATACCATTTTGGGGTTTGTTGCCAGTATACAGGTCACTGTGAATGATACCGTAAGACTTGGAGACTGGATTACCATGGAAAAATATGGTGCAGACGGGGATGTTTATGAGATAAACCTGGCTTCTGTCAAGGTGAGAAATTTCGATAATACCATCACCACTATACCTACCTATTATTTGATCTCTGATTCTTTCAAAAACTGGCGGGGGATGAGTATTTCCGGGGGAAGACGAATCAAGCGTTCCATCCTGATCAAAGCCAACAGTATCAAATTCCTTTCTGAAAGTGATATTGAAGAATTGAAAAAAGTCAAACTCATTTCAACATATATTCAGAACAAGCAGCAGGAAGTCAATGAATACAATTTAAAACATGATGTGGACAAATCAGTTCAAATTAACGGGAGGAATCAGACCAATTTTGGAGCATTCAGAGTTTATATAGACCATTATCTTGAACAGCATCCGGATATCAACAAAGACATGATGATGATGACAAGACAGCTTGCTCCCACGGCAGAGGGTATCCCTTTAGAACTATATGCCTTTTCCAAAGATAAGGTTTGGGCCAATTATGAACGCGTCATGGCTGGGATTTTCGATCATTTACTGGCTGCCATTCCTTATTTTGAACTTGAGTGTTTCGAGTATCCTTCCGGGAGAGATCTAAAGTCGCTTTCAGCACCTTTTGAATCCCAGAAAGATTCATGAAGGATTTTATTTATTTCATCAAAGGGAATTTTAGGAAATTGAGCTTTGGCTGGGCGCTTACGTTTTTGTCTAGTTTTGGTCAGACCTACTTGATTTCCCTCTATGTCACTTCCATTTCATCAGAATTTGCTGTTACTGAAGGTAATTTCGGAGCTATTTATGCCATCTGTACAGTCTTAGCTTCATTCATCATGCTGACTGTTGGTCATACAGTTGATCATGTTTCGGTTAAAAAAGTAACTGCATTTACAGTTATATGCCTGGCCTTTTCGTGTATTTTGATGGGGATTTCCTATCATATCGCATTTGTATTCATAAGTCTTGTAGGCTTGCGTTTAACAGGTCAGGGTATGCTGAGTCATATCAGCATGACCATTCTTTCAAAGTTTTACGATAAGAACCGCGGTAAAGCCTTGAGTTTTTCAAGTCTTGGTTTCTCCTCTGGTGAAATTGTCTTGCCATTGTTACTCGCCTTCGTTATTGCCTGGTTCGATTGGCGCTGGGCCATGATAGGTTCAGGAATCCTATTGCTTCTCTATTTGATAAGACTTTATTTTACAGATTTGGATCACTTCAATAAGCAACTCAGCATTGGCAGACCCTCATCTTCGGGCTTAGTCAGGGATTTTGGAAAGATTATAAGCGACAGGAGGTTCTTAATTTTGATGCCAACCAGTTTTGCCATAAGCTTTACCGTGACAGCTGTTATTTTCTATCAGTATGTCTTTGTAGCGCAAAAGGGATGGTCTCCACAATTGTATGCTGCTTTTTTTACCGGTTACGCCATAACCCGATTGATTTTTTCGCTTGCCGGGGGGCTTTGGGTGGACAAATTCACCGCTAAAAAAATGTTCCGATTTTATCTTATCCCCATCAGTTTAGGTTTGTTGGCTTATGCCCTTATCCCTAGCATTTTTGGAGCGCTGATATTTCTGTTGTTGATGGGCATTACGGTAGGCATGTCCGGGACTATAAAGTCTTCCATATTAGCAGAGGTATATGGAATAGAGAAATTAGGAGCCATCCGCAGCCTCTTTACCATGTTTATGGTGATTAGTACAGCTTTAGGACCATTAATCGTGGGATGGATGATCGATGGCGGGTTGAGTATAGAAACTATAATGCTGAGTTTGTTTGCCTTTCTGGTATTGTGCCTATTGAATGCACAGCGCATCAAAGCAGTGGCAAGCATTTCTGAGTCTGATAATTTAACAAATACTTAATTAATTTGATTGGTTAAAAATATGGTGAGATAGGACTTTAACGTTACTTTTGTGATCTGCTATGAGTAACAAGAATAAAAATCCAAATCGAAAATCTCACCTGAGGTTACTGCATCAATACTATACCTATACAGGTTTTTACAGCTTTTTGGGTAGAAGTTTGATCAAGGCAGCCCCTCCTATTTTGATATTTGTTGCGATTTTACTTGGAATTCATTTTTTTGTAATCGATGTCAATACCATGCTGTTGTACATTACAGAAAACTTTCATCCGGTTGCAGTTTTTGCTATATTTTTTGCTTCAGAATCCATTTTGGGTCTTATTCCGCCGGAAATCTTTATCGCCTGGTGCGGTAAGGCCGCTTCACCATGGGGTTTTTTGACTATTCTGGCTACCCTATCCTATCTTGGAGGTATTATTTCTTATTTTGTGGGGCGAGGTATTGCCAGCATCCCATCCGTATTCGTATTCCTGGAAGTAAAAATGGCCAAGCACATCAAGAACATGAGAAAATGGGGAGGAATCTTGATTTTGGTAGGAGCTTTACTCCCACTTCCGTTTGCCATTGCCAGCATTTCGGCCGGGATAATTAAATTCCCATTTGGAAGTTATTTGCTTTATGGCGCCTTAAGGTTTGTTCGATTTGCGATTTACGGAGCCTTAATATTTGGGGCGCTTTAAGAGATATACAAGTGTCGTTTATCAGTTTTAAGCATTCAGAAGTCTCATAGCCTGATTGACACAGCCTTACTTTTCTCCCTCGATTCCAAATACAGAATGATCAAAAAAAGGACTATACTTAAATAGCCCTTTTGTAAAATGGATTAATCCATAAAGTGTTCGTTGATCTTTACCCTCAGTTTTCTGACGTAATCTTCGTAAAGCCAATCTCTATAATTTTTGGTGTTGTTGATGATGCAGTTGGAATAGCGTTTTATACGGTCTTTAATATCATCTTTCAATTCTCTGGCTAAAATTCTGGCATCAAAAACATCTTCCGAATTTTCGGCACACATTCTGGCATGCTGAGCTATAGATTCTTCCAGAACCAGTTTAGACTTATCACCGTTGTTGATGGTTTCATTATAACGTCTTCTGATATCAAATTCTACATTCTCCGAATTTTTGAACATCTCTCTCACTTCCTCCGGCATTTCATACTTGAAGTTGAGTTCAATTTCTTCATCAGAAACCATATTATCCAGGAAGTAATCTGGATTTTCAAAAATCATTTGCCAGTCTACAGATGCGTTCCAGGGTCCAAATCTGGCGATGTTGTTACCGAGATCGATCACGTTAAACGTATCTTTATGAGGCAGTTTACGGGATCCCCTACCTATCATCTGGAAGTAAAGCGTTAAGGATTTGGTCGCTCTGTTTAAAATTATATTTTTAACGGTAGGTTCATCAAAACCCGTCGTAAGAATACTTACAGAAGTAAGAATGGCATCAGGTTTTTCTCTAAACCATTTCAGAATCGCCCTTCTCTCCTTTTTATTGTGAGTATTATCAAGGTGTTTTATGTCGTAACCGGCATCCTTGAAGGTCTGATATACATACCAGGAGGTGTTGATCCCGTTATTAAAAATCAAAGTTTTTTCGCCTTTGCACTTTTCTTCATAGGCCTGAATCAGCTTTTCCTGCATATCCAGGTTCGTGTACAGGTCTTCAGAAGATTTAACGGTGTAATCCCCTGTGATTCCTACCTGCAGTGTACCAAGACCTACATCATAACTAAACATTTTGGCCTCTGCCAAAAATCCCTGTTCTATCAATGAGGATATTGAATTTCCCACGATAAGCTCCTCATAATTTCGATGCATGGGAAGCTTAATATTAGAACTTAAGGGTGTTGCAGTTACGCCAAGAATAAAAGCTTTGTCCAGATACCCAAAAAGTTTGGTAAACGAATTATAGTGGGCTTCATCAATGATAGCTAAGCCGACATTTTTCATATTCAGCTTTTCTTCATTCAATCTATTGTTCAGGGTTTCAACCATGGCCACAAAACACATGTACTCATTATCATCCGGAAGTTCTTTTACTTTTGAATTGATGATTTTATTTTTTACTCCAAAACCTTCAAGCATATCGGAGGTCTGCTTACAAAGTTCAATTCTATGTGTGAGCACAATGACTTTCTTTCCTGTTTTTTCGATATATCGTCTTACGATTTCAGAAAATACGACGGTCTTACCTCCTCCCGTTGGTAACTGATACAATAGATTATAATTATCTGGAGAATTCTCAATCTTATCAAAAATCTTTACTAAGTCCTTTTCTTGATAATCGTAGAGGCTCTTTTCTGCAGTCTTTTCAGGCATAAACTTCCTTGAGTTGAAATGTGATTTACTAATTTAAGATTTGCAAAAATACGCAGATTAAAGCGTTTATTGAAATTATTTAGGGTTTTATAAAACAAAATCTATACTTTGCAGAGGACTTCATCAGGGTAAATGCAAGTATATTTTCAAAAAAAGAGAAACAACTACCTATATATATAAACTAAAAATTATTTTTGCATAACATCTAAAAAACATAAAAGCCTTGGAAAATAAAAAAGCAATAAAACTAATTGATTCTATTGTCGAAACTCTTGAGTCGAACGAGATAGTAACAGACGATGTGGTAGACATGGTGAGAGAACTGCGTCCTTACGCAGTGGAAGAAAACTTACCTGTTGTCGCTAAGACATTGAGGTTGGTGACTGAACATGTGGAAGAAAATGAGGTTTTTGCAATTCCGATTCCTCAGGATGAACCACTCGTTGACGAAGAGTCTGGTGAGGAAATTGAAGCGGAACATTCTGAAATTATCACAGGATCGGAGAGCCTTCTTTATTTAATCAATCTGATTAAAAAGTCAGAAAACCCTGTCAACAAGGCTGAAATAAGAGAATACAACCGTAAAATGGAAGCTTTTGCTGAATAATTTTAAGTATGGGAAGAGCATTTGAATTTAGAAAAGCCAGAAAAATGAAGCGCTGGTCTGCAATGGCCAAGACCTTTACCAGGCTAGGTAAGGATATTGTCATGGCTGTAAAAGAAGGCGGTCCTGATCCTGAAACCAATGCGAAGTTAAGAGCTGTTATTCAAAATGCCAAAACGGCCAATATGCCCAAGGATAACGTCGAAAGAGCGATCAAAAGAGCTTCCGACAAAAGCCTGGGCGACTATAAAATTATTTTATATGAAGGCTATGCTCCGCATGGTATTGCCATTCTTGTAGAAACAGCCACAGATAATACCAACCGAACCGTAGCCAACATCAGGTCTTATTTTAATAAGTGTGACGGAAATTTAGGGACCTCCGGCTCCGTGGAATTTATGTTTGATCACACCTGCAACTTCAAAATTGCTTCTGAAGGTCTTGACGTTGAAGAATTGGAACTGGAAATGATAGACTTTGGCGCTGAAGAAGTCTTTGAAGATGAAGACAGTATCATGATTTATGCACCATTTCAAAATTTTGGAGACATTCAAAAATATTTAGAAGAGCGTGATATAGTAATTGAATCCTCTGGTTTTGACAGAATACCACAAGTCACAAAAAGTCTTACCGATGAACAGAAGGAGGATGTTGAAAAGCTTCTAGAGAAAATTGAAGAGGATGATGATGTTCAAAACGTCTATCATACGATGAGCGAATAAATTAAAAAGGCTGGATGAAAATCCAGCCTTTTTAATTTTAAAGAAACAGTCCTTACATATTTTCAAAAATCGATTTCATCAATCGGGTTTTATCATTAAGGCTTTCTTCCATGGAGATCATGGTTTCGGTCCTGCTGACACCATCGATATCATCGATAAGAAAAATAATGTTTTTGGCGTGCTCTGTATTCTTAGCTCTTATTTTACAAAACAGGTTAAATTTACCTGTAGTCACGTGGGCTACGGTAATGTTTGGGATTTCTTCAATTCTGTTAAGAACAAATTGAGTTTGAGAAGTCTTTTCAAGAAAAATACCAACATAAGCTATAAAGGTGTAGCCTAATTTTTTGTAATTCAGAGTCAGTGACGAACCGATGATGATCCCACTTTCTTCCATCTTCTTAACCCTTACATGCACTGTACCCGCAGAGATGTCCAATTTTTTGGCAATATCAGTAAACGGAGTTCTAGTATTGTCAATGAGCATATTCAGAATCTGGTGATCTGTCTCGTCAAGTTTAATTTTTCCTTTCATATGTGAAATCTTATATTATTAAATAAAATGCAATAATAATCAAAATTTATAATTATAAAAGAAAGATTCGGCTAAATCTTTAGCAATTATATAGCGAAAACGTTATTGTTAAGTGTAAACGATGATAAAATTTCACCTTCCTTCAACTGCACCGGCTTTTCAAATTCCAAAATTTGACCTTCAGCATCGATTTCCCGATGTCCGAAATAATCATTCAGCCTGTCTATTCTTTCTATAACAGGAACAAATTTAATGTGATGCGCGCTGAGGGTTTCTTTGAATTGAATCGCTATATCAGTGGGGTTGTCGTTATAATTCACGTTTCTTAAAATCACGTCATAGAAAAGTTTTTCATTTTCAGGAATTTCAAAATAGGTTTCGACGGCATCAAAATTTTCGTTGTTGGCCACATCGATAATCATATTCAGCAAAGCTATAAAAATATATTTTCGCGTTTCCTCGCGATCATAATCGCCGGGGAAATGACCAGCTTCAAACAAAACTGTAGGGGTTCCCTTTTTTTGAAGGTAATCTCCTATACAATTGATGTTAAAAGCATCGTCATATCTACCGATTTGACCTGGAATAAATTCTTGAAGCATCAGGTTAGCCCTTGCAATTAAACCCATGGCTTTCGTTCTGATGGCATCAATATCTCGCGCCTCATTGAAAGATGGTGAAAGAAAGGAAACCGTAGCAGGCTTATCGGTTGAACCCGCACTGAAGATAGTCCGCTGATCGTGCATATTAAAACACACCTCAGGCTTGAATTCAGAATAAATGCCCTGCAGTATTTTGCTTTCAGATTGCGTTTTCAAATACGCATCCCTGTTCAAATCGATGGCATTGGCATTCACGCGGGTGTAGTTAACAGCGCCGTCAGGATTTAAAACAGGAACGATAACGAAACTGCATCGATCCAGAATGGCCTCAGAAACTTCCGGATAGGTCAAAAAATAATTCAATACATCTAGAACTGCCTTGGTGGTTGTGCTTTCATTTCCATGCATCTGAGACCAGATCAAAATCTTTCGAGGTCCTTTACCTACATGAAATGAAGAAATAATTCGACCTTCTTCAGAATGGCCTTCATGTTTGATTGTGAACTTTTTGGATAGCGTCTTAAAGACCTCGAGAAGATCCTCTTCTTTCAGATATCTTCCCTGAAGAGATGAAACTTTAAATTCTGAATAGGTCGTTAGTAGTTCAGTAAAATCGGGCTGCTTTAAATTCATGTTTACAAATGTATAAAAATAGGATTATACATTTGTAAACAATTCAAAAGCATAAAATAGTTACAGATGTAAACTAAAGTTTGAAGAAGTGTGAGTTATCCTTCCCTCTTCAGTGGAATTTTTCCTATTGATCAATAAATAGTTTCTAATATACTAGTAAATAGCAATTTAACATGTACTATATATAGTATGACTTTAATAAAGACCAGCTTGTTTTTGACGAACTATTGAATAATCCGGATTAATTGTTTACATTAGTGACCTATTTGAATAGATATTCTCATATAATAATTTACAATGGTAAACAGTAAGGATTTTTCAAAACGTCTTAAGGAGATATTCGATTATTACGATTTGTCGGCCTCCTCTTTTGCGGATAAGATTGATGTAGGCAGGGCTTCTATTTCTCATATTCTTTCCGGAAGAAATAAACCCAGTCTGGATTTTGTGATGAAAGTTGTGTCCAGCTTTGAAGAGGTTGAACTTTACTGGCTTTTAAATGGAAAAGGGCACTTTCCTCCTGCTGATCAGAACGAAGATAATACTCTTGAAAAACCAACTGATGACTCTGATGATTCTAAAGCAGTCACTTCTAAAAACGACAGGCTTGTAGCTGACATGGAAAGTCAGCCAAAGAGAAGGTCAGGAAAAGATATTGAGAAGGTCATTATATTCTATGCTGACGGCAGCTTTGAGTCGTATGAAAATTATCCTAAAACCTAAGGCAGTCATTAGATTTGGACTACTTTTGCATAAAAAAGTCAATGCGCTATCTTATTTTACTTTTGAGCTTATGTTTAGCCTCCTGTTACAACCCACAACGGCAGTGCAAAGATTTTAAAACAGGTACATTCGAATTTGAAACCTACCTCAATGGTGACCTGGTGAAAACGACTTTCATTAGAAATGACTCTTTGGAAGTCGAAATTTATGAAAATAAAAAAGACACGGCCTCCATCCGCTGGATCAATGATTGTGAATACGTTTTAAAAACTATAAATCCCAAGAATATGGCTGAAGAGCAGCCTATTCACATGAAAATACTTTCCACGTCAAAGAATGCTTACACCTTCGAGTACAGCATTGTCGGGAAGAATAACAAGCAAAAAGGCCGTGTGACCAAGATAAATTAATCGAACAACGAAGATTGATTATTGCCTGGCTTCACTTCATCTGTATCGTCCCCTTCAGCATCTGGAGTCTCTTCCTCGTAAGGCAGAGGGTCGAGTACATCTATCTGCTTGACATTTTCTGAGGTCAATTGATTTCCCTGGGCTTTTATACCCTTTACAGCGATAAACTCTTCCACATTTACTGTGTCGTTCTCTTTTCTCTCTTTACCTCGCGCTTTTTTATATTCGATTTCAATCCTGGGCATATAATCTGTAGACACGACCTCCAGTTGGGAATTTGGGTGATCGGTGATGATTAATTCTTCTTTATCAGGCTGCTCTATTAAAAAGCGCTTAACATAAAAGCGTTCTTTTTCACCTTCCCAGTAAATCGCTGAGATTGGTTTTTTGGGATTCCATTTTTCAATAACGATCACATCGTTTTCAAATCGTGTGGTGAGTTCAGGTATTATCGTTTTTACGATTCCGTTTTGACGGATAATCAAGAGTCTGTCTTCACCTCTAAAGGCTCCTAGCAGTTCACCCCTTTCGTCCACGTTGAGTCGCCTCACGGTTTCATCAAACCAGATTTTTCTTGGTTTAAGAGTTGATACCCCTTCTTCTTTTATTTCTACACTTTTAATCGGCATTTTAGAAACCAGATTCCCTTTCACATTCCTGCCCTTTATTGCTAAATCAGAGAAATCAATGTCAAACTTGAGACGTTTCAATCCTTTTTTCTGTCTTAAAAACACGGTGACCAGCTCGGCTTCACCGTTAGGATTCGCAGAGAAGTATAAAAGTTTAGTACCGGGTTTATCCTTGCCAACATTATAAGCCCTGTCTCGAGTAATGGAGGTTACTGCAAATCGTTTCATGTAGTTATAACCTGCTTTTCCATCTCTGTAAATCAGATTATAAATGGTGCGTTTATCCTTTTTCTTGAAAATTCCAACGTAGATAATGTTTTTAGCAATAAAGGTCTTGTCTTCTACCTTGGTGACCATCATGGTACCGTCTTCCGTAAAGCAAATGATGTCATCTATATCACTGCAATCGGTAACGTACTCCTCTTTTTTCATAGACGTTCCTACAAAGCCTTCACTTCTGTTGACATAAAGCTTCGTATTTCTCATGATGACTTTTGTCGCTTCAATATCTTCAAAAAGCTGAATCTTTGTTTTGCGTTCTTTTCCAGCGCCGTATTTCTCTTTCAGATTTTTAAAATAATTGATAGAATAGTCAATCAAATGCTCCAGGTCATGTTTCACGCTTTGAATCTCGCCTTCCAAGGCTTCGATTTTTTGCTCAGCTTTATCAAGATCAAATTTTGAAATCCTTTTGATTTTGATTTCAGTTAATCGTGTGATATCATCCCTTGTTATTTTGCGTTTGAGATGCTTGATGTGTGGCTGCAAACCGAGATTGATGGCCTCTATAACCCCTTCCCAGGTTTCTTCCTCTTCAATATCCCGGTAGATGCGTTTTTCTATGAATATTTTTTCCAGAGATGCAAAATGCCACTGCTCCTCTAATTCTCCTAGTTTTATTTGCAGTTCAGATTTTAATAAACGAACCGTGTTGTCTGTACTTCTCCTCAGAAGCTCAGAAACGCCTAGAAAGTGGGGTTTATCATCAATAATAACACAGCTTAAAGGCGAAATGGAAACCTCACAGTTTGTAAATGCAAACAAGGCATCTATCGTTTTATCCGGTGAGATATTATTGGGTAAATGAATGAGAATTTCAACTTCAGAAGACGTATTGTCTTCGATTTTTTTAATTTTTATTTTTCCCTTTTCGTTCGCTTTTAAGATAGAATCTATAAGGGTGGATGTATTGGTAGAATAAGGAATCTCATTCACGACAAGCAAATTTTTATCTCTTATTTCAATATTTGCTCTCACCCTGATCTTTCCTCCTCTTAATCCGTCGTTATAATTTGAGACATCTACAACGCCACCGGTGACAAAATCAGGATAAATAGTGAAGCGCTTACCCTCCAGGTGTTTGATAGAGGCCTCTATGAGTTCATTGAAATTGTGAGGTAAGATTTTCGTGCTTAAGCCCACGGCAATACCTTCAGCGCCCTGAGCCAGGACCATAGGGAATTTCACGGGAAGATTTACAGGCTCCTGCTTCCTGCCGTCATAGGAAATTTGCCATTCCGTGGTTTTTGGATTAAATACTACATCAAGTGCAAACTTCGACAAGCGTGCTTCAATATACCTTGAAGCCGCTGCTCGGTCTCCCGTTAGAATGTTACCCCAGTTTCCCTGGGTATCGATCAGAATGTCTTTTTGACCAATCTGTACGATAGCATCTCCAATACTCGCGTCTCCGTGTGGATGGTACTGCATGGTATGACCAACGATGTTTGCAACTTTTGTATAGCGTCCATCGTCCAGATCTTTCATGGAATGTAAAATTCGACGATGCACTGGTTTAAAACCATCTTCAATCGCAGGTACGGCCCTTTCTAAAATGACATACGAGGCATAATCCAGGAACCATTCCTGAAACATCCCTGTCACCTTTATGGACTCATCCTTTGCGCCAGGATCAAATTCATTTTGAGAATCAGAAGTCAAATCTAAATCGTCACTCATAGGTTGGCTTTGTTTTTATCTATTATTTTATCAAGAGATAACTTCATAAATCTTATTTTCCTTGGACTTAACATACTGATGTTAACCCTGAAGTTTCTGTCTGTATTTTTTGTTGAATAAAACACGGTTAACCTTTTATATATCAACAGGTTGCGTATTTTGTAATCCTTTATTTTTTCTCTTTTAATTTCATAAATCTTAGTGCGGTAACTGATAAATTCAGACAGAATGGCTCCCTTGTTCAAGAAGACAACTAAACTTCCCTCGCTGTCATATTCAAAATATTTTCCTGCAAAATAGACATAAACCAAAGCTAAACTTATGACTATAAGCGTCGCATAATAGTAGGTGTTTGATGGAAAGAGTTGTTTGCCGAGTTGATGATTTAGAAAAATAGTGAGTAAAAGAACTATTACCGAGAAGTAATAAATCCAGGGTATTTTTTTCACAAATTTATAATTATTTAACCTCATGAATCTCTTCTTCAACCTCTTCCACCAGATCAATTTCTACTTTCAAATTATCGATTATAAAATTTTGGCGGTCGGGTGTGTTTTTACCCATATAAAACTCCAGAATTTCAGGAATACTTTTGTATTTATCCAGCATCACAGGATCTAACCGAATATCTTCGCCTATAAAATTCTTGAATTCGTCCGGAGAAATTTCACCCAGTCCCTTAAACCGGGTAATTTCTGGTTTTCCCCTCAGAGTTTTGATGGCTTCTCTTTTTTCAGTTTCAGAATAACAGTAAAAGGTTTGTTTTTTATCCCTCACTCTAAAAAGCGGGGTTTGCAGGATATATAAGTGCCCTTCTTTGATCAGTTCCGGGAAAAACTGAAGAAAAAAAGTAATGATCAATAATCTGATGTGCATCCCGTCTACATCGGCATCTGTTGCGATGACAATGTTGTTATACCTTAAATCCTCCAGTGAATCTTCAATATTTAATGCGGCCTGTAAAAGATTGAATTCTTCATTTTCATAAACTATCTTTTTGCTTAGTCCGTAAGAGTTAAGGGGTTTACCCTTAAGGCTAAAAACCGCCTGCGTGTTTACATCCCTTGATTTTGTTATGCTTCCACTTGCAGAATCTCCTTCCGTAATGAATAAAGTCGTTTCCAGATAGCCTTCTTTTTTGGTATCCTCAAGATGAATCCTGCAGTCTCTGAGTTTTTTGTTGTGAACACTTGCTTTTTTAGCCCTGTCTTTGGCGAGTTTCCTAATCCCGGAAAGATCTTTTCGCTCTTTTTCTGCTCTGAGTATTTTCCTATGAAGCAATTCAGCCGTCTGATTGTTCTTATGGAGGTAGTTGTCCAGTTTCTGCTTCAGAAAATCCATGATATAAGTCCTTACCGTCGGCAAGTCTCCTCCCATATCGGTAGAACCCAGTTTGGTTTTGGTCTGACTTTCAAAAACAGGTTCCATCACCTTGATGCTGATCGCTGAAACGATCGATTTCCGGATGTCACTGGGTTCGAAATTCTTTTTATAAAACTCGCGTATCGTTTTTACAATGGCTTCTCTAAAAGCGGACTGGTGTGTTCCACCCTGGGTTGTATTTTGTCCGTTGACGAAGGAATGGTATTCTTCTGAATATTGAGCTTTGCTAAAGGTGATCGCCACTTCAATATCGTTTCCTCTCAGGTGAATGATCGGGAACAATTGATCTTCATTTCTGATTCGGTCGCTCAGTAAGTCTTTTAAGCCTTCTTCCGAATAGTATTTTTCACCATTGAAAAGTATGGTCAATCCCGGATTGAGATAGACATAATTTTTGAGCATTTTCTCAATATATTCATTTCTGAAATTATATTTTTTGAAAATGACTTCATCCGGTATAAACGTGACTTTAGTTCCGCGTCGTCTTGAAGTTTCATCAAGGTCTTCCTTTTTAATCAGATTACCCTGCTCAAATTCAGCAGAAACAGACTTGTTGTCTCTGGTAGATTCTACTCTGAAATAACTGGATAATGCATTTACGGCTTTGGTACCAACGCCATTGAGTCCCACCGATTTTTTGAAGGCATTGGTGTCATATTTTCCCCCCGTGTTCATTTTGGAAACCACATCCACCACTTTACCCAACGGAATCCCCCGACCATAATCCCTTACGATCACTTTTGAATTCTGAATGGAAACTTCGATGGTTTTACCAGAGCCCATGACAAATTCATCTATGGAATTGTCTAGCACTTCTTTTAATAAGATGTAAACTCCATCATCGGCTCCGGAACCATCACCGAGTTTACCTATATACATCCCTGGACGCATACGAATATGCTGCTTCCAGTCTAGTGATTTAATATTGTCTTCTGTGTACTTTGTTTCTTCTGCCATAATTTTTCTGAACACCGAAATATACTACGATTTCTTTAAAATAAAAATCTGAAGCAAATTTAAAATCTAAGGCAAGTATAAATATTTTTTAAGATAAAATATGTAAATAAAAACACGAAACCCCTATAACACTGTGGCCTAGGGGTTTGTGTCTATAAATGGAATCATTTATTATTCCTTGTGCATAAAAGATTGTTTGCCGAGTAATTCTTCTTCTGTTTCTTCATGTTCCTCATCGGGAACACAACAATCCACCGGGCAAACTGCTGCGCATTGCGGCTCTTCGTGAAAGCCTAAGCACTCCGTGCATTTGTCTGCAACGATATAATATAATTCATCACTGACGGGTTCCTGAGCTTCTTCTGCATTCACTTCTTTGCCATCCGGAAGTACAATATTTCCTTCCAGATCTGTACCATCCGCATATCTCCAATCATCTGCTCCTTCATAAATTGCGGTATTAGGACATTCGGGCTCGCAGGCACCGCAATTGATACATTCGTCTGTTATTTTAATAGCCATTTGAGTATTATTTATGTAAGTTTGTTCAAAAATAGCAACACTATAAAGGATAGCCAAATATATGACTTTAGATGCCAGAATAGATGCGTTTTCGAAACTTGGATTTTCACTACAAAACTACATAGATTCTCCAGACTCAAGCTCTAATTTTTCACAAAAATTGACTAATGTCTTAAGAAACGCCGAGTTGCAAAATGCCTGGTTTACCCAAGATCAAATCCACAGCGCACTTGAAGACTGGTCCAAGACGCTTACTCAAGATCAGTTATCCAAATGGCTTCAGCCTTATACGCTTGGAGATTATACCAAACAAAGAGTTGCCGTGGTCATGGCAGGAAATATCCCTTTGGTAGGATTTCATGATTTTCTGAGTGTTTTGATTACAGGTCATCACTTTATCGGGAAACTATCCTCAAATGACAGCTTGCTGGTCCCCTTCCTTGCTGAAGAACTTATAGCTATCGAACCGGAATTCAAATCTAAAATTGAGTTTACGAAGGAGAAGCTTCCCGAGTTTGATGCGGTTATTGCTACAGGCAGCAACAATACAGCCCGTTATTTTGAATATTACTTTAAAGACAAACCGCATATTATTCGTAAAAACAGGAATTCAGCTGCTATCCTGGACGGAACAGAATCTAAAGAAGACCTGGAAGCTTTAGGGCATGATGTTTTCAAATATTTTGGCTTAGGATGCCGAAATGTTTCCAAATTGTTTGTTCCTGAAACCTATGATTTTGATAACTTCTTCAAAGCGATGTTTGGGTATAAAGACCTTATAAATCATCATAAATACGCCAATAATTACGACTATAACAAAGCGGTTTACTTGATGAGTTCGGTTAAATTGCTGGATAATGGTTTTTTACTTCTGAAGGAAGATGAAAAATTTTCTTCACCAATTGGAGTTTTGTTTTACGAAACCTACACCGATGAAATGCAGCTGAAAGCCCGCCTGCTGGAAGAGCAACAGAATATACAATGTATCGTTGGGCAGCGTAGCTTAAGCGCTGTTGATTTTGGACAGGCTCAACATCCCGGTCTGGCAGATTATGCCGATGGCGTAGATACCATCAAATTTTTAATTGAAAACAACTGATCAAACATGGAAAGACCTCATAATTTTAGCGCGGGACCTTGTATATTACCCCTTGAAGTTTTTGAAAAAGCTTCGCAGTCTGTCATAGATTTGGATGGTTCCGGGCTGTCTATCCTGGAGATTTCTCACAGAAGCTCAGCCTTTGTGGAGGTTATGGAAAAGGCCAGATCCCTGGCTCTGGAGCATTTGAATTTACAAAATAAAGGTTACAAGGCCCTATTTATGCAGGGTGGAGCAAGTATGCAGTTTTTGACAACAGCGTATAATCTTCTTGAAAAAAAAGCCGGTTACTTAGACACCGGAACCTGGGCTTCCAATGCCATTAAAGAAGCAAAAAACTTCGGTGAAATCGAAATTGTCGCCAGCTCAAAAGAAAGCAATTATAATTTTATCCCGAAAAATTACAGTATTCCCCAGGGCCTGGATTATATGCATTGCACGAGTAACAATACCATCTACGGAACTCAAATGAAGTCGTTTCCAGATTCGGATGAGACTCCACTCATCTGCGATATGAGCAGTGATATTTTTTCGAGAGACCTAGACTTCTCCCGGTTTGGACTTATATACGCCGGAGCTCAAAAGAATATGGGGCCTGCCGGAGCCACTCTTGTTGTCGTAAAAGAAGATATTTTAGGCAAGGTTTCCCGAACTATTCCATCGATGATGGATTACAAGTTATTCATCAAAAAAGAAAGCATGTTCAATACACCGCCTGTTTTCTCTGTGTATGTGTCGATGCTTACGCTGGAATGGCTATCTCGAAATGGTGGGGTTTCTGCCCAGGAGAAAAAGAATCGAGCGAAATCTGAACTGATCTATTCTGAAATTGATAGAAATTCACTTTTTGAAGGCTTTACCGGCAAAGAGGACCGATCTATGATGAACGCCACCTTCACCTTAAACGATGAGTCCTTAGCTTCAAGATTTGACGAGCTCTGGAAATCGGCTAACATCAACGGATTACATGGACACAGAAGCGTAGGTGGCTACAGGGCTTCCATGTATAACGCATTGCCCCTTGAAAGTGTAGAGGTCCTTGTCGATGTGATGAAGCATTTTGAAAAAACCCTATAAAAACCTTAGCATGAAATTATTAGCAACCGATGGCTTTTCTGATACCGGAACTCAACTTCTGGAAGAAGCTGGTCATGAGGTGATGATTAAAACCGTAGCCTCGAATCAGTTAACCAATTATATCAACACCAACCACATAGAAGGGCTCTTAGTAAAGAGCTCTACTCCTCTACCAAAGGCGGTGATCTCTGAAATGCCCTCGCTAAAACTTATAGGGAACTGCGATAGAAGCTCAGATCACATAGACCTGGATTTCGCCAAACAAAAAAACATCGAAGTTTTTCAGGCAGAACAGGCCTGGAGCAATAGCGTAGCTGAGCTTACCATAGCCCATCTTTTAAGCTGCATGAGGCACCTTAAGGATTCTAACCGGGAAATGCCCCTGGAGGGGGATCAGAACTTCAAAGCTTTGAAGCGATCTTTTTCTGGTGGCAGCGAACTAAAGGGCAAAACGATTGGCCTTATCGGTTTAGGCCGCGTTGGAGAGGAAGTGGCTAAAAAGGCGATTGCCTTAGGAATGCGGGTAAAATTCTATGATAAAAGCACAACATCTGCTGAACTAGAACTGGACTTTTATGATAAGCAGACTTTAAAATTTCAATTATCATCCTCATCATTTGATGAGATTTTGTCAACATCGGATGTCATTAGTCTTCATATTCCAAAAACGACTGCATACTTATTTGGAACAAAAGAGTTTCAGAAAATGAAGTCTACCGCTGGTATAATCAATACATCGCATGGTACATGTTTGGATGAAGTGGCTTTGGTTAAGGCATTAGACAACAATGACTTAAGCTTTGGGGCATTAGACGTTTTTGAAGATGAGCCACAACCCCCTATCCAACTGCTCATGAATCCTAAGTTGTCTCTGAGTCCGCATATTGGAGGAGCTACACAGGAAACTCAAGATCGAATTGCTAAAGAGCTTAGCAATCAAATCCTATCATTTTTGAATCAAAAAACATGAAAACATTTCTTTTAGGAATATTTTTATTGGCAGGTCATATTGTCTTTACACAAACACAAACAGGAAAGGCTTCCTTTTATTCTGATAAATTTGAAGGCAGACCAACGGCGAGTGGGGAAATTTACAAACACAGTTTAGCTACGGCTGCACATCGAACACTTCCTTTTGGGACTAAAGTAAAAGTTACAAATCTCAATAATTATAATACAGCTATTGTAAAGATTAACGACAGAGGACCTTTTATAAGGGGAAGGATTATAGATTTATCCAGGTCGGTAGCGAAATCCCTGGGAATTCTGGAAAGCGGAGTTACAGAAGTGAGAATTGAAGTCCTTGCAAAAGATACGCCAGTCTCTAAAGGAAGGGCGGAATACCAGGCTCCTCCGGCCGAAAACAAAAAAAAGCAACAAACTGAGCAAATGACTCAGGTTAAAAACAGTAAAGCTGAAGATTTTGAATCACTTCCTAAAGAGCAGGAAGAAACCAAGGACTATTATGAGCTTGATGTGAGCCTGGTCAAACCTGACTATTACGGGGTGCAAATTGCAAGTTTTCAGGAAAGTGATAATTTGCTGAAGCTGGTTCATAAGTTAAAGGCCAGTTATGCCAGTGAAATTCTGATCCAGGTTAAAAGCATAGACAAGGTAAAAGTTTACGCTATCATCCTGGGTCAGCATAGCACAAGACAGGAAGCTGAAGATTTCATGACTCAATTGCAGGATAAATATCCAGGCGCTTTTATTGTAGATATGCTCAGAAAGGATTAACTTAGGGAATGAAATATTTTTTAACGATTCTGGTCTTATCCCTTATTATCGCTTGTTCTGTTCAAAAACGAGAATCTAATCCCGAGTTTAAGGATTCTGACCTTAAAAATGATACGATTCGTATTGCCAATGATAGTCTGGAATATGAAATCATAATCCTGGAACCTGGCTTCAATGCGTGGCTTGCCACTCAAAAACCAAGAGGCTACTATGGACAGGATTATTTAGAGCAAAGAAATAGAATTTTCGTAGCCAATTATAACATAAGAGCTAATAATCCATCCCAGTATGGTCCGGATTTGTATCCTATGCAAATCAACTACGACTATAATGTGGATTACGGCTATGAAGTAAATTACCTGCTTTATAATTATTTCCTGTATTTTCAGGAGAAATATGGGCAGCGATTGCGATAAGCTTTTGTATTTTCGCGTCATGAAAAAATTAAAGGAACGCTGGGGCATACAATCCAACTTTCAATTGGTTATCATTTTTATAGTTTTCGCTATCACAGGGTCTCTGTCAGCCTATTTAGCTAAACCTGTTCTCGACTATATAGGACTCCACCGGGAGGTCTTTCCGGAGCATTTTTTTGGCGGTTCTATCTATTATTCTTTAAGAATATTACTGATTTTCCCTATTTATCAGGTGCTTTTAGTCGTAATAGGAACCTTATTTGGTCAAAATAAATTCTTTTGGAATTTTGAAAAGAAAATGCTTTCCAGACTTGGGTTTGGCTTTTTTTTTGATAAAAGCTAAATATATTTTTAATTTGTAAAAATATATTACATTCGCAAAAAACTATTTGACTTTGAATTTCAAACAAATAATAACTTTAGTCATATTCATGGTGTTCACAACGACCGTTGTTAATGCTCATGCGCTAAGTCATTTATTTGATAATGAGGATTTTTCAGCCGTAGAACTCTGTAAAACCTGTGATGAATATGTCCTGACCAATCAGGAGGATATTCATTTCATCACACCTGCTCTGCCGGAATTTACCTTTCAGGAATTCGAAAGTCAGATTGAATCCACAGTTTCGGTTTATAAAGTTTATCCAAAACGAGTCCGTAAATCTGGTAAGTATTACAATAAACCTCCCCCTTTTAAACTAGCCTAAAGTAGCTTTTACTCTTTATTTGTTTCTAGTTTAAACCCCAGTATATGTTTCAAAAGTTCAGTCTTTTGCTTTTTCTTGCATCTGCAAGTTCGTTTATTTTTGCCCAGGATTGCGATTTATCAATCTCAGGCCAGATTATCGACATCCATAATAACATGCCTCTTCAGTCAGCAGTGATTTCTATTGAAGGGACGAATACCGTTTCTTATACCGATGAAAACGGTTATTATGAATTCAAGGAATTGTGTGAAAGTCAACTGAGGCTCAAGGTCACCCATCCGTATTGTGTCTCTGCAACCAAAAGCATTAGGCTTGTCGAAGATACCCAAATCAACTTTCGACTGGAACACCATTTAGAAGAACTCAATGAAGTTTTACTTAAAGGCAAACTTTACAACGCTGATCTCAACTCATCCATTTCCAGCCAGATAAAAAGTGAAGAACTCGACAGATTCAGCAGTGCATCCCTTGGCGAAGCTTTGGAAAGCATCAGCGGAGTTTCTAGTCTCAATACGGGAAGTTCCATTGTAAAGCCTATCATACAAGGTCTTCATAGCTCTCGGGTTTTGATTATCAACGACAATGTTCGGCTTTATGATCAGCAATGGGGTGAAGATCATGCGCCCAATGTGGATATCAATTCGGCTGCAAACGTCACGGTCATTAAAGGGGCTTCAGCCTTAAAATATGGTGGGGATGCTATTGGAGGAGTCATCGTCGTAGAGCCCCGAAAGGCTCCAATAAAAGACACGCTGATGGGTAAAACCATATTGACCGGTGAAACCAATGGCCGTGGGGGAACCCTCTCATCCAGCCTGATTAAATCTAAAAGCAATGGATTCAACTACAGAATTCAAGGCAGTCTTAAAAGGCTGGGAGATTTAAGAGCCCCGGATTACCAATTGACCAATACAGGACAAAGAGAAAATAACCTGAGTTTAGGAATCGGGCTTAATAAAATCGATTACGGGATTGATTTCAGTTTTAAATTAACCAATACTGAGATTGGAATCCTCAGAGCTGCTCATATTGGAAATGCGAGAGATCTGGTGAATGCCATCAATAGGCAAGAGCCTTTTTATATAGACGATTTTTCATATACGATCAATAATCCCAAACAGGAGGTGACTCATCAAATCTACAAGCTCAACACCTTTAAAAAGATCAACAACATCGGTGAAGCCAGTCTTCAGTATTCCTTTCAAAATAATGACAGGTTAGAATTTGATGTAAGGCGTGGTGGACGAAGCGATTTGGCTGCTATGGATATGAATTTAAAGACCCATACTCTACTCGCTCAGCTGGAATGGACAGAAGTGAAGGATTTTAATTCAGAATTCGGCGCAGAGTTAAATGCACAAACCAATTTCAGTGATCCCAATACCGGCGTAAAGCGTCTAATTCCAGATTATGAGATGTATTCTGCTGGTGTATTTGCAAGCTCAATCTATGAGGTTAGTGAAAACTGGAAGATCGACGCAGGCTTCAGATATGACTTCAGCAACATCAATGCCGATAAGTTCTATTCGACATCCAGATGGCGAAATCTCAATTATAATCAACTGTACCCGGAATTTGAAGTGGAAGATTTTGGCAATCAGATTCTAACAAATCCAGTTTTTGATTATCACAATTTCTCAGGCACCATTGGCGCTACCCATATTTTTAAAAACGACTGGAAATTGATTTCCAATATCAGCTCAGCCAGCAGGGCTCCAAATCCTTCAGAATTATTTAGTGAAGGACTTCATCATAGCCTGGCCACCATAGAACTTGGAGAGCTCCAACTCGATTCAGAACAATCTTTGAAAACAGGACTGGAGTTACAGGGGAAAATCAACAATTTAGGCTTTAGCATTCAGCCCTATTACAACTATATCAAAGATTTTATTATTCTTGAACCCCGGGGAATAGAAACTACCATTCGAGGATCCTTTCCAGTATATGCTTACAGACAAACCAATGCCAGATTATTTGGTGTAGATGTGAGTGCCAGTTATACCTACCGAAACTTCGATTTACTGTCCAATTTCGCTTTTGTTGATGGCACTGATTTAGACAGAAATACGGCGCTTATCAATATGCCTCCTTTCAATTTGTCAAACACTCTGACCTACACTAAAGCCGAGTGGAAGAATTTTTATCTCTCTGTTAACAGCAAATTTGTGGCAGAACAACGTCTGTTTCCTGATAATAATTTTATTGCTGATATTGTAAATACCAGCACAGGAAACTTTGAAGAGGTTCTGGTCGATATAAGCACGCCACCAGAGGCCTATCATCTATTAAATTTTAGAAGCGGAATAGAATTCGATTTAAATTCAAACAGCTTAAGTATTGATCTTATCATCAATAATGTTCTCAATACGCGATACAGAGACTACCTCAATAGACTACGATTTTATGCCGATGAAGTTGGCACCAATGCTATGTTACAATTAAAATTCAACTATTAAAACAAAAAAACTATGAAAGCTATGAAATTATTAAGCTTAAGCCTTATTGCCTTATTAACCTTTAGTGCGTGTTCCAGTGACGATGATGCACCAGAACTAATCAATCAGGAAGAAGTCATCACTACCTTAAATGTGTATTTAACTCCGGAAGGAGGAACTGAGATGCTAGCATTTTCATACAATGATCTCGATGCAGACGGCCTCAATCCTGAAAAAACCACTATGCCCCTATCTGCCAATACTACTTATACCGGTCGAGTTGAATTTTTGAACAAACTTGAAGATCCAGCAGAAGATATTACAGTAGAAGTAAGAGAAGAAGGCAATGAACATCAGGTTTTTTATCTTCCATCTACTTCATTGGATTTAAACACCACTTATCTGGATACTGATGTTGATGGTAACCCTATCGGAGTTGAATTTAGATTACAAACCACAACTGTAAGCAATGGGATTTTAACCTTTATCCTTATTCATGATGGAAATAAATTCGCTGCTGGTGCCAGCGAAGGTATTTTATCGGATTCAGTCGGTGGAGAAACCGATATTGAAGCCACTTTCGATGTAACTATCCAGTAAAAAAAATAACAGGCCAACTTCAGCATTAAAAAAGCTATTCTTTGTATTCACTGCAACTTATGATTAAATGAGTCAGTTAGTGAAAATTAAGAATAGCTTTTTTATTGATATGAATTAAATAAACTGCTGTCTTTCTTTATCTCCCGGATTCCATACAAGGCAAGGAAGATTTTCTTATTTTAGTAAAAATAATTTCTATGACTTCAAGAGATGAGCAGCTTCTAAACATTCGACTAGAAGTGCCCAATGCCAAGATTGATGAAACTACCCTGAGTTTAGAATCTTTCCAAAATTCAACCTTAAGGCCCATTGCCAAATTTCAAAATGAGCTGATTCTATCGCTTTTTGAAAATTATATCGTGAGGTATAAAAATGTATTTCATAAACTCGGTGAGATGGAGAAACTTAATTATATCGAAAATACGGTAAAGAAAGATTCGAAGTTCAAAAACCTGTTAAGAGGCGTGTTTATAGGGTTTTTCACTATTGATGAGTATAAGTTTTATCACGAAAACTCTTCAGAAGTCAATAAAAGAATTATCAATCTGACCAAAGAACGTTTACAATCTCAACTTCACTATTTTGAAAAACAAAGTGCATAACACCTTAAAACAATTACATTACCCTAAAGCTTTAAAGCTGAAGCGTAAACCCATTCAGAACCAAATACCTGGAAAAATAACCTATGTTGGTGAAGAAACCTCGGAAGAAACGGTTATCAACGTCATCAGTTATAACGAAGAAAAAGTGGTGTATCATAACAATTGTTCTCTAGAAAAAGTCCATGAGCTGGTCACTCACGACAAAGAATTCCAACACTGGATAAATTTTATTGGGGTTCATGACGTTAAAAAACTGGCCGATCTTGGAAACTTACTGCAGATACATCCCCTTGTTTTAGAAGACATTGCCAACACCAAACAAAGACCAAAACTAGATGAGTTTGAGGATTACGTATTCTTTGCCCTCAAAATGATTTTTCATAATGATGCGGGCTTATTGATTAAAAATCACTTCGGGATTGTTTTCAATACATCCTATATCATTTCATTTCAACAGTCACAGGATAGCATTTTCAATTCCATTCGGGAACGAATTCACAATAAAGTGGGAAGAATTCGCATGCGAGGCACAGATTATCTTTTTTACGCGCTTATTGATGCGGTGGTAGATAATTACTATAATGTGACAGAAACGATTGAAGAAAAAACTGAAAATCTTGAAGACAGGATTCTCAAGGACGCGCATAATGCCTCAACCTCAGAAATTCAGTTGTTGAAACGTGAAATACTAAGTGTACGCAAGGCGATTTTTCCTGCCAAGGAACTTATAAGAAAGTTGCAGATTTCTAAACACGAGCTTTATGATCAGTCTACGAAAGCCTATTTAGCCGATTTATATGATCACATTTTGCAGGTAACTGAGAACGTTGACATTTACCGAGAGATTGTCTGGGGATTAATGGATATGTATATGAGTAGCCTGAGTAATAAAATGAATCAGGTGATGAAAGTGCTTACCATCATGTCTTCCATTTTCATACCACTCACCTTTATCGCCGGGGTTTACGGGATGAATTTCGAATTTATGCCTGAACTTGGATATAGACCCGCGTATTTTATCGTCTGGGGCGTTATGCTAGTAATGACTATAGCCTTAATCTACTTCTTTAAAAGAAAAAATTGGTTTTAAGGATTTATCAACTTCACCCTATTCAAAATTAAGCCTGAAGCCTGAGCTATGTGTTCAAGCTTGATTTTATTCCGTCCATCGATAATTGCTCTGAGCTCTTCAAGATCATATTTATGTCGGCCAAGATCGATTAAAGCGCCCATCATAAGTCGGATTTGCTGGCGTTTAAAGCCTTCTCCTACGACCTTTAAAACATAACTTAACTCCGGGAAAAAATTGGCGGTGTAAATTGAATTTTCACTGAGCTCACAAACATCAAGTTTTCCCTGGGTTTGAGTTTCAGGATTAGGACGAAACGCAAAAGAATAGAAGTCGTGCTCTCCTTCAAATAAAGCGGCTCCTTGTTTCATGAGTTCTATATCCAGGTCTTCCTGAAGATTCACCATAAAAGGGGCGCAAAACGGATGCATTTTCTCCTGTGTACAAAAAAAATAAAGGTATTCTTTGACTTTAGGATGCTGAATAATATTGAAATCTGCAGTGGTTTCTTCAATAGAAAGACATTTGATGTCCTGGGGGAGGTTTTTATTGAAAAGCTCTAAGAATATATCTAAATCCAGCTCGTCTTCATAGATGAATAGCTCCGCATAGGTCTGGTTTACTGAAACCATGGCATCGGTTCTGCCCGCTGCAATAACTTTAAACCGCTTGCCCTCCAGGATATAATTCAAGGTTTTGCTAAGCATATGCTCAACCGTCAAGACATCAGGCTGTTTTTGCCATCCGTGGTAGCGAAACCCTAAGTACTGAAGCTGAATAAGGTAATAAAAGCGTTTATACTGCATACAGGCAGACTTTTTCTATTTCTTGATCCTAAACTTTAAAATATCTTCAACGTCTTTAAGTTGGAAGCCTTTCTGCTGTAGTAAAATTAAGTAGTGAAACAACAAATCTGCGCTCTCATTCAAAAATAAATCATCATTGTCATCTTTTGCTTCGATGACAACTTCTACGGCCTCTTCCCCTACTTTTTGAGCAATTTTGTTGATGCCCTTTTCAAACAGACTGGCCACATAACTTTCGTCTGGTTTTCCTTCCGCTTTGCGCTGCCGGATCGTGTTTTCCAAGTGGGTTAAAAATCCAAACGTCGTTTCATTATCTTCTTTCCAGCAGGTATCCGTTCCGGTGTGACAGGTAGGTCCGTTGGGATGAACCTGAACGAGTAAGGTATCATTATCGCAATCCACCTGGATATCGACAAGGTCTAATGTATTTCCGCTTTCTTCTCCTTTAGTCCACAGTCTGTTCTTACTCCGGCTGTAAAATGTCACCAGTTTTGTATCCACTGTTTTTTTGTAGGCTTCTTCATTCATATAGCCTAGCATGAGAACATTTTTCGTCACCGCATCCTGAATAATGGCCGGAACTAAATTGTCTTTATTTTTATTGAAATCTATGGTCATAATTTATTTTTTATTCAAAACTATTGATTTTTTCTTCCCGAATCTTCAGGACTCAAAATGACAAGAGCCCTTAGAATAAGTTTTTCCTGATTATATTCTGATTGAAATACCCTTAGACTTCAATTCGTTTTTTAAGTCTGAAATTTCGATTTCCTTAAAGTGAAACACACTTGCTGCCAGTGCTGCATCTGCCTTCCCAAGTATAAACGTATCTTCAAAATGCTTTACATTTCCAGCACCTCCTGAAGCGATGATCGGAATGTGAAGTTCCTCTGATAATTTCGCCAGGGCTTCATTGGCAAAGCCGGCTTTGGTCCCGTCATGATCCATAGAGGTAAACAGAATTTCTCCAGCGCCCAGTTCCTGAACTTCTTTTGCCCATTCAAATAAGTCGATGTCTGTAGGCTGCTTTCCGCCTACCAGATGTACTTTCCAGTGGCCGTCTATCTGCTTGGCATCAATCGCTACCACCACACACTGAGACCCAAAACGCTTTGCCACTTCCGAAATTAATTTTGGGTTTTTCACTGCCGCAGAATTAATGGACACCTTATCGGCTCCGGACTTCAAAAGCAGAGCTACATCTTCTACGGAAGAAATACCTCCACCAACGGTAAACGGAATATTGATATGCTTAGCGATCTCTTCAACTAATTTTGCCAGGGTTTTCCGACGTTCTTCAGTAGCAGAAATATCCAGAAACACCAATTCATCAGCATAATTATCGGCATAGATTTTGGCTAATTCCACAGGATCCCCTGCATCTCGAAGTTCAACAAAATTGACACCCTTAACGGTCCGGCCATTTTTGATATCCAAACAAGGTATTATTCTTTTAGTGAGCAAAGTCTTTTTTTTTTAGTGTTCTAAAATAAATCTTTCCAATTCCTTTAAGCTGATTCTATTTTCATAAATGGCTTTTCCAATGATAACGCCTTCACAGCCAATTTCGTAAACATCCTCTAAATCCTGTAAACCTGAAATGCCGCCTGAGGCGATGAGTTTGAGCTCAGGATTATTTTGAAGTATAGAGACATAAAGATCTACCGAAGGTCCCTCTAACATGCCATCTTTAGATATATCTGTTGAAATAACGTATTCAATCCCTTCATCCACAAAGTCCCTGATAAACGTCTCAATATTAAGATCTGAGGATTCTTTCCAGCCTCCGGTGGCAATCTTTCCGTCTTTGGCATCGGCACCAAGAATGATTTTATGTGAACCAAATCTGGCCACCCAATCCAGAAACAGGGATTTGTTGGTGACAGCAATACTTCCTCCAGTTATTTGCTGAGCACCGCTTTCAAATGCGATTTGAAGATCTTTATCGGACTTCAATCCACCCCCAAAATCAATTTTTAAACGGGTATGCGTCGCAATGCTTTCAAGAATCTTATGATTCACGATGTGTTTTGACTTAGCGCCGTCCAGATCCACAAGATGCAAATATTCGATGCCACTGTCCTCAAAAGCCTTGGCGACTTCCAGTGGGTTTTCATTATACACCTTTTTGGTATCGTAATCCCCCTTGGAAAGCCTTACACACTGACCCTCAATGATATCTATCGCCGGTATTATTCTCATCTTCTTGTTGTTCGTTTATTGTTATTCGTTCTTAGTTTACAGTAAGTTTCAGCGCCTTTTCTTAGGCTCTAATTTCTTGTGCTGCTTACATTTTACTAAATACTATTTACTTATTACAATTGACTATAAAATTCTCCAAAACCTGTTCCCCTATTTGTCCTGACTTTTCAGGATGGAACTGAACGCCATAAAAATTATCTTTATGAAGGGCCACGCTATACTCTAAACCATAATCTGAAGTGGCTATGCTGTTATTGTAGGTTGGAACATAATAACTGTGAACCAGATACATATAGGAATTTTCCTCAACGCTTTTAAACAAGGCTGACTTTAAGTTGAAAATAGTATTCCAGCCCACCTGAGGAACTTTCAGGTTTGTATTGAATTTGACCACATTCACATCAAATATGCCTAAACCTTTCGTATCGCCTTCTTCACAGTGCTTACACATGAGTTGCATACCCAGGCAAATGCCTAAAACAGGCTGTTTCAGTTTGGGGATGAGCGTGTCCAAACCTGTTCGTCTCAGCATCTGCATAGCACTGCTGGCTTCGCCGACACCCGGAAAAATAACCCGGTCTGCAGCTTTAATTGTTTTGGCATCACTGGTCAATTCAGATTCGAATCCTAAACGCTGCAACGCAAATTCAATGCTTTTTACATTTCCCGCTCCGTAATCTATAATGGCTATTTTCATTTAAAGTTGTCCTTTTGTACTTGGTAAAATCATTTTTTCAGCGTCGCGCTTAACCGCCATCTTAATGGATTTAGCAAAGGCTTTGAAAATAGCTTCAATTTTATGATGCTCGTTATCCCCTTCAGCTTTTATGTTAAGATTACACCTGGCACCATCGGTAAAGGATTTAAAAAAGTGCAAAAACATTTCAGTAGGCATTTCACCGATTTTCTCTCGCTTAAATTCAGCATCCCAAACCAGCCAGTTTCTTCCACCAAAGTCTATAGCGACCTGGGCTAAGCTGTCGTCCATGGGCAAACAAAATCCATAGCGCTCAATACCGAGTTTGTTGCCTATAGCTTTGGCAAAAACTTCACCTAAAACAATAGCGACGTCTTCGATGGTGTGATGTTCATCCACTTCAAGATCACCTTTGGCGAGGAGTTCAATATCTATATGCCCATGTCTGGCGATTTGATCTATCATATGATCAAAAAAATGGATTCCGGTAGAGATATCACTTTTTCCTGTTCCATCCAGATTAATTCTGACCTCTATATCGGTTTCTTTGGTGGTTCGCTTAAGGCTTGCTGTCCTGGTTTCCAGTTTCAGGAAACTATAAATAACTTTCCAGGAATCTGTCCTTAAAGCGATATGGGTTTCCAGTTCAGATTGTGAATTTTCGGTTTCTCCTTCACCTAAATTGGTTTTGTTATCTATAAAAATACCTTTAGCCCCAAGGTTTTTAGCCAATTCTACATCGGTCATTCGATCGCCTATGACAAATGAATTTTCAAGATCATAGTCGGATTCGAAATACCTGGTCAGCAGTCCGGTTTTAGGCTTTCGTGTAGGCGCATTGTCTTCGGGAAAGGTTTTATCAATATACACATCTTCAAAGTGAACCCCTTCATTCTCGAAGGTATGCATGATGAAGTTTTGAACCGGCCAGAACGTGTTTTCAGGGTAAACATCAGTCCCTAGGCCATCCTGATTGGTAATCATTACCAACTCGTAATCTAGTTCTGCGGCGATTTTATGCATGTATGTAAATACCTCCGGGTAAAAATCTAACTTTTCAAAGCTATCGATTTGCTCATCGGCCGGTTCTTTGATAAGCGTTCCGTCTCTGTCTATAAATAAAACCTTTTTCATCTATTATTTTTTTTTAATGCGCTCACGTAAACTAAATCATTATGAATCCAGCTGTTTTAAAACCTTAATCAAGGTTTGATTCTGCTCTGGAGTTCCAACCGTGAATCTCAAACAATTTTCACAAAGATGCTGATTTGTTCGATTCCTGACTACTATTTTTTGCTCTAATAGTTGTTTGTACCTGTAATTGGCATCATCAACTTTACACAGTAAAAAGTTAGATTCAGAGGGATAAATATGTTGAATCCAGCTTATGGTTTTGAATGCTTCAGAAAGGAGTTCACGTTCAGATTTTACAATTTCTATCTGGAACAGGTAGGTTTCAAAACTTTGAATAACCTCCAGGGCCTTACTTTGACTCAACTGATTGATATTGTAAGGCGGTTTGATTTTATTGAGCACGGAGATGATGCGTTCACTGGCGAAGCACATTCCTACGCGAATGCCCGCATGTGCAAGGCCTTTTGAAAAGGTCTGCGTAATAATCAGATTGGGATAATCATTCAATTCTGAAATAAAAGAACTATTCGCGGCAAAATCAATATAGGCTTCGTCAATCACCACCAAACCGGAAAATTCATCCAATATGATTTTGATATCGTTGATCTGAAGAAGATTTCCAGAGGGATTGTTCGGCGAACAAATAAAAATCAATTTCGTCTGTTCTGTGATGGAAGAGCGTACGGCATCCACATCGATTTGAAACCCTTTTTTAAGCGGAACCGCTACTGTTTTAATGGCGTTGAGATTTGCCAAGACCTCATACATGCCATAGGTGGGTGGCATGGTGATAATTTCATCCTGATTAGGCTCACAGAAGGCTCTAAAAATCAAATCCAAAACTTCATCACTGCCGTTTCCAAGGATAATATTTTCTTTTGGAATCTGTTTGATGTCAGAAATTGCAGCTTTTAGCCGATGTTGATAAGGATCGGGGTATCGGTTATAGTCTGTATCAAAGGGGTTTTCATTGGCATCCAAAAACAGGAAGTCATCAGCAGCGGCATTGAATTCGTCCCGGGCAGAAGAATAGGCGGACATATTCTTCACATTTTCTCTTATCAGGTTATCTAAAATCATAGTCTTGTATTATTTATTCTCGACCTCATTTCTTCGCAAGGTCATCGCGTTTTTGTGAGCCTGCAAACCTTCGGCTTCTGCCATCAGCTCTACCGCTTCACCTATATTCCTAATTCCTTCCTCTGTTATTTTTTGATAGGTAATCGCTTTGTTGAAACTATCTAAATTTACACCGCTGTACTGCTTTGCATACCCGTTGGTAGGCAGGGTATGGTTGGTCCCGGAAGCGTAATCTCCCGCACTTTCCGGCGTATACTTCCCTATAAACACAGAGCCGGCATTATTGATATGTTCTACAAAATAATCATCGTTTTTAGTCGAAATGATAAAGTGTTCTGGTCCGTAAAAATCAATTAGTTCCAAAGCTGATGTCTGATCTTTTACCAGTACAAATTTCGAATTTTCTATCGCTTTGGTTGCCATCTCCTTTCTGGGAAGTTCTTTCAGCTGGTTTTCAATCGCTGTTTTCACCTTATCTATCGTAGCCTCATCCGTAGAAACCAAAACCACCTGGGAGTCAAAACCGTGCTCTGCCTGACTCAGCAAATCTGAAGCTACAAACTCCGGGTTAGCAGTTTCATCGGCCACAACCAGAAGTTCAGATGGACCAGCGGGCATATCAATAGCCACATCAAAGGTTGTAGCGACTTGTTTCGCAACGGTCACATACTGGTTCCCCGGTCCAAAGATTTTATAAACCTTAGGAATGGTTTCTGTTCCAAAGGTCATGGCACCAATCGCCTGTATACCCCCCACTTTGAATACTTTATCAATGCCGCAAAGCTTTGCTGTATATAAGGTAACGGGATTGATATTACCTTGCTTATCCGGTGGTGTGCATAACACAATTTCATTACAACCGGCAATTTTGGCAGGGACAGCCAGCATAAGAATGGTGGAAAATAAGGGTGCCGTTCCCCCCGGGATATATAAGCCTACTTTTTGAATGGGTTTTTTGGTCTGCCAGCAGGTTACACCTGGCTGAGTTTCCACTTTCACAGGCTCCGTTTTCTGAGCTTCATGAAACTTATGAATATTTGATTTGGCAAGTTGAATCGCAGATTTTAACGGATCAGAAACCTGGCTTTGTGCCTGGTCGATTTCTTCAGCGCTAACCTCAAAGCTTTTTAAATCTACCCCGTCAAACATACTGGTGTACTTCAGGACAGCCTGATCTCCACCCTGTTGTATGTTTTTGAAAATATCATCGACGGTGTTTTCGATGTCTTTAAATGTTCGGGTAGGCCGTTTCAATAACTCATTCCAGTCCTCTTTCTTCGGAAATTGTATGGTTTTCATTATAAGATCATTTTTTCGATTGGACTTACAAGAATACTCTCAGCTCCGGCTGATTTCAGCTCGTCTATTATTTCCCAAAATTTTTCCTGCTGAAGAACTGTATGCACAGAACTCCAGTTGGTTTCTGCCAGCGGCATTACCGTTGGACTCTTCATTCCTGGTAAAATTTTGATGATTTCATCAAGTTTGTCATTAGGGGCATTCAGCAGCACGTATTTGGAATTTTCAGCTCTCAGTACCGCATCAATTCTAAACAGGAGTTTGTCTAAGATGTGTTGCTTTTCAGCTGTTAGACTTGGTGAACTCGCCAAAACAGCTTCACTGTTTAAAATAACATCAGACTCTTTTAGGTTATTTTTGAAAAGCGTACTCCCGCTGGATACGATATCACATATAGCATCCGCCAGACCGATATTTGGTGCGATCTCTACCGAGCCTGTAATCAGGTGAATGTTTGCCTTAACGCTGTGTTTGTCAAGATACTTTTGAAGCGTGTTTGGATATGAGGTAGCGATTTGCTTGCCCTCGAGGTCTTTGACACTTTTCATTTCAGATTGCTTTGGTATAGCAAGAGAGACTTTGCATTTTGAAAATCCCAGCCTTTTTTGAATGATTAGGTCTTCTCCTTTCTCGTGGAGCAGATTCTCACCTAGAATAGCCAGGTCGGCAATGCCATCTCTTAAATACTGAGGGATATCTCCGTTCCTTAAGTAATAGATTTCAAGCGGAAAATTGGAAGCATCTACTTTCAATTGATCTCTCCCATTATTGATAGAAATTCCGCAGTCTTTTAAAATCTTTAATGATTCCTCATTAAGTCGACCAGATTTTTGAATAGCAATTCTTAATTTTTCCATGTTAAATTCTTCAAATTTTTAAAATAAAAAACCCGTTAAAGCTTTTGGCTCAAACGGGTATTGTATATGTGTTAAATTCTACATATTACATTCCAACCGCTTTGAGCGAGCTAGGTAAATAATGATGTAGAGTATGTAACTTCATTGCTGTGCAAATTTAAACTAATTATTGTATTCTTAAAACGCTTTTTAGCTTTTAAGAGAAAATTAATTGTTGCCTAAGATGATTGGCAATCCTTCTTTTCCAGATCCTATCACAATAACTTTTGCATTTTCGGATTTTGATAACTCAACAGTAGCTTGAATTCCTTTCTCTCTTAAAATCTTATCAGAAAGTGAAGCATCCAAAATTCTGTTGGCTCTGGCCTTACCTTCAGCTTCAATTTCCTGACGACGTTTCTCTTTGGTCGCTTTTTCTAGACGAAATTCATACTCCAAAGATTCCTGTTCCTGCTTCAGTTTTCTTTCAATAGCCTGCTTAATTGTAGGTGGAAGAGAAACATCTCTAACAAGAATTCTGTTTACCTGTACGTACTGATTTTTCAACAATTGCTGAGTTTCATCATACATTTCATTTTGAATAGACTCTCTTTTTTGAGCATATAGCTCTTCAGGCTTGTAACGTCCAACAACAGATCTTGTGGCGGATCTCACCGCAGGCTGAATTAACCTGGAGATATAATCTTCACCTCTTTCCTTGTGTAGTAATCCCAGTTGGTCATAAGTGGGTTCAAACCAAATGGTAGCATCCAGTTTAATATCCAGTCCGTTTGAAGATAAAACTTGCATAGACTCGTCTATGGTTTGTTGTCTCACTTCATAAATAAACACTGTGTTCCAGGGAGCTACAATATGAAATCCTTCTTTCATAGGGGCTTCATCGGTCACAACACCTCCACCAAAACGTTTAAATAAAACTCCAGCTTCACCCGAGTTGATATTTACAGTAGAGTTAGAAATAAAAATGATGGCGATAACAACAACTATTATGATTGGTACAATCGCTTTAGGTAATCTTTCCATGATAATAAAATTTAAATTAGGCCTTTATATTTTCTAAAAAGCCATTCTAAACTCAAAGTTAAAGCTAATAAAAGGATAAGCCATTCAAAATTGATTAAACTATCTGATTTTTTGATAGATTTTTGAATTGGTTTAGGCTTCTGTGCTTTTAAATCTGAAATCAATTTTGTTCGGTTAGCAAAGGCGTAAAGATTATCATTGGATACGAGTTTGCTTAGGCTTTGAATATCCGCGTTCATCGATTGCATTTCACTTGAATACTCCAAGACTTGGAATTGCCCCTCCTTTGACGGTTCAACTTCATTACTTTGAATTTTATAGGAATAAAACCCGGGTTCCAGTTTTGACAAATCAAAACTATAGGCCTCCTCGTCTTTTAATAATCTGAAGGCTTCCACCTGCCCCGAATCAATATTTTCGAGTGTTATGTCAAAGTTAAATCGCGTATCACTCTCAAAGTTTTCATTGTAATACTTAACTTTTATGAATTGATTTTCTCCCGAACTGATAACAGGTTCCACATCAACGCTAAGCTTGTTTTTGGATTTGGACTGGGCTAAAAACTGAATGATTCTCTGGAAAGCCTGGTCAAACTTAGTGAACGATGCATTTTCCAGATAGTGCTTTGCCCTCCACTTCCAGAGGTTTTCACCAAACAAAACGGATTGCTTGACCTGATCTGTATTGAAAATCCATAAGGGGGAGTCTACAGCAATTCCATTCATTTGCTTGCCTAATAGTGTTGAATAGGTTGTGTTGAACTGTATATCCCCAAACTTATCTTTAAGCGGCGGGTAGATATCAATATTCAAATCCTTGACAAGGAATAAGCTAAAATCGGGATTTAACACCGGAGCATACTCTTCCGTAGAGGAGATCACTTCTTTTTGAAAGCCAAGATTTAAACTGTTCAACAGGCTGTAATCCGTATGTGAACCTCCAATAATGAGGTGATTTATTGTATTTTTCTTAGCCTGACGAATTAAATTCCGGAATGACGCCTGAGGCTGATAGAAAATAACTAAATCGTACTCTGAAATCGTACTGACTTCCTCCGTGGTTTTGTAAACCAATTCCAAATCTTTATCAGATTCCAGTACCCTGTTGAAAAAACCAATATCCGGATGCAGAAAATCTGACACCAGGAGTATTCTGGATCTTGAATCTATAACCTCTACAGAAACTGTTTTTTGATTATTGAGTGGGTTTATTTCTTCTGAAAGAGGCTCTAACTCCACGTTTAAGACCTTCATTCCAACAGGTTCAGCCGTAAGGATAAATTCAGTTTTTACAGAACTTTTAGAGGGAATTTCAAGCGTTTTTTGGGCTAAAACAGTACCATTCTCACTTAGGCTTAAGGTTTGGCTAGTGGGCTGAGCCGTGTTTTGACTAACAAAAATTTCAACCGGAAACTTATTTTTGAAATAAGCATAGGTATTGAGATTGATCAAATCTATTTTAGAATCAATAAAGCGCGTTGTATCTCCAATAATCAAAACATCCGCATAGAGTTTGGAATTGAAAGCGTTGAAATTATAGTCTTTACCCAAGGTTTGATTACCATCGGTGATCAGCACAAAGGAGGTTTCTGGTTCTTTTAGGGTATTCGCATAATCGATGACTTTTGAAATATCGGTAGACGTTTCAGAAAAAGACAGGCTGTCTGAAAGGGAACTTAAGCCTGATCCAAACTTTAAAAAGTTTAGATCATAACTTTCGTTTAAGCCTTCATCACTCTTCAGTTGCTCAAACAGAGCATTGAGTTCTGAAGGGGCTGCGACCTGTTTTACAGATTCTGAATTATCGAAAGCAAAAATCAGTTTTGGCTTGTCAAGGCTATACTGTGTAGCCTCGATTTCCGGATTGATGAGTAAAAGTCCCAGCAAAAAAAAAGACAAAAATCTAAAGAGTGCGAGAACTCTTTGAGTTTTGTCTTTGCGTATATTTCGATATAAGACCAAGGTCAAACCCAATGCACATGCAGAATTTAAAAAAAGCAATAGCAAAAGTTGACTTGTCATCATTCGTTGTTAGGTTAACATCCCACCATCTACACTTAAGGTTTGTCCGGTGATATAAGAACTCATGTCACTTGCAAGGAAAACGCAGGCATTGGCAATATCTTCAGGCTGTCCACCGCGTTTTAATGGAATGGCTTGCCTCCAGCCCTCTACGGTCTTCTCGTCAAGTTTTTCGGTCATTTCGGTCTCTATAAAACCAGGGGCGACCACATTGGAGCGGATATTTCGGGATCCAAGTTCTAAAGCTACAGATTTGGAAAACCCAATAATTCCGGCCTTGGAAGCAGAATAGTTGGCCTGACCCGCATTACCTTTTATTCCGACAACAGAACTGATGTTGATGATACTGCCGTGTCTTTGTTTTAACATAGGTCTTAAAACTGCCTTAGTCAGGTTGAAGACAGAATTCAGATTGACTTTGATCACCTGATCAAAATCCTCTGCACTCATTCGCATCAGTAAATTGTCCTTGGTAATCCCCGCATTGTTTATCAATACATCTATGCTGCCAAAGTCTTTAAGGATATCCTCAGCCAGTTTCTGGGCCTGATCAAAATCGGAAGCGTCAGATTGATAGGCTTTTGCCTGAACACCAAAGGTTTTTAAGTGATCTTCCAGTTCCTGAGCCGAACTTGAAGACGAATTGTATGTAAAAGCGACATTGGCTCCATGCTTTGCAAAAACTTCGGCAATGCCTTTGCCAATTCCACGGCTGCCTCCTGTAATAATTACATTTTTTGAATCGAGTAGTTTCATATAGCTTCAGATTTATGTATAAAAAAGCCCTTGATCAATAACCAAAGGCTTTAAAATATAGTATTATTTAGATAAGACTTCTGCTACTTTTTTGCCGATTTCCGCAGGAGAATCTACAACGTGTATTCCAGAATCCTTTAAGATTTTTTTCTTTGCCTGAGCCGTATCTTCACTTCCGCCTACAATGGCACCAGCATGTCCCATGGTTCTTCCGGCAGGAGCAGTTTCACCAGCGATAAAACCAATGACAGGTTTTTTACTGCCGCTTTCTTTGTACCATTTTGCAGCCTCGGCTTCCAATTGACCGCCAATTTCTCCAATCATAACGACACATTCGGTCTCTGAATCATTAACCAGCAATTCAACTGCATCTTTGGTTGTGGTTCCAATAATAGGATCTCCGCCAATTCCAATAGCCGTTGTGATGCCAAATCCTTCTTTCACCACCTGGTCAGCAGCTTCATAGGTCAGTGTTCCGGATTTGGAAACAATACCTACTGTCCCTTTTTTGAAAACAAAACCTGGCATAATACCAACTTTAGCTTCACCCGGAGTGATTACACCAGGACAGTTAGGGCCTATAAGTCTGCAGTCTTTGCTTTTAATGTAATTTGAAGCCTTGATCATATCCTTCACTGGAATTCCTTCCGTAATGGTGATAATGACTTTGATTCCGGCATCTGCAGCTTCCATGATCGCGTCTGCAGCAAAAGCTGGGGGAACAAAAATGATCGTCGTATCTGCATCTACTTTTTCAACAGCATCTGCAACTGTATTGAAAACCGGTTTTCCCAAATGTTCGGTTCCACCTTTTCCAGGAGTTACACCACCAACGATGTTAGTTCCATAATCAATCATTTGTTCAGCGTGAAAAGAGCCTTCACTCCCTGTAAATCCTTGAACAATTATTTTTGAATCTTTATTAACTAAAACGCTCATAAGTTTGTTTAATTTTTGTTCAACAAAAGTAATTTTTTAAGGCGAGCCTTAAAAATTATTAAGTATTTAATTGTCTAATTATGGTCATTAATAAAGGATAATACACCATCCAGGCCATCATCACAGGGTTGAGACATGATATAGCCTCTGTAAAGCTGGTTGTTTTTTATCTCCCAGACGCTGAAAAAATCGGCTAATCCTATAAGATCCTGAGATTCCATCGTCTCCACGTTGTAGGTGAATCTGGCACAGACTTTATCGTTTTCTTCTATGAGGTGGGAAAATTCGGGTGACATATTTTCAAAAGATTTACCCATTTCCAGAGACATTGCCTTAAATTTCTCGTAGTCGAATTGAAAAAAGCCCTTGCTGCTATTCCAGTCAATCTTAAGGTCGGGATGGATGTACTTTTCAAAATCGGCTAAATTTTTATAGTATTTTGAGGTAAAAAAGTTAGTTACTAGGGTCTTATTATCGGAAATCATAGATTTTTCAATTTTTGAATAATGTCTGGTATTCTGTTGATGTAGGCCAGTTCCTTATATTTCTTTTTAATGTCATCTGCCGGAGTTCCAAAATAGGTTGTGTCTGCTTTAAGATTTTTGCTGATTCCAGACTGCGCATAAATGATTGCTTTCCTGCCTATTTTCAATCCGCTGGCAATACCAACCTGTCCCCAGATCGTGACTTCATCCTCAATCACCACACAACCGGCAATACCGGTTTGAGAAGCGATAAGGCATTTTTTTCCAATCACAGTATCATGACCTATCTGAACATGATTATCGATTTTGGTACCTGCCCCTATCGTAGTCATACCGGACACGCCTTTATCTATGCTGCAAAGCGCTCCAATTTCTACGCCATCTTCAATTGTAATACTCCCGCCAGACAGAAGTTTGTCATGGCGGTTTGGACGGTTTTTATAATAAAATGCATCGGCTCCCAGAACTGTCCCGGCATGAATCTGGACATTATTCCCGATTTCCACACCGTCGTAAATCGAAACATTGCTGTGAATGATGCAATTTTGTCCAATTTTTACATGGTTACCAATAAACACATTGGGTTGTATAATTGTGTTTTCTCCAATTTTTGCTGAATTTGAGATAGACTGGCTGGAAGCTTCAAACGGAGTAAAATGAGCGGTAATTTTATTAAAGTCGGTAAAAGGATCTTCAGAGATCAAAAGCGCTTTCCCTTCCGGGCAATCCACTTTTTTATTGATCAACACCACACTAGCCTTGGACTTTAAGGCCTTATCATAATATTTGGGATGATCTACAAATACAATGTCACCATGCTCTACTACATGAATTTCGTTAATTCCTAAAATTTCAAAATCTGGCTGACCAACAAATTCAGCATGTATAAGCTGAGAAATCTGTTTAAGACTTTGTGGTTGGGGAAACTTCATTGATTTCGACTTATTCTTTGATTCGCTCCTTGTAAGTCCCCTTCTCTGTTTCCACTTTTATCTTATCGCCTTCATTGATGAATAAAGGCACATTCACTTCTGCACCGGTTTCCACAGTAGCCGGTTTTGTTGCATTGGTAGCGGTATTCCCTTTTAAGCCAGGTTCGGTTTGGGTGACTTCCAATACCACGTGAGGTGGCATGTCTACAGACAAAGGTAAATTGTCTTCCGTATTGATTAAAATAGTCACGACTTCACCCTCTTTAAGTAAATTGGGCATGTCCAGAGCTGCTTCCAGCAGTCTGATTTGTGTATAATCTTCCACATTCATGAAGTGGTAAAACTCACCGTCCTGGTATAAAAACTGATACTTGTGAGTTTCAACTCTAACTTCCTCAATTTTATGACCTGCTGAAAACGTATTGTCTATCACTTTGCCAGTCGTAACACTTTTAAGTTTCGTTCTTACAAAAGCCGGACCTTTTCCGGGTTTGACATGTAAAAACTCAGTTACTTTAAATATATCGTGATTGTACCTGATGCACAATCCGTTTCTGATGTCGCTTGTTGTAGCCATAATTTTATTAGTTTGAAAAATATCCTTTCATGATTCCTCTCTGAGAATCCTTAATAAACTGAAGTATTTCGTCTCGTTCTGAAGTGGCTTCCATTTCAGCTTCTATAATGGAAACCGCCTGACTGTTATTGTAATTTTTCTGGTAAAGAATCCTGTAAATATTTTGAATTTCTGTTATTTTATCGGTATCGAAGCCTCTGCGTCTCAATCCCACTGAATTTATACCCACATAGGATAAGGGTTCTCTACCCGCTTTTACAAATGGAGGAACGTCTTTTCTCACAAGGGATCCTCCTGTGATAAAGGCATGACGGCCGATGCTGCAAAACTGCTGAACAGCTGCCATTCCCGCAAGAACCGCATAATCACCTACTACGATGTGTCCAGCCAACGTACTGTTGTTGGAAAATACACAATTGTCTCCTACAATGCAATCGTGAGCGATGTGGCAATAGGCCATGATCCAACAGTTTTTACCAATTTTGGTTTTCATTTTATCGCTGGTCCCTCTATTGATGGTAACACACTCTCGTATAGTAGTGTTATCACCAATTTCAGTGATAGTATCTTCGTCTTCAAATTTTTTATCCTGGGGTACAGCTGAAATGACAGCACCCGGAAAGATACTAACGTTTTTACCAATACGCGCCCCTTCCATGATAGTTACATTGGATCCAATCCAGGTTCCTTCTCCAATCTCAACATTATTATGAATGGTTGTAAAAGGCTCTATCACCACATTTTTGGCAATTTTTGCTCCTGGATGAACGTATGCTAGCGGTTGATTCATGTTATTTTGTTTTTACAATTTGGGCCATGAGTTCAGCCTCACAAGCTAATTTATCATTTGCATAAGCATAGCCCTGCATATGACATATTCCACGGCGTATTGGAGTTATGAGCTCCAGCTTGAATATAAGTGTATCCCCGGGGACCACTTGCTGTTTGAACTTAACATTATCGATTTTGATAAAGTAAGTCAGGTAATTTTCAGGATCCTCTACGGTACTAAGTGCCAGGATACCACCGGTTTGAGCCATGGCCTCGATTTGAAGCACACCAGGCATGACCGGTTTACCAGGAAAATGACCTACAAAAAAGGGCTCATTCATGGTAACGTTTTTGGTTCCAATTACCGATTTGTCAGTTAATTCGTAAATTTTGTCAACAAGCAAAAATGGAGGCCTGTGTGGCAACCTATTCATAATCTCCGTAACATCGTAAAGCGGAGGCTTATTGAGATCAAATTTAGGAACTTTATTTCGTTTCTCGAGTTTGATGATTTTAGCCAATTTCTTGGCAAACTGAGTATTAATAGAATGTCCCGGCTTATTGGCAATGACTTTCCCTCTGATATGAGTTCCAACTAAAGCTAAATCACCGATAACATCCAACAATTTGTGTCTCGCTGCCTCATTGGGATAATGAAGGGTAAGATTATCCAGAATTCCATTTGGTTTTACAGAGATTTCATTTTTACCAAAGGCTTCTTTCAATTTCTCCATGGTTTCCGGAGAAAGTTCTTTGTCCACGTAAACAATAGCATTGTTGAGATCTCCTCCTTTTATAAGTCCATTGGAAAGCAAAGCTTCTAATTCATGTAAAAAACTGAAGGTTCTTGAATCTGAGATTTCTTTTTTGAAATCACTCATACTATTCAGGTATGCGTTCTGGGTTCCTAAAACTTTGGTTCCAAAATCTACCATGGTCGTCACCTGATATTCGTCGGCAGGCATAACAATAATTTCAGACCCTGTTGCGTCATCTTTAAAGGAAATAACCTCCTCGACAATAAATTCCTGCCTAGGAGCATCCTGCTCTTCCAGCCCAGCCTTTTCTAAAGCTTCTACAAAAAACTTGGAGGAACCGTCCATAATTGGGGGTTCAGAAGCATTTAACTCCATAAGTATGTTATCAATGCCCAAACCTACACAGGCGGCCAGGACATGTTCTGAAGTCTGAATAACAACCCCGTTTTTTTCCAGGCTTGTTCCTCGGTCGGTATCTGTAACCAATGCGGCATCTGCCGGAATAACCGGTTGTCCTTCCAAATCCATTCTTTTGAAACAAAAACCATGGTTTACTGGAGCGGGCTTAAAGGTTAGGGTTACACTCTGACCCGTATGAAGTCCAACACCCTGGAGTGAAACTTCTTTTTTAATGGTTGTTTGATTAGTTATCTTCATTCTTGGGAAGTTGTTTTTCGATAATGTCTATTCGACGTATAATTTTAGGCAGGTTTCTAAAGTGAACATAAGACTTGTTGAAATCGTTATATCCAAAAGCTGGTGAGCCCTGTATGGCTTCATCGTCTTTTACATTTCTTCCTACACCTGTTTGCGCCTGTATTCGAACGCGGTCACCAATTTTTATATGACCAGCGATCCCTACCTGACCTCCGATAAGGCAATTTTTGCCTATCTTGGTAGACCCGGCAATACCCGTTTGTGCAGCTATGGCGGTATGCTCACCAATTTCTACGTTGTGAGCTATTTGAATTTGATTATCTAGTTTTACTCCTTTTCTGATAATAGTAGAGCCTAAAGTTGCTCTGTCTATAGTAGTAGCAGCTCCAATATCGACATAATCCTCGATAATAACATTCCCGATTTGAGGAATTTTAGAATATTCACCGCTATCGGAAGGCGAAAACCCAAATCCGTCTGCTCCAATAATCACTCCGCTGTGAAACGTGCAATGATTCCCTATTTGAGTTTCAGAATAAATTTTACTTCCTGCAAATATGGTGACATGATCTCCGATGATCACATTGTCTCCAATATATACATTGGGATATATTTTGACTTTATCCCCAATAACGACATTCTCTCCGATATAAGTAAAAGCCCCTATATAAGTTTCTTTTCCCATTTTAACCGAGTCTGCAATTGAACTTGGAGTTTCAATTCCTTTTTTATCCAGTTTGATTTCGTTGTAAACTTCCAAAAGTTTTGAAAAAGCTTCATAAGAGTCCTCAACCTTAATCAAGGTCGTAGACAAGGACTGGTTAGCCTTAAAACTTTTATTGACTATACAAATACTGGCTTCAGTTTCGTATATATACGGGGTGTATTTAGGATTGGATAAAAAAGTAAGGGATCCTTCTTTTCCTTCTTCTATCTTAGAAAGCTTGTCGACTTCGGCACTGGGATTACCCTCAATGACTCCATCAAGTATCTCTGCTATTTGTTGAGCTGTAAATTTCATCGAGGCAAAAATAGAAAAAAACGGTTAATTATAGGATTTTGGGTAACATATGTAATATTTGACAACAGTTTTGGACAGTGCCTTAAGGTTCAATTGATCGGAAGCTGAAGAAACATCTTTGATTTTACCGCTTTTATACCACATGTTAATGTGTTCTTTGTCAGGCTGGTAAGCAAGATTTGAAGTTGAGCCTTCAAATACAAAATACGCAGCTTCAGTCTCAGAAATATTAAAATTATGCTGAACTTTTTTCAAATATTCTTCGAGTTTATCAGAATCGATGGGTTCATTTCTCAACTTAATCTTGAGCAGATCTCTATTGAGAATCATCTGGCTGAGCTTGCTCAGCACAAAATCGTCGTGATGCTGCCATACTTTTAAAGCCGATATAATGTCATAATCATCCAATTTTGAAAACAAGTTTAAGGTGATTTCATCAAAATTTTCAGAATCGATTTTATGCCTTAAAAAATAATTCAAGGTTGAGTTTTCGATGTTTTCCTGGGTGGTTTCAAAAACCATTTTGGCTCTTCGAAGCAATCTAATGAGGATTTGTTCCGCACAAAGGCTGGTTTTGTGCAAATAAACCTGCCAGTACATCAGTCTTCTGGCAACTAGAAATTTCTCTATGGAGTAAATTCCTTTTTCTTCGACCACGAGTTCATCGTCCACGACATTTAGCATGTTGATAAGACGCTCACTATTGATATTTCCTTCTGCTACGCCTGTATAGAAGCTGTCTCGCTTTAGATAATCGAGACGATCTATATCCAGCTGACTCGAAATGAGCTGGCATAGGAATTTCTTCTCATGATTTCCTCTGAAGATGTCGATAGCTAAATCCAATTGTCCATTGAATTCTGAATTTAATTTATTCATGAATTCTAAGGACAGGTATTCATGGGATAAATCATTCACAATGGAGTGTTCCAGGGCATGAGAAAACGGACCATGACCTATGTCATGAAGTAAAATCGCAATGAGAACCGCTTCCTCCTCCTCCTCGGTGATTTCAATCCCTTTGGATTTAAAAATGTCCAGGGTTTTTTTCATGAGATGAAGACAACCCAGGGCGTGATGAAATCTGGTGTGATTTGCTCCCGGATAAACCAAATGAGAAAGTCCCATTTGTGTAATTCGTCTTAATCTTTGAAAATAAGGGTGTTCTATGAGATCAAAAATTAAAGGACTCGGAATGGTAATAAATCCATAAATTGGATCATTTATTATTTTAAGTTTGTTTCTTTGATTCAATTCGATTTAGGTTTTAAAAAACAAATATACAGTTATAAATGTCAAAGATAAAAGTACTCTGGGTGGATGATGAGATTGATCTTTTAAAGCCACATATATTATTTTTAGAAAAAAGAATCTATGAAGTAACGACCTGTCAGAGTGGTTCTGAAGCTATAGATGAAGTTGCCAAAACGAATTTTGATATTGTTTTTTTAGATGAAAACATGCCTGGCCTTACGGGTTTGGAAACTCTGAATGAATTAAAAGCGCTGCGTAGTGATCTTCCGGTGATTATGATTACCAAAAGTGAAGAAGAGTATATTATGGAGGAGGCCATAGGCTCTAAAATTGCAGATTATCTCATAAAGCCTGTCAACCCCAATCAAATCCTATTAAGCCTTAAAAAAAATCTGGATCATTCCCGATTAATTTCAGAAAAAACGACTTTAAATTATCAACAGGAATTTCGGAAGATTTCAGCTGAGCTGACCAGTGTAAATTCCTATCAGGAATGGATCAATCTCTATCTTAAACTGATTTACTGGGAGTTAGAACTCGAAACTGTTGAGGATAGCAGCATGTTCGAAATTCTTGAATCTCAAAAAAATGAAGCCAATATTCAATTTTGTAAATTCATTGAGAAAAATTATCCAGGCTGGTTTGAAAAAAACTCAGAAGCCCCCACTCTGTCTCACACGCTTTTTAAGTCTAAAATATTGCCGGAATTGTCCAAAACGCAGCCAACACTTCTGGTCGTCGTGGATAATTTAAGGTACGACCAGTGGAAATCTTTCGAATCTACCATTGCAAACCATTACAAGAAAAGCAAGGAAGAACCGTATTTCAGTATTTTGCCTACGGCGACGCAGTATGCCAGAAATGCCATATTTTCCGGATTAATGCCAGCAGATATGGAGAAAATTTATCCTGAATATTGGTTAAATGATACCGAGGAAGGTGGCAAAAATCAGTATGAAAAGGAGTTCCTGGAGTCCCAGCTAAAGAGACTTGGAAAAGACTACAAAATTCAATATCATAAAATAACCAACGTTTCTAAAGGTAAGAAATTGGCTGAAAATTTCAGAAGCCAAAAAGACAATGACTTGACCGTATTGGTTTATAATTTTGTAGATATGCTGTCCCATTCCAAAACTGAACTGGAAGTGATCAAAGAACTGGCTTCCAATGATAAGTCCTACCGGTCCTTAACTCAGAGCTGGTTTAAAAATTCGCCTTTGCTGGATATGATTCAACAGGCACAAGGCCTAGGTTTTAAATTGATAATGACCACAGACCATGGTACCATCAATGTAAAACACCCATCCAAAGTCGTTGGGGATAAAAACACAAGTTTAAATTTGAGGTATAAAACCGGTAAAAGCCTGACCTACAACGAAAAAGATGTGGTAGTTGCTAAGGATCCTAAAAAAATAAATTTACCAAGTATCAGTATGTCGAGTTCATTTATTTTTGCTAAAGAAAACTATTTTTTAGCCTATCCCAATAACTATAATTATTACGTGAACTATTACAGAAATTCATATCAGCATGGAGGTATATCTTTGGAAGAAATGATTATCCCTTTTGTGGTGATGGAACCGAGATAAAACATCATGAAGTTAAGCTACACATTAGAAGATCTTGAGCGTATTGCCTCCAAAATTTTAGAAAAGGCAAGGTCAAAAACCATCTTGTTTTCTGGCCAGATGGGCGCGGGTAAAACCACCCTTATCAAGAAGCTCGTTAAAACACTGGGCAGTGATGATAAGGTGTCAAGCCCTACGTTTTCCCTGGTAAACGAATATGAAGGTGAACAAGCAGCCATATATCATTTTGATTTTTACAGGATTGAAGAGGAATCGGAAGCCTATGACATGGGCTTTGAAGACTATCTGGATGACGAGCATTATGTGTTTATAGAGTGGCCTGAAAAAATTTCAAACCTCTGGCCGGAACATTACAGTTTGGTAGAGCTGGAGGTGGATGAAAACCAATCTCGTACCTTAACCCTGACTGAGTTTTAAATAAATAGGAAGACTTTCCAATTTATTTTAATTATTTTAGCTTAACTAATTACATTCATGAATCCACATTCTTCTAAATCACCTTTTTCAACTTCAGAATTACTTCCTCAGGAAGAAATGCTTGAGATTCAACGGTCGAAAGGACAGCTCTTTATAGGGCTTCCCAAAGAAAACTCTTATCAGGAAAAGCGGGTTTGTCTTACTCCAGATGCGGTTAATGCCTTGACTCAAAATGGTCATCGCGTTTTAATAGAAAGTGGCGCCGGGCTTCAGGCCAATTTTAACGACAGAGATTATAGCGAAGCTGGCGGGGAAGTGACCAAAGATACCAATAAGGTATTTGCCTGTCCTATCATTTTAAAAGTCGCTCCCCCTTCTGAAGAGGAGCTAACGATGATAAAGCCTCAAACCATTTTAATTTCAGCCTTACAGCTGAAAACGCGTAAAAAATCATATTTTGAAACCCTTGCTAAAAAAAGAATAACAGCCCTTGCTTTTGAATTTATAAAAGATGAATTTGGGAACTATCCTGCGGTAAGAGCATTAAGTGAAATTGCGGGTACCTCTTCGATTTTGATTTCAGCTGAACTTTTATCCAATATGTCTGGAGGCAATGGACTTATGTTCGGAAATATAAGTGGTGTTCCTCCAGTGGAGGTCGTCATCCTTGGTGCCGGAACTGTAGGTGAATTTGCAACCCGAAGTGCCTTAGGCCTCGGTGCCGGGGTAAAAGTATTTGATAGTTCATTGACGAGACTGCGTTGTCTGCAAAGCAATATCGGCCGTCCTTTATTTACCTCTACACTGCAGCCAAAAATTCTTTTAAAGGCTTTGAAGAGAGCAGATGTGGTAATTGGTGCCGCTAAAGGTAAAAACAGAGCTCCTGTGATTGTGACTGAAGACATGGTGAAAAAAATGAAAAAAGGAGCGGTCATCATTGATGTGAGCATAGATATGGGAGGATGTATTGAAACTTCTGTCATGACTACTCACGATAGCCCAACCCTGGTTAAACACGATGTGATTCATTATTGCGTACCCAATATACCTTCCAGATATTCCAGAACGGCCTCTTTATCCATCAGTAATATTTTCACGCCCTACCTGCTTAACATAGGAGAAGAAGGAGGACTGGAACCTGCCTTGAGGATTGATGCCGGATTAAGAAACGGGCTTTATTTTTACCATGGGATTTTGACCAGCAAACCCGTTGCAGAATGGTTTGATCTCAACCACAGAGACCCGAATTTACTTATCTTTTAAAATTGTTTTATGAAATTTATCCAAAGACTCGGCTATTATTTGTCTGGATTTGTCGTAGGTATTATTATGCTCATGTTTTTTCTGGGCGGTAAGAAAACCTCCTGTGACTGGGGACTCGATGCCAGAGTTTTAAAGAATATCAGGACTAAAGATCGCCTTGTTTCCGATGAGGCCTTGAGCTTTTTTAAAGAGAATCAAATAGATACCTCCACTATTTCCTATATTCTAGAAACTGGCGATATCGATTTCAAAAAAAGCAATATCGAAGCTAAGCCATGCAAAATTTATCAGGTTGAAGGTGAAGTTAATCAGCAACAGCTGGGTTTGATTTTTGAAAACTGCGATTCAACTGCTGTTTTAAAAAGAGCTTTTAATTTAAAATGATTTTGTTTTTTTATGTGCACTTTTATTTTATGTTTGCTATAAACTAACGCCATTTATAATGAAACGTATCATCATAGATTACAAAAAACTCACACCCGAAATCCTTTCCATGCTTGTTCAGAAATATCCTGACGGATACGACGATCGTGATGTAGTGGTATTTAAAAATTCAAAAAATGAAACCGTAGAAGCAGTTGAAGTTAAAACTGAAGATACCATATATCTTGTCAAAATCAGTACAAGACTGGAAGATACCATGACGAAATTTGACGTTGAAGATTATGAGGAGGAGGAGATGGACTTGAATTATGTGGATTTACCTCAAAGTGATGAGGAGGAAAGCGATGAAGAATAACTGATTTAAAATCAATTCATTATACTTTAAAAGCCAGCTATGTCTGGCTTTTTTGTTATTAAAAGATTAAGAGTTTCTTTCGATGAACCAAAGTAATTGCTATATTGAAAATTATTATGCATCCTTATGAAAAAGATTTTACTCTTATTATCGATTATTATTTTTAGCTGTCAATCCGAACCGAATACAAACAAGGATGTCGACAAAAACGTAGGAAAGTTTTCAAGAGATTTAGATAAAATAAAAGAAAGCGGCGTTTTAAAAGCCTTAACTATCTACTCTGGAACAACCTATTTCCTCTACAAAGGCAGACCCATGGGTTTCGAGTATGAATTACTGGAAAGACTGGCCGAAGACCTTGATGTAGAACTTGAAATTATAGTTGCTAAAGATGAGAATAAACTCATTGAACTCTTACAGAAAGGTGAAGGAGATCTTTTAGCTTATGGGTATACCATTACTGAATCTAGAAAAAAACGCATTAATTTCACAACACCACTGTATTTGTCCCATCAGGTTTTAATACAAAGAAAACCTGAGAACTGGAGACAAATGAAATTACATGAGATTAAGAATTACCTGGTAACCAATCCTGTAGAGCTGATTGGAGATACAATTTCAGTTAAAAAGAATTCATCTTATGCCTCACGGGTAGTAAACTTAGCCAACGAACTTGGCGGCGACATATTTATAGATACCCTTAAGGGCACTCTATCCACAGATAAAATCATTAAGAAAGTCGCAGTTGGAGATATAAAATATACGATTGCAGATGAAAACATTGCTTTTATCAATTCTTCTTATTATCCCATACTGGATATTGGGACCTCGTTAAGCTTATCTCAGCGTATAGGATGGGCTGTCAGAAAAAGAGATACTCAATTGCTCGCTACTGTAAATCAATGGTTGGAAAATGCTAAAAAAACCACTGATTATCATGTGATTTACAACAAATATTTTAAAAATAAAAGACTGTATAAGAAGCGGGTAAAAAGCGAATTTTACAGCATCAATGAAAATAAAATAAGTCCTTATGATAATCTCATCAAAATGAATGCAGAGCTTATCAACTGGGACTGGAGACTTTTGGCTTCTGTCGCTTATCAGGAATCTCAATTTAAACCTGAAAGCAACTCCTGGGCCGGCGCAAGCGGACTTATGCAAATCATGCCTGCAACAGCCAGAGAGCTTGGGGTTACAGATCCTCATAATCCTGAACAAAGCCTTAACGCTGGTGCCAGGTATTTGGATCAATTGATGAAAAGCCATCAAAATATAGAGGATAGTATTCAGCGCATTAAATTTGCTCTCGGCTCTTATAACAGTGGACTCTATCATGTGAAAGATGCCCAAAAACTAGCCGAAAATCAAGGTTTGGATCCTCAGGTATGGGACAATAATGTTGAACTCGCTTTGCTCGACCTGAGTTTCCCCGAACATTATAACAAGGCTTTTGTCAAATATGGTTACGTAAGGGGAGAAGAACCTTTCAACTATGTGAGAGATATCTTCAAACGATATGACCATTACCGACAGTTTATTGAAGACTAGTTAGCCTGTTGTTGTTGTCGTTTGAGTATAGATTTTAATTTATCTTTTATTTCATCTGAAGCATCTATCAGCATAGTTTGATCAGACGGGTATTTCACAGGCCTGCCTCTAAGCAGGAAAGCTTCATCCCTGTTCAAGATTCTTGAATCTCCTTCAAAATCTGCAAATCTGTTTTCGAAAACATAGGTGCTTTCGAGTGGATAAGCGTTTATCTTTTGATCTGCATTCAAGTCAAAATATTCAACCTCTGCAATCACCTTTACTTCTTTAGACTGCAAGGTTTCGTATAGTATACCATTTGCTTTTACACGTACATCTTCTTTTATTTTGTTTCCTTTATCGTCCAGAATATAATTACCGCTTCTGTCTTTCTTGTATCTCCATCCCTCTACAATCTCCCGTTCCAGTGGAATCTGTCTTTCCAAAAGGCGTTCTGGTGAAAATTGAATGGATGTAAAATAGATCTCCACAGCATAGTCATAAGAAACAGCTTCCCTGCGATCTATGTGGAACTCAGTCCAAAAATCATCCAAATTGAAAGTTGTGAAATTAAGAAGCCTCTCCTCTACTTCCTTAGGAATCACTTGCTCTGTATCGTTGAAGAGAGCAACATAAATTAAATCGATACCTTTCAGATAAGCTTCTTTTAGCAATGAAGACGTGTCTTTGTATCCTGGTGCAAGTTTATTTAATTCAATGAGATCATTATACGCCAGTCGGCTGTTAATTTTATCATTTGAATTTAGCAGGTTGCTGGCTTTTAAGTATAAATAGTTTGCATAGTTTTCTTTACCTGCGAGGATATTATCTGTAAAATCGTAAAAATTGAAGGCTATAACTTCCCCGTTTTCATTTTCAAGTGGCAGCAACGGCTTAATTCGGTTTTGTATGTTTTGAAGCCTGACATAAGATTCATAAACTGCTTTAGAATTATCTTTCAAGGTTTCTCTTTCTAAAAAATCGATAGTTTTTAAGGTTTGCTCCCTGTACGCTTGAAAGGATTTTTTGAGTACCTCTGCGTAGAAAGCGCTTTTTTTACTGGATTTATTTTTTTGAAGCTGTTCGATAGATCCATTGATGGCCTCTGTATAATTTCCAGAATTCATCGCGCGTTGTGTTTTCTTTACAGAATGACAGGACATCACACCTAATATACTAAGAAGCAGTACTATATGTTTCATAATTTTTGATTGTAAAATTGAACTTATCAAATCAGTTTAAAGGTAAGGTTTTAAAACATTGCGTGCCGATAAAAAACGACTTTTAAGTCATAAAAACTATATGAATTTCCTAGTTAAATTTGTTTCATAAAACCCCATAATTTTTAAAGATTAATGATTATAAGCTTCTTATAGCTGACAAAATGCTAGTTAAAATCGGTTTTTAACTGACAATATGGCAATAATACGTTTGGGTATAGCCTTTGAAAATACTATTTAAAAATAGAAAAAATGGATTTTAAAAATTTTACTATAAAAACACAGGAAGCAGTGCAGAAGGCACAGCTTATAGCTCAGGAATTGGGGCATCAACAAATCGAAAATGAGCATTTATTCAAAGCTATTTCTGAAGTTGATGAAAATGTTACTCCGTTCATCCTGAAAAAATTAAACGTTAATACGCAACTCTTTTTACAAATACTGGATAAAAATTTAGAAAGCTTTCCTAAAGTCTCCGGTGGTGATATCATGCTGTCCAGAGAAGCCGGAAAGACTGTAAATGAAGCGAGTATCGTTGCTAAAAAAATGAATGATGAGTATGTCTCCATAGAACATCTCATTTTGGCAATTTTCAAAAGTAATAGTAAAGTAGCGCAGGTTTTGAAAGACCAGGGGGTTACAGAGAAAGCTCTTGAAGCTGCTATACAGGAATTGAGAAAGGGCGATCGTGTAACCTCTCAAAGTGCAGAAGAAAACTATAATTCGTTAGACAAATACGCCAATAATCTCAATAGAATGGCAGAAGAAGGGAAATTGGACCCTGTGATTGGAAGAGATGAAGAAATACGAAGAATACTTCAAATTCTCTCGAGGAGGACAAAAAATAACCCGATGCTTGTTGGGGAGCCAGGTACTGGTAAAACTGCAATAGCCGAAGGCCTTGCTCATAGAATAATCAGCGGTGATGTTCCGGAAAATCTAAAATCTAAAAAGATTTACAGCCTGGATATGGGAGCTCTCATCGCCGGTGCAAAATACAAAGGTGAATTTGAAGAACGCTTAAAAGCAGTGATCAAAGAAGTCACCACTAGCGACGGCGATATTGTTTTATTCATTGATGAAATTCACACCCTCGTAGGTGCTGGTGGTGGTCAAGGAGCCATGGACGCCGCTAATATCTTAAAACCTGCCCTGGCCAGAGGCGAATTAAGAGCTATTGGAGCAACAACTTTGGATGAATTTCAGAAATATTTTGAGAAAGACAAAGCTTTAGAAAGACGTTTTCAAAAAGTAACTGTAAATGAGCCGGATACCGAGAGTGCTATCTCAATTCTAAGAGGCATCAAAGAAAAATATGAAACCCACCATAAAGTCAGAATCAAAGATGAAGCTATCATTGGTGCTGTGGAACTTTCTCAGCGTTACATCACCAACCGGTTTTTGCCAGATAAAGCGATCGATTTGATGGATGAAGCAGCTTCAAAATTGAGAATGGAAATCAATTCTAAACCGGAAGAGCTTGATGTTCTGGACCGCAAAGTCATGCAACTTGAAATTGAAATCGAGGCGATTAAACGGGAGAAAGACGATACCAAATTAAAATCCTTAAGAGCAGATTTGGCTGACCTCAAAGAAGAACGCAACACGCTGCATGCCCGCTGGAAAAATGAAAAAGATATCGTGGATAATATTCAGCAGATAAAAACCGATATCGAAGATTACAAACTCGAAGCCGAACGCGCAGAACGTGATGGTGATTATGGTAAAGTAGCTGAAATTCGCTATGGAAAGATCAAAGGAGCTCAGGAAAAGCTGGAAAAACTTCAAAATGAAGTTGAAGACCAGAAATCTGAAAACACCTTAATCAAGGAAGAAGTTAATTATGAAGACATAGCAGAAGTTGTAGCTAAATGGACCGGGATCCCCGTTACCAAGATGTTACAATCCGATCGTGAAAAACTTCTTAAGCTGGAAAGTGAATTACACAACAGGGTGGTTGGTCAGGAGGAGGCAATACAAGCCGTTTCTGATGCCGTAAGGAGAAGCCGAGCCGGACTACAGGATCAAAACAGACCCATAGGTTCCTTTTTGTTTTTGGGTACGACAGGAGTTGGTAAAACAGAATTAGCCAAAGCCCTAGCCGAATATATGTTTGATGATGAAAGTTCGATGACCCGTATCGATATGAGTGAATATCAGGAAAGGCATTCCGTAAGTCGTCTTGTTGGAGCACCTCCGGGATATGTAGGTTATGAAGAAGGCGGTCAACTGACTGAAGCAGTAAGACGAAAGCCTTACTCTGTGATCTTACTCGATGAAATTGAAAAAGCACATCCGGATACGTTCAATATTTTATTGCAGGTGCTGGATGAAGGCCGATTGACTGATAACAAAGGGAGATTAGCTGACTTTAAAAATTCAATCATCGTGATGACCTCCAATATTGGCAGTCATATTATTCAAGAGAAGTTTGATGCTTCTCAGGATATTGATACTGCCATGGAAAGTGCTAAGGTTGAAGTGCTGGGCTTATTAAAACAAAGTGTAAGACCAGAATTCCTAAATAGAATTGATGATGTTGTGATGTTTACACCACTGTCAAAAGATAACATTAAAGAAATTGTGGGACTTCAACTCAATAATCTAAAACGGATGCTCCTGAAACAAGGTATCACCATAGATGCTACCCAAGAAGCTATAGATTATTTAGCCAGGATTGGTTTTGATCCGCAATATGGGGCAAGACCCGTGAAGAGAACTATTCAAAAAGAAGTTTTGAACATGCTTTCAAAAGAAATTTTAGCTGAAAAGATTACAACAGACAGCATCATTCTTTTGGATCAATTTGATGGAAAACTAGTTTTTAGGAATCAATAAAAATAGTTCCAAGACCTAAAAAATCCCGTATCATAAGACTGATACGGGATTTTTTGATTTTATGTCATATAAATTAATCCGGCCAGGTCTTATAAAGCGTATAATTTTTGGCGGTTCGTTTTATCATTTCAAAATTTTCCTGGGACACAGCTTTCAGTTTTTTGGCTGGAATGCCAGCGAAAACGGAATTGGCTTCAACCCGAGTACCGGAGGTCACAATTGCTCCTGCAGCCACGATACTGCCGCTTTCAATGATTGCATCATCCATCACGATGGCACCCATGCCTATCAGAACATCATCATGTATCGTACAGCCATGAATTATGGCTTTATGACCAATAGAAACCCGGTTTCCAATTTTGGTGGCAGCTTTCTGGTAGGTGCAATGCACAACTGCTGCATCCTGAATATTGGTATCGTTACCGATTTCAATGGAATTCACATCCCCTCGTATGACAGCATTATACCAGACACTGCAGTTTTCCCCTAGCTTGACCTGACCTACAATCGTTGAGTTATCAGCCAAAAAACAGGAGGAATGTATACTTGGCGCTATGCCTTTAATAGATTGAATCAATGCCATATTATTTGCTTAAATACATTTTGCGTCTTCCGTATAATTCGTAGAAGGTATCATCTTTTAAGCTATCGATGAAGAGGATGCTTTCTCCCGTACTCTTCATTTCAGGTCCTAACTGTTTGTTGACATTGTGGAACTTGTCAAAAGAGAACACAGGTTGTTTTATGGCATAACCCTCCAATTGTGGATTGAAAGTAAAGTCGCTTAGTTTATTATGACCCAACATAATTTTGGTGGCATAGTTCACGTAAGGTTCCTTATAGGCCTTAGCGATAAACGGAACTGTTCTGGAAGCCCTGGGGTTGGCTTCTATGATATAAACATGATCATCTTTTATAGCAAATTGAACGTTGAGTAAACCAACGGTATTTAGCGCTAAAGCAATTTTTTTGGTATGGTCTTTAATTTGTTCAAGAACCAGGTCTCCCAAATTGAAAGGCGGTAACAGAGCATTGGAATCTCCTGAATGGACTCCACAAGGCTCAATATGCTCCATAATACCTACGATGTACACGTCTTCACCGTCACAGATGGCATCTGCTTCTGCTTCTATGGCTCCATCTAAATAATGGTCCAGGAGCAACTTGTTATTAGGAATTTTTCTCAAAAGATCAATGACATGATTTTCAAGCTCTTTTTCATTGATAACGATTTTCATCCCTTGTCCGCCAAGAACATAAGAAGGTCTCACCAGAATAGGAAAGTCCAGCTCTTTTGCCAGTGCGAGGGCTTCATCTGCGGTCTCTGCAACTCCAAATTCCGGATAAGGAATATCATTTTGCTGCAATAATTTTGAAAAGCTTCCCCTGTCTTCTGCAAGATCAAGAGACTCGAAGCTTGTTCCCATAATCTTGATGCCGTATCTGCTTAGCTTTTCAGCAAGTTTTAAAGCGGTCTGACCTCCTAGCTGAACGATGACACCTTCCGGCTTCTCGTGTTTGATGATATCGTAAATATGTTCCCAAAACACAGGTTCAAAGTAAAGTTTATCTGCCGTATCAAAGTCAGTTGATACCGTTTCGGGATTACAGTTGATCATGATGGTTTCATAACCGCATTCTGCAGCAGCCATGACGCCATGCACACAACAGTAGTCAAATTCTATGCCCTGTCCAATTCTGTTTGGTCCGGAGCCCAGCACAATTACCTTTTTCTTATCGGTGACAATACTTTCATTGGTGTTTATTCTGTCCCCGTCTTTGTTGACCACGTCCGCTTCAAAGGTGGAATAGTAGTAAGGGGTATGCGCCTCAAATTCTGCGGCGCAGGTATCTACCAGTTTGTAGATTCTATTTACATTTAATTCTTCACGTTTAGCATACACTTCACTTTCCAGGCATTTCAACATGTGGGCGATTTGACGATCGGCAAAGCCTTTTTGCTTAGCTTCTAGCATCAAATCTTTGCTGATGTTGTCAATAGAATATTTTGAAATTTCTTTTTCCAGGTTGAAAAGCTCTTCGTACTGCTTGAGGAACCACATGTCAATTTTGGTGATTTCATGTATCCTACTCAGGGGTATTCCCATTTGAATAGCATCGTAAATCACAAATACCCTGTCCCAACTCGCAAATTCGAGTTTGCTTAAAATCTGATTATAATCGGTATAGCTTTTTCCGTCTGCCCCTAGCCCATTTCTTTTAATTTCTAAAGATTGAGTTGCTTTGTGTAAGGCCTCCTGGAAAGAACGGCCGATACCCATCACTTCCCCAACAGATTTCATTTGAAGTCCTAAGGTCCTATCCGATCCTTCAAACTTATCGAAGTTCCATCTTGGAATTTTTACGATAACATAATCCAGGGTGGGTTCAAAAAATGCAGATGTGGTTTGGGTGATTTGGTTTTGAAGTTCATCCAGGTGGTAACCAATTGCCAGTTTAGACGCTATTTTAGCAATGGGATAACCTGTAGCCTTCGATGCCAGAGCTGAAGATCTTGAGACCCTTGGATTTATCTCGATGGCGATGATATCTTCTTTTTCATCTGGACTTACAGCAAACTGAACATTACATCCCCCGGCAAAGTCTCCTATGTTTCTCATCATTTTTATAGCCATATCCCGCATTTTTTGATAGGTTCTATCGCTTAGGGTCATGGCCGGAGCTACCGTTATGGAGTCTCCTGTATGAATTCCCATGGGATCCATATTTTCTATGCTACAAATGATAGTGACGTTGTCATTGCGATCTCTTAACAGTTCCAGCTCGAATTCTTTCCAGCCAAGCAGAGCCTTATCTATGATGACTTCGTGAATGGGAGAGGCTTCTAAACCTCTGGTAAGCAATTCTTCAAACTGATCTTCTGAATACACAATAGAGGCTCCACTTCCGCCCAAGGTAAAAGACGCTCTAATCACCAACGGAAATCCGAACACCTGAGCAACTTCTTTTCCCTGAAGAAAGGAAGTGACTGTTTTGGAAGGTGCTACTCCAACACCAATATCCTGCATCAATTTTCTGAATTTCTCCCGGTCTTCAGTAATATTGATGGCATCAATATCCACACCGATTATTTTCACTCCAAAATCCTCCCAGATCCCTTTATCATCTGCTTCGATGCACAGGTTTAAGGCGGTCTGACCTCCCATCGTTGGCAGGACCGCATCAATCTCTGGATGATTTTTAAGAATTTCAATGATCGACTTCGTTGTCAATGGCTTTAAATACACATGATCTGCCATAGACGGATCGGTCATGATTGTAGCAGGATTGCTGTTAATGAGAATGGTTTTGATGCCTTCTTCCCGAAGCGATCTTAAAGATTGGGAACCGGCGTAATCAAATTCACAGGCCTGTCCAATAACAATTGGACCCGAGCCGATGATAAGAATTGATTTGATGGAATTATTTCTTGGCATAATAGAAATTTTAAAATGAATCTGTTGGGTATAAAAAAAGGTGTTGCGAAATGCAACACCTTTATATTTTGAAATTAATCAATCATTTTTTATCTTTTTCTTAAACTCATTTCAGAAGAAACACTTAATTTCTTTCGTCCTTTAGCTCTTCTTCTTTTAAGAACTTTACGACCATTTACAGAGGACATTCTCTCTCTAAATCCGTGTTTATTCTTTCTCTTTTTATTAGAAGGTTGAAAAGTTCTTTTCATTTTTTTATGACTTTAAATGTATTATCTATTTTTTGAAAACTGCGTGCAAATATACGATTCATTTTTAGTTTTACAAGCCTTGTTGCAAAGTTTTTTCCAATTGTTTTTGCTAGATTTGCATCTAAAATAATTCGCATGTTCAACAAAAACTTCAAACTCATTATCGCAGGGCTTATCATAGCTTTGGGAATTTATCAATTCGTAGAAAGCAACATCGGAAACGGTATAGCGCTTATTCTACTCTCTGGTATTTTCATTTTTCTTTATTTCAAAAATGAAATGATTCTTTTAGCATTTCTTCGATTGAGAAAACAGGACTTTGAAGGCGCAAAAAAATGGCTTGATAAAATAAAAGATCCGGAAACTGCACTAACCCAAAAACAACAGGGTTATTTCAATTATATTCATGGTCTTTTACTGTCTCAAACCAATATGACCAAGGCAGAAAAATACTTCAAAAGGGCGATAAAGTTAGGTTTATCGATGAAGCAGGACCTGGCTATGGCAAAATTAAATTTGGCCGGAATCGCTATGACCAAGAGAAGAAAACGCGAGGCTCAACTCCTTCTCAAAGAAGCAAAAGCATTGGACAAACACGGGATGCTTAATGAGCAAATCCAAATGATGAAACAGCAAATGAAACGTTTCTAAAGGCTATTACCTGCTGTATTTTTTTCGATAATGAGATGGAGAGAGGCCTGAATGCTTCACGAAAGCATTGGTGAAACTGGAATTTGAGGTATACCCCAAATCAAAAGCAATTTCCTTGACAGGCTGATATGTGTTTTTTAATTTAGAGGATGCCAGCTTCATCTTTTCATCAAAAATATACTGGTAAGGTGTTACGCCTACTTCCTTGGCAAACTCTCTTATAAAATGAAACTTACTCCAGCCAGAAACCCTGATAAGCTCTTCGGTTTTAATTTCCTGATTGAGGTTGGTGTCAATATATTCTAAGGCTCTGCTAACGGGTTTAGAGTATTTGCTTTCCTCTATATCTTCATGGTTATTGTTGTCATCCGATTCTGATTTTTTATTATATAAGGCCAGCTCAATATTGTTGATGATATCTATCTCTCTAAAAGGTTTTGAAAAATAACCGACAGGCTTTGTGGTTTGTATGCGTTTTAAAGTTTCGTTATCAGTATAGCCCGTAATGTAAATAAACGGAATATGAGACTTGGAATTGAGATAAGATCCTATCTGTATGCCTTCGTATTTTTTACTTAAATCTATATCCAGCAGGATGAGTTCCGGCTTAAAGGTATCCAGATTTTTGATGCAGCAGGCGTAACTGTCACAAATGTTAACATCATAACCATTTCTATCGAGTATGGTATTGATTTCAAAAGACACAAGTTTATCGTCTTCTACGACAAGTATTTTTGGTTTCATAGGATGGGAAATGTAAGTTTTAGATAATTTGACATATAATCCATTTTGCCTTTTAGCTGCATTACCATAAGATCAAGGATCTTCAATTGACCTTCAAAAAGTTCCTCAAATTTTTGATGACTATCCAAACTTGAAAAAGAAAACCTAATGTTTACTTTTTTATTTTTATGGATAACTTCAAAGGAAAGATCATCATCAAGGCTTTTTTTAAAGTCGTTGATTTCAATGATAACATAGCTTAAGATTAATAAGTCATCGACTTCAATAGTAATGTCAGAAATATCACTTAAATCAAACTCAATTTTAGGAGACGAATTTTTTAAATACTGAAAAAACTGGTAAAGAAAAGACTGTAAGGATACTCTAGAGTCTACCGGAAGGTCTTCTTCTTTATTACTCACGTAGTATAAATCATAAACATGAGTGAGTGCAAACATTCTATCCACCAGCACATGCTTGTCATCAAAATAAGACCGGTTTGTAGCAGTCTGTATATTCATCAGACTGAGCTGAGTTTGCAAGTTGTTTTTAAATCTATGAAGAGTTTTATCTAGTACCTCCCTCAGTTTTTCATGATCTCTGTGAGTTTCAATGGACATAAAATGAATTTCTAAATAATTGGTTAAAACAAATATAATAAATAAATCACAATAGCTTTATAATTATTGCTAAATATACGGAAAGGATGATTAAGCAAATAGCAATATTTATAAATGAATTGCTTTTTAATTGAATTTTAAAAAGTTCTCTCCTTTATTTTAAATTTATTTTAGGCTTTTATTAAAAAGAGTTATCTTATTAAAAACGCACTATTTTATAATCCTATTCTTAAAAACTCGATTAAAGAAAACCGTATTTGAAGGGCTATCGATGTTTAAGCTAGGCTTTAATGGTGTCCTTGAGTTTAAAGTAGTTTGCTAGTTTGAAAAACTGAAGATAAGATGCTGAAATCAACCGAAATAACATCCGATTTGCGCTACTGTTTTTAAGGGCTGGCTATTTGAACCTACTTAATGGCTAAGTAAGACGATAATCTCATTTTTTAGATCAGGACCAAGTGGATACTTGCTTATTTGCCAATAAGTATTCTCCATCCCAAAAGCAAAGCCATCACAACTCCCATCTACTTCACCCGGGAAACCGCTGAAGATCCGCCAGAAACCAGAGTTCAGGCCTAAGCAAAGCCTTGAAAATTATTTTAAAACCTTAATAAAATAAACTTTTTTTGAATAGTTATCCAGGTGTTTATCTCTAAGCCATGGGTTATGAATTTTAAGCGTCTTATAATTCATATCAAATTTTTCTGCAAACCTCACGAAGTCGGTTACCGCTGTATCTACTTCAACGGTTTTAATGGGTTGAATTTCATAAAGATTCTTTTCCTCATAATTAAACCCAAACTCCTTAGCATTTGATAAAATGTGTTTTAAAGCGATGATTCTAAACACATATCTGGAAGTTTCCGGGTTGAGCAATAGATCGTAATAATTTTCAACCTCCTGACGTTCCAGTTCTTTAGAAATACCATAATTACCCGCATTATAGGCTGCAGCTGCAAGTGTCCAGCTTCCAAATCGCTCTTTGGATTTTTTGAGGTATTCACAGGCTACTCGTGTAGATTTTTCAATGTTATAACGCTCATCTACATTGTCATTCACTTCCAGACCATATTCTTTGGCTGTTGCCTCCATGATTTGCCAAAATCCAGTAGCGCCAGCATAAGAAACCACATGCTCCAAACCACTTTCAGCCACTGCTAAATATTTGAAATCCTCTGGAATTCCGCATTCTTTCAGGATTGGCTCTATGATTGGAAAATATTTATGAGCCCGTTTGATCAAAAGTAAAGCATTGGATTGCCAGTACGTATTCACCAGTAATTCTTTATCCAGTCGCTCTTTGATATCAGGGATTTCAAGAGGAGTGAGTTCTCCGGCAAAATCGATTTTTTCAGGAAGGTCTATGGCGTAAACATTATAGTCGTTTTTGAAATTCTTTTCTGGTCCTATACTGTTTTGATTACTTTCGGTAGCCATAAAGCTGGAGACTGTAAAATAAGTTCCTAAGGTAAGCGTGACAATCCCAAAAGCGAAAATTGTTTTTTTTAATAAAGTATCAAGTTTCATAGTGCGTTTTATAAAGTATTTTTAAGAAGCAATTTTTCCTTTCTGTATGAGTTCTGGCAAATGTTTATTAAACCATTTGTATTTTACAAGTATCATAATATGTGTTCCCTTTGGAATAACAATGCTATTTTCAATATTTTTAATAGGAAATACTAAATCCTCATCGCCATGGATATGTATAATATCCTCAATAGCCTGATCCTGATTCCAGCAGACCATTTCCTGAATGGCCCAGTTCAGATAATCTTTATCATTTACGGATAAGTACTGCTGGTAAAGTTTTAAACGCTTTCTGATCAGGTCACCCAAAGGCAGTTTTTCTATATGCGTAATATAATTTAGTAAACCTGTAGGTAACACTTTATAAATCCCGGTCGCTCTGGCAAATTTCATGCGTTTCGGCAGTTCATGTTTGGTTTTAACACTGGAAATAATGATGAGCCTTTTAACATCCAGATATTTGCTCATTTCCTGTACCAAAACCCCTCCAAAAGACACGCCGATAAGAACAACAGATTCGTCCTTTGTAATTTGCTCAGCCATCCGTTCAGCATAAGCGGAAAGCGACTCTTCTTTCTCAGGAATTATCCAGGATAACCAGATTATCTTGAATTCTTCTTTCGGCAATTCTATCCTTTCGAACACAGTTGGATTCGCTGCCATACCTGGCATCATGTATACCTTGATCACTTATGCTTTAGTTTTCATTTAACTCAAATGCAAAAATAGGTTATAAATTTATTGTTTACCTTTACAGCCTTATAAATTAATTCACAAATCAGTGCGTTTTGTAAATTAATATCAAGACCAAAATTTACAAATCTTTGACACATGGAAAAAAACTTTGAGGTAACCAAAAACGAGTTTCAAAGACAATACGAAACCAAAATTGACGGAGAGCTTCTGGCCGTTGAATTTTCTGAACACGACAGAAAGATTTTTCTTACCAAACTTACTATTCCAGAGCAGTTTATAGATTCCGAAACTCAAAACCAGTTCATAACTAAAATATTGGACAGTTTTAAGGATACGCGCTTCAAAGTAATGCCTACTTCCCCTGAAATCGCTAAATTTTTTAGAAAAAACAGGCTCAAATACAAAGATTTGCTTCCGGCAGGAATCAGTATTTAAGTCCTCCTCTAAACCCTAAATTTCATTTTAAAACATAGCTTTCAACAATTGATAAGCAAATGGTATTAAACCTCAAAATATCATTTAGATTACTTAAATTCGCGCGTTGAAATTACTATGAGAAAAAAAGAAGAATTTATTGAAGTCCTTGGAGCCAGAGTTCATAATCTAAAAGATATAGACGTTAAGATTCCCAGAAATAAACTAGTGGTCATTACTGGTTTATCAGGTTCAGGAAAATCGTCTCTTGCTTTTGATACCATTTATGCCGAAGGCCAGCGTCGTTATATCGAAACCTTCTCTGCCTATGCCCGACAATTTTTAGGGGGACTGGAACGACCAGATGTGGATAAAATTGATGGTCTTTCTCCGGTCATTGCCATTGAACAAAAAACAACCTCCAAAAGCCCCCGAAGTACCGTGGGGACAATTACAGAGATTTACGATTTCCTGAGGCTCTTGTTCGCCAGAGTCGGAACTGCCTACAGTTACAAAACCGGTGAGAAAATGGTCAGTTTTACCGATGAACAGATTCAGAATAAAATCATTGAAGATTTTAAAGGTAAAAAGGTTAATATTCTGGCACCCATTATCCGTTCCAGAAAAGGGCATTACCGGGAACTTTTCGAACAAATCGCCAAGCAGGGCTTTCTAAAGGTAAGGATTGACGGTGAAATAACAGACATTGAAAAAGGAATGAAGGTGGATCGTTATAAAATCCACGATATTGAAATCGTTGTTGATCGTCTTAAAATCGATGAGGGCATCCAAACCGACAAACGTCTCAGTGAAAGCATTGCCATTGCCATGAAGCAGGGTAATAATGTGATGATGATTCTGGAACACGATAAAGAGGACCCTAAGTTCTTTAGCCGAAATTTGATGTGTCCTACCACAGGCATCTCCTACCCCAACCCAGAGCCAAATAACTTCTCCTTCAACTCACCTAAGGGGGCCTGTCCAAAATGCAACGGCCTTGGAGAGGTTTACGAAATTAACCTTGATCGGATTATTCCAGACCCCAGCTTATCCATCAAAGCGGGTGGCATTGAACCTCACGGCAAGGAAAAGAAAAACAACTGGGTGTTCAAACAACTTCGAGCTATTGCCGAACATTTTGAATTTGACTTAACCGATCCAATTGAAACTATTCCAAAAGAAGCGCTGGAGGTTATTCTTCATGGGGGTAGTGCCAGGTTTGAGAAGTATAGCGAAACGTCTAAAGTGAGTAAATCGCTTAGCTATAATTTTGAAGGTGTCGCCAAATTCATAGAAAATACATTTCATCAAAAAGAATCTTCGGCAGCGCTCAAACGCTGGGCCAAAAAGTACATGGATAAAAAGCCCTGCGAGACCTGCAGCGGAAGCAGACTTAAAAAAGAATCACTCTATTATAAAATCGACGACAAAAACATCGCGGACATAGTTCATATGGATGTGGATGAACTGGTCTATTTCTTTAAAGATTTACTAAAAAGGCTGGGGAAAAGCGAACAGAAAATCGCAGAGGAAATCATCAAGGAGATTAAAACCAGACTTTCTTTTCTGGAAGATGTCGGTCTTAATTATCTGAACCTAAATCGGGGTTCCAAAACCCTTTCAGGTGGAGAAGCTCAGCGAATTCGGCTGGCTACACAAATCGGTTCTCAGCTCGTAGGCGTCTTGTACATTCTCGATGAACCCAGTATAGGCCTTCATCAGCGCGATAATGAAAAACTGATCAATTCCTTAGTGGCTTTAAGAGATGTGGGGAATTCCATTATCGTTGTGGAGCATGATAAAGACATGATAGAAAGAGCAGACCATGTGATAGACATCGGTCCTCATGCCGGAAAAAACGGCGGCAGAATTATAAGCGAAGGGGATCCGGAAAGCATCTTGAAACACAATACCCTAACGGCAGACTACCTTTCAGGAAAACGTAAAATTGAACTTCCTGAAAACCGAAGAAAAGGAAATGGCAAGCATCTGCATTTGATGAATGCCACAGGAAATAATCTAAAAGATGTATCCATCAAGATACCTCTAGGCAAACTCGTTGTGGTTACCGGAGTTTCGGGAAGTGGTAAATCTACCCTCATCAACGATACGCTTTATCCTGTTCTCAACAATCATTTTTTTAATGGAAAAATGGAAGCGCTTCCCCACAAAACAGTGAGGGGTCTCAAGCATTTAGATAAAGTCATAGACATTAATCAGTCGCCTATTGGAAGGACACCTCGGTCCAATCCTGCCACTTATACCGGTGTTTTTGGGGAAATACGAAATTTATTTGCCAAAACACCTGAAGCCCTTATCCGCGGTTATAAACCCGGAAGATTCAGTTTTAATGTGAAAGGAGGACGTTGTGAAACCTGTGGCGGAGCTGGTGTAAAAGTGATAGAAATGAACTTTTTACCTGATGTGTATGTCGAATGTGAAACCTGTATGGGTAAACGTTTCAACCGCGAAACCCTGGAAATACGGTTTAAAGGAAAGTCCATCAGTGATGTGCTCGAAATGACCATAAATGAAGCCACCGCTTTTTTTGAGCCAATTCCGAAAATTTACAGAAAGGTGAAGACTATTCAGGATGTTGGATTGGGATACATCACTTTAGGACAACAGAGCACTACTCTATCGGGTGGAGAAGCACAGCGGATTAAACTCGCCACAGAATTGTCTAAAATAAGTACAGGCAATACATTTTATATTTTGGATGAGCCCACTACAGGACTTCATTTTGAAGATATTCGCGTCCTGATGGAAGTTTTGCAAAAATTAGTGGATAAAGGAAACACGGTTTTGGTTATCGAACATAATATGGATGTGATAAAGCTTGCAGACTATATTTTTGATATTGGATATGAAGGCGGAAAAAAAGGGGGGCAATTGGTAGCTAAGGGTACACCTGAGCAAATCATAAAAGACAAAAAAAGCTATACAGCTCAATATTTAAAGAAAGAATTGTAACAACTAAAAAAATCATGGTAGAGAAACATCCGAAAAACTGGAACGAAATAAAAGCTAACGATAGCTGGGCCCTGTTTAAAATCATGAGTGAGTTTGTTTATGGTTATGAACGCCTTAGCGAGATTGGACCTTGTGTGACTATTTTTGGTTCTGCAAGAACAAAACCTGGCGAAAAATATTACGAACTCGCCGTGAAAGTTGCCAATAAAATTGTAGATCAGGGCTACGGGATCATTACAGGTGGCGGTCCTGGTATTATGGAAGCAGGGAATAAAGGAGCCAATCTGGGTGGCGGCACCTCTGTTGGACTCAATATCGACTTGCCTTTTGAACAGCATAATAATCCTTACATCGATTCCAACAAAAATCTTGACTTCGATTATTTTTTTGTCAGAAAAGTCATGTTTGTGAAGTATTCTCAGGGCTTTGTGGTGATGCCCGGAGGCTTTGGAACCTTAGACGAGCTCTTTGAAGCGATAACGCTTATACAGACCGGGAAAATTGACAAGTTCCCTATTATTTTAGTCGGTACAGAATTTTGGGAAGGCTTGCTGGACTGGATCAAGTCAACCTTAGCTGAAAAAGTCAGAACGGTAAGTGTAGAAGATCTCGACCTCATAGAATTGGTAGATACTGAAGACGAGGTCATTGAAATCCTGGATAAATTTTATAATCAATACGACTTAAGCCCAAACTTTTAAATTATGAATAAAACTGTACTGCTTTTTCTGATTTGTCTATACTCACAACTGAGTTTTGGACAAACAGAAATCAAAACCATGTTTTACAATGTCCTTAATTTTTCCAGTGCTCCACCAAGAGAACGCGTAGATATCTTAAATTCAATTTTAGCCACTTACGAGCCAGATTTGTTTATGGTAAGTGAGGTCGAATCCGAAGCAGACGCTCAAAATATATTGGATTACTCATTCCACTATACAACTGAAAATATTGTACAGGCTCCTTTTTTAGCCAATCCCGGAGCCTATATTAATCAGACACTTTATTACAATGCCGATATATTCAAGTTGATTTCAACCTTTCAGATAGAAACCAACTACAGAAACATAAACCATTACAGCTTTGAACTCAATACAAGTTCCAAAATAGCATTTGAAGTTTTTGTAGCCCATTTTAAGGCTTCGGGTGGCGAAATAAATGAAAATGAACGCTTATATGAAGCCCAGCAGTTTATCGACTATATCGGAAGCTTTCCTTCCAATACAAACATCCTTCTTGCCGGAGATTTTAATATGTATTCGTCATCAGAGCCGGCTTACCAGACCTTGTTGAATGGGACGACTAAACTGGATATGCAGGACCCTATAAGTTCTTCAGGAGATTGGAACAATAATACTGATTTTGCCGGCATCCACACCCAAAGTACCCGCTTAAGCAATTCTGATTTTGAAGATTATGGTGCCGGAGGAGGTTTAGATGACAGGTTTGATATCATGTTGATTTCGGATGCTATAAGCACAGATATAAACAGCATGAGTTATATCCAGGATTCTTATAAAGCCTGGGGTAACAATGGAAACTGTTTTAATGACAATATCAACAGTGTAGATTGTGGCGGCACCTATACCCAGGAATTAAGAGAATGGCTTTATGCCATGAGTGATCACCTGCCGGTGGTGATGAGTCTGAATGTAAAAGAAGATTTATTGTCCACGGCTGGATTTACTGCAGAACAACCTGTACGACTCACCGGTGGAAACCTTGTTAATGATCGCCTGGATTTAAGGTTTTCCCCTGAATACATTTCAGAAAAAGTCAGCATTTTCAATCCACTTGGACAAGAAGTTTCCTCTTTTGACGTTTCCAGTTTGGAAATAGCATTAGATGTTTCTGCGTTATCCATTGGAATGTATTACATAAAAGTTGGTCAAATACCACATACACTTAAATTTTATATAAGCCGTTGATTCAAAAATCACTTTACTTAGCCCTGCTTTTGATTTCTTTTTTGGGTTTTTCTCAAAATAAGATTTCGGCTGATATATTGACTTCTGATGACTTAAAGACGTTGAACATCACTCAAAAAATCACTTTTGAGAATACAAGTGATAAGCCCCTGAATTCGATATATCTATACGATTGGAACAATGCCTTTTCCGATAAGGAAAGTCCACTGGCCAAGCGGTATGCGCAGGAATATGTGCGCAGGTTTCACTTCGCCTCAGATGATGAAAGAGGAGGCACTCAAATACACGCTTTATCTACTCCATTTTCTAACTCCAGCTGGAAACGTGTGGAAGGACAACCCGATCTTATTGAAATTGAACTGGAAAAAGCCTTACCCCCAGGTCAGTCTGTCGATATTGATTTAAATTATAGCCTGTATGTCCCGGACTCTAATTTCACAGGTTTTGGCTGGAATCAAAGGGAGCTGATTTTAAACCAGTGGCTCATATCTCCTGCCATTTTACAGGAAGAATGGATATTATACAGCCATAAGGATCTCAACGATTATCCGCTTCAGAGACTGGATTATGACTTGACCTTTGAATTTCCAAATTCCTACAGGGTAAAATCCAGTTTTGAACACTCCAAATCGGAAAGTTCCCTTACCGGGTACAAAAAACTGAAGCTTACAGGAAAAAATTTGGCAGGGACTAAATTATATGTCAAACAGATTGACGATTTTGAGGCTGTTAAAACCGATCACGTCACTCTAATTACTAACTTAAAAGACAGTGAATTAAGACCCGAGATAGAAGCGCTCATTCTTGATAGGATCGTTTATTTTTTGGAAAATCGTTTTGGAGATTTTGATTTTGAAACCATGATGATTACTGAAGAAGATTATAATACCTCTCCTGTCTACGGACTCAATCAGTTGCCAAGTTTTATAAGGCCTTTTCCAGATGGGTTCCAATATGATATCAAAGTGCTTAAAACGCTTACGGACCAATACCTAAGGCGATCCTTACTTACCCATACCAGAAAAAACCAGTGGTTTCTGGACGCCATACTGGTTAAAGTGATGATAGATTATGTTGAAACCTATTACCCGGATGTTCACTTACTCGGCTCCTTTTCAGACTTTATCGGTATCAAATGGTTTCATGCTTCCGATTTGATGTTCAATGACAGGTATAACTTTATACATCAGACTACCATTCGACAAAATTTAGGTCAACCCGTCGATTTTCCCCAAGACAGCCTGCTTAAGTTTAATCAGAAGCTCTCCAACCCTTACAAAGGCGGTTTAGGCTTTAAGTATTTGGAAGATTACCTCGGAAAGGATATTGTTGATGAAAGCCTGAAAATTTACTTTAACAAATACAATTCGGATTTTTCCAGTCCGCAGGATTATTTCGATATTTTATCTGTTTTAACCGATAAAGATATTTCCTGGTTTTATAACAATTATCTAGGCTCTTCAAAGGATATCGACTTTAAAATCAAAAGACTCAGAAAAATAGCCGATTCACTTGAGATTAAACTCATCAATAAAACCAGAAATGCAATGCCGGTTCCGGTATATCAACTGAAGGGCGATAAGATACTATCGAAAAATTGGGTAGAGCCATTTAAAAAAGATACACTGATTTATTTGGAGGACTTGGGAAGCGATCAAATCGCACTGAATTACGAGCAGGTTATTCCTGAAATAAATATCAGAAACAATTTTAAAAGTCGTGGAAAACTTCTGAATAAACCCTTTCAATTTAGACTCCTGGAAGACATTGAAGACCCGGCCTATAATCAGTTATTTATAACTCCTGAATTTACGTATAACCTTTATGACGGACTTGCCTTAGGACCTAAATTGTACAACACCTCAGTTCTCCCAAAACAACTCAGTTTTAAGATAAACCCAAAATATGGACTAAAAAGCAATGCCGTGGTTGGAGGAGCGTCCATAGATTATACACATTTTTTAAAAGGAGAAGACCTGTTTCAGGTGCGATATGGATTGACGGGTTCAAGGTTTTCGTATAATGAAGACTTATTTTACAGACGCTATTCCGGCTATGTTGGAATGACTTACAGGCCGCAGGATTTGAGGGATAATGCCAGGCATAATCTTTTTGTGAGAACAGTCAATGTGGATCAGGATATCAATGAATTGGTAGAAACGGAAGAGCCCAATTATAATATTTTCAATATCCGATACAATTTTACTGATAAAAGTCTGGACAAGTCTTTTACATCTACTGTAGATTATCAGATCGCTCAAAAATTTAGCAAGATTTCTACAACCTTCGGCTTTCGAAAACTTTATAACAACAATCGACAAATCAATCTGCGCTTTTACGGAGGTCTGTTCTTATATAATGATGAACAGGATTCCAATTTTTTCAGCTTCGCGCTAGACAGACCAACCGATTATTTATTTGATTATAACTATTACGGACGAAGTGAAGAAAGCGGACTCTTTAGCCAGCAATTTATCATGGCTGAAGGTGGTTTTAAGTCTCAGTTTGATCAAAGGTTTGCCGATAACTGGATTGCCTCTACCAATGTAAGCACAACCCTCTGGAACTGGATATTCGTTTACGGAGATGCCGGTTTTTTCAAAAACAGCTACTCCAATCCACAATTTGTGTACGACTCAGGTATACGGCTGAGTTTTGTTGAAGATTATTTTGAACTTTACCTGCCGATTTATTCCAGTAAGGGCTGGGAAATAGGTCAGGATAACTACGATCAGCGCATTCGATTTATAGTTTCACTGGATTTATCTACCATTTTTAAATTATTTACCAGAAAATGGTACTAAAAAAAAGCAGATTCCATTTTGAATCTGCTCAATGGTTATTTATTCTTTATAAGCCCTAGCCTATCAATTTAAGAAACTCATTTCGCGTTTCCTGATTTTTGAAGGCCCCTCTAAAACCAGAGGTCGTTGTTGCAGAATTTTGTTTCTGAACGCCCCGCATCATCATACACATGTGCTGAGCCTCAATAACTATCGCCACACCTTTGGGCTGAAGAGTATCATTGATACATTCTAAAATGTCATGGGTGAGGCGCTCCTGAACCTGTAAACGCCTTGCAAAAACATCTACCACTCTGGGAATTTTGCTCAGACCTACAATCTTTCCATTGGGAATGTAGGCGATATGCACCTTGCCAAAAAATGGTAACATGTGGTGTTCGCAGAGGGAGTAGAGTTCGATGTCTTTGATCAGCACCATATCATCATAATCCTCGTCAAACATAGCCCCCAACAAAATTTTCTGAGGATCCATTTCATAACCCTGAGTCAAAAACTGCATGGCTTTCGCTGCACGTTCAGGTGTTTTTAATATGCCGTTTCTTGAGGGATCTTCGCCTATGTTTTCAAGAATGGACAAATAACTGGTTTTTATTTCGTCGACAAAAGGCTGCGCGTATTCTTCGTAAGTTTTGTAGGACATGAGTTAGGATTTAAGTTGATGACTAAACTTTTTTCTTAAGGTGGCTAATTTTGGTTCAATGATTAATTGACAATACCTGTTTTCAGTAAAGGTGTTGTAAAAATTCTGGTGCTCCTCTTCTGCGGTATAAAATTTTGAAGCCTGTGAAAGTTTAGTCACGATTTTATCTTCAAAAACGCCTTCAGACTCGAGTTCCTGAATAACAGAGAGGGCTTGCTGATGCTGTGATTCCGAATGATAAAAGATTTCACTTCTATACTGTTCACCCACATCATACCCCTGTCGGTTCAAGGTTGTAGGGTCGTGGGTAGAAAAGAATACATATAAAAGCGTCTTATAATCCACTACTTCCGGATTGAAACTTACCTGAATTGCTTCTGCATGGCCTGTTCTTCCCATGACTACTTCTCTATAAGGCGGATTTTTAATATGACCTCCCGTAAAACCTGACTTAACCTCTTCGACGCCTTCAAGTCTTTGAAAAACCGCTTCCGTGCACCAAAAACATCCGTTTGCAAAAGTGGCTAACTTTAAATTTTGATCTGACATAAATTATATTTTGTTGAACAAATTTACGTACATATTAAACAATATATTTTCATTTAAGGAAATATTAGTAGCTGATGACTTTTTTTTAATTCAGATTTTATTCTGACTTTTGAATTTCAATTTTGATTCATGATAAAGGCCAGACACATCAGCAAACATTACGGGGAGCTGAAAGTTTTAAATAACATTGATTTAGAAATTAAACAAAAAGAAATAATTTCCATTGTAGGCCCCTCCGGGGTTGGTAAAACCACCTTGCTTCAAATATTAGGGACCTTAGAACAACCCGATAAAAACGACAATTCGCTTATAGAACTTGATGGGCAAAAAATAAATGGCCTCAAAAAGAAAGCGCTGGCTAGATTCCGAAATGAAAATATCGGCTTTATATTTCAGTTTCATCAGTTACTACCGGAGTTTACCGCTTTGGAAAATATTTGTATTCCTGCTTTCATTCATAATACCTCAAGACGTGAGGCTGAAAAGCGGGCTAAAGAATTACTCGGTTTTCTGGACCTGGGCCACAGAGCAAAACACAAACCCAATGAGCTGAGTGGTGGTGAGCAACAGCGCGTAGCTGTAGCAAGGGCATTGATTAATCAACCTAAAGTCATCTTTGCAGATGAGCCTTCGGGTAATCTGGACTCTGCCTCAGCAGATAAACTGCACAATTTGTTTTTAAAACTGAGAGATGAGTTTGATCAAACTTTTGTCATTGTGACTCACAATGAAGAACTGGCCGACATGGCCGATCGAAAATTAGAAATGAAAGATGGTCAATTTGTCTAAAATTCAAGATTTAAAACCTTTTTTAGACGAAAAAGTTGAACTTTATAACCAGTTTAAATTCATCGCCACAGATCCTATTTCTATTCCTCATAAATTTCAAAAGAAAGAAGACATCGAAATTGTGGGATTTTTAATAGCGAGTATTGCCTGGGGAAACCGAAAAAGCATCCTCAATAATGGAGAAAAGCTATGTAAAATTCTACAATTTGAGCCCTATGATTTTATTATGAATCACACTGAACGCGATCTTGAAAGCTGTACAGGTTTTGTCCACAGAACTTTCAACGCAGACGATTTGAGATATTTCATCAGGGCCTTAAAATTCATTTACACCCAGCATGAGGGCTTAGAGGCTGTATTTCATAAGTACCAGGTGGAACATTCCCTACAGCCTGCCATACATGAGTTTAAATCCATTTTTTTTCAACTCGATCATGAAAAGAGAACCGAAAAGCACGTCAGCGATCCAGAAAAAAATTCAGCAGCAAAACGCATCAATATGTTTTTGCGCTGGATGGTGAGGAAAGACCCGAATGGTGTGGATTTTGGAATTTGGAAGCGTATATCACCTGCAGTGTTATCCTGTCCCCTGGATGTACATTCAGGAAGAATTGCAAGAGAACTCGGACTTCTTAAGAGATCTCAAAATGATGCCAAGGCTGTAAAAGAACTGGATGATAATCTGCGTCTGCTGGATTCTAAAGATCCTGTGAAGTATGACTTTGCATTGTTTGGCCTTGGTGCTTTTGAAAGTTTTTAACACATGGTCTTAAATCTTAATTTTTGTATATTGCAGTTCGATATTGAGATAAAATTATCCTACAAATCTTATAATGAAGATCGACCCAAATACTGAATCCCAAAGGTTAGCTGCACTAAAATCACTTAATATTTTAGACAGTTTACCCGAAAAAGAATATGACCAGATCACAAAATTAGTAGCATCCATCTGCGATACTCCTATTGCTTTGATTTCTCTTTTGGATGAAAACAGACAGTGGTTTAAGTCTAAAATCGGTATCGATCACTGTGAAACCGATAAAGATTACTCCTTTTGTAATTTAGCGATACAAGCTGAAGATGAAATCATGGAGGTGTCCGATGCTCGCTTAGATGAAAGGTTTACGCATAACCCACTGGTTGAAGGTGAAGACCAAGTCATTTTTTATGCAGGCGTTCCCCTGAGAAACAAAGATGGATACGCCTTAGGTACGCTCTGTGTCATTGACCATCAGCCGCGGACCTTATCCCAAAAACAAAAAGAAGGTCTGCTCTTTTTAGCCAATCAGGTTATCAAATTGTTTGAACTTCACTTTATCAACAGGGGTTTAAAGAAAACTCAAAAACAGCTGAAGGAAAAAAACGCTCAACTTAGAAATTTTGCAGGGGTTGTCTCTCATGATATGAAAATGCCTCTGGCCAATATGATTGTCACCATTGATGTCTTAAAGGCAAAATACAAAGACAAACTGGACGAATCGGGCCTGGAATATTTGAATAACCTCAAGAAGTCTTCCTTTCAGTTAAGTGATTATATATCCAATATTCTCACGCATTATGAGAGTGATTCCATCACCAGCAATGATGAATCCTTAGAAAAATTTGATGTACACAGCCTAGTTGAGGATATCGTGGAAATGATGGATATCGGCGATGATTGTGACATCAGATTCCCGGAAGAAAGCATCGAGATTTACACCAATAGAGTGGCCCTGGAGCAAATCCTTCTCAATTTGATAGGCAATAGCCTGAAATATAACGACAAGCCTAAAATCGAAATTGATATTGACTTTCAAAAAGAGCCTCATTTTTATAGATTTTACGTAAAAGACAATGGTATAGGCATTCCGGAAGACAAACAGAAGGAAATTTTCAATCTCTTTTCTACATTAGCCGTAAATGATAGAAAAGGGAATAAGGGAAATGGCATTGGATTATCTACTGTCAAAAAGATGATTCATAATCTGGGTGGTAAAATTTCAGTAAGTTCTGAAGAAGGACAGGGAACGACCTTCGAGTTTACCATAGAACGCACCAAAAAATTAAATTGATTTATGATTTTTGAAAAGCCAGATGTTCTTTACTTTCTCTTTTTACTTATCATTCCTATTTTAGTCCATTTATTCCGACTTAGAAAATATAAAACCACCAAATTCAGTAATGTAGCGCTGTTAAAACGCATAAAGCTGCAAGCCAGAAAAAGCGCTAAATTAAAGAAATGGCTAATCCTTACCACCAGACTTTTAGGTCTGGTTTTTTTAGTTTTGGCCTTTGCTAAACCGGTTATTCCAACTACAGAAAAGGCTCTGGAAGACCACGAAATAGTCATTTACCTGGACAACTCATATTCCATGGAATTACCGGGTAAAAATTCCTCTTTACTCGAAGAATCGAAACAAAGCCTTTGGAATCAACTCGGCGAAGATCAGAGATTTTCGCTATTTACAAATGACCAGACCTGGAACCATGTCACCAAAAGCGATATAAAAGCCGATTTCTTTTCTATTGATTTTACCCCCGTCCACCTGAGTTTTGAAAACCTGCTGCTTCAGGCAGGGTCTCTGTTTCAAAAGCAGAAGTCTTATAAAAATTTATTTATCATCTCAGATGCACTTAACTTCAAGGAGGAAGTTAACCTGAAGCCTTCCGGCGATTTTTCTCTCAATTTTATCCGTCAGCAAGCTTCTTCCCTGGAAAATTTTACTATTGCTTCTGCCCGGTTAAAAGCCAGCAACACTCGTAAAATCCTGCAGGCAGAAATTAAATCTCAGGCCGAAACTGAAAAGGATGTTACAGTCTCGCTTTTTGATGAAGGTAAACTCATAGCCAAAACAAAAGCCAGTTTTGGAAAGTCTGCGTCAGCACTTGTAAACTTTGATTTATCCAACAGAGAATTTAAAACAGGGAAACTGGAAATCGAAACCGATGGTTTATCCTACGATAACAACCTTTTTTTTAGCTTAACCGGGGAAAAGAAAATCAAAGTCCTGGCCTTAAATACAGGATCAAAAATCGGTAATTCTTTTCTGGCTTCCATTTATCAAACGGATTTGTTTGATTTCGATGCATATTCGATAGCTAATTTTGATTACTCAAAACTATCAGAAGCCAATCTTGTCATCCTTGATGAAATCACAGAGGTGAATCCCATTCTTGGCAGTCAACTGAGAGCCTTTCTAGACGCTGGTGGCAGTCTGGTGATGATTCCTGATGAATCCAATATCTCTGGGACCTATAAAGATCTTGTAGATCTGCCAAGCATTTATCAGAACTCTGTGACTGCTAAACGAGAAATAACCCGTATCAATTATGAACATCCCGTGTTTGAAAATGTCTTTTCGGAGAAAATCAAAAATTTTGACTATCCATCCACCTCAAAGGTGTTCACTATTAACACTGCCTTCACTCCTATTCTGGAGTTTAGTAACGGGCAGTCCTTTTTAGCAGAAAGGAATAGGGTGTATAGCTTTGCGTCTCCATTAAACGCAGAAATTTCGAATTTCACCAACTCTCCACTCATCGTTCCTTTATTTTATAATATGGCTATGCAAAGCAGTCCCAGTGCCCAACTCTACTCTATTCTGGGAGAAAAAAATCTCATCAGGATTAAAGCCGATCTGGGAAAAGATGAAGTTTTAAAACTTAAAAATGAAAACCAGCAGGTCATTCCTCAACAAACCCGACTTGGAAATTCCATACAGATCGATACCCGGTATCAACCTGAAACACCTGGACACTATCAGCTTGTTCAGGGAGATTCGGTTTTACTACACTTAAGTTTCAATCAGGATCGCAGCGAAAGTCAGCTCACGCCCTTAACGACAAGCAACCTGGAAGCCAACAGCTTTTCTTCTATTCAAGAAGCCTTTAATTCTTTTACAGAAGACAGGAAAATCCTTGAGCTTTGGGTTTGGATGCTTATTTTTGCAATGGGTTTCTTTGTAATGGAACTCTTAATACTAAGATTTTTAAATTAGCGCCTATGTCTTCTTTCCTTTTAAAATCTGCCAAAATTCTAGATCCAGAGAGTTCTTACCATTTACAAACCAAAGACATTTTGGTTGAGGATGGAGTGATTACTAAAATTGAAGACAGCCTTCTTAATGCCGATCAGATCCTGAGTTTTAAAAACCTGCATGTATCCTGCGGTTTTTTTGACAGCTCTGTCTCTTTTGGTGAGCCTGGCTTTGAAGAGCGAGAAACCCTTGCCAACGGTGTCATAACGGCTAGAAAATCTGGTTTTACGAGTTTTTTGCTGAACCCTAACCTCAATCCCGTCACCGACACGAATTCAGCGGTTAAGTTTTTACAGCAGCAAATCGATCCTCAGCTTATAGACATCAAACCGCTTGGAGCCTTAACCAAAGGCTTTGACGGTAAGAATCTTGCAGAACTTTATGACATGCAAATGGCCGGTGCGGTAGGGTTTTACGATTTCAAGACCCCTGTGGCGGATGCCAACCTGTTCAAAATTGCCTTACAGTATATGAAGAGTTTTGAGGGACTGCTTTTTTCTTATCCACAGGACAAATACATAGCAGGCAGGGCTCAGGTCAATGAAGATGAGTTCACTACCTATATCGGTCTCAAAGGCATACCAAATCTTGCAGAAGAACTGCAAATCGCCAGAGATCTTTACATTTTGGAATATACAGGTGGCAAATTGCATATTCCCAATCTCTCAACCAAAGCCTCCGTAGAACTGATAAAAAAGGCCAAAGCCAAAGGTCTGCAGGTCACTTGCAGCGTGGCTTTACCTCATGTATTCTTTACCAGTGATATGCTGGAAAGCTTTGACAGCAAGTACAAAATCCTTCCTCCGCTGCGTACTCAGAAAGACACTGAAGCTTTAAAGAATGCAGTGAAAGATGGGGTTATAGATATGCTAACCTGCGATCACGAACCCATGGATGAAGAGCACAAAGCACTTGAATTTGAAAATGCGAGTTACGGCAGCATTGGCCTGGAATCTGCATTTTCAGTGGTCAACACCTTATTTGGTGCCGAAAAGGCTTCAGAATTATTAACCAAACCCAAAACGAATTTCGGATTACAAACCTCTAAAATTGACCTTAAGCAGCGGGCGGATTTAAGCTTGTTTGACCCGGATTCAGAATATACATTTCAGAAACAGCATATTTTTTCAAAAACCAAAAACAGTATATTTCTCGGCGAAAGTCTGAAAGGAAAGGTATTTGGAAGTATTTATAACGACTCGTTCTATGAAAATTAAACAGGAAAGAAGCGGAAAAACCGCAGCCATAGTAGCCTATTTTACCATTTTCGGAAGCATTCTGGCCTTGTTCCTGAACAGCGATGAAAACAAGCATGAGTTTGCAAGTTTTCACATCAGACAGGCGCTGGGTATCAACTTGCTCATCATCTTTTTTGGTGTAATCATCAACGGATTGTATGATAGCCTGAGCGAACTTCAAAATATGATGATTGGCTCTGCTTTTTATCTGGCTTATTTTATCCTTTGGATTTACGGCTTTATTGGCGCTGTTTCCGGTAAAGAAAATAAAGTTCCCCTGATTGGAAACCTGTGTCAAACCATTTTTAAAAAACTGACTTAATGACAACTAAAGATTTATCTCTGACGCACCTGATAAGACCTTCAAGCTTATCAGGAAATGCGCCACTTCTACTCATGCTTCACGGTTACGGAAGCGACGAAAACGATTTGTTTTCGTTTGCCAGTGAATTGCCCGAAGACTATATGATTATTTCCCTGAAAGCGCCTTATGCGCTCCAACCGATGGGCAATGCCTGGTACGCGATTAATTTTGATGCGCAACAGGGAAAATTCAGTGATGTGGAGCAGGCAATCAAATCCAGAGACCTGGTCAAGACCTTTATTGAAGAAGCCCTTGAAGCCTATCCTATTGACCCTGATGACATTACCTTGCTTGGTTTTAGTCAGGGAACCATTTTGAGTTTTGCTTTAGGCCTCTCCTATCCTCATCTGGTGAAAAATATCATAGGCCTTTCGGGATATGTGGATCCCAGTATGCTAAAAGCAGGCTATGAATCCAATGATTTTAGCCATCTGAAGATTTATAATTCTCATGGTAGCGCAGACCAGGTTATTCCTGTGGAATGGGCTAGAAATAATAAGCCCTTTCTAAAAAAACTGGATATTGACCTGACCTATGAAGAATATCCCGTAGGGCATGGCATCAATCCTCAAAATTTTCAAAGTTTCAAAAACTGGCTCAGGAAACAAAACAATTAATTTTTTATACATAATTATTATGCTCATTATTGGCATTGCTGGGGGAACTGGAAGTGGTAAAACTACTGTGGTGAACCAAATTATTAATGAATTACAACACGATGAAGTCGATGTGATCTATCAGGATTCTTACTACAAGGATTTGTCGCATTTGCCTATGGAAGAGCGGAAGCAAATCAACTTTGACCATCCTAAATCCATAGACTTTGACCTGTTGGTGGAGCATTTAAAAATTTTGAGAACAGGTGAATCTATCGAGCAGCCTGTATATTCCTTCAAAGAACACAACAGAACCCGGGAAACCATTACCACCAAACCCAAAAAAGTGATGATTGTAGAAGGCATTTTGATATTTACGCATCCGGATATCAGAGAAATGTTCGACATCAAGATATTCGTACATGCCGACAGTGACGAGCGTTTGATGAGGCGGCTTAAGCGAGACATATCGGAACGGGGAAGAGACCTGGACGAAGTTTTAAATCGCTACAAAACCACCCTGAAACCTATGCATCAGCAGTTTATAGAACCCACCAAGGAGTATGCAGATATCATTATTCCGAATAACAGGTTCAATACGGTAGCGATTGATATTGTTCAAACTATAATTAAGGAAAGACTCCTCTAATTTTAGTAACTTACAGCTATGAAATATAAAGACCTTAAGAAAAAGCCTTGGTTCAAATTTATGAGCAACAAATACGTGTTACTGCTCACGGTCTTTCTTATCTGGATGCTGTTTCTGGACAGCAATTCCTGGTTGATTCACAGAGAACTCAACCAGGAAATCGACGAAGTAGAAGCCAACAAACTCTATTATCAAAACGAAATCAAAAAGGACAGGCAAATTCTGAAGGAGCTAGAAGACAGCATTGAGATAGAGCGATTCGCCAGAGAAACCTATTTCATGAAACGACCCCATGAAGACATTTATATCATTGAATACGAAGACAGCTTAAACACCGATAAAGATGAGTAAGACATTATTTGAAGCCTTTGATCCGGTTTCGGCGAAAGCCTGGAAGCAAAAGATACAAGCTGATTTAAAAGGAGCTGATTACAATAAAACCCTTGTCAATTCTACCGACGAAGGGATTGACATCAAGCCTTTTTACCATGCAGATCATCACGATTACGATTTTTCGCTACCTGACTCTCCAGCCTGGTATGTCACTGAAAAGCTTTATCTGGAAAATGTTGAGATCACTATTCAAAATGCTAAAGATGTTATAGAACGCGGTGCAGAAAGCCTATGGATCATCATTCCTGAAGCGGATGATAAAAAATTAAAGTTTTTTGAAGCTTTAAAAGAGGATAAGACCCCGCTTTTTGTCGAGTTCTTATTTCAGGATTATGCGTTTTTTGAAAAATTAAGCACCTGTCTTAGACATCACGATAAAAAAGCCTGGCTGGGTTTTGATCCGGTTCACCAGCTGGCTTCCAGTGGAAATTGGTTTAAAAATCAAAAAGAAGACTTTGAAGTTTTTTTAAAAACCACAACACTTTCAGGTTTTAAAAATCAGATTAACATCGATGCCAGGCTGTATCAAAATTCCGGTGGACTCATCATTCAACAGCTAGCCTATGCTTTGGCTCATCTTAATGAATATCTAAATGTTTTAAACCGAGACGATTCAAAATTGACCGGCCTGACTGTCAATCTGATCATGAGTCTGGGATCCAATTATTTCTTTGAAATCGCAAAACTGAAAGCCCTACGCCTTTTGGCCCAAAGTCTAGCCGGCGAATATGACATTGACATTGAACTCCATATCATCGCTGAGCCCAGCAAGCGTAACCACAGCATCTACGATTATAATATGAATATGCTGCGCACGACCACTGCGTGTATGAGCGGGATTTTGGGAGGCGCCAATTGGGTGAATAACCTCGCTTACGATGAAATTTTTCATAAACGCAACGAGTTTGGCGAACGGATTTCCAGAAATCAGTTGCTGATACTGAAACAGGAAAGCTATTTTGATAAGGTCTTAAATCCTGTAGACGGCACCTATTACATTGAGAGTCTGACCAGGGAACTGGCAGAAAAAGCTTTAGCTATTTTTAAAACGATTGAAGCTGGTCAGGGTTTCATTCAGCAGCTATTTGAAGGTAAAATTCAGAAGAAAATAAAAGAAAGCGCTGAGAAGGAACAATCCAAAGTCAATTCCGGGGATTTCACCTTAGTGGGTTTGAACAAGTATAAAAATCTGGAAGACCGAATGTCACAGGATTTAGAGCTTTTCCCATTTCTCAAGCAGCATCAGCGAAAAACACTGATTGAACCTATTCTTGAGAAACGACTGGCTGAACCCCATGAAAAAGAAAGGCTGGAGAAAGAAAAAACAAATCCATCTTCAAAATCGAATGCGTAGTATGGAAAGAAAAGATATACAGCAGATCAGTTTAAAGTCGGCTTCCCGCAAGCAGCAGGAAGAGGTCACTAAATTTAAAACTGCAGAACAGATCAAATTAAAATCGACTTATGCGAAAGACGATTTAGAGAAGATCGAACATCGGGATTTTGTAGCAGGAATGGCTCCTTACCTGCGCGGGCCCTACTCGACGATGTACGTTATAAGGCCATGGACCATACGCCAGTACGCTGGCTTCTCTACTGCAGAGGAAAGTAATGCTTTCTATAGACGAAATCTTGCCGCCGGACAAAAAGGGCTTTCGGTAGCATTCGATTTGCCAACCCACAGAGGTTACGATAGTGACCACGAACGCGTGGTTGGGGATGTCGGTAAAGCTGGCGTAGCAATCGATACCATCGAAGACATGAAGGTTTTATTCGACCAGATTCCTTTGGATAAAATGTCGGTTTCCATGACCATGAATGGTGCGGTTTTGCCAATCATGGCCTTTTATATCGCCGCTGCTGAAGAAACTGGCGTAAAGCAGGAACAGCTTTCGGGAACGATTCAAAATGACATTTTGAAGGAGTTTATGGTAAGAAATACGTACATCTATCCTCCTACGCCCTCCATGAAAATCATTTCTGATATTTTTGAATTTACATCTCAGAATATGCCTAAATTCAACAGCATCAGTATCTCCGGCTATCACATGCAGGAGGCCGGAGCTACGGCAGATATTGAACTGGCTTATACCCTGGCTGACGGACTGGAATACATCAAGAAAGGACTGGATGCCGGCATGGACATCGATACCTTTGCGCCACGACTTTCCTTTTTTTGGGGCGTAGGGATGAATCATTTCATGGAAATTGCCAAAATGAGAGCAGCGAGAATGCTCTGGGCCAAACTGGTCAAACGCTTTCAACCTAAAAATCCTAAATCTTTAGCCTTAAGAACACATTCACAAACCAGTGGATGGACACTTACCGAACAGGATCCCTTCAATAATGTGGCAAGAACCTGTATTGAAGCCACAGCCGCCGCTTTTGGCGGGACGCAAAGCTTACATACCAATGCCCTGGACGAAGCCATAGCACTCCCGACTGACTTTTCTGCACGTATTGCAAGGAATACACAAATTTACCTGCAGGAAGAAACGGGAATCACAAGTACTGTTGATCCCTGGGCTGGTAGTTATTATGTAGAAAAGCTGACTCATGACATTGCTAAACAGGCCTGGAAACACATTGAAGAAGTGGAGGAACTTGGGGGCATGACCAAGGCTATTGAAGCTGGAATTCCCAAACTGAGAATAGAACAGGCCGCTGCCAAAAAGCAGGCCAGAATCGATAGCGGAACCGATAAAATCATAGGGATCAATGCTTACAGATTGAAGCAGGAAGATCCCATCGTCACCCTGGAGGTGGATAATCAAACCGTGAGAAGACAGCAACTTGAAAAGCTTTCCAAAATTAAAGCGGAGCGCGATAATGAAAAAGTTAAACACAGCCTGAACGAACTCACCCGAATCGCCAGAGAAGAAAACGGTAATCTTTTGGAGGCTGCTGTTATAGCGGCCAGAGCAAGAGCCACTTTGGGCGAAATTAGCGATGCTCTTGAAGACGTTTACGGGAGACATCAGGCCAAAATACAATCCTTTAGTGGTGTTTATAGCAAAGAGATGAAAACAGACGAATCCTTTAGTAAAGCGCAGGCCTTAGCCGATGAGTTTGCCGAAAAAGAAGGTCGCCGACCAAGAATCATGATTGCCAAAATGGGACAGGATGGTCACGACAGGGGCGCCAAAGTGGTAGCAACAGGCTATGCCGATGTAGGCTTTGACGTCGATATTGGTCCTTTATTCCAAACGCCTCAGGAAGCGGCAAGACAGGCTGTGGAAAACGATGTGCATATCCTTGGTGTATCTTCCCTGGCTGCGGGTCATAAGACACTTGTGCCCGAAGTCATTGCTGAACTTAAAAAACTCGGCAGAGAAGACATTATGGTTATTGTTGGTGGAGTCATTCCTTCAGCAGACTATAAATTTCTTTTCGATGCAGGTGCTGTGGCTGTTTTTGGTCCCGGCAGTAAAATCAGTGAGGCTGCCATTCAGATTTTAGAGATCCTGAATGATAGTTTTTAAGACCTTTAAATATTAGTCAACTTTTAAAATCAAAATAACGGGAGTTAAACCTCACAGTCTCAAAAACTTCGGGACTTTGAGGTCTTAGAGATGTCTATATCAACAATAGATGCTCTGTACAGATTAATTTTAATTTAATACTAAATTCAGAATAAAAAAAAGGTATTGTTTTAGTTTAGCGTAAAAACTTATCCAGTCATGGCTATCATAGGAAACATCATCAAAGGCGTTATCAACCTCAGAAATTCCATTTCTTCTGAGACAGACCATATCAAAAATCAAAAGGAAACACTTAAGTTTTTACTGGATAAAGCAAAGCTAACTGAGTTTGGAAAGCATTATAAATTTTCAAAAATTTTAGATTCAAGCCACCCCTATAAAGCATTCAAATCTACCATCCCCTATTTCGATTATGATAAAATCCATAACGACTGGTGGTACAAGCTTCACGAAGGAAAAGATAATGTCACCTGGCCAGGACATCCGGATTACTTTGCGTTAAGTTCGGGCACCACAGGTAAAACCAGCAAGCGAATTCCCGTCACCGATGATATGATTGAGGCCATTAAAAATGCCGGTATCAAACAGGTTTTGGCGATGGAAAACTTTGATTTGCCGGCCGATTTCTTTGAAAAAGAAATCATGATGCTGGGAAGCTCTACTAATCTTGAAAAAAACAACGAACACGTTGAAGGAGAAATCAGCGGGATAAGCGCGAGTCGAATTCCGTTTTGGTTTCGCGGGTTTTATAAGCCTGGCGAAGAAATTTCTAAGATTGATGACTGGGATGAACGCGTCCAAAAGATAGCTGAACATGCTAAAAGCTGGGATATTGGCGCTTTAAGCGGCATTCCTTCCTGGATGGAACTGATGATGGAAAAAGTCATCGACTACCATAAAGTCGATCACATACATGAGATCTGGCCCAACCTTAAAGTCTACACCTCCGGGGGTGTGGCCTTTGGACCTTACGAAAAAAGCTTTAAACGCTTGACGGGTAAACCCGTTGAAGTGGTAGATACTTATTTAGCTTCAGAGGGCTTTATAGCCCTGCAAACCCGACCAGAAACCGATGCCATGCAGCTGCTTACCGATAATGGAATCTTTTTTGAATTCGTTCCGTTTCAGCCAGACTATATCAATCCGGATGGGTCTTTAAAAGCAAACTCACCAAGTATCAGCCTTGAAGACGTGGAACTCGATCAGGATTATGTTCTTCTCGTGAGCACCGTAAGTGGTGCCTGGCGTTACAGCATTGGAGACACCATTCAGTTTATCGACATTGCCAAGGCTGAAATCAAAATCACCGGACGCACCAAATTCTTTTTAAATACAGTGGGCTCCCAGTTATCGGTCAATAAGATGGATGCTGCTATGAAAACCCTGGAAGATCAATTTGATATCGATATTTCAGAATACACCATCTGTGCTAAGCGCGGAGAAGATGATGAATTTTATCACTATTGGTATTTAGGGACTTCAGACACGAGCTTAGATTCTTCTAAAGTGGCAGAAGCTTTGGATGAAGCTTTGCAGGCTGCCAATAAAAATTATAAAGTTGCCAGAACCAAAGCCTTAAAAGGCGTTAAAGTCGAGCTCATCAAACCTAAAGTGTTTTACGACTGGAACGCCCGAAATAAAAAGAAGGGCGGACAGGTAAAGATGGAACGGGTGATGAACGAAGAGAAATTCGAAGACTGGGAAAAATTTGTTCAGGAGCACTGATTAGCGCTCCTGGACAATCTGCATGATTTCTTCAGGTGATAAGTAATACCGCTGAATCCGTTTTTTATAATTTTTATCAATATCGGCGTGGTCGAGTATGAAGTTTTTGGTTTTTAAAATATAGTCCTCCATACCTTGATTCACGGCAAAGGTATCTGCAGCGCGTTCAGCTTCAATGATGTGTTTTTCCATATATAAATACCGGATTCCAAACCAAATCAAATTTAGAACACTTCGATTTTCATAATCCAGAATGTGACCTAGCTCATGGCCTATCCAACCCGTCATGACTTCCGAGGGAACATTGATGGTTTTAAACTCCTGTCCCGATATCTTAAATTTCTCGCTTATAAAAATATAATATTCTCGATCGGACCGTGGTTTGAGCAAACTCTTGAATCTGGGCTGAGCCTGCATAGTCGATTTCTTGATGTCAGCCTTGAACTTAAAGGTAATCTTAACCTCACTCAACTGCGGAAAAAAACCCAAAGCCAGCTCTATTTCATCTGCGATAGATTCCGGATAAACATGATATTCTTGACCTCTCATAGAATGTTTAGACTTATGATATTAAGGTAGTGATTAAGTTATCTTTTAATTCTTTTTCTTGAATATACCTCCGAGTATATCCTTTATGGCACCTTCTTTGGTTTGGGTAGTATCTGTCTGAGTAGAGTCGACCGCTTTGTCGCCTCCCAGTAATTTATCGATTTGCCCGCCAATCTTATCTTTTACAGTATTTTTTAGTTTTTCTTTTTGTGCTTCTACAATTTGATTGGTCAGGCTTTGTATTGCACGTTCAGTGTTGACTTGAATTTGCGGATTGGAAAAACTACCCGATATCCCTACCGGAAGATTGACACTCATAGCACTTAAATCCGCACTGCTTAACTGTGCCAGCTTACGTCCTACTTCATCTCCAAAATATCTTGCAGGGACATTAAAACTCAATTTATAATCCATTGAATTTTCAAAGCTATGACTTCCCGAAACATTAACCTTGATGTCTTCTACCTTAAAATTAAAGTCCTCAATATTTATTGCTCCATTTTTAAAGTTAAACTGAGTGATTAAGTCATTCACTTTCAACTTGTCAAAATTTAAAAAGTTGAATTGACTATTAAGCTGTGAAAACAGAGGCATTTTATTTTGCTCTACCTGAGCATTGATTATTTTTGCCCATGCACTTCCTGTAAGAGAGGCATAAACCGGCATTAAATCCTTGGTAAGATTGCCCTGTAAGTTTATAGTTGTAGAAGCAATTCCTTCCAGTGCCTGCGCTATGGGTGCCAGCCCTTTGATCAGTTTCATCTGCTGAAAAGCCTCCAGTATTTTAAAGGTGTTAAGGCTTAAGTTCATATCGAAATTTGGAGTATTGGCTGTAGAAACCTTTCCGTCCAGTTGTATATTTCCACCAAAGATATCCGCACTGATATCTTTAAGTATGGCATTTTCTTCTTTCAAAGCCAGACTTCCTTTTGCATTGTTTAATGTTAAGTTGTCATACTTTACATTTTCAGCTTTAAAATTCAATACAATATCTAAAAACTTTGGAATTTGAATGGCTTCCGTTGTGGTGTCAGAGGCTGTTTTGGATGTTGAAGTTTTAGAGGTTGAAGTGGTTTGACTTTCAACCCTGAAGTCTGAAATGTCAAATTGAGTTGATGTCGCTTTAAAAGTTCCTCTAAGCGGCTGATCTGAAAAGGCAAAACCCAGTATGTTTTTCAAATCGCCTGTCATCTGTACATCAGAAGAACCGGCAGTCATTTCAAAATTATTAAGCTGGGCCGCATCACTTGTAAAATCTACCGTTGCAACTTCGATATGCAATGGTTTTGCAAGTTCAGGTGATGTATAATCGAACTTCGACAGACGCATTGACCCTTGAGCGCTTACGTTTTCATAAGCTTGACGCTCCAGAGAATTCATATCAAAATTGGCGGTTAAATCTGCATCCAGAAAACCACTTAATTCTTGTTCTAAGTCAACTGGGTAAGCCTTGGAAATATTAGCTAGGTTTAACCTTCCATCGGCTTTTAGATCTATCAGCATGTTGGTTGTTAGGTTCTTCACAGAACCACTTCCTGCAAAACGATCCTGGTCAATTCTGAACTTGACATCGTTAAAATTGATGTAAGTATCTTCCACAAGTCCGGTTTCATTTTTAATGACGAGGTTAAGTGAAATGTCTTCCACTTTTTTAGGCAAATTCGGATATTGAAAAGAGGCATTAGAGCTTGAGGCTGAAATATCTAACTTTGGAATATACTGCTCATCAACTCTACCCTTTATCAAACCTTCCAGTTGAAAGTCTCCTGTAGTTATCACACCATCCAGATTGGCTGCATAAGTTTCTGGAATTAAAGCAAGAAAATTTTTGAAATCTGAAGAGGGTGTAGAAAACTGAAGGTCAATCTCATTATAGTCTTCAAACACCTGCACATAACCTTCAAATTCTAAAGGGAGTTGATTGACAACCGCTTCATTGTCTAAGAAGGAGAACTTCATAGTTTCCAAATCCATTTTCAAATCCGCATCCAGGGCGATTGAATTGTTTTTTAAGTAGTTGGTTCCCTCATAATCAAACGAAATTTTAGAATCTGTATGTGTTTCCAGAGTAAACACTGAAGCGGCAAAATCGCCATCTCCCGTATGATTGAAATCACGTAATTTTAAAAAAAGATTACCGCTTTCATCAAGATAATTTATTCTGGAAGAATTGATTTCGTAATGATTCAGATTAAGTTGGAATGGTTCTTTGACCTCTTTGTTACTGGAATCTGCTGTTTCAGGAGTTTTTGCAATGTCATAGTTGGTGTTTCCTAGAGAATCCACTTTTATATTGACCACCGCTTCGTTTAAATAAATTTCGTCAATGTTTAAGCCCTCATCTTTAAAAAGCTGCATGACACCCATTGCGAGATTGAATTCTTTTGCATAGAGTAATGTATCTCCTTCAAAAGGAGCTTTATTGATCAGACTTAGATTTTCAAGGCTAAGGCTTGCATCAGGAAAATTTCTGAATAAGCTCAGATCTAAAGAAGACCATTCTACCTGAGCGTTTACATTATCATTAGCTGCCTTTTTTACCATTTTTTCTATGCTTCCCTGAAATAAAATGGGAGTAAGAAATAATGCAATAATGAGTACCAACGCAATAATTCCTATAATTTTAAGAGCCTTTTTCATAAATAAAATTTGACCTAAAATTACATAAAGGCTTTTCCTTTATACCCAAAAAAGAATTAAAATTTAGAATTGTTCAACCTGAAGATCTTAGGATTCCGGCAATTCTTCGTTTGGTTTCAATTGAAACTTTTTACGCAGGAGGTAAACGATTAGATAGAGGAAAGGCGTGTCCAAAATGGCAATAAGCACTTTAAAAAGGAATCCGCTTAAAAGTAAACCCCAGAAGAGTTCCCATTTCAGTTCCCCGAAAATACTGAGTAAAAAAACCACCGCAAAGGTGTCCACAAACTGAGATAAAAACGTAGAGAAGTTATTCCTTAACCACAGGTGCTTGCCGTTGGTCAATTTTTTCCAGAAGTGGAAGATATAGATGTCGACATACTGAGCCAGCAAATAGGCCATCATGGACGCGCCAACGGCGATTGTCGTGGCCCCAAACACATTACTGAATATTTCATCACCAATTGGAGACCAGCTGGTAGAAGGTACAGCATCTGATATCAATACGATAAGCAGTGAGAATACGGATGCAAAAATACCCAAAGTCACTACCTGATTGGCTTTCTTCTTTCCATAAATCTCACTTATGGAATCTGTGATTAAAAAGGTTATGGGATAAGGTAAAACGCCGACAGATATTTCAAAGGTGTATAAACCGAAGAAATCCCAGTAAAAAAATTTCTGAAAAATAAGGTTGGAAACCACCAAAGACGTAATAAACAAAGCCGCTAGAATAAGATAGATGCGGTCTGAAGAAAGTTTTTGTACTGCTGTCAATTATATTTGCATTTGATATTTACCTTTGTGGCAAAATTTAGCAACAAATCTAAAGAAACGCTAAGTCTGACAGTAGATTCTAAATCAATATTTAATAAAATTTTCTAAAAAGATTGAATACAATCACCACAACATATATTGCCCTAGGTAGCAATCAAGGCGATAAACTGACTTTGCTTAAAGAGGCAATCCATGAAATATACAGAACGGTAGGTGATGTCACTCAGGTATCAAAAGTTTATAAGACGCCAGCCTGGGGGTTTGAGGGGGAGGATTTTTTGAATGCCGTGATAGAAGTAAAGACCCGATGTTCTGCTAAAATCACTTTAGAAAAACTCCTGGCTATTGAACTCCAGCTGGGAAGAACACGATTAAACACCGAAGGCTATCAGGCCAGAACCATAGATCTCGATATTCTACTTTACGGAGAGGAGGTGGTAAATACAAAGTCGCTCAGCATTCCACATCCTAAACTGTCTGAGAGAAATTTTGTCCTCTACCCCTTAGCAGATTTAGTTCCCAGCCTGGTCCACCCTACACTAAATCAAAGCATTTCAAACCTGGTGTCAGCGAGTCCGGACGATTCGCCTATCGAGGCGATTACAGAGCAGCTTCAACCCAGAACCGCAGAATTCAGGCAGGTAAATTACCTCACCATTGAAGGAAACATTGGCTCAGGAAAAACAAGTCTGGTTGAAATGATAGCCGAAGATTTCAACGGCAAGCTGATTCTGGAGCGGTTTAAGGACAATCCGTTTTTGCCTAAATTTTACGAAGACCAAAGCCGATTTGCGTTTCCGCTTGAAATGTCTTTTCTGGCAGATCGTCATCAGCAGCTGATGGATGATATCTCACAGCTGGATTTATTTTCAGACTTTGCCATATCAGATTATAACCCCAACAAATCTCTGATTTTCTCGAAAGTCACGCTTCAGGAAGATGAATACGCCCTGTACAAAAAAATATTTGCCATCATGTATAGCGAAGTCCCCAAGCCTGACGTATACGTTTATCTTTATCAGAATGTAGACCGCTTACTCCGTAATATCAAAAAACGAGGCAGGGATTACGAGCAGAACATATCTCCTGAGTATCTTAAAAACATCCATGACGGTTATCTGAACTTTTTCAATTCTCAAAATAAAATCGATGTCAAAATTATCGATATTTCAGATTTGGATTTTGTGGCCAATCGGGAAGACTATTTATTCCTGATCAATAAGATTTCAGAAATCAACTCAAAGGTTTCAGGTTAAGTTTTTCAGAAGCCATTCCCCGACTTCCAGTCCCCGATGAACAGCTCCATCCATGTATCCTGGAGTCTGCGCTGCAGTTTCGGACGCTGAAAAAAACAGGCGATTATTAAAAAAACCTTCTCTTAGCCCGGGGTTTCCATTGTTTTGGTGTGGAACGAGCAGGACCGCTTTTTCATGAATGGTAAATTTTTCTTCCCTCCAATTTATATCGGCGTAGGCCTGAGTTTGGACGTCATCACTTAAAAATACTGTAGCCAGCTGCTTTAAGACCCTTTGTTTTCTCTCAGCTTCCTTAAGTTTGGAATAGTTCGAATTTAAAAAGCCCACGAGCGCATGTTGCGCTTTACTCACATCACTGTGATCGTACATTTCCTGTATGATTTGCTGAGGACTCATCAGGGTGCCTATGAACCCATCTTTTTTCCAAAAAGCTGAATCAAAGGCAACCGAAAACTTGATGGAATCTGACATCCAGGTATGTGTTTTTGATAATAAAGCGTTTGAAAATTCTGATAAACCGGGTTCAAAGCGGATACTATCTGTAATCAACTGTGGCGGGATGCTCATCACCAGATAATCCGCCTTAAACTCCCTGTCTACGGTCCGGATTTCGAAACCCTGATCAAACTTTACTGATTTCACAACTTCATTGTAATGAATCGGAACTGAACTTTGCTGTTTCAACGCCTCTATAAGTGAAGATGAACCGGTTTCAAATTTATAGGTGGAGGAACCTGCCTGACCCGGAATTTGAAACCGCTCAAGGTTTCCTTTAGGACGGAAATCATAAATGGCCTCCCTCCCATTGTCCTGTGTTTTATAAGGGATGTCTAATTCACGGACGAGCTTGAGAAGGCTGGTATGCTGTGGTCCAAACCAGGTAGCCCCCAATTCTAAGTGTTTGGAATTTAGATTTTTAGTCAGGATCCTGCCACCTGATCTCGGTCTGGCTTCTAACATTTCAACAGACACATTGGAGTTCCTCAGCGCATAGGCCGTTGATAAACCACTTAAACCTGCTCCAACTATCAAAATCTTAGGCATCCTGCTCTTTTCTGCAAATATCAATTTAAAACAGTAGGTTTCTGATTCTTAAATTGTAAAGTAAAATTAAAATTGAGGAATGAAAATTGTTCTTAGCCTTTGAACTCTTACTTTCACGTTTTTAAAGCAATTTTGAAAATTTAATACGAGGTTGTTTAAATTAACACTATGTCCATAACACTGAAACAAGATATCATTCGGAAAATAGAAGCTGAGAAAGCTAAAGTTTCCAATGTCTATCAAATTAAAAGCAAAACGGTAAAATTTACAGAACAGCTTTTTTTAACTCTGTTTGATAAGGAAACCGATGTTACTAGCGGGATGGATGAACTGGAATTACAATTCAAAGTTCTAGCCGATCTGGTATGCTTCAAAGAGGAAGACCCCTGTCGGGAAATCTGGACCGATTTCATGAAAAAACTGCCCGATATTCTTCAGAAATTGAATAAAGACGCCTGTTTTATCAAAGAAAATGATCCAGCAGCCCATTCTATAGACGAAGTTTACCTGGCTTATCCCGGGTTTTATGCCATCGCCATTTATAGATTAAGTCATGCCTTGCTGGAGTTTGGCTTGCCTATCGTGCCGCGCTTAATGTCGGAATGTGCACATACGTCGACTGGTACCGACATCAACCCCGGGGCTAAGATCGGGAATCCATTTTTTATCGATCATGCCACAGGAGTTGTCATTGGAGAAACCTGTGAGATCGAGGATTGCGTAAAAATTTATCAGGGAGTCACCCTTGGCGCTTTACTGGTGGAAAAGACCCTGAAATACAAGAAAAGACATCCAACCATAAAAAGCAATGTCACCATTTATGCCAATGCAACAATTCTTGGAGGTGAAACCGTCATTGGAGAAGGTTCAATCATTGGTGGAAATGTCTGGTTAACCAAATCTGTGCCCAGCAATTCTTTTGTGACCCATAAACCTATGGTGAAAATCAATCAAAACAAAAATCATGAGTAGAAGCATATTAAACTTAATCGGAAATACACCCCTTGTAGAAGCAAAAACCCTGGTCAAAAATCCCAATGTCAAACTGTTTCTCAAACTGGAAGGACAAAATCCGGGGGGAAGTGTCAAAGACCGTGCAGCTTACAATATGATAAAATCCGCCATGGAACGTGGAGACATCGATCAAAATACAAAATTGATTGAGCCTACCAGCGGAAATACAGGCATCGCCCTGGCCATGGTAGCCGGTATTTTTGGTCTGGATATAGAACTGGTGATGCCTGAAAATGCAACTCAGGAACGCGTACAAACGATGAAGGCTTACGGAGCAAAAGTCACTCTAACCGATGGCGATAAAGGCATCATGTATTCTCGGGATTATGCAGAGGAAAAAGTAAAAACCGGCAACTATTATATGTTCGATCAATTTGCAAATGAAGACAACTGGAAGGCGCATTACAATACGACCGGTCCGGAAGTGTGGAGAGATACAGACCAAAAAGTAACTCACTTTGTCTCTTCTATGGGAACTACAGGAACCATTATGGGAACCTCCAGATTTCTAAAAGAACAAAACAGCGCCATACAACTAGTGGGAGTTCACCCGGCAGAAGGAACCAAAATTCCAGGCATACGCAAATGGCCGGAAGACTATTTACCTAAAATCTATGATTCAAGCCGTGTAGACCATATTTATGAAGTCAATGAGGAGGAAGCCAGGAAAATGGCGAGGTACCTTGCCGAAAAAGAGGGCATCTTCTCGGGGATGAGTTCTGGTGGAGCGACGGCTGCCGCTGTTAAACTTTGTGAAAGCCTGGAACATGGGGTCGTCGTCAGTATTATCTGCGATCGCGGAGACCGGTATCTTTCCTCGGACCTGTTCACCTCTTAATGATTTCAGGTCTAAAATGTTAAAATTACAAGTCTTTTAGCAGTTTTATTCTGAAAAGTGAATTAAAAACTTAAATTTCGCCACTTAACGCATAAATTATTGTCTATGCCTAATGTGTATATAAGTGGTACCGGAGCCTATGTGCCTCCAAAAGTAGTTCCAAATTCTTTTTTTGAAAAAGTAGGTTCCTCAGATGAGTGGATTTTTAATAAACTGGGGATTAAAGAGCGCCGAATCGTAGAAGATGAGGCCACAAGTGATTTGGCTTATAAAGCTGGTCTGGATGCTGTAGAAAATGCTAATCTAAAGGTGGAAGATATCGATCTTATCATCGTGGCAACCACCACTCCGGATCGGCAGGCACCTTCCTGTGCGTGTTTTGTACAGGAAAAAATGAAAGCCTTCAATGCTGTAGCCTTTGATGTCGCTGCGGTTTGTTCAGGTGCATTATTCACCATTTCGGTGGGCTATCAATTTGTAAAAAATGGGGTGTATAACAATGTGTTAGTCATTGGAGCCGACACCTTCTCGAATATCATTGACTGGGAACGCAGGGATTCTGTATTTTTTGGAGATGGCGCCGGAGCTTTAATCTTAAGTAAAACAGAGGAAGACAAAGGTTTTGTAGACTTCAATCTACATTCAGACGGGCGTGGCAAAGAACATTTCACCGTTCCTGGCGGGGGCTCCGAAACACCTGTTTCCAAAGAAACTATAGAAAAGCGCATGCATTATTTCCAGATGAACGGGAAGGAAGTATTTGATACGGCGACTAAGGTCGTCCCTGAATCCATAAGCGAACTTTTAGAAAAAAACAAGACGTCGATTGATGAAGTGAGTTTTATGATTCCTCATCAACCCAGTATCGGAATTTTAAAAAGCATTGCTAAACAAATAAACATGCCTTTTGAAAAGGTAATGACCAATATGGACCGGTATGCCAATACCTCAGGAGCAACGATTCCTTTGGTCTTAGACGAAGTCCATAAGGCAGGCAAATTTAAGGACGGTGATTTACTTCTCTTTGCTGCTGTTGGTGCCGGATGGACCTGGGGAACTGCACTTTATAAATGGTAATTAAAACTTGAAACATGCTAAAAGGAAAAACATATCTCATCACAGGAATTGCGGATGAGCACTCACTGGCCATGTATGTGGCCAAAACGATTAAAGAAAACGGTGGTCAGGTCATTTGTACGGGACTTGGTGTGAGTAAGTTTCACGAGGACTTATCAGACAAAGCCAAGTCTTTTCTGAATCAGAATTTCAAAGACTTTCAGGACAGTGTGCATCAGGAATTGGGAAAAGACACCCCTACCGAAATATTGGATGTCTCTGTGGATGCCAGCATTGATGAGTTTTGCAAACAACTGAAAACCAAAAAAATAAAAATTGACGGGTTTTTACATGCCATAGCTATGGACAAAACCATCAGAAACAAAGTGGTAAAGCCATTGCTGGATGTTACGTTTAAGGAATTTTGCGATACGATGGAAGTCTCTGCCTTTTCCCTGATCAGTCTCACGAGTCATCTTTTCAAAAATAACCTGCTGAACGCCGACGCTTCTATTTGTTCTATAAGCTATATAGCCGCATCTAAAGTTACCTTTCACCCTTACAGAAACATAAGCATCGCAAAAGCTGCTCTGGAACGCATAACCGTTGAATTGGCAGATGAAATGGGCAGAAAGAACGGAACGCGGGTGAATTGTATTCGTTTTTCGCCGTATATGGGGAGTAAAGCCGGAAATGCTACGCTAAACCAAAAGGATGTGGAACATGCTCATCGCAAAAGTCCGCTGGGCAACGCCCTGCCTGAAGATTTAGCATATGAAGTCTTGCACCTGTTAAGACCCAACGGCAGAATTACCGGTGAAATAAGACATGTGGACGGGGGATATAATATTATGGGGTAGTCCTAAAATTATAAGCCTTCACTTCTAAAGTATATTAGATTTAAGACCTATTCATAAAAAGAATAGGTCTTTCTTATTTTCCTAAATCGTAGTTTTACAGCTTTAATTTATCGATGTCATTTTGAAGAAAAAATTAATAGCAGGAGTAGTATTTGCTTTAGCAAGTTTTGGTTCATCAGCACAGAATGGCCTGGGATTTTGCCAGGGAAACTCCGGTGATCCCATTTTTGAGGAAGATTTTGGCGAGGGGACGGAAAACGGACCGGCATTGCCTGCAGGCACCACTTCATACAATTTTATTAACGCTAATAATCCTGGGGATGGTAATTACACCATCACTAATAGTACTTCTTCATTTGGATGGGATTTGCCCCAGGATCATACACCAAATGACCTGAATGGAAAAGCACTCGTCGTCAATGCTAGTTATACACCTGGAGAATTTTTCAGGACCACCATCAGTGGTTTGTGTGAGAATAACTCCTATGAGTTTTCCGCCTGGCTTATCAATATCTTACCAGCTTCAGGTTGCGAAGGTAACGGGATCCCGGTAAATGTCAGATTTCAGATCTGGGATGAAACCGATACTACAATTCTAGCTGAAGGCGATACCGGAGACATAAACGGTTCGAGCGCTCCAGCATGGGATCAGTATGCGCTAACCTTCACGTCTGAACCAGGACAAGATTCGGTGATTTTAAAAATGCTGAACAATGGCGCAGGCGGCTGTGGAAATGACTTGGCTATAGACGATATCGTTTTTAGATCCTGTGGTGATTTTACGGAGATTGTAAATGAAAACGGTATTACTAATCTACAGATTTGTGAAGGGGAGACTGTGAATGATTTGACTTTACAGGCCAATCCCGATTTTAGCGTGTATGATACGCATAGCTACCAATGGCAAAGTAGCCCTGATGGTGAAAACTGGACGAGTTTAGCTGGCGAAACCGATAATCAGTTGATTATTTCAGAACTGAATGAAACTCGATTTTTTCGAACACTGGTCGCTGAAGATCCGATTAATGTCAATAACACCTCCTGCAATAGTATTTCTACAACTTTTGAGGTTGAAAAAATAGATTTTATTGATCCTGTAAGCCTTGGAGATGTTTTTATTTGTGAAGGGGAGTCACAAAGCATCGCCGTGCAAACCGATCCCGGCATACGTGTGAATTGGTATGACAGCGAAAATGCCGGCAATCTTCTGGCAGAAGATACCTTTGCATTTACGCCCGAAAGCAACGGAATTTTTTATGCTGAAGCCACTACAGTAGAGGGAAACTGTACCAATCCCGACCGTGTGGCTATAGAATATGCTGTTTATGAAACTCCGGAACTTAGGGATGAAACGCTTGAAATATGCGAGGGCGACCAGATCACGCTAAGTGAAACTATTGAAAATGTCGACTATGTATGGAGCACCGGAGAAACCGGCAGTTCCATAGAAGTGGATTCTGCTGGAATTTACAGGCTCGATCTGATCACCGCAGACAACTGCGTAGTTTCCAAAGCATTTGTGATTGAAAGCATTTCAGCACCTCAGATTTCAGAAATTTCCAAAGTTGACAATTCCCTGGTTATCGAAACCGTTTCAGAAGGGGATTTCAGCTATTCCTTAAACGGATTCAGTTATCAGAATCAACCTGTCTTCGATAATCTAGAGGGTGGTTTATACACCGTTTATGTTCGTGAAAACTCTGGCTGTGGTCTGGTGACTGAAGATTTTTTATTTATCGATATACCTGAGTTTTTTACACCGAATGCCGACCTAAGAAACGATACTTTTAAGATAGGAGGAGATATTTATTACGATGAATTCGAAATTAATATCTTCGACAGGTTCGGGAAACTCATTGCCAAGGGTAACAAAGCCCCTTTCGAATGGGACGGGACTTTTAATGGCAGAGATTTACCCTCAGACGATTACTGGTACCGTATCAGACTAAACGGCAAAGTATATACCGGAAACATCTCTTTGATCAGGTAAGGCCTAAAACCCCAATAATCTTTCGTTAATTCTAAGCCGAAATTCAACTGGTATCGTGTATGACCTCTATATTCGAATAAAAACTTATGTTCGGATTATTTAAAAAGAAAACGGAATTAGAAAAGCTACAGGAACAGTATAAAAAACTTCAAAAAGAAGCCTTCGACCTCTCCAAAAGCAACAGACAAAAATCGGATGCCAAATTGAAAGAAGCCGATGACGTGGCCAAGGAAATCGATAAGCTAAACGCTCAGAATGCCTAGCGCATGAGATTAACCAGGAGTTCTTTCAGCAAATCTCCATGGGGAATCTGATTGGAATTCACCCCTTTGCTTTTCATATCGACTTCACGAATCAAAGCAATCGCCTGACTCGCCTGTTTCATAGAGTATTTCTGAGCAGCAAAACTATAATCCTTTACAAAAAACGGACTTACCCCTAAAGCTCTGCTGGCCGCCTGTTGGGATTTATCCTTAAGCGCATGGTAACGCAAGAGTTTATTGAAAAAGGAATTAAGTGTGGCTACTGTTAAGGGCAAGGGATGGTGTTTTGGGTTTTGAGCAAAATAGAATGCGATTTGCTGGGCTTTAACTTCATCTTTAATTCCAATCGCTTTATTCAATTCAAAACTATTGAAATCCTTGCTTATTCCGATATTTTCTTCGATGAGCTCAGGGGTTATCCTTGTTCCTTTGGGGACCACATACCTAAGCTTTTCGAGCTCTTTATAAATCAGTGATAAATTATTCCCCAGGAATTCGACAAGCATTTCCGATGCTTTTGGCGCTATGGAATAGCCCGAAGCCGATAAGGTTTCAGAAATCCATGGCGAGACCTGATTCTCATAAAGTGGCTTGGTTTCAAAATAAAAGTCTTTTTTCTTTAAAAGCTTAGTCACACTGTTTCGGCCATCCATTTTTTTATGCTTCACACAAAATACCAACACCGTGTTCTGCTGAGGTTGTTCGATATAGGATAACAAACTGTCCATGTCTTTCAGCAAAGCCTGAGCTTCTCTTACAATGATCACTCTATGCTCTGCCATCATGGGATATTGCTTGGCCTGTCCAATCACATCTTCGATAGTGACATCCTTTCCATACAGAATGCTTTGATTAAAAGCTTTTTCATCTTCAGACAAAACGCTCTGCTCAATTTTTTCGGCAATAAGATCCACAAAAAAAGTCTCTTTCTCCCCTACTAAACAATAGATAGGTGAAAATTGACGTCGATCTAGGTCTGAAAGTATCGATTTAAAATCCTTCATATAAGATTAGCTTCAATTTGATTCAATTTTGTTTCTTTGAAATATGCAAAAACTGAATTTTCCGGAATATTCATTTAAATTCAAAAGTAAAGAAAATAAGCCGGCTATATTTTCAATGCTGAGGAAAAAATACCTGGTCTTAACTCCTGAAGAATGGGTCAGGCAACATTGCGTGCAGTTTCTCATTTCAGAAAAAAAATATTCGTTATCCCTTTTAAGTGAAGAACGACAACTTTATTTGAATGGCATCACAAAACGCTATGATATCGTTGCTTACAAACCCACTGGTGAAATTGAACTCATTGTGGAATGTAAAGCACCTAACATTCCCATAACTCAGGAGACCTTCGATCAAATAGCGAGGTATAATCTGGCCTTAAAAGCAGATTATCTCATGATTACCAACGGAATGAATCATTACTTTTGTACAATGGATTATGAACACGAAACCTACCTCTTTTTAGAACATTTACCTTCACATTAAACCGATGAAAGCAGCCGTAGTTATTTTGAACTGGAATGGAAAAAAATTGCTGGAAACCTACCTTCCATCGGTGTTGGCACATTCCGTAAATGCTAAAGTCTATGTAGCCGATAATGCTTCAACCGACGATTCCTTAGATTTCATCGCTGAAACATTCCCGGAGGTTGTCATTTTAAAGAATGAATCCAATCTGGGATATGCCGGTGGCTATAATGAAGCACTTAAGTATGTAGAAGAAGACATCTATGTGCTGCTGAATAATGATGTTGAAGTCACTCATGCCTGGCTGGAAGGACTGCTTTCCTTATTTGAAACTTCAGACCGGATAGCAGCCGTACAACCTAAGATAAAGTCCATTCAACATCCGGAGAAGTTTGACTATGCCGGAGCAGCCGGAGGCTTTATCGATGCTTTAGGCTACCCCTTTTGCAGAGGACGGATTTTTGATCATCTCGAAAACGATAGGGGGCAGTACGATACCGATATGGAAATCTTTTGGGCAAGCGGAGCTTGTTTCGCTGTTAGAAAAGATTGCTTTAGAGAAGCTAAAGGCTTTGATGAAAGCTATTTTGCCCATCAGGAAGAAATCGACTTGTGCTGGAGGCTAAAAAATTCCGGCTACTCGATTTGGTGTTCTTCAAAAAGTGAAGTTTTTCATCAGGGCGGCGGGACCTTATCAAGTTCAAGTCCACGAAAAACCTTTTTAAATTTCAGAAATTCTTTAAGTACACTTTTAAAAAATTCAGAAAAAAATCCGATTCCGATTATTTTCCTGAGAATGGTAATGGATGGCTTGGCTGCTCTTAGATTTTTGGGTAAAGGAAAAATATCACACTGTTTTATCATTCTTAAGGCACATGTCAGTTTTTACAGTCACATTCCTGAGATGTTAAATAAAAGGAGGCTTCTTAAAAAAAAGAAACAAAAATTTATGGTCAAAAGTATTGTATGGTCTAGTTTTGTTTTAAAAATAACTAGGTTTGATCAGTTAAAATTCAGCAATAAATAATTGTTAAGTATACTATTTTTTAACTGACAGAGTTTAGATTTGTATAACTCAAAATTAAAACAAAACATGAAAAAATTATTTGCAATTGCGATTACAGGTATTTTGATGACGTCCTGCGTTTCTAATAAGAAATACGCAGAAATGGAAAGTAAATACCAAAACACTCAGGACCAGCTTAAAACTGCTGAAATGAAAATTTCGGTTTGTGAAGATGAAAAAAGATCGCTGAGAGCTTCCTATGAAAGTCAAATCAAAACCTTACAAAATACAAATTCTGCCTTATTAAATACCCAGGGAGAAATTGTCACGATTACCAAAAAAGGCGCTGAGAATTTAGAGCGTTCTTTGGAAAGTATGAAAGAAAAAGATCTTCAGATTAAAACCATGAACGATGCTATCAACAAAAAAGATAGTGTAACTCTTGCTTTAGTGACCAGTTTGAAAGGCGCTTTAAATGACATCAACGATGAGGATATCCAAATCAGCGTTGAGAAAGGCGTTGTTTTTGTATCGATCTCAGATAAATTATTATTTGGTAGCGGACAATACAAAGTGACTCAGGAAGCCAGAGCTGTACTTGCTAAAGTAGCTAAAGTGGTCAATGACAAGAAAGACTTTGACTTTATGGTTGAAGGCCACACTGATACTCAGCCTATCTCAAGAACAAACCTTGAAGATAACTGGGACTTGAGTACGAAACGCGCTACTTCTGTGGTAAGAATTTTACAGGAGGAATACAACGTAGACCCTACCAGAATGACTGCAGCGGGACGAGGAGAGTATATTCCTGTAGCGAGCAACGAAACAGCTGACGGCAGAGCTAAAAACAGAAGAACCAGAATAGTTATTCTTCCTAAACTTGATCAGTTCTTCGGAATGATTGAAGACGGAATGAAAAATGCCAAATAATTCAATCTTAAGAATTTTTAAGCCTCACGTTTTGTGGGGCTTTTTTATTGAATAAAATTAAAGTATTAGTTGCGTAAAAGAAGATTATTTCTATCTTTGCACTCGCAAAAACAGGTCGCGTAGCTCAGTTGGATAGAGCATCTGCCTTCTAAGCAGACGGTCACAGGTTCGAATCCTGTCGCGATCACTTATATGAATCCTAATCCGCTAATATTAAGCTGTTTAGGATTTTTTATTTCTAAATGTGTAGCCTCACGTGTAGCTCACGTGTTTTAGTTAATGTTCACATTAACCCATGTAAACGAGCAGATTTAATCTCTTGGAGGTAATAATCTGCAATATCATAATCTTCTTTCTTTTCAAAATCTGTAGCGTGGTTGTGGAATAAATCTGAGACCTCATAGAAATTTGAGCTTGGCAGTTTTTCTATTTTAGATTTCCATAATTCATATTTTCCTGCATCTGGAATTAAAACCACATCACGGTTCTCAATTTCTGATAACATAGAGTGGTTTAAGTTTTGACAACCTCCAACAGCAAGCCAAATAAAATTGGGGAAGGCAATTGACATGAGAATAGCTGTTTTTTCGCTTTCTACGATGGCAATCTTATTAGTTGGATATTCTTTTATTAAATGTAATCCAAAGGGCACTTGTTTAAGCTGAAACTTATCTTTATAGTGAATTGAGTGAAACCAGTTTTGAGCTATCCTTTTACCTGTGGAAGCGTTGTATTTAAATATTTTACCCGTCCTCACATTTCCTTTTATATCTATTTGCCAGAATAAAACACAGTTCATCCAGTTCTTATCATGATATCTACCGACCTTATAAAGCTCGTAGGCATGATCTAACATATCTTTGGATAGAACATCGCAGAAATACTTGTAAAAGGGTGTTTCATTAGCCATAGAACGACTTAAATCAACATATTTGCTGGGAATAGTTGTAATTTTCTCTATTCTGCTGTTAGGCTTAACTTTTATTTTCTTGACAGGATGATTAGTTGGAATATTTTGAGTGTGAGATTTTGGATTTTGCTCATAAAATTTTGATGGTGTTAAGTGATAACCACATTTAGCTTCTCTATTACACTTTCCTATTTCTTCAGCCACATAAGTGTCTGTTTGAGTGTTGATGTATCTTGAAAATTGATGTTTCTTATGACAACTTGGGCAAGTGTGTCTTGAACTTTTGCCTTTGTATGGCTCTAATGTTAATTTATAATTCATTTTTAAAAAGTTTTGTTTTTAACTACATGGTCTACACGGTCGACCTAAATAATGTAGATAATGTAGTTTGTTATTAAACTTTTATTTTTTATGGAGATAAAAAAACATACCTGATGATTGGCGTTTATTTTCAAAACCAAGTCCTTTCAATCTTTTAGACAATGTAATCTTTGAGCAAATCTTATACCCATTGGATTGACAATAATTTTTAAAATCTGAAAAAAGATCTATAAGGCTCATGAGGTCAGTTGACTTTTCGTATTGCCATTCTTGTATAAACATTCTTACTGAATCACTATCTAATTCAAATTCTTCAGATGCTCTTTTAGAATTTTCACTATATGTAAATTTCTTGTGTTCATATAATCTCATCATCCCATCAATAATCCAATTCAAAACTCCTGATAATTCACTAGTAATGATTTTTTGAGACAGTTTTTTATCCTGATCTTTTTCTGCAATTGTCTTTTCAAATGGTATAATTAAAAAACGTCTGTAATAGCCATGCGTATATTCGTTTTGTTTTGGCAAATCATTACAGTTGAACATCAGTTTTGCATAATTAATTATTTCATATACGTCTTTATAAAGTAATTTAGAATCTACCGGTTCCCTTGATACCAATTTTTTGAAAATATCAAATGAGCCTATTTCTCCTGCTTCGCTTGAAAAATTTAGAAGCTTGTCTTTGATTTTAGCTCTTGTATTAGGATTTGTGGTCAAATCGTGAAGTGGATAACTTGAGAAGTTATTAGAACCTAACAAAGCTTGTATGACTTCAAAGATGACACTTTTCCCATTGGATCCTCCTCCATATAAAAATAAAGCCTTCTCAAATTTTATATCGCTTGAATTTATGAAAATACTTCCAAGGTATTCACTGATAATTTGTTGCAGAGTGTAATCTGGTAAAACTTCATCCAAAAATTTCTGGAACAATGGTGAGGTCGCTTCAGGTTCAAAAGCAAAATCTAGTTGGTATGTCAAAAAATCCTCTTTATGAAAAGGTCTTAATCTAACTTCATTTTTATTTATTTCTAAAGTTCCATTTCTCAAATTAATTACGTTTTTCAACATATCTGGATTAGAAACTGAAATGGTACTAGCCTTAAATTGCTTCAAAAGATCCTCAGAAAATTTGAAGTACTGAGATTTTGTTTTTTTAATACCAGTTTTTTTAGCACATTCAGTTAAGAAAATCATTAGCTCATCATTGCCTAAGGCAGACCAGTAGCTTCTGTTGAATACATAAAGCTTATCCTGAAAATTTCTAAAGTCAAGATTTAAACTTCTTGAAGTTTTGAGAATTGAATTAACAACTATAACCTTATACTCATATTGTTTAATATCTTTTGTTTCCGTAACACCTGCCTCTGCCAAAAAATTTATCTTTTTAATATTGTCCAAAATTTTCTCCAAGATTTGAGCATTTATTTTTGGCTTTGATAATAACTTTTGCTCTTCTTGAGCTAATAAATCTATATCTATTTTTGAATTTTTCATTATACTGATTAAATAAGAGGTGAATAACTAATGATTGGATAACTTGTCTTGTACATCGGTATGTTTATACAAGACCTTCCCTCCTATCTTATAAGCATGTAGAATACCTTTATGGTTCCACTTATTGAGAGTCACAAAAGACACTCCAAGTTTTTCAGCGGCTTCCTGGCGGCTAATCCATTTAATTTCTTCCTGGACTTTAAGCTTCTCGTAAAGATTATCAAGTCCTAAATTAAATTCGTTGATAATTTCAGCTTTAAATTCTTCTGGCGATAGCTCATAGAGCTGCATTTTTGTTTGATTCATGTTTACGGTTTTTAATGATTAACATGAATCAAATGTATTGGGATAATGAGGTTTTATTAAGGAAATAAAGCAGTTCCGTACCTGAGAAATACTTTAATAATACTTGAAACTTATGTCTAAATATCTGATTTACAGATTTTAATGCATTTTTTAAAAACTGATTTAATATTTGGTTTTTTAGCTGCAGTTATTCCATTTAAGGATGAAACATTAGAATCTAGAATATCATTCATTACTTTTAAATAATCTGAGTCAGTTGTTTTTTTTCTTCCCAAAGGTTCATTTTTATGATACTCTTTTTCTATTAATTCTCTAAGACGTTTTAATTCAGAAGGCCCATATTTTTCTTTGCCGTAGATTCTTTTAAATTGTTTGATGACTTGATAACCAAAATAATTATTAAAGTATAATAAGTATGGTTTTACATTTTCAAATTCTAATAAAGAACTAACAAATTTTACTCTAAGATTTTGTTTAAGGAAGGCATCAAATATTTTAAGATTTTTTTCATGATAGTACTCAAAATCACATAACATAACACTGGCGTTTGACATTTGTGATGGCTTTACTTCTCCTTTTGGTTTATCTTTTAAAAAATAATCTCTACACGTTGTAATATCAGCTGTATAGAATAAGCTTTTAAAAGTTGATAGAAGTAAAAAAGGTTCTTGGTTGAAATTTATTTGGTTTATTATTTCTAACTCTGGTCTATACAAGGGATTTTTTGAAATCTCCTTAGCACATTCTTTATACTCCGACCTTAATAAACTTAATTTTTCATCTTCAGTAAAGCAGGCGGTAAGCTGATTACCTAAATCAGAAACAATATTTTTTGTTAATATAACGTGTTTCCTAAATTCATTAGACAAGAACAATGAATAATGATTATCAGGTTCAGCCATACGCCTTAAACTTTTTTCAGGTAAATCTATATAAGCTATTTCTGTATAGACCCCATTCTTACCATGAAAGTGATTGTAAGCAGATTGAAATTTTTTTACAAGCTTTTCTTTTAATTCCATATAATTCTATTAATCAGCCTTTATTAGATTTATAATCTCTTAATGTTATATAGGTAATCAATCACCTCCTGTCTACTCGGTTGATCTTCCAGCACGTTCTCTACATGCTTATTTATAAGTAGTACTTCATTCATATTTGAATTGCATTTTAAGCCGCCATGCCTTCTATAAAAGTATTAATGAAATCATTGATTTTATCAATAATACGCGGTATGCTTTTTTTGCGAATTAAAATGGATTGTTTCTCCTTCATGGATTTGCGCACTTTCTCTCGCAAGGCGGGGACTTCATCTGCAAAAAGCTTTTCTTCAATGATTTTTTCAACTTGAGCTTCATTAAGATTTTCTTCTTCACAAATCTGGAGAAAAGCCTTGCGTTGCTCTTCGCTCCACTAAGCATCAAAAGCTTCCTGGACGCTGCCTAGCTTCTGACCTACTAATTGTTGATCAATGAATTTTTCAATAAGTTCCTTTTTACTTCTTAAATCGATGTCTCCAGAGAGAATATCTGAAATCTGCTGACGCTTCTTCTGTTGTTCATCTGTATCCTCAATATTATTGATTTGATCTAACAGATTTAAAATATAAGCCACATTGATTTCATCCTTGTGCATCAACTCAATTTCAAAATCAACATCGTTCAGTATAGATGCTTTATCTGCTTCAGTATGTTGCTTAGTTTTCTCATAAATATCCAGATACTTACTTTTGTAATCTTCAAAGGACTGTTCATCCAATTCCAAATCTTCAAAATCGAAGTCTGAAAAGGTTCTTAAGGCATTAACGACACGCATCAAAGCTCTAAAGCGCTTAACAAAATGTTCCTCTTCTAATTCTGACCTTAATTCGTTTACGCTATCAACGGTTGGAGCAACGGCAACATTAAAAGCCGTTGGATATTTTCCAGTATAGTTTCTGAGATCATCCGTTTAGGATAGTTTAGGATAAAAGTTTTTCGAATATAAGAACAACCAATAAAATATTGACTCCTGGGGTAAGAATAAATGAGTAAAAATTGACTAATCAACGGCATCAATGGAAAACATACGGTTATTGATGAGAACCGTTGCTTAAGCCGTTGCTAGTTTTGCAACGGTAATTAAAAAGTTGTTGAAATACCGTTGCTGTTTCGTTGCAGAACTGTTGGATGCTGTTGCATAACCGTTGCAACACCGTTGCAATACCATTGCAGAATATTTGCAATCTTGTTGTAGTCCTGTTGCAAGAACCGTTGCTAGTTTTGCAACGAATATTAAATCCCGTTGATGTTTTTAGCAAAGCGATTATAAGGGGTGTTGCAAAGTTTTTAATTAAACTTTTTAGTAATATTTAATTTCTAATTCACTTTTATTAAACAAATAAAATCCTTTAATATTTTGACTTGATCTTGAAGTTTTTCGTTTGAAGATGTCAATGTTGTGTCAAGTTTTTTTGAATCAGGAAGCATTTTATATAAATTCAATAGATAGGATATCTTTATTGCATAATTAACATTTTCAACTTCTATTCCAATAGCTTTACCATTAAGACGCGATGAAGTAATACCAATTATATTCCCTGAACTATTAAATAATGGCCCACCGCTGTTACCTGGCTGAAGAGGTACAGTAGTTTGATAGTACCTAACATCATCAGCAATACCAGTTAAAGAACTTATAATGCCATCAGTAACCTTGTAGTTTTCACCCATAAAATTATTGAGTGGATAACCTATTGTGTAAACTTTTTCGCCAATTTCAGCTTTTTCAATTAGAGAATATGGAATGTTATCTAAAGTGAAAAAACTTGAATCATCAATTTTTAAGAGTGCCACATCATTTTGGTTATCTAACAGTACCACCTTTGCTTTGTAATTAAATTTCTCTGAATTATTATTTATTATAATATTAATTTCATTTGCATTTTGTACAATATGAGCATTGGTTGCAATTAAACCATCCTTTGAGATAAAAAAACCACTCCCCGTAGATTTTATGGATACATCCAAATTTTCAGGTTTATTTTCTAAAAAAGGATAAGTCTTTACAAATTTGGATATTTCTTTTTGACCATTTTTGCTATTACGAAGTTCTACAGATAAAAAACCTCCATTTTCAATTTTTGTAAACGTTTCATCTAGTAATTTATAATCTGTATACCACTTAGTTAAATATAGATTTTTAATTGAAGTAGGTTTTAAAGTTGCTTTGATTTCACCAGCTAACCAATTTTTATTTTCAGACTCAATAAGTATGGCTTTATAGCCTTTTTCATATTTTTTAATTGCTAAAATAAGGTGACCAATTAATCTCGATTCATAAGATTTATAAATCCCTTCAAGAGGTTCTAAGTTAGCCTTATCAAAATATTCTTTTAATTCTTTTTCTGTTGATGAGACCTGAATATCTGGTGTTTTATTTTGATCAAATTCATATCTAGATTTACTGATTTCATAAAATACTTTTTTTATAGCTCTATTGAAATTTTTCCCTACCCCAGTATATTTACCCACTATATCTTTGTTGTTGTTAATTAGAGTAAGATTTATAGTTTCATCATCAAACACAACATTTGTATGTGATATAGAACAAGTTAATAAAAGGCCTAAATTATTTTTTAATTCATTTGGTACATCTGATAAATCATTTAAAACAATGAAATCCATTTTTTTAAAACTTTCTTTTACATTTTCGGATATTTCAAAATAATCAGTTAGGACCCTGTTAGTGTTATCTCTTTTGTATTTTAGGGTTTCAACATACACATATTTGTAACCATTTAAGTTTTGTCCGTTAGAAAACAAATAAAAAAATATAAGTGTTAGTGTTAGTATCTTTTTCATAATAGGATTTTGGTTCAATCATAAACATACAACTTTCAAAAGTAATTATTCAAAACGTGCTTGCATTTTTAGTAGGAAGAATACATAAACGAAATCTAGGCGAGTCTTTAGTGCTATTAAGCCTTAACAGCGGCTATACATAAGGACCGTTAATTGAGCCATTGATAATTTTGCAACTGTAAATTAAAAATTGTTGCAACACCGTTGCAATCTTGTTGCAGGTTTGTTGCAATGCCGTTGCAGATTTCGCAACAGTGAATTTGAAATTTTTGCAATCGTATTACTTAGCTATTGAAGAACCGTTGCAACACAGTTGCTATTTAGTTGCAATGTTGTTGCGGAACCGTTGGAATCTTTTCAAGGAACCGTTGAATTATGTTGAAGAGCCGTTGCAGAGCTGTTGCAATGCCGTTGCAACACCGTTGTAGCTTTTGCAACGTTAAATATCAATATGTTTCAACACCATTGCAATGTCGTTGCAATATTGTTGCAGGACTACTGCATTTAATCTGATGATTTTTTTTACGCTTTAATTGTTTGTATAGATATCATCTTGTTTTCCTTCTACAAATTTGTTCTCAATCAAATTATTAAAATAAAAATGATCTTCGAAAATGAACAAAAATTCAATCGTATTTTCAAAATCAGATTTATCAATGAAGAATTTATAAAATTTTGTTTCTGGCAAGTGAATGGTTTGTTTTATATGATTTTCGTTCAATCCTAATTCCCCATAATAAAGATTTTCTACTACAAATAAAACATAAGATTTATCCCACATTTTGAAATGCTTTTTCATCCACAAATTCAACTCAGTTAAATTATGCTGTATTTTATAGTAGATCTCTAGCTCATTTTTAAAAAAGCTCTCACGCCTCTGATATTTTGATATTTTGTCTAAGCAGTCATACACTTCTAAAAAGCGAACATTATTTGGATACTTATCAACTTCAGTTCTTAAATACGTGCTACTAAATCTTTCATCTACTATAAATCTATGATCTATAGCCAATTTCTTATATAGGTCACTATGCTTAAGCAACCACCACTCTATCATCGCTATGTTATATAGCCTATCTACTCCCAGTCGGAGAAATTCATTCATAGCTTTTCTAGAAGTTTCCATATAAAGAATTTGCTCTTTTAGTGATTTTAAGAATTAAGATTATATCTCGTTATTATTCATTAACCAAATGGAATAACTCGTAATAAAATGACATTTATATAGCTTAGTATTTTTAGTCAGATTTTAAATAGTTCAGTTTGGGTAAGCTTATACTTAGTTATACAGAAAGGCTTGTGTCATGTTGAAAATGTGTGATAGCAAAACATACTCTTTTGCAATTTTTGACTTTAGGCTTGGCTGGTGAGAATTCCAAATGTGTATGACTTTTAGCGTTTAGCTTTTTTTTCAATTAGCATTATAATTTCTTTAAATTCTTTTCTTTCCTTGTCATTCAATGATTCCATAAACTTTTCGATTCGTTCTTTTGAATCGTAATCCAGATTAATTTCATTTAATAAATTCACATCATTTTCTATACTTTCAGTAAATAAGTCGGTTTTACCTTCTTTCTCTATACTTAATAATTTCGAAAATCGGCAAAACTGCCCAATTTCAAACTGAACATCTAAAATCAGACTGTATTTTCCTTTTGTCAAAGTTTTTTGTCTTTCAATTTCTTTAACTGTTCCTAGTCCCAAGGTTTCAAGATAAACCTTTTCGTCATTTTGAAGTCTATCACTTTCAATCTCTGAAATTGATTTATACTTATCTTTTTTTACTGTTCCTGGATTTTTAAAATCAGCTCTACTTTCAGAAATTTCAAGTAAGCGAATTGAAATTGCATCTAGGTAATCAATGTCTTGAACGCTTTTCCATTTAGTAGGAATAATTGATTGACCATGTAATCCACCAATTAAACCGCCAGTAAATGCTGCTATACTATCTGTATCTGTACCAATAGAGTTTACAGCTTGCTCTATTCCCTTTAATGGTTCATTAAAATATTTACATGTCAAATAGATACCTGCAATTACTGTAGAAGTGCCTGAACCTTTTGTCTCATTTTTATAACAACCTAGTTTTGTTAACACTTCAAAGTCCGTTGCATTATTATTTATTAATTTATAAACAACACGTAAATAGTCTTGTGTTTCATTTACTATGGATTTGAAAAGGTTTCTAAATGGTTCTTTTGAATTTCTATTCCATTCACTTTCCCAATTTTTAAATCTTGATTTTTCTAAAAAGTCAGTATTAAATTTTTGATGAATATCTTTTCCTAATTCGGTTAGAAAATTTGTGTAATTAAAGTTTTCTGGACTGAATCTAAGTATAGTATCAATAGAGTACCCATACAACATAGCTCCTAATATTGCTCTTGGATGTCCGTGAGTTATTATACTATTTCCAAATATCTCTTCTTGAATTTTGTCTTGTTCACCAAAATTGGCTAAAGCGATTGGCAAAACTCTCATTGCTGCGCCATTTGCTCCACTTTCTCTATAATCGACAGTTGCCTTCCCTACCTTGAACTTAAAAAAATTATTGTTCCAATTTGCGGATTTTCTTTCAATTTTTCTTGCTGCATTTTTAATGGTTCTGCCCGCACCTCTTGAATAAAGCAACCATTCAGGCAACTCTTTTTTTGCAAAATATTCTTGGTCTACAAAACCATCTCTTTTAATTGAGCGAGCTACAGAAAGTAATAATTGAGTGTCATCAGAATATGAACCTGAATTAAGTTTATCTACATATCCATAAAATCTTCCTCCAACATTCTTTTCCCAATCATGAAATGAATTGATATAATCAGTTCCAAACTTTTTCTTTAATGACATTTTGTTTTTTTCAAACTCAGTCATCCAGCCTAAAGCATCTCCTATGGCTGCGAGTTTTATGCTTCCTTTATATTTTGTATCTGCTCTCATTTTGAACGATCTGGTGAAAATATCTCTTCATCAATTAAAAATTTACTAGTATCAAAAGAATACATTGCAGCTTTAGCTTCAGCTAATTCTTCTTTTGATTCAAAACAGACAGACATTATACTATCTGAAGGTATTTCATTTTTTACTAATATTTCTGCTTGAACATCTGTAGGGTATTTTGGAAGTATTGAATCTCTCGAAATTGTTCGAACACTATTAAATGAGTTTATTCTAAGTTGTTCATTAAAAAGCATCTTAAATTTATCTAAATCTCCTGTAATCCTATATTGATTTTTTGAAGCATTTGATGCTGCGTTAGTTACTGAGAAAAGAGTATCTTCTTCAAAAATATGTTTTGGGTCTATCTTTAAAACACACCAAGTAATAGTGAAATCATCCTTAGTTTTTTGTCTAAAACGTGAAAACAAAAACGTATTGACACTTGAAAGAGATAAATTAATAAACCTTTTATCATCATATCTTACACCATCTGTAAATTGCACATAATCTAAAATATCGAATTGCTTAATGTCCAGATTCTCTAGCTTGGCTCTACTCATTAGTTTATTATTATCTAGAATACTGAATAAGTTCCTTGTAGGTGTAAAATGAACCAAATACTCTATTCCTCTTTTGCTTATTTCATTTTGAAAATCTTTATAGTTAGACTTTAAATTCATTTTTTAACTCTTAAATATATGGTCATCAATTTTGACTGATATTATTTAATAAACTAGAATCAATTTCAACTAAATATCTTGACGGATTTACTCTATCACTTGAAAATAGGAATAAATTATTTCTTGCTCTTGTCATACAAGTATAAAGTAATCTACGTTCTGTAGAAATATGGTATTCATCATCTGCTTCGATAAACCCTTTAGGAAAAGGAATAACATCATCATTTATATCAAGAATAAAAACATTATTAAACTCAAGGCCTTTAATTGACGACATTGTGCAGACTTTAATACTTTCACTATCGTAATTAATTGGTGTATTAGATTTGACTAATTCAGTTGAAAAACCATTTGTATCCAAAAAGTGTTTTATCTGCTTTACACCATTTGTTGACCTATGAAGTACAACTGTACTCTTACTTTTATCGTTATTCCTGAGTAATGAAATCCTTTCTTTAAGACAATTGAGTTGTTCATTAAAATTTGAAAAATATCCCACCTTTGGTTTCTCACCTTCTCTTACTGAATATTCCAATTCTGTGAAATCTTCATTATCTTCTTCATGATTAAGTAAAGACATAGCAGCTTCAGCTATTTGAATTGTATTTCTATAATTCTTTTTAAATGCTATGGTCCTTCTCCCTCTTACTTCCAACCCAACTTCCTTCCAGTTAAATCCACTCTTATAAATTCTCTGAGCTGCATCAGCTATAATCGACAAACTGTTTGTTTCTTTATCAACTAAGCTTGAAATTGTAAGGATTTGAGCTTTATTCAGGTCTTGTGCTTCGTCAATTATTATATGACTAAATGGAGGAATAAAATTCGGATCATTTTTTATTTTATTTAAGGCCAAAATAGCATAATCATCAAAATCAATTTGTCCTTTATTTTTTAGTACTTGATTATATTTTTCATAAACTTCCCAAATCACTTCTTTATCAGTTTTTGTTACACGATCAGAAGTCCCTCTTCCTTTTCTCGCTGCTTCGAGATATTCTTGTTTGTTTTTGAAAAGCTTCCCTTTAACCCAAGAAATTTCTTCCTGAAAAAACTCTGCTTTTTTGCTTAAAATATTTGATTTATCAGAAGTCATTTTACTAATAATGTCATCAATAAATTTTATTTGCGTCCAATGCATTATTGTTTGATTATATTTTATTCCAGCAAAGTGATAAGCCCAGCTATGGAAGTTAATTATATCAACGTTTAATCCATCTGCTGTTTTAGGTTTAATTTCGTTAGAATCTTTCTGATATCCTCCATTGATGTAAGGTTTAATGGCTTTTATATATGCAGCAAGTGTTTTATTATATGTAAAAATCACAATTTTAGTTTCCTTGAAAAGATTAGCTTGAGTTTCCAGAAGATGTTTAGCTCGATAAAGTGCTACAGTAGTTTTTCCACTTCCTGCAACTCCTTTTATTTGAATAGGATTAGTAGCTGGTAAGAATAATACATTTTTCTGTTCACCTACTAGAGTAATTTTTTTAAGCATTTCAACAAGATTTTGTCTAATTTAAATAAAAAAATAATACTTAACTTTTTTATATATTTAGAAAAATAGTATTAAAAAGCCAGTCCAATCAAATTATATTATCAGAATATCTAATAAGGATTATGTATACTATTAAGCATGAGATATTTAAGATATTCTGACAAAAAAATTAATCTTTTAAAAAAGGTAATCTTAGTATTCACATAGCTTTTTTTTCAAAAAAAAAATTTATTAAAAAGACATGATATGTCCTTTTAGTAAAATTTAGGTTGCAAGGTCGCCTTAATTAATATTTGATATAATGTCACCCCCGCCTAATTTGATTAGCAGAAATTTGTAAAGCCCTAGACATAATTAAAATTCATTTTTTAGTCGTTGATTTATTTATAAAGAATACTAATTTAAATTCTAATAAATTGATAATTAAAGCAAATACATTAATCATCAACCATAATACAACCAAAAATAAACCCTCTAACATTGATTTAGAAACGGTTCATTCAAAAGCAATTGATTTATCATTGAAAGCCATTGATAGCCATTGAAATATAGTATATAAGTTTACATCAGTTATCATTAGGCTTCTGAAAAGCCTAAAATTAGTACACGAGAAAACCGTTAATTCATTTAAGTATAACTGACTAAAAAATTCCAGTCTTAGACAACTGATTCAGATGATCTTTTGACGACGCTTTAATATATTTAAGGAAGGTTTTTTCTGATTTATGACCTGTTGCTTGCATGATTGCCAATACAGGAACATTATCTAGGTAAGCATTTGTACAGAAACTTCTTCGTCCAGTATGTATAGTGATCAAATCATGCTTAGGTTTTCTTTCTATAACTTCTTCCCTCCCCTTTTTACTTTTTATTTTAACGATATCGTTTACTTCGGCAAGTTCTGCTATGTCCTTTATTTTTTTATTTATTTTTTGACTTGATACTTTAGGTGGAATTCGATTATCATATTTAGACAATACATTCGAAATTTTTGAACCTATAGGTATCACTATTCTAGATTGAGTTTTAATCATTTTTAACTCAAAATATTCTTCCTCATCTCCACTATCATTTTTTCTAGTTTTAATATTATCTGCTGTTAGATTTAATAAATCTGAAACCCTCAAACCTGAATAGCAGCTTATTAAAAACAAATTTCTTACTCGATTTAAAAAATCAGAATTACGTTGTTTAGATAAATCTACATTTTTGATTTTTTCGATCTCCTCATGTGTTAAATAGATGTGATCACTTTCTCCTTTGGGCTGAGTAAAAGATCGAGTCTTATAATCTAAGCTTTTATGATACTTTCTCTCAAAAGCATTATTCATAATTGTTTTTATGTTTTTGATATGGTTACCAATGTAATTTGGTGAGTACCCGTCATCCAAAAGCATATTGATAAACTGCTCATGAAAAAGTAAATCAATATCATCAAACTCCAAAGGCCCATAAATAGATTCATACTGTTCAATTTTAGCAATTGTCGTTTTGATAGGCTTCATTGACTCTTTAGAATAAGATTGAGACATGCCAGGCTTGACATGAATTAAATAATATTTTACGTACCATTTATAGAATTTCAAAAAACTAGTCGATTTATCTTTATCCTTCTTGCGTTTTGAAACTTTCCCAAATAAACTCAAATCAAATTTTATGCGTTCTGAGTCCAATTCAATTTCGTTTTGCTCGTATTGGTAAATTAGTTCTTCAGCGTATTGTTTAAATTCATCTAAATCTTTATTCTTATTGACAGCTTCTCGGTCATCATTATTAACCTTAATCCTTTGATTAGATTTATTCCAGTTTTTAATATTGCTGATAGAAATCTTCATTTTGTATCTAACCACTTTTTTCTTTCCATAATTGAAGTGTAAATAAATACTTGCTGAACCATCTTTTCGTTCACGAATTTTATAAGAAACTGATGCCATAGAAATAAATTAAAATACTTAAAATTTGAATTTTACGTGTAGCCCACGTGTAGCCCAAAGGTATATTTTAAATAATTCGCAAGTAAACTTTTAGTTGAGTTAATTTAACAAACACCTTAAAAAGCCTTAATATAAAGGGTTTTAGCTTAACTTTTGCTAATGTAAAGATAAAAAGAAATAATTTTTAGGGAATCCTGTCGCGATCACGACAAGCACAAAACCACATTCTAAGGAATGTGGTTTTTTTGTTTTACACAAGTTTCAAAAGCATAGCTTTTGTATACGCAGCGTAAACTATAAAGACCAAAATGGCGATAGCCATGGTTTTGTATTTCCAGCAGAAAACGCACTCAGGATATACAGTCCTGTCTCGCTTACACTCATCAGCAAACCACCCCTTACCTCTACGAATACATAGCTGTTTTTTATGTTTACTATAACTATTATATAAGCCGAGGAAAGCACAATAAAAATTAATTTTGCAGATTGATTACCAATCACTTAAAATCAAGTTATGAAACGAGGACCATTATTATCCTGGGATATATACTCCGTATACATATATAATTTCTTAAAATCTTTGAGAAAAAAACAGGAATTCAAATTTCTAGATAAATTCCATTCCAAGTACAATTGGGATTTCCAGATTGAAGAAACCCTCTTTAAAAATGAGTATAAGGCTTTGGTCATTACAGATAAGAACCAGAAAATAATTTGGGTGAATGAAGGTTTTAAAGATATGACCGGATACAGTCTCAATTTTGTTAAGAATAAAAGCCCTAAATTTTTACAGGGAGAGAAAACCTCTCAAAAGGCTTTGCAGAACATCAGAGAACACCTTTCAAAAAACGCATATTGTGAGGAATCCATGGTAAATTACCGAAAAGACGGTAGAGAATATATCTGCGAAATTAAAATCTTTCCCATTTTAAATGCCAATCAAAAAGTCGAACACTATTTGGCATTGGAAAACGAAATTAGCTTAAACTAACACGTTCCACTTAAATCCAGCTTTTATCGGTGGTAGATTCAATTTTGTAGAGCAGGTAATTCAACAGCTCTACAGCTTCATCGTATTTTAGATATTCCACATTCACCGTTCCCGCAGCGGTCTCCACTACCAGGTCAGCATGCCCATTATACTGCTGGAAAATGTTTCGGCTTAGTCTAACCGAATGCAGCTTATGAATTTCGATGATATCAAATCGGGTATCGATAGATCCTTTGCGAATGGAAATCAAGTCAGCGTTAACCCCAATACTGCTTTTTTTGACCTTTAAGTAAGCTATCCCTGTTAATCCTAGGAATACGATAACTAAACCCGTAATGCTTAGCCAATTCAGGTAGAAAAAATAAGCCACTGCCGTGAGTATGACCATCAGAATCAGATTCTTGTAAAAATACCTGAAGAACAGTCTTCCCTGAGACCGGGACAATTCATAGACCAAGTCATTCAGTTCGAGCTGGAATAAAGACTTAAATAAAACCCTGAGGTTTTCTTTTGACAAACCAACCAATCCAATTTTTTGTTTTTCAGTTAGTTGTTTTGAGGCGGCCTGACTCACGAATACACTTCGAATTTTAAACAACTTCTTAATGGGATTGGTCCTGATTTCAAAAATCTGAGTTTTGGTTTTCTTAATGACTTTATTTACCCGCTTAAAAAGCCCGTATTCAACTTCGAAGTTTTGCTGATTTTTAAAGATTTTTAGGTTATAATACTTTAAAACGGTGGACAGGACGGTTATCAAAAAGCCTAAAATAATGACAGCTATAAGGATAGCAGATAGAAATGAAAGGGTTTCGGGGATTCTGTTTTTAAAATCTTCTTCCAGGTTTAGATCAAAGACTGCCGTAAGAAAATCCATGATGAAATTGTACAAATACGCTAGAAAAGCAAGCAACAATCCTACGCCTTTGAATAAATTTGAGCTGATTCCAACTTTAATCAGGGTTTTGAAATTCAATGCAAATAAAAGATCTTCTTCTTCAGTGTCGGTCTGGTCCTTGATTTCGTCGGACTCCTCGTCTTCAGCAAGACTCACGTCTTCATCGGTGAGTTTGTTTTTTTCTTCAATCAGCTTTGTTTTAAGCGAGGTGGCAAACTCTTTATCCAGCGCCTTTATTTTGATTTCTGCAGTGCCCTCGCCTGCCGTTTCAATTTCAAAGCCAACGACATTCAGGAGTTGCTGAAGCACATTCTGCTGAAGATTGATGTTCTGAATTCTTTCAAAAGGAATTTCAATGTGACTCAGTTTAATCACCCCGCTGTCCAGATGAAAGGCATCTTCCTGAATTGAAAATTTAAACTTCTTATAGGATAAGTAAGAAAACACAAACTGAAGAATAACCAGCAAAGCCAGACCGATATAAATATAAGTGCCGTAATCTTTAAACAAATTATTTTGAAGAAAAGGGATGGCTAAAATGTAGATGTTTTGCTTTATCCTTTTGGCGAGATCGGTTATAAATATGAGGAAAATACCATTAAAGGACTGTAACCGTGGTTTTGAAAAATCAATTTTTGCCATCCACTACCGTTGTTTTGTCCAGAACCTTAGCCTTCAGTTTTTGAGCAGTTGATTGGTCAAGTCCGTCAATAATCAGGTCGCCGGAAGAGGCCCCTGCGGTATACAGTCTTAAGGTATACAGGGAAAATAATCTTGAAAGCGGACCTTGTTTTATTTCAACATGCTGTATTCTGTTGTAGGGAACTACGGTTTCAGTAAAGTGAAAAAATCCGGACTGGTAAATCATGTCATGTTGCCTCACTCCAAATTTTCTGACAGGAAAACCTTTTTCGATCTCGATAGTCCTCAGAATAAAAATAACACCTAAAACTATTAAGGCAGTGACAGGAATCCACATGGGGATTCGATCAAAAAACAACCCCACTACCGGAATTGCAAATAAGACTAGAAAAACGACTGACTCATTCAGCCACAGAAGCTTTTTATACCTTTTTTCTACAGCTTCTAAATCAACGGATTTAAAATCAGGCAGGTCTGAGGTATGAATGCCTAAGTTTTCAAAATTCATATCAATAAAAAGCTTTTACGCGTTCGCCATTTCTGTATAAACCAACAAATGCATCTTTAAAATTAAGTCGGCTTAAAACTTTTCTAAGCTCTTCTGCTTCAGCTTTGGTTTCAAAAACTCCCATGGTATACAAATCAAAATCCTTATACTCTGCCTTGTTGAGCAAGTTATACTGACCTGATGAAAGATTGACATTGAATGTTTTAAATGCACCCAGCTGAACGGCATAAAACTCCTCTAATTTTTCGGTGGAAGCAGCCTGAGAAGCCTGGGCTTCCAGTTCTGAAATTTTAGCCTGATAGTCGTTCAGCGTAGATTCTTTTACAACCACTTCGTCTTCTGCTATGGGATTCCCTTCCTTAAGCCCAAAAAGCGCAGGTTGAAACATAACCGCATAAATCATTGCCAAAAATAACAAGCCAAAAAGCAGTGTGGAAAAGACCAGGCCTCTTCGCTCGCCTTTCAGGTTTCTTTTTTCCTTATAAACCTTAAGAAGTTCCTGTTCTTTTTCTTTCAGTCTTGCTATTGCTTCATTTTTTTGGTTCTCAATCTCCTGAAGCTCTTGTTCGGTTAGAATTGGCATGGCTTTAAAATTAGTGATTATCAGTTATGAACATCCTAATTTAAGAAATCCATTTGATATTTTTAAAGTTTGGTTTTCTTTTTTCCAAAAAGGCATTTCTTCCTTCTTTGGCTTCTTCTGTCATATACGCCAGACGGGTAGCTTCGCCTGCAAAAACCTGCTGACCCACCATACCATCATCTGTGGCATTAAAGGCGAATTTGAGCATTTTGATTGAGGTCGGAGATTTTTCCAAAATTTCCTGAGCCCAGTCATAGGCTGTAGATTCCAGTTCATCATGAGGTATAACGGCATTGACCATTCCCATATCAAAAGCCTCCTGTGCAGAATAGTTTCTTCCCAAAAAGAAGATTTCCCTTGCTTTCTTTTGCCCTACCATTTTTGCTAAATAAGCAGAACCGTAGCCCCCGTCGAAACTGGTCACATCGGCATCGGTCTGTTTGAATACAGCGTGTTCCTGACTGGCAAGGCTAAGGTCACAAACCACGTGCAAAGAATGTCCTCCTCCTACAGCCCAGCCGGGAATGACGGCAATCACTACTTTAGGCATAAATCGAATCAGTCTTTGAACTTCAAGTATGTTCAATCTGGGCGTGCCGTCCTCATCGACATACCCCTGATGCCCTCTGGCATTCTGATCTCCTCCGCTACAGAACGCATATTTTCCATCTTTTGGAGAAGGACCTTCTCCTGAAAATAAAACCACGCCTATACTGGGGTCTTCCCTGGCATCCAGGAAAGCTTCAAAAAGTTCGCTGACCGTTTTAGGGCGAAAGGCATTTCTGACTTCAGGCCTGTTGAACGCAATTCTGGCAACCCCATTGCTCTTTTTGTAAGTAATATCTGTATAGTCTTTAACCGTTTTCCAGTTCATGTGTATATATTTAGTTTGAACATATTTTTTTATTCTCAGAATGGTATTCCAGTTCCTTAAAGACAAATTTATCCTTTTCTTCCTTATAAATCGAACATTCGTCAATAGGCCCCACATAAAGATGCAGGCTCATAGACCGGCCTTCGTTCAGGTTATGCAGGGAATGATAGCCCAGATCATCACTCATGTAAGAAAGCCGGTCTTCTGTCATCTTAACATCAGCGGTTAATTCTAATTCACCGTTTTTTTCGATGTAGCGCTTCTCTCGTAATTTACCTTTAGCCAGGTAAACCCAGCACTCTTCACCGTTATGGCAATGTATCGCAGTCTCCTGGCCTTCTTCCCAGCATAAGAGTAAAAGCTCATAATCCTCGGTTCTAAGCACACAATTTCTGGTGTAGGTATCCTCAGACCAGAATGCATAGGGAAGCAATTCCTGGTGTGGAATTGCTAATCGTTTTGCAAGAGTATAGTAGTCCTGACCTTCAGAAGTTTCTAAAACTTCTAAAAGTTTGCTTAAAGATGTGATGTTTTCTGAAGAGTCCATGCTTTTTAATTATTTTTATCAAAATACAAATCTATTTGATAGATAGTAAATATAAATTTCAAATAAGGCTTATGCAAGCAGAGCTTGAACTATTTCAGAAACTTTCACAAAAACTTTTACATCACGAGAAACAAGAGGGCGTCGTAAAGCCCATAGAGGCAGACAGGCTTCTGGATACTTTAAACCTTGAACTCGATAGCCAGGGTCTGGACCGGGAACCTCTTGAAAACCTGCTGGAAGACGTGGTCTTAAGCACACCCAGAACCTCTACCAAGTTATTCTTCAATCAGTTATTTGGCGGAAGAAACCCCAAAGGAACTTTAGGCGAGTTACTGGCGGTTATGCTCAATACCAGTATGTATACCTACAAGGTTGGCGGACCCCAGGTTGGTATTGAGAAAGTCATCATCAATAAGGTTTGTGAACTGCTCAATTTTGGCAAAAATGCCGATGGCACCTTTCCTCCGGGGGGATCCATGAGTAATTTTATGGCCATGTTAATGGCAAGAGATGCCTACAACCGAGATATAAAATTTGAAGGAGTTTCAGAAAAAATGCTGATTTATACTTCAGAAGCTTCCCACTATTCAATTACAAAAAACGCGATGTTTGGCGGTATTGGAATTGAACAAATACGACAAATTGAAACCGATGCTTACGGAAAAATGCTTCCTGAAGCGCTTGAGGAACAACTTGAAAAAGATATCAAAGCGGGACTGAATCCCTTTTTCGTCAATGCGACAGCCGGAACAACCGTGCTGGGTGCATTTGATGATATCAACGCCATACAAGAGGTCACTAAGAAATACAAAGACCTGTGGCTTCATGTGGATGGGGCCTATTGCGGTGCGGTGATGTTTAGCGATACCTATAAGCATCTCATAGAGGGTGTGGAAAAAGCAGATTCCTTTTGCTTCAATGCCCATAAGATGCTGAATGTACCGCTGAGCTGTTCCATCTTGATAACCAAAGAAAAGCACAATCTTAAGCATAGTTTTGCCTGTGAAGCCGATTATCTCTATCAAACCGATGATGATGACTACAATTTAGGCAAAACCTCCCTGCAGTGCGGCAGAAGAAATGATGCCCTCAAATTCTGGACCTTGTGGAAATCTATTGGAACCACTGGTCTGGAAAGAATGGTTGACCAGCAATTTAAGCTGGCAGAAACCGCTCGGGATTATATTCAAAACCATCCGGACTACGAGCTGTATTCCTACGAGGACTCCATCTCCGTTTGCTTCAATTACAAAAAAATAGACCCTAAGGATTTGTGCAATTCGTTGTACGAGGACGGAAAGCTGATGGTGGGTTATGGTGAATTTCAGGGACAAACCTTTGTGAGACTGGTGGCCATAAACAGCAATAACCAGGAAGAAGACATTCTGAACTTCTTTAAGATCATGGAAGCTTACGTGGAAGACAAAGCACTGGAACTGATCACAACTTAAGGCGTTCCATCATTTTTTCGACTACTTTAAAAGCTGCCGGACAAATTTCAACATTTTTTAAAGTAAGGTTGGAAATCTGCTGAAACTTTTTTCGGTTGGTATGCGGGAACTCCGCACAGGCTTTGGGTCTTACCTGATAAACTGAACAGTAATTATCTGAACCCAAAAACGGACAGGGCACACTCTGCAGCACATAATCCTTATCTTCATCAATCCTGAGGTAAGTAGAGATGAATGCTGAGGCTTTCATTCTGAAATGTTTAGATAAACGCTCAATATCTTTATTGGTAAACAGGGGTCCGGTTGTTTTACAGCAATTGGCACAAGTTAAGCAATCCACTTCCTCAAAGGTTTCATCATGCAGACTTTGCATGGTCTGATCCAGGTGCTTTGGAGGGCGCTTTTTTAAACGTTTGAAAAAATCCTTGTGTGTTTTATGTTTATCTTTGGCGAGACTGGGTAAGCCGTTCAGAAATTCATCCATTTTACAAATATAAAATCTACAATTTGAATCTTAAGCCATCTTCCAAAGATATATTTGGTCTTGCCGTGGAAAACTACTTTTTTAAAAAAGATCGAACGCCCATCAGCGTTCACCATGCAGATTTTTACGACGATGAAATCCCTGTTGACTATCTGTTCAGAACCTATAAAGACATGCCTGAACTGGAGCAACTGGCTCTTGATTTATGCCGGGGAAGGGTTTTGGATGTGGGATGCTGTGCGGGAAGTCATAGTTTAGAACTGAAAGCTAAAGGCCACGAGATTTTGCCCATCGATATTTCTGAAAAATGCATTCAGACCTGTCGAAAAAGAGGACTCGAAGAAGCTCTGCAAATGGATTTCTTTGAGCTTAATCAGCAAAAATTTGATACGATTCTACTCTTGATGAATGGCATTGGCATTGCGCAAACGCTAAAGAATTTACCTGTTTTCTTTCAGAAATTAAAAGCGCTGATGAAGCCTGATAGTCAAGTATTACTGGATTCTTCAGACCTGATTTTTCTTTACGAAGACGAGATTTTGGAAGAGGATGCTTATTATGGTGAAATGAAGTTCAAAACCAGCTATAAAAAGCAGGTATCGGATTCATTTCCCTGGCTATACCTTGATTTTGCTTTGCTGAAAACTGAAGCACAGAAAGAAGGCTTTCAGTGCGAGCTCATCTACGAAGATGAACACTATAGTTTCCTGGCCAAACTAGGGCTTAGTTAAGTTCAAAAACCTGTTCTCCATCAATAAAAGTAGAAAGCACTTTTATATCTGGAATTTCGCTTTCTTCAATCTCCATGGGGTTTTTATCGACGATAATGAAATCTGCAAATTTACCTGCCTCCAGGCTGCCTTTTTCGTTTTCTTCAAAATTGGCATAGGCAGCCCAGATGGTCATGCCTTTTAAGGTTTGTTCCCGGCTTAGTTTTTCATCCGCATTAAAACCACCTTCAGGATAGCCCTTAAGGTCTTTCCTTGCAACGGCGGCATAAAACGTCAGAAATGGATTCACGTTTTCAATAGGAAAATCTGTTCCCAAGGCTACTTTGCCTGCATACTCCAGTAAAGTTTTATAAGCATAAGCACCTCCTATTCTCTCTGCTCCCAACCGGTCCTCAGCCCAGTACATATCGCTTGTGGCATGCGTTGGCTGTACAGATGGTATTATGTTCTCTCCATCGAAATATTTAAAATCAGATTCGTCCATGACCTGAGCATGTTCAACACGCCAGCGTTTATCCGAATCCTTCTTCAACAACTCCTCATAGGTTTTTAAGACTACATAGTTTGCAGAGTCTCCTATGGCGTGTGTATTCATTTGAAATTCAGAACCATGGATGCGTTTAGCAAGCTTTTGAAAATCGTCAAGATCTATAATCATACTTCCAAAATGATGATCCAAATCTGAATAGGGTTCTTTCAAAACGGCACCTCTGGACCCCAGGGCACCATCCGCATAGACCTTAATAGACCTTACATTCAAACGATCGGTTTTTAAAATACCTGAGTCCAAAAATTCGCTTATATTTTCTTCTGTATTACTCAACATCGCATAAATCCGCAGTTTGAGCTCATTCTGCTCATGTAAGTCATTAATCAGATGAATGACATCAGCATTTAATCCCGCATCGACAAGGCTTGTCAAACCAAGTGAAATGGCTATGTCTTCAGCAGATTTTAAAGCACGGGTCTGAGCCTCCTTATCCACTTCCGGAAAAGTGGCTTTAATCACTGACATGGGGTTATCGATCAGGATTCCAGTGAGTTTTCCCTCTTTTTTCTGAATTTCTCCGCCAAAGATTTCAGTCGATTCATCAATTCCTGCCTTATCTAGAGCCGCCTGATTCACAATCATCGCATGACCGTCAATCCGGGTTAAGGCGACAGGGATATCTGGAAATAATAAATCCAGGGTGTCTTTTGTAGGGAATTCCTGGATATCCCAGTCGTTTTGATCCCAGCCTCTCCCTATGATATATTTAGTTTCCGGATATTTCTTTTGAAAGACCTGAATTCGGTTAATAACATCTTCATAGCTTACAGTCGCATCAAGGTCTACTCTGGCCAATTTTAAGCCCAAATTATAAAGATGGGCGTGAGCATCGATAAGACCCGGTAAAATGGTTTTACCTTCAGCATTGATAACTTCAGCTGCTGAGTATTTACTCATCAGTTCTGCAGTGGTTCCCACTTCAATGATCTTTCCGTCGGTCACAGCAAAAGCTTCCGCAATGGAAAAGTCTTCATCTACAGTATAAGCCTTCGCATTGGTGACCAATAAATCCACCTGTTCCTGCGGATTACAACTCAGAAAAATAAAATTCAAAATTAAAACAGGAACAACAACTAGATATTTCATGTGAATAAATTTGTAAAGGATTGGAAAATTTCTTTGCGGATGGCAGCATTACCACTGGCAGCAAGAACTATGGAAACCAAAAGACCTATCATGGCATACAGAAAATCTTTTGCAATCATACGCGTCGCTCTTTTTTTGTGTTTGTTTCCTCTTTTCTTTCGGGATATACTTATGGCAATTTCACGCCCTCCGATAATTCCTAAAAACACCCAGGTGGTACTCATGGGAACCGTTGAAATAAAAAGTTTATAAATCAGTAAAATGACGTAGGATAAATCGATAAGTGTTGCAGCACGAATATCCGAAACCCTGGTTTTCTCACTCACAACACCTTGAATTTTATCTCCTCTGAGATAAAACAACAGGCCTAAGCCGAAGAAAATGGTCAGGGCAAATATTGAAAACTGAAGCAGGTTTTGCTCTCTCGGCAGGTACACGGCAATATTGGCACCGTCCTGCATCACCCAGGTTGCCCAGAGCGCACCACTCACGGCCCACTGCAGAGGTACCCAGTAGTTACTGTGTTTTCGGCTCTTAAAGTATTTTCTGATGGTATTGTAAGACAAATACCAAATGAAAAAGGATACCACAAAAGCCAGGAGGTAACCGGACCAGCTTTTAAGAATAACCGAGGTTATCCCTGAGGTGTTGGCACTAAAAACACTAAGCAGAAGAAAAGTTGTAGAAACAGGCATTTTCAACCTGGTCAGTATCAGTAAGACCAGTGGAGCTATGACCTGGAAAAAGGTGAATTTATCGGGGTGGGGATAATCTGTTGATCCATCCGGATTGGTCAGTCTCTGGTATGTGACATCGCCGTCAAAATAGATGTAACTAAAGGCAACAGTTATCAAAAATATACCTCCGATAAAGAGCCATAATATCCACCATTTTTTGGCTTTATTACTTTCGATAAATGTACCTAAGGATTGAATACTGTCGTTGGCGACAGCGGCATACGCAGCAAAAAAGAAGCCAACCCACATGGCGAGATTGGCGTTTGTTGTAGATGTAGCTGCGATAATAAGACCAACGACAACTATGGTCAAAAATGTCTTTTCCTCTGAGAGAAAATCGAGAACATTTAAATAAGGGCGATCTCGATCGTGACGCTTGAATTTATCGGCCATTTAATTATGGTGTTTCAGAAGTTAGAAATCACAAATCTACTTAAATAAAATTGTTCAATGTTTCCTTTTCGTTAAGAAAATTAAGATAAGGTTTACCAGTCAAACTGATAAATCATCCCTCCTGTGACTTGCAGGCCTTGAACTTCATAGTTCTGCCAGCGGTTATATGCATTGTTCAAAAGGTTACGGGCATTTACAAATGCGGAAAGTCTTGGAATAATTCGATATTCTACCGACGCATTAAGGTCTAAAAAGCCGTCGATGGAAACAGTGGTCTGTCCACTCGAAATCGGTAAACCATTTGACGCAATCAAAACGTTCTCAAACGCATCTTTCCGTTCACCTATATAGAATAGCGAGGCAGAAAAATTCCAGTTTTTTGTAAAGTCATAATTGGCATAGGCTTTTAGTTCCAGTTCCGGTAAATTCCATGCCTCCTCGTCTGCTTCAGTTGAAAAATTGGAGTAGCGGCCATACAGACCTAACGTGAAATCACTATCCGCCTGAAACGCCAAATCAGCCGATATACTGGCTATTTCCAAATCGCTGTAAACTACATCAAAAGAATTCCCGTAATCAAAATTTCTTCTGGATGCAGACGAATTATCAAGATTTGGGTTAGCTTTAAATAAGGCATAATCCTTTGTACTGGAATAACTGGCTTCAGCAGAAAGCGATAAATCGCTTAGAAGCTTTGCAGAGAAGCCGGCGAAGGCCTTATACTGCTGGTCACTTGGTCTGATCAGTAAGGTTGGAGACACAAAGGGATTTTCTGAACTGAAATTTTCATAAGTGTTTTGTGTTAAGCCCCCTTTTACCCCCAGGTTGATTTTGAGACTTTCCTGATTCAGGAAAATCTCAGCTTCCACATCCGGATAAAAGAAAACCTCGCTTGAACCTGCCTCAAAATCATTGAAAAAGACCGCCCTGGCTCCTAGCTTTAGATTCAGGTTGTCAAAAGTCAAATCAACAAAAGGGTTTAAACCCGCCTGAAACTGCTGATAATTGATCTCGTTTGTATCGTAAAATGCAGTTTGAAAAGTTCCGTTTAAAAACCTAAAGTCTCCATTCAAAGATAAAATCTCATAGCCTAAAGGAATTTCAACCCGGGAACTCAGTGCCAAAAGCTGCTCAGAACTGCTGTAATCATCGGTGAAATTCTGAATGAGGACTTCGCCTTCTTTGAGAAAGCTATCATGAAACTGAATTCCTCCAAGCGCTGCAAGCTTTGTATAGGTTTGTTTGGGATCGATTGAACTAAACTCCTGTTCGGGTATCTGAGACACTAAATCATCGGAAACTCCATAATAATTCACCTCTCTGTGGTTTAATTCGATTCCTGAATTCCAGTCGAAATCACGGTCTTTAGAAGTCAGGTTTAAACCGAGTAAGGTATTTGAAAAATCATCATCCAAAACCACATCTTCTATGCCCCCCTGTGATGACAAATGAGAAAATTGAACATCGATATTACGATCGGGATTAAGATTGAAATTACTATAAAAGTCAGCAAGAATAGTGGAGTAATTTCCCGCACCAAACCTGGCATAATTTTCGTATTTTTTCTGTGGAGGAGCCATTCTTACACCAGAGGCCGTACCCTTGGCGGGAGTAAAGGTTGATGCCACGGGGACATCGACAAATGAATAAGAAACCGCTTTTCGTTTTTGCTTAATGGTATCTTTTACACTTGGTTTTTGTTTTATTTTAAAGGCATCATTCACCGTCGGTGAATATTGTTTAATGATGATAAGTTTATCAGTACTAATGGTATCGCGCTGCGCAAAGCCCTGAGAAAACATTAGAATTCCGAATAAAAAAAAGATAAAAGACTTTTGGTTTATTTCCATTTTATTTCAATTAATCACTACAAATAACGGTATCTTTAGGGTATTAATAACTGATTACCACTGAATTTTATTTCATTAAAATTCAAATTTAAAAAAACAAAAACATGCAGGAAGGCGACATCAAAGATTTACTACAATCACAGCAACAATTTTTCAAATCCAGTTCCAAAACTTCAGTCAAAGAACGCATTTCTATTTTGAAGAAGCTGAAATCCAGCATAAAGGCCCATGAAAAAGAGATTGTAAAGGCAGTATACAAGGATTTTCAAAAACCAGAATTTGAAGTCCTGACTTCAGAGCTTTTTGTAGCTTATAAAGAACTCAACCTGTTTATTAAAAAACTCAAGCACTGGTCTAAGCCTAAATCGGTTTCTTCAGCCTGGCTTAACTTTCCTTCTTCAGACAAGATTTACCACGTGCCCTGGGGTAAAGTCCTAGTGATAGCACCCTGGAATTATCCTTTCCAGTTAGCGATTACGCCTGTGATTGGAGCCATCGCCTCCGGAAACACCGTTGTGCTTAAACCCTCAGAACACGCGCCTTACACAGCCGATATTTTAGAAAAAATCATCAGCGAGGTATTTGAAGCTCAGCAGGCCAAAGTCATTCAGGGGGCGGTTGAAACGGCTAAACTATTGCTCGAACAGCAATGGGATTATGTTTTCTTTACGGGAAGTGTCACTGTAGGACGTATAGTTTCTCAGCAAATCGCTGAGCACATGACACCACATACACTGGAGCTGGGCGGAAAAAATCCCTGTATTGTCGATGCTTCGGCCAATCTCGATGTGGCAGCCAAGCGTATTTGCTGGGGTAAGTTTCTGAATGCAGGGCAAACCTGCATCGCCCCGGACTATTTGCTTGTTGATGCTTCCATAAAGGCTGAATTTCAGGAAAAATTGATCTTCACTTTAAAAACATTTTATGCGGATGGCAATTTTACAGACTATGCAAGACTTATTCATGAGGATCATTTTGAAAGACTGACAGGCCTGTTAAAAGATCAGGACATCATTTATGGCGGTGACAGCGATCCTGAAACCAATTTCCTGGCACCAACGCTCGTGGAGTCTCCAGATTTTTCATCTTCCCTTATGGAAGAAGAAATTTTCGGTCCCATTTTACCACTCTATTCTTACTCATCCTTCGATGAACTGGAAACCACAATCACCACTTTCGATAAGCCCTTGTCCCTCTATGTGTTCAGTGAAAGAAAGGACTTTATCAAACGCGTCAACGAAAACTTTGATTTTGGTGGTGGGGTTATAAACGATACCATTGTTCATTTTGTAAACGACAAGCTCCCCTTTGGTGGTGTAGGTGCTAGCGGACTTGGAAATTATCACGGCAAAGCTTCTTTTGAAACCTTTACCAGAAAGAAATCCATCGTAAACCGCAAAACTTGGCTGGACATTCCCATTAAATATCCGCCTTATACCCATGTGGATTCCTTTAAGTCGTTTATGAACCTATTTCGGTAAGCCCGAATGTGAATTTGGTCTTGGTGCGCATCTGAGAAAGCTGATTAATACCTCTTTCAGATAACTGAAGAATACGAGGATAACCGCCGGTTACCTGGGCATCCCTCATCAAAACAATCATCTTACCCTCAGGTGTATATTGAATGGTTCCTGGCAAGACAGGCCCTGTTACAATTTCGTCCAGTTCATTCTCCAACCGCTCCTGCAGCTGGTAAGCCATTCGATTTTGGGATGTTGAAAGCGAGAATTTAGCGGTTTTTAGCTGGTATTGCAGGGTTTCGCTTAGCTTATGAAATTCCGGCCCCTTGTAAACCTCCAGTATGGTTTTAGCATAGTAGTCTGTGTCCAATGCCAGAACATCCCCTCCGGTCGTTCCTTCAAATACAGAAAAATCAAGCTGATCATTTTTTTGTATTTGGTGCCTGGTTAAGGCTTTAAAAAAACTTCGGCTCCCCAGTAAACTTTGAGATAAAAATCCCTCTTTAACCGCTACATAACCCCAGCTACCTCTTGTCAGTTCTTTGATTGTTAATACATCTCCGCTACTCACCTGTAAAACACTATTGACAACAGCCTGAGCGGCATTTAAGGTAATCACAGCATCCAGAGCGGCGACACAAATGAAGGTCGGCGCTTCAAATTCTAGCTTGAGACCCTGCTGGTAAAACTCAATACAGGCACAATCCTCTGTATTGTTTAAAACCTGATTTGCATACCTGTACAGGTGCAGGTCCATGGCCCCGGAAACCGGGATTCCCTGAGGCATGCCCTCACTACGTCCCTGGTCCTGTACCGTTGAAAACAAGCCGGGATGTTTTATTAGTAAGCTCATATTAAAAATTGAAGTTTTTGGACCTGGATTGAATATACTCAAATTTTTCTTTGGAAATGGCTTCAAATTGAATCTTGTCCCCGGCTTTCAAATAGCACATTTGCGTTTTGTGATCAGGATCGAATAAGGTAACAGGGCTTCTCCCGATTATTTGCCAGCCTCCCGGAGAATCTGATGGATAAATTCCGGTTTGCTTATCGGCAATCCCAACTGAACCTGCCGGTATTTGTGTTCGAGGTTGTGATTTTCTTCGGTGATAAAGCCTTTGATCCAGACCTCCCAGGTACGGAAAACCCGGAAGAAATCCGATGAAATAAACCGTGTAAACCGGCTTGGTGTGTCTCCGGATAATTTCAGATTTTGAAAGCTCTAATTCTTCTGATAAGGACTGCAGATCCCAGCCGAAATCCTCCTCATAACACACCGGTATTTTCCGGACTTCCAGGTCGAGTTTTTGGTTGAGCTTTACCTTAGAAATGAGCTCCAAAAACTGATTTTTAAGAGTATAGAAATTATTTATAGTTGATTTGTAAATGACTAACAATGAATTGTATGAAGTAATTACCTGAAGTATATGTTGAGCGTTTTTACGAACTATATTTTCTTTAAGAGTTAGGATGATCTGCAAAAGGTTTTCATTGATTTCTGAATCAAATTCAATCAGAATTGAAGTTTCGTTGAACTGAAAAACACGTATTTTATCCTTCATTTTTAGATCCAATTTTGATTCCACTCTCCACCAGTTTCGACCTCAAAAGCCGTAAAATTTTAAGGGCATTTGGCGTGTCACTATGCACACAAATCGTATCGAATGTTTGCTTGATTTTTTCACCGGACAACGTCAAAACTTGCTGATTATGAATCATGCTTAAAACGCTTTCAGAAATCAAAAGCGGATCATGTAACACTGCGCCCTTTTCTTTCCTGGAAACCAGGCTCAGATCATTTTGATAGGCCCGGTCTGCAAAACCTTCAATCCAGAGTGATATGGTCTTTGGAAGCTCAGAAGTAAAGTTTATAAAAGGCGGTGTAAATAAAAACAATTCCTTTTCTCTTTCGGTAACCACCTCCAGAATCAAATCTGCTATAGTCTGCTGCTTACGCATATCATTGTATAAAGCGCCGTGAGGTTTGATATGATGCAGCGGAAGGTTTTCAGCCTTGCAGGCTTTCTCTACCCTGTCAATTTGCCGGTGTAAATGCCGTTTCAAGTCTTCAGCAGGAAGTTCAAGCGAATGCCGACCAAAATTTTCAGTATCCGGATAGGACGGATGAGCCCCAACATGCACCTGGTGCAGTTTAGCCAGCCTGACCGCCTGCACTACGCTTTCATCATCACCAAAATGACCGCCACAGGCAATATTGCAGGAAGAAATAAGAGGCATCAGATCCGCATCAAACTCCCCTCCTTCTCCAAGATCACAATTGATATCTATGGTTTTATTCATATCGAAATATAGGGAAAGCTGAGAACTTTAGAAACTATGCAGGCTTAATCTTTAGCAAAATCAACCCAGCCACCCATCGCGGTCCAGACTCCGATACTGAATGGCTTCAGAAATATGGGTGCCTGTAATGTGTGGAGAGGCCTCGAGATCAGCTATAGTCCTGGAAACTTTTAGAATTCTGTCGTAAGCTCTGGCCGACAGATTCAGGCGTTCCATCGCGGTTTTCAAGAGGGTTTTGGAAGACTCTTCCAGTTGACAAAATTCTTTGATATGCTTTACGTTCATCTGAGCATTGTAATGCACATTTTCAAAAGCTTTAAACCTTTCCGTTTGAAATGCTCTGGCTTTGGTAACACGTTCTCTGATTTCGACGCTGGTTTCACATTTCCGCTCCTCACTAAGTTCATCAAACGGAACCGGCGTCACTTCAATATGAATATCAATTCTGTCCAGCAGAGGACCACTGATTTTTCCTAAATAGCGCTGAATCTCCGCCGGAGAGGAAGTGACCGGCGCATCCGGATCGTTAAAATAGCCTCCAGGGCTTGGATTCATACTGGCCACAAGCATAAAACTGGAGGGATAGGTCACCGTAAATTTTGCCCTGGAAATCGTAACCTCTCGATCCTCCAGGGGTTGTCGCATGACTTCTAAAACCGTTCGCTTAAACTCCGGCAGTTCATCCAAAAACAAGATGCCGTTATGAGCCAAAGAAATTTCACCGGGTTGCGGGTAGGCTCCGCCCCCGACCAGAGCCACATCAGTAGTAGTTATAAATGTGATGGATTACTAAATTATCCTATATTTGTGGTTGAACTTAAACATAATACAATGAAAACCATAGCAGTATACATCAGGAAATCACGTGAAGATAAGAGTAAAAAGAACAGTTCTCTAAAAGAACAGAAGCTTTTAGGGGAAGAATTCTGTGATAATAATGGCTATAAAGCCAAGATTTATGATGATGGTATAATCAGTGGTACTATTAAAACTAGACCCCAGTTTCAAAAAATGATAGCTGATATTAAGGCTGATAAATTGCATGGTGTTTTCATCTGGAATACAGATAGATTAGCACGTGATGTGGGTGCATTTGAGACCCTTGCAGAGGTTATGAGGGATACTAAAACCCTTTTATTTGATAATGGTGCAGAGATAGATTTGAATGACCCTAACCAGTCCATGATGTACACTATGAAGAGTGCTATGGATGCACATTATGCAAAGGTCACAAAGAGTAAGATAAAAACAGTTTTAAAAAGAAATTTCAATACAGGTAAAGTTCATGGACGTTCTACATATGGTTATACAACAGACAGTAATAACCATATAGTAATAGATGAAGAGGAATCTAAGATAGTCATTGAAATTTATGAACTCTCAAACAAAGGTATAACACCATTTAAAATAGCTGAACACCTTAATAAACAAGGTGAACTTACTAAATATAATAAATTAGGTGGTGAACTGACCATAATAAACAAATACACAGGTAAGAAAACAACAAAGAAAAAGGAGGATATAGACTGGGCTGAAAGCACTGTAAGAAGGATTCTAACCAATCCAATATACAGAGGTGAAAGAATCATAACCCACAATAAAAAGAATAAACCAGAAACTAAGAAATACACTGCACCTGCCATAATTGATGATAGATTATGGTATAGTGTAAATAAGAAATTCAATAAGTATAATTCAGGGAAGAATACCGAATATAAGTATCTACTCAATGGTCTTATTGAATGTGGTAGATGTGGAAGGAATTACTATGGAAGGGTTAATAAATCCTCTGGTGATAATTTCTATATGTGTTCATCTAAGAGGTACAAACATGAGAACTGTGGTAACAAGGCTATAAATCGCCCCAAGTTTGATGATTTCATCTGGGAAGTATTAACCTCATCAAACCTCATAAATATATTAGACTTGAATATCAAAGGAGGAACGGATAAAGAGAGGATAAATGAGACTAAAAAACAGTTAGACAAATTAAGCAAAGAGATTAATTCAATCACCAATAAAAAGAATAAAGCTATTCAAATGACTTTAGATGGTATAGTAAGTCAGAAAGATATGCAGAGTAGTTTAGATAGCCTAAATACTAAGTTAGAATCATTAGAGGTGATGATAACCAATAAAAAAGATGAGTTGGAATACTTATTAAAATCTGAGGGTAAACTAAAAAACATGAAGAAGGAACTTTCAACCCTTAAAAAAGATAGTCCCTTTGAAATTAAGCAGAAGTTATTACAGAAATACATACAAAGGATTTATATAGAATCATCAGATAATAACCTATATGAGGTTAAAATACAGTTCAAGTCTTATTCATTAGATACTTCACTATATGTGATAAATACAAGTTTTGGTATGATTAGAAAGGTCACACCAATAGTTAATGAACTTGTAGATTATTTCTATCCAAAGTATGGTAAACCTAAAGATGAGATAGATGTTAGGGGTGAATATGATAATATCACATTTAAAAATAAGATGTTAGATAGAGTGAGTAATTATCAACCTAAATTAATGGCTTATAAATCTATAGTTAATACCTCATTAGCTTATAGAGAACATTATAGGGATAATAAGGATGCACTAAAAAAGTATGATGGAATTCATTCAAACGCATACATAAGTGACATAAAAAATAGACTTATGTCATAAGTTCTATTTATCCCCCCTGTTATTAATTTAACAGGGGTTTTATTTTATACTGTTATAAAGAACTGATACTTCTTTCCCAAGGGTGTATACTTTAACCCTAAGAGACTTTAATATAAAATATATACACTTTACCACATTCAATAATAAAAGCCCTTCGAAGGGCTTAAAATAGTTTCATTAAGTTTTGTTAAAACGCATAAGATAACATTTTATTAATTGTATCTTTGTAATATCCTAAATATTAACAAAAAAATAACAAATCTATGAGTGAAGTTAGAACAATTAAAGAAGAACAACTAGAAGAATCAATCAAGGAAGCCTTTAAAATAGATAAGGAAGTGATTAAAAAATATGGTCATAGTAATAATACCTATAAAATTGATTTTTACTCTGATTTTCCATATGACATAGTAATTAATCCTAAAAGTACATACGATTCTAAAAGGGATAATACAGAGGTGATTGAGATGATTGAATTAGATGATTTAAACGAAACCACACCAAGTAAAACTATCAAAATATTTAAAGAACAATTTAAAGATAAATTAATATATAAAGAATAGAGAACCTACATTAAACAGGAAACCCCTTAGATAGATTCTAAGGGGTTTCCTATTTAATGGTTATAGGTTGAGATACACAGCATCTAACTCCTCCTGCCTTAACCCCAAGTACTTTCTGGTAGTTGCTATATCCCTGTGTGCAAATATCTCTGATAACTTCATTAATGCAGCTTCACTCTGACCATTAGCATTATACACTCTCCTTCCAAATGACTTCCTGAGGCTGTGACTACTTATTCTATCTCCTTTGAAATACTCCTGTAATAACCTATTAACTGACTTATTACTATACACAGAACCCTTCTGAGACCTGAAAGCTTTATAGTTATCAGGGTATTTGAAATCATCCTTAAAGTATTCCATAGCTACCTTTATGTGGTCACTCACTATTATCTTTCTCTCTTTACCTGTTTTCTTCTCTGTAATAGTAAATGAATCACCCCTGAGTTCACCATAGGTTAACTCTATTAGGTCTGAATACCTCAACCCAGTTGATATACCTGTTATTATTAATAATCCAAATGAGGGCTTATCCCCTGTTCTTATTAATTGCATTGCTTTTAGTCTAGCTTCCTCAAATTTGATGTAAGTACTTCCTTTCATAATGTTTCTATTTGATAATAAATATGTCAAGTTAGTGCAAATATACACATTTATTTGACATTTATTAAAAATATTTCTCTATAACACCAGTAAACACTGAAAATGTCAGCTTATGTACTTTTCTGACATTTTAATTATCAAGGGAGTAATAAAATTATAATCCTGGTTATCAGTATTTTAAACACTAATTAGTAGTTTAATATCTTATCTTTATCATTCAATATTTTAATAATTAAAAACATTCAATCATATGCTAAATCAAGGAGAAAGACAGGGATTTAAATGGAGACCAAACGACTATTCGTCAACTACACTTACTCGTTATGATATGGAAGCAGAACACTGGACTAAAGCGTTCAGGAATGCTTCTAATAAACATATTGTTGGTGATATAGCTTCGCCTTTAAAAAGCATTATGAGCGGGGTAGACTTGGTTCTATCAATATTAAGTTTAATATTGATAATCTTGATTCATATCGTAAAGTGGCTGAGGTCTTAAACACCACACTATTTATAAAATATTCTATTTATTTAGTACAAAATACTTCCTCAGAAAAATGTGGTTTTTACAAAAACCGATTTTAGGAAATTGTGTTTATTTTAGACTATGCCCTTATCAAATAAACTTTACTCCAATCGACCCTAATTATTTACCTGGAAAATTTTTCAAAAATTTTTAGACACAACCGACCTATTGTATATACATAGTTTTTTTATCTTTAAAATAAGGGAGTATACGTGGTTATACTTTCTGTTAAAACTTAAAAAAGTATAGAGTAAAGAGACACACCTCCGTACGCAACCTTTGAAATGATATCAAAAACGACACTTTTGCAGATGCATATACAGCATATAAGGTGAGGTTATGATACAAAAAAGGGTCTTAATTTTTACTAATAATATCGAATGTTCAACTAAATACTTTCAAACATGGATAAAATGAAAAAACTGAATTAATAGAAGAAATTGAATACACCTATAATTTTCTTTTACAAAAAGAAGGTAAACTATCAGAACTAGGTAGAGATTATCTTGAAGAGATTCCAAAGGAGTTGGAAAGTTTAATTGATAAATTGGAGGAAGTAAATGAAAAATGTACAGAACTTAGCTGTGCATTGGAAGATTTGGAGGCAGGTGAGGAAAATGAATTGGTCTCATAACTATTTGGATGAGGTTTGCTCTACTTTTAGATATTTATATACAAAACAATACCATGAGCAAACTCCCATCCAAACACAGCAAGAATGAAGTGGTTATTTTAAGGATAACTTCAACCCTAAAAAAAGAATTAAACGAATTGAGCAAAAAAAGCAAATACAATAGTGTTTCTGCTTTTATAAGAGCTTTAATAGAATCTGAGTCTAGAAAATAATTTGATGAGGTTTTATAAAATTCCACTAATGGGTTAAGTGCCGTATTTTCATTTAAAAATACGCTTCATAAGCATCAAATCATAAACCTCAACATCTGATAATAGTTACATCATATTTAAGTTAAATAGTTTCTGTTGGGGGTATTATATCTGTCCAATAAGGATTTTTAGACCTATAGACACAAGGACAATAATGATTAGTTTTTTTAAAAATACTATTTCTCCAAATAGAAAAAGGAATAAAAATATCTTGTCTATATAGTTTTATATTCTCGCCACGAAACAACCTTCCTAACATTCCATTCTTTTCAAGCTTTAAATACAAATCTTTATCAAGATTGGAGAAATAGCTCTTATAAAGTTCGTAATTTTTACCAACTACTGGATTTTTAAATCTATAGTCCATTTTTAATTGTTCTAAATTATACTGTTTATCCATCTTTCTATTTTATTAGTGAAATTATAGTACAGCCTTCCTTAGTTATATATTTTTTCCAACCATTTAAATCAAAAATTTGAGATTCATGATAACTCATATTAGCAAACAATAGTTTAAGAGTTTTAAACAGCTCCCTTTTTTTATTGGAAATTTTGACGTACCCATGTACATGTGGTTGACCGTTAGCTTTTCGCTTCTCAATTGTGTAGTGTATTTCCAAGCTTGGGTCATCAATTTCTCGAAACACATGCTCTAGAATTTTTGAAATTTCTTTTGGTTTATATTCTTTATAAGTTTTGAAACTAAGGGCAAAATATTTCTGTTTGTAATTTCTCTTTCTTTTAAATTTTGGCTCTAACAAATGATGAACTTCCCATTGTCCAGCCTTATTTTTTCTTAATAAATCTTCATTTTTAAACTCAGATAACTCTGTAATTATTTTTCTAACATTTCTGGATGTCATCCCCTTAATTTTTGCTATTTCACTAACCCTTAGATACTCTTTCTTTTCCATAATTTTTTGTTTCTATGCGTACCAAATGCTTTAGGAATTAACTCTAATTCCTCTAATTCGGCTTTGTTATTTATAATAAATATTCAGTAATTGGTTAATACCAGGAATTATTTATCATGACTCAAGTATTCACATAATTTTGTAATAAGTAAATAGTTTTATGGAAAAAATTCATTTTTCTTTTGGTAAAAATCTAATCTACATTCCATTCTGTTTTCATATAAATGCAAAAACCCCCACTATAAAGTGAGGGTTACAATATTATAATCATTACTTATCCCGAACCGACTCAGCAGTCCACAAATTGTTTTGAATTCGTTTGACCTTCACCTTTGAAGAGAAAAGGCTGTTGTACTTATCACGATAACGCTGGAGATTATTTTTTTCAAAGCTAAGATTGTCAAACCTAGTGATGATATCATCTGTTGGACCCAGTTCTATACCTTCCCATTTCCTATCCTTTAATTCGGCAACTATATAAGTTGTACCAGAACCACCAAAAGGGTCAAAAATCACATCACCTTTCACAGAGGACATTTCAATCACCCTGTCAAGAAGTTTTATTGAAAGTTCATTTGCATCCTTCCTACCTTTATATTTTGAATGTCGAACAGGAGGTATATCTGTCCAAATGTCTGTCATACTAACACCCTGATGATTCATTTTATTTTTATAGCCCCCGTAATCCTTAAGGTCTCTATAACACTTGGGGCAAGTTGACATCGCTTACCTGTCTGGGCTAAAGGTGTTCGCTTCTTTTCCTTTGACATAATACAGAAGTGAATAATGTGAAGGGTACAAACGACCACTAATAGGAAGGCATAAGGAAAAATAGCTTATATAACAGTATCTAAGTGTTTTTTAGACCACTTACTTATAGGGATGGTAGAATAAAAAGCTATAGGGATAGTAGGAATGGAGTCATTTATAATAAACAGGGTGAAATAGTGGGTAAATTGGATATTTAAACATTCAAATCTTTACCAGTAATACTCCTAACTATTCTCTTTAGCATTTCAGATGATTTGAAATCCAATGGTTTGAGATTTCTAAGTACACTATCAAACGCAACAAAAGTAATAAAGGACTGAAGAACTGCTCTGTCTATGACTTCAGTTTCATATATAGTTATATTTTGAAGATTGAAAATATTGAATGTAATTAGGTAAATAAAGTAAGATAGGTAGATGATAAATCTAATATTAGTTTTTGATAATAAATAGTCAGTGAGTTCTTTAAACCTAAATTTTTCAGAGTCATCTGACTTTAATATTTTAATCGGTGAAGCTAAGTATACTATGTATTTTATTTGATTATTTAAAGATGTCGCTATGATTACAGAGAAGGTGATAATTAAGTAAACATAAGTCTCAGTGTTTATTGGGATAAATGAATAATACTCATTAGCAAAATAAAAGCCAAAGGGGATTATTGTAGGTATAAATAAATAATAGATAAGATGAATCAATAAAGCTAAAAATGGTTTAGAAACCATGACAATAGTAAAGAGGAGGGCTAATGGTGATAACAGAACAAGATTAATATAGTCAAATATCTTATTAGGAAATATTTCTACAATAATTTGAAATACTATTAGAAGAATACCATAAATAATTAGCATCCAATACTTATACTGTAATCCCCAAAAAAATTCACCAAGGAAATCTAATAGATAGTTTGAAATAAAAACGATAGTACCAATAAGTACTATCACTCCAAACGATAAAATCTCTTTCTTTTTGATACTAATTAAATAATAAATAAACCTATTATAAATCCAAAAATTGGAGATACATTAAGACTGAACTCATATTCTTTTGGTTTGGTATTATCCCAAGCATTAATACTAAGAAAAGACAGAAAAACAAAGGTTAAAAAAATCCACCAAAAGCCAATTTCAGTATTGAATAAGGACAAAAGATAAGATGTTATATAAACAGCTAAAATCCCTCTTAAGATTCCTTGTATGAACATATCTGGTCTAAATATATACATAGAAGGATTATTATAAATTTTACTTAGCAACCACGTTAATGGTAATGTAATAATTGGAATTATTAACCCCAACAGTAGATTAATTATAAATGCACCTATAGGTGTCAAAATATGTAGAAGAATTTTCATATTAGTTTTTAGTTGGTTATCAATTTATTTTATTTCTTGAATTAAATTCATCATTTATAAAGCCTTGTACAATATTTTTGATTTCTGATGGACATTTCTCATGTGGGTAAATTTGGACTGAATCACCACCTTTAGTTTCATTCCATTGAATTAACTCATTCAAACTTACATCTTCTATTTGAAAGCCATGTTCACTTAAATAGATTTCAATTTTGTCCCTAACAGTTTCTAATCTTTTTTTGAATTCTGGTCTTTCAAATATGTTTTTGTACTCCATGATATTTTAGATTGATTAGTTATTAAGTACTAGATGTTATTTTGAAGGAGTAATATCTACTTCGATAACTTTTTCAGTGTCTAAGTAAAATTCACCTCCGTTAGTTTTTATTATTTTACCAATTACAATAAATTTAGTTCCTTTATTAGCTACTTTAAAAATAGGATTTTCATTTAAGTCTACTGTGAAATTTATCCAAGGGTAATTATTTTTATATTTTGATGAAACTCGTAATTTATTATCACCTTTCTTGTAAGCAGAAAAATAATTTACTTCCCACTTAACTCTCAAACCTTTGTAATTTTCTCTAAACTGTTCTTTTTGATAGGGTGGGCAATCTGAAATTTTTACCATCTCCTCATGTGCATCTATATTTGAAAAATAATCATCTGAACTGCTATCACCACTCATATGATTATTTGTCACTGATTTTTTTTTATTAAAAAAGAACATGAATAAAAATGATATAAAAGCTATTCCAGCACCCGAAAAAATCCACTGATAATTATTTTCAATGTAGTTAATTACGTCACTCATTTTTTATGGGTTAGTAAGTATTATTATTGTGGGTTTTTTAAGACTCATAATAATCTACAGTTTTTAAAATTTCTTTTTCATAATTGTATATATCATCTATAGTATCAATAGGCACTTTAGTTTCTTTTTTATTCTCATCAAACAATCCAAGATATTTTTTACCACCATTGAGGTGTAGTCTACAAATTGGTTTTCTATTATTATCATCTAATAACACACCAAAATAAGACTGAGTATCTCTATGTACTATCCTATCGATTGAAAGTTTTCTTCTTAGTATAGCTATAATGATTCGATAACCATCTAACTCCTCTTCTGTAGTATCTATTTTGCTCGGTTCCTCTTCAGGTAATTCTTCTGATTTTTGTTTTTCTTCTTCCTTATTTAATGCAGAATTCAATCGATTATTTACTTTTTCACTAATTATTTGTGTAAAAGCTTTATTAACTATATCAGTAAACTCATCTAACACATTAGATGTCATTCTACCGCTATATACTCTACTTGCAAAAAGTTTCACGAATTCGGTTGAGGGGGTTTCAATTTCATTATCTATTAATGATTTAATTTCACTAGTATATTTCAAAGTGCTAGCATTATTAACAATCTTTGAAACATCAAACCTTGATTTATGAAACTTCTCAATTTCCTTTACTATATTATCTTTTAAATTAAGAATGTTGAATTCTAAAAAAGGTTTTTCATCCATTTTATTACTCTCGTCTAAATCAGTATAGAATCTATAAATAATACCATTAGTGAGTAATGCAAATCTTGTTTTAGTGACATGAAAATATCTAAAGAGTTGAGAATTATGAACATTTAAATCCTGATTCCAATGCTTACACTCTATAATCAAAATTGGATTTTCATTTTGAAAAATTGCATAATCTACTTTCTCACCTTTTTTCAAACCTAAGTCAGCAGTAAATTCAGGTACTACTTCTGTAGGATTAAATGAATCATAACCTAGAATATTTATAAATGGTAAAATAAATGCGTGTTTAGTAGACTCTTCAGTTTGTATACGTTCCTTAAGCTGTTCAACTTTGTCAGCTAATCCTTTCAATTGATTAAGTAATTCCATTTTAATTTGTTTGGTTAATTTTATATTTAAAAAATAACGCTAAGCTATAAAAATTTAATTGCAAAATATATAAGCAATAGTTTTATAATGATTATTTTTTAAATAAAGAATGAAAAACAAATTTATTAAACCTTCACATTATATTTTATTACATCCGAAATCGTATGGTGAGGGCTTCTAAAAGGCCGTTCGGCCATAAGCCCTACATTTTCCCTGACTCTGCCCACCACCGAATGAATTTTGGTCGTTTCTAAGGCTTCGTGCAGACTCATAGGTGGTAAAATACCGGGAAGCCTCTTGGCTAACATGGTTTTACCCGAACCCGGCGGGCCCACCATAATGATGTTATGTCCGCCTGCCGCAGCAATTTCCATACAGCGTTTAATGGATTCCTGTCCTTTGACATCTGCAAAATCATATTCGGGATGGGCTAAATTATCATAAAATAATTCTCGCGTATTGACCCGGGTTGATTCTAAGGCCTCTCCTTTGTCGAAGAAATTGATGACTTCACTGATGCTTTCTATGCCAAAAACATCCAAGTCATCTACAATGGCAGCTTCGTTGGCATTCTGTTTTGGTAAAATAAATCCTTTAAATCCCTCTTGCCTGGCTTTTATAGCTATTGGCAAAGCACCTTTAATGGGTTGCAGGCTACCATCCAAAGACAATTCTCCCATAATGATATACCTGTCGATGTCTTCGCTTTTTATCTGATTGGATGCAGAAAGGATACCCAGGGCCAAGCTTAAGTCATAGGCAGAACCCTCTTTACGCATATCAGCCGGAGCCATATTGACGATGATTTTCTTGCCTGGAAATTTGAAGCCGTTGTTTTTTAAGGCAGCCTGTATTCTGAAACTGCTCTCGCGAATAGCGTTATCGGGCAAACCTACCAGGTGATACCCGATCCCCTTTTCCATATTGATTTCAATGGTAATAATTTCAGCATCTACCCCAAACACAGAACTTCCAAAAACCTTAACTAGCATGATTTCAAGATATTAGAAGCTTAAAATTATGTTTTTTTCCAATATATTTTCACTAAAACTAAAGTTTTTAAAAATTATCGTGTTAAATAATGCTCATAAACACAAAATCCGAAATTTTCATTTCGGATTTTGATGTATGTCAACTATAAACTGTTAAGATTTGTAGTAGTAAAGCAATTCTGTTGTTGATGAATCATGCTGGTTTTCAATCCTATCCGAAAGAATATCGCTTAGGGTGTTTTTCGCTAATTGCTTACCGAGTTCAACTCCCCACTGGTCATAACTGAAAATATTCCAAATCACGCCCTGTACAAAGATTTTATGCTCATACATGGATACTAATTTACCCAGGGATTTCGGTGTTAACTGGTCTATCAAAATCGACGTTGTAGGCTTATTGCCTTCAAACACTTTAAAAGGCAGTAAGTTCTGAATCTCTTCAGGGCTTAAGCCCTGATTTTTCAGTTCTGCATGAACCTCGTCGCTAGACTTCCCTTTCATCAGGGCTTCAGTCTGGGCAAAATAATTGGCCATCAAGATATCGTGGTGAGTTGAATTGCCGTGCAGGGATTTTTTAAAGCCTATAAAATCGGAAGGAATTAGTTTGGTTCCCTGGTGAATCAGTTGAAAAAAGGCATGTTGAGAATTGGTTCCTGGCTCGCCCCAGACGATGGTTCCTGTTTGGTAATTTACTCTATTACCAGCCCTGTCCACGCTTTTTCCATTGCTTTCCATGGAAGCCTGCTGGAGATAGGGAGCCAATTTCTGAAGGTATTGGGTATATGGAATAATGGCTTCGCTTTCTGCTCCCAGGAAGTTGTTATACCAGATGCCCAGTAAAGCCAAAACCACAGGGATATTATCTTTGAAATCCGAGGTTTTGAAATGCCGGTCCATGTCCTCTGCTCCATCTAATAGATCCTGAAAGTTCCGGGAACCCACACTCACCGCGATAGAAAGTCCGGCGGCACTCCACAATGAAAAACGGCCACCAACCCAGTCGTACATGGGGAAGATATTTTCCGTATCGATGCCGAAGTCCTCTACTGCAGAAATATTTGTGGAAACAGCCACAAAATTATCTTTAACATCCTCCTGGGTTGCCGATTTCAGGAACCAGTCTCTTACCGTATTGGCATTGGTCAGCGTTTCCTGAGTGCTAAAGGATTTGGAAACAATCAGAAACAAGGTGGTTTCCGGATTGAGGTGTTTTAAGGTTTCCAACACGTGATCTCCATCCACATTGGAGATGAAATGCGGTTTGATGTCTTCCTGGTAGTAGGCTAAGGCATCTACAATCATCTGCGGTCCTAAATCCGATCCACCGATACCAATATTGACTACATCTGTAAACTTCTTCCCGGCATATGATGTTCGCTCACCAGAATTGACCTGATCTGCAAAGGTTTTCATTTTAGCCAGAACAGACTGTACATCGGCATACACCTCTTTACCGTCGACTCTTGCTGAATTGTTTTCAGAAGTTCTTAAGGCAGTATGCAAAACGGCTCTGCCTTCCGTTTCATTGATTTCATCACCTTCAAAATAGCTTTTGATGGCCTTTTTCAAATTGGCTTCCTCGGCGAGCTTAAGCAGCTGCCTGAAGACCTCTTCATCAATTAGGTTTTTAGAAAAATCAACTAAAACATCTTCATTCCGGATTGAAAATTCCTGAAATCGTTTTGGATTCGCATTAAACAGAGCGCTTAGCTCAAACTTATGTTTAGAAAGGGATTCCAGTTCCTTCCAGGATTTAAAATCTACAGGGGATAGGCTTTGTAAAGACATTTAATTAACTTTTAAGACGTTTTTTTTATAATGTTCGATAAGACCATCAATGGGTCTCCTTATGATATTTCCAATATCAAGATGATAGCGTTTAGCAACGTCTCTGATGATATCTTCAGAGAAGAAAGCGATAGAGCCAATAAAGTGAATAGGGACATTCTGAGCCTGTTTAAAACACATCACACGACGTTCGATAAACTTTTCTATGCCTTCATAAATCAATTTATAAAAATACCCGTTTCGCTCTTCAGACGTAAATATAAATTCTGCAAAAGACGCCAGGTAGGTATTAGGATTGTCTTCTTTATACACGTTTCTTTTGATAGTGTCGGCATCTAAATCGTAGCGTTTGGCAAATTCACGACTCATATCATCGCCCATGAATTTATAGTAATAATCTCTGATGAGCCGCTTACCAAAGTAATTTCCACTGGCTTCATCCATGAGCACATAGCCCAGGGATTCCACTTCCATGTGGACATTTTTTCCATCAAAAAAACAAGAATTGGATCCGGTACCCAAAATACAAACAATACCTGGTTCTGTAGTCGCGGCAAGTGCAGCTGCCACCATGTCTTCATCGACATTTATTTCAGCGTCCTTAAAAAATCCCTGTAATATGGATTCGAGGTTTTTTACAGGCGTTGGTGTTCCGCATCCCGCTCCATAAAAGTCAACCCGGGTCACCTTGGAAACTATGCTCCTGAGATCTTCGTTTTCTTCAATCCGGGATTTTAAAGTCTCTGGTTTGAAAACTGCAGGATTCAGACCCTGAGTTCTCGTCTTCAATTCTATTTCACCTTTATCGTTTAATAGAATCCAATCGCATTTTGTTGAACCACCATCTGCTATAATTATCATAAGCTTATACATTAAAAAAGCTTGAACAGTTTCCTATTCAAGCTTTATGAGATAAATAATCAACTAGACCTTAGAAATATGAACGGCAAGATCAAGCATTTTTGCTGAAAAGCCCCACTCGTTATCATACCAGGCAATGAGTTTGAAGAAATTATCATTCAAAGCTATACCGGCATTGGCATCAAAATTGGAAATACCCGATTGAGAGACAAAGTCCTGAGAGACAACTTCATCTTCTGTATAAGTCAATATGCCTTTCAAATCCCCTTCTGATGCTTTTTTCATGGCAGCTTTCACCTCTTCGTAAGTGGCTGATTTCTCAGTTCTCACAGTTAAATCCACGACAGAAACATCTGCGGTTGGCACTCTAAAGGCCATACCTGTTAACTTGCCTTTCAAAGCTGGGATTACCTTGGTTACGGCTACAGCAGCACCCGTACTTGTTGGAATAATATTATTCAAAGCACTACGGCCTATTCTGTAATTTTTCTTAGCTGGAGAATCTACGGTATACTGTGTAGAAGTCGCTGCGTGAACCGTTGTCATTAAGCCTTCCACAATTCCAAAGTTGTCATTTATGACTTTAGCCATAGGGGCAAGACAATTGGTGGTACAGGAAGCATTGGAAACTACAGTATCCTCAGCCGTGGCATCCTTATGGTTAACACCCATAACAAACATTGGCGTGTCTTTTGTTGGAGCAGAAATCACTACCTTTTTGGCGCCAGCTTCAATATGTGCAGAAGCAGAAGCTTTATCATTAAAAATACCTGTACATTCCATCACCACTTCAGCGCCAACAGCGTCCCATTTCAACTGTTTTGGGTCTCTTTCAGCAGTAATTCTGATGGACTTTCCGTCAACGACTAAATTCCCGTCTTTAACTTCAACAGATTTATGAAACCTGCCGTGAACTGAATCGTATTTAAGCATATAAGCCAAATGATCCACATCCAGTAAATCATTAATTCCTACAATCTCTACGTCTTTATTGTCCATTGCTATTCTAAAAGCAATTCTACCAATACGGCCAAAACCGTTAATACCTATTTTTGTCATAATTATTAAATTTTAAATGATTCGTGATTAGCTGGATACAATATCTGCAACGCGTATAAGATCTATATCCAATATTTTTTTAATATTTATTGCGGTTTCAAAAGGGACATGAACAATTTTTTTATGTTCTATACCAACCATGATATTGGACTTCCCCTCGAGTAAAGCATCTACAGCACCAACCCCTAAGCGGCTTGCCAAAACTCTGTCAAAACAGCTTGGAGAACCTCCGCGCTGTATGTGTCCAAGAACAGTAACTTTCACTTCGTAATCCGGGAGATTTTCCTGAATAGATTCGGCTACATTAGTGATGTTTTTACCTATTTGATCACCTTCAGAGACGACGACAATACTTGAAGATTTACCTGTTTTTCTGCTTTTTTCCAGAGATTCGATAAGTCGGTCTATCCCGAGATTTTCTTCGGGGATAAGTATTTCTTCCGCACCGGCTCCAATACCGCTGTTCAAGGCGATATCTCCGGCATCTCTTCCCATGACTTCAATGAGAAATAACCGATCGTGAGAACTCGCCGTATCCCTTATCTTATCGATAGCTTCTACCACCGTGTTCAAAGCGGTATCGTATCCTATGGTATAATCGGTTCCATTAATGTCATTGTCGATGGTCCCTGGAATACCAATAATCGGCATATCAAATTCCTTGCTGAACACAGAGGCTCCTGTAAAGGTACCATCACCCCCTATCACAACCAAAGCGTCTATATGTCTTGCCTTCAGGTTTTTATAGGCTTTTAACCGACCATCTTTATCCATGAAATCTTTGGATCTCGCAGATTTCAGAAACGTTCCACCTCTGTTGATGGTATTTTTAACATCACGGGGTCCAAGTTCAACAAATTCATTTTCAATTAAACCTTGAAAACCTCTATACACACCATCACAGGTAAGACCCGTATATGCTGCATTTCTGACGACAGCCCTTATGGCGGCATTCATGCCTGGGGAATCTCCTCCAGAAGTTAAAACAGCAATTTTGTTTATTTTCTTATTCATTGAAACTGTACATTAAGATCAAATATATTTTAAATATAAGCTAATCACTAATTTAGTTATCGACTAAAACGATTTCGATAGCTAAACATTATAAAAACTTTATAAAAACTGGTCTAAAATTACTTAGGCAGCAAAATTTTATATTCCCAGGGCTTGAAATTAAGAATTTGATCAGTTTTTAATTCGAAGGGTTCAGAAGTCATATAGTCCTTATAGTTTCCTGAAAAATCAGTTTGAAATTCCTGGGCTTTATTGGTGAAATTGGCTATAAAAATTAACCTGTCTTCATGTTTAGAACGTTCAAAAGCAAGAATAGCTAAATCTTTAGTGGTGGAAAGCCGCTGATAGGAAGCCGCTTTTTTGGCGCCATCCAAAGCCTCATTGTTATTTTTCAGTTCGCCTAATTTTACATGCACCTCCCAAAATTCACCTTTGGTTTTAGGGATGCTGTCTTTTTCAAAAAACTTAAGTCTTTTATTCATGCCATATTCCTGACCGCTGTAGATTAAAGGCATTCCTGGTAAAGCATAGGTAAAAGCCAGCATGGTTTCAGAAGCATCGCCCAGGCGTTCCTTTACGGTTCCGTTCCAGGAGTTTTCATCATGATTGGTGATAAAATTCATCAGGTAGTCATCCTTCTGATAGGTGGTATCGATTTTCGCCATATAAGCATCCCAGTGTTTGACATCCTTATTACCCTGAGCGATTTCATTTATAATATGATGACCTTCCCAATTGTATCCCATGTCAAAAGCTTCATAAAACAAATCTTTATCTTCACTTTCTGCCAGCATAAAGACTGGTTTGACCTTCTCCAGCACAGGCACAACGTAATTCCAGAATTCAGTTTTCACATTTCCGGCTACATCGGCTCTAAAGCCATCAATGTTTTTTTCCTTCACCCAGTACACCATCTCTTCTTTCATGGCAGTCCATAGCGAATCATTTTCATAATTTAGATGAGCTACATCCGTCCAGCCCCAGGATTCTCCTGTATCCGGGTTTATTGGATCTGTAACATTGCCCGCTTTATCTTTATGGTAATATTCGGGATGCTCCTCAATCCATTTGTGGTCCCAGCCCGTATGGTTGGCCACCCAGTCTAAAATTACGTACATTCCATTATCATGCGCCGTTTCAACCAGCTCATCAAAATCTTCTGAAGTTCCAAATTCCGGATTGATTGCTGTATAGTCTGAAATGGCGTAATAACTTCCAAGATACTTTTCTTTTTCTTCCGGATCTTCGATATCTTCTATGGATAAATCCGGAGTGGCCTTTCTGTTTTTCATAGAAATGGGATAAACCGGCATTAACCAAATCACCTTTACCCCTAGCTTTTTAAGCTCGGGAATGTCTTTGGTAAAGGCATCAAAAGTCCCTTCCGGAGAATACTGTCTAATGTTTGCTTCGTAAATCACAGAAGACCCCAGGACTTCATTAGAAACAGGCTCATACTTTTTAGTTTCGTTTTTATTATCATCTGTTTTTTGATTACAGGCTGCAAACAAAAGCGATAGGCCAACAAACAGGTTTATAAATTTAAAGTATCTCATGGTAGTTTTATTTTTCTAGTGTTAAAAGGTTCATAACTGTTTAGTTTTCAGTTATTTATGTGTTCTGTATAAGGTAAATCCAGGCTTCAACTGGAGTTCTTTTTCCCAGCTAAGCTCTGCATTATTCAGTAAGGATTTGAATTGAGTTCCCTCCAGGTTCAATTCATCAAAGCGGGATAAATCGATTGTTTTGGACTCCTCATTAGTATTAAGAAAAACCACCACAATTTCGTTCTTATGAATTCTGAACACAGGATAAACCCCATTCGTAGGAGCAAAATGAATCATTTCACCTTCAAGAATAGCCTCTGAAGTCTTTCTGAAATTCAATAAGGTCTTTAAAAATACCTGAAAATCCTGCTGCGCATCCGGTAGATTTTTTCCTGTAAACGCATTCTGGACATCGCCTTCCCAGCCTCCGGGAAAATCGGTCCGGATCAGGCCGTGATCCCCGCGTTTTTCAGTATTTTCCATCAAAATCTCAGTCCCATAGTAAATCTGGGGTGTTCTGGGCAAGCTCAAGATGAGCCCAAGAGCCATTTTTGTTTTTTGCACATCTTCATTCAGCTGGGTAAAGATTCTGTCCATATCATGGTTATCCGGAAAGATCATCACATCTTTAGGTCTTGGATAATAAAAATCATTGGCTAAGCCCTTATAAATTTTTATCAATCCATTCCCCCAGCCTTCGTTACCTTCATTGAGAGCCTGTACGATTTTCATCTGCATGGGAAAATCCATCACAGAGCGTAAATTGGATTGGTATCCATCGCTGTTGTTTTGACCCTGCTGCCAATAGCCCACCAGAAGCTGGTCTGTCGTCCACTCCTCACCTACGATATTGAAATTAGGATATTCTTCCATAATTGCTCCGGCCCAGTCCGACATAAAGGCTTTATTTGGGTAAGGATAAGTGTCCTGCCGAATACCGTGTAAACCCAAAGTCTCCACCCACCAGATGCTGTTTTGAATGATATACTGAGCCAAATAGGGATTCTCCTGATTCAGATCGGGCATCGTGGGTACAAACCAGCCTTCATGCATGATTTTGGTATCTACAGTTGAGGCATAAGGGTCCTGATTGGTCGTTCTTAAATGATTTGAATTTGGAATCCTCTCGCCATCTTCATACAGGTCTTGGTAATTAAGCCAGTCTGAAAAGGGTAAATCTTCCATCCACCAGTGTCCGCTGCCACAGTGATTGGCGATCATATCCATAATGAGTCCAACTCCTTTCTCAGAAGCTTTACGAGAAAGCTCTTTGTATACTTCCAAATTCCCAAACCGGGGGTCTACTTTGTAAAAATCTGTGATGGCATAGCCATGGTAAGAAGAAGACACCATGTCATTGATCAGCAGAGGGCTTGTCCATATGCTGGTAAACCCCATGTCTGAGATGTAATCCAAATGGTCGATGATCCCCTGAATGTCGCCACCGTGTCTTGCATAATCATCATCCCGATTAAGTTTTGTCTCCCTCAGGGTTTCTACCACATCGTTTTTAGGGTTCCCATTAGCAAAGCGATCCGGAGTAATCAAATACACCACATCTTTATGATTAAAACCTATGTAATCTTCGGCTGGTTTTTCTCTGGAATGTAATGAAAAATCGAAACCTCTGGTTTTAGCTCCTTTTTTACTGAATGTAATCTCGAAAGTCCCGGCTCTGGCTTCTTTTGAAATAACTAAGTCTATAAATAAATAATTGGGGCTGTCGGCCTGGTGTACTTTAGTAATTTCAACGCCTTCGTATTGTATTCCGGGCTCATAGGCAGAAATATCCTCAGAATGAACCATAAGTTGAATGGCATCCATCTGCATGCCCACCCACCAGTTGGGCGGTTCAATCCTAAGGTCCTGAGCATGTAAATCAACTGAACACAGAATCAGAAGAAAAAAACTACAAAGGATATGAATGAAGGATAATCGCGTTTTAGTTTTCATCATTTGATTTTATTTTTTCAATAATACTAATGGCAAATCCACCACCAGGTGCAGACTCGAGTCTCAACGTTGATTTGCTGGTTACTTTTTGGGTAGAAATCCGGTAAGCCTGCGGATTGGTTTTGTAATGCGCATCATTGGCATCTGCATAAATCGTCGCTTCGTAAGTTTTTCCTTTTTCCAGAAAGTCAAGCTTAAGCTTGGTCTTTCTAGGAGTGGTACCGTTGACATTACCCACAAACCAATTTGGTGAATGTTTTGCTTTCCGCGCCACAGTGATGTACTCACCAGGCTCAGCCTCCAAATAATGACTTTCATCCCAATCTATAGCCACGTCTTTAATAAATTGAAAAGCATCCATAAAGCGCTTATAATTCTCAGGCAAATCGGCCGCCATCTGCAAGGGGCTATACATAGTGACATAGAGAGCCAATTGGTTGGCAATAGTAGCATTGACGTGAGAATTATTGTTCGGATTCAATTTACTGATGTCCATTTCAAAAATACCGGGGGTATAGTCCATAGGGCCTCCAATTAATCGTGTGAAGGGCAAAATAGTGACGTGGTTGGGCTTTGATCCGCCAAACGCCTGAAATTCAGTACCTCTAGCCGATTCATTTCCTATCAAATTGGGATAAGTTCTTCGAAGTCCTGTCGGTCTAACCGCTTCGTGAGCGTTGACCATGATGTTATAATCGGCCGCTTTTTTTACAGCATATAAAAAATGGTTTATAGCCCATTGCCCGTAATGATGCTCTCCGCGCGGTATAATATCGCCTACATATCCACTTTTCACAGAGGTATAACCATACTCGTTCATGAATTGGTAAGCAGTATCCAGGTGACGCTCATAGTTTCTGATCGCGCCAGAGGTTTCGTGATGCATCATCATTTCAATATCCTTAGAAGCGGCATATTCCTGGATTTCCTTGACATCGAAGTCAGGATACGGCGTTACAAAATCAAACACATAATCTTTGGAATGTCCATACCAGTCTTCCCAGCCTTCGTTCCAGCCTTCCACAAGCAAGGCATCAAAACCATGTTTGGAGGCAAAATCAATATACTTCTTAACGTGTTCCGTATTGGCTGCATGCTTTTTATTGGGTGTCGTTTTAGAGTAATCAGTTTCGCCCAGCTTGACAGAAGGAAGATCATCAGTATAGTTCCAGCTGCTTTTACCAGTGATCATTTCCCACCAGACACCCATATACTTGATGGGTTTTATCCAGGATGTATCTTCAAGTGCGTTGGGTTCATTGAGGTTTAAATTCATGCTGGAAGCCAGGATTTCTGTAGCATCATCGGTGACCATGATGGTTCTCCAGGGAGACACCGCCGGGGTTTGTAAATAGCCTTTGTTGCCGATCGCATCCGGGGTTAGCCAGGATTTAAAAGTCAAAGTGGATTCGTCTAAATTCAGGTTCATCAGTGAATAGGCTTTCAAAGCCGCTTCATGCAAATTGATATATATTCCATCGTCCGTTTTCATCATTAAAGACGTCTGCACCCCTGTTTTTGAAAATTGCTCCTGAGACGCATTATAGGTTAAGGCTTCATCAAATAATTCATTTATTTCTGAAAGCTTTGACCTGGTATAATCGTACTCCTGAGAATCATAATCTCCGGGAATCCAAAAAGCAGTGTGGTCTCCTGTCATAGCAAATTCGGTGTGTTCCTCCTTGATGACGAAATACACCAGATTGTCCTGCTGAGGGAACTCATATCTGAATCCAAGACCTTCATCAAACAATCGAAAACGCAGGAGAATATGCCTGTCTTTTTCTGGCTGCATGAGTCTTACTGCCATTTCATTGTAATGGTTTCTTATTTCAGCCTGCTCGCCCCAGACGGGCTTCCAGGTGTCATCGAAGTCTACATAAGAAACCTCCTGGACTTCAAATCCATCCAGCAGTGACTTGTCATCCTTAACCAATTCCAGGCCCAGTTTACTTTCAGCAATGACTTCTTTGCCTTTGTAGTGTAAGGTATAGATAGGTGTTCCGTTTTTGAGTTCAAAGTTCAGCTCAAGTTCAGCGTTTGGTGAACTCAACTTTTGGCTATAAGCGCTTATGGATAGTAGTATCCCGATAAGAACAATTAAATTTTTCATGTCTTTTATTTTTATTTGACTTCAACTGTAGCGCCGTTGACTACAATTTCCAATGGATTTCCCTTTTCTAAAGTGAAATTGGTATTATCATGACTGACATCCACTTTCAAAATATGATCCCTAAAGTTAACTTTAAACGAATAGGAAGTCCATTCCTTAGGGATTTTTGGAGCAAAATGCAATTGATCATTTTTTACCCGCATTCCGCCAAAACCTTCGACAATACTCATCCAGGTCCCGGCCATACTGGTGATATGGCAGCCTTCCTTCACCTCTTTGTTGTAATCGTCAAGATCCAGACGCGAGGTTCTTAAGTAAAACGCATAGGCCTGCTCCATTCTATCCAGCAATGCGGCCTGAATACTGTGTACACATGGAGAAAGGGAAGATTCATGAACGGTAAACGGCTCGTAAAAGTCGAAATGCTTCTCGATCTCTTCTTTCTTGAAATGATGCTCAAAAAAGTAGAACCCCTGCAAGGTATCCGCCTGTTTGATATAAGGTGAGCGCAAAATTCTGTCCCAGGACCAGTGTTGATTGATAGGACGTATTCTTTGATCCAAATCATCCACTTTTACCATTTCCTTATCCAAGAACCCGTCCTGCTGCAGGTAGACACTATGCTCTTCAGAATAAGGAAAATACATATTATCCGCCACCTTGAGCATGGATTCAATCTCGGTCGTGGTCAGTTTTGTTTTTTGAAGAATGCGTTCATAATCGGCCGCATAGTCTTTTTCAACCTTTTTAAGGTTTTCTACAGTATAGTCTATACACCATTTGGCGATGTAATTGGTGTAAAAGTTATTGTTGACATTATTTTCGTATTCATTCGGACCAGTGACCCCGAGAATAACATAGTTGTTTTTTTGAGTTGAAAAGGTCGCCCGTTGTTCCCAGAACCTGGCGATAGCGATAAGCACTTCAAGGCCCATCTCCGGGATATAGGAGTAATCCCCTGTATAGCGATGATAATTGAAAATAGCATAAGCAATAGCGCCGTTTCTATGGATTTCTTCAAAAGTGATTTCCCACTCGTTATGCGATTCCTCCCCATTCATGGTGACCATGGGATATAAGGCCGCGCCATTTGTAAACCCAAGTTTTTCCGCATTTTCAATGGCTTTTTCCAGGTGATTGTAGCGGTACTTCAACAGATTTCTCGCCACCTGCTGGTCTTTGGTGGCCATATAAAACGGAATGCAATAGGCTTCGGTATCCCAGTAGGTACTTCCCCCGTATTTTTCTCCGGTGAATCCTTTAGGACCAATATTCAAGCGGTGATCGGTTCCTGTATAGGTCTGGTTTAACTGAAAAATATTGAAACGTATGCCTTGCTGTGCTTTCACATCCCCGTCAATACTGATGTCACTCATTTTCCAAATCTCGCTCCAGGCCTGTTTTTGCGTGTTCAAAAGACCTTCAAATCCTTCTGAAGTCGCTTTTTCCAAGACTGATTTAGCCGCTGAAATCAATTCGGATTTATCGTGATTTAGTGAAGTGGTATAGCCTGCATATTTCTGAAGGCTCAGCGTATTCCCTTTGGCCACCTGCTCTTCAAACGAAATGGAAACTTCCATCTCCTTCTGAAGTGGCTTCCCTTTAGTTTCTGATGTATTTCCGTTCAGAAATAAATGAGATTCCATGAAGGTACAGACGTGATAACACGTTTTTAGGGTATGGCTTTCAATAAAACCCTGCTTATCGCTTACCAGCTTATTGGTCGTCTTCCAAAACTGATCCTCCCAGTTGGTGTCCTGATTGGTAATTCCTGAATCTAAATACGGAATAAAGGTGATCTTAGCCTCTGAGTTTACAGGGGTGATATGGTAATCAATGACACCCAGTTCTTCCTGATCCAGGCTTAGAAAACGCTTACTATCCACTTTTATAGTAATGCCGTTTTGTAAGGTCGCTTCAAAACTTCTGCCGAGCCAGCCCTCTTTCATATTGAGCTCACGCCTGAAGTTTTCAACCTTCTTACAACTAAACAAGTCTAAAATTTCGTCATTGATGATCACGTTGATACCAATCCAGTTGGGCGCATTAAGCACTTTGGCAAAATACTCGGGATAACCATTTTTCCACCAGCCCACTCGGGTCTTGTCCGGATAATACACTCCTCCAATATAGCTTCCCTGAAAACTGGGACCCGTATAGGCTTCCTCAAAATTGGCACGTTGCCCCATTGAGCCATTTCCAATACTGAATAAGCTTTCTGAAGATTGAACGCGATCTGCTTCAAAGCCCTTTTCTATAATTGACCACGGGTTGGGTGTGATATAATCTTGATTCATTATTGTCTTTTTAAAATATTTTTATTTCTTGAAATTGGTCAGAGTCTTTAAGGTGTCTTCAGTGAGTTCTGTAAAGCCTTCAAAATTAAAGTCAGCTTCGCTAAGCACGGCTTTGTCTCCTATACCTACGCTAAGCATGTGCGCTGTATTTGCAGCCTTAATTCCCGCCTGAGAATCTTCAAAAACAATAGCCTGCTCGGGTTCAACCCCCAGAAGCTCACAACCTTTTAGGAATACTTCGGGGTCGGGCTTGGCTTTCGAAACCTCGTTGCCATCAACAATATGGTCAAAATAAGAAGTAAGCCCAACTTTGGTTAAAATGTGTCTGGCGTTTTTACTGGCAGAGCCGAGGGCAATGGGGTAATTGTTTTCTTTCAAATACGTTAAGGTCTCCAAAACACCTGGTAATATGTCTTCTGGGGACATCCGGTCTACAAAAGCCAAATACTCTTCATTTTTTTGAGCCATCAGGCTATTGAATTTATCTTCAGAAATGCTTTTGTTACCCCATTCCAGAATTTTCTGTAGCGAGTTAATTCTTGACACCCCTTTAAGCTGTTCATTTTCTTCTTCAGAAAAAGAGACCTCTAAAGATTCAGCCAGGTTTTTCCAGGCTAAAAAGTGAAATTTTGCGGTATCCACGATGACTCCATCGAGATCGAATATAAATGCCTTTTTAAATTGTGATTTCATCATTTTCTAAAGTTTTATCGTCTTCATCTTTTACTTTAACAACCAATACTGCAGCTAAAAGCAAGCTTACACCTGCTGTAACAAGGGCGAAAATTGCCTGGTCACCATACACATATTTAACCAGAGGTCCTCCTATCAGGGCATTAATAATTTGAGGGATGACGATGAAGAAATTAAAAATCCCCATATAAACACCCATTTTTTTCGGGTTTATTGCTCCAGCCAAAATAGCATACGGCATAGCCAATATGCTCGCCCATGCAACTCCTATTCCAATCATGGACAGGATTAGCCAATCTTGATTTGGCATGAAATAGATAGAAACTAAGCCAAATCCTCCAATACCTAATGCAGCAGCATGGGTTCGTTTTCTGCCGATGTATTTCGCAATTTTAGGCAGGGACAATGCAACAAAAACCGACACGAAGTTGTAAATACCAAAGAGTACACCTACCCAGTCTCCAGCTTCGTTATAAGCAATGCTGCTAGAGTCTGACGGAGGTAAATTGTAAAAATGTTGAGCTATGGCTGGTGTAGTAAATACCCACATGCCAAACAAGCCAAACCATGAGAAAAACTGAACCCAGCTTAACTGCTTCATGGTTTCTGGCATTTTTGCAAAATCCGAAAAAATATCTTTTAGTCTTGATTCCTTTTCTACGATATCTATTTGGTCTATTTTCTTTGATTTTTCAGCTTCTATAGCTCTCATCTCTTCTGGAGAATACTCCTCTGTCGTAAAAACCGTTATCAGTATGGAACCTATAAGAATGATCGCCCCTACAATAAAAGAGTAGACCAGATGATCTGGAACAGTCCCTTCTGGAGCTTTATTTGAAATTCCAAAAAAATTGCTTAAGATATAGGGTAAAAAGGAACCAATAACAGCACCAATGCCAATAATAACAGTTTGAATACTGAAGCCTAATGTTCTTTGTTCTGAGGGGAGATTATCAGCTACTAAGGCCCTGAAAGGCTCCATCGCAATATTGAAGGAGGCATCCATTATCATCAGCATTCCTGCTCCCACCCATAGGGCAGGCAAAAAAGCAATAAATATATCGGCTTGAGGCATTAAAATCAAACCCACAGAAGCCAAAAGAGCGCCTATCAAAAAATAGGGACGTCTACGGCCCAGCTTTGTCCAGGTCTTATCACTGTAATGTCCAACTATAGGCTGCACTATAAGCCCCATAAGTGGTGCTATAATCCAAAACCATGAAAGTTGATGTACATCAGCTCCAAAATTTTGCAGAATTCGGCTTGCATTAGCATTTTGTAAAGCAAAGCCCATTTGGATACCTAGAAATCCGAAACTGAGGTTCCAAATTTCTAATATTCCTAATTTTCTTTTTTGCATATCGTTTAATTTATAAATTAAAACGATAAGCTTATAATAAACAAAGCCTATCTAATGGAAGTAAAAATATAGCCTTGTTTTCTGCAAATATATTTAAATTTTTAAGTTCTACAATTTTGTAGTTTCCCTGTCGATTATATCCGTTTTCACGATTGTGGTTTTAAAAGGTTCTTCATCATCATTGGTATTTTCCAAACGTTCAATAAGAAGTTTGGCGGCTTCTTCGCCCATTTCAAAGCCATGCTGACTTATCGTAGTGAGTGGCGGATAGGCATGCTTTGAAAGCACTCCGTCTGTAAATCCGATAATTTGAAGATCATTCGGAATGCTCAGGCCTTTCTGCCTGGCGACTTTCATGGCCGTAATGGCATAAAGTTCGTTCACGGCAAAGAGACCATCCACCGTATTCTTTTCAAAATAATCATGAATCTGCTGTTCAAGAAACTCCAGGTTGTCATCTGAATTAAATTTATCATCGATTTTTAAAATCAAATTTGTGTCAACTTCAATGCCTTTAGATTCTAAGGCGTTTTTATAGCCTTCAGTCCTAAGTCTGCCCACGCTAACGTAATCTTTGGTACTGATAATACCTATTTGTTTACAGCCACTGCTTATCAATTTCCTAACCGCTTTTTCTGAGGTTTTTACATCGTCAACAATGACTTTATCGCAATCAATTTCATCGATGACCCTGTCGAACATGACTATAGGTATCCCCTGATCTATGGTTTCGGACAGGTGATGATAATCTTTGACCGAAAGGGTTTCCTTGGCTACTGAAATGATGAATCCATCAATACTCCCGTTGGCCAGCATTTCAAGGTTGATGACTTCTTTTTTAAAGGATTCATTGGAAAGTCCTACAATAACATTGTAACCTTTGTCATTGGCATAATGCTCGATCCCCGAAATAACGGTGGTGAAAAAGTGATGAACAATTTCCGGAATAATAACTCCCAAAGTTTTTGTTTTCTTATTTTTAAGGCTTAAGGCAATATTATTGGGTCTGTAATTATAGAGCTTAGCGAAAGCCTTGACTTTGTTTTTGGTTTCCTCTCCTATTTCCTTGCTATCCCTTAAGGCTTTGGACACAGTAGATACAGAGACATCAAGCTCCTTGGCAATAACTTTTAGTGTCGGTTTTTGTTTCATCTTCAATTATAAGGATAAATTATTGCTTCAAAATAAACAATTCTTCAATATTGACCTAAAAAAGTGAAAAAAATAAAAAGTTATCAACACGAAAACGTTGTAGCTGACGTGTAGCTAAGGTTATTGAGATAAGTTTACATAATTTTAACTCTGGAAGTAAAAATATAACTCATTACTAACACAAAAAAAATCTCTATGCGAACAATTAAACTTTTAGGTTTGTTGCTAATGCTTTTACCTATAAGTATTTTTGCCCAGTCCACAGTAAGCGGGACTGTTGTGAATAACAACGGTATGCCAATACCCGGTGTTAACATTTTAGTTAAAAATACTACAAAAGGGACAACAACCGATTTTGACGGGAACTACTCAATCGATTTAGAAAAAGGTGAAACTTTATCTTTTTCTTACATAGGTTATAGAACCCAGGACATTGTATTTAATGGAAATAACACAAGGATTGATGTATCGATGGTTGAAGATGCGGAAGCACTTAAGGAAGTTGTGGTTGTTGGTTATGGTGATCAGAGCGTAAAATCCATCTCTGGTTCTGTAGCCTCTGTGACCGAAAAAGATTTTAATAAGGGAAATATTGTAACTTCAGAAAGTCTTATACAAGGTCGTGTACCTGGTCTGTCAGTAACCAAAGGCGGTGGTCCTGGTTCTGGTTCTGAAATTACAATTCGTGGCGGTTCTTCCTTCAATGCCAGTAATGCTCCTTTAATTGTACTTGATGGTTTACCATTAAACAATGAGACTGCAGCTGGAACACGATCTGTCTTATCTTCTATCAATCCGAATGATATTGAATCGTTTTCGGTATTAAAAGATGCTTCTGCATCTGCCATCTATGGTATTAGAGCAGCCGGAGGAGTTATTATCATCAATACCAAAAAAGGTAGAGGCGAACTCAATGTAACTTTGGATGTGCAGCAGAACCTAACGACTATTGATAACACTATAGATGTCCTAAATGCTTCACAGTTTAGAAGCCTGGTAGAGGATAACTTTCCAGATCGCCAGGACGAACTTGGAGAAGCTAATACCAACTGGCAGGATGAGATCTATAGACAGGCAAAGTCATCTGACATCAACTTTAGCGCACGTGGTGCATTATTTGGAGAAATCCCAACGCGTTTATCCTTAAACCGATCGGATCAGCAGGGTTTAAGAAGAACGTCTAAGTTTGACAGAACTACGGCTTCATTGTCCATAAATCCAAGACTTTTTGACGATCATTTGAAAGTGGGTTTAAATGCCAATTACAGTAACGTGGACAACAGATTCGCATCAGGAGTAGAAGGAAGTGCAATTGCATTTGATCCTACACAACCTGTTAGAGATCCTAGTTCTCCTTATGGTGGTTTTTTTGAATTTAGAGATAACGATGGCTCTGCATCCTCGAACGTGCCAAGAAACCCTGTAGCGGAATTATTGCAAACCCAAAATGTGAGTAATGCCGATCGATTCTTTGGAAACCTGAATTTAGATTATAAATTTCATTTTTTACCAGCCTTAAGTTTCGTAACCAATTTAGGTATTGACAGAACTGAAAGTGGGGGGTCATTTTCCAGACCTCGAACAAGTGCTTTGGGTGTAAATGCGGAGCAGGGTGAGTTTATCGGAAATGAATCCAGATATTCACAAAAAAGAACCAATACCTCTGCAGATGCTTATTTCATTTTTGACGATAATTACGGAGACTTTGGCGTGAAATTAACCGCTGGGTATTCCTATCAAAAATTTGAATCTGAAAGTTTCACAACTGGTGAAATTTTAGATCCGAATGCCCAGGGTCCCAGAACAACGGTGGCGGATGATGTTGTCTTTATAGGATATTTCGGTAGAGCCAACTTAAGCTTTAAAGAGAAATACTATATAAATGGGTCTATCAGACGCGATGGTGTATCAAAGTTTAATCCAGAGAACCGAATCGAATATTTTCCATCTGTTTCTGGAGCCTGGCAAATAAGTGAAGAAGATTTTTTAAAAGACAGTCAGGTTATTAGTAACTTAAAAGTAAGAGCAGGCTGGGGACAGCTTGGTCAACAGGATATTTCCTCTACAACTGATTATTTAAGCCGATATCAACGAGGTTTATCTAACCAGCAATACAGGTTTGGAAATAATCCTATTGTCCCTCTACAGCCTTTATATACCAATCCAAATATTAGCTGGGAGATATTAACAGAAATCAATTTAGGACTGGATTTTGCCTTTTTTGATGATAGAATTTCCGGTTCGGTAGATGTGTTTGAGAGGACTGCTGATGACTTGTTATCCTTTGTACCGGTTCCGGATGGAGCTAACTTTTCTAACCAGGGATTTCAAAACATAGGCGAATTCGTTTCAAAGGGTGTTGAAGTTAACCTGGATTATAATGTCATCAGACAGGATGATTTAAATTGGAATGTGAATTATAATTTCACAGCTTTCGATAGAGAAATAACGCGTTTAGCCTTCGGTCAGGATATTTTTGTTGGTGGCATTTCAGGTGGAACAGGGAATACTATTCAGGTGCAAAGAGAAGGTGAATGGCCAAATTCGTTTTTTACCTATGCACAATTGTACGATCAGTCTGGACAACCTATTGAAGGTGCCTATGCAGATATAAATGGAGATGGTACTATAGACGACAGAGACCGTTATGTGTCTGGAAACGGACAGGCAGATGTGCTGATGGGCTTTCAGTCTAACCTGACTTATAAAAATTTTGACTTCAATTTTAACTTGAGAGCAAGCATTGGTGGAGAAATTTACAATAATGTGAATTCTTCCAGAGCTCAACTTGGAAATTTAGATTTAGCTGCGCCGAACAATTTACCAGTACAAGTTCTAGAAACCAGATTTGCAAGAACACCGGATGTTATTTTATCCGATTTCTATTTAGAGGATGCCTCTTTCTTAAGAATGGATAACATTACGCTGGGTTATACTCTAGAAAATTTCAATAAAGACAGTACAAGCCTGAGGTTCTGGATGGGATTACAAAATGCATTTATTATCACAGACTATTCTGGTATAGATCCGGAACTAGGAAGTGGTGGTATTGATAATACAATATATCCTAGAGGTAGAACTTACTTACTTGGTGTGAATTATAATTTTTAAAAAATTAAATTATGAAACTTAAACAATACATACTACTCACATTTATAGGAACACTGCTGTTTTCTTCATGTGAATCTGACCTGGATGTTGGTGTAAACGATCCAAACATAATTTTGGCAGACGAAGTGTATACCTCAGCAGAAGCCTATAAACAAGCTTTGGCTGGTGTTTATGCCAACTTATCCCTGTCCTCTCTTACCGATCCGGGCGGATCAAATATTGGTGGTCTAGATGCGGGAACCGGACAATATATGAGAGGTTTATTTAACTTACAAAACTTATCTACGGATGAAGTTATTTGGACTTTTGAAAATGACCCAGGCCTTAGAGGCGTTCAAAGAAACTCAGCTTCGCCAGAGAATGTTTTGCTAAGAGGAGTTTACTCCAGAGCCATGTTTTCGGTGGCCTTGTCCAATGAATTTTTGAGACAATCCACAGATGAACTACTCCAGGCCAGAGGAATTGGTTCTGCAGAGGAAATTCAAACCTACAGAGCTGAAGCCAAAGCTTTAAAAGCCCTGTCCTATTATCATTTAATGGATATGTTTGGTAAGGCGCCTTACTATGATGAAACCATGGAGGTTGGATTTATCCAGGGTGAAGAATTGTCCAGAACTGAATTATTCGATTTGGTTGAAGGCCTGCTCCTTGAAGCTTTTGATGATCTGCCCGCCGCAAATACTGGTGAATACGCAAGAATTGATCAAGGCGTTGTCAATATGATTTTAGCAAAAATCTATCTGAATGCTGAAGTGTATACAGGAACTCCCAGATACTCAGAGGCTTTGTCCAGATCTCAGGATGTTATCAATGCAAGCTATCAGTTAGTTGATAATTACCTTTATAATTTCATGGCCGATAACAATACCAATGGAGCACAAAACGAAATCATTTTTCCAATTGTAAATGATGGTCAGACTACCCAAAACTTTGGAGGTACAACCATCCTAATTCAAGGTCAGGTAGGCGCTCAGGAGCAAAACGGAGAAAGCTTGGGAGTGAATCCTGGCGGATTTGGCGGTCTTTTTAGAGTTAGACCAGAATTTGCAGAACAATTCATTCTAAATCCATTGTATGATAACGATTCCAGAAATACTCTGATCACAGAAGATCGTCCAATAAATCTTGAAATCAGTGATCCCAATACGGGTTACATCATAACAAAGTACTCCAATAGAACTTCAACGGGAGGTTTTGGGTCTGACAGGCTTTTTACCGATACGGATTTTCCAATGTTCAGATTGGCAGATGCTTATCTGATGTATGCGGAGGCTCACTTGAGAGGTGGCGGCGGCGATCTCAATACGGCGGTTGATTACGTAAACGCTTTAAGAGAAAGAGCTTTTGGAAATACCTCTGCGAATATAAGCTCTGCTCAGCTTAGCCTAGACTTTATAATTGATGAACGTTCTCGGGAATTATACTGGGAAAGCCATAGAAGACAGGATCTTATTCGTTTCGGATTGTATACTGGAAACCAATACATCTGGTCTTTCAAAGGTGGTCCAAGTACAGGAACATCATTAGATGAATTCAGAGCCTTGTATCCTATTCCTTCTGCGAGTTTGGCTACAAATCAAAATTTAACACAAAACCCTGGTTATTAATATTAAATACTAAAAATGATGAAAAATAAAATTTTAAAATTGATGATGGTGTTTTTTGCAATAGTTGCATTTAATGCTTGTAGTGATGATGATACAATCGAATTCACTACCCAAGCCCCACCAGAACAGATTTCGTTTACCAACGATTTTTCAAGTGAATACTTATTGAGTCCGTTAATCGCTCAAAACAATGCTGAACGTTTCACCTGGGAAGCTCCTGATTTTGGAGTGCCAACCCCAGTAACTTATGAACTACAGGGTTCAATTGATTTTGAATTTACAACACCTGTGGTTTTGGCAGAAACAACAAATCAGCAGGCTGCCATAACTGTTGGACAGCTATTAAGCTTAGCTGATGCCGCTGGAATTGATAATGATCCAGGGACAGAAAATCCAGATACCGGCGAGCTTTTCTTTCGCGTAAGAGCTCAGATCGGTACTGAAAATGCAGAGAACTCTCCTGAGACTACTTCAGAAGTAACCACGCTTATGGTGACTATTATTTCTACAGGCGGACCAGAGCCACTGCCAGTTCTTCCTAACTTATATCTAGTGGGTAGTTCTGTCGCCTCAGGCTGGGACAATAACAACAACAATTTCCCAATGGTTAGGAACCCGGATAATGAAAATGTATTTACTTATACCGGTAGATTTATAAACGGAGAGTTTAAATTACTCGAAGAGAGAGGTGCATGGCAACCACAATGGGGGCTGCAAGACGGAAGTCTTGAAACCAGCGAAGACTTAGGAGGTGATCCTGGAGCATTCGCCATTGCTGATGGTGACGGTTATTACACGCTGGAAGTGGATACCGAAAACAAAACGCACAGTATAGCTCCTTTTGATGCTGCAGGATCGGCAACTTATAACACCGTTGGTCTTATAGGCTTTGGAACTACCGGAACTGACGAAGGCTGGAATCAGGATATAGATATGACACAATCTACCTTCGATCCACACATTTGGTACATCTCTGAGATTGCACTTTTCGACGGAGAGGTGAAATTTAGAGCAGAAGATGACTGGGGAGTAAACTGGGGTGGAAATACTGAGTTTTCAGGTTACGGAAGTATAAATGGACCTAATATCCCTACTACGGCTGGAACTTACGAAGTTTGGTTTAATGACCTGACTGGAAATTATATGTTGATTGCAATAGTAGAATAAATGACAACATTAAATTTAAGGCTATCTCTTTGGGATAGCCTTTTTTATATCCAAAAAACATGAAAAGAACTTTACTTTTAGCGACATTATTTTTTACAATAATAAGTTTTGCACAAGTTCAAAATGCAAACTTTACAATCACGCCATCAACGTTTGAACAAAATGAAGAGATCACCATTAGCGTTTCAGATGTAGATCCCGGTATATGGGGAGTCACCGATGTCTATTTATGGGCATGGTATAAAAATTCCAGTGGAACACAATCTGATTCTCCGACAAACGGAGATTGGACGAACTCCAGTGAATCCCAGAAAATGACAGACAATGGCGATGGCACCTATTCGTATACGATGACGCCTACCACCTTCTACAATGCAAACGACATTGTAGAAATAGGAATGCTTGTTAAGGCAAAAAATGGAACAGGAGATAAAAAAACACAGGATTACTTAACCAATGTGGGTAGTTTTCAATTCACATTAAATGCACCTACCGAAAATTTGAGTGTTATAAGCACTGGAGGTGATTTTTCAATAAGTGCTTCTAATTCTGGTGGTGATGCTTCTTATACTTTAAGTGCAAATAGCAGTATTATTAACCAGCAAACCACAAGCAGCTATTCTTTTACAGATACGAATATTTCAGAAAATAAAAACTATACCCTGGAAGCAACTAAAAATGGGGTAAGCTTTATAAGAGAATTTTCTGTACTTACGAACCCAGGGGTGACGTCTACTCCCATGCCTGCAGATTACAGTGAAGGTATTAATTACATAAGCGATACAGAAGCCATATTGGTACTCAATGCTCCAAATAAAGATTATGTTTATGTGGCTGGTAGTTTCAACGATTACAGCCCGGATTCCAATTATTTGATGAATGTGGACGCTACCCGAGATAATAAGTTTTGGATAAGCCTGACAGGTTTAACTCCAGGACAAATTGAGACCTACCAATACTGGGTGGTTGATGAAACTCCGGTACAAGGCTCTCCAGAAGTAGTCAAAACTGCCGACCCATTTTCGACCCTGGTTCTATCTCCATTTGACGATCCGGGTATACCGGCTTTATCTTATCCAGACTTACCCGCTTATCCCAACGGACAGGAACGTGAAGTTACGGTTCTGCAAACCGGACAGGCAGAGTATAACTGGCAGGTCACCGATTTTCAGAAACCCAAAATAGAAGATTTGATCGTTTATGAGGTCTTGATTAGAGATTTTGATGCCGATAGAAATTATCAGGATTTGATAGACAAAATCGATTATTTCAAAGATTTAAATATCAATGCCATTCACCTAATGCCGGTGATGGAATATGAAGGAAATGAAAGCTGGGGATACAATACAGCTTTCCATATGGCTTTGGACAAATTTTACGGTACTGAGGATAAGTTGAAGGAATTTATAGACTTATGTCATCAAAATGATATCGCTGTGATTCTCGATTTAGTCTTAAACCACGCTTTTGGGAGAAACCCACTGGTAAGAATGTGGATGGATGATCCCGATGGTGATGGCTGGGGTGGACCTACTGCTGAAAACCCTTACTTTAATACTAGCCCGAGACATAGTTATAATGTTGGAAACGACTTTAATCATCAAAGTGCTTTAACTCAGGAATATAGCAAAAGAGTTATAAAACATTGGGTGGAGGAATTTAAAATTGATGGCTTTCGATGGGATTTAACCAAAGGCTTTACGCAAAACTGTACTGCATCCGATGAGTCATGTACAAATGCCTATCAACAGGACCGAATTGACGTCCTGAAATCTTATGCCGATTATTCCTGGTCTTTGGATGATACCCACTATGTGATTTTTGAGCATCTTGGCGGGAGTACTGAGGAGCAGCAATGGGCAAATTACAGACTGGATGAAGGAAAAGGAATCATGCTATGGGGGAAAATGACCAATCCATACAATCAACTCACGATGGGTTATAATTCTGACAACAACATCTCAGGCATGGGTCATAAATCCAGAGGCTTCGATGCCCCGAGACTTCTGGGCTATGCAGAAAGCCATGACGAAGAACGCCTGATGTTTAAAAATGTGCAGTACGGGAAAGCCTCTAACCCAAACCACAATGTGAGAGAGTTAAGTACTGCCATCTCAAGAATGTCTGCACTTGGAGCGGTGACCATACCCATCCCTGGTCCAAAAATGATATGGCATTTTGGCGATTTAGGTATGGAAAATTCAATTTTTACATGTAGTGACGGCAGTGTCAATCTGCCTGGCGGAACCGACGGGGATTGTAAACTAGACACTAAGCCTCAACCACAGTGGGTGAATAACTGGTTAAATGAACCCGTAAGAAGAAAAGTTTACGAGGACTGGGCAAGACTGCACCAGCTAAAAATCGAAGAGGCTGTGTTTGAAGGAGATTATACCATCAATTCCGGGGGTACCTTAACACCTAAAATTTATGTCTTTGATCCTAATTTACCAACAAATGAACTTCGAGACGTAGTTGTTTTAGCCAATTTTGATGTTGTAGATCAAACGGTGACTCCAGATTTCCCCTATACAGGAACCTGGTATGATTTGATGGATGAAACTGGCTCTGCTTCCATAACTGTAACCAATACAGCCGATGGGATTAATATACCTGCAGGTGAGTTTAAAATCTTTGGCAATGCCGTGTCTACCTTAAGCACAAATGAGGTATCAGCACTTAATTACAGTGTGTACCCAAACCCTGCAAAGGACTACTTCTCTATTTCAAATAAAGTAGATGAAGTTCAGTTATTTGACATGAATGGTAGACTGCTTAAAGACTATAAAGGTGGTTTTGATGCTAATTATCGTTTTGAAACCAATAACCTCAACACTGGACTGTATTTTGTTAGATACACTCATGAAGCACAGTCTCAAACACAAAAATTACTAATCCATTAGCAGTATTTAGTTCAATACCCAAAAAGACCTCGAGCACAAACTCGAGGTCTTTTGTTTTTCAGCTATAGCTCACGGCTTAGGGATTGAAGTGAAAATCCTGCAAGACCAAAAGTTAATAAAACTAAAGTCCAGCTGGCGACCTTTGAAGACAGTTGTGACTTTTAGTTTTATAGATTTTGGGATGAAGCATTGCAACGAAAAGCCCGACGCTTTGCGCTCCTCAGAGCGGAAAGCGTAAGCCCCAAAAAGAGAACTTTTAGCCCTATACAACTCCGATATTAAATCACTGATAGATCCCCCACCTAACCTTCCTTACTTCTATAAACTCAATACAGGCAAGGGAGGAGATTCTCGAAATTATTCCCTTAAAGGGATTTTAGGGGTGCTTTCATCCCACTCAAATTAGAAACTAGAAGATCAGACCAGACTTCAACCAAAAAACCCCAAGCGCTAGCTCTGGGGTTTTCCGTTAATTAAATAATGCATTTTACTTCACCACAGGAAGCACGATTTTGGAATCTCCATAAATGGTATGCGTATGCGTTTCGAAGTCCTCTTCATCCGCTTCAAAGATATTGTCGACATACTTCTGTGGATTTCTATCGATGTAAGGAAAAAAGGTACTCTGTACCTGTATCTGTAACTTATGGCCTTTTTTGAAGGTATGATTGATGTCCTGCAAAGCAAAGTCAACGCTGGTTTTCTTACCTGGCACAAATGGCTTCGGATCAGAAAAACTCTCTCTGTAACGACCTCTGAAGACTTCGCTTCTTACCATCATATGGTAATTACTCATCCTCAGGTGATCCTGCATTTCTTCAGAATCTTCGGCATCTGCTGGATATACGTCAATGACTTTTACAATCCAGTCGGCTGCCGTACCCGTGGTCGCCACTTCCAAAGCGGCCATAATCTCGCCAGACAATTTCATGTCTTCTTGAAGGACTTCGGTTTCATATACCATCACATCCGGACGACGGGCTGCAAAACGCTGATCGTCGGTCATGAATTTTCTTGGGGTAAAGGTTACCTTGATGTCCTCCGTAAACGGCACGGGTTTGGTAATGTCACTTACAAATTTATTTTCAAAATCCGGTTTTGGTTCCATGCTCAGATTCTGATTATCCACGAGGTAGAAATCCGTAGCGGTCGCATTTTCCGGCGGCCACATATCGTAAGCGTTCCATTCCATGGCGCCGGTATCATAAACCGAAGCTTCAGGAATATCAAATTCTTTTTCACCCTTCAAAAAGTGATTAAAGAATTCGGTTTCATAATCCAGCTGGAAGTTTTCGGATAAGTTATCTCCAAAAAAAATATTTCCCACCGCCTGTCTCTTTTTCAGTCTGGCCCAGTCTCCATGACTCCACGGTCCAAACACCAAAGCATTATAGTTATCGCTGTTCTTTTCCAGACTCTTATAAATTTCAAAAGGTCCGTAAAGATCTTCCGCGTCAAATAAACCACCGACAGTCAGTACCGCTGGTTTTACATTTTTCATGTGCTGAACCAGTCCGCGCTTTTGCCAGAATTCATCATAGTCCGGATGATCTTTCAGTTGCTGCCAGAACACATTGTCTTCACCATAATATTTATCGAGGTTTTTCAACGGACCTATATCCAAAAAGAATTGATAGGCATCTCTTGTGCCAATATCCGGCACCGAGTACCAGGCTTCGGTGACTGGTCCTTCTTTGTCGTAACCAAATACAGAAGTGGCAATCCAGTAGCTCAGCAAGTAAGCTCCGTTATGGTGAAAATCGTCAAAATAAAAGTCACCAATCGGCGCCTGAGGCGAAGCTGCTTTCAAAGCGGGATGATCGGATAACACCGACATGGCCGCATAATGACCCGGATACGAAATACCCCAGGTTCCTACGTTTCCGTTGTTGTTTTCCACGTTGTTCACCAGCCAGTCTATGGTATCGTAAGTATCGGAGGCTTCATCGCTCTGCTTTCCTGTTTTGTTGGGAATATAGGCACGCATATTATCGTAAGTTCCTCCACTCATCCAGCGTCCGCGCACATCCTGATACACAATGATGTTTCCCTGTTCCATCAGGAATTTATTTGGACCGATTTGGCGTCTGTACTGATCTTCCCCGTAAGGTCTGGAACTGTAGGGCGTTCGCTGCATCAATATCGGATAGGCTTTCGTTTTATCCTTTGGCGTATAAATGGTCGTATGCAATTTTACGCCATCACGCATTTCGATAGCTACTTCCTGCTTGTCGTAATTGGCTTTCACATCGTATTGAGCCATCACGCTGGAAACCGCGCACAGCAAAAATAAGAGCAAACCAAACTTTAAATGTTTCATAGAGTTCATTATTTATTCTAGGACTTAAAAATACAGATTTAGTTTAAAACTTCAGGTATATTCTGGAGTTGACTTTTTTATGCTGAATTTAAACATTATAATTTAAAGCTATGAAATACATTTCTTAAAGCGACTCAATAGCTTAAGCCTACTGCTTGAAGGGATGATTTCTTCAATTAAAATTGCTATGAGACAAAAACGAAAAGAAGTTAATCTTAAGAACGATTGAAAATTTACTCATTTCCTTCGATTCTAAATATTTAAATTATTTAGGAGAACTTTCAGTGTTATAGACACTAAAAAAACGAACAATTTTTCTTTGTCAGAAGTTGAAAAAATTCTGCCAAATGGTAAATCGGTTGACTTTGATATGATGATTCAAAACCCAAAAAAGAGAGTTCTAATTGAGGTTCTAAACATTCAAATAAATCCAAAAAAAATCGAAAATGAAGTAAATAGTATAAAAAATTCATTAACGGCAGATTAGAAAGGAAAGTAGCAGATAAAAAATCTAATTTGAAGAATGACGGGAATATTCACTTGGTTCCTGTTATCTGGGGCGGGCATGAACAAATTAAAATTTACCAAGAATATTATAAAACGAATTCAGCTGATTTACCACTAAGTTATGAGCCGCTGCATTTTTAAACTATTTTGATCAGCATGATAATTATTTTCCAAAATTTGGTTCTATAAGTACGTTATTCGATTTTAAATGAAAATCAAATCAACTAATATAATTCCAGATTGTCTGGTCTTTAAACATCGCTCGGTAAGTCAGGTTGATCATCTTGTGCTCGTCCATCTGGAAGTTGAGGTCAACTTTGATGACATGGTGGGCATAACTCCTGGCGGTTTTTAAGATCTGATTATCCTTGACCAAATCAGCTATTTTTAAGTTCAGAATTCCGCTTTGCTGGGTGCCCATCAGGTTTCCGGGACCACGCAATTTCAAATCCACCTCAGCAATCTGAAAGCCGTCATTGGTAGCCGTCATGGTTTCCATTCGGGTTTTCCCATCAGAACTTAACTTCTTACCGGTGATGAGCACACAATAGCTTTGCTCCGCCCCTCGTCCTACCCGGCCACGTAACTGGTGAAGCTGTGACAAACCAAAGCGTTCGGCACTTTCGATAATCATCAAACTCGCATTGGGCACATTCACACCCACTTCAATCACCGTGGTCGCCACCATGATCTGGGTTTTACCTTTCACGAAACGCTCCATCTCGTAAGCTTTATCTTCGGGCTTCATCTTGCCGTGAACAATAGACACCTGGTACTTCGGCTTTGGGAATTCCCGTTCGATGCTGGCATAACCATCCATCAAGTCTTTATAATCAAAATTAGCCGATTCTTCAATCAAGGGATACACAATATACACCTGCCGCCCTTTATCGATTTCATCTTTGATGAATTTAAACACTTTCAATCGGTTGCTGTCATAGCGATGCACGGTTTTGATGGCTTTCCGACCAGGAGGTAATTCATCTATGACAGACACATCCAGATCTCCGTACAGGCTCATGGCAAGTGTTCTGGGGATGGGTGTCGCGGTCATCACCAAGACGTGTGGCGGCAATGAATTTTTCTTCCAGAGTTTAGCCCGCTGAGCCACTCCAAATCTATGCTGCTCATCGATCACTGCCAGACCCAGATTTTTAAACTGAACCGTGTCTTCAATCAGGGCATGCGTGCCTATCAAAATGTGTAAGTCCCCGTTACGAAGACGTTCGTGCAGGATGGTTCTGTCTTTCTTTTTGGTGGAACCCGTAAGCAATGCAACTTCAACCCCAATAGGTTCACAAAGTTCTGATAAGCCTTCATAATGCTGAGTTGCCAGAATTTCTGTTGGTGCCATCAGACAAGCCTGGAAGCCGTTATCAATGGCCATGAGCATGGTCATCAGGGCCACTATAGTCTTTCCAGACCCCACATCGCCTTGCAGCAGTCTGTTCATTTGGGCGTTGCTGCCCAGGTCTTTTCGAATTTCTTTTAACACGCGCTTTTGAGCATTGGTCAGTTCAAAAGGCAGCACCGACTTATAAAAGGTATTAAAATACTCACCAACCTGTTCAAAGGGAAATCCCTTGATTTTGGCTTTATGCACCGCATTTTTTCTCAGCAACTGCAGCTGGATGTAATAGAACTCTTCAAATTTCAGCCGAAATTGTGCTTTGGATAGCAATTCTGCAGACTGAGGGAAATGCACATGGCGCATGGCTTCCGTTTTGGAAAGCATTTTCAGATCGGATAAGACATTATGGGGTAAAGTTTCCTGAAAGGTTTTAGCCTGTTCGAGCAAGCCAAAAATCAAGGTGCTGATGACTCGATTGGATATTCCCCGCTTACTCAGCTTCTCGGTGGAAGGATAGACCGGCTGAAGCCGGATTTGAGATTTGATTTTAGAATTGTCAAGCTCATCAATCTCAGGATGTGGCATCGAAAAACTCCCTTTAAAGTGATTTAGTTTACCAAAAATCACATAAGGCGTGTCGATTTTCAAGTTTTCAAGAATCCACTTATGGCCGCGAAACCAAACCAGTTCCATAGACCCTGTTTCATCTTCAAAATCGGCTACCAGGCGTTTACCGCGTTTCATGGGCAGGGTTCGCACATTGGTGATTTTACCGATGATTTGAACTTCAGCAGACGTATCCTGCAGCTCAGAAATTTTATAAAATCGAGACTTGTCGATATAGCGAAAAGGAAAGAACTGAAGCAGATCCTGAAACCTGTGAATACCCAACTCCGTTTTGAGCAAATCGGCCCGGCCCGGACCGACGCCTTTAAGATATTCTATAGGAGTTTGTAGGGTTTTCGTATCCATAAAACGAAAATACTATATTTGATGAGAAGGAGAATTTAAAGCATAAAAAAAGCTGCTCATTTAGAACAGCTTTTTTTATGACTTTAAGTTAAAACTATAAATTACGCTACCTTGAGCCCAGTCGAAAGGTCTTTAACAAATGTCTGGACTGCGCTCAACATAACATTTAAATACAATTAATCCTGGTATTTATTTGAATAGCGTTCATACAATTCAGTCTGGTGAGTTTCCAGGCTCACATCTCTTCCCTGAATGTAAACATCCGTCAGAATATTGCCTCTCATATCCAGCGCATCTCCTTCACTTACAAAAAGCGTAGCGTCTTTGCCAACTTCCAAAGATCCAATCCGATCTTCCATACCCAGAATTTTGGCAGTATTGAGGGTTATCATTTGCACTGCCATTTCCTTGTCAACGCCAAAAGCTGCAGCAGTTCCCGCATAAAACGGCAGGTTTCTGGAATTCATACGCTCCATACGTCCGCTACCCTCAAGGGCTACCAAAACGCCTGCATCATGCAATAATTTAGGCAGTTTATAAGGCAAATCATAATCATCATCTTCAAAATTCGGATTCAGATGCGTACGCTGAACAAGGACTGAAATATCGTTTGCTGCCAGATCTTGAGCTACCTTGTGGGCATGATATCCGCCTACAATAGTGACTCTGTCCAGTTTCATTTTTTGTTTAAAACTGATGACATCTCTGATTTCTTTTTCACCTTCTACATGAATAAACAGAGCCTTGGAAGCATCAAATAACCCGGCCATAGCTTCATATTCTAGATCTTTATCGGCAGATCCGGGAACATAAGCCCTGGCGTTATTAAAATAGGCCACCACTTCGTCTATCTCTCCGGTATAGTCTTTATTCTTTTCCCATACCCTGTCGGCATCATACCAGTTTCCGCTTCGGCTGAAACCCCTTGGCCAGTTCATATGAATCGCATCATTTTCCTTGATTACAGCATCTTCCCAGTTCCAGGCATCAAACTGAACCACAGAAGAGGTTCCTGAAATACGTCCGCCTTTTGGAGTGATCTGTCCCATCAAAACGCCGTTTGGACGCATGCTTTCTACAATTTTACTTTCGGCATTATAGGCTATCAAACTTCTCACGTGCGGAAGCATCTTCCCCAGTTCATCTTCATCATTTGTGGCCGCAACCGCATCGATTTCAACCAGGCCTAAGGTAGCATTTGGTGCTATAAATCCTGGATATACGTGTTTCCCCTTGGCATCTATAAGCTTGCCTTTGGCTTCAGACACATCGGTCCCTACGTAGGTAATCTTTCCATTCTCAAAAACAACAACGGAGTTCTCAACCACGTCTGTATTTCCAATATGCGCTGTACCCCCTACTATTGAGATAGCCTGGGTTTGTTTAGGTGCTGGTGTTTGTTGCGCCTGACTTGAAAATACCAGGGCTAACGCAATAAAGCAACTTGTCAGTATGTGTTTATAATTCATCTTATTCGTGTATATGGTTAATGTCATCTAAACTGTCACAGTGAAGAAAAACTTTTTCTTGTTTCTTAATCGGTTGGGTTTTCAGGCCTTTGTTTTTGACTTTCATCATTTTATTGATTAAGAATTGTCTTTCCTCCTGAACTCGCTCTCTCATGGCTAAATCCTTCTCGATATCGAAGTAAACAACCCCTTCAATAATGGTTTTCTCGGGTGTAGCATAAATCGATAGCGGATCTCCGTTCCAAAGCACCACATCGGCGTCTTTCCCTTCTTTGATACTTCCTACTCTGTCATCAATATGAAGCAGTTTTGCAGGGTTCAGGGTTACAAATTTCCAGGCGTCTTCCGCTGGAACTCCGCCATATTTCATGGATTTGGCTGCTTCCTGGTTTAGACGTCTAATCATTTCACCATCATCACTGTTAATGGCTACGGTTACCCCCTGGTTGTGCATGATGGCTGCATTAAAAGGAATAGCGTCATTAACTTCGTACTTATAAGCCCACCAGTCACTGAAGGTTGAACCACCAGCGCCATGTTCTGCCATAATATCTGCTACCTTATAGCCTTCCAGTATGTGCGTGAAGGTATTGACTGTAAAATCAAATTCTTCGGCGACTTTCATCAGCATGTTGATTTCACTTTGAACATAGGAATGACAGCTGATGTAACGCTCACCATTTAATATTTCCAGTAATGTTTCCATTTCATCATCGTGACGATAGGCTTCTCCTGAAGCTTTTTTCTCACCGTAAGCTTTAGCCTGTGTAAAATAATCTCTAAAGACCTGCTCCACTCCCATTCGGGTTTGTGGAAATCTTGAGTTTCCACCCCAGTTGGATTGTTTAACGTTTTCTCCTAAAGCAAATTTGATGTGCTTTGGGGTGTTGTCATAAATTAAATCCTCAGCATTTTCTCCCCACTTGAGTTTTAAAACTGCAGAGCGTCCGCCAATAGGGTTGGCAGAACCATGAAGCAACTGAATACTGGTTACACCACCAGCCAAAGATCTGTAAATACTGATATCATCGGGATCTACGGCATCTTCCATAGTCACTTCAGCAGAAGAATTGTGTCCGCCTTCGTTGATCGATGTTCCGGCTATGTGAGAATGCTCGTCTATGATACCGGCGGTTAAAAACTTACCGGTTCCGTCGATAACCTCAGCTCTTCCATCACTTAAGTCTTTACCAATCTTAGCTATCTTTCCGTCTTTCAATAATACATCGGTATTTTCCAGAGTCCCTTCCGCTTCCCCGGTAATAACCGTTGCGTTTTTAATCAATATACGCTCTGGTTGCGACTGGGCAGAAGCTCTTCCATACGACGAATTGGGATAAGTCATGGAAAGCATTTCCATAGCTTTTTCTTCTTCTTTATTGTCCTCCTCTTCTTGTTTTGAAGTGGATTCAGTTTGTTTTTGAATGGCTCTAAATCTTGTCGTATTACCATCCCCTAAGATGGCTTTACCGTCAAAATTTGCCTGGAAAGGCTGAATTTTTGAGGTAAGAAGCGCATATTCTTCTTTGGATTTGTCGGCATCACTCAAGACTAAGGTCATCCATTCGTCTTCATACGTGAGTTTACTTCCAAGCTTCAAGGTATCCTGCTTGACTTCAGCAGAAAATTTACCCGATTTATTCTTGATGGTTAATTCATAGGTTTTATCATTCAAAACCAAATCGTATGTCCCTGATATGTCAATCACATCCATAGGCTGCAGACGGTGACGTTGTCCCTGAACCCAGTTTTCATAAATTTTGAAATCCTCTTCAAAAAGTTCTTCTGAAGTAATGATAAAGTTGGCGATCTTACCTTTTTCTAAGGTTCCTAAAAGTTCGGAAGCACCTATGGCTTTGGCAGGCTGAGTCGTTAAACCAGCAAGAGCAGTCTGCTTATCCAGGCCGCGTTCAACCGCTTTCTTCAGATTCTTAAGTAATTCATCCGGGGATTTTAGTCCTTTAGACGTAAACGAAATATCAACGCCGTTCTCTGCAAGAATTTTTGCATTGGAAGGTGCATATTGCCAGTGTTTCATATCTCCAAGCGTAAGATATTCTCTCAAGAAGGGATCTTCCACATCGTAAGCCTCAGGAAACTTAAGCGGTAAAATGAAATGGGCATTAATTTCCTTCAGGTCTTCTATGCGTTTATACTCATCTCCAGACCCGATGATGGTATACTGAACACCAAACTGATCTCCAATTTTATCAGCTCTGAAGGCATCTAAATAATTGTCTACCGAAAATAATTGAGGCATGTTCTTTTTGGCCAGATAAGCTTCAATAGCCAGATCTTTTTCTTCTATGAGGCCGTTTTCATAAGCTTTAGCATCATGGTAAAACTGTCTCAGCAAGGCTGTATATCCCATAATCGAGCTGGGATAGGCCTGACGAGACTGCTTGCTTTTACTAAACTCGTAGTAAAATCCTGACTTATCTTTCAACAGATTTTGGTTGAAATTTTCGCTTTCAGCCAGAGCAAATAAAGCGCCGTTTCCTCTCATAAATCCGTCGGCTATATGCGTATTAACCGCACCAAAACCTGCTTTACGCATGCTCTCTGCTTTTTTCTCATCAAATTTAAAATGAGACTTTGCAGACTGCTCCGGCCTCATGTGATCATTCCAGTAATAGCCCTTTCTGTTTGGGTCATACTGTGGCTGAGATGCTCTTGGCGCAGTGGCAATCTCCTTAATTCCAAAATCTGAATAGACTTCCACAAAAGAAGGATAGACATGTTTGCCTTTCGCATCTACTACTACTGTGTTTTCGGGAAGACTTACATTTTTACCAACTTCAACGATTTCCCCATCCCTGAAAAGCAAGGTAGCGTTTTCAATGGTTTGTGAGGGGGAGACATGAATGATGGCAGACTTAACTGCGGTGTAATTGCTGGTCCGAGTCTTGACTCCTTTGTTCTCGGGAAAATAATCCTGAGCAAAAAGACCAGCACTCAATAAGCAAAATAAAAGAAAGATGTTTTGTTTCATTGAAATTTGATTTAGAGATTAATACTTTTATTGTTGATAATAATTGACAAGTAAAGCCACGACATAGTCGTAACTTTTCATACCCAGTGGCTGGTTATTGACTTTGAGGTAATTCCCGTAGACGGTTTCCATAACTAATTCTACAGGACCGGTGTAGGCTTGCCAAAATTCCTGAACTTCTTTATAATTTTTCATAACTCCAGGACGGAGTTCTGCGATAAGAGCTTCCGATAAAAGAGGATCTTTTTTATACATATCATTGAGACTATACTTCAAAGCAAAAGTTAAACCCGAGTATCGCAAAAATCTGTTATCGTCCTGCATAGTGATGACAGAGGCTATAAAATTAGCTTCATTTTCCTTGGAGTATCCCAGCTGATGACCAATTTCGTGTGCCATGGTTGTAGGTAGTTTATACGTGGGAATTTTATAGTTATATTGTCCTTCGTTGGTAAACGGATTAACATAGCCACTAAAGCCTCCATAGGAAAGCGGCAGGGAAAACATAGATTTTTTTAGATTTTCTACTCGAAACGGGATTTTCAGATCTTCGTTGGTTGAGTTGGTATAGGCTTCAAAAACCCATTGCTGAAGTTGACCCTGCTTAAATTCATAGTCAACTTTCACACTGTCACTCTTGGCCAGTTCAGCATGTAAAACATTGGTTTTCTGAATCAAATCGCAGGTGAAATCAAGTAACTCCTCATGGGTATATTCTGTGGAGATGCCTAAAGACTGATGCAAAGGCAGGCGGTAATAATTGAAGCCCCAGAACAGATGAAACAGAAAGTAAATTAAAGACACAAACGCCAAAGCTTCTAAAAACCGTGTGCCTAATTTTCTAAACCTGCTCTTAATTAAGCCGAACAACCATACCAGCATAAGTATGACAAGCGCTGAATAAAACAAATCCCCAAGCGAAAAAGGTATCCAGGACGTCAGATAATGCTGAAGTTGAGATAAGACCAGAAATAAACCTTCACTGTAATATTTTTCGACCCAGGCAGGCTTTTGTTTCAGCACATAAATCAGAAGCAACTGAAAAGGAAAAAATAAAGCAAGACATTTTAAGGTGGCGTTTTTCAAGTGGTCATTTAATTGTATGATGAACTGTCCGCTACTGGAGTTTAGGTAAATTCAGTTTCAAACTTAATCAATTTTTAAAAATACTCACATATTTATCGTAATTTTGAAGGCGTCAGAACACAACTCAAATCCAAAACGGAATGATCATTTTCTTTAAAGCTGAACCGACGCATTACTTCGCAGTTTCTCTTGTAAAACGTCCAGATTACGAAACCATCAAAAAATTCAAATGGGTATTTGGCGATGCTCAATTCGTTGATGAAAAACAGATCGACGGGCAGTTTATCGGACCGCGTCAGGTGATGATTACCCCCTGGAGCACCAATGCTGTGGAAATCACTCAAAACATGGGAATCGATGATGTTCAGAGAATTGAGGAGTTTTATGAGGTGACTTCGGAAGAGAAGGATTTCGATAAAATGCTTTTTCAAAAGTATGATGGCCTGGATCAGGAAATTTTCACCATTGATATCCAACCTGATCCTGTTCTAGATATAGATGACATAGCGGAATACAATCAACAGGAAGGCCTGGCGCTTAATGAGGAAGAAGTCAGTTATTTGGAAAACCTTTCCGAAAAACTGGGCCGTAAATTAACCGATGCTGAAGTCTTTGGTTTTTCTCAGGTCAATTCAGAGCACTGCAGACATAAAATCTTTAACGGCACCTTTATCATTGATGGCGAAGAGCAGCCTGAATCGCTTTTCAAACTCATTCGTAAAACCTCTGAAACGCATCCCAACAGTATCGTTTCGGCCTATAAAGACAACGTAGCTTTCATCAAAGGACCACAGGTTGAGCAGTTTGCTCCTATCCGTCCTGAAATGGCTTCAGAATATAAAAATTCAATATTCAATTCTGTAATTTCTCTAAAAGCAGAAACCCACAATTTCCCGACTACGGTAGAGCCCTTCAATGGAGCTGCCACAGGTAGCGGGGGTGAAATAAGAGACCGGCTTGCCGGCGGTAAAGGCTCTTTACCATTAGCCGGATCTGCTGTATATATGACCTCTTACCCAAGACATACCGATTCCAAGGCCTGGGAGAAAGCAATCCCTAAACGGGAATGGCTGTACCAGAGTCCACTGGACATCCTGATTAAAGCCTCCGACGGCGCCTCAGATTTTGGAAATAAATTTGGTCAGCCGCTCATCAACGGTTCTTTGTTCACCTTCGAACATGAGGAACATAATCGGTTTTTAGCCTACGATAAAGTCATCATGCTAGCCGGTGGTGTTGGTTACGGCAAAGCCGATCAGGCTCTAAAGGATGTTCCCAAAAAAGGCGATGATATCGTAATACTGGGGGGCGACAACTACAGAATTGGTATGGGAGGTGCTGCCGTGTCTTCTGCGGATACCGGCGAATTCGAAAGCGGTATCGAACTCAACGCCGTGCAGAGATCCAATCCCGAAATGCAAAAAAGAGCGGCCAATGCCATTCGTGCGATGGTCGAACTCGAAGAAAACCCGATTCGCTCCATTCATGATCACGGCGCTGGTGGTCACCTGAACTGTTTGAGTGAATTGGTTGAAGATACGGGTGGTCATATCGATATTGATAAACTTCCCGTGGGCGATCCAACGCTTTCCGCCAAAGAAATCATAGGTAACGAATCTCAGGAACGCATGGGTCTGGTGATTGGAAAAAAAGACTCCGAATTTTTGGAAAAAGTGGCCATACGGGAACGATCTCCGATGTATCGCGTAGGAACGGTCACCGATGACCATCAGTTTGTATTCAAAAATTCCAAAACACAGGAAAAACCTTTGGATCTCAAGCTCGAGGATATGTTTGGGAGTTCCCCTAAAACCATCATGACCGATCGCAGAGTAGAACGAACCTATGCCTCTGCTCAATTCGATACAGATACGATATACACTTACGTTGAAGACTTGCTTCAGCTGGAATCCATCGCGTGTAAAGACTGGCTGGTGAATAAAGTCGATAGATGTGTTTCTGGTCGCGTTGCTGTTCAGCAAACTGTTGGACCCTTGCAGGTCCCCCTCAACAACTGTGGGGTGGTTGCCTTAGATTATAACGGCAAAGAAGGAGTTGCCAGTTCGATTGGCCACTCCCCTGTATCTGGGTTAATCGATCCTGTTGCAGGTGCTAAAAACTCCATCGCTGAAGCCCTGACCAATATTGTCTGGGCGCCTTTAGAACAAGGATTAACTTCGGTTTCACTTTCAGCAAACTGGATGTGGCCCTGTAATAATGAAGGCGAAGATGCCAGACTCTATGATGCTGTAAAAGCCGTTTCAGAATTTTCCATAAATCTGGGAATCAATGTGCCAACCGGTAAGGATTCCTTATCGATGAAGCAGCGTTATAAAGACCAGGAAGTGCTTTCCCCGGGAACGGTGATTATTTCTGCGGCCGGACACTGTAATGAAATCACCCGTGTGATTGAACCGATGTTTCAAAAAGAAGCAGGTTCAGTGTATTATTTGGATTTTTCTCAGCATGACCTGGAACTTGGCGGCTCGGCTTTCTATCAACTTTTGAATAAGGTTGGAAATAAGGCCCCATCCGTCAATGCAGATTCTGAATTCAAAAAGAAATTCAATGCCATTCAAACACTGATCAAACAACATAAACTAGTCAGCGGTCACGATATTTCATCGGGAGGCCTCATCACCACCTTGCTGGAATTGTGCTTTGCTGACAATGATTTAGGCGCTGAACTGGATTTCAAAGCCTTTGAAGAAAAAGATGTGTTCAAACTCTTATTTGCTGAAAATACAGGTATTGTGTTTCAGGCAGATGGAGATTTAACTGCTGATTTTAAAGAACTGGACCTACATCCCCTGTATCTCGGAGAAGTAAACTCAACCGGTAAGCTAAGCATTGCTCTTGATGAGCAAAACCTGAGTTTTGATGTCAATACCTACAGAAACTACTGGTTACAGACCTCTTATGAGTTTGATAAGCATCAGAGTGGAGAACTAAAAGCCAAAGAGCGTCACGAGAACTTTAGAAATAACGGCTTGACCTTCAATTTCCCGGCGCATTTTGATGGAACATTAAAAGCAGTAGAGGGAAAACGCATCAAGGCTGCTATCATACGAGAAAAAGGCTCGAATTCTGAACGTGAGATGGCCAGAGCCATGCATCTGGCGGGGTTTGATGTGAAAGACATCCACATGACCGATTTGATGTCTGGCGAAGAAAACCTGGAAGATGTCCAGTTTATTGCAGCCGTTGGAGGATTTTCCAATTCTGATGTCCTGGGCAGTGCCAAAGGCTGGGCCGGAGCTTTCAAATACAATGAAAACGCCAATCTGGCTTTGCGTAATTTCTTCAACAGGGAAGACACTTTATCGCTTGGGGTTTGTAACGGATGTCAGCTATTTGTAGAGCTTGGACTAATCACACCGCATCATGAAGAAAAACCGAAAATGTTACATAACGACTCAGGAAAGTTTGAATGTCGCTTTACAGCGGTCACAATTTCTGAAAGCAACAGCGTCATGCTGAAGAGTCTGGAAGGCTCTACGCTGGGTATTTGGGCCGCTCATGGGGAAGGTAAATTCCATTTGCCAATGGAAGAACATCAATATTCGATACCTGCAAAATACTTCAGAGAGGAATTCCCATGCAATCCGAATGGCTCAGATTATAATGCCGCCATGCTTTGTGATGAAACTGGAAGACATCTGGTGATGATGCCACACCTGGAGCGATCGACCTTTTCCTGGAACTGGGCACATTATCCCAAGGACAGAAAAACCGACGAGGTTTCTCCCTGGATTGAGGCGTTTCAAAATGCAAAATCCTGGTTCGAAAAAGCTTAACCTATGCTCACTCAGGAACAATTGATTGAAAAATTAGATTTAAAAAAACATCCTGAAGGCGGTTATTTCAAAGAAACCTACAGAAGTGATCTTTCCATTTCTAAAAACGAGTTGCCTTCAGAATTTGAGTCAGATCGAAGTGTATGTACCTGCATCTATTTTATGTTAACAGCTGATGAGTTTTCAGCCTTTCATAAAGTCAATCAGGATGAAGCCTGGCATTTTTATTTAGGGCAAAGAATTTCACTTCACATGATTTCTCCTGAAGGAGACTACTCCAATATCAAAATAGGAGGGGATTTTTCAGCAGGAGAAACCCCTCAGTTTGTGGTTCCTGCTCAGCACTGGTTTGCTGCTGAAATTGAACCTAACAAAGGCTTTGCACTCGTTGGCTGTACGGTTGCTCCCGGCTTTGATTTTAAGGATTTTGCATTAGCGGAACGCCAGCAACTTCAGCAGAAATTTCCCAAACACAGTGAACTCATTTCGAGACTCACACGCTAATTCATCTCTGTTGAAAACCAAAGTCTGTGCTATTTGTCAGGAAGAATTTGAGATACTGTACCGCATCCAAATTGAAAAGGGCAAAACATGGATTTTCGCCTGTAAGGCTTGTTTAGAGAAGCGGCAGAACCTCCCGCATTACAAATACGGAGGAACCTGGAAAGGCAAGAGGCATTAACATGTTTTTTTAAGGAAAGGAAAGATTGATCATAATTTTATTTAGATTCAATGCTTAATAATTATTGAATAAAATATGAAAGGACTAAGGATTAGATCATACAGCCTTTTTTTCATGGCAGCTTTTTGCTTAAGCTGCACAGAGAAAGAACCTAAAAAAGAAGTAAATGAAATAAAAACCATCGTCGCAGACTCTGCTATGGTGGTTTCTGCACGTGAGGAAGCCTCCAGGATAGGTCTGGATATCATGAAAAAAGGCGGAAATGCCTTTGATGCGATGGTGGCGACAGAAATGGCCCTGGCGGTTTGCTATCCTTTTGCAGGTAACCTTGGCGGAGGCGGTTTTATGGTGTACAGGACCCATGATGGCCAAACCGGTGCTTTAGACTACCGGGAAATGGCTCCGTCATTGGCCTCCAAGACCATGTATCTTGATAAAGAGGGCGTTCCCGACCCACAACTGAGCCGACTGGGAAGTCTGGCCATTGGAGTTCCCGGAACAGTCGCAGGCATGTTTAAAGTGCATGAGAAGTTCGGGTCTTTACCGATGGCAGAATTACTTCAGCCAAGTATTGACCTGGCCAGAACCGGATTTGTGGTGACTTCGAAGCAGGCGGATATGCTTAATACACTCCAATCTACCTTCTTACAAGTCAATAAAGACTCTATCCTGTATTCCAGAACATTTCAAAGCGGAGACACGCATAGAAATAGCGCTCTGGCTAATACCCTTGAACGGATTTCTAAACATGGACGTTCTGAATTTTATAATGGAACAACGGCAGAGATTTTGGTAGAGTTTATTTCAAAAAATGGCGGAATTATAAGCCTTCAGGACCTGAAAGCCTATGAAGCGGTGTGGAGAGCACCCATTGAAGTCTCTTATAAAGACCTCAATGTCATTTCCATGTCTCCTCCCTCCAGTGGGGGCATTGTATTAGGTCAGATTTTAATAATGCTCGAAGATTATGAGCTGGAAAGTTTAGGGCATAACTCGTCAAAATATATTCAGTTGCTTGCTGAAGCAGAACGCAGAGCCTATGCAGACCGAAGTTTTTATCTGGGCGATCCGGATTTTGTCGACATCCCAAGGGATAGTCTTCTCAGCAAAAAATATCTGAAACACCGCATGCAGGAGTTTAGCTTTGAAACGGCTACACCTTCAAAAGACATTGAACATGGGGATATCCAGGGCTATAACGAAAGTAAAGAAACCACCCACTACTCCATCGTAGACCAATTCGGCAATGCGATTGCTGCAACCACGACCCTAAACGGCGCTTATGGATCTAAACTTTACAGCAATGAACTCGGTATTTTTCTGAATAACGAAATGGACGATTTTAGCGCAAAACCTGGCTTTCCCAATATGTTCGGACTCATTGGTGCAGAAGCCAATGCTATTGAGCCTGGAAAACGCATGCTGAGTTCCATGACCCCCAGCATCGTGGAAAAGGAGGGAGAATTTTGGATGAGCCTGGGTTCGCCTGGAGGATCCACCATTATCACCTCTGTACTTCAAACTATTTTAAATGTGTACGAATTTGATATGTCTATGCAGGAGGCCGTCAATGCGCCCAGGTTTCATCACCAATGGCTGCCCGATGAAATCACATTTGAACCCCGTGGATTTGACTCTGATTTACTGGACTCTCTAAGAGCTAGAAATTATAAGGTCATTCAACAAGAGTCTAAAATTTTAGGGAAAGTAGATGCCATTTTAAAATTACCAAATGGGAAACTACAGGGAGGTGCTGATTATCGGGGAGATGATACTGCCCTGGGGTTTTAATTCCAAGGATTTGATTTACAGCTACCTAAAATCAGCTTTAAGAATTTCGTAAAATTGTCTTGTTTAAAAAAAAGTTTTAGTAGAATTTAAAGCAAATATTTATTATTTTGCCTTGATAAAATTAAAAACCTCATGGCATCACTAAAACGCTTATTTGATTTCCCATACTACCAGCTCGAAAAATATAATTTAACCGACGCCCTGGTAACCAAATATGACGGGGTATGGAAGTCTACTTCTACCAAAGAATACATCGAACAATTCAATAAAATAAGCCGAGGTCTTTTAAGACTTGGAGTAAAGCCTAATGATAAAGTCGCCATTATTTCTACCAACAACAGAACCGAGTGGAACATTATGGATATTGGTATCATGCAGCTGGGCGCTCAGGACGTTCCTGTTTACCCGACTATTTCTGAAGAAGATTATGCGTATGTGCTTAACCATAGTGAATCCAAGTTTTGTTTTGTCTCTGATAAAGAGGTGTATGACAAAGTCATGGCTATAAAAGGTGAAGTTGAATCTCTAATAGAGGTTTATACATTTGACCAGATAGAAGGAGCCAAAAACTGGACAGAAGTTTTGGACCTGGGTGCAGACGAAAGCAATCAAAGCGAGGTGCTTTCCATCATGAATGAAGTCACCGAAAACGATTTAGCGACCTTAATTTATACTTCAGGGACAACCGGACGACCAAAAGGAGTAATGCTTTCTCATAAAAACATTGCCAGTAATGCCATCAACAGCTCTGCGCGTCTGCCACTAGACAAAGGAAATGCAAAAGCCTTGAGTTTTCTTCCTGTATGTCACGTCTATGAGCGTATGCTGCAGTATATGTATCAGTTTAATGGTGTGAGCATTTATTTTGCAGAATCTATTGAAACGATAAGCGATAACCTGAAAGAAGTAAAACCAGAAGTGATGTCTGCTGTGCCAAGGCTGCTTGAAAAAGTATATGACAAAATCATCGCTAAAGGGGCTGATCTTACGGGTGTAAAGAAAAAACTATTTTTCTGGGCAGTGGAACTTGGTTTGAAATACGAACCTTACGAAGGTAACGGCTGGTGGTATGAAACCCGTTTAAAACTTGCCAGGAAATTGATTTTCAGCAAGTGGCAGGAAGCTTTGGGAGGAAATCTGCAGGTCATTGCATCCGGAAGTGCTGCCTTGCAACCCAGATTAGCAAGGGTTTTTAATGCCGCTGGAATGGGTGTTATGGAAGGTTATGGCCTTACAGAAACCTCACCGGTCGTGTCTGTAAACGATATGCGCGATGGAGGTTTCAAAATAGGAACTGTAGGTCGTCCAATTGCAGATACCGAAGTAAAAATCGCAGAAGATGGCGAAATCCTGGTCAAAGGACCACAGGTTATGATGGGGTATTATAAAGACAAGGAAAAAACAGATGAGGTTTTAAAAGACGGGTATTTCCATACTGGTGATATTGGAGAGATAGATAAAGACGGCTTCTTGAAAATCACAGACCGTAAAAAAGAAATGTTCAAAACGTCTGGAGGAAAGTATATCGCTCCTCAGATCATTGAAAATGTCATGAAGCAATCTCGCTTTATAGAACAAATCATGGTGGTGGGAGAAGGTCAAAAAATGCCGGCAGCCCTGATACAACTGAATAAAGAATTTGTAACAGAATGGGCAGAACGAAAAGATTTAAATCTCGGAGAATCCCTTTCAGAAATGATCAAGCATCAGGAATTAATCGATAGAGTCCAGGAAGAGATAGATTTCTACAATCAGAAGTTTGGCAACTGGGAGAAAATTAAAAAATTCGAATTAACTCCCGATGAATGGACCGTTGAGAATGAACACCTCACGCCTACAATGAAATTGAAAAGAAAAGTGATCAAACAAAAATATATGGATCTTTACAATAAAATTTACTCCAACTAAGGAGTTCACACTTAAAAAAGGAGTCTAATTTTAGGCTCCTTTTTAATTTAAACCGATTATAAAAACAAAAAAATAAAGTTTCTTTGTCCTATGAATCCATCAGCTTCAGGTTGGCTTATTAAGTGTCTGCATCGCATCAGCGAATCCAGCATTCTGTCTTTGAGTGAGAATGAATTTTATGACAAGCTGAGAAGTACCGGTTTTGTTTATGGATCAAGCCAGACCGCCTTGATTCCTCTTAACAAAAACCTTAAATACACCCAGCAGGAATTAGCAAAAATCAACCTCCTTGTCACACTGGTCTATGAGGATCATCAAATCTGTGAAGAGCAGCCTGGCAGCGAAATTATAAGCAGACTTGTAGGCTTTTATGAATCGCTTCATGCTCAAAAAGAATTTCTGAAGTCGATCTTCAAATTCAAAACTAAATCAGAACAAAAACTGGAACAGCTTATTCATAAGCGCGTTCAAACCAATGAAGGGCTTATTCAGAAAAATTTTAGCCATCTTATCACCAACGCCTTGTTGCTAACCGATGTACTGACTTACAGAAAAAGCCTGATGACATCAGTAAAGCCAAGCGAGTACGCTAAAACTTTGGAAAGCTTGATCATGCAAACGGTTTATTTAGCCCTGGATAAAAAAACCAGTAAAACGACTTACGATACACTCATTCTAAAACTTATAAAAAGCTCTTTGCGTTATCATGTCACGGATTCTGAAAAAGCAGTGAAAACCCAGGCTATTGACTACAGTCCGGTACTTAGCAGCATGGGAAGTCTTTATGTCTTCGATCTGGCCTGCATGGCGGTTTACAGCGATGAAGAAATTGAAATCAACGAACTGAAATTCATGAATATCCTGGGATCCAACTTAAATCTTACCGAATCTCAAATCCATAAGAGTATTGAATTTCTATTTCAATTTGTTTCAGAGTACAGACAGCATATTGCCTATTTTCATTTCAGTAACCCACTGAATCACTTTTACCAAAAAAACCAGAAGGCTGTAAAACTCTTGCTAAGCAGAAATAAAAATCGACTTTATAAGGAAATCATCCAGAGCAAAGAACTGGTATATCTGCTTTCCCAGTCTACCCACCGCGAACTGAATGCAGATGAAAAACTGAAAGTTAAAAGTCAACTTTATGACATTTTCAAAAGCATTCCCTCCCTTGCCATTTTCGTGATGCCGGGAGGCAGTGTCTTACTTCCCATTATCATAAAATTCATTCCGCAACTCCTGCCTTCTGCCTTCAATGAAAATTATGAGCAAGATGAGTAACATTCCAGATAGTAGATTAAAACCATTACAAGTACTTTGATTAAGCTGATCATAAGTTAAGGTTTTTAGCCTGGTGGCTTTACTTGATATCTATAGATCCTCCAGACTTTGATTTATTTAATTCTATATCACCTGTTGGCTGGTTTAAATACTTAATGTTTCCACCGCTGCTGGTTTCAGCCTTTAGATTAACGACTGAATACACACTAACATAAGCTCCCGATGAGGCTTTTGATGTGACGTTATCAGATTTTAATCGTTCAGCATCCACATTTGATCCACTTGAAGACTGTACCTTAAGTTCACTTGTCGTTCCTTTAAGGTTAACCTCTGAACCTGAAGACGATTCTACATTGACTGATACGGCATTCACATCCAAGTCTGCTCTGGCACCACTTGAGCTATCTACAAATAAATCATCCAAGTCTAAAACTAAATGAGCAACAGAACCACTTGAGGTTTCTATATTCAAGGTGTTAAGTTCTAAATCCAAGATCACTTCACCTCCACTTGAAAGATCTAAATCGAGTTTTTCAAAATTCAAGCGCTCCGGAGAAGTAACTTTCGTTCCGCTGGATACTTTTAAAGACTCTAATTTTTCAGTAAAATATAGGGTAATCTGTTTTGCATCAGCCTTTGAAACCTGTTTGGAGGCTCTAAGGATTAATTTCCCGTTTTTATTCTCATATTCAAAAACTTCAAATAAATTTTCATTGGCTTCCACTACCATATAGTTGGAAGAAGCAGGTTCTAAAATAACCTCCCAGCCTTTTTTGAGTTCAACCTCTGTAAAGGAATCCAGTAGGATCTGTTCGGTGATGACTTCGCCTTCACCCTCAATTTTATCGAGATAATCGATATTGATGTTACAGCCGAAAAACAGGAAACACAGGCTGGATACTAATGCGTAGGTTATGGTTTTCATAAGATTTAGTTTTGAAGGCTTGTTAATGAATCGGTTTTAACGCTGCGGTCTAAAGGTTCCCAGGTATTCTCCTTATAGTCTAAATAGGTATTATAATATGAGCGTTTAAAGTTTCTTACTCTTGTAAAATCCAACAGGCTTTTATCCAAATACACAATCTTGTCCTTTGGTATATAGACCGTTACTTCAACCTTTATATCTTCTTTCAGAAATTCCGGCTGAGTCAGAAAATAGGTATCGAGTTTTAAATTAGAATTTTCGAGTTCGAAATCATAATCGATTAAAGAAGCTCTTTCTCTGGCTTTTGTTTCGCTTGAGCCAAAGCTCTTTTTGGTAACTCTTAACTTCAGTTCGTCATCATTGGAAGTTCTGAAATTGACATATACATTGGGACTGTATAATCTACTTGTATTGGATTCATCCTGGACTATTTTCTGAAGTTTACTCTGTCTAAGTTCATCTGAAAACAAAAGGTTTGCATCCATCTTAATTCTTAGGGTATCTTCAGAAGCCAGAGCCAGTGACTTTACCTCTACCACTTCGGCATCATAACTCACCTCGAGTTCTTTTTTAATGCTTAAGGTTGTGATCACAATAACACAGAGTATCCAGATGCCTATCAAGGTGATATGGCTTATTTTACCAATCGATTTAAGGTTGGAAAAAAGCAATTTCAAGCTTAAAATAAGCAGATAGAAAAAGGGTATGGCGCCTACAAGGAAAAATAAAACGACTTGAATCCAGTAAGGAACTCCCAGTGAAAACATGTCCATATTATTGAAATCTCCAAGTTCAAAGATGGATATGGTTCCAAAACTGAAGAGAAAAATCAAGGATCCTACCAAAACGACACCTGAAATGATTAACAGGATAACCCCTAAGAATTTAGATATAAAAACACCAAGGGCTTTTAATACTTCACCCAGTCCGTCAAAAAACTTAGTGACTCCAGATTTGGTCTGCTGACCGTATTTATCATAATCTATATCCCCCACTTTATCTGCGAATTTGGAATAGCTCTCCTTCACCTTGCGCTCAATATTGGATAGATTGACAGGCTCACCCTGCATATCAAGTTTTTGAGCCGTTGTTCTGGCCGCTGGAGTGACCGCCCAGAGAATCACATAAATAGCTACAGTTGCGCCAAATGAAAATAAGGCTGAAATGATCCAAATGAGTCTAATGACTATTAGATTAAGTCCCAGATAATGATGCAGACCAGCTGAAACTCCACCTATATAATTGTTCTCGATATCTCTATATAACTTTCGTGAAGTTCTGGTCCTAGAGGAGCTTGAGGATGAATCTTCATCGTCGATCTTGTAAGCTTCAGGCTCACCCATGATGGCAATCATCTCATTCACTTGAGAAAGGTTGATGACTTGCTTTTCATGTGTCATGGACTCCGTAAAGAGTTCTGCAATTCTGGCTTCAATATCCTGAAGAATTTCATCTTTGCTTTCCTCTTTTGCCAGATAGCTTTCTATGGTTTTTAAATACCGGTCCAGTTTAATAAACGCATTTTCATCGATGTGAAAAAACACATTTGCTAGATTAATGTTGATTGTCTTATTCATCGTTAGTTTGTTTTTTTGAAGTAATTTTTGTGACTGCGAAACTCAATTCGGTCCAGGTTTCTGAAAGTTCGCTCAGGAAATCTTTTCCTTCTTCAGTTAGACCATAGTATTTCCGAGGTGGTCCTCCCGTGGATTCTTCCCATCGGTACGACAGAAGATTTGCATTTTTTAGCCGGGTTAGCAACGGGTAAATCGTTCCTTCCACAACCAGCAGCTTTGCCGACTTCAACGTGTCGAGGATTTCTGCAACATAAGCATCGTCGTGACTTAGCACAGACAAGATGCAATACTCCAGCACTCCCTTGCGCATTTGAGCTTTAGTGTTTTCTATTTTCATAATCTCCTTTTAAATAATACATAGCAAAGATATGTCTTTTAGACACTACTTTGCAATACATAGTAATATAATTTAACTTTTAATTAACATTATTGAACTTGTGTTTCTTACCAATATAGCTTCGAATCCCTAGTAAAATCAATACATTCGACTCATGTGAGAAGAACTAAAAAAAACATATTAAAATTTAAAAAAAATAAAATTTCACTATAGAATTGAATAAATGACTACCTTGAAACACCAAAAAAAAAATCTCAATGAAGCTTTCTCCCTCCAAAATCAATTTGTTTTTAGTTACCAAATTACCTTCTGCGTGGCTTTGCGGAGTACGGGTAAAAACGATCAATTCTAAAGTGTGTATAACCACTGTGACTCACAGATGGATTAATCAGAACCCTTTCAACAGCATGTATTTTGCTGTACAGGCTATGGCAGCAGAACTGAGTACCGGAGCTATCGTGATGAAAGAAATTAGTGAAAGCGGTGAAAAGATTTCCATGCTGGTTCAGGAAAATTCGTCTACATTCTATAAAAAAGCCAAAGGGAAAATAAGGTTTACCTGTGAAGATGTGGAGCTCGTTAAAAGCAGTATCAAAACCTGTCTGAATGAGCCTGAAGGACTCAAGTTCTGGATGACTTCGACTGCTGAAAATAAAGCTGGTGAAGTGGTCTCAGAATTTAAGTTTCAATGGACCGTTCGAAAAAAATAAATTTATGCTAATAAATTACAAATTTTATGACATTTATCATAATACGATCGGTATGAAATTATTATATTCACACAAATAACTTGAATGATACATTTCTACCTAATTTTTAAAATTTTAAATCATGCCCAGAGCAATGTTTGAATACACTAAAGAAATTTTGAAAAAAGTAAGTTTTGATGTCCATCTGTTTTGCAAAGAATTAAAAAAGGCGACAGAACGTTTACTTCCTTATGAACTTGACGAACTTAGAGACTTTATTTTAAGTTTGATAAAAAAGAATCCATCCTTAAAACAATGTATGGTTTACCTGGATTAATATTAAACATCACCTAAAATTAAATCCATTATTCCTTCCAGGAAATAGTGGATTTTTCTTTTATATGTACCTTTACTCAAAAAATTAAATGTCGAAAATCATAGCCTTTACAGGATCCAATTCAGAGACTTCCATCAACGATAGATTACTGCAGTATGCTTTAAACTTTATAAAACAAGCGGATGTTAATTATATCGATTTGAAAGCTTTGGAGGTTCCGATATATTCTGAAACCCTTGAAAACTCTGAGGGTATTCCAGAGGATATTCAAAATTTAAAATCTGAGATCAAAAAAGCAGATGCCTTAATCGTAGCCGTCAATGAGCACAACGGAGCAATGTCTGCTTTCTTTAAAAACATCACCGACTGGCTTTCTCGAAGTGACAGCGAATACCTCAAGGACAAACCCATTTTTTTAATGTCAACCTCGCCCGGAAAAGGTGGGGCTCAATCAAGCTTAGAATACACGACATCTAATTTTAAGAAATTTGGTGGTAACGTCATTCACAATTTCAGTTTACCTTCATTTGAAGAAAATTTTGAGGAAAATGAAATGACAGATACATACAAAGCCCATCTAAAGTCTTTACTCCATAATTTTGAAAACGATTTATAACCGATTTGAGAACTGTCAGAACATTTCAAAAGCAGCAATTTAGCGGAGATTTCAAAAAAAAGCTTTTTCACTGGGGAAAGCAATTCGAAGAAGTCATTTACTTAGACTCCAATGAACGTGAGCATCTGTACCAGAACTATGGAGCCATGCTAGCTGTAGATGCCTTTACAGCCATAAAATCTGACGACTGCATGGCTTTTGAGCGGCTTGATGAATACCAGAGCAGCACTAGAGACTGGTTATTTGGATATCTGAGTTATGACCTAAAAAACGACACCGAAACCATTACCTCAAAAAATGAAGATCATCTTCAATTTCCTGAGCTCTATTTTATTCAGCCCAAAAAAATATGGCTTGTAAGGGAAGATCATATCGAGGCGCATTACCTGAAGATGGTGGATGATGAAATAGATACGGACTTCGCGTCCATATTGAACCTAGACCTCCCAGAAACAGGCTCTCATGCCATGCGATTTACACCCAGGTGGGATAAAGAAGAATATGTTGCAAAGGCTCAACAGGTTTTGGCTCATATCCAAAGAGGAGATATTTATGAAGTCAATTTCTGCCAGGAGTTCTTTGTCGATGATGCCTACATTGAACCCCATGCCACCTTTGATCATCTGAATTCCGTTTCCAAAGCTCCATTTTCCAGTTTTTTGAAACTGGAGCATTATTATGCCCTGTGCGCCAGTCCGGAGCGGTTTCTAAAAAAAGAAAAACAGAAACTGATCTCACAGCCCATCAAAGGCACAGCCAGGCGAGGCGCTAACCCAGCTGAAGACGAGCAGTTAAAGCAAAACTTGAAAAATGATCCCAAGGAGATTTCAGAAAATATCATGATTGTGGATTTGGTCAGAAATGATTTGTCCAAAACAGCTAAAAAAAAATCTGTAAGCGTGGAAGAGTTATGCAAAATCTACTCTTATGAACAGGTTCATCAAATGGTTTCTACCATTACTTCTGAAGTAAAAACCGATTACTCCGTAGCCGAAATCTTAAAATCCTTGTTTCCAATGGGCAGTATGACCGGAGCTCCGAAGTGTTCTGCCATGGAAATTGCAGAAACCTATGAATCTACAAAACGAGGACTTTACAGCGGAGCTATTGGCTATATAACTCCAGATCATGATTTTGATTTTAATGTGGTCATACGAAGCTTGCTCTACAATTCAGAAAAAAAGTACCTGTCTTATATGGTAGGCAGTGCCCTCACCTCCCTGGCAAAACCGGAACAGGAATATGAAGAATGCCTTATAAAAGGAAAAGCCTTACAATATGTTGTTAATGCGACTATTGTTACTAAAGAATAAAGCAATAAAGTTTAATTTAGTGTTTTTCTAAAGATGCAGAACCGTTTCCAGACACATATAGAATCTGAGTTCCCTGAATTACTGAAGCAGCCTTTTATTATTGCCATGAGTGGTGGTATAGATTCAGTGGTTTTGGTGCATCTGTGTTTGCATTTGAAATTAGATTTTGCTTTGGCTCACTGCAATTTTCAATTGAGGGCAGAGGCCAGTGATACAGACGAGCGTTTTGTGGAAGATCTGGCCAACTCCATGAATTGTCCTTTTTTTGTTAAAAAGTTTAAAACCGAAACTTTAGCCGAAGAACAAAAGGAATCGATTCAAATCACAGCCAGAAATATGCGTTATGCCTGGTTTCGCGAGTTGATAGAAACAACCGCTTACCCTTACCTGCTCACCGCACATCACCTGAATGACAGTCTGGAAACGTTTATCATTAACCTAAACCGCTCTACCGGACTAAAGGGTCTTACTGGTATCCCAGACCGGAATGACTACATCAGAAGACCGCTTTTGATATTCTCCAAAGACGACATCTACAGCTATGCAAGGGAAAACAACATTGACTGGCGGGAAGACCAAAGCAATGCAACCACCAAATACTTGAGGAATAAAATAAGGCATCAGGTTGTCCCTTCACTGATGGATTTAAATTCACAGTTTTTGAACAACTTTAAATCCAGTCTCGAAAAATTAAAGGATGCTGAACTTCTGATTGAAGATTACACCACTTTGCTTTTTAAAACCCTGGTTACAAAAAAGGACGAGCATTATGAAATCGACATTGAAAAGCTAAACACATTTCCAAACCAAAAAGCGATTTTGTATCAGTTGCTGGTAAATTTTGGTTTTACCGAATGGGAGGATGTGTATCATTTGCTTGAAGCTCAAACTGGTAAACAAGTTAAATCTTCCTCTCATCTACTTGTGAAAGATCGAGGAAAACTTGTCTTATCTACCATTTCAATTCAAAGGTTTGAACCTGTTAAAATTGATGAAGACCAAAACAATATTGACTTGAATGGTTTTACATTAAAATTTAAAAAAGTAGAAAAGCTTGGAAATTTCAGATCAAATGTGGCCTACATCGATAAGTCTAAACTTAAGTTTCCCTTAAGTGTGAGATCTGTAAGAAATGGGGACTACTTTTACCCCTTCGGAATGCAAGGAAAAAAGAAATTAAGCGATTTTCTAAAAGATGAAAAAATAAGTCCGCACCTGAAGTCTTCTCAACTTCTGCTTTGCAATGGCAATGCTGATGTAATTTGGGTGCTGAACTTAAGAACGGATGATCGCTACAAAGTAGAACCAACCACTGAGGATATCCTCAAAATTGAAATTTTAAATGATTAGAACCTATTTATTACTCATTTTTTCGCTGCTGATTACAACTCAATCCCAGGCTCAGTTTGGGTTTGAGCAACAGGATAATGCTTTAAATCCATCCAGCTGGGAAGCTTCAGTAATTAAAAAGTCCGATAGTATTTTTACGATTAAGCTTACTGCTCAGATTGAAGAGGGCTGGCATTTACCTTCTCAAGCGGAACTCAAAAAAGATGAAAATGGGCCAATTCCAACCGAATTCAATTTTGAATATGATCCTGCGGTATTGGAAAAAATAGGTCCCACTCAGGAACCCGACGGCATAACCAAGTTTGATGAGATCTTTAAAACGGACTTAACCTATTTTATTGACCAGGCCACCTTTAAGCAGGATTTTAAAGTAAAAGCGGAAGAGGGTTCGCTGGATCTTGAAATCCTCTTCATGATTTGTAATGATGAGATGTGTCTTCCTCAGGATCAAAAACGCTTTAGTTTTAGTATTGCAGATGCAAAGTTGATGCTTGCGGAAACCAAAGCCATCGAAATACAAAGTAAAGATAAGAAGTTAACGCAGGCTTTAAAACTCGATCTCAAAGGTGAAAGCGAATTCCAGTTAAATTCAGAAGAAAACCAGGACAGTAATTTTACCATTTTTCTTTTAGGATTTATTGGCGGACTTATCGCCCTGCTTACGCCTTGTGTGTTTCCTATGATTCCTCTAACGGTTTCCTTTTTTACCAAAGGTGCAAAGACCAGGAAATTAGGACTGATAAATGCCCTGATGTATGGCTTTTTTATCTTTTTAATTTACCTGTTGCTGAGTTTGCCTTTTCATCTTATCGATTCGGTTAACCCTGAAATTTTGAATAGCATTTCCACCAATCCTGTTCTGAATGTCATCTTTTTCCTGATTTTTTTATTTTTTGCCTTTTCATTTTTCGGGTACTACGAAATCACATTGCCAAATTCCTGGAGCAGCCGGCTAGACCAAAAAGCAACCAGCTTTGGTGGTGCTGTCGGTATTTTCTTTATGGCACTCACGCTTGCCCTGGTCTCTTTTTCCTGTACCGGGCCTATATTGGGCTCTTTACTTGGCGGTTCGCTTACGGCAGACGGCGGTGCTACGATGCTGACCCTTGGTATGGGTGGGTTTGGATTGGCCCTGGCCCTGCCCTTTGCTTTGTTTGCCTTGTTTCCCAATTGGCTGAATTCCCTGCCTAAAAGCGGCGGATGGCTCAATACGGTGAAAGTCGTCTTAGGCTTTTTAGAATTGGGACTTGCTTTCAAATTTTTATCGAATGCCGATTTGGTAGAACACTGGGGGATTCTGAAACGAGAAGTATTTATCGGTATTTGGATTCTAATTGGCATTGGCATGCTGCTCTATCTTTTTGGGAAACTGAAATTTCCACATGAGGGACCTCATCAAAAACTCGGCAAGGGAAGAATTTTTGCTGGGATTCTTACCCTGGCTTTTGTAATCTACCTCATCCCCGGACTTACCAATTCTTCACAGGCCAATTTAAAATTACTGAGCGGCTTCCCTCCTCCTCTCTTTTACAGCATTTATGAAAAAGAAACCGAAGGTCCGCTTGGATTGAAAGCTTATAAGGACTTTGATAAAGGCTTACAGGCGGCAAAAGCACAGAATAAACCCATACTATTGGATTTCACAGGCTGGGCCTGTGTGAATTGCAGGAAAATGGAAGAACAGGTCTGGAGTGATCCTGAGGTCTATGAAACCATCAAAAACGATTACATTCTTATTTCACTCTATGTTGACGATAACGCCAGGTTGGATGAAGAGGAGAGATTTAACTTTGAAAGAAACAACGGCTCGGTTAAGAAAATCCGAAGCGTTGGTGATAAATGGGCCACCTTTCAGACCCTCAATTTCAGGAATAATTCTCAGCCTTACTACGTTTTGCTTTCTCCGGACCTTGAGATTCTGAACATAACCAATGCCTATGAACCTTCATCGGAGGCTTATTTGAACTGGTTGGAAACCGGGCTTGAAAATTTCCAAAACAAAAAAGATAGAGCTGAGTAGCTCTATCTTTTTAAGTTTTAATAGGCGTAAATCCCTTTACAAAGCGACTTCTATCTGATTTCTCACGATATCTTCGAAAGTCTCACGCTGTCTTATCAAATGCGCTTTGCCTTTATGCCAAAGTACTTCCGGAGGTCTGAATCTGGAGTTGTAGTTGCTGGCCATAGAGTAACAGTAAGCACCTGCATTTTTAAAGGCCAAAATGTCGCCTTCGCTTATTTCTGAGATCATTTTATTGTTGGCAAAGGTGTCTGTTTCACAGATATAGCCTACAACGGAATAAAACCGCTTGTTGCGCTTTGGATGAGAAATATTGATAATATCATGTTTCGATCCGTAAAACATGGGACGAATCAAATGATTGAATCCGGAATCGATTTGAGCAAAAACCGTTGAGGTTGTTTGTTTAACCACATTCACTTTGGCCAGAAATAATCCGGCTTCACTCACTAAAAATTTCCCGGGTTCAAAGGCCAGCGTCAATTCCTTGCCGTAAGATTTGCAAAATTCATTGAAACGCTTGGTTAACTTGGCACCCAGTTCCTCTACATTGGTTTCGATATCCCCTTCATGATAGGGTACTTTAAATCCGCTTCCAAAATCCAGAAATTCCAGATTTTCAAATTGAGCTGCAGCATCAAAAAGAATTTCTGCAGCGTGGAGGAACACCCCAATATCGAGAATATCGCTTCCGGTGTGCATGTGGATCCCGTTAATGTTCATGCTCGTGTTTTCCACAATTCGTAAGACGTGTGGCATCTGATGTATGGAGATTCCAAATTTTGAATCGATGTGGCCCACAGAAATATTGGTATTTCCACCGGCCATGACATGTGGATTAATACGAATGCAAACCGGTACACTTGGATGTTTAGCTCCAAACTGCTCAAGGATAAGCAGGTTGTCAATATTGATTTGAACGCCTAGTTCCACCGCTTCTTCAAGTTCTTCCATGGAGACTCCGTTGGGCGTAAAAATAATTTTACCAGGTTCAAAACCTGCCGCAATACCCAAGCGCACTTCCTGTATGGAAACGGTATCTAAAGCACTTCCTAGCTGATTGAATAATCTCAGAATACTCAAATTGGACAAGGCCTTTACCGCATAATGAAGACGCAAGTGTTTGACCTTTTTGAAAGCTTCCGTAAGACGTTTATACTGTTTTGTAATTTTTTCTGAATCGTAAACGTAAACTGGACTACCAAATTCCTGAGTGATTTTTAAAAGGTCTGCGTGTGTCATTGGTTTTAAAATTTAAAATAAAAGGGTTATTCGGGTTAAGATTTTTAATCCGGCTAAAATAGTAAACATAAATGAATAAGGATTATGCCGCTATCTTAGATTTCAGATAGCATGTCTTCGAAATTTTGACGTGTTTTTGCTTTACCAAATTAGAAACTAATTTTCTTTTAAGCCTGGTTTTGTAAGACCTAAAAAGAAACCCGCAAAACTTTGCGGGAGATAACTGCTGATATATAAATTGAAATATAATCATGTTGCAATTTTAAGCATTATAATATTTACTTCTCCAGATGGCTGTGTTAAAATTCTTGCCTTTTGCAAAACCATAATACAGGGCAATCCCCGCAATCCATTTGAACATAAATAAGAATAGCAAAATAAATTCTGTTCTGATATTATCTTCACTCATAAAGAAGCCGCTTGGGACAAGCGCAGTGCAAATCAGCGCCGATAGGAATACGAAAAGCATAAAATTTTCGAAGGTTTTAAAAGGCCACATCATCAGTTTACGAAATGGACTCAAGTCGTTTCCCCACTTGTGAATAAGGTAGTAATAATCATTTCCAATAGGTGCAAATAATAAGGGATCATCTGCATTTTCTAATTTAAACAATTTGGAAGGGGCCATGATTTTGAATCCCTGCAGACTTGTCTCATGCTCTTCTTCTAGAGTTTTAATCTTTGAAATGGCTTCATAAGGTAGTTTGCCTTTAAAATATTTGGAATCTAAAAATCTTAATCTATACGTGATACAAATTTTTTCAATTTGATCGATATGATAGATTTCACTGGACTGCAGTTTATCAAAATCAAAATCATTGAACCCGATAGAGTCTCCAGAAATTACCTTGTTTAATACCTCATCATTTCTTACATCAACATTTTTGAAAACTTCATGAACCTGTTTCAAAATGCCTTCGTTGGAAGTGGTTTTGAATTTTTCTTTGTTCAACTGGGTTTTAAGGTTTGTTCTTGGAAACATCATAGCTCTTTTTCAACATTCGATATAAAAGTAATAAGTAAGTTAAATTCAAGCAATTGGGAATTAAAAATTTAACACCCATTAAGTATATATTCAAGCTTATTCCTGTTGGTTCAGGCGAATGAAGTTGTAAACCGCTCTTCCTTCTGCAACAGTTTCGTGTTCGTCATCTTCTTCTAAATAGCATTTCATTTGAGCGACAAAGATTCTGGAGCCAAGTCTGAGCGTTCTTCCTTCCACGATGATGGCTTTGCCAAATGCAGGAGATAAAAAATCAACACGAATATCGATAGTGGCCATCTTGTCTTTTATGGAACTTAAGTGTGTTCCTCCAACAATTCCCCCGACTGAATCCATCACCGTGGTAATAATACCTCCGTGCCATCGGTTGGAACGAATATCACCGACCACTTCCGGTCGGAAAGGAACTCTTACCTTCACAAAATCTTTTTCAATATGAAGCAGTTCCAGACCCAAAAACTTGTGAATCGGAATAATTTCCTCGATCATTTTCTTTACAAACTCATCCTGTAAATCCATTACCTCTGGTTTAAAACTAAAAAAATCCCCAAACACTCAAGCTTGGGGATTAAATATAAGTGAAAATAAACCTACCTTAAAGTAGCATTGAATTTAATTTCAAATTGAGTCTGTAATTTCTTCATCACTTTATCCACCTGCTTATCGGTGAGTGTTTTCTTATTATCCATGAATTTAAATCGAAGTGCATAACTTTTCTTGTCTTCCGGAAGATTCTCTCCTTCGTAAACATCGAATAAATCGACCTCCTGCAATATTTTCTTCTCTGTATGGAATGCCGTTGCCTTAAGGTCATCGAATTTCACCCCCTGATCCAGCAATAGGGCAAAATCACGCTGAGTGGAAGGAAATTTTGGAATTTCACTGATTTTAAGCTGCTTTTTTTCAAGGGCGTCCAACACAGTATTCCAATGGATATCTGCATAAAGCACCTCCTGATCGATGTCGAAATGAGTTAAAATTTCAGTAGTAACCCTGCCAAATTCAACCACAGTTTTAGAATTCAGTTTCCCTATAAGTCCTTCAGCAATAGATTTCGATTCAGCGGATTGATACTCAATCTTCGATAAACCCAAGCGTTCAAAAATACGTTCTAAATAGGCTTTCAGCTGAAAAAAATTGGTTTTTTCCTGAAAATGCGACCAGGAATCAGGAGTTTTTGAACCGGTAAGGAACAAGGCCAAATGCTTGAATTCCTGAAAGTCATCGCCCTTTTTATGATAGGTTTTGCCAAATTCAAAAAACTTTAAATCGGTTTTCTTCCGATTGATGTTGTAGCTTACCGATTCCAACCCGGAAAATAACATCGACTGTCTCATAACGCCCAGGTCATTGCTCAGGTAATTGAGTATATCCACATTGTGTTCTGCTTTGAGGTCCTCGGCCAGTTCTACATAGGCTTTGGTCGTCAGAGAATTGGACATAATTTCAAAGAAGCCCTGAGAAACCAGCTGGTTCGCTATTTTATTCTGGACTTTATAATCGTCGTAGACTGAAGAATTGGCAACAGACACATTGAATTTACTATCAGACTCAATGTTGTTGTAGCCATATACGCGCAGAATTTCCTCTATCACATCCACTTCTCGCTGCACATCCACTCTGTAGGCAGGAATTGTTAGTCCCAGACCACTTTCAGAAACATTGTTCACGCGGATGTCTAAAGAGGTCAAAATCGTTTTAATAACCCCTGTATCGATTTCCTGACCTATTAGCTGGTTGATTTTATCGAAAGTTAAAAAGACCTGGAAGTCCTCTATTTTTTTAGGGTAGAAATCGTCAATATCGCTGGAGACCACACCACCAGCTATTTCCTGAATTAAAATTACGGCGCGTTTTAAGGCAAATTCCGTTATATTAGGATCTATTCCCCGTTCAAAGCGAAAAGACGCATCTGTATTCAATCCATGACGCTTGGCAGTTTTTCTAATGCTCACAGGATTGAAGTAGGCGCTTTCTAGAAAAATATTAGTTGTACTATACGTTACTCCACTTTCAGCACCACCAAATACACCAGCAATGCACAAGGGTTTTTCGTCATCGCAAATCATCAAATCCTCTTCATGAAGCTCTCTTTCAACGCCATCTAAGGTCGTGAATTTAGTACCGGTTTTCAGAGTTTTTACTTCAATTTTATTGTTTTTGACTTTATCCAGATCGAAGGCATGTAATGGCTGCCCGATTTCGTGCAGAACATAATTGGTCGCATCAACAATATTATTTTTTGGATTTACGCCAATAGCCTTAAGTCTGTTTTTAAGCCAGTCTGGAGAATCTTTAACTTCCAGACCGGATATACTTACACCACAATACCTAGGTGCAAGTTCGGGCTGATTCACAGAAATAGAAACTCTTAGACTTCTGTTGTCCACATGAAAACTGCTTACCGACGGCGTATCTATAGGAATACTGATTTCATTTTGAATCAGTCCGGCTCTAAGGTCTCTGGCTACCCCCCAATGGCTCATCGCATCTGCACGGTTAGGAGTAAGACCGATTTCGAAGACCTGATCTTTTTCCACTGCAAATACCTGATTAAGGGGTGTTCCTGGAATGAGGTTTTCTCCTAGAACCATAATTCCGGCATGGCTTTTACCAATTCCGATTTCGTCTTCTGCACAAATCATCCCTTCACTTACCTCCCCTCTGATCTTTCCTTTCTTGATTGACCAGGGCTGACCTTTTTCATCATAAAGCCTAGTACCAATCGTAGCCACGGGAACATTTTGTCCCTGGGCAACGTTGGGAGCACCACATACTATAGAAACCGGCTTTCCTTTGCCAATGTTTACTTTGGTGATTTTTAAGCGATCCGCATTGGGATGAGATTCACAGGATTCAACATAGCCAACGACTATGCCTTCCAGTCCTCCTTTAATAGATTCAAAATCTGTAATCCCCTCAACCTCAAGACCTAAGTCAGTGAGTAAAACTTCAGTTTCCTGGGCTGTCCATTTGGTTTTCAGAAATTGCTTTAACCAGTTATAAGAAATCTTCATAATATATATCTATAGCAGGCGCAAAGATAACAAACCCGCTTAGCTCTAAAAATTTTTATTCCTCTAAAATTATAGTAAATTGAGCCAAAAATAGATTTATATGAAAACCATACTTACAATTGTCTTTTTAGCGATTTCGACTGCTTTTTACGGTCAAATCGATACCCGGATTTATGATATCGTAGAGGATGTATCCGCAGAAAAACTGGAATATTATGTACAGAATCTGGCTGATTTCGGAACCCGGAACACCTTTAGTGAAACCGAAAGCGATACCCGCGGTATAGGTGCGGCAAGACGCTGGATTAAAAAAGAGTTTGAAACGATTTCATCCGACTGCAACAACTGTCTTGAAGTCTTCTTTCAAAGTAAAACCGTAACCCCAGATATGGGGAGCAGAATTCCTAAAACAGCCGAAATTAAGAATGTAGTTGCCATTCAGAAAGGTAAAAAGTATCCAAATTCCTATGTCATTATGAGTGGGGATATCGATTCCAGAGCTTCAGACACTCAGGATTTTACAACCGATGCTCCCGGTGCAAATGACAATGCCACTGGAATGGCAGGTGCTATGGAAGCCGCCAGAGTACTTTCGCAGTATGAATTTGATCACAGTATAGTATATGTGGGACTGAGTGGTGAAGAACAGGGTTTGTTTGGCGGTAAGTTTCTGGCCGAATATGCCAAAGAGAAAGGCTGGGATATTATTGGTGTGCTTAATAACGACATGATTGGCAACATTGAAGGACTTGACGGCGTGATTGATAACAGAAGCTTCCGGATTTTCAGCGAGGCTCACAACCCGACCGAAACCGATAGAGAGAGGCAAATGAAGCGTTATTATGGCGGTGAAGTGGATGGTGTTTCCAGACAGCTGGCCAGATATGTGTATGAAACGACACAAACCTATATGCCAGAAATGAATCCAATCATGATTTACCGTTTAGACCGTTTTGGTCGAGGGGGACATCACAGGTCTTTTAACGATTTGGGCTATCCCGGGATCAGAATCATGGAAGCCCATGAAAACTATAACCAGCAGCACCAGGACGTCAGAGTGGAAAGTGGCATCGCTTATGGCGACGTGATAGAACATGTTAATTTTGACTATGTCAAAAAATTAACTGCCGTGAATGCCATTAGCATGGCGAGTTTAGCCTGGGCCCCTCCCGCTCCTTCCGAAGTAGCCATTGGTGGAATTGTAGAACCTTCGGTCAGATTCAAATGGGAACAGGAAAACCCGGAAGATGTTAAAGGCTACAAGGTATATTGGAGGTCTACCACTTCCCCAACCTGGGATCATTTCAGATATGTGGAAAACGTGAATGAAATCACACTGGAAGGAATCATTATCGATAATTTTTTCTTCGGAATTTCTGCTGTTGGTGAAAACGGACACGAAAGTGTCGTCGTATTTCCTTCAAAGATAATGAGGTAATAGAACCTGTATAAACTAAAAAAGGTCTTATCCAAATGGATAAGACCTTTTTTTTGGGTGGAAGATGGGGCTCGAACCCACGACCCCTGGTACCACAAACCAGTGCTCTAACCAGCTGAGCTACATCCACCAGTTGTCCTTTAAGACGATGCAAATTTAATATAATATTGCATTCTACAAAAGGATTTAGATAAATAAAAGTAAAATTATAACCCATTCAGCACATTAAGCGTGAATGGGTTATAAATCTGCTGATCCGGATTCCTTTTAAAAATTCAGGACTTTATTCATCCAAAAAAGGTTGTACTTTTTCTTTGATTTCCTCCACAATACTTGGATCCAGCAAGGTAGATACATCTCCAATCTGATTTCCTTCACCGGAAGAAATCTTTCGCATGATACGCCTCATAATCTTACCACTTCGTGTTTTTGGCAAGCCAGACACAAAATGTATGCGGTCCAACTTGGCTATCGGCCCAATTTTGCTCGCAATGAGCTGATTGATTTCTTTACTCAAATTCTCTTTATTTCTGGATTCGCCTTCATTTTTCAAAATCACAAAACCTGCCAGAGCATTTCCTTTTACCTGATGAGGGAAGCCGATGATTGCAGATTCAGCGACAGCAGGATGTTCATTGATGGCATCTTCTATGGGTGCGGTACCTAAATTGTGACCGGAAACAATAATGACATCATCTACTCTGCCCGTGATCCTGTAATAGCCGACTTCGTCCCTGAGCGCCCCGTCGCCGGTAAAATAGACATCCTTAAAGGCTGAAAAATAAGTGTCTTTATAACGCTGATGATTTCCATAAACCGTTCTTGCCATACTTGGCCAGGGATACTTGATACACAGCTTACCGGAGACCGAATTACCCTGTATTTCATTTCCGCTGTCATCCATCAGTGAAGGCTGGATACCCGGCAAAGGCAAGGTTGCATAGGTGGGTTTGGTCGGGGTCACAAACGGAATCGGAGAGATCATGATGCCTCCTGTTTCTGTTTGCCACCAGGTATCTACGATAGGGCATTTTCGCTTACCAATGTTCTCATAATACCAGTTCCAGGCTTCTTCATTGATAGGCTCGCCAACACTCCCTAAAACTTTTAAAGACGATAAATCGTAAGTATTAACAAATTCGATGTCTTGTTTAGCCAAAGCTCTTATAGCTGTGGGTGCAGTATAAAATTGATTGACATTATATTTTTCAACTATATTCCAGAATCTGCCATAATCGGGGTACGAAGGAACCCCTTCAAACATGAGGGTGGTTGCTCCGTTCAGCAATGGACCATACACGATATAAGAGTGTCCTGTAATCCAGCCGATATCGGCCGTACACCAGTACACATCATCTTCTTTATATTGAAAAATATTCTTGAAGGAAAAAGCGGTGTAAACCATATACCCAGCGGTAGTATGTACCATGCCTTTAGGGGTTCCTGTAGAACCTGAGGTATATAAAATGAATAGCGTGTCTTCTGCATTCATCACTTCTGCCTCACAGGTATCGTTCACCTGTTTTAACTCTTCATGAAGCCACACATCACGGCCTTTACGCATTTCAACTTTAGAGAAGATGCGTTTTACAACCAATACACAGTCTACTGAGGGTGTCGATTCCAAAGCTTCATCCACAATGCTCTTTAAGTCAATGCTTTTAGAGCCTCTGTAAGAACCATCCGAGGTGATTACCATCCTGCAATTCGAATCATTGATTCTTGAAGACAGCGCAGAGGCTGAAAATCCGGCAAAAACCACAGAATGTACCGCTCCAATTCTGGCACAGGCCAACGTGGCGATGGCCAGTTCAGGAATCATAGGCAGGTAAATGCAAACCCGATCCCCTTTCTGCACTCCATTTTTCTTCAGCACATTGGCCATTTTATTCACCCGCTCGGATAATTCGCTGTAGCTGATATAAAGCGCCTCTTCGTCAGGATTATTCGGTTCCCATATAATGGCAGTCTTGTTTCCCCTGGTTTTTAGATGCCTGTCAATTGCATTTTCAGTGATGTTAAGCTGAGCACCTTCAAACCATGTTACCTCCGCTTTTTCAGGACTCCATTTCAATACCGAATCCCATTTGCGCTTCCATACAAAATTTCGATCTGCAATAGTGTTCCAAAAATCATCTGGATCGGTCTGAGATATTCTATACACATCTATGTACTTGGCAAGTGAATCGATGTTATAATACTCTTTACTTAACTCCTTTAGCGATTTCAACTTTTCAGGATTAACTGAATGCTTTGAGCTATTTTGTTGTGATTCTTGATTCATCTCTATAAGGTGTTTATATTATGAATTTAATGATTTGAGCAGTATTAAATTAAATCAAATATAGAATCCACCGCAGGATACCTTTCCACAGTAAAGCCTTCAGCATGCTCGGTGTTAATGAATCTACCTAAGTTTCTGGCTCTGTAGGTGATGCTGTCAAAAAAATTGGAACTGGAAATAGGAGTTTCAGGCTCTTTGCTTTCTATATCGTAAAACTGAGACTTATAGGCTTTGATACATTCTATTTTCTTGTCCATAAACCCGGTTATATCCACCACGATATCGGGTTCAATATCAAACCATTGTATATAATGATACACATGCTTTGGTCTCCATTCCCTTTGAGAATTGCCCTCGCAAATGGTTTCTATCTTTTTTAAACCGCTCAGGAAGCAGGAATCGCTAACGAGCTGACTTCCCTTCCCGTGGTCTATATGCCGGTCACGGATGGCATTGCACAAAACAACATCAGGTCTGTATTTCCTCAGGATTTTGATGACCTCGAGTTGATGAGCGGTATTATTCGTAAAAAATCCATCGCTGAATTCTAGGTTTTTTCGCATGCTTACACCAAGAATTTCGGCTGCGTTCCTGGCTTCTTCATCTCTAATTTCAGCAGTACCGCGCGTTCCCAGTTCCCCGCGGGTCAAATCTAAAATTCCAACCTTCTTTCCATTACTGATTTCTTTAGCCAGTGTCCCGGAACAGCTCAGTTCTACATCGTCGGGATGTGCTCCAATAGCCAGTATATCTAATTTCATAATTTATTTTTTTCTCAGTTGTCTTATTTTAATGTTGAAAGCAGCAAAAAACAGGGTGACGAAAGGACTCAAATAATTAAATATCGCGTAGAAAAAGTAATCCACTACCGGCACACCCAAAACCCCACTATGGTAGGCCCCGCAGGTATTCCAGGGGACGAGTACGGATGTAACTGTACCCGAGTCCTCTAAAGTCCTACTCAGGTTTTCCGGCGCTAAGCCTTTCTTTTCGTAGGCTTTTGCAAACATTTTTCCAGGAACCACAATGGCAAGGTACTGATCGGAAGCGGTTAGGTTTAAAGCCAGACAACTGGTGACTGTGCTAAAAAACAACCCGAAAGTAGATGTAAACAGATTCAAAAGGGCTTCGCTAATTCGCTCAAGGGCGCCGATAGCATCCATAATACCACCAAAAACCATAGCACAGATAATCAGCCAGATCGTGCCTAACATGCCATACATCCCGCCAGCTGAAAATAATCCCTGTAAAGTTTCATTTTCTGTAGGAATTACAGTAGCCACCGTAATCGAATTCATGATGCCTTTATATGCGGTTTCAAAAGTGAGCCTGTCTCCGCCACCAATGAGCTGAACCAAATCAGGCTGAAAAATAAGGGCGGCAACAGCCGCTAAAAGTGTACCTAAAAGCAAGGCAATCAGCGGCGGTGTTTTCTTTACGATTAAAAAAATAACCAAAACCGGAACCACAAATAACCAGCCTGATACATTGAAAGAGGCATCTATACTGCTCAGAATTTCGTTTGGATTGGTTTGGCCGGAGGTGTCAAGATTTAAACCAATAATGACAAACACAAGCAGGGTAATGATAATGGTTGGAACGGTTGTAATGGTCATATACCTGATGTGGGTAAACAAATCTGTCCCTGCCATGGCCGGCGCCAAGTTGGTCGTATCACTCATGGGCGATAATTTATCTCCGAAATACCCCCCGGACAATACCGCTCCGGCAGTCATTGCAACAGACACACCCAGCGCTTCTGCAATACCGATTAAGGCAATACCAACGGTGGCCGAAGTTGTCCAGCTGCTTCCTGTGGCAACGGATATGACCGAACATATAATTACACAGGCTGCAAGAAATATCGTAGGGTTAAGGATTTGCAAGCCGTAGTAAATCATGGTTGGTATGATTCCACTAAGCAACCAGGTTCCTGCCAGCGCGCCCACCATCAGTAAAATTAAAATGGGCTCGGTGGTAGATTTTATATTCTTGGCGACATCCTCTATCATCGTTTCAAACCTCGCGCCTTTGGAAACACCCACAATCGCTGCTACAGCACCACCCATCAGCAGTATGAACTGATTAGAGCCTGCAAGCGAATCATCTCCATAAATAAAAACATTATAAGCCAACATACCTATAAGCACTATCACTGGTATTAAAGCCTGCCAAATACTCAGTTTTATTTTGGTGCCGGACGGGTCTTCTTCAGGTACATTCAGGGAATCACTCATGTCAAGAATTTAAAATCGACGTAATGTTACAATTTTGTAGCTTATTTCACAAAACAAAGCTTCAGTTTTATCTAGCTTTTACCTATAATCCATTTCAAATCAGGATAATATTTGTGAGCAGGAAATTAAGTCACAGTTTGGAAGCTTTCCTCTGCCTTTTTGAAGACATTTCAGATGCGTTCCGCTTATAAATCAAATTATTCAAGAATTTAATAAGGTTTTAAACGGATTCAATTGCCCTTTATAACAGAAGGTGTAAATTTGTAGGACTTTATTTTTAGAATTTAAAATTCATTTTATGAACACATATGATGTAGCCGTAATCGGCTCGGGACCTGGAGGCTATGTAGCAGCCATACGTTGTGCACAGCTGGGTATGAAAACTGTTATTATCGAAAAATACGCTACCAAAGGTGGCACCTGTCTTAATGTAGGATGTATCCCATCCAAAGCTTTACTGGATTCCTCTCACCATTACGAAGATGCCATCAAGCATTTCGAAGAACACGGCATCGATATTTCCGGAGAAGTGAAGGTCAATTTGAAAAAAATGATGGAGCGCAAGTCAAGCGTTGTGGAGCAAACCACAAAAGGCATAGATTTCCTGATGGACAAAAACAACATCGAGTCTCTCCAGGGCGTGGCGTCGTTTAAAGATAAAACCCATCTTATCATCACCGATAACGACGGCGAAGAAACCGAAATTGAAGCCAAACACAGCATTATCGCTACAGGAAGTAAACCTTCCAGCCTTCCCTTTATAGAGATCGATAAAGAACGTATTATCACGTCTACGGAAGTGCTTTCGCTTAAGGAAATTCCAAAGCACATGATTATGATAGGCGGCGGAGTAATTGGCCTTGAACTTGGACAGGTCTACAAAAGGCTGGGTGCTGAAGTGACGGTTATAGAATTTATGGATCGTATCATCCCGGGCATGGACAAAGACCAGAGCAAGGAGCTGATGAAAGCCATGAAAAAACAAAAAGTAAAATTCCACCTTTCTCACAAAGTAAAATCTGTAGAACGCAAGGGCGATGAAATCATCGTGAAAGCAGATGATAAAAATGATAAGGAAGTCGAATTTAAAGGAGATTACTGCCTGGTTTCCGTGGGTAGAAGACCGTATACCGATGGTTTGGGAGCAGACAAAGCCGGTGTTGAAATCAATGACAAAGGTCAGGTGATTGTCAATGAAAAATTACAGACTTCAGCAGAAAATATTTACGCTATAGGAGACGTCATCAAAGGCCCTATGCTGGCTCACAAAGCCGAAGAAGAAGGCACTTTTGTCGCCGAAGTAATTGCAGGACAGAAACCGCACATCAATTACAATTTAATTCCTGGCGTGGTCTATACCTGGCCCGAAGTGGCTTCCGTAGGTAAAAATGAAGAGCAGCTCAAGGATGACAATATCGAATACAAAACCGGTAAGTTCCCGATGCGGGCGCTGGGAAGATCGAGAGCCAGCGGCGATGTAGACGGATTTGTGAAAATCCTTTCCGATAAGAAAACAGACGAAGTTCTTGGGGTTCATATGGTGGGCGCGCGAGTGGCCGACCTTATTGCCGAAGCGGTTACCGCTATGGAATTCCGTGCGAGTGCAGAGGATATTGCCAGGATGAGTCACGCTCACCCAACCTATGCAGAGGCTGTAAAGGAAGCCGCTCTTGCTGCGACCGGAGACAGAGCCTTACATATTTAAACCTACGAGTAATATTACAATTAAGCCGATATCCTGATGTATCGGCTTTTTTAATTTTGATTTTGTTTGAGATAATTTAAAATGTTCAAGATAGCTAGCTTCATGCTAACCACTAGCTTGATGTGCCGTCCTGAGTGGCAGAAGCCTTGAATGTTTTTTAATAATGCGTATGTTTCATTCCACTAAAGCCTCCAACACATGAAAATAGCCGGAATAGATTCCTGCCCGCTGGGCTGGATTGTCATCCATCACGACGCTAAGGACTTTGGCTTTGAAGCCGTGTATTCCATCGATCACCTGATGGAAGTACATCCGGACCTTCAAAGACTTTTCATTGATATCCCTATTGGTTTGTCCTCCCAAAATTACACCCGAAGACTCGAATCCAAATTGAGAAATGAACTTGGAAACCGGTCTTCAACCATATTCACGCCAGCCTGCCGGAAAGCCATTTATGCAGCAGATTACGATGAAGCCCGGGAAATCAATAAGCAGGTCTTAGGGCAAAGCATCTCTATTCAGAGTTACAACATCTCCAAAAAAATTAAAGAAGTCGACCAATTCATGATGAAAAAGCCGGGTGAAATGGAAGTTTACGAGAGTCATCCAGAAATCTGTTTTAAGTATTTAAATGGGTCAGAAGTGATTCAGACTAAAAAGTCAACCCAGGAAGGATTTCAGGATCGCTTCCAGCTCCTGAAGAAAATTCACCCGGAACTTGAAGACGTGTATCAAAACATCACCGAGACCTTTTCGAAGTCAAAAGTCAAACCAGATGACATTCTCGATGCCATGGTGCTTTGTGTAGCCAATTTGAAAAGCGAGGCTTCTGGGCTGAAATTTTTAGAAGATGAAAGCAATGTAGATGAAAATGGGCTTTTTGTGAAAGTTGCCTATTAGCTACCTAAAGTGGTACACGCAAAGTCCGCTTAGGAATACGCAAAACTCGCAAAATAAAACCCGGACAGGCTGGTGTTTTTTCACCACAGGGCCACAGAGAACACAGAGTTTACTAACTACCTCCCCGCTATGATATCTTGAAAAATAGGTTTGAAACCGCTCAAGAAGAATTCGATGGCGATAACCATGATGATAAGGCCCATCAAACGCATCAGCACATTATTTCCTGTCTGACCTAATATTTTAATGATTTTTCCGGCACTCAGAAGAATCGCCAGGGTGATTCCCATAACCACAATAATAGCACCGATAAGGACCGCTTTCATTTCAGCGGTTTGAGCATCTTCCATCATCACGATAGCATTGGTAATGGCCCCGGGGCCACATATCATAGGAATGGCCAAAGGCGTTATGGAAATATCATTCACATAGGTTTTAATTTCAGACTCCTGAACCTTTACTTTCCCGAGTCTGGCCTGTAGCATATCCATCCCCATTAAGAAGAAAATAATACCCCCTACGACTCTAAAACTATTGACGGAAATCCCAAAAAACGTAAATAAGATCTGTCCAGTAAAAGCAAAAATGAGAATCGTTACAAACGAGGCTAGAATGGCTTTTTTGGCCGTTGCTTTCCTACTGGCCTGATCCAGATCTGAAGTCATGGTCATAAAAATAGGCATGACTCCAAGCGGATTGATGATTGTAAAAAAGGTGGTAAACGATAAAATCCCAAAAGCGATTAACTCTGTCATTACTAGTATTATAAGTTGGTGTAAGGATTTGCAAAAGTATTTTGAATTTTTTGAATTACAATACGAGCATTGAAAAATTATTGAGGAGATTTGCTTAGTAAGTCAATCTGCTTAAGTGGACATGAAAATCTTAAAAAAATTGCTTACGAAAACGATTGAGTTTTTTACTTTTGCCAGAAATTTTAAAAACCCAACCCTGCAATGAATCCATCTCAAGTTTATGAAAAGGAACTTTCCTTTCAAGCCGACAGACGACGAGCTTCCGTTAAATTTATAAGTATTGTTAACGAACTCTGGTATGATAAATCGATAGAACTCGTTTTATTCAGAAACTCACTCATCAATAAAAATGTAGGAGAAATTCTCAAACTGCATGAATACGCTGGAAAATTTGTAGATAAACCCATCTCTATTTTCGATTCTACAGAAGTCGCTGAAGGCATCAAAAACCTGAATCTGCCTCCCTCTAAGCTGGATATAGGAAAACTTACCTTCGAATACCTGCAAAACGGCAATAAAGATCAGAATGTGATGAGTTTTATCAGCAGCAAGCTTAAAGATGCTGAGCATTTTAATGCGATTACGCCCAAAGATGTCGTGCTCTACGGTTTTGGCAGAATTGGACGTCTTATCGCCAGAGAGCTGATGGCTAAAACAGGCAAAGGCAATCAGTTGAGACTGAGAGCCATTGTCACCCGAGGAGAGATCACTGAAGAAATTTTAGAAAAAAGAGCTTCACTTCTTAAAAACGATTCCATACATGCGGACTTCAATGGGACAGTCCAAATCGATGTGGAGAATTCGGCTTTAATCATAAACGACACCACCGTCAAAATGATTTCTGCCAACAAGCCGGAAGATATCGATTATACGGTTTATGGCATTCACAAGGCTTTGATTATCGATAATACGGGCGCCTTTAGAGATCATGAAGCTTTGAAAAGACATCTTCAATCTAAAGGTGCAGACAAGGTGTTACTCACTGCTCCGGGAAAAGGCATTCCCAACATTGTGCACGGCGTGAATCACAAAATTCATGACATCACCAAGGACTCCATTTTTTCTGCGGCCTCTTGTACAACCAATGCCATCACGCCTATTCTAAAAGCTATTGAAGATAATTTTGGTGTAGATCACGGCCATTTGGAAACCATACATGCCTATACCAACGACCAGAATCTGGTCGATAATATGCACAGCAAATACAGAAGAGGTCGCGCTGCAGCACTAAATATGGTGATTACCGAAACAGGAGCTGGCAAAGCTGTAGCCAAAGCACTTCCGCAGCTGGAAGGAAAATTGACCTCCAACGCCATTCGTGTGCCAGTTCCCAATGGGTCTTTGGCTATATTGAATCTGAACCTGAAAACGAAGACGACGAAAGAAGAACTCAACGCCAGAATCAAAGATGCTGCCCTAAACGGGGAGCTGGTAGAACAAATCAAATATTCTATTGATAATGAGCTTGTCTCTTCAGATATCGTCGGGGTTTCTGCGCCTGCGATTTTTGACAGTCATGCGACTATAGCCGATGAAAACACAAACTCTGTGGTGCTTTACATCTGGTACGACAATGAGTTTGGCTATAGCCATCAGGTCATTCGTCTGGCTAAGTATATATCAAACGTGAGGCGATTTACGTACTACTAGCAAATAAAAAATCCTTAAGCTCTTAAGGATTTTTTATTTTTTAATTGAACAGTATTCAAAGCATTTTAGATACTTTTGCAAAAACTAAAGTTATATGAAATCTTTTTATTTACTTATTGCTGTTTTACTTTTTTCAGTTTCAGGCTTTTCACAAGACACCTCTTCAGAGGAACAAACTGAAGATCGTTCTGCCGTAGAAAACCTAAAGGCAGTTGTTGAGGAATCAAACAATTATCAACAATACAAAGTTGTTGAAAAAGTGAAAATCAATAATGCCATCGAAAAGGTTTCCACTGAATTTGATCGTTTGACTTCACAGATTTCTGAATTAAAGGATAGTATTCAATCCCAGGATGGAACCATCAAATCCTTAAAAAAAGAGGTTACAGAGTTGAATATAAAACTTACGGATCTTCAAAATCAGAAAGACGAAATTCAGTTTCTAGGTATGGCCTTAACCAAAACGGGTTACAACACTTTGGTTTTGTCTATTCTCGCTGTTTTAATCGCTCTTCTTTTATTCTTTATATTTAAATTCAACCGAAGTAATCTACTTACCAAAGAAGCAAAACAGAATTTAATAAATCTAGACGCTGATTATGAAAACTATAAGCGTATAGCTTTAGAGAAACAACAAAAACTGGGAAGACAACTTCAGGACGAAAAAAATAAGAATCAAAAATTCAACAAGGGGAATAATAAGTAATGTCTAAGACCGAGGAGTTTTATGAATTTTTGACAGAAGATGCCGAAACAAGGGCATGTGAGTCAATACCAGATTCTGAATGTACCCAAGTTCCCAGAAACTTCTCCTTAAATATTCTTAACGGCAGCCTGACCAAACTCGCTGAAAAACTGATTAGTCCGGGGCTTACTTTACCCTGGATTCTAAGTTATCTGGGAGCCCCGCTTTTCCTTATCGGGATGTTGGTTCCTGTAAAAAATGTAGGTTCTCTCCTGCCCCAGTTACTGGTGAGCGGAACGCTTAGAGAAAAAGAAAAAAGAAAGCCATATTGGGTTGGTGCCGGATTAACCCAGGGCCTTTGTTTGCTGGTTTCTGCTATTCTTCTGGCTTTCATCGATAATCATAGCTTTGTAAGCTATGCCATTGTGATAATGCTTCTCCTGTTTAGTATTGCTTCAGGGGTTGGCTCAGTCAGTTTTAAAGACGTAACGGGAAAGACGGTCCCAAAGGGAGAACGTGGACAAATGCTGAGTTACAGATCTACCTTTGGTGGTGCTTTGGCTTTAATAGCCGGAGGAGCTCTGGTGTTTTTTTTAAAAGAACAGGACAGTAAATGGCTGTATACCGGATTATTTGCGGGGGCCGCTTTGCTTTGGATTGCTTCAGCTTTAATTTTTTCCAGAATTGTGGAAGAACCTGGATCTACACAAGGGGGCAGAACTCCCCTCCAGGAATTAAAGTCCGGCGCTTCACTTTTGAAAACAGATCATTCCTACAGAAACTTTATCATCACCAGAGCCTTATTGATGGCCATACCCCTTCTGGATCCTTTTTTTATTTTAGTCGCCAAAGACGTGAGTAAAGAAAACTGGAATTATTTAGGTTTCATCATCCTTATTGGCAGTTTAGCACAAATTGTAAGCAGTCCGTTTTGGGGAAAACTGGCAGACAAATCCAGCCTTTATCTGATGAGGATTTCAGCAGGACTTTCTATCTTAAGCATTCTTTACGCTTTGGTATTTGTTTATTCTGATTCTGATTTTCTCAATTTTTATTATTTCATGCCTGTCCTATTTATAAATGGTATAGCTTATGCCGGGGCCAGATTAAGCCGAAAAACCTACATCATAGATTACGCACCCGATGATGAAAGACCTACTTACGTCTCTGTTGCCAACACATTGATTGGTATATTTACAATAGTAGCGGCTTCTTTTGGGCTTATTGCCGAATATTTTGGCCTGGCGTATCAGTTTTGGTTTTTCCTCTTGCTACTGGTCGCCTGTATCTCCCTTAGCTTCACCCTCAAAAAAGTTTAAAACATGAGAATTGATATCATCACAGTCGTTCCAGATTTACTAAAAAGTCCGTTCGAAGCTTCCATTTTAAAAAGAGCTATCGAAAAGGGGATGGTCGAAATTCATCTGCACAATCTGAGAGACTACACCACCTCCAGCTACAATCAAATTGATGATTATCAGTACGGCGGTGGTGCCGGTATGGTCATGATGGTGGAACCTATAGACAAGTGTATCTCCAAACTCAAGTCTGAAAGAACCTACGATGAGGTTATTTATTTAACCCCGGATGGGGATGTGCTCAATCAGGGAATGGCGAATTCCCTGTCATTACAGGAAAATATGATCATGCTTTGCGGACACTACAAGGGAGTTGATCAAAGGGTTAGAGATATGTTTGTCACCAAAGAAATTTCCATTGGAGATTATGTCCTGTCCGGAGGAGAACTCGCTGCAGCCGTGCTTTGTGATTCAATCATACGTTTAATTCCAGGGGTTTTAGGCAACGAAACATCAGCCCTGACAGACGCCTTCCAGGATAATTTATTATCGCCTCCCATTTATACAAGGCCTGCAGAATATAAAGGACACGAGGTTCCTAAGATATTATTGAGCGGACATCAGCGGAAGATTGATGACTGGCGCGATGAAAAAGCCTTACAACGAACAAAAGACCGAAGACCAGATTTATTGGAAGATTAAGTTTCTTAATTTGTATAAGTCTAATTTTTGTTTACTTTTGCAATCTCTAAATCAACCTCTGACGAGATGCGTGAATGTTGGTTTGGGTAATAGAAAAACTAAAATAAAATGGATTTAGTAAAGTTTGTTCAAGACGAATTTGTAGAAAAGAAGGATTTTCCAAAATTTTCTTCAGGTGATACAATCACGGTTTACTACGAAATTAAAGAAGGCCAGAAAACGCGTACACAGTTCTTTAAAGGAGTTGTTATACAAGTTAAAGGTTCTGGTGCTTCAAAAACATTTACCATTCGCAAAATGAGTGGAACTGTAGGCGTTGAAAAAATATTTCCTATCAACATGCCTGCAATTCAAAAAATTGAAATTAATAAAAGAGGTTCGGTTAGACGTGCCAGAATTTATTACTTCAGAAACCTTACAGGTAAAAAAGCAAGAATTAAAGAAAAAAGAACGAATTAAGTTTATTTTTCAGATTCACAAAGGCCTTCTTTCAAAATTGATAGAAGGTCTTTTGGTTTTTAACAGGTTTATAACCTGCTCAACAAGGATATTATATGCTTAATCTTTATCTTTGAAAGGTTGAATTTTATTTAATTAATTCCAAAAAATAACAAAGGACATATGGGAGATCAAAGTACTAAAATCATTTACACGAAAACGGACGAAGCACCTGCTCTGGCAACTTACTCATTTTTACCAATTGTGAGAAGGTTTACCGAAAGTGCGGATATAAAAATAACTTCCAAAGACATATCTCTGGCAGCGAGGATACTTGCCAACTTTAATGATCACCTAACCGATGATCAAAAAGTAGAGGATAATTTAGCCTACCTGGGTGAATTAGCCAAAACTCCTGAAGCCAATATTATCAAACTGCCCAATATAAGCGCTTCAGTGCCTCAACTCACTTCAGCGATCAAAGAATTGCAGGACAAAGGCTATAACATACCTGATTATCCCGAAAACCCTCAAAATGAAGACGAGGAAAAAACTAAAAAAAGATATGCAAAAGTCTTGGGAAGTGCAGTAAATCCGGTATTGAGAGAAGGAAACTCCGATCGCCGGGTGGCACAGCCTGTAAAAGAATATGCACAGGAACATCCTCATAAGCTTAAAGAATGGAGTAAAGATTCAAAATCCCACGTCTCGGCCATGTCTGAAGGAGATTTTTACGGAAGCGAAAAATCTGTGGTTCTAACTAAGAAAGATGATGTGAAAATCGTTCATTTCGACAGTGAAGGCAACCGTACAGTTTTAAAAGAAAGTACCGAACTCAACGAAAATGAAGTCATTGATGCTTCGGTCATGAATTCCAAAGCCTTAAGGAAATTTTTGGCTGAGCAGATCAAAGATGCTGAAGAACAAGGGGTTTTGTTTTCAATACACCTGAAAGCTACCATGATGAAAGTTTCAGATCCTGTGATTTTCGGTCATGCGGTTACCGTATTTTTTAAAGAGGTTTTTGATAAATATAAAGATGAATTCGAAAGCATCGGAGTTGATGCTTCCAACGGACTTGGTGATGTTTATAACAAAATCTCTAAGCTTCCCGAAGAAAAATCCAAAGCCATCCGACAAGACATTGAGGCTATTTATGAAAAGAAAGCCGATTTAGCTATGGTGGATTCATCGAAAGGGATCACCAATTTACATGTTCCCAGCGATGTCATTATTGACGCTTCCATGCCTGCTGCCCTGAAAGAAGGCGGAAAGATGTGGAACAAAAATGACAAAACACAGGACATGAAAGCTGTCATTCCGGACAGGAGTTACGCCGGCATTTACCAGCAGGTTATCGATTTTTGTCAAAAACACGGTGCATTTGATGTGACCACTATGGGAAATGTTTCTAACGTAGGTTTGATGGCGAAAAAAGCCGAAGAGTACGGTTCTCACGATAAAACCTTTATCATCCCTAAAAACGGTCGGGTTGATGTTTTAAACAGAGAAGGACACGCCCTACTATCTCATGAAGTAGAAGAAGGGGATATCTGGAGAATGTGCCAGACTAAAGATTTACCGATTAAAGACTGGGTAGGACTTGCTGTAAAACGCGCCAAGAATACGGGAAATCCAGCGATCTTTTGGCTAGATGAAAACAGAGCCCACGATACCAATCTCATCAAAAAAGTAAATACCTATCTCAAAGAGCATGATTTATCCGGATTGGATGTTCAGATCATGAACCCGAAAGATGCCATGCAGTATACGCTGGAAAGAGTAAAAGCGGGTAAAGACACGATTTCTGTTACAGGAAATGTGCTGAGAGATTACCTGACCGACCTGTTCCCTATTTTGGAATTGGGCACCAGTGCCAAAATGCTTTCTATTGTTCCGCTGCTTGCAGGTGGAGGATTGTATGAAACCGGAGCCGGTGGTTCTGCTCCAAAACACGTGCAGCAGTTTGTAAAAGAAGGCCATCTCCGATGGGATTCTTTAGGAGAGTTTTTAGCTTTGGCCGTTTCTATAGAAGATATAGCAGACAAAAACAATAATAAAAAAGCTAAAGTAGTTGCTGACTCTCTGAATTTAGCCAACAGTCATTATTTAAAAAATGACAAGTCTCCGTCCAGAAAAGTAAATGAAATAGATAACAGAGGAACACATTTCTATCTGGCACTTTACTGGGCAAAAGCTCTGGCTTCTCAGAATGAAGACAGCGTTTTAAAAGCTGAATTTGAAAAGGTTGCAAAATACCTTGAAGAAAACGAAGATAAGATAAACGAAGAGTTACTTGAGGCTCAGGGTAAACCGCAGGATATCGATGGCTATTTCTTCCCGGATGAAGACATAGTGACACAAAGAATGCGCCCTAGTGAAACCTTAAACTCTATTATCGATAACAGATAAGTTTGAAATCGATCTTAAATTTGAAAGCCTTGAGAAAATTCTCAAGGCTTTTTTTATTCAGAAAAGTAAAAACCAAAAAAAAGCCTTCACAATGGAAGGCTCTATATTTAAGATAAGCATCAGGCTTATTTTTCTTCTTTCTTGTATTTTTTGTACTTGTTTTTGAATTTATCAATTCTACCAGCACTATCCACAAGTTTCGTTTTACCAGTATAGAACGGATGAGAAGTTCTTGAAATCTCAAGCTTAATCAAAGGATACTCATCTCCGTCTACTTCGATGGTTTCTTTAGTTTGAGCTGTAGATTTTGTTAAAAACACATCTTCATTAGACATATCTTTAAATGCTACTAATCTATAATTTTCTGGATGTATACCTTTTTTCATCGTAACGTCTTTACTAATTTATTTCAGGTTGCAAATTTAACTAAAAGATTATATTACACAAACAAATAATTGATTTATTCCTACAATATTTTAGCGTTTAGAATAATCTGTCTTCCAGATACTTTTCCAGGAACCCAGGCTCATTAAGAATCTGAGTTTCAATAGGTATATAAAACAACTTACCGGATTCCAGCTTTGATTTCAAACGCACATAATCCTTTTGGGTGGTCAATAGCTTTGGTTTTTTTTGAAGCATTTTCAAATCGGCTTCAGAGAATTCGTGATGATCTGCAAACTGTATGTGCTCAAAATTTTTATCCAGGGACTTCAGGTGGTTCACTAGCGGTTTTGGATTGGCAATGCCCGTAACCAGCGTAAAATCATCAAAGCCAGCTAACTTTTCATGTTCAGTCGCATTCTTTACAAATTCAGAATAAAGGATTGTTGAAAATAAAAGCTTCTGAGTGACCCCGGGTTTAAGTTGCTTTTTAATTCGGCTTTGCTCTTCAACAGCCAGGTTACCGGGGCATTTGGTCACAATGATTACATCGGCACGTGAAGCACCGGTTTGAAACTCTCTAAGGTTCCCGGTAGGCAGCATAAAATCTTTGGTATAAAGGTCGCCATAGGTAGTCAGAAGTATGGACAGGTTTGGTTTGACCTTCCGGTGCTGAAAAGCATCGTCCAGCAAAATCAAATCCAATTGCGGGTGTTTTTTAAGCAATTCGGAAATTCCTCTTTGCCGGTTGGCATCTACAGCCACAGTGATTTCGGGAAAATTGATTTTAAACTGAAGCGGCTCATCCCCTACTTCAGACGACAAATGATAGGGTTGAACTTCGAGAAAACCTTCCGTAGTTCGCTTATAACCCCGGCTGAGCGTTGCGATTTGATGTTTATCTTTTAAGGTCTTAACCAGGAGTTCAATCATCGGAGATTTACCCGTGCCACCGGTGTTCAGGTTACCAACACTAATAATCGAGATGGGATAGGATCTGGATTGAAACACATTGGTCCTGTACAGAAAATTACGAACAGACATGATGCAGCCGTACAAGACTGAAAAAGGAAAGAGTAAATATCTCAGGAAATTCATGACTGCGAAATTATAATTTTTAAATTTAGAGATTAAAATAAATTTCTGATGATTGTAAACGATTTTATTGAAGCTATTGAAGAACTTTCGCCTTCTTATTATGCTGAAGACTTTGATAACACGGGCTTGCTGATAGGCGAAAAAAGTATGGAAGTCACCGGAACGTTGTTTAGTCTGGATACATTGGAGTCTGTTGTTGAGGAGGCGATTGAAAACAAATGCAATCTGATTATCAGCTTCCATCCAATCATTTTCTCTGGTCTCAAAAAATTAAATAGAAAAACCTATGTTGAACGTGTGGTTCATAAAGCCATTAAACATGATATCGCCATTTATGCGATGCACACGGCTCTGGATAATGTCTCCAATGGCGTCAACGGAATGATTTGCGAAAAACTGGGTCTTATAAACACCTCGGTGTTAATTCCGAAGTCAAAAACCATCAAAAAGCTGACAACCTATGTTCCCGTTGCGCATGCGGACAAAGTCAGAAAAGCCCTTTTTGAAGCTGGTGGCGGCAGTATTGGAAATTATGACTTCTGCAGTTTTAATTCTGAAGGCGTTGGCACCTTCAATGGAAATGAACATTCTAACCCAACGATTGGCGAACCGGGTAAAACTCAGTTTGAAAAAGAAATGCAAATCCATATGACGTTTTCCGCTCATATCCAATCCAAACTCATGAAAGCGCTTTTTGAGAGTCATCCCTATGAAGAAGTCGCTTATGAAATTGAAACTTTAGAAAACAAGGATCAGCACCGGGGCATTGGAATGCTAGGCGAATTACCAACACCTTTGGGAGTCACTGAGGCCCTTTCACATATAAAAGAAGTCTTCAAAACAAAAACCATAAGACATTCCCAGGTCAGGGATCAAAGCATTAAACGCATCGCCGTTTTGGGAGGAAGCGGTGCATTTGCCATAGAAAACGCAAAAGCAGCAAAAGCCGACCTGTATATCACAGCCGATTTGAAATATCACGACTTCTATAAGGCTGAAGATCAGATCATTTTGGCCGACATTGGGCATTATGAAAGTGAGCAGTATACAAAAGATTTAATACATGCTTATCTTACAAAAAAATTCCCTAATTTTGCACTCGTTTTATCTAATATTAATACCAATCCGATTCAATACTATTGATTATGGCAAAGAAAAAAGAGGTTACAGTAGAGCAGAAATTAAGAGCTCTTTACGATTTACAACTAATAGACTCACGTATTGACGAGATAAGAAATATGCGAGGTGAACTACCTCTTGAAGTTGAAGATTTGGAAGATGAAGTTACAGGACTCACCAAAAGAATTGAAAAATTAGAATCTGATCTGGAAGTAACCGAAGAGAAGATCAAAGAGAAAAAACAATTCATAGTGGATGCTGAAGCTATGATCAAAAAATACAAAAGCCAGCAGGACAATGTTAGAAATAACAGAGAATTTGATGCGTTAACCAAAGAAATCGAATTTCAGGAACTGGAAATCGAATTGGCTCAAAAGCACATCAGAGAATACAGCGCTCAGATAGAGCACAAAACCAATGTGATAGAAGAGACTAAAGAAAAATTAGCCGAGAGACAAAATCACCTGGACCACAAAAAATCTGAGCTTGACAATATTTTACAGGAAACAGAGAAGGAAGAAACCGCTCTAACTGAAAAATCAGAGAAATTCAAAAAAGACATTGAAGAGCGTCTGGTCAAAGCCTACACCAGAATACGCAACAATGTCAAGAACGGTATGGCCGTGGTGACCATCGAACGTGGAGCTTCCGGAGGTTCTTTCTTTACCATTCCACCACAGGTGCAGGTGGAGATTGCTGCCAGACGTAAAGTTATTATCGATGAGCACAGTGGAAGAATTCTTGTTGACCAGGAACTGGCAAGAGAAGAAGAAGAAAAAATGGAGAAGCTGTTTACCAAACTAGCTTAAACCTCTAATTCATTTATACAGAAAAGCTCGAGGTCTACCTCGGGCTTTTTTTATAACTAAAAATTTAACTAGACCTTAATTTCTGTCTTTTACATTAACCCCTACTTTTGAATAAAAAACCATGAAATCATTTTTAAGCTTACTGATTCTTTCCCTCTTTTTTGTTAGCTGTGGGAAAGCCCAAAATTCGAAAACTAACAGTGAAAGTGAAATAGCATCAAATAAATTTGATGATGAAGTCTATGACAGAGCCTATTTTGCCAGTGGATGCTTTTGGTGTGTGGAAACCATTTATGAAAGCGTGAAAGGTGTGGAGGAAGTCTATTCCGGCTATTCGGGAGGTCATACGAAAAATCCAACCTACCAATCCTCAAACACGGGTAAAACCGGACATGCTGAAGCCGTAGAAGTCATATACAACCCCGATCTCGTTTCTTTCGAAACCCTTGTTGACGTTTATTTTGGCTCTCAGAATGTCACACAGCAAAACGGACAGGGACCCGATATTGGTTCGCAATACAGATCTATCATTTTTTACCAAAATGAAGAACAAAAAGAGATTATTGAAACTATAATTGAAAACCTTTCCAAGGACTATGAAAAGCCTATTGCTGCAGAAGTCAAGGCGTTCGATAAATTCTGGATGGCAGAAGAATACCATCAGGATTATAAGGTGAATAATCCAAATAATCCTTATATCAAGAATGTTTCGGTTCCTAGATTTAACAGGTTTAAAGAAAAGTTTCCGGAACTTCTAAAGCCTGAATACAAGTAATAACATCAAAAGGAAAAAAGTTAAAAGCCGCTATACGCGGCTTTTAACTTTAATATTATACTAGGTAATTTCTATTTCAGAAATTCCATCAAAAGTGAGTTGAATTCTTCGTGGTGCGTCACCATTAAGCCATGTGGTGCGTTTTTGATAACTTTCAGCTGCGCCTTTGGAATAAGATCCTTAGCCTTTTTCGCTGAAGCTTCAAAGGGTACAATCTGATCCTCATCCCCATGTACTATAAGCGTAGGGAGATCAAACTTCTTGCAATCTTCTCTGAAATCGGTTTTTCCAAAACTATCGATACAATCTAAAGTTCCTTTTTTTGAAGCCTGCATAGCGAGATTCCAGGTCAGTTGGAGCATAGCCTCACTAATCTTTTCACCTTTCAGAGAATCGTAGTTGTAAAAGTTTTTTCCAAAATCTTTAAAGAACTGGGGTCTGTCTTTTTTAACGCCCTCTTTCATGCCTTCAAAAACCGAAGCTTCCACAGCATCATTATCATCTGTTTTCAACATAAATGGAGTGACTGCAGAAACCAATACCGCTTTGGCCAGGGAAGCAGTACCATAATTACCTATAAACCGGGCAACTTCACCCCCTCCCATTGAAAACCCAACAAGAATTACATCTTCAAGTTTGAGCGTCTCTATGATATCTTTAAGATCTTTTGCAAGGGAATTGTAGTCGTAACCATTCCAGGGCTTTGAGCTTTCCCCAAAACCGCGTCTGTCGTAGGAAATGACGCGATAGCCTGACTCAACTAAGGCGTCGACCTGGTATTCCCACATCATTCTGTTTAAAGGCCATCCATGGATTAAGATAACAGGCTGACCAGAACCGTAATCGTTGTAGGCCAGTTTTATGGCTTTTGATTTTTCGAGAGAGGTTGTGTTTAGTTCGTTCATGAAAGTTTTCTACCTAAGATAAAGCAAATCTTAAAACATAGAATTGAATTAAAAAAAGTTTAACCAAATCATTATCCATAAAAAAACCCTGCTTTAAAAAAGCAGGGTTGATTATTAAAATGAAAAACTGAATTATTTATTTTCCATTTTATCTTTAAGTGCCTGCAATTCTGCATTAGCATCTCCGAAAGTTGTTTTCTTAGACTCGTCTTCAGACTTCTTAGCAGCCTTCTTAACGATCTGAGCTTCTTCTTCCTTATGAATTGAGGTATGGGAAGCTACAACACGTTTAAACTCTTTATTGAATTCAATAATGAGAAATTCTGCTACTTCACCTTTAGCCAATTTTGTTCCGTCTTCTTTTTCAAGGTAACGCTGTGGAACAAAAGCAGTCACATCTTCGTTAAAGTCAACCGTTGCACCTTTATCAACTATTTCAGAAACAGCTGCTGTATGCTTAGTCCCTACTGCAAATTCATCAGAATATTTATCCCAAGGATTTGTTTCGGTTTGCTTGTGTCCAAGGCTTAATTTACGGCCTTCTACATCAAGTTCCAGGACAACAACGTCAAGTTTATCTCCAACTTTACAGAATTCAGATGGATGCTTGATTTTCTTAGTCCATGACAGGTCAGAAATATAAATCAAACCATCAATACCTTCTTCAAGTTCTACAAAGACTCCAAAGTTTGTAAAGTTTCTTACTTCACCAACATGTTTAGAACCAACAGGATATTTTGTTGTAATATCTGTCCAAGGATCTGGAGTCAGTTGCTTGATACCAAGAGACATTTTTCTGTCTTCTCTATCAAGGGTTAAGATTTTAGCTTCAACTTTATCACCGACGTTTACAAAATCCTGAGCAGATCTCAAATGCGTACTCCAGGACATTTCAGAAACGTGGATTAAGCCTTCAACACCTTCTTCTACTTCAATGAAAGCACCGTAATCTGCGATAACTGTAACTGTACCGTTAACAACATCACCTACTTTTAAGCCTTCATCTAAAGCATCCCAAGGATGTTTGTGAAGTTGTTTTAAACCTAATTGAATTCTTGTCTTATCTTCATCGAAATCAAGGATAACAACATTCAATTTCTGATCTAATTCCACGACTTCGTTTGGATGGTTTATTCTTGACCAGGAAAGGTCTGTGATGTGAACCAATCCATCAACTCCACCGAGATCAACAAAGACTCCGTAAGAAGTGATGTTTTTCACAACACCTTCCAGAACTTGTCCTTTTTCTAGCTGACCAATGATTTCTTTTTTCTGTTCTTCGATATCCGCTTCGATAAGCGCTTTGTGAGAAACAACAACGTTTTTGAATTCATGGTTAATTTTAACCACTTTGAATTCCATGTTTTTTCCAACATAAGCATCGTAATCACGAATAGGCTTTACGTCGATTTGAGAACCTGGTAAAAATGCTTCGATGCCAAATACATCTACAATCATTCCTCCTTTCGTTCTGCATTTCACAAGACCGTTTACGATCGTTCCGTCTTCCTGAGCTTTGTTTACACGCTCCCAGGCACGGATAACTCTCGCTTTTCTATGAGAAAGGATAAGCTGACCTTCTGCATCCTCTTTAATGTCGATGAGAACATCTACCTTATCTCCTACTTTAAGATCTGGGTTGTAACGAAATTCGTTCAATGAAATTACACCTTCACTTTTCGCGTTGATATCGATGATAGCATCTTGATCTGTAAGGTGAACCACGGTTCCGTCTACGACTTCGTTATGAAGCGTATCAACGAAATTTTCCTCAACCAATTTCTCGAATTGCTCTAACTGTGCATCATCAACTTCATCAATACCTTCTTCGTACTTGTGCCAGTTGAATTCCTCTAGAAATTGTTTTGGATTTTCTTGTTGTTCTGAAGGAGCTACTTTAGGAGTAGATTCTTCTGAATTTGCAACAGGTTGTTGCTCTTTGGTTGTTTTGTCTTCAGCCATATGCTGATTTAAAATTTGTATTCTGTTCGTCCAAGAAACTTAAGCAAACTTACAGAAGAGATTAAATTATTTAAAATCAACCCTTTAAACGTTTCTTGTTTTGCATTTAAAAGGAGTGCAAAAATACAACTATTTTATGATAATCAAAACCTTAGTTAACTATTTTATAGATTAATTCCGGGGTTCTTCTTCCACCTCAGTTTCTTCTACGCGTATGGCTTCTGCTCTAGGAACTACCCCACCCCCAATATTCTTGGCAATGTAATAGGTGACCTGGGCGCCAAATAAAAAGATGACCAGAGAATAGTATATCCAGACCAAAAGAATAACAAGTGACCCTGCAGCTCCGTAAGTCGTGCTTAAATCGTTGTTACTCATGTACAAACCGATGAGAAATTTACCGATTACAAAGAGCATAGTCGTCACAATAGCACCTGTCCATGTGTCTTTCCACTTCACCTTAGCATCCGGTAGAATTTTATACATCAATGCAAAGATAACGACCAGGATTAGCTGTGAAATAATGAGTTGACCAATAGAAATCAATTGCAGATTGACATCAGGAAACAGGTTGTCAAGTTTTCCAAATGAATATGAAATGATAGCATCCAGGAGTAAAGAAATGATTAAAATAAGACCGATAACCAGGACCACCGAAAAGCTCAAGACCCTGTCAATAGCCAGTTTAAGCCAGCCTTTATCAGGCTTGGGTTTGATGTGCCAGATATGATTCATACCCCTTTGAAGACTTACAAATACTGTGGTTGCACTAAAGACGAGAATGATAATCGCAATCGTTGCAGAGACGGTATTATCGGCATTTAAAGCAAAGTTTTCCAGAATACTTTCTAAGGTTTTTCTCGATTCTTCTCCTGCCAGGCTTGAGATCCGGCCTAAAAGCTGTTCTCTTATTTCTGATCTTTCATAAAGACTTGCTCCCAGATTCAGAATGATAATCAAAAAAGCAGGGAGGCTAAATATGGTGTAAAAAGCGGTTCCGGCTGCAAAGCTCATGGATTCATTGGACGTGAAATCCTTGATGGTATCTACCAGGATTTTCACATATTTCAATTCAAGAATTGATTTTACCTTTCGTTTCATAGACTTAACCTAAGAATACAAAAATAAAAGTCGCTTTGACAACCTAAGACTGCTTTAGTAAAATTTAATAGTTTTCCTCATCAACAGACCCTATTAGACTTTCATCATAGGATGATGTATAGCGGTTAGTACATCCCGATAAGCCCAGTGGCTCAGTTTATCTTCTTCGACCAGGGCCAGGCCGGCTGTCTTGAACATCTGCTGAATTTCATCAAAAATTAACATATTTGCCTGACCAAGCCGTATTCTTACAGCGGCTTGAAGCCTATCGCTCAAGATTCCTTCTCTGGACTCGTGCTCAATGCTTTCGGCAATAGCATCTCTGTTTTGAATGGCGCTTGAAATTTTTTGACGGAGCGAGTCTGTAATTAGTTCAAAATCAGCTTTAAAAATCTGTTCTGCATGCAGGGTATTTAAAAAACACTGCGCAATCCCACTAAAGCAGGACGACATACAAACCCGTGCAAATTGTTCAAACGGAATATGAAATACCTTGTAGTCAAAATGATTCTTTATGGAATTGATGTGAAATCCAAACTCTTGAGGAACCCGAACATCGGACAAATTGATGGATAAGGAAGAGGTGCTTTTTAAACCAAAAATCCCCCATTTATCCTCAGAAAACTCAACAGATTCTCTGGGTACCACAAAAGAAGAAAGTTCACCGGTATCTGCATTTTTGGCATTCAAACTGAAGTAATTCGCATGCGCAGCTCCAGAACACTTTCCCCAGTTGCCGTTCAGAAGCACAGACCCATCTTCGGTTTTAAAGTTGCCGCTATCTGCGCCACTTCCTGCAATTACGGTCCCTTTTGGTGAAAAAATAGTTTTGGCAGCCTCTGCCTCAAAAAATCCGGAAAACCAGTTAGCTCCTGCCCCCAGATTCAGAACCCAGCCCAAGCCACCGAAGTGTGCCGAGGTTTCGGTGATGCGCTGACTTGCTGATTTCAAATCCAATTGCAAGCCACCAAAGGCTCTGGGCACAAATAATTTGAAAGCATTGGTTCTGAATAATTGGTCTAATAAATCTTCAGGAATTTGGAACCTTTTGTAATCTTCTATGTTAACTTTTCTCATTTGATTTCAGTAAAACTCCTAATCCCGGCGATAGCTTGAAGTCATTTCAAAAACGCTTTCCAGGATAGCTTTCTCCGTGCTGGTTAAACTCAAACCCCTGCGTTTCATCACGAGTTCAGCCACTTCATAAACTTTGTTCAGCTTGTAAGTAATGACGCCCTGACTCCCACCCCAACTGAAACTCGGAACAAAATTTCGAGGAAAGCCAGATCCGAAAATGTTGGCGCTTACCCCGACTATGGTTCCCGTATTAAACATCATATTGATACTGCATTTGGAATGGTCGCCCATGATTAAACCACAAAACTGAAGTCCGGTGTCTTTAAACCGACCAGAATCATAATCCCAAAGCTTAACGTTAGCATAATTGTTTTTCAGGTTGGATGTATTGGTATCTGCCCCCAGGTTACACCACTCCCCGATGACAGAATTTCCCAAAAAGCCATCGTGTCCCTTATTGGAATAGCCTAAAATCATAGAATTGCTTACTTCTCCTCCGACTTTTGAATGTGGACCAATGGTCGTTCCTGTGTAAATTTTAGCACCCATTTTTACAGTAGAATGCTCACAGAGGGCAAAAGGCCCCCTAATGGCAGAGTTTTCCATAACCTCAGCATCTTTTCCGATATAAATGGGACCCTCGTTGGCATTGAGCGCCCCGTTATATAATTTGGCACCTTCTTCAAGAAAAATCTGTCCTGGATTGAAACAGGTTACCGTTTCAGGGATGGGCTGGGAAGTCCGTCCAGCTGTCAGTAAGGAGAAGTCGTCCTGAATGGCTTTGTGATTTTTTGAAAATAAATCTGTTGCACTCTCAACATACGCCACCTGAGCATCTGTTTCCACCACTTTTAACTTGGATAGATCCAAGGTCTGGTTTTTCTTTAAGCGATAAGCTAAAATGACAGCCTCTTGCTTTAAAACCTCATCCTCATTTAAGTTTTTTAGGATTTTCAAAAAATCCTCTGAAGCCAGATATCTCGCATTGATGTACATGTTCTCCTCTTCAACTTGCTCAGAATATTTTTCAGCTAAATAGGACTGAGTTTTAAAAGAGACCGACGCCTTTGTAATGTGTTCCCATTTTTCCTTTAAGGTCAATATCCCAAGGCGCAGTTCAGCGATAGGCCTGGTATAAGTTAAGGGTAAAAACTGAGAGCGTAAATGATCATCAAATAGAATTATATTCATAAGATTTTGGGTTTAAATATCGTATTATGAAATCGTTTGAGCGTGAATTTAAAATTAAGTAATTTAGCCATTCAAATAAAACTAAAATTATGTCTGTAGCCAAGAAGCAATACAAAAGAATTACAGTAAAGTCTTTAATTGAGATGAAAGCCAATTCAGAAAAGATTTCAATGCTAACCTCTTATGACTTTACCATGGCTCAAATTGTAGACCAGGCGGGGATAGACGTGATTTTGGTAGGCGATTCCGCCTCCAACGTGATGGCGGGTCACGAAACTACGCTTCCTATTACCTTAGACCAAATGATTTACCATGCTTCCGGAGTTATTCGCGCTGTCAAAAGAGCTTTGGTGGTGGTGGATTTACCCTTCGGAAGTTACCAAAGCGACCCTAAAGAAGCACTCCGGTCATCTATAAGAATCATGAAAGAAAGCGGTGCACACGCCGTAAAACTGGAAGGTGGCGGTGAAATAAAAGATTCGATTAAGCGGATTTTAAAAGCTGGAGTTCCTGTGATGGGCCATCTCGGTTTAACACCACAATCTATTTACAAATTCGGCACTTATACGGTAAGGGCTAAAGAAGAATATGAAGCTCAAAAACTTAAGGAAGATGCTTTAATGCTGGAACGCATCGGCTGTTTTGCCATCGTTCTTGAAAAAGTGCCGGCTAAACTGGCTGAAGAAGTGGCTAAAAGCATTCAAATTCCTGTAATTGGTATTGGCGCTGGTGCAGGCGTAGATGGCCAGGTGCTTGTGCTTCATGATATGCTGGGCATGAATAAAGAATTTAGTCCCCGATTTTTAAGACGTTATGCCGACTTGAATACAGTGATGACGGATGCCATACAACATTACAACGATGATGTGAAAGCCAGGAAGTTCCCGAGTGATGATGAGCAGTATTAAATTCGCCTGTTAATTAGCTGGCAAGTTCGATTCAAAATTTAAAAAGGATAACCAATAGCAAAGTTGAGAACGGGGCTTGCAGCATCAAAATTCCATGAGGTGGAAGGTTTCTTGATAGGTGCCGCCAGATCAAACCTGATCACAAAACCCTGAATATCCACGCGAAGACCTACACCCACCCCGGCCCCTATTTCGTTGATGAAATTGGAAGTGAATTTACCACCTGGCGTGGCTTCATTTTCATTTATCAGCCAGACATTTCCTGCGTCTGCAAATACGGCTCCATTCAAATATTCTGTAATTGGAAATCTGTATTCCAAATTGGCTTCCAGCTTAATATCTCCAGATTGATCGAAAAAGGAATTACTTCCATCTTCAGGAGAAAAAGTTCCAGGACCGAGTGATCTTATTCTGAAAGCCCTAATACTATAAGGTCCGCCGGAGAAATATTGTTTTACAAAAGGCAAAGATTCTGTTGTTCCCAAAGGCTGTCCCATTCCGGCAAAAATTCTCCCTACCAATTTCTGTCGCTTTTCATCCAACCTTAAGTGATAGGTTATATCTAAATCTGCCTTCACATAGTGCGCATATTGAAGTCCCAAAAATTCTTTTTGCCCCTCTTCATTTTTAGACCCCACCAAATTCAATAGATTTCCAGCCATATCATAATGAAAACCAAAGAAAATGCCTTCACCCGTGGTTTGGTCTTTTATTTCGTTATACGTAAAATCATATGTGAGTCCTGCGATAAATTGCTGCTCAAAACTTCTTCTCAGGAAAGGATTATTCTCCAGAATCTCATCAAATTCATTTGAAGTATTACCAAGCTTCACATACTCTAAATTGATGGGTTTTAACTGATGGGTTACATAAGAGTTGCCTTCCCATAAATACCCAAAAGATGTAGAGACAGAGTTTAAGGTGTACAGCTGAGTTCTATTGAGATAGTCCAGACCTAAACTCACTTTGGTTTTAGGAACGGCATACTCAAAACTCGCATCGAGGTCTATTGGAAAAATCAATCGGGGAAATAACAGGGATGCGTTTAATCCTAACTGTATGCTGCTCAATCCCTGATCATCCGCTTTACCAAAGAACTGCTGCTCATAGCCACCGTTTAGTGATAAGCGAAATAATTCGCCACCGCGAAATGTATTTCTGTTGGAATAAACAAGACTTAAGTTAGGGCCCGCAAAATTATTGGATTTTGTCACCCCCTGAAGTTCCAGCCTCAAGGAACGCTTCTTCAGTGGTGACAGGTAAATATCTGCTTTTAAATGCCTTTTCCCTTTTAAATCCGTTACACTGTCCTTTTCTTCATAATCGATATTCACAAACTTAAAGGTACTTATGGAAGAAAGTCTCCGACTGGTAAAGCGGGATGCTTTGGGGTTGTAAGTTTCACCGGGGTTTATTTGAACATACGGATACAGACGCTTGGGCTTGAAAAATGGTTGGGCTTGAATAAAATTTAAACCTTTAAAAGATAGTGTGTCCTTCTCCTCTTCCCTATCCGCTAAGGTTCGGTTGGGATGAATATAGACTTCATCTATGATATAGGGTACTAACGATTTTTCAGGGACTTGTGTTTTCAGCCTCACATACAAATCAAAATTTCTGGTGTCATAGGCATTGGTATCCGCTTCAAAAATTAAGAAGTCTGAATTGAAATTATAATACCCACGCTTTTTCAAGTAGTGATCTATTCGCTCACGCTCAGATTTAAGTAGGTCAAGATTAAAACGTTTATTTTCTTGTAAATCTGAATACTGAAGCGAAGATTGAATTTCATCATAGATTCGAAGTGTGTCCGCTACTGTTTTTTCCAGCTGATAGGATTCCAGACGGTAAGGTTTTGGCAGGTCAATAGAGTACAGAACAGATGTTGAACGATCTGACGAGTCTTTTTGAACTATCGAAGTGACACTACTGCCAAAATAACCGCTATTTCGCAAGCGATTTTTCAGAATGTCTTCTGCTGCTTCTACGTTTATGCTTTCAAAATAATAAGGGTCCTCACCAAATTGTTTGTTTAAGAATTTATTGATAAAACCCGGATTCTCTCTTTTGGCTTTATAGTTAAAATAGAGCCCGGGCCGCATTCCTAAAATTTTGGTATTTGTATTCCTGGAAATAGCTGTTTTCAGTTTAGTCTCTAGTTTTTCCAGGCCTTTCTCATGAGTGCTTTCCAGTTTTAATTCTGCTCCTGTGTACAGGCTTTTATCCTCCGGCAGATATTTTTTAACGCTGCATGAAGACAACGCAAAAATTGAAATCATCATAAAAAATACTATTTTCACTAGCCTACCCATCCGTATTGTTTTCAGATTTTTGTTTGTCTTCCGATTTTTTTTGAGAATCCGACTTCTCTTTCAAGCTTTCTTCTTTTAATGATTCTCTGAATGCTTTGTCCCACAGCACCTTAAATTTATTGAACTCGCGCGTAAAAACCAACGCAATCCCACTGACGAAGACCTGACCATCTATCACATTTTCGTATTGACTTTTTCTAAAGCCTTTTAATTTCCAGCGACCGTCTTCGGTAAGAAGATATTCTACACTGACGTTGCCAATAACTGGCTGTGTTTCCGCCTGTCTTTGTTCACCCTGAACATTTACAGAGCTTCCTGCTTCTACCACAAGCCTGTCATCAAAAAACTTTTTTTGTGCAGACACATTCAGGTCTGTTCGCTCCTGCGCTGTACTTCCCTGATAGTCTGTATAACTGTCCACATCAAAATTAAGTTTGATACCTGTGTTTCCAGTCAATTTATCTGAGAACCGGTTCAGCTGATCTGAAATGGCCTGATTTATGTTTTCAGTGGCCATTGATGCAGCACCACCCCGACTGCCATCACTTCCGGAGGCCGGATAAAAGCGATTCAAGACCAGCAATGAAAATACCTGCTTATTGAGCAAATCTTTCTGTTGATTTACCTGAGTTACTCTTCCGTAAACTGTTCCATTAATGGCGCCCTGCTTATCTTCCGGCATATCGAGTTGAAAGGAAAGCTCCGGAGACATGAGTTCACCGCCCACATCCAGATAAACCAGGAAGGGCAACTGCTGCTTATATCTGTTTTGAATAACAGAACTTTCCCCGGCAGTTTGAGTGGCCATCAAGGCACTGGTGGAGGTTTCTATTCTGTAAATGGCTCTTAAATCTAAATCTGCATTGTAAATATTACCACTCCAGCTTATTGAACTCGAAGGCGCAATATCAAACTTTCGCTTCACTACATCATAAAAGTTAAGTTCTACGATCCCATCTGTGACCTCATACTTTCCAAGAAGTTTCATTTGTCCCGTTCTGGATATGGAGAATTTGAAATCTCCCCCACCCTGGACTTTCACATTATCGCCGGTTCGCTCATTGAAAACAACTTTTACGTTTGATTTTTTTTGGATTTTAATATCCGTTTTTAAGTCAATGCCTGTTAAGACTGCTTTTAGGTCTTCTTCTTTTTGTTGTGTTAGAATATCATCTGGATTTTCCTTATTGACAAAAACGACGATACCCTCTATTTCTTCTATGCCCGCCTGAGACTCCGGAACTATATAGGTTAAATCCGATTTTTCTTTAATGGTCAGATTTCCTCTTACTTTTGGGAAATCCAGATCTCCTTCCAGGCTTGCATCTGCACTAAAAATCAATTTACCGAAATAGAGTTCATTATCTTTTGCTTCAGAATTTATCAACTGAAAATCTTCTGCACTAAAAGACAAATCGAATTTTGGATTTGTCACTTTTTCCAAACCGATAAAGCCATTGGTCGTAAACGATTCACCTTCTGCGTCTTCCACAGTAAAATCATCCAAGCTCAATTTATTTTTGGAGAGCTTAATGGTTTCATCTTTTAGCCTGAACAATGTATTAAGTCTTGATAAATTGAACTGAGCGTCCTCAAAAGTTAATTCACCCTCATAATCTAAATCTTCAAGCGAACCATCTATAGAAAAATTACCCTTTAAATCGCCTTTGGAATTGTTGATATACTCGGTTGCAAAATTTTCCAGAGTCTGCATCTCAAGTTTATTCAAATCGATTTTCAAGTGCAGTTCAGACTCAGCAGGATTGGTATGATACACCCCATCTACTACCAAATCTACACCTGCATCCTTAAGGCTTAAATCGAGTTCGTAATCGTCGTCTGGTTTTGCTACTGCGCTCAAGGCTAAATTCCCTAAAGCAACTTCTGTAACCTTTAAATCTTCAATAGTGAGATTTGAAATTAATCCATTGGAAACAAAGGGCTCTATCAAAACAAGGTTACCACTCAGTTTACCACTAGTCAATTTTTCTTCTGGGTTGAAATAGCTGAACAGGCTTGATAACTTAAAATTATCGAACGTAACCCCCAGATGCCTTTTTTCAAAGTCTAAATCATCTCTAAGTGCAATTTGCTGCGAATTTTGATGAATACTGAAATTTGAAGTTCTGATCTTTTCATTTTGATAAATTATCTCATTTTCATCAGAAATAGTCCAGGAAGATGCATTTAAAATCAATTGATCTGAAGAAACATGTATTCTATATAGGTCCTCATCTTCAAACTTGACAGATACCGAAGAACTATATAACTCTTCCTCATCTTTGAAAGCATCTAAATCTAAACTCAAAAGACGGTCCTCGTAATTTCCCTGAATTTGAGTTTTTGCAACATCCAAGGGGCCAGCATAAATCTTATCAAACCCTAAATCAAATTTAATGTAGGACTTTTCAGACTGAACCTCCAGACGTAAGCCCTCTAGCTCATTGTCTTTATAATTTAAATACGGGAGACTTAGAGCAGAAGTCAAGAGCGCTTTTTCTTCATCAAACTGAAAGGAAGCATGAAGAGTATCCATTTGTTTTATGCCATCAATAAATACTTCAGATAAGATTGGAGAATTTGTAAATTTTAAATTTGCATCTAAATTTACAGGTCGATTTGACGGGCTTTGCGAAATTGAATCCTCTGAATAATTTTTAAAATGATTTTCAAGAGCCTTTGAAAGTCCTTCTATATTTGTATTAGCTTTTAGGCTTCCATTCAAAAACTGACTTGAAATTCCTGCTAGCGTTTTTGTAGAATCCACTTCTGAAGAAAACTCAAAGTTTCCCAAATAATACGGACGATTATCATACACTACCAGACCGTCTTCAAGCTGAGCATCGAGTTGAAACTGAGTTGCATTGCCTTTAAACTGGAGATTTGCCAGCACTTTAGCCCTGATGTCTTTAGTGGTTAACCCGAGCTCCTGCGTGTTTATCCCTTCCAAATTGAATTTCATATCTACTTGAGGAGAAACGGAATCTAATTCAAGCGTTGACACAAAATCAAATTTTAAACTTTTATCGGCATAGTCAAACTTCACATCACCGGTGCCTTCCTTCAGCTTTCCCTGGATTTCCATCCCGGAAAACGTATAATCATTCCAGCGAATACTGTCGATTTTTGATGAAAGCTCACCTGAAAGCTCATAAATTGTATTGCCTTTTCCTTCAGAATTCAATTGCATGCTTAAGTTACCGAGCTGTTCATTTTGAAGTAATTTTCCAAGTCTTAAAGATTGGACATCAAGTGCAAGCTTATAGTTAATCGCATTTAAGGAGTTGTAATACCCTTCAAGCAAAATATCGCCCAGAGGAGTCATAAGCTGGCTTCTAGTCGAAAAATTAGCGCCTTTTTTCGCAAAATCTCCCGTAAGTTTAACTGATTCAGGTAAAGACATCCCTAAGTCTTGTTCTGAAATAAATTCGAATAAATCTTTTTTAATGGTTTTGGCAGTCAAATTCTTAAAGTTGAAACCAAATTTTTCAGCCTGTGTAAATTTACTCAGACTTCCTTTGAGTTGCAGTTGAGTCTTTTCACCCCAGTACAAGTTGAACTGCGAAATACTTAAAGTTTCGACATCGCCATGCGCTTCAAAATTGCCTTTAAAATTCTTTTTAGCTAACTTCTGTATTTGCTTATTCTTTCTAAGATCTGGCGAGAACACATAAGCATCTTTGACATTGAATTTGATACTGCTCACATCAACCTCCAAAGTCGAATTTAGTGGTGAACTGATAAGGTTTTCAAGGGTGGTATACTTAAAATTTAAATCGGCAAAGAGCAGACTATTATTAAGCCTCATCCTAACATTATTCAGTTTAGTTTCTTTTGAATTAAATTGCGTTAGCATTTGAAATTCCTCCAAAACAAGTCCGCTTTCTTCTCTGAATCGAAGGTCGTCGAGTTTAAAACTCAAACTTTCATTTTTAGAAAAAGTCAAGTCTTTCATCTTAAAATTAAACTTCTCCACCGCAATAGCTTCAGCGGAAAACTCCCCTTTGCTAGGGCGTTTTCCGTTCCTGTAAAACGCAATCTGATGATTTTCAAAAGCGATTTCATTCACATTAACCTCCCATTGAGGCCAGGTAAAGGCTTCTTCCGAATCCCCAGCTTCTCCGGCTTTTTCCTTTGCAGGTGCAGACGATTTCATTTCCAGCTTTAGGCGGCTGTCTTTCCACACCCACTGGTCCAAAGCAACCTCCTGCGTGTTGAGATTGGCATCCAGATCTGAAAAAGAAAAATCATCTATATAGGCTTCAGAAGCGATGCCTTCGGTTGAAGAATTATAGTGAATATCCACATCCTGTAAACTGAATTCATCGACCAAAATCCAGGGTAAGCTTGATTTTTGCTCTTCTTCAGGCGTTTTCGACGCTTGCATTTGAGACAGCGAAATAGAGGTCTCTTGTAAGCTGAGTTCAGACAGATGAAACTTCATGTTTTCAAGATCAAGGCTTTCATTCTCGAGTTCTAAACCACCGAGATTAAGTTTTGCATCTATTCCTGTGACTTCATCATAATAACTAAGATCAAACTCAGTAAAGGAAAGACTTCCAAGAGAGAGACTGAAGGAACTTTCAGAATTATCCTGAGTTTGAGGTGGGTTGTCAGCATCAGTTGCAAAGGCGTCTATAATGTATTGAAAATTGAAGCCCTGCACGCTGTCTTTCCGATAGATATTGGCTTTGAGTCCCCGCCAGTCAACAAAATCAACTTGAATTTCATCTCTAAAAAGAAGAGGTCTAAACGGGACATTGGCTTCTAAATATTCAGAGTAGACCAGGGTATCCTGAGAGGTATCTTCCAGGTACAGCTCTTCCAGAGTCAGATTCCCGGAAAAGGTGACGTATAGCTTACCAATATTGAATTTGGTATCTATCTTTTCACTGATATAATCTGTAGCCTTACCTACTATGATATCCTGTCCCCAGGGACTTCGGATGAACAGGATCAGAAGTATGAAAAAAATGAACAGACCCAGAAAGATTCTCAGAAGTACCCTAAGCATCTTTTTGTATAATGGCCGGGAAGAGGGTTGGTTTTCGCTCACAGGTTGAAATAAAAATCAAATTTAGAATAACATCTCTATTATAAACAGGCTATCGCGTTTAAATTAAGTTAAATAAGGGAAATTTGTGCAAAAAAATTAAAGCTGCCTGGGTTCCCTGGAAGATAAGTTTGGAAAATTTAGCAAGAGTAAACGAAATCGTTTAAGGTTTGTTAGCTAGGTTTTGTATTTTAGCAATTCAACTTATAGAGCCTTATTCATGGATATAAAATTCAATAAAAACGAAGATCACAATAAACTTTTAGTCTCTGACCTCAGAAGCAGATTTGCTAAAGTAAGACTTGGCGGAGGAGAGAAAAAAATTGAAAAACACCACAGTAAAGGTAAAATGACAGCAAGAGAGCGTATTGATTTTCTGCTCGATGATGCCAAAGATGCTATTGAAATTGGAGCTTTTGCCGGAGATGGCATGTATAAAGACCATGGCGGTTGTCCAGGTGGCGGCGTGGTTGTAAAAATTGGAAAAGTCTCGGGGAAAAAAGTTATCGTTGTGGCTAATGATGCTACTGTAAAAGCTGGAGCCTGGTTTCCTATTACAGGCAAGAAGAATTTGAGAGCTCAGGAAATCTCTATTGAAAACAGACTCCCTATTATTTATCTTGTAGACAGTGCAGGTGTGTATCTACCTATGCAGGATGAAATTTTTCCCGATAAAGAGCATTTTGGCAGAATTTTCAGAAACAATGCCGTGATGAGCAGTATGGGAATCACTCAGATTTCTGCGATTATGGGAAGTTGTGTGGCAGGTGGAGCTTATTTGCCAATCATGAGTGATGAGGCCATGATTGTTGATAAAACGGGCAGTATCTTTCTTGCCGGAAGCTATCTGGTAAAGGCTGCCATCGGCGAAAATGTGGATAACGAAACCCTAGGAGGAGCCACTACCCACTGCGAAATAAGCGGGGTAACAGATTATAAAGCCGAGGATGACAAAGATGCGCTCACTAAAATAAAGACGATTGTAGATAAAATCGGTGATTTTGATAAAGCTGGTTTTAATCGCAAAAAACCTAAAAAACCGAAACTGGATCCTCAAGAAATTTACGGCTTACTTCCAGCCAAGCGAAGTGACCAGTACGACATGATGCCTATCCTAGAGCGTCTTGTGGACGATTCGGAATTTGAAGAATACAAAAAAGGCTTTGGCCAGACCATCATTACCGGTTATGCGAGAATCGATGGCTGGGCCGTTGGTATTGTGGCTAATCAACGCAAAATTGTTAAAACCAAAAAAGGTGAGATGCAGTTTGGTGGTGTAATCTACAGTGATTCTGCCGACAAGGCTACCCGTTTTATAGCCAACTGTAACCAGAAGAAAATACCCCTGGTGTTTGTTCAGGATGTCACTGGCTTTATGGTAGGCAGTAAAAGTGAACATGGAGGCATTATAAAAGATGGCGCCAAGATGGTAAACGCTGTCAGTAACTCAGTTGTTCCAAAATTCACCGTGATTATAGGTAACTCTTATGGTGCCGGGAACTATGCCATGTGTGGAAAAGCCTATGATCCAAGATTGATTTTTGCCTGGCCTAGTGCAGAGCTGGCGGTGATGAGTGGAAATTCGGCTGCTAAAGTTTTACTCTCGATAGAAACCTCGAGATTAAAGGCTCAGGGCGAGAAAATCACCGAGGAAAAGGAAAAAGAACTTTACGATAAGATCAAAAACAACTACGACGAGCAAACCAGTCCTTATTTTGCAGCGGCAAGATTGTGGACCGATGCGGTCATAGAACCCCTGGATACCAGAAAATGGATCTCCAGTGGGATTGAGGTTGCCAACCACGCTCCTATCACCAAAGATTTTAATTTGGGTGTGATCCAGACCTAAATTTCAGGATGTATAGCTTATAAAAACCCATAATTTGTAACTTCTTAATACTTTCTATGCGCTCAACCCCAAATAACCTTCAAATTATTTTTGAAGATAACCACCTTATCGTCATCAATAAGCGATCCGGTGATATTGTTCAGGGAGATAAAACCGGGGATTTACCTTTGAGTGAAGTTGTAAAACTTTACCTGAAGGATAAATACAATAAGCCTGGCGAGGCTTATCTGGGTGTTGTACACAGACTGGACAGACCTACCTCTGGCATTGTGGTTTTTTCCAAAACCTCCAAAGCTTTATCCCGCTTAAATAAAGCCTTCGCCAACCGGGAGACTCAAAAATCGTACTGGGCTGTGGTCAAAAGTAAACCCAGGCAGGAGTCGGCCAGGCTTGTACACTTTCTCAAGCGGAATCCAAAGCAAAACAAATCCTACGCACACATCAAGGCTGTACCGGAGTCTAAAGAAGCCATACTTTCCTATCAGATAGCTAAATCCCTGGATAATTATCATCTCCTGGAAGTGGTTTTAGAAACGGGAAGACATCATCAAATCAGAAGCCAGTTGTCTGCTATTGGATCACCGATAAAGGGTGACCTTAAATATGGCTTTGACAGAAGCAATAAAGACGGAAGCATTCACCTTCACGCCAGAAAACTGACGATAACTCACCCTGTACAGAAAGAAAAAATTACTTTTGAAGCTGCTCCTCCTGATGATGTGATATGGAATAATTGTCTGTCTTGATTCAAAATTGAAAACTTATATTTGAACAAAATTATAACAATGAATAAAACTATAGCCGTAGCCATGGGCGGTTATTCCAGCGAAGCAGCTATTTCGCTTAAAAGCGGAGAGGTTGTGTATAAGCACCTGTCTGCTAATCCTGAGTTCAAGGTTTACAGAGCTCATATTTTAAAAGATAACTGGTATATAAAAACAGATTCAGGTCTGGAATTTTCCATCGATAAATCTAATTTTTCAGTAGATATTGAAGGGCAAAGGGTACATTTCGACTGCGTGTTCAATACGATTCATGGTACGCCAGGTGAAGACGGCTTATTTCAGGGCTACTTACAAACCCTGCAAATCCCTCAAACCGCCTGTGATTATTACCAGGCTGCGCTTACATTCAACAAGAGGGATTGCATCTCAGTCCTGAAAGCTTACGGCATTCAAACCGCTAAAAATGTCTACATCAATAAAGGGGATGACATCGATACGCGAGCCATCGTTGATCATGTAGGCTTACCTTGTTTTGTAAAAGCTAACCGGGCAGGAAGCAGTTATGGAATCTCTAAAGTTAAAAAGGAAGAGGACATTTTATCCGCTTTGGAATTCTCTTTCAAAGAAGATGATGAAGTGATTATAGAATCATTTTTAGATGGTCGTGAAGTGAGTGTGGGGGTCATCAATATCGGTCATGAAACCCAGGCCTTACCTGTTACTGAAATCATATCTGAAAACGAATTTTTCGACTTTGAAGCTAAATATTTGGGCAAATCCCAGGAAATTACACCCGCCAATTTAAGTAAGGAACAAACGGAAGAAGTTCAAAACCTGGCCGTTAAAATATTCAAATTATTGAAGCTGAAAGGTTTAACCAGATCGGAATTTATATTTCATAACAATCAGCCTCATTTTTTGGAATGTAATGCCTGTCCAGGTTTAACTGAAGCCAGTATTTTACCTCAGCAAGCCAAAGCTGCGGGAATTTCGCTTCAGGAGTTGTTTACAAGTGCGGTTGAAGTCGCCGTCAAAAACTTTGAAAGCTAATTGAGTTTTAAGTATCTTAGAACAAATTTTTAAGTCATGAGAAGAGCTGTTTTTCCAGGATCCTTCGATCCCATTACTCTTGGACATTACGATATCATTGTGAGAGGACTTACGCTTTTCGATGAAATCATTTTGGCTATTGGAGTCAATTCAGACAAGAAATACATGTTCACCTTAGAGGAAAGAAAATCTTTTTTGGAAGAAACCTTCAAAGATGAACCCAAGATAAAAGTGGATACTTACCAGGGTCTCACTGTTAACTACTGCCTAAAAGAAAATGCCGATTTCATTTTAAGAGGCCTGAGAAACCCTGCTGATTTCGAATTTGAAAAAGCCATTGCGCACACCAATAGAAAACTGGAAAAAATAGAAACCGTTTTTTTACTCACATCCAGTGGAAAAAGTTACATTTCTTCCTCGATTGTAAGAGATGTCATACGGCATAATGGTGACTATTCCGCCTTAGTGCCTGATGCCGTGATTGTAAAATCCTAACTTAAATCCATAAAAAACATACTACTCATTGTAGCTGTATTGGTCTTTGTTCTGGGATTTTCTCAAACCAAACTTAGGCTAGACGCTTATGGACCCGTATATGAGATTGAAGATGCTGATTTTGAAATTGATTTAAATCAGGAATTCAAGGCGGTTTTTTTATGTGGCCAGCGGTACCGACTCTAAAGAAAAACCCAATCAAAACTTTATAACTATAGCTCGTTATCTGAGGCTTCCTCAAGCTACTGAACTAGAAAACAATTCAGTGAAGGCGGCTCTGGTGGTTCACGGTTCTGCTATATTCGATTTACTCGATCATCAAGCATATGCCCTTCATCATAACGAGAAAAATCTCAGGAATCCCAATTATGAATTGTTAAGTATCCTTTCTGAACATAAGGTAGACCTCATTTTGTGCGGCCCGACGTCCAGGCACAGGTCCATAGACAGGAGTAAACTCCATCCCGATGTCAAAATCGCCCTTTCGGCCATGACCACTCTGATCCACTTTCAAAAAGAAGGTTACACTATTCTAAATTTTTAAAAGACACAAACTATGAAATTACTATTTACAAGCTTAGTCTTTTATCTGTTATGAATATGTTTTCACAAATGGATGCTCAACTCGTAAAAGATATAGAGTCTATCGAAGAGAAAGTCATTGACTGGAGGCATTATTTTCATCAAAATCCTGAACTCTCCAACCGTGAATTTAAAAGTTCAGAAAAAATTGCAGAGCATCTCAGAAACCTGGGACTGGAGGTAGAAACAGGAGTGGCTCATACCGGCATAGTAGGCATTTTAAAAGGAAAAGAAACGGGAAAGATGGTTGCCTTGAGAGCAGACATAGACGCTTTACCGGTCACCGAACGCAACGATTTGCCTTTTAAAAGTGAAGTGGTTACAGAATATCTGAGATAAAATGAAAGATTTTAGATTTCAGATCTTAGATTCTTGAATTAAAAAGTATAATTCAAAGCAAAGCTTCCAAAATAATTTCTGGGTTCACCGGGGTAGAAATACCTCGGTTCACTTCCTCCAAATCCTATGGCGTTGGTGACAATACTTGAGGCATACTGTTCATTAAATAAATTGTTTACCCCAAAAGCTAATCTTGCAGTCAGGCTATCAAAAAGCGGAAACCTGTATTCGGCATTAAGTAAAGATACAGCGTATGACTCAGTAAACACAGTGTTCTCATCATTTACCGGAATTTCTGAAACCGCATTGGTCTGATAATACAGGAAAAACCTATCGGCCAGTTGGGCATCAAGTCCAAAACTGAACTGCCTTGAAGGCACACCCGTTAAATCATTACCGGAAAAGGATTCGCCCTGATCCACGAACACGTCAAATTCATAAAAATTGAAACTCCCATTGATATAAGGCTGAAGTTTCAGCCAGGAGCCATAATTGAGATTCGATTTTAGAGAGAATTCAATACCAGGATGAGAGGTGGAACCCGCATTGATTCCCACAAAGCGATCTTCTGCCACACGCCTGGCCACCAGTAAATTTTCCACATCCATATAATACGCATTCACTTCTGCAAACAACTTATCCCCAAACCACTTGGATTTATACCCCACTTCATAGTTCCATCCCTTTTCAGGCTGAAGTGCTGTGTTGAAAACCCCTTCTTCGGTGAGACTCTGCTCAACGGTTGGAACGGAGAAGCCCTTGCTGATGCTCGCTGAAATTTTTTGATTTTCTGAAATGGCGTAAGTTCCGACCAGGTTAGGCAGCCAAACCTGATCGTAGCTGTAATCTCCGGTCTGGGAATTTCCTGAACCGGAGTACAGGTCCTGAATTTCATAACGCGTTTTGTTGGTCGCTAAGCCCAGCTTGACCTCCAGTTTTCTGGATACAGAAACCTCTAATGTTGTAAAGCCTTCTATATATTGGCGGGTCTGGGTTAAGTCGGAAAGCAAATCGCCCTGCAGATATCCCTGCCCGTTATTTTGCGCATATAAATTTTCAAAGGTAGATACTTCATAATCATCTCTTAAGAATTCACCGCCCAGACTTATTTTTGAGGAAAGTCCAAATAAGTCAAAATCCAGTTCTGAAGTATGCCGGAGTCCTATGCCTGCATTTTCATTTTTTAAAATATCAAAAGGTCTAGGTTCAAAAGCATTTTTAATGGTGGTGAAAACGGCAGTATTCTGTTGAATAGTCGTACCGATTTTGTTTGCAAAATTTAATCCAACAACACCTCTGGTATAAGATTCGAAACCTTTGGCCTGACCCCAGGTGAACGCTGCCTGGCTTGGATCTTCTTCCAGACTGCTTCTAGACAGGGAACTCGGTATATATCCTTTTAACTGAATGACCTGGCCAACTAGCTGAAGTTTGGAGGTTTTGGACAAATTCCATTCTGAATTTAAAAAGTAAGACTCCCTTTGGTAATTGCTATTTTCTCTAAAACCTCCGGAACTCAAATTGTTATAGGTTAGATTAATTTTTTTGTTGCCTTCCGAGACATTCAAAGCAAAATTCTGTTTTAAAAGATCGTAGTTCCCAAAAAGAAATTCGGATGCGGTATAGCTTTGATCTTTTAAAACCGAGCTAAGCTGTATAACGCCCCCCAGGCCAGCACCAAATTTGGTAGACTGGGGTCCCTTCATCACTTTCACTTCAGAAATGGTGGTCAGATCGATATCGTTCAGGATGGAAGTGCCATTGGCAGAGGTGAGCGGTATATTGTTATAATACAGTTTGATCCTGTTAGTTTCATACTGGGCCCTCGCCCCTATGCCCCGAATATTAATTTTAGCCGTATTGAGACCACCCTGCTGCATATAAACCCCTGGGATTTTATTCAAAAACGGAGCAATCGATGTCTGGTTGGACTGTAGCAATTCCTGCTGACTTAAATAAAAAACGTTGAGTTCGGATTGATACTTCTTTTCTATATCCAGTGAAGTTTTAAGTTTGACTTCTTTTAAGGCGGTGGTGTCATTTTGAGTTTGGGAAAAAATTATTCCAGAAATAAAAAAGATAATGAGGCTAAACTGTTTCAAGTGCTTATTTTTAGAAATTCAAAAGTAAACGAATAAAGAAAAGATAATTCTAAAAAAATACTAATGTTAAGATACTGTCTACTGCTCTCCTTAACCATTTGCTTTATAGCTTGTGACCCCTCTACCAAAAAGAAACCTTCGGATGCCCTCTCCGAGGACTTTAAAATTGGCTTCGAACGCACCGATGGAGACTCAACCTCGACCTATCCCGAAGTGATCCAGTTTTACAAATACCTGGCCGATAAGGATGATAGAATAACTTTAGAAGAAGTGTACGAAACCGATATAGGAAAGCCGCTTCATCTGGTCAAATTTATCCCTGCTGAAGTTCAAGATAATCCGCTCAAGTTTTTGATCAATAATGGTATTCATCCTGGAGAATCGGACGGGATTGATGCCACTATGTTACTCTTTAAAGCCTTATCCAATAACGAATGGGCTTTACCGGATGCTGTTGAATTGTATGCCATACCTGTCTACAATGTGGGTGGAGCTTTAAACAGAAACTCAACGTCCAGAGTCAATCAAAACGGGCCGGCTGCGTATGGGTTCAGAGGAAATGCCAGAAACTTCGACCTGAACAGAGACTTTATAAAATCTGACACCAAAAACAGCAAAGCCTTTTATAGCATTTTTCACCAGGTAAATCCTGATGTGTTTGTGGATACACACGTGAGTAATGGTGCCGATTACCAGTACACTCTGACTCATCTTTTTACGCAGCACAACAAGCTTGGTGGCGAATTGAGCCGGCATTTGGAAACTAAATTCATCCCTGCCGTTGAAAACCAGTTAAGTGAAAAAGACTGGGAAATCACTCCTTATGTCAATGTCAACAATGAGAGTCCGGAAAAGGGGTTTACACAATTTAACGATTCACCCAGATATTCTACCGGCTATACGGCTTTATGGAATACGCTGGGTCTCATGATTGAAACCCACATGCTCAAACCTTACCCCAAGCGTGTGGAAGGGACATTAGAGATGCTAAAGACGCTGGTCCAGGTGTCTCAACAGCAAAAAACAAGTATTCAGGAGGCCAGAAAGCAAAACGTTCAGGCCTTTGCGAAGGCTAAAACTTATCCTCTAAACTTTCAGGTGGATTCTTCCAGCTACAGACGCCTTGAGTTCCTGGGGTACGAGCTTGAAAATTTAACCAGCGAAATCACGAAGTTACCGAGAATCAAATTCAGAAGAGATAAACCTTATGAGAAGGAAGTGAGCTATTACAATGTTTTTAAACCTACAGATTCTGTGGTTGTACCCAAAGCCTACATCATTCCAAAACAGTGGTCTTCTATCGTGGAACTGATGAACTGGAACAACATAGATTACGAACGATTTGCCAAGGACACGGTTATGGAAGTGGAGGAATATAGTATCGTTGATTTTAAGACTAGAAGGACGGCTTATGAAGGGCATTATCTACATTCTGGAACCAAGGTCCGTTCAAAACAAGTTCAAAAGAATTTTTCTCAGGGTGATGTTTTGGTCAATACCAATCAACCCGGCTTACGCTATCTGATTGAAACCCTTGAGCCTGTGGCCGTAGATTCGTTTTTTAACTGGAATTTTTTCGATAGTATTTTGCAGCAAAAAGAAGGTTTTTCACCTTATGTATTTGAAGATTTGGCTATAGAAATCTTTAATAATAATCCTGAATTAAAAGCGAAATTTGAAGAAAAACAAAACACTGAACCTGAATTTGCTAAGAATTGGTATGCCCAGCTGGACTGGATCCACAAGCATTCCAACTCTTACGAAAAAGCGCATTTAACCTACCCTGTCGTTAGGGTGCTGAACTAGATATTCTTTTGGAAACAGGAGTTTGATGTTGGCATAGGATTTCTGAAGAGCTTTTTGAGTCTTTTCGAAGTCTTTCCACTTGGCTTTTTTTATACCTTCTGAAAGTTCGGGGACCAGTTCACCCGTAAAATCGGTTTTCATTTCGTACCAGTGGGTTTCCTTGAGTTTGTATTTATCATTCCTGTTGATGATATGGTAGGTGATTTGAAGAAAAGAAACGATTTTAAGACCCTCTACATGGGTTTCTTCTTCTACTTCGCGAAGAGCGGTTTCCTCTATATTTTCACCCTTCTCAGCTTTTCCCTTTGGCAGGTCCCACTTTTTATTACGATAGATGAAAAGGATCTCCTGGTTGGCATTATAAACTAAACCACCACCTGCAACAACGACCTTTAACTTTCGTTTGAGGTGCTTTAAAAGCTTTTGTTCATTCTTGTGGTACAAATTAAGGTAGGTAAGTTCACCAGACTCAATTTGACGTATAAGTTTTTTGAGTTTTGCTTTTTTTATGGCTATATTAGTGTAGTTTGAACCTATATTTTCCTGAGTAGACAATATAATTGGCACGTCATTGACGAAAACTTTATACATTTGCAACTATGATTTTAGATGAAAACACAGCCCATAAAACAGCAGAGCTTTTGCTGCAAATTAACGCAATAAAATTAAACCCACAAAAGCCTTTTACCTGGGCAAGTGGCTTAGAGTCCCCGATATATTGCGACAACAGAATAATTTTATCCTATCCTACGATTAGAAACTTTATTGTTTCTGAATTAGCCAAGCCCATAGAAGAACTTTTTGGAAAGCCGGATGCCATTGCTGGTGTAGCTACAGGAGCTATTGGTATAGGTGCTATCATAGCAGACTATCTGGGTTTGCCCTTTGTTTATGTAAGGCCAGAGCCTAAAAAGCACGGACGTCAAAATCAAATTGAAGGCAGACTTCATCCTCATGCCAATGTGGTCGTGATTGAAGATCTGATAAGCACTGGAAAGAGCAGTATGAATGCTATAAATGCTTTGAAGCAAGAAGGACAGGCTAACATAAAAGGTATGATGGCCATTTTCACTTATGGCTTTGAAGAATCTGAACAGGCTTTTAAAGATGAACATCTGGAAGTGTACACCTTGGGAAATTATGACATTCTTCTCAAGCAAGCCTATAAAACGAATTATCTAACCAAATCTGAAGTAGATTTATTAAAAAACTGGCGCAGAGATCCTGTCCAATGGAACCACTAACTATGCATATAGAAAGCGAAAAAATAACGGTAAATAAAAGTCAGAAAGAAACTTTTGAGTTTTTAAAACAAGTTGAAAATTTTAAACAATTGATGCCGGAGAGCATTGAAAAGTTTGAAATGCTTGGTGAAGACAGTTTTCTTTTTCAACTGAAAGGCATGCCTGCCATCAAATTAAAACTGGATAAGACGGAACCCCATCATCTTGTGGTTTTGGCCGCCGCCAGCGATAAACTTCCATTTACACTGAAAGGTGAAATAACTGAAATTGACGAAAACAGTTCTGAGGTGCAGCTTATTTTTGAAGGGGAATTTAACAGCATGATGGCCATGATGATAAAAAAACCAATCCAAAAGTTTATCACGACTTTAAGTGAAAACCTGACTACGATCTAAATCCTATCCATTCTTAAAAGCAGGCAATTAATTCACTTTGATTGCCTTTTTTTAATCAATCCAGACCATATCCTGATTTAAAATAGTAAATTTATGGCGTGACAATATTTCCATGGATAAAAATAAATTTAACCCAATAGACAAATACAGTCTCCTGGATTCCAATCAAGATTCAGGTTTCGATAGATTAGTTGAAATTGCCGCCAGGGTATGTGAATGTTCGCATGCTACGCTGAGTATACTGGATAAAAACAGGTTTTGGATAAAATCGAGTTTTAATTTTGATCGCGAGGAGATCTCTAAAGAAGATTCATTTTGCGACATTAGCATTGATAATCCCAATGAGGTCTTCATCATTCGCGATGCCTCGAAAGAAAAGACCACGAATAGAAAAATCGATTATTTAAGGTCTAATAACATCAATTTTTATGCTGGAAAATCAATTGTAGATCCAGACGGCTATTCCATTGGAACCTTATGTGTGTTTGATTCGGAAGCCAAAAAACTAAGCGCTTCCCAGCAGCACATCTTAAAACAGCTTTCACAGGAAGCTATGGACAAGATCATTTCTCATAAAGAAAGCCTGAATCTCAGACAGCTTAACAACAACATATCAGATGGAAAAAGCCGGTTCCAGACCTTACTCAATAATACCGGAGACCTTGTCTTTCTTCTGGACTCTGATTTGAATTTCATGGAGTTTTATGGAAAAGGAGATGATTTGTTTATGGAAAAAGGAAGCTTTATAGGAAAAAATATCGAAGATATAAACCTTGATAAAAAGCTTTCCAATCAGATTAAACTGGCCGTTAAGGCAAGTAAATTATACCATTCCAGTATTCCTGTAGAATATGAATTAAACAGAAATGGCCTGGAGAGGTGGTTTAATATGAACGTCAATGTCATACAAAGAGAACATCATAACACCGAGATCCTTTGCGTCATCAGAGAAGTGACTGGCCGCAAAAAAACAGAAGAAAAACTAAAGCTAATCAATAATTTGCTGGAGGAAGCAGAAAGCTTGGCAAAAGTAGGCGGATGGCGATATGATGTGAAGAAAAGGGAATTGTTCTGGACCCCCATCTTAAAAGACATTGCAGGAATAGGACCGGAAGTTCAGCCTACGATAGACGAAGCCTTATTTTTTTTCAAAGCAGGAGAAAACAGAGAACTGATGACTGAAAAAATGTCTGAGAGCATTAAGCTTAACACCTCCTATACCGGTGAGTTTGAAGTTATTACTGCACAGAAAAAACACCTTTGGGCACTTGTCAACATCAAGCCAGAAATCGTGAATGGTGAATGCATAGCAGTATACGGATCGTTCCAGGATATCACTGAAGTGAAAAGCACCAAAGAGAAGCTCAAGCAAGAAAGAGAACGTTTAAACAATATCATTAATGCGACCAATTTAGGGACCTGGGAATGGAATATACAGACCGGTGAGTCCTTGTTTAACCAAAGGTTTGTAGAAATGATGGGGTATACACAAAATGAAATTCCACTAGACAACTCTTTTGAGGTTTGGAATAATGCCACACACCCTGAAGATCTCAAGAAAAGCAATCAACTACTTGATGAACACTTCGAGAGACGAACCGATTTCTACCAAATGGAACTTCGTCTAAAACATAAGCTTGGTCACTGGATATGGGTTCTCGATAAAGGCAAGGTTATTTCCTGGACAGAAGATGGTCAACCCGAATGGATGTTTGGTACTCACCAGGATATCTCAGACAAGAAAGCTCTCGAAAAGGAACTCAAACAAAACGTACAGCAGTTCAAAAATATTTTTGAACTCTCGCCTGTAGGTATCATCATTACTGATTTTAGTTCCGGGGAATTTTTAGACGTGAACAAGGCTATGCTGGAGATGCTAGGGTATAGTGAAAGAGAAATTCTAGGCAAAAATATCTGGAGCATAACGCCAGAAAACGAAACTACGGCATCAGATCACAAACAAATTCAAAAATTAAAAGATCTAAAGAAATTAGGACCCATTGAAAAAGTTCTTAAAACAAAGTCCGGTGACCTCATAACCGTCGATATCAATGGACTCATACATTTTGATAAACATGGCAGAAGAATTGTCATTTCTACCTTACAGGATGTCACCGAGCAGAAAAAAATTGAAAAGAAATTAAAAACCTCTAAAGCTGAAGCTATCAAGGCAAGCCAGGCTAAGTCTGAGTTTGTTGCCAATATGAGTCATGAGATGAGAACTCCGCTTAACGGGGTTATTGGTTTCTCCGACTTATTGATGAAAACCCCATTGAATGAAGTGCAGCATCAGTACATGCGAACCGTATTTCAATCGGCTCATATTCTTCTGGATTTGATCAATGACGTACTCGATTTTTCCAAAATTGAATCTGGAAAGTTACAGCTTGATACTACAAAAACTGATTTACACAGCATTACTGAAGAAGTTATCGACCTTACAAAGTATGAAGCCCATAAAAAAGGCCTGGAACTGATTTTAATAGTCAATACTAATGTTCCTGATTACGTGTGGGTAGATAGTGTCAGACTTAAGCAAATTCTTATGAATCTCTTAAACAATGCCATTAAGTTTACAGATCAGGGAAGTGTAACACTGCGAGTATCCTTAAAAAATAAATCCAATCATCTTTCAAACTTAACATTCTCAGTAGAAGATACAGGTGTAGGGATTGCTAAAGAAAATCAGAAGAAAATATTTAATGCCTTTATTCAAGAGGATACTTCAGTCACCAAAAAATATGGTGGCACTGGATTAGGTCTTGCCATATCAGATAAGATCCTGAATATGATGAACAGTAAATTGAGGTTGAAAAGCAAGACAGGCCAAGGAAGCAAATTTTATTTTGAAGTGTCTTTGCAGTCTGAATATGATCTAAATCAGAAAAATACCTCCGATACAGATCTTAAACATGTGCTGGTTATCTCTTCTATTTTTGAATATTTTGAGACGATCAAAAATAATCTGAAAGCTTTTAAACTTAAAACACATTATGCCAAAGATTTAAAAACAGCATCCCAAAAAATGAATGAATTTTCTCCACAGATTATTTTCATCAATCAGGAACACAGCATTACAGACTCCTACCAACTCGTTTCGAAATTAAAAACACATATCAAGTCGAAAAATACTCGGTTTGTATTAATCAGTAAATCCAATTCGTCAGAGTATTATGAAAACGAAGATTTTATCAAGCATTTCGATCAACTCCTGACTAAGCCTGTCAAGAAGAGTAATCTTTTAAAATTAATTTTAAAAACTGAAAAAAATGAGAATGAAGTTGTCGCTGATGAAATCAATACAACCCCGGTTGAAGAAACAGAAGGTCTGAAGTTTTTGATTGCAGAAGACAACCTGATCAATATGGAGCTGATAAAATCTTACTTGAAAAACATATATTCCTCCGTAAATATTTTTGAAGCAGAGGACGGTTTAAAAGCCTTCAAACTCTTTAAAAAGTACAGTCCGGATATGGTATTTTCAGATATACAGATGCCCAACATGAACGGATATGAACTTGCAGAATCCATCAGAAAAGAGAAAACAGGAAAGACCGTTCCTATTATTGCGATAACTGCAGGAACTGTAAAAGGCACAAAAGAAAAATGTATTGAATCGGGCATGAATGATTATATATCCAAACCTATTTTGCAGGAGTCTATTAAAAATATTATCTCCAAATATGCCCAAGACATAAATAAAAACCCGGGGAAATCTTTACCTGAAAGAGAACCCAGTAAGGTCATCGATAAAAATGAAACCGGTGATTTCAAAAAATCTCACCTGATGAACATGATTGGTCATAATGAGCAGTTTTTTAATGAACTTATTAAACTGGCAGATGAAACCTTGACGCAAGCTTTGGTCGATTTGGAAGAACTGGAAAATGAGACAGAATTCAAAAAACTTGCCCATAAAATAAAAGGAACGGCTTTAAATCTTGGGGCTTCAACCCTGTCGGATTATGCCTTGAAAATTGAAAAGTTAAAACTTAGCAGTAAAAAAGAATTAGATTGCCAAAAAACAAGATTTAAGGCTGAGATTAAAAAGCTTATCGATTCATTGCAGGTACTCCGCTAAACGAAAAGGTTGAACTTATCCTAAAAATTGCATTTCCAGAAGTAATAATAGAATAAAATCGAAAAATAAAGTTTCTCATTCTTTATGTTTGCAGAAAATACCCATACATGGAGAAAGTAAAAATAAGTTTAGAAGATGTTGCAAATTTAGATTTTACAACCATTATCTGGATTGCTGCACCGGTGATGTTCTCGCTGGTTGCGCTTGAATCCTACTTCAGCTACAAGCAAAACAAAAAGCTTTATGAAGGCAAAGATTTCATGGCTTCTACGTTTATTGGAGTGGTCAATATTCTTCTTAACGGCGTGATGAAAATTGGAGTTTTTGCCTTTTTCCTGTTTTTCTATAACCTTACCCCTTTATATATCCCTATGACCTGGTGGTCTTTTATTCTTTGCTTTATCGCACTGGATTTTGTGAGATACTGGTCACATAGGATTGCTCACGAACAGCGGTTTTGGTGGTCTACTCACGTGGTTCATCACAATTCTGAATATTATAATCTTTCAACATCTTTTAGATTATCCTGGACTCAAAACCTTAAAATTATCTTCTTTTTACCCGTGATATTAATGGGATTCCATCCTTTTGTGTTTTTAGTTGTTCACCAGATAGAAGTGCTTTACCAATTTTGGATACATACTGAATATATTAAAAAACTTCCAAAACCTATTGAATATATTTTCACGACGCCATCTCACCATAGGGTTCACCATTCCAAAAACGAACAGTACCTGGACAAAAATTATGGCTCAACGCTTATTATCTGGGATAGAATTTTTGGAACCTTCGCCCTAGAAGAAGAAAAACCTGTTTATGGCATCACGAAACCCATAGACACTTACAATCCCTTTATTCTTGTATTTCACGAATGGATTGCTCTTTTTAAAGACTTAACCAAAGCCAAGTCTTTAAAAAATGCGTTTCAAATGGCCTTTGGCAGCCCGGTGGATTATCACAAATCTGAAATGGAAAAGATAAATGTTCATAAAGCCAGATTAAAAAAACAATAGTCTGATTTTATATTGAATACAATCCGTTGTTAAGGGTATTTAATTTAAATTTACCTCAAACTCTTAACACATGAAATTCAGTTTAACCTTTATCTTCATTTTTTGTTTTTTCGGTTTTAATCATGCCCAAAACGCAATTCAATCACCAGAGGAATTTTTAGGCTACAAAATTGGTACAGAATTTACTCGGCATCACCAGGTTATAGACTACTTTAATCACCTGGCTGAAAACAGCCCAAACCTTACTTACTCTGCCTACGGTAAAACAAACGAACGCAGAACCTTAAGCTATGCTGTGATTTCTTCCGAAGAAAATTTAAGTAACATTGAAGAAATCAGAATCAATAATCTCAAACAAACGGGAATTATCGAAGGAGAATCCAGTCCTGACATCGCGATTGTCTGGTTGAGCTATAATGTGCATGGGAATGAAGCTTCCAGTACAGAAGCTGCGATGCTCACGGCGTATGAGCTGGTAACCAATCGCCGAAATGTTTTAGAAAATACAGTGGTCATTATAGACCCCTGTATCAATCCGGATGGTCGAGATCGCTATGTAAACTGGTACAATCAGGTCAAAGCAACACCTTATTCTCCGTATCAGGATGCGGTAGAACACAACGAACCCTGGCCTGGAGGAAGGCCCAACCACTATCTATACGATTTGAACAGGGACTGGATGTGGGCCACACAGGTAGAGACCCAGCAGCGTTTGAAACTTTACAACCAGTGGATGCCTCATGTGCACGTCGATTTTCACGAGCAGGGCATCAATTCACCTTATTATTTTGCACCAGCGGCAGCGCCCTTTCATGAGGTGATCACAGAATTTCAAAAGGAATTCCAAACCGAAATAGGAAAAAACAATGCTGAAGCTTTCGATGAGAAAGCATGGCTCTATTTTACCAGGGAAAGTTTTGATTTGTTTTATCCAAGCTACGGAGACACCTACCCTACTTACAATGGGGCGATCGGTATGACATACGAGCAGGCTGGTCACGGACGCGCTGGTCTTGGGATCAATACCGATGAAGGCTATGAATTAACCTTGGTTGATCGGGTTCAGCATCACACGCTAACCGGTTTATCTACCGTTGAAATTTCTTCTGAACATGCTGCAAGATTAAATTCTGAATTCAAGACTTACTTTAACCAATCGCCAGATTTTGATTATTACGTTCTGGCTGGAGATGAACAAAAACTGAAGGTTTTGAGGGAACTTTTTGATAAGCACGACTATCTTTATGACATTTCAATGACCAAGACTTTAAATGGAAGCCAGGTTTACGGCAATTCTAAAACTTCTTTTGATGCTAAACATGCCATAGTCCTGCCTGCAGGTCAGCCAAAAGCTAAAATGCTAAAGGTTTTATTTGAAGCTGATCCAAAACTGAGCACGCCGCTTACCTACGATATTACGTCCTGGAATTTAGCCCTGGCTCATGGGGTGGATGTTTATCAGGTAAATGGAGACATCGATACAACAGCGAAGAGCGACGTACTTCCTGAACAAGCTATTAAAGGAGAAACAGTCGGTTACATTTCTGAATGGAATAGCATGGCGCATGCTAAATTTCTGGCAAAACTTCTCGAGCATGGCATTGATGTGAGAGCGACTACGAAGCCATTTAAAATTCAAAATCTATCGTTTGAACGTGGAAGTCTGGTCCTCACCAAAACCAATAACAAACAAGCGGATTTCGATTCCCTGGTCATTGGATTAGCCAGTGCATTTGACATTGAATTGAAAGCTACAACAACCGGCTTTTCAGATTCAGGTACAGATTTTGGCTCACCGGACATCCAGAAAGTTCATCCACAACGCATCGCTGTTTTAAGAGGGGAAGGAACTTCCTCACTTAGTTACGGTTCACTTTGGTATTTCTTTGAACAGGAATTAAATTATCCGATTATATCCATCTCTACAGATGATTTCAGCAGAATAGATTTAAACGATTATGATGTACTGGTTCTTCCCAATGGTAGTTATTCTTCCGTTTTAAATGGCGAAACATTTGAAGGCCTCAGCGATTGGATTAAAAGTGGAGGAAAAGTCATCGCTATAGCAAATGCCTTATCCACTTTTGAAGGTAAAAAAGGTTTTGGCCTGGAAAAAGTGAAAACCGAAAAGGACAGCACGATTACTAACCTTATTCCTTATGCCCAGCGGGAAAAAGAACGCACCAAGGACAATATTACGGGAGCCATTTTTGAAGTGGAAGTGGATAACACGCACCCTCTTGCTTTTGGCTACGGGGACACTTATGCCTCTCTAAAAACCAGCGCTACAGCTTACCAGTATCTCGACAATGGCTATAATGTGGCTTACTTCGATGTGTCCTCTGAACGTTTAAGTGGTTTTGCGGGAGGAAAGGCAGCAGAAAAGATTTCAAATTCCCTGGTTTTTGGGGAACAGCGATTCGGGCGTGGAAGCCTCATTTATATGGTAGATGATGTGATGTTCCGTTCCTTCTGGGAAAATGGAAAATTGTTTTTCGTGAATGCCCTGTTTATGGTGAATAACAGGAGTCAGGAGTTTAGGTAAAGAATTAACCCCGATGACCTAATCATCGGGGTTAATTCTTTTTCTTTGTTGGAAAAAAATATTAAATCTTAGATTTTAATTTTCATTAGATTTGGTAATCTTCAAGAAGTTTAATCACCACAATCTATTATTTTTCTTGGCTTTGATTTCCGTTCGTATCTGCATAAAAATAAATGGTATAAGTAGTATAGTTATTATAGGAATGTAGAAATAATATTTTCCTATAAAAACAAATAATAGAGCATCGAATGAAAGAGCAAAAAGCAATGTCCAAAGCCACAACCATTTTAAAGTATAGCCATACTTAATAAAACGGTTGTTTAAAATTGGTAATATATATGTTGCTTCTAATGTTGTTAATTCAATTTCATCATATTCTTTTATTGGAACTTCTATAAAATGATTGACATATTTAAGTAAATTTTTCTTCATCTCTCTCGCATGGCTTTTTGGCTTATGCTTGTCAAGATCTTCTACTATTTTTTTTAAATTTTTATTTTTTATTTTTTCAAGTTCAGCCTCTGTATAACTATCCTCTAATTGTTGGATAATTGATAAAGCCATGCTTTTGAAATTTTCATCAATATTTTCTTTTGTGAAATATATCTCGTTCATGCCTAAATGTACTAATCTATTTAAAATAAAAAGCTAGTAAGGAATATATTTTCAAATTGCATGAAACTGTAAATTTAGTTTTGACTTTGGACAAATTAGATTTAAGTAAAGCTTACTGTTTCCTTTATAAAAATGAATCTAATCTAAATTGACTGTGCTATAATTAGCAGATAAAGACAATATCTGAGCATCATTAGTCTGACCAGTAGTGGTGTAAATCACATCCTCAAAGCTTTTGGACATCTTCAGGTCTAGATCAGTATTCAGATTGAATTTGGAATTGGAAGATTTAGCATAGAATCTATAATCTATATTCTCAGGGAGTTTAAGACTGGCAGTCGATTTCTCTAACTGAATATCGATTAAAGAAAAGTCAGGGTCGATTGCATCTATGAATAATTTGCCATAAGAACCATTAATAAGACCCTGGTCTCTAAGGTGTTTTATGCTTAATTCAGACATTTTGGATTTCACATTAAGTTTATTCACATCTCCTAATTCAACCTTTTTGGAATACACAAGATTTAAACTTAACTGATCTGCAGAATCTATTCGCAAAGTTGAGTATTTCATGTTGATCTCTGAATTTTCTCCAGACAGGTCTTTCAGTTTAAAGTCTGAATACCTAAGGTGAGCGGTCAAGTCTTTCATGGCATCAGCCTCAAGCTTGGAATGGCGTAAGTCAACTTCAAACCTGGCCGACTTTGGAACTTTGATTTCTATAACTTTCCTTACAGCACTTTTAGAAATTGAATTTTCATAATCTTCTTTTAAGTCTTGAAATATATCCTGAGCTTCATCTCTAAAGGTTTTGACGTAAATTTTTAAAGAGTCTAAATCCGAACGGAAACCCTTCAGAGAGTCCTTCAGGAATTTATCTTTCCAGACCATCATTTCTTTTCTGAAATTATTCATTTCTTCTTTAAAGCTAGTGGAATTCAATTGTTGCTTAAGCTTTTCCAGGTAAGCTTTCCCTTCCTCCTTAAAGGCCAAGTAATCAAAGTCAAATTCCAAAGCTGGTCTTGGTGGCATTGGTGGTCTTGGAGGCCTTGGCGAACCTGCATTTGGCTTGGGGGGTTTAGGCGGCTTTGGAGATTGAATAAATGCAAAGTTTCTTACACCTGGATTGTTTGCAGATGAAACCTCTACCCTATTGCTGTTTCCAAGTACCTTGACTTCATGAACATCAAAAAGTTCACTGGCTTCTTTTTCGCTAAGCGTCTCACTGGATAAAGTGGTCTTCACTTCTATCTTATTTTTATTCCAGGTAGTCACCACGACTTGAGCATGAGACACATCCAGTGTAATAACCGGACTTTTATCCACATCGAAAGTTTCCAGGGTTTCGCGTTTACTTTGAGCCAGGCCCAGGAGTGGCAGTAAGAAAATAATCATTAATTTATAGCTGATAGGTTTGGTCTTTTTCATGATTAAGGGTTTTAAGTTCGTTTAATCTGAGTTTTAAATTTTGAAGCAATTCAAGTCTCAACTGAAGGTTTTCTATCATGGCCTGTATGATGAGTTGATTATAGCCATGGGTTTGTAAGTCTTTGCTTAATGTTTTGTAGTCCTTTTCAATTTTTTCTAATTCCTCTAAGTACGAAAAAGCGACTTCCTCGTAATTTCCATATTCCAGAGTCGCCAGTTCATAATTTATAGAGGCTTTAAAAAAGGTTTCCAGATTGCTTAACTCTGGTGATATGTCATTCAAATCCAGTGTTTCATCAGCAATTGAGCTGGTATTGGATTCTGGTGAAGCATTTGGAAACCAATAGGTAGAGATTAAAATTCCAAGGATAAGTATAGCTGCTATTCTTTGTAACCACAGACTTTGACTTGCTTTTCCAGCAGGTTCTGGCCCGAGTTTCCTTTGAAAACCTTCGAGATGACCTTCGGGCATTTTTAGTTGGTCCTCTGTGTAGTTAAAATCCTTACGCAAATCTTTCATCTGTATAATTTTAGTGTTTTAAAGCAATCCTATGCCTTCACCACGGGACACCCTGCTTGCTCGTGTTTAGCGGTTATGGCTCATTTCATAGCCTGTCCTTTTTAAGTTATCTTTCAACATGTTTTTACCTCTGTGAAGTTGAGTACGCGATGCATTGACAGAAACATCCAGAATTTCAGAAATCTCCTCGTGATCGTAACCTTCCATCAAATAAAGCTTGAGGACCACAGCATATTTTTCAGGCAATTCGTCAATTGCCCTTTTAATATGGCTTACTTCCAGATGTTCCTCTACGTCCCAGTTGTCATCGATTTCAACGCTTAAATTCGGAACCTGATCCAGACACAGATCAAATGTTCTCTTGCGGAGACAATCTATGCTTTGATGAATAACAATCTGTTTCAGCCAGACCCCAAAGCTTGAAGTACCATCGTATCTTCTTAAATTCGAAAAGGCTTTTATAAAAGCTTCCTGAGTTACATCTCGAGCCGTATCCATATCCTTTACATACCTGTAAGCTATGGTCAACATGGCATCGCAATAGGCATTGTAAAGCTTTAGCTGAGCTTTTCTGCTTCCTTTTAAACTTTCTTCTATTAGTTTGGTTGTAAACAAATTCAGTAGAGATAAATTAAATGGCTTCACTATAAATACGTTTGAAAATCTCTGGCGTTACAAAAAAGTGAAATAAAAATCTATGTTATAGCTAAAATACTGAAATCGAGTTTACTGAAATGCTAAGTCCATAATAGGTTTTTCAACATAAAAAAGCTGTTTGAATCCCTCAAACAGCTTTTGTGTAAAATCAAAATTTCAGACTCCGCTTAAGCGTGCTGTAAATCGTGTTTTCCTTCATGAATCTCTTCAATCATTTTCGCATTGAAGGCTGGTAAATCATCAGGTGTTCTAGAGGTTACTAAAGCTTCGTCAACCACGACTTCTTTATCAACCCAAAGAGCTCCCGCATTCTGTAAGTCTTTTTTGATGGATTGAAAAGAAGTCATGGTTCTGCCTTCGACAACTTCAGCCTCAATTAAAGTCCAGGCAGCATGACAAATGGCGCCGACAGGCTTGCTTTGCTTAAAGAAATCCCTTACAAATACCAGGGCATCTTCATTTCTCCTGAGCTGATCCGGATTCATGACGCCGCCTGGCAGTATCAAAGCATTGTAATCTTTTGCACTTACCTCTTGAACTGCAAAATCAACCTCTATTTCACCGGACCAGTCAGTTCCTTCCCAGCCTTTTATTTTTTCTTTTTTCAAGCTAACGATATCTACCCGGAAGCCTTCCTTTTCTAAAGCTTCTTTAGGTGAGAACAGTTCGCTTTTTTCAAATCCGTTGGTTGCTAATAGTGCTATTCTTTTTTCCATGATCTCATTTTTTGTGATTCTCTTTAATATAAGATTTATACAAAAAAACTCTGCTAAAGGCCTTATAAAAAAAGTCTTTTTCAAGTTAAAGCTTATTAATTTTCTTTAATTTCTTTTAATATACTGATGCAGAGTACCTAGATCTCCTTTATTCCCGACAAAACTTATAATCAAAGTCTCAAAGCTTTCATTTTGATTAAAAAAGAAATTATGGCGCTACCTATTAGTAGTATTTAACTTAATTCACCGAACATTTAATTTGATTTTAATCAAAATGGGGAATAAGTTAAATAACTTTGAAATGAATCCATAAAATTTAATCAATGCAACATATACTAGTCATAGGAGCCAATGGTAAAACCGGAAGAATTATTTCAAAAATCCTGAGAGATTCTTCAGATTTTAAACCCTACGCGATGATAAGAAAAGATGTTCAAAAACCTTTTTTTGAAAATCTAGGCATAGAAACAAGAATGGGAGATCTGGAAGAGGATTTTTCTGATGCTTTTAAAGGCATGGATAAAGTTATTTTTGCTGCTGGATCAGGAGGTGATACAAGTGATGAAAAAACACTTGAAGTCGACTATAAAGGAGCTAAAAAAGCTGTAGAACTTGCTGAAGCCCATAAACTTCAAAAGTTTGTGATGCTAAGCTCGATGGGCACTGATGCACCAAGCCGTGTAGAAGGTCTTGAGCACTATTTAAAATCCAAAAAAGCTGCGGATGATTTTCTACGGGAATCCAAGCTGGTATACACCATCGTACAGCCAGGCGGATTAACCGATGAAAAAGGGAACGAACGCGTTGAAATTACCAAACATTTAAATAAGCAGGGCCAAATTCCCAGAGAGGATGTTGCCAAAGCTCTGGTTTACGCCCTCGAACTCGAACGCACTAAAAATACTTCCTTTGAAATGATTTCCGGAGATAAGGATCTCAAAGGAGAAATGAAAAATTATAAGTAATCTCAATTCACCCGAAGTTTGAGCTTCGGGTTTTTAAATGAAAGAATTTTGGAACGAAAGATATGGCAGGGTTGTATAGTTATGGAATCAGGCCCAATTCTTTTTTTAAAACTGAATTGAATAAAATAGGCTAAAAAGCACTGTTTATTTCCGTTGGAGGCTGACTTCTATGCTGCTCAGTAAGGCTGGAACATAGAAGCTTTTAATTTTTCTGCAGCAGGATAAGAGAAAGCTCTGAGATTAAGCAAGACTAACAAAGCTCCATAAGCTATGAGATTAGCGAAGCTGAAAATTTTCAGTTTAAGGAAAACACTTATGACCTCGTTGTCTTGATTTATGCCCATTTGAATTCAGAACTCAGGAACCAGTTTCATCACAATGTTATTACATCTTTGAAACCCGGTGGAAAACCAATTTTAGAGGCTTTTCATCCTAAACAGCTAAAGGATAATTATAAATCGGGCGGTCCAAAAAATACGGATATGCTTTATGCTTTAAACCTGCTTAAAAAAGATTTTCAGAACTTAACAGATGGTCAGGGAAAAGAACTTGAGATTGATTTGAAAGAGGGGCAATTTCACAGTGATAAAGGATTTGTAACACGATTCACCGGCGTTAAATAAATAGCTTAATTTCATTAATAAGCGTTTTTTCAAGTTAATAATGTTAAATTGAATTTTAAAGAATATTATTTATGTCCAAAATTCACCTCTTAGCACTTTTAGTTTTAATCTCGATACATTCATTTAGCCAAAGTGAAGACTTGCCTCGCTTTGACTTAGAAAATTATGAGCTCCCTAAAGCAATTATAATTCAAACCGAAACTATTAACAAAGCAGAGCTTAAAGTAAATATTCAAAACTGGTTGGATGGTTATTACTCAGAATCTGAATTATTAAAATGCCAATATTCAGAAGACACCTTTTATATTACAGCACTGGCGCACCAACTTCTGGAAGTCAAAAATCTGACGACCGATTTAAAATACCAACTCAACATTTCTCTGAGAGATGGAAAGTATAAAATAGAAGTCACCTCGTTAAAGTATAAATACTATACCGAATACAGAACCATAGCAAACATAAGCCTTATACAGGATGAAGATATCAGAAGAGATTTAGAAAACAGCCGCTCCCAGATTTCCATTTTTCTCAACGAATTAAATCAAGCCCTGGTTAAATTCATTCTTAAGGACAGCGAAGACTGGTGAAAAATCACCTCCTAAGCTTCCTCTGCATATCCCAAAAGTCAAAGACAACTTTTAAATTTTTATTGCCTAACATTTGTCATCACTATTTAATAAAATAGTTTTAAGTGTTTAATTGTCAATTGCTTAGGTATTTCAGATTCATTTATTATCAATAAAATTGAAAATATTTATTTATTATTGCTGTAATATATTAATTATTGTCATTAGTATTGTAGTGTCTAACTTCTTCTTATTGTTTTAAGGTTTATAAAATACCCAATGAATTTTGCAGTAGAAGACTATGAGAAAATGACTGCTGATGAAAACAAAACTTTTATCCTCACTACTTATTGGATGTTTACTAATAATCGGTTTTGTATTAGTCAATCCTTCTAATAAGGTTAACAGCGCCACCGATGAAATCGCTTATACTAACACAAAAAGCAGAGAAGCCGATACAATCTCAAAGTCGACGAAGCGCGTAAATTCTTTTTTTGAGATTTTTACAGACCAGTCCAAGCTTGCTTTAGAAAGTTCTGATCTTACCATAAATAACAGTTTAGGCGGAGCAGGTGGCTACGCTATTATCGTTGAAAATGGAGTTAAAAGTTTTTTGAGGTGTTCTTCCAACTTAAGCAACAATGGAATTTTCGAGTTTGAAGATCCGAGCCAGTCCACTTATCCATCGGGAACAAACTATCTTCTAGACTGGGGTGATGGTACCACCAGTACACAGGTCGAAACTCACACCTATAGTTCTGGGGTCTATACACTTGCGTATTCGGTGATTTTCCCTGACGGCAGTGTGGATACTACAGAATTTAAAGTCTTTGTGGGCACAGAGCCTCCCTCGGTAAACGTTCAGCTTACCGGTAATGAAAACTGCCTGCCGGATCAATATGAATTTAGTGTAACTTCCACCAACAATACTCCTGGAACAACCTATACCATTACGATTAATGACGGTTCAGAACCTATAATATTAGAGTCTTCCGATTTCCCGCTTGGATCTTCATTTACTGAGACTTTTTTACACACGTTTTTAGACACTTCCTGTAATACAACCTCATTCATCAATGGCTCGAATTTTCCGAATTCATTTTCAGTTACTGTAACCGCGACCAATCCCTGTAATACAAGTGGAAATTTTGTCTCTACAGGCCCTATACGTGTTTCCGAACCAACACAGGCCGATTTTGAACTTCCGGCGGATATAGCCTGCGTGAATTCAACCGTCAATTTTAATGACATTTCTTTATCCGGCACCAATACGGCTCAGGATGGCTGTAACGGAGAATATGGAAGGTACTGGGAAATCAGCCCGGCTAGCGGATATACCTTAGATGGAGGAAGTCAGTTAGGGGATAACAATGGAAATACCGACTGGTTTTCCTGGACAGATGGTTCTGAAAATTTAGGGGTAATCTTTGATACTCCAGGATATTATGACATCACATTAGTAACGAGAAACAATTGTGGTGAAAGCAGGATTACCAAGGAAATATGCATCATCCCAGAAATTATTTCTGAGTTTACGCTAAGTCAGGATGAAGCCTGTTTTGAAGACAACCAAATTGTTTCCACCACAAATATTTCACAGGCAGAGGGCTGTGATATAGAACCGACATATGAATGGAAAGTTGAAGCAGAAAACAATGAGTGTCCGCCATTTGAGACCGACTGGGAATTTGCCAATGGAACAGGTCCGGAGGATTTTGAGCCTGAATTTCAGTTCAACGCTCCTGGAATTTACATTATACGCTTAGAGGTTTCTGTTCAAGACACGCCGGGAAATGGGAAAAAAGATAAATGTCAAAATGATGTTTATGAGAAAGTGATCATTATAAAAGATAAGCCCAAAGCTGAGTTAGAAGACCTGATTGTATGTCAAAATGAGCCATTTGAAATCAATCCAGTCGTTTACGATTGTTATACCACGTCAGGCACTTTTTATTCCTGGGATTTTTCTTCCTCGTCTTCGGCTTCCATTCCAAATTCTACAGATCCAAATCCTACAATTTCCTACGATACAACCGGGAATTATACATACGAATTAACCGTCACAAATGAATGCGGTTCAAACACCTATACTGGCAATATCGAAGTTTTAGTTCCCCCAGTGGTCCAGGCCGATGGCCCTGCAGAGGTTTGTGCTAACGGCAGTATACAGCTTAACGGAGACATTTCTGGAGGAACCGGAAATGGGGAATGGTCAGCCAGTATTGAAGGAGGAACATTTTCTCCAGATGCAGGCGCTTTAAATCCAATCTATAGTCCTCCAAACGGATACGCGGGGACTATCAGGTTTACGCTTAGCTCGGACAACTCCGGAACTTTATGTTCTGAGGTCAGCGATGATCACGAAGTCATTGTTCAGGCTGAACCAGTTGTAGATGCCGGGACCTATGCCCCAATTTGCTTAGATACTAGCATTTCGCTGGAGGCCAGCTTTGGTGGATCTGCCTCCGGCATAACTTGGTCTTCTTCAGCAGGAGGGACATTTTCGGATCCAACAAATCCAAATTCAGATTTTACGCCACCTGCTGGTTTTATTGGTACACTTACCCTCACTATAACCACCGATGATCCGGATGGGCCCTGCGAGGAAACTTCAGACTCTGTAGATGTTGAAGTTCTTCCAAACGGTGAAGTGAACTCACTTCCAAATTTAGAGTTTTGTGCTGCTGAAATGACGTCTGAAATTGTTTTCAGTACACCAAACACGTCGAACACAACCAATTTTGAATGGGAAATAGATACTAATATTGGTTTAACACCCATGACGGGTGAGGGAAACATACCAGGTTTCACCACTGAAAATCTTACTGAAAATCCTATAGTTGCGACTGTAAGCGTTACGCCATTCGTAAAATCCGGAAGTATAACCTGCCCGGGAACTCCTGAAACCTTTACAATTACAGTCAAGCCTACTCCTATTCTATCAGATGCTACGGTGGATCTGTGTCCTGGAGAGGAATTAAATTTCACCCCAGGTTCTACAGGAAATATTCTTCCCGCTGGCACGACCTATATATGGGACGAACCTGTCAGTACTCCGGCAGGGGCAATTACAGGAGGTTCTGCAGAAAGCACACCCCAGACCAGTATTTCTCAGCCGGTCGAGAATTCTACGGCGAATGCTGCAAGTCTGGTGTATACGGTTACACCGATTTTAGGGTCTTGTGAAGGAGAAACCTTTACCCTAACTGTTAATTTCCCCGAAGAGCCTGTTATCCAGGATATCACTCTGGACATCTGCAGTGGTGAAGCCTTTGCTGAAATTCCGGATGAAGATAGTTCCGGAAATCAGATCCCGGCAGGAACCCAATACACCTGGGAGACCCCAGTTATAAACCCCAGCGGAACCATAACAGGAGCTACTGCACAAGCCAGCCCGGTGAGCTCTATTGATCAGCTACTGGAAAACACTTCAAGCTCAGTTTCAACAGCCGTATATACTGTCACTCCTGTGGTGAATGGTTGCCAAGGTGATGCTTTTACACTTACTGTAACAGTAAATCCGGAACCGATTATAAGGGATTATGATGCCGTCATTTGCAGTGGGGAAACTTTTAGTCTAAGTCCTGAAGATATTTCACCTAACCGGGTTCCTGCAGGAACTCAATACACCTGGGGAGCTCCGCTCGTGTCTCAACCCGGAACAATCAGTGGAATTACAGAAGCTGCAAGCCCTCAGGATGAAATCGTTCAAAGCCTGACTAGCAGTAGTGATGAGGATGTGATTGTGACTTACGAAGTATTTCCTGAGTATGCCGCCTGCGAGGGTAATTCGTTTTTTATTGAAATCGTAGTCCAGCCAAAACCTTATGTAGAGCCTATTACCCAAAGCTATTGCACCGATGGAAGATTTACAATTCAGCCCTCTAATACTGGAAACAATAGTATTCCTGCATCAACGACCTATACCTGGACTGAACCCGTAAGCAATCCAGCCGGGGCTATTACTGGCGGAACTGCAGAAAGTACTCCACAAACTGAAATTAGTCAAAATGTAACAAACACCTCACAAAATACAGCTACTCTCACCTATACGGTAATCCCTCAGTCTGGAACTTGCCTTGGAGATGCGTTTACTGTTGAAATTATAGTGGAAAGTTCCGGACTTATTGAGGGAGAACCTGAAGCGTTTCAAAGCCTTTGCGAGGGTGGGCAGATCACCCCTTTAAGCATAATCCTGGAAGGTGGCAACTCTACTTCCTCGAGTTATCAATGGTACAGAAATACGACTTCAACCAATACGGGAGGAACACCTATAGCCGGAGCGACAAATTCCACCTACCTGCCGCCTGCTTTCGATACGCCCGGAACTTTTTATTTCTATGTGGTTGTCGATCCTGAAGGAAATCAGTGTGGTGATGTTGTAAGTGAGGTTTCTGTGGTAGAAGTTGTTGAAGATCCAACTATAACTGCCCAACAGCTGGATGATCAGGACCTGTGTTTAAATGCTCCTGCAGATGAAATGAATGTTGCGGTTTCTGGAGGAATTGGTCAGTATAATTATCAGTGGTATGTTAATGATACAGCAGATACGACCACAGGCAATGCTATTCCTAGCGAAATCGGCCCAAGCTTTACACCGCCCACAAATCAGGCTGGTACTTTGTATTACTATGTGGTTGTATCCCAAACTGCGTCGGGTTGTGAAACTACAAGTGAAAATGCAAGAATCAGGATTGAAGATCAGCCCTACATCAGCCAGCATCCCCAGTCTGAAGAACTCTGCCTGAATGCGACCCCGGATGTATTATCTGTAAATCTAAATTTTAGCATTGGAAATCCTACATACCAATGGTATGAAAACAATGAGAATAGTAGTACCGGAGGAACCCCTATTGCTGGTGAAAATCAGTCCACTTTTTTACCCCCAACAGATGTGGCCGGAGATCAATTTTATTATGTCACTATAAATTTTGATAGTTCAAAATGTGGTCCTGTTGTGTCAAACCCGGCCCAACTTAGCGTCGTTCCTTTTGCAGAATTAAATCCAATTAGTGATTTGGAAGTCTGTAATGGTGATGAAATAGCCGGTATTAATTTCTCAACGACAGAGCCTGGCATGGTGAGCAGTTATGCCTGGACTAATTCCAATACTAACATTGGTCTGGCAGCAGAGGGCTCTGGTTCAATCCCGACATTCACCGTTACAAACTCTACAGGAGAAACGCAAACCGCCGTAGTCACCGTCACTTCAGAAAGCAGCTTTTCAGGCGACCCTTGTGGTCAGAGCACCCAGCAATTCACCATAACGGTGGCTTCAGATTTGGAGGACAATGCAGTGATATCCGACTTCAGTGGAAACCAAACCAGCTGTTTTGATGCAAACGATGCAAGTATTCAAATAAGCCCTTCTGGAGGAATCCCCAGGTCGACTGAACAGCCGTATCTGTTTAACTGGACGGGTCCAGACGGGTTTAGTTCTAATCAGGAGGATATTTTCAATTTGAAACAGGGGACTTATAATCTCGAAATTACTGATGGTTTTGGTTGTGTCTATAAGTTCTCCTATGCCATTACAGCTCCTCAGGAGCTTGTGATTTCAGAAGATGCTGTACTTAACATTCAGTGTTACGGCGACTTTACCGGCAAAATTCTCACCTCCGCTTCGGGCGGTTCGGGCATGTATTCCTACGCCTGGCTCAAAGACGGGGTACTCATAGCTTCCACTCAGGATCTTGAGAACATTGGTGCTGGTTATTATACACTTATCGTCACAGATCAAAATAACTGTACTGCAATCGAAGACTTTCTGGTCACCGAGCCTGCTCCCATAGCTATTGAGGTCATAGAAAAAACAGCCCTGGTTTGTACCGACCAGATTTTTATTCCAAAAACTGCTGCTGCAACTGCTAAGGCAGTCTTTAACGGATTCATCACTATTGATGTTCAGGGAGGAACCCCACTTCAAACAGGTACAGGCGAATTCACCTACAGGTATGAATGGATGAATTCTGACAATCAAGTTATTTCTACAGAAAAAGATTTAACCGGTGTTGGTCCAGGGCTCTATAAAGTTAATGTCTACGATAATCTGGGTTGTCTGGTTTCTAAAGAGATAGAACTGGTTATGCCCGAGCCTATCGATATTAGCATCAATTCAAAAAATGAAACCTGTGCTTCAAGTGAAGACGGCAGCATTGCTTTGGATATTGAAGGAGGAACAGCACCCTATACCATTACATGGGATAATGGAATGACGGGTGAAACCCTTTCAAACCTGGCCCCGGGAACTTATACCGCTAATATTACGGACAAGTATAACTGTGAGGAAGTGGTAAGTGTTGAAATTGAAGGGGTTACTGCTTTAGTTATGGATTATACGTATGAAAACATCAGCTGTTATAGTGCTGCAAACGGATTTATAGGCGTAGAGATAGATGGAGGCCGAACCTTTGCCGGTGAATCTTACAATTACCAGTGGACAGGTCCAAATGGATTTACCAGTTCAGAACCCATTTTAAATGATCTCGATGCCGGGACTTATGCTCTGGTCGTTATGGATGCCAGCAATTGTGCCATCGATCTGGAAGTTGTCATTGAAGAACCCGCCCCGCTTGAAGTGAGTTACCAAACCACCCAGGCCAATTGTTTTGGGACAGACGATGGAACGATCAGCCTTTTTGTGGAAGGGGGAACTCCACCTTACACTTCAAATTTCGGAACTGGAGATTCTACCTTTCTTTTTGAAGGTCTGGAACCCGGGGTTTATGACATTGAAGTGATGGATGACAACGGGTGCATGGAAGTCTTAGAAATTGAGATTGAGCAAGATTACATCAATGACATCCCTCCTCCCACCGGGGAGACTTCCCAGGAGTTTTGTACTGAAGATCAACCCAGACTTAGCGATCTCAATGTTCAGGGCATGGATATCCAGTGGTATTTATCCCCAACCGATGACCAGGCCCTCCCCGACGATTACCTGATCACGGAAAGTGAGGTTTTTTATGCCAGAAATTATGATGTTGATTTGAATTGCCTCAGCAGTGAAAGCCTTAGCGTCGAGGTCAGCATTATTGAAGGGATTATCAGCGTCAATAATTTTATAACGATCAATGGAAATACGCTTAACGATAATCTGAATGTCGTAAACATTGAGTCCTTTCCTGAAAATGAGATGAAAATTTATAATCGCTACGGTAAGTTGGTCTGGGAAACTACGGGCTACAATAATACCGACAACACCTTCAAAGGAGCCTCGAATGTGGGAGGAACACTCAGTCAGACCCGTTTTTTACCCACAGGGACCTACTACTATATTTTAAATTATAACTCCCCATGCAGGAACAATACGAAGAAGGGTTTTGTGCAAATTGATAACAACGCGAAATGATGACATTTTTTAAAAACGTATCCATCATATTGATTTTTAGCCTTGTTTTTTTGGGGCAGGCACAATCCGATGTAAAATTATCCAATTTCGTTTTTGCCCCTTTAATCTATAACCCCGCCTATGCCGGAAGTTCTGACGGGTATTCCGTAACTGGCTTTTACACCTCTCAATGGGTTGGATTTGAGGGCGCCCCTGAGACTTTAATTCTTAGCGGACACGATAGAATAGGCCTTACCAATCTGGGAGCAGGATTTGATATCCTGAGTGATAAAATCGGCGCGAGCAAGGAAAACAGAGTCGTGGGGAACGTGGCTTACCACTTGAGGTTATCTCAAGACTGGCTGATGTCTGCAGGAGTAAAATTTGGTGTAAATAATTACGCCATAGATTATACCTTGCTATCCATCGAAGATCAAAGTGAATTTGGAAATCCTTTTGGCGATTTGTCCAGAACCAGTCTTATTTTTGGAACAGGCTTTTTCTTGCATCGTGAAAACTTTTTTGTTGGCTTATCTGTTCCTAATTTTCTGACGACATCCTATATAGATGACTTCAGGAATACCCTGGCTAATACAACGCCCAATTTTTATTTGAGTTCAGGTTACAGGTTCGAGCTGGAACGGGAGGTTTACCTTCAACCCACTATTATGGCTCGTTTTGCCAGCGGAGCGCCTTACAGCGCGCTGGTTTCCTTTAATCTAGACTGGAAAGATAAACTCTTTGCAAGTGCAAATTATGAACACAATGTGACTGCAGGAGCATTTATCGGTGTTCGTGTCATAGATCAAATCATGATTGGATACTCTTACGATACCTCTGTGACTACCTTTTCACGCTACAATGGCGGAATTCATTCCCTGATGATCAACTTCAGAGCAAAAGAACGCTTTAGGAGAGACCGCTGCGGATGCTTTACTTACTAAAACGCCAAACTCATCTTTTCTTTACTATTTCCCTGGAAAATTGCCAGCTAATTTAACTATTGGAGAAGTTTATAAATTAGCTTTGCAAGGTATTGATGACTGAATACGGATGGAAAACACTCAAACGCGAAAAGAAGAATTCTGGAACACATTCACCCATGGAGTTGGTCTGCTATTGGCCTTTATCGGGATTGCAATGCTGTTTGCTACAGCGAAACTCGATGAGCATTATCTTAAGTTTGGACTCGGCCTGTATGCTTTTTCTTTGGTTCTACTCTACGCGTCTTCGACCGCCTATCATTATGTTTCAAACGGGCAATTGAAACGCCGTCTAAGAGTTCTGGATCACGTCAGCATTTACTTCCTCATCGCAGGAACCTACAGTCCTATGGTGCTCACCCTCCTGAAAGACAGCCACGGAGAATTTCTTTTTTATGCCGTCTGGGCAATTGCTTTTATCGGCACCGTTTTAAAACTATTTTTCACTGGAAAGTTTGAAAAACTATCGCTCTTACTCTATCTGGTCATGGGCTGGCTTATCATTTTTGATAGTGTTGCCGTGCTTGAAAATTTCAGAAGTCTGGAACTCATCCTGCTTGCGCTCGGCGGCTTTTTTTATACGCTGGGCATTTATTTTTACGTCAAAACCTCCATGACCTTCAATCATGTCATTTGGCATATTTTTGTATTGCTGGGAAGCTTTAGTCATTTCTTGATGATTTATTTTTCAGTAGCTAGACTCTAAAGCCTGTACAAATAATACATGCTGAATCGTTCTACACCCTATATAAAACGGCAGCAAATTCAGAATAAAAAAACAACACAGGGATCAAAAATATCAACCCAGGTTAAATTTGTCTTAGAGTTTATTAATTTAGGCGCAAGAGGCAACCTAAACTAAAGCTTAACTATTCATTATTTCTTACCTTTGTATAAAATTGCAACCTATGGATACTGCAGTACTTGAAAATAAAACGTCTACCGAAAATAAAACCACAACCAGAACCGGGAAACCCAAATGGCTGCGGGTTAAATTGCCTACCGGCAAGAAATACAGAAACCTAAGAAAGTTAGTCGACAAATACGACTTACATACGATTTGCACCTCTGGAAGCTGCCCGAATATGGGTGAATGCTGGGGAGAAGGGACTGCTACCTTTATGATTTTAGGTAATGTATGTACCCGTTCCTGCGGATTTTGTGGTGTAAAAACAGGAAGACCCGAAGATATTGAATGGGATGAGCCGGAAAAAGTGGCCAGATCTATCAAGATTATGGGAGTGAAACATGCGGTAGTAACCTCGGTAGACAGAGATGACCTGAAAGATATGGGGTCTATCATTTGGGCAGAAACTGTGAATGCCATCAGACGAATGAATCCTACAACGACTCTGGAGACCTTAATTCCAGATTTCCAGGGGAACACTAGAAACATTGACCGAATCATCGAAGTATCTCCTGAAGTTGTGTCTCATAATATGGAAACCGTAAGACGTTTGACCAGAGAAGTAAGAATTCAGGCTAAATACGACAGAAGTCTTGAGGTGCTGAGATACCTTAAAGCACAAGGCATCCGAAGAACAAAATCCGGTATCATGCTGGGGCTTGGAGAAAAAGAAGAGGAAGTCATTGAAACTTTGAAAGATTTGAGAAGTGTGGATGTGGATGTTGTGACCATAGGTCAGTATTTACAACCCAGCAAACAGCACCTTCCTGTTCAGGAATTTATTACTCCCAAGCAGTTTAAGAAATACGAAACTATTGGAAAAGAGTTGGGCTTCAGACATGTGGAAAGTTCTGCTTTAGTTCGCTCTTCTTACAAGGCTCATAAACATCTTGAATAAGAATGCATAAAACTATAAGAGTAGGAATAAATGGCTTTGGTCGTATCGGTCGAAGCCTTTTCCGTTTATTATACGAGCATCCACACCTTGAAGTAGTGGCCATCAATGATTTGACAGATGCCAGGACACTCTCTCATTTGCTAAAATACGACAGCATTCACGGTCAGTTTCCGTTTGATGTCAGTTATAATGAGGAAGGGATTTTGGTAGAGGGCAAATTATTCCCTTTGGTGAATACTCCTCAGCTCAAAGATCTGGATTGGGCCAGATTTGATGTGGAGACGCTTGTAGAATGTACAGGTAAATTCAAGACCAAAGCTGAACTCAATTTACACCTGGAGGCCGGTGCCCAAAAATTGATTTTGAGTGTTCCGCCAAGTGATGACTCCGTTAAAATGATAGTTCTGGGTGTGAACGACTGGGTACTGAACGCAGATGATGTAATGATTTCCAACGCGTCCTGTACAACCAATAATGCCGCCCCTATGCTGAAAGTCATTCATGAGGCGCTTGAAGTGGAGCAGGCTTACATCACAACGGTTCATTCCTACACGGCAGACCAGAGTTTACATGACAGGCCACATCGTGATTTAAGACGAGCTAGAGCAGCTTCACAATCCATCATCCCTACCACAACCGGTGCAGCAAAAGCGCTGACCAAAATATTTCCCGACCTGAGCGATGTGATTGGCGGCTGTGGTATACGCGTCCCTGTTCCCAACGGTTCTCTAACCGATATGACCCTGAATGTAAAATCCTCCACAAGTATTGAAGAAGTCAATGCTCTATTTAAAAAAGCATCTGAAACGCATTTAAAAGGCATTTTGCAATATTCTGAAGTTCCTCTGGTGAGTATTGATATTGTTGGCAATCCGTATTCCTGTGTGTTTGATGCAGAAATGACCTCGGTGATTGGAGGAAATCTGATAAAACTGATAGGCTGGTATGACAACGAAAGAGGATACAGCAACCGTTTGATGGATTTGATTCTGAAAATGAATTAAGGGTTTAAGCTTCTGGAATAGAAGCATCCGAGGGATTCAAATCTTTATAGAAAACAAATATTGAATTCGATACGACCCCATCGGGATCGAATAAAAACACCTTTTGAGGTCTATAAATATGCAATCCCTTCAGGATGAAAATAAAGATGACACATCAAGCTAAATAGATAAATCAATGGCTGGCGCGAGCCTGTATTTGTCGGTAGACAGGTGTCACACTCTTACCAATTAAAAATGATTTATATCCCGGAGGTGAATCAGGCTTCTACTCTTTCCCTGACCAGATGCATGATGGTTTCAAACTGCTCTTCCTGGCTAAGATGACTGTTATCGATTTTGATAGCGTCTTCCGCCTGAATAAGCGGAGAGTTTTCTCGGTTGGTATCTATATGGTCCCGATGTTTGACGTTTTTAAGAATCTCTTCAAAAGTGATGTCCTCGCCTTTTTCTTTAAGTTCGTTGTAGCGGCGTTGTGCCCTGATATCGGCACTGGCCGTCATAAAGATTTTAAGTTCAGCGTTTGGAAACACAACCGTTCCAATGTCACGGCCATCCATCACAATTCCTTTTTCCTCACCCAGCTGCTTTTGAGTCTGAACGAGTTTCTCTCTCACTTTATCAATCTTGGCCACAGAGCTTACGTTTTCAGAGACCTCCATGGCCCTGATTTCGTTCTCCACATTTTCTCCATTGAGAATCACATCATTGGTACCCGCTTCAGGATTGTATTCAAAATTAATTTCTATGGAAGGTAAATTTTCAACCAGTTTTGACTCATCCACTTCAGCGTTTTGAAGCCAGTTATTTCTCATAGCAAAAAGCGTTACCGCTCTGTACATGGCCCCGGTATCCACATATTTATATTGAAGTTCCTTGGCTAGTTTTTTGGCAACCGTACTTTTCCCTGTGGAGGAATGGCCGTCTATGGCAATAACAATGGGTTTCATATTAATCTGGGTATTCAATTCTGAGGTGATAGATATTGTTCAGTTTAGATTTTAAAATCTTTTTGATGGACTGAATTTCTTTGAAGGTAATATTGGCATTGATAAACTGGTCTTCCTGAATTTGCTTATTAATAATTTTATCGACAAAATCATCAATCAATTTGGTGTTGGGTTCTTTCAGGGATTTGCTGGCTGCTTCTACAGCATCACACATCATAAGAATAGCGGTTTCTTTACTAAAGGGAATCGGTCCGGGATATCTGAAATCCTTTTCATTGACTTCGCCTTCCTCTTCTTCTTTTTGCTTGGTGTAAAAATAATAAACCGTTGTAGTACCATGATGAGTTCTTATGAAATCAATAATACGATCCGGAAGGTTCCTGCGTTTGGCGATTTCTATTCCTGCAAGTCTGTGATTGATAATAATTTCTGCACTTTCTTTTGGAGAAAGCTCATCATGAGGTGAAACAGACGTGGATTGGTTTTCTGTGAAATAAATTGGATTTTTCATTTTTCCAATATCATGGTATAAGGCTCCTACCCTTATCAATAAGGAGTTGGCACCAATTTCATTGGCAGCAGCTTCCGCAAGATTGGCCACATTCAAAGAATGGTGGAAGGTTCCCGGAGCGATATTGGCCAGTTCTTTGAGCAGTTTCGAATTGGTATCCGATAACTCAAGCAGGGATAAATCTGAAATAAGTCCAAAAATCTTTTCATAGGCATAAATCAAAGGCTGGACAAATAAGAGGCCTACTCCACTGAGCAGGAAGTAAATAAAATTATTGTAATTGATATCGGCAATACTGCCTTCCTTAATCATATTGAAGGCGAAATAGGCGAAAATATACACCAGTGTAATCTGAACTACAGAGATAAACAGGTTTGCTCTTTTATAAAGCTCTGAGACCGTCAGAATGGTAACAATTCCGGCGATGATTTGCAGGAACATATATTCATAACTGTCTGGCACAACAAGACCAAGAATTAAAACGGTAATCATGTGGGTAAATAAACCAAGTCTGGCATCGAAAAAAGCCTTGAGGGTAAGTGGCAAAATACAGAGCGGAACCACATAGATATAATCATTATCGAGCTTCAGCACCAGCAAAGTGAGAAACACAAGAAAAAGAATGTTGAAAAATATAAAGCTGATTTTATTGTTATTGTCAAAAATATCAGGGCGATACTGCCTGATGAATAATAAAAGCATCAAAAGAGAAAGCGCTACTAAACAGGTATACCCGGTAATCACAACCACATAAGAAGAAGATTCCAAACTTTGAGATTCATACTCATGCTTGAGAGACTTCAGCATTCTTAATTTCTCCCCTTCAATAATTTCCCCTTTGGCAATGATTTTACTGCCTTTGGTGACTCGGCCTCTGGTGTAAGATATCTGGTCAAATTTGGACTGTATTTGGTTTTGATTGAGCTCCTCATCATATTTGACATTGACTTCTAAAACATCGAAAAAGATTTGTAACAGGGTATTTCTATACGCTGTTAAATCAGCTTCTTGAATTTCTGAAATGAGGAAAGGCTTTAAATCTTCCTGGGTAAGCAAATCTTCATAAAGCACATCTTCAACTTGCTTATTCTTAATGAGAAAAACGACGCTATAATTGTTTTCCTCATCCTCTTTTATCCGAATTCCATTTTCATAGACATCGCTTATGGTTTCTGAAATGAAATTGGAAAGCTCTGGATTATTTTGAAGTAAGGAATCCTGGGATGTCTCAAGCTTGCTTTGCCAGGTATTTTCAACTTTTTCGGCCGTAGCGACATCAAATTGATAATAAGGAATATGGGTTTTCCGTATTTTAGACTTTTCAGCGGCAATCTCTTCGTCAGATTTTAAAATGGCAAAATCAAAAGGAGCATAAAGATTTTCATACTGCCAGGGTTTACCTTTTACGATTTCATATTTGAATTGCCCCCCGGTTGGAAAGAAATAAACAATAAGAAAAACACTTACAGCTAAAAGAAAAAACTTAAAGATTATAGATTGATTCCTGTATAAATTGTCTAAAAGGTTCTTCATATCAAAATATTGCTCAAATTTATGAAAATATATGGTCTAAGTCTCTATCTGCACGCATTAGTTTTCATGGGCATAAAACCTGATTGACATTTCATTAGGCTGATTTAGAAGGAAATAAAGGAATCGAGGTCACAAAAATAGTTTAAGGTCTCCTTAAAATAAACGGGATTGGGTTTAAATTATTAAATTCGCTGAAATTAAAATTTCAATTTTTATGTCTAAAGATATCGTTATAGTAAGTGCTGCAAGAACACCCATTGGAAGTTTTTTAGGAAGCTTATCTACAATTCCTGCGACTAAGCTGGGTGAGATTGCAATAAAAGGAGCACTTTCCAAAATTAATTTAAATCCGGAACTGGTAGATGAAGTGCTGATGGGGAATGTCGTGCAAGCCAATAATGGTCAGGCTCCTGCCAGACAAGCCGCTATGGGTGCTGGCATTCCAGATACAGTGCCTTGTACCACCATCAATAAAGTTTGCGCCAGCGGGATGAAAGCCGTTATGCAGGCTGCACAGGCTATTGCCGCTGGTGATGCTGAAATTATTGTAGCTGGGGGTATGGAAAACATGAGTATGATTCCACATTACCTTCATTTGAGAAATGGACAAAAATTTGGTCCGGCGCAAATGGTGGACGGCTTGCAACGCGATGGACTTGTAGATGCTTATGACCATAATGCCATGGGGGTTTGTGCAGACCTTTGCGCCACAGAACACAACATTTCCAGAGAGGAACAGGACGAATTTGCCAAAGAATCTTATAGAAAAAGCAAAGCGGCCTGGGACGCTGGAAAATTTAAGGATGAAGTAGTCCCTGTAGAAATCCCTCAAAGACGTGGAGAGCCTGTAGTGATGAATGAAGATGAGGAGTTTAAAAATATCAAAATTGATAAAATCAGTAAACTCAGACCAGCTTTCAGCAAAGAGGGTACTTCAACTGCTGCCAATGCCTCAACTATAAATGATGGTGCGGGAGCCGTTATTCTCATGACCAGGGAAAAAGCTGAAGAACTTGGCCTGGAAGTACTGGCAACTATAAAGAGTTATGCTGATGCTGCCAAAGAACCGAAACGCTTTACGACTGCTCCAGCCAAAGCGCTTCCGCTAGCACTTAAAAAAGCAAACCTGACAAAAGAGGATATTGATTTTTTCGAATTCAATGAAGCCTTTTCTGTCGTGGGTATAGCAAATACAAGACTGCTTGGATTAGATGAGAAAAAAGTCAATGTACATGGTGGTGCAGTATCTTTAGGACATCCTTTAGGCTGTTCAGGAGTTAGAATTCTTATTACACTTATTCATATCATGAAGCAAAACAACGCCAAACTGGGTGCTGCAGCCATCTGTAACGGTGGAGGTGGTGCTTCTGCAATGGTTCTGGAACGTTAATTTTAATCCATCGAAATGCTATACGGTATTTGTCCACTCAGTGTGGTTCCTGTGCGAGCAGAAGCAAACGACAGGTCAGAAATGGTCACTCAGTTACTTTATGGTGATCATTTTGAAGTTATTGAAACCCAATCCAAATGGATTAAAATCCGTATAGCTTTTGATGGCTATGAAGGCTGGCTGGACAAAAAACAAGCCTTTGAAATTGATGAAAGCAAGTTTAAGGTTCTTAAGGATAAACATAGGTATTCAACAGATTTACTGAGTTTAATGACTACTGCTACAAGTCAGTTGATGCCCGTTTGTATAGGGTCTGCTCTACATGCCACAAGCTTTTTAGATCATCAGTTTGAGGGTGCCACCAACCAGGGCTTTTCTAAACATGATTTGGTAGAGACGGCCATGCTTTACCTCAATTCTCCTTACCTATGGGGCGGAAAATCTCCTTTTGGAATAGATTGCAGCGGATTTACCCAAATGGTTTATAAGATAAGTGGCATTCCCTTATTTCGGGATGCCTCCCAACAAGCCAAGCAAGGTCAGGCGCTTTCTTTTATCGAAGAAAGTGAGCCGGGTGACCTTGCTTTTTTTGATAATGAGGAAGGGAACATCATTCACGTAGGTATTATGATGAGAGATAATTACATCATTCATGCCCATGGTCACGTCCGCATAGACAGAATAGACCATTCCGGTATTTTTAATGTAGATACCGGGCGGTATTCCCATAATTTGAGAGTGATTAAAACGATTGTTTAAAAGGTTGCTCCAAATCCAAAGGAGAATAAAAATCCGTCTTCACTATGGAAAAAGTTTAAGGTTCCGGCAAATACATCTGCTGCATTTACCCAAATTCCTACGCCATAGTCGTTATGCCAATTGTTGGGTTCCGGCACTTCAGACCAGACCCTGCCTACATCAAAACCTCCAAAAACTCCAAACTGAAGAGGTGCTACATTGGTATGTATAGCGTTAAAACTATGTCTTAAGTCTATGCTACTCACAAAACTTTGACTTCCGATAAACCTATCTCTTCTATAGCCTCTTAAACCGTTTCTGGATCCTAAAATTGCCCCCTGATAAAACTCGTAGTCCTCATTGAAAATAAGCTGAGAAGCTGCTTTTGTTCTCAAAACCCATTTTTTATCTTTTGAAAGTGCATTGTAAAATTCCAAATGCGGATGTAAGAAAAAGAAATGCTCATCGACATCTGCGGTATTCAGAGTTCCGCCGAGCTCAACTTTAAAATCCATGCCGCGCTTAGGGTCCAAATCATCATCGAAACTTTTATACTGATAAGACGACTGGTAGGACACGAAGTCCTTTTGATCGAAAAAATCCGCATCCTGACTGATCAGCTCATCTCCAATGACATCGATAAATCGGCCCTCAGTTCTTTCTACCTTATAATTTTGATAAGAGAATTTATGTTCGAAAGTACTCCCGTATTTGGATACCCTTCTAAGTCCCAGTTCAAATTCTGATTTTCTTATTTTAACTCTGTTGAAACTCCTGCCAAAATCATTTTCAAACGATGCTGTGCCATTTCCAAAACCATAAAAGTTTCTGGCGTAATTAGGACTTGTATAAGTTAAGGTCGTAAACAAATTATAATTGCCCAGGATATTAGCGAACTCTCCTTCATACCCAAAATCGAAGCCTCCAGTGGCAGTATAAAGTCCTGCTTTTATGTTATGCCTATAAGTAAAAGGGTTAAGCCGAAACCCCTTGTAAGCATAAGACATCTGCAAACCAAAGAGCAAACCATCATCGGGATTGTAACCCACACGCGGTAAAAAGGTAGTGATTTGACTTACTTTTCTGTCTTTATCGAATGTATTGACTACGTAATCATCTGTTCTGACAATTCTTCCTCCTTTATTTTCATTAACTGAGTTTTTTAGAGATTTATGATCGTAGACCAAGACGTTTTTTCCGGAGTTGAGGGTATAGGAATCCTGGCTGTGACCGCCAATAAGCCTTACTTTGATGGGGGCTGAATGTGCTCCAGCAGTTGTAAATACATCCTCGTCATCCAAACCGTAAATCCAGATTTCTTTGGTTATTTCTTCAGAAAAAACTTTATCCACGATTTTATAAGCGCGTTCACCTTGTATATTTCTCGAAATAACGACTCGGGTCTTACCCCCTTGTTCTCTGTATACATCGATAAAATCATCTTTATCTGTAGCTATTAATACCGGTATTTCATTTAAGATTTTAAAATATTCATCCGCAAAATCATCGATAGACTTTAGCCTTTTTTTGAAGGTTACCATCAGTCTTTCGGTCTTTTCGCCATCAATCTCAGGGGGTAAATTAGCGAAAGCCTTATCAATCACCTCCTCAGTCAGGTTTTCTTGAATGTAAGCTGCTTCTTTTCTCCAGTCCTCTGCCGTTGCATTTCTAATGATCATCCTATCCAAACTCAAGCCCGAATTGTTAAACCATTTCAAATGTTCAATATCGTCTTCGTAGGGATGATATATTTTAGGAAAAGAAGTAACTGTACTCAATACCTCAAAAAATCCACCATCAAAATTGGCAAACACCTGATCTCTGTCTCTTGGTATAGGTCTAAAGTAGCGGTCTCCATTTTCTTCTTCAAATTCAGACCATCGCCATTGGTCCTCATGCCGATCCCAGTCTCCCAAAAGCATATCAAATAGCCTGGCTCTCAAATAACTGGATTCATCCAAACTGTATTTTTCATCTCTGCGCAGTCGCCCAATCATGTCTGCGGTACTCACAATATCGTGATTGGGATTGCCAAAAATACCTTCAGTACCTATCCAGTGGTCCTCTGGTCTTTCCTCAATCATATAAATTTCATCACCATGAACCCGGTTGAACTTCCCGAGCCCCTTTTGTTTTGGAATATAAACCAGCTTTGGATTGGTATGATAAACACCAATAGCTTCAGACAAATCGGGTACAACCAAAAAGCCATAGGGATGCGCAGCCGTCATAAAATCTAAAAGGAGTTCTTCGATGACAGTTTCATCAAATTCATCGGTAAGATTTTTATCGGGATAGACCGATTCCTGCAAAAGCCTGATGGGATCCTTCTTGATTTGCCTGATGTTATATTGCCTGCCAAGGCTGTCTTCAAGTCTTAGCGAATTGGTCTGCATTCCCCCTCCCACTCGCATCGGCCTTAACCCGCCATAGGCCGTGTCAATATCCATAACAGGAACAGTGATCTTCCTGGTGTATAAATCCCGATAGTGTTGCCCCCAGACACTCTCATAAAAACCGGTGCGCTCCGAATCAAACTCTTCATAAATAGAACCCGTATAAGTGGAGGTGAAATGTTCAGGAAGTTGGTTTAACTCATAGGTTTTTTCGCCTTCATAAATTTCTTGCTGAAAAATAAGCGCTGGACTATCTTCTTCTGCTGAATAAAATTGCACCCAGGATGAAGCATCCTCAAAAACATCCAGGACTGCAAACCCGTATCCAGGGAAAGCGAATAGACCATCGCTGCCCAGTTTTGCATAAGACTTTTTGGATCCGGAGCCAGAAACGATTTGCTTGAGGAGATCATGCTCGATATACTGTAAGCTATGTTCATGACCTGAGGCGAAAATCACCCTGTTCCAACGGCTGGCTATCGCCGAAATTTTATCCAACATAGACTGATACTGGTTATTTTGCGTATCCTGAACAGACACTCCCCCGGAAACCCGAATGAGATTGGCTAAGGATGCCAAGCCTGGCAGCGGTATTTTTTTGTCGGAAGGGAATACATGTTTTGAAAATTCGTAAGTCCCTCCATGAACCCCATTGGTATATAGGGGATGGTGTAAAGCCACAAGGGTGGTTTTATTTTGATTTTTCTTCAGTTCACTTTCAAATTCTTCATAGAACTGGTCCAGAGTCTTGATCTCATCACAATTCCTGTTGATGAGTGGATGTTTATCCCAGCTGGCCAGTATCCATTGAGAATCCAGTAGGATTAAATGCACATCCTCTGAGATATCAACAGAAGACATTCCGCAGCCTGGCTTGGGCAACCAGGGTTTGTCCTGGTCTGATAAGGTCTCTTCAATACGCGCTTTCTGGTTTTTCAGGGATACTATTCCTTCTGAATACCAATCGTGATTACCAGGAATAAAATGCACATCCCCCTCAAAAAACTGAAGTGCTGACGTTTGCTGATCTATGATGCTCTTGGCTTGTTCTCTATCCTTACCGCCTTTACCGGGAAGACCGGCTGGATAAATATTATCCCCAAGAATAATCACTTTATCCGTTTTGGTATCCACCGATTCTGCAAAGGATCTGAAAGCTGCGAGCCCCGGAGGAACGCCCTCCGTTTTATCATTCCCCGTATCTCCTATGAGATAAAAACGCTGTGACACTATTTTATCTTTTGGATAAGAGGTGGATTGGAATTTTTTTAGATTTTTATAGTTAACTTCGTAAGTCGCACAGGAAACCATTAGGAAACTAACTGCAAAAAGTAATAATTTTTTCTTCATTCAATACAGATGATTTTACTTCTAAATTTAGAATATATATGACGGATCTTATTTCAAAAACTGAATCTTTTGTCTTGCAGTTATTCAAAGATAGGTTATCTGCTAAATATGTGTACCATAATTTCAATCATACCAAAAGGGTTGTGGATAGCGCTCAGTATTTAGCTGAACAGGAAAACCTGAATGAAGATGATAAAATCCTTTTGCTACTAGCTGCCTGGCTACATGATACCGGCTACACTGTTTCTGAAATCAACCACGAGGAACACAGCAAACGTATTGCCAGAGAATTTTTAAGCAAGCAAAACCTCACAGAAGACATCATCTCCTCTGTTGAAAATGCTATAAATTCAACGCAAATGGAGGCTACTCCAACGTCTGAAATTGAAAAGATCCTTAAGGATGCCGATTGTTCTCATTTTGCAAAGGAAAATTTTAAGGAGGTAAGTGAATTGCTGAGGCAGGAGTTAAATATAAAAGGGCAAGAATATTCTGCAGAGGAATGGAGAGAAATAAATATAAAAGTGCTTTCTCTTCAGCATCGGTATTATACAGATTACGCGATTAAAAATTGGAGTCCGAAAAAACAGGAACATCTTGTTGAATTAATTGAAAGCAAAGAAAAAAAGAAAAGGAAAAAAGAAAAAGAAAAATTAAAAGCCAAGTTTAAAGCCCAGTACAAAAACGATAATCCGGAAAGGAGCGTTCAAACCCTTTTTCGAGTTACCTTAAGAAACCATCTCAAGCTTAGTGATATCGCAGACACGAAAGCTAATATTCTATTATCTGTAAATGCCATCATTATCTCTTTGGCCTTGGCCAATATCATCCCTAAGCTTGACAATCCCAGCAATGAACACCTGATGATTCCTACCTTGATTTTAATTTGTTTCAGTGTTGCCGCTATCATCCTTTCTATTTTATCTACCAGACCCAATGTAACTTCCGGTGAGTTCACCAAGGACCAGGTTGAAAACAGAGATGTCAATATCCTGTTTTTTGGAAATTTTCATAAGATGAGTTTCGACAATTATCTGTGGGGAGTAAAAGAGATCATGAAAGATAAAGACTACGTTTACGAGGCCCTTGTCAAAGACCTTTATATGCTGGGTAAGGTTCTGGAACGCAAGTACCGTCTTTTAAGATTAACCTATACTATTTTTATGGCTGGCATCATTATTTCGGTCATCAGCTTTTTTATAGCGTTTTACCTGATTTAACAGTGGCCTTGAACGTTTAAAGCTTAATAAAAATCATCCCTCTAAAGATTCAATCAAATTTTCATAAGTGATTCCTGTATCCGGGGTATTTCCGTTATGGTACAAAATTCCAACACGAATAGCCTTTAGGCCGGAAACCCCCTGTAAATCCTCTACATCCACTAGCTCAACCTCTTCATTCAAATATTTTTTCCTTTGCAGATAGGTGATGTATTTGAGGTATTCCTCCTGAGTTTCCAATTGCGAATACACGATCGTCAGTTTTCCTCTGGACGTAATTCGCTCTTCAGAATTTTTGATGAAAGCCTTGTCAATTCTTTTCTTAATGATTTCGTAGCGCGCATTGTAAGACCCGTCCACATCAAAGTGTTTCTCATCCATCCTATAATGTATGGTCAAGGTATTATTGAAGGCGAGAATAAGCGATCTAGAACTCAGTTTAATATGTTTAGCTTCCTGAATCTTATAAAATTCATTTTCCATTTCACACATGACCGAAAGTTGCCATAATCTTAAGTTCTCCAGGACGACCTTGCTAAACGTAAGATCTTTTGCAATGGATTGACCAATGTACATATTATGCTCAACGCCATCGGTTTTATAGCGATCAAAATAATGCGGAAACAACTTTTGAGCTTCGACTTGTTTTAAGTCGATAAAGCTAGCCAGACTGGAGTTGATACTCGAGACGGTTTCATCAAACACATCTCTGTTTTGGTGAAATGCCTTAGCGCCGGTACTCGATTTTTCCATGTATTGCTCAACCATGGCATGGCATGAAGGAATAGTCTTCAGAATGTATTCTAAAACCGGCTGAGCATCCTGTTTCAGTAACTTGTCCGTTTTTTCTTCAGTCGAAGCGGTTATCCCTTCGGTTAAACGCGAAAGCGCATCTGTAAGTCTATAGCTCAGTTGTTCAAATACTGGCAAAGCTTGAATTTCCAGGGCTGAATTTACGATATTCAAAACCTGGTTTAATTGATAGATCAGGTCATTTTGAATTGCAGAATTTCGTTCTGTAGAAGAATCTGCTATATCAATCTGACCAAAAAGAGGATGAACCTCATGAAATCTGATTTCTTTTAACTCATTATTCTTATCCGGGGCTGACTCCGCAAAAAGCTTTACTGCCTCTTCTTCAAATTTCCACTCCACACTTGGATGAATGGACGTATATTCATTTTGTATTATCGCTTTTATCCTATTTTGTCTCTCCTGCTTATAACTTTGAACCGTTTCTGCGATGTATGGAACGATATCATCTAACTTGGTAGCGTTGATGTTGTTTAAATCATTTTTAGAGTAACTCACCAGTTCTAAGATAGCAAGAAGTTTATCGTTTTTGGTTACAGGAGCCAGAATAGCAGACTTTATGCCTTTAGCCTGAAGGTAATTTGCAAATTTATTGGACTTATTTTTTTGAGCATAAGCATCTACATCGGTAATGCTGAAGTATGTATGCTGATTTACAATGGCGGTATAGGCGCCATGACAAAAAGCTTCCTTACAGCCATTGTCGGATATGGAATTCAAAATAAAACTATCGATATAATTGGAATGGCTGGGTTGAAATTTTTCAGTTTCCTCATTAAAAAGGGCAAAACCAAATTCCAGTTTGGGCAAACTGAAAATCGATTTTAAGATAGTCATCATCTTAAGCGCTATTGCCCTGGAGTCTGAAAATATATTGCTGTTGAGCAGAAGGGTTTTTAGTTCAGAAATACTGTTATCAATAGTTACATCTGTGAGATTTAAAATGGTAAATCCTTTGAATATCCAGGAATCAGGAGGAAATTTTTCTTTCCAAAAATCAATATCATTTTGTCTGTTGAGTAATTGGTCCACATCAGCATCGGTTATTTCCGGAGCATGTTCCGTGGGAAACAACTCCACAAAATCTGCATTAACAAACAATCTATAATTTCTAAGATTGCCATCAGCATCAGGAATATCGTAATACTCTGGTCTGAAAAAATCAATATTATACTTGTAATACGTATTCAGGATGATGATACAGGCTAGAATATAGTCTTTCTCTATGTTGAAATTACGCGGAAGAAATTCAAAGTCCTTATCGGGTACCGAATTTAGAATAGATTCAAAGCGTTTGGTTTTTCGAAACATTTTATTTCGAAAAGGAACTGTCGCTACCTTGATTTCGTTATAGGTTAAAATATCTGGAAAAAGATCGTCCAGAAGTATCTTGATCTGTTCTTCGTAGGGTTCCAGGTTTTCATAATTCGCAATTCCATTGAAAAGTTCAGGATAAGATTCGGAATAATCTAAAATACCTTGGATGTAATTTCTGGAAATAGGATTGCTTTCAGTTGACAATCGCTTCTGAAAGTTATCTCGAATTTTTTGAAAACTCAGTTTGATCTGAAAAGGATATATATCTTTGTAAGGCTCCATAATTGATTATAGGTTTACAATAGTATTTATAAAAACATTTTTAAACTTTTAACTTAAGATACTTTTACCAAATTAAGCTAATTTCTTCTGAAGTTAAGGCTTTACTCTACTGGAGTATGTTATTTTTGCAGAATTAAATTTTAAATGAATGAAAACCTTATTTAGTCTATCTCTGGTACTTGCCCTGTTAAGTTGCAACACTGAACCAAAACTGCAGGCCACTATTGAAAATGTTCCAGACGGAACCAATGTATATCTTACGGAACTAGGACCTCAAAACATGCCTATTCCATTAGATACAACCCAGGTTCAGGATAATTCTTTCGAGTTTAATTTAGAACCTATGAATCAGGATATCAACCTCATTCAGGTTGAAGCCCTAAATGGCAATATCATTTTTATCAATGATGCTGAACAAATTAAAGTGGAAGCCTCTAGCTTAAACCTTAGAAATTCTAAAGTGGAAGCAGGAGAGCATAATGAATTGCTAAAAAACTATATCGACATGATCACTGAGTTCTCAAAACGAGAAACCGAACTCAGTGAAAATTATAACCAAGCCCTACAGCGCGGGGACGAGGAGGCACAACTGGACCTTCAGCTAGACCTGAGAGATCTCGAAAAGGTGTCCCAGGAAACCGGATTGGAATTTATTAAAGACAATACCCACTCAATTGTGGCCATGATGGCACTGTCTGACGTGATGAATTCTAAAATCATTCCTCTGAATCAAATGAAATCCCTCTATGATAATTTTGATGCGGAAGTCAAGGACACACCACTTGGAAAAATGCTTGGCCAGAACATCGCCAAAATTGGCGCAACAGACATAGGTGCAGAAGCTCCTAAATTTGCCGGTCCTACACCAGAAGGTAAAGAACTGGCCCTCGAAGATGTTATGGGAAAAGTCACTCTTATCGATTTTTGGGCTTCATGGTGCAGACCGTGCAGAATGGAAAATCCAAATATCGTAAGCATTTACCAGGATTATAAAGACAAAGGATTTACCGTTGTAGGTGTTTCCCTGGACAAACCCAACCATAAAGATGCCTGGGTAAAAGCGATAGAAGACGACCAGCTCGACTGGAATCACATTTCAAACCTGATGTACTGGCAGGATCCCATTGCCGTTAAATACGGTATTAGAGCTATACCTGCAGCTTTTCTGATCGATGAAAACGGAATCATTATAGGAAAGGATTTAAGAGGGGACGATCTCCGAGAAAAAGTAGCAGAAGTTTTAGGAGAATAAGTTTTTAAACACAATAAAAAGCGGGTATTTCTCAATATAGAATCACCCGCTTTTTTTAGTTGTCGCATCCGATCTTCAATCTGGCGACTTGAGTTTTTCCGCTTTAAAAGGCCTTACAATAAGCCTGGCAGCTCTGTCGTAATTGATATAACTATAGGTCCAATTGAAAAAGGTGACAATCTTGTTTCTAAAGCCCACCAAAAACAACAGGTGAATGAACATCCAGATAAACCAGGCAAAAGCTCCTCCAAACTTGATGTTCTTTAAATCTACTACAGCCTTATTTCTACCCACCGTGGCCATAGTTCCCTTGTCAAAGTAATCAAAAGGGATAAGGTTTTCTTTATTTACAATTCTCCCTAGATTTTTAGCTAAATGTTTGCCTTGCTGAATAGCAGGCTGAGCCACCATAGGATGACCTTTGGGATAATCCTCACTGGCCATTAAAGCAATATCTCCAATAGCAAACACATTTTCGTAACCTTCTATTTGATTGAAGGTGTTAACATTATAGCGATTTGCTTCTTCCATTAAAGCTCCATTCTTAAGTCCGTCTATCGCAGCACCGGTTACGCCTGCACTCCATATAAATGTGTCACAATGGAAAGTAAGGTTTTCATCACTGGTTTTTACAATTTGGTCCTTATAAGAATCTACAAAGGTGTTGAGATGGATTTTCACGCCGAGTTCCTCCAGGTATTTCTGAGCATTGGCAGAAGAAGTATCGCTCATAGGCGGGAGAACTTTATCCAAACCTTCAATTAAATGAATATGTATTTCCTCTGGATCAATATCCTGGTAATCCTTAGGAACCACATTTCTCCTCAGTTCAGCTATAGCACCACTCAGTTCTACACCAGTCGGACCAGCTCCAGCGATTACAAAATTCAAAAGAGACTTTCTTTTTTCAGGGTCATCTGTAATGGTGGCCTCTTCTAAATTTTCCAGAATCAAACTTCTTAAGTTTAAAGCCTGGGGCACGGTTTTCATCCAGATCGCATTATCCTCAACGCTTTTGTTTCCGAAGAAATTGGTTTTAGAGCCCGTGGCGATGACTAAATAGTCGTAAGTGATCTCCCCGATATTCGTTTTGACCAGTTGCTTTGTATCGTCGATGTGTTCGACATCAGCCATTCTGAAGTATGCATTCTTATTTTTCTTGAGAATTTTTCGAAGTGGATAAGCTATGGAGTCTGGCTCCAACCCAGAGGTAGAAACCTGGTATAGCAGGGGTTGAAAAGTATGATAGTTTCTCTTGTCCAACATCACCACTTGAAAAGGTTTTTTTTCAAGCTGTTTCACCAAACTTACGCCTCCGAATCCTCCGCCAATGATAACCACTCGAGGTAAATCTGTAACTGGAATGTTCATAAAAATTAATTTCCGTCTAAATTAATTTAATTTACAGCCAAGTCTGTAACTTTTAATAATTTTAACGACTTACCAACAGACCCTATAAATTTTGAACACGACATTAGAAAAGAAATTTATAAACCTTCTTGAGGAACATCAAAACATCGTGCATAAAATTTGCAGGATGTACACCTATGATGCTGATGCTCACAAAGACCTCTTTCAAGAAATAACCATACAGTTATGGAAAGCTTATCCCAAATTTAGAGAAGAGTCAAAATTTAGCACCTGGATGTACCGTGTGGCCTTAAATACCGCTATCACTTTATACCGGAAGAAAAAAAGAGGAGTCCAGACTCTGCCCTGGGAGAATTTCGATTTCAAGATGTCTGCTGAAGGCTATGACAGCACTTTGGATGATAATTTAAAATTAATGTATTCGGCCATAAAAGAACTAAACGATATTGATAAAGCTTTAGTACTGCTTTATCTGGAAGATAAGCCTTATACAGAAATTTCAGAAACGCTAGGGATTTCTGAAGTCAATGCAAGAGTGAAAATGAATAGAGTGAAAACTAAACTGAAACGTATTTTGAATCCTTAATTATGGATGAGTTAGACCTTATTAAAAAAGACTGGCAAAAACGAAATGACGAATTGCCGAAATATACGCAAGAAGAACTCATGCCTATGCTGCATAAAAAGTCATCTTCCAGCGTGAAGTGGATCTTTATCATAAGCATTTTGGAATTTGTATTCTGGATAGGCCTGGATATGATGGTTTCTTCAGAAGATTATTTGGAAACCATCGAAAGTCAAGCCTTTTTATGGTTTCTAAAAGTGACCACGGTAGTGAATTATGTCGTTCTCTTTGGGTTTATTTATTTATTTTGCAAAAATTACCTGCGTATCAAAGTGACCGATTCTGCTAAAAAACTGATGCGACAAATCATCAAAACAAGACAGGCTGTAAAATATTATGTACGCTATAATATAGTGCTCTTCATCATTATCTTTGTCATCAGCGGTGCAAGGGCCGTTTTGTTGGAGACCACCTTTAACACTCTGGAATTCTGGATAGTTGCAGGCATTATGGTGTTTATTCTCCTGATCATCCTAGGTTTATTAATTCTTTTTTACAGACTCCTCTACGGTATCTTAACCAAAAGGCTTTACAAAAATTATAAACTTTTAACTCAAATGGAGACCTAATCAGGCTCGCGGATGGAACTGTTCCAAGACCGACCGGAGGTGTGTCTTATCCAGATGCATATAGATTTCTGTGGTGGTTATGCTTTCATGACCTAACATTTGCTGTATGACTCTTAAGTTGGCTCCGTTTTCTAAAAGATGCGTAGCAAATGAATGTCTAAAGGTATGCGGGCTTATATTTTTTTGAATGTGAGCTTGCTTGGCTAACTGCTTCACGATGGTAAATATCATAGCTCTGGTTAACCGGGCCCCACGTCTGTTCAAAAACAAAATGTCTTTAAACTCTGGTTTGGGATCCAGATGAATTCTTATCTCATCCTTATAAAGTTCGATAAACTTTTGCGTGTATGAATTTATAGGTACCAGACGTTCCTTATTCCCTTTTCCTACAACTTTGATAAATCCTTCATCAAAATGAAGGTGGGATAGCTTCAAACCCGTGAGTTCGCTAACGCGCAACCCACAGCCATAAAGCGTTTCGATGATGGCTTTGTTACGCTGACCCTGTGGATGAGACAAATCTATAGCGCTGATGAGCTGATCTATCTCTTTGGTGGAAAGTGTGTCAGGGAGTTTTCTACCCAGACGCGGGGATTCTATGAGCTCCAGGGGATTGTTTTTTCTGTAATCTTCAAAAATCAGATAATCAAAAAAGCTTTTTAAACCGGAAATCAACCTTGCCTGGGATCGTTCATTCAAGAGCTTCGAGGTCTCATAAATAAAACCCTGCAATTCTTCCTCGGTTATAGCTTCCAGGGAAACAGAGATATCGAATTCTGAAAGGTAATTGGTCAGTTTTAAAATGTCCAGCCGATAATTCTGAATGGTATTATCGGCCAGACCTCTTTCTATTTTAAGGTAGTAAGTAAAATCCTGAATTGCCTGCTCCCATTTCATGACACCAAAATACATTAATTTTTGGGTAATTCAACCCCTTCGGGATAGGCAAGATAAGCTTACAAAAGATAATATATGAGGTGTCTCATCTCTTTAGCAGGCTAACTGAAACTTCACGAACAGACTAAAGAATCTGTTCGGCGTGCGCTTTGGTTTTCACTTTGGAGATAACGTCTTCAATCACGCCTTCTTCGTTAATGACGAAGGTGGTTCTATGAATACCATCATATTCTTTTCCCATAAATTTCTTAGGCCCCCATACACCAAAAGCTTCGATCACTTCCTTATCTTCATCTGCAAGCAATGGAAAGGGAAGCTCGTATTTATTTTTGAAATTTTGCTGGCGCTTGGCAGAATCTGCACTTACCCCAAGGATTTCATAGCCTTTAGCCTGAAAAGTTTCCCAGTGGTCTCTCAGGTTACAAGCCTCGGCTGTACAGCCAGGGGTACTCGCTTTTGGGTAAAAGAAAACGACTAATTTTTTTCCCGTGTAATCTTCAAGTGTGTGCAGGTTCCCATCTTGGTCTTTAGCTTCAAAATTTGGAGCTTTATCTCCGGCTTTTAGTGTTGTCATAATTCCTATTTTTGTTTAAAAGTAAAGCAAATGAAAAAATCTGAAAAAGTAGATTTCGTTATAAATACGTTAAAGGACTTATACCCCACTATTCCCGTGCCCTTAGACCACAAAGATCCTTATACATTACTCATCGCTGTTTTGCTTTCCGCGCAAAGTACAGACGTCAAGGTGAATCAAATTACGCCTTTGCTTTTCGAGCAGGCCGATAATCCCTGGGATATGGTTAAAATGAGTCCCGATCAGATTAGAGAAATCATCAAGCCTGTTGGACTATCTCCAATGAAAGCGAAAGGAATCTACGGACTTTCTAAGATTCTCATCGAAAAATACCAGGGTAAAGTGCCCAACAATATGGAAGCTTTGGAAGAATTCCCGGCGGTTGGACACAAAACGGCTTCGGTTGTGCTGGCACAGGCTTTTGGGGTTCCTACATTTCCGGTAGATACGCATATTCACAGGTTGATGTACCGCTGGAATTTAAGCAATGGAAAAAATGTGCAGCAAACCGAAAAAGATGCTAAACGGCTGTTTCCTCAAAAGGTCTGGAACGATTTACACTTGCAAATTATCTGGTATGGCAGAGAATATTCTCCGGCAAGAGGTTGGAATCTGGACAAAGACATCATCACCAAAACCATAGGACGAAAATCTGTGATTCAGGCCTATACCAAAAAAAAGGCTTCTAAATCGAAATAAAGAAGCCTTTCGGGTTTTGGAAGTAATGCATTTAATTCTGAATACTGTCGAACTCTAAATCCTTATACCGAACCAGCTTGTAAGCTTTGGAAAAATCCAAAATCCGCTTTAGGGTTTTTGCTGAAGGTTTGGTAGGTTTAGAATAAAACTCTGAAACTTCATTTGAGTAAATTTTCGCCATAGGTTTAAATTTTATATAACGAAAACGCATTTAAAAATCAATTATTGCCTCTGCTAATTGGTTAACACCACCTGATGCTTTTCTATGATCTTTCTCAAATTGATTAAGGCATACCGCATTCTTCCTAAAGCTGTATTGATGCTTACGCCTGTTTTGAGCGCTATATCTTTAAAACTCATCTCCTTGAAAATGCGCATTTCAAGCACCTCCAGCTGATCCTGTGGCAATTCTTTAATGAGTTCATGAAGGTCGGAGTCAATTTGATCCTTGATGATTCTTCGTTCTGCGTTTAGATCACCATCCGTCATAAAGTCAAGAATATCAAAATCTCCTTTTCCTTCGAATTTGGGCATCCTGTTGCTTTTTCTAAAATGATCGATAACCAGATTATGCGCTATTCTCATGACCCAGGGTAAAAACTTTCCTTCTTCATTATACTTTCCACGCTTGAGCGTGCGGATAACTTTAATAAAGGTATCCTGAAAAATATCTTCGGCAAGATCTTTATCGTAAACCTTGGAAAATATAAAGCCGAAAATTTTTTGTTGATGTCTGTGGATTAATATGGAAAGGGATTGTTCATCGCCCTCCATGTACTGCTTTACCAGAAAAGCTTCAGTAGATATTGAAGTCCTATGCATACGTCTTTTACTTAAATAAAACCAGCTTCAAAAAAAGTGGTTCCTGTTATTAAATGAGTTTAAGTAAAAGTGTTGTATAGGCTATTTTTTAATGGCTAATATATACATATATGTTTATACGGCGCATACTGTCAATAATTTTAACATATTATGAATCAGTGTATAACTCCAAAGTGGCTTGACAAATCTTTATATTTGTCCTATTCCTAGTAGTTATGAAACACACAGATTTAGATAAAATTGATCCCAAAGACTTTATTATTATAAAAGGGGCAAAACTCCATAATTTAAAAAATATTAATGTTGTTATTCCCAGAAATAAACTTGTGGTCATCACAGGTCTTTCTGGCTCCGGTAAGTCCAGTCTTGCCTTCGACACGCTTTATGCTGAAGGCCAAAGGCGTTATGTGGAAAGTCTGTCTGCCTACGCCAGACAGTTTCTTGGCAGACTGGACAAACCTAAAGTCGATTACATCAAAGGTATTGCTCCTGCTATTGCTATCGAACAAAAGGTAAATTCTACCAATCCGCGTTCAACTGTTGGAACATCGACCGAGATCTATGATTATTTAAAATTGCTCTATGCCCGAATCGGCAAAACCATTTCGCCGGTTTCAGGCAGGCAGGTCAAAAAACATACGGTAACCGATGTGGTTGATTTTATCAAGTCTCAGGATGAAAACAAAAAATTACTCCTGCTTGCTCCCATCACTTTAGAAAATAAACGCACCGTTGAAGAAAAACTAAATATTCTTCAGCAGCAAGGCTTTAGCAGAATAAAAGTAGACGATCAGGTCCTCAAGATAACCGAAGCCCAGAATCAAAAAATTTCCGGCAAAAGCGAACTATCCCTTGTGGTAGACAGAATTGTGGTCAAAGATGATGAAGATTTCTACAACCGGTTGGCAGATTCCATTCAAAATGCATTTTTTGAAGGAAAAGGAGAGCTCCATATTGAAGATCCCTCAACTCATGACATTACGAATTTCAACAATAAATTCGAGTTGGACGGCATGCTTTTTACCGAGCCTAATGTACATCTCTTCAGTTTCAACAATCCTATTGGTGCCTGTCCAAAATGTGAAGGCTACGGTGATATCGTCGATATCGATGAAGCTCTGGTAATCCCGAACACAGGACTAAGTGTCTACGAAGGTGCGGTTGCACCCTGGAGTGGAGACACCTTAGGCTGGTATAAGAAAGAATTTATAAAACACGCCCATAAGTTTAATTTTCCTGTACACACATCTTATTTCGAATTGACCGAGGACCAAAAAAATACCATCTGGGAAGGAAATCAGTATGTAACCGGAGTCAATGCATTTTTTGAAGCTGTAAAATCGAAAGCTTACAAAATTCAGAATAGGGTTTTATTATCCAGATACCGTGGCAGAACGCGTTGCCCGGAATGCAAAGGACGACGATTGAAAAAAGAAGCAACTTTTGTAAAAATAAATGACGTGGATATCACCCAGCTTGTGGATTTACCCATTGATAAGGTCAGTGTATTTTTCAAAAAACTCAAGCTGAATAAGCACGATGAAGCAATTGGGAAGCGCTTATTAAAAGAAGTCAATAACCGACTCAAATTTTTGATGGATGTGGGATTGACGTATTTAACTTTAAACCGAAAATCCAACAGCCTATCCGGAGGGGAATCCCAGCGCATCAATTTGGCGACTTCCCTGGGAAGCAGCCTGGTGGGTTCCATGTATATTTTAGATGAGCCTTCTATCGGACTTCACTCCAAGGATAACGAAAGGCTAATTGAGGTTTTAAAAGACCTGAGAGACCTCGGCAATACGGTTATCGTAGTAGAACATGATGAAGACATTATGAAAGCTGCAGATTACATCATCGATATTGGTCCGGAAGCAGGGACTCACGGTGGCGATCTTGTAGCTGAAGGTACTTATAAACAACTCCTGAAGGCAAATTCACTAACCTCACAGTACCTCAACGGTAAAATGGAAATTGAAGTCCCTAAGGAAAGGAGAACCTCAGCATCCTATGTTGAGATTAAGGGCGCTCGCGAGCATAACCTTAATAACATCTCGGTAAAAGTGCCCTTAGACTGTTTTGTAGCCATTACAGGAGTTTCCGGAAGCGGAAAAAGTACGCTGGTGAAGAAAATTTTGTACCCGGCTATGATCAAACAAAACGGCGGCTATGGCACCAAAGCTGGACAGTTTGACGGGATCGACGGTAATTTCAAACACATTAAACTTATAGAATATGTAGACCAAAATCCCATTGGGAGATCGTCGAGATCCAATCCAGTGACCTACATCAAAGCTTACGACGATATTCGAAATCTATACGCCAAGCAAAAGCTTTCTAAAATCAGGAATTTCAAGCCCAAGCATTTTAGTTTTAATGTAGAAGGTGGTCGTTGTGAGGTCTGTGAAGGTGAAGGCGAGGTAACTATCGAAATGCAGTTTATGGCAGATGTGCATCTGGAGTGTGAGGCCTGCCAGGGCAAACGCTTTAAGCAACAGGTGCTGGATGTGGAATTTGAAGGCAAGAATATAGATGATATCCTGACGATGACCATCGATGATGCGATGGAATTCTTTTCCGCTCACAACGAAACTAAAATTTCCAATAAACTCATGGCTTTACAAAGCGTTGGACTAGGGTACGTGACTTTGGGTCAGAGTTCCTCTACCCTGTCCGGTGGTGAAGCTCAGCGAATCAAACTGGCTTCTTTCTTAACCAAAGGTAAAAATGCTGATAAAACCCTATTCATTTTTGATGAGCCCACCACCGGGCTTCACTTCCACGATATCAGTAAATTATTGAAATCTTTTGAAGCGCTGATCGAAAATGGGCATAGCGTGATTGTCATCGAACATAATATAGACCTTATCAAATGCGCCGATCATATTATTGATTTGGGACCAGGGGGCGGCATAAACGGCGGACAGCTGGTTGCTGAAGGCACCCCTGAAGAAGTCTCGAAAGTAGAAACTTCATTTACAGGTCAGTTTTTAAAGTCTAAAATTTGATTATATAAGTCAAAAGTTTTTTTAATCTCTTGTCGATTAAAATCACAGAAAGAAAGAGAGATAAAAAATTAGCAGAATTATTAAAATCAAGGATACAATCCTAGAATTACAATTTTGATCATTTGAAACGTTTTTTAGATTTCAGGGCGATGCCCCTCTATTTCATTTGTATACATTATGTTAAGAAAATTTGAAGGCGATGCCCCTAAGTCATAACTGATAATTTTAATTTGAAAGCCAGGAAAATATTAAGAGGTTTAGCCATTAGATCTATCTGCAGCTATGGATTTTTCTTTAGAATGACTTTTGTATAGAAGCTTGTCAGGTCTTCCGATAATGTTCCTTTAAAGCTAATGATAAAGTAGAAAATGCTTATCAGTATCGATTTAAGTATAATATTAAGCAAAGCAAATTCAGTAGTAAAATCCCAGAAATAAAAGCATAAGGTAAGTCCTGTAATCACCAAAAATATATACAGACTTTTCTTGTTGAACGGATGAATCCCAAAGGTGATTCTCACAAACGAAAGTTTAAAAATATTGTAAGCCAGAAAACAAATAAAAGTAGCATAAGCTGCGCCGTAAATGCCATAAATAGGGATGAGCCAGAGATTCAGTAAAAAAGCAACCCCAACCAAGACCACTCCAGCGATAAGAACCGTTTTATAATATTTGGAATTAAAGATAATGCTGTTGTTATTCCCCAACACATTATCGCTCAGCTTCACCAGACTGATTAAAAAAACAATACTCACTCCTATTCTGTAGGGTTCCGGAATAATCGTGTAAAGTTGATGAACATTGGTAATGATGAGTACGAATACAAAACCACTAATCAGGAACAGGGTATTGGAGCTTCTCACATACAGGTCTTTTAGCAGTTCGCTTTCACCATGATTGAGGTACTTGGCCGTAATGGGATTGGTGATCTGGTGCATGGCTTTGGAAGGCACAGCAATCACTGTAGCTATATAAATGGCAATCCCGTAAATAGACACGTTTTCAATAGGCATGAAGTATTCTATCATAACTTTATCCAGATCGAACAAAGCCACAGCTACAGTACCTGCAATAAAAATGAGCAGAGAATAATTCATTAAGTCCTTTAGCCTTGCTGGAAGCTGAAAGCTAAATTTTGGCAGGTATAGCCTAAACGCATAGCCCAGCATCACCAAGGTTCTTAAGATAAAAACCCCGATGAGCAAATAAATAAAAAGGTGAACGCTAATATATTCAGCATAAAGCAGAAGGAGTAATAGGGTAATAGCGATTCTATGAAAAACTTCCCGCATGAGGGTGCCAAAAACACTTTTGAACTGGACCTTTGCCCAGGCAAAGAAAACCTCGAAATAGGCTGTTGCCATGGCGATGACAAAGATTCCCCAAATGTAAGGCTGCACCAGATCGTTTTCGCCTTCGAAATACTGCAGCAAAGCATCATAGAAAAGGAAACCGACGATTCCTATCAAAAGTCCGAGTGACAAAGGCAAAAACAGTGCAAAATTGAGCAGTTTATCGGTGTCAATTTGGGTAGTATAGCTGGAATAAAATTTCACTATTGTATTGTGTACACCCAGGGCCATAAATGGCCAGAATAGATTTCCTGCTGACAACAGAAAGGTAACCAGCCCATAGTATTCTACGCTTAAGAATTTGGGATACAAAAACAAGACATTGAGTGCGCCGATTCCAAAACCCAGATAGGTAGAAATAAGGTTATTGAAGGATTGTTTGGCGACGATTCCCATGAAGCTATTTGATAAGTTGAGTCAGTTTTTGCGTTAAATTCCTGCGGCTATAGTGTTCTATATTTTTGGTATTGCCTTTTAATTTTCCATTTAGAAAAGCCTTGAAAGCCTTTTCTATGTAGGACTTTAAACGGGTTTTCTCCTCGTAGGTGAAACAGTCGCCAGAATCGGTTTCAGCAATAATTTTGCTGACATCCCAGCCTTCAGGTCCTATGGCTAAAATAGGCCGGTGAGAAGCCAGGTATTCGAATAATTTACCAGGGATGATTCCACGGGTTTCCGGCTTATCAATTTCGATAAGCAGAAGCATCTGCGAACTTCTCTGGCTTTCTATAGCATCTTTATGATTGAGATAACCCGCTACGCTTATATAGTTTTTCAATCCATAACTGCGTGCGGATTCCAGGACAGTATCGCTGATTTTACCGATAAGTTTAAGCTCAAAAAAGTCCTTAAAAACTAGATTTTCGTCTATTAATTCTCCTAAAACTTCCCACAGGACTTTGGGGTTCCTGTCATTCAATAAAGAACCGATGTGGGAAACTGTGAAATTTTCACTGAGCTCGGCCTCTGCAGTGATGTCTTCATAACCATTGGTGATGACTTCAATAGGCGTTTTGGTTTTGTTCTCGAATTCAGCCCTGGTTTGAAAACTGGTGGTAATCAACTGGTCTGCTGAATTCAATACGTCTTTTTCTAAAGCCAGATGTTTTTGCTTTGATTTTTCGGTGAGCTTTAAAGCTGAATGATACCCGATGGTCGTCCATGGATCTCTGAAGTCCGCAATCCAATGAAGGTCCGGGTAACTATTTTTCAAACCTAAGCCGATGAGGTGCAAGCTATGGGGTGGTCCTGTGGTGATGATGGTTTCGATTTCATTATGTTTTATGTAATCTATCAAAAATGAAATGGAAGGCTTTACCCATAACACCCTGGCATCGGGAATAAAGAAATTGCCTCTCACATACAGCATCATCCGCTCTTTCCAGGATTGTTTTTTCCTGGATTTAATGATGCCACTGCTGATGGTTTTGGAATTTGATTTTGAAAGAAGCTCTGCAAACGCATAAGGTTCGAAAATGGACTTCTCTATCACTTTCACTTCAGGACTGCTTCTAAGTGAAGAATCTTTGATGGGATAGCTTGGATTTTGGGGCTTATAAACAATGGGCTGAATCCCAAATTCCGGAAGATGTTTGGAAAACTGAAGCCAGCGCTGCACTCCGGGACCCCCTGCTGGTGGCCAGTAGTATGTAATGATCAAAACTTTTTTCATCCTCTAAATTTGCTTTCGCTTTAGGCTATAGCCTAGTCCTCCCAGTATAATGAGTGCTAAAAGTATAAAACTTGCCAGGCTTATCTTTCCGCCAAAACTCACCACGTCAGGCTCAAACGAAAAGGTGATTTGATGACTGCCTGCTGGTAAATGCATAGCTCTTAAAACATAGTTAGCTCGAAAGTGATTGACTTCTTTTCCATCCAGAGTCACTTTCCATCCCTTAGGATAATAGAGTTCTGAAAACAGAGCCAGGCGTTCTCCAGTTGCTTCGTACTTATAAACAAGCTCATTTTCTTTGTAAGCGGTGAGTTCGATAACATCTGAAGGGTCCACGTTATAGTTCTTATCAGAAAGGGGAAACTGGTTTTCTTCCACAATGGCCGTTTTACCTGGATTGATGCTGTCTAAGGCCAGTATAGCGGCATTGGCATCTTCTACGGTAATCAATTCATTTACAAACCAGGCATTGCCTAAATGACCTGGATTTTCCTGAACCACTGCTTCTCCCTGTTCATCGAAAATAAAATACTTCACATTGAGCATGTTCAGGATGCTTTGCTTGCCTTCATAAATATAAAAGTCGAACAATTCCTGAATCCTGCCGGGCTTCGCTGCATGATAGCCCCCTATGGAATTATGAAAATAAGACGCTCGTGCTGAGTTAAGCGGGCTTGACGTTAAGTCGTAAACCCGAAAATGAGACTGATCGTTTTGAATTTCAAGATCTGCTGGTGTGGCCTGGAAAGGTCTTTCCATGACTGAAGCTGCCACAAAATCGTCTTCGTTGACATAGCGGGTGTCCACCCCTATTAAATCTATCAGAATTAAAATTCCGATCAGCCCTAAAAAAACCGGCTTCTTCACTTTATCTTTGAGATACAGGTAAATGCTTCCTGCTATTAGTAATACAAAAATCAAAGACCGAATGGTATCGGCTGTGAACATGGATTTTCTATCTTCTTTGAGTGCTCTCACGAACTTTGCACCGTAATTTTCTAAGAACACAGCATCATTTGAGCCGCTGAAATCGAAAAGTGCAGATTTCAGAAGTAAAAAGAATAGACTTAGCCCTCCTAAAATCAGCGTTGATGTTTTTAGCGCCTTCCACTTCGCCTGATTTGAAATTTCAGGAGTGATGAGTTTAGAAATTCCTAAAATGGCTAAAACTGGTAAACAGAATTCAATAATGACCTGTATTGAAGTAATGGCTCTGAATTTATCATAGAAAGGAACGTAGTCGATAAAAAAATTAGTGAGCAGCGAAAAATTATCACCCCAGGATAGCAGCAAGGCCATGACAGAACCAGCAACCAGCCACCATTTGGTTTTACCTTTGGTTAAAAACAAGGCTAAAACAAAAAGAAAAATCACGCAGGCCCCAATATAAGCTGGAGCTGCAACAATGGGTTGTTTTCCCCAGTAAGTGGGTAGATTTTTACTGAATTCCAAGGCCTGAAGCGGTGAGGCCCCCATTTGAATGATTTCTTTGTAAACTTCAGAATCTTTACCAAGAGATTCGCTGTTGGATCCTCCCATAAATCGGGGGATAAAGAGATTGAAAGTTTCAAAAATACCGTAAGAGTATTCTGTGATATACTCGTAATCCAGACCGGTGTTTACTTGTTTTGTACCATCTGGGTCTATGCTCAGACCGGTATCCCCTCTTGTACTGAATTCCGCATATTCCTGAGTCGCGAGTAAATTGGTTATGTTGAGCAAAACAGCCAGTATAATCGCCGGAATAAAACTTAATGAAGCTTTCAGATAGGGTGTGAAAGTTTTTGATTTAAAAGCATATACTGCGTTTACCACCACTATGACCAGACAAAGCAGCATCAGGTAATAGGTCATCTGGAAGTGGTTCGACATCAATTCAAAAGCTAGTCCGACGCAAAATAAAACATTCCCCCAAAACAATTTTTGCCTGTAGACGAGCAGCATCCCTCCTACAACTAGCGGGAAATACGCGATGGCATGAGCCTTGGCATTGTGACCAACACCTAAAATAATAATCAGGTAAGTGGAAAAACCAAAGGCTAAAGCTCCTAAAAAAGCCAGTTTGTAATTGACTTTCATGCACAAAAACAAAATATACATCCCGACAAAATAGAGAAATAAATAATCGGCGGGTCTGGGAAGAAATCGGAGTGTTCGATCTATTTCTTTTATAAAATTATAAGGGTAGTTTGCCCCGAGCTGGTAGGTTGGCATTCCTCCAAAGGCTGAATTGGTCCAGTAGGGCTCCTCCCCCTCTGTCGCTCTAAAGTCATTTTGAGCCTTTGCCATTCCTGTATACTGAACAATATCGCTTTGAAAAATGGTTTTACCTTTCAGGACAGGATAGAAAAACGCTAAGGAGGCAATTACAAAAAGGACTAATACAGCAAGATGTTTCCAGGAGTTTTTTAAAATAGACTTCATCAGTGATTTTTGGTTTGAAAAATGGGAAAGTTAGTCAATTTCTTCATAATCTACGTACTCCCCAACTTTGGTCTCCTTTGATTTTCTTTTAGAAGCTTTGGCAGAGGTATGGGGTTTTGTTTTTGGGTCCTGATGAGGAGGATTGAACTGATTCTCCATGTTTTTTTGAACTTTTTTAAAAATATACTTCAGCAACAAAGGTCCAAAATACTTAGCTAACAGCTTCACCCCAAAATAAACCAGAAGTATAATTAAAATTGTCTTGAGAAATACCATAACATCGATTTGATATACAAAAATACCAATACTTTATAGCATTAAGACTGGATGGCTTAAAAAATCAGATTTTAATTTATATTTGAATTTCAAACTTTACTTATGAAATTTAGACTCACTGGCTTGCTTTTGTTTGCTGCTTTGGTAACCCAGGCACAGTATACGGAAACTATCAATTCCAACAGACCCGGCGAATCTTTTGGAGCTTACAGTGTAGGCACAAATGTTCTTCAATTCGAAACTGGAATAGCTTATGGAGAAGATGATCATGCCTTTACACTTATCCCCGATCGCACGCAGGTAGATTATCAGTATCAGGTGAGATACGGCTTAATTGTAGAACAGCTTGAACTCATTTTAGACGGGACTTTTGTAAATGCAGAAGAAAGCTTACTTAGAGGAGGGACAGTAACAACTGGTAGCTATAGTAATTTCCAAAGAAATACATTTGGTGCCAAGTATCTCCTCTACGATCCTTTTGTCAAACGGGATAAAGAAGGCCCAAATCTATATAGCTGGAAAAAAGAAAACTTGCTGCAGTGGAGAGACCTGATTCCTGCAGTTTCTGTGTATGCAGGTGTTAATCTTCTGTTTGGTGAAAATCCTTTCAAGTTTACCGATGAGCCTAGTTTTTCGCCAAAAGCAGCTTTAATTACACAAAATAACATCGGAAGAAACTGGGTGCTAGTCTCCAACTTTATTGTCGACAAACCCACAACAGACTTCCCGACTTATGCAGGAATTTTTACTTTAACGCATACCTTTTATTCCAGAACCGGTGTTTTTGTAGAATTTCAAACCTATATCAATGATTTATACAGCGATGAAATCCTAAGAGGTGGTCTGGCTTACCTGGTGAATAAAAACCTACAGGTCGATGTATCCGGACTTATCAATTTTAAAGACACCCCAGAGCGCTGGAGAGCGGGTATTGGACTTTCTTACAGAGTAGATATGCATACCGATGACTACGTCATAAAAGATGCCAACTAGGTAAACTCTTGTCGTAAATATGCAAAGCAGGTTTTTAAATTGAAATTATACTATAAAGCAAAAGCCTCAATCATCAGATTGAGGCTTTTGCTTTATTTAACTTATAAGTAAGAATATTATTTTTCGAACTGCTCTAAAGTCTTGGTAATGATATGGACACAATCCATCAGCTGATCTTCAGTGATAACTAGTGGAGGTGCAAAACGTATGATGTTACCATGCGTAGGTTTTGCTAAGAGTCCGTTTTCCTTTAAGGCTACACAAATATCCCAGGCTGTTGAGCTGTCTTCAGAATCGTTGATGACGATGGCATTGAGTAGGCCTCTACCTCTTACAAGGGTAACGATATTGTGATTCTCGATAAATTTATTCAATTCACTTCTGAACAAATCACCCAGACGTCTTGCATTTTGAGCAAGTTTTTCATCTTTCACCACTTCCAAAGCTTCCATGGCTACTGCTGCTGCAACGGGGTTTCCACCAAAAGTAGAACCATGTTGTCCAGGCTGAATCACTTTCATAACGGCATCATCAGCTAAAACGGCGGATACCGGATAAGCTCCTCCAGATAGCGCCTTACCTAAAATAAGTACATCGGGCCTGGAATATGTGGCTTGTCTTTCACAATGTCCCTGGCAATCGCATTTACCGCAAACCGCTAGTAAAGCGCCTGTTCTGGCAATACCCGTTTGGATCTCATCGGCCATAAACAGAACATTGTGTGCTTTGCAAAGCGATTTTACCTTAGGTATAAAGTCATCGTCAGGTGTAAAAACACCAGCTTCACCCTGGATAGGTTCTATTAGTGCTCCTGCAATATTTTTGTTTTCTTTCAGTACTTTTTCCAAAGCTTCAGCATCGTTATAAGGTACTTTTATAAAGCCTGGTGTATAAGGTCCGAAGTTTTTTCTGGCCCCTTCATCATTACTAAAAGAAATGATTGTTGTGGTTCTTCCGTGGAAATTGTTTTCAAATACGATGATTTTCGCTTCCGTCTCCGGAATTCCTTTTTCTTCGTAAGCCCATTTTCTACAAATCTTGATAGCGGTTTCAACGGCTTCCGCACCACTATTCATCGGTAAAAGTTTATCAAACTTAAAATACTCGGTGGCATATTTTTCATAGACACCCAAGACATTGTTATGAAATGCTCTTGAAGTCAGGGAGATCGTCTGCGACTGCTTGTGCATAGCATCGACAATCCTGGGATGACAATGACCTTGATTTACTGCAGAATAAGCCGATAGAAAGTCATAATACTTTTTGTCTTCTACGTCCCAAACGTAAACCCCTTCTCCTTTTTTAAGGACAGCGGGTAACGGATGGTAATTGTGAGCTCCATATTTATCTTCTAAATCGATGGCTTGCTGTGAGGATTTCACATCTTCCACATTCATTTTATCTAGTGTATCTACTGACATAACTTAATTTTTAGCGATTTTCACAAAAATAAGGATTTGATTGACCATTAAAAATTATTAACCAATCCTTAAGTCAATTTAGTTTCAATATAAATAGGTCGCTGGATTTCAAAATACTAAACGGATCTTTAAATATTTTGAGCGTTTGAAAGTTCTTATCCAAACATTACTTTATTTTTGCGGCATGGCGAGAAGAAAAAACACTAAAAAAACCTTTGAAAACGTAGAAGTCCTCGACGCGGGCAGCAAAGGCAAAGGGATAGGAAGAGCTAGCGATGGCAGGGTTTTAATCATCGATCAGGTTGTGCCCGGTGATGTGGTAGACGTAACGACTTACAAAAAAAGAAAATCCTACTATCAGGCAAAACCTCATCGTTTTGTAGAGTTATCCCTTAAACGGGCCCAGCCGGTTTGTCAGCATTTCGGCGTTTGCGGAGGCTGTAAGTGGCAAAATATGGCTTACGAGCATCAGCTTTTCTATAAGGAGAAAGAAGTTCTTGAGAATCTAAAGCGCATAGGAAAAATCAACATCGCTGAAACCAAACCGATTCTGGGTAGCGAAAAAATCTATTTCTACAGAAATAAAATGGAATTCTCATTCAGCAGCAGCCGATGGCTAACAGAATCTGAAATTTCCAGCGGTAAAGATATTCAGGATAAAAATGCACTGGGCTTTCACATTCCAGGCATGTGGGATAAAATATTGAACCTTGAAAAATGCCATTTGCAGGAAGACCCCAGCAATGACATCAGAAATAAAATAAGAGATTTTGCTTCTGAAAACAATCTCGAATTTTTCAATCCCAGAGAACAAAGCGGACTGCTCAGAACGCTAATGATTCGAACAAGCTCTACCGGTGAATACATGATCTTGATTCAGTTTTACCAGGAGGACAAAGAGAAACGTGAGCTCCTGCTGGATTACATCATCCAGGAATTCCCTGAAGTGACTTCCCTTCAATATGTCATCAATGAAAAAGGGAACGACACCATTTATGATCAGGAAGTGATCACGTATTTTGGTCAGGACTTCATTTTTGAGGAAATGGAAGGCTTGAAGTTTAAAATCAATGCCAAGTCCTTTTACCAAACCAACTCGGAACAAGCCTACGAACTTTACAAAATCACCAGAGAATTCGCCGCTTTAAGCGGTGATGAACTGGTTTACGACTTATATACAGGAACAGGAACCATTGCTCAGTTTGTTGCTAAAAAAGCAAAGCATGTGGTAGGAATTGAAGCTATACCAGAAGCCATTGAAGATGCCAAAGCCAATGCCAAATTGAATGAGATTGAGAACACTTCTTTTTTTGCAGGAGATATGAAGAAGATCTTCACTTCTGGATTTATTGCAGAACATGGCCAACCGGATGTCATCATCACAGACCCGCCTAGAGAGGGAATGCATAAGGAAGTGGTTGAGCAAATCCTCCAGGTTAAACCAAAACGCATAGTCTATGTCAGTTGTAACTCGGCCACTCAGGCCAGAGATCTGCAACTGATGGATACGCATTATCAGGTTGAAAAGAGTCAGGCCGTAGATATGTTTCCTCAAACGCACCACGTAGAAAATGTAGTTTGCTTAAGATTGAGAGCATGAGGAAAACACTGTTCACCAGCTTCATTGTAGCAGGCATGCTTTTACTTTTCAGTTCCTGCGAAAGAGATGACATCTGTGCCGCAGCTACTGAGACCACCCCAAAGTTGGTGATCGAATTCTTTGACGTGAACAATCCCAGCAATCCTAAGAATGTTAGAAATTTAGCCATTAGGGAAATTGAAAAAGACACCGCGATCCTATTCAATTCAACTTCCTCCATTGCGATTCCACTCAAGACAGACGCTAATGAAACCACTTATGTTTTTAATCTGAATGCTTTAGCAGCATCCGGGGGCTTAACCGATACCTTAAGCTTTTCATATGACACCAACGAACTCTATGTGAATAGAGCCTGCGGCTTTAAAGTTAACTTTATCGACTTCAGAGCAGAAGTTGAAAACCCAACGACCAACACTGAAAACTGGATAAGTGATATTCAAGTTAGAGAAAATAGCATTCAAAATGAATTTGAGACTCACCTATATATTTTTTATTAGTGTTCTATTCATGGCTTTTCCCGGCGAATTTTACGCTCAGGAAAACGCAGAAGTAGAATACCAACAAGTTACTGACTCTATCTTTTATAAAGATAAATACGGACTTACAGTAAGTTTAGATTTAAGCAGAATCGGAACAAGTTTGTGGGATTCGGAATACCAGGGACTTGAAATCGGAGCCGACTACAGGTTCTCTGAAGATCTTTATATCGCCGGGGAACTCGGAAATGAAAACTCCGTTTACAGAGAAGATAATATTTTAAATGAAACCGATGGAAGTTATATCAAGTTAGGGGTCAATTATAATGTATATGATAACTGGATAGGAATGCAAAACCTGATTTACGTTGGATTTCGCTATGGATTTGCCACCTACTCCCAAAACCTGAAGACTTACAGCATTTATACCACAGATAGTTATTTTCCACCAGATCAAAGAGATGCCGATAGAAACTTCAATAACCTTACTGCAAACTGGCTGGAGTTACAAGCCGGGATACGGGTGAATATTTTTGGCAATTTTTACCTTGGCGCTCATCTTCAACTCAAGACCATGATCACCTCTACGTCTATCCCAAACTTCGATAATTTATACGTACCTGGATTCCGCAGAACTTACGACTATTCAAGCATAGGCGCAGGCTGGGGATATTCGATAAGCTACATGATTCCCCTTTACACAAAAACAAAAAGACAAGCGGTTAGGAACTAACTTACTGCTTTGCTGCTTTTTTAGACCCTTCATAAATCTGATAATTCAGCAATCTGGATTCTAATTTTGCATTAAACAATTTGATTTTTCGTGAAGGCCTTAACCCGACATGTTTAATAGCCTCAAGATCGGCCACGATAAACCAGGCCGAAGTCCCGGGATAATTTTGTTTTAAGGTATTCCCTATTTTAGAATAAAATTCCGGAATATCCACATCCAGCCTCACACCATAAGGAGGGTTAAACACCATATGCAAATGCCGCTCTGATTTTTTAAAGGATTCGAAAAAATCCTGACGCTCCACCTTGATAAAGTCAGAAAGATTGGCATTCTCTATGTTTTGAGTAGCCTTCTCAACCGCTGAAGGCGCTTTGTCGTAGCCTTTAATGTCGAAGTTGAAGGATCTTACTTTTTTCAAAGTTGAATCTTTGATAACTTCAAACAGCTCTTCATCAAAATCTTCCCATTTCTGAAAGGCGAAATGCTCCCGGTTGATGTTGGGTGGAATATTGCAGGCTATCATCGCCGCTTCAACAAGTAAGGTTCCACTTCCACACATGGGATCCAGGAAATCACATTGTCCGGACCATCCCGATTTCAGGAGCAGTCCAGCCGCCAGAACTTCATTGATTGGGGCGATATTGGTTGCCGTTTTGTAACCTCTTTTGAAAAGCGGATCCCCCGAAGTATTTAAACTGATTTCGCAGTTTTCTCTGTCGATATGCACACTCACCTGGCAGTCTGGCCTGTCGGTATCGATATTGGGCCTGGTTTCAAATTTATCCCTAAACCTGTCTACAATAGCATCTTTGGTTCGAAAAACGACATATCTGGAGTGGGTGAAAATTTCAGAATTTACAGTCGACTCTACCGCAAAAGTCCCGTTTTTATCAATCAGATTTTCCCAGGCAAAGGCATTGATTTTGTTATAAAAGTCATCTTCATTACGAATTTTAAAACTGAAAATAGGTTTTAAAATGCTGATTGCCGTTCTTAAACTGAGATTGGCTTTATACATAAATCCAAGATCTCCGACAAAAGAGACGTGTCTAACCCCTTTATGGATCTCCATTGCGCCAAGTTCCCTCAGTTCTTTAGCAAGTTCGTCTTCAAATTCATAAAGACACTTCGCAATCATTTTAAAATTATTTTCCATAAAGAAGATATTTAGGAGTGCAAAAATACATTAATTTTGCACCTTTATTTTTGAGAAGTTGATTTAAGTTTTCAAAATAGAATTAAACCAAGCCTATGAATATACTTTTACCCATACTCGCAGTACTTATAGGTTTTGGGATCTCATATTTTCTTCATCGGAAATTAACAACAATCAACCTGTTACTTGCCTTTAGCGGATCTTTTTTACTATCGGTTACTGTTTTAGAGTTTCTACCCGATATTTATAATTCAGGGGGCAGTTCAGTCGGCGTTTTTATTTTAGGTGGTATTTTACTTCAGATTATTTTAGAATATTTATCCGGCGGAGCAGAACACGGGCATTTCCATCTTTCAAAAGAAAAGGAAAGCTTTCCTTTTGTCCTCTTTATCAGTTTATCGATCCACGCCTTTCTGGAAGGCATCCCCCTGCATGGCAACGAACATTTACTCTATGCCGTCATTGTGCATAAAGTTCCTATAGCCATTATTATAGCCTCATTTCTGTTCAATACCAATTTGTCAAAATTCAAAATAATCAGCTTTCTTGTTCTTTTTGCACTGATGACCCCACTTGGAAGTTTTGTTCAGAACAATACCACTTTACTTGATGGAATCAGCCTCTACCTAGATGCCATAGTTATCGGTATTTTTCTTCATGTGTCGACCACCATTCTATTCGAATCCTCAAAAGATCACAAATTCAATATTTACAAATTTGGCATTATCGTTTTGGGGATAGCTTTAGCCCTGGTTCTATAAATAAGACTGGTGTTTTAAGTGTAGAATTTGTGGATTATTCTTAATTTAGCGCTTTTAGAAATCTTAGCAAAAAAAATATTATGAGTAAATACGATGTTATAGTTTTAGGAAGTGGACCAGGCGGGTATGTTACGGCGATACGAGCATCTCAACTTGGTCTTAAAACAGCTGTTATTGAAAAAGAAAGTTTGGGTGGTGTTTGCCTCAACTGGGGATGTATCCCTACAAAAGCTTTACTAAAAAGTGCACAGGTTTTTCAATATTTGAACCATGCTGAAGATTACGGTCTTAAAGTAGATAATCCCGATAAAGACTTTACTAAAGTCGTCAAACGCAGCAGAGATATTGCTGAAGGAATGAGCAAAGGGGTTCAATTTCTGATGAAGAAAAACAAGATTGATGTCATCATGGGCTATGGAACCCTCAAAAAAGGAAAGAAAGTTTCAGTAAAAGATGATAAAGACAAGACTACCGAATATGAAGCAGATCATATAATCATCGCCACCGGAGCACATTCCAGAGAGTTGCCAAACTTGCCTCAGGATGGTAAAAAAGTGATAGGTTACAGAAAAGCCATGACGTTAGATAAGCAGCCAGAATCGATGATTGTTGTGGGGTCTGGTGCCATAGGTTCAGAGTTTGCGAGTTTCTATAACGATATGGGTACCAAAGTGACCTTGGTAGAATATTTACCAAACATCGTTCCTTTGGAAGATGAAGAAGTTTCAAAGCAATTCGAAAAAATATACAAAAAGAAAGGCATCAAGGTGATGACCAATTCTTCGGTAGAAAGCGTGGATACTTCCGGTAAAAAAGTAAAAGCAACAGTTAAAACCAAAAAAGGAGAAGAAACGATAGAAGCGGACATCGTTTTATCGGCTGTGGGAATCAAAACCCATATCGAAAACATCGGCCTGGAAGAGGTGGGAATCAAAACCGATAAGGATAAGATTACAGTCAACGATTTTTATCAGACCAACGTTCCTGGTTACTACGCCATTGGAGATGTAACGCCTGGTCCGGCCCTCGCTCACGTGGCTTCTGCAGAAGGCATCATTTGTGTTGAAAAAATAGCTGGTCAAAAAGTTGAAGCTCTGGATTACAGCAATATTCCTGGCTGTACGTATTCTAATCCTGAGATAGCCAGTGTTGGAATGACAGAAAAACAGGCCAAGGAAGCAGGGTATGAGATCAAAGTTGGAAAATTCCCATTCTCAGCTTCCGGTAAAGCAAGTGCCTCGGGGGCTAAAGATGGTTTTGTAAAAGTTATTTTTGATGCCAAATACGGAGAATGGTTGGGCTGCCACATGATTGGCGCTGGAGTAACCGATATGATTGCTGAAGCTGTTTTGGGCAGAAAACTTGAAACCACTGGTCATGAGGTTTTAAAGACTGTTCACCCGCATCCTACGATGAGTGAAGCAGTGATGGAAGCTACAGCAGCGGCTTACGATGAAGTCATTCATTTATAGACCTTAAGATTTATATACATATGAAGCTTCTGAAATTTGACTTTCAGAAGCTTTTTTAGCTTTGAATTATGAGGAAACACATTTCAAGCCTTAGCAACCCGCTCATCAAGCATTTGCTTTTGCTTCAGAAAAAATCCAGACTTCGGAAAACCTCCGGTGAATTTGTCATTGAAGGAATTCAAGAGCTCACCTATGCCATGGAAGCCAGGTATAGCCTAAAGCAAGTGCTGGTTTGCCCAGACATTTTCGAAGAGGACATCTCGCTGGATGCTTTAGACTGTGAAGTGCTGGAGATCTCTAAAGCCGTTTTTGAAAAAATCACTTACCGCTCTTCAACCGGGGGTGTGATAGCAGTTGCTGATTCCAAAGAACTGACGCTTGAAAAGTTAAAGTTTGAAACTAAATCGCCTTTAATTCTGGTAGCAGAAGCTCCGGAAAAACCAGGGAATATCGGTGCCTTGTTAAGGACCAGTGATGCTGCCCGTCTGGATGCCGTGATTATTGCCAATCCTAAAACAGACCTTTACAACCCCAATATTATTCGTTCCAGCGTAGGAACCCTGTTCACAAATTCTATTGCAACGGGAACAACTTCTGAAATAATTGATTACCTTAAGAAGCATAACATTCAAATTTTTGCCGCTGCACTCCAGGATTCCAGCTCATATCTGGAAGAAGCTTTTACAGGACCTGCTGCCTTTGTTGTAGGCACAGAGCACGAAGGCTTGTCCGAACACTGGAGGTCTGAAGCCTATAAGATCATCAATATACCAATGGAGGGTAAAGTAGACTCCCTTAATGTTTCCGTATCTGCTGCAATTCTTATTTTTGAAGCAAAACGACAACGCTTAAACTCATAATTTTAATTTTATAAACTCCCCTAAATGCGTCTTAAATACCTCATTCTAATCTATGTATTAAGCATCAGCACCCTGTATGCTCAAGGCGAAATTCCGAAAGATTATTTTGAAAAACCCCTGGACATACCGCTGTTACTTTCAGGTACTTTTGGGGAACTGCGGTCCAATCATTTCCATGCGGGAATGGATATCAAAACAAAGGGAGTCACAGGTCTGGCCGTTAAAGCTTCAGCAGAAGGATATGTAGGTCGAATCAAAATTCAACATGGCGGTTATGGCAAAGCCCTTTATGTTTATCATCCCAATGGTTATCAAAGTGTATACGCGCATTTAAATAATTTTTCACCTAAAATTGAAGCTTTGGTTAAAAAAGCCCAGTACCAGAAGGAATCTTATGAGATCGAGATATTTCCTTCAGATACAGAACTGAAGGTTGAGCAAGGCGAAATCATTGGATACAGTGGAAATTCTGGCTCAAGCGGAGGACCACATTTGCATTTTGAAATTCGGGATTATAGGTCGAAACCCATGAATCCGTTTTTATTCGGATTTGAGGACATCAAGGATTCAAAAAAACCTCAAATATTCGCCCTTCATGCTTATCCACTGAGTCCAAATTCTCACGTGAACGGTCAGACAGACCGCGTTCAGCTCAAATTAATTCAGCGCAATGATGGCAGCTACAGGACCGAACCTGTTAAAGCCTTTGGAACGATTGGATTTGGAATAGATGCTAACGACATTCTGGACTTAACTTACAATAAAAACGGTATCTATGCCGTAGTCACGAAGCTAAATGGAAAGCCTGTTTTTGAAGCCAGGTTCGACAAGTTTTCGTTCTCCGAATCCCGCTATATCAATCGTCTTATCGATTTTGAATACTATGCCACGGAAAGGCGAAGAATCCAAAAACTTTTTTTGGAGCCTAACAACCCTTTAAGTCTGTATAAGGATCTTTATAACGACGGGAGCGTCACTATTGAGAAAGACAATCTCGATCAAAGTTTTCAGATTTTGGTTTCAGACTTTAGAGGGAACACGCAATCCATAGTCATTCCGCTAATTACAGAGGTCAGGGAAAATCTAATTCCGAAGGCTGTAAAAGAAACCGACTATTTTGCCAAAGCAAATTCAGCTTCTGTTTTTGAAGAAGGTAAAATCGACGTTTATATTCCAAAAGATGCGCTTTATGAAGACATCTATCTGGATATTGACATAGAAGGTTTGAGTGTAAAATTACACGACCCTACTACTCCACTGCATAAATCACTTACGCTGGGATTTGACGTTAGCCAGTATAGCCCGGAAGATCAAGCTAAACTTTATATCGCTTCGGTAACCCCCTGGGACAGCAACTATTACGTAAGCACCTATAAAAAGAAAGACAGGCTAACCACAAAGGTGAACGAATTTGGAACTTATCGGTTATTTGAAGATACCAAAGCACCAACCATAAAGCCTAAAAACTTCAGAGACAAGCAGTGGGTTTCTAATTTCAGGTTCCTGGAGCTGGAAATTGACGATGAAGACACGGGCATTGAAAATTATAGAGCAACCGTGAACGGCGAATTTATCCTGATGGAATATGATTATAAGACCAAAACCCTTACCCATGATTTTAACGATGGGAGAATTTCTGATACTAAAAATGAATTAAAAGTCGTTGTTACAGATAAGGTGGGAAATACTGCTATATTTGAGGCAGTATTTTTCAGGAAAAACTAATTCCATCAGACTTGAAATATCTTTATTTATTCCTTTTTGTTGTTTGCACTACGGCAGTTTTTTCTCAAACAGGTAATGTTCAAGGAATTATTTTTGACGAAGACCAAAATCCTGTTCCCTTTGCAAATATCAGTTCTTCATCGTCGGGGACCGTCTCCAATCTCAATGGATTTTACAGACTTAGCCTACCCGCCAATCAAAGTTTAGAATTAAAAATATCCCATGTGGGGTATAAACCCATTACAGTCAAACTCAGTTTAAAACCCAATCAGATAGAAGAGATCAACTTCGTTTTAAAGACCACTATTGAACAGATGGGTGAGGTATTTCTTCAGAATGAAAAAAGAACCAGAGTTGAGGGGGTGACGACGCTTTCGCCTGAAACCGTTCGCAAGATTCCCGGAGCCAATGCCGGTGTGGAGAATCTTTTGAAAACCCTGCCTGGAGTGAATTCCAACAACGAGCTAAGCACCCAGTACTCTGTAAGAGGGGGAAACTATGATGAGAACCTGGTCTATGTGAACGATATTGAGATTTACAGACCATTTCTAATACGAAGTGGACAGCAGGAAGGTCTGAGTTTTGTGAATACCGATTTGGTGAGAAACGTTGAATTTTCTGCAGGAGGCTTCAAAGCCAGGTATGGTGATAAAATGTCTTCGGTTTTGGATATAGAATACAGAAGACCCGTAAGTTTTGGAGGGAGTTTTGAAGCCAGTTTCCTGGGCGGAAGTGCTTCTGTAGAGGGTGTTTCCGAAGACAAGAAACTATCGGCTATCCTAGGCATGAGGTACAGAGACAATTCTCTTTTTGTCAATTCGAAAGATATAGAGGCTAATTTTAAACCCAGATTTGCAGACGTTCAGACCTTTTTGACTTACCAGTTCAACTCAAAATTTGAATTGAGTTTTCTTGGAAATATAGCCATCAACAGCTACAATTATGAGCCGATAACCCGGCAAACCAATTTCGGAACCATAACCGAGCCTAAGGCTTTACTGGTTTTTTATGAAGGCGAAGAAGAAGACAAATACGAAACCTATTTTGGAGCCTTCAAAGCCACCTATAAACCAAACGACAGATATGTTGGAAAGCTTATTGCTTCTGCTTACCATACGAAAGAGCAGGAATATTTCGATATCCTTGCCAATTACCGGCTGGGAAACGTCAGTACAGATTTTGGAGATGGTAACCTTGGTGAGGTAGAATTTACCGAAGGGGCCGGTTCTCAGTTTACGCATGCCAGGAATAACCTGGATGCCTTGATCGTTAATCTTCAGCACCTGGCAAGCTATCAGATCGATGAACACCTTCTGGAGTTCGGTGCGAAATTTACACATGAAGACATTCGGGACCGCTTAAAGGAATACGAGGTCATTGACTCTGCCGGTTTTAGCATCAGACCTCCACTACCCGATTTTGCCAACGATCAGCCTTACAATCCATTTGATGCTCCCCTAGAAGTTTTCCAAAGCATAAGGGCACGTAATTCAACAAAAATTGACAGAATCTCAGCCTTCCTGCAATGGAGCTACAGAACGCGCCTTGGAGATTCAAAGTTATGGATGAATGCCGGACTCAGAACTCAGTCCTGGAGAGTTTCCGGTAAAAACATCAATTCAACCACCCAACACATCTGGAGTCCGAGAGCTCAAATCTCTTTAAAACCAAATTGGGACAAGGACATGTTATTTCGGCTTTCCGGGGGATTTTATCACCAGCCTCCGTTTTACAGAGCGCTTAGAGATTCTACCGGAACGGTCATTCCCACGGTAGAGGCTCAAAAGTCCTTTCACGTGGTCGCCGGTAACGATTACAGTTTTAAAATGTGGGACAGACCTTTTAAACTGATTACGGAAGCCTATTATAAAAAACTAGAGGATGTCAATCCCTATACCATAGAGAACGTGAGAATTCGATACCGAGCCAGAAACGATGCCGAAGCTTATGCTTACGGACTGGATATGAGGCTCAATGGGGAATTTGTTCCAGGGACGGAAAGCTGGTTCAGCTTTGGCTTTTTAAAAACTCAGGAGCGCCTGGGCCAGCGGGAGTACATTGCAAGGCCTACAGACCAGCGACTCAAATTTGCTGCCTTATTTCAGGATTATGTTCCCAGGATGCCTAAACTGAAACTTTACCTGAACCTGGTTTATAACACGGGCTTGCCCGGAGGTTCTCCCCAGTTTGAAGACCCCTATGACTTTCAAACCCGTCTACCCGATTATCAGCGCGTAGACGTGGGTTTTTTCTATGCTTTAAAGGAACCGAATGACAACCTCAGCAAAAATGACTGGCTAAGCATTTTTGAAAGTGTGGAGCTGGGTTTTGAAGTCTTCAATATGTTTGACCGGTTAAACTCCATCACAAACACCTTTGTAAGAGATGCTTCGACTCGAAACCAGTTTGCCATTCCTAACTTTTTGAGTCCACGGGTTTTAAATTTAAAACTCTCAGTTCGCTTCTGAAAGAGCTAAGCTTTTCAACGTAGAGATCACGTAATCCAATTCTTTTGGGGTTGTGAATTTTGAAAATGAAAATCGAATACCCGGATAATCCAGCTTTTCACCGTAAACTTCATTTAACACAAAAGAACCCAACTGAGCACCGCTCTGGCATGCGCTGCCCTTGGAACAGGCTATTCCTTTGAGGTCCAGCTGAAAAAGCATCATATCAGATTCTGAAACCGAAAGTGGAATACTCACATTCACCAGGGTATAGGTGCTATTCTCCAAATCTCCGGAAAGCCCGTTGAAGCGTATGCCCGGTATTTCGGCTTTCAAAGAAGTCATGAAGTGTTTTTTTAAGGACTTGATGTACTTTGATTCTTCTTTCAGGTTGGAACAGGCCAGTTCCAGAGCTCTTTGCATACCGACTATATTATGAACACTTTCAGTCCCTGCTCTTAGCTCCCGCTCCTGTGAGCCTCCATGAATAAAAGGCTTAAGATGGCTTCTGCTTTTGACGTATAAAAACCCGACCCCTTTGGGACCATGAAATTTATGAGCACTAACAGCGATAAAATCAACAGGTATCTCTGAAAGATTCATTTCATAATGCCCTACAGACTGAACGGTATCACTATGGAAATAAGCCTTGTGTTTCTGGCATAATTCACCCACGGCTTTAATATCCAGGATGTTTCCGATTTCATTATTGATGTGCATTAAAGAGACAAGCGTTTTAGCAGTAGGATTTTCAGCTAAAAGCTGTTCCAAATGCGCTAAATCGACAGAGCCATTCTCATCTAAATTGACAAACTGAAGATCGATTTTATGTTCCGCATCCAAAAACTCAAGGCAGTTCAAAACGGCATGATGTTCTATTCTGGAGGAGATAATCCGGGTCACGCCGAGATCTCTCACCGCACAGGAAATAGCCATATTATCGGCTTCAGTTCCGCCAGAGGTAAAGACGATATTTGACGGAGAGACATTGAGTAAAGAGGCAATCGATTTCCTTGCTGTCTCCACTGCTGCCTTGGCTTTTCTGCCAAAGGCATGCGTAGAAGAAGGATTTCCAAAATTTGACCGCATACTTTCATGCATCGCTGAAATCACTTCATCATCGATCTGAGTCGTTGCGGCGTTATCTAAATAAACTGTTTCCATGACTTAAAATTATTTTACAAAATTAATTTAAATTTTAATGGAATCTCTTTAGTATCTTATATTTGAGCCTAGATTTAAGAAAATGAAAAAACTAGTTATACTTTCCATCAGTCTGCTTGCTCTCATAGCTTGTGATGACGGGGATATCATTGTAAGCGATTTTAATTTTAATGAAGAATCCAATTTAAATCTTTGTGAATTTGATAATAACCGAAAAGTACTCCACATCGTAACGGAGTCGAATGAAGCTATTGCTTTCACTTTTCAACGAGACATCCTTGAGAATATCATAGATGTTATAAATCCAGATGGTTTTTCAGTTCCCATCAACAATTCAAACCTGGTCAATTTCAGAAGACTGGACGCCAGTGTGAGTAGTGATGCCTATTTCTGCGGGGAAATTCCACCCAGCCAGCCCAATGTTATTGAAGAGTATGAAAGCACTTCAGGAGGGAGTGTGGAATTTACGATAACAAGAGAATCTGATCCCGATGTGGATACGGATGCTGACGGCATACCCGATTTAGAGGAAAGACCGATAGATGAAAACGGGAATTTTACAGGCACTGTTTTCAATTTGGATACAGATAACGATGGAATACCCAATTTTCTTGACATCGATGATGACAATGATAATATTCCTACCATTTCAGAGCTTAATGCCGCAGCTGCCAATGAAATCAACGCTGACACCGACGGTGATGGAATTCCCAACTACCTTGACGCAGATGACGATGGCGACGGGGTGATTACACGCTATGAGGATCTCAATGCTTTAGACACTGGCGTTCCCCCTGCACAAACAGATTTAAATCCAAGAGATGATGATACCGATCAGGATGGAATTCCAAATTACCTGGATACTGACAGTTCAGAATCTTTAGTGGTAGATTATTATAGAACTAATCAAATTTCAAGAAGCTTTAATATCACTGTGGTTTTCAATAATATCACCCTTAAGAATACAGCTTCAGAACGGACTATCCGACTGGATTCTCAAGGTTTTGGAGTCTTTAGCTTAACCACAGAGGATGAAATCTTATCCTTTAGATAGTTCAAGGTTTGCAGATTTGTAACAGCATGCCGTTAAATATGAAATAGTGAAAAGGCAGCATAGAGTACCAGTATAGCCTTCCCTTCAATCCTCTGGGCCTAAACGTGGCATTTTGATGAACAACATCCTCATCGTCGATATAAAATTCTAACCAGGCTTCCCCCGGAATTTTCATTTCGGCGAATAAAAGCAGTCGTCGTTCTTCTTTGTCGGCCATGAGCACCCTCCAGAAATCCAGAGAATCCCCGATATTGATTTTATCTGAGTTTGTTCTTCCTCTTCTCAAGCCCACTCCACCAAAGAGCTTATCTATGTACCCTCTTATTTTCCAAAGCGTGTTGGCATAATACCAACCCGTTTTTCCGCCAATCGCCCAGATTTTTTCCAAAGCCTTGTGCGGATTCTCAGCCTTCATAGACTGGCGATCATGCAAACACCCGTATTTGGGAACTTTGATGTATTTATTTAAGTCTTTCTGAGAATAACGACTGCTTACTTTTGAATCTTTCCAGCTGGAAATGACTTGGTTTTGCTCAATTTTAACAAAAGCCATCTGTATAGCTTCTTCATAGGTATGAGGCTCTATGTTGAGCATATCCTGAAGGCGACAATCTTTTGCAATCACATTCACCCGCATGCTATCTACAAGATTCGTCGCCAGTTTATAAGAGGTGGAAGTCACAAAATATAACCAGTAAGACGAGAGCTTGGGAGTCATCACCGGTACATTGAAAATCGTTAGATTCAACTCTCTGACTTTCGCATATTTCTTCATCATCTCCTTATAGGTAAGCACATCGGGGCCTCCGATATCAAATGAATCATTATAGGTTTCCTCTTTGCCCAAAACACCCGTAAGGAATTTCAAAACGTCGCGAATTCCAATTGGCTGGCACTTGGTATTAACCCACTTCGGCGTAACCATTATTGGTAATTTTTCACATAAATCCCTAAGAATCTCGAAGGAAGCACTTCCTGAACCGACGATTATACCAGCCCTCACTACTGTCAGCTTATAATCTCCCTTATAAAGAATAGACTCCACGTTTTTTCGAGATTCAAGGTGTTCCGAAAGGTTGTCTTCATTCACGATACCGCTCAGAAAAATCACCTGCTCAACATTGGTGTCTTTCATGTAAGCATTAAAATTCTCCGCAGTAGTTTGTTCTTTTTTTGAAAAATTGGACATCGAACTCGTCATGGAATGAACGAGATAATAAGCCGCGTCAATATCTTTCGGAAAGAGGTTTGGCTTCACCTCATCCAGCAAGTCCACTTCAATTATTTCTATTTTCTTTTTGGTTTCTTTATCGACAGAAAGCCGATCTGCACTTCTTACAGCACAAACCACCTCATGGCCTTCATCCAAAAGCATGGGCAGTACCCGCATTCCTATATATCCGTTGGCACCTGTAAGAAGTATTTTCATAAGTTAGTATTTTTCAAAATCGCTGGAAAAGTGATCTGATTTATATTTTAAAATTTTTTTCAAAAATTCGTGATTCCGTTTTTCTTTGGCCTCAACTTTTACGAAATAATTATCCATGTAAATGGAGTAAACCTTAGACTGACCTTTGTACAATTTGAGTTTGTAATACGGAATAACCAGCGCATAAGTTTCGAGTAAAGATCTAAAGGTGACAATAATTCCTTTGGGTCTCATCTCAACACCACAAATATTCAAATTGTTGTCTAAAATAAGAAGATTATAGATCTGAATGCTCGATGAGTGAATATTCAGTTTTCCTGAACCTATACCGCCCAGTTTGATACGTTCCATGATTGTAAAGGGCTTACCAACTTCTTCAATGATCTGCTCTTTTATTTTAGGCCTATTGTAAGATACATTTAAAAGCATTTTTTCTTTGAAATATACTTAATTCCACTCGCTCTTCTGGGAATAGCCTCTAATTTTTAGATTATCTTTGCAACTGAAATACAATTACTATGACCCTAGAAGCAAAACTTTCTAAGCACATATCAAATTACTTAAAAGAAACGCATCAAGTGGATGTTGAATCCTTTGAATTTCAACTCACTAGAAAAGAATTTGAAGGCGATCTAACGCTTGTGGTTTTTCCTCTTTTGAAATACATAAAAACCAATCCCGTTCAATTGGGTGAACAAATTGGCGAATATCTTACAAAATCATCTGATGTAATTTCAAAATTCAATGTGGTTAAAGGATTTCTGAATTTATCACTGGCTGAATCTTACTTTTCAGACCTGATCAAAAACATGCGAGAGGACCAAAATTTTGGTTTTAAAGAAGCAAGCCCTGAAAGCGACAAGGTGATGGTAGAATATTCTTCTCCAAACACCAATAAGCCTTTACACCTGGGCCATGTCAGAAATAATCTTCTTGGATTTTCAGTAGCTGAAATTCAAAAAGCAGCCGGAAAACAAGTCTATAAAACTCAGATCATCAACGACCGCGGCATCCATATTTGTAAAAGCATGGTGGCCTGGCAGAAATTCGGAGATGGAGAAACGCCTAAAACCTCGGGAGTCAAAGGAGATCATTTAGTTGGTAAGTATTATGTAGAATTTGACAAGGCTTACAAAGTAGAAATTGAAGAACTTGTACAAAAAGGAAAGATTGTAGAAGAAGCCAAAAAAGAGGCCCCAATCTTTGTTGAAGCCCAAAACATGCTCAAAAAATGGGAAGCAGGTGATACCGAAGTCGTTGAACTTTGGAAAACCATGAACCAGTGGGTATATGACGGCTTCGAAATTACCTATGCTAACCTGGGAGTGGATTTCGATAAAAATTATTATGAAAGTGAAACTTACCTTTTGGGTAAAGATCACATCAATACCGGACTGGAAAGCGGCGTTTTCTTCAAAAAAGAAGATGGCAGCGTATGGATAGATCTTTCTGAAGAAGGTCTGGATGAAAAAATAGTGCTAAGATCAGACGGTACAGCTGTCTATATGACACAGGATATCGGAACCGCTATCCAAAGGATTTCGGATTACGAGATCGACGAAATGATCTTCACCGTTGGAAACGAACAGGATTACCACTTCAAAGTTTTATTTCTGATTCTGAAGAAATTAGGCTTTGAATGGGCAGACCATCTCTTTCACCTGAGTTATGGTATGGTCGATTTACCTAGCGGTAAAATGAAAAGCCGGGAGGGGAATGTTGTAGATGCAGACGATTTGATCGAAGAAATGATTTCGACAGCAAAATCCATTTCCCAGGAACTCGGCAAACTAGAAGGCTATGATGAGGAAGAGAGAAACGAGCTATACAGAATGATAGGTCTGGGAGCGCTAAAGTATTACATCCTGAAAGTGGATCCAAAAAAGCGAATCCTGTTTGATCCAAAAGAGTCTGTAGATTTTCAAGGGAATACAGGACCTTTTATACAGTACACTTACGCCAGAATTCAATCCATACTGAGAAAGGCAGATCAGGAAGTGACCACTTTAGATTTGTCCAAGTATCAGTTTGACGTCAAAGAGAAAGCCTTAATCAAGATGTTGAATCAGTTTCCGGAGATCATTCAACAGGCAGCAGAGCAGTATAGTCCTGCGCTTGTCGCGAATTATGTGTATGACTTGGTGAAAGAGTTCAATTCCTTCTATCAAAACATTTCAATTCTGGGAGCAGATGAACCTCAGCAAATCGAATTTAGAGTGGAACTTGCCAGACTTGTTGGTGAAGTCATTCAGAAAAGCTTTAAAGTGCTTGGAATTGATGTTCCTCAACGCATGTAATTCTAAGTTTGAATAAAGCACGAGCGGGATTATAAAAATTCAATTCAACAAAAAAACCTCATTTCTGAGGTTTTTTTGTTGAATCTATAATGGAATATTTCCGTGTTTTCGTTTGGGGCGCTGCACCTCTTTGTTTTCGAGCATGGCAAAAGCTTTGATCAGTTTTCTGCGTGTATCTCTCGGCATAATCACTTCGTCAATAAAGCCTCTTTGTGCCGCTTTAAATGGATTGGCGAAGGTTTCGGCATATTCAGCTTCTTTTTCAGATAATTTCAATTCAGAATCTTCTGCTTCCTGAATTTCCTTTCTGAAAATAATTTCCGAAGCGCCTTTTGCTCCCATTACAGCAATCTCAGCCGTTGGCCAGGCAAAATTAAGGTCAGCGCCAATGTGCTTGGAATTCATCACATCATAGGCGCCTCCATAGGCTTTTCTCGTTATAACGGTAACGCGGGGTACTGTAGCCTCACTTAAGGCATAGAGCAGTTTAGCACCATGTAAAATAATACCGTTCCATTCCTGGTCTGTACCTGGCAAAAATCCGGGAACATCCACCAGGACGAGTAAGGGAATATTAAACGCGTCACAAAACCTGACGAATCTGGCTGCTTTCTTAGAAGCATCCACGTCGAGAACGCCAGCCAGGCTCATAGGCTGATTGGCCACAACGCCAACACTCCTTCCTCCTATTCTGGAGAAACCTACCAGAATATTTTCAGCATAATTTTTATGAACTTCAAAAAAGGAATCCTTATCGATAATACCCCGAATCACTTCATGCATGTCATAAGGTTTGTTGGGACTATCGGGTATGAGTGAATCCAGGTTTTCACGAAGTTCATCATCAAATTCCATTGGAAGATGTTGAGCCGTCTCCCTATTGTTTTGTGGAATATAACTCAATAAAACCTTGATGTGTTCTAAGCACTCCACATCATTCACCGAGGTAAAATGGGTCACACCAGACTTGGTAGAATGCGTACTTGCTCCGCCTAGTTCCTCAGAGGTCACTTCCTCATTGGTAACCGTTTTCACAACATTGGGGCCGGTCACAAACATATAACTGGTATTTTCTACCATAAACGTAAAATCGGTCATCGCCGGTGAATATACCGCCCCTCCCGCACAGGGGCCCATAATGGCGGAGATTTGAGGCACGACTCCAGAGGCCTGCACGTTTCTGTAAAAAATATCGGCATACCCTCCAAGCGACCTTACGCCTTCTTGAATTCTTGCCCCACCGGAATCGTTGAGTCCGATGATGGGCGCACCTACTTTAACAGCATGATCCATCAACTTACAGATCTTTTCGGCGTGGGTTTCTGATAAAGCCCCACCAAAGACCGTGAAATCCTGAGCATAGACATACACCAGCTTGTTGTTTACCGTTCCATAACCTGTAACCACCCCATCCCCATAATAGATTTGATTCTGCATCCCGAACTCTGTGGTTCTGTGAGTTACAAGGGCTCCCATTTCTTCAAAGGAGCCTTCATCCAGGAGATAATTTACCCGTTCTCTGGCGGTTAATTTTTTCTTTTCGTGTTGTTTATCGATTCGCTTTTGACCTCCGCCAAGTTTGGCTTGGTCGAGTTTATCTTGAAGTATTTTTATGTTTTTACTCATGGGTTTTAATTTCTGAAGTGACTTTTGGTAAACGTAATTTTTTCTGATCAGCCTGATACTGCTTCATCGCCATCAAAGCGGCTAAATAAGCCTCTTCTTTTTCTTCCTCCTCCAGAATTTCCGGGGTATAAAAGTTTTTGACAAAATGCGTATCAAAATCTCCTGAGCGAAAAGCTTCATGATTAAACACAAACTTTCCAAACGGCAAAGTTGTCGCGACGCCTTTCACTTCGTAAAGTTTGATAGCTTCCAGCATGAGTTGCAAGGCAGCTTCACGATCGGCTCCATAAGTGATGAGTTTGGACAACATGGGATCGTAATAGATAGGAATTTCCATACCTTCTTCAAATCCATCATCTACGCGTATTCCCTCACCACTTGGTTTCCTGTATCGCTCCAGGGTTCCCACACTTGGAAGAAAATCATCGGTAGGGTCTTCGGCATAGACTCTCAATTCCAGAGCATGTCCGTTAATTTTCAAATCCTTTTGTTCTATCTGCAAAACCTCTCCCCTGGCAATTCGGATTTGCTGTTCAACTAAATCCACGCCAGTAATAAGTTCAGTAACGGGATGTTCTACCTGGAGCCGAGTATTCATTTCCAGGAAGTAGAAATTTTTATGTTCATCCATCAGAAATTCAACTGTTCCAGCCCCCACATAATCACAAGATTTTGCCACATCGATAGCGGCCTGTCCCATCTTTTCTCTCAATTCCGGGCTTAAGATCGTAGAAGGCGCTTCCTCTACGACCTTCTGGTGTCTTCTTTGAATCGAACATTCACGCTCAAACAGATGCAGCACGTGACCATGGGTGTCTGCCAAAATCTGAATTTCGATATGTCGGGGGGAGCCCACATATTTTTCAATGAAAACAGCACCATTTCCAAAAGCAGATTCTGCTTCACTAATGGCCCGTTTCATCTGCTCTTCGAGTTTACTTTCGGCGTCAACCACACGCATACCTTTACCTCCACCCCCGGCTGAGGCTTTGATAAGAATAGGATAGCCTATTTGTTTGGCGATTTCTTTGGCTTTTTGCGTATCTGTAATGGCCTCATCTATGCCGGGTACCATAGGGATGTCGTATGTTTTTACAGTTTCCTTGGCTGAAAGTTTATCTCCCATAATGCGAATGGCATGGGACTTGGGACCTATAAACGTCAGGCCGTTTTTCTCTACGTTTTCAGCAAAGTCTGCATTTTCACTTAAAAATCCATATCCGGGATGAATGCCGTCTACATCGTGAGACTTGGCAATTTCAATAATTTTATCGCCTAATAAATAGGACTGATTGGAAGGTGCCGGGCCTACGCAAATCGCTTCATCGGCAAATCTGACGTGAGGGGCATTCCTGTCTGCTTCGGAAAAAATAGCCACGGTTTTGATCCCCATTTGCTTGATGGTTTTCATGACTCTTAAGGCTATCTCTCCCCGGTTTGCAACTAATATTTTCTTCATTGTAACGTGATTTATTCCATTTCGATTAAAACCTCATTCTTACTAACAGTCTTTCCCTTTTCTATAGTTATGGATTTGATAACCGCATCTCTGGGTGCCAGGATAGTGTTTTCCATCTTCATCGCTTCCAAAACCAACAAATTATCGCCTTCGTTCACTTCCTGACCAACTTCCACCATCACATCCAGAATCATCCCGGGCATGGGCGCTTTGATTTCATTGATGACCTGGTGAGCGGATAAGGAAAGTCCCATGTCCTTAATCAGGACATCAAGTTCATTTGATATCTGAACCTGATAGAGATTGGAATTGATTTTAACTGTATACGTTCTATTTAAAAAATCTGAAGCGACTAATTCTGAAGTTACCGACTTATCTTTGACAAGCAAATGATGGGTTCCAGAAGTGGTTTTCTGAACATCTAAGTTTTGAATTTGGTGTTGTTCAAATTCAAACTCATAGACATCATTTACTTTGACTTTTAGCAAATGTTTCATGGTTTCTTATAGTTTGATGGTAAATATAAAAGATTTAAAAGCTTCTGCTTTATATATTCGGTCAAATCGAAGACGAATAGTTTCTATTTTGGTAGATTTGTTAAAAAGCAAAACCAATGCACAACAGATTCCAAATTATATTTCCTGTCCTACTCTCCTTTTTTGTCATTTCCTGCATAGACAATCCTGAAAAAAAAGACATTTCAAAAATTGATGAACAAGTTTCACCCGGATTAATTTTTACCAAAACCGACGACTTAAAAGAAGCAGCCGAAAATTTTAAATCCTATGTAAACACAGACAGGACCCTGGAGATTTCTACAGACATAGATCACGCTGAAAATGCAAAAAACATCAACCTTGAGTTAGGTTTTAATCAGGTCTTTTTCATAGATAATCCAAGATACAGTGTGCCCTTAATTAAAGTAAATCCATTGATGGCTTTAGAATTTCCTGTGAGAATAGGGTTTTATAGTATGGATAGTGAAAAGTTTGTTGTCGCCAGAAGTGAAGACTATTTCCTGAAGCGCTATAACCTGCCTAAAAGTGCGGCGTTGAGAAGCATTGGAGCTCTTTCGGAAACCTTTTTGAAGCAAAGCAGCAAGGCAGCGTATACACAAACTTCTCCAATAGACTCTTTAGATTATAATGGCATAGTCACTTTAAAAAGCACGAAAGATTATAAGGAGACCGTTGCTTCGATTGAAAAAATGATTGAGAACAATGGCGATTTAACAGGTTTTGAATCTAAAGACTTTTCAAAAGATGCTGAAGAAATCAGTCTTGAGCTGAAGCCTCTTCACCTATTTGTATTTGGAAATCCAAAAGTCGGCACTCAGCTTATGAAGCAAAATCCTAATTTCTCCATTGACCTTCCGCTCAAAGTACTTGTAGAGGAAAAGGAAGGCGGGCAGGTTTCGGTTCATTTCCATGAGTTGTCCTTCACGGCAAAATTACATGGAGAAGAATTTGAAAATGACTTACCCACCAAGATCACAAAAAACCTGAAAGAAATGCTTACTGAAGCTATTTCAGATGAAAAGTAAAACTAAGAGGAAGAATTAAAACCTTTAAAATGTAGGCTATTGCTTATATTTGCGAATTACAAAACTTATATATGCATCAAGATATTCCTGTAAAACCTTACGCTACGAGATTTGGCTCTCTCTTTGGAGCCTATTCTATTCTCATCTTAGTTTTGCTTTATGCGTTCAATTATGAGTCCAATACCATGATTTCAATTATGAATTTTGTTATCACGGTAGCTATTGTCTGGTATGCCATTCATCTTTACAAAATTGATAATGACGGTCTTATAGATCTTACAACCTCCATTAAATTAGGCTTATCCATTGGTGTCATTGGCGGTTTAATCTATGCGTTCTACACCTATATGCATTATGAATTTATTCAGCCCGAATTTATCGCAGACATGAAAGCCAGTATGGAAGCTGAAATGGAAGCTGAAATTCAGCAGCAACAAATGAGTGAAGAAGAAGCTGAAATGACAAAAGGTTTATCGGGTATTTTTGCGTCTCCATTTGTGCTTGCCACACTTGGCCTGATCTCCATTATTTTTAAAACCTTTTTGGTCGGTCTTATCGTTGGGATGATTAAACGAAACAATTGATCCTATGGATATATCCATTGTAATCCCTCTGCTTAATGAATCTGAATCCCTGAAAGAGCTTCATAGTTGGATTAGAGACGTTATGCAGAACAACAAATTCACTTACGAAATCATTTTCATCAACGACGGAAGTACGGACGACTCCTGGGAAATTATAAAAAGCCTTTCTTCTGAACCTTCCCACCCAGGGTATGCAGGCGGGTTTGATAGCGTACGCGGTATCAATTTTAGAAAAAACTACGGAAAATCTCAAGCCCTCCACGCCGGTTTCATAGAAGCAAAGGGAGAGGTGGTCATTACTATGGATGCAGATCTTCAGGACAATCCTGAAGAAATTCCAGAATTATTTCGCCTTATCAAAACGGAAGACTACGATCTCATTTCAGGCTGGAAAAAAAAGAGATACGATTCTGTGCTCTTTAAAAATTTACCCTCTAAACTTTTCAATAAGGCTGCACGAATGACTTCTGGCCTAAAACTTCATGACTTTAATTGTGGCCTTAAGGCTTACAAACTGGAGGTTGTAAAAAATATAGATGTCAATGGAGAAATGCACCGTTACATCCCTGTATTAGCTAAACAAGCCGGCTATACTAAAATAGGAGAAAAAGTTGTAAAGCATCAAGCTAGAAAGTACGGTAAAACCAAATTTGGAGCAGAACGCTTCATCAATGGATTTCTGGACCTGGTCACCCTATGGTTCTTTTCAAAATTTGGAAAACGCCCCATGCATTTATTTGGAGCCATTGGTGTTTTGATGTTTTTAGTGGGATTCCTTTCGGCGGTATGGATTGGCGCTTCCAAACTTTATAAGCTCTGGAATGGGTTACCTAACATATTGGTGGTCAATAATCCCTGGTTTTATATAGCTTTGTCATCTATGATTATAGGTGTTCAAATGTTTTTAGCGGGTTTTCTGGGGGAATTATTTCTGAGAACAAAACATAAACGAAAACAGTATTCAATTTCTGAAAAAATATAATTTAAAAGATTATGAGTAACATAGTAGATAAGGCTAAATCCTGGCTCACAGATACTTTTGATAAGGATACCATAAAAGAGGTGCAGAATCTTATGGATAACGACCAAAAACTTCTGGAGGAAAGCTTTTTCCAGAACCTGAGCTTTGGAACCGGCGGCATGCGTGGAATCATGGGTGTGGGTACCAATCGAATCAACAAATACACCTTAGGAAAAAACACCCAGGGAATTTCAAACTACATGAAAGCTCAGTTTCCTGATGAAAGCCTAAAAGTAGTCATTGCTTATGACTGCAGGCACAACAGCAAAGCTTTCGCTCACCATGTAGCCGATGTGTTTTCTGCCAATGGAATTCATGTGTACATCTTTCCAGAATTAAGACCAACTCCACTTCTATCCTACTCGGTTCGACATCTGGACTGCCACTGCGGAATTATGCTGACGGCAAGTCACAATCCGCCAGAATATAACGGCTACAAAGTCTATTGGAAAGATGGAGGGCAACTGGTACCGCCTCAGGATAAGGAAATCATTTCAGAAATTAATAGGTTAGATTTTACAGATATCAATTTCGATGGAAATTCAGAATTGATAATGACACTGGATGCGTCTGTTGAAAATGCCTACTTAGACGAAGCAGTGAAGAATGTCGATTTTAATCTATCTGCTGAAGTCAAAAAAAATCTAAATATCACATTCACCGCTTTACACGGAACATCGATCACCACCGTTCCGGCACTTTTGAAAAAAGCGGGTTACCAAAACCTTCAGCTGGTAGAGGCACAGTCTGAGCCGGATCCGGAGTTCCCAACTGTAAAATCTCCCAATCCGGAAGAGCCGGAAGCTCTGGAAATGGCTATCGAACTTGGCAATAAGCAAAACAGCGATCTTGCCATCGGCACAGACCCTGATGGAGACAGACTGGGTATTGCCGTGAGAAATAAGCAGGGCGAACTGACGCTGCTTAACGGCAACCAGACCATGGTTCTGATGACCTGGTATCTGCTGGACAAGATGAAGCAAAGCGGAAATCTTAAAGAGTCTCATTTTGTAGCCTCAACCATTGTTTCCACTCCTCTTATGAAAGTAATTACCGAAGCTTATGGGGTGAAATACATGGAAAGCCTGACAGGTTTTAAGTGGATAGCCAAACTGATTAAGGATCATCCGGAATTGGATTATATTGGCGGTGGTGAAGAGAGTTTTGGCTATATGGTAGGCGATTTTGTTAGAGACAAGGATGCCAATACGGCAATTTTACTGGTATGTGAAATGGCAGCAGAGTTAAAGGCTCAGGGGACCTCTGTGTATGAGCAGCTCATCAAAATTTATAAAGACCATGGTTTTTTCAAGGAAAACTTAGTCTCCCTGGTAAAACGCGGACTCGAAGGTGCTGAAGAAATCAAACAGAAAATGATAGATTTAAGAGAGCACCCACATAAAGAGATCGCTGGTGAACAGGTGGTTCTTATTGAAGATTATGAAACGTCGATTGCAAAAAATATGCAATCTCATGAACCTCACGAGATAGATATACCGAAGTCTAACGTTCTCATTTACTATACTGAAAACGGAACTAAAGTCGCGGCAAGACCCAGCGGAACCGAGCCTAAAATTAAATTTTACATCAGTGTGAACTCATCTTTAGAAGAACTTTCAGAATTTGAAACGGTTGATAAGGAATTAGACTCAAAAATTGAGGCTATAAAAGCTGATTTGGGACTTACGGACTAGATAAAGTTTATGACATATTTTAAAAAAATACTACGCTTTGCGAAGCCCTATAAGAAGTACGCCATACTCAATATCATTGCCAATGCTTTCTATGCCCTGTTCAGTGCTTTATCCTTTATAGCGCTTATTCCTATGCTGGATGTACTTTTTAAAGGTAGTGATGCAGGAAAAATAACAGAGCCTCCTGTTTATAGCGGTATTAGTAAAGCCAAAGACTATTTCAAGGACTACTTGTCCTTTCAGGTCAATGAATTTGCACAGGACGATGCTTCTCTTGCCCTGGTTTTGGTCATAAGTTTGGTCATTATCTTATTTTTTCTCAAAAACATCTCCAACTACATCGCGATGTACTTCATTACGTTTTTAAGAAATGGAGTCTTGAAGGATTTAAGAAATGCCTTGTATAAAAAAACCATAGAATTACCGCTTTCTCATTATTCTGAAAAGCGAAAAGGGGACACAATTGCCAGGATAACCAGTGATGTATTGGAGATTCAGCATTCATTTTTATCCATTTTAGAACTGATCGTCAGAGAACCGCTTACTATTCTATTCACCATTGGAGCCATGCTGCTCATCAGCTGGGAACTGACTGTTTTTGTGTTCATATTCATTCCGATTTCCGGGTTTATCATTTCGATGATAGGAAAATCTCTAAAGAAAAAATCAGATAGAGTTCAGGAAGAGCAAGGTCAGTTTTTATCCATTTTGGAGGAAACCCTGGGGGGTTTGAAAATCATAAAAGGCTTTAATGCTGAATCTATTTTCTACAATAAATTCAAAGCTTCCACTCAGAAATTTTATGACTTTTCCAATAAATTACTGAACCGTCAAAATCTGGCCTCGCCTGCCAGTGAATTTTTAGGAATCAGTGTCATTGCTGTATTGTTATGGTATGGAGGCCGAATGGTCCTGATTGACGGAACTTTGGATGGAAGTACCTTTATTGCCTATATGGGATTGGCTTATAACATCCTGACACCTGCCAAGGGAATTTCCAAAGCATCGTATAATGTAAAAAAAGGAAATGCAGCCGCAGAACGGGTTTTAGAAATTCTTGAAACTGACAACACGATTCAGGATAAGGAAGACGCAGTCACTAAAGACGCGTTTACTTCAGAACTAACCTTTGATCAGGTCTCTTTCAGATACGAAAAAGAATACGTGCTCAAAAATTTTAGTGCAACTGTAAAAAAAGGGAAAACCATAGCTTTGGTTGGACAGTCCGGAAGCGGAAAATCTACTATCGCCAACTTAGTCACTCGCTTTTATGACATCGAGGAAGGCGAGATTAAAATCGATGGGGTCAACATCAAAAACATGACTCAGGAGTCTCTTAGAAGCCTTATGGGTCTGGTGACTCAGGATTCCATATTATTTAATGACAGCATCAAAGAAAATTTGAAAATAGGCAAGCCCGATGCTAGCGAAGATGAACTGATCAGCGCGCTTAAAATTGCCAATGCATATGAATTTGTAATGGCATTCCCAAAACGGATGGAGACCAATATTGGCGATAGCGGCGGTAAACTGAGTGGTGGTCAAAAGCAAAGAATTTCGATAGCACGCGCAGTTTTAAAAAACCCTCCCCTTATGATCCTGGATGAGGCTACTTCGGCATTGGATACGGAAAGCGAACAGCTAGTCCAAAAAGCTTTGGAAAACATGATGCAAAACCGGACCTCTATGGTCATCGCGCACCGACTGTCTACCATTAAGAATGCAGATACTATTCTTGTTCTACACCAGGGCGAAATTGTAGAACAGGGTAAACACGATGAACTGATGACTATCGACGGGGTCTATAAAAAACTAGTCGACATGCAATCCTTTGAATAACTAAAAACTTTGAAAGAAGAAGACATCATTGAGAATTTACAAAAAGGCATCAAAACCAATGAGGCCTTTCAGGCTCTTATATCTGAGCATAAAGTACGTCTTTACTGGCATATAAGAACCATCGTGAAACTGCATGAAGATGCCGATGATGTGCTTCAAAATACCTTTATAAAAGTGTTTAAAAACATCAAAAACTTTAAAGGAGACAGCAAACTTTTTAGTTGGATGTATCGGATAGCTACCAACGAGTCCATCACATTTTTGAATAAGAAAGCCAAAAAAATGAAGCTTTCAGATCAGGAATTAAATGATTATCTTTTGGATTCCTTGGAAAGTGATGTTTATTTTGAAGGCGATGAGATTCAACTTCAACTGCAAAAAGCTATTGAAGCCTTGCCTCAGCAGCAAAAGATCGTCTTTAATATGCGTTACTTTGAAGAAATACCTTACGAGGAAATGTCAGAAATATTAAATTCAAGTGTAGGGGCATTAAAGTCTAACTTTCACCATGCCAGAAAGAAAGTAGAAAATTTTTTGAAAGAGAATTAAACCTTTCACCTGAAATTGAGTCTTAATTATAATGATAAAAACTAAAAACATACACGCTAAAAAATCTGGATTCAAGGTCCCTGAAAATTATTTCGAGACCCTGGAGACTAGTGTATTATCTAAGTTAAAGTCGGATGCCTGCGTTAAAAAATCTGGTTTTAAAACGCCTGAGGACTACTTTGCTAATTTTAAACTTGAAACGCCTTCAGAAGAACATCAAACCAGAGTCATCCACTTACGGGAATGGGGTAAATGGGTAGCCGCAGCAGCTATTGTAGCCTTTGCCATTATTGGTGCCTTGTATATAGACGAAATAAGTCCCAATCAGGACATCCAGTTTTCAGATTTGAATAATGATATGATTGAAAGGTACCTGGATACCTATTTAGATAATCCTGAAGAGTTTATTGATTATGAAAACACCTCTGTTAATAAATTAGTGGACCAAAACATTACAACTTTAGAAGATAACGATATTATAGAATACCTCAACGATAATCTTGAGGATGAAGATTTTGACAATGAGTAAAAAAACAATATTTCTGATTTTATTTACCTTTATTTTCAGCTTTTATGGAAAAGCTCAGGATACGGAAGGCGATAAAATTGAACAATTAAAAATTGCCTTTTTCACGAAAGAACTCGATCTTACCGCTAGTGAAGCCAAGAGGTTCTGGCCTGTTTACAATGAGCATAACAACAGGTATGATAAGCTCCGATCTGAAGAATGGGCTCAGATCAAATCCAGATTGAATACCATTAAAAATTTGAATCAGACAGAAGCGGAAAAGCTTCTGGAAGATTATATGGCTTATAAACAAGCAAGAGTGGATTACAGAGTAGACTTTGTAAATGATTTAAAAGAAGTGATTTCTGCCAAGCAAATTATGATGCTAAAAAAAGCGGAGTACGATTTTCATAAAAAACTTTTGAAACAATACCGTTCTGATAAGTCTTCTAAGGACTAAATATCTATTTTTGCAGATTAAATCAAAATCATGCGCTTACATAGAAATTTAGTTTTCGCTGTCATAGACACTTTACACCTTATCTTCAACGAAGGCAAGTACGCCGACAAGGAAATATCCAATACTTTAAAACGCGATAAACGCTGGGGGTCCAGAGACCGAGGCTTTATAGCAGAAACCACTTACGACATCGTAAGATGGAAAAGATTATATTCTGAAATTGCCGACGTTAACCCTCCGTATTCCAGACCAAATCTATTTAGACTCTTTACCGTTTGGGCCACCTTAAAAGGAATTGAAATTCCAGACTGGAAGCAATTTGAGGACACCCCAACCCGACGTATTAAAGGCAGGTTCGATGAACTGTCTAAAATCACCAAATATGCGGAATCCATACCAGACTGGCTCGATGAACTTGGTCGAAAAGAACTGGGCAAGCTTTGGGAACCGGAAATCAAAGCTCTTAATGAGCAGGCTAAAGTCATCCTCAGAACAAATACTTTAAAAACCACACCTAAAAAACTTCAGCTCATTTTGGATGAGGAATTTATCCCCACCAAAACGGTGAAAGGCTATCCAGAAGCTTTAGAGCTTTACGACCGAGCTGATGTATTTAAAACGGAAGCCTTCAAAAAAGGTTTTTTTGAAGTTCAAGACGGGTCTTCTCAAAAAGTAGCGCACGCACTTGAACTCGAGCCTGGCATGCGTGTTGTTGACGCCTGTGCTGGTGCTGGAGGCAAATCGCTTCATATGGCTGCCCTGATGGAAAACAAAGGACAGATTATCGCTATGGATATCTATGCCAATAAATTGAAAGAATTAAAGCGCAGAGCCAAAAGAGCCGGAGCTCACAACCTGGAGACACGCGTCATTGACTCTACCAAAGTCATCAAAAAACTACATGATTCTGCAGACCGAGTACTTATTGATGCACCCTGCACAGGACTAGGGGTCTTGCGTCGAAATCCAGATGCAAAATGGAAATTAACTCCTGAATTTTTAGTGGAAATAAGACAAAAGCAGCAGGATTTACTTCAGGACTACAGCAAAATGGTGAAACCCGGAGGTTTACTGGTCTATGCCACCTGCTCCATTTTACCTTCTGAAAACCAGATGCAGGTCCAGGAATTTTTAAATTCTGAATCTGGAAATGCTTTTGAGAAGAAAAACGATGAAAAAATTCTAGCCCATAAGTCCGGTTTCGATGGTTTCTACTATGCTGTTCTTCAAAAATCTGTTTAAATTAAATCATCCCGTTTCCATAATCTATTTTAAATGAAATATTACCTGCTGCTTCTCCTCTTTTTTGCTTTGAATTTCAGCTTTGCACAAGCGCCCGAAAATTACTACAACAGTGCAGAAGGGCTTTTGGGCTACGAGCTGAAGACCGCTTTGAAAACCATTATTGACGATGTAAATGACCACACGGGCCAGCCCTATCATCAGGATCAGGGTTACGGGGCTTTATACACGGCATACGATTCACAAAACAGCGGAGATACAGATCATTATTTTGAAAATGACGGGACGGTCCTGGACATGTATTCTGAGCGTGTAAACAGCATCGACTCCTACACTTATGACCATTTTCAGAACCAGTGCGGGACTTACTTGAATGAAGGAGATTGTTATAACCGCGAGCATTTAGTTCCGCAATCTACCTTTAACAGTGCTTCTCCCATGAAAAATGATTATTTTCATGTGGTCCCTTCCGATGGTTATGTGAATGGCGTCCGGGGAAGTTACCCTTTTGGCGAAGTAAGCGATCCGGATTATACCTCAGACAATGGATCCAAACGCGGACCCAATACATTTTCCGGTTACACCGGAACTGTATTTGAACCCATAGATGAATTTAAGGGGGATATTGCAAGGTCTGTGCTGTATTTTGCCATTCGCTATGAAGACGAATTCGATAGCAGCTGGAAAAGCAATGGAGTCCTGGCTGGCAATCCAAAAGATTTTTTCCTTGGATGGTATATCGATTTGCTGCTTTCCTGGCATAGTAACGATCCGGTTAGCCAGAGAGAAATAGACAGAAACAACAATGGTTTTCAATTTCAGGGCAACCGAAACCCCTTGATAGACCATCCTGAATTTGCCTCCCAAATCTGGGAGAATTCCTCAGATAATCAAGCACCAACAGCTCCGCTGAATTTGCAGGCTGATGTTATCACTGATTCTAGTGTGAAGCTTATCTGGGAACCTGCCCAGGACAATATTGGCGTAGATGAGTACATCATAGAGCAGGACAACGTGACTATTCAACAGGTACTCTCCACCAACACAAGCTACACCGTAACCGGACTTTCTTCTGAAATTCTATATAACTTCAGGGTCTATGCTGTGGATAGAAGCGGAAATATTTCGGAGCCTGGTGAAACTTTAGAGGTGACTACCCTGGCTGAGTCCAATCTGTTAATCTTTGAAGATTTTGAAAATTGTAACACCAATCAGACTGATTTTACAAAGGTTAGAGAAATTAGTGACATTACCTGGGAATGTACCAGTTTTGGAGAAAACGACTCTCAGGCTTATCAGATCAATGCCTACCGGGATGGAAATCAGGTCCCTAGTTTGGATTGGCTGATTACAACTGACAAAATAAACTTTGATAATTATGAGGTAGAAAGGCTAAACTTCTGGACGTCTGCCAGTTTTGGAAACACCAGGTTAGAACTCCTCTACTCCTCAACTTATGATGGCAACGGAAATCCTTCCGATTTTGAATGGAACCAAATTCCAAACATCTCCATACCGCTTCATCCTACAGGTAACAGTTCATTGTTCACATTTGAGGCCAATACAGTCGATATATCAGCAGTGAGCGGTCAGGTTTATATTGCTTTTAAATATGATACTACGCAGGGCGAAAATGCTACCCGGTGGACTGTAGATAATTTTTTAGTTACCGGAGAGCAACTCTTATCCAATTATTCATTTAAAGATAAACTGGATGTCCAGTTATATCCAAATCCATCTAAAAAATCAAAAGTTCATTTTGATTTTAATAAAGCCGGACTTAAAACCATAGAAGTTTATGACATTACTGGCAGAAAACTTCTAACAACAAGGACGCATCAAAAAAAATACATCGAAAATCTCAATCAACTTTCAAAAGGAAGCTATTTTATAAAGATTATCCAGGATGATAATTTCGTTGTAAAACGACTGATTTTAAATTAAAAAAGGCCAGATGTACATCTGGCCTTTTAAGTGATTTTTAGAAAAGAGTGTTTAATTCTTTTGCATTGGATTAGAACCCGTCTGTTGCTTCATCATCATCCCCTGGAGTTTTTGCTGTAGTTCAGGGCTTTGTTGCACCTGAGCTCCAATCTCCTGGAATCTCTGAAAAGTCAATCCTTTTTCCTTAATTTTATCTTCCATCTTAGCCTGGGAGGCTGATTGGATTTTTTGAATGACTACCATTACGGCCTCTTTTTTCTCAAGTTCTTCCGCTGTAGCATCAACTTCTACTTCAGGGTCCATCTCTGCCTGATAAATTTCATTAAAACGCTGTGGGGTCATCCCCTCTTTTTCGATAGCTACAACCATTTCCTGTTGAATGGTTTGATTCATCTGTTGCACTGACATATACGCTTCAGAAAATTTTTGCAATTCTGCATCCGTTACTTGAGTATCCTCGGTTTGAGCAGTCACAGCAAAAAGCGTAAATAAAAAAATGCCTGCAGTTGTGATTAATTTTGTCATGATTTCGTTTTTTTAAGTAGGAACAATGATATGAATTTAAATCAGTTCTGAAAATAAATCAGCTCGATTAAAGATAGGTTTAACTTATTGCTTTTGTATTTTATTAAAGTTTTATGCTTTTAGCTTCATTCCAGAATTTATCCATTTCAGTTAAAGACATTTCAGATAAGTCTAAATTATGCGCTTTGGCTTTCTTTTCCAGGTATTGGAATCTAAACATAAATTTTTTATTGGTCCGTTCCAGGGCTGTTTCAGGGTCAATATTTAAAAACCTGGCATAATTGATCATCGAAAACAAGACATCCCCAAATTCATCTTCCATGTTATCCTGATCTTTATTTTGAACTTCTTCCTGAAGTTCAGCAAGTTCTTCTTTCACTTTTTCGAAAACCTGAGCTGGTTCTTCCCAGTCAAATCCAACGCCAGCAACTTTATCCTGAATCCTACTTGCTTTGATGAGGGCAGGAAGCGATTTAGGAACGCCTTGTAAAACACTCGTGTTTCCTTCTTTCAGCTTTAGCTTTTCCCAGTTTGCTTTAACCTGAGTTTCATCGTTGGCTTCCACATCTCCATAGATATGAGGATGCCTGTCAATGAGCTTACGGCAAAGTGAATTGATCACATCGGCAATATCAAAATCTTTGGTTTCGCTGCCTATTTTAGAATAAAACACAATGTGAAGCAGCACATCTCCAAGCTCTTTTTTTATTTCTTCTGAATCTTTTTCCAGGATCGCATCTCCCAGCTCGTAAACTTCCTCAAGGGTTAGATTCCTTAAAGATTCCATGGTTTGCTTGCGATCCCAGGGACATTTCTCTCTTAATTCGTCCATGATATCGAGAAGTCTTTCAAAAGCCTCGAGTTGTTGTTGCCTGGTGTGCATTGTTTTTAATTTAAAGGTAAGGATATTCAGCAAAAAACCCTCTAAAATAAAATTAGAGGGTTTACATTTGGTCGCAATTAGCTTTCTTTTTCTTCCTGAGGTGAATCTTCCTCAGCCTTTGGATCTGAAAAATCAGTTATATTTTTTGATATCAAAAGATTATACCACTGAATCACTTTTTTAATGTCTGAAGGATAAACTCTGTCTTCGTCATATTCCTGAAGAACCTCCCTAAAATACGTTGTAAGTTCATTTTTGGAAGATTTGTGGTCTATGGAAGGCTTAGCCTCTTCTTTTTCGTAAATTTTCTGGAAGACCTCCCTCAAAGGAATTTCTTCGGTGTACGTATAAATAGCAATTTCGCTAAGGATACTTACATTATTTCTCATGCTTACAGGGATTTTCTTTCCATCGATAAAGGACTCGGCAAGAAAACCACCTCTGGTTTGAGCTTTAAGTTCGTAAAGTCCAGGTTTCCCGGATATAGATAATACTTTGTCTAATTTCATGTGTTTTATTTTTTGGCTGACAAATATGCAACTTGTTTATTTTCTGTAATAGCTTTAGCGAATTTTTTTAGCCAGGGGATATTTCATTTTATAGCCAACGTCAATCTTACCTTTAGAAATATGATTTAATTTACTCTTTATCAATCTTTTCTTTAAGCTGGAAATGTGGTCGGTAAACAAAATACCTTCGATATGATCATATTCGTGCTGGACAACTCTAGCGGGAAGGCCTGATAATACTTGAGTCTGTGGCTCGAAATTTTCGTCCAAATACTCGATTTTTATCTCTGGTTTTCTAAAAATGTCTTCGTGAACATCCGGAATACTTAAGCAGCCTTCGTTAAAATCCCATTCAATTCCGGACTCTTCCGTAATTTTAGGATTGATAAACACCCGTTTAAACGACTCTAATTCTTTAATTTCAGCATCGCTTAGGGAATCGTCTTCAGCAAATGGTTTTGCATCCACTACAAAAAGACGAATGGATAATCCGATTTGAGGCGCTGCCAGACCTACTCCACTTGCATTATACATGGTCTCAAACATATTGTCTATCAGCTCATTCAGCTTGGGATAATCTTTTGAAATTTCCACAGCTTTTTTTTTCAAAACCGGAGAACCATAAGCTATAATTGGTAACGTCATAATCTCAAATTTAAGTGAGAGGGTATGCACCCTTTTGATTTAGAAATGCAAAAATACAGGTTTTATTTATAATGAATTTGCAAATCCAATTTTAAAACCCAAAGACTTACTTTAAGTAATTCTGTAGTAAAATGGTAGCACTTATTTCATCCACCAGGCCTTTGTTCTGTCGTTGCTTTTTTTTGAGACCGGAGTCTATCATCGTTTGAAAAGCCATCTTGGAGGTGAAACGTTCATCCATTCTTACAATGCTCAAATCGGGAAAGATCTTCTGGACATCTTCGATTAAAAATAAAATATTTCGTTCTAACTGCATGGGTTTCCCATCCGTAAACTTAGGCTCACCAACAACAAGTGTATCGATAGCTTCGGAAGGAATTATAATTTTCAATTCATCCATCAGATGTCTGGAGTCAACCGTTTTTAGGCCGGAAGCAATCATCTTCATTTCATCAGAAATGGCCAGTCCGGTTCGTTTAATTCCAAAATCCAGGGCTAAAACTTTAGTTTTCATAAACTTATTTAGGCTACAAATATAAGCCACATCAACCTATTTTGAATTTAACCATAAACCTTATCTTCGCAAAAAAAACAACATGGAAGATTTAAAGCATAAAATACTGAAGGCCTGGGATAACAGAGATTTACTTCAGGAACAGGAAACTATTGACGCCATACGAAGTGTCATTTCCAAACTGGACAGTGGGGAGTTGCGTTGTGCAGAACCTACCAAAGACGGCTGGCAGGTGAATGAATGGGTGAAAAAAGGCGTGGTGCTGTATTTTCCCATTCAGAAAATGGAAACTTTGGAAGCTGGTATTTTTGAATACCATGATAAGATGCCCCTGAAAAGAGGTTATAAGGAAAAGGGAATTCGAGTGGTCCCCAATGCGGTAGCAAGACACGGTGCTTATATTTCAAGCGGTGTGATCATGATGCCGAGTTACGTCAACATCGGTGCTTACGTGGATGAAGGGACTATGGTAGATACCTGGGCTACGGTTGGAAGTTGTGCTCAGATTGGCAAAAATGTTCACCTGTCAGGTGGTGTTGGCATTGGCGGCGTTTTAGAACCGCTTCAGGCAGCACCTGTGATTATTGAAGATAACGCATTTTTAGGCTCCAGAAGCATTGTGGTAGAAGGTGTAAGGGTTGAAAAAGAAGCTGTACTTGGTGCCAATGTAGTCCTGACTGCATCGACAAAAATTATAGACGTTACAGGACCTGAACCTGTGGAGATGAAAGGTATCGTTCCTGCCAGATCGGTAGTGATTCCTGGAAGCTATACCAAGAAATTTCCTGCCGGAGAATTTAATGTCCCTTGTGCTTTAATTATTGGTAAACGAAAAGAAAGCACCAACAAAAAAACGTCTTTGAATGACGCGCTAAGAACCTATGATGTAGCGGTGTAAAATCCTCACCTTCCCGATAGCAATCGGGATCTCTCAAGGGGAGGAAGCCCCTCCTAGCCTCCGCTCCCGATTGCTATCGGGAGGGAAGGAAATAATAACGTTATGGAAAAGGTAAAAGTTAAATCTGGGGAGGAATTTAAAATACTGGTCATTCAGCAAAAAATGATTGGAGACGTTCTCGTCTCCAGTCTTATTTGCGAAAACCTGAAACTAAACTATCCCAGGGCCAAAATTCACTATCTGGTCAACAGGTTTACAATCCCTGTTATAGAAAACAATCCTTATATTGATGAAGTCATTGTTTTTGAAGAGGCTTACAGGTCGAGCAAGATGGAGTTCTACACCTTCCTCAACAGCATCCGGAAAGCAAACTACGATGTGGTCATCGATGCCTATGGAAAACTTGAAAGCAACCTGACCGTTCTGTTTTCCGGAGCTAAAATTAAAATCAGCTGGGATAAACCTGTAAATAAACTCATTTGCACGTCTACAGTAAAAATCTCAAAACAGTCTGAAATTGGATTGGGATCTGCCATTGAAAACAGGCTGAATCTTGTAAAAGCGTTTAAGCATTCCAAAATACTTAGCCAGCAGCCAAAAATTCATTTGACAAAAGACGAACTTGATGCTGCAAGAAAACGAATCACAGGCCTTCAGTCCAAAACAGAAGAGTCTATCCTTATGATTAGTGCTTTGGGTAGTCATGAGACTAAAACCTATCCTCTGCCTTATATGGCTAAGGTTTTAGACTACATTGTTTCCCATAGCAATACTCTATTGCTTTTAAATTATATGCCCTCTCAACAGGACGCTATCGAAATGCTTTATTCACTCTGTGAAAAAAATACCCAAAAGAAAATTCTGCTTGATTTCAAGATGAGAAGCCTGAGGGAATTTATGTCGATTTCAACATTTTGCAAGGCGATTATCGGTAATGAAGGAGGAGCTATTAATATGGGAAAAGCCCTGGATGTCCCAACCTTTTCGATATTTTCACCCGGGATAAACAAAGAGGGATGGAATGGATTGGAAGATCAAAATTTAACACACGCCTCTGTCCATCTGAAAGATTATGAACCGGACTTGTTTCTGGATAAATCTGAAAAGATTTCCACTGAAATGTATGCAAAATTGAAACCTGAACTTTTTTTTGATGTTCTTAAAGGATTTCTTGCTCAACATGCAGATTAATGCCGTGTGAGGTTTTAGTCCTATTTTCGTTTTGAGTGGTTTGCCTTATTTTATTATTAATCTGCCAGGCCTCTTCATTCACATAACCTCGGTCGTGTTCCAGGTGTATGATAATAGCAAAATAGCGAACTCGCTTAGGTCTTATTCCATAATTTATAAGACGTTCTCCAAATTCTCTATCTTCTCCTCCGTATTTCATCCGCTCATCAAAACCATTCACAGCAAGTATATCTTTCTTCCATGCAGAGGCATTTCCTCCATTCCAGCTTGGTTTGGTTGTCGTAACGAAATTCATGACCGTAGCCATAATTCTGCTTTTCGTAAGCTTTACGGTTTTAAAAGTTGATTTTAAGCCATGGCTTTTTAGCCAGTGTAAGTCAAAACACTCCTGGCTCAAAATATTTTTTTTTGAAATTAGTCTGGATAACCTTAAAGAAAGTGGAAAATGTCCGCCAGATAAAAAATGGCCTTGAATCCTATGCAATAAATGGGCTTCCACAAAATCACGCCTGGGAATACAATCCCCATCAGTGAATATACAATAGTCTGTTTTTGTTGCTAAAATCGCTTTATTGAGAATTCTCGTCTTTTGAAAACCTTCATCTTTGTGCCATACATGCGTGAGGGTAAGCTGCGTTTTTTCTGAAATGGCCTCTATCATCTTTTTGGTATCCGGTATGGACCCATCATCTGCAATGATGATTTCAAAATCTGAAACGGTCTGCACACTGTACCCCCACAGGACTTTCTCCAGCCATTCTGGAGAATTATAAGTACTCATTATGACAGATGCTCTCATAGGCTTAGGTTCTATTGCAAAATTAATTTATTTTGAAACTACACAAATCAATTATCTATTTATTATAATTAAACTTGTAGAATATTTTACCTTTATAGACTTCAATCTATCCAAAACAAGCTAATCCATCATGCCCAAAATTTCGGCACTCATCATCACTCTCAATGAAGCAAAAAACATAGGACATGTTATAGAAAACCTGAGTTTTGCAGATGAGATTATTGTTGTAGATTCTTTTTCTGAAGATGAAACCGTTTCCATAGCTAAAACATATCCAAAAGTAAAAGTCTTTCAGCATCATTTTGAAGATTTCACCAGGCAAAGAAATTTTGCTTTAAGCAAGGCCAATCATGACTGGATCCTTTTCCTGGATGCAGACGAAAGGTTGACTGAACCCCTTAAAAAAGAAATACTGAACACCCTTAAACTCAGGGAAACTGCAGATGCCTATTTCTTTCACAGAAAATTTATGTTTAAAAATAAACCGCTTTATTTTAGCGGATGGCAGACTGATAAAAACATACGTCTTTTTAAAAAAAGCAAATCGAGATATACGGAGGAACGACTTGTACATGAGGTTCTGAAAGTGGATGGAAACCTGTCAACGTTTAAAAATAAGCTTACTCATTATTCTTATAGCAGCTTCGACTCTTACAGTAAAAAAATGGCCTGTTATGCACACCTTAAAGCTAAAGAACTTCACGGCAAAGGGATAAAACCCAATGCTTTTCATTTTGTGATAAAACCTTTTTATAAATTTTTACACAATTATATCATTCGTCTGGGAATTCTGGACGGTAAGAAAGGACTGATCATTTGCTACCTCAATGCTTTGAGCGTTTACAAGCGATACCCCCTGTTGAAAAAAATGTCAGAAAAGTGATTTCAATTTCTTTTTTCGTTTTTGCTTCAGATGGAATTTTCTCTGAAATTCTGAAGTGAATTTCCACATGCTTTCAAAAACCTCCTGTTGTGGTCTGTCAACAAGTTTTGAATATTCATCACTCATAACCCTTACCATGTCCTTTTTGGGCGTAAGCCTTCTGAAATTAAACATGCGCTCTTTAAAATTTAAGGCTTTAAATGTCATCCGATTCAAATCCACCAAAGAAAATCTGATGCCTTCTTTTTCCAGGAAAATCAACGTATTTCCAGGAGAATGGTCTTGAAATTCAACTCCTTTTTCGTGAAGTTGAAACGTAAAACGTGTGAAGGCTCTTAAAATGTGCTCATGGTTAATCAAATCAGGCTCACGAACTAAATCTCTATAAGTCAGATCCGGTTTCTCGTGCTCACTTATATAAAATGATTTTCCAAAACCAATCCCTTTTCTGAATTCGAAATATGCTATGGGATCTGGCGTACCAATGCCTTTACCTTTAAGGAAAGTGGCATACTCAAAAGAACGCCTGGCTTTAGACCTTCTGAAATACTGGTAAGCGATTTGATTGATGAAATTAGGCTCTTTAAAGGATTTTATATTTAACGTTAAGCCTTCAAAATCAACAGTTTTGATCCTGTTCCTATCTCCATTCCCAAATTCAGTTCCTACAGTGTCAAAAGAATGTATAAGTTCTGATAAGGACTGCAAATGATTTTGAAAGTGTTTTGAAACTTTATAGGTCATAATAAAGATTAAGCAAGAAGAGTTAAAATTACGCGTAAATAAATGGATTTAGATATTTAATATATTAAACCTTTTGAGTTGATTACATTTGCAAAACAGAAGTTAAATTCTAAATTTTTCAATTGAAACAAAATTTAAAAGACAAATATGTAATTCTAGTTCCGGTTTACAAAGATAAACTGACTCACAACGAAAATTTAGTAATACAGAATTTATTTGAACTCTATAACAAAAATCAGATAAAAATAATCTGTCCAAAACACCTTCAACTACCTGCAGCACTGGAACAATGTGATGCAGAAAGATTTGATCCTCTTTTTTTCGAAAACATCTCCGGGTACAATAAATTATTACTTAGCCACGAGTTTTACCAAAGATTTGAGAACTATAAGTTCATGCTGATTCATCAGTTGGACGCTTATCTTTTTAAAGATGAACTGGATTTTTGGTGTGATTTAGATTATGATTATATAGGTGCTCCCTGGCTAAGAGACGAACGTTTTATCGCTAAACTTTTCAGATCCAAAAAAGTAAAAAATAGGGATATCATATTCAATAAAGTCGGAAACGGCGGATTATCCTTAAGGAAGGTAAATGCATTTTTAAGCTTTTTTCAGGATCACCAAAATAGCGTTAAGGCTTATATTCACCATAACTTATTTGGGATTGAAGATGTATTTTGGTCGGTAATAGCTCCAAAATATACATCCTTTAAAATTCCGGATGTAACCACTGCTTCACGATTTTCATTGGATAGAAAGCCGAATTTGGGAATGAAAATAAATAATTCCGAATTACCATTTGGATGTCACGGATTTGAAAAAAATAAAACTAAGGGGTTTTGGAAAAATTATATAAATGGACTTGAATGATTCATTTAACGTTGTCAAAACGATATTTTAAACACAACAAACAGATTACAAGTAAATATAATTATGGACTATCTCAATAAAAAAGGGAAATACTACATCAACAAAAGACCGGAAATGTTAGAGTTTTTTCCCGAAGATGCAAAGACTGTTTTGGATGTAGGTTGTGGAGAGGGGGTTTTTGTTAAACAGATAAAAGACAAATACGCTACGGAAACCTGGGGGATAGAATACATGGAAATCCACGGAGAAAAAGCCAGAAAAATATTGGATAAGGTATTCATTGGAGAATGTGAGAAATTTATAGAGGAGCTACCCGACAACTATTTTGATGTGATTTATTTTAATGATGTTTTAGAGCATTTGATCGATCCTTACAGCGTTTTGGAAAACATGAAAAAGAAACTCACACCAAATGGACAGATTATAAGTTCGATCCCTAACATAAGATATCACAGCGCCATGATATCCCTGGTTCTAAAAAAAGATTGGAAATATCAGGAAAGCGGTGTGATGGATCATACCCATTTGAGATTTTTCACCAAAAAAAGCATTAAAAGAATGTATGAAGATTTAGGTTTCAAAATCATAATGCATAAGGGAATAAATAAAACAGGTTCTTTAAAACCCTATCTTTACAATCTTTTTTTATTTTTTACAGCCATCGATATGTTCTATGTGCAGTACGCCACCGTCGTCAAAAAATAAAACAAACAGGACTTTACACTATGAAAGATCAAAAAGAAACCATACAGGACTGTATTCAAACGCTTAAAAGAGGAGGGCTTATCCTCTACCCTACAGATACGGTCTGGGGGATAGGTTGCGATGCCACAAACGCAGAAGCCATCGATAAAATCTACAAATTAAAACAACGATCCAATGGCAAATCCCTGATATGCCTGGTTTCTGACTTCAAAATGCTGAATCAATATGTAGAGGAAATTCCTGAAGTGGCATATGACATTCTCAAATACGCAGACAAGCCTACCACCATTATTTATCAAAATCCGATAAGAGTGGCGACCAACCTTATCGCAGAAGACGATACCCTTGCTATAAGAGTAGTCAACGATATTTTCGCCAAAGAGCTTGTTAGAAAATATAAAAGACCCATTGTTTCTACTTCTGCCAACATAAGCAGCGAAAAAACTCCTCACAATTTTTTTGAAATTTCAGAAGAGATTTTAAAAGGCGTGGACTATGTCGTAAATTTGCACCAATCCAATAAAAACAAAAAACCTTCCACAATCATTAAGTTAGATCTTGACGGGAAGGTTGAAGTGATTCGCAAATAAAATGTCAGACAATTATTACCAAGACGCTTTACAACACAAAATATTCAAGTTCCTCACCGAGGCTGCCGATGAACTCAATCTGGAGGCTTACGTTATTGGTGGGTTTGTAAGGGATTTCTTTTTAAAACGCGGTAATGCCAAAGATATCGATATCGTTGCCGTTGGCAGTGGGATTGCACTTGCTGAAAAAGTTTCTGAAAAGTTACCTGGGAAACCACCGGTCACCGTTTTTAAAACCTACGGTACGGCAATGCTGAATGTTTTTGGTCTTGAAGTTGAATTTGTAGGCGCCCGAAAAGAATCTTATTCTGAAGACAGCAGAAACCCTGAAGTGCAACAGGGAAGTTTGAAAGAGGATCAAAATCGCAGGGATTTCACCATCAATGCACTTGCCCTTCAACTGAACAAAACTCATTTTGGAAAACTTTTAGACCCTTTTGACGGGTTGCAGGATTTGAAAACCCAAGTGATTAAAACCCCTCTGGATCCTGAAATCACATTTTCTGATGATCCCTTAAGAATGCTGAGAGCCATCAGGTTTTCATCCCAGCTTAATTTTGTGATAGACCCCAAGTCCATGCAGGCTATTCAGGACAATGCCTCCAGAATCGATATCCTTAGTAAGGAGCGCATTGTTACTGAATTACACAAGATATTAGCCTCTGAAAAACCTTCCTTAGGCTTTAAATTACTTCACGATACTCAATTGCTCAAACGCATTCTTCCGGAGCTTACAAATCTGGAAGGTATAGATGAAATTGATGGGCAAAAACACAAGGATAATTTCTGGCATACCTTGGAAGTGGTAGACAACATATCCAAAGAAACCGATAATGTCTGGTTGCGCTGGGCTGCATTACTGCATGACATAGGCAAAGCGCCTACAAAACGCTTTCATAAGAAAATTGGCTGGACATTTCATGGACATGAATTCAAAGGTTCAAAAATGGTATATCAGATTTTCAAAAGACTGAAAATGCCACTGAATGATAAAATGAAATATGTCCAAAAGCTCGTTTTGCTAAGCTCAAGACCCATAGCCATTGTGGATGAAGATGTGACTGATTCTGCTGTGAGACGACTGGTTCATGATTCCGGAGAACATTTGGAAGATTTGATGACGCTTTGCGAAGCAGACATTACCACGAAAAATCCAAAACGCTACAAGCAATACCACAACAATTTCAAACTCGTTAGAGACAGAATCAAAGAAGTTGAAGAGCGTGATCAGGTAAGAAATTTTCAGCCTCCGGTATCTGGCAACGAAATTATGGAAACCTTCAACATTCAGCCGTGTCAGGCTGTTGGGGAAATCAAAGCCAAAATAAAAGAAGCCATTTTAGATGGCGTTATCCCCAATGAATATGATGCTGCATTTGAATTTATGCTTAAGGAAGGAAAATCCTATGGCTTCAAACAACAAGCTTAATTTTTATCAAAAACATCCCAAAATAGACTTGTAAACTCATTATTTGATGCCTTAACTAGCACATATAAATTATCTTTACAGAAAATCTAGACCGTGTTCAGAAAATCGATTAAAGCCTCAATTATCATCATTTATCTGGTTATCATCGCTGGTGCAGTGGTGCGAATGACAGGAAGCGGCATGGGTTGCCCAGACTGGCCAAAATGTTTTGGATATTATATCCCTCCCACCGAGGAAAGTCAGTTAAGATGGGAACCTGAGCATGACTATTTTAAAGGCCAGGTCATCATTGTGGAGGAGTCGCTTAAAGTAGCCAAAGAAGCTTTTACTTCTTCAGATCGTTATGATCAGGCGCATTGGAGCACCTATGAGAAACATGATTATGCGGAGTTCAACGCTGCCCATACGTGGATAGAATATATCAACAGGCTTCTGGGTGCTTTGGCTGGAATAGCTATACTGATTATGTGCATCAGCTCCTTTGGACAATGGAAGAAAAATAAAAAACTCACCTTGTTTTCTATTCTGTGCCTTGTCTTGCTTCTATTTCAGGCCTGGTTGGGCGCGACAGTGGTTTATTCGGTTTTATCCCCTGTAAGAATTACCATTCATATGCTTGTTGCGCTTTTGCTGGTAGCCCTGCTTATTTATATTCTTAAACTGTCTTCCAACGAAGACTCTTCCTTGATAAGCACATTTACTTTCAGAAATTTGCTTGTGTTCGCAGTTATTCTTAGCTTGATACAGGTAGCTATGGGAACTCAGGTGAGACAATTTGTGGATGAACAAATAGATAGTGTGGGCTATTCCAATAAGAGCGAATGGCTGGAAAATCCAAACCTGGTTTTTTATGCGCATCGCTCGTTTTCTATTTTAGTACTCCTCGTCAATGCTGGCATCTGGTGGTTAAACAGATCCCGAAAGTTAGGCTTTAAGCTCACCAACTGGATGATAGTATTAGTCGGTGTTGAAATTCTGACTGGAATCGCGATGTATTACCTGGATTTCCCGTTTCTTTCTCAACCTTTGCATTTAGTCTTCGCTGCTTTGTTATTTGGAGTACAATTTTATATTTTAATGCAAAGTTTTGAAGCGAATTTAATTTCAAAAAACAAAACCCATGATTTATAAATATAGAGTCGTTCTAGACACCCTGGACGATGTTATACGGGACATAGAAATCAGAGACGATTCCACTTTGGAGGATCTTCACAATGCCATCGCTCAGGCTTTTGGGTTTGACGGAACCGAAATGGCATCATTTTACAAAAGTGATGAGGACTGGAATCAGGGAGAAGAATACCTGCTCTTCACTATGGGAGACGAGGACGACCAAGTCAATATGATGGATGAAACCACACTCGACTCTGTGTTTTCAAGAGATTATACCAAAATGATTTATGTCTACGATTTCTTCAATATGTGGACGTTTTATGTCGAATTGGCCGATATTGCTGAACCGGAAGAAGGACAGGATTACCCCAATCTCATGTTTGCTCAGGGCCAGTTACCCGAGTCACCGCCTGAAAAGAAATTTGAAGCTGAAAAATTGGATGATTATGATGAGGATAATGGCGATAATGACGACATTACCTTTGAAAATTTAGATGATTTCGATTTTGATGAAAACTGGAATTAATCGAATTCCATCAACACTAACAGATAAACACATACTTTTTTTATGATCAACTTATTCAGTGCTCAAATCGAGAGCATGTCCATTCATCGTGTAGGAAACAAAAGCAGGAATGAATCTTTATTCATCTCAGAAAATCCTCACGAATTATCTGATGAATTAAAACCGCTTATCAAAGAGTATTTCCTGAAATCCTTTAGAGACAAGGAGGAAAATTACTATCACTTTGTACATGAGAATGATTTGGAATTTCACCAGCTCTACAACCTGGCTACAGACATATTCAATAATCCTTCTGAAAGCCATACCGTCTCGAAAAAGATTACACAACTGCTTTTTGAAGAATCCAAGCATCAACACATCAAAGGCGGAGAAGTCTATGTGGTTTATTTTGAAAATATGCTCCTCGACAATGAAAAAGTTTCTGCTATTGGGATTTTCAAATCAGAATTGAAACACGATTTTCTTCAGTTTGAAGAAAAACAAAATAACCTTGACCTTATCCTGCAACAGGGGGTTTACCTGAATAAGCTGGATAAGGGTGCTTTAATTTTCAATACTGAAAAAGAAACCGGTTATAAAATACTCTCGGTAGATTCCAATAAATACGATACCAAATACTGGCTTGAACAGTTTCTGCAAGTGGACTTTTTTGAAGATGAGAATTTCTATACCAAAAAGTATTTGAAGTTCTGTGAGAATTTTGCCAAAGACGTTGTCCTCCCTGCTGAAGACAAACAACAGGAAGTACTGTTTATGAATAAAGCCATGAATCACTTCGCCTCCAACGATAACTTCAACGAGCGAAATTTCCTCAATGATGTCCTGGAAAATCCGGCTTTGGAACCAGAATTTCAAAATTATAAAACCGAGAAAGCTCCAAAATATAAAGTTGAAGACCTATCCGATTTTCCAATTTCCAATACTGCCGTCACCGCAGCACGGAAAAAAATAAAAAGCGTGATCAACCTGGATACGAATGTCCAGATCAAAATGGACTTTATTAAAGGCGATAGTGCGGAGAAATTTATTGAAAAAGGATGGGATGAAGATCGACAGATGTTCTATTACCTCGTTTACTTCAACAAAGAAGAAAAAAGCTAAATCAAAATTAATCTATGACTGAAATAAACCCCTTATTACAAAAGTTTGATCATCCTCCATTTTCAAAAATACAGGCAAAACATTTTAAACCTGCATTTGAAAAAAGTCTGGAACAGGCTCGAAAAGAGATAGATTCAATCGTAAGAAATCCAGAAAAGGCAACGTATGAAAACACAATCGAAACCCTGGAGTTTTCTGGAAACCTGTTGGGAAGAATAGCCAGTATTTTTTTTAATTTAAATTCTGCTGAGACCACTCCTGAAATTCAGAAATTAGCTCAGGACATTTCTCCGCTGTTAAGTGAGTTTAATAATGATTTGCTTTTGAATTTCGATTTATTCGAAAGAATCAAGGATGTTTTTGACAACAGGTCTGCCCACAATTATTCTGAAGAACAACTCAGGCTACTTGAGAAGATTTATAAAAACTTCACAAGAAACGGAGCTAATTTAGACAAAGAAAAACAAGCCCGGTTAAGAGAAATAGACAAATTACTATCTCTTGCTTCATTAAAATTTGGCGAAAATGTTTTAGCGGAGACCAATAATTTTGAGTTACATATTTCAGATGAAAGTGAGTTGGAAGGCATTCCGGATTCTGTAAAAGATTCGGCAAGAGAACTGGCAAAAGAAAAAGCTAAGAAAGGGTATATCTTGACCTTAGACTATCCCACTTACATCCCTGTGATGAAATTTGGAAAACATAGAGACTTGAGAAAACAAATGTTTTTAGGCTTCGGTTCCAAGGCTTTCAAAAACAATGAATTCAATAATGAGAAAAATGTACTAGATATCGTGGAATTGAGATTGGAGAGAGCTCGATTGTTGGGTTTCGAATCTCACGCTGATTTTGTTCTTCAGGAAAGGATGGCTAAAAGCGTAAACAACGTGAAAACTTTTCTGGATGATATTCTGGAAAAAGCACTTCCTGCAGCTAAAAAAGAAATCGAAGAACTTGAAGATTTTGCTTTAGAAACGGATGGTATCAAAGAATTTCAAAAATGGGATAAAGCCTATTATACTGAAAAGCTAAAACAAAAGACATTCGATCTGGATGAAGAAACGCTTAAGCCTTATTTTGAACTGAATCAGGTGATACATGGAATGTTTGAGATCACCGCGAAACTTTTCAAGCTAAGATTTGAAAAAGATAAGAGCATAGAGGTGTACCATAAAGACGTGGTGACCTACAAAGTCTATGAAAATGACAAGTACTTAGCCACATTGTATGCTGATTTTCATCCCCGAGCCGGCAAGAGAGACGGCGCCTGGATGACGACTTATAAAGATCAGTATAAGAAGGAGGGCAGGGAAGAAAGACCTCAGGTCTCTATTGTTTGTAATTTCTCAAAACCCACCAAGAAGCAGCCGTCACTTCTAACGTTCAATGAAGTCACTACCCTTTTTCATGAATTTGGGCATGCGCTTCATGCTATGAATGCCAAAACGAACTATCCTTCACTTTCCGGTGCTTCCGTCTATTGGGATTTTGTTGAACTACCAAGTCAGCTTATGGAAAACTGGTGTTATGAAAAAGAGGCTTTGGAGCTATTTGCAAAACATTACAAGACCGGCGAAGTTATACCACTGGAGTACATTGAAAAGATAAAGCGATCTTCTAATTTCATGGAAGGTTTACAAACCGCCAGACAGGTCAGCTTTGGAAAGCTTGATATGGCTTGGCACGCGATTGAAAGCACTATTGGCATTGAAGATATCAAAACCCATGAAAACAAAGCTTTCGCCGATACAGAATTATTACCTGAGGTGGATGAGACGTGCATGAGCACAGCTTTTGGACATATTTTCCAGGGCGGTTATAGTTCGGGGTACTACTCGTATAAATGGGCAGAAGTACTGGATGCAGATGCTTTCGAATTATTTAAGGAAGAAGGAATATTCAATGCTGCTGTAGCTTCGAGTTATAAAGAAAATATACTTCAAAAAGGAGGAACCGTAGACCCTATGAAACTTTATAAAGAATTCAGGGGAAGAGAACCAGATCCCGAGGCTTTGCTCAAGAGGGCAGGTTTAGTCTAGGTTTAGGTACCATACAAAACAGAAACCTCTGCATAATTGGATTTATGCAGAGGTTTTTTATTGTCTTATAGTTTAAAATGCATTAAAAATAAAAAACCCTTAATTACGGCTGTAATTAAGGGTTTTTCTATAAAGAAGGCGGCGACCTACTCTTCCACGGTATGTAGTACCATCGGCGCTAACGGGCTTAACTGCTCTGTTCGGAATGGGAAGAGGTGAGCCCCGTTGCTATAACCACCTTAAATCTTAAAGTAGATATTAGAGTTTAGACTTATTAGGTTTTTGATCTAATGTCTTGTATCTAAGCTCTGATGTCTAATATCTCACTTCTAATAA
>NZ_JAAIKD010000039.1 GCF_010820555.1 Psychroflexus aurantiacus | reverse complement strand
GAAAATTGAATATTAAAATCTTAAGTCAAATTACTACCAACGTTTGGGCTATAATTTCGTTGCGGAAAAATCCGCAGGATTCTTTCCGTTGTGACCGAAAGATAGCAAAATAGCGTTGAATTTCGCCATGGAATTCAACCGCAATGAATTATAGCTTGTGTTGTAACACGTTTTCTTTTATTTTGAATTTATCTGAATATATTTTTTTTAAATCAGATGTAAGTTCACTTTCAACTTCCAAGAAAAACGATCTTACATAGTTATTGGTTATAATTCTGATTTTGTCTTTTTCAATTCCATTCTCAAGAAGAACAATTCTCATGATAATGTCATTATTCAATAATATTTTTTCAGATTTTTTCAATATTGTTATGTTCTCTTCATTTATTACCAAAGTTATAGTAGAATGCTTTTTAATACCTAATATTTTAAAACTGATAAAAACAAAACCAACAGAAATTAATCCATACATGTAAAATTTACCCGATATGATCTCTCCAAAATATATTATACTTGAATCTATAGGAAGAATGTATCCCGAAACAATCACAAAAATAAAGGCACATGAAATCAAGCCTGAAACTACTAGAATTAACAACCCCAGTCTATCTAAAAACTTAATATTTTCTGAAATTCTAGTTCTATATTTTTTTTTAGTATTCAAATTTTAATGTGTTACAACGGTTCTTAATAAACGCAGGGCGGCTTCGTCCGTG
>NZ_JAAIKD010000038.1 GCF_010820555.1 Psychroflexus aurantiacus | reverse complement strand
TTAATGCTATGACGATTGTTTTTTTCAAATGTGTGGTAACGGCCCTGGCTATGGCAAGTGCGGGATTTTGAAACTGAATCTTTGTCCCCCAGACCGAATGCTGTTTAGTTGCAATATCTTCATTTTTAACCAGTCAACCCGCATTTGCTATAGCCGATGTTGTGCGGTCGTTTTTTATTTTTCACATATCAAAGTCAAAGAAATAAGCTTTTCCATTCTCCTTGTCATACCAATAGTATTTGAAATAATGATTTTCGTTTGTCCAACTGTATTTCTGTAAACTCTCGATTCTATCCTTATCCCACCATTCAAAGTCATGTTGCATACCAAATCCATTATCTGAGTTTAGTGAGTCAATTGTCAGCTTATGAACTTCTATTATTTTTTTCGAAGTGGTCGCATTGCAGTTAAAAGCAAACATATAATCTGCGTCAATTCCAATGGCATCATCAAAGCAGTAGATATTCTTAACATCAGGTGTAATTTCAACCTTTAAGAAGTCTTTGAATCTTTTTTTGTTGTTTTCTGTGTCTGGTTTGTCGTGGTCAAATGGTGGGTAAACTTTATCAATTACTTTTTGAGTTTGTTCCCTGAGTTCGTTTTTAGTTTTTTCTTTGACCTTTTCCGCCACTTGCTCTGACTTATTTCTGATTCGGTCGCAGGAAATCATTCCAATTGTCAGAATCAATATTGTCGATATGTGAATTAGTCGTTTCATTTAAATGCCGCACAACGGTTTTGGCTATGGTTTCGTTGCGGAATGGTTCGGCAG
>NZ_JAAIKD010000037.1 GCF_010820555.1 Psychroflexus aurantiacus | reverse complement strand
TACATGGAAGCGTTGCCTGTTTGGGTGGCATCAAACCCATTAGCAACGGCATTAGAACCGGTGATATGTGTCCCGAAACCTTCAATCTCACTCACTCCTGGGTAGTTCGTATAATCGGTGACCTGAAAGCCTTCCTGAAGATTGTCCTGAATGGTTTGCCTGCCGCAGTTCGTCGTGCTCACAGGAGAGGTCATATATCTGTATGATCGATTGGTAGGAGGTATAAAGCGTTCTACAATGACGCAGCCCGAAATATCGGATCCGGAAGCTACCTCAGCTAAAACAGCCGTTTGATTTTCAGTGCTTTTAAAGGTTAAGAAATTATCAGCTTCAATCGTAATGGTACCAGCATCCAGGTCTAACACGTTCAGTACATCTGCATCATCGGTGAGTGTAAGACCCGCCGAATTGTCCAGCCGTATATTGGTAAAACTTCCGGCACTCGAATTCACTACCAGGCCATTGCCTATAATTTGTTGAGGAACATCTCCGTCAAAGACCAGGTAACCCTGGCCACCCACAGTCCCATTATTGATGAGATTTTCTTTAATACTGAGCGTTTGCAGCGTATCGATAGACACAACAAAAGGAGAGTCAATGGTCAATTCCCCTACTTGTTGAATATTACTCAGGTTGACATTAGCTCTAACGATAGCCGTATCAATGGCCGTAGGAAGTCGGTTAAAGCTCCAGTTGGATCCCGTTTCCCAGGTTCCACCGGCGCCTACATCTCCGGCGCTTCCTTCAAATATATAGGGCTCACATCCCAGAAATACAG
>NZ_JAAIKD010000036.1 GCF_010820555.1 Psychroflexus aurantiacus | reverse complement strand
TGAAGCTTTCTTCAAAATACAACCTTACCCCATCCACAAGCCTATAATTTGACTGATGATGACGCCTTAACGTAATATTTAAAGTTCCGGTGTTATTCACGCTGAAGGTCCCGTTGGTGAATTCTTTACCTGAATCTTTTTTATGCGTCTCTTTAAACGTGAAAACAGGACCATCTAATGCATTCTGAACAAACATGGACTGGTTGGGCTGCAGGAATTTAGTGACCAGCGAACCGTCAGGCACCGGATCAAACACAGGCCCCTGCATATCTAAAGCCGCATAGCCCCCGTGAACCCCAAGGTTAGGATCATAAATCCATACGGCACTGGTGTTGATGCCTATTAGGTCAGCATCAAATAAAAGGGTTTCAATATCCACCTGGGCCTGGTAAGGATTGGCGATTAAACTAAAATCTCCAAGGTTAGGTGCAATACTAACTACAGGGAAATTACCCGTGACCAGTTCACCTGTAAAACGCAAAGTGGTTGCCGAGCCGAGTTGTGTGTTGTTGAGATTTAAATCGAGTTCACGCCCACCACGCACCATCAGGGCATAGGCTTCTCCAGTATTCAATTGTTTAGAGTTAGTATTGGGAATGGCGTTCCACTGCTGAGTTGACGGATTCCAGGAATACATGGAAGCGTTGCCTGTTTGGGTGGCATCAAACCCATTGGCAATGGCATTAGTGCCTGTGATATGCGTCCCGAAACCTTCAATCTCACTCACTCCTGGGTAGTTTGTATAATCGGTGACCTGAAAGCCTTCCTGAAGATTGTCCTG
>NZ_JAAIKD010000035.1 GCF_010820555.1 Psychroflexus aurantiacus | reverse complement strand
GTTATGTGCAAGCTGAAAAAAACAACGATGAAACGACTAAATTTGATAATTTTAATAATTCTGGTTTTCACATCTAGTTGCGGAATGAAAACTAAACAAGACTTGACGAAAAATTATGACGAAAATAAGATTGAAATTCTTGAACTAAAGAATCACTTCAACAAAATTGTTCCCAAAGACTTCATAATCCGAATAAGATATAACTCATCTGATAATATTGATTTCTTTGTTTATCAACCTATGGAGAATTTAGATGAACTTGAATTGCTTTTTCAACAATGGGATTTAGATATAGACCAATATGTACCTCAAAATCCAAGAAGTGATTATGATAAAAAATATCACGGAATAACAAACTCGTTTATAGATGTTAAAGAAAAATTGAATTGGACAAATCAAACATTTATTGATTTATATAATAAATTAGAAAATGTAAATTGTATGGGTATTTCGAACGGAGACCCAACCGAAATAGAATATGGATTTAAAGGAATGGGAGTTTTTAGTTATTTAATATTTGATGAAAATTTGAATTCAGATTTACAGGAAAAATACTCGGATGATTGTTCTCAAATGTTTTACAAAGAAAATATAGTTTTAGATTATGGTAGTGGTGCAACTGGAAGTTTTTGTATTCCAGAATTTAAAAGAAAAAAGACGGAATAAAGCCAGCACATAACAGCGCATAACAAAAATGGCGAATTTATAGCTGAAACGAGAGTTTTGTGTATTTTTAGAAAGTAAAAAGTTTAACCGAAAAACTTGCGCGTTTTAAGTCGCCACTTTCGTTATGCGCGAGACGTTGTA
>NZ_JAAIKD010000034.1 GCF_010820555.1 Psychroflexus aurantiacus | reverse complement strand
GCCAACGGTTTCGTATAAGAATAGTTGCGGGTTTGCGTGCGAGGATTTTCCGAAGGAAAATCAGACGTAGTAAACTTGCAACGACCTTTGGTTAAGCCTGAAATTGAGCGATTATTTTTATACATTGTTGTAAACAGTTATTTTTACCGCAATGTATTTCTCAATTTGTTCTTTGTCCGTTTTATTTTTTATTATTAATAATTCGTTGTTTTTATGTGTTCGATAATTCAATAAAAATTTAGTTTTTCCGCTTCGAGATAATTCCGAGTATTCAAATCGGTTTGGGTCAAATTTTTCGCTTATCAATTCCGTTTTTTTAGTTCGGTCAAGTATTTTTTTCAGCCGAGTTAATTCTCCGCTTTTCTCGTCTATTTTTAATTCCGAGTAGTAAATCCAAGAAGCAAATCGGTAAATAGTGTATCCGATTAAAGTCAAAATCGCAACAAAAATTCCGATTCCAATTCCGAGAAACCAAATCAGGAATATGAAAGAAGTAGAAGTCCAAATCAATAGTTCTTTCCAGTTAAATGGAATTCTATCGCTCAGCGTGTGAACGTGTCCATTTTTGGAAATTCTGAAGTAATCTTCGCGTTCGTTCATTATAATGAATCGTAAATTAGTTTTATACCACAAGCGAATAGAATAAATGCTCCTAAAATAAACTTAACGGTAAATGACATTAGCATATAATCTTCATTTTTTCTTTCAGAAACGAATTTTTTCCTTTCGTAGTTGTACCAAATAATTCCAAGAACAATTAATAAAGTTCCAATTATAAATTTTAGTACGTTCTCCATAATTGTTTACAACGGTT
>NZ_JAAIKD010000033.1 GCF_010820555.1 Psychroflexus aurantiacus | reverse complement strand
GTTGTGGCTAATTTAACCAATAAACTAATTATTTATGAAATATACTTTAATTTTCATTTTTTCATTTTTATCATCTACCATTTATTCTCAGTCAATAAATACAGAACTTAAAGCAAGATTAGATTCCATTCTAGTACTTGATCAAGCACCTCGTGCATTAATGGATCCAAATATTAGTGATGAGCTAAAAACGAAATATTTGGGTAAGTTAGGATTGACTGAAGATGAATACGATAAAAATAAATGGGGTATTGTAATTAAATACGACTCAATAAATCTGAAAAGAGTTGAGAAAATAATTAATGAATATGGATATCCTGGTAAATCATTAGTAGGTGAACCTACTAACCGTGCAGTATGGTATGTTATTCAACATTCTGATAAGATAGCAAAATATTTACCAATCATTAAAGAAGCAGGTGAGAAGGGAGAGATACCAATGACATCTGTTGCTATGATGGAAGACCGATTTTTGATGGAGAGTGGTAAAGAACAAGTTTATGGAACTCAGGTTTGGGGTGGTGACATTACAGATGAAAAAACTGGAAAGAAAAAAAGAGAATACATTGTTTGGCCAATTAAAAATCCGAAAAATATAAATGAGATTAGAAAGTCTGCTGGATTTAAGAAAACAATAGAGGAATATGCATTAGACCTAGATGTAGAATATAAAATTTACACCTTAGAACAGGTAAAATTAATGTTCGATAAATTTAAAAACTAGCCACAACAACGGCTATAGTTCATTGCGGCGGAATTTCCTCTCGGCAATTCCTGCTTATTTGCTAACTTTGGTTTACGGCGGAATAGTTCTGCCGAACCATTCCGCAACGAAACCATAGCCAAAACCGTT
>NZ_JAAIKD010000032.1 GCF_010820555.1 Psychroflexus aurantiacus | reverse complement strand
ATTGGTTGCTGAAACACGCAACAAATCATATACAAACCGTTGTAATCAATTTAAAATTACTTAATAATGAAACAAACTACATTACTTTTTGCACTACTTCTGTTAAATTCCATTTATTCCTTTTCGCAAGAATTAGGATCTAAAACGCTAGAAGAGATTCGTTTAAAACAGATAGAAAACATCAAAGATCCTGAATTATGGGATATGGAGCGAATGAAAGGTGATATTGACTCAATAAGAGAACGTGAACCTATTAGGTTTGGCGCATTCCCAGTACCTCATTACAGTAGCCTTGGCTTTAACTACGGGGGAGGTGGAGAGGTTAATAATCGAATGGCTCGATCTTTACCGGATTATAGGATTACCGTGGAAGATAAGGAAATTGTGTTTGCCAGTTTTCAAATGGGCAACAGTGAATTATATAAAGAAGAACAAAGAAATACGGCATTTTTTACTGTTATTACTGTCATAGACACTGTTGACACTAAGAATTTCGCTCTAGGTGCATCTAGAATCATTTCAAGAAATCATCCGGATTATACTGGCCAGGGATCATTTATTACAAAAGACAACAAGGTCGAATTTGTTGCTTTTGCAACACCCGATAAAGGGAGCTTTGCAATTGTGAACATGAGACTGTTTCATCTGGAATATGGAAATATTATTTTGATCACTCCTCAAAAGGATGGTTCTTTTAGGTCTCTCCAGGTACAGGGTTCAGTACCTCCTGCAGAAGGTAGTTTTGAGTATATAAAAACAAATGTGTTGCAAAGAGAAGAAGTAATTAAGTTCCTTACTGCGGAAGGAGTAATATAAAACTGATTACAAAACGAGTTGTATGTAATTAATCTAATTATATGAAGACATTATTAGT
>NZ_JAAIKD010000031.1 GCF_010820555.1 Psychroflexus aurantiacus | reverse complement strand
AACGTCTCGCGTATATGGTTTTGTGGCGGGGTGAAAACCGCTCGCCATTCAGTCGAGTTTTTAAGTTTTTAAAAATACAGATTTTTTTAGTTTAGCACAAAATCCGCCATAAACTATATACGCTGTTACCACACGTTTTTATTCAGTTTGTGTTTATCTTAAATCTAAAATCACAGAATCTTTTGCTTTGATATAAATTAGGTTGTCATCGTGATATAATTTAGTCGTATCTCCTTTAATTTCCGTCCGCACGAAGTCAGATTCAATAAATGTTTTTTTGTTTGAGTCTAAATAAATGGGAATTGCAACATATAAAAAACAACTAATTATTATTAGGCTATTCAAAATTATAATTCCTTTTAATTTCTCCGTCTTTGCCTTGAAAAAGAAAATTCTGATACTAATTAAAGTCCAAATTAGTCCGACTGCTAATGTCAAAAATAAAATCAGATGATGAATTCCAGGTGCGTGAATATATGGGTTTCCAATAATCACATAAATTATTCCTGCAACTCCAAACCCTATTCCATAAAACAGCAAAGTTTTTAAAATTCCTTTTTTCATTTTATCCGCTAAAAGTATCAGTTGGTAAATTCAAACAGATGATTGCGGAAACGATATGTATTCCGAGTATTATCATAGTCCATTTCGGTTTTTTAGTCATTAAAATCCCATAAATAGGAATTTGAACAACAGCAATAATAATCGCCAAAATTCCGATTTGATTATTCATCACACTTATTATCATTGAGTATGGATAAACTACTTTAGCTGGCCAAAAAAATCCGTGTCCGCCACCCATTGATAATACTACAAATGTTAAAATCAGAACTGTTGTTAATGCTATGACGATTGTTTTTTTCAAATGTGTGGTAACG
>NZ_JAAIKD010000030.1 GCF_010820555.1 Psychroflexus aurantiacus | reverse complement strand
GCGGTTTTCACCCCGCCACAAAACCATATACGCGAGACGTTACCTGCAAGCTGAATGAACAACACGCTAAAAAAAATAACACCATTTTTGATTTTATCAATATCATCAATTATTTGGGCGATAGTAATTGTTATTAAAGAAAAGGAATTAGGCTGGGGAATTTTTGCTGTGTTAACTCTAATTGTAATTGGAATATTACTTTTTGCTATTGACTTCGGATTAAAAAAATGGCTAAAGAGTTATAAAAAGATTTTCCTTACTGAATTGACTTTAACACTTTTAATGATAGTAATTTATAGCTACAAGTTTAATAGGACAAAAACATTAGTTATACCAGCTGAATTTGATAAAAGTTACGTGACTATAATTTACGGAGTTAAAAACTCAAAAGATTTATCTATTTCAGCCTTAACTTGGAATAAAAAAATAGAAATTCCAAAAAACGGAATTTTATTAACGTCTTCTGACTTTAATGAAGATCTTCGTGAAACAGATATAAAAATGGATTCTGGAGTTTATTTAAACTCTGACCAAACTGAAAAAGGATTTACTCGGTTAACGGAATCAGAATTTGAATCTGATGGTCGATTTTTTAAATTTAGAACTTGGAAAATACAGAACCAACCTTGTTGTTTTTATACGACAAAAGAAATTGATGAATACAAAACACAACTAAAAGCAAAATTTAAAGAAAAAGCCAGCAGGTAACACAGGCTATAATTCATTGCGGTTGAATTCCTTGGCGGAATTCAACGCTAATTTGCTATCTTTCGGCTACAACGGAAAGAATCCTGCGGTTTTTTCCGCAACGAAATCATAGCCAGAAACGTTGCCAAGCACATAAAATCAAAACTTAATCGAAAATGAAAGTTTACGGAAAA
>NZ_JAAIKD010000003.1 GCF_010820555.1 Psychroflexus aurantiacus | reverse complement strand
CCTCAACAGGGATATACCGATGCAGGTTCCTACCCGATCACCGTATCGGCTGCTGAAACAGCCAATTACCTGGCGGCTTCTGAGAATGTGAGCCTGGTCATTGAACCGGCTACACAAACCGGATTGGTATTTGCTGACAACAGCTTTACCTATGATGGTTCGGTCAAATCACTGGTAGTAACCGGTCAGGCATCGGATGCTACGGTGACCTACGCCAATAACGATCAGATCGATGCAGGGACCTATGCGGTTACGGCAACGGTAGCAAGACCGAATTACACCACGGCCGTGCTGAATGCAAGCCTAAGTATTAATAAAGCGCCACAAGCGATTACATTTAATGCCCTAGCAACACGAAGTCTGGAGAACGATTCGGATTTCCAGTTGGATGCCATGGCTTCTTCGGGGCTTGAGGTGACTTATACCTATGCCTATACATCGGCGCAACCTGCAGCCACAGTAACCCCTTCTGGTTTTGTAGAATTACAGACTTCCGGGCAAATTATAGTCACAGCATCTCAGGCAGGAAACGCCAACTTTGAAGCAGCCTCGCCGGTTCAGCAAGCTTTGAACATTACCAGTTCTAATTCTGTTTCATCTAGTATTACCATTGATGGAAAGACTTATGACAATCCACCAGCTCTGGTTTATTATTTGATTGGTTGTGACAATTCCACCACAGCAGTGGATGTATCTTTAGTCACTGAAGTTAATGCTCAGGTGAGCACTGGGCCTAACTTTAGTATAGCTACTCCTGCTCCAGGAGTATATAGACAGGAAGTTGTGATCAGTTCTCAGGATGGGACACAAACCAGAACCTATATGATCATGGTAGAGAAAGCCTTCGATTTCGATGCGATTGTCGTCCGAAAATACAACAACACACTCGTTTTGAATAATAATCCTGAAACCAATGGAGGCTACTCTTTTGTAAGTTATAAGTGGTACAAAAATGGAAGACTGGTCTCTGAGAAGCAGGCCTTCTCGGAAGGTGATAATATTAACAACGTCTTAGATCCAAATGCTAGCTATCAGGCCGTGATGATGACTTCCTCCGGAGATGAATTGCGCACCTGTCTTGGTTCCGTTAGGGCTTCTAAAACTGTAAATGGCTTAAGCCTTGTCCAAAACCCGGTACAGCAGGGGAGTGCTCTGCAAGCCATAGCTCAATACCCGGAAGATGAGTTGAAAGATGCTATTTTTCAGGTTTATGACTTAAATGGCAGGTTGCTGGTTTCAGTTCCCGTGTCTGGTGTGGAGAATACCATACAGCTTCCATATAGCATGGCTACAGGCCTTTATAAACTTATCCTTATTACTAACCAGCGTCAGGAATCCATCAGCTTTATACGCAACTAACTCAAAACTTATAAAATGAATAAAATCAATATAAAAAGAAAAAGAACAGGGATTTTTCAAAGTGCAGTACTTATAGCCTTTACGCTTTTGTTGAATCCTTACTGTTTCTCCCAGACTGACTTTTCATTGTCTGTAGGTACTCAATTCCAGTTTTCCAACATTCAACTGGAGTCTTCGCAGTTTGAAAATCATGCCGAAACTGGTTTAGGGGTAGTAGCCGGGATTTCGTTAGGTTTGAACGAAAGCTTCAGTTTACATTCTGGAATAGCACTGAATTATTTTGAAAGCAGACATTCTGTAGACAGGTATTCCGGTTTTGAGGATGCCATCGATATTTCTGATGAAGCATTTGAGTTTAGATACACAGCAAATTACTATTCTGAACAACAGGATTTAACCGCTATCAGTATTCCACTGACTGTACAGTATGAGACCTCTGGTGTTATACGCTTTTATGCCAGGCTAGGAGTGGAGGCTAACTTTTTCATCAGTCAGGAATTTAGTTCCAGGGCTTCAGGTTTAACCACTACCGGTTTTTTCCCAAGGTTCAACGCTGTTTTGGACTCTCCGCGTTTTGCCGGATTCGGCACCTTCGATAATCAGGAATTTGTGGGATCGGAACTAGATGTGAAAAACAGCTACAATGCTACAGCTGAACTGGGAGTTAAACAACTCTATGCATCTGGAAACGCTTTGTATATCGGGGTTTATTATAAGCATGGTATGAATGACATTTCCAGTCCTGGCGGATCTGATGGATTGCTGTCCTTTGACCCTCAAAACCCAACTGAATTCCGTTCCACTTCTGTCTTGAATGCTATAGGTAATCCTCCGAATGCTTCGCAGGGGCTGACGGACAATGCCAGACTTCACATGTTTGGAGTGGCTCTGAGGTATGAATTTGAACTTTAAAAAAGAAACTAGTTTATCTTTTCCAGGCGGACCTCTACAAGGTCCGCTTTTTTTTTGCTTGTAATTTTTTACTTCTGAGTTTTATTTTCATGACCCGGCTATAACAATATTTTAATCTTAATGTAAACTTAGAAGAAAACCGTTAAAAGGGAAACGGCAAACGTATAAGCAACAAGATTGCAACTGCTATTCAATGGTAAATTTAAGATGCCGTTGGTAAAGCCGTTGCTAATTTTAAAACGGTAATTCTCATTTATTGTATAAACCTTTGCATTAGGTAAGAAAGCCTTTACCAGGCATTTTCCTAAAGTCGAAAATATCAAAACGCTTAGTGATGGCAGAGCGCCTTATTTTGACTTGAAATTGAAAAGGGCTGTGTATCGGTGAGGTGTTTAAATAACTAAAGACTCATCTTTTACTTTAGTCTTAATGAGGTAAATGATTTTGGTCAACCCATTTCAGTACAAGACAACTTCTAACCGGGACAAATAGAAAATAGTAAACTTTTCTTAATAAGATTAAAAATATTTATTTAACTTTATTTAAATTTTTTTAAAAAAGCCTCTAACTTTTGAAATCTACAAATTCTAAGTTTACTGAATCCCACCAGGATATATCTGCTGCCCTGCAAGTTGCCAGAGAGGCTTTGGAAAACAAAAGTAAGGAGAAAGAAGTTGTCACTGCTCAATTGGCCAGAGCAGTTCAGGATCTGGCCCGTCAAATAGAAGAAAAGGAAAAACGGGTACAGGAGCTGGATGCCGTCAACCGCGAACTTGCTTTTCAGATCTCTGAGAAGGAAAAAAAAGAAGCTCAACTCAGGGCCGCCAATCATGAACTCGAATCTTTTTCCTATTCTGTTTCTCACGATCTTAGAACCCCACTTCGTGCCATTTATGGTTTTTCGCAGGTGCTTCTCGAAGATTTTGTGCATCAGATGGATGAAGAAGCACAAACGCTTTTTGCAGAGATCATTGAGAATACGCGCAAAATGGGAGACCTTATCGATAATCTCCTGGAATACGCCCGTATAAATAAGCAGAACGTTTTTCAAACCAAGATCGACGTACAGGAACTGGTAGAAACCTTAGTTCAGGAACTGAAACAACTTTATCCCGAACGCCATATCTCGGTCTCGCTTAAGAAGCTGCCTGAAATGCAGGGTGACCATAATATGATAAAACAGGTTTTTAGTAATCTGCTTTCCAATTCCTTTAAATATACCGGCAAAAAGGAAAAATCAGTGATCGAAGTAGGGTCCTATACAGAACAGGATGAGATTGTATACTTTGTAAAGGATAACGGGGCGGGATTTGATGAACGTTATTATAACAAACTGTTTGGCGTATTTCAGCGCCTTCACAGCAGCACCGAATTTGAAGGAACCGGTGTGGGTCTCGCCATCGTAGAAAAGATTGTGCATAAGCACCAAGGCAGAGTATGGGCAGAAGGAAAACTCGGAGAAGGTGCATGTTTCTTTATTTCCTTTCCTTCATCAAACACTTAAAATTAAATCTATGTCAACTAATGAAATCCAGATCCTTCTGGTAGAGGATAACAAATCGGACGCTATGCTAACGATGCGAGCCTTACAAAAACATAAACTGGTAAATCATATCACCCATCTCAGTGACGGAGCTGAAGCGCTTGATTTTGTTTTTGGCGAAGGAGAATACGCAGACCGGAATATTGAAGAAAAGCCGAAAGTGATCTTCCTGGATCTGAAAATGCCCAAAGTCGATGGCCTGGAAGTGCTGCGTATTTTAAAAGGTGATGAACGAACAAAGTTAATTCCCATTGTGATGATGACCTCTTCAAAAGAGGAAAAAGATATCATAGAAAGCCATAAACTCGGTGTAAATAGTTACGTGGTAAAACCAGTAGGTTTTGAAAATTTTTCAAAAACAATAGCAGACCTTGGTTTTTACTGGCTGTTTCTGAATCATACACCCCGCATTTAATACGGTAATAATAAAAAAAGAATCTATTCTGTTTTACTGAACCCGACCTGAATCCCTAAAACCCGAAACCCCTCTACTATTCTCATGTCTTCACCCCTAAAAATACTGCATCTCGAAGATACCCGTAGTGACGCTATCCTCATCGAACGTTCCATTAGGAAGGAGGGTTTCAACTACGAGATTATGGTCGTGGAAAACAAAAAGGACTATAGGGATGCCCTGGATTCGTTTGTCCCGGATATCATTCTTTCAGATCACTCCCTGCCTGGTTTTGACTCCATAGAAGCACTTGAAATTCTGCATAATTTAGGAAGTCGTATTCCCTTTATTCTAATCACATCTGTCTTGCCGGACGAAATTGCTGTTACCATACTGAAAAATGGGGCCAGTGATTATATACTAAAAGACCGGCTTGAGCGATTACCGGCTGCCATAGAAAATGCACTTGAGCGCTTGCGCCTGGAACTTGAAAGACAGGAGTACATAGAGCTCCTAACAAGCAATGAGCGAAAATTAAGGCGCATGCTAGAGCATGGCTCCGATCCTGTGATGCTGCTCAATAAAGACGGACGCATCAATTACATATCCCCTAATGTTCAGAAAATGCTGGGTTATTCCGAAGAAGAGATCCTGAACCTTGGTCTTCATGAGATATACCATCCGGAAGATGTGCGGGAAGCATTTCTCGAATTAAGTCAATGTATAGACGCTCCGGGAGATACCCTGATCTCCAGTATCAAGCGGATGAAACATAAAAATGAAGCCTGGAGATGGGTGGAGGTTTCCCTGACCAATCTACTTAATGATCCGGACGTAAACAGTGTCGTTAATAACCTGCGGGACGTAACCGAAAGAAGGAAATCTGAACAGATTATCCGGGAAAGTGAAGAAAAATACCGTTCCTTTTTTGAAAACAGTCTCGATGGCATCTTACTGACTGCCAAGGATGGACGGGTTTTTGCCGCAAATCCCGCAGCCTGTAGAATATTTAGGATGACCGAAAAGGAGATCTGTGAAGCAGAGCGACTGGGTCTTACAGACTCCACAGACCCAAGGTTACACCAGGCTTTACAGGAAAGAGAGATCAGTGGAAAAACCAGTACCGAACTAACCATGCTGCGTAAAGGAGGGATTAAATTTCCTGCAGAGCTCACCTCTTCCGTGTTTAAGAATGCCCAGGGGGAGATACGAACTTCAATGACCGTTCGGGATATTTCTGATAAAAAACAAGCCGAAGAAAAACTTAAAAGTTCGGAAGAAAAATACAGGCTCCTGTTTGAGTTCAATCCACTTCCAAACTGGATATTCGATCATGAAACGCTCAGGATACTGGATGTGAACCAGGCTGCTATTCAGCATTATGGTTACAGCAGGGATGAGTTTCTTCAACTCACTATTATGGACCTGAGAGATGATGAAGGCCGGCATCAACTCAGTGATATCCTGAAAGACTTTACAAAGGAGGGAGGTGAGTCGTATTATGGCAAGTTAAAGCTTCTCAAAAAAGACAAGACCCCAATACTGGTTGATGTTTATGCCTATGAACTTTGTTTTGACCAAAGGGAATGCTCCCTTGTAATCTCCAATGACATCACCAACCGGGTAAAAGCACTGAAACAACTGGAGACACAGCGCAATAAACTAGCTACCGCCGAGCGCATCGCTAAAATGGGATACTGGGAATTAGATCTTAAAGATAATTCGCTATTCTGGACAGATGAGATTTACCGGATTTGGGAGGTACAACCTGAAAATTTCACTCCTACTTTTGAAAACCTGTTGGAATCCATTCATCCTGAGGATTTGGAAAATTTTAAAAAAGCTCAGGAAAATGCTTTATCTGGAACTGCTGAACTCAATTTTGAACATCGCATACTGTTCCCGGATGGCAGTATTAAATGGGTTCATGAAAAAGGTAAACTAATAAAGGATAAAGAAGGCCTTCCGGTTTCACTGGAAGGTACCGTTCAGGATATTACCGTTTTCAAAAGGGATCAGGAAAAACTAATACTCAGTGAATCCAGGTTCAGGAGTCTTATCAAATCCCAAACCAATTATGTCGTGCGAGTTGACCTGGAAGGTAATTATGTTTATTGTAATGATACATTTCTAAAGGATTATTCCTGGCTATACCCAGGGGATTCCATAGTGAAAAAAAACTCTTTGAATTCTATAAAAGACTATCATCACCAACGGGTTAATGAAACGGTAGAAAAATGTTTTGCAGAACCTAATACAGTATTCCAGGTAGAGATGGATAAACCAGCGAAAGGTGGCGGTGTGAATACCACGCTTTGGGATTTTATTTGCATCACGGATTCTCAGGGACATCCTGAGGAGATACAGAGTGTGGGTATCAATATTACAGATAGGGTACAGGCAGAGAAAGAGAGCCGGTTCCAGGCAAATCTGCTGGATAAAATAGGTCAGGCTGTACTTTCAACAGATGTACAGGAGATTATCAACTACTGGAATAAAAGTGCAGAAAAAATTTATGGGTGGACACGAGAGGAAGCGCTAGGCAAAACATTAGGTGAACTGATTCCGTTGCCGGCTACTGAAGGAAACACATTTAGAAAAATTGAAGATCTGAAGCCGGGAGAAGTACGTACTGGTGAGTTTAAGGTTAAAAAAAAGGACGGAACAGAATTTCAGGTTTTGATCACGGACTCTCCCGTCTATGATGAAAATATGAATCTGGCTGGGATGGTAGGGATTTCTTCAGACATAACCGATCGTATTGAGGCAGAATTCAAAATGCAAAAACTCAATAAAGAGCTTAAGGCCTATACCGAAGAACTGGTCTTAGCCAATAAAGGACTGGAGCAGTTCTCTTACATCGTTTCTCATAACTTGAGGGCCCCCATAGCAAATATTATAGGTCTGGGAGATTTGATGAAGATTGAGGATCATCCTAAGGAAGTACAGGATAAACTTTCACAAGAGTTAATTAATAACGTTGAACGACTAGATACTGTAATTAGGGATCTCAACGTGATCCTTAGCGTAAAATCCGATATACTTAAAAATAAAGAACCCATAGCGCTACCTAAACTGATCAATTTGATCAAAATGAGTATCAAAGATCTCATAGACAAAGAGCAAGTGACTATCACTACAGATTTCAATGATATGCAGCAGTTCAGAAGCATTCATAGCTATATGCAAAGTATATTTTATAACCTGATTCTGAATAGTATTAAATATAAAAAACCAGATCAGGCTCCGGTTATCCATATTGAAGGAAAAAAAGAAGGGAAAAAATTCATCTTTTCAATCTCTGATAATGGCTTGGGAATCGACCTTTCCAAAAACGGTAAGCAGGTCTTCGGACTTTATAAGCGTTTTCATCAACATAAAGAGGGAAAGGGAATGGGTCTTTTCATGGTAAAAACGCAGGTAGAAATGCTGGGTGGTAAGATATCAATCTCAAGTAAACCAAATCGAGGAACAACCTTCGTCATTGAGTTTTCTGATAAATAACTTCATGAGGTATTTAAAATACCAATCTAAAGTAATATGATAAATGTCATATTATTTTAGAAAAAATAAATCTTTATTAGCCTGAACATAAGCAATACAACCCTCTAAATGAATAAAGAACCTTATACTTAAAACATGAACAAGCCCTACCGTTATTTATTAGTGGACGATGATCCCACTAATAACATGATCTGTAAACTTCTTATTCTACAACAAGATCAAGAAGCAGTGGTAAGCCATTTTGAAAATCCGGAAACTGCACTGGAGGAATTGAAAAATACATATAACAAACCGGATGAGGATTTGAAAACAATGCTATTACTGGACATCAATATGCCACAGATGACCGGCTGGGAATTTTTGGATGAATTTGAAACTTTCGAGCCTCGAATTAAAGATCAGTTTATAGTTTATATTTTAACCTCTGCCATACAGGATTTTGAAACGGAAGAAAAGCGCTATCCGTTTGTTTCCGGTTTTCTGAATAAACCTTTGAAGATTGAAACTTTAAAACAAATACTTAAAAAATCTACAGACGCGTGAATATAAAAAAAGATTTTTAAGATTAATCTGTAAGCTACTTAATGGAGAAGTGTTATAGCATCTTCATGATTCAACTACTTTCTGGTTAATTATAGGCACCTAAAAATAGCAATTTAAAATCAGAATAGTTCTATAAAGACGATATTCTGCACGTGTCTGCTTTTTTTAACCTGATGGCCGCGAGGCTGAAAAGCTATCGTGTGTTGCATCCCAAAGGCAAGGAGTTTTTTGACTTTGACTGGGATGGGAATCTGCGCAGGCAAAAAGTCAGCTTATTCAATTCAAGAATGAGGATATTAAGCTTAAATGCACTGGGTTTCAGCTCAGTTTTTATGGAGGGTTTTCATTCCTCCTGCAAAATCGTCTCCTCATAGCGCTTTGTAGAGCGCTTCAAATTATCGGCTAAAGAGACAAGCCATCCCAGATGGTTAGAGATGAGGTAGGCTTCCTGTAACGCATGCAGGGTTTCGGTATCCAGAGCTTCATTCCCCAGTTTGATGTTTTCATCTCTTGCCCGGGCTAAGCGCTCATATTTGTTGAGCAATTTCTCATGAGCATCTTCAGCTTTAGCCTGAGCTATGTTGTCCTGAATTGAAGTTTGTTCAAGACCATCCAGGGCACCCTGAAGTGTATTTGAAATTCTCTGGATGAGCATATTGAATTCAACAGAAGCCGGCGTTGTTTGATGCTGTGTGATGAAGTTGCCGATAGAGGCTATGGCAGCAATGAGCGTCTGGTGAAGGGTTACCATTTCATAAATCAGCTGAAATTCTTTCTGTTTGGATTTAGGGTCCTGAGTCAGTCTCTGAAAGGCGGCGTTCAACTGGCTGATCGCCAGAAAAGCCTCTTTTCTTGCCAAATTATAGGCTAGTACGTTATCCTCAGGATTCTTATATAAATCCTGGGTAGCCAGAAGATAGCTTTTGTTGGCTTTAAGGGCTTTGATGAGGACCTGTTTCAGGTTAAATACTTCCCAGCTGGGTAGCAGGCTATAATTAGCCACTACGGCGATGATTGCCCCTATACAAGTATCTATCACTCTGTACTGTATAACTTCCAAGGCTTTAGGGTTGATAAACGAGTAGACAAATACAATACTAATGGTGATTAGGACTGCAGCCCACTTATAGTTCTGCTGAATCAAGGCGAAGGCAAAAACCAGAGAGACCAGGGCCAGAACTGCATAGAGTATTTCATTTTGAGTCAGTAAGACAATCCCCACAGCGATGACCGCCCCAATAAGGGTACCCATTATTCGATCTTTGGAGCGCTCCTTGGTCAATCCATAACTGGGACGCATGATGACTATGATGGTAAGTAAAATCCAGTAGGTGTTTTGGATTTCAAAAAAGAGACCCAGGCTGTAGGCAAACAGCATGGCTATGCTAAGTCTTAATGAGTGTCTGAATAAGGTGGAATCCAGGCGCAGGTTTTGCAAGATCAGGTTGAGCCTGTACTCGTGCAGGGTCAAAAACCGACTGGCATCCTGGCGTTTTAAAGACACTTTTGAAGCCTCTTTCACATTATCCATAGCTCTTCTGATCGCTGTAATTTCTTCCAGCGTCTGTTCCTGGAAATCGTATAAGTTTTTCAAAATCAAAGCGCCTTCTCTGGCCTGGGGCAGCCTAAGCCTTTCCAGATAAGCCGTTATGGTATCGTTTGCCCGGGTTAAAGCCAGCGTCAACTTCTCTTTATCGGGTAATGGATTGTGCTGCATAAGCACCTCAGACAGGCGAATAAGATGGTTGCCCATACGCTTATTCAATTGTTTTGCCGGTTTTAAAAATTCTTTTCTATCCTTAAAAATTTTGTCGATGGTTTCATAATTCATCTGCTCGGCTTCGATGAGTTCAAAAATTTTGATGGCGGAAATAAACATCAGGAGTTGTTTCTCTTCGTAGCGTGAGCGTCCTGAGCGTTTTCTGGCAGATAATAGCGTCTCCCGAAGGCTTTCGTGCTTATCGTTGATTTGATTTTGAAGACTGAAGTTTAGTTGCATGCGCTGGTCTCTGTCTTTTGTACTGATGAGCAGTTTGGTACGAAGCTTCAAATACTCACCGGTCAACTGCAGCGTATCCGACAGCAATTGATTTTGATCTTTATTGGGGAAGATGACTTGAAACAGCAGGGATACCGTTAAATACCAGAGCCCCCCGACGCCCATCAGGGCCACCTGGATCAAAATAGCGGAAGTTGATGTTTTATCGATGGCAAAGGCAATGACCATAGCCAATAAGCCTGAAAAAGAGACCAAAGAGGCCCTGAACCCATAAACAGACAGCAGGGATACAAAAAAGGCAATCCCTCCCATGGTGATTAATAAGAGGGGCAGGTATGGCTTTGTAAACAGAATGATGGCGGTGATCAGCATGGTTAGCCCCGTACTGATCAGAATGGCGTTAACTTTGCGTTTTCTGCTGCCCGGCATGTCTCCTGGAGCGTTTAAAAACGCACCTAATACAACAGGCAGAGCCAATTCGAAATAACCTAAAGCGTAAAAAATTGCAAAGGGAATGGCCAGCGCTGCGCCCACACGAAGACCACGATCAAAATTGGAACTCTTGAAGAATAATTCGAGTTGTTTGATCCTTTCTTTCAAACTGTTTTTTGAAGTAAAGTTAGTTCAATTCACAGGAACAGCTCCGGCTTTTTAATTGTTTTAGGAGTCTTCCGGCTTTTGCCATAGCATTTAAAACCTATACAGGCTAAATGGTCAACAGGTACTGGACATTTACTAATTCCAGGGCACTGAGCATGCCAAGATCCAAAGATTCTTCCTGGTCATAGATTAAGGTACAGCTGGAGTCTGCATTGATTTCATAACAAGGTACTGAAGCATCATTTGAAAAACTTCCGGAATACACCAGTCCATCTGCATTTAAGGTCAATATGGGGACTCCTGAAACCGGATAATCATTCGGGTTGGTCAGCTGGATTTCAAATTCCAGTCTTGAGGTATTGTTGCCCGTATCAGGCGTATACTTAAACTTCAGGACTTCATATGCAAAATTTTCTAATTCAGGCGGTGCAATCAATTCAGGTTCTGATGGCTCTGGAAAGTCACAGGGGACTTCCTGTGTGATTTCATAACTGTAGGATCGATTATTGATGAAATAAAATTGAGGAATAGTTATGGTTTTCATACACTCATCGTCATTTGAAGAACATCCACAGACCAGTAGGACCGACAGGAGGATTAAATTATAAAGCAGTGTGTTTTTCATTCTGTTTCGTTTTTTTGGCTAAAGCCCGGGATCTGGTATAAGCAACCTGAGCAGGGATTTACACATATCTGTCCAGGCTTTTTTTTGGCTTCTAAATTAGGCTTTTTTGCCAATTCGCCGAATTCGAGATAAACCTTTTTTATCTTCATTTGAGTGATTCAATCCTGAATTTAAATCGATTAGTCTGACAGAGGTGTCATGGATAAAGCGGAGCAGATTGTTAGTGATTTTCTCATTTTCCAATACCCTTATTTTAGTTTTAATGGTTTAATAGCATTTCGAATCCCTTTATCCCGGAGTAACGTATGCCCTTTAATTCCTTAAAAATGGGATTGTAATTAAAAGACAGTACTTAATTTTGCAGCAGGAATTCCGAAGCAAGGTCAGTTTAAGCATAACAGCAAGCGATGAAAAACTCAAGTCAAAGCAGTACCAGTAAAAGCCCTATGCCGCTTGTGCTTTCACTGATTCTCCTGGGCGGTTTGGTGACCGCTTATTTTTTGGTGCCAAGCCTGCAGCAATTTCTGGACGAAGCCTGGCTCGTCATGACCAGTGAGGATGAGCAGCGGATCAAAAACTGGGTCGATGATTTTGGCTGGTATGGTCCTCTAGTTCTGATTCTGGCCATGGTGGCGCAGATGTTTTTAATAGTGATTCCAAGTCCGGTCCTGATGCTGGTTTCCATACTGGCCTATGGTGGATTTTGGGGCGGTCTTATCTGTCTGACTGCTATTTTTATGGCCTCCTCGGTGGGCTATCTTGTCGGGCGCTATTTAAGTCAGACTCTCGTCATGAAACTTCTGGGACCAAAGACCGAAAACAAGATCGAAGAATTCATACATACTTACGGCTTCTGGGCCGTCGTCATCACACGGCTCAACCCCTTCCTTTCCAACGATGCCATTAGTTTTGTAGGGGGTATGCTAAGAATGGGCTACTGGCGATTTATAGGGGCTACTCTGATAGGAATTTTACCGCTTATTGTTTTTATAGCGGTATTGGGTAAGAATTTAGACCTCCTGAAATGGGGATCTTTAATCGTATTAGCTGGTTTCGTATATTACATTTACTGGGATAAGAAGCAGCGGAAGCCAAATTAATAGTCGATGTGATGCATTGGTTTTAAGTAGGATTTTTTATAACTTCAATCGAAATTTTACCCCATGTGTGCCCATACCTCCGTTATCCAGAACGTTAAAAACATAGAAGCAGAGTACAAGGTCAAACTCAGTGACGAAAGCAAGCGAGACCTCTTTGATGAACCTCACTACCATATCATCGGCTTTACCCACCCGCAGATGCTTATCATTCCTCAGGAAAAACCCGGGGTGCTGGCTGCCTCCACCTGGGGCATAGCGCCGGAAGACAAATTGGTAGAGGAGCTGAAAACTTATTACAAAGCGGCCAGGAACTTTGGAGGCGGCATCAATGCCCGATCCGAAAAAGCCTTTGATCATTTTCTGTACAGGGAGTCTATTTATACCAAACGCTGTATTATTCCGGTTTCCGCTTTTTTTGAACCTCATGATCACAAAGGAGATAAGTATCCCTTTGTGTTTAAACCAAAAGATAAGGACTTTTTGTCCCTGGCGGGGATTTACACCCGCATAGACCGCAAAGTCACTTTTGCCATTCTCACCAAAGAAGCTTCTCCTTTATTTGCTAAAATCCACAACAAAAAGAATCGACAGCCTGTGATCTTATCTTCAGATCAGGAAAACGACTGGCTGAAGGACGACCTGGATCAGAGGGAAATAGAAGGCATTATAAGAGCAGACTACGATGAATCTCAGCTGGAGTATCATCCCGTAAGTCAGGATTTGTTTCATCCCCACACCAGCAGCGATGTCAAAGACATCCTAAAAAAAGTGGAGTATGAGGTCCTGGAAGTGGACTATTAAATTAAATTTGGTGCGGATTCAGCCTCATACCGAAAACCCCGTGTATGGATATTGAAAACTTCATTTACTGTCTCGAAGCCGTTCCCGATGCGGAGCAGGAGGAAACCACCGGCGTGGTCGGCATCCTGGAGCATATGGCTTTGACTCAGGATATTTCGAGTATTTACAAGGCCTGCGATACGATTGAAGGCCTGGAGGAGAGTCTGAATTTTTTGCTGTATGAGGATCATCATTTTCAGGATTACGAAATCATTTACCTGGTGCTGCCGGGGGAAGCGAATAGCATTTTAATCAACGGATATTATTACAGCATCGAAGAGATCGCCGAGCTTTTCGAAGGTCAAATGAAAGGCAAGGTCATCCATTTTGCCAACCGGAAAATCCTGGACCTGACCGATGAGGAATGCCAGTATTTTCTGGATGTTACCGGGGCCCGGGCCATCTCGGGATACGGGTTTCACTCCGAAAGCCTCTCCAGTGCTTACACCTTAGATCGTTTGTTTTTTAGCCTGTTTTATGAGAATGACGATCTCAGAGAAGTGGTTGAACAGATGTTTCAAAAGCAGTATAAGCTTTGTAAGTTGCTGGACTTTAGACTGTATTACTAAAGTCTTTGTCCCGCATACCTGAATCTAAACCATCGGCTTTGTGAAGTGTTGAGGTGTAAAGGAGGTATGGATTCTTAAATTTCTCCATGCCGTAGTCATTTGCATCACATGAAGATGTGGTTTTTGCCTCGTTTATGACATTTTGTGCCCTAGTGTGCTCAGGATGTGACAGATATTTATTTATGTTTGTTAAAACATTAACACAATCTGGAATGAAAAAAGAACACACCTTAAAATCTATGATCGGGGTATTAGCGATTTTATTAACGACCCTGGTTTCCGCGCAAACCACCCATAGCATCACACTGACCTGTGATACGACTAATATTACTAGAGAAAATGTAAATCAGGTGTGCAGTTTCGGACAACAAGTCAATGTCTCTAATGTTGACTTCACAACCTATGTAAATGTAGGAGATGTCGTTGTCTGGGAAGGTATGGCCAGCAACCCGGACAGTAGCGTTGAATTACACTCAATTAACTATCAGGGCGGGCAAAATGTTTTTGGTCAAAATGTCATCAACGATGTCGATGGGATTGTTACCGGGACAGTCGCGCAGGGACAGCCTGGGGATGTCGAAAAATACAGTTTAAAATTCAGAGTTTACAGAAACGGGAGTCAGCTTCCTGGTATATTCGAAATTGATCCCCGAATAAAAATTCAGGAATTTTGATCTCAAAACGTATAAAACACAGGTTTTGAATATAAAATCAAAAATACAAGTTAGATTAATAACCTTATTTGTTAAAAAAGCCTTCATACTGGGCTTTTTTTTTATTGGAACTAGTTATTCTCAAAACCACCCGTCAGCTCTTGATAGTTTAGAACAGCTTTACAGCAGCGGTGCTTTCGACCAAAACGATGAATTACGCCTGCTCAGCAAACTTGTTAAAGAGCTAGAGGACCGTTCAAAAATTATAAGGTACGGTGACCTGCTGATTGAAAAAGCGACAAAAGCGGATTCCACCCAGTATTTATTCACTGCAAATTTACAGAAGGGGAATGTGTATTTGCTTGAAAGTGAACTTTCCAAAGCTTTAGAATCTTATCAGATTGCTGCTAAACTGGCTTATGAAGCTGAAGAACATGACCGGCATGCCCTGACCAACATCACCATTGGGGGTGTGTATTCTGATATAGGAAACTATACGGTTTCTATCGATTACTATGAAGAGGGCTTAAGCCAGCTGAGAGCCCTCATTAAAATGACCAGTGATACAACGGATTTGGTAAGATTCGAAAAATACCTGGCCGGCGCTTTGTTGAACGCCGGAGACGTGTATTTAAAATCAGGGGATTTTGAAAAAGCGCTGGGCTATTTTTACGAATCCAGTGGTTTATGTAAGAAAACCAATTACAGGCTGGGTTCGGCCTATAATCTTGGCAATATTGGCATGGTTTACGCCAAGCAAAACAAACCTAAAATGGCGGAAGCAAACCTTCAGGAAGCCATTAAAATTCTGGAAGCGGAGGAAGATTATTATCCGGTTTCTGTCTATCTGAATTACATTTCGGGAATTTACATGGACTTAGGTCAGCTTGATCTGGCCAAAGCTTATGCAAAACGCAGTTTAGATATCGCCACAACCTATGAACTTAAAACTCAAATGAGTGATGCCAATCTTCAGCTGGCTAAACTTTATGAGCAAAAGGATGAGCTTTCTAAATCCTTATTCCATCTCAAAAATTACATATCCACTAAAGATAGCATCAATAATCTGGAAACAGTTCAAAAACTGGCCAATCAACGAACTGAATTTGAAGTCTCCCAAAAACAATCTGAACTTGATCTGGAAATTCAAAAGCGTAAAAATGATAAAATACTGACCTTCGGCTTTCTGGGGGGTATGATTTTAGTTTCAGGCCTGGCCTTCGGATTGTACCGAAGAACCAAGTTCATCAGCAAAACCAATAAGCTCATCGATGAAGAAAAGAAGCGATCTGAAAACCTGCTTTTAAATATCTTACCCAGGGACGCTGCGGAAGAGTTGAAAACGTCGGGTAAAGTTGAAGCCAAAAAATATGAATCGGTTACGGTCTTGTTTACGGATTTTGAAGGATTTACAGCCTATGCAGAAAATTCCCCGCCCGAAAAACTGGTTGAAAGTGTAGATATGTATTTTTCCGAGTTTGATAAAATCATGGAAAAATACAACCTGGAGAAAATCAAAACCATCGGCGATTCCTATATGTGTGCGGCAGGACTACCGGAACGCATAGAAAATCATGCAGAACTCATGGCCAAGGCTGCCCTGGAGATTATAGACTTTGTAAATAAATCCAGGCAGGTACATGCGGTAAGTGACCTGAGATTTAAGGTGAGGGTTGGGATGCATACCGGGCCTGTGGTTGCCGGCGTGGTAGGGAAAAATAAATTTTCTTACGATATCTGGGGAGATACGGTCAATGTAGCCTCTAGAATCGAGAGTAGCTGCGAGCCCGGAAAAATAAGTGTTTCTGAAGATACCTACAGGCTTATCAAAGATAAATACAGATTTGAAGACAGGGGTGAGATTTCTATAAAAAACAGAAGTCCGTTGAACCTGTATTATCTGTATAAAAAATAATATCAAATATTACGATTATGGCACAGGATACTAATAATTACTGGGAGCAATTAGAACGTTTGGAAAAACTCATCAAAGCTTCTGAACTCAAAGCAGGTATCCTTTTTTCTTTTCACAGTTTGATTCTTGGTCTGTTTGTAGACCGCATATCCAATTTTGAACGCATACTGACAGAGAATTCTGTATTTATGGTCTTTGCCTTGTTATGGCTTGCCTCTGTTATCCTGTCGGTTTACTACTGTTTCAAATGCTTTCAGCCTAATATGCAGCTGAAGTACGATACCAATGTTTTCTTTTTCAAAGATGCCGCCCATGCCTTCAAAGATCCTGAAGAATTCGTGGAAGAAATCACTGCAATATGTGAAACCAACGAAGAGATTGTTAAGCAGTTAAGCCATCAGATCCATGCGGAAAGTGTTATCATTGACAAGAAATTCTATAATATCAAAAAAGCCATCAGGTTCTTTGTTTTGAGTTTTATTTTTGTGATCTTGATGATGTTTCTCTGGGTAATGGTGGAGGTTATAGGAGTATTTTAGACCTGTGCCGTCCAATTCTGGCCAGACTTAGCAATCTGATTCCGATGGCTGCTGCCGGATGTTCATGTTCCTTCAATTTCCGGATGCCTTTAAGTCCCCTGTCTGTCTATTCATCAAATTCTTATAAAAATCTGATAATGTCTTCTTTATCAGGAAAGAAACACTGTGAACTTAACTACATTTGAATCACTAAACTAAATTCAATGAATTGCTTGCTGACGGGGAGTACAGGTATATTAGGAAGTCATATTCTTTTTGAGTGGATAAGAAAAGCTCTGGAAGAAAACTCTGTAAACCACTTGTTTGTTGTTATCAGAAGCAATCACAGAAGCGCTTACCAGCGCCTGCTGGCTGTTTTGCAGGATGAGTCCAGGCCGGAGTTTCTGGATAACTATAGCTTAGACGAGTGTCTTCAAAAAATTACAGTACTCGATTCAGATCTAGTATCACTACAGGCCAGTAATTTGCGTAACTATGAGTTCGATACGGTTATACACGCTGCAGCCTCTACGAGTTTATCGCAAACCACCACCTCAAGAGACAAGGTGCATAAACAGAATCTTTTAGTTACAAAACACTTATTGAAGCACTTGCCCGGATGTGTCAAGCGCTTTATTTACATAGGGACGGCTTATTCGTATGGCATTCAGGAGAAAAAGGTGCATGAAAAAATCGAAGACTATTCCGTGACCAATTTCAGAAACGCCTATGAAAAATCCAAATTTGAAAGTGAGACCTATGTCAAGCAGTTCTGCTTAAAACATAAGCTTAAGGTTCAAATCCTTAGACCAAGCATCATATGCGGTCGACTAATCGATAAACCCTATTATGAAACCCCTAAGTTTGACGTTTTTTATTCCTGGGCCATATTTCTAAATAAATATGCTAGAGGTTCTAAAGATAATTTTAGAATTTGGATAAACAAAGACAGTGGCCTTAATATCGTCCCTGTGGATTTCGTGTCTAAAGCAGTTCTTTATGCCTACCTTAAGCCTTCCATTAAAGAACTCAATATTGTGAATCCTGAACCTATTTTGCATAAAAATTATATCGGTCACGTCCTGCATTATTTTAACATCCCTTCGTTTGAATTATTAACCCAGATGCCAATCCATCTCAATCAGTTAGAATCGCTTTATTACAAAAGCATTGGTGCCGTATTTGAAAAGTACATTTCGATTCCGGATTTAAAATTCCATTCGGATGCTATTCTTAAATTAATTCATCAGCTTCAACTGGATTCCACGTTGGGAGTCCATGAAAACTTCATCAATCTGATAAATTTTTCAGTTGAAAAGAACTTCAGGAAAAGCTATTAGTTTTAGTTCAGGGTAAGGGAGGCGTTAAGCCTTTACACAAAACAATACCCGTTGAAAACGGATTTCTCTTATCTTCAATGTGGATTTGAATCTTACCAAGCTAAAAGGCAATCCTTAAAACGGATTTGTTATTATCAATCCCAACGGGTTTAAGTTTGGGATCAAGCTTTATTTCTGTGCGTTTACATTTTAATTCTTTCTTCTTTTACATCCCTGTAAACTACCGCTGAACAGGCTTTTCACTCAGTTTACCAAGGTGTTGTTTTACACCAATTTCGCCTGGTCTTATGACCGCACAACTGCTTAAAAATACAGCGCCCAGAGCCATGCTTAAAATAGGTTTTAGTTTCATGATATTTTAAAATGAAGTAGTGAAATTCTTACGGTAAACGCCAGGTCCTGGCAGATTTTAGAATCCAGGTTGGTTTCATAATTGAAATTCTGTGTTTTGCTGAGGACACAGCGATCCCCGGTTACCTCAACAAAACAGACTGATAAGGCCTATTGATGTCCTTAGTTTTGAAAGTTTTAAAAGCAAATGTAGAATGCTATGGGTATGCTGAACGTCTAAGGCGTACTACAAAGCAAAAAAAGCTGCCCCGGATCATGGGACAGCTTTTAATTGTGATGTTCTGTTTTTAGTGATATTCCGTATTTAAAGCCAGGTATTCACTTTAAAACACAGGTTTGTTAATTGCTAAATTCGAAATCGGTTGCCAAATCCAAACCGTCGGCAACACTATTAAATATAGTAGAATTCTGCGTTTCACTAATGACGATGATGCCTTTAGCGTTTTTGCTGGCGCCTGCCATCATTTCATCGGTGACACCGGCAAACCAAACGGAGGGATCAAAGGTGATTTCTGCAAGGGCAGATTGTCCTTCAGCAATCACAATAGTTCCTTCCCGTTCTACCTCAAAGGTTTCTCCTGAATTGAATGCAAATTGAACTGGATGCACTTCACCATCCGGAGCGGTGTAAGTTCCGTTGATAACAACCGAGGGATCATCCGTCTCATCATAAAGTTCAACTTCCACTTCTACAGATTCATAAGTTCCTGTAGGAATGGTTATGGATCTTATATCTGGAGAAGGGATACCTGTGGCGAAATCAATCTTCACAGTACCTTCCAGTTCGAATTCTACCGAGGTGGAATCATTTTCGGTCTCCGCTTCATATTCCAGTGCGATTAAGGTGATATAACCGTCACTGAAGAAAAAACTGCCTGGCGCCGCAGTCGACGACATCGAAGTCATAGTTCCTGCTTCGGCTACGGCATCAAAAGGACCTGTAACTGTATTGAAATTGACAGATAAGGTTGGAGCTTCGCCTGAATCATCATCAGTGCATGCAAACACGCTTATTAGGAGGGTGAGTGCCAGTAATTTTGAAAATAAATGTTTCATTAGGGTATTGGTTTTTAAATGTTGATTGTACTTCTATAGCAAAAAAACAACTGACTTGTATTCTACCCTAACCTGTTTACATTAAAATTTTTCATGAGATAAACCAGCTGAATTGCCCGAAGATGAATCTGAGGCTTCACTGAATTTTAAATTCAAGTTTTGAATTGGTTTTCGGGATTTGTTTTAGCCTCAGAATCTTTATTTCTTTCGGTTTCTCATTTGTTTTGGTCCGTACCATAGCCAGAAACCGGTGACGGTGAAGCCTAAAAGCGAGAGTCCCGTCACCGAACTATAGATCAGTTTAAACACCCCGCTGCTTGTCCCCAACACATCATCTATGATGGAGCCGTCATGTATATTTTCAATCCAGTCCGATCGTCGCCGGCCGATATTTAAAACACTTCCCGTAGCGCCATCAAGCTGTATGCTCCAGTCGTGATCTTCAAACACAAATTTGAGCATTCCCTTATCCGGACGGGCATCTATTCTATTCATTTTTGTAGATAAACCGGGATTAACCGAGTCGAGCAGGGTCTTATGCGCAATAGTCTGCAGGGAATCTATAGGCAGCCACCGGGCAAGTTCGGTTGAGGTTCCACGATGTGTTTTGGGTAAAATATAACCACCGCTGTTCTTTTTCCAGCCCAGAAGCAGACCTGACAGCGACACCACCAAAAACAAAATGAAAAGACTGGCGCCAAGCCAGCGATGAATTTTTCTGACACTTCTTAATATGGAGGCTTGTTTTTTTCTTTTCATGGGCGATGATTTATTCTGCAAAAATACACGATGTACTTTAGATTTTGGACGCTTGTTTAAAATAGAAGTTTATCCCTTTATTAAATTGTTCATTGGGACTGATAACTCCTGAATCCTTTTCCAAATTTTTATCCGGATAAACGAGTCATATCAACACATGCTCTTGGTTTTTGAGTGTTTTCAACGGAAGCTTTTTGATCTAAAGTGAACTGTATGTCGGTCTGGCGATCTGTGTTCAAAGGCTTTGATAAACTATCCACATGTACACTTTTGATTTAGGATTATATTAGGCGACATTAAAGGATTCAGGAAGACAAAACTTTAATTTCGAATGATTTATACAGTTCTTGTAATTATATTTGGTTAAAATCTTTCAAACCTATGAAGCACATTTCAACACTAGTTTTGCTTGTTTTCAGTTTGGTCTGGCTCATTCCAGCAGACGCAGAAGCACAGCGAAGAAACCGACAAGACCAGATAAGCTTCGATGCATCGCTTTATCAAGGGGCTATTCAATGGAGAAATATAGGGCCCTTCCGTGGCGGTCGTTCCTCGGCTGTTACCGGCGTTGCCAACAAACCCAATTTGTATTACTTCGGATCTTCGGGGGGAGGAGTCTGGCGCACCCAGGACGGCGGTCAGACCTGGGCTAACATTTCAGACGGCTACTTTGGGGGTTCTATAGGGGCGGTTGCCGTTTCTGAGTGGGATCCTAACGTCATTTATGTAGGGGGCGGTGAAAAAACCGTTCGTGGTAATGTGTCGTATGGTTACGGGGTATGGAAGTCTGTAGATGAGGGTAAAACCTGGAAGCAGATGGGATTGGAAAATTCCCGTCATATTTCCCGAATCCGCATTCACCCTAAAAATCCTGATATAGTTTATGCCGCTGTGATGGGCGATTTATATAAATCCACCCAAGAACGCGGGGTTTACCGCAGTAAAGACGGGGGAGAAACCTGGGAGCGAATTTTATTTGCTAATGCAGATGCCGGAGCAGTAGATTTAACGTTCGACCCTACCAATCCCAGAATCTTATATGCTTCCACATGGAGAATCAGAAGAACACCTTATAGCCTGGAGAGTGGCGGCGAAGGCTCTGACCTGTGGAAAAGTACAGATGCCGGAGATACCTGGGAAAAACTGACAGACCATGAAGGTATGGCTCAGGGTACTCTGGGTATTATAGGTGTTGCCGTTTCTCCGGCAAATTCTGAACGGGTTTGGGCTATTGTAGAAGCCGATGAAGGCGGCGTGTTTCGTTCTGATAACGGTGGAAAAACCTGGAAGCGCATTAACGAAAGCCGTGCTTTGCGTCAGCGTGCCTGGTATTATTCGCGTATTTATGCCGATCCACAGGATGAGGATGGGGTTTATGTGGTTAATGTCAATTACCACCATTCTACGGATGGAGGGAAGACCTTTACACCTTCTGCAGCCCCGCATGGAGACCACCACGATATGTGGATTGCCCCGGAAGACCCAAGTCGAATGATTATGGGGGATGATGGCGGTGCCCAGGTTTCTTTTGATGGTGGAGCTAACTGGAGTACTTACCACAACCAGCCAACGGCTCAATTTTACCGGGTCACTACCGATAATGCTTTTCCGTATCGAATTTATGCCGCACAGCAGGACAATTCTACGGTGAGAATTGCGCATAGAACCTCGGGAAATTCTATCGGTGAAGACGACTGGGAACCTACTGCAGGTGGAGAAAGTGCTCACATAGCGCCAGACCCTGAAAATCCTGAAATCGTTTACGGCGGAAGTTACGGAGGCTATTTAACGGAATATAATCATGACAACGATGAGGTTCGCGCTATCAATGTCTGGCCGGACAATCCGATGGGCTATGGCGCAGAAGGTATGAAATACCGTTTTCAGTGGAATTTCCCTATTTTCTTTTCACCGCATAATCCCGACAAGCTCTATACAGCATCCAATCATTTGCATGTGAGTACAGATGGCGGGGCGTCCTGGGATCTAATAAGTCCGGACCTCACCCGCAATGACCCCACAAAACTGAAATCTTCCGGAGGGCCTATAACGCAGGACAATACAAGCGTTGAATATTACTGTACCATTTTTGCTGCGGTAGAATCTCCTTATGAAGAAGGTCTCATCTGGACAGGCTCCGATGATGGCTTACTGCACGTGACCAAAGATGGCGGCAAAAGCTGGGAGAATGTCACTCCTAAGGGCATGCCCGAATGGATGATGTTCAACAGCATAGATCCCGATCCGTTCACTAAAGGAGGGGCCTATGTGGCGGGTACGCGTTACAAACTTGGTGACTACAGGCCTTACCTGTACAAAACTGAAGACTATGGTAAAACCTGGAAGAACATCACGGAAGGCATTGATGAAGAGCATTTCACACGTGTGGTGAGAGCTGATCCGAAACGCAAAGGATTACTCTATGCAGGAACAGAAACCGGCATGTACATATCCTTTGATGACGGGGCAAGCTGGTCTCCTTTCCAAATGAATTTACCACAAGTGCCTATAACGGATCTGAGCCTTAAAAATGATAACCTCATCGCTGCGACGCAGGGGAGAAGTCTTTGGCTGATTGATGACTTAACGCCTTTACATCAGCTCAGTGATGAAGTGATGCGCAATGATTTTTATTTATACAAACCCATGCCAAGCTATCGCATGGCGGGGGGAGCAGGCAGACCTTCCAAGACGCTAGGTGAGAATCATCCCGGCGGGGTTATGGTCTCCTATCACTTGAAGACTTTTACAGATTCAACCCAGGTGCGCCTCGAGTTTATGGACAAAGAAGGCCGTCTCATCAGAGCCTTTGATACGCAACCTGATAAAGAAAAGAACGAAGTGGCTTTAGAGGATATTAAAAAGGGCGGCAACCGGTTTGTTTGGGATACACGCTATCAGCCTGCTTCAGACTTTGAAGGCATGATTCTCTGGTGGGCCAGTATGCAGGGGCCAAAAGCTATGCCGGGGACCTATAAGGTGAAGATGACTGTAGAGGGTGAGTCTTCAGAACGCGAATTCGAAATTTTGAAAGACCCAAGGGCTTCCATGTCGATTGCTGATATGCAGGCTAAATTCGAATTTTTAATGAAGGTGAGCAGTAAGGTCACTGAAGCTCATGAAGCCATTGCGGACATGCGTTCTGCTAAAGCTCAGATTAAACAGGTCTCTGATCGATTAAAGTCGGATGAAAACATGAAAGGACTGGTGGAGAAGGCTAAGGACATCAACGAAAAGATCACAGAGGTAGAAAAGGCCTTGTACCAGACTAAAAACCAAAGCCGTCAGGATCCGCTTAATTATCCGATTAAGCTGACGAATAAGCTTGCCCATCTGAATTCTTTAGAAGGCATGAGCGATCATGCGCCAACCTCACAAAGTGAAGCTTTCAGAAAGGAGGTAAGCGCTAAAATTGATGCCGAACTGGCCAGCTGGCAAAACATTCGGCAGACTGCTATTCCTGAATTCAACGCGATGGTAAAGCAAAAGTCGGTTGATGCCGTCATTCTGGAGTCCTCCTCAGAATAAGGTCAATCACAGCTAGTTAAACTAAACACCCCCCCCTGAAACTTTGTTTTAGGGGGGTGTTTAGTTTAAAGCCTGAAACCTGGCCAGGTTTGACAAAGTTAGGATGTCCTTCGCTCTGAGTTAATCTCATCTGAATAGGAAATGTATAAGTCGGGGTATCCCTGTGTGTATAGGAATACCCTGGAGTTTCATTTCTTGGTTTTTTTCTTCCATTTCCTAAGGCTGGGAGAGCTGACGTACCAGAGTAAAAACCCACTGAATACCGTAATCAAGCCAAGAAGAGAAAACACCCTCAGCACCCAGGAATTAAAATTATCTCTCCCCTGATAATCCATGGTATGCGTCATCCAGAGGAAATCAAACCAGCGCCAATCTCTGTGTCTCAGGGTCTGGAAAGCACCGTCTTCGACCGACACATAGGCTTTGATATGTTCTGGAGTCCGGTAGGATATGACATAAGCGGGCAGGGGTCTGCCTCTGTATTCGCTGTGGCTTCCGACCTCTTCGATGCGCTCTATGTGTTCCGGTTTCAATTCCTCCAACATATAGCGTTCTGCGATACGTAAAGCCTCTTCTTCTGAAATTTCTTTTTTCAGGCTTCCTGTCCTAGCATCAAAAAGCTGAGCTTCGTTGACCCAGTAGTATGGCTTTCCTGCAATTTCTCTAAGTTCTAAGGATGAGACAGGCCTTTTCGTTTCAAGCCCGGAAGGACTGACCAGATTTTCAAAAGCAGATGCACTAACGGATTCTTTTTTAAAATGATCTCCGTGAATCTCATCAATGTCAGTCCAACTGAAATACATTCCGCTTATGGTCCACATCAAAAATTGTATACCGAGGAAAATACCCAGATACCGGTGTGCCTTTCTTATTTTTAAGGCTGTTTTTCTTTTAATCATCTGATTCTTAGATTACTTTGAAGGGAATTTGAATGCTTAACTTCTCCCAGGACATACGTATAATCCCGGTATCATCGCCTGTTTGTTCAATGGTATAGGTGAGATGCTCCGTAAGGCTGTCACTTTCAGAGGGTTCTGCCTTTACGCGCAAGACATCCTGGTCTTTGTTATACTCATCTTTTCCATGTTGATCCCAGTGTGTGTTGAAAATAAGTGTCCAGGCGTCCTCCTGAGAAGGAATCACAAAAAAGCCATATTTCCCTGCTTCCAGGTCCCTGCCCTGAATTTCCAAATCTTTATCGGTTTCTATCCAGGTGGCCTTGTGCGCACCTGCCTGCCAGATTTCGTCATAGGCCAGCAGACCTCCGAAGATCATTCTGTTTCTTACTCCGGGAGACGAGTAATCTATATGAATATGGGCGCCGTCAATGACTGCCATTTCTGAAGTGTGCGGGCTCAGTGTTTTTTTGGTCTCCGTCTCAGAAACCTTTACCTCATGCTCATGATTGGAGGATTGGTCGTTTTTAGTTTCTTGTTTACAGGAGGTACTGATCAAAACAATACAAATAACAAGTGCTATTTTTTTCATGGGTATTTAAAATTAGGTGTGGTTTAAGGTTTGGAAAGAGAGCTTAAGACGATTAAAAAAAGATCAGACCTTTTTATTTATTGCCTTGGCGGCTCTGTTGATGATAATTAATAATAAGGTGGCTGTGACTGAAAGGACATACTGTTCCAGGGCTACGGCTATCCCAATCCCAGCCGAAAAAAGGACGGTAGCCGCAGTGGTAAGATAATACACCCTGCTTTCTGCGTTGGCTTTTAAAATGGTGCCCGCGCCTATAAAACTGATGCCCAGAATGATGGCTTCAATAATACGCGTGGGATCCGGCTGGATAACCTCCTGCAGTCCGCTTTGCATATAGTTTTCAACCAGGACTTTCCCGAGCGACAGAATGAGGGCCGAGGATCCTCCTACGATCATATTGGTTCTAAAGCCAGCAGGCTTATCTTTGGCTTCTCTTTCCAGGCCGATAAAGCCAGTCAGTATGGCTGCGATCGTCACATTCATCAGGATCAGTAACTCTCCATTCCAGTTAAAGTCGGGCATGATAAAACGGTTTTACGTTTCAGGTTCGTAATTCAGGTCAAAACCTTTTGCTTTAAGTCTTTGTATCGAATATAAGGCTTACGAGTTAAATTTGGTGTTGTCAAAATAAGAAAAGTTTAATTTTTTAAACACACAACCCCCGCTTCTTGCTTCACTCCTATAAAACGGCATAGGTAAAAAAAACAATTCGCGTCTCAAGGCTCTTAGGTATATTCGGGAATTTTACCGACCACGCCTTTATAAAACCGCTGTAAGTTTTGTAAATCTTTTTCATAGTTCCCCGTCGTGTAAACAGGCTTTGAAATTTTGACGGTTTTGGTAGAGTAGTCGAAGGCGACCGCAGTGACAGGGACATTGGCCTGATGAGCGATATAGTAAAATCCGCTTTTCCACTGGTCTACCTTTTTTCGGGTCCCTTCCGGAGCTATAGCGAGACGGAATTCCTCCCTGGAGTTGAAGAGTTCAACGATTTGTTCAACCTTATTTTGCTTGGAAGCCCGTTCGATAGGTTCGCCGCCCATCCATTTGAAATACCAGCCAAAAGGGGAGTCGAAGAGTTCCTTTTTGGCGACATAGTGAATGGGAACATTTATAATCTTTCGGGTTAAGGCTCCAATATAGAAATCATGCCAGCTGGTATGCGGCGAGACCGTAATGACGGTTTTTTTTATTTTTTTTTCAAACTCACCCTCAATAGACCAGCCTAAGAGCGAATGAAATATAAATTTTGCTAAAACCATCTGGTCCGGGTCAATGAGATCGTGATATCCATAGTTATGTAAGAGAGCGGTCTTATTTCAGACGTCAAGGTTTGAATGTTCGAGGTAAAAATAAGACTTAGGCAGCTTATAAACACGAATTTCAGGATTCAATTCATGTTATTAAATCCTAAAAGCTTTTTGTTTTCACCGCACAGACTTTTTTTTACTTTAAATTGCTGTCAAAAGGGAAAGGAAGTCATACACAGGTTATGCAAAAAACGCTTATAAACTTTAAATTTAGTACATACAATTATCCGTTTTCACACTGTTTTTATTCAATCGTGGCAGGTGTAAACAAAACCTCAGAGACTCCAACACAATCTAATTTTATGAACGGCTCTAAGTGAGTCGACAATAGAGCAGCATGAGAAATTATACAACTAAATACTTCGATATATCCAAACCCGTATTTATTCCCTCAGCTTTAATCACTTTGTTATTTGTAAGCATTACCATCCTTTTCGATGAGCAGGCCGAGAAAGGATTCTCTGTCTTTCGGGGGTATATGTCAGAGCAGTTTGGATGGTTCATCACCCTTGCCATCAACTATTTTTTGTTTTTTGTGATCTATCTGGCTTTCAGCAAATATGGAAGCATAAGAATAGGGGGCAAAGATGTACGTCCTGATTTTAGCAAATTTTCCTGGATTGCCATGTTGTTTTCTGCAGGTATGGGCATCGGCCTGGTCTATTTCAGTGTAGCCGAACCCATGCTGCATTTCAGCAATCCCATAGAGGAAGGACTCAGTGGAGTGGAAAAATCGAAGCTGGCGATGAAACATACCTTCTTTCACTATGGATTTCATGTCTGGGGAATCTATACCCTGCTGGGGATCGCTTTGGCTTATTTCACCTTCAATAAAAAAGCACCTTTATCGATAAAATCTACCCTAAAACCGCTGTTTGGAAAGTACATGAATTCCTTTGCGGGCTATGCCATAGATGTTATTGCCGTCCTGGCTACGCTGTTTGGTTTAGCCACCACACTGGGTTTTGGGGCGGTTCAGTTTTCATCAGGAATATCAGAATTATCGGGTCTGTCCAGTACGATTAACCTCCAGATTTTATCCATTTCCGGAATCACTCTGATAGCCACTCTTTCTGTGCTTTCAGGGTTAAACAAAGGTTTGAAATACCTGAGTAACCTGAATATAATTCTCGCTTTGCTGCTCTTCTTTTTTGTATTGGCAGCAGGTTCTAGCGTCTTTCTGCTTGACGGCCTTGTAGAGAGTCTGGGTCTGTATATCACTGATTTTTTTGAAATAAGCACCTATAGAAATCAGTACGGGGAAGAGGGAGCCTGGTTTAAATCCTGGTCGATGTTTTACTGGGTGTGGTGGATTTCCTGGTCTCCGTTTGTAGGCACCTTTATCGCCAGGATTTCCAAAGGCAGAACCCTTAGAGACATCGCTTTGTATGGCCTGGTGGTACCTTCCCTGTTTTCGATGCTCTGGATGTCCGTATTAGGCGGAGCTGCCTTAGACCTGCAAGTCAATACCGGTTTAGATCTGGCTCAAATCGTCTCGGATGACAGTTCTCTGGGCCTGTTCAAAATGTTAGAACAGCTGCCCTATTATAAGATTACTGCCACCCTGAGTGTTTTTCTGGTGGCTACTTTTTTTATCACCTCTTCCGACAGCGGTTCTCTGGTCGTTGACTTCATGACCTCCGGGGGTAAACTGGATGCTCCAAAAGGACAAAAGGTATTCTGGGCTTGTATGGAAGGGGGCATAGCCATTGCACTCTTGATTGGAGGTGGCCTGTCTGCTCTGCAGTCGGCCTCCATCTCCACGGGATTTCCCTTTGCCGTTATCCTGTTTTTTGTGAGTCTGTCTTTGCTTAAAAGTCTTAAAAAAGACGATCAGTTGACACATAAGTAAATGGAACATGACACTCAGCCTGGTGGAGCTTTAGTAATTAAGTGAAATAGACATTTGCAGAGCTCCGCCTGCGTATGAAAATTCAGCTTCAGAAAACGAGGGTTTCATATCGATTAATTTATAGTCATTGTAAGAGACTTTGTGCTTTGCACAAAGTAGTCTATTAAAGTTAAATATTAATCAAATTCTGAAGCCTAAATCTTTATTGCCTTAACAGCCTCCTCATTACTTTATGAGAGTCTGTCTATAATTTTAAACTCAAAAAATAATTTACTGAATCAATAGCGACATTTGTCTAAAGCCAAACGTCGCTATTAAAAATAAATAGAATGGCAAGCTTTTTTATTTAAATACCATTTTAATTTTTTTAAAGTTGTAAATCAACAATGAAATAATAATTATGGGCTTTAAGATAAAACCAAGAGTTAACAACCATTCCAATGATTCATGACCATTGATTTTAGACCAGGATCCAATAATTAGACATGTAAATGCTAAAATTAAAACTAAAATTAAAATCTTATTTGTAGTGTTCATAGTAAATTATATTTGACATATTACACAGTGTAAAGCAATAATAATTAAAACGACTGGAAGAATGTCTACAGCAATACAAGCCCAAAATCCATCGCAAAATTCATCTTTTTCTCTTATTAATAATAGACATTTAAAAAACTAGTAACTAATTTATTGAAATAAATTTAGTTTAAATAGGCTTTGATAAAAGTTAATTTTGAATTTGTTTATTGAGAGGCGTTTATCTTTATGGCTGCTAGACCCTAACGGACAGGCTGGAAAACGAATGTTCAAGTTGCTTTGACATCATTTGTGTTAAAGCAAACTTTCAATCAATACCCTAAATTAAATTTGAAATGATAGCTAAGGATCAGCAGTACTGGATGCATAAAGCAATTGAACAGGCAAAATTAGGACACACGCCTTTTGGTGCGGTAATCGTCAATGAAGAGCAGCAGTCTGTAGAAGCGTATAACACCACAAAACAAGACGGGCCAGTGGCGCATGCCGAAGTCAACGTGATTCAGCAACTGAAACATTTAGAATATAGCGATGCCAGGACACTGACGCTTTATTCGACCGTAGAGCCCTGCCCCATGTGTATGAGTGCTGCGGTTTGGGCCGGAATTGGTAAAGTGGTGTATGGTGTCTCCATTGCAGATGCTTCTGCATACGGACATCAAATCCATGTTTCCTGTGAGGAAATCGCTCAAAAATCCTGGTACAGCATTGTTTTGGTGCCCGGTGTTGAGCGTGAGAAATGTCTCGAGCTTTTCGAATACTGATGCTACAAGACGTATTAAAAAAGGCTTTGATATAGTTCGGCAAGGGAGGCGACGCCGGCAGAATTTTTAACCAGCTTTTGATCGAAAAAAATAAAGCCTCTGTCTTCGGTGGATTATTTAAAAAATACTAACTTTTAAAAAAATAAATGTCATGAAAACACTTGTATATACTGTTCTTGCTTTATGTTTACTGACTTGCAGTACACAAAAAAAAGATTTTAACACGTCTCCTATGTTAGAGTATACGGGGCTTTTACAGGCTCAGGGCATCACCAGCTACCAATATGGAACGCATACACTTCAAACCGAAGATGCTTTGTATGCTTTAAAAAGTGAAAGGGTAGACCTTGATGAGTATATAGGTAAGACAATAACTTTAACTGCAGAACCCATTGAGGGCTATCCTGTGGATGGAGGGCCGACTTATTTAAACGTGATCGGGGTCAAATAAAAAAGTAGCCAACGCGCGATGCAATCGCGAGTGAACTCTCATAAACTTGTATGGTCTAAAATTAGATAGCTGCTTATACCTATAAAATAAAAAAGAGCCGACGAATCGGCTCTTATATAATCTATTATACTATTAATTAGTTTGTGATAATAGGATCGGCAGTTCCATCGGGATCACCGTTTACGGTACCGCTTGTACTTGCAGCACCCAGTAATAAGACACCGGCAGCATGTGGTGTTGCCATGGAAGTACCACTAATCGTGTTGTAGCCTCCGTCTTTCCAGGTAGATTTAACAGAAACGCCAGGTGCACAGTAATCTACTGGTGGATTTCCAAAGTTTGAAAAACTGGCCCAGTTGTCACCCTGACTCATCGCTGAAATCGTATAAATGTTAGTTCCGTTCACACGCGCAGGAGATACATTATTCGCATCCTGTGCTTCATTTCCGGCAGCAAGCATAAAGTTGATACCTTTCTGAGCAGCAGCTTTAATAGCATCTTCAAGTGCTACAGAGACAGGTCCACCCAGACTCATGTTGGCAACATCACCAGCAGCTCCGTTTGCAGCCACATGGTCTACTCCGGCAATAACACCAGAATAAGAACCTGAACCTCTAGAGTCCAGTACTTTTACAGGAACTACAGTTGCTCCAGGAGCAACACCAATAACCCCTAAAGAGTTATTTAAAGCCGCAATGGTTCCAGCAACGTGTGTACCGTGTCCGTTTCCATCATCCGTAGATTTTCCATCTCTGCCAGAAGTGAAGGCATTGTATCCACGAGAGGCATCTACATTTAAATCCGGATGATCTAAATCGATACCAGAATCTAATACCCAGGCTACATTGCTTCCGGTATAACCGGTTGCACCATTCACACGTGTAATTCCCCAAGGTGTTTCCTGAGAAGAGGTGCCTCCTCCACCGTCACCGCCGCCATCAACTGGATCGGTTGGATCACATGGACCTCCGTTGGGAGTTCCACAAGGTGGTGCGAATTGAACAATACGATCCTGCTCAACGTAGCTTACCCGCTCGTCCATTCTTAAAAGATCGGCTTGAGCTTCCGTTAATTTTAAGGTAGCTCCGGCAATGGATCTGGAATAAACATTAACAGGCTCTAGGTTTGCAGATGTTTTGTTTTCAGCAGAATTACTTTCAGAAAGTATGGTTTGCAAAATGTTCAACACATTTTCGCGAGCATTCAGATTGGAATCGTTTTTCTCTGCGGCATTGCCCTTAAGCACAACGATATATTGTCCGGGAATAAGCTGAGATTGTCCGACAGTATTTGCGGAGTCGAAACTGTCTTGTTCTTTAAGGTTTTGGATGCTGTCGGAATCTACTTCCTCCGAGCAGGAAAACAATGTGATTGCAAAGGTCGCAACCAGTAAAAACTTAAAATTAAAATAATTTTTCATAGTATGAATTTATGTTAGTATTAAGATAAAAGTAACAATAAATTAATACCAGCCAAACAAATTGCCGGCCGATTTTTTAGTAGGGCTTGCTTAAGCTCATGCATAAAAACCGGAGGCCTCTGATTTGCAAATCCTTAGGGTCTTATTCGTAAAAATGTTAAAATTTAGAAATTCTAAAACCTATTTCACCAAAACCTTGCATAGGCGAAAATTTTAAGACCAAAATGGATTTTCAAGCGTCTATAATTAGGTCTGGCATCGGGTACCGTCTGGTGATTCAATCGCGCGTGAACCTCTGACCTTTCAACCCTTATTCATTTAAGCACTGAAAGCTTCCAATCGGACTGCCGTCAGGGATTGCAGGTGAAGGGATAACTTCGAATTCTTCGGGGTCTTCCATAAACTGTTCAATGCGGTAATGCATTTCTGAAGTTATGGCAGAATCATCCTTGCTGAACCTGTCTTTTAATTCGGCTAAGATTTTATTGGCCAGGGCTTTCACCTGCGGTATGCTTTCATCACTTGCTGAAAGGTTCATCACATGCTTCAATACATTGAAATTGATGGTGTTTTGCACCTGAGTCAGATAATCGGAGCTGTGTTTCTGTCGGAATGAATTTTTGACCAGTTCCTGCAGGACCTTTTCCAATCCTAGATTGGAGTCTTCCAGGGCGTGCTGTTGAACCAATCGGTTGGCTCGCTCCGGATGCAGCAACAGGCCTAAGCTCATGTCGCTTGCTGTAGCGGCAGCTCCCAGGGCATCAAAACTGACCCCTGTATTGCTTTTGAACGATTCTCGGTTTCTGGAGTAGCCAAAAGCACGGGGCGGAAACAGGTCCAGAATGCGTTTTGGAATGGCTAAAGTTTCAGCATCGAGTGTTTTTAGAGTGGCTTCAAGAGCTTTTTTCTGTTCCTGCTTCGGAATCATTTCCACCACCTTCAAATTACTTCCCTTGGTGGCGTAGTTGTAATCCAGACCCCCGATGAGTTTGACGGTAGCTTCGGTTTGATAGCGGTGGAAGAAATACAAAGGCACAAACACATCTTCTAAAACGGAATAGGCTTCCCCCGTCCTGATGTTGTCTTCAGAGAAGTGAGAGATGGCGGTCTGACGAAGTTCCAGGACACGGTTTAATTCTTCGGAAGCCTCTCTGCCATTATCCCACAAATGGGCATACGCATGGGCTCCGCCCTGTGCACGGGCATCGGCATCGCTGATAAACTGCAGACCCTCATCCCGGGCTTGTTTTAAAACGGATTCCAGGTATTCTTTTTCGGTTTGGTCGGTATCGCCGGCTCCGTAGCTATAAGCCACGGTCACTTTATCCCACTCACCGATATTGGTGTCGTAGGCTTTGGAGAAATCGATCTGGTTTTCTTCCAGTCTTAAGTTGGGATGCGGATAATCCATGACGCTGGCATCCGCATTGGTACTGGCGGCAAAGTTATGCGCAAACCCCAGGGTATGCCCGACTTCGTGAGCCGATAACTGGCGAATTCTTGCCAGAGCCATGTCCAGCATAGGTTTATAATTTTCATCTGAAGCGGCAAATGGTCGGTTCATCAAAGCCTGGGCAATCATAAAATCCTGGCGAATCCTGAGGCTTCCTAAACTCACATGACCTTTTAAGATTTCACCGGTACGCGGATCGACTATGCTCATGCCATAACTCCAGCCGCGGGTGGAGCGGTGTACCCATTGTATCATATTATACCGCAAATCCATGGGATCGGCATCGGCAGGAAGCATCCTGACCTGAAAGGCATTCTTATAGCCCAGGGCTTCAAAGGCCTGGTCCCACCATTGGGCACCTTCCAGCAAAGCAGACCGGACAGGCTCCGGGGTTCCGGGGTCTAAATAATAAATAATCGGCGCTTTGGCTTCGCTCAGGCTGGCTTCAGGATTCTTTTTCTCTAGGCGATGGCGTGTGATGTAGCGCTTGGTCAATGGCTCAAAAATAGGGGTGGCATAATCCTGATAGGAGATGAAATTCGCGCCGCTTCGCGGATCGAATTCGCGTTTCTGGTAGCCCTCATCGGGCAACTGCACCAAGCTGTGGTGCTGGATGACGCTAAGGTTGGAAGCGTCGGGAGCAACCGAGCGGATGTTTCGGCCCTCTGCATCGCCAGTGAAGGTGAGCAGGGCTTCAAATTCGGTGTTTTTCGGAAAGGTTTTGGTGCGTTGCATGGCCAAGGCGCTTTTGCTTTGGTCCAGTTTATAGGTGCCTTGTTTTTGTCGCTTCAGTTGTTTGGAAACCCCGTAAGCATCCCGCATCAAAAAGGGAGTGAAGTCGATCAGGAACGCATTTTCGTTTTCCTCCAGGATGTCAAAACCAAAGACCACCGATTTGGCAAACGCCTCTTCGACGCTTCGGCGTTCCAGTTCGTTAGAGGTATTGGCTCTGAAGTCCTGATTGGGCTGCATCAGCAGCAGCTTATTTCCAGCACGCTGAAACTTGACGATGGCGGTGTTACCCAGCTTACCGCGGTCCAGACCAATATCGTTCGAACCCAGACCGCTGGTCAGTGAATTCACATAGATAAATTCCTGATCCAGACGGTTGACCTGCAGGTAAATTTTATCTTCTTTCTGGGAATACCAGAAGTCGAAAAAGCCTTCCTGCTTGGTGAGCTCGTCCTTGTCTTTTAAGCTGTCGAAGCTTTGCGCGTTAGCCAGTGAGGTGATAAGTAAAACAGCAATGCAAATAAATGTTTTCATGATATTCAGCGTTCAAAAAATAAGTTAACACCGAATATAAGATTTACCGGGAAAATGCCAGGTTAATGATTCATATAATTATGACGAAACATCAAAACTATTGAAACCCCTTTAGAAGTCATCTCACCCAGCTGGATATTTAAGCTAAGGATTTGATGTAAGCAATGTATTGTGATGCATAGAGCTAGGAGGTGCAAAATCCGCTTGCGGGAATACTTTGAAAATAGATGAAAGAGAACTTAGATGGAATGCATCAGGCTTAATGTAATGAGATCTGCTTATTTTTATAACTTTAAATAAAAAAGTCATGCCCGAATTACCAGAAGTAGAGAATTACAAGGTGTATATAGATAGTACGGCTTTGCATCAGCGCATTATTGCCTTGGATTGCCGGGATTCAAGATTGCTCAAGCAATCCAGATCAGATTTTGAAGCGCATTTAATCCATCAAGAATTTAAAGCCACACAGCGCATTGGCAAATATTTGTTCGTGGAGACCACAGGTGACAAAATACTGGTCATACACTTTGGAATGACGGGCAGACCTAATTATTATAAGAGCGAAGAGGACCGGCCTAAATACGGCCACATCCAGTTAACTTTTGAGAATGGATTCCACTTTGCCTTTGAAAACAAACGCAAGTTTGGCTGGTGGGACCTCACCGGTTCCATAGCAGAATTTAAAGCTGAACATAAGTTAAGCGACGATGCCAGAGCGCTGAAGCTCGAGGATTTTAAAACCTCACTGCAGGGCCGAAAGACCGATATCAAAAAGATCCTGATGGATCAAAGCGTGGCGGCCGGTTTAGGAAACTGGATGGCCGATGAAATTTTATACCAGGCCAAAATGCATCCGACCAAAAAAGTGGAAGATTTGACTTCTGAGGCAATAGAGCGTGTCTTCGATGCTATGAAAACCGTGATTGAAGTGGCCATCGAAAACGACGCCCATTACGGCGACTTCCCGGAACATTTCCTGATGCACTTCAGAAAAGAAGGGGCCACCTGTTTTCATACGGGCGCTGAAATTGAAAAAATAAAAGTAGGCGGGAGGACCACCTACTTCTCACCTCAATGGCAGGAGCTTTAAGCTCAAAAATCCGTGGTTTCGAAATAAAAGTTTAGCAGGAAGCCTTATCTTGCTCCTCACTATTAAAACTCAGGTATGGCTTCAGGATTTTTTGCGCTTTTAGATGATGTGGCTACATTGATGGATGATGTAGCGGTGATGGGTAAAATCGCCGGAAAGAAAACAGCAGGCTTGCTGGGTGACGATCTGGCTGTCAATGCCGAAAAGGCCTCCGGATTTATGTCTGCACGTGAGTTGCCGGTCATCTGGGAGATAACCAAAGGTTCTTTTCTCAATAAGTTGATCATTTTGCCGCTGGCCTTTTTATTGAATGCGTTTTTGCCTGCAGCCATAAATATCATTCTTATCCTTGGCGGTTTATACCTTGCCTATGAGGGTGCCGAAAAGATATATGAATATTTTGTGCCGCATGCCAATAAGAACGAAACTCCGAAACTTCAGAAACTTCCGAAAGAAGACATCCTAAGTCTGGAAAAGAAAAAGATAAAATCGGCGATTCTTACCGACTTTATTCTGTCTGTAGAAATTGTGATTATAGCTTTGGGGAGTGTTGCAGAGGGAGATTTACTCACTCAAATTCTGACGGTAAGCCTGATAGCCTTAGTCGCGACTGTAGGCGTTTATGGTCTGGTGGCACTAATTGTCCGAATGGACGAATTTGGCGCTAAGCTGGTTTCTTTAGACAACGGTGTGTCTGATAAAATCGGTCGTTTTTTGATTAATGCGCTACCTGTTGTTATCAAAAGCCTGACGGTCATTGGTACGATTGCTCTATTACTGGTTTCCGGCGGAATTTTCACGCACAACATTCATTTCATCCACGACCTTCTTGCAGGTTTGCCTTCTATTTTAGCAGAATTTGTAGTCGGGCTTGTGGTAGGGTTCACCGTTTTGCCCGTTGTAAAGGGGGCGACTAAGCTTTGGAAAAAAGGTTCTGCCAGCTAGGAAACCGATTTGACATTCACATCATAAACCTCTAAAGGCAGAGACGTTTACCAGTCTCCGCCAATAAAGGATTAAAAACAAAAACATGCTTAGGATGGAGTTTTTGCTTTAGGAGTTATCACAGATCAGCCAGCTCTTTTACGGCTGTACTGGAAGCTTTCCAGGTTAAATTCTGCTCGTAGCGCTTGATTTGGTTAGAATCCTTAGGATCGATGATCAGGAGATAAATCCATTCGTTATCCAGCAGAGATTTCAGGTTCGCGTTCTTTTTTAGAATACCGTTAATTCGTTCTAATGGAGCCTGAATATAAACCGATAACCTCAGGGGCTGATGATAGGCTTTTTGATCGGTTTCGTTCACAGATTGCAGGGGCAGGCCTCTTTTTAAGTCACCTCCATTTCCCTGCATGACGCCAAATCGTCCTGTGACGTTATGCGTGATTTTGGAGCCTCCGCCATAGTTGTCATTATCCACCGAAGAGAAGTAGTAATGGTTGTTGATCCATTGGGTTACCACCATAGGGCCCTGCATGATACCTTCCAGTGCCTGACCTTCCGGGTCCATTTCCCAGTCGTAAGAATGCAGGAAGCAATTTCCTTTCAGGTTGATGCTTTTGGATAAAGCTCTGGGGCCGACGATAAATCCTGCATTTTTGGCAAGTCCCCATTCGGGTCTGGTTTCAGACCAGTCATTGGTTTTTATATGCGCTGCCTTAATGCTGTTTTCCGATTTTCCCAGACGTTCTGAGGTTGCCGAAGCCTGAGCCTGGTGCAACCTTGCTTTCAGGTTAGCCAGCTGGGCTTTGTGAGTCTCCGGCCGTTCAGCATCGAACAGAAGGATTTCATCTGTGGTTGTATTGTGTTCTGCTCCTACGAAAAACGTTGTTGAAGGTATATGTATGCCAGAGGCTTTGAGCGCTTCTCTCACGTCGGGCTGGTTAGCGAGTTTAGCCAGCATTCGGGCATTGTGTCTGCCGGGACTGGCGGCACAGGCCCCACAATCTAAACTGGATCCAAACGGATTGTTGGCTGAGTGGCTGCCATGACCCACAAACAGGACTATAGGGGAGAAGGTTTTCCATCCCATCAGGTCAAAGGCAGATTTCACGATGGCAGTTCTTTCTTCCAGACGGATTTCATCTGAAGACGAGGTTTCATTTACAGCATGAAGCTGTGGATTGAAATGCCGCTCAAAAGATCGGTTTTCAGTTCGTCTGGGGTTGTAAAGTTTTCCCGGGACAATGGTCCTTAGAAAAAGTAAAATGCCGTAAAAGAAGCCGGAGCCTTCCACGTATCCAAAGGCTGAAGGGAGCATGTGTTTCATGCGTTTCAGGAAGTAATGCGTGAATTTTTCCTTTTTCTGGCGTTGGTGATATGTTTTGGCTTCCTGCTGATGTTCGCTTTTTGGCTGTTCTGAAACCTTATAGGCAGAAGCTAAAATCGGCGGACATGATTTTTTGGTAATACCATTGCTTAAGTTGGTATAATCCATGGCAATTCCAAAAAAACCGGCATAACCAAAGGTTTCGTAATTTCCTTGAGACTCGATGTGGCGACGGATCAGCTCCGATCGGGTATCGATACAAAACACCAGCTGGGCGTCGGGAGCTTGAGCTTCCTGATTCGAAGCAGGGGTTTCCTGTGACGTTTTAAGCAGGGTGTCCAGGTCTTTGGACATTCTTTTTTGCCAGGTCAGTTCCCAGGCTTTTAGCCAGGCATACTGAAGTTCCCTTTTTTCATTCTTCTTCTGAGCGATGGGCTGAGCGGGAAGCAAGTCGAAATTTAACTGGCTTGCAATGCACAGGCGAACGGCCAGGTAGTCTTCCAGAGTGATACTGAATTTTTTTTGCCATTCTGAATTTGTTTCTGCCCTGTATTTGATGTAACCTGTCCAGCCTGGTAAGGCGGCTAAGTGATGTTCGAAGAGTTTAAGCTGATCGTCTTCAGAGAATTCTTCTAAAAGTTCCTTTAAGAAGTCAGAACTTTCGTCAGGCAGAGCCACCAAAGGCTTTAATCTGAATTCTTTATCGTACCGAACCAGGGATTTCCAGGCTTTATAAAAGCCTTTTTCTTTATTGGGCATGCTCCATTCGGCAAGGCCTTCATCCATAAAAGCCACCAGCCATTTGATGAGAAGCCTATCGACTTCATGAGAAGAATTCAGGTATTCAGCATGTGTAGCTTCCATTTGAAGCAGACTTTCTTCCGGAGAAAAAGCGACCCCGTTTTTTTTGAAAAGGGCCTTTAATTCCTGTTGGTCAATTTCTCCTTTTTCCCATGCATTCCTGAAGACCGAAACCTCCGGTAAAAGATGCCCGCCTGCGAGCTGCTCTGCCCTGAGCGTTGCCTCTTTGAAAGGCTCATTTTCATAGCCGGTCAGCGGATTGGAGGTCACGAAGGCATATAGCGGCCATGTCTTGCCAATCACATGGGAAGCAGTCTCAATCTTCTGATGAATTGTATCTGGTTTCATAAACTTATTTTTTGTAGTAATGAATGGTTTTTTTGTAAGGCTGTGATAAATTTAAAAGCTTGACGTACAGCCATGGAGATTTGGTGTGCAGACCAAGTTTCATGGTAAAAAAACCGATTAAAAAGATGAGACCAAAGACCACCTGAAGCGTATCCAGGCGCTGTGGAACCTGAATCATAGGCATTTCAGAGATCAGGAGTGTAACCCCGTTGAAAATAAGCGCGTAAATACTAATTCCAACAATAAAAAGCACTGCCGAAATGATCATTTTTTCCAGGTAAGTGAAACTTTGTTCCTTAACGATATTGTAGGTGGCCTGACCCACGGTTATCGCAACGATAAGCGTCAGAAAGATGCTGCTGTTGGTAATGCTGGTTTTGCCAGTGAAGTAGGAAAACAGGAGGGCTCCAAGAATTCCAAAAAGAGCAACAGCTACCGCCTGTAAAGCTGTGATTTTTAGGCGCTCAGATTCCTTTGGCGAACTTTGCATGACCTGTTCTCCTGAAGATAGAAAGAGGTAAGCTTTATAAAACCCGTGTAAGATGAGGTGAGCAATGGCCGCATTGAAAAAACCCAATCCGCACTGCATGATCATAAATCCCATTTGAGCAATAGTAGAACAGGCTAGTTTTTGCTTTACATTCACCTGAATCAATTTTTGGAACTGCGCCAGAATTGCAGTGATGCCACCGACAATAAACAGAATCCAAAGCGTGTTGGAGAAGATGATTAAAGGAGCAAATAAAGTAAGCAAAAGTCCTGAGCCATTCACAAATCCCGCATGCATCAGTGCAGATGCAGGAGTAGGGGAGGTCATCGCTGAAAGCAGCCACTTATGAAAGGGAAAAATGGCAGACTGAATGACAGCAGCAACGATGATGAGCAAGGCAGAGAGGATTAAAATGGAATCACTGAACTCATCCGTGGCCATTAATCCCTGTAGTGTAAATTGATCGCTGTCATAACAGAGCAGGAAAACTCCCAGGCTGAGTGCCAAAGCCCCAGACACGAAATATTTCAACGAAAAGGTTTCTGCCTGTCTTGCTTCTCCCCAGCTTTTATTGACACCAATCAGCTTTGCCATGAAATAGCCCATGGCAAACCAGGATATAAGCAAAGCCAAAACATGATTCGACATGACGAACAGCAGTACCGATGAGGTAAAACCGATGCTTAACAGCGAGAAGCGTTTTTGGTACTGGAAACCGGTGAGGTAATTTTTAGAATAACTGCTTACTATGGAACTGAAGAACAGGACGGTGGTCCAGATGAGAAGTGTAAATCCGTTAATCCTGAAAATGTCTAAATACTCCCAGTCCGGAGAATATATCCGATAGAAAATTAAGGCGGAAAGACTTGTCAAAAACAAAATCCAGTGGACGAAGGATGAAATCCTGGAGACTAAAGGAATGGCGCTGGGTTGCTCCTGCGAAGACTTGTCGGGGGTAGATAAAGAATAATGTTGCATAATGCGTTTTAAAAGGTTGAAATAAATCCTGGATTAGCCAAGACGTTTAATCCACCGGTTTTAAAGTTAAAATGCCGCTTACTCTGAGTTTCTTGCCTGCTTTTCTGAATTCAGAAATATAGCGGTCGATGGCCTCTTTCTCCTTTTCCAGTTCCTGAATTCTCATCATGTAGGGTTTTGGGTCATTGTTGTGATCCTGCTCCCAGTGCTGAAGGTTTTCAATCTTGTGATAGTTTATTTTTTGGTCAATGAGAGCAATTAAAATGTCTGAAGCCTGAGTAGGGGTAAACTCCCCATCGACTAATTTCACTTTCTTGTCTTTTACAGCTGATGTTTCCTTTAATCCCATGGTGAAATATGATTTTGATATGTGGTGCAAATATTATAATTTAGATTCATTAGTGTTTATTTATATAATTAATACATTACATTAATATAAGTTATGAATTACACCTTACATCAGTTGCTGATTTTTTCGGAAATAGCAAATTCTAAGAGTATTACAAGAACTGCCGAAAAGCTCCACCTGACTCAGCCTGCAGTGTCCATACAGCTAAGAAATTTTCAGGACCAATTTTCGATTCCGTTAACGGAGGTTGTAGGTCGTCAGCTTTTCGTTACAGATTTTGGGAATGAAATTGCCGAGGCCGCCAGAAAAATACTGGAAGAAGTGGACGCTATTAATTATAAAAGCAATGCTTTTAAGGGAAAGCTTTCGGGTAGAATCCAGATTTCCGTCGCTTCCACCGGCAAATATGTGATGCCTTATTTCTTTTCCGAATTCATGGACAAACATGCCGGAGTCGATCTCATCATGGACGTGACCAATAAAACCAAGGTGATCAGAAGCATGGAGAAAAACGAAGTCGATTTTGCACTGATTTCTGTCCTGCCTAAAAAACTGAAAGTGAGAAGCCTTGAACTGATGCAAAATCAGCTTTTTCTTGTGGCTGGACCACACCTAACCCAGGACCAGCTGGCCCGGAAAGAGCAATTGCTAAGTGAGCTGCCGCTCATTTTTAGAGAAGAAGGTTCTGCGACCCGTAAAGCTATGGAAGGCTATATTTCAAAGCATAATCTTAAGGTCAAAAAGAAGATGGAACTTACCTCCAATGAAGCTGTTAAACAGGCGGTTATGGCAGGCTTAGGAATTTCTATAATGCCCCTTATCGGGATTAAAAATGAACTCAGGGAAAAAGAGCTGCAGATCGTACCTGTCTCTGACCTCCCCCTCTCAAGCACCTGGCAGGTGGTGTGGCTGAAGTCTAAAAAGCAAACCCCTGTAGCCAAGGCGTTTTTGGATCATTTGGAACTTGAGAAGGACAAAATCGCAAAGGAGCATTTTTCCTGGATAGAGACGTATAATTGAATGTTTTGTTAGGTTTTAGGCAGGATAGGACTATTTTAGAATAAACCCAAATCCTTTCACCATGACTTACAATTTGATGCACCTTGCCAGCATGCTTAACTCCACTGGCGGTTATCCGGCTTAGGGAAATTCACGTAAAAACTGGGAAACGGGTACAGGCTTGAATTTTGAAAATCCGCAATACCGCTAGTCTGATTCGATGAGTTTCTCACACAGCTCCGTAAAATCCTTACAGATGAGAAGTTTTGGTGTCATCATTTTTGAATTACATGGCCCGGTGTTCTTTGGTTCTTTCCTTGTAAGCCTCATAGTTTTCCCTGACGGATTTATCGATTTCCAAAGGATGATTGAAATTGGTAGCTATATCTTTGATGCGCTGTTCACCACCCAAAATCACATTGATTTCTTTATTCAGTAAGCCCTCAATAGATTTTTGGGCGACCAGTTCGGGACTGTCCATCCGATCAACCCTGGCGGAGGTCATCATATCCGTATCGGTTGCTGTAGGGTAAATGGTCATCACGTGAATATTTTCAAAGATAAGTTCCCTGCGCATCGCTTCAGAAAAATGCCTGACACCGGCTTTGGTAGCCGCATAAACCGAATAAAAAGGTTTGGCGATATAGCCTAAGCCCGAAGACATGTTCATAAGCCCGGCGTCTTCGCTTTTCAGCAGTAAGGGCAGTGCTTTTTTGGTTAAGAGGATGAGTCCGGTAAGGTTGATGTTGATCTGGTTGACCAGGTCTTCATCTGTCATGTCCTGAAGCGGATCGGCGCTTACCACTCCCGCATTATTGATAAGTAAGTCGATGTGGTCCCAGGTCTTGCTGACCTCCTTTACAAGGCGTTCAATAGCTTCCAGCCTTGAAATGTCAGCGGATACAAGTATAAAATCAGCATCTTTAAATTCATCTTTTAGCGCATTCAGTTTGTCCTGAGATCTGCCAATCACTGCAAAGTCCTTTACGCCATGTGTGAGCAATTCCTTGATTAAAGCTTTTCCTATTCCCGCGCTTCCGCCAGTAATCAGTACCTTTTTATCTTTTAGTTCCATAGTGTTTTATTAATTTGTTTAAATTAAAAATAATGCTCTCCATATAAATCCTTTTAGCTTTATTTTATCTCTTTAGCCTATTCCCAGAATCAAGAACATCCTGATTAAATGGATAATCAGGATGTTAAGTATATTTTTATTTTTCTTAAAAATTAGTCCTCACCGAGCATGGCGGAAAACTTATCTAAGTTGGGCATAATGACAATTTGAGTTTTGCGGTTATTGACCATATCCGCTTTGGAATCGTTACGAACCACAGGGTCATAACTGGATCCTCCCGCTACAATCATTTGCTCAGACGGCACCTTAAACTTTTCTTCCAGTCTTCGAACAACGGCTGCACTTCTTCTTGCGCTTAAGTCCCAGTTGTCAATAATATAACTGTCTTCTTTAAGCTGTAAATGCAGCTTAAATTTTTAAAAATATCCGGTTAGCCACTGTCCGGGTGAAGTATGTTTACTTATCATTATACAACACTCAAGATGCCTGATTTCAGGTTATACGGCTTCCTTCAGGTCTTCTTTAATTTCTTTGGGCATTTGTTCTATGATGTGGCTCAACTGATTTTTAGATATAAACTGCTTCAGGGAGTTCAGGGTTATGCTAATCAGTTCCTCCGTGGGTTTAGACCAGGGGAAATCTTCTTCACCATATATATTTTGATGTCTTTTTACCTGGTTTTTCATTTCTTCCAGGCTGTCATAGTCTAAAGGTGGCTTCTCGTTGTATTTTAAGCCTTCAATATAAACGCCTTTTAAAATCATGGGAAGTGGATCTATGACCTGTAGCGATTCTCCGATATGTATGCGATCTCTAAGGGTATGCATGACCGCGCGCCAGAGTATCAATGTGCGATCTTTTTCTTCGGGATGCCCCAGGTCCGTTGCTAACTTTTTGATATAATGGTGAGCATCTTTAGCAAATTTGTCGAAACTTAAATTTGAATCTTTCATTGTTTGTTTTTTAGTTAAGCGGTTTAATTTTATTCAATTCCTTGTCGCTTTAAAATTCAAGAAACGCAAAGTGATATTTTAAAAGCTTAGCCTTTAAATTATAGCTATTTAAAAAGTCATGAGTGATTTTTTAAATATTTTAACGTTATGACCTTCAGGGGGTTGGTCTTTTTTAAAGCGGAAACTGAGTTGATTTCAAAGCTGCTTTTCATCCTGAAAACACTCATTTTCTATGTTTTTTGATGGTGCAAAAAAAGATTAATGATCGGGGTAATATTGCTTTAACCGATGGGGGGAAATCCCGAGTTTAAAAAGCACCACCAGAATGACATCTGTGGCCAGTTGCCTGTAAATGCCGTTTTTTTGAAATCTGCGATTGGAAGTGATGACTGAAGTTTTCAGTTTCTTGAATTTTCCCTGCTTTCGCAGTCGCTTTTGAATTTCCACATCTTCCATAAAGTCGATGTTCTTGTAGCCGTTTATAGCCTTAAAGATTTTAGTCTTTACAAAAATTCCGTGGTCGCCGTAGGTGAAAAACTCCAGGCTAAACTGACTGCACCACTTATAAAATTTGAAAATAGGATGGCTGTCCTTCATTATCAGTCTAAAACTCCCGCCAATGACTTCAGGATGCTTACATAATTCAAGGATGGAAGCATAAGCATCTTCCGGCAGAAACGTATCGGCATGAAGAAACAGAAGAATGTCCCCCCGGGCTTGCTGAGCACCAAAATTCATTTGTCTGGCTCTGCCTTTGGAAGTTTTGAATAGGCTGATGGTTTCAAAGCGTTTTGCTTTTTCAAGGGTGAGGTCCTGACTGCCGCCATCGACGACGATAATTTCAAAATGGCCTTTGAGTTTCAGACAGTGTTCCAGGACTTCAGCGATGGAGGCTTCTTCATTGTAGACCGGTATGATGATACTCATGCGCATAAAGACAGGTGTTTAATCACATAAAGTTAACCCGTATTAAATTCACCGGGCAGTCAACAGAATGTTTGGTAAAATATACCGATTTATAGGTTATTACCAAATGCCCGTTTTGTGAATTCTGGGTTTTAGGAGGCTAAACTTTTTGTGTTGCCGAATTGTCGAATAGTCTTGTAATCGTGTATTCGTGTAATCGTGTATTTGAGTAATGGGACTTAGCTACTACGCTCTGCCGACTATACGATTAGTGGCACAGCCACGCCGAATAGTCGAATAGTCGTGTAATCGAGTAATCGTATATTCGTGTATTTGAGTAATGGGACTTAGCTACAACGCTCTGCCGACTATACGATTAGTGGCACAGCCACGCCGAATAGTCGAATAGTCGTGTAATCGAGTAATCGTATATTCGTGTATTTGAGTAATGGGACTTAGCTACAACGCTCAGCCGACTATACGATTAGTGGCACAGCCACGCCGAATAGTCGTGTAATCGGCAAGGCCAATCACGAACCACCTACCATGACTGTTGACTATTAATCCGTGGCTCCTGGATCAAAAATACCGGATACTGACTGCTTTATACTGAATAACATATATTGAACTACGAATTTCTATCTCCTACAACCTACAATCTATCCCCTGCAACGTCCTGCTAATTTTACAACAGAAACTCCCTAAACTGAATAAGCTTGTAAGTAAAAATAACAAGGAAGGCCAAAGCCCCCATAAATTCTATAAACGTAGAGGCCAAAAAGCCAATAAAAGAGCCGAAAGCGGCTCGTAAAGCCTGCTGACTTCCTTTTCTGGAAAAATAGAGTTCTGCAATATAGGCGCCTACAAAGGGAAACACCAAAACCGTTAAGGGGAAAGGAGTGAAGATGCCCACCAAAAGGCCAATACCTGCGCCATACATGCCGTATTTGCTGCCGCCATATTTTTTAACGCCAAACAGGGGGATGAGATAATCTAGAATGAAAATCACCAGGGTAATGCCAAAGGTGATCCACAGCAGGTTTGAGCTGACCTCCACTTCGGGAACCACATAGAGCAGCAAAATGCCTATCCACGACACCGGCAGACCCGGTAAAACGGGTAGAAAGCTCCCGATGATTCCTACAATACAGCAAATAAATCCTAAACTGACTAAAAGTATACTCATGTGTTATTTGTCTAAAATCGAACTTAAACATAAAGAATTCACTGAAGTAAATCCTACTTTTGGAAAAATAATTTTGATGAGTTCACTTTACATCCATATTCCCTTTTGTAAGCAGGCTTGCCATTACTGCGACTTTCACTTTTCAACCTCTTTAAAACACAAAGACAAGCTGGTGAAGGCGATTGGAAAGGAACTCAGCATGCGAAAACACGAACTGCCGGGAGCTGTTGAGAATATTTATTTTGGCGGTGGTACGCCCAGTTTGCTCTCGGAATCTGACCTGACTTTCATCTTTGATACCATTTATGCGCACTATGAGGTTGTGGAGCATCCCGAGATCACCCTGGAAGCCAATCCGGATGATTTAGATATCCACTACCTGCAAATGCTATCAGGTACGAAAATCAACAGATTAAGCATTGGGGTACAGTCGTTTTTTGAGGAGGACCTGAAGCTGATGAACCGGGCGCATACTGCCGAAGAAGCTGAATCGTCCATCCGACTGGCCAGACAGTTTTTTGATAACCTTTCCATTGACCTGATTTACGGCATTCCGGAGATGAGTGTGGAGCGCTGGGAAGCCAATCTGTCGAAAGCGCTGGAACTCGGCATTCCCCACATTTCCAGTTATGCCCTGACGGTCGAACCGAACACGGCTTTAAAACAGTTTATAGACAAGGAAATTATTCAACCTGTGGATGATGACCAGGCTAAACTGCATTTTGATATTTTAGTAGACACCATGCAACGTCATGGCTTTGAGAACTACGAGTTTTCCAATTTCGGAAAGCCAGGCTACTTTTCACAGAACAACACGGCCTATTGGACGGGTAAATTTTATCTGGGCATCGGCCCTTCGGCTCACAGTTTTGTGAACAGCACTAGGAGCTGGAACATCAACAATAATCCCAAATACATCAAAGCTCTGGAAGCCGGTGAGCTCCCGGCGGAGCGCGAAGAGTTGTCCCGAACAGATCGGTATAACGAATACATCATGACCCGTCTTCGCACCCAGTGGGGGGTGGATTTGAAAGTGGTTGAAACCGAATTTGGACTGAATTATGCCGCTTATCTGATGGATCACATCCAGGCCTTTCAACAGCAGGGTCTGCTGAAACTTGAGGGCGATATACTCAAAGTCACCGGCGATGGTAAATTCTTATCCGATGGGATTGCATCAGAATTGTTTATGCTAAATTTGAAATAGTTTTATTTTATCTCTTAGCATGAACATCGAAGAACTCAGAGCCTATTGCCTTAGCAAACCGGAAGCAGCTGAAGACTTTCCTTTTGATGATGACACCCTAGCGTTTAAAGTAAAAGGCAAACTCTTTGCGCTTATTTCGCTTAAAAAATGGGAAGCGGGTGAGCAGCGCATCAACCTGAAATGCGATCCGGAAAAAGCGGTCGCCTACCGCGAAAGCTATCCGGAGGAGGTCTTTCCGGGTTACCACATGAACAAGAAACATTGGAACACGGTGGTCGTCGATGGGCCACAGCTTTCCAGGAAATTCCTTCAGCACCTCATCAGCCACAGCTATGCGCTGGTGGTGAGTAAACTTCCAAAATCCCAGAGGCAGGGCCTGGTAAGCTAACCCCACGAGATAAACTTCTTCATTTTTTGATGGCGGATAGCCCAATAACTCTATTTTTGCAATTCAATTTTTACACTTATGCCAACTCCAGGAGCCACTTATTCTGAATTTATTTCGCGATATACCACCGATTTAAAAGCCGTAAAAACGCAGTTATTCTGGTCGAGCATGCTTCGCCTGGCCGTTTTTCTGGCAATTGCCTTTGCGGTATATTTTTTCTGGTCGTCCACAAGAATCGTCATCGGTTCCATCATCCTTGGAATAATCACATTTCTCATTTTAGTCACCAGGCACTCTAAAATTCAGTATAAAAAAGCAAAACTGGTAGCCCTGCTTCAGCTCAACGAAACCGAACTCCAGGTCTTAAAACGAGAATTTTCTGATCTGCCTGCCGGAGAAGAGTACAAGAACCCGGAGCATGAATTTAGTCAGGACATCGATATATTCGGGAAGCATTCGTTCTTTCAATACCTCAACAGAACCGCCTTAAAAGAAGGGGAAGAAAATTTAGCCGCCAAGCTTACGTCCAATTCTATAGATGATATCACCTCCAAACAGGAGGCTATTCAGGAGCTAGCTCAGAAGGTGGAGCTCAGACAAAACTTCACCGCAGATGCTATGCTGGTGGATACCGAAACGAAAGCCAGCAGCATCGTCACCTGGATCACTACCTATAAGACATTTGTTCCCAAATGGATGTCCTGGTTTCCTAGGGTCTTTTCAGTAATTTCCCTGGTTGTGATTACAGCCTATTTCTTCAATCTCATCACCGGGGCTCAACTCCTGCTCTGGTTTGTTATCGGCCTGGGAATTACGGGCGTCTATTTAAAACGAGTCAGCGAACTCTCCAGCCATGTGAGTCAGGCGCAAAGCACCTTTCAGCAGTATTTCAAACTCTTGAAACTGATTGAGGATGCTGAATTTGATTCGACATTATTAAAGGCTTTTCAGTCTAAAATTCATTCAGAATCGGCAAAGGCCAGTCAGATTCTTCAAAAGCTATCTAAGCATATTGACGCTCTGGATCAGCGGAATAATATTTTTCTGGGGCCTGTTTTGAACGGCTTTATGTTAAGAGATTTGACGCAATCCTTAAAAATCGAAAAATGGATTTCAGCGCATGCGGATCAGGTGCAGAGCTGGTTTGAAGTGATCGCGGAAGTCGATGCTTACAACAGCTTAGCTAATTTCCATTTCAATCATCCCCATTACGTTTTTCCGGAAATCAAAGCAAATGGAAGCTTTACCAAGACGAAAGGGGCTGTGCATCCTCTGATTGATCCCAAAGATGCCGTGAGAAATGATTTTGAAATCAAAGACAATCAGTTTTTTATCATCACCGGAGCCAATATGGCGGGTAAAAGCACATTTCTGAGAACGGTTTCTCTGCAAATCGTGATGTCCAATGTGGGGCTTCCCGTGTGTGCAACTTCCTGTGCCTATGTTCCTACCAAACTCATCACCAGCATGCGCACGGTGGATTCTCTGGCCGATGAAGCCTCCTATTTCTTTGCGGAATTAACCCGACTCAAATACATTGTGGACGAAATCCAAACCGACAAATACTTCATCGTTCTGGATGAAATCTTAAAAGGCACCAATTCGACCGATAAAGCCATCGGTTCCCGAAAATTCGTGGAACGCCTGGTTAAAGCCAATGCCATCGGCATTATTGCTACGCATGACCTGAGTTTGTGTGAAGTCGCTGATGCACTGCCGCAGGTGAAAAATTATTACTTCGATGCAGAAATTATTGATGACGAACTGCATTTTGACTATACGCTCAAAGCAGGGGTTTGTAAAAACATGAACGCTTCGTTCCTGCTGAAGAAAATGGATATCGTGGAGTAGTTTGACATCATAAAAATTTTAAGTGTCATAGAAAGAATTCAGTTTTGAAACTAAATTCGAATATCTGTAATAAAACCTGTGAGGTCTAAGAGATCAAATTATTTTTCAACTGCATCAACTTATCCTCCAGAAAAAATGAGTAAAAGTTAGATTCAGCAATTGAAAAACTAAGGTTTTATGATGCATCTCCTACAGATTTGGATTCTGAAACAAGTTCAGAAGGACACCTGATTTGACTCTACGTCTGGTCCTATGGATATTCCCAATAAATTAACTTGAGCTTTAGTGTTCATAGTTAAATTTGGAATAATGATTTGAAAATCTAAAATCTGTCTAAGGTCTACTTCTTCACCCGCTTTTCATTCTTTTTGACAAAGGCCTCCCAGCCGGTATACGAGGCTCCAATCGCGGGTTGACCGGAGTTATAGAAATGGCAAACCGCCGCAGCCAGTCCGTCGGTAGAGTCCAGGTTTTTGGGCAGTTCTTTGATTTTGAGCATCTGCTGCAGCATCTTGGCCACCTGCTCCTTGCTGGCATTCCCGTTACCGGTAATGGCCATTTTGATCTTTTTAGGGAGATATTCTGTGATGGGAATCTGCCGGGATAAGCCTGCTGCCATCGCCACACCCTGGGCTCTGCCCAGCTTCAGCATGGACTGGACATTTTTTCCGAAGAAAGGAGCCTCAATGGCAATTTCATCGGGATGGTAGGTGTCGATCAGCTCGATGGTGCGCTCGAAAATGAGTTTGAGTTTGGTATAGGGATCATCGTATTTTTTGAGCATGAGTTCATTCAGCTGAACGAACTTCATCTTTTTATTCTCGATTTCAATGACTCCAAATCCCATGATGGTGGTGCCCGGGTCTATGCCTAAAATGATTCGTTCTGCCGCCAATATTATTTTTATTTGTTATTTTGTCCACATGAAGTTGCCTCACAAAACTAATCAATTCTGGAGTTTAGCCATCAAGCTTTTAATAGTAAGTCTGAGTTTGGTCGTTATTTTAAAAGCTGTTCAGGAGGTAAAGCCTGCCCACTGGCAATTGATTTTTGATTTTTCAAAATTTACAGAGGTGATATTCCTCGGCTTAGTTTTGGCTTTGCTGAACTGGTCCCTGGAAAGCTTAAAGTGGAAAACGCTGCTTAGCCCTGTCAAAAGCATCCCTTTTTACACTGCGGTTTCAGAGAGCCTGAGAGCGCATGCCGTGAGTATCCTTACACCCAATAAAATTGGAGAATTTGGTGCCAAAGCGAGTTTTTATTCAAAATCGCTAAGGCCACAAATTTTAAAGCTAACGCTGACGGGCCAGTTGCACCAGCTCCTGGCGACCTGCTGTTTTGGGATACTGGGCTTGTCTGTTATTTACGCGCAGTTATCTCTTCGGTTACAGCTTTCCATAGGTCTGACTTCGGGACTGCTTCTCCTCTCAGGTCTGACGCTGTGTTTGATGAATTCTAAAAACAAATGGCTTAGAAGACTTCAGTTGTATGTGGCTTCTTTAGCTCAGCTTTCAGACCCAAAAAACGCTAAAGTCCTCGTGCTTTCTATGTTGAGGTATCTGTGTTTTAGTCATCAGTTTTACCTGCTGTTATGGTTATTTCAGCCAGAGTTGACTTATACTGAGGTTATGCCGGTCATTTTTTCAATCTATTTTATCAGTTCCTTTGTACCTGTCTTTCTGTTCCTGGACCTTAGCTTAAAAGCCGGCTTAGCTCTGGTATTACTGAAAGGGGTTTTGGCTTCAGAAGTTATTATCGCCGTGAGTTTGCTGATGTGGATATTCAATTTTGGAATTCCTGCTTTTCTTGGAAACCTCTTGCTGCTGAAGCCCCGACGGGGACTCGGTGAATTAAAACAGATGCTATGACCTGGGTTATCGGTTTTTATGTGCTTCTTTTGATGTATCTGGTTTACATCCTGTGGATGACGTTGGGGTTTATCAGGTTTTTAAAGCCAGAGCCTCCGGAAAAAAGACCGCCCAATGCCAAATTTAGCATCACCATCCCCATGCGGGATGAAGCTAAAAACCTCCCTAATTTATTCAATTCCATTTCAGAGTTGTCTTATCCCACCTCCTTATTCGAAATTATTTTTGTGGATGACGATTCCAGGGACGACTCCTGGAAACTGGTGAGAGCCTTTCAGACCGGGTATCGCGATATTAAAATCCATCTGGTTTCCAGCCAGTCTGACCGCAACAATGAGGAAGGTTCCGACGGAAAACTAAGTCCCAAAAAAAAGGCCATTCATAAAGCCATTTCCCTGTCGTCTTATCCCTATATCCTGACTACCGATGCAGATGTTTCGCTCCCAAAGCACTGGCTCGAAAGTTATAATACTTCCCTGCATAATTCGGTTGCAGACCTTGTTGCGGGTGGTGTTGTGATAGAGAAAAACACTTCTTTTTTATCCAGGTACCAGCATTATGATATGCTGAGTCTGCAGGCCTTTGGTCTGGGAAGTTTTAAAAGACGACAACCCGTGATTTGCAATGGCGCTAATTTGTGTTACAAAAAGCAGGCTTACCTGGATGCTGAGGTCAATCTCGGAACAGCGCATATTGCCAGTGGAGATGATGTGTTTACCCTGCAGGGTTTCAGAAAAAAAGGCTTTGCAATTGATTATCTATCAGATCCTGAAAGTGTGGTATGGACCAAGCCTTTGGAGTCTTTTCGGGAGTTATGGCAGCAGCGCAGACGCTGGGCGCGGAAAGTAAGTTCGATCGACAGCGGGTACATGAAGGCGGTTGGGATTCTAATAACGCTGATGCAGCTCACTTTGGTGCTGAGCCTTATCCTGGGCTTCTGGGATCCGGAGTTTTTCCTGTTTCTGTTTTCCGGGTTTGTGCTGAAATTTATGGTGGATGGATTTAGTTTATCCAGTATGGCGAAAGTTCAGGAGCTGGACTTTTGCTGGACAGATTTTCTAAAGGTCAGTGTGGTATATCCTTTCTTTACCCTGTTTTTTTCCCTGACGAGTTTTTATGGAACATTCGACTGGAAAGGCCGCCGCTATTTTAAATAGATTATTTTAAAATGATAGGAAGCTCGGAGCGAAGGGGGACCGGGACGCTTCTTTTTTGAGCTGGATACAGGTCGGGGAGTTCAGAAATAGCTTCTTTTAGCCAGTCATCGAGGTCGGGGTTCTGAGCAGAAAGCTCATCAGAAATGCTAATGGTTTTGAGTAAGGCTTCTCCTTCTTCGGTAATGAACAATTCTAAAATGACGGTGTCCTGAGCTGATTTTGAAGTGAGGATTTGCTGCTGACTCAGGCGATTGCTTACGGCCTGTTTAATCTGGGTTTCAAAACAAACTTTGCTTTCTTCTTTGGACGTGACCAGTCCGCAATTCTGAAATGTAGGATAGAAGTCGACTTCTTCCCAATTGATGGATTTCAATTCCTCCTGCATAATTTCCTCTGCAGATTGTTTTTTAAAGTCGAAATCCTGACACGAAGACAGCATCAAAGTCAAAAAAAAGAGAGTCCATAACTTCATAAAGTAAAGGTAATCAAAAGCCTTCTAAGTTGAAGTTTTGTTTTTGGATTCTATCCACATAGACATATACTTCGTGCTTTGGGTGGTATGGTGCATCAGAATCTGACCTACAAAATTCTGCTGTCTGTGCACATGCACATCGGTTTCCAGTTTTTTAAGACGTTTGAAGAAATTGGCAGCAAAGACCCGACGCTGAAAACGCCGATTGATAATTTTAAAGCCATTTTTCTGACCTATGTTCCAGCGTTTGGGCATCTTATAGAGCAAAATGGCCTGTCTTGCAATTTCTTCGGGGGTGTTGGCGATTTCACCACACCAGGGCAAATCGCCGCAAATGCCTTCGGCGCCAACAGTCGTTGTGATGGAGGGCGTTCCTGCCTGCATGGCGTCTATGAATTTGCCTTTGAGTCCGGCACCAAATCTAAGTGGTCCCAGCAAAACCCGAGCCTGCTTAATCGCCTCGATGGCGTTTGGGGCTCTGCCCTTTATCAAAAAGCCCTGCTTGGCATTGTGAAGCTGCTCTACTTTTTGGGAGGTATAAGCCCCATAGACATGAAGTTCAGCTTCCGGTAATTCCTTTTTGATGAGCGGCCAGATCTCTTCTTTTAAAAACAGGGTTTTATCCCAGTTGGGCGCGTGCAGAAAATTGCCGATGCTGATAAAATGCCGACGTTCCTCGAAACCCGGGAGATTCTCAATGTCTTTATCTTTCAGGGGTTTTAATAAAAAGGGGAGGTAGAGGAGGAGGCTCTTATTGATTTTAAACTCCTGAACCAGCAGACTCATTTCAGATTTTGAGATGATCAGACTCAGGTCACTTCGCAGAATGGAAGCGATTTCTCGTTTGGCGATGTCGGTATATAAATACTTTTTTTTGAAAGATTTTTTATCCTTGTAGGCCTGTTGTCTGGCTTTTCTCAAAAAATGAAGGTCTTCGGTATCCAAAATCCTCAGGGCCTCGGGGCAGTGCTCGGCAACTCGCCAGCCAAACTGCTCTTCCATCATAAACCGGTCGAAGAGCACATGCGTGGGTTGCAGCGCTTTCAGATACTCGTCGAAGTCGGAGTTATTGACCTGAATCTGCTTTTGAGTCACTCCAAGTTGCTCAAGGTTCTCTGCATTCTCCGAAAATCCGGCCGGTGAGGCGTATATGATGTCAAATTTTCGTTTGAGAAAAAGATCTATAATTTGCATCATCCGGCTTCCGGCGGCAGAAGAAGTTGGTTCCGGCCACACAAATCCAATAATCAATAACTTAGCCTGATTCATAGCTGCAAAGTTTAATTTATTGCGAAAATCGATAATCTGGGCCTATTTTTTTAAGGATAGCTTGATTATTTTTTCAATACATTTGAATGAAATCAGTTCACATGAGCAAGGAGAGTCTGCAGCCCGAATTATGGGTGGATACCTACAGTGATTATTTTTTATACTACACCCTTTCCAGGGTGAGTGACAGAGAGGTCGCCAAAGATATCGTGTCCGAAACTTTTCTGGCCGGACTTAAATCCAAAGCCAATTTTGAAGGCCGGTCTACCGAAAAAACATGGCTGACCTCCATTTTAAATCGAAAAATCATCGATCACTACCGCAAAATCAATTCCAATAAGGGTCAGGCAGAGGTCAAGATGAATTATGCCGGTGAAGATCAGGAGGGCTCCTGGCTGGAAGAACAGGTCGCTAACGCCGGGTCTACTTCGGCAGATTTTTCAATAGAAAACAAAGAATTGGGAGAAGCGATTTTAGCCTGTCTGGAACAGATTCACCCCAAACATGCTGAAATCTTTAAAATGAAAACACTTCAGAATTATGACAACGATGTGATTTGTAAGGAAATGGGAATTACATCGTCTAATTTGTGGGTGATTATCCACAGAGCGAGAAAAGCTTTAGCCAGTTGTCTGGATAGTTCCTGGTTTTAAACATAACACATGGAAATTAAAAACATGAATAATTTACCAAGACCCTGTCAGAAAGTCGCTGAGTTCAGCGATAAGCAGCAGTATGGCGAAGCCGGCTTTTGGGAAAAACTAAGGGTTCAGATCCATATTTTGCACTGCAAACACTGTCATTCCTACCATATTAAAAACGAAGAACTGACGCTGCTCCTACAGAATCATGAACTCAAGTTCCTTTCCAAATCCGAAAAAGAAGAGCTTAAAGCCAGGATGGCTTTATAAAAAGAAATTCCATACCATACCAAAGCGAATGGCAAAATCCCTGTAGGGCTGCCTTGGTGCTGCAAAATTGGTATTCCCCTCCAGTAGTGTCGTAAAATTCTCCAGCTTAAAGAAAATTCGAGCTTCTCTGACCTTGGCATTCAGGAAGAAGTCGAGCGTGTAAAAGCCTTCGAGTTCCTGAGTATTCTGAAGCGCAAATTCAGAAAGGACAGGATCGTAGGCCTTACTCCTGAAACTGCTAAAGTAACTGAAGGTTAACCCCGTCTGAAGATACAAGGCCTTGTTAAACAGATAATTATCATAGAACAGCGAGTTTCTGGTCACAAATTCGGGGACAGGAAAAACAGATTCTCCCTCCAGCACATTTTGGTACAGGACCGTATTGGCCAGATTGAAATGTCCGTACTTAAAATCTTTGACGGCTTTTAGTTTGAGGTATCTGATCTGTAAATCGGTTTGCTGTGGGCTCACTAAACTGTCCGCTAGAGAACCTTCCGGAGCGCTCAGGTACTCAAAGTAAGCATGGTTGTCTATTTGAGTGAGGGAGGCGGTTAGGCTTCCATAGACTTCAGACCTGGCCTCGGCTTCCAGATGCTGGGTAATGACGTTTTCATAATCGGGATTGTACCAGTTGTAATTTTCATAATCGCTTTGGTTCAGGATCCAGTTCAGGTTGGGAGCCGCAGAACTCAAATCTATTCTGGCCGAAAACTGAAGCGAATCGGAAAGGCTTTTGCTGGCTTTCCCGTGAACCGCGTAGCCGCCAAAACCTCCCGTGATATTGTAGGAGGCATCCCCCTCGAGTTTAAAGCCTTTGTAGGTTTTTGAATAGGTTCCCCCCAGACTGATTACATCCCTTTGGATGAGGTTGGGAATCCGCTTGTCTTCCAAAACGACAATGGAGTTGTAGAGGTAGTTGATATTGCTGTGACTGGCTTTAAAGCCTATTCTGCCCAGGTGATTTTGCTTATAGGACAAAAGCAGGGTGTTGGATACATTCTGATATTCCACTTCGTCCTGCAGGTCGGCGTTTTCAAATGGCGTTCCAAAAAACTCAGGGGTGGAACTACCCTGTATGAATCGGTATTCCTTATCGGTAAAATCCAGGACGTGCTTCAGTCGGATCTGGCCGTTCTGTGTAGAATCATTGCCGGGGCGAATGTTGTAAAACTGGTTGACGTAAAACCGCTTGGCATCCAGTTCGGTTTCCGCATTATCCAGCCTGACTTCTGCAGCAGCCCTGTTTTGAATTTCCTGAATTTCATCTAAAAACTGCTGGTAAGAGCGATCTGTCAGACCCCCGTTTTCCTCGTTAAAAATATCCTGCGCCGCAAAATGTGCCCTGACAAAATACCGGTTATTTAGGGTTCTGTAATTCAGTCCAAGCCTTAGGTTTCCCGTGCTGGTCAGTTCTCTCTGGTAATTTCCCAGGGACCGTAAACCCTTGTAAGCGATGGAGAGATTCAGGTTGGGTTTCAGGTTGGTGGCAAAGAGGGCATCCAGGGTCTGACCCTGTTCAAAAACAGTTTTGAAATAAAGCTCAGTTAGCGGCGTCGGTACTTCGTAATAGTGAATGTCTTCCACCTCCAGATAATTGAAATGCTTGGCACGGGCGCCAAAGCGAGGCAATGCCTGCAGGTCATCAAACGCATAGCCCAGTTCGGTATAGGGTCTCCCTACATTGGAAAACGGCAGCAACTCAAACGCATCTTTTCTCAGATAATTAAACTTATAGTCTTTTCGAATGCTTAAGGTGGTATCCACATAAGTGGTGTCGTTGCTTATGGAGATGATTTTATATTTGGAAATATTGGGTTTTTCACGATCGTCTTTGACCGACCGTGTTGTTTTTCTATCGAAGAGCTCATCGTCTTGACTGGTTTTATCGTCTTTACCTTTACCTCCGCCATCTATTGATTTTAATACTTGAGCCTGAGACCAGGTGGTAAAGAGGAGGAAAAAGAGAATGTAAAATACGGACTTCATTAGCAGTTTTAAAACGTGAGCAAAAGTATCATTTTTAGTTTACTTACGTTTTAATGTCCTCCATAATTCAATTAAGAATCTGAGAATTTATATTTTTGTTGCTGAATTTGATTATGCTTCAACTCAATTATCAAACCAAATACCTGGAATGCGGAACCGATGAAGCGGGTCGGGGTTGCCTGGCCGGTCCTGTGACTGCCGCTGCTGTGATCTTACCCGCCGATTTTCAAAATGAAATCCTCAACGATTCCAAACTTTTAACCGCCTCAAACCGGGAATTTTTAGAAGAGATTGTAAAAGACAGTTGTGTCAGTTTTGGTATTGCTCATATCGATATGGGCATTATCGACGAGATCAATATTCTGAATGCTTCTATTCTGGCGATGCATAAGTCTATTCAGAAACTAAAGCCCTGTCCGGAACTGATTCTGGTGGATGGAAACCGGTTTAAGCCTTATAAAAAAGTCAGACACGAATGCATCATCAAAGGCGATTCTAAATTTCTCAGTATCGCGGCGGCTTCTGTTCTGGCCAAAACCGCCAGAGATGCCTATATGAAAAAAATTGACAGGGAATTCCCGATGTATGGCTGGGCACAAAACAAGGGCTATCCCACCAAAGCCCACCGCAAAGCCATTCAAACCTATGGACTGACCAAATATCACAGGCTCAGTTTTAAGCAATTGCCGGAGCAAATCGAATTAAAATTATAAACCAAAAGGTATATGGGCTTAGATTCCTATTTTAACCTAATTTTGTGTTTTAAATACCTCAGTTTATGCGTCCACTTTTTATAATGATTTGTTTTTGCCTTGGCTTAAGTGCATGTCAGTTCGATTCGAAAGGCGTGCAGGGAAAACTCATAGACTTTATTCCGTCTAAGTCGGTCCTGATTTTAGAATCCGAAAACCTTTCCCGCTCGGTCGAAGAGCTCACGGCGACCGAATTGTTTCAGAACAATGCGTCCTTACCCGTTTTCAAAGACATTCAGGACAAGTTTAAGTTCATCCGTTATTTCGATCTGGATGCAGAGGCCTTTCTGGCCGTGACGCCCATAGGGGAGCGTGAACTCGCCACCTCGCTGATTATCGAGGACCGGTACCTTCAGCTGGATTCACTTCAACTCACCAAACAAAAAGAAATCGATTATGCCGGTCAGGTGATTTCAGAATTTGAACTGGATCAGGCAACCTTCTATTCCACGCTGATCGAGCAGGTAAGGATTTCTTCAGAATCCAAACTGATCATCGAGAACGTGATCAGAGCCTACAACAATCAGTTTAAATTCGATGAGCTCTTCTACAAAGCCCATAAAGCAGCCACAGGAGAAACTTCGGCTTTTATCAATCTCGAAGAGGCGCATTATCTGTATAAAAACGAGTTTGACGACCTGAATGCCAAATCCCTGAAAGGCCTGGGCAAATGGCTGAGCATTGACCTGGAGATCTCCAAAGGTAGCTACACCTGGTCCGGGGCGATTTTAAGCAATGCCGCCTCCAAAAAACTCGACTTGTTCAGTGGAACTTCTCCGTCTGCATTTCGACTGCACGAAGTAACCCCAGTCAATGCCACCGGATTTTTAAGTCTGACGTTTTCTGACTTTGAAAGCCTTCAAAACAACAGAGCTGATCAAAACCATACCGCCACCTCTCCCTTTAGATTTATATTTGAAGACAGCAAACAGGTAGGAGCTATCGCGCTGGAAAACGGCGCTTTGGTGTATGACATGCTCAGTTCCAATGTGACCCGAACTTTGGATTCTCTGTCTATGAAAGTGCAGCAGGAAACCACGTTCAGAAATCAGACCATCTACACATTTCAGCCTGAAAACGTGTTTGCCGATTTTTCACCGCTGCTGTCCAATCACAAATTTTCTGTCTTTACGGTCTATGACAGTCATTTCCTGTTTGCTAAAAACCAGGAGGCTTTAGAAAGTATATTGATCAACATCAATAACCGGTCGGTTCTGAGTGAGTCTTCCTCGTTTCAGGATGCCGTAGACAAGATGAGTGCTTCGGCGCATATGGTCTGGGGCGGGCAACTGGAGGCCATCGTCGATCAGCTCGAGAACTCTGCTGCTGAAGATTTCGCAGCCAACTTTAAAAATTTCTCTGCGGAGGGGTACAGTTCTGTCATCATGCAGGCGACCCAGGAGGATAATTTTGCCTTTGTCAATGGCATTTTATCCAAAACCCGGTCTGAAGCCAAATCTGAGGAAGCCATTCAGGTGAAGCGCATCAAACTCGACCACAGCATCGCCACCGAGCCTTCTCTGTTTACCAACTGGAGAACGCGGCAAAAAGACATCGCGGTTCAGGATGAGACCAACACCTTACACCTGATTGCTCAGGACGGGAAGACCATCTGGACAAAGCCGCTGGACAGCAGAATAGTGGGGGAGATACTCACCCTGGATATTTATAGAAATACAAGACTGCAGATGGCCTTTACCACGCAGAATAAGCTGTATGTCATCGACAAGAACGGGAATTCCGTAGCGCCCTTTCCTCTGGAGTTTAAAGATTTCATCTCTGAAGGTTTGGCGATTTTCGATTACGATCAAAATGGAAAATACAGGTTTGTCGTGGTTCAGGGCGATGAGGTCCTGATGTTCAACAAAGAAGGGAAACTGGTGAAAGGCTTTGATTTCAAGTCCGGAAGTAAAATTCAGCGTACACCCCAGCACATCCGCATCGGTAGAAAAGACTACATCCTGGTTGAAAACGAGCAGGGTCTGAACATCCTGAACAGAACCGGCGGGGTGCGTGTCAATCCCAAGCAAAGCATATCTACGTCGGGCAATGCCTGGGGTCTGCATAACGCGAGTTTTACAGGAACCGATGCCGAGGGAAACCGTATCGAAATCTCCCAGAGCGGAGCGGTGAAGACCACCGCCATGGACCTGTCTGATAATCATTTTATCGCGGTGAGCCCCAAACACGTGGTGACCTTTTCAGAAAATAAACTAAGCATCAACGGCGTGACTAAAACCCTGGATTACGGCCTGTATCTGCCTCCGCAAATCTACGAGCAGGCCAACAGAACCTATTTCAGCATTGTCGATCAACAGGCGGATAAAGTCTACCTCTTTGATGAGCAGGCGGAACTGGTTTCCGGATTTCCCGTCTTTGGAAACTCACATATCGAACTGGATTTGCGGGCCCCCACTGCATTGAATTTTATTGTGAAAGGAGACGACAATGCGATTTTGATTTACAACAAATCGCTTTAGGACTCCGTGAGCCTGGCTTCGAAAAGTTCGGCAAAGTGTTTTTTGAGTTTGGCTTTGACTTCCTCTACGGGAATTTCGGCTTTGCCGAGTTCCACATTCAGTGAGGTGACTGCCTTGTCCCGGATACCGCAGGGCACGATGTTATCGAAGTAACCCAAATCGGCATTCACATTAAAGGCAAATCCGTGCATGGTCACCCAGCGGGACGCGCGAACACCCATGGCGCAGATTTTTCGGGCAAAGGGAGTGCCCACATCCAGCCAGACCCCGGTTTCGCCTTCACTGCGCTCGGCTTTTAGTCCGTATTCTGCCAGGGTGAGAATCACCATTTCTTCCAGAAATCGGAGGTACTTATGAATATCGGTAAAGAAATTCTCCAGGTCCAGAATGGGATAGCCCACCACCTGACCAGGGCCGTGGTAAGTGATGTCGCCCCCGCGATTGATTTTATAAAAGGTCGCTCCTTTTTCGGCCAGCTGCTGTTCATTCAGCAGTAAATTGGATAAATTCCCGCTTTTCCCCAGGGTGTACACGTGGGGATGCTCTACGAAAATCAGGTGATTTTCGGTAGGCAAATCGCTGGATTCCCGTCGGTTTTGGATTTTGGTGTTAAGGACGTTCTGGAACAATTCCTCCTGAAAATCCCAGGTTTCTTTATAATCGCGTTGCCCCAATTCCAGGACTTTTATCTCTTTATTCATGACTTTTTATTCTAAGGCAAAGGTAAACTTTATCACGGAGACGTATGTTTTATTTTAGATTAAGTCAGGGTTTGTTAACAGTTTTGTGTAGTCGTGTAATCGAGTATTCGTGTAATGGGGACTTAGCAACACTGCCCTGCCGACTATACGATTAGTGGTGCAGCCACGCCGAATATTCGAATAGGCGAAGCAAGTTAAGAGGCCTTCGATAACTATCGAAATGGAGGTTATTTAGAAAACTTAACCATCCTTTTCTTTTTTGCATCGCCCAAAAAAGAAACAAAAAAGTCTAGGCTTATTTTTATGTCTTTGAAAACTACAAAAGCGGCTCCACCTCGCAAAGCAAACCGTTTCACTAGTGCTTTGCTCCTTCGCCCTCACTTCACCACTTTTTTGTTTTGCTACATCCATAAAAAGTAGGCCGAGTTTAAGATCCTAACTTTTAAATATTTTCTTCAATTTTGATTTGTGACTTACCACTCAAGACTCCTCACTAAAAACCCCACCACTTCTCACCACCTCACCACATCACCACATCACCAAAATCTGAACTCCAGTAACGGATATCCAACAAAAAACGTAAATTTGACCAGTAATTAAACAGCATGTTTTTATCTCAATCAATTAGTAAAGGAAGCGAAAGTATCATTGATCAATACCGTTTGGAAAAAATTAGAAGAGAATTTCAATACAGACTTAAAACACTTACTTTATGATTCGATCTTATAATTATTCAATATACAAATGATGCAGACGCGCATTTATCAAAAGGAAACCAACCGGAATATTCCAAAACTTTTAAAAGAAAGTCTACGAGATTTGAACAAGTCCCGGTTTTTAGCCTTCCAGCTGGCTAAACGCGATATCACCGCCCAGTACCGGCAATCTTATTTGGGGATACTCTGGGCGTTTGCACCGCCCCTGGCCACCGCCTTTGTCTGGATGTTTCTGAATTCCAGCGGGACGGTGAAAATTACCGATACCGGCGTGCCTTATCCTGTCTACGTGTTTGCAGGAACCCTGCTATGGTCTATCATTACGGCGTCCATTACCTCGCCGATTCAAAGCACCAACTCTGGCAAAGGCATCATGTCCAAGATCAACTTTCCTAAAGAAGCCCTCATCATGTCGGGTATACTGAAACTGCTTTTTAACACCTCCATCAAAGTCATCCTGCTTTTTATCTTTTTATTCAGTTACGGGGTGGGGCTCAGCTGGGGACTGCTTTTATTTCCGTTTGCCATGCTGGGGGCCATTCTGATCGGCAATACCATAGGCTTGCTGCTCACGCCCATAGGCATGTTATATACCGATGTTTCGAAAATTATAGGTTTTAGCATGCAGTTTTTAATGTATGTAACTCCAGTGGTCTATAGCATTCCGGAGACCGGAGTGATGCGGACTGTTATGCAATACAACCCTTTAACCCCCATAGTGGTGGTAGGACGGAATTTAGCCCTTGGGATACCTTTAGAATATACCACTTACTTTTTAATCATATTTGGTGCCAGCATACCTTTGTTTCTGTTAGCTTTGGTGTTTTACCGGATATCGATTCCTATTTTTGTTGAACGTTTAAGTGCCTAAATGATGATGGAGCAAGAGACCACCAGCCAAATAAACAAAGACGTTACTGAACCCAAAGAAACCCTGGTCGAGGTGACCGGACTGTCCAAGAAATTCTGTAAAGATCTAAAAACCAGTCTGTGGTATGGGGTGCAGGATTTGGTATCCGGTTATTCGGGCAACAAAGAAAAACGCGAGTTAAGACCCAAAGAATTCTGGGCGGTCAAAGACATCAGTTTTACACTGAAACGCGGCGAGTGCTTAGGTCTTATCGGTCATAACGGCGCAGGTAAATCCACCCTGCTTAAAATACTCAACGGCCTCATCAATCCGGATGAAGGCAAGGTAGTGATGCGAGGACGCGTCAGTGCGCTTATAGAACTGGGGGCCGGGTTTAACCCCATATTGAGCGGTCGGGAAAACATCTATAACAACGGTGCTATTTTAGGCTTTACCCGAAAGGAGATTGATTCTAAAGTAGAGGAAATCATAGACTTTGCCGAAATACGGGAGTTTATAGATATGCCGGTACAAAACTACAGCAGCGGGATGAAGGTGCGTCTGGGCTTTGCCGTGGCGGCACAGATGGAGCCGGATGTGTTGATTATTGACGAGGTGCTGGCGGTAGGGGATTTGGGCTTTGTTTTGAAATGCTTTAAGAAGATAGATACTATCCTGCCTAATACGGCTATTGTTTTTGTATCACACTCTATGCCCATGGTGTCGCGGATTTGTAATCAGATTATTCTATTAGAAAAAGGAGTGGTAAAATTTCAAGGGCAGAACGTATCAAGTGGAATTGACTTGTATTATAATAAATTTTCAACAAATGAAAATTCTCAGATTGTTTTCTCGGATAATTCAATTGAATTAAAAAAAGCTTGGGTTGATGGGGTTGTTCCTTCAAATAATATTTATCATATTCTTTGGGGAAATACGATTGACTTGAAATTCAAAATTCAAAATAAGAACCTGTCAAAAATACCATACATTTCTTTAGCAATTTATGATAAAGAACAAAGAGGTATTGCTGAGGTATTGCCGGAAAACCAAGATTTGAAAACAATTGAAAACCAGGATGAGATTACGTTTACTTTTCAGCTAAAAAATATTTATTTATCAAAAGGCATTTACAATATAACTTTCACTGCATCAGAAGATTTTGGTTTTAATGTTTATTATAAAACCCACAAAGCTATTTCAATACAAATAGAGCATGATAAGCAAATATGGACACCTTTTTTAATGGATTCAAAAACAATTGATGTAAGATGGTGTTAATGAGAATAGTCAAAAATATAATTAAGAAAATAACAAATAAGTTAGGTTATGAAATAATAACCTTTAAAAATTATAATCAATTAGCACTAAATAAAAAAGATTATAAATCAAATACTTATGCTAAAAATAATTTGTTGGACAATTTTTTCACTATTTTAATTAACCAAAATTATTATCCGGAGACAATTTATGATATTGGCGCCAATAAAGGTACTTGGACTAAGGAGTGTTTGAAATATTTCCCTGATGCCACGTACTATTTGTTTGAACCTCAAATTAACTTAAAAACGGATCTTGATTTACTTTTTAAGAAACATAAAAATATTCATTTATTTTCAGTGGGAGTAGGTCATGTAAATGATGAATTAAATTTCACAATGCATAAAAGGGATGATAGTTGTACATTTAGTTTTTCAGAGCAAGAGGCACAAAACAGAGGATTTAATCAAATAAAAGCACCCATAGTAAAACTTGAATCTTTTGTAAAGGAAAATAATTTAAAAACACCTTCTATTTTAAAAATTGATGCAGAAGGTCTAGATTTAAAAGTTTTGGAAGGGGCGAGCAACCTTTTGAATAATGTTGAAATCATTATGGTAGAAGTGGGAATAATGAATGGAAGGATAAAAAATTCTGCTTTAATAATGAGTAATTATCTTGATGAAAAAGGATTTAAATTATTCGACATTACAGATATTAATCGACCATTTTCTAATAAAGTATTATGGCTTTGTGAATTTGTCTATATAAAGAAAAACGGAAAGCTTGATAAAAATTACGCAGTGGAAAATATATGATCAACGTCACCAAAACTTATTTCCCGCCGATAGAAGATTACCAAAGACAATTGGAACGTATTTGGAAAAACCAGTGGCTGACCAATAATGGTGAATTGTATAAAGAACTGTCTCAAAAGCTACAGGTTTACTTAGGGGTGAATAATATCATACCGATGACCAATGGAACCTTGCCGCTTCAGATTGCTTTAAATGCCTTTGGAGAGGGTGGAGAAGTGATTACAACGCCTTTTTCTTATGTAGCGACGACGGCGACGATTGTCTGGGAAAAGTGCACGCCTGTCTTTGTGGATATTCACCCCGAGTATTTGACCATTGATGAAACTAAAATAGAAGCGGCTATCACGGATAAAACCACTGCTATACTGGCTACTCATGTGTATGGAAACCCCTGTGCTGTTGAAGAGATTGAAGCCATAGCCAAAAAACATAAGCTGAAAGTGATTTATGATGCAGCCCATTGTTTTGGAGTGAAGTATAAGGGGTACTCTATTTTTAATTACGGAGATGTCAGCACTTGTAGTTTTCATGCCACCAAGTTATTTCATACAGGAGAAGGCGGTGCCTTATTATGCCAAGATGAAGCCACTCGGCAAGAGATGTGGTTTCGCCATAATTTTGGACATAACGGCCAGGAAGAATACTATGGCTTAGGACTTAATGCAAAAATGAGTGAGCTTCAGGCTGCTATGGGCTTAAGTGTTTTACCCTATATGGAGTATATCTTGACTGAGCGCCAGCGCGTCTGCAAGTATTATGACAAACATCTGGATTTTAATTTGTTGAGTAAACTTAAACTCAGAGAAGGTACACAGTGGAATTACAGTTATTATCCAGTTGTTTTTAAAAGTGAATCCCAACTTTTGAAAGTAAAATCCAAGTTGGAAGCTCAAGATATCTTTCCTAGGCGTTACTTCTATCCAAATTTGGAAGACTTACCTTATATTCAGTCTTCACAATGTCCTATAGCTGATGATATAGTCAAAAGTGTGTTGTGTTTGCCGATTTATGATAGTTTAAGCCATGAAAATTTAAAACAAATAACTTCAATTATCAATTATGACTAGGGATAGCAAATCGATTGCAGTTATGCAGCCTTATATATTTCCTTATATCGGCTATTTCCAGTTGATTAAGGCTGTGGATGAGTTTGTTTTCTACGATGATGTCAATTTTATTAAAAGAGGATGGATAAATAGAAACCGAATTTTAATAAATGGCACTGATAAATTAATTTCAATTCCATGTTTACAAGCAAGCCAAAATAAGTTAATCAATGAAGTAAATGTGGATTTTGAAAATAAGCACTATAATAAAGTAATATTATTAATTTACCATTCTTACAAAAAAGCACCTTATTTTGACTCAGTTTACCCTATTTTAAGTAAAACTTTTGATATTAGATCTTCTACTATAGCTGAATTAGCGATTAATAGCGTGAAAAATATTTTGAATTATCTCGAAATAGAGAAAAAAACAATAGTTTCTTCTAAGGAATTTGCTTTTAATAGAGGTCTAGAAAAAAGCGAAAGACTAATTGATATAACAAAAAAACTAGAAGGCAACAAATACGTCAATGCTTTTGGTGGAATGGATTTATATGAAAAAAAGGACTTTAAAAAGTTTGGAATTGAACTGCAATTTTTAAAATCTAATATTAAATCTTATAAACAATTTACAAACAATTTTGTTCCTGGTCTATCTATTATAGATATTCTGATGTTTAATAACAAACAATCTTGTATTGAGATGTTAAGCGATTTCGAACTATTATGAAGAATATAGCATTATTTAGCGTTCCAAGATCAGGTTCATCATGGTTAGGAGAAATTATAAATAGTTCGCCTGAAGTAGCCTATAGATTCCAACCTAATTTTGCCTATACTTTTAAACCACAATTAAAAGAGGATTCAAAAATTGAAAAAATAAATGTTTTTTTTTATAAGCTATACCTCAGCAAGGATGAATTTGTAAACGGAAAATTGAGTATTAGCGGGGCGAAAAGGAATTTGAATTTTGAAAAGCATAAGGAGTCTACCTTATTTTTTAAAGAAACACACTATTTAAATGTGATTGAAAATTTATTGAAAACTTCTGATACAAAAATAATAGGTTTAGTAAGATCTCCTTTTGCTGTTATAAACTCGTGGATTAATATTCCAAAAGAATTTGATCCCAGTTGGAGAGTCAAAGAAGAGTGGAAACATGCATTACTTAAAAATAAAGAAAAATGCACTCATTTTTTCGGTTATAATAAATGGAAAGAAGTCTGTTTTCTTTTTTTGAGATTTAAAAAGCAATACCCAGATCAATTTTATCTTATCAATTATGATGATTTGTTGTTGAATACAGTATTGGAAATTAAACAACTTTTTAAATTTTGCGATCTGGATTATTCGGAACAAACCGATATTTTTATAAAACAATCAACTTCCACTGAAGCGGAAGATCCTTATGCTGTATTTAAACAAAAGACAGACGATATGGGTTGGAAAAAAACATTACCTAGTTACATTGAGAAAGAAATTAAAGAAGATTTAGATTTTAAGATTCTTAATCAAGATTTCAAATGGATATAACCGAGTTTAAGAAAACATACGAGAAGAAGAAGGTTATTGAAAATGACAATCAGGTTACTCACAACCCGGTTGTATCGGTTTGTATTCAAACTTATCAACATGTCAGTTTTATCGAGCAATGTCTCGACAGCATTTTAATACAAGAAACAGATTTTAACTACGAAATCCTATTAGGAGAGGACGCTTCAACCGATGGGACCCGAGAAATTTGTATGGATTATGCCAATCGATTTCCAGATAAAATCAGATTATTTCTTCATCATAGAGAAAATAACATAAAGATTGGTGGACAACCTACGGGTCGATTTAATTTTCTTTACAATCTATATTCAGCTAACGGAAAATATATTGCCGTTTGTGAAGGCGACGACTACTGGACAGATCCTTTAAAATTGCAAAAGCAGGTGGATTTTCTGGAGGAGAATAAAGGCTATGTCATCTGTTTTCATAAAGTGGCTTTATTATCCAAAGGAGAGTTGTTGGAAGATAATATAACGATAGTGCCTAAAAATCATGAAACGATCACAGACCTAGCTGAAAAAGGGAATTACATACATACCCCATCGGTAATGTTTAGAAGTCAAAATCTAAATTTTCCAAATGAATTTAAACTTTCGTCTATAGGCGACTTTTTTTTATATATGCTCTTAGCAAGGAGTGGAAAAATAGGGTATATTGATGAAAAGATGGCGGTTTATAGGTTAGGCTCAGGGATTTGGAGCAACAAGACTGCTTTCGAAAGGAATTTGAAAACAGCTTATACCTTTGCTTTATTGATAAAAACTAATCTATTTAGTGAGAAGGTTAATCAAATACTACTATACAGAATACGTTCATTTCTTAAACGATTTAAGGATCAGCTAGATTTAGAATCTTTAACCATGCTTACAATAACCCCATCTATACGAAATACTTTATATCAATTTTTCTTAGATTCTGCTAATCAAGAAATCTTAAAAGAAGATATGGATTTGAGTTATAGTCAGCTTGTAAAAAGTTTAAAACGAAAATTATTCAAAAGGTTAAAATCAATTACTAATTAATGACAAATCCAAAAGTATCCATTATCGTCCCGAATTATAATCATGCTCAATTTTTAGACCAACGCTTGGATACAGTTTTTAATCAGACTTATAAAAATTTTGAAGTCATTCTTTTGGATGATGCCTCCACCGACGGCAGTCAAGAAATATTAAAACTTTACAAAAACCATCCAAAAGTAACGCATCTGATTTTAAATTCTAAAAATTCAGGTACACCCTTTAAGCAATGGAAAAAAGGAATTAGTCTGGCCCAGGGAGACTATATATGGATAGCTGAGAGTGATGATTTTTGTGAGTTATCTTTCTTAGAAACTCTGATACCGTCCTTAACTGAAGAGACTGGTTTAATTTATTGTCAAACCAAGGATGTTGATGAAAAAGGTGGTGTATTATTTGATAGGGTTGAATATACCTCAAAGATGCAGCCTAATTTTTGGTTAAGTGACTTTGAAATGGAAGGAGCTGAGTTTATTAATAAGGGTTTGTTAGTTAAAAACGTTATTCCTAATGCTAGCGCTGTGGTGTTTAAAAAATCCTTGGTTAAACCCTCGTTTTTTTTAAATTCTTTGCTTGATATGAAAATGTGTGGAGATTGGTTTTTTTGGATGCAATTGACGAAAAACACAAAAGTAAAGTTTATAAAACAACATCTAAATTATTTTCGCAACCATAAGTCAATTAGCCGTATTCATGAAGACCATGAAACCAGGAAAAAACGATTGTTAGAAGAATCTAGTATTAGGTGCTTTTCAGAATCAAAATATGGATTAATTTCGCATGAAATGAACTTGTTACTATATAAAAAGTGGTTTAACCTACATGATAAATTTTCTCTCTTTAGTTCCAAGTTTTATAGAGTTAAACAACCATCTACTAGTAGATTAAACTTGCTATTAAATTTTATTCAATTTAAATTAAAGAATTCATAAGTTTTGAACATCGCCATTTTTACTCCAGACCAAAACCCCTATTCCGAAACCTTTATACAGGCACATAAAACCTATTTAAAAGATTCTGTGTTTTATTATTACGGGCGTAAAAACATTCAGTTGGAAGGGGTGTCCCGTTTATCGACCCCCTGGGAAAGAAGATGGTTAAATATAAAGAGAAAGATTTTTAAAAAGTCTTCCAGTTTTATTCAGGATACTATCATTATAAAGTCATTACAAAAAAACCAAATCGATGTAGTCCTTGCAGAATATGGCACCCATGCACATTTCATTTTGCCTTTTATTAAAAAAGCCGGATTACCCTTAGTGGTGCATTTTCACGGTTATGATGCAAGTGTTACAAAGGTGGTTGAAAATCATAAGAACTATAAGGAAGTATTTCAATATGCTTCAAAAGTAATTGCCGTATCCCGTAAAATGCAGGAAATGGTTCTGGAAATGGGTTGTCCTGAGGAGAAACTGGTTTATAATGTGTATGGCCCACAACCAGCCTTTGTAAATGTACATCCAACCTTTGAGAAAAAACAGTTTATTGCCATTGGCAGATTTACAGATAAAAAGGCTCCTTATTACACGATACTGGCTTTTAAAAAGGCTGTTGAAAATCATCCGGATGCAAACCTGATTATGGCGGGTGATGGTCCTCTGCTGAATACTTGTAAAAACCTGGTCAGCTATTTGGGTATTGAAGACCAGGTAGAATTTCCTGGTATTATCACTTCGTATACCTATCAGCAATTGCTTGCAGAATCATTAGGTTTTGTACAGCACTCCTTAATTGCTGAAAATGTTGATATGGAGGGAACACCCCTGGCGGTGCTTGAGGCAAGTGCAGCAGGAATTCCCGTAGTATCCACTATTCATGCAGGTATTCCTGATGTCATTATAAACGGAGAAACAGGTTTGCTCTGTGAAGAACACGATGTTGAACAGATGGCAGCAAATATGCTTGCTTTATTAGTAAATATAGAATTGGCTAAAAAACTTGGACAAGCCGGAAAAGAAAATATTGCAAAAAACTTTTCCTTGGAGCGGCATATAGATGCACTTCAGGACATTTTAGAACAGAGTAAATCATAAAATCTTATTTGCTGAATGGCAGTCACAACTGCAGGAACCAATGATCCACTAACACAACCTCAACCCAAATCTTTTCCCTATTTTTGAATTCAAATACTACTACAGTGACCTCTGATAATCCCTTAGTCTCTATCATCATCCCTACCTATAACCGTGCTCATCTGATAGAAGAGACCCTGGACTCGGTATTGGCACAGACCTACCGAAACTGGGAATGTATCATAGTCGATGATGGTTCAAGTGATAACACCGATGATGTAGTAGGGACTTATGTTAAAAAAGGCTCACGTTTTAGATACTACCACCGTCCAGAAGAACATTTACCAGGTGGGAATGGCGCTCGAAATTTTGGTTTTAAAATGAGCCAGAGTGCGTTCATCATCTTTTTAGATTCAGATGACATTATAGCAAAAGATTGCTTAGATAATAGGGTAAAAGTGCTAGAAATTAATAATTTAAATATGGATATGTTAATTTCACATTCTGCTTCTTTTAAAAATTTTATTGGTGACACAAATATATTATGGAACAAAATAGATTCAACTGATTCTTACTTACAATTAATGATAAGGTTTCTAAATATGGATATGCCTTGGTCAACGAATGGAGTTCTTTGGAAGAAAACTTTCTTAAATAAAATTGGTCTGTGGGAAGAGGATTTGTGGGCATGGCAAGATTGGGATCTACATTTTAGAGCCTTGGCATTTAAACCAAAATTATGCTACAACTTAAAGAAACCAGATAATTTTTTTAGAGTTGGTACAACTCATTTCAATATTGGGAAAAAATATAAATCTTTAAACTATATTAAATCAGTAGAAAAAGCACTAAATAATGTGTCAGAAATAATATTTAAACTTGATACTAAAGACAAAGAAAGAATAAAACCGCACTTTGATAGATTAGTATTAAAAATGTTACTAAAGTTTTCTATGTTGAATGATAGAATCACTTACCCAATTAAGAGTTTATTTAAACTTAAAAAGTTAAAAACACCTTATTATTATGAGTTTTTAAGTACATATTTAACTTTTTTATTGTGTAAGAGTTTTAAAATAAAAAAATTTATCTTAAAGTCCACTTTTAAGAAAAAACAAGAAAATCTAAAGATTAAGAGTACATATCTTAAAATAAAAGTGAATGATGTAAGTTTTTTAAATAATACTATGTAAATTTTATTTCATTAATGTTACTATTTATTAAATAATACCATATTCAATTAAGTAAATTATCAAAGTTCTACATGAAAAAAATCTTATTTGTTTCCCATGATGCTTCATTAGCTGGTGCGCCCTTGGTACTCTTGTATTTAATGGAGTGGTTAAGAGAAAACCATTCTAAAGAATATGAAATTGGGATTTTACATTTAAATGGAGGTGAGATAGAAAAATCTTTTAATAAAGTTGCAAACTATGTTTATAACATAAAACCACGAAATAATACAAGTTTGGTTTTAAGAGTAGTTAATAAGCTAAGTCAAGGGAAGTTTGAAAAATATTATGCCCAAAAATGCATAAATACTATTGCTCGTTTCAACTATGACATTATTTATTCAAATACAGTAGTTTCACTATCCTCAGCTATTCAAATTAAACGAAAAACTAAGTCTACTGTAAAATTAGTCGCGCATGTGCACGAAATGCATTCTAGTTTAAAATATTATATTCAGCAACCAACTGAAATAATTAAATATATAGATAAAGTTATTGCTGTATCTGAAGCTGTAAAAAAAGATCTTATGATACAATGGGATCTCGATGTGAAAAGAATTTCTACTGTTTATGAGTTTACAAAAATTAATTTGAATAAAAGCCTTAAATCTCAATCCAAAAAATTTATCGTGGGGGGATCTGGTAAAACTGGTTGGCGTAAAGGACATCAATTATTTATTCAAGTGGCAAATTATATTAATAAGTATCACCCAAATATTGACATTGAGTTTCAATGGGTAGGAAAAATTGGATTACTTGGACAGATTATAGTAGATGAAGATTTAAGAAAGTTAAATTTGATTGATAAAGTCAATTTCGTTGGTCAACAACAAAATCCTCATCAATACTTCAATAACTTTAATTTATTTTTGATGACTTCTAGAGAAGATCCTTTTCCTCTAGTTTGTATAGAAGTCGGTATGTTAGGAAAGCCAATTATCTGTTTTGATCAAGCAACAGGAACACAGGAAATGCTTGTTAATGGTGGAGGTAAAATAGTTCCCTATTTAGACATAGAGCGAATGGCAGAAGAAGTAATCAATTATTTCCTTAACAAGAATGAATTGAAAAAGGATTCAGACATTGTAAAACAAGTTTTTTCTGATTTTACCCCAGAAAATAAATGTCCTCAAATTCTTTCAATACTAAGAAGTTTAACATAATTAAAATACAGATCTTAATAAAATTTAAACTATTGCTTTAGAGAATTAAGCTATCTAAAGCAAATGGAGGATTTGTTAAATTCATTCAAAATTATAATATCATATAATGATTTATTCAAATTTAGACACTTATAAAAGATGTGACCAAGAGAAATAGATAATGCATTAAAGCATCCACTTAAATAAAAAGATGATAGCAATTATAATACCTTATTATAAAAAAAAGTTTTTCAGAAATACATTGAAATCGCTTGCAAATCAGACAGACAAGAGATTTAAGGTTTATATTGGCGATGATGATAGTCCAGAAAACCCAACTGATATTATATCAGAATTTAAGGATACCCTAAATATTGTGTATTTTAAATTCCAAATTAATTTAGGTTCTAAGTCACTAGTGAAACACTGGGAGAGATGCATTAACCTTATAAGGGATGAGAATTGGATTACGATATTGGGTGATGATGACACATACGGGGCAAACGTTGTAAGTGAGTTCTATAATAATTATAATGATTTATTTAATCTTGATATTAAAGTTCTTCGATATTCAACAATAAAAATTGACTCAAAGGATAAACAAATATCCAAAGTAAATACAAATGAAAGAATTGAAAAAAGCATTGATTTTTTTTTTAAGAATACTCCAAGTTCATTAAGTGAATATTTCTTTGAAAGGGAACAACTTCAAAAAGTCAAGTTCAAAGATTTTCCATTAGCATGGCATTCAGATCAACTTGCAGTAATTGAAGTTTCTGATTTCGGTAATGTTTTAAGTGTTGAAAATGCAAATGTATACGTCAGAATATCTGAACTTAGTATTTCTGGTAATCAAAATTTATACTATGAGAAATTAAACGCAAGTTTTATGTTTTATCATTATCTGTTGAAAAAATATTTATCAAAATTTGATAAACAACAATATGATATGTTATCAATAAAACTTAATAAGTGTTTTATTAATAATAAAAAAAGAGTAGACTGGTTTTTGAAGACTTCTTACTTATATCTTACAAATAAAAAAATTAAAGACTTTTTTTTATTTTATAATCAGATAATTAAAAATTTATAACTTTATAAGTTAAAATGCGTAAAGGTATAAATCCAGCTAAGCTAGAAGATATTAAAGCTAAAAATCAATATTTTCATCAAATTATTGTTCCAGTATATTTACCTAAACTTGAGGGGTATTATAAAGAAGGCTTAGATATTTTAAAGATATGTTTAGAAAGCATATGTTTAACATCACACAATCAAACTTATATCAGTGTCGTTAATAATGGGTCTAGTAGAGAAGTCCAAGATTATTTAAATCACTTACTTAAGGAAAATAAAGTAAATGAAGTTGTTCACTCTTCAGCTATAGGTAAAATAAATGCTATAGCAAAGGGGCTTGCAGGTCATAATTTTGATTTGATCACTATATCCGATGCGGATGTGTTGTTCCAAAATGGTTGGCAGAATGCTGTTTATGACATTTATGAGACCTTTCCAAAAGCGGGAATGGTCGGGACTACTCCAAATACAAAAAGTTATAAAGATTATAATGAAATGTTTTTATTTGATACCTTTTTTGATCGAAACACTAAATTTAGAAAAGTATCAGATTCTGAAGCTATGGAAAAATTTATCTTGAGTTTGGGGTTTAAAGTTTTTAAACCAGAGGTGCTTAAAGAAAAGATATTATCCATAAAAAAAAATGGAATTAGGGCTAATGCAGGTTGCGGTCACTTTTGCTTTACTGTTAAACAAGATTTGATTAAAAGTCTTAAATCAGTTGTATCTAATCATTTAATTTCTTCTAGAGATGATGCAATTTTTATAGATATTGAACTGTCTAAATATGGTCATTGGAGACTATCTACTGATGATAATTTCACATTTCATATGGGGAATACGGTTACAAAATGGATGATAAGAACTTTAGAAGATATGAAAATTAATAATAGCGATCTTTTTAATTTAAAAATTATGAATAAAAGCTCATGCACCTTAAAGATTAAGCTAATTCGATTTTTAGTTTCAAAACTTATTAAGTCTAAGTTTATTTTTAACTCTTATAAATCCTATAAAAAATTATCTTCTAAAGAATTGAAAGACTATTATATTTAAATTTTACAAATAGAAAAATTTGATTAAAACCTGACTCAGAATGCCAACAAAAATAATCATTTGCTTTGGTACACGGCCTGAAGCTATAATGAAGCTATAATGAAGCTATAATGAAGCTATAATGATGGCTCCTGTGATAAAAGCTTTTAAAGCGAATAATTTCTTCAGTATAATAGTTTGTGTGACTGCTCAACTCGGGAAATGCTGAATCAGGTGTTAAATTTCTTTCAAATCAGGCCAGATATTGATTTAGATTTAATTAAGCTTGATCAAAGCTTAAATCGATTGAGTGCTCGAATTATTACAGTGATGGATGAGGTGCTTAAAAAAGAACAGCCTGACTGGGTATTGGCACATGGAGACACCACAACTTCCAGTATGGTGGTCTTGGCCGCTTTTCACCGAGGTATAAAAGTGGGGCATGTGGAAGCAGGTTTACGTACCTATGATAAATACTCATCCTTTCCTGAGGTAATCAATCGCCAAATCACAGGGCTAATCGCCAATTCACATTTTGCCCCTACTCAAAAAGTCTATGACTGCTTACTTAAGGGAGGAATTCAAAAGAATGAGGTGATCTTGACTGAGAACACCGTGGTAGATGCACTGCGCTTGGGGTTGGAAATAGCCAAAACAAATCCACCTCAGGAATTACAGAAGCTTTTATCCAGGCTTGATAAAACCAGAAAATTGATTTTGGTAACGGGTCAAAGACGTGAGAATTTCGGACAGGGTTTTATCAATATCTGTGAAGCTTTAGCTCAAATTGCTAGTAGAAGTGATGTAGAAATAGTATATCTAGTCCATTTAAATGCACATGTTAAGGAGGTTGTGCATCAGAAATTAGAAAATTACTCAAATATTTATTTGATACCACCCGTAGAATACCCAGTCATGTTAGGTTTATTGGAAGCTTGTGATTTAATTATTTACGACTCTGGGGGAATCAAGGAAGAAGCTCCCAGTTTAGGTAAAATGGTTTTGGTGACTCGAGCAACATCCGAACGTATGGAAGGGATTGAACAAGGTTTTGCTGAGTTGGTAGGAATAAATATCTCTAAAATTATAAAAAAGGCAAATTATTATTTAGAGCGTCCCAAAGTTTTGAAAAAGGAAACTAATCCTTACGGATTAGGGAATGCATCAGAGGAAATTGTAAATTACCTGCTTAAAACTAAAACAAGTTGAAAAAAATTTTAGTGCTTACTGAAAGTATTGAGGTAAATGACAGCAGCGGGTCCAAAGCCAATGTAGCGCTCATCAAAAACTTAATTAAGCTAAAGCATAGCCTTAAAGTGTATCATTTAGATAGGTCTAGATCTAAAATTGAAGGGGTTGAAACTTTTGCGATTAAGCGGTATAAAACATCCTTTTACTATTGGTTAGTAAGATTTAATACCCTGTTTTCAAAACATGGTTTAAATTTTAATGCTTTTATCGAAAAAAAATACGGGTTTTCTTTTTCGCATTTTGAGGATGTTGAACGTTTTAAAAAGGCTTTAGCTAAAGAAGATCCTGAAAAGTACGATATCGTTTTTACTTTAAGTAAAGCCTCGAGTTTTAGACCGCACAAAACCGTGTTAGAATCTCCGAAATGGCATTTTAAATGGTATGCCTATGTGCATGATCCTTATCCGATGCATGCTTATCCAAGGCCCTACGATTGGGTCGAGCCCGGTCATCAAAAAAAGCGAAAATTTTTTATTGAAGTGAGTAAAAAAGCTCATAAACTGATGTATCCCAGTCTCTACCTGGCAGAATGGATGGAATCTTATTACGGAAAGCTTATAGAAAAGCGTTTACTTATTCCCCATCAGATAGACCATTCTATTCAAATGGGAACAAAAAATAGGTTTTTTGATGCCTTACAATTTATCATTTTGCATGCCGGGAATTTGATGAGTGCCAGGAAGCCTCAGGCTTTGGTGGAAGCTTATAAACAATTGCTTGAAAACTATCCGAAACTTAAAAGCCACTCGCATTTAGTTTTTATCGGCGAAGAGTCGTCTTTTCATTCTTATTTCAGAGAACAACAAAAACAGCTTCCCCAGTTGAAATTAAGTAAGGGTTCCATACCTTTTGAAGAGGTCTTAAAGTTACAGGCTGATGCCAGTGTAAATGTTATTCTAGAAGCTAAAGGCCCTATCAGTCCATTTTTGCCTGGAAAATTCCCGCATTGCGTGATGGCTGAAAAGCCTATTTTATTGCTAGGTCCTTATTATTCAGAGTCCAGACGTTTGCTGGGGATGGAAAATTATCCCTTTTGGGCTGAAATCGATGACCAGGAGAAAATATACTTAACTTTAGAAAAATTATATCTCAACTGGAAGTCAAAACAATTCACATTTAAGTACGAGCATGTTCAAAATTATTTAGGTTTAGACCATTTAAGAAAAGTCATTTAAGCTATGAAAATCCTAATGGTCTCCATGCCGTCTTTACATTTTTTTCGCTGGACAGAGCAGTTGAAAGATGCCGGTCACGAGATTTACTGGTTTAACATCACCGATAGTGGAAAGTTTGAGGGACGTCTGGACTGGGTTCAGCAAAAATTTGCCTGGAGGCTAAAATGGGATTTCCCGGGGCGGGTGTACATAAAAAAGGAGTTCCCTAAACTTAGCCGATACATTCAAACAGTAAATACAAATTCTACTCCAAAGGCATTCGAAAACTATCTGCATGAAATTAAACCTGATGTGGTACATAGTTTTGCATTATACGTCTCCTGCACTTCTGTTCTCTCGGTTATGGAAAATCATCCCAGGATACCATGGATCTATTCCTCCTGGGGAAGTGATTTATATTATTTTCAAAATTTCAAAGCCTATCTGAAAGACATTCAGGCCGTTTTGCCGCGTGTTGATTATTTGTTTACAGATTGCCAAAGAGATTATACTATTGCCAGAACCTACGGGTTTAAAGGTGAGTTTTTAGGTGTTTTACCCGGCGGGGGCGGTTTTAAATTTGATTCCACAAAGCCACTTAAACCTCCTGGTGAACGAAAAATTATTTTAATCAAGGGCTTTCAGGGACGTTCAGGCCGAGCTATCCCAGTCTTAAAGGCCATACAACGATTACAACAAGAAATTTTAAATTATCATGTTGTTGTGTTTGGTGCTGATCGAGAGGTTGTAGAATTTGTAAAGAATGAAAAAATTAAAACCTGGTTTAACATTGAGGTAATAGGGCGTATTAAATATGATGAAGTCATTGAATTTATGCAAAAAGCTTTGATTTATATTGGGAACAGTAACAGCGACGGTTTGCCTAATACCATGTTGGAAGCTATATGCTTTGGTGCTTTCCCTATACAATCCAATCCTGGCGGAGCCTCAGCTGAAATCATCAATCACGGTGAAAACGGATTGTTGATTAAGGATTGCAAAAATATTGATGAAATAAAAAATCATCTAACAACTGCCTTAAATGATAAAGACCTCACAAATAAAGCTTTCAAAAAAAATTTAAAAATAAGGTTAGATTTGGAGTATGAGATAATTAAAGCTCAAGTATTAAAAGCCTATCAAAATATAAATTCACAGTAGATGTCAATAATATCCATTATCTACGCCTACCATAACCGAGATACTGCCCGTATCCAGGCTTCCCTGGAAAGTCTGTCAGGACAAACTCAACAGAATTTCGAGGTCGTGTTTGTGGATTATGGGAGTCGAGAATATTATAGCAATGAAGTCAAAGCTGTTGTTGAAGATTATCAATTTGTAAATTATCATTATATAGGGCATCCGGGTTTGTTGTGGTGTAAAGCAAGGGCTTTAAATTATGGCATTCAACAGGCAGTTCAGACAAACATTTTTATCGCTGATGCCGATGTTGTTTTTCATTCTGATTTTGTAAAAGAACTAGGAAAGTTGGATACCGAAAAAGCTTTCTACCTGTTCGATATCGCCTACTTAAAAGCCTCTGTAAATGCAGAAGAGGTCTTGCAAATAGATTTTCAAAAACGCGACTATTCTCATGTTCATGAGACCTTTGGGGTAGCTTTGTTTTCTAAGCAGGCTTTGCTTAAAGTTAACGGACTGGATAACTTTTTTCACTTTTATGGTTCAGAAGACGAAGATTTAAACCGGCGTTTACAACATGCAGGCTATCGAAAGCAAAAACACAAGGACCTATTATTACAGCACATTTGGCATGAGCGTTATCCAAAGTCTAAGGATAAAAATTTCACGATCCAGCCTCGCCTAACTGATGTAATGCGTCTTAATCAAAAACATATGCTTTTTAATGATGAAAATCAAGTCAGCTATACAAACCGTGGGATTGGCCTTATAAGATATTATACACCTGAAGATTTGGAACGTTTAAAACACCCTGAAGTGATTTTTAGGCTTACCAATATCTGCGATAAGGTAGACTATTATTTATATTTTGCAATTGAGGAGTTACTTAATCAACATAAGGTTGTGAAATTTGAATTTAACGAATCTAACCTTCCTAAGTCTACCAAATATAAAATCAAAAAACTCCTAGGTAAAACAGTACAGGCGTATTATCCGTTTAAGACGGTGAATGATTTATTGCTTAAGCAAATTTTATTTAGATTTAGAGATTATAATTATAGTTTAGAAATCCAGAAACAACCAAACACCATTCATTTCACTATTGAAAATTTTAATAATGCCTAAGCAAAGCCTAAAATTATTTTGGTGGAGTGAAATTCATTTCATGCAAAAACCGAAAGAAAACTTTGGCGATCTTCTGGGCAAGTATTTAGTTGAAAAAATCAGTCATAAAAAAGTAGTATTTACCCACCCCAATAAACATAAATGGAAACATAAACTGAGTTCTAAACCTATTTATATCACTGCAGGAAGTATTTTAGCCCATGTGAATAAATATTGTGTGGTCTGGGGGAGTGGTATCATCAATACAAATCAGCTCGTAAAACCGGCCAGGTTTCTTTCGGTGCGAGGCCCTCAAACTCGGCGGTGCTTACTTGAACAAGGTTATGCTGTACCGGAAAAATATGGAGATCCCGCCTTGCTGCTCCCCAAATACTACCATCCCGAAATTGAAAAGAGATACAAGCTAGGAATTATTCCACATTACACGGATTATAAGGGTGTGATAGAACAGTATACCGATAAAAACATCAAGATTATCGATTTAATGACCAATTCCGTAGAAGACACGACCAGAGAAATTTTAGCATGTGAACACATCGTTTCCTCTTCACTTCACGGCTTAATCGTTGCTCATGCTTACCGAATTCCTGCAGTTTGGATCAAATTTTCAGATAAGCTTTTTGGGGATGATATTAAATTTCAGGATTATTTTGAGAGTGTAGGTATAAAACTTTACCCACCTTTAAAGGAAATAGATTCCTTAACTTCGATCGATTTTAAATCGGGTCATGCCCTGCCCAAACCGGCTGAATTGGAAAAAAGAAAACAAGACCTTTTAGAAACCTGCCCATTTAAGTGATATGCAAAAAAGAAAAATCTGTGTTGTCGTTACCGCTCGTCCTTCCTATTCAAGGATAAAAACTGCACTTACTGCTTTTAAAGCCCATCCACAGATTGAGCTTCAACTGGTGGTGGCAGCTTCGGCCTTGCTGGAACGTTATGGAACGGCAATCCATTATATGGAAGCCGATGGCTTTAAGATAGATGCCAAAGTCTTTAATGTCTTGGAAGGGGAGAATCTGACAGCAGCCGCTAAAACAACAGGAATTGGAATTCTCGAACTTTCCAGTGTGTTCGAAAACCTTCAGCCCGATGTTGTGGTGACTATTGCCGACCGTTTCGAAACCATGGCCACAGCCATCGCCGCTTCTTATATGAACATTCCTTTAGCGCATATTCAAGGCGGGGAAGTTACCGGCAATATCGACGAAAAAGTGAGGCATAGCATTACCAAATTAGCCGATTACCATCTGGTGGCTTCAGAAGATGCCAGAGAACGGGTGATTAAACTGGGAGAAGAACCAGACAGAGTATATAATACAGGCTGTCCTTCTATCGATTTAGCCAGGGAAGTGCAAAAATCACAAGGCCTGACATTTGATCCTTATGAGAACTACGGTGGGGTAGGTGCGAAGCCTGATTTAAGCAAGGGTTACTGGGTGGTGATGCAGCATCCGGTCACCAACGAATACAAAGATTCCAGAAAGCATATTGAAACGACTTTAGAAGCTATTCGGCAATACTCTGGCTTCCCGGTGCTATGGTTTTGGCCGAATGTAGATGCTGGATCAGACGGTACCTCCACCGGAATTCGTTCCTACCGAGAGCGGTTTGATTTAGGGGAGGTTCATTTTTTTAAAAACATGCAAGGCCATGATTTTTTAAATCTGCTAAACCATTCCAAGGGACTCATCGGTAATTCCTCTGTTGGGATACGAGAGTGTTCTTACCTCGGGGTTCCTGTCATCAATATTGGCAGTCGTCAGCACCGCCGACATCGCGGCTCTAATGTGATTGATGTCGACTATAATACGCAGGACATCTTACAAGCCATGCAACAGATACTCTCCAATCCAAAAGCCCCCTCTGAAACTATTTACGGTACCGGAAACGCAGGAGCTCAAATCGCAGACATTCTGGCTAAGGTGGAATTGAGGTTTCATAAGACGATTGTATATTAGTGAAGAGTTGTTAGTGAACAGTTGTTAGTGAACAGTGATGAGTGGATGTGATAGGAACTAATAAAGTAGTAAAAATGAATCATAAAGACCTAGAAGCTTGGAAAGCAAGTATGGAATTGGTTGATTGTGCCTATCAGTTATCTAAAAAAATGCCTAAATCTGAAGATTTTATACTGAAGCAACAATTCCTTAGATCAGCTATATCAGTACCCTCAAATATTTCAGAGGGCTGTGGAAGAAGTTCAGACAAAGAATTAATTCGGTTTTTGGATATTAGTCTTGGTTCATTAGCCGAACTTGATACACAATTTGATATTGCTTTTCGGCAAGATTATTTTGATGACAATGAAACCTTTAAAGAACTATTAATTAAAACCAGAAAACTAATCATCGGACTTAAAAACTACTTGAAAAAGAAAACTATTGAATGAAGGGAGCAGTAATCTGTTCACCGCTCACGCTTAACTGTTCACAACAAGCTTTTGTCAGGATTTATAAAATACCTAAAAAGCTAGATAAGATTTGACGGTCGACTGTAGACCAAAGACAGTAGACTTAAATAATTGTCAATTAACAACTTGGAAAAAATAATAATAATGAAGCCTTTAAAGATTTATTAATTAAAATCAGAAAACTAATCATCGGACTTAAAAACTACTTGAAAAAGAAAAATTTTGAGTGAAGGGAGTAATAATCTGCTCACTCCTCACTCTTCACAGGTCACAAATTGCTTTTATCTAGATTTATTAAATAACTTTAAAGGTCAAAATAGACTATAAATTACAGCAGACAGTAGACTGTTAACAGAATACAAAATAATAAAAAAATGAATCACCAACCCCCACCCAAAATTTTAGGAATAATTCCCGCCCGCGGCGGTAGCAAGGGTGTGCCAGGCAAAAACATCAAAGACCTGGGCGGTAAACCCTTATTGGCTTATACGGTGGAGTCGGCTAAGCAATCCAAATTAATTAATCGATTGATAGTGTCTTCTGAAAATGAAAACATCATCAAAGTAGCGAGAAACCTAGGAGTGGAGGTACCTTTTAAACGCCCAGAAAACTTAGCAGCAGATCAGTCTGGAAGTGTTGAAGTGGTTCAGCATGCGGTGGAGTATATGGAGGATCAAGGCGAATATTATGATACAGTGCTCTTACTACAGGTGACTTCGCCTTTTAGAGAAGACGGATTTATAGGCCGGGCCATTGAAAAATTCATCAAGTCAGAAGCAGATGCTTTGGTCAGTGTGTTGCCTGTACCTCAGGAGTACAATCCGCATTGGGTGTTTGAAGCCGATGAACAGGATAACTTAAAAATTTCAACAGGGGAGGAAGGAATCATCAAACGCCGACAGGATTTACCGAAGGCGTTTTTTAGAGACGGAAGTATTTATATCACCAAAACAGATGTCATTAAAAAAGGAAGTTTTTTTGGAAACAAATTGACCTATATCGAATCCAATCCTGAGCTTTACGTTAACATTGATACGATGGAAGATTGGGAGAAGGCTGTAATGATGGTAAAAAAAATAAATAGTTGATAGTTCTCAGTCTTCAGTCAACTGCAGACAGTAGACAGAAGACTCAAGAGAAACAAAAACCAAAACCATGTGCGGAATTTCCGGGATTATAGGCAGTAAGGCCAATACAGCTCACATCACAAAAATGACCGACGCTCTTTATCATAGAGGGAATGATAATATCAGTCATTTTACAGAGAAGGGCATTGTCCTGGGGCATAACCGCTTATCCATCATTGATTTAAATGCTTCCGCTAACCAGCCTTTTCAAAAACGCAATCAGCCTTATATTCTTGTATTTAACGGTGAAATTTACAATTACATAGAACTCAAAGAGGAGTTGAAAGAATTGGATCATCAGTTTGAAACCTCATCCGATACCGAAGTCTTATATGAAGCTTTCCTGGAATGGGGAGAAAATTGCCTGGAACGACTAAATGGCATGTTTGCTTTTGCGTTCTGGAATACAGCAACAAAAGACCTCTTTGCAGCTAGGGATCGTTTTGGCGTGAAACCCTTTTATTATTATATGGATGAAGATAATTTTATCTTTGCCAGTGAAATCAAAGCGATTCAAGAAGTAGTAAAGGCTAATCTCAATAAAAAAGTCTTAGCGAATTATCTGATGTATGGCAGTTACGGTTTGCCCGATGAAACTTTCTATGAAACCATTCATCAACTTGCAGCAGGAACTTTTTTAAAAGTTCATCAACCAAAAATTCAACTCACTCCTTGGTATGATTTTGTAACACGCGTCCATAAAAAACGAAAAGAACTAGCGGATATAGATGAAACAACAGCTAAAAAGGAGTATAAAAAACTACTCGAAAAGAGTATTGCTTTGCGATTTAGAGCGGATGTTCCTGTGGGGTTTACCCTAAGCGGAGGCGTCGATTCCTCTTTGCTTCTGGCTTTGATCAACCAGCGAAAGGATGCAGGTAAGATGAAAGCCTTTAGCTTTTATACCGATGATAAACGCTATGACGAATTGCCTTGGGTGGAAAAAATGACTAAAAAAACACAAACGGATTTAAAGAAAATTTGTTTTACCCCCGAAGATTTTAGCACCTGGCATAAAAAGATGAGTTATATTCAGGATGAACCTTATGGCGGCATACCCACCCTGGCATATGCTAAACTTTTTCAGGAAATAGCCAGAGAAGGCATTAAGGTGGTTCTGGACGGCCAGGGTATGGATGAAGCCTGGGCGGGTTACGACTATTACCAGACAAGCTCAGATCAAAACATACAAGGGCAATCTGCTTCAAGTCCGTTTAAGTTAAATGTATTGAGTGAAGACTTAAAAAGAGCAGCTAAAAAACCTGACTATCCTAAACCCTTTGGAAACGAACTTTTAGATAAGCAGTACCGCGATTTATTTTACACAAAAATTCCAAGGGCCCTGAGGTTTAACGACAGGCTATCCATGGCTGCCACTACCGAATTACGTGAGCCTTTTTTAGATTATAATTTGGTTGAATATGCATTTTCTTTACCTGAACACTTTAAAATCAGAAACGAGCAAGGCAAATATTTATTACGTCAAATTTTAAAAGAGTATAGTGAGGATATTGCTTTTGCACCTAAACGTCCTTTACAAACGCCGCAGCGAGAATGGCTGGCAGACGAGCTTCAGGAGGAAGTTGAAAAGCATATAAATGCGCTTGAAAGTTCTACATTTGCTAAATACTTGAATTTTGATGAAATGAAAGAGGAGTGGAAGAATTATCTGTCAGGATCACAGGAGTCAAGTTTTCATATCTGGCAGTGGATGAGTTTAAACGAATTAATAAAAATAGATGTTAATCACCAGTAATTACCATTATATACGACCTTGCTATGACGCCGAATACCCCAGTATTTTTGGGTTAACCCCCTTGCAGTTTAAAAATCAAATAAGTCTGTTATCAGCTTATGGTCAGTTTGTTAGTCAAAAGGACTTACTGGATAATACTGAAGAAATAATTCGGTCTGATAAGAAGTTTCTTTTATTAACCTTCGACGATGGCTTAAAAGAACAGTATGAAATTGCAAAACCGATTTTAGATCAACTAGGCATACCGGCGATTTACTTTATAAATTCTATAAATCATATAGAAAAAAAAGTGTCTATGGTTCATAAAATTCAGCTGGTGAGATCGGTCATGTCACCTGCACGTCTAATAAACGAAATTCAAAACTATAACATCAGGTTTTCTAAAGCTGAGGTACAAAAAGCAATTAAGCACTATAACTACGATAGCGAGAATGCTGCACTTACAAAATACCTGCTTAACTTTAAGTTAGAAACTTCACTTCGTGACCAAATTATTGACAAGCTTTTCGATGAGGTTTTTACGGAAGAAGATGTTGCTGATAATTTATATATGGACATAAATCACTTAAAAACTTTAGGAGATGAATTTTCATTAGGAAACCATACGCATTCACATTTAGCGCTTGGTTTGCAAACCAAGGAAACAATTACTGAAGAGATCAATCAAACTAAAGAATTTTTAGAAAATACAACACATCAAGAAATTGTAAGTATAAGCTATCCTTACGGAAGTAGAGAAGTTTGCACACAACCTGTTGAAGAAATCGCAAGGCAAACGAATCACAAACTAGGCTTTACAATGACTAGAGATTATTCAAAACATGAAGATTCTTTCTTGATGCTGAATCGTTTTGACTGCAATGATGTGCCGGGTGGAAAAAATGAAAAAATGATGTTCAGATGAATATAGCACTATTTACAAGTAATCATTTAAGGCATAAGTTCATGGCCAGTAAACTTGCTGAAAATTTAAATATAACTTTAATTGTTGCTGAAGAAAAATCAGATAAAATTGAAGATACAGGTGGGTTAAATAAGGAAGACAGGGATTTAATGGAATCTCATTTTGAAGCACGGTCAAATTCAGAACAAAAGTTCTTTAAGGATTATACGCATTTTCCGGAGGATGTTGCTGTAAAGCCAATTGAGTTTGGAACTCTAAATTCAGAATTTATACTACAAGCTTTAGAAGACTATAAAATCGATTTTTTAGTTTTGTTTGGCAGTTCTATAGTAAAGGATAAGATTTTAGAAAAATTTTCTGACAAAGTGATAAATATGCATTTAGGACTTTCCCCTTACTACAAAGGGTCGGGCACAAATTTCTTCCCTGCTTATCACAATGAATTTTCCTGTATTGGAGCAACTATACATCTGGCTTCATCAAAAGTTGATGCGGGAGACATTCTTCATCAACTTAGATTAGATAGTGTTGAGGAAAAAGATTCTTTGCATGATTTAGGTAATAGAATCATTGATTCAGGGGGGAGGCTATTTCCTAAAGTGATAGAAAATTATATCAAAGGGGAATTACAACCACAAAAACAAAGGAATGAAAAAGGCTCGAAAACTTTCAAATTAAAAGATTTTACAGTTCCTGTACTTAGAAAAACCTACCAAAATTACACCTCTTTTTTTGATGACTATCGCTTAAACAAGACTATTTTAGACAAAAATTATCCTATTGTCCAACAGCATGAAAAATAAAAAACTCTTGCTTTATCTTCCAGATGGGGTTGGTTTAAGGAATTTTGTATTTACCAATTTTATAAATCATGCTCAAAATGCTGGATTCGAGGTTGAAGTTTGGAATTCGACTCCTCTGTTAGAAAAAGAATTGAGGGTGAAAACACACCAAGTCCCTAAAGCGAAATTAAGTTGGATGACCGACTTGAGAAAAGCGGCTTATATCGATGCACAGCTGAATGAGTTTACCAAAAGATTTAAAAACCAAATCTACCAGACATATAAGTTTACTACCAAAGCTAATAACCTCAAAGCCTTGCTAAAGCAGGTTTTAAAACAATTAATTTCAAGAAAAATAAACTCTCTTAAAGATCTAAGAGATTTGAAAAAAGAAATCATAGGTGCTGAAAAAAAAACAAATTATTTTCAAGCCTGTCAAACTCAACTTTTGGAGATTAAGCCCGACTTGGTTTTCTGCACCAATCAGCGGCCGGTTTCTGCTACAGCTCCAATTGAAGCTGCCAAAGAGTTAGGTATTCCAACAGCCAGTTTTATTTTTTCATGGGATAATTTGCCTAAAGCAACCATGATCATTGAGCCAGATTATTATTTGGTGTGGAGTAAATTTATGAAAAATGAACTGTTGTTATATTACCCATATATTCAAAAAAACAGCGTATTCATCACAGGAACACCCCAATTTGAAGCCCATCGAAACATAGCCCTGTTGCAGGATAAAGTCTCCTTTTATTTAGAAAACAATATGGATTTGTCCAAAACCTATATTTGTTTTTCTGGTGATGATGTCACCACTAGTCCAGATGATCAGGATTATCTTAGAGATGTTTGTGAAGCTGTGACTAATATTAACCAAACAGGTAAGATGAATTTAGGTGTTATTTTCAGGCCAAGTCCCGTTGACCATTCCGGGAGATATGATAAGGTTCTTAAAGATTATAAAAAAATTATAGCTTATATTCCTCCAAAATGGAAACAACAGGGGGATACCTGGGACACTGTAGTTCCCACCCGGGAAGATATTGCTTTGCAAGTCAATACGATTTTTCACTCAGACCTGATAATCAATATAGCTTCCTCTATGGTTTTTGATTTTGCTAGCATGGATAAACCCTGTCTATATATCAATTATTTATCAAAAACACCAAGATTAAAAAATTGGCATCCTCAAAAAATTTATAATTTTATTCATTTCCAATCCATGCCTGATAAGGATGCGGTCATATGGTTAACTTCAAAAGAGGAGATGGAAGATAAAATTTTAGAGGGATTGACTAATCCAAAACCTTATGTGGAGAAGGCTCAAAATTGGTTTGGCATCATTAACCAGCAGCCAGCCCAGGAGGCTTCAAAACGCATAGCAAAAGCTTTAAATGAAATAATTGATTGATGAAAATCGCCTTCCTGACTCCCGAATACCCTCATCCAAGCTGTAACCATTCCGCAGGTATTGGCACCAGTATTTATAACCTTTCCAGGGCTTTATTACAACTGAAGCAGGAGGTAAGGGTTTTGGTTTACGGGCAAAATAAAGATGAGATTTTTGAGGATAAGGGTGTAACTGTTCAAAAAATTAAGAATATAAAATTTAAAGGCTTTTCCCGCTGGTTGACACAAAAGAAAATCGAAAACATCATCGATCAACTTTATAGTGAACAAAAAATTGATTTGGTGGAAGCACCTGACTGGACAGGCATCACTTCCTTTATTCAGCCTAAAAAATGCCCTGTCATTATTAAACTTCATGGAAGTGATGCCTACTTTTGTAATTTAGAAGGCAGAACCTTAAAAAAGAAAAATTTTTACCATGAAAGACGCTCTCTGCAAAAAGCTGATGGTCACTTAGCGGTAAGTGATTTTGTGGCTAAAAAAACTAATGCCTTTTTTAAGATGAATTTGAGTGTTACAACCGTTTATAATGGGGTGGATTTATCTGAGTTTGGGAAGAATCAGAAAACCGAAATCCCAAACCACATCCTCTATGTTGGCACTTTGATTCGTAAAAAAGGAGTCCTGGACCTGGCGCATATATTCAATAGATTGATTCAGTTGAATCCAGAGGCCACTTTAAACCTCATTGGAGGCGATACTTCGGATTCAAAAACCGGAAGCCCGTCTACCTGGAAACTGATGCAAAATATATTGAACAGAGAAGCCTTAGAGAATACTATCTATCATGGTCAGGTGCCTTATAAAGAAGTTAAAACTTATCTTGCATCGACTGCGGTGTGTGTGTTTCCTTCCCATGCCGAAGCCTTTCCTGTAAGCTGGCTGGAAGCCATGGCTATGGGCAAGGCTATCGTGGCCTCTAATGAGGGCTGGTCCAATGAAATGATTAGAGATGGTGAAGAAGGGATATTGGTTGATCCTTCCAAGCATGATGAATTTGCAGAAAACATAACTTATCTCTTAGAAAATCAGGGCAGGAGAAACCAAATGGGTCAGCAGGCTCTTCATCGGGTAAGACAGAAATTCAGCAATGAACGTATTGCTCAATGTAACCTGAAATTTTATCAGCAATTTAGTCGGGAAGCATGATTTTAGTTCAGCATGATTTTAAGAAAGTCACCAAAGTGATCATTGATCAAAAGTCGGTTGCTGTTCTAAAGGGTAACATCAGCAAAGTGGTTATGAAGTTATGTCAACTAAAGGATAATCAGCTTTTAGTGTGGATTCATGAATCTGAAATTTTAAATTTGAATACCAGTCATCTATCAAAAATCTTCCATCATAACAAAATAATGGCCAGCTATGCAACATCAAATTTTTTGGAAAGAGAAGTGGGCTATATCGAAGAGTCTCCTTTTATAAAAATCAATAGAGAGGTTTCTTACCCAACCTGGCAGATGAACTCCCTGGTTGGTGGGATTCATTCCTCTGTTATTGCTACGCTGTCAGGACAGATAAAAAGCCATCAAAATTTTGATTATTTTCTGAATTCTTTAGCAAAACTCGCTATGCCTCAAGGTGTTTTTTGTTATTCAGAACCAGGATTACTTTTAGATAAAGCTAAAGTGAAAACAGAAACTCCAAAGGCTAATACACCGGATTTGTTTAGATTTACAGCTGAGCATTACAGGCGCAGATGGACTGTCATGTTGCTATTAAATTTTATACTATTTGAAAAGAAAGCACCCGTTTTTAGCTGGCTATTTTCATTTGGATTTAGTCGAAAAAGACTTAGAGAAAATTCTTTTGAGAGTATTCCTGTTCAATCGATTAAAGCAGTCCTTACTATGAAGGAAGTAGACGTCATCATTCCCACCATCGGACGTAAAGCGCACTTATATAATGTGTTGAAAGATTTTTCGAAGCAGACGGTTCTTCCTAAAAGTATCATCATTGTTGAACAAAATCCCAATAAGGACTCCGGGTCACAATTGGATTATTTATATACCGAAAAGTGGCCTTTTCAGATACATCATAAATTCATCCACCAGACCGGAGTTTGTAACGCCCGAAATTTAGCTTTGGATGAAGTGAGCAGTGAATGGACGTTTTTAGCCGATGATGATATAAGAATTGAATCAGATTTCCTTCAACTAGTATTCACAAGAATTGAAAAAGATAAAGTTGATTCATTTTTGATTTCATGTTTGCAAGAGGGTGAGAAAAATTTAAATAACTACAGCTCGCAAACGACTACTTTTGGTTCAGGTTGTTCCATTGTTAAAAGTGAATACCTTAGTCAAGTAAGATTCAATTCCAAATTCGAATTTGGATACGGGGAAGATATTGATTTTGGGATGCAGCTTAGGAATAAAGGTTGTGATGTGATATTTACACCAAAACCCCAAATTCTTCATTTGAAAGCACCTGTAGGAGGATTTCGCTCAGTATTTAAGCCGGACTGGGGAAACGAAAAAATCCAGCCAAAACCTTCACCCACAATCCTGTTATTCAAACTTTTGCATCAAACATCCGAACAGCTACATGCGTATAAATTAAATTTATTTGTAAAGTCTTTAAACCTAAGGAAGGTACTAAAGATGAATTCGACCTATAAAAAGTTCATACAACAGTGGAATTTAAGCCTGAAATGGGCCTTAAAACTAAGCCATGCCAGTTAAAATTTACACGCAGGAGTCCCTGTTGATCCAAGAACACAGGAAACATATTTTTTTTATATTTCTAGAGCTTTCTTTCACCCATAAGGAATGGATCAGGGATTATTTTGAATTGAGTGCTCAGCCTCGTCCTGCCGATTATTTTGTCTGGCCACTTTGTTTGTCTTATACCAGGAGGATTGGAGAATACCAGTCCTATTTGAATTTTATCAAAGAAGCGGATGCCCAGCAGAAAAAAGTATGGGTTTATACAGGAGGCGATGAAGGCTGGAGTCAGTTTAAACAGCCACAGCGCTTAGTACATTTTAGACTGGCCGGGTTCAAGTCATCCTATAACCTGCCAACTGAAGTTCTTCCCACGTTTATACAGGATCCCTTAGCAGATAAAGAGCTAAACATAATTAAAAACCCGCTTCCGCCCTATAGGCTCGGTTTCGTAGGCCATGCTGATGGAAGTTTGAGAAAATGGGTGAAAGAGGTTTTGTTATATCTTAAGAAACAGGTGAAGCGGATAAGCAGAGATAATATTGACTTTCAATCCTTTTATCCCTCATCGGTCAGGCGTTTTTATTACTTAGAAAAATTAGGATATCTAAAAAATCTTAAGACAGATTATATCTTAAGGCGTCAGTACAGAGCTGCTGCAACCAGCGATCTGGTCAGAAGGAAGGCTACAGAAGAGGAGTTCAAGGAAAACATAAAGGACAATTTGTTTACGTTTTGCATGAGAGGCGGAGGGAATTTTTCAGTTCGTTTCTATGAAACTCTAGCCCAGGGCAGAATTCCCTTATATTTAGAAACAGATACACAATTGCCTCTAACTGATAAAATAAACTGGGACAATCATTTTCTAAGGCTTTATCCAAAAGATACCGTATCAGAAATTGAATTTAAGTTGACTGCTTTTATAAAAGCCAATGATTTAGAAGCATTACAACTCAAGAACCGTAACCTCTGGGAAAACTATTTAACACGGGAAGCTTATGCAAAACACTTGTTTTTAAAATATAGGTCTGAATGAAACTTTCTTTAATCATCTGCACCTATAAGCGCTCGGAATCATTGCTAAGGCTTTTAGAGTCTGTAAAACAGCAAAGTCATTTGCCTGATGAAATATTGGTGATCGATGCTTCACCAGATAAGGAAACAGCTTTAGCTTTAAAAAACACCCATCTTGCTCAGCTGCGTTATCATAAAGTTGAACCCGAACAACGCGGCCTGACCAAACAACGTAATACAGGCATTGAGTTGTGCAACCCTAATACAGATATTGTTTCTTTTTTAGATGATGATACCGTTTTAAAACCTGAGTACTTCAAAAATTTGATTAAAGTCTTTAAGGATCATCCACAAATTACTGGAGTAGGTGGGATAGCTGTCAATGAAAACCAATGGCAAAAAACGATTATTGATGAAAAAGATCGAAATCATATTTTCAAAGACGGCTATAGAGTAAAACTATCGACTAGATACAAGCTAAGACAAAAGCTGGGTTTAATGTCTGATTTAGCACCAGGGCAAATGCCTAAATTTTCACACGGGAATACGCAATCTTATCCTTTAACAGGAAAAACCTATCAAGTAGATTTACTACTTGGTATGTCCATGGCATACAGATCTAAGGTTGTGTTTAATCAAAAATTTTCTGAATATTTTGAAGGCTATGGCCTTTATGAAGATGCAGATTATTCAATTAGGGCTTTAAAATTTGGTCAAAATGTCATTGCGAGTAGTGTTCAGCTAGAACACCATCACCATGCCTCAGGCCGGCCCAATCAGTTTACCTACGGAAAAATGGTCGTCAGAAATGGCTGGTATGTCTGGCGTTTGCGCTGGCCAGAACCGGGTTTTAAAAATGTGGTCAAATGGCATGCTAATGTGCTATTATTAGCCTTTTTAAGACTTGGTAATACGATAACAACGCGAAAGAAAAAACAGGCTTTTACAGAAGCTCTTGGACGATTTACGGCCTTGTTCCTTTTATGCTTTAAAAAACCGGACATCAACAGATGAATTTTTTAATCATAACACATGCGTTTCACTATGAGCTTGAGGGCAAGTATTATGCTTACGCGCCTTACGTCCAGGAAATGAACCTATGGCTAAAGCATGTGGATCAGGTCGAGATTGTGGCACCTCTCTCAACTTCCCTGGATAAACACATCAGCTTAGCTTATGCGCATCATAATATTTCGATTTTAAAAGTGCCAGTCTTTTCCCTGGTAGGTTATAAGGAGAAACTCTTATGCCTGTTTAAACTTCCCAAAATCCTATGGACCATTTTTAAAGCCATGAAACAAGCCGACCACATTCATTTGCGTTGTCCCGGTAATATGGGCTTACTGGGCTGTCTGGTTCAGATGTTATTTCCTAAAACCCCTAAAACCGCTAAGTATGCGGGGAACTGGGATCCAAAGTCTAGGCAGCCCTGGTCGTATAAGTTACAGAAGTGGATATTAAGCAATACGGTTTTAACCAGGAATATGCAGGTGCTGGTTTATGGGGAATGGCCGGAGCAGTCCCGAAACCTCACCTCCTTTTTTACAGCCTCCTATTTCGATTACGAAAAAGAACCCGTCAACACAAGAGACTATAGCCGGCATATTCATTTTTGCTTTGTGGGAAGTTTAGTTAAAGGAAAGCAGCCCCTTATGGCCCTGGAACTGATAGAGAAACTTCGGCAAAACGGCATGGACGCCCTCCTGCATATCTATGGTGAAGGGCCGGAACGGCAACACCTCGAATCCCGGATTAAGGACAGCGAACTGGAAGATTCTGTTTTTTTGTATGGCAATCAGCCTAAAGCTAAAGTCAAAGCCGCTTTACAGGAGTGTCATTTTTTAATCTTAGCTTCCCGGTCAGAAGGCTGGCCAAAAGCAGTGGCGGAAGCCATGTTTTGGGGCTGTATTCCTATAGTAACGCCCATTTCCTGCCTGCCCTGGATGCTTGATGACGGTAAACGGGGTGTGCTAATGGATGATAACAATCTTGATGAAACAGCCGAGCGATTGATACACTTATTGAAAACACAAGAGCTCTTAAAAGACATGGCGGGCAGGGCAGTTGCCTGGTCAAGATTTTATACCTTAGACAGGTTTGAGGAAGAACTCAAAAAAGTGTTAAAATACCGAGAAAACTAATTAATACACGTTTAATCCAGTTATGACCTACAACCCAAAACCTGCAAACAACCTCCGCGTCCTTCAGCTGATCGACTCCCTGGAAGCCGGAGGAGCCGAACGCATGGCAGTCAACCTGGCCAATGCTTTGGTGGGAAATGTCGAGTTTTCGGGACTTGTGGCAACAAGGCGTGAGGGGGATTTAAAACACTCGATTTCTCCTCAGGTGAACTATCTGTTTTTAGATCGTAAAAAGAGAATTGACTTTAATGCTTTGGTAAGGCTCAGGAATTTTGCTGAACAACACAGCATAACTATAGTTCATGCCCATGCCACTTCTTTTTTTATGGCTTTTCTTCTGAAACTGCTAAAGCCCGGTTTAAAAGTCATATGGCATGATCATTACGGCGAAAGCGAACATCTAGAGGCAAGGCCTTATAAATTCATCCGCCTGGCTTGCTTAAGCTTTAGTCATATTATCAGTGTGAATCCTGACCTAAAACAATGGGCTAGGGATAAATTAAAATTCAGCAAGGTTTCGTTTGTTAGAAACTTTACACAGAGTTCCAGAATCCCTGAAGACCGTGTGACCTGCCTGGGGAAAGCATCTGAGGAAGTAAAAATTGTTCAGATCGCCAATTTCAGGCCTCAGAAGGCTCATTCAACTGCTTTTGAAGCTATGAGAATACTTAAGGAACAGGGCTTTAGGGTGAGTCTGCATTGCATTGGTGCTTACTCTGAAAAAGACCCTTATGTTAAGAGCCTGGAAAGCTATATAGTCGATAACAAGCTTTCCGATGTTATAAAGCTGTATGGCAGCAGAAGCGATATTTCCTTTATCCTGGAGCAGGCTGATATAGGCTTATTATCTTCACGTTCGGAAGGACTGCCGCTCAGCTTATTGGAATATACTCAGGCAAAATTGCCTGTGGTGGTCACCGATGTAGGGCAGTGTGCCGAGGTTGTTGGTGAATTTGGCCAGGTGGTCAAACCAGACAATGCCAAAGCTCTGGCAGAGGCTATTGCTTTTTATATAAAAAACAAAGCAATAGCCCAAAACCATGCCAGGGCTTTGCACATTAAGATGAAAAAAGAATTTGATTCGGAGAGGATCATCAGCGAAATCATTGCTATTTACAAAGCGGCTTTAAAATAAGTTGTATTCCCTAAAGATGTCTATTTTTACAGCGTTATCTATAACTTAAGTACCATGACATATCTTATCGCTGAAGTGGGGCAGGCCCATGAGGGAAGTCTGGGGATGTTACATGCCTATATCGATGCTGTGGCGAAGACGGGTGTTGATGCTATTAAATTTCAAACCCATATCGCGGAGGCCGAAAGCAGCCTGCATGAACCCTTTCGGGTCAAATTTTCCAGGCAGGATAAATCCCGCTATGCCTACTGGGAGCGTATGTCTTTTACTCAGGAACAGTGGAATGACATAGGGAAGCACTGTAAAGAAGTGGGTTTGGACTTTATGTCAAGTCCGTTTTCCAATGCCGCCGTAGATGTGTTAGAACAGGCTGGGGTTCAAACCTATAAAGTGGGAAGCGGGGAAGTCAATAATTTTCTATTGCTGGAAAAAATTGCCCAAACTCAAAAGCCGGTGATTTTATCCAGTGGGATGAGTTCCTGGAACGAGTTAAAAAAAAGCATTGACTTTTTAAAATCAAGAAAGGTGGACTACTCTATTTTGCAGTGCACCACCAATTATCCTACTCAGCCTCAAGACTGGGGACTTCATATGATACAGGAATTCAAAGGGTATTTTAAAGTGAAAACAGGCTATTCAGATCATTCCGGAAGTATCACTTCCGGTATTTCAGCCATGAGTCTGGGAGCGGAGATCTTAGAGTTTCACGTGGTTTTTCATAAAGAGATGTTTGGCCCCGATGTGAGTTCATCTTTGACATTCAAGCAAGTTGGACAACTTGTTGAAGCAAGAGATCAATTAAAAGTGGCCTTTAATAACCCAGTGGATAAATCTGATACTTCCCAATTCGAAAGTTTAAAAACCATCTTTGAAAAATCCCTGGCCGTCAACAAGGATTTGAAGAAAGGGCATATTCTGCGTTTTGAAGACCTGGAAGCCAAGAAGCCTAAAAACTTAGGAATTGAGGCCGGTAAATTTGAATCGGTGATCGGAAAGCAATTAAAAATCACTAAAAACCAATGGGATTTTCTGAAAGGGGAAGATCTTGAAGCCTAAGTTAAATGTTGAATAAAGCGACTTCCTACACCTATACCATGTATCAGTATCTGGTTCTCCATGTCCTGATAGGGGTAGTTGTGAGCAGCTTTCGTGGTCTTGCTCAGGTATACCTGGCAGCAGTGCTTTTATACTTTACTTACCAAATTCTACAACATAAAGATAAAGCCTTTTGGGTCCTGGCAGGGACTGGTTATATTGCTTCAGCGGAGGTGTTTTTAAGGATGACCGGGGCCTCCCCCTTCTGGGAACTGGGCAAGTACATCGTCATTGTTTTTATGCTGCTTGGCATGTTTTATAAAGGCTTTAAGCTCAAAGCCTGGCCTGTCTTGATTTTTTTGGGTTTGCTGCTACCCGGGGTTGTGGTGGCCTATCTCCATTTTGATTTTTTTGGAGAAAGCTTTAGGAAAACCATCCTATTCAACTTATCCGGGCCGCTTTCACTGGTGGCCACGGCCTTGTTTTGTTACCACAGGACCATCAAGATGAAAAGTCTCTTGAAACTGGTCGATGTGATGATGCTGCCTATTTTGTCTATGCTGGTGTATATCATAGTCTATGCCCCATCCCTGCAGCAAATCATGTTTACGACAGAATCAAATGTAGCGGCTTCCGGAGGCTATAGCGGGAATCAGGTATCTACGGTGTTGGGCTTGGGCATGTTTTTAACTTACGTTCGCTTTCTGATTCCCTATAAAAATCGGTTCTTAAACCTCATCAATATTGGCCTTTTAGGCCTGTTCACCTACCGCTGCTTACTGACCTTTTCCAGAGGGGGCTTTGTCACCGCCCTGATCATGATGTTTGTGTTTACGGTCTTATTCATCAAATGGGCCCCGCTGGTCCAACAAGCTAAAGCCACCATGAAGCTTGTCGGCTTAGGTATCGGCGGTTTTGTGATCTGGGGGCTGGCCATGGCCGTGACCGGGGGTTTAATCCTGAACCGCTATGCGGGTGAAAATGCAAGGGGTGAGGAACAGGACATTACGACCGGACGGGCAGACATCATCAGTGAAGAACTCACGGCCTTCCTGGAAGAACCTTTTCTGGGGGTAGGGGTCGGTATGGGCAAGTTTTTCAGATACGAGCTGGACGGGCAACTGGCCGCAAGTCATAATGAGGTGGCTCGTATGCTGGCCGAGCATGGGTTTTTAGGTATTTTAGCACTATTGATTTTACTCCTGATTCCCCTGGGACTTTTGCTGTCTAAAAGCAGAAATTTACTCATGCTTCCTTTTGTCGCTTTTTGGTTTTTGACCATCAACCACTCCGCGATGCGGGTGGCTTTGCCGGGATTCATGTATGGACTGGCCTTATTAAACATTTCTTATGTCTCAAACACACAAAAAAAACGCAAGATCAAAACAACTGCTGTATCTCGGCAATCAACTCTCCCGTAAAGGCAGAAATCTGTCCACGGTGGAGGTCTTGTCCGGACTGCTGGAGACTGAAGGCTATACCGTAGTTTCCGGTTCCAGCCGGAAAAATCCAGCATTTCGCTTATTGGATATGCTTTATAAGGTGATTAAACACCGGCCTCAAACTGATCTTTTGCTGATAGACACCTATAGTACCTCTGCTTTTTGGTATGCATATGTGATTAGCAGGCTGGCCTGTGTCCTTAAGCTAGACTATATTCCCATTTTACATGGTGGTAATCTTCCTCAGCGTTTAAAAACCCATTCCAAACGCTGTCGACATCTTTTTGGGCGGGCTAAAGTCAATGTAGCCCCCTCGGCCTGGCTGATGCATCATTTTCAAAAAGCGGGATACACCAACCTGACCCATATCCCCAATAGCATTGCTTTAGAACATTATGAGTTCAGGCAGCGTCAGCCATTAATGCCCCGTTTATTATGGGTCAGGGCCTTTGCCCAAATCTACAATCCTTTGTTGACTCTCAAAACCCTGCAGGAGCTTCTTCACACCCATCCGGAAGCCAGTCTGAGTATGGTGGGGCCTTTTAAAGACGAGTCTATCGACGAGTGCAGGGCCTATGCGGAAGCGCATCAGCTGCCGGTCACCTTTACCGGGGGCATGTCCAAATCCGCCTGGATAAAATATGCCGCCGATTTTGATATCTTCATCAACACCACCAACGTGGACAACATGCCGGTCAGTGTCCTCGAAGCTATGGCCCTGGGACTTCCTGTGGTGAGCACCAATGTGGGGGGTATTCCTTTTTTGCTGGAGGATGAGGTCGATGCCCTGCTGGTTGACCCCGGAAACGCCGGCGACTTCACCAAAGCCATCCTGAAACTTTTACAAGACCCGGACCTGGCCCGGCAACTTTCCATCACCGCCCGACAAAAAGTAGAACACTTCGACTGGCAGGTGGTGAAGGGGAAATGGAATGCAGTGATTAGTGGGGAGAGGTGAGTGTCCCGATAGCTATCGGGAGAGAGGAGAGTGTTGAGAGGATAGTAGTCAGTAGTGGGTACGGAGTAGTCAGTAGTTGGTATCCCATGTTCATGCTTCCCATATTAGGCATGATGCTTTATCTAAGTCACTATTACTCGAATACACGATTACACGAATATTCGGCGTGGCTGTGCCACTAATCGTATAGTCGGCAGAGCGTGGTAGCAGTATACTGTAATATTTAGGGAGTAGGTTATAGGAGGATTGACCCTCCCTAAATAGCGTTGACCCTTGGCTCTTCACTATTGACCCTTGACAAAGACTGATGATGAAATAAAGAGTAGTAATTTCAAGTCAGAATCTCAAAAAAGAACGAAAATTTTAATTTTATCGAGATTTTTTATAATTGAGTTATAGAAAAGTCGTGGCTCGTGGTTCTTGTTTCCTGAGTCCTGTTTCTTCACTTGACCGTTCACCCTTCACACTTAACTTTTGATCCTTGACAAAGCCCGGTGGCTGAGCCTGCCCGTCCTGTCGGAAACCGTAGGCGGGCATGCCTGCCGGTAAAGCCAGTCCTGAATTGAAAATTCACGAAGCTTTAATCCAAAGCTTTCGCCCCGTTCGCGATAAATCTAAAATTGAGCTGAGGTTCAGTGATTTTCGAGATTTCTTGTGGAGTTTTACCGGCATCTTCCGCATAATGCCTTAGGGTTTCCACATCGGTTTGTTCGATGAAAGCTACTCCGTCCACGACCATGCGATGACCCTTGCTGTCTTTAGGAACAAAAAACCCATAACCTTTAAAGGTGATATGAGCATTTTTTTCTTCAGGTAATTCTAGTGTCATCCAGCAGCCTTTCTTAGCACACACGCCTTGGACTTCAGATTGGAACTGGACTTGAATGCTGTCTCCGGGTGAAAGCCCTTCGTATATAGCGAGCATTTCGCTATCGGATTTAACTTCGGCAGATTCAAATTCTTCTCCAAACTGAACGTCGGTTTTAATACTCAATTCCCCTTCTTCATTTGGAGTTGGTGTAGTATTTTCGGACTCTAAGGTGTTTTCCTGTTGAGAATCTTTTGGTGCGCAAGACATAAAGATCAATAAGATTGGTAATAAAAACAGCTTTTTCATGATAATACTTAAAAATTTATAATAACCATAACAGCAAAGTTAGGAATCTTACTGATTTAACCTTATTAAATTTTAGTACATTTGCAAAAACTTCAGAACAATGAATAGCACTGATATACAACTCGATATTGAGAAGGTTGAAACCTCCAGAATTGACCAGGTAGATTTTAGCAATCTGCAGTTTGGAAAACAATATGCAGATCATATGATGTATTGTGATTACATCGACGGAGAGTGGCAGACCCCTAAGATCGTACCTTATGGTCCGATGGAGTTTGAACCTTCGGCCAAAGTATTTCATTACGGACAAGCCGTATTTGAGGGGATGAAAGCCTTTAAAGATGATGACGGTCAGATCTGGCTGTTCAGACCGGAGCAGAATTTTGAGAGAATCAATAAGTCTTCCAAGCGGATGGCTATTCCCGAGTTTCCAAAAGAGCATTTCTTTGCTTCACTTCAGGCCCTGCTCAAACTTGATCAGGACTGGGTAAAAAAGGGTCAGGGTAATTCTTTGTACATCCGTCCGTTTGTAATTGCTACAGAAAACGGGGTGTCTGCATCAGAGTCCGATCGCTATCGGTTCATGATCATCGGTTGTCCTGCTCAGGCTTATTACAATAAGCCTATTAAAGTGATTTTTGCTCAGGACTACAGTCGAGCGGCTGATGGAGGTGTTGGTTTTGCAAAAGCGGCCGGTAATTACGGTGCTCAGTTCTATCCGACCAAGCTGGCCAAAGAAAAGGGTCTGGATCAGATCATATGGACCGATGCGAGTTCCCATGAATATCTTGAAGAAGCCGGTACCATGAATATTTTCTTTAGAATTGGAGACAAGCTTCTGACAGCTCCTACCAATGACAGGATCCTGGACGGGGTAACCCGAAAAAGCATTATTCAACTGGCAAAGGATAATGATGTGGAAGTGATAGTTGATAAGGTTTCTGTAAAGTATATCGTTGAAGCCGCCAGAAAAGGCGAGTTGAAAGAGATATTCGGAGCAGGTACTGCAGCCACTGTCGTGAGAGTGGAAGGATTTGAGTACGATGGAGAGTACTTTGATCTTCCTGCCATCGATAAACCATATGGTACATTTTTTAAGAGCTCTTTACAGGATATACAATACAATAGAGTGGAGGATCCACATGGATGGACTGTGAAAGCGTTTTGAGAGCTAGTAGCAGGTAGTTAGTAATTGGTAGTCAGTATTTGATTTTCATGCTTCGCGTATTCGGCAAGGCGCTGACTCTAAGTCCCATTATTCGATTACACGAATAATCGTATATTCGGCAGAGCGTGGTTACCAGTCGTGTCTCCTGATTCCTGTCTCCTGTTTCTTCCGTTAACCGTTCACCTTTGAAAGCGACCGGTGGCTGAGTGTCCCGACAGTTTTCGTCGGGAGGTATCGAAGCCTGGTCGTGATTTTTGAGTAGTAGCAAGTAATTAGTATCATTTAGTTATCAGTCAGTAGTTGGTATTCGATGTTCATGCTTCGCATATTCGCGTATTCGGCAAGGCGCTGACTCTAAGTCCCCATTACTCGAATACACGAATTCGGCATGGCTATGCCACTAATCGTATAGTCGGCAGAGCGTCGTAACCAGTTGTGGTTCGTGAATCCTTTACGTCATTTCAAATTTCAAATTTCTCCAATCCCCTCTTCTAGTTAAAACCTTACTAAACATAGGCTTCAGCCAGATCAATCTCGTTAAATTTAGTCAAAATAAGTTGTATGCGCGTTTTAATTACAGGAGCAACAGGATTGGTAGGGCAGGCCCTGGTGGATTTGTTTCATGAGTATGGTATCGCTGTGAATTATCTGACGACCAGCCGATCCAAAATTGAATCCCAGTCCAAGTATCAGGGGTTCTACTGGAATCCGTCCACTTCGGAAATCTCTACCGAGTGTTTTGACGGGGTTTCTGCCATCATCAACCTCGCCGGGGCTAGTGTGGCCAAGCGCTGGACGTCTTCCTACAAGAAAACCATTTTAAACAGCAGAATAGATAGTCTGAATACCCTAAAAAAAGCCCTGGCTAAAGGCGAACACGACGTGGAGCATCTGATTTCGGCCAGTGCCGTGGGGTTATATAAAGATTCGCTGAGTAAATTTCACGAAGAAGAGGATTTTGAACAGGGGGATAATTTTTTGGCTGAGGTGGTGAAGCAATGGGAAGCTGCTGCCGATGAGCTCGGTGACTTGGGTCTTGAAGTCACCAAAATCAGAATAGGGGTGGTGCTTTCGGACGAAGGTGGGGCTTTGGAAAAAATAAAAACCCCCATCGAAAACTACATAGGCGCCCCTTTGGGGAGTGGGAAACAATGGCAGTCCTGGATTCATATTTCAGACCTGGCCCGGATCTTTCATCACGTGATGGACAAGCGCCTGGAAGGTGTTTTTAACGGCGTCTCTCCCAATCCTGTGACCAATAAGGAACTGACGGAGTGTATTGCCGACAGGCTGGAAAAGCCGGTGGTTCTGCCCAATGTGCCTGGGTTTGTACTGAAACTTATGCTGGGCGAAATGGCGACGATCGTGCTGGCAAGTCAGCTGGTGAGCTCGAAGAAAATTTTGTCTACAGGATTTCAGTTCAGGTTTGCCCAGTTAAAACCCGCCATCGCTGATTTATTATAGACCCGTTTGGGATTGCCAAATCTTTCTTATTTTTGAGAATGACTTTCACTATCAAATCAATACTATCCGGATTAATTCTTTTAGCTATGTCACAGGCCTTTAGTCAGGAACCCATTCGTTATTTAGCTTTAGGGGATTCCTATACGCTTGGAGAAAAGGTAGCGAAGGCTGAATCCTGGCCGTATCAGTTGACCGCCTATCTCAATTCAGAAGGCTATGCTGTTCAAGACCCGGAAATCATCGCCGTGACCGGCTGGAGAACCGATGAGCTTCGGGATTCTATCGTTTCTCAAAACTACAGGCCCGATTCCTTCGATCTGGTGTCTCTCCTGATCGGGGTTAATAATCAGTATCAGAACAAACCTTTTAAAAAATTCAAAACCGAATTCGAAGACCTGGTGCAGACTGCGATTTCGCTGAGTGCGCAGGATGAAAAAGGCGTGTTCATTGTTGGCATTCCCGATTACAGCCTGTCTGAATTTGCCCAGGAGGAAAATTTTAAAAACGTATCTTCCAGATTAAAACGCTATAACCGGTATATCGAAAAGATAAGTCAGCGGTATGGGCTGGCCTACTACCCGCTTCAAAAACTCAGCAGGCCTTTGCATAGAGAAAAAGCGATGCTAGCGGAAGATTTACTGCATCCCAGTGGTGAGCAGTACAGGGTCTGGGTAGAGAGTTTTAAAGAACACGTAGTCGAACAACTCAAGCGTTTCTAAGATGCAGGAAGCTTTTCTACATAGCCTTTGGAAATATAAAAAGCTGAACATGACTCAGCTTAAAACCACGCGTGGAGAAGAACTTCAAATCCTGCATACGGGGCTTCACAACGAAACGGAATCCGGTCCCGATTTTTTTAAGGCTGAAATTCAACTGGATGGTCAGCACTGGGTGGGGAATCTTGAAATTCACCTGCGGTCTTCAGACTGGTATGCGCATCATCATGAAACGGACCCGGCTTACGATAACGTGATCCTGCACGTGGTCTGGGAGGATGATATGAGTGTTTTCAGAAAAGATGAAACCGAAATTCCCTGCCTGGAACTGAAACATTACATCTCACACTCCCAGTTGGAGGCTTATCATGACTTATTTGAAAATAGCGCTGACAAATGGATTAACTGTGAGACGCATTTTGCGGAGGTTGAGGATTTTAAACTGACGCACTGGCTCGAGCGCCTGTACATAGAACGCTTGCAGGAGAAAAATCAGCTTATTCTGAATTTGCTAAAAGTCTCCAGTAACAACTGGGATGAGGTGTGCTTCAAACTCATGGCTAAAGCCTTCGGGCTCAACGTGAATGGCGAGGTTTTTTTACAGATGAGTTCGGCGGCCGGATTCAGCGTCTTTCAAAAATCCTTTCAAAATCCTGTGCAGCTGGAAGCTTTGTGTTTTGGTTTGTGCGGCATGCTTCCCGCTGAAAGTGAGGAGGCCTATGTCAGAACACTGCAGAAGGAGTTTGATTTCCTCAGGCAAAAGTTTCAGTTGAAGCTACCGGTTGCAGGTCAGGTCAAGTACTTTAGACTTCGGCCAGATAATTTCCCGAGCATCAGGTTGTCGCAGTTTTGCAATTTATATTCGGAAAGGCCTCAGGTATTCGCGCAGCTGATTCAGTGTAAAACCAAAACAGGACTTTACGACCTGCTGGAGGCGAAAGCTACAGGCTACTGGGAAACGCATTATAACTTCGGCAGGGAAAGCAAATCCAAGCTGAAAAAAATTAGTCGGTCATTTAAAGACTTGTTGATTATCAATACTATATTACCTTTGAAGTTCGCCTTTGAATCCTATAAGGGTCAGCTGGACTTTGAAGAGAGCATCTATCCGATTATTTCGAGTTTGAAACCGGAGATGAACAGGATCACCAAAGGCTACGAAAGCTTAAAATCTGAACTGGCAAAATCAGCTCTGGAAAGTCAGGCCTTGATTCAGTTGAAGACGAAGTACTGTGACATGAATCGCTGTCTGAACTGTCAGGTGGGCTTAGAATTATTACACGCATGAAGAATTTTGTATACAACTTAAGAACCTTTTTTGAGAAACACGGCTTTTACGTAAGTTCACGGCTTGCGGATACACTGGGGATGAAAGCCAAATCGGTGCGCCTATTTTTCATTTACGTTTCCTTTGCGACCTTCGGTTTTGGTTTTGGCTTGTACCTCACACTGGCGTTTTGGCTTAAGCTAAAGGATCTGATTTACACCAAACGGACCTCGGTATTTGACCTGTAAGGATGAAGCGACAAGTTGTAACTACTGCCGATGGTTCGAAAACCATCAGAATAGAGGACTGGGATGAGCATTACCATTCCACACATGGGGCTATACAGGAAGCACTGCACGTTTATATTCAGGCGGGTCTAGAGTATTTTTCAGAACAGCATCAACCCAAGTCAATACGTGTTTTAGAGGCAGGTTACGGGACTGGGCTCAATGCCTTACTGGCCTGTCTGTGGTCTCAGAATTCCAATATCGAGGTGGATTATAGTGGAATGGAAGCCTTTCCCATAAGTGAAGCGGAGAGAAGGGCTTTGGATTATCCTAAACGTCTGGAGGAAGCTCAGGTTGAATCTATTTACGAACAACTTCATCTGGCTCCCTGGGAGGAATGGTCGCCAATTACAAAGACGTTCCGATTGAAGAAGCAAAAGCTTTTATTTTCGGAACTAGAGCTAAAAAACGAGGTGGATGTGGTGTTTTACGATGCCTTTGGGCCGCGGGTACAGCCTGAACTTTGGGAGAAACCTATCTTTGAACGGTTTTATGAGGCCTTAAAGCCTGAGGGGGTTTTAGTGACCTATAGCGTGAAGGGAACGGCCAGAAGAGCGCTGCAGGCGCTTGGTTTTGAGGTGGATATTATAGAAGGACCGCCCGGAAAGCGTCATATGATGCGCGCTTACAAGCCCTGTTAATTTATTTAGGCTTCAAAAGCTATTGTCTTAAAGATTTTAAGGCTTAGGGTTTGAATGCAAACCATATTTTTTGCATATTGCGGCATAATTTAAAATTCTGTCGATTTTAAATAAAACTATTCCTTTGAAATATCAAATTAAATATAGCCTTATGCTAAGAAATATCTCCCTGATTGCATTCCTATTATTCTCTATTTCATTAACCTTCGCACAGGAGCTGCAGGTGAAAGAAACAGTCATCAATCCATCCGATAAAATAAATGACGCCCAGGTTGACCTGGAAGTGAGCGGTGGAACTCCTCCCTACACCTTTCAGTGGTCAAAAAGTGAAGTTCCCCTTACCTCCAACACCGCCGGTGATCTTACCGAAGGAATTCTCTATTCTGTTACGGTAAGCGATGCCGCCGGAGCCAGTGTGGATAAATCATTTACTATTCAGCCGGAGTCTATTGTAGAAAACTTCAACGGAACCTTTAAGCCTGTGGTGGATGCGATGGGTAGTGTTTTGTTCTGGGATCCTTTTGCAGCGATTGGCATTTACGACCCGATTGTATATACCGATCAAAAACTGCTGTTTTCTCCGGGATGGGAACCCAATACCGAAAGTAAATTTTTATTAAAAGAGTGGCTGGTTTCTGAAAATGAGCCTGTCAAAAAAGGACAGGATATCGCCATTGTTGAAGTGGATGGAGAATCCTATACCGTGCAGGCTGAAGTCAACGGAGAGATTGAATTTATAACTCCGGAAGGCGAGTACATTTATAATCCTGATAACAAAGCCGATATCATTGCTCAGAATGCCCATAAATTCGGTAAGATCATCTACGATGAGCCTATCGCTTTGACCAACCCCAACGGGACTCCACTGCAAAAAGGAATTCCTTTTATCGTGATCTGGTTAATTTTTGGTGCTGCTTTCTTCACCTTTAGAATGGGCTTTATTAACCTTCGTGGATTCAAACATGCGATTCAGCTCGCCAAAGGACAATACGACGAACCTAACGCGCCGGGAAGCATTACCCATTTCCAGGCCTTGGCTACCGCTGTTTCAGCTACCGTAGGTTTGGGAAATATAGCGGGTGTGGCCATTGCCATTTCCCTGGGTGGTGCAGGCGCCACATTTTGGATGATCTTAGCAGGTTTGCTGGGAATGTCCTCAAAGTTTGTGGAATGTACCCTTGGTGTTAAATACAGATTTATAAATAAAGAAGGCCGTATTTTCGGAGGGCCTATGAATTATCTGAGATACGGACTCGAAAAGCGTAACCTCAGTAAACTGGGTAAAGTCTTAGCCGGTTTATTTGCAGTGCTGGCGATAGGAGCTTCGTTTGGTGGAGGAAACATGTTCCAGGCCAACCAGTCTTTTGAAATCCTGTCCAATCAGATTCCATTTTTAGACAGTGACAGCGGCTTCTATTTTGGTCTTTTTCTGGCCATTTTAGTTGGGGTTGTGATTATAGGGGGTATCAATAGTATTGCCAAGGTCACAGGTAAAGTAGTGCCTATCATGGCCGGCGTGTATGTTATTGGTGCGCTGGTGGTTATAGGAATTAATATCGAAAATGTAGGTCCGGCTTTCAATGCTATTATATCGGGTGCCTTTACGCCATCGGCCCTGAAAGGTGGTTTCATAGGGGTGCTTGTCGTTGGTTTCCAGCGTGCTGCCTTCTCTAACGAAGCCGGTGTAGGTTCTGCTGCTATTGCACACTCTGCAGCCAAAACCAATCATCCTCCTTCTGAAGGATTTGTTGCCCTTCTCGAGCCTTTTATCGATACCGTTGTGGTCTGTACACTTACAGCGCTTGTTCTCATTTTTACAGGCATGCATGAAGTGGATGGGGTTTCCGGAGTTCAGTTAACCACCGATGCGTTCGGCAGCGTGATTTCCTGGTTCCCGTATGTACTTTCTGCAGCTGTTTTCCTTTTTGCTTTTTCAACCATGATCTCCTGGTCTTACTACGGTATGAGAGCCTGGACATACATCTTCGGAAAAAGTAACCGCTCTGAAATTATTTACAAGGTGATCTTCCTGTTTTTTGTGGTTCTTGGAGCTTCGGTGAGTTTAGGAGCTGTACTGGATTTCTCAGATATGATGATTCTCGCGATGTCGTTTCCTAACATTATCGGCTTGTATATCATGTCCGGTGAAGTCAGAGACGATTTAAGAGAATATATGACCAAACTGAAGGCTGGTCAAATCTTCAAAAAAGAGGTGTTGAAGAAATAACTAAACAGATGAATACCAATAGAAAATTCCGTTTCGGTTACACCAAAGGTGATCGAAACGGAATTTTTATATTTTGCCTCCTTTTAATGCTGGGGGTGGGTCTCAATTACTGGAGTTTTTACCCCGGGCCCCAATCTGAACTTTCCGCGGAACCTTCCGCCTTTGAAGATTCTATTCAGCGCCTTGTAAATAAGTTAAAAAATAAACAAAGCCTTGAGCCTCAGCGTGAAATTTATCCGTTTAATCCTAATTTTATAACCGATTATAAAGGATATACCTTAGACATGACCCTAGAGCAAATCGACAGGCTTACAGAATTCAGGGCGGAAGACCGGTGGATCAATTCCAAAGCCCAGTTTCAGCAGGTCACGCAGGTTTCGGATGAATGGATGTCTAAATACAGTCCTTACTTCAAATTTCCTGAGTGGGTTACTGAAAATAAAAATTCGACAAGCAGAAGGTCAAAGACGCTAAGCTATTCAGAAAAGAAGGATTTGAACCTGGTGACTGAATCCGACCTGATTCAGATTTCCGGTATTGGGGAAAGCCTGGCGGGAAGAATCATTGCTTACCGGGAAAAACTTGGGGGCTTTGTCGATGTCATTCAGTTGAAAGACGTGTACGGTTTAAAGGCTGAGGTTATTCAAAATCTGGAAGACAAGATGGCTCTGAAGACGCCTGTGGAAGTTGAAAAACAGGATATCAATGCTATTTCTGTTTTGGAGTTATCGGAGCTCCCGTATTTCGATTACGAAATGGCCAGAACCATTGTCAACTTTATAAAATTGAGAGAAGGTATTTCAAATTTTGAAGAATTATCAAAAATTGAGGATTTCCCTCTGCATAAATTAGATAGAATTCAATTATATTTGGAAATTAAAGAATAAAATTCAAAAATTAGATATTACAGATATGAATCATATGTATTTTACCGAAGAACATGAGATGTTCAGGAAAAGTTTACAGGAATTTCTTCAGAAAGAAGTCGTTCCACACCTCGATAAATGGGAAGAAGAAGGAACGATAGAGCGTTTTATTTGGAAGAAATTTGGCGAAATGGGCTATTTCGGTCTGGCCTATCCTGAAAAGTATGGTGGATTAGATCTGGATTTATTTTACACGATTATTCTTTTGGAAGAGCTTCAAAAGATCAATTCTGGAGGTTTTGCAGCGGCTATCTGGGCGCATGCCTACCTGGCCATGACGCACGTCAACAAGGAAGGTAGTGAGGAGATTAAGGAAAAATACCTTACGGCCTCCATCAGCGGAGACATGGTGGGTTGTCTATGTATCACCGAGCCTTTTGGAGGATCTGATGTGGCAGGGATGAAAACCACTGCTGTGGAGAAAGACGATTCGTTTGTGATTAACGGGTCCAAAACCTTTATCACCAACGGAGTCTATGCAGACTACCTGGTGGTTGCCGCCAAAACGGCACCGGAAAAAGGAGGAAAAGGCATGAGTATCTTTTTGGTAGACCGAGATACGCCGGGTATATCGGCAACAAAACTCAATAAACTGGGCTGGAGAGCTTCGGATACGGCGGAGCTGGCCTTTGATAATGTGGAGATTCCAAAATCTCACCTGATGGGAGAGCGCAACCAGGGCTTTCCTTACATCATGCAGCATTTTGCTTTGGAGCGATTGATTATGGGAGTGAATGCACACGCGAGAGCAGAATACGCGCTTAAATATGCGATACAGTACATGTCCGAACGTGAAGCTTTTGGCCAGACCATTGACAAGTTTCAGGCCTTAAGGCATAAAATAGCTGAACGCAGCAGTGAAGTGGAAATGGCCAAGGCGTTTAACTATACCACAGCCAAGCGCCTGGATGATGGCGAATATGTCGTGAAAGAGGCGACGATGTCTAAATTGCTGTCTACAAAAATAGCCGATGAGGTCATTTACGATTGCATGCAAATGCTTGGGGGCTATGGCTACATCGAAGACTATCCGCTGGCAAGAATGTTCAGGGATAGCCGATTGGGACCTATTGGCGGAGGCACCTCAGAGATCTTAAAAGAAATCATCGCCAAGATGGTCATCGACAATAAAGACTATAAGCCGGCGACCTAAGCTTATTTATAATAAATTTGTAACCATGTGTTTTTTCAGCACATGGTTTTTTTATGGATTATATCAGCGCTTTCCTGGATTATCTTCAGCTGGAGAAAAAATATGCTCAGCATACCCTGACCTCCTATGCCTCAGATTTAAGACAGTTTCAAACCTTTCTTTCAGAGAAGTATGACACTGAAGATTTCACGGAAGTCAGTTATCCCATCATCAGGCAATGGATTGTTGGCTTTGTAGACCAGGAGTTGACCAACAAAACCATCAACCGTAAACTTTCAACACTCAAAACCTTTTTTAAATTTCTTCTGAAGGTGAAGGCGATTGAAGTCAACCCCATGCTGCAGCATAAGTCTTTAAAACTGCCGAAGCGTGAACAGGAAACCTTTTCCCTGCTGGAACTTGAAAAGATTTCGGCTTATTTTGAGGACTCCAGCTTCGAAGGTCTGCGGGATCATCTGATGATAGAGCTGCTGTATTCAACCGGGATGCGAAGGCAGGAGCTCATCGATTTGAAGATTAGCTCGGTTGATTTTGAGCAGAACCAGTTGAAGGTTTTAGGCAAGCGCAACAAAGAGCGAATACTCCCTCTGCTTAAGTCCACACTTCACCTGATACAAGACTATCTGAACGAACGAAAGCTTCTGGGGTCAGATTCAGCTAAACTGTTTCTGACGCAAAGCGGGAAACCCATCTACCCAAATCTGGTGTATCGAACGGTGAATTCGTATTTCAAAAAGGTGTCTACCAAGCAGAAACTGAGTCCGCATCTCCTCAGGCATGCCTTTGCCTCGCATCTGCTGGAAAAAGGAGCGGATATTACAGCCATTAAGGATTTGCTGGGACACAGCAGTCTAGCCTCTACAGAAGTTTATACGCACGCCAACTTCAAGGAGTTGAGCAAAGCGCATGCGGCTTCTCATCCCAGGTCATTAAAGAGAGAGGACGAGTGATTTCGGGGGTGTATCTTTTTTCGATTAAATTTCAGAAAAAAAAGCAGCAAATAATTTTCAGATATCAATAATCGTTTTATATTTGCAACCCGTTACGAAAAGTAGCGTTTGACATACTGATAAGCCGATGTAGCTCAGCTGGCTAGAGCAGCTGATTTGTAATCAGCAGGTCGTGGGTTCGAGTCCCTCTATCGGCTCAAGAATGTAGAGAAGTTCATTATATTCTTTAGTAATAGTAAGAGTTGAAAAGTTTGGGAAATTCCCTTTATCGGCTCTAGTATCAGATTGTTTGGGGAGATACTCAAGCGGCCAACGAGGACAGACTGTAAATCTGTTGGTTTTACCTTCGCAGGTTCGAATCCTGCTCTCCCCACAACCAAGTCGGATAACATCAGGCTTTGCATTGACATATTGGATTAAATAAGCGGAAGTAGCTCAGTTGGTAGAGCGTCAGCCTTCCAAGCTGAATGTCGCCGGTTCGAACCCGGTCTTCCGCTCTATTTTTCAAATGCAAAACCCAATGCCGACGTAGCTCAGGGGTAGAGCGTTTCCTTGGTAAGGAAAAGGTCACGAGTTCAATTCTCGTCGTTGGCTCAATTTTAAGTCTCAAAACCTGGTTTTGTTGACTTTTTATGTTGTTATAAACATTAACACTAATATATAACTAAGATTAAATAATTTACTACTATGGCAAAGGAAAATTTTGATCGTTCCAAACCACACCTAAACATAGGTACTATTGGACACGTCGATCACGGAAAAACTACACTTACAGCTGCTATTACTAAGGTGATGGCTGATGCTGGATATTCTGAAGCTAGTGCTTTTGATCAAATTGATAATGCACCTGAGGAAAAAGAGCGTGGTATTACTATTAACTCTTCTCACGTTGAATATCAAACTGCAAATCGTCACTACGCGCACGTTGACTGTCCAGGTCACGCCGATTATGTGAAAAACATGGTTACTGGTGCTGCTCAGATGGACGGTGCTATTCTTGTTGTTGCTGCTACTGATGGGCCTATGCCACAAACACGTGAGCATATCCTTTTAGGACGTCAGGTTGGTATTCCAAGAATCGTTACTTTCTTGAACAAGGTTGACCTTGTTGATGATGAAGAACTTCTTGAATTAGTTGAAATGGAGGTAAGAGATTTGCTTTCTTTCTACGAGTACGATGGTGACAATGCTCCTGTAATTTCAGGTTCTGCACTTGGTGCTTTGGAAGGTGATGAGAAATGGTCTAAAACTGTTCTTGATTTGATGGAAGCAGTTGATGATTATATCGAACTTCCTGAGAGAGATGTTGAGAAAGATTTCTTAATGCCGATTGAAGATGTATTTTCTATTACAGGTCGTGGTACAGTTGCAACTGGACGTATCGAAACAGGTGTTGCTAACACAGGAGACCCGGTAGAGATCAACGGTATGGGCGCTGAAAACCTAAAATCAACGATTACTGGAGTTGAAATGTTCCGTAAAATTCTTGATAGAGGAGAAGCTGGTGATAACGTAGGTATCTTGTTAAGAGGTATTGAGAAAAGCCAGATCTCTAGAGGTATGGTAATCGCCAAGCCGGGATCTATTAAGCCACACGGAAAATTCAAAGCTGAGGTGTATATCCTTAAAAAAGAAGAAGGTGGACGTCATACTCCATTCCACAATAACTACAGACCACAGTTCTACGTTAGAACTACGGATGTTACCGGTACTATCAACCTTCCTGAAGGTGTAGAAATGGTAATGCCAGGTGATAACTTAACCATCACGGTTGATTTGATTCAGCCAATTGCGCTTAACGTAGGTTTAAGATTCGCGATTCGTGAAGGTGGACGTACAGTTGGTGCTGGTCAGGTTACTGAAATAATTTAATTTTTACGAATTAGGTTTTAAAAACAGTTAAGGTGTTCGCTTTTTGCGGATACCTTAACTTTTTAAATTTCCTTTTTTATCTCAAAGAAATTTTGTTTCTTTGCACGCTCTAAAAAACGAAATATTTACGGGTTTAGCTCAGTTGGTAGAGCACTGGTCTCCAAAACCAGGTGTCGGGAGTTCGAGCCTCTCAACCCGTGCAAATCTTAAAGAGATGTCGAATATTATAAATTATGTAAGCGAGTCTTACAATGAGTTGAAAAATCATGTGACCTGGCCTACATGGGCTGAGGGACAGAAACTCATGGTGATTGTAGCTGTTTTTTCAATTCTTTTTTCGCTGGCCATTTGGGGAGTGGATGAAGTTTTTAGTTCAGCTGTAAAGCAATATTTTAATTGGGTTAAATCATAATACATGTCTGAGACAGGTTTAAAAAAATGGTATGTGGTCCGGGCCATCAGTGGTTCTGAAAACAAAGTCAAAGACTATATAGAGAAAGAGATTTCTCATCAGGGTCTCTCTGACTATGTTGACGATATACTAGTTCCTACAGAGAATGTAGTGCAAATCCGTAACGGAAAGAAAATCAACAAAGAAAAGGTTTATTTTCCTGGTTACATCATGGTAAACGCTAACCTCGAAGGTGAAGTTGGTCATGTTATTAAAGGCGTAAACGGCGTTATAGGGTTTCTTGGTGAAACCAAACGCGGAGAACCTGTACCGATGCGTGAGTCGGAGGTGAACAGAATGCTGGGTAAAGTAGATCAGCTTTCCGTTCAAAAGGAAAATGTTGCAATCCCTTTCAGTATTGGAGAATCCGTAAAAGTTGTAGACGGACCGTTCAACAGTTTTACAGGAACGATTGAAAAGATTAATGAAGATAAGCGTAAGCTGCAGGTGATGGTTAAGATTTTTGGTCGTAAAACACCGGTTGAACTTAGCTACATGCAAGTAGAGAAAATTTAAATGTTACATATAATATAGAGTTGTTTTTAAACATAATGCTTCCCACTGAAAACAATTCAACTAAATTTTGAAAAATGGCAAAAGAAGTAAGTAAAGTAGTAAAACTCCAAGTACGTGGTGGTGCGGCAAACCCATCTCCGCCAGTTGGACCTGCTTTGGGTGCTGCTGGTGTGAATATCATGGAATTCTGTAAGCAATTCAATGGTAGAACACAAGATAAGAGTGGAAAAATCCTACCTGTAGAAATTACAGTATACAAGGATAAGTCTTTTGATTTTATCATCAAGACACCACCTGCAGCAGTACAATTGATGGAAGCATCAAAACTAAAGAAAGGATCCGGAGAACCTAACACTAAAAAGATAGGCTCTGTAACTTGGGACCAGGTGAAGGCGATAGCTGAAGATAAAATGCAGGATTTGAATGCATTTACAACAGAATCTGCAATGAAAATGGTTGCTGGTACAGCAAGATCTATGGGTATAACTGTAAAAGGTAATGCACCATTTTAACAAAACGAAATTAACATGGCAAAAATAACTAAGAAGCAAAAAGAAGCATTAAGTAAAGTGGATGGGTCTAAAACCTATTCCGTAGCTGATGCCTCTGCTTTATTGAAAGATGTAGCTTACGCTAATTTCGACGAATCTGTTGATCTAGCCGTAAGACTGAATGTTGATCCAAGAAAAGCTAACCAGATGGTTCGTGGTGTGGTAACTCTGCCTCACGGAACAGGTAAAGATGTAAAAGTCTTGGCTCTTGTGACTCCCGACAAAGCAAAAGAAGCTGAAGAAGCTGGTGCAGACTTCGTTGGTCTAGACGAATACCTTGAGAAAATCAAAGGAGGCTGGACAGACGTTGATGTCATTGTGACTATGCCAAGTGTGATGGGTAAATTAGGTCCGTTAGGACGGGTATTAGGTCCAAGAGGGCTTATGCCTAACCCCAAAACCGGTACAGTAACTATGGATATCGCTAAAGCAGTGTCTGACGTGAAAGCTGGTAAAATCGACTTTAAAGTTGATAAAACTGGTATCGTTCATGCCGCTGTTGGTAAAGTATCCTTCGACGCAGAAAAAATTGCTGGAAATGCAAGAGAATTACTAACGACGCTCGTCAAGCTTAAGCCTCAAGTAGTGAAAGGTACTTACATAAAAAGTATTCATATCGCTTCTACCATGAGTCCAAGTATTGAAATCGATACTAAACGATTTACCGAGCAATAATTTTAAGTTATGACAAGAGAAGAGAAATCTATAGTAATAAAAGATTTAACTACTAAGTTAGCAGATTCATCGAATGTATATTTAGCAGATATTTCAGGATTGAATGCATCCTTAACTTCAGACTTAAGACGTGCCTGTTTTAAAGCAGACGTCAAGTTGATGGTAGTTAAAAATACGCTCCTGGCCAAGGCTATGGAGAGTACAGATAAAGAATTCGGAGAGTTGACGAGTATCCTGAAAGGGAGTACCTCTATCATGCTTTCTGAAACTGGAAACGCTCCAGCTAAAGTGATTAAAAGCTTTAGAAAGAAAAATGAAAAGCCTATCTTGAAAGGGGCTTACGTTGAAGAATCAATTTATGTTGGTGATGAAAACCTGGATGCTTTAGTAGACATCAAGTCTAAAGAAGAAGTTATAGGCGATATCATTGGATTGTTACAATCCCCAGCTAAAAACGTTATATCAGCACTTAAATCTGGTGGTGGTAAACTTTCTGGAATCCTTACAACACTTTCAAAAAGAGAAGAATAAACACGCACTAATTACTAAATATTAAATTACACTAAAACGATAGAAAATGGCAGAATTAAAAGATTTCGCAGAACAATTAGTTAACCTTACTGTAAAAGAGGTAAATGAGTTAGCTGATATTTTAAAAGAAGAATACGGTATAGAGCCTGCTGCTGCTGCAGTAGCTGTAGCTGGTGGTGGCGGTGCTGCTGCTGAAGAAGCCGAAGAGCAATCAGAATTCGACGTAATTTTGAAAGCTGCAGGTGGTTCTAAACTAGCAGTTGTTAAACTTGTAAAAGAATTGACAGGCTTAGGTCTTAAAGATGCAAAAGCATTAGTTGACGGTGCACCAGCTCCAGTTAAGGAAGGTGTTGCTAAAGATGAAGCAGAAGCACTTAAAGCACAATTAGAAGAGGCAGGTGCTGAGGTTGAGCTTAAGTAAGCTCACTCACACTTATAATACCAGGTTTAGACCACAAGATTTAGTCTTGTAGGTCTAAACCATTTTGCGTATCTATACGCGACGTGTTTATTTTACTTTTTATAAGTTAATATTGCTGATGAATTTTCATTGAATTCAAAGCATTAAAATCTTTCTTAGATGTTAGCAATGCATAATGAACGAATTAGTTTTTCTTCCGTTAAAAACAAGCCAGATTATCCGGATTTCCTGGATATCCAAGTAAAATCTTTTCAAGATTTTTTTCAGCTTGAAACCAAACCAGAAGAAAGATCCAACGAAGGATTATATAATACCTTCCAAGAGAATTTCCCAATTACAGATACGAGAAATCAGTTTGTACTTGAATTTTTAGATTATTTTGTAGATCCTCCCCGATACTCTATACAAGAGTGTATCGAAAGAGGTCTTACTTACAGTGTGCCTCTTAAGGCAAGATTAAAACTTTACTGTACCGATCCAGAACATGAAGATTTTGAGACGATCGTGCAGGATGTCTATTTAGGAACTATTCCTTACATGACCCCAAGTGGTACTTTTGTAATCAACGGCGCAGAACGTGTTGTAGTTTCTCAGTTACACAGATCCCCGGGTGTTTTCTTTGGCCAGTCTTTTCATGCCAATGGAACCAAACTATACTCGGCCAGAGTGATTCCTTTTAAAGGATCCTGGATTGAATTTGCTACAGATATCAATTCTGTAATGTACGCTTATATAGACCGTAAGAAAAAATTACCTGTCACTACTCTGTTCAGAGCCATCGGTTTTGAAAGAGATAAAGATATTTTAGAGATTTTTGACCTTGCTGAAGAGGTGAAAGTATCTAAAACCGGTTTGAAAAAATACCTGGGCAGAAAATTAGCTGCCAGAGTATTGAATACCTGGTATGAAGATTTCGTAGATGAAGATACCGGAGAAGTTGTATCGATTGAGCGAAATGAAATCGTCTTGGATCGGGATACCATCCTCGAAAAAGACCATATAGAAGAGATTCTAGAAACAGGATCAAAAACCATCTTACTTCACAAGGAAGATAATTTGACCGGTGACTACGCGATCATCTACAATACCTTACAAAAAGATCCTACTAACTCTGAAAAAGAAGCAGTAGAGCATATTTACAGACAATTACGTAATGCCGAGCCGCCTGATGAAGAGACCGCGCGTGGTATTATCGATAAATTATTCTTCTCCGATCAGCGTTACAACTTAGGTGAAGTTGGTCGTTACAGAATGAATAAAAAATTAGGACTTGATATCAGCATGGACAGCAAAGTACTTACCAAGCTGGACATCATTACGATCATCAAGTACCTTATAGAACTGGTTAACTCCAAAGCTGAAGTAGATGATATCGATCACCTGTCTAACCGTCGTGTTAGAACCGTGGGCGAGCAGTTATCTCAGCAATTTGGTGTGGGTCTGGCAAGAATGGCCAGAACCATTAGAGAACGAATGAACGTTAGAGATAACGAGGTGTTTACCCCTATAGATTTGATTAACGCGAAGACCTTGTCTTCTGTGATTAATTCTTTCTTCGGAACCAACCAGTTGTCTCAGTTTATGGATCAGACCAACCCCTTGGCGGAGTTGACAAACAAAAGACGACTTTCAGCCTTAGGACCAGGTGGTTTATCAAGAGAACGAGCAGGATTTGAGGTGCGTGATGTTCACTATACACACTACGGAAGACTTTGTCCTATTGAAACTCCTGAAGGACCAAACATTGGTTTGATTTCTTCGATGTCTGTTTACGGAAAAGTAAACAGCATGGGATTCATCGAAACCCCATACCGTAAGGTTGAAAATGGTAAAATTGATTTTAAATCAGAACCTTTATACCTTTCTGCTGAAGAAGAAGAAAACAAATTGATTGCACAGGCCAACATTCCTATTTCTGAAGATGGAACGATGACTTCAGAGCGTGTTATTGCTCGAATGGAAGGTGACTTCCCGGTTGTGGATCCTAAAGATGTCGATTATATCGATGTGGCTCCAAACCAGATTTCTTCGATTTCCGCTTCTTTGATTCCCTTCTTGGAACATGATGATGCCAACCGTGCACTGATGGGATCTAACATGATGCGTCAGGCACTTCCTTTATTGAGAGTGGATGCACCTATCGTTGGAACTGGACTGGAAAGACGTGTTGCTCAGGATTCAAGAGTCTTGATCAATGCTGAAGGTGAGGGCACTGTGGATTATGTAGATGCCAGAAAGATTGTGATCTCCTACGACAGAACAGAAGATGAACAACTCGTCAGTTTTGATGATGATGACAAGACTTATGACCTGATCAAGTTCAGAAAAACCAATCAGGGTTCTACGATCAACCTCAAACCTATCGTACGTGTTGGTGACCGAGTCACTAAAGGACAGGTGCTTTGTGAAGGCTATGCAACCGATAACGGTGAGCTGGCTTTAGGTAGAAACATGAAAGTGGCATTTATGCCATGGAAAGGTTACAACTTTGAGGATGCCATCGTGATTTCTGAGCGTGTGGTTAAGGATGATATTCTAACCTCTGTTCACATTGACGAATACTCTTTGGAAGTTAGAGATACCAAACTTGGTAATGAAGAACTGACCAGCGATATTCCAAACGTTTCTGAAGAAGCGACAAAAGATTTGGATGAGCATGGTATGATCAGAATTGGTGCTGAAATTAAGCCGGGAGATATCCTTATCGGTAAAATTACACCGAAAGGCGAAAGTGACCCTACACCGGAAGAGAAATTACTGAGAGCCATCTTTGGTGACAAAGCCGGTGATGTAAAAGATGCTTCTTTAAAAGCTTCTCCATCGCTTAACGGGGTTGTGATAGATAAGAAATTGTTTACCAGAGCTGTAAAAGATAAGCGTAAGAGAGCTCAGGACAAGCAGGAGATAGATGCCCTTGAAGCGAAGTACCAGGTGAAGTTTGAAGAACTAAGAAACCGTTTAATTGAAAAATTATTCAGTATCGTAGGCGGAAAAACAGCACAGGGCGTTCAAAATGATCTTGGAGAAGACACGCTGCCAAAAGGTAAGAAGTACACTCTGAAAATGTTGAACTCTGTAGAGGACTTCAGTCACTTAACCAAAGGCACCTGGACGACAGACAAAGCGACCAATGCTTTAGTAGCTGATCTTTTACACAATTATAAAATCAAGCAAAACGATCTTCAGGGTAACCTCAGAAGAGAGAAATTTACGATTACGGTTGGAGATGAACTTCCATCTGGAATTTTAAAACTCGCTAAGATTTACGTCGCTAAGAAACGTAAATTGAAAGTAGGGGATAAGATGGCAGGTCGTCACGGTAACAAAGGTATTGTGGCCAAAATCGTAAGAGAAGAAGATATGCCATTCTTGGAAGATGGAACGCCGGTTGATATCGTATTGAATCCACTGGGTGTACCATCGCGTATGAACATCGGACAGATTTACGAAACTGTTCTTGGATGGGCAGGACAAAAATTAGGCAGAAAGTTTGCGACACCAATTTTTGATGGAGCGACTTTGGACCAGATTAACGAACTGACCGACGAAGCAGGTATTCCAAGATTTGGACACACCTATCTCTATGATGGTGGTACCGGTGAGCGTTTTGACCAGCGTGCAACTGTAGGGGTTATCTACATGTTGAAACTGGGACATATGATTGAAGATAAAATGCACGCGAGATCTATCGGACCTTACTCGCTTATTACGCAGCAGCCTCTTGGTGGTAAAGCCCAATTTGGAGGACAGCGTTTTGGTGAGATGGAAGTCTGGGCACTCGAGGCTTATGGAGCTTCAGCTACATTGAGAGAGATCTTAACTGTAAAATCTGATGATGTGATTGGTAGAGCCAAAACTTACGAAGCTATCGTAAAAGGTGAACCGATGCCAGAACCAGGATTACCGGAATCTTTCAACGTATTGATGCATGAATTGAAAGGTCTAGGATTAGATATCAGATTAGAAGAGTAATAACAATCCTGCCTTCGGGCAGGAGATGTTATCACATTTATTACAATAATTCTTTAGCACTTGTATTATGACAAGAAATAATGATAAGAATACACAAAAGAGATTTAATAAAATCTCTATAGGTTTATCTTCTCCGGAAAGTATTCTAGCCGAATCCAGAGGTGAAGTTTTAAAACCTGAAACTATTAATTACAGAACACACAAGCCGGAAAGAGATGGACTGTTTTGTGAACGAATTTTTGGCCCGGTCAAAGATTATGAATGTGCTTGTGGAAAATACAAAAGAATACGTTACAAAGGAATCGTTTGTGACCGTTGTGGTGTTGAAGTTACCGAGAAAAAGGTAAGAAGAGACCGCGTTGGACACATCAACCTGGTTGTTCCTGTAGCTCATATCTGGTATTTCAGATCTTTACCAAATAAAATTGGATACCTTCTTGGAATTCCTTCCAAGAAACTCGACATGATCATTTATTATGAAAGATATGTCGTTATTCAGCCTGGTAATGCGAAGAACGAAGAAGGAGAGCCGCTGAAAAAGATGGATTTCCTAACCGAAGAAGAGTATCTGAATATTTTAGATGGACTTCCTCAGGAAAACCAGTACCTGGACGATGACGATCCAAACAAGTTCCTTGCTAAAATGGGAGCTGAATGTCTGTTGGAAATACTTAAGCGTCTGGATTTGGATGAGCTTTCTTATGACCTGAGACACAAAGCAAACAACGAAACCTCAAAGCAAAGAAAAACAGAAGCCTTAAAGCGTCTTCAGGTAGTTGAAGCCCTTAGAGATTCTAAACAAAACAGAGAAAACAATCCGGAGTGGATGATTATGAAAGTGATCCCTGTAACTCCACCGGAATTAAGACCTCTTGTGCCTCTTGATGGCGGACGTTTCGCCACTTCAGATTTGAATGACCTTTACCGACGAGTCATTATCAGAAACAATCGTTTGAAACGATTGATGGAAATAAAAGCTCCGGAAGTTATTCTTAGAAATGAGAAGCGAATGCTTCAGGAATCTGTAGATTCCTTATTTGACAACACCAGAAAATCTTCTGCTGTTAAAACGGATTCTAACCGACCACTGAAATCGCTTTCGGATTCCTTAAAAGGAAAACAAGGACGTTTCAGACAAAACCTTCTGGGTAAGCGAGTGGATTATTCTGCGCGTTCCGTGATCGTCGTTGGACCTGAAATGAAAATGTTCGAATGTGGATTGCCAAAAGATATGGCCGCAGAACTTTACAAGCCTTTTGTCATCCGGAAACTGATTGAAAGAGGAATTGTAAAAACTGTAAAATCCGCCAAGAAAATAATAGACAAAAAAGAGCCTGTCGTTTGGGATATCCTGGAAAACGTGTTAAAAGGACACCCTGTGTTGCTTAACCGTGCTCCAACCCTTCACAGACTGGGTATACAGGCCTTTCAGCCAAAATTGATTGAAGGTAAAGCTATACAGCTGCACCCTTTGGTTTGTACGGCCTTTAATGCCGATTTTGACGGTGACCAGATGGCGGTTCACTTACCATTAGGACCGGAAGCTATACTGGAAGCTCAGCTATTGATGCTGGCCTCCCATAGTATTCTGAATCCTGCTAACGGTTCTCCGATTACTGTACCTTCTCAGGATATGGTTCTTGGATTATACTATATGACCAAACCAAGATCATCGACTCCGGAGGAGAAAGTGAAAGGGGAAGGTCTTAAGTTTTATTCTGAAGAGGAAGTCAATATCGCTTACAACGAGAAGCAGGTTGACCTGAATGCTCTGATTACGATTAGAACAAATGATATTGATGAGAATGGAAACATCGTCAAGAAAAATATAGAAACCACAGTTGGACGTGTCCTGTTTAACCAGTCTATCCCGGATAGTGTTGGATTCATAAACGACGTGATGACCAAAAAAGCGCTTCGTGATGTTATTGCACGCGTGCTTAAGAAAACATCAGTTCCTGAAACTGCTGAGTTCCTTGATGAAATCAAGAGTCTTGGATACAACTTTGCCTTTAGAGGTGGATTGTCTTTCTCCTTAGGTGATATTATTATCCCTGAAGAAAAACAGACGATGATTGATGATGCCAATGAGCAGGTTGAAAGTGTCATAGGAAACTATAACATGGGACTTATCACCAACAACGAGCGTTACAATCAGGTTATTGATATCTGGACAGCGACCAATGCTAACTTAACAGAACTCGCTATGAAGCGTATTCGTGAAGATAAGCAAGGGTTCAATTCGGTATACATGATGCTTGATTCTGGTGCAAGGGGTTCTAAGGAACAAATTCGCCAGCTAACCGGTATGCGTGGATTGATGGCTAAGCCTAAGAAATCGACATCTGCAGGTGGTGAAATTATTGAAAACCCAATTCTTTCCAACTTTAAAGAAGGTCTTTCTATTTTAGAATACTTTATCTCTACGCACGGTGCTCGTAAAGGTCTTGCCGATACAGCATTGAAAACAGCCGATGCAGGTTACTTAACTCGTAGATTGGTAGATGTTTCTCAGGATGTTATCGTTAGAGAAGAAGATTGTGGAACCTTGAGAGGTATTGAGGTTTCTGCATTGAAGAAAAACGATGAAGTTGTGGAAAGTCTGTCAGAACGTATCGTAGGCAGAACGGCATTGAACGATGTTATCGATCCAATTTCTCAGGAACTTCTTGTGAATGCAGGTGAAGAGATTCATGAAGATGCTGCAGACAAAGTTGAAGCTTCAGCTTTGAATTCTGTTGAAGTGCGTTCCCCGTTAACCTGTGAGGCTAAACAAGGGATTTGTGTGAAATGTTACGGTAGAAATTTATCTACCAACAAAACGGTACAGCGAGGTGAAGCTGTTGGTGTAGTTGCTGCTCAGTCTATTGGTGAGCCAGGTACACAGTTAACCTTGAGAACCTTCCACGTAGGTGGTATTGCAGGTAACATTTCAGAAGAAAATAAACTTGAAGCTAAATTTGACGGTGTAGCAGAAATAGAAGATTTAAAAACTGTTGAAAGTAAGAATAGCGAAGGAAAGAAAATAGATATCGTTATTTCAAGAACTTCAGAAGTCAAAATCATTGATAAAAAATCTGGAATCGCTTTAAGTACTAACGTTATTCCTTATGGTTCCGAACTGATGATTAGCCCAGGCGATAAAGTCAAGAAAGGTGATGTCATTTGCAAATGGGATCCTTATAACGGTGTGATTATTTCAGAATTCTCCGGTAAAATAGAGTTTGAAAACATCACGCAAGGTCAGACCTTCGAGGTTGAAAGTGATGAGCAGACTGGATTCCAGGAAAAAGTAATCATTGAGTCCAAGAACAAGCGTAAAATCCCAACACTTCACATCAAAAACAACGATGATGAAATCATGAGATCCTACAACCTGCCTGTTGGTGCTCACTTGATGGTAGACGATAACGAAGAAATTAAAATCGGAAAGATTTTAGTGAAAATTCCTAGAAAATCATCTAAAGCCGGTGATATTACAGGAGGTCTTCCACGTCTTACAGAATTGTTTGAAGCGAGAAATCCTTCCAACCCTGCTGTAGTCAGTGAGATTGACGGTGTGGTTTCTTTTGGTAAAATCAAAAGAGGTAATCGTGAGATCATAATAGAATCTAAACTTGGTGAAATCAAAAAATACCTGGTCAAACTTTCTAACCAGATTCTGGTACAGGAAAATGACTACGTGAAAGCGGGTATGCCATTGTCAGACGGTTCTGTAACACCTGAAGATATCTTGAACATCAAGGGCCCAAGTGCAGTTCAGCAATACTTAGTGAACGAAGTTCAGGAAGTATATAGACTGCAAGGGGTACAGATCAATGATAAACACTTTGAGGTTGTCGTAAGACAGATGATGAGAAAAGTAAGAATTCAGGATTCAGGAGATACGATCTTCTTAGAAAACCAATTGGTTCACAAGGAAGATTTCATTGAAGAGAACGATAATATTTTCGGCAAGAAAATCGTTGAAGATGCAGGAGACAGTACCGTGCTTAAACCTGGTCAGGTTGTCACTTTACGTGAATTGAGAGATGAGAATTCCATCCTCAAACGCGAAGACAAGCAACTGGTTACCGCACGTGATGCTGAATCTGCAACTGCAGCGCCAATATTGCAAGGTATTACAAGAGCTTCTCTGCAAACCAAGTCCTTTATATCGGCTGCTTCCTTCCAAGAAACAACCAAAGTATTAAACGAAGCTGCTGTAAGCGGTAAAGTGGATTACTTAGAAGGCCTGAAAGAAAATGTAATCGTTGGACATAGAATTCCAGCGGGTACAGGATTGAGAGAATTCGACGATATCATTGTAGGTTCTAAAGAAGAACTGGCTTCCATGATGGAGAAGAAGCAGGAAGTGAATGTAAACTTTAATTAGACCATGAGCGAGCAGGACGATAAAAAGCAGCAAAAGCTCAATATCCAGATCGATGATGATGTGGCACAGGGGATTTACAGTAACCTGGCCATCATCAATCATTCACAAACGGAGTTTGTTTTGGATTTTGTGAATATTATGCCTGGATCTCCTAAGAACAAGGTGAGATCCAGAATCATCCTTACGCCACAACACGCCAAGCGCCTGTTGAGAGCTTTGAATGACAACATCAATCGTTTTGAGAAAAGCCAGGGGTCGATTAAAGAACAGGAAAAAACCAATATTCCAATGAATTTTGGCGGACCTACGGGAGAAGCTTAACCTTCTGCCTTCAGTCAGGATATAAAAAAATCCCTCAAATTAAGTTTTGAGGGATTTTCTTATTTAAAGCAACTTCGTTTATTCTGCTTTATAGCCTTTCAAATCGAATGCGATTTTAATGTCGTCGTTTATAAAATTATCCCCAAGATTTTCTACAAAAGACTTGGACATAAATTCGATACCCCATTCTGTTCTGTCCAGCACGATTTCATCAGAAGTCAATACCAGCGAATCATCCCCGGCATTCCTGGAAACCATAACCGGGAAACTGATGTTTTTGGTGGTGTCCTTCAGCGTAAGATTTCCTGATAACAGTGTCTGATCTTCCAGGACTTCAACACCGGTAATCTCGAATCTAGCTTCAGGATATTTAGTGGCGTTGAAGAAGTGATCTTCTTTTCCATTGGAATACCCCATCAGGTGGTTTTCCAAATCCTTTTTGTCCTGACCTTCGAGGTCCTGGACTTCAATGCTTGTCATGTCAATGGTGACTGCTCCACCGCTGAGCTGATCACCGGTCATTAATAATTCGCCTCCAGATAAGGAAACTATTCCATTGTGTTGCCCTGTTGGCTTTGACCCTACCCAGTTGATCTTAGACTGCTCAACATTGAGATTGTAGGCTGTCGCCAGTTCTGAGGTTTCCGCCTTTTCCACGGCTTCAGAAGTTTCGGTTTTTTTATCGCTTTTACAGCTAAAGGCTGTAGCTATAAGGGATAAAACTAACACGGAATTCATAAATCTTCTTTTCATTTTAGGTGTATTTATATTTATAAATTACCTATCTAAAAACATTCCACACTTGTAATATGTCAATATGGCATTAAAGGACAAATGGCAACACATTTGCCAATTGTAATAAAAATATTAAGACATGAGTCAGGACAATAAAAAACCAAAAGATAAAGAACAAGTTGAAACCAATGCTAACGAAGAGCATACTGAAAATACACACTCTCAGAACGAAGAATCTGCTGCAACCGACAGCAGTGAAGGAGAAGCTTCTGAGACTGCAGATGATAGTCTATCCCGCGAAGAGCAGCTTCAGCAGGAACTCGATGCCAAGGATGATAAATATTTGAGACTCTTTGCTGAATTCGAAAATTACAAGCGCAGAACTTCCAAGGAACGTATAGAGTTATTTAAAACCGCAAGTCAGGATGTTATGCAGTCCATGCTCCCTGTGCTTGATGATTTTGACAGAGCTATGCTTGAAGTTGAAAAATCATCAGATGAGTCGCTTGCAGAAGGGGTTACCTTGATAAGCAACAAGCTCAGAGAAACGCTTAAGGGTAAAGGTCTTGAGCCTATGCCCGTAAAAGCAGGAGATGTGTTCGATTCTGAACTTCATGAGGCCATCACTCAAATTCAGGCCCCTAGTGAAGATATGAAAGGAAAGATTATAGATGTTTTAGAAAAGGGGTACACCTTAGGGGATAAAATTATACGTTATCCAAAAGTAGTTACTGGAAAATAAGAAATTATGAAAGAAGATTATTACGACATATTAGGAGTATCGAAAGGCGCTTCACAGGCTGAAATCAAAAAAGCCTACCGGAAGATGGCTATCAAATACCATCCTGATAAAAACCCGGATGATACCGAAGCTGAGAATAAATTTAAGAAATCGGCTGAAGCTTACGAAGTTTTAGGTAACGAAGAGAAAAGACAAAAATACGACCAGTTTGGTCATGGTGCTTTTGATGGTTCTCAGGGCTTCGGTGGCGGAGGTATGAATATGGACGATATCTTTAGTCAGTTTGGCGATATTTTTGGTGGCGGCTTTGGCGGCGGAAGAAGTCAGGGATTCTCTGGTTTTGGAGGCGGCTTTGGCGGACGTCAGAGAGCAAAAGGCGGTAACTTAAGGATACGTGTCAGTTTAACCCTAGAAGAAGTGTCTAAAGGCGTTGAGAAAAAAGTAAAAGTTTCTCGTAAGAAAAAGCCTTCCGATACCACCTTTAAAACCTGCCCAACCTGTAAGGGTTCCGGTCAGGTGACACGCGTAACCAATACGATCCTAGGGAGAATGCAAACGGCTTCTCCCTGTACAGCTTGTGGAGGCAGTGGTCAGATCATCGATAAAAAAGGTGAGGGAACAGACGCTCACGGCTTGAAAATGACAGAAGAAACGGTTTCTATCAAGATTCCGGCTGGAGTTGAAGATGGCATGCAGCTTAAGGTTTCCAACAAAGGGAATGAGCCCGTAGGTGATGGGGTTCCCGGAGATTTGATAGTGCTTATTGAAGTTAAGGAACATGAAAGCTTGCAGCGTGACGGTGAAAATCTTCACTACGACCTTTACATCAGTTATCCGGAAGCTGCTCTTGGAGCCAGCAAAGAAATCCAGACTGTTGGCGGAAAAGTAAGGATCAAAGTCGAGCCAGGTGTGCAGGGCGGAAAAATCTTAAGACTTAGAAATAAAGGTCTGCCAAACTTGAATGGTTATGGTATTGGCGATCTACTTGTACACATCAATGTATGGACTCCACAGACGTTATCTAAGGAACAGAAAGAATTTTTTGAGCAAAATTTAAACGATCCCAATTTTGAACCTAATCCCAACAGGTCGGATAAATCTTTCTTCGAAAAGGTAAAAGACATGTTTTCCTAAGGGAGTTAACAAAATATTATATATATTTGAACACCGCTTGTTTAGCGGTGTTTTTTCTTTTTCATAGCAATTTTTTTTCCCACCCTGCTCTAAGTAGGGTGGGTTTTGTATTTAAAACGGACCGAGTCTTTAAATTATTCTAAAAACTGTTGCCTAGACCCCGTTTAACTTTTGATATGACTTATCTTTAAGTTTAAAATAAACACCTATGCCAAGACTGCTCATAATTGAAGATGAAGATGCGATAAGACGAGTCCTTAAAAAAATACTGCTGGATGAAGAACATAACTATGATATCGATGAGGCGGAAGACGGGTTGAAAGGAGTGGACCTGATTAAAAAAAACAATTATGACTTGGTGCTTTGTGATATCAAAATGCCAAAAATGGACGGCTTGGAGGTGCTTTCTGTCTGTCAAAAGCTGAATCCCGAGCTTCCTGTCATTATGATTTCAGGTCACGGGGATCTTGAAACTGCCGTGGAGACTATGCGCATGGGAGCCTTCGATTATATTTCAAAACCACCCGACCTCAACCGTTTATTGAATACGGTTAGGATTGCGCTGGACCACACTCAGCTGGCCCTGGAAAACAAGCAACTCAAAAAGAAGGTTTCCAGGCAGTTTGAAATGGTGGGCAAGTCTGAGGAACTCGGTCGGATCAAATCCATGATCGACAAGGTTGCCCCCACAGAGGCCAGGGTTTTAATTACCGGTCAAAATGGAACCGGAAAAGAACTGGTGGCCCACTGGCTTCATGAAAAAAGCGAGAGAAACAAAGGTCCTTTTATTGAAGTGAATTGTGCTGCGATTCCTTCAGAATTGATAGAAAGCGAATTGTTTGGTCACGTTAAAGGCGCCTTCACTTCTGCCAATAAAGACCGGGCCGGAAAATTTGAAGCGGCCAACGGGGGAACTATTTTTCTTGATGAAATCGGGGATATGAGTCTTTCAGCCCAGGCAAAAGTTTTACGGGCCTTACAGGAAAACAGGGTGCAGCGTGTGGGAAGCGATAAGGATATAAAAGTCGATGTGAGAGTTATTGCAGCGACCAACAAAGACCTGAAGGAAGAAATAAGCGAGAAACGCTTCCGGGAGGATTTATACCACAGACTGGCGGTCATCATTATTCATGTTCCATCCCTTAAAGACAGACGTGCGGATATTCCTGAACTGATTCAGCATTTTACAGAAAAAATCGCCAAGGAACAGGGAACCAAACCCAAAGTATTTGATCCTGAAGCTATTTCCCTTATGGAAAAACACAACTGGACCGGAAATATAAGAGAACTAAGAAACGTTGTAGAACGGCTAATCATCTTAGGGGACCATAAAATCACCAAAGAAGATGTGAAAACCTTTGTACAGATTAAGAGGACATAGACTCAGGCTTTGGGGGGGTGTATTTCAAAAAATACATGGTATCCCCACTGGGGTGTTTCCATTCCTTAAGCACTTCAAATCCGTATCTTCTGTAGGCTATGCTTACTTTTCTGATGCGTGTTTCTGCATAAATAGGCAATTGCATGGCTTTGGCAATGCGAAACATCTCATCCTTCATTTTGTAAGGCGTCTTGTCGCTGGTATTACCCCTGGCATCCGGCAAAATTCCCCAAAACCAGCAGTATAAAAATTCACCTTCATTAGGGCGTTGTTTCTTGACAAAGCGCTGGGCTTTCAAAGCCTTCAGGCCTTTTTTAATACCCGTCACATGTAAGGCGAGTTTAAGATCCTGAACCAGTTCCGACCAAAAGCCATCACTTTTGCCGTCCATTTTAAAGAAAATAGCAATACCTCTTCCATCATCTGAAACCAAAAGCGCATCTTTTTTGATCGCTTTTTCTACCATGTGCCTGGCTAAATACAGAAACCTTTGCTGTTTTTTAGCATCCTCTTTTACGATTTCCATCGATGTGGGTATCTCTTGCAACAGTGTGGATACATGTTCAATGATCTCCTCCTTGTCAAAATCTTTTTTCAAGTGTCTTTGTTTTCAGAATTAAGTTTCAAATATAAAGGAATTTCAACTTCCTGTGCATTAAATCTCAGTTCATACCTAAACTTGGAGCAAATGAAATCGGTATTTAGTTTGATTAAATTTAACTGTCGATTCTGTATTCTCTTCTCAAAGTGTACTTTTGCATTCAGAAAAAAATAAGCTTTTGACTCTATCGACATATACCAGGGAGTTTTCCAAAAACTTCAGTCTTGCTTTACCAATCATGCTGGGTCAGCTTGGCCATGTACTTGTCGGTTTTGTGGATAATTTAATGATTGGTAAACTTGGAGCAGCGCCCTTGGCAGCCGTCTCTCTCGGAAACACACTTATCTTTTTCGCCCTTTTTTTAGGCATCGGATTTAGCTTTGCGATCACACCTCTTATCGCGGAAGCCGATGGGGAAGGAGATGCAACAAAGGGACGCTGGTATTTTCAGCATGGCTTAGTCATGTGTACGGTCAGTGGTGTCGTTTTATTTCTTTTACTTTTCCTGATCAAGCCTATTCTATACCATCTTGACCAGCCGGCCGATGTGGTCGATTTGGCTTTGCCCTATCTCGATATCGTTGCTTTTTCCCTGATTCCGCTTATGATTTTTCAGGGATTCAAGCAGTTTGCTGATGGATTGTCGCTGACCAAATACGCGATGTACGCCACACTTCTGGCCAATATTGTCAATGTTATTTTCAATTATTTTTTGATCTATGGCGTATGGTTTTTTCCTCGGCTCGAATTGGAAGGTGCTGCCATTGGTACTCTGATTTCCAGAGTTTTTATGCTGGTCATGCTGTATTTGATCCTGAGCAAACGGCCGAAATTAAAGACTTATTTTGTATTGATGAAAAAGTCTCTGGATAAAGCTATTTTCAGAAGGCTCCTGAACCTGGGTTTTCCAACCGCTTTACAGATGCTCTTTGAAGGAGGTATTTTTACAGCGACGGTCCTGCTGGCAGGAACGCTGGGGACCAAAGCTCAGGCTGCCAATCAAATCGCACTCAATCTTGCGTCTATGACCTTTATGATAGCCGTTGGACTTGGGGTAACTGCCACGATACGGGTGTCCAATCAAAAAGGTAAACGCCAGTTCAGAACCTTAAGAGATGTTGCCTTTTCCATTTTTCTGCAGGTGTTCCTGATTGAAGGTATTTTTGCGCTTGGTTTTATTCTTCTGAAAGGATTTTTACCCACCTTATATATAGATGATGGAGAAGTGATTATGCTGGCTTCGCAGTTGTTGGTTATAGCTGCTCTTTTTCAACTGAGCGATGGCCTTCAGGTTGCTATTCTTGGCGCTTTGCGAGGGCTGCAGGATGTAAAGGTTCCAACGGTCATATGTTTTATTGCTTACTGGCTTATCGGTTTCCCGGTCTCTTATTTTACCGGACAAGCCGATGTGCTCGGTAGTGCAGGTATATGGTTAGGACTGCTGTCCGGGCTTACAGCCTCAGCCATTATGTTGTATATCAGATTTAATATGCTCTCCAAAAAACAAATCCTTACTTTTGGAGAAACAAAATTAACACCATCATGAAATTACCGAGATTTATATTGGGGGACAACACAGACTATCCCGAATCCATATTCATAATCCATACTGAATTCCCGAGATTTATCATCGATTTGAAAACCGATGACATCGAGTGGTTTGAGGATTTTGATGTTGAAAATGAAGAAGAAATGATTGAAGAAACCAATAATTTGATCAAAGAAGCTTCAGAATTTTACGATAGAGAAGTCGATCGTTACCAAAAATAACCTATGCTAGAACAACTTCAGAAGTTAGATCGAGAATTATTCCTTTTCCTCAATAATCTTGGAGTTAAAGAATGGGACTGGTTTTGGGTGTTTATAACCGAAAAAGAAGTTTCAATTCCTCTGTATATTGTCTTACTGTTTTTAATCTACAAGAAGATCAAGCTGCGAGGCTTGCTTATTACGGTGGCAGTGGTGGCGCTTATGATTACGTTTACAGATCAGCTGGCCAATTTGTTTAAAGATACCTTCCAAAGGTTAAGGCCCTGCAACGAAGCCTTTATAGACTATGGAAGATTCCTGGCCAAACGCTGTGGCAAGTATGGCTATTTTTCTGGGCATGCCATAAGTTCTTTTGCTGTAGCTACCTTTATCTCTCATATTCTTAAGCCCTATTATAAACATGTATTTTACTGGATGTTTTCCTGGGCCATTCTTATCACGTACAGCCGAATTTACATCGGGGTGCATTATCCCGGAGATATCATTACAGGTGCTGTTTTTGGTATCGTGACCGGATTTTTATTCTATAAGCTACACAACTATTTAACTGTAAAATTCAATAATGAGTTTAAGGTTAACGCTTAAGATTTAGCTTTATCCAGTAAGTATTCAGCGGCTTCAAAGGGACTCATCTCCTGGTTGTGTATTTTTTCCAGAATTTTAGGAAATTCAGTTTTGATGTTTTCATTTTGATAAAAGTCCTTTTTCAAAGAATCTTCAATGCTTTGCGTGAGCCAAAATTTATTTTGGCCTGCTCTTTTTTCTTCAAAAAACCCGTTGGTTTTTGCCGTGGTGAAATAGTCGGAAAGCATATTCCAGATGTTTTCGATGCCTTCGTTATTCAAGGCACTGGCCAGTTTGACTTTAGGTGTCCAGCCATTGGATTTGGAGGGATACATATGTAAGGCCCGGTTGAATTCAACCTTTGCTTTTTTAGCGGCTTTTATGTTATCTCCATCTGCTTTATTGATTACAATGGCATCAGCCATTTCAATAATGCCTCGTTTGATGCCCTGTAATTCATCTCCGGCACCGGCCAGTTTCAATAGTAAAAAGAAATCTGTCATGCTGTGTACGGCGGTTTCACTTTGACCAACCCCTACCGTTTCTATTAAAAGTATATCAAATCCGGCGGCTTCACAGAGCAAAATGCTTTCCCGTGTCTTTCTGGCCACTCCGCCCAGAGATTCCCCCGATGCGGTTGGTCTAATGTAAGCCATGGGGTGCTGAACTAGTTTTTCCATACGGGTTTTATCCCCCAGAATACTTCCCCTAGTCACCGAGCTGGAGGGGTCTACTGCCAGTACAGCTACTTTATGACCTTTGCTAACCAGCAGCAATCCCAGCTGCTCAATAAAGGTGCTTTTGCCCACACCGGGAACACCCGTGATTCCAACTCTGAGTGATTTGTTGGAGTAGGGCAGGCAGGTGGAAATTATAGTCTTAATGTCTTCCGCATGTCGCTTGCTCTGACTTTCTATCAATGTGATTGCCTGGCTTAAGTCGGTTTTATTGCCACTCAGGATGCCCTGAATGAGTTTTTGAATGTCCTTGGATTTCCGTCTCAAGGCTTTTATTTTTTCAGCGGAAGACTGACTCAAATTCAAACCCGGATCACTCTTGGTTTCCTGAAGGGCAGATTTCTTGTTTTTGGACGAAGGCATACATTTACATTTAGTACAAATTTATGAATTCATTCTTTTACAGCGTCCCTGTACTTAGTATATTCGATTGAACTTAAAATAAATACCGATGAAAACACTATATACTGCTAAAGCAACGACTACAGGTGGTCGAAAAGGTCACGTCAAAACAGAAGACGGACCCATTGATATGCCACTAAGCATGCCTAAAGGTCTTGGTGGAGACGGTGGAGACGGCGTAAATCCGGAGCAGCTCTTTGGATCGGCATATTCTGCCTGTTTTGGAGGTGCACTGAATTTAGTGGCCCAGAATCACAAGGTTGACCTTGGAGATTATAGCGTTACAGCGCACATCAGTATCCACAAAGAAGAGGATGGAAATCTTCTGCTTTCAGCGGTGTTAGATTCTTATATGCCAGGCGTAAGTGATATTGAAACCGCTGAAACCCTGGTAAATGAAGCTCATGAAATCTGTCCGTTTTCCAGAGCAACCCGCGATAATATAGACGTCACACTCAATGTGTTGAGAGACGAATAATACATACGCAATTCAAATTATTCAGGAACCCCAATGCAAGTTGGGGTTTTGTTAGTTAAAATCACAAAGCTTTAGGTTTATGCTGAATTTGATACAGGAGCACGTCAGGCCCTCCTTTTTTTCCATACTTGGTCCGGATTATACCGAAGCGGATTATGTTTCCCTAGACCTTTCAGATCGAAAAACGGAAGAACTGCATATCGATTTGTCCACTGAATTTGCTCTGCAGGATTATCTGGCTGAGTATTTAAAATCCAAAGGCGCTAAAGCTGCTTTTGGCGGCTATCTCGAAAAAAGGAGTCTTTACGACAGAAGTTCGTACTTTGGAGAAAGTTCACGCGCACATAAAAGAAATATCCATCTTGGTATGGATGTATGGGTAGGCGCAGGAACTTCCGTTTACAGTCCATTACCTGGAAGAATTCACAGCCAAAAGGATAATCTGAATTTTGGAGATTACGGACCAACGATTATTCTGGAACACGATATAGCCGACCGGAAACTCTATTCTCTATATGGTCATCTTTCCAGAGAGTCGTTAGGCATTCACAAGATTGGAGAGGAGATTTCAACGCAATACCCCATCGGATATTTGGGTACAAATGAAGTCAATGGCAATTATGCTCCTCATTTGCATTTTCAGCTTATTCTGGATATTGGCGATAATGTTGGAGATTATCCCGGTGTTTCCTCCGCAGCGACTTTAGAATTTTACAGAAGCAACTGCCCGGATCCAAACCTTTTGCTACATTTTAAATCTTAAAATTCAACATTAGTTAAAGGTTTTGATTTTGAGTATATTTGCAAAAAAAAAAGACTTGAAACTGCATATTACCAACGAAACTTCTAAGTTGAAATCAGTGATTTTAGGCGTTGCCAATTCCAATGGGCCAGAGCCTAAACTGGAAGATGCTTACGATCCGAAATCCATAAAGCATATCAAAGAAGGAACCTATCCTGAGGAAGCCGATATGATTCAGGAAATGGAGCAGGTTGCTGTTATTTTAAAAAAACATGGGGTCGAGGTCCTGAGGCCCAGAATTATTGAAAATTACAATCAGATCTTCTCCAGGGATATTGGGTTTGTAATAGAAGATAAATTTATACGTGCCAACATCTTACCCGATAGAGAAAAAGAAATCAAGGCTATTGATTTTGTTTTAGAGAGCATCCCAGCAGACCAAAAGATTAAACTCCCTGACAACTGTCATGTTGAAGGTGGGGATGTCATGCCGCATGGCGACTATATTCTGGTTGGAACTTACAGAGGGGAAGATTATGCAGATTATATCACAGCGAGAACCAATAGGCAGGCGGTTGAAGAGCTGCAGCGTTTATTCCCGCATAAAATCGTGAAATCCTTCAACCTCAGAAAATCCAATACAGATCCCAAAGCTAACGCTCTGCATCTGGATTGCTGTTTTCAGCCGGTAGGAGACAAGTACGCCATTATCCATAGAAATGGATTCCTGGAAGAAGAGGAATACAACTGGCTTGTGAATCTTTACGGTCAGGACAATGTCCTGGAAATCGATGCTCAGGAAATGTTCGATATGAATTCTAATATTTTTTCTATTTCTGAAACGGTAGTCATTTCCGACGACTATTTTACACGTCTGAATGCATGGCTGAGGTCCAAGGGAATTCAGGTGGAAACGGTCAATTATCGGGAAATCGCAAAACAGGAAGGTTTATTGAGGTGTTCAACCTTACCTCTAAGAAGAGCATAAATGAAGCCGGCAGGACTGAAAATTCTCCTGACATCTAAGGATAGGTTCGGTTATGAAAACTAACATTTGCCAGGCTGCAGCATTCAGTCAGCTGCGAACATTAAAAAATTAAAACGAAACTCATGAAACAGATTACAGATACTTTGGTGATGATTCGCCCGGTCAACTTCAGAATGAATGAAGAGACGGCTGTGAATAACTATTTCCAAAAAACGACAGAAGACCTTCAGGAAACGGTTAATGCAAAAGCTCAGGCAGAATTTGACGCTTTTGCCGATAAACTCAAAGCAGTAGGGGTTAACCTGATCTTGATAGACGATATTGCGAGCCAGGATACACCAGACTCTATTTTTCCCAACAACTGGGTGTCTTTTCATGAAAACGGCGATGTGGCTTTGTTTCCGATGTATGCCAAAAACAGACGTGTAGAACGCCGCGAAGATATTTTTGAAAAAATTGAAGCAGAAGGGCGATTCATCAGAAATTTTGTGGATTACACTTCAGCAGAATTAGAAAACGTATTCCTGGAAGGAACCGGCAGCCTGATTTTGGATAGACAAAACAGAAAAGCTTACTGCGCCTTATCACCCCGGGCAGATGAAGATTTACTCATAGAGTTTTGCGAGGATTTTGAATATACGCCTGTTATTTTTAATGCTTACCAAAGTCACGAAGGACAGCGCTTACCTATTTATCACACTAATGTCATGATGTGCATCGCAGAAGAATTTGCTGTGATTTGCCTGGACAGCATTGATGATAAGAAGGAGCTTAAACTTGTTGCAGACAGTCTTACGCAGGACGGAAAAGAAATCATAAGCATTTCTGAAGAACAGATGAATAATTTTGCTGGGAACATGCTACAGGTGCAGGGAGAAACAGAGAAGTTCCTGGTAATGAGTAAAGCGGCTCATGAGGCTTTGACCGACAGGCAAATTCAATCCATAGAAAAGCACTGTAAAATATTGAGCAGTGATCTCTCAACCATTGAGACGCATGGCGGAGGCAGTGCCAGGTGTATGCTTGCCGAGGTGTTTCTGCCGAAAGCAACTGAATAAAAATATATAAAAAGAAAAAATCCATCGGCCTCAGACCGATGGATTTTTGCTTAATTCGCTTCTTCGCTGATGAATTTTATACGGTAAAGCCGTAACTCTTCTTCCTCGTAATCTCCATCAAACTCGTCTATGGCCTCGTTTATACTATCGGATTGAGCATCCAGAAAGTAGTCGTGAATTTCTTCCTGCTGCTCTTCATCCAAAATATCATCCAGCCAGTAGTTGATATTCAACTTGGTTCCACTGTAAACAATGGCTTCCATTTCTTTTATAAAATCTGGCATTTCTAGACCTTTGCCCTGGGCAATATCCGGAAGGGGAAGTTTCCTGTCCACATTTTGTATGATGTAAAGCTTGTTGGCACTGTTGGCTCCCGTGCTTTTTACCACCAAATCATCAGGTCTTAAAATGTCATTTTCTTCAACATAATTCTGAATCAGAGACACGAATTCCTTTCCGAACTTTTTGGCTTTTCCTTCACCAACGCCATGAATATTAACAAGCTCTTCAGTGCTTATAGGGTATTTTAAGGCCATGTCTTCCAAAGAAGGATCCTGGAAAACGACAAAAGGCGGCACTTCCTTTCTTTTTGCAATTTTCTTGCGTAAATCCTTCAGCATTTTAAGCAGCTTTTTATCGGTTCCGCCCGTAGGTTGGGAAGAGGTGCTTGAAGTCGACTGGCTAAAATCATTATCTTCTGTCATCATGAACGACTCCGGATTTTTTAGAAATTCTTCGCCTTTAGGAAGAATTTTAACAACCCCGTAGGACTCCAGTTCTTTTTTGAGCATACCTGAAATAATAACCTGTCTCAGTAAAGCTGTCCAGTAACTCGCGGGTTTGTCTTTTCCAATGCCAAAAATATCCAGATTTTCAATCTTATTGGATTTAATAAGGACATTGGTCTTTCCGGTGAGGGTATGAACGATTTCCTTAGACTTGAAAAGCTGCCCGGTCTCTTTTACTGCCCTGAGAATAAGCTGAACGTCTTCTTTGGCTTCTTTTTTGGTTTTGGGATAACGTACATTGTCATCCATATCGCCGCCTTCACCTGTGAGGTTGTCAAATTCTTCTCCAAAATAATGGAGAATATACTTTCGTCTGGAAATAGAACTTTCTGCAAAAGCTACCACATCCTGAAGAAGCGCATGACCAATTTCCTGTTCGGCAATGGGCTTGCCACTCATGAATTTTTCAAGCTTTTCAATGTCTTTATGATTGTAGTAGGCAATACAATGCCCTTCGCCGCCATCCCTGCCTGCTCTTCCAGTCTCCTGGTAATAGCTTTCAATACTTTTGGGAATATCGTTGTGGATGACAAAGCGAACATCGGGTTTATCAATTCCCATCCCGAAGGCAATGGTGGCTACAACCACATCGATATCCTCCATTAGAAACATGTCCTGGTGTTTGCTTCTCGTTTTAGCATCGAGACCGGCATGGTAAGGAACAGCCTTTATGCCATTCACCTGCAGTGTCTGAGAAAGCTGTTCCACACGCTTCCTGCTCAAGCAGTAAATGATACCGCTTTTACCGGAATTCTTCTTGACAAACTTTATGATATCAGAATCTACATCGTCTGTTTTTGGTCTGATCTCGTAATATAAATTAGGCCGGTTAAAAGAAGCCTTGAAGGTATTTGCATTAGGGATTCTCAAATTTTTGAGAATGTCTTCCTGTACTTTTGGCGTAGCGGTGGCGGTGAGTCCAATGATGGGGATATCGTCGCCGATACGCTCGATAATGTTTTTTAGATTTCTGTACTCAGGCCTGAAATCATGTCCCCATTCAGAAATACAATGGGCTTCATCTATGGCTAAAAACGAAATTTTTTCATCCTTTAGAAAGTCGATGTATTCGGTTTTAGTAAGGGATTCTGGTGCGACGTAAAGCAGTTTTGTAATCCCTTTGGAGATGTCTTCTTTGACTTGCCTGACCTGGGTTTTATTCAGGGAGGAGTTCAGAACATGGGCTACACCTTCGTACTCTGAAATATTCCGTATAGCATCCACTTGATTTTTCATCAGCGCAATAAGCGGAGAGACTACGATTGCAGTTCCATCTTTTATCAAAGCCGGAAGTTGATAACACAATGATTTTCCGCCGCCTGTAGGCATAATGACAAAAGTATCTTCGTTCGCTATAATGCTCTTTATAACGCTTTCCTGAAGTCCTTTGAACTCGCTAAAACCAAAGTATTTTTTTAACTGTTGATGTAAATTGATTTGTTCCAATTGAATTATTACTATTTAGTTTTATTTACCTTTGCAAAATTAAATATACGCAATCTTTGAAGGCACACAATACCTAAATAAACTAATTTATGGAAGATGTAGCAATACAGTCTTACGCTAAGGACATTATCCAGTTAGAATCTAAAGCAATAGCAAACCTTGAGTCTTTGATTGATGCGTCTTTTTCTGATGCTGTAAATGTAATATACAAGTCTAAAGGACGGGTTATTATCACAGGGGTAGGAAAGAGTGCCATTATAGCCACCAAGATTGTGGCAACGCTCAACTCTACCGGCACTCCCGCTGTATACATGCACGCTGCAGACGCCATACATGGTGACCTGGGAACCATCCTGAGAGATGACGTGGTGATTTGTATCTCCAAAAGCGGAAATACACCTGAAATTAAAGTCCTGGCACCGCTCATCAAGAATTTTAAAAATACACTGATTGCTATAACAGGGAATAAAGACTCGTTTCTGGGTCAGCAGGCAGATTTTGTTTTGAATTCTTTTGTAGACAAAGAAGCCTGTCCGCATAATCTGGCTCCAACCACGAGCACGACCGCTCAGCTGGTTATCGGGGATGCTCTGGCAGTCTGCTTGCTAAAATTAAGAGGCTTTTCCAGTGATGATTTTGCAAAATTCCACCCTGGAGGAGCGCTTGGAAAAACGCTTTACTTACGGGTGAGCGATATTACCTCTCAGAACCTGAAGCCTCAGGTAACCTTAAGCACCCCATTGAAAGACGTTATCATTGAAATTTCCAAAAATATGCTGGGGGTAACAGCAGTCTTAGACCAGGACCAGGTGGTGGGGATCATTACCGATGGTGACCTGAGAAGGATGCTGAGTTCTACAGAGGATTTTACCGAACTCAAGGCTGAAGACATCATGTCCAGAAACCCGAAGACTATAGCTAACTCTGCCATGGCCATCGATGCCCTGGAGCGTTTAGAACAAAACGATATTACTCAACTCATTGCTTTAGAATCTGGGAAATATGCCGGGGTTGTTCATCTCCATAATCTGGTAAAAGAAGGCATTATATAATATGGCAAACTCTAAGACTAAGAAGAACCCCAACGACATGTCTTTTTTAGACCATCTTGAAGATTTGAGATGGCATTTGCTGCGGGCAACTTTAGCTATCTTAATAGCAGGTGGGATTGCCTTTGCAATGAAATCCTTCATTTTTGATGTGATTATTTTCGGACCCAAACGCGCCGATTTTTATACCTACGACTTGCTTTGCAGAATCTCTGAGTTTTTTAATATGCAGGAGAGTTTTTGTTTTAATGAACTTCCTTTTAGAATTCAAAGTAGAACTATGGCAGGTCAGTTCAGCGCGCACATCTGGACCTCGGTAACTGCTGGATTTATCATTGCATTTCCCTACGTGATCTATCAATTTTGGGCATTCATAGCCCCGGGATTACAAAGAACCGAAAAGAAATCGGCCAGAGGCTTCATCGTTGTGACCTCCTTTTTATTCTTTCTTGGCGTTCTGTTCGGTTATTATGTCATCACGCCCTTGTCGATCAACTTTTTAGGGAGTTACACCGTAAGTGAAGTTGTTTTTAATGACTTCGACCTAAGCAGTTACATAGGCCTGGTCAGGGCTTCGGTTATTGCCAGCGGACTTATATTTGAATTGCCGGTCATCATTTATTTCCTTACGAAAGTAGGCCTGGTCACTCCTGAATTTTTGAGGACAAACAGAAAATATGCGCTGGTTTTTATATTGATAATTTCAGCATTGATCACTCCGCCCGATATTGCCAGCCAGGTCATTGTGGCTATCCCGGTTTTGGTTTTGTATGAAATAAGTATTTTTATTTCCAAATTTGTAGTGAGAAAACAACGTAAAAAAGAAAAACAAAAAACAAATAAGTAATTATGATAGATCTAGTTGATGAATTTGAGGCCTACAGAGCCAAAATGAATGGAAAAATTTTAAACGAAAACAATAAAGTTCTAAAGCGTATATTTAATCTGGACACCAATTCTTTCACGGAAGGTGCCTTGGATGTTAAAACCAAAGAGCTTCTAGGTCTTGTGTCTTCCCTGGTTTTAAGATGTGATGACTGCGTGAAATATCACCTGGAATCCTCTTACAAGGAAGGACTCACCAGGGCTCAGGTTGTTGAAGCTTTGAGTATTGGCACTCTGGTAGGGGGAACCATTGTAATTCCTCATTTGAGAAGGGCTTTTGAATACTGGGAAGCCCTGGAAAACAAGTTTGGCAAAACGGAATAATTTCAAATTATGTATATGAAACCTCTATATCCCTTATTTGTAAGACTTTTGGCCTATGCCGGTCTCATGTTTTTGATGTCGCTAATCATACAGTTTGATTTTGCTGAAGGTGAAGTAAAAGAAGATTCATTAATTGAAATCACACAGGAAGTCATTTTATTGATTGGCTCTTTGCTGTTGATTGGGTTTAGCTCTAAAGCTAAAGACTTTAGAATTTTCAATCTTACATTGGCGGGAATTTTAGGGATTCATTTTGTGAGAGAATTTGATTTCTGGCTTAATACACAGCTTTTTGACAAAGCCTGGCAAGTCCTTGCTCTGATCATCCTGGTTTTTGTAGTGGTTATGGTTATAAGAAACTGGAAAAAACTGGTTTTAGAAACTGCCTCCATTTCAAAAACCTATGGATTTGCTTTTTTCTTTTCAGGATTTATTATCCTGCATGTTTTTTCCAGACTTTACGGTCGTAAAATCATGTGGATAGATTTGCTTAGAGATACCCACACCAAGTATGTGGTTGAGGAGAATGGCGATAAAATTATACCGCTCAGGGATTTTATGAGACCTGTAAAAGACGCCTCCGAAGAAAGCATTGAACTCTTAGCCTATTCCATTATACTCATCGGTGTGGTTGAGATGATTATCTTTGGCGTAAAATCATCAAGAAAAACAAATTAAATGAGCAATCAAGCAACTTTAAGAGCCGATAATCTGGTTAAATCCTATAAAAGCAAGAAAGTTGTTAAAGGAATCAGTGTTGAGGTTACCCAGGGAGAAATCGTTGGTTTACTCGGACCTAATGGTGCTGGGAAAACCACCTCATTTTATATGATTGTGGGCCTGATCAAACCCAATGCGGGGAATATATATTTGGATGACACCAACATCACCAAATATCCCATGTACAAAAGAGCTCAAAATGGCATAGGTTATCTAGCTCAGGAAGCCTCTATTTTTAGGAAGTTAAGCATCGAAGATAACATCATGAGTGTTCTCGAACTTACCGATTTGAATAAAGATGAACGGGAGGAAAAAATGGAAGCCCTGATCAGTGAGTTTGGCTTGAATCACATTCGTACCAACAGGGGGGATTTGCTTTCCGGAGGGGAAAGACGGCGAACAGAAATTGCACGTGCCCTGGCTACAGATCCAAAATTCATTCTGCTGGATGAGCCTTTTGCAGGTGTAGACCCGGTGGCGGTTGAAGACATTCAAAAAATTGTCGCTCAGCTGAAAAATAAAAACATCGGAATTTTGATCACCGATCATAATGTGCAGGAGACTCTAGCCATCACCGACAGAACCTATCTTATGTTTGAAGGAGGAATCCTCAAACACGGTGAACCCGAAGAGCTGGCCAATGATGAAATGGTAAGAAAGGTGTATTTAGGTCAGAATTTTGAGCTTCGAAAGAAAAAAATATTCAAATAGTTCTTAGGTTTTTTGTTTCTTCTTCTCAGCCGCCGGAAATAGAATGTTATTTAAAATCAGTCTGTAGCCAGGAGATTTCGGATGCAGTTCCAGTTCTGTTTTTGGATCCCCTACGCGATGCTGATAATCCTCCGGATCATGTCCGCCGTAAAAGGTGAAAAAGCCTTTTCCTTTGATACCGTGTATATACCTGGCCTCTTCATTTATCTTATTTTTCCCCATTACCAGCACATTAGACTTGATTTGATTTGGATTGAACGCCGTGGTTTGTCCCATAAAGCCTTTGACTACAGCCGTATGATTTTGACATAACATCGTGGGGATAGGATCCCATTTCGCTGAGTAATCCATCAGCGTGAAATAGTCCTTAGATTTTGGAATGTTCCTTCTCTCGGTCATGTCGATGGAAGAATACTCATACACCATAGGATCTCTTTCCAGAATAAAGTCTGTAAACGCCATGGTTTTGGCATAGTCAATTTTATTCTGGTATCCCGCTTCTGCGGCATCGCCATCAAACATAGGTTCACAAATATCCACGCCATCCGCCGATAAAGCAATATCGAAAGAATCGGTGGCGCTGCACATGGCAAACATAAAACCGCCACCAATCACATAGTCTTTTATTTTTTGGGCTACGGCCAGTTTTTCCCTGGACACTTTATCATAACCCAATGCACTGGCCAGTGCTTCAGCTTCCGCTTTCTCCTCGATATACCAGGGTGCAGATCTGTAGGCTCTGTAGAATTTGCCGTATTGGCCCGTAAAATCTTCATGGTGTAAGTGAAGCCAGTCGTATAACAGCAGCTCGTCATTGAGCACTTCCTTGTCGTAAATCGTTTTGTAAGGAATTTCAGCAAACTTCAGAACCATCGTTACCGCGTCATCCCAGGGTGCATTTCCCTGTGGAGAATAGACTGCGATTTTAGGCGCTTTCTCAAGCAATACAGCTTCCATATTTTGAGAAGGGCTGCTGATGGTTCTCAGGAGGTCTTCTGCTTCCATGTCGGATATGACTTCATAAGAAACCCCTCGGATGGTGCATTCGCGCTGCAGTTCTTCGGAGAACGGAGAAAGAAAGGAACCGCCTCTGTAATTGAGCAGCCACTGGACTTTCTGATCTTTTTCCAAAAGCCAGTAAGAAACTCCGTAAGCTTTAAGGTGGTTGTCCTGAGTTTCAAAATCCATAGGAATTAAAATGAATTTGGCCTGAGTATTCCAGCCAGTCAGAATAATTGCTATCAATAGGATGACTCTCATTTAAAATTTTTAAAAGGGGACTTCATCGTCATTTTCACTGCCAAAGTTTTGATTTGGGGGCGTGGAACCAAAAACTTCCTCAGCATTGGGGAAGGATGGGGAATCTGATTTTCCTGAATTCATACTCGAATTGATTTCAAAAGGCGAATCAAAATTATCCAGGTTTTCAAACTTACCAAGCTGGCCGATAAATTTCAAACGAATATTATCCAGACCTCCGTTCCTGTGTTTAGCGATGATGAATTCGGCCTGACCCTGGGTTGGGGTTTGAGCATCGTCATCCCATTCATCGATATCGTAATATTCCGGTCTATAGATAAAAGATACAATATCCGCATCCTGCTCAATAGCTCCGGATTCTCTAAGGTCACTTAGCAAAGGTCTTTTACTGCCTCCTCGCGTTTCAACTGCTCTGGAGAGCTGAGAAAGGGCCAAGACGGGAATGCTCAATTCTTTGGCCAGTGCTTTTAAGTTTCTGGAAATACTTGAAATTTCCTGCTCCCTATTTCCTCCCTTTTGGGAGCCCCCACCGGTCATCAGCTGCAAATAATCAACCACGATAAGTTTGATGCCATGCTGAGACGACAGACGTCGGGCTTTTGCTCTTAAATCGAAAATGGAGAGCGAGGGGGTATCATCGATAAACAAGGGGGCCTGTTCAAGCGATTTTACCTTCACGTTCAACTGCTCCCATTCGTGAGGCTCGAGGTTACCTGTTCTCAGCTTTTCTGAACTCAATCCGGTTTCAGAAGAAATAAGCCGAGTAATCAATTGTACCGAAGACATCTCAAGCGAAAAGAAGGCGACGGGAATGTTTTGGCCTACAGCAATATTTCTTGCCATAGTTAGGGTAAGTGCAGTTTTACCCATACCCGGACGTGCGGCAATAATGACCAAATCACTTGGCTGCCAGCCCGAAGTTAATTTATCCAGTTCTGTAAAACCAGAGGGGATACCACTTAAGCCTTCCTTGTTGGAAATTTCTTCAATTCGTTTTTTGGCCTGCATGACCAAATTTTGAGCGGTTTCTGAAGACCGCTTTATATTACCCTGAGTAACTTCGTATAGTTTGGATTCCGCATGGTCTAATAGATCGAACACGTCGGTGCCTTCATCGTAAGATTCTTCTATAATTTCGCTTGAAATTTTGATCAGACAGCGTTGAATGTATTTCTGAAGAACAATACGTGAATGGTATTCGATATGAGCAGAGGAGGAGACCTTTTGTGTTAACTGAATCAGATAGTACTCACCTCCAGAGGCTTGAAGTTTTTTGGATTTCTTTAATTCTGTGGAAACCGTTAATAAGTCAATGGGATCGCCTTTTTCGAAAAGTAAAATAATGGCTTCATAAATGTTTTTATGCGCCTCTTTGTAGAAGACCTCGGGGTGTAGGATGTCGATAACTTCGTCGACACCTTTTTTGTCAATCATCATCGCTCCTAATATAACCTCTTCAAGATCAATAGCTTGAGGGGGTATTTTTCCTTTTTGAAGGCTGATCACATCGCCTTTAGATGCATTTTTGAATGATGATTGAGTCGCGTTTTCCATATTACGAATGTAAAGAAAAGCTTATGAAATTCGAGAAAAATATTGCAGCTTAACACTGATGGTTTTCCACAAGCCTCTGTGGATAACTTAAAAAAAATGTGGATAACCCAAAAAAACCAGATAAGTCTTATCTGGTTTTCTGAGTTAAATTATAGTTTACGGGACTTAGTCAGAATAAACGCCTATATCTAAATATTTTTGCATTCTTTTTTCGACCAAATCTTCTGGGGATAACTTTTTCAATTCTTCAAATTCAGACAGAATAGACTTCGTAACAATTTCGAAAGCTTTCTCTCGATTGCTATGTGCACCTCCAAGAGGCTCCTTTATAATTTTGTCTATGATTTTCAATTTCTTCATGTCGTTTGCCGTCAGCTTTAAGGCCTCAGCAGCGGTTTTTTTATGCTCCCAGCTTCTCCATAGTATAGAGGAACAGGATTCTGGAGAAATCACAGAATACCAGGTGTTTTCCAGCATCATGACCGTGTCTCCAACAGCTATTCCCAAGGCTCCGCCACTGGCTCCCTCACCGATGATAATCACAATGATTGGGACTTTGAGCTGGCTCATTTCCATGATATTTCTTGCAATGGCTTCACCTTGTCCTCTTTCTTCTGCTTCAAGACCTGGAAAGGCTCCGGGCGTGTCAACCAAAGCAACAATGGGAAGGTTGAACTTCTCTGCTTTTTTCATCAGGCGCAAAGCTTTGCGATAGCCTTCGGGATTGGCCATCCCAAAATTTCTGTACTGTCGCGTTTTGGTGTTGTAGCCCTTCTGCTGGCCTATGAACATAAAGCTTTGTTCGTCTACCTTGCCAAGTCCACCTATCATGGCTTTATCATCACCAAAATTACGATCTCCATGCAGCTCCATAAAGGTGCTGCCGCAAATCGCATTGATATAATCTAAGGTATAGGGTCTATTGGGATGTCGGGACAATTGTACGCGCTGCCAGGCATCCAGGTTGGAGTATATTTCCTTTTTTTTGTTATCCAGCTTCTGTTTGATTTGCTGGCAGGTGTCTGTGACATCCACTTCACTATCCAGGCCTATTTCACAAGCTTTGTTATATTGCTCTTGAAGTTCTTTTATCGGTAATTCAAAATCTAAATATTCCATGAATACAATGTATTTCTTTAAAAATCAGTTAGCAAATATATGAAAGATAAATCTGTTTATTTTGATAATCACATCTGTTTGTCAAAAGTTAAAAATCGAATTAAAATATTAGATGTGAGATATCAGAAGTAAGATATTAAATTTTGGAAGTGCGATGTTAGCAGTTAAAAATCTCTAGTCTTCAAGTCCTGGCTTTTGTTTAAAGGATGACCGAACAAGAAATAAAGAATATCGAATAAAGAATATGATTTTTTTTAATTTCCACTCACCACTCACCACTCACCACTCACCACTCACCACTCACCACTCACTAGCGTTTAGCCTTGATCAGCAAATAAATGGCCAGCAGTCCAAATAAGACATTGGAAAACCACACAGCAATCAGCGGTGAAAAGGTTGATTTTTCTGCCAGGGTTCCAAATACTTTGTCCAAAAACACGTAGCCGAAAGCAATGACAATTCCTATCGCTAAGTTCACGCCCATACCACCACGTCTTTTCATCGCTGAAACCGATACGGCAATAATCGTAAGGATAAAAGCGGAGACCGGAACACTCCAGCGTTTGTAAGCCACAATCTGGTAGCTGCTGATGTTGGAAGAACCTCTTCGTTTTTCGGTAGCAATAAACTCTTTCAACTCCGCATAGTTTAAAGTTTCTGCAATGTATTCAACAGGGGTAAGTTCATCAAATTCAAACGGCAAAAGGGTATCCACAGAATTTTTTCTTATCAGAATGTCTTCCCGGTCCTTGATGATTCGTTTTTCATAATTATTGAGGGTATAGGTCGAATCTTCCGGATTGAACTTCAGCCGGGTTGCAGAAATTTTGAATTTCATATCATTGTCTTCAAAATGTTCCAGGGTAAAATTTCTGGCCGTTCGGGTATCGGGTTGAAAGTTTGTGGCGAAGATGAATTCGTTGTCATTGACCTGTCTGTAGACATTTGTAGTCTCCTGAGCTTGTCTTCCTTTTTTGAAATACTGGTATTTGAACTCATTAAACCCCTGACTTGCGTTAGGGACGAGATACATGGTGAAAATTAAGGCTACACCACACACCAGAGTTGCTCCTAGGATATAAGGCCTTAGAAATCGCCAAAACGAAATCCCTGAACTTAAGATGGCTATAATTTCAGTATTGTTTGCCAGTTTGGAGGTGAACCAGATAATAGACAGGAAAAGGAATATGGGGAAAAGCAAATTGGCAAAATAGATGGTGAAATTTCCATAAAAGACCAAGACTTCCTCCAGGGGAACTTCATTTTCCTTGATATCATCGATCTTTTCTGAAAGATTCACGATAATGCCAATAGGAATAAACATCAGTAAAAGCGCAACAAATGTGGCTAAGTATCGCTTCAGTATGTACCAGTCAATTATTTTCAAAAGCTATTTTTTACAGTCTTACCGATAATTTCTTTACCATCACCTCTTTCCAGGCTCTAAAGGTTCCCGCCTGGATTTGTCGTCTTGCTTCTCTTACCAACCAAAGATAAAACCCTAAGTTATGAATCGTTGCAATTTGTTTTCCTAATAATTCTTTTACTGAGAATAAATGCTTGACATAAGCCTTGGTATATTCCGTATCTACCCAGGTATAAGCCGCCGGATCGAGAGCCGAAAAATCGTCCTCCCATTTTTTATTTTTGATGTTGATCGTTCCTTCCGAAGTAAATAACATGCCGTTTCTGGCGTTTCTGGTGGGCATCACACAATCAAACATGTCTACACCCAAGGCGATATTTTCTAAAAGATTGGAGGGTGTGCCAACTCCCATAAGGTATCTGGGTTTGTCTTCAGGTAAAATGTCAGTCACGACTTCGGTCATGGCATACATTTCATCATCGGGTTCTCCAACCGATAATCCGCCAATGGCATTTCCCTCTGCACCGACACTGGCAATATATTCTGCAGATTGCTTCCTCAAATCTGTATAGGTGCTCCCCTGTACAATGGGAAACAGAGTCTGATCGTGACCATATAACGGAGAGGTTTTTTTCATGTGCGTCATACACCGGTCCAGCCAGCGGTGAGTCATATGCATAGATCGCTTGGCATAATTGTAATCGCAGGGATAAGGGGTGCATTCATCGAAAGCCATGATGATGTCTGCTCCAATTTCTCGCTGCACATCTATGGCGCTTTCCGGAGTGAACAGATGCGTGGAGCCGTCTATATGGGATTTAAATTTGACTCCCTGTTCGTTTATTTTTCTATTAGCCGAGAGGGAATACACCTGATAGCCCCCGCTATCGGTAAGGATGTTTCTATCCCAGTTCATGAATTTATGAAGTCCACCTGCTTTTTTTAAAATACTGGTTCCGGGACGCAAGTATAGGTGATAGGTGTTTCCCAGGATAACATCCGGATTTATTTCTTCCTTCAATTCCCTCTGGTGAACCCCTTTTACAGTAGCAATGGTACCTACAGGCATAAAAATAGGCGTTTCTATAACGCCGTGGTCTGTTGTGATTTTCCCTGCCCGTGCTTTGGAATTCGGGTCTTTGCTCAGTAATTCGAATTTCATATGGATTCTAAATAGCCTGCAAAGATACTCAACTCTATCAAAACAAATTCCTAGACTTAAAGATATTAGGATTGATTCTTCTCCAGCTGAGTATCTTATAATAAATCCTTACTTTTGAGGAATTTTAAATTTTTAATTTATCTCATGTCAACAACACAACATTTGCAAGATTTTGTCACACAAGTAAGAAGAGATATTCTTCGACAGGTGCATCAGGTCAATTCTGGCCATCCTGGAGGGTCTTTGGGCTGTGCTGAATTTTTTACGGTTCTTTATCAGGAGGTTATGGAGTACTCCACAGACTTCGATATGGATGGTAAAAACGAAGATTTATTCTTTCTGTCCAACGGTCATATTTCGCCGGTATTTTACAGCGTTCTAGCCAGATCTGGATTTTTCCCGGTAGTAGAACTCAATACCTTTAGAAAAATCGATTCCAGACTTCAGGGTCATCCCACGACGCATGAAGGACTTCCGGGAATCAGAATAGCTTCGGGTTCTTTGGGGCAGGGAATGTCTGTAGCCATTGGTGCTGCACATACCAAAAAAATGAATAAGGACACTCATCTGGTGTATAGTCTTCACGGCGATGGTGAACTTCAGGAAGGGCAAAACTGGGAGGCCATCCTTTACGCCGGTTCCAAAGGGGTAGATAATATTATAGCGACCATCGATTACAATAAAAAGCAAATTGACGGCGCTACAGACGATGTATTACCGCTTGGTGACTTAAAGAAAAAGTTTGAAGCTTTCGACTGGAAAGTTCTGGAGCTTAAGGAAGGGAACGATGTTGAAGCGATCAAGAAAACCCTGGAAGAGGCAAAAGGACTTACCGGTAATAAACAACCTGTCGTCATCCTGATGGATACTGAAATGGGGAATGGCGTCGATTTTATGATGGGAACTCATGCCTGGCATGGTAAAGCGCCTAATGATGAACAACTGGAAACCGCTTTGGCTCAGAACCCGGAAACTTTAGGTGATTATTAAAGCACCCATCTTCCCGATAGTTATCGGGATCCCCAAGGGGAGGAATTCTAATAGTATGATAAAACGAATTATTAATTAAAAAAATAACCCGAAATCCCCCTCTCCCGATAGCTATCAGGAGAGGGGCGAGGGACAGGCTTATGAAAACATATAAAAATACAGGCAGTAAAGATACGAGATCTGGATTTGGAGCGGGCTTAACCGAGCTTGGGAAAACCAATCCGAATGTAGTTGCACTTTGTGCGGATCTTACCGGATCGCTCAAAATGGACGAATTCAAAACTAATCATCCCGAGCGCTTTTTTCAGATAGGAATTGCAGAAGCCAATATGATTGGAATTGCAGCAGGTATGACCATTGGAGGAAAAATTCCGTTTACGGGAACATTCGCCAATTTTTCTACAGGGAGAGTTTACGATCAGATCAGGCAGTCGGTAGCCTATTCAGGAAAAAATGTCAAAATCTGTGCCTCACACGCTGGTTTGACTTTGGGTGAAGATGGTGCCACACACCAAATTCTGGAAGACATAGGAATGATGAAAATGCTGCCGGGAATGACAGTTATCAATACCTGCGATTACAACCAGACCAAAGCAGCTACACTTGCTGTCGCAGAACATCAAGGTCCTGTCTATTTAAGATTTGGGAGACCTAAAGTGGCTAACTTCACGCCTGAAGATCAGAAATTTGAAATCGGAAAAGCGGTAACGCTTACTGAAGGTAATGATGTCACCATCATCGCCACAGGTCATCTGGTCTGGGAAGCTTTAGAAGCGGCTAAGGAACTGGATGAAAAAGGAATTTCGGCTGAGGTGATCAATATCCACACCATCAAACCTTTGGATGAAACGGCTATTTTAAAGTCCGTGAGAAAAACAAAATGTGTGGTCACCGCCGAAGAGCATAATTTTCTGGGAGGTCTTGGCGAAAGCGTTGCCAGAACTTTGAGCCTGAATCATCCGGCGCCACAGGAATTTGTCGCTACGCAGGATACCTTTGGAGAAAGTGGTGAGCCGCTTATGCTCCTCGATAAATACGGATTGAATGCCAAAGCCATCGCAGAAAAAGCGGAAGCGGTTATTTTAAGAAAGGAGTAATTTTGAATAGAAGTGTCTCGTCGAAAAGCTTGTCCCCGGCACTTTGGGCGGCAGTCGAGACCTAAATTATCCTAAACATAATTCACATAAGCCTTTAGATAATCTCTAAAGGCTTTTTAGCTTGAAAGGGTTTTGACAAAATCATACAGGACGGTGAGGACGGGATGATTTTTAAGGTCTTTTCCTTTAAGAAAGATAGCCTCCAGATCCAGGTTTTCCTTGCCTACAATGGCTTTGATCTGCTTGTTTTCCACCTCTTTATAAGCCATAGACCAGTCTTTAAACTGGCGCTCATCCAGGTCCCCGGAATCCAGTAGGATCATTTCCGTATGGCGTTTGTCCTTGCTTATCGATTCATAAACGTTATCAATTTCAGCGGCCGGTCCTTCTATGTACTGAACAAATTTCCCCTGAATGAGCAGCAGTATGCCGGTAATGGCTAACTGTTTATTCTTTTCCCTTACCTCGAACAAAAAGTCTTCAATGCTCTTTCTGGACATGATGCGAGACTGAGAACTCATGTAGGATACAAATTTTAATGACATTCGTTTTGCAATTGATTTGTTCGAAAATACTATATTTTTTGAAATTCCTTGGTATTCAACTTCAACTGCTTTAGATAATACTTCAAATTTTAGTTAATTGAAGATTTCTTTAGCTTCAAATACTAACTTTGTAAAAAATATCTATCATGGAATTAAAGTTGACGCGTCCCATCTGTTTTTTTGATCTTGAAACGACAGGCACCAATATTTCAAAAGACAGAATTGTTGAGATTTCAATTTTAAAAGTTTTTGAAAACAACAATAAAGAAAGCTATACGTGGAAGGTGAATCCCGGAATTCCGATTCCTAAAGAAACCACCGCTATTCACGGCATCAGCGATGAAGACGTGGCTGATGAGCCGAAGTTTGAAGAGCTCGCGCCCAAGATCAATGCGATGATAAAAGGCTGTGATCTGGCTGGGTATAACAGCAACCGCTTTGATATTCCCCTCCTGGCCGAAGAAATGCTGCGTGTAGGCCTTGATTTTGATCTTAAAAAAGTGAATGCCGTGGATGTGCAGACCATTTTTCATAAAAAGGAAAAAAGAACCCTGGAAGCAGCCTATAAATTCTATTGCGACAAGGACCTGACCGATGCGCACAGTGCAGAAGCTGATACCAATGCCACTTACGAAGTTTTAAAATCCCAACTCGATCGCTATCCCGATCTGGAGAACGACACCAAATGGCTTTCTGCGTATAGCGCACACAAGAAATTTGCAGATCTCGCTGGTTTTATCATTCTGAATAAAAAAGATGAAGAGGTTTTTGGGTTTGGCAAATTCAGAGGTAAAAAAGTAGAGGAGGTACTCGAAAAAGAGCCCGGTTACTTTGGCTGGATTCAAAATTCTGATTTTCCACTGTACACCAAAAAAGTCCTGACAGCGATTAAATTGAGAAAATTAGCAACCAAATAAACTGTCTGACTATGAAATTGATCTGCATCGGAAGAAATTATGCCAAACATATTTCTGAATTGCACAGCGAAAAACCTGAACACCCCGTTGTTTTTATGAAACCGGATTCCTCGGTTTTGTTGAAGAATAACCCCTTTATCCTTCCGTCGTTTTCAGAGGATGTTCATCACGAAGTTGAGATTTTGGTCAAAATAAATAAGGTAGGGAAACATATTCAGCCAAAATTTGCGCATAAATACTATGACGATATTGGTCTAGGAATTGATTTTACAGCCAGAGATGTCCAAAATCAGTTGAAAGACAAAGGTCTGCCCTGGGAAAAAGCAAAGGGTTTTGATGGTTCGGCGGTAATTGGAGACCTTTGGTTTCCAAAAACCAAATTTCAGGAGGTCAATGCCATCGCTTTCCGTCTGGAAAAAAACAAGGCAATCGTTCAGGCAGGGTCTACGTCAGAAATGCTTTGGAAAATTGATGAACTGGTAGCCTATGTTTCCCAGTATTTTACATTAAAGATTGGCGATATTATTTTTACGGGGACACCTTCAGGTGTAGGCCGGGTGAAAGAAGGAGATGTTCTGGAAGGCTTTATAGAAGAGTCTTCGTGTTTTTCAATTCAAGTTAAATAAATTATGCAGGCAGAGATAATCACCATAGGCGATGAAATACTCATCGGGCAAATCATCGATACGAATTCCGCTTTTATTGCCAAGCAGCTGAATAAAATCGGGGTAGAGGTGTATCAGATTTCTTCCATTCAGGATGAAAAATTTCATATCCTCAAGGCTTTAAAAGAGGCTTCCGCCCGATCCAGTATTGTCATCATTACGGGAGGACTTGGCCCGACCAAAGATGACATTACCAAGCATACCTTTTGCGAGTATTTCAATGACGAACTGGTGCTGGATGAACAAGTTCTGGCCCACGTTGAAGATATTTTTGCCAAGTATGTGTCCACGCCTATTCTGGAGACGAACAGGTCTCAGGCCTGGATGCCGTCTCAGGCCATACCCCTGCATAACGAATATGGAACTGCCCCGGGAATGTGGTTTGAACATGATGATGTCGTTTACATTTCTATGCCGGGCGTGCCTTATGAAATGAAGGCTATTTTTACGGAACAGGCGCTGCCCAGACTTCAGGACAGGTTTAGAACGCCATACATTATCCATAAAACGGTGCTGACCTATGGTTTAGGCGAGAGCGCAATTGCAGACCGAATCGAAGACTGGGAAAACCAGTTGCCGGCTTTTATCAAACTTGCTTACCTGCCCAGTTTAGGTAGGGTAAGGCTGAGGTTGAGCGCCAGAGGAGAGGATGAAGCAGAATTGAAATCCGGTCTGGATGAAGCTGTGGAAAGTCTCAACAGGATTATTGGTGACATCATTAAAGGTTATGAAGATGAACAGACGCTTGAGGAGCGCATCGCTGAAGCTTTTACCACGAAAGGCAAAACTCTGGTCACTGCCGAAAGCTGTACAGGAGGAAGGCTGGCAGCTAAGTTTACCGAAATTCCGGGAGCCTCAAATTATTTTACAGGTTCTGTGGTAAGTTATGCCACGTCCGCCAAAAATGACGTTTTGCAAATTTCAGAAGAACTGATTCAAAAGCATTCTGTCGTGAGTTCAGAAATCACACAGGCTATGGCAGAACGCGCCAAGGTGATGTTCAAAGCTGATTTTGCCATTGCCACTACCGGGAATGCCGGTCCAACAAAAGGCGATAGCGACGCCGAAATCGGCACTGTATTTATCGCCGTTGCCACCCCGCAGGAGACACAGGTGCACGAATTTCAGTTTGGCAAGCATAGAGAACGCGTGACTCAAAAGGCAGTTAACAAAGCTTTGGAACTGATTTATGAGGCGATTTTAAAAAATTGAAAATCAGTAAAATTTATTTTTTCTAATTCAGAAAAAAGTCGTTAATTTGCATCCTGTTTTTAATAACACCTAAAAGTATATATAATGTCAAGAGTTTGTGAGCTTACTGGAAAAAGAGCATTGTCTGGAAACAACGTTTCCCACGCATTAAATAGAACTAGACGCAAATTTAGCGTTAACCTGGTTAAGAAGAGATTTTATATCCCTGAAGAAGACAAGTGGATCACCCTTAAGGTATCGACTTCTATCTTAAAAACCATCAATAAAAAAGGAATCCACGCCGTTTTGAAAGAAGCTCGTGCTAAAGGATTCTTGACTAAATAAGAGATTATAAAGATTTAAGATTATGGCAAAGAAAGGCAATAGAGTTCAGGTAATAATGGAGTGTACAGAGCACAAAGATTCTGGACTCCCTGGAACTTCAAGATACATTACAACAAAGAACAAAAGAAATACTCCAGATAGACTTGAGCTTAAGAAGTTCAATCCTATCATGAAGAAAATGACTGTTCACAAAGAAATTAAATAAGTTATGGCAAAGAAATCGGTTGGTACAATACAGACAGGAACAAAAAGACTTACCAAAGCTATTAAAATGGTAAAATCACCAAAATCTGGTGCTTATGTTTTTGAAGAAAAAATCATGACTCCAGAGGAGGTCAATGACTTTTTAAAGAGCAAGTAAATTCAAGACTTTATTTTATATGAAGCCGTCGCTAACCATGCGAGGGCTTTTTTGTTTTTGTCTATCTTTGTTCGTCAGGCAATACGTCCGTTTATAATTTTGATACACACAAAAAGATGAGTTTTTTTAAAAAAATATTTTCCAAAGAGAAAAAAGAAAAATTAGACGAGGGTCTCGAAAAATCGAAAACAGACTTTTTTGGAAAACTGAGCAAAGCAGTTGCTGGAAAATCCAAGGTAGACGAAAGTGTTCTGGATGATCTGGAAGAAATTTTAGTCTCCAGTGATGTGGGTGTGACCACAACCATCAAAATAATCGACAGGATCGAAGCCAGGGTGGCCAGAGACAAGTATCTGGGCACCGATGAACTGAATCTTATCCTGCGTGAAGAAATCGCAGGACTGCTTAGCGAATCCGAAAATGGTGAGCTCCAAAGCCTGGAATTGCCAGAAGGCAAGAAGCCTTATGTCATTATGGTGGTTGGAGTGAATGGTGTTGGAAAGACAACGACCATCGGTAAGCTTGCCAAACAATACAAAGCCAAAGGCAAGACCGTAGTTTTGGGTGCTGGAGACACGTTTAGAGCAGCCGCTGTCGATCAGCTGCAAATCTGGGCAGATCGCGTTGGTGTTTCCATCGTGAAACAAAAAATGGGAAGCGATCCTGCTTCTGTAGCTTTTGATACCGTACAAAGCGCCATCAAGCAGGACGCGGATGTCGTGATACTGGATACAGCAGGTCGACTCCACAACAAAGTAAACCTGATGAATGAACTCTCCAAAATAAAACGTGTCATGCAGAAAGTGACTCCCAATGTACCGGATGAAGTGCTTCTGGTTTTGGACGGGTCTACAGGTCAGAATGCTTTCGAACAGGCCAAGCAGTTCACTGCGGCTACGGAAGTGACAGCGCTGGCCATTACCAAACTCGATGGTACAGCCAAAGGCGGTGTGGTTATAGGCATCAGCGATCAGTTCAAAATTCCTGTAAAATATATCGGCGTAGGTGAAGGCGTCGATGATCTTCAGATTTTCAATAAATATGAATTTGTAGATTCATTTTTTTCAAATAAATAAGCAATGACAGCACAAAAACCCAAGCCGTTTACAGCAGATAAAAACAAACTGATCATTACCAAAATAATCGTGATCTATTCAGCCTTTTTTTTGGTATTGAAAATTTCAGCGATTATTCAGGGAGGCTGGGTGGCGGCTAACCTGCTGGTAGCATTGCCTATTGTGCTTTTAGGTCTCTTAGGCGTTTATTTTTTAAAAACCGATACAACCAACTGGATTTATGCAATTGGAAGCATTGTGCTGGTTTCTGCCATGCGGTATTATGAACAGGACCTGACGCTCTGGATTCATAACTTTGTTTCCTAAATCCAAAAACATCTATTTACAGCGCGTCTTTTAAACAAGCTTTAAGCTAACATTATCCTTAGTCAGTCACAGAGATCGTATCTTTGCCATTCAATTTTTAAAATACATGAGAACCAAATCAATCAAAAAAAATAAAATCAACGTCGTCACTTTAGGCTGCAGTAAGAATATTTACGATTCTGAAGTGTTGATGGGTCAGCTCAAAGCCAGTGGCAAGGATGTTGCCCACGAAACCGAGGGTGATGTGGTCGTGATCAATACCTGCGGTTTTATCGATAATGCCAAGGAAGAGTCTGTCAATACGATTTTAGACTATGTTCAAAAGAAAGAGAATGGTGAGGTAGAAAAAGTATTCGTGACGGGATGTTTGTCTGAACGGTATAAGCCGGATTTGCAAAAAGAAATTCCAAACGTAGATCAATACTTTGGAACCACTGAACTCCCCGCTTTGCTTAAAGCTCTGGGGGCAGACTACAAACACGAACTTATCGGTGAGCGTTTAACCACCACACCCAAAAACTATGCGTTTTTAAAAATAGCGGAAGGCTGCGACAGACCCTGTTCGTTTTGTGCCATCCCTTTAATGCGTGGCGGACATAAATCCACACCTATTGAGGATTTGGTGATCGAAGCCAAAAACCTGGCCAAGCAAGGCGTCAAAGAACTTATTTTGATCGCACAGGATCTGACCTACTACGGTTTGGATCTGTACAAAAAAAGAAATTTAGCAGAATTGCTGAAGGAACTCGTGAAGGTGGAAGGTATTGAATGGATTCGTCTGCATTATGCGTTTCCAACGGGTTTCCCTACCGATGTGCTTGATGTGATAAGGGAAGAACCTAAAGTCTGCAACTACATTGATATTCCGCTTCAGCACATTTCAGACCATTTACTGAAATCCATGCGAAGAGGAACAACGCACAAGAAAACGACCGATTTACTTTATAAATTCAGAAAGGAAGTGCCGAATATGGCCATCAGAACTACCTTGATTGTCGGTTACCCCGGAGAAACTGAAGAAGATTTTCAGGAATTGAAAGACTGGGTAAGTGAAATGCGGTTTGAGAGACTGGGCTGTTTTACTTATTCTCACGAGGAAAATACCCATGCCTACAACCTCGAGGATAACGTTCCTGAAGATGTCAAAATACAGCGTGCCAATGAAATTATGGAGATACAGTCTCAGATTTCCTGGGAGCTGAATCAGCAGAAAATAGGTCAAACCTTCAGATGTGTCATCGACAGAAAAGAAGGTGGCTATTTTGTAGGCAGGACCGAGTTCGATTCTCCGGATGTGGATAATGAAGTGCTGATAGATGCGAAAGCTCACTACCTGAAGACGGGTGAATTTGCAGAGATTAAAATCACCGATGCAGGAGATTTCGATTTGTATGGAACACCGGTTTCCGTAGAAGCTATCCTGAATTAACTTATGGATACTGCGCTCATGTGCCGGTAGTTAATAGAGCATGTCATACTGAGCACAGTCGAGATATTTTATCAAACTTCTGAATGCACTCAGGAAGACAAAATCACAAATCTTTACCTAATTTCACAGTACCGATGTAAAAGTGAGTTTTCATATTAACGTATCTTTTAAAGCTTTTTGGTTAACCTCTTCTATATTTGCGCTTATTCTAAACTTTTCAAACATGGCTGACTGTTTACCTTTTCGATCTACGGGATTCTTTAGCGATCTAATTTCAGACTATATCGAAGAAAAGCAAAACCTAAAGCCATTCTACAATAGATTTCCTTCTGTTGAAAATTTTAAAGGTCAAATTGAAGAAAAGAGCAAATCCTACACTCAGGATCATCGCCAGGCTTTAGTAGACGTGCTGAGGCATCAGTACAAAGACCTGCCAACTTCAGAAGCTACTGAGCAGAATGTGGAAGCCCTTTTGGAACACTCCACGTTTACAGTGACTACCGGTCATCAGCTGAATCTGTTCACAGGGCCCCTCTATTTTTTATATAAAATTGTTTCGACGATCAATCTGGCCAGGCAACTCAAAGAACGGTATCCCGATTCCAGTTTTGTTCCGGTGTATTGGATGGCTTCCGAAGATCACGATTTTGAAGAGATCAATTTTTTCAACTTCAAACACAAAATCTTTCAATGGGAAAAAGAAGCCGAAGGCGCCGTGGGGCATCTTTCGACTTCAGGTCTGGAAGAATTGGCCAAAAGCATTGAAAAGGAATTCGGGAAAAGCGAAAACGCAGAATACCTGAAAGGCCTTTTCAAAGTGGCTTATTTAGAACATGAGACCCTGGCGAGTGCCACCCAGTTTCTGGCCAACGCGCTTTTTGGAGATTACGGATTGGTCATTTTAGATGCCGATGATGCGCGATTAAAATCCAAGTTCTCCAGGCACATCAAAAACGACCTGGTCTACCATACCGCCTTCCGACAGACCGAAAAGCAAGCTAACAAACTAGAAGACTTAGGGTACAGCGTCCAGGTGAATCCTCGGGAAATCAATCTGTTTTATATGCACGAAGGTGTCCGGGAACGCATTGTAAAGCAGGATGAAGATTATTATGTTTTAGAGACAGAACTTCGGTTTTCTGAACAGGAGATCCTGGACCTGGTCGATAAGCACCCTGAGCGTTTTTCACCCAATGTGGTCATGCGCCCCCTGTATCAGGAAGTGATTTTACCCAACCTGGCCTACATCGGTGGAGGAGGAGAACTGGCTTACTGGCTTGAACTAAAGTCTCTTTTTGAAGCCGAACATATAAGCTTCCCGATGCTGATGTTGAGAAATTCTGTGTTGTTGTATTCTGATAAAACCTCCAGAAAGCTTCAAAAATTAGATACGCCGATTCAGGACTTGTTTCTGTCTCCAGAGGCTTTGGAAGCCAGGCAAACCAGGAAAAATTCTTCCATCGAAATTGATTTCGAAAGTCAGAAGCAACACCTGGAAAAACAGTTTGAAGATTTATATGAACTGGCCAAGAAAACCGATCAGTCCTTTCACGGGGCAGTTGCTGCTCAGGAAAAGAAGCAAAAAAACGGACTGGATCACCTGGAAAAACGTTTGCTGAAAGCCCAGAAGCGCAAGCTGAAAGATGAAAATGAACGCGTTTTGGAGCTGCAGCGTCTGCTGTTCCCTAATGGGTCTTTGCAGGAACGAACGCTAAATTTCAGTGAGATTTATGTGGATTACGGCGATCAGCTCATTTCGGAACTCCTGGATCAATTAGATCCTTTCCAGTTTGAATTTCTCTGTTTAGAATTAACTATTTACACTACAAAACCATAAGTTATGAAAAGCATGCACGCTATTGACATGGAGACCGTCGAGATGACCCTCGATATCATGAAATATGCGATCAATAGAATTTCCAATACCTCCCCGGAACTCGGTAAACCCAAGCTGGAGCATGAATTGCTCAAACTCGTTGGCGACACGGTGACCAAAGAGGGTATAGGAGGAGAGAAGGCTTTTCAGTTATTTCGAGATATTTTGGTCAAAGCCTCGGTACCGGTAGATCATCCGCGTCATCTGGCTTTTGTGCCTGCAGCACCGACACGGGCAGCTGTTTTGTTTGATTTGGTGACTTCTGCAGCCAGTATTCACGGGGCTTACTGGATGACAGGCGGCGGCGGTATCTTTTGCGAAAACAGGGCTATGGAATGGCTGGTATCGCTCACGGGTATGCCGGAAGGAACCTTTGGCGTTTTTACCAGCGGGGGTACAGCGGCCAATCTTTCAGCAATTGTAACTGGCCGGGAATACTGGCGATCCCTAAATGAAGACAATAAAAAGCTGAAGGGTCTCATCATCACTTCCAGTGGCGCTCACTCTTCCGTAAAAGCCATGGCGCAGGTCATAGATGCAGACATCATCACCGTAGATAATAATGCAGAACACAAGCTTACCAAAGATTGCCTGGAAAAAGAAATCAGGAATTTATCAGAATTTGACAGGAAGCGCCTGTTTGCGGTGGTAGCCACAGGCGGAACGACCAATGCGGGCATCATCGATGAACTGGAGGGCGTCGCTGAGGTGACCGAACGGGAAAAACTCTGGTTTCATGTCGATGCCGCTTATGGCGGAGCAGCCCTGGCAGCGCCCTCGGTGAGGCATTTGTTCAACGGCATCGAAAAAGCCGATAGCGTGACCATAGATCCTCATAAATGGATGTTTTCTCCTTACGATTGCGGGGCGATTATTTACAAAAACATGGACTTAGCCAAAAAAGCACATTCCCAGAAGGGGGCGTATTTGGATATTTTCAAGGATGAAGGCGCTCAGGGATTCAATCCTTCAGATTATCAAATTCAACTCACCAGAAGATTACGCGGTCTGCCGCTTTGGTATTCTCTGGCGATGCACGGCACAGACCGCTATACCAAAGCCATTGAGCGAGGCCTGGAACTTGCCAACAATGCCGCCAAACAAATAAAACAGCTTCCAAATGTGGAACTCATTCGTGAACCCGGACTTTCCTGTGTCCTGTTTTCAAGAATTGGCTGGACGGCTGAAGATTACAGGGAATGGACATACAAAAATCACGACAGCGGTTTTGCCCTGGTTACCCCAACCAAGTGGAGGTCTGAGGACGGGGAAATCACCTGCGCACGATTCTGTTTTATCAATCCCGATACCACCGAGAAAGATATCAAAGAGATTTTAGAATCAATGGCCTAGTCTGCTAAGGGTTCAGGCTTTTGATTTATTTTGAATTTGTAGGAGCTGACTTAAAGCCCTGCGATACATTTCTTAAAGCCTTAAGTCAGCTTAAATATCCAGTCCGGATCTGGATCATTCTGAAACCTAATTCATAAAACCTGTCGGCAGGTCTCCTGAAGCCAGGTTCAGCAGGAAATCGGCTAAATTTTTTACTCCGCTTTAAGAATAGGAATTTCTACAAAGGTATCGTCCCAGCCCATCAGCAAATCTGAACCGTTTGTAGTGGGTTTGAAGGTGATGGAAAAATCTTCAACCGTAGCCGCCGTCCTTTTGACAGGTACAGAGGTTCTTAAAATATCCAGGTCTTTGTCATAGCCATAGGCTCCCCAGGTATTGATTTTTTTATTGATGATGACATTCCATTGGTCTTCTTCAGGAATGGTATAGAGCGAATAGGTTCCGGCTTTTACTTTGGTGCCGTTAACGAAGACATCCTGGTAAAAAGTAATCTCTGTCGCTTCATTGGCACCTGTTCTCCAGACTTTATTAAACGGAACTAATTTTCCGAAAATCGCACGATCTTTCTTTTTAGGTCTGCTGTAAATAATTCTTGCCAGTGGGGAGTTATCCTGATTTCTGGTGATCACCGCATCCATCGGACTCTTGTCGATATCTGAAAAATCCTGAGCTGAAGTCGAAAAGGCAATCAGGAAAACAATAAGGCAAACATTGAGTAATTTCATAAGTTTTATTTTTAAACAAGTTTAGTTTTAAGTTTTATCTTAATCAGTTTAAATCTTGTTAAATTAAATTTATTCCTTTACAGAAATTGGATTCTAGCGTGAAAATGTAATTTTTAAGCCTAAGTACCGTTTTTAATTTTAACTACATTAAAATGGATTTAAAAGCGTTAAACAATCAAAAAAACACATCAATTCACTATATTTGTTTGTTGTTAAACTAATAATAAATTATGAGCGAAGAAGTCAAAAAACATAATTATTCGGCCGACAGTATTCAGGCTTTAGAAGGGATGGAGCACGTAAGAATGCGCCCATCTATGTATATAGGAGACGTTGGAGAAAGGGGTCTTCATCACTTGGTTTACGAAGTAGTAGACAACTCCATAGATGAAGCTATGGGTGGCTATTGTAACAAAATTGACTTAATTATAAACGAGGACGGATCACTGACGACATCCGATAACGGTCGTGGTATCCCAATCGATATTCATAAAAAAGAAGGGGTCTCTGCTCTCCAGGTGGTCATGACTAAAATTGGAGCAGGAGGAAAGTTCGATAAAGATTCTTATAAAGTGTCTGGTGGTCTTCACGGTGTGGGGGTTTCGGTTGTAAATGCACTTTCTGTGAAGCTTCATGCGCGTGTTTTCAAAGACGGAAGAATCTGGGAGCAGGAGTATGAGCGCGGTAAAGCGATTTACCCGGTAAAATCGACCGGCGATACAGAGCTGAACGGAACTGAAATCACATTTAAACCGGATTTTGAAATCTTTCAGGAATCGGTTGAATTCAAATATGAAACCCTGGCCAAGCGTTTAAGAGAGCTGGCTTTTCTGAACAAGGGCATCAGGATTTCGCTTATCGATAAGCGTCAGGTTGATGAAAAGGGAGAATACAGGCAGGACAAATTTTATTCAGAAGAAGGCTTAAAGGAATTTATACGATTTATAGATGCCAACCGCGATCCTATTATTTCGGAAGTGATTGCCATGGAGGGGGAGAAAAATGACATCCCAGTTGAGGTGGCGATGATCTACAATGATTCCTATGGGGAAAATCTCCATTCGTATGTCAATAATATCAATACCCACGAAGGGGGAACCCACCTTTCAGGGTTTAGAAGAGGACTTACAGCGACTTTGAAAAAGTACGCCGATAATTCCGGACTTCTGGATAAATTGAAATTTGAAATTACAGGAGATGACTTTAGAGAAGGCCTTACGGCAATCGTATCTGTAAAAGTGTCTGAGCCTCAATTTGAAGGTCAGACCAAAACTAAACTGGGAAACCGGGAAGTCACTTCAGCAGTATCGCAGGCCGTTACAGAAATGCTTGATATTTATCTGGAAGAAAATCCTAACGATGCCAAAACCATAGTTCAAAAAGTGATTTTGGCGGCGCAGGCCAGACACGCTGCTAAAAAAGCGCGTGAAATGGTTCAGCGTAAAACCGTGATGAGCGGTGGGGGTTTGCCGGGTAAACTTTCTGATTGCTCAGAGACCGATCCTGCGTCCTGTGAAGTGTTCCTCGTGGAGGGGGATTCGGCTGGTGGTACTGCCAAGCAGGGTAGAGATCGTAATTTTCAGGCTATTTTACCTTTACGAGGTAAGATTTTGAATGTTGAGAAAGCTATGCAGCACCGCGTCTTCGAAAACGAAGAGATTAAAAACATATACACGGCTCTGGGTGTTACCATCGGAACTGAAGAAGACACCAAGGCCTTAAACCTTTCAAAATTAAGATACCATAAAGTTATCATCATGTGTGATGCCGATGTGGATGGTAGTCATATTGCGACATTAATTCTGACCTTCTTTTTCAGATATATGAAAGAGCTTATTGAAGCCAGTCACATTTACATCGCAACGCCTCCGTTATACCTTATCAAAAAAGGAAGTAAAAAACGCTATGCCTGGAATGAGAAAGAGAGAAATGAAATTGCAGACGAATATAAAGGTGGAGTGAGCGTTCAGCGTTACAAAGGTCTTGGTGAAATGAATGCGGAGCAGCTTTGGGACACGACCATGAACCCGGAGAACAGGATTTTGAGACGTGTTACTATCGATGATATGGCAGAAGCAGATCGAATTTTCTCTATGCTGATGGGAGACGAAGTTCCACCTCGAAGAGAATTTATTGAGCAGAATGCAGTCTATGCAAATATTGACGCTTAAACCTTTAAATACATTATAATGAAACTCCTTTTTTCAATTTTTATGTTGATGATGTTTGTGACATCGTATGCCCAAAGCGGAATTGAAAACTTACTCAGGTCTGGCATAGATGATGCGAATAAATTTGCAAATGCATATATCAACCCGGGTTCTGAAGCGGTCATTTACAGCCTTGCTAACGGCTGGTATAATACCGCAAAAGTAAAAAGCCTGGGTGGTTTCGAAATCTCTGTCATTGGAGGGATTTCAGAAATAGGTGACGATAAGACTTCGTTTGCTTTAAATGAAAATGACTACAGTTCTTTACGCTTTGAGTCTGGTCCCGGTATTCAGCAAGTGGGGACTGTTTTAGGACAAAATTCGCCGGATATCTCAATGATCATTACAGAGAACGATCAAAACCTGGGCTCTATTACCCTGCCTCAGGGTTTGGCTTCAGAGAATGTTGAGTATCTTCCTAACCTGATATTACAGGGGAGTGTCGGATTGCTCTTCAGTACGGAATTGAAACTGAGATTCCTGCCGGAAGTCGAAACCCAGGATGTGACCGCTCAATTTTACGGCGTGGGCTTACAGCATGAATTTACAGACTGGATACCGGGCTTAAAAGTTTTGCCAATAGCTATTTCTGGTTTTGTAGGCTATAACAGTTTTGAAAGTGAATATAGATTTTCAAGTCAGTCTACCTTTATCTCCGGGTCCAATCAGTCTATTGTTTCAGACATTGAATCTTGGCACTATGCTTTAGTGGCTTCCACAAAGCTCCCGATCATTAATTTTTACGGGAGTATAGGCGCTGTTTCAGGTTCTGCAGATTCAGCATTAAAAGGCGAATACACCATAAGCTCAGGCGTTTCTCAAATCGAGGGAGCGACGATTGTTGACCCTTTAAGTACAAGTTCTTCTGTGAGTGGTTTTAGAGCCACAGTGGGGACCAAGCTAACCTTGGCTTTTTTCAGACTCAATGTAGATTACAGTTTCCAGGAATTCAACAGTTTGAATGTTGGAATCAATTTTGGAATTTAATTATTAATTATAAAAATAAATTTAAGATGAAAATTACAGTAGTAGGTGCTGGTGCAGTAGGTGCCAGTTGTGCAGAGTATATCGCAATCAAGGATTTTGCTTCCGAAGTTGTCCTTTTGGATATCAAAGAAGGTGTTGCTGAAGGTAAAGCTATGGATTTAATGCAAACCGCAACGCTTAACGGATTTGATACCAGAATTTCAGGAACTACTGGAGATTATTCCCAGACCAAAGATTCTGAAATAGCGGTGATTACTTCGGGTATCCCAAGAAAACCAGGGATGACAAGAGAAGAATTGATTGGTATAAACGCTGGAATCGTTAAAGACGTCGCTACACAATTGGTGAAGCATTCTCCCAATGTGACCCTTATTGTAGTGAGTAACCCGATGGACACGATGACTTATCTTGCGCATAAAGAACTGAATCTGCCTAAAAACAGAATCATCGGCATGGGAGGAGCTTTGGATAGCGCCAGATTTAAATATAGACTGAGTGAAGCCTTGAACTGTCCAGCTTCTGATGTTGATGGTATGGTTATCGGTGGACATAGTGATACCGGGATGCTGCCTTTAACGCGTTTAGCGACCAGAAACAGTGTTCGTGTCACCGAGTTTCTTTCGGAAGAGCGATTAGCTCAGGTCAGTGAGGATACCAAAGTTGGAGGCGCTACGCTAACCAAATTATTAGGAACAAGTGCATGGTATGCTCCGGGTGCTGCAGTGTCCTCTCTTGTCCAGTCTATCGCTTGTGACCAGAAAAAAATGTTCCCGTGTTCTACCTTGCTGGAAGGTGAATATGGTCTTAAGGATTTATGTATTGGTGTACCCGTCATCATAGGTAAAAATGGTATTGAAGACATTGTTGAGCTAGACCTTAACGATGATGAAAAAACAAAATTAAAAGAAAGTGCAGAAGCAGTGAAAAAAACGAATGCGCTTTTATAGTGCCTCTATTTTTTTCAAAATGTATAAACCCGATTCAGTTCGGGTTTATTTTTTAATAAAAGAAACACTCATTTTACTGGGCTAAGTAAGGTTTTAAAAGTTAAAATTATCTTTATAAAAAAAATTGTCATTTCTATATCGAAAACCTATATTTGCCTGATTTTATAACATCCACTAATAATTTAAAGAATGCAGAATAAAGGACTCATTAAGCTATTTGCCATTTTGTTTGGTTTGGTTAGTATTTACCAACTTTCATTTACATTTATAGCTAATAATGTTGAACAAAAAGCAGAAGCTTTCGCAGAAAGACAAGTTCCTCAAAGTGTAGAAGACTTCCCGGAAAAACGAGCCATTGTTGCAGAGCAATATCTGGACTCTATCGGAAATGAGCCTATTTTTGCAGGTATAACGTATGATACGGCAAAAGATAAAGAGCTTAATAAAGGACTTGATTTAAAAGGGGGGATAAACGTTATTCTTCAAATTTCAGTTAAGGATCTTTTAAAAGATCTAGCTAATAACTCCAAAGATCCAGCCTTTAACGCGGCTCTGGCTGAAGCTCAGGAAGCACGAAAAAACAGTCAGGATAGCTATTTAGAACTCTTTTTTGAGGCTTTCGACAATAAGGAAGGCGCAAAATTAGCCTCTCCGGATATTTTTGGAACCAAAGCTCTTGCCGATGAGATCAGCTTTGATATGACCAACAGCCAGGTGAGACCTATCATCGATAGAAAAATCGATGAAAGTATCACTTCAGCTTTTGAAGTCTTAAGAGAGCGTATCGACAAATTTGGTGTGACACAGCCGAACATTCAGCGTTTAGGAAATTCAGGAAGAATTCTTATAGAATTACCTGGAGCCAAGGATATAAGCCGAATTCAGAACTTACTTCAAAGCACAGCTCAACTTGAATTTTGGGATGTGTACAGAGCTAATGATTTCTCTGATTTCTTGGTAAGCGCCGATGCTATTATCGCTGATAATATCAAAGGAGAAACTGAAGAAGTTAAGGGTGAAACCACTGAAGCATCGGAGCAGGAGGAAGAAGTGACCGACGAAGACGATTTAGAAGACTTGTTATCTACCGAGGAAGATACAGAAAGCGATTTTACTAAAACGAATCCTTTATTAAGCCTTATACAGTCCGGAGGTCAGCCTCAGGGTCCTGTCATCGCTTATTTTGCTATAAAAGATACCGCTAAAGTCAATACTTACCTGTCTATGCCACAGGTAAGGTCACAATTGCCTTCTGATAAGAAGTATGCTGAATTTGTATGGGGTAAACCACAAAAGGATTCAGAGGTTATTGAACTTTATGCCCTTAAAGGGAACAGAAGCGACGAACCACAATTGAGTGGTGCCGTAATTACAGATGCACAACAAACTTACGATCAGGTCGGCAGAGTTGCTGTAAGCATGCAAATGGATGGCCGCGGAGCGAAAATCTGGGAAGATATGACCGGAAGAGCCTCTTCACAGGGGTCTCAAATCGCTATTGTTTTAGATGATTTGGTCTATTCAGCACCTGGAGTTTCAAGTGGAGCCATTACAGGTGGGAGAAGTGAAATAACTGGAGACTTTACGATTGAGGAAGCTCAGGATTTAGCCAATGTTTTAAGAGCCGGTAAGTTACCTGCTTCTGCAGATATTGTTCAGAGTGAAATCGTAGGACCGTCCCTAGGACAGGAAGCTATCGATTCTGGTATTTTATCCTTTGTGATCGCCCTGATTTTTGTATTGGCTTATATGGTGTTTTACTATGGAAAAGCTGGTCTATATGCCGATATTGCCTTAGTAGTCAATATACTGTTCATTTTCGGGGTATTATCAGGACTTGGTGCGGTACTGACACTGCCTGGTATTGCGGGTATTGTACTTACCATAGGTATGTCTGTAGATGCGAATGTTCTTATTTTTGAAAGGATACGAGAAGAAATCGCCAAAGGAAAAACCCAGGCGGAAGCGATCAGTGACGGTTTTAAAAATGCATTATCTTCTATTTTAGATGCCAATATCACTACAGGTCTTACAGGTCTTATCTTGTTTACCTTTGGTACAGGACCGATTAAAGGTTTTGCAACTACCTTATTGATTGGTATTGTAACTTCTTTGTTCTGTGCTATATTCTTAACGCGTTTGTTTATCGCCGGTGGAGGAAAGAAAGGAAAATCACTTCCTTTCTCAACAGTACTGACGAAAAAATGGTTCCTGGATATAGATATTAACTTCCTAAAGAAACGAAAAATAGCCTACATCATCTCTGCTGTGGCTATCCTCATCAGTATTGGTTCTTTAGCCACTAAAGGTTTGAATCAGGGGGTTGATTTCGTAGGGGGTAGAAGCTTTGTCGTCAGATTTGAACAGGCTGTCAATCCTACAGAGATTGAATCTATTTTGGTAGACGATCTTCAAAGTGTGGAAGCCAAAACTTATGGAACTTCCAATCAGCTTAAAATCACAACCAACTATAAAATTGAGGAAGAAGGCACCATCATCGATGATGAAATCCAATTGATTTTATTCAATGCTTTACAGGCTTACCTTCCGAATGGAATTACTTTAGAAGAATTTAAAGTAGGCGACAGTAGTTTGGAAAAGGAATACGGAATCATGTCTTCTATGAAAGTGAATCCTACCATCGCCGATGATATCAAAACCGCTTCCTTTTACGCTGTTATCGGTTCTCTTATCGCTGTGTTCTTATACATCCTTATGAGATTTAGAAGGTGGCAGTTCTCCCTTGGAGCTATTGTGGCCGTTATTCATGATGTGATTATAGTATTGGGAATATTCTCCTTATTATACAATGTCCTGCCATTTAGTTTAGAGATTGACCAGGCCTTTATTGCCGCAATTCTTACGGTGATTGGTTACTCCTTAAATGATACGGTGGTTGTATTTGACAGAATTCGTGAATTCTTCAATGATCATCCTACCTGGAAAATGAACAAACTGATAAACGTAGCGGTGAGCTCAACCATCAGTAGGACCATCAATACCTCTTTAACCACGCTTGTCGTTTTGATCGCGATATTCATTTTTGGCGGAGACAGCATCAGAGGATTTATGTTCGCCCTTATCATCGGTGTGATCGTAGGTACCTACTCCTCTGTCTTTATCGCTACGCCAGTGATGTTCGATTCGGTTAAGAAAAAAGGCATTGATCTTTCTGACAAAAAAATACAAGACCCTGAAGGTGAAGTAAGTCTTTAAGGACTTCTGACCTCAAACAAAAAAATCCTGTGAATTCGATTCACAGGATTTTTTTTGCTTTAATGTTTAGGGGATAAGAGGAATTACCAGCGCAGAATCACACTGCCCCAGGTGAATCCGCTTCCAAAAGCGGCAAGTACGACCAGGTCACCCTTTTTGATTTTACCTTCTTCCCAGGCTTCCGTAAGCGCTATAGGAATAGAGGCCGCGGTGGTATTACCATATTTCTGAATATTATTGTGGACCTGACTGTCCTCCAGCCTTAATTTCTTTTGGATAAACTGGGATATCCTCAAATTGGCCTGGTGTGGAATTAGCATGTCAATATCCTCTTTTTTAAGATTATTGAATTCAAGTCCTTCCTGAATGACTTCGGAAAACCTGACGACTGCATTTTTAAAGACCAGCTGTCCGTTCATTTTTGGAAAGTAAGGAATATCTTCCTGTGGGTTTTTAGCAATGATTTCCGGTACCCACATTTCAGTGGACGGACCTCTTAGAGACAATTCATCGATATACTCGCCCTGAGCATGTAAATGCGTTGACAAGATTCCTGAGTCGTCATCACTTCTGGACAATAGGGCAGCGCCGGCACCATCCCCGAATATCACAGAAACATGTCTGCTTCGCGTTGTCATATCGAGTCCTCCACTGTGATTTTCACTCCCGATAACAAGTACGTTTTTATACATGCCCGTCTTGATGTACTGGTCTGCTACGGATATTCCATAGACGAAACCGCTGCACTGATTTCTGACATCCAAGGCCGGACAGGTTTTGATCCCGAGCATTTCCTGTATTTGAACTCCACATCCAGGGAAATAATAATCCGGACTCAGTGTTGCAAAGACAATCAATTCTATATCATCTTTATCAATATCAGCTCTTTCAATAGCCTGTTTTGCAGCTTTCAGTCCCATGATGGCAGTTGAGTTGCCATCTCCTTTTTTGATATGCCTGCGTTCTTCTATTCCTGTTCTCTCCTGGATCCATTCGTCTGAAGTCTCCATAAGTTTACTCAGGTCGTGGTTGGTAACCACCTGTTCGGGAACATACTTTCCTAATCCTAGTATCTTTGATTGAAACATTATTTATTGATTTAGCAATGCAATATAAATATAATTGCTCATCTCGTAATCTTTATAACAAAAGAAAACGCTCTTTTACTTTATTTCAAAGAGCGTTTTCCAACCAACCTAACCAATCATCTTAAATGCCTTACATATATTTTTTATAGTCGTTGATGTTTACCTTGGCTTTCAAATCATGTAGCAGATTATAAAGCCCGAAAAATGTTCTGTTGATGTAAAGGAAATGTTTGCTTCCCCGGTTTCCATTCATTTTTCTCAGTTCCTTATCACCGCTGTATTTTTCACTCAATCCGGAGACTTTGCTCCAGAACTCTTCACCACCAAAGTCGAAGGTTTCATTGTGGAAAGGACTGGTGAATAAACTCAGCATCTCGTGAAATAAAGCTGAGAAATACTGAATTTCCTTTTCAGAATCGTCCGGCCTGATGATTTCCAACTCTTTCAGTTTCTGGAGGAAAAACTCAGGGTCATTGATGTTTTTAGGTTCAGCCAGTTCAAAATAAGGAGTATAGAATTTGTTTGGAATGTTTTTGATACACCCAAAATCAATAGCGATCAGGTTGTTATCCTGGTCGATTAAAAAGTTGCCCGGATGGGGATCTGCATGCACTTCCTTCAGTTTATGAAACTGAAACATATAAAAATTCCAGAGCGTTTGACCAATTTCATTTCCAGTCTGCTGAGAAAAGTCCTGTTTTACAAACTCGCTGAGATGTTTTCCTTCCATCCAGTCCATAGTAATGATTCGCTCACTGGACAGGTTTTCATAGTATTTCGGAAATTTCAAACCCGGAATAAGGGCGCAGGCTTCAGAAATGCGTTTGCTCTGCTCAACTTCCAAAATATAATCGGTTTCCTCAATGAGTTTATCTTCTATTTCTTTAAAGTATTTTTCGGAGTCTTTGCCTTTCAGGTTGAACATTCTTGTTGCCACAGGCTTTACCATGGCCAGGTCAGAACTTATGCTGTCGGCAACCCCCGGGTACTGAATTTTGATAGCATATTTATTGCCGTCTTTTTCCGCCCGGTGAACCTGACCTATACTAGCGGCATTGACAGATTCTGAAGTGAATTTATCAAATATGTCTTCCGGATATTTACCGTTGTATTTTTTGAAGGTCTTTCTTACCAAAGGTGCTGAAAGCGGAGGAACGCTGAACTGTGCCAGGCTGAACTTTTCAACATAGGCACTCGGGAGTAAACTTTTCTCCATGGAAAGCATCTGCGCTACCTTTAAGGCACTTCCCTTCAGGTTTTTTAAACCGTCATAAATATCAGAAGCGTTTTCTTCATCTAAACTATCTCTGGTTAAATCCGGATTGAAGGCCTTTTTGGAATAGTATTTTAAATAATTCGCACCGACTTTCGTCCCCGTGCCAATAAGTTTTGAAGTTCTGCTAAATTTTCCCGTTGGGATTTTATCTATCGTTTTCATGTACTACTTCATTGATTCTTTGTAGAGAAATTTTCCAAAATCGAAAACTTTCTCAAGAGGTGTATTATCGAAGACATCAAAAATTGTATTAACTGATTTTTCTATCGCTACATCAGTCTTCTCGAAATCGGCTGATTTATCGTCTTTCCAAAATCTGAGTAAAAACAAAAATTGAATCCAGGCACCTTCTGAATAAATCCTTTCGTTTCGCTTTAAGAAACTGTAATTTTTTTCATCGTTGTCATCTTCAATTAAATCTTTGGCAAAGGATTTAATATGTCGTCTTAGACCTTTAAGTTGTTTAAGATTCTTTAGCTGACCTTCATTTTCTTCAATTACATAAAGAACATAACTTCTGTTTGCCGTTAGAATTTCAAAGAAGGTGTAGAAAAACGTCAGCATTTTTTCTCTGCTACTATAATTTTCCACTTCTTCGTTCTGCGTCATTAAGGTATGCGCATTGTCGAAAAAAGTTTCCCAAATCTCTTCTCGTAAGGCTTCAAAATTTCCAAAATAGGCGTAGAAGTCTTTCTCTTCAAAATTATGATCCTTGGCAAATTTGTAAACAGATTTCGGACTGTGCTCATGTTCCAGAACATGATCCATATAATAGGTAATGATATCGATCTTCGATAACTTTTTTTTGGTTTTGGTCTTGGCTGCCATAAATGTAAATTTATATACAAATATAATTATTGTTTAATCTTTAAAACTTAACTTTAAACGAAATCTTTTGTTAAATGTACAGATCTCTGTCAGTTTGTCATAAACTGATGTGCGGTATTCGGTTTGTTATTGATGTTTAAAATTAAATACAATTCATATGGCTACAGGTAATATTAATGTTTCGGTAGAAAATATTTTTCCACTGATCAAAAAGTTTCTTTACAGCGACCACGAGATATTTTTAAGAGAACTCATATCCAACGCAACCGATGCGACTCTTAAAATGAACCACCTGGTGAGAATAGGTGAGGCTAAAATTGATGTTGGTCAACCTAAAATTGAAGTCAAAATTGATAAAGACAACCAAACCCTTCACATCATTGATGAAGGAGTGGGGATGACCAAAGAAGAAGTAGAAAAATACATCAACGAAGTTGCTTTTTCCGGAGCTGAAGAGTTTTTGGAAAAATACAAGGATTCCGATGCTAAGGACACAGGTATTATTGGTCACTTCGGACTTGGTTTTTATTCAGCTTTTATGGTAGCAAATAAAGTTGAAATCAAGACTAAATCCTGGAAAGATCAACCTGCTGCGCACTGGACCTGCGAAGGAACGACTCAGTTTACTTTAGAGGAAGGTGATAAAACGGAAAGAGGTACCGAGATTATTCTTCACATCAATGATGATGAAAAGGAGTTTTTGGAAGAATACAGAATCAACGAACTTCTGGTTAAGTATAACAAGTTTATGCCGGTTCCTATCAAATTCGGAACTAAAGAAAAAGAGCTTCCAAAAGCGGAGGATGCCAAGGAAGACGAGGAACCAAAAAAGGTAACAGTAGATAACATTATCAATAATCCGGATCCGGCCTGGACCAAGCAGCCGACTGAACTCGAGGAGAAAGATTACAATTCCTTTTACAGAGAATTGTATCCAACTCAGTTTGAAGAGCCGTTGTTTCACATTCATTTGAATGTGGATTATCCGTTTAATCTGACGGGTATTTTATATTTTCCGAAACTGACCAACGACCTATCGATTCAGAAAGACAAAATTCAGTTGTATCAGAATCAGGTATTTGTAACCGATAATGTTGAAGGTATTGTGCCGGAATTCTTAACTATGCTCAAAGGGGTTATCGATTCACCGGATATTCCGCTAAACGTTTCCAGATCTTATTTACAGGCGGATTCTGCTGTGAAAAAGATTTCAAGTTATATCACCAGAAAGGTAGCAGACAAGTTGAAATCGCTTTTCAATGATAATAGAGAAGATTTCGAAAAGAAATGGAATGATATCAAAGTGGTGATTGAATACGGTATGTTGTCTGAGGACAAATTTTTTGAAAAAGCTCAAAAATTCGCCTTGTATCCAACCACAAACAATACCTATCACACGTTTGAGGAACTTAAAAATGAAATCACGGAACTACAGACCGATAAAGACGGGAAGTTGGTGGTTTTATATGCTTCCAATAAAGATCAGCAACACAGTTATATCAAAAGAGCGGAGGCAAAAGGTTACAAAGTACTGCTTTTAGATTCTCCGATTGTTTCTCACTTGATTCAAAAACTGGAGCAGGAGAACGAACAGAAAGTATCTTTTGTGAGAGTAGACAGTGATCATGTTGAAAACCTGATCAAAAAGGAATCGGAGCAGGTTTCTAAACTTAGCGATGAAGAAAAAGAAACGGTCAAGACAAGTTTTGAAACTGTTGTGCCTAAAGAAAAGTATACTGTACAACTCGAAGCTTTAGATTCTGACACCGCCCCCGTCATGATTACTCAGCCGGAATTTATGCGTCGAATGAAAGAGATGCAGCAAACCGGTGGCGGAGGTATGTTTGGCATGGGGAATATGCCGGAGATGTACAATCTGGTGGTCAATACCAATAATCCTTTGATTTCAAAAATTTTAAAAGCAAAAGAGGATGCCAAGAGAGAAACACTGATTAAACAGTCTTTGGACCTGGCTTTGCTTTCTCAAAACCTTTTAAAGGGAGAAGAGCTCACCAATTTTGTGGAAAGAAGTTTTAAATTGATCAAATAAAAGCACCAACGTTTTTAACTGCAAAACCACTTCATCGAAGTGGTTTTGTGTTTTTATGACATTAAGAAATGTCACCTTGCTCTTCTAGTTTTTTTTAGAAATTTAATACGGTTAAACTTCTTATAAAAATAAAACTAACAATGAAGTCGAGATGTGGATGGTTCTCTACTTCGTCTGCCTGCGTTTCGCTTAGGAAGTCAGGCTCGAACTTGAAACAAGTAATTGATAACCTATAAGTTATGCGTAAACATCATTGGTAGTATCGCGACGCCAGGGCATTGTGTTGAAAACTGGACTCATCTATCTCACTTCAAATTGCTCTCGATACAAATCAACCTGGTTTTTTAGTTCAAAACCAAATCGATTCACTCGAGCTGACAAATCCCAACATTTTAAAAGGCTTATTCATGAATTAAAAATATCAAACAGTTCAGACAACAAACCCCAAACAAACGAGATTTCATGTTGCAAAGAAATATTAAGCTAGTATCTTTGCTCAAAATCAATATCAATATCAATGATCAATATTACCTTACCAGATGGAAGTGTAAAGCAATATGAGAAGGGTACAACACCGCTTCAGGTTGCTTTAAGTATAAGTTCAGGCTTAGCCAGGAATGTGATTTCAGCAAAATTCAATGACTCTATTGTTGAAACCACGACCCTGCTTCAGGAGGATGGTAAGTTGGTCCTGTTAACTTTCAATGATGATGAGGGGAAGCAAGCCTTCTGGCATTCCACTTCGCATGTGATGGCACAGGCTCTGTTGAAATTATACCCGAAGGTTCACCTTACCATCGGACCCTCTATTGAGAACGGGTTTTATTACGATGTGGAGCTAAACGGTGAGGTGATTTCTGAAAATGATTTTCCAAAAATTGAAGCCAAGATGCTGGAGCTCGCCAGAGGAAAACATGATTTTGAGATGCGTGAAGTGAGCAAATCTGAAGCTTTAGACTATTATAAATCTAAAAACAATCCCTTCAAAGTCGAACTGATTGAAAATCTTGAAGACGGTACGATTACATTTTGTGATCATGACGATTTTACCGATTTGTGCAGGGGCGGACATATTCCGAACACGGGATTCATCAAGGCTGTAAAGCTGATGAACATCGCCGGAGCCTATTGGAGAGGAGATGAAACCAATCCTCAGTTGACCAGAATTTACGGGATTTCATTTCCAAAGCAAAAAGAATTAAAAGAATATCTCGCACTGCTTGAAGAAGCCAAAAAACGCGATCATAGAAAACTGGGGAAAGAATTGAAATTATTTACCTTTTCTAAAAAAGTTGGCCAAGGTCTGCCACTTTGGTTGCCGAAAGGAGCGGCGCTTAGAGACCGGCTCGAGAAATTCATGAAAGATGCTCAGGAAGCAGCAGGTTATCAGCCTGTGGTTTCTCCGCATATCGGCCAGAAAGAATTATACATGACCTCAGGTCATTTTCAGAAATACGGAGAGGATAGTTTTCAGTCCATCAAAACCCCTCAGGATGGGGAAGAGTACCTTTTAAAACCGATGAACTGCCCGCATCACTGTGAGATTTTCAATTCACAGGCCTGGAGTTACCGGGATTTACCACAGCGTTATGCTGAATTTGGTACGGTCTACCGTTATGAGCAAAGTGGGGAGCTTCACGGACTGACAAGAGTGAGAGGGTTTACCCAGGATGATGCGCATATTTTCTGTATGCCTGAACAGCTGGATGAAGAATTCAAAAAGGTAATCGATTTGGTTCTGTATGTGTTTGGGGCCTTAGGCTTCGAAAACTTTACCGCTCAGGTTTCTTTAAGAGATCCCGAGAATCCGTCCAAGTACATCGGTTCTGATGAAAACTGGACAAAAGCAGAAGCTGCGATTTTAAATGCCGCAGAAGAAAAAGGACTTAATTACAAAGTAGAAACCGGTGAAGCCGCGTTTTACGGGCCTAAGCTCGATTTCATGGTGAAAGATGCTTTAGGGAGACAGTGGCAGCTGGGGACGATTCAAGTGGATTACAATCTTCCGGAGCGATTCGAACTGGAATACAAGGGAAGTGACAATGAGATGCACAGGCCTGTGATGATTCACAGAGCACCGTTTGGGAGTTTAGAACGCTTTATAGCTATCCTGCTGGAACACACAGGAGGAAATTTCCCCTTATGGTTAATGCCCGAGCAGGCTATTATCCTATCAATCAGTGAGAAATATGAAAATTATTCTAAAAAAGTTTTAAGTTTACTGAAAAAACACGAAATTCGCGCCACATTCGACAATCGAGGTGAAACCATGGGTAAGAAAATTCGTGAAGCCGAGATGAATAAAATTCCTTACATGCTGATTATAGGGGAAGCGGAAGTTGAAAATGAAACCGTTTCAGTAAGAAAGCATGGTGGAGATGATCTAGGGGAAATGCCCATTGAAAGCTTTGCCAAGATCTTACAAGTCGAGACCGATAAAGAAATACATACATTTGAAGTTTAATTAAAAAAATAGATAGCCATAGCAATACGTAGAAAAAAATCAAGACAGGCCCCGAGGCAGATTAAAGAAAACCCTCACAAAATCAACGAGAAGATAAGAGCTCCAAAGGTTCGTGTCGTTGGTGAGAATGTTAAAGTAGATATTTATTCTCTCAAAGAAGCTTTGGCCATGGCCGAAGAGCAAGAGCTGGACTTAGTTGAAATATCTCCTAAGGCAGATCCTCCTGTTTGTAAAGTTATGGATTACAAGAAATTCTTGTACGAACAGAAAAAGAGAGAAAAACAGCTCAAACAAAAAACGACTCAGGTTGTGGTTAAAGAAATTCGTTTTGGTCCCAATACAGATGATCATGATTACGAATTCAAAAAGAAAAATGCAGAGAAGTTTCTTAAAGATGGTGCCAAGCTGAAAGCTTTTGTCTTCTTTAAAGGACGTTCTATAGTCTTTAAAGACAAAGGGCAGATCTTGCTTTTAAGATTGGCTCAAGATCTGGAAGACATAGCTAAAGTAGAGCAGATGCCAAAATTGGAGGGTAAAAGAATGATTATGATTCTTGCTCCGGTTTCAAAAAAATAATTGCGATAATCCTAAATACATTCAGATGCCTAAAATGAAAACCAAGTCGAGTGCTAAAAAGCGTTTCAAAATTACCGGAACAGGTAAAATAAAACGTAAACATGCATTCAAAAGTCACATTTTGACCAAAAAGTCAAAAAAGAGAAAATTGAAGTTAACTCATAGCGGTCTAGTAGACAAAGCCGATGAGCACAGCATCAAAACTCAATTACGCTTAAAATAAGCAAACAAGGTTAATTATTAATCCATGGAGTTAGGCTCATAAAATGTTACTCGTAACTGCCTACTACAAAAAACTTTAAAATATGCCAAGATCAACAAATTCTGTCGCTTCCAGAGCCAGACGTAAAAAAATAATGAAGCAAGCTAAAGGTTACTTTGGACGTCGTAAAAACGTTTGGACAGTAGCCAAAAATGCAGTCGAAAAAGCAATGTTATACGCTTACAGAGACCGCAAGACCAAGAAAAGAAATTTCAGGTCACTTTGGATCATAAGAATTAATGCAGCTGCGAGATTACATGGTTTATCCTATTCTCAGTTTATGGGAAAAGTAAAAGCTCACAACATTGAGTTGAATAGAAAAGTCCTTGCGGATTTAGCTATGAACAATCCAGAAGCTTTTAAAGCCGTAGTCGACAAAGTCAAATAAATTCTAACTTATTATCGCAATTGAAAAGCACTTGTTTTTAGAAACAGGTGCTTTTTTATTTTTAATCAGTCTAATAATGTATTATAGCGATTTACTCCTTTTTTAACAGAATTAATTTTGCTTCTCTTTATATTGGTTCAAAAATTGGAATAATCTTTAAAACGTAACCATATGCCTATTAGATTCGCAAATAATTGCAGCAATTGTAAAAATTTAATCGAAAAAACATTTTGTAGTAAACACGAGGTGTTGGTGTCTCAAAAATACACCTGCGATTTATTTGATATGAAAGCAGAGCTTAAGAATGAAAGAAGTTGTTCGAATTGTAAGAAACATGAAACTTCAAATTGTGCACATCCTGCCAAAGCGGCTCCCGGAATGTTATGTTCTTCCTGGGCACCTACGGCATAATTCATTAAAAAGCATTAAACCTATACCAGCAGATTACTTTCTGCTGGTATTTTTTTTAGTTTATTTATGAAAGACCAATTACACAGAGCCCTTCATGTTGACACTGTGCCAAAACGCATTGTATGCCTGGTGCCGAGTCTTACCGAAATGCTGGTTGACTTAGGACTGAAGCACAAACTGCTGGGAGTCACAAAATTTTGTGTGCATCCACAGGATATACGAACCCATGCGGAGGTCATTGGAGGTACTAAAAACATCAAACACGATCAGATACGGGAGCTAAATCCTGATTTTATTTTAGCCAATAAGGAAGAAAACGAATTGGAGGATATAGAACGCCTATCCGAATCCTATTCCGTGTATGTCAGTGATATTAATTCTATTGAAGATTTACTGCAGTTGATTCGGGACCTGGGTGAACTCTTTTCTATACCGAAAAGGTCCAGTCAGCTTGCGGATGACATCCAAACCAGCTTTATCAAATTCAGCAGAGAAACCCAGCATGAGCCAACCTTGAAAGTGGCCTATTTCATTTGGCGAGATCCCTGGATGGTTGCCGGTTCGTCTACCTTCATCGATTATATGCTGAAACTGAACAATTTTGATAATGTGTATAAAGACTTGCCTCGCTACCCAGAAGTGGATATCGATAAACTAAAGCCCGTAGATTATATATTCCTGTCCTCGGAGCCCTTTCCCTTTAAAGACCAGCATAAAAAGGAGTTTGAAATGAATCCTGATCAAATCCAAATTGTAGATGGAGAATATTTCAGCTGGTACGGGTCGAGGCTGCTTAAAGCTTTGGATTACTTCGGTCAGCTTAGGGACAAATTATAAAGTTTTGCTAGGATTCGAGGACTTTATTTCAATAATCAGATATCTGTGTATATTTGCGAAAATTAAAACTTGATACACCATTCCACTTATATTCATAAATCATCTCAGGACTGGGTGACTTTTGTGCATGGTGCTGGTGGAAGTTCTTCGATATGGTTTAAGCAGCTGAGAGCCTTTAAATCTCAATTTAATGTTCTGCTTCTCGACCTCAGAGGCCATGGGAATTCCAATCCTAAGCTTCAGGATTCTCTGGATGAAAATTACACGTTTGACGCGATCACCAACGATATCATTGAAGTTTTGGATGTCAATAACATTCAAAAGTCCCATTTTGTGGGGATTTCTCTGGGTACAATCCTGATCAGAAATTTAGCTGAGAATTATCCGGAACGGGTTTCCAGCATGATTATGGGAGGTGCGATTATGAAAATGAACGTCAGGTCTCGATTTCTGATGAATGTAGGTGTTATATTCAAGTCGGTTGTTCCTTATATGATTTTGTATAAGCTGTTTGCGTTTATCATCATGCCCAGGAAAAACCATAAGAAATCCAGGAACCTCTTTGTGAATGAAGCTAAGAAACTGTATCAGAAAGAATTCATTCGCTGGTTTAAGCTCACTTCTGAAATTAATCCCTTACTAAAGTTCTTCAGACAAAAAGCCATTGATATTCCTTCTTTATATGTGATGGGTGAGCAGGATTATTTGTTTTTACCAGCGGTAAGAAAAATTTCAGAAACGCATAAAGAAGCCAAATTATTTATTTTGCAAAATTGTGGACACGTGGTTAATGTTGAGCAACCCAAGGTGTTTAATACGCAAGTCATAACTTTCATTAAAAGCTTGAGTCAGCAGCCTTACGCACTCAGTACGTCCTAATCCTGAAGGGCAAATACGCGTCTCAACAGTTCTGTAGATCGTTCATTTAAGTCATTCCTGATCTGTATCTCTTCCAGTTCTATCATCTTGTAAACCCCTCTTAAAGCCTCACTGGTCACATAATCGGTCAGATCTGGATTCACCTTATCTGTAAAGGGTACCTGGTTGTACTGCGTTATGAGATTATCCCAAATTTGATCGGCGCCCACTTTTTGAAAGTTTTCCTGGACAACAGGCTTAAATTTTTGATATAACTCCGTTTGTGTCTTCTCTCTTAAATAAGCGGTGGCCGCTGTTTTTTCTCCCAGGAGTATTGTTCTTGCCTCCTGAAAACTCATGTCCCGAATCGCATTCAAAAAAATGGGTGTGGCTTCTTTTACCGCTTCCTGAGCAGTTTCATTAAGGGCCTTAATGCCCTGATCTGCCAGATTGCCGAGACCAAAGCTTCGCAGGGTACTTTCTATCTTGGACAATTCTTCCGGGAGTTCAATCCTGACCAGAGCATTGTCATAAAAACCATCCTCTTCCGTCAATTTTGAAACCTGTTCTGTTACACCTTTTGATAAAGCCTGCTGTAAACCATTTGCAATCTGTTGTTCGCTCAGCATCCCGGACTTTGCAATTTCCCTTGAAATTTGTCCGAGTTCTGCACAGGAAGACATAAAAAAAGCAAATATGACGAGTAAAATTGAAGGTTTCATGCTGTTGAATTTGTGTGAATTCTCAATATACGATGTTTAAAGCCCTTATCCTTACAACTTTTCGTTATTCTAAGCTTAAATCTTCAGCTTTAAATTGAATATTTCGTAATTTCACGCCTCAAAAATTATATATAATTTAATATCATAATGGAGCAACAAAAACCATATACCCCACAACACCAGATACGAATTGTCACTGCCGCCTCTTTATTTGACGGCCATGATGCTGCCATCAATGTGATGCGTCGAATCATTCAGTCCACCGGTGTGGAGGTGATTCATCTTGGTCACGACAGAAGTGTTGAAGAAGTTGTCAATACCGCTATACAGGAAGATGTGAATGCTATTGCTATGACCTCTTACCAGGGAGGGCATAACGAATACTTCAAATACATGTACGATTTACTTCAGGAGAAAGACGCCGGACATATCAAAATCTTCGGTGGCGGGGGAGGCGTTATCCTTACTGAAGAAATCGAGGAGTTGATGGACTATGGCATTACCCGGATTTATTCTCCGGATGACGGTCGTGAAATGGGACTCCAGGGGATGATCAATGACTTGGTTAAGCAAGCTGATTTTCCAACGCCGGAACTTAAAGCTCCAAAGAAGACCAAAGAGAATCTTGACAACAAAGATGTTAACACGATTGCCAGATTGATTTCTTTAGCTGAAAACAGGCATGATGAATTCAAACAGGTTTTTGAACCCATTCAAAAGAAGAATACAAATAAAGTTCCTGTTTTGGGAATTACGGGAACCGGGGGCTCTGGAAAATCCTCTTTAGTCGATGAACTGGTTCGACGTTTTCTCGTTGATTTTGAAGACAAACAAATCGGGATCATCTCAGTAGATCCCTCCAAAAGAAGAACGGGCGGAGCCCTGCTTGGGGACAGAATTCGCATGAACGCCATCAACTCTCCCAGAGTGTATATGCGTTCGCTAGCAACAAGACAATCCAACCTGGCATTGTCTAAATATGTTCAGGAAGCTGTGGAAGTCATGAAGGGGGCCAACTACGATCTTATCATTTTAGAAACCTCGGGTATAGGACAAAGCGACACAGAAATCCTGGACCATTCCGATATTTCACTGTATGTCATGACCCCTGAATTTGGGGCGGCGACACAGCTTGAAAAAATCGATATGCTGGATTTCGCTGATTTGGTAGCAATCAACAAATTTGATAAACGCGGCGCGAAAGATGCCCTGCGGGATGTGAAAAAGCAATACCAGCGCAATCACAATCTTTGGGATGCGAAGCCGGAAACGCTTCCGGTATATGGTACCATTGCTTCTCAATTCAACGATCCAGGCATGAATATTCTTTATAAAAGAATCATGGACCAGTTGTCTGAAAAAACATCGACAAGCCTAAAGAGTGATTACCAGATTACCGATGAAATGTCGGAGAAAATCTTTGTGATTCCACCGGCAAGAACTCGTTACCTTTCAGAAATTTCTGAAAACAACCGGTCTTACGACGAGAAAGCGAACGCACAGGTTGAAGTCGCTCAAAGACTTTACGGAATTTTCAAAACCCTGGAAAGTGCCACCAGTTCTAAGCTGCAGTTAGATAAAAACGGCATCGAAGAAAGTCATCTGGAAGAGGTGACTACGTCAGACAATGAGACTTTGGTGGATCTGCTTAAAAAAGAATTTGACCGGGTTAAGATGGATTTGGATCCTTACAACTGGGAGAAGATTTTAGGCTGGGAAAATGTCGTTCAAAAATATACCGACGATGTTTACACCTTTAAAGTAAGAGACAAAGAAATCAAAATTGACACCTATACGGAGTCGCTTTCCCATCTAAAAATCCCAAAGGTAGCCTTGCCGAAATACAAGGCCTGGGGAGATCTGCTCAAGTGGTTGCTGCAGGAAAACGTGCCTGGCGAGTTTCCTTACACCGCCGGACTTTATCCTTTCAAAAGGACAGGTGAAGATCCTACGCGTATGTTTGCCGGTGAAGGTGGTCCTGAACGAACGAATCGCAGGTTTCACTATGTGAGTGCCGGTCTGCCTGCCAAGCGTTTGTCAACAGCATTTGATTCTGTGACCCTGTATGGAAACGATCCGGATCACCGACCAGATATCTATGGTAAAATCGGGAACGCGGGTGTTTCTATTTGCTGTCTGGACGATGCTAAAAAACTCTACTCCGGATTTGACCTGGCTGATGCCATGACCTCTGTGAGTATGACTATAAACGGACCAGCGCCTATGCTGCTCGGTTTTTTCATGAATGCAGCCATCGATCAGCAGTGTGAGAAATACATCAAGGAAAACGGTCTTGAAAAAGAAGTTGAAGCCAAGATCAAAAAGATATACAAAGCAAACGGCAGCGAGCGTCCAGCCTACCAGGGCAAGCTTCCTGAGGGCAATAACGGATTGGGTTTGATGCTGCTTGGCGTGACCGGCGATATGGTTTTACCAGCAGATGTTTACCAGGAGATCAAGATGGAAACCATCGCTGTGGTTCGCGGAACGGTTCAGGCCGATATCCTTAAAGAAGATCAGGCTCAGAACACTTGTATTTTCTCTACCGAATTTGCCATCCGTCTGATGGGCGATGTTCAGGAGTATTTTATCGAGAATAAAGTGAGGAATTTTTACTCGGTTTCTATTTCCGGGTATCACATTGCTGAAGCCGGCGCCAACCCAATCACGCAACTGGCTTTGACTCTGTCTAACGGATTTACCTACGTCGAATACTACTTAAGCCGGGGTATGGATATCAATAAATTTGGGCCTAACCTGAGTTTCTTTTTCTCCAATGGCATCGATCCGGAATATGCCGTGATTGGCCGGGTAGCCAGACGTATCTGGTCCAAAGCCATGCGCGATAAATACGGTGCGAATTCGAGAGCACAGATGTTGAAATATCACATTCAGACCTCCGGAAGATCGCTTCATGCCCAGGAAATCGACTTTAACGACATCCGCACCACATTACAGGCGCTGTATGCGATTTACGATAACTGTAATTCCCTGCACACCAATGCTTACGACGAAGCCATTACCACGCCAACCGAAGAATCGGTGCGACGTGCTATGGCGATTCAGTTGATTATCAATAAAGAACTGGGTCTTGCCAAAAATGAAAATCCAATTCAAGGTTCTTTTATCATAGAAGAATTGACAGACCTTGTCGAGGAAGCCGTATTGCTCGAGTTTGACCGACTTACAGAGCGTGGAGGCGTGCTTGGTGCCATGGAAACCATGTACCAGCGCAGCAAGATACAGGAGGAGAGCCTGCATTACGAAACCCTTAAACACACTGGAGAATTCCCAATTATCGGGGTGAATACGTTTTTGAGTTCCAAAGGATCGCCCACGGTGAAACCAAGAGAAGTCATTCGTGCGACTGAAGAGGAAAAAGAATACCAGATCAATACGCTCACTAAGCTGCACCACGTGTATAAAGACAGAGCACAGGATCAGCTGAAGCGTATCCAGGAAGCGGCTATCAAAAATGAGAATATGTTCGAAGAATTGATGGAAGCCACCAAATACTGTTCTTTGGGACAAATCACCGAAGCCTTGTTTGAGGTTGGTGGTCAGTACCGTCGAAATATGTAAGCAGAGAGCCACCTTACATTGCCCAAAGCTTTGGCATGGGAAGGCGTGCGAATCGCTTATACCGATAAACAAAGTGATTTCGATATTTTATAAAAAAGCCTGCCCCTGACAGATATCTGTCAGGGGCAGGCTTTTTTATGGTTAAGCACTGCAACCACCTCACACAGAGTTTTTCAATAGATTAAAAATAAAGCAGATTTTATTGTTTTCACTGTTTGGGTTTAGGTTAAAAATCATAATTTCAATAACCTGATAAGTATTGTATATGCAATACCTTAAATGTGCAGCTTTTTTTAAACCAAATACAATCTTTGTAAGTTTGGATTCTTCCGATTATGTGCCAAAAAATATAAATAAGTTGTATCAGGATACGCGCAAGAATGACTACGGTATGCTTTTGTGTATTCCCTATTCTACGGTTAGCCTGACTATAGAGAAAAGTATTCACCTTCGGTTAAAAAATATTCCCTCAGACTGGAAAGAATCTTTTGACATTGGACATAATAATTTGTCGATTTTGACATCAATTCTCATGTCTCAAAACTGGAAAGGAACGCTCAATGTTCATGTCGTTTGTGAAGAGGAGAATTGTTTTACTTCAGATGATATAAAGAGATTAAATTATATGGTAAGATTTCCAAAAAACACAAATATGGACGTGAGGCAAGGGGGGTTGAAAGAGCATGTTGCCAGAGGACGGAGCGCAGATATTAATATTTTTACCACATTTGAGGATATGAAAATTGAAGATAGGTATGAGCTCGTGAATTCATCCAGAATCTCAGGCCATTTTTGTTTGGACTCTTCGCAAATCAATGCATTGGTTTAGAGAAAAACTATTCAGATAAGAATACAGGATAAAGATTTTGCTGAATAGTTAGAGTATTTAGAAACGAGTGAATACTTCACAGAGTTTATAAACGGACTTATATTAATTGAAAAAAAAGGATTACAGGGGCTGGAGGGAAACCACGGTCTTAATCAATAAAAAAGACCCAGTAAAATGATCGCTGAATAATAAGACACATGTTATATTTTTCAGATAGTCCACTACTATAAACTGCAAATAAGACTGACGGCTAAATTTTGTATTATAACTGCTAAACTTTAAAATTTCTTCCAAATAGCTTTGATGCTCTGTATAATCACAGAAGGAATAATACTTGCAATTGCAATAAGTATCCAGGTTTTCAACTCGAGCTGCTGAAAGGAAAAAATCTTAGCCAAAGCAGGAATAAAATAAGAGATTATGACAACCGCAAAACACAAGGTAACAGACATCCAAACCCATTTATTACGTGTTACCTGATTATTAAAGAAATTCTCATTGGCTTCCCGCATATTGAAGGCATGAATAAACTGACAAAAGGCAAGGCTGAAAAAGACAATATTATTATTGACAGCTTCAGATTTTTCCCAGACATAATGAGAATAAAGATAAGCACTACTTATCGACATGGCAATGATGAATCCATAAATAGTAATCTGCATCCAATTGGTTTTAGACAGAATAGGCTCTTCAGGATCTTTTGGGGGCAACTTCATTACTTGGGGTGTTCCTCCGCCAATTCCAAGTGCAAGTGCAGGGAACACATCCGAAAGCAAATTCAAAAAAAGCAGCTGTAATGGTAAGATAGGGAGCACAAAAAGTGTAAAACTCAAAAGGGCGATAATGAAAATCTCGCCAAGGTGATAGGACAACTGGTAAACCACAAACTTACGAATGTTTCCAAAGATAATTCGTCCTTCTCTGATGGCTTCCACAATAGACCCAAAGGCATCGTCCTTCAGCACCACATCCGAAACTTCCTGAGCTACCTGTGTTCCTCTTTTTCCCATGGCAATGCCAATATCAGCTTTTTTCAAGGCCGGGGCATCATTTACGCCATCTCCGGTCATTCCTACAATTTCTCCTTGATTCTGATAGTGCGTTATCAAACTGAGCTTCTGTTCCGGATCTACCCTTGAGAATACCCGCGTATCTATAAGTTTTTGATTGTCTTTCTTATCCAGTTCTTTCTTCAGATGCTTTCCGTGGATAACTTCTTTATTTTTACAGGCATTTTCTGCAGAGAGATGTATCTGTTTGGCCACATTGAATGCCGTACCAGGATGATCGCCGGTAACCATAGCTACCTTTATTCCCGCATTTTTAGCTATTTCTATGGAATCTGCTACTTCCTTTCTTGGTGGGTCTAAAAAGCCGATGAGTCCAACGTATATTAGGTCTTCCAGAAAGTCATCATCTTGGGGAAGCGCATCGGTTTGCCTGAAGGCAAATGCAAGAACACGCAAGCCATCTTCTGCAAGAGTATTATTTTTTTCTTCCCAATTCTTTCTATCCTCATCGGTGATGTCCTTTACTTCCCCGTTTGTCAGAATGCTTTTGGATCGTTTAAGAATAGCTTCTGTTGAACCCTTCCCAGAAATGTAAAAACCTTCCTTAGTTTTATGAACGGCTCCCATCATCATCGATTCTGAATCGAATGGATCATGAAGCTCTCGGCCAAGTTTTTTGTTTTTCTGATAAAAATCTGAATCAAACGCCTCCACAAACTCTAATAAAGCAATTTCCAAAGGATCTCCGCTAGCCTTAGAGTTTTCAATTTTTCCTTTTGAATTGCCTTTCTCTTTTTTAGAGGAATCATCTTCATCATCACCTAAAGAGGCATCATTAGCTAATACAGAAATTTTAAGGATCTGTCTCAAGTTTTTATTCTTAGCTATGTCTTTGGACCCTTTAAGTTTAGGTGGACTCCCTTTTTCCCATTCCACTTCAGTAATATCTTGCTCGGGGAATTGAAAGGTATTAACCGTAAGTTTGTTTTCGGTTAGGGTTCCTGTTTTATCGGTAAGAATAACGGTGGTTTCTCCCAGAGTTTCTACAGCTCCAAGTTGCTTTATGAGCACGTTTTTTTTGGATAATCGGAACATACCCCTTGCTAGAGCAATACTAGCCACAATAGGTAAGCCTTCCGGAATTGCTGCAATAGACCAAGCGATAGCAGTTTGGACGAGCTGGTAGATCTCTTTTCCTGCAATCCAACCCAACACAAAAAAAGCAGCGGCCATACCTAAAATAACCCAGATGAGGCTACGGGTTAGTTTGTTGAGTTTTTGATTAAGCGGAGTTTCTTCTTCTTTCTGATCGTGAACCATAGCAGAGATATTGCCTACTTCTGTATCCATTCCAGTTTTAAAGACAATGGCCTTGGATCGACCGCCAGTTACGGCTGTCCCTTTATGAAGGATGTTTTTGCGATCTGCTACCTGAAGTTCTTCTTCTAGAATCTCTGCATTTTTATTCACCGGTACAGATTCTCCTGTCAACGGGGATTCATCTACCTGTAACTCTGTGGCTTCAATAATACGTGCATCTGCCGGAATTAGGTCCCCAGATTCTACGATGAGTAAATCACCAGGAACTAATTCTTCTGCATCTATTCTTTTTTCTTTGCCATCTCTAAGTACTGTCGCCTTAATTTTATCCATCTCTCTAATGGCTTCCATCGACTTTTGAGCCTGAAACTCCATCCAAAATCCAATAATTGTATTTAATAACAGAACTACGAGTATGGCTATTGCTTCTGGAGTATCTCCAAAAATAAATGCAACCACTGAAGCAACCGTGAGCAGATAAATAACCGGATTGTTGATTTGTGAAAGTATAATCTCCCAAATGGAACGCTGCTCCTGTTCTTCCAGTTCATTGCGCCCGTGTTCCTTAAGTTTTTTTCTTGCATCTCCGCTAGAAAGACCCTGGTCTGGACTGGTGGAGAAATGTTTTGTTATGTCTTTCCAATCTTTGCGATATGCATCTTCAATAGGACTTCCGTTGTTATTTTCTGCCATCTGATTAGGAGTTAGTTGAGTTTCATGAATTAGACCCTAAGAGATATGAAAATTGTAATTTATCTTTGTTATTATTACTCTTATTGGTTCTGGGATCTAGTTTTGAATACAACTTGTTTTATAAAAAATAATCAATCGATTATGTGTAAATTAATTAAAAAGGTTCAATTATTTTAAATTATACCTTTTTAATTGTTAACATAATTTGATGCCTTTGCTTGTCTTTTTTTATTGGGATAATTGCAGGTAAACTTTTGAAAGTTACATTTTCTCCGTCAATGCTTCCTTCAAGCATACCCGACTCATGTCCTTCTGGATTTTCTATAGTAATAGTATAAGTGGTTTTGTTGTTATCTAAAACCATATCTATACTATACTCTTTCCAACTTTTAGAAATGGAAGGTTTCAACAAAATGGAGTCGCCATTGAATTGCAAGCCTAAGACAGATTCTAGTGCAACTCTGTACATCCATCCAGCAGAACCAGTATACCAAGTCCAGCCACCTTTTCCTGTAAGTGGGGCTTCACCGTAAACATCTGCTGCTACAACAAAAGGTTCTACCTTATACTTATCTGCTGATTCCTGGTTTAGCGCATGATTTATGGGATTTATCATATTCAAATAATGAACAGCCTTTTCTCCATACCCCATTTCTGCAAATGCTTTGACTGTCCATAAGGCAGCATGTGTATATTGTCCGCCATTTTCCCTAACTCCAGGAATATAGCCTTTAATGTAACCTGGATCTTTATCAGTTTTATTAAAGGGAGGTGTGAGTAAACGAATTAACTTGTCACCTTCAGAAACTAGATTTTTTTCTACAGCCCTTAATGCTTGTTTGCTTCGTTCTTCAGAAGCAACTTCTGAAAAAATTGACCAAGCTTGAGAGATAGCGTCTATTCTGCATTCATTATTTTCTGAAGAACCAAGTGGTGTCCCATCGTCATAAAATGCCCTTAGATACCATTCTCCGTCCCAGCCTTCTGTGTTGAGCTTTTCTTTAAGATTTTCTGCTATAGTTTTGTATTCATTCGCCTTAGAAATATCATTCATTATCAGACAAACTTTTTCAAACCGTATTAATATGTAATAGATAAAAAATCCAAGCCATACACTTTCTCCTTTTCCTTCCTCACCCACTCGGTTCATACCGTCGTTCCAATCTCCTCCACCTATCAGCGGTAGATCATGAATACCAAATTGAAGTGAAATATCAATAGCTTTACAGCAGTGTTCATAAAGTGTGCCTTTATTTTGAAGCGTGTTTGGATGCAGGTAGGCTTCATGTTCAGAAGGCTTAAGTTCTCGTGCAAAAATATAGGATAATTCCTCTTTCAGGATAGATTCATCATTTGTGGATTGTAAATAAAACTCTACCGTATAAGGCAGCCAGAGACGGTCGTCTGTAATTTTGGAACGAATACCCCTCCCTGTTGGAGGATGCCACCAATGCAGCACATCACCTTCTTTAAATTGATGCCTGGCATGCAGTAAAATTTGTTTACGGCATAATTTGGGGTCTACATACATTGCTGCAGCGGCATCCTGCAATTGATCTCTAAAGCCAAATGCTCCTCCAGCCTGATAAAAACCGGTACGTGCCCAAATACGGCTGGATATGGTTTGATACATCAACCAACCATTCATCATCACATCTAAGGATTTATCAGGAGTTTTGACTTGAATTTTTGAAAGCAATGTTCTCCAAAAGCTTTTGATATTTTGAAGCTCCGTGTCTGCCTGTGTAATGTCCGAATAATACTGAATGATCGAATCTGCTTCATTTCTGGTTCGGGTTTCTCCTTCCAGAAAGATGAGAGTAACTTCTTCACCAGATGCTAACTCAAAATTAGTTTGAATTGCGGCACAAGAATCGCCTCCTGTCTGAATTTTGTTTTCAAGAAATTCTTTTGAAGTGATCGCAACTGGTTTGTCCAAAGAGCGATTTCTCCCGATAAATTGCTGACGGTCTGTGGTGAAACAAAAACTAGAATCTTGTAAAGAATTAATAACCGAAGTAAATACGGTTCTCCCTGCAAATTCATTATTGTAATTGTTTCTTGCAAATATAGTCTTTCCATCATCAGAAGCTTCCTGAATAACAAATCGAGAAGCGCTTGTTCTTTCAATACCTAAAACCCTCTCTAAATACCTGAATACAGAAAGTTTCTGTATTTCACTCCCGGTGTTTTTCAAAATGAGTTTAGAAATTTTTACGGATTTATTTTCGGGAACGAATTGTATGAGTTTATGATCTAGATTATTAGAGGTAAGATGAAAGCTTGTGTAACCAAATCCGTGTATAACATGATAAAATCCTGAACCAAAAACAGGACCAGGTGTGGGAGACCAGTATTCCTTTGTTTTTTCATCCCTGATGTAAAACGCTTCAGAGTGCAAATCTGTAATCGGATCATTAGACCATGATGTAAGTTTATTTTCCCGGCTGTTTTCACTCCAGGTATAACCAGCGCCACGTTCAGAAACTGTAAAACCAAACTGGTGGTTTGCAATTACGTTGATCCATGGTACGGTAGGGAAAATATGAAGGCCAGTATCTGGATCTTTTATAATCAGGATATGATATTCTTTTCCATCTTCAGAGAACCCACCATATCCATTAAAGAATTGCAGTTTACGTTGTTTTTCCTTAAATAAATCATCTGTCATAACCTCTGATTCTTTTAGGGGAGAATACACTGTTTTTTCGCCTTCGATATACCATGAATTGGTTTCTGCAGATTCTTTTGTTTTTGAAAAATTAGGTAATTTTTTGTCAAAAATAGCGTGAGCTACACTGAATAAGAGTGAGAAATCTTCCTCCTTGATTTTATCAGCCCTACAGGTAAACACACCTCCTCTTTTATTGAAAACATCCCGCTCAAGTGAAGACTCAATAGCTAACTGAATTGCATCTTGTACTTCATCTATATATCCAGGGGCATGTTCATTTATAATAAGTAGTTCAGATTCAATACCTCGCATTCGCCAGAAAGCATGTGCCTTGAATAAAGATTTCACATGTTTAAGTTGTTTGGAATCATTGATACGGAATATAACCAATGGAAAATCTCCAGATATTCCATATGGCCAAAGATCATGTTGTTTTTTCTGATTGAGCTGAAGCAGATATTTATTTGTCCTGTACAAGGGGTCTGCATAGTAAATATAAGACGATAGTTTGTGGAAGTAATGGGCCTGTCTGCTATTTATTGCAATATGATTTAACAGCACCGGACCATGCACTGTAGCGAGATCAAAAGCCCTGTTGACAGCTTGCTGACTGTCATAAATATCAGCCATTTGTATAGCCTCACCCCTTGATCTAGCAAAGCCAAGACCGAATGAAATTTTGATTTTTTGCCCGGCATTAAGCTTAATTTTTTTTCGAAAGCTAACAATCGGATCTGATACATTTCCTTGGGAACCTTTAAAACGGTTTCGGTCATCCATTGCCTTTGGATTGCTTAAAGTTCTGCCTTTACCGATAAAATTTGATCTTTCTGTCTCAAATTCCAGCGAATTAGGTTTGTCATGGTCATTGCAAGCAATAGTATGAACGAGCCAAATAGGTTTTTCTTCCTTACTTCGTGGCCTTCTTTTAGCTAAAATAGTATGGTGCATCGGTAAATATTCCGTTTCTACAAATAGTTTAGAGAATGTGGGATGCGCATTATGATCAACCATCCTATTTAACACAACTTCAGCATAACTAGATATCTCAAGAATACGTTCGCGATCAGAATAGTTGGTTAGAGTTAGTCTTCTGAGTTCGATTTGGTGATCTACAGAAACACAAATTTCAGAGGTTGTTTCAATCCAATCGTCAACCCGGGAGCATTCCATTTTACCGTTGTGAAACCAGGTATCATATCTGTCTGGTTTTCGTTTAACTGGTTGATGCATTGCAGACCAAAATTTGCCATTTTCTGTATCCTTGATGTAAAAGAAAAATCCAAGAGGATCTTCAGTGGGGTCAGGTTTCCAAGAATTTGTCATGATGCCGTTTGAAACTGAATAACCAGTGCCTGCATGAGTTATCATTGCAGAGAAATTGCCATCTGAGAGAGTGTGTAATCTTGGGGGACTCGTGTCGAGCTCATTTATTCCAGAGTGTTCTGCTGTACTGCTTGCAGACGATTTTATTTTGGGTTCAAGTTCAGCATCAATAGGGTGGGGTTCTTTGATAGGTACTCCTCTAGGTATTCTTTCCTGTAAAATAAGTTCTAAACTTTTTACTGATGAGTCAGCATGGAAATTGTTATTAATAGTCCAGCCATTGAGAAAATTATCAAGCGCTATCAGGCTCATGCCGTGATGATGAACCATAAATATTTTTACTATTTTAAAGGGTTCGTCAGCCAACATGTGTGAGGGGGTGTAATCAATGGCATCGTAGAACCCCAAGAGTCCTAAACCGCCTGATTTTTCAATTCTTTTTAAGTTTTGAATTGAAATTTCAGAATCCTCCATAAGGGCAAGTAATGAAGCATAAGGTGACACAACATACTCATCCGCCAAGCCACGTTTTAATCCAAGCCCGGGTACTCCAAATGAGCGATATTGGTATTGCATATCGATATTGAGAAAATAATAAGCACTTTCAGAAAAACCCCAAGGAAGATTCCGTTTGTTGCCATATATTTTTTGCCAATTAACTACATTTTTATAAGTATGACTTAATATAGTATCTTGAAACGAACGCATAAAAAGTAATGGCATTAAGTATTCAAACATGCTCCCACCCCAGGAAAGCAAAATTTCTTCACGATTAATTTTAGTTAATCTTCTGCTTAATCGAAACCAGTGTTCAACTGGAACATCTCCTTTTGAAATAGCAATATAAGAGGCAATTCGTGCCTCACTTGCCAAGAGGTCATAGGTGCCTTTATCCAGTTGAGCTGTATCTAGGTTATAACCAATACTGAACAAGCCTCTTTTTTTAAGATATAGAAAAGAAAAATCCATATTCTCAATCATTTTTTCTGAAAGTGATATAATATCATTAGCAAGATTTTGCCATTTTTCCAGTATCTGATAACAATCTTGATGAGTGTCATCATTCTTTAGTAAAATGCTTAATTCATGAGGAGAATAAGCATGCACATTAATCTCTTCTGGAACGAGCAGGAATTTGTGTTCAGCAATTGCTTTTTCAATTAGCTTTAATGGGCTTTCAATCCAAAACAGCATGTTCCCGATTCTTCTCTCATCCATCAAGTCGTCGGCAGAAAGAAGGTTTACAGCACTTAAGCTTACGGCGTCTTGTTTCAAAGCTCTAAGCAGGTCAAGGTTTATGTGATGATTTAATTCTGTTTCAGAGCTTAGTTTTTTAAGCATTACATTTGTAAAATGAGAAACCTGATTAAAGGAATTTTCAGGAAGTAGATTCTTATTATTGTACTCATCAAAAATTTCTCTTATCGTAAGGAGGGAATCCTGCAAACCGGCTACGATATTTTTGTTGATACCTCTTGTGTTCATTACCTCTTCAATTGCTTCTTTGACAACAATTAAACTCGCAGCCAAGTTTCCTGAATCTACGGTGGAAATATATCTGGGATTCAAAACATTTCCAAGCCGTGTCTCATACCAGTTAAAAAAGTGACCATTATGTTTATCGAGTAAATTTATAGCATGTAATGATTTTTGCTGTCTTTCTAATAATTCACCCATTGTTATATAGCCCATATTATATGCTACCTGATTGGATACCAGTCCCAACCCCATATTAGTAGGAGAGGTTTTTTCAACAACTGGTAGCGGTGGATCTTCCTGATAATTATCTGGAGGGAGCCAATTATGTTCTTCATTGACAAAACGTTCAAAATAAAACCAAGTTCGACGGGCATACATACGAAGTCTTTGCCGGTCTTTTTCATTTACTGTCCTAAATCGTTTTTTTATAGGTTGGCTGATATACCAAACATAAAATGGCGATCCCACCCAAAACAGAGAAAATGGAGTGACAAACCATAGATAAGATGGCGCAATAACCAAAGCAGTTATAAATATGGCAACCCCCAATACTATGGGAATTACCATTAAACGAAGATAGGAAATTAGCGAATTTGGACTTTCATTTTCAGAATGAGAAGCCGTTTCCCATTCAAGCAAGCCTTTTTTTGATATAACCAGTCGATACAAGGACTTCAAAACGGCATCCAATTGATTGAATGCTTGATGAGGAAAAATTATAACCGTGGATATAGCCTGGGCTGTGTTTATTTTCAGATTGTCGGAAACTTTCTCCATATAAAGTTGCCATCCTACCCTAGCAGGACGGTTTAACAGATCGCTCGATAAGTTAACATATATTTGAAACGCCAAGATTCCAAAAGTTGCTCCTATCCAAACCCACCATGAACCCGGCAACAGGAATAATCCGGCTACAAAGAAAATGGTTAAGAATAAAAAATTCAGTGATCTCCGAAGATTGTCAAATATTTTCCATTTTGACAGAAGGTTTAATGGATTTCGATTTTCCCCGTTTTGTCTAGGAACTTTAGAAAAGAGCCATGCAGCAATTTGCCAATCTCCTCTAGCCCATCTATGAGCCCTTCTGGTATAACTATTATAAGTGCTAGGATAATCGTCAAACAATTCAATATCGGTAGCAAGTCCTACCCTTAAGTAGCCACTCTCAAGAAGGTCATGAGAAAGTATTCTGTTTTCCGGAAACTTTTTACGTAAAATTTGATTAAAAACCCTGACATCATAAATGCCTTTGCCGGTAAAAATTGCTTCTCCTGATAAATCCTGATAAATGTCTGATACAGCTGCAGAATAGGGATCTATCCCTACATTTCCTGAAAATATTTTTGAAAACCATGTATATCTAGCTGATTCTGGTGAAAAAGAAATACGCGGTTGTATGATTGAATAGCCTCTGGTAATTCTATTTTTTTTATGATCATACCATGCCCTGTTAAGTGGGTGAGCAATTGTACTTATCAGTTTTTTTGCAGAATCAGGCGGTAATTTTGTATCAGCATCAAGAGTGATTACGAATTGTACTGGATTTGAACATAATGAATTTAAAAAATCACCTGTAATTAACGTAAAAGATGTTTTTGAAGTTGGATTACAAATCAATGAATTTAATTCTTCCAGTTTTCCTCGTTTTCTTTCCCATCCCATCCAGATATTTTCCACGTTATTCCATAAGCGTTCCCGATGGAGTATAAAAAACCGATTTCCATACTCTGATGAATACCTGTTATTTAAATGATTAATTGCATTTTCGGCTGTTTCCAAGATTTCATTTTCGCCTTCCAAACTTTTCTCACTTGCATCTCTAAAATCTGAAAGCAAAGCGAATTGAAGGGTGTAATCAGGATTTGCTAAAGAATGGATTTCTAAATTTTCAATTTGACGCAAAACATCATCCCTGGAGGTTATCATAGTTGGGATAACCACAAGTGTCCTTGATGTAGCGGGTATTTTCTTCCTATAATTCATTTTCGGAAGTATTCTGGGTGTTAACAAAATGGTGAAAATCCTGTTTATAAGCGTTAATGAAAAATCAAGAGCTGGGAAAAAAGCCACAAGAATCACAATTGCTATAACTGATATTGAAGAGTTAACTGCACCAGTCATCTTTAATAAAACCCACACAAAAAGAATTGTAAAACAGAAAAGTGTTATAAGGTATAAGTGGAAATGTTTTTCAAAGAGTCTGAAAAATCTTTCCTTTATAGGAAATGAATATCCAACTTTTTTTGTGATTTCATCATATCCATCCCCGATTAGAAAATAGCCTATATGTTGCATAACATGACTATTATCGGTTAAGGATCCATCATCAGCTTTAGGATTTTTCTCTGCCTGTTCTTTTGCTAATTGCAAAGCACAGTTTGACACCTCGGTTTCTGAAAGATTTGAGCCTCTACTCAATTTTTCAATGGTTTGTCGATACCTGTCTCTTGTTTGGAAGTCCATTGCTGAATATTGCTCAGCAGGGTCCATCATAAGAATGCGGTCTATTACAGAACAATCCTCCACAAAATCTGACCAATCAGTTTCAGTTATTTCTCGCAGGGAGACGACTGCATTTTGAATATTTAACTGAAGCCTTGACTGTTTTTTTGCTTCTAAAGTAATTGCATCTTCCAGTACTACATTATATTTGCTTATCTGGTAATCGAACCAACGTTTTTCCTCTTCTTCAAGCAGGTCTTTAGAAAATAGATGATTATATAACTCTATAAGGTATAACAACCCCAATTTTCCTGATCGGGCTCTTATCCAATTTGATATTGCATGAGAAAATACACCAGGCTCCTGCAGATTTTTATTATCAATCTCTTTTATGAATTCGTCTACTTCATTTGAGATTTTTTTTTGATCTAAAATATGTGAGGCTTTTTCTGCCAACATTTGTATGAGGAATAAGCGAATCATAATGGGAATGGCCCAAAGCTCACCCAACTTGAGCGTCTCTTCTTCCTGATATGACCGTATATATTCCAACAAGACTTCATTATCTAAAACATTATCAGTATGGATAAGTATGTTGCGTATTACTTCATAAATCCTGGGATAACCTTTATACTCACCTTCCAATAATACGGGAATAGATTTTTGATATGCTCTTGGAAAATCAACAGAAATTTCAACAATCTGTTCTTGAATAATATAAAAATTATCCAGTAGCCATTTTGATGCTGATGAAATTTCTTTTTCAGATTTCAATCTTTTAGAAAGTGTTCGATAAGTTTCGTTAAGAATTTGTTTTGCATCTTGAAGAATGGGCTTAATAGGTTTCGGATTACTGTAAGTAGATGAAACCTTATGAATTTTGGCCAAATTGATGGCACTCCTTTCCAGAAACCTAATGTTGAACGAGACTGTCTGTTTATCTTTCATATACATATATAATTGAAAGCTAGTATACCCCGCGTTTTCTGTCAATGAATTATTCAACTAACCGAATTCTGATCACTATTTACATCAAAACTCAATTACAGGCTTCTAGCTTTATTCTTCAACAAAACGATAAGTCTTGTTAAAAATAATAAAACTTAATTGAATAAGTACTAGTATATTATGATAATCTACTGATTTGTAGGTGTTAATGATTGCGGGAATTTTTAAAATCAGAATTTTCTTTTAACTGTAAGTTTTTATTGCTGGGGAAGCATGACAATTCTTAACTCAAACTTATTTTAATTTTTTCTGTTTTTTTTGAAAACAAAATTTAGATCTGAAAAAAACCATTCTAAAATATTTGAAAAGCCTATCGGTTTTCAATTCTAAATTCCCACCTTCTAAACTAAACCTTAAAGTTTCAGTTGCTTAGCTACAAATCATGTATATTTGTACGCAATTAAATCTAATTGCAATGACAAATTCAAAAGTAAAAGGACTAGGCCTTACCTACGACGATGTTCTTTTAGTACCTGCTTATTCAGACGTTCTCCCGAGAACCGTTAGTATTGAAAGCAAATTCACCAAAAATATTACGCTTAATGTCCCAATAGTTTCTGCCGCCATGGATACGGTGACAGAATCCAGAATGGCCATTGCAATTGCTCAGGAAGGTGGAATTGGTGTGCTTCATAAGAACATGACGATCGAGGAACAGGCGCTCAAGGTAAGACGGGTGAAGCGTGCCGAGAGCGGCATGATCATCGATCCTGTCACTCTGCCTATTACCGCTACGGTAAAAGACGCCAACGACAGCATGAGGGAACACAGCATTGGCGGTATTCCTATTGTGGATGACGCCTACAGACTGATTGGGATTGTAACCAACCGCGATCTGCGTTTCGAGCAAAAGAACGACAGGGCTATTAAAGAAGTCATGACCTCCGAAAACCTGGTCACCGTAAGTGAAGGCACCTCACTCAAAGAAGCTGAGGTTATTTTACAAAAACATAAAATAGAAAAATTACCAGTGGTCGATAAAGACAACAAACTCGTTGGCTTAATCACCTTTAGAGATATCACCAAACTCACTCAAAAGCCTTTTGCCAACAAAGACAGCTTCGGGAGATTACGCGTAGCAGCAGCTTTGGGAGTTACCAGCGATATAGTAGAAAGAGCTTCTGCTTTGGTCAATGCAGGCGTGGACGCCGTAGTTATCGATACAGCTCACGGACATACCAAAGGCGTAGTAGATGCTTTAAAACGTATCAAAAAAGAATTTCCAAAACTCGATGTCGTGGTTGGAAATATCGCTACTGCAGAAGCGGCCAAGTATCTGGTGGATGCTGGTGCAGATGCCGTAAAAGTAGGTATTGGCCCGGGTTCTATCTGTACGACACGAATTGTGGCAGGAGTTGGATTCCCTCAGCTTTCTGCAGTGATGGAAGTTTCTGAAGCCTTAAAAGGCACGGGAGTTCCTGTTATCGCCGATGGGGGTATTCGCTATACGGGTGACATTCCAAAAGCTATTGCCGGAGGAGCAGACTGCGTCATGCTGGGTTCACTCCTGGCAGGAACCAAGGAATCTCCGGGAGAAACCATTATTTACGAAGGCAGAAAATTCAAATCCTACCGGGGGATGGGCTCTATAGAAGCCATGGATAAAGGCTCTAAAGACCGCTATTTCCAGGATGTGGAAGCCGATATTAAGAAACTGGTGCCAGAAGGTATTGTGGGGCGTGTTCCTTACAAAGGCGAGCTGGTAGAGAGTATGGTGCAGTTTATCGGTGGTTTAAGAGCGGGTATGGGCTATTGCGGAGCAAAAGATATCCAAACCCTTAAGGAAACTGGTGGGTTTGTTCAAATTACAGCTTCAGGAGTTATGGAAAGCCATCCGCACAGTGTTTCCATTACGAAAGAAGCACCGAACTACAGTCGATAAGCAGTGATTATATAAGCTATATAAACCAAAAAGCTCGAAATGAAAATTTCGAGCTTTTTGGTTTATAATGTTTTGCTGCTTAGTTTCCCGGATCTTCTTCCGGAAGGACATCAGCATTTTGTTTCACTTCGATACCTAGTCTGTCCAGAACTTTCAGGGTAAGATCGAATCTGGGATCGATGTAAATGATACTGTTGTTTTCGTCAAAAATTTGAGTAAAGCCTTCTTCCTTAACAATAGCTTCCAGAGCCGTGCCTATTTTAGTGTAAAGCGGTCTCAGGTATTCCTCCTGCTGAATTTGAAGCATTTTGGAAGAATTTTGTTGGAGTTTTTTAAGGTCCTCTTCAAGATCGATGATTTCTTTTTGTTTGATCTTCTTCATCACTTCGTTCATGCCTTCCTCTTCTTTTTGGTTGTATTCCTCTACAAGAACCTGATAGGCCTGATATTTCACCTGAATGGTACTGTCAAGCTGAGCGCTGTAAACCTTAAGTTTTTCCTCAACTTCCACAATCTCCGGCATCTGGGAAAGAATGTATTCATTATTGACGGTTCCAACTTTTGTCTGTGCAAAAGAGGTTAGGCTCATTGTGAGCAAAGCAATCCAAATAATATGTTTCATTTTGTATTTTTTTTACAAATAAAGTCAATATTAATTATAAATCAAACCTTACTTAATTTGTTTTCACAGGCTTACCCTCTTCGATAAACGTTTTAAAGTCCTGTTGAACCATTACTGAGCGCTTTTTAAACATATCCGGCAGCAGTTTGCTTATCAGCTTCATGAACCCGGAAAATTCGAATTCGCTCTGGGAAGTCCATTTGGTTTTGTGGTCATCAAGAGCCTCAAAATAATTTTTTTGTATGCTTTTCATCCCTTTAGAAGTATATTGTCCATGCCATTCTTCGGGGAGGTTTTTTTTGATGATGGTTTCTGTCATTTTGATGGACTGGCCTTCAATGTTGATGTAGAGTCGGCGTTTACTGCCTTCTTCTCCTGCTTTGCCACTGATGACTCGACTTCGTTTTAAACCGCGTTGCCAGTGAGGAAACAGACTGCTGTCTTCAAAGGTTTTGATGATTTCTTTTCTGGGTTTGTTTATGATGATTTCAGTCGTATAGGTCATGTGTTTATTTTAATGATGCCGGTTGCGGAGTACAAGTTTAGTCTTAATCCGATTAGCCTGTAAAAAGAAGGCGATTTTTTAAAAAAACTTAAACATTGTGTGCAGTAGCATTTTTCTTATTTTTGCTTTCAAAATAAATAAATGAAGTCTCCTTTTAGTTTTTGCATAAGCCTATTATGCTTTGTGTTTTCAGCAAATGCTCAAATTGAAGAGGAAACGCTTTTCAAGATTAATGAGCAGGAATATAAGGTAGGAGAATTCATACAATCCTATCAGAAAAACTCGGATATCGGTTCTGTTGCTTCGGAATCTGTCGAAGAGCATCTGGAGCGGTTTATCAATTTTCATTTAAAGCTAAGCTCAGCTTACGCCATTCAACTCGATACCTTATCATCTTTCAAAAAGGAGTTTGGAAGGTATTATAAACAAATCGCAGACAGTTATATTTCCAATGGAGAGGTGACTGAAGCCATGGTTAAAGAAACCTACGACCGAACCAAAACCGAAGTCAGAGCGAGTCATATTTTACTGAATTTACCAGAGCATGCGGAAGATACGACTGAAGTCTATCAACAGGCCCTGATGCTTAAGAGACGGATTGAAAATGGAGAGCCTTTTGAGCCTCTGGCAAAACAGTATTCCGATGATCCTTCAGTGCAGGCTAATGCGGGGGATATGAATTGGTTCAATGCGTTTAAGATGGTTTATGAATTTGAGGATGCTGCTTATCATCTTGAAGTTGGAGAGGTTTCAAATCCTGTAAGGTCAGAATTTGGTTATCATATTATTAAAAAAACAGGGGAGAGACCTTCCAAAGGGAAACTGGAAACGGCTCATATTATGTTATATCCCAGGGATTCGCTACAGGATCCGGAGATGAGAATTCAAAAGATTTACAAGCGCCTGCAGAGCGGGGAAGATTTTCATGAACTCGCTAAACAGTATAGTCAGGATGACAATACAGCAAGTAAAGGAGGCTATGTCACTGTGTTTAGTCTTGGCGGATTAAATTCAAAAACCTTTGAAAATAAGGCTTACGAACTGGAGAACGAGGGGGATTACAGCGAGCCTTTTAGAACACGGTTTGGCTGGCATATTGTCAAATTGATCAAAACGATTCCTTTGCAGTCGTATGAAGAGGTAAAGGAGGACTTCAAGAAAAAACTCAAGAGTTCTTCACGGTCTAAACTTTTGGTGACTAAGATCAGGGAAGATCTGGAGAATTTGTATGCTGTAGACATAAAAGAAGAGGCTAAAGATCACTTCCTGAGCTTACTAGACTCCAGTTTTACTCAGGGAAAATGGAGGTATGAACCCAAAGGGGATGCAGCTTCCCAATATATTATTCGGGTTGAAGACCAAAGTATAGATTACAAAACCTTCGGAGAGTATCTGGAAAGACAGCAGTATGGTTTTTCAGACTTGCCCGCTCCCAAAGTAATTATTCAAAAAGCTATTGACGATTTGGTGTACAGCGAACTTCTAACTTATCATAAAACAAAATTACCTGAAATTGACAAAGCCTTTGCTGAACGCATAAAAGAATACAAAAATGGCATTTTGATTTTTGATTATATGCAGAAAAAAATCTGGGAGCCAATTGTTGATGACACGATTTTGCAAAAGGCCTATTATGCCTCGCATATAAAAGAGTTCATAACCCCTAAACTGGTCAAAGGTCAGCTCTATACGTCCAAAAACAGGAAAGCTTTAGAATCTTTAGCGTCTGAATTGGAGAATAGGAGCAAAGACGATACCTTAGCCATCGAGCTGGCGGAAAACATTATTATGGAACAGGTGAACCTGGAGAAATCTTCTCCTAAACTTCCTGCAAATTTTAAGTTTAAAGCAGGTTTGAGTAAAATTCATAAACATTCGGATCAGTTTTTGATAATGGATGTAGATGCTGTTGAAGAACCTAGAATTCAAAACTTCGATGAAGTAAGCGGTAAAATCATACGTAGGTTGCAGGAAGAGAAAGAAGAAAAAGTAATTTCAGAATTAAGAGAAAATTACCATGTGGTGGTTAATGCTGAGGTGTTTAAAAAACTAAAAAATAAACTTGAGAACTAAATATTTAATACTTGCGGTGGTATGTCTTATAGCGGCATCCTGTTCTTATTTCAAAAAAGAGAGGAACACTGCTTATGTAGCCAGGGTGAATGATCATTATTTGACTTTTGAAGAACTGGAGGCTCATATTTCAAATAATATTTCCCCGGAAGACAGCAGTATGGCGGCCAAAAGTTATATCCAAAACTGGGCGACAGATAAGCTCTTACTCGACAGAGCCAAACTGAATTTACCCGAAGAGCGCCAGCGGGATTTTAGGGAGCTGTCTCAAAAGTATGAAGAGCAATTGTTTAAAAAAGCCTACAAAGATGCACTAATCGAAAGAGAATTGTCTGATAAAATAGATTCTGCAAGCGTTTTGAACTATTATGAAAATAACTCTGTAAATTTTAAATTGAATGAAGACTTAGTGCAGTTGCGTTATTTGCATTTAGATAAAAAAATGAAGTCTATAAAGGACATAAAACGCCAATTCTTACGTTTTAATTCTGAAGATATGCTATCATTGCAGGAGAAATCTTTGGAGTTCAAATCCTTATCCTTAAACGATTCTGTTTGGGTTCGTGTTTCAGATGTGGTAAAGGAATTCAAAGAGAACAAAAATATAGAATTAAATAAGCCCGAGCTTTTGAAGGCAAAACACTTTCTGGAGATAGAAAGTGAAAACGAAAATGATATTTTTTTTATTTATATAAATTCAGTATTGAATCGTAACGAAAAAGCACCCTTAAGCTATGTGAGGCCAACGATAGAGCAAATATTGCTCAACAGAAGAAAAATAAATATATCTAAGAATATTGAAAAAGAGATCACTAAAGATGCTACAAAAAATAATGAATTTGAAGTCTATTAAACAACTGATTTTATTGGGAGTCTTACTTGTAAGTTTTGCAACAACGGCCCAAGTTACCGTTGATGAAAAGGATAACCTGTTAAACGACTCTGATTTTAGTAAAGAGGTTTTAGAAGCGACTAAAGTCACAAAAGATGGTCGGGTGAAAATCGACGGAGTGGCTGCGGTGGTAGGAGATTACCTGGTTTTAGAAAGCGATATTTCCAAGGCTTACCTGGATATGAAAAATCAGCAAATCGGAGAAATTACCTACTGTGATGTTGCAGAAACGATTATGGAAAATAAGTTATTTGCCCATCATGCCAAGCTGGACAGTTTGCCATTTAATCCTGAACGAGTTTCAAGTTTTACAGAACAGCAAATCAGTCAGTTTGTAAGTCAGGTGGGAAGTATGGACAAGCTGCTTGGCTTTTACAAAATCGATACGGAAGATGAGCTCAGGGCTCAGCTTAACGAAATCAATACACAGCGTATGCTCGCCGAAGAAATGCAGGGCGCTATTGTAGATGAGGTTGAAATTACTCCAGAAGAAACACGGGCCTTTTTTGAAGCCATTCCAGAAGATGAGATTCCTTTGATCAATGACGAAGTGGAGTTAGCTCAGATTATAGTCAGACCAAAAGTAGGAGAAAAGGAAAGACAAGCGGTTATTGATAAACTGAATTCATTTAGAGATGATGTCCTGGCTGGCGGAAGTTTTGCAACCAAGGCCGTACTGTATTCTGAAGATAGAGGGTCCAGGAGTTCCGGAGGTAAGATTACTCTCACTAGAAACGATCCTTATGTCAAGGAATTTAAAGATGCAGCCTTTAGCTTAAGAGAAGGTGAGATCAGTAAGCCTTTTGAAACAGAATTTGGGTGGCATATTCTTACGGTAGATAAGATTAGAGGTCAGCAGGTGGATGTAAGACATATATTGCTTTACCCGGAGATCAGTTCAGAAGCTGTTGAAAAAGCCAAAACGGAAATTGATAAGGTTCGGGAGATGATTGTGAACGGGGAGGTGAGTTTTAAAGATGCGGCTAGAGAAGTATCCGACGAAAAGGAAACCAGAGAAAGCGGAGGTCAGCTTATCAATTCTGCTACCGGCGACAGGCGATTTGAACTGACTAAAGTAGATCCAACGATTTACGGTCAGGTTGTAGATTTGAAGGAAAATGAAGTTTCTCCAGTCATCAAAGACACAGAGCCTAGAACTGCAAAAGTCTTTTTTAAGGTGATTACTGTTACGAAGAAGATACCAGAGCATATAGCTGAATTTAGTGAAGACTACACGCGTATTCGTGAGCTGGCTCTGCAACAAAAGAAGTTGAAAAAAATAAATACCTGGAAAGCTGAAAAAGCTGAAGAAACTTATATCAAGGTAAACGGAGACTACAAGGCTTGCGAATTTGCAAAGGCCTGGATAAAACAATGATATGTCGGATGTAGCTGATTTAGATAAATTTGTAGAGAAATACAAAGCCTTAAAATCTGAAATTGCTAAAGTTATAGTAGGTCAGGAAAAGGTTGTGGACACCTTGTTATTATCAATATTTTCCGGGGGACACTCTCTGTTAGTCGGTGTTCCCGGTCTTGCCAAAACCCTGTTGGTCAATACCATTTCCCAGGCCTTAGGCTTAGAATTTAAAAGAGTTCAGTTTACCCCCGACCTCATGCCCAGTGATATTATCGGCTCTGAAATTCTGGACGAAAACCGATCTTTCAAATTTTTGAGAGGTCCTATATTTACCAACATTTTACTGGCTGACGAAATCAACAGGACTCCACCCAAAACCCAGGCAGCGCTTCTGGAAGCCATGCAGGAAAAAGCAGTGACGGTTGGCGGTAAGCATTATCTGCTTTCTCATCCGTATTTTGTTCTGGCTACACAAAATCCGATAGAGCAGGAGGGAACCTACCCTCTGCCTGAAGCTCAGCTGGATAGATTCATGTTTGAAGTCAACTTAACTTATCCCAGTTTCCAGGAAGAAGTAGATGTAGTAAAGGCTACCACTCAAAACCGGGAAGTGAACATTACCGCTCTGTTTACGGCCTCTGAAATCATTCAGATACAAAAGCTGATCAGGAAAATGCCAATTGCAGACAACGTCATTGAATATGCAGTGGAACTGGTTGGAAAATCTAGGCCCAATTCAGAACGGAGCTCCGAATACATCAACACCTATGTTGACTGGGGTGCGGGACCCAGGGCTTCTCAAAATCTTGTTCTTGCTGCCAAAACCCACGCGGCTTCCAAAGGAAAATACTCTCCGGATATTGAAGATATTCAGGCGGTTGCCCTTGCCGTTTTAAGACACCGGGTAGTAAGAAATTACAAAGCCGAGGCGGAGAATGTTTCCATAGAAGACATCATTGGTCAGCTGCTCTAAAAGTTATTGATATTGAGTCTAAATTATAGATTCAGCACTTCAAAATTCTCTTGTTCGCCGTTTAAATTTATTAATTTATCAATTTAGTTTTAAAAAAAATATAAATATGATAATTATGTTTATTTTAAGGGACAGTAATATAAAAAATTGTTAGAATTTTCGCTTTAAACTTACACATTTTCTAAATTCAAGCAAAAACCTTATTTTTGCACTCTAAAATATATAAACTATGGCTTTTGATATCGATATGATAAAGGAAGTGTATAGCCAGATGTCTGAACGCGTTGATAAAGCCCGTGAAGCTGTTGGCAAGCCACTTACACTTTCAGAAAAAATTCTTTATTCTCATTTATGGGAAAACAAACCAAATCAAAAATTTACCAGGGGTAAAGATTACGTTGATTTTGCTCCAGACCGTATAGCTTGCCAGGATGCCACCGCACAGATGGCTTTGCTGCAATTTATGCAGGCGGGTAAAGAAAATGTGGCTGTTCCTACAACGGTACACTGTGATCACCTGATTCAGGCCAAACAGGGAGCGGTTAAAGATTTGAAGAGAGCTAATGAAACGAGTAACGAGGTTTTTGACTTTTTAGAGTCTGTTTCTAGCAAATATGGTATCGGATTTTGGAAGCCGGGCGCTGGAATTATTCACCAGGTGGTTTTAGAGAACTATGCCTTTCCCGGAGGAATGATGATCGGTACCGATTCTCACACCGTGAATGCCGGTGGATTAGGAATGCTGGCGATAGGTGTTGGTGGAGCAGATGCAGTGGATGTGATGGCAGGAATGCCCTGGGAGCTTAAGTTTCCAAAACTGATTGGCGTGAAGTTAACAGGAGCTCCACAAGGCTGGACTGCTGCTAAAGATGTCATCTTGAAAGTTGCTGAAATTCTCACGGTTAAAGGTGGTACAGGATGTATTGTGGAATATTTTGGCGAAGGCGCTAAAAACCTATCCTGTACAGGGAAAGGTACCATATGTAATATGGGAGCAGAAATTGGAGCGACTACTTCTACCTTTGGCTATGATGATTCTATGGAGCGTTTCTTAAGAGCGACCGATAGAAATGAAATTGCAGATGAGGCTAACAAGATAAGAGAGCACCTGACCGGTGACCAGGAAGTATATGAGAATCCTGAAGCTTATTTCGATCAGGTGATTGAAATCGATTTAAGTACACTCAGACCGCATTTAAACGGACCTTTTACACCAGATTTGGCTACGCCAGTTGGAGAATTGGGAGAAAAAGCCAGAAAAAATGACTGGCCGATTAAAGTAGACTGGGGACTCATTGGTTCCTGTACCAATTCCTCTTACGAGGATTTAACCAGAGCGGCGTCTATTGCACAGCAAGCCGTTGATAAAAAATTAATTCCCAAGTCTGATTTTGGTATCAATCCGGGTTCTGAACAGATTAGATTTACTGCAGAACGCGATGGCCTTCTTAAAGTTTTTGAAGACTTAGGGGCCACCATATTCACCAATGCCTGTGGACCTTGTATTGGACAATGGGATAGAAGCGACAGAAAAGGCGATGAGAAAAATACTATCGTTCACTCTTTCAACAGAAACTTTTCCAAACGTGCCGATGGAAATCCAAACACTCACGCTTTCGTTGGTTCTCCAGAGATGGTTGCCGCTATTGCGATTGCAGGTCGACTGGATTTTGATCCTATGAATGATACGCTGATTAACGAAGATGGAGAAGAAGTGAAACTAGACGCTCCACAAGGTATTGAGTTACCAGAACTTGGTTTTGATGTGGAAGATAATGGTTATTTAGCTCCTAAAGCTGATGGAAGCTCTATTAACATAAAAGTCAACCCTGATTCAAATAGAATTCAACTTTTGGATCCTTTTGATCCTTGGGATGGAGACAACCTGATGGGTGCGAAGCTTTTGATTAAAGCTCATGGAAAATGTACAACAGACCATATTTCTATGGCGGGACCCTGGTTAAAATACAGAGGTCATTTGGATAATATTTCAGACAACTGTTTGATTGGAGCTGTGAATGCCTTCAATATGAAAACTAACTTTGTAAAAAGTCAGTTGGATGGGAAGTATGATGCCGTGCCTAAAACTCAACGTGCTTACAAGGCTGAAGGTATTCCTACAGTGGTTGTTGGTGATCATAACTACGGCGAAGGCTCTTCTAGAGAGCATGCGGCCATGGAGCCAAGACATCTTGGAGTACGAGTGGTTTTAGTAAAATCTTTTGCGAGAATTCACGAAACCAACTTGAAAAAACAAGGTATGTTAGGAATCACTTTTGATAAGGAAAGCGATTACGATTTGATTCAAGAAGATGATACTTTCAACTTTGTAGATCTTAAGGATTTTGCAGAAGGAAAACAATTGACGATCGAACTTGTTCATGCTGACGGATCTAAAGATACCATCAAAGCGAATCACACATACAATGCTACTCAGATTGGCTGGTTCAGAGAAGGATCTGCCTTAAATATGATCAAAAAGCAAAACAAGGCTTGATACCTGGTTTTCACTATATTTATTAGGGTCATCTGTTTAAGATGACCCTTTTTATTTATTCCACCTATGCAGGAGAAGAAAAAGAATTTTTTACAAAAACACTGGAGCAATATCCTGTTTGGGATACTGATTGTATTGATCATCATACCTCAGACGCGTCAGCCTATACAGGTGTTTCTCAATCGAATAATCGCTTTTAGTCCCACCGAAATCGATGAATCGGATCGTGAAACCCTAAAAGATTATGACTGGTACATCAAAAATGAAGAGCTCAACACTGTAAATTTTGTAAAATCCAAGGGAAAGCCAGTTTTGGTCAATTACTGGGCAACCTGGTGCGCACCCTGTATTGCAGAAATGCCGGATCTTCAAAAACTCTACACAGATTATAAAGAAAAGGTCGATTTTTACTTTATCACTTCAGAAGCACCTGAAGTCGTCACCTCTTTTCTTGAACAGGAAAATTTAAACCTACCGGTATACTACTTCCTGTCGAGTCCACCGGATGTGCTGCAAAGTTCGAGTTTGCCAACCACTTTCCTAATGGATGCTGAAGGTGAAATCCTCATAAAAAAAACAGGTGCTGCCAACTGGTACAGCAAAACAGTTCGAGCTACAATTGATAAATTAAAGTAAAGGCTTAACAGAGATAGCCAGATTATTTTACATTTGAATAAAAAACATGAATAACAGCATACACCAGTTTCTCGCTTCAGACATAAAAGGAGAAACCCTGGATTTCTCAACTTTAAAAGGAAATAAAGTTATGATTGTTAATACGGCCTCTAAATGTGGTCTTACCCCACAATATGAGGATTTGCAAAAGCTGTACGATACGTATCAGGATAACAACTTTAAGATCATCGGTTTTCCTAGCAATGACTTTATGGCCCAGGAGCCAGGGAGCAATGCAGAAATTTCAAAATTTTGTGTAGATAATTACGGGGTTTCTTTTCAAATGATGGGTAAAATCAAAGTTAAAGGTGAAGACAAGCACGATGTTTATCAGTTTCTGACCGATAAATCCTGGAATCAAAAAATGGACAGCCAGGTCGAGTGGAACTTCCAAAAATATCTGCTTAATGAAAGCGGTGAGTTGGAAAAAGTAATTTCACCTCAAACTTCGCCTCTGGATCAGGAAATCATAGACTGGATAGAGGGCAAAGACTAAAGGTTTTTAGAAAGCCTCACCAACACCAATATAAAACCCGTTTTCATCGGGTGTAATCGCGTAATCCACTCTTAAGTAGACATCTTTCTGCTGGAAGAGTAAAAACCTGGCTCCAACCCCGGCAGACCATTTGATGTCCTTGACCTGGAGTTCATCCCATTCTGAAAACACATCTCCGGCTCCTGCAAAAACAGTCGCTCCTAAGCGGTTGGAAAAACTGAGGTCCAGAGGCAGGAATCGATATTCTACCTGGGCAGCAATTTGATTTTCATCGCGAAATCTTCCTCGAAAATACCCACGCATCATATATTGTCCCCCCATTTGCGAAAGCTGATTGAAGGGAACCTGTCCTCCAAAATTGAATTCCCCAAAAAGCTGCATGGCTAGGACATTTCTTTTGTTCACCGATTTAAAAAATCGGGTATCCGAAATAATGCTGTTGTATTCTACTTCGCTTTCCCAAAACGTATTGTAATTTAAATAAGCAACTTCACTAAAGAAGGCATTCCTTTCATTCAGGACATTTCTTCTTTCATCATAAACAAGCCCGGCACCTAGTCCGAAATTTGTTGTTCCTTCCGCACCGAAAGGAAGCGAGAAATCGACAGTTTGACTGTTGTCGTCCGGGTCTTCAAACTTGACATTGCGAAGGCTTACAAAATCTGTTTCCAAACCAATATAGAAATCTTTGGAGAGTCTTCTTAACACCCGTTCTCTTATTTTTATTTGCATGGCGTCTACCAGCGCAATATTATCTTCGGGTACATCGTTCCCAATCCCGTAATATTTTATAGGAAACTTTTCAAAATTAAGATCCCCTAAAAAAAACCACTTATCCTTATGTGAATATATGGCATGATCAGCACGTAATCCGAACTGAGATTTTAAGGTGAAGAAACCGTAGGCATTGATTTCACTTAAGCGATTACTTGTATCTTCTTTGGCATAGTACACATAGAGTGAAGTCACTCCAAATTCTACACCGGTTTCTGGTCTGTAACCAACCACTGGATATAAGAAAAATTGAGATTTTTCTTTTGAAATGGTATCGTTTATTATTCTATTGACATAGTCTTTTAGAAATTGAAACGTAGCCTTGTCAGTCTTTTCATCCTGAGCAATTGCATTTGTATGGAAGGTGAAAGCTATGAATAAGAGAATTGCGTAAGTTTTTTTCATAAGTTAAAAATATTCGTCAAAACTAATTTTTTAATGTTTTAAGACGAAACTTATAAGAATTCTTAACAGGTTTAAGCGGTGTTTTAATATTTAATTTTGAATAGTCGAGATAAGCCGGGCTTAATTAGTGGATTTTACATAGGTTAAATACGTAAAATCATGCTTATGACGCTCGTCTTTTTCATGGTATTCAGATTGGATGAGTTTCCATTTGGATTCATCAATTTCAGGGAAGTACGCATCAGCGTCAAAGGTGTCATGAACGCGGGTGAGTTCTATTTTATCCGCATAAGGCATAGCCTGTTTATAAATTTCACCACCACCTATGATAAATACATCATCCTGATCGTAGCTAACTTTCAAAGCGTCTTCAAGGCTATGTACAATGATGACCCCTTCTTTCTCATACTCTCTTTGGCGAGTAATAACGATGTGTTTTCTGTTGGGTAATAATTTTGGAAAGGACTCAAAGGTTCTTCGACCCATGATGATATGATGATGCGATGTAATAGCCTTAAAGCGCTTAAAGTCATCAGGAAGATGCCATACCAGTTCGTTGTCTTTACCTAAGGCATTATTTTCTGCTGCTGCAGCAACCATAGTTATTTTCATAGGTTCTTTATTCTGGTCTCTTGTTGGTTTCTTCTTGATCTATAGGATGTTTTTTATCTACCTTTTTTTGAAGTTTACTTACTTTTTCAAGCTGCTTTTCCACGAGTCTGTTCATTTGCTTTTCTTCCCACGCCTTACCCATCAGTTTGTTGACCATAAATACGTTAATCGCATGGATGATAAGGAAAAATAACCAGATGAGGATGGCCGTTACGAACCAATCCATTCCGAGTGGTTTGAACTCTGCCTTGTAACCTATAATTACATTTAAAACGATGAAAATAACACCACCGGCGATAAAAATTACCACGTGGGTCATCAGATTTTTCTTTTGCTTGACACGCTGATGCGCATTTTCATAAAGTTCTTTAATCTCCGGGCCAATCGTTTTTTTCGAATCCATTTTAAAGTATATTAGAAGTTCAAATTTACTAATACTTTACTTACTTACCCATGACAAGCTTAAAAAAAGAATTCCCTATCCTTTCGTCTTTTACCTATCTCAACACTCCATTTACAGGTGTCCTGTGTTCCAGTGTTCAGTCCAAAATACATAAGCTGGAAGAAGATTACAGGCTGAGAGGAAGTCTTTTCAGTGATGCGTATGAGGACTCCATTGTCGAGGATACCAAGCTCCTTATTGCTGAAATTTATAATGCAGAGTTTGACTGTATCGGGCTTTTGAACAATTTTTCATCGGGAATAAATCTTATTTTAAATGACCTCCCAGACCAGTCCAAGGTGGTTCTACTGGCTCAGGATTACCCCTCGGTCAATCTGCCGGTGAAATCCAGGAATTTTGAGGTTTTTGAAGTGGACATCAATCTTAAGCTTTATGAAAACCTAAAGCAAACCTTTACAGAAGTTAAGCCTGATTTCTTCATATTCAGTATGACACAATATATAAGTGGCTTGCAACTCGATTTAAAGGCTTTAGAAAAATTAAAGGATGAATTTCCAGGCATTAGTTTTATTGCCGATGCGACCCAGTACTGTGGAAGTGAGGCTTTTGATTTTAGCAATTCTCCGTTTGATGTTTTTGGAACCAGTGGTTATAAATGGTTAAACGCCGGACTTGGCAATGCTTTTTTCTTATTGAAACCTGGTTTTTTGGAAAAGCATAGGTTTAGAAGCCTAGGCAGTAATTCACTAACTTCAAAGCCAGACGGCAAACCCAGAGCAGTGGGTTTTCTCGAATCCGGTCATTTCGATGTGATTGCTGTGGCCAGACTGCAATTTGCCTTAGAATTTCATTATAAAACACTAGGGATAGATTTTATAGAATCGAGAATCAAATCGCTTTCTAAACTTGCAAAATCAGAATTTTTTAAGCGAAATCTACTAGACACCGAAGTGATTGATAAACAGGCTCATCAAAATATATTCAGCCTAAAGGGAGAAGAAAGCGATATAGATAAACTGAAACAAAAAGGAATTCTATCCGCTTTCAGGGGCGGAAGAATCCGGGTTGGTTTTCAATATTTCAATACAGAGAAAGACCTGGAGAGTTTACTAAATGCTTTGGAAGAACTCCAGTGATCTGATTACTCCTTAACCTGGACACCTTTCCAAAAAGCAACGTAATTTTCAATCTTCTCTGCTGCAGGTTTTGGGTCCGGATAATACCAGGCTGCGTTTTCATTTTTCTTAGCCTCTACCAAAATTGTATAATATGATGCTTCTCCTTTCCATGGACAGTGGGTGTGATAATCTGATTCTTCAAAATAAGAGGTGTTGATGCTTTGAGGCGGAAAGTAATGATTTCCTTCAATCAAGATGGTATCCTCGCTTTCTGCTATGATTTCTTCATTCCAAATCGCTTTCATACTTATATTTTTTTAAAGGTGTAATTTTTGTAAAACCCATTTTCGCTCTCAAAAATTCTGTCAATGTTCAGACTGGCTTTAGATGCCAGCCATTCTACCGTATCATCATCATATTTTTGAGAGATTTCCGTATGTATCGTTTCCCAGGCCTTAAAATGGACCTCAAGGTTTAGATTAGCGATTCTCACGTTCTGATCTGTTTTACTTACCAGGAAACTCTTGGCTGTTCCGGTTTCAGGATCGTAGGTTTCCCAGTGAAAGAAAGCTTCAAGGTCGAAATTAGCATCTAATTCACGGTTGATTCTCACCAGCAAATTTTTATTAAAAGCTTCGGTGATGCCTTTGGAGTCATTGTAGGCATCCAGAATAATTTGTGGATGCTTTTTCTGGTCAAACCCCATAAAAAGTAAATCTTCGGAAGACATGTTTTTCTGAATCTTTTTCAGGAAATCAATGGCATCACTATGCATTAGGTTTCCAATGTTTGAGCCTAAGACCAAAATGACTTTTTGTCTCTTATTGTAACTGGATAACTGATTCAAGACGTCAAAATAGCTTCCCTGTAAGAGTTCAAAATTCACTTTTGGCAGTTCATCTTCTAAGGCAGCTCCAAGTTCATCCAGTACATTCTGACTTATATCTACGGGCAGGTAAGTGAAGTTTGCGTCAATTTCAGATAAATGGCTTAAAAGTAACTTTGTTTTTTTTCCATCCCCTGCACCCAGTTCTATGAGGTCGAAGCCACTTTGTAAATTAAATTTTTCAGCAATTAAATCAGACTGATTTTTTAGAATATTGTATTCGCAGGCAGTCAAATAGTATTCTGGCATAGCCATGATGTCCTGAAATAATCTGTCTCCATTTTGATCATAAATAAATTTGGAGGACAGATGCTTAGGGTAATCATTAAGTCCTGAGATGACATCTTTTTCAAATTCTGTAAGGGTGGTTGGTTTTCTTATAGATTCCATGTAGTTTTTGTCGAATTATTTAGCTAGTCTTACACCGCTTTGCTGCCATCTCATATCGGGATGGAAAAAATTTCTATAGGTTTTTCTGGTGTGGTTTTTTGAAGTGAATGCGGAGCCTCCCCGGAGTACTTTTTGGTTTACCATAAACTTACCATTATACTCTCCGAGAGCACCAGGTGCTTTTTTATAGTTGGGATACGGGAGGTAGGCGCTTTCAGTCCATTCCCAGCGTCTTCCCCAGGAAAACAGATCCTGAGCAACTTCCCACTCAAATTCTGTTGGAAGTCTGCAGCCTTTCCACTGGGCAAAAGCAGCAGCTTCAAAGTAGGAGACATGACTCAGGCTGTCCTTAAGATCAAGCGGGTTTAGACCATTTAATTTGAATTCCTTCCAGGTGTCTTCGTTTTTTCGCCAATAGAGCGGATGTTCTATGTTTTCAGACTGAATCCAGTCCCAGGCCTCCGCATGCCAAAGCAAGGGGTCTTTATAACCCCCGTCTTCCATGAATTGCAGGAATTCACCGTTGTTTACCAGGCGATTACTTATTTCAAAATCCTGTAAAAATACCTGATGTGCCTGTGTCTCATTATCGTAGCAAAATCCGTCTCCCTGATGGCCGATTTTGTAAAGTCCCTCCTGTATGCTCAGCCAGTTTTGTGTCGCATCCTCAGAGGACTTTTCGTCAAAATTGCTAACATAAGTAGGATACAGAGGATGATGACCAAAACAATACTTGATATCCATCAAAAGCAGTTCTTGATGTTGTTTTTCATGATGAATACCAATTTCGACCAGGTTCAAAATTTCTTTTTTATCGGAAGAGGTGAGGAGCTCCTTCAAAGCTTGGGTAACATAGGTTCTGTAGTTGAAAACCTCATCTACTGTGGGTCTGGATAAGTTTCCCCGATGAGCTCTGGATACGCGCTCTCCTTTGGCTTCATAGTAACTGTTGAAGAAGTAAGGAAAATCTTCGTTGTAAAGCTGATAATCAGTTTTGAATTGAGTTAAGATAAATACCTCAAAAAACCAGGTGGTATGCGCCAAATGCCATTTTGTAGGCGATACAAATTCAACAGGCTGAATAACAAAGTCTTCGGTTTGCAAAGGCTTGCAGAGTTGTTCCGAATAGGCCCTTGTTTCAATAAATTCCTGAATCATAAGAGTAGGTTATTTTTTGAATTTACTAAAAAAGTCTGTAGTTGGTCAGGTTCAAACGGAACAATTAACCAAACTTTAAATAGCGACTTTGCCTTTGATGTGCGGGTGAGGGTCGTAATTTTCCAGTGTAAAGTCTTCAAATTTAAAATCGAAAATTGACTTTACCTCGGGATTTAACTTCATGGTTGGTAAGGCTCTGGGCGTTCTGGAAAGCTGAAGTTCAACCTGTTCAAAGTGGTTGTTATAAATATGAGCATCACCAAAGCTGTGTATGAAATCGCCTAATCCCAAATCACAAACCTGAGCTACCATCATGGTAAACAAGGCATAAGAAGCGATATTGAAAGGAACACCCAAAAACACGTCGGCGCTTCTTTGGTATAACTGACAGGATAATTTCCCTTCTGCTACGTAAAATTGAAAAAAGGCATGACAGGGAGGAAGCGCTGCTTTTCCATTGGCTACATTGGTTTCAAAGGACTTAGACGTATCCGGCATCACGCTTGGATTCCAGGCGGAAACCATCATTCTGCGGCTATTGGGATTGGTCTTTAAGGTGTGAATCAACTCCTGGATTTGGTCGATGTCTTCGGAGTTCCAGTTTCTCCACTGGTGACCGTACACCGGGCCCAAATTCCCATTTTCATCAGCCCACTCATTCCAGATTTTCACGCCGTTGTCCTGCAGATAAGCAATATTGGTTTCACCTCTCAAAAACCACAGAAGTTCATAAATGATCGATTTCAGATGGATTTTCTTGGTCGTCACCAAAGGAAAGCCTTCGCTCAGGTCAAATCTCATTTGGTAACCAAACACACTTTTAGTTCCAGTACCTGTTCGGTCTCCTTTTTGGACTCCGTTTTTAAGAATATGAGAAATTAGATCGTGATACTGTTTCATAACATTGAGTTTGAGTGGTTAAAAATAGAAATTTTATCGCTTAGAGTTTTTAGTTTTTAAAGAGAATTTCTCAAAATTAATTCACATTCATTTTCTACCTGTGCTTTGGAATCCGTGAGGAGCATTTGAGCCAGAATAGTTCCCATGGCCGTAAAATCTGTTGAAATGGTGGTTATTCCGTTCTCAACAATTTTTTTTAAAGCCGTGTCATTGTAGGAAATAACACCAAAATCTTTACCGATGCTTAAGCTTTGCCGTTTGGATTGTTCTATAATGCTGACCAAGTGTCTGTCGTTTGGGACCAGATAAACCGTATGCTGCGTAATTTCCTCTTCCAAAAAATCAGTTTGGATGGAATATGGAAACCTATAGGTTTCTGCAAACTGCTTGAAACCCAAAATCATTCCCTCAGGTTCCTTAGCTCCAGGGAATATCAGTTTTAAATGCTTGTAGCGCCTCAATTTATCCAAGCCTTTGACCAGTGCCTGAAACATATCTTTGGAAAAATTTTGAAATATACCGGGGTATGCTGCCAGCGAAGCGTGGGTTTGGTCCAAAATATAAACATCCTCAGGGGGCAGACTGGAAATATCAATCCTGGCATCCTTGAATTTTGTAGGCATGATGATGTATTTTGAATAATTTCCCTTGCTATCGTTTACCAGTTTTTTAAACATTTTTCTGTTGAAATGGTGAAAGTAAATATCGACTTCGGCTTTATCTCCCAGCTCCTTCAGCAGTGCAGTATACAAGTCTTCCTTGAAGCTGTTGAGTTCATCAAACAACAGAAAAAAACGCTTTTCAAAATTCACTTCACTGCTTTTTATATAATAACCCTTACCCAGAATGGAATACACAATTCCTCTCTTTTTCAATTCATTATAAGCAATCAGCACAGTATCTCTGGACACATTCAGTTCCATACAAACCTTATTCAGCGAAGGGAGTCTGTCTCCTTTGCTTAATTTATGTTCTGAAATCGCATCTTCTACACAGCCTACGATATAACTGTATTTAGGGGCGTTTTTAATGGGGGTTTTAAAAATTGAAGGCATGAGCTGAAAATTAAACTGGTTGGAATCCTTACTCAAACTGGTAGGTACTGGTAAGAATTATTCAAATATAATTTTAATTTTTGCTAAAACGATGTCAATAGAAACTAAACCTAAAATATCATCTCTCAGAACCTATGTTCTCACTTCCAAAACCGGGATGCAGCTGGAGGTTCTCAATCTGGGGGCTACCATCACGGCTTTGAAAATCCCACTCCGCAATCATCAATCGGTTGATGTGGTTCTTGGGTTCGATTCCCCTTCAGACTACATCAATTCTTTTGAATATGGGCAAGCTCCTTATTTTGGTGCCGTAGTTGGTCGTTTTGCCGGCAGAATCAGAAATGCCCAATTTCAGCTGAATGACAGGACTGTTCAACTCGAAAAGAATTTAGGGGATCATCACATTCATGGAGGAAAACAAGGCTTTAGTAAACATATATGGAAAGTATGTTCTCAAACAGAGGGAGATGAACCTTCCATAACCTTCACGTTGACGAGTCCTCATTTAGATGAAAACTATCCCGGAGAACTCAAAGTTGAAGTCAGATATACCCTGACCTTAGCCAACGAGCTGGATGTCTATTACAAGGCAATTTCAAATGCAGATACGCTGGTGAATCTAACTCAACATTCTTACTTCAATCTTGACGGGTATCAGGGGGATGTCACCGATCAGCAATTGAAGATTAAGGCTAACAAAATTTTAGAAACGGATGAGGCGAATGTGCCTTCGGGTCAACTGAATTCACTTGAAGATCATCCCTATGATTTCTCAGAATTCAAACCGGTTCCTGGTCAGATTGACGATGCTTTTGTGCTGGATTTCGAAAACGATTTAGCGGCAGAACTCAGGAGTAAAAAAAACAAGTTACACATGAAAGTTTACACCAATCAGCCTTGTATGCAAGTCTATGTAGGAGGACAAGTGGATTCCAAACTGACACCAAAAGGCCAAACAGGTTATCATAAAACCAGTGGAATTTGTTTTGAAACCCAGGCTTTTCCCGATGCTCCCAACCATGAGGGTTTTCCATCTGCCCTTTTGAAAAAAGAGGAGGTTTACCGGCAACATACCAAATTTCAATTTATCAACCTGAACACTTAAGCTTAACATTGATTATGATCAAATATTTTCAACTTCTCATTATTACTCTGCTGTTTTTTTCCTGTGCAGATAAAACTGTTACTCCTGAATTTGCTAAAGGGGCCGATGTAAGCTGGCTGCCACAAATGGAAGCTACGGGTTATGAATTTAAAGACGAAGAGGGCCATAAGGCAGATGTACTTCAGCTTTTAAAAGATCGTGGAATGAATTCGGTAAGATTACGTGTGTTTGTAAATCCGTCCAGCGATCCAAGAAGTGGGCACTGCAGCAAAGAAGAAACCGTAGACATGGCTGTAAGAGCACAAGAGATGGGCATGGATGTAATGATCAATTTTCATTACAGCGATTCCTGGGCAGATCCGGGTAAACAAAATAAACCTCAAGCCTGGGAAGACCTAAGCTTTAAGAAGCTAAAAGAAAAAGTTTATGAACATACCTACCAGGTAGTTTCCGCAGTAAAAGCAGCAGGGGTGACTCCGAAGTGGGTGCAGGTTGGGAATGAAATTCCCGGCGGAATGCTGTGGCCGGAAGGAAGTACAGAGCATTGGGATCAATTGGGCCAGCTTTTAAACGCAGGTTATGACGCCACCAAAGCAGTGGATGAGCGTATCCAGGTCATCGTTCATGTGGATGAAGGGGATAATAACGAGAAATTTGTCGACTTTTATGATAATGCCACGGAGCAGGGTGTGAAGTACGATATCATCGGTTTATCCTACTATCCGTACTGGGTGGAAAAGGATTATACAGAAACCATAGACGATCTTGTCTTCAACCTAAACGATATGGTAAAAAGGTATGACAAAGACGTCATGATCGTGGAAGTAGGCGGACTTTACGATCAAGTTGAGAACACCAGAAATTTGCTTGAAGCTACCCTAAAAGCCGTAAAAGCGGTGCCTGATAATCGCGGTTTGGGAGTCATGTACTGGGAGCCTCAGGGCGAAAAGTCATGGAGTGGATATAGCCTTAGCGCATGGCAGGAAGATGGAACACCCTCACCAGCTTTAGATGCTTTTAAAAAAAATTAAATCCATGTATAAAGTATTGATTTTTGTTTTAGGCTTGCTTGTTTTGAATTCCTGTAAAAACAGGACAGAAGGTTTTCAAAGAACGGAATCCAGTTTCAATTCAGATTGGGCCTTTACTAAAGATTCCACTTCGCTGAAGTGGGAGACTGTTCAGATTCCTCACACGCCAGAAATTGAACCTCTTGTGGTTAATGACCAGTGGCAGGGGGATGCATGGTATAAGAAGACCTTTGAAAGACATCCGGAATCCAAGAAAAGCTTCCTTGAATTTGAAGGCGTCATGCACGAAGCCTGGGTATGGGTAAACGGGCACTTACTGAAGCATCACCAGGGAGGATACCTGCCGTTTACTGTAGATATGACCGATGTTTTGAAAATTCAAAACACCCTGATTGTAAAAGTGAATAATGAAAATAACCCGCACATTCCCCCGGGAAAGCCTTTAGAGCAACTGGACTTTAATTACTACGGAGGGATTTACAGGAATGTGAATTTAGTGGAAACCCATTCCGTTTATATCACAGACCCTGTTGCTGCGAATCAGGTCAATAGCGGTGGTGTTTTAGTTCATTTCGATTCAGTTTCAAAGGAAAAAGCCATGGGCTTGGTAAAAGTCCATTTCAGAAATGAATCTTCTGAAGATAAAAAGATCTCCGCAAAAATTGTGTTTAAATCTCCTTCAGGAAGAACAATCTCCAAAACTACAGAATCTGCAGAAGTGACTTCAAGTACGGATCGGGTTCTTACAACCCAAATCGACATTGAGAATCCGGAACTATGGGGTATTCATTCTCCTAAGTTGTACCAGGTTAACGTGAATCTGATGGAAGGTGAAACCATCTTAGACACCAAAGAACTGACCACAGGAATAAGAGCGATTGAACTCAACGCAAATGGATTTTTCCTGAACGGTGAAAATGTATTCATCCAGGGCACCAATCGTCATCAGGAATACCCTTACGTGGGTTATGCGATTTCCGATGAGGCCAATTACAGAGATGCTGTAAAAATAAAAAATGCAGGCTTTGATTTTGTAAGGCTATCGCATTATCCCCAAACTGAAGCCTTTCTGGATGCCTGTGATGAGCTGGGGCTTTTGGTGATGAACTGTATTTCAGGATGGCAGTTTTTTGGGGGAGAAGAATTCCAGGAAAACGCATATCAGGAAATTAAAGATTTTGCGAGAAGAGATCGTCATCATCCCAGCATTGTGTTTTGGGAAAACTCTCTGAATGAAAGTCCGATGACAGAAGAGTTTATGATGAAAGCCAATGCGCTTCTGAAAGCCGAGCTGCCCTATGAAGACACTTATTCGGCAGGATGGATAGACCATCCAAGCTATGATCTTTATATCCCTGCCAGGCAGCATGCTAAAGCACCAACCTACTGGACCGACTACGAGAAGAACGCGAGAAAGATTTTCATTGCAGAATACGGCGACTGGGAGTATTATGCTCAAAATGCAGGCTTTAACCAAACAGCTTTTGAAAACCTTTCAGAAGACGAACGAACCAGCAGGCAAGGTCGTGGTGATGGAGAACGGCGATTATTACAGCAAGCCTTCAATTTTCAGGAAGCTTTTAATTCCAACCTGAAAGGTGAGCATACCATAGGACATGCCAACTGGCTGATGTTTGATTATAACAGAGGTTATGCCGATAATATTGAACATTCAGGTATCCGGGATATTTTTAGAATTCCAAAATTTGCCTATTACTTTTACAAAAGTCAGCGGTCTCCGGCGATAACCTATGAAGCTCCCCTGGAAGCCGGACCAGTGGTTTATATAGCTAATTACTGGACGCCAACGTCCCCTCAGGCTGTGCGTGTTTTTAGCAACACCGATGAGGTCGCTTTGTACCTGAACGAAAAATTGATTGCTAGGCAGACCCCTACACGAAACGCGTTTTCCAGTGCACTGCCACATCCTCCTTTCGAATTCAAATTATCTGAATTTAAAGCTGGAACCCTTAAGGCTGTTGGTTATATCGATGGGGAAGAAGTAGCCATACATGAAGTCAAAACACCTTCTGAAGCCCAACAGATCAGATTAAAAGTGGATACTTCTGGTATTGGGTTAAGCCAAAAACAGGACGATATAGTCTTTTTACATGCTGAAATTACGGATGCTGAAGGTACTTTGGTTCCCGGATTCGAAGGGGAAATAAAGTTTAGCATAGAAAGTGAATCGGCAGAGCTGATTGGTCAAAATCCGATAAAGGCGGAAGCTGGAATTGCCAGTATTTTGTTGAAAACCAAAACCGGTTCAGATGTTATTATGGTGGTAGCTAAAGCGGAAGGTTTAGAATCTGAGCCCTTGATTTTAAGAAAAAAACAAAAATGATGAAAGAGGAATTACTACAAAAGACCACCACTCATTTTGAGGTCAGATTTAATGCACCGCCACAAGCTATTTTCTTATCTCCGGGGCGCATCAATATCATTGGTGAACATGTAGATTATAACGATGGTTTTGTGCTTCCGGCGGCTATAGACAAATACATTTGTTTCGCCATTACTTCCTTGGAGACGGATGAATGTGTACTGGTGGCTGAGGATTTGGACGAGGAATACAGTTTTAGTTTGACTGATGAGCTCATACCAGTGAAGCCTATGTGGGCCAATTTTATTCTTGGGGGCTTACATCAGCTTAAGCAAAAAGGACTTAAACTGAAAGGCTTTCAGTTGGTTTTCAGCAGTACAATTCCAATTGGTGCCGGTTTATCTTCTTCTGCAGCTTTAGAATGCGGGCTTATTTATGCTATGAATAATTTATTCTCCTTAGAGCTGTCCAAGCAGACTATTGCTTTAATGGGACAGCAAACCTCGCATAGCTTTGTAGGTGTAAAATGTGGTATCATGGATCAGTTTGCCTGTGTTTTCGGTAAAAAAGACAGTGCTCTTAAACTGGATTGTACAAGTCTGGATTATAGCTATTTCGATGCAGATTTGGGTTCTTATTCCTTGTTATTGCTGGATAGCCATGTGAAACACGAACATCTAACATCCGGTTATAATGTGAGGCGCGAAGAGGTGGAAACGGGATTGAATATCATCAAAGTCCAGTACCCGGAGGTGAGTAGTTTTAGATCGTGTACCTTATCCCAGGTTAATTCCCTTCGGAAAGAACTGGGTGAAAATTTATTTAAGCGCTGCAGTTTTGTGGTTAAAGAAATTCAGAGAGTAAATGAAGCCGCCTATTCAATTCAGAATAAGGACTATAAAACACTCGGTAAATTGATGCTGGAAACGCATGACGGATTGTCAAGAGATTATGAGGTCAGCTGTGAAGAACTGGATTTTCTGGTCAACAAAGCCTCTGCGGTTCCAGGTGTACTTGGGGCAAGGATGATGGGAGGCGGATTTGGGGGATGTTCTATCAATTTAGTACGTAAGAAATCCATAGATCCGCTTATCGAAAACTTATCTGCCGCCTATTTCGAAAAATTCAAAATTGACTTAAGCGCCTATCAAATTCAGATAAGTGACGGGATTCATCAGGTTAAATAAAAAACAGATTTTATGCAAAAATTTAATTCCAACCAACATCCTCATAGACGCTATAATCCTTTACTTGATGAATGGATTTTGGTTTCACCACAACGGACAAAGCGGCCCTGGCAGGGTCAGGAAGAAGAGCAGAATAAGGGACAACGTCCCGAATACGATGAAACCTGTTATTTGTGTCCAGGAAACACACGTTCCAGCGGAAGCAAAAATCCTGTTTATGAAGGCTGTTATGTCTTTGAAAATGATTTTCCGTCCCTGATCAAGGATGAACTGGTGGTAGATGACAAACTGACTTCTGATTTATTTCAATCTAAGCCGGAACGGGGAATCAATAAAGTGGTTTGTTTTTCGCCTAAGCACAACCTGACGATTCCGGAAATGGAACTCGAAGACATTGAAGCCATAGTCAGGACCTGGAAAGCGGAATATATCGAACTTGGAAGTCATGATTTTATAAAATACGTTCAGATTTTTGAAAATAAAGGCGCTGTGATGGGGTGTAGTAATCCTCATCCGCATGGTCAAATCTGGTCACAGTCTTCTATTCCGTCCAAAGTAAAAAAGACACAGGAAAATCTTGAAGACTACCATAAAAAAACCGGCAGGAGTCTTCTTAAGGTGTATCTCGAAGAGGAGCTGCTGCATGGAGAACGCATTGTAGCTGAGAATGAACACTTCGCCGTATTAGTACCGTTTTGGGCCACCTGGCCTTATGAAACACTGATTATCAGCAAACGGCATTTTGGAAGCCTTAGTTCCATGAAACCTGAAGAAGAAAAAGCCTTTGCTGAGGTGTTAAAAGCAATCACTGTGAAATACGATAATTTGTTCAATATATCCTTCCCTTACTCTTCCGGAATCCACCAGGCCCCAACCGACGGAATGGATCATCCGGAATGGCATTTTCACATGCATTTTTATCCGCCATTACTGAGGAGTGCGACTGTCAAGAAATTCATGGTTGGCTACGAAATGCTAGGAGAGGCTCAGCGCGATATCTCTGCAGAACAGGCCGCGAAAATTTTAAGAGAACTGCCAGCTGTACATTATAAATCTTCCAACTAATCCCATACCCTATGAATACTGGATTTGAAACCTTAGACTATGTCATCTTTATAGCGTATGCTATTCTCATTTTATTTATCGGACTCTGGATGTCCAGGGATAAAAAAGGGCATCAAAAAAACGCTCAGGATTATTTTTTAGCAAGTAAATCTCTCCCCTGGTGGGCCATTGGTACCTCCCTTATTGCCGCAAACATTTCGGCTGAACAGTTTATAGGCATGTCCGGGTCCGGCTTTGCCGTTGGTCTGGCTATTTCTTCCTATGAGTGGATGGCCGCCATCACTTTGCTTATTGTTGGTAAATACTTCTTACCCATATTTATTGAAAAAGGAATCTATACCATACCAGGATTTGTTGAAAAACGCTTTTCTACCAATCTGAAAACGATACTCGCAGTCTTCTGGATTGGACTTTATATTTTCGTGAATATCACGTCGGTTCTCTATCTGGGCGCCTTAGCGATGAATACGGTTATGGGTGTGGATATGACCTGGGCTATCGTTGGCCTTGCCATGTTTGCAGCTGCCTATTCTATTTATGGAGGACTTTCTTCCATTGCCTGGACAGATTCCATACAGGTGGTCTTTCTTATTATCGGCGGACTTGCTACAACCTACCTGGCTCTGGATACCGTGTCGGGTGGGAGCGGTATGTGGGATGGGCTTGGTGTGATTTACGATAAGGCGCCTCAAAAATTTGATATGATACTGGAGGAAAGCAACCCTGAGTACGTCAATCTACCTGGTATTGGGGTTTTGATAGGGGGTTTATGGGTGGCAAATCTTTATTACTGGGGGTTCAATCAGTATATCATCCAAAGGGCACTGGCTGCGAAAAATCTAAGAGAGGCACAGAAGGGAATCGTGCTCGCGGCCTTCCTTAAATTACTGCTGCCTTTTATCATTGTCATCCCCGGGATTGCAGCCTATGTGATTGTTAATGATCCCGAGATTCTAGCCCGACTTGGAGCAGATGGAATTATCAATATTCCGAGTTTAGAAGAAGCGGATAAATCCTATCCATGGCTTATTCAGTTTCTGCCATCCGGGCTGAAGGGGCTTGCATTTGTGGCCTTATCGGCAGCCATCGTTTCCTCCCTGGCGTCTATGTTGAATTCTACGTCTACCATATTCACCATGGATATTTATAAACAATACATCAACAAAAACCCCAGCGATAGGAAGACTGTGAACGTAGGTAGAATCACGTCCTTTGTGGCTCTGGGTATAGGGGTGCTCGTTGCCCCTGCACTGGGTAGTTTAAATCAGATTTTTCAATACATTCAGGAGTATACAGGCCTGGTAAGTCCCGGGATTTTAGCCGTTTTCTTACTGGGGTTATTTTGGAAAAAAGCCACCAATAAAGCGGCAATCTGGGGAGCGATCATATCCATTCCGGTGGCCATGTTTTTTAAAATCGGGTCGACAGGATGGGTTGCGAATACATTTTTGGAAGCTTATTTTCCCGTACAGCCTTTTCTTAACCAGATGGGGTACACAACCTTAGTCACCATGCTGGTTATTATGCTCATCAGTTGGATGCAGAATAAAGGTGAGGACGATGAAAAAGGAATTGAATTGAAAAAAGACACCTTTAAAACAGGCCCAATCTTTAATATCAGCACATTTGCGGTAATGATTATTTTGGCAGTGCTGTATTCGGTTTTTTATTGAGAAACCAATCCTCTGCTCATCAAAAAAATTCCCGATATTTTACGTTGGGAATTTTCTGTTTTTGACATGGAAAACTAGTAGATATGAGTTAGACTTCCCGGTTGGTGGAGTGAACTACTTAATTGGATACCAGCTAAAAACGCCTTTAGAAAATAAGGAGATGCTTATTAAGCTGAACTGTTCTGGTGTGTATTGAGTTTTGCCAATTTTCCTTTCAGAAACGTGTATTAGCCTATGATCATTCCGGCAATGGTGGCAGACATGAGCGAAGCTAGTGTTCCACCAATCAAAGCCCGGATCCCGAATTCGGAAAGCGTTTTACGCTGTCCCGGAGCTAAAGAACCTATACCTCCAATTTGTATTCCTATAGAGGCAAAGTTTGCAAATCCACATAGCATATACGTGGCCATGATGACAGATTTTTCAAAATTTAAACTCATGACATTGGCTGTGTTTTTAAGTTCAGCAAGTTGGATATAGCCTACAAATTCGCTGGCCACAAGCTTGATACCGAGCAGTTGTCCCATCAGCATCACATCCTCTTTGGCAACACCAATCAGCCACATCAGCGGAGCGAAAATAATGCCTAACACAGATTCCAGAGAAAATTTAGGGTAGGGTGTATATTCTGCAACAATCGCATTGAGGTTGGTTAATTCACCAATTTTTTCGAACCCATAATTGATAAAAGCGATTAAAGCGACAAAAACCAAAAGCATAGCTGCTACGTTGGCCGCAAGCCTAAGGCCTTCAGTTGTTCCATTGGCAATCGCATCGAGAATATTGGAGCCTATTTTTTCTGAAGACACTTCCACACTTGTATTGACGTCAGCCTGTTGAGGGTATAAAATTTTTGAAATAACGATAGCGCCGGGAGCGGCCATAACGGAGGCCGCCAATAAATGTTTTGCAAAAGCTAAACGCATAACGGGATCGTCTCCTCCAAGAAATCCAATGTAGGCCGCCAGAACGCCGCCTGCTACAGTGGCCATGCCGCCAATCATGACCAGAAGTATTTCTGAACGCGTCATGCGTTCCAAATAAGCTTTAATCATTAAGGGGGCTTCGGTTTGGCCCAGAAAAATATTACCGGCAACACTTAGGCTTTCCGCTCCGGATATCCCCAGCAGTTTGGTAAGTATCCAGGCCAGGGCTTTCACTATTTTCTGAATTATTCCTAGGTAAAATAGTATTGAGGTTAGTGCTGAAAAGAAAATGATTGTCGGTAGAATCTGAAACAAAAAGATATATCCGTAGGTACTGGTATCCATCAAATCGCCAAGAAGAAACTTACTCCCGGCAGCTGTAAAATCTAAGATTTTCACAAAAATATTTCCAACAAATTCAAAGGTTGATTGAATGAATGGGATTTTTAAGACACCAATAGCTAATATGAGCTGGGCAAGTAAGCCAATACCCACCGTTTTCCAGTTGATTGCTTTCTTGTTTTTACTTAAAAGATAGGCGATAAGCAGAAGGCTCAACATGCCAAGAACACCTCTCCATAAACTATTGAAACTGAATTCCCCATTGGGAGCGATGACTTTCGCTACCTTCTCCTCCTGAAGCATAGGAGTTGAGAATGTTTTTTTCAGCTGAAGCTGAAATGTATCAGAAGTGAGACTAATCAAAGAGTCGGCTTTAGATTGAATCCCGAATTTAATATCATCAACAGAGGAAAGGGCGGGGCTCAAGATTATAGAATCCTGTCTGGTTTCAAAACGACCTGTATAAACTAAATCCTTTTGTTCATGAACAATGCTGAACAACGAATCTTTGAAAGTGATGCTTTGCTGATTTTCAAAATAAAACGTAGAATCTTGATCTTCCTGGAGTTCAATTTTCCAAGTACCTTGAAAAGATTGAGCAAAAAGCAGGCTGGGGAGACACATTAAAAGTGCCCAGGTAAAGTTTTTCATTCGTTAGCTTCGTTTAGAAATTTCATCACGAATTTTTGCTGCTCTTTCGTAGTCTTCATCATTCACAGCTTTTTCTAAAAGTTCGTTGAGTTTTTTGGTGGTCATCTGGCTAAATTCACTTTTAAAAGAGGATTTTTTCTCCTGCTGCTCAACGTCACCAGTATGTTGAATATGATCTGAACTATAAATATCTGTATCCTGATTTTTATCGCTGAGAAATATTCCTGCTTTATCCAGTATGTTTTTATAGGTGTAAATAGGAGCATCAAATCGCAATGCAAGCGCAATGGCATCACTTGTTCTGGCATCTATAGTTTCTTCAACACCATCTCTCTCACAAATTAAACTCGAGTAAAAAATACCGTCTACAAGTTTATGTATAATCACTTGCTTGACAAGAATTTGAAACCGGTCTGCAAAGGTTTTGAATAAGTCGTGGGTTAGGGGACGTGGAGGCTTTATTTCTTTTTCCAGGGCAATAGCGATAGATTGCGCCTCAAATGCACCAATGACGATAGGCAGTTGCCTATTGCTGTCCATGTCACTTAAAAGCAAAGCATAAGCTCCGTTTTGAGTTTGACTATAAGAAATTCCTTTTATGCTAAGTCTAGCTAAGCTCATACTACATTGTGTTGAATAAAAAAGCGGTCTAATTTATAAGGGCTGCTTAAAAATTAGACCGCCCTTTAAAGGGGTACAATTTATAAAAATTATGAGTTATTCGCCTTAAATTCCTTGAGTTTTTCGATCAATTGTGGAACAACTTCAAAAGCGTCACCAACTATTCCATAATCAGCTGCCTTGAAAAAAGGGGCTTCCGGATCTGAATTGATTACTACTTTATTTTTGGATGCGCTAATACCTGCAAGATGTTGTATCGCTCCGGAAATTCCTATAGCGATGTACAGGTTCGTAGCAACTGGTTTCCCTGTTTGCCCTACGTGTTCACTGTGAGGTCTCCATCCCATATCACTTACGGGCTTGGAACAGGCTGTCGCGGCATTAAGCACGTCAGCAAGTTCTTCAATCATCCCCCAGTTTTCAGGACCTTTCATACCACGTCCTGCGGAAACAACAACTTCTGCATCTGCGATGCTGACTTTGTCTTTATTCTTGTCGACAGATTGCACATCGATGCCGAAATTATCCTCAGATAAGTCTGGTGAAAAGTCTTCTTCAGTAATGGATACCTCGTTTTCTTTAAGTCCGAAGGCATTGCTGGATAAACCTAAGACCTTGACCTCGGTAGAAATGGAAGTCATATTGAAGGCTTTGTTGGTAAAAGCGGTACGTTCTACCACGAAGCCCTGGTCCAGTACTGGTAAGGTAACCACATTGGAAGCATAACCAGCCTCTAGATTTACAGCCAGTAATGGCGCTAAATATTTCGCATTAGCACTTTGACTCACCACGACTACCTTGGCGTCTTCTTTTTTGGAAGCCTGGGTAATAACCTCAGCATACGCATCGGCATTAAATTTTGAGAGTTTATCGTTAGAGACTTTCAAAACTTTTTCAACGCCATAGGTTTTAAGTTCATCAACGTTTTCCGCATTAATCGTTACCGCTGTTACGCTGGTGTTCATTAAGTCTGCAATTCCTTTGGCAAAAGAAGCAACTTCAAAAGCTGCTTTTTTAAGCTTGCCATTTTCTGATTCTGTATATACTAAAATTGACATTTTATTAGTTTTTAAAAGTTATATAGCTTTTGCTTCGTTGTGAAGTAAGTCGATTAATTTATCCAGATTATCCGGATCGATTAGGGTAACTTCCCCTTTAGGTTCTGGCTTTGTGAAGTGTTTAGACTCAGTTAAAGCATCTGCAGAAACCGGTTCAATGACATTCAAAGGCTTTTTCCTGGCCATCATGATTCCTCTCATGTTAGGAATTTTAAGATCGCTCTCTTCTACAAGCCCTTTTTGTCCTCCAATCACCAGTGGCAAAGAAGATTTTAGGGTTTCCTTACCACCATCAATCTCTCTTACAGCAGTGGCCGTGTCACCTTCAACCTCAAGACTTACACAGGTGTTTATAAAGTTAGCGCCTATTAATTTGGCTAGCATTCCCGGAACCATCCCGCCGTTGTAGTCGATAGATTCTCTTCCTGCAATGATTAAATCATATTCTCCATCTTTAGCGACCTTCGCGAGTTCCTTTGCTACCTGAAAACCATCTAAAGGTTCGGTATCCACTCTGTAAGCGGTGTCTGCACCAATAGCCAAGGATTTCCTTATCGTAGGTTCTGTATCTTTACCGCCCACGGTTACCACATCTACGGTAGCGCCTTGTTTTTCTTTAAACCACATCGCTCGTGTTAACCCAAATTCGTCGTTTGGATTAATGACATACTGGACTCCACTGGTGTCGAATTTTGTGTCATTTTCAACAAAATTGATTTTGGAAGTCGTATCAGGAACATGGCTAATACATACTAATATTTTCATGATTTTGGTTTTTTTCTTGAATATGACAAATATAGTAGTTTTGACTCAAAAATACTATGCATGCATAATAAAATTTTTATAAGATTCTTATGGGATATAGAATTTTGAATTGCTATTTTTGTCTTTCTTTTTTAATAAAAGCAAATATAAATAAATGAGGACAATTCAATTTAGAGAAGCTATTGTAGAAGCAATGAGTGAAGAGATGCGTGCTGATGAATCTATCTACCTGATGGGTGAAGAAGTGGCAGAGTATAATGGCGCTTATAAAGCATCCAAAGGTATGCTGGACGAATTTGGAGAAAAGAGAGTCATTGATACTCCCATTTCAGAACTGGGTTTTTCTGGAATTGGTATTGGTTCTGCGATGAACGGTAACCGTCCTATTATTGAATTCATGACCTTCAACTTCTCATTGGTTGGTATAGATCAAATCATCAACAATGCCGCGAAAATGAGACAAATGTCTGGCGGACAATTCAATATTCCTATTGTGTTTAGAGGTCCTACCGGATCTGCCGGTCAGCTGGGGGCTACGCATTCGCAGGCTTTTGAAAACTGGTTTGCAAATACTCCAGGTCTGAAAGTGGTGATCCCTTCCAATCCTTATGATGCCAAAGGACTTTTGAAATCTTCCATCAGAGATAACGATCCTGTTATCTTTATGGAAAGCGAGCAAATGTATGGTGATAAGGGTGAAGTTCCCGAAGAAGAATACACGATTCCTCTAGGGAAAGCCGACATTAAAAGAGAGGGCACAGATGTCACTGTAGTTTCTTTTGGAAAGATTATAAAAGAAGCTTACAAAGCAGCAGAGGAACTTGAAAAAGAGGATATCTCCTGTGAGATTATAGATTTAAGAACTGTAAGGCCTTTGGATTACGAGGCTATCTTGAAATCTGTAAAGAAAACCAATAGACTTGTGATTCTTGAAGAAGCCTGGCCCTTTGGAAATGTAGCGACTGAAATCACCTATAAAGTTCAAAATGAAGCCTTCGATTACCTGGATGCTCCCATTATAAAACTTAATACAGCAGATACTCCTGCACCTTATTCCCCAGGTCTTTTAAAAGAGTGGTTACCTAATAGTGATGATGTTATAAAAGCCGTTAAAAAAGTTTTATATATTTAACATAAATCAAATTATAAATTAAGCTTCATTTGTATAACATTACATCTGAAGCTTTTTTTGATCAATGAAACACATATTTACCCTTGTAGTACTATTCCTCTCTTTTGTTTCTTTTGGTCAGACTAAAGTAAGTGGCTATGTAAAAGACACTTACGGAAATCCGATCCCGTATGTAAACGTCTATTTTTCAAATTCCTCTGAAGGAACCATTTCTGACGAAAACGGGAAATTTTACCTTCAATCCGAAAACGACTATTCCGTTCTGGAGTTTTCCTTTATGGGCTTCGAAACTTTAACATATCCTCTGGAAAAAAGCTCTACCTATTCTATTGAAGTCGAGCTTGCCGAAAATTCATCAGAATTAAGTGAGGTCATGATCTATTCAGGAAAAACCTCCAAAAAGAACAACCCAGCCCTTGAGATTCTGAGAAAAATCTGGAAAAATAAGCCTGATAACGGGCTTAAGAAATTCGATCAATACCAATACGATAAATATGAAAAACTTGAATTTGATCTGAATACTATAGACAGTTCGCTTATAAATTCAAAGGTTTTCAATGGTATGGAATTCATTTTTGATGACCTGGATACCAATACGGTTACCGGGAAAACCTACCTGCCTATATATCTAAATGAGGCCACCTACCAGGTGTATGGCAGCAATGTTTTAGACCTTGAAAAAGAAATACTTACAGGCAATAAAAATGCGGGCTTCAGCAACAATCAAAGCCTTATTGCTTTTATCAAAGACCTTTATGCTGAATACAACATCTATGACAACTACTTGAAATTCTTTGATAAGAGTTTCGTGAGTCCTTTATCCACCACAGGCATAGATAATTATAATTACATATTGACGGACAGTACGTTTATTGACGACAAGTGGTCTTACAATATTGTTTTTTATCCCAGGCGTAAAGGAGAATTGAATTTTAAAGGTGATTTCTGGGTCAATGATACAACCTGGGCCATCAAGAAAATCAATCTTTCGATGGCCAAAGGGGCCAACATCAACTGGGTGAAAGATGTCTATATAGAACAGGAATTTGATGTTCTAAACGATTCGGTTTTCCTCATCACCAAGGATTTGTTTATGACAGATTTTTCCTTTAATAAGAAAGAAGATTCGCGAGGTGTTTATGGCAAACGCACGACGCTTTATGATAATTACGAGTTCGATCAGCCTAAAGCAAAATCGTTTTATAACTATGAGCCCGAAGTTTTTAATGAACAAGTTTATAACAGAGATGAGGACTTCTGGGCTCAAAACAGGCAGGAAGACCTCAATAATGACGAGCGGCAGGTTTATAAAATGCTGGATACCCTAAAGACGGTTGATGCTTTTAAACGCATCTACAGTATAGGAACTGTTTTGGCTACAGGCTATCTGGAAAGAGAAGGCTGGGATTTTGGGCCGGTTTTTTCTACTTTTGGTTATAACGAGGTTGAGGGGATTCGCTTAAGAGTAGGGGGAAGAACCTATTTTTCACCAAACGACATGTGGCGGTTACAAGGCTTTTTGGCTTATGGATTTGGTGATGATAAATTCAAATATGGTTTATCGGGGAAATGGATGATAGATCCAAAAACCAGGCTTATTCTGGGAGCGGGAAACCGAAGAGATGTTGAACAGCTGGGAGCAAGTCTTACCAATACCACAGATGTGCTTGGAAGAAACTTAGCCTCCTCTTCGGTACTCACAGTGGGTTCTAATACCAATCTAACCAGTATAAACTTAACAAGTCTTTCGCTGAGTTTCGAGGCTTTTCGGAATTTTATAGTTAGGGCTGAAGGTAATTTTAAAAGCCTGGAATCAGCTTCAGATCAGTTTAGTCTGGCCTATTACACCAGTCCAGAGCGCACCGAAACCAAGGCGGTTACTGAACAGGTTGAAATTTCTTCTATTATTCAATTTTCTCCTGGACGTGAAACAACAGGTTACGGGGTAGAACGGCTCACCATTAACGATTCTGACTATCCGGAGTTCTTTCTCAATTATACCAAAGGCTTAGGCTTTATAACCACTTCTGATTTTGATTATGAAAAAATTCAATTTTACTACAGACAGCCAATACAGATTGGAGGTTTTGGTGAATTTGTGTCCAATGTAGAACTTGGAAAAACCTTTGGAGCGGTACCCTTAAGCCTGCTGGATATCGTTCCGGGAAATCAAACCCTTTTCACCATCCAGGGTACATTCCCGCTTTTGGATTTTTATGATTTTGTGACAGATACCTACTTAAGCGTCAATTTTGAACATAATTTCAACGGAAGATTTTTTTCCAGGATCCCTCTGTTAAGAGATCTGGATTTGAGGGAGATAATTTCAGTAAGAGCCGTTTCCGGAAGTATTTCAGAAGAAAACCAGCTTCTAAATGCATCGTCCACCATCCCTGTTTTACGAGCCCCGGATAAAGAGCCTTACTGGTCTTATAGTTTAGGCGTGGATAATATTTTTAGAATACTGAGGATAGATTTTCACTTCAGAGGAAATTACAAAGATCTACCAGATGCCAGAAATTTTGGGGTGACCGGAGGTTTTGGATTTAGTTTTTAGATTTATTCAAAAAAAATAAATTTAGCTTAGGGTAGATGCGTTGAATGTTGTTTTACTAGTGAACAACATTTACACTATGAAAATTTTAAAACCACTAGCAGGCTTATTCGTACTCGTGTTTCTTATCTCCTGCTCATCAGAAGATTCAAACACAGACCAGCAAATGCTGCCCAAGTCAAATTTGGAAATTAAGGCAACTACGGCTTCAAGTACTGCGAATAAGACTACAAGTTTTGCTAAAACAGCAGTTGATGTCCAGGTTGCAGAATTCCTGATCAATATCAAAAACATCGAATTAGAATTTGCCGAGGGATTTGGCGTGAGCGATGATTCTGATGGCAGCTCAAGTGAAAATGATGATGAAAAACTCAATTTTGATGAATTGCCGGCTGAAATTTTGGCTTATCTTGAAGAAAACCATCCTGCCGACGCTTTTTGTCAAGGAGAATTAGAAGAGGAGACCGATGACGATGATCCTTATACATATGAAATTGAATTGCAAAGTGGTACTGAAATTTACTTCAGAGCAGATTTTAGCGTATATGCCACCGAAACCGACGATGAAGGCTGTGAAATCGATGATGATGAGAATACGAATGATGATCGATACGATTCTGAAGACGAGTTTGAGTTAGAAGGCCCATTCGAACTCAACTTGAACTCAGAGGTCACAACTGTCGTTGAAGTAGAAATTCCAGTAGGAGAATATGATGAACTAGAGTTTGAAATGGATAGAAGTGAAAATCCGATGAGCGATCTTTATCAAAAGTCTATCCTGATAAGGGGAACCATTTCGGGAACAGCATTCGAATTTTTCCATACTTTCAGTGAAGAATTTGAAGTGGATTATGAAGATGCAGGTCAAAACCTAGTCATTACAGAAGAAAACAACAACACCGTGATTTTCGAATTTGATTTAGTGTCTGCCTTAAATTCAGTAGATCTCTCAGTAGCGACTGATGCTAACGGAAATGGTACAATCGAAATAAGTCCGGAGGACAATGACGGTAACAACGAACTAGCTAATAGAATAAAAGAGGCAATCAAGGATTATACAGATCTTTTGGATGACTAATAAAAAATTGAGTCTCAATTTCAATGCCCCGGCACATTTTTGTGTCGGGTTTTTTTGTCTTAAAATTTCCTTTTTAAACTGCCTTGCAAGGAACCTCAGGCAGATTGAGTCCCATTCAACTGGACTTTCCGATTAGTTGCTGTAGGTAATCCATTCAATTTGAAAAGCAGGCTTTAAAGTGCAGAATGAAGCCTGAATTGCTTTTGAAATCTTAAAGCCAGGTATGAAGTATTCCTTAATTGAATCAATTTTAAGGCATGAAAAAAGCCTCTCAATGGTGAGAAGCTTTTTAAGGTAAAGTTGTTGTATTTATATTAATCGATTTCTTTTTTGATTTTGGATTTGATTCGACTTAAAACAATAAGTATGGCTACGATAGGGATGGTAGCTATAAATAAACTTGTGGTTTCTTCTCCGCCACTTATCAGCTCAGATATAATAAAGCCAATAAAAGCAAGCCAAATAAATAAGACGACATAAAAAACGGCATTTAAGGTTTTTAGCTTGGATTTCAAATCGTCCTGCGATGGTTTTTCATAAGGCATAAAGCTGATTTTTAGATTTTTTCAAAAATTAATATGGTATTTTCTCCGGCATTATCAGAATCTCTCAGTATAATTCGAGTAGGATTAGCGAAGCCTTCAACTTTCCAGTCTTCGTCCAGTTCATCTAAAACCTCATTGTCTTCAAAATCCAAATCGAAAACAAGCTGGTTATTATCGTCATCAATTTCTAAAGCCCAGTCACCAGTGAAGACTTCACTTGTAGATACATTTTCTATTGAAATGCTATTATTCGGATTAAATTGATATCTAAAATCTTTAAAAATAGCAGTTTCATTTTCACCGCGTTCATCGGTATACTGAGTAATTTTAAATTCTCCTGAAGTGACAAAAGCGACAAACTGGTCTATCCTTGAAGATTTATTGGTTAGGAGTGAGGGATTAAAGCAGTCCTCGTCCAGGTTCTGAATGGCGGTATTGAGGTCTGTGTTTGAAGTCAGCACTTGTGAATCTCCTTCGATGCTAACCGAAACGGGATATACAATTTCATAAAAACCATTGTTTTGTTTCAGACCTTTAATCAAATTATAAAATTGAGCTTCATTTTGTATCCTACGACGTGTGGACACAGCGTTTTCTGTCTCAAAAATATTGATTTCGATTGGGAAATTATAGGCCAGACACTTGATTTCAGTACTGCCTTCCACACTTGCCTTTACAGCATCCAGTTCAGCTTTATTTTGTAAGATGACAGATTCATAATTAGGGAGAGAAACCTCCACAGGAAAGCTTATGCTCAGGTCGTAATCTCCAGGTAAACCAGATAGTTGATTGATAAGAAGTTGATAATCGGTAAATTGAGTTATATTAAGCGTAATCGCAGAATTGATAGTCACCTCAAAAGGCAATTCAAGACTCAAACTGTTGGAATTGTCAATAAAATCATCAAACGCTGTAGGATTTTGATTAAGCCTGGAAACAAGATTGCTCAGCTCACCCTGACTAGATAAACTTGTGTTGTCGTCAATCTGCTCAAAAAACTCTTCGTTCTGACAACTGACAAAAAGCGCACATAGTATAAAAAGGTAAAAACATTTCATGGTTTGTAAATTTATTAAAAAACCTTCTTATTATATAACAAACAAATTTAATTTTACCCTAAGTCAAAGATAGGGTAAGTTTGGCTTTAAGTGTTTTGAAATCAAAAAGACTCATGTAGTTTATGGAAAAAGAGCTTATCGATAATGTTTGCGAAGAAAAAATTTATGAACGCATTTATGACAACCATTCTGAAGCCATAAATAATTATTTCTACTACAAATTTGGAGACCGTGAAATGGCAGAAGAGTCGGTGCAGGAAGCCTTTATTAAACTTTGGGAAAACTGCAAAAAAGTTCCTTTTGGTAAAGCAAAATCCTTTTTGTATACCGTTGCCAATAACTTGTCTTTAAACAGGTATAAGCACAAAAAGGTCGTGCTCAAGTATGCCAACAGTGTTCCTCAGCAAACCCAGGACAATCAAAGTCCCGATTATAAAATGGAAGAGCAGGAATTTAAACTTAAGCTCGAGAAAGCGATACAAAATCTGTCTGAAAAACAAAGGGTAGCCTTCTTGCTCCACCGCATAGATGGAAAATCTTATAAAGAAATTGCAGAAATTTTAAACATTAGCGTAAAAGCCGTTGAAAAGCGAATGCAAAAAGCTCTGGAAAGTTTAAGAGAAGAAATCGACGCCTTTAAGTAGGGTAATATAAGATTGAAGTGTTACAATTATAGAATCTACACCGATGAATAAAAATTACCATTTAGCCGACTGGCTTGATAATAAAAAAAGTGACGACACTTTAAGTGGCATTCAGGGAATGGACACGTTAAAGAAGATCAAGCAGTATTCCGCTCAATTCGAAAAACCGAAATTCAGCAAAGACGAGGTTTTTAGACAGATTAAGAATAAGCAGAACGCCAAAAAATCAAAAGCGATAAACTGGTCTGTTGCGGCTTCTGTTTTAGTCATTCTCGGAGTGACTTCACTTGCCTTTTTGTTCTCGGTAAAAGATGTGACTTCTCAAATCGATTCTCAGCAACATGTTGTATTGCCGGATAATTCCAAAGTGATTCTGGCTGAGGACAGCAAATTCAAATTCAACAATTGGTTCTGGAATTTCGACAGAACTGCAAAACTCTCAGGTTTAGCTTATTTTGAAGTAGAAAAAGGCAAAACCTTTACGGTCAAAACAGATTTTGGAACAGTACAGGTTTTAGGGACTCGCTTTCAAGTTTTGTCCAGGGATTCCATTTTCAAAGTGGTTTGTTACGAAGGTTCGGTGCAGGTCAAGTTTGAAGGTGAAGAAAATGTACTCAAGAAAGGTCAGTTTATAACCTATCATAATCGACTTATATTTGAACAAAGCAATGTTTATGGTGAAAAGCCGTCATGGGTTTCAAAAACACATCATTTTGAAAACGTCAGTCTTTCTGAAGTGATGCAGGAGCTGGAAAAAGAATATAGCATAGAGGTTGATATTCTGAAGGTTACAGAAAATAAGCGCTTTACAGGTACTCTGCCATCAGATGATCTATCTCTGGCTTTAGAGATTTTGAACAAAACTTATCAAATGAATTACACAATTATCAATGAAAATAAATTTATTTTTGTTGATAATGTTCAACCTTAACGCATGTGCTAACTGTCTTTTTGTAACCCTTCTGATTTTATTCGGTTACAGTCTGCAGGCTCAATCTCAAAAAAAGATTGAGCTTGAGGTCGTATTGAGCAGTTTAGAGCGTAAGTACGACGTCAGTTTCAATTACTTAAGTGAAGATTTAGATGAGCTCAAGGTTATGTTACCTGAGGAAAATTCTTCACTCGATGCAGCTCTGACTTCTATAAAAAAGCAACTTCCACTAAAATTTACATTCGTATCTCAGCAAAGTATTGCGGTACATCGGATTCGCCGTGTTAGGTGTTTGAGTTTTTACAGCGCTACTTCAGATGAGCCAGTTTCAGATGTTGAAGTCAAATATCAAAATCAGAGTTTAGGGAACACCAACGCTTTTGGTAAAATCTTTATTGAGAAGACCATAGACCTCAGTAAGCTCCGTTTTTCACATCCGAATTATTTTTCCAGGGAGGGAAACTCAGCAGTTTCGGATTCAGAATTCTGTCATAAATTTTATGTGTACCCCCAGATTGAGCTGGATGAAGTGATCATAAAGCAGTACTTAGCCAAGGGTATTTATTTAAATTCAGATTATAGTTTGAAAATTATCCCTCAGGAATTTGGAGTGCTTCCAGGCCTGATAAATCCAGATGTTTTACATAGTCTTCAGTATGTGCCTGGTTTTGTAAATACCAATGAGACCATTGCTCAAATCAATGTAAGGGGAGGAACCCATGATCAAAACCTGGTCCTCTGGAATGGATCACGAATGTATCAGACCGGTCACTTTTTTGGGATGATTTCAGCCATCAATCCACTTATGAATCACGACATTAAAGTTGTAAAAAACGGAGGATCCGCTTTTTACAATGAAGGGGTTTCCTCCGTGATAGATATTTCTTCCAGGGACCATGCCCAGGACTTTAAAAGAACCCTTCAGTTTGATTTTTTGAGTGCAAACGGATCGGCTTTCTTAGAATTGAATGAAAACTCCAATTTACAAATTGCCGCGAGAAAGTCATTGACCGATGTTTATGAATCTCCAACCTACGAGGGGTATACAGATAAAGTATTTCAAAATACAGAAATTCAAGATTTGCTTCAGGGGGATGACAATAGGATCACAACCCAGCAGGATTTGAAATTTTACGATGTTTCGCTACAGTACGATTATGCATTCAATTCGGATCACAGCTTGAATTTTGATGTGTTAGCCATTCAAAATGAACTTAAGTTTGATGAAGTTTTAGAAACAACTTCAGCCCGAAAACGCAATGATTTTGAACAGGGAAACTTTCTCACTCATCTTAATTATAAAGCGAACTGGAGTGAAAAGCATCAGACTTCGCTTTCTTTCAATGCGTCCTTCTACAAGCTGGAAGCCTTCAATCAATCGGTTCTGACCGATCAAACAGTGCTGCAAAACAATGAGGTGCTGGATCTCAAATTCGGCCTTAAAGACTCCTATCAACTTTCGGAATCTTTTCAGTTGAATACAGGCTATCAATTTAATGAGGTGGGGGTGAGAAACGATAATGAAGTGAGTTCTCCTGAGTTGATTTTAATAGAGAAACGCGTGCTTACCACGCATTCTGGAATTGCAGAAGTGGAGTACACCTCCAAAACCCAAAAGCTCAGGGCGCGTTTCGGGCTTCGGGGGAATTACTATGCAGGCTTTGGGGAATTCAGATTAGAACCCAGGTTCAATTTAAGTTACCAGGCCAGTCGGTATTGGAGATGGAATGTGCTGGCTGAAGTTAAAAATCAAACCCTCACACAGGTCATAGACCGGCAGCGAGATTTTTTAGGTGTAGAAAAACGACGGTGGATTCTTGCGGATGAAGAAGATTACCCAATCATAAATAGCCGACAAATTGAAGCAGGGGTCAGCTTTACCAAAAAGGGATGGTTGGTGCAAGGCAGTCTGTATCATAAAATCATAGAAGGAATTTCAGCAGGAAGTCAAGGATTTCAAAATCAACTGGAATTTCTTCAGCTCAATGGAAATTATGAAGTGGTAGGGGCTGAGGTTTTAGTTCAAAAACAAATTGACGATTTCAACCTCTGGTTCAATTTCTCGATAATGAATAATACCTATGATTTCAACACTTTCACGCCTCAGCAATTCGCCAATAATTTTGAAATCACACAAAGTTCTGCTTTTGGGGCTAATTATACTCCCGGGAGCTTGGAATTATCGCTTGGAGGGCGCTATTTTGCCGGAAGACCCACTACAGGCATCGACAATGAAAACCCTATTCTTACACCGGAGACCAACCCCAGGGTTAATTTTTTAAGTCCAAATGAACAAAATCTTGAGGATTACCTACAGATTAATTTTACGGCCAGTTATCAATTTCAACTGGACAACTCTTCCATTAAGGCGGGGTTTAGTATTTTGAATCTGTTCAATACCGATAATTTGACGCAGCAGTTTTTCAGACTGGATGACACCAATGCCGACTTGGAAAACGTGAGGATAAGAAGTCTGGAATTAACGCCCAATGCGTTTATTTCATTACACTTTTAGTATTTAACTGTATTTTCAATTTTTTATGAACCTAGCTTCTAGGGAACTCAGGGAGGTTTATTACCGTTCATCTTGAACATTCTACGGTTTATCAATAACTTCAGAATAAACCTGAAGTCCTAGCTTACTTTTGAAATGAACTTAAAACCAAAAGTCATGAAAAATTTAGTAAGATTAGCTTTAATGCTTGTAATGTCGAGTTACCAAAGCCTAGTAGCTCAAGAGTCGACATCACTTATCGTAGAATTTGAAAGTATCGAAAACGTCTCTGGTACACTACATGTTGGAATTTTTGAAAAAGAAAATTTCCTCAAAAAACCCATTCTGGGAAAAAGTATTGAAGTAAAAGACTCAACTCATACTGTGGAGTTTGAGAATCTCGATTTCGGAGTTTATGCAGTTTCAGTATTTCAAGATTTGAATGGAAACAAAACACTGGACAGAGAAGGTAACGGAATCCCAACAGAACCTTGGGCTATGTCTGGCACTCCCAATCCTTACGCTGCTCCCTATTGGGAAGATGTAAAATTCACTTTTGAAGAAAATAAGAAAATTATTAAGCTTAAAATTTGAGCTATCATTTGCTTTAGAAGTTTTCACCCTGATTTAGGAGCGAATCCTTAATCAGGTTATTATTTAGTTTTTGTAGATAAAGAAGTCAAAGTTTTTATTATTTTTGCCGTCCTTGAAATTTATATAAAAAGCAATTATGATATTCGACGTATTGATAGAGATTCCTAGAGGAAGCAGAAATAAATATGAGTACGATTTTGATTTAAAGCAAATACGCTTTGATAGAATGTTACATACGTCTATGATGTATCCAGCAGACTATGGATTTGTACCAGAAACTTTGGCACTAGATAATGACCCTATAGACGTACTTGTATTGTTTACCAACCCTGTGGTTCCTGGCTGCATAGCCAAAGTAAGAGCTGTAGGTGTCCTTAACATGTCAGACGAAAAAGGACCTGATGAAAAAATTATTTGTGTTCCTATAGCAGATCCTATGGGAAATGAGGTGAACAAATTTTCTGATCTTAACCCGCATACGATCAAAGAAATAGAACATTTCTTTAGAACTTATAAAGACTTAGAAGACAAGCAAGTGACAATAGGGAACTGGGGAGATGAGAAAGAAGCTGAAGAGCTAGTGAATAAAGCTATTGTTCGCTACAAAGAAAGCGATACGGTTGCTCATAATTTCAGTATTTAAAATCATATATCATTTTAAATAAGTACAAACCACTTCTTATGAGGTGGTTTTTTTAGTATATAAAATCTTCATTAATAGATTTCAAATTCTTATTTTTGCTAAAATTCAATTAGAACATATGTTTGATAGTTTAAGTGATAAGTTAGATAAGGCCTTTCATGTATTAAAAGGTCATGGTCAGATAACAGAGGTAAATGTAGCAGAGACACTTAAAGAGGTGAGAAGAGCATTGGTAGACGCCGATGTCAACTTCAAGATTGCCAAAGAATTTACAAATACGGTAAAGGAGAAAGCCTTAGGTCAAAACGTGCTCAAAAGTTTAAAGCCTAATCAGTTGATGGTTAAAATCGTGAAAGACGAATTAACCGAGATGATGGGTGGAGATGCAGAAGGTATAGATTTATCTGGAAACCCAAGTGTGATCTTGATGTCTGGTCTTCAGGGATCTGGTAAAACCACTTTTTCTGGTAAATTGGCCAACTTCCTTAAAACAAAGAAATCTAAAAATCCTTTACTAGTTGCTTGTGATGTTTATAGACCAGCGGCTATCGATCAACTGCATGTGGTAGGAGAGCAAATAGGGGTGGAAGTCTTTTCTAATAAAGAAGAAAAAAATCCTGTCACTATTGCTGAAGCTGCCATTGCTCATGCAAAGCAAAACGGACATAATGTAGTCATTTTGGATACTGCTGGTCGTCTAGCTGTTGATGAGGTGATGATGAATGAAATTTCTGACATCAAGAAAGCAGTTGAGCCACAAGAGACTTTATTTGTGGTCGATGCTATGACAGGTCAGGATGCTGTAAATACGGCTAAAACCTTTAACGATGTTCTGAATTTTGATGGTGTTATTCTTACCAAACTTGATGGTGATACTCGTGGTGGTGCAGCTATTTCCATTAAATCTGTAGTCAATAAGCCTATTAAATTTATCGGTACTGGAGAGAAAATGGATGCTATCGATGTGTTTTATCCGTCGAGGATGGCAGACCGTATCCTGGGTATGGGTGATGTGGTCTCTCTTGTTGAACGAGCACAGGAGCAGTATGATGAAGAGGAGGCCAGAAAAATCCAAAAGAAAATTGCTAAAGATAAATTCGGTTTTGACGATTTCTTAAAGCAAATTCAGCAAGTCAAGAAAATGGGTAGCATGAAGGACTTGATGGGAATGATTCCTGGCGCCGGTAAAATGATGAAAAACATGGATATAGATGATGATGCCTTTAAGCATATTGAAGCCATGATTCATTCGATGACTCCTCACGAAAGAGAAAATCCAACAAGCATTAATGCCAGTCGTAAGAAACGAATAAGCAAGGGTTCGGGCACTTCGGTTCAGGAGGTCAACCAGTTGCTAAAACAGTTTTCTCAAATGAGCAAGATGATGAAAATGATGCAAGGCGGCGGCGGAAAGAAAATGATGGAGATGATGAAAAATATTCAGTAAGGAGAGTGTGCACAGAACATATAGAGCAGGTCTCCTAACAGGAATTAGTCCTCAATAGGTTCCCGTTCTAATCTCCATTCTTCGTAAGACTCTAAATCCTTGTTGATCAATTTCAAAACAAATCCAAATACGGTCAAATCGTCCAAATAACCTACAAAGGGAATAAAATCCGGTACCAGGTCTAAGGGGTTGATGATGTAAAGCACCGTAAAAATCATCGCGGCCAGCGTTCTCCAGGGCGTATCTTTATATTTTTTTCGTTTTACATCTTTTAGAAACTGAAACATCAAAATGATTTTATCCTTGTATTTTTTCCAGTCGGGATGATTGATTTTTGCAAAGAGCTGATCTTTTTTATCAAACACAGTTTCAAAATCTGTATTTGAAACCGTTTCGATGCCCGCCTTTACAAAATTATCGTCAACTTTCTTTTTCGTCTTCTTTCCTGAGATTTTCATTTAATTTTTTTTCAGCATTAGATTCAAATTCTCCGTATTCTTTTTTGTAAATCATAACGACAAGTAAAAATAAGGATAATAACAGGGGTCCAAAAATCAAGCCAATAAAGCCAAACAGAGGAACTCCTATAATCACACCTATCAAAGTGATTAACGGGTGCTCATTGGCCATCTTCTTCAGCACCAAAAGCCTGACAATATTGTCAGATGAGCCAACCACAATGAGGCCATAGGCTAAAACCCCAAAAGCCCCGAAGGTATCTCCCTGGTAGTACATCAATAAAGTGACAGGGATAAACCCAATGGCGGTGCCTATAAAAGGAATCATGGAACCAATTGTCGTAATGACAAACCAAAACAAGGGTTCAGGTACTCCAAATATCCAGTAGCCAATCAGAGAAATGATTCCTTGAAAAAGCGCTACCAAAGGAATGCCTATCGCATTGGCTTTTACTTTTTCGGCAGATTCTGATCCTATGAGCTTTAGGTTCTCGACATCTATAGGGATATAGGTTTCCATAGAGATGTTGAGCTTTTTCTCATTTAACAGCATGTAATACAATAAGAAGTACATGAGACTTATCGCGATGAAAATTTCGAAAGTGCCACCGGCCAAACCCTGGAGGTTGCTGGACAACCAGTCGGTAACCGCAGAACTGTCTATTTTTTCGCTGATTTTAAAACCGGTCAGTTCTTCCAGTTGGACCAGCTGTGCTTTTGTAGCTTCTACAACTTTTTCTGAATTTTTAATCGCCTTGCTTACTTTGGAAGATAGCATCAGTATAATACCCAGTACAGGGACCAAAATCAATATAAAGGATCCCAGCATTAAGATACTGACACTTAACGTTGCATTCAGGCCTTTGGAACGCATTTTTTGCATGAGTCCTTTCAGCAGGACATAAAAGGTAATAGCTCCTAAAATTCCTGAAATATAGGGCAGGATTTCAGCTACAATCAATCCGCCTAAAGACAATATAATCAATAAGATGAAAAGTTGTCTGACAAGTCTGGGTGAGAGCTTTTCCATTTTATTTCGCAAAGATTTGTTTCATGTCCTTGAAACTCTTAAACTCGAGTGCATTTCCGCTGGGGTCTTTGAAAAACATGGTCGCCTGTTCACCGGGTTTCCCCTCGAACCTAATGTAGGGCTGAATGACAAACTCAATGTTTTTTTCTTGAAGCTGTTTCGCGAATTCATGAAAGGTTTCCCATTCCAGAACTACTCCAAAATGAGGAACAGGGACTTCATGCCCGTCCACCATACTGAACGCATCTGGATTTGGCTGATGGCTTTTGTCCTCGTGTATAACAAATTGATGGCCAAAGAAATCATAATCTACCCAGTGCGTATCATTTCTGCCTTCCTTAAAGCCTAAGGTTTGGGTATAAAATGTTCTGGCTTTTGAAAGGTTATTCACAGGCACTGCCAAGTGAAAGGGGTTAAGTGATGCCATAAGTTATAGGTGTTTAAAGGTTTTAATTTTTATATAAGTCCTTTACTTCTTCAGAAGTTAGATGCCTGTATTGTCCTTTTTCTACATCCAAAGTAATATTTTTTATTCTTGTGCGCTTCAAGGTTCTTACTCTGTAATCCAGGGCTTCACACATTCTTCGGATTTGACGATTCAATCCCTGGGTTAAGACAATTTTGAAGCTCCTGTCCCCAAGCTTCTCGACTTCACATTTACGAGAAATGGTGTCAAGAATAGGGACGCCATTTCTCATCTTATGAATAAATTCGTCCGTGATCGTTTTATCTACGGTTACCAAATATTCTTTATCATGATAATTTCTGGCTCTAAGAATGTGATTTACAATTTCTCCGTCATTGGTCATTAAAATTAGGCCTTCACTCATCTTATCCAGTCTGCCAATAGGGAAAACACGCGTAGGATAGTCGACAAAATCGACAATATTGTTCTTTTCAACTTTGGAGTTGGTGGTACACACCACGCCTTTAGGCTTGTTCACCGCCAGGTAAACTTTTTCCTCGGTTTCCTTCTCTACCAGCTTACCGTCTACAGAAACCTGATCTCCTGGATTTACTTTGGTTCCCATTTCAATAAACTCTCCATTTATGGTCACTCGCCCCTGTTCCAGTAATTTATCGGCTTCACGCCGGGAACAAAATCCAGCCTGACTTAAATATTTATTGATACGGATAGCATCTTCACGCATTGTTATCGTTTTAAAAAGTCCAAAATTTCTTGATGAATGTCGTCTTTATTTAAGGAGTGACCAGCTCCTTCAGTAATTTTTAAGGTGGAATGCTTGAGATTTTTATGAATCGCTTTGGCAGCTTCCACTGGGGCTACCCTATCAAATTTGTCATGAAAAATCAAAACTTCTTTTTCCACGTTTTTAGCGAATTTAGCAATGGAAAAGTCATCGAAACTATAATCGAATTTATCCACGAAATAGGCTTCCAGAGCAGTCATGAACTTATCGCTTAACCTCAGTATACGCTTGTAGTCTTTCATGATTGCACTCATTTCTGAAGGAGCCCCGAGCAAGATCAGTTTCTCTGCAAACGGACTTTGCTTAAGGTACTGATTATAAACGATGGTCATGGCTCCTACGCTGTGTCCGATAATGAATTCTGGGCGATAAAGCTTGAGCATACGATCCAGGCATTTTGAATACAGGAGAACATTCAAAAGTTTTCCTTCCGAATACCCATGCGCAGGACCGTCAAACGCTATGATATTAAAATTCTCTTTTTGTAAAACCTCCACCAGGTCTTTCCATCGGTGTGTGTTGCTGTCCCAGCCATGCACAAGGATTACTGTTTTTCCTTCGCCTTTCCAGTGGTAAGTTTGTAGTTTTTCGGAATCATGCTCTATGGCTGTGGTTTTAGCCTTATTTAAAAAGTTCTCCTGTTCAGGCTTTACTTTCCCTTTTCTGGGTGAAGAAAACAATTTGTAAGCTTTAAAGACCGCCTTGTCAGGCTGGACTAGAAATAAGGAATTAAGCCTTAATCCGATAATTTTAGGTAAGTATTTATTGACCAGTTTTTTTGAAGCTTTCATAGATTGTAAGTAGAAGTAATTGAAAAATAAGTCGAATTATGGCGTGGTTTCATCAAATCGTAGCCAAAAGTATTTAAAGGGTGCTCCATCTGGAATTTGATTGGCTTCAATTTTTATCTCAGAATCAAATCTCAGCTTACTGGGTAAGTGCTTTTTATCGATGACGAGGTAGACGCCAATTTCATTTATGCTCAGGATAACGCTGTTTATGCTATTTTGAATATTATCTATCTTATAATTTTCATAGATCATTTTAAAAGGACTCTCTATAGTTAAGCCTTTATCAGTTTTGTATTTAGGGTCCAAAATTTGAATTTCACTGATGGTGACCAGCGAATCCCCCTGATAATTGGGTTCGATAATGAGGGACAGATCCCCCTGTTCATTATAAATTTCTATCTCCTTGGTTGTTCCCAGGTTGGATCTTAAATCAAATTCAGCCACAGAATCTCTTTCTAAAATGGCGTTCAATTCACTGATCTGGGTTTTGGGGTTGAGAAGTCCCAGTTGATTTTTAGCGATGCGTGTTTCAGAAGTTGATTGGTTACAGCTCGTGAAAACCACAAGACATAAAACTGAAAGGAAAGGGATGAGTTTCATTGGATTTTTTTTTCAAAAATAAAGAAAGTCATCCATACTAAAGGTCTCATTTTCTCTTTATCCAATTTTTATAAGTTGAGTTTATATTTTAATTCATATAATGCTTTCAGTATCTTTGCAGCATGCAAAATGAAAATATAGAAAAACTTGTTCAGAAAGGAGTTATGCTTCCGCTTATGGAAGAATTCTACACGATACAGGGAGAGGGATACCATACGGGCACTGCAGCCTATTTTATAAGAATTGGTGGATGTGATGTGGGTTGCCACTGGTGTGATGTGAAAGAAAGCTGGGATCCGGAAAAGCACCCGCCAACTCAAATTGGATCGATCATTGAAAATGCTAAAAAATACAGCAATACGATAGTCATCACCGGAGGAGAACCCTTAACCTGGGATATGACCTCACTGACCGAGGGTTTAAAAGCTAACGGATTGATGATTCACATTGAAACCTCCGGCGCTTATGATATGACAGGGGTTTGGGACTGGATATGCCTTTCTCCAAAAAAAATAAAATTACCGAAACCTGAAATTTATGCACGGGTTGATGAGCTTAAAGTCATTATTTATAACCGAAATGACTTTAAGTTTGCTGAAGAACAGGCTGAGAAAGTCGGGGATAGCTGCGAACTTTTTTTACAACCGGAGTGGAGCGTTAGAGAAAAAATGATTCCTCAGATTGTTGATTATGTCATGAAACATCCGAAGTGGAGAATTTCTTTACAGACTCACAAGTATCTTAATATTCCTTAAAATCCAGTTTGTTTTGCACTACACTATGTTAAAAATATACTTAATAACATAAATTTTAAAACCGTTATTTGTTTTTCATCGTAATTATGTTGCAATCAATAAACATATTATCATGAAAAAATTAAAACAATTAAGCTTACTATTATTTTTAGGGGTGATATTTGTCTCCTGTAGCGATGATGATTTCGAACCTTTTAACGATCCTATTTTAAATAGTATAGAATACGATTTGGATGAAAGATCAAATTCTGGCGTCAGTGGTGATGCCACATTTAACGAACTGGAAAGCGGTGCAGTGCAGCTTATTTTAGAAGTCCAGGGGACTTCAAGTGGAAATACACATCCTGCCCATATCCATATGAATTCAGCAGCAGAAGGTGGTGGAATCATCGTTTCTTTAGCGCCTGTCGATGGAGCCACAGGATTAAGCATTACAACATTTTCATCTTTAGATGACGGGACTCCCATTTCATTTGATGACGTTCCAAATTTAGATGCTTACATCAATGTTCATTTGAGTGCAGATGCCTTAGGTACCATTGTTGCTCAAGGGGATATCGGTCAGAATGTACTGACAGGTGAATCTAAAAGTTATGATTTAGGAGAAAGAGCCGTGGAAGGTATCAGCGGAAGCGTTCTTTTTGAAGAACGCGTAAACGGTGAAGCCTTGGCAACCATTCAACTGGATGGAACCCCTGATGGCGGAATGCACCCTGCTCACATCCACATGAATACTGCAGTTGAAGGTGGTGGTATCCTCTATACGTTTAACGCGGTAAATGGAACGACAGGGATGAGTCGATCCAATGTGGGAGCTTTAGATGACGGAACTGCGTTTGGATATGCAGATGTACTGACCGTTGATGGTTATGTCAATGTGCATTTGAGTTCAGACGATTTAGGAACTATCGTGGCTCAGGGAGATATCGGTCAAAATGAGTTGACAGGTGTATCTAAAAGTTATGACCTGGAAGAAAGAGCAGTACCTGGAATAAGTGGTTCAGTGCTTTTTGAAGAACGTGTAAACGGTGAAGCCCTTGCAACTATTAATTTAGCAGGAACCCCTGATGGTGGAATGCACCCTGCACATATTCATGCTAATTCTGCTGTAGAAGGCGGTGGTATAGTGTATACCTTTAACCCTGTTAACGGTTTTACAGGTATGAGTCAGTCTAACGTAGCAGCCTTAGATGACGGAACTGCGTTTGGATATGCAGATGTGCTGACCGTTGATGGTTATGTGAACGTTCATTTAAGTGCAAATGACATAGGAACTATCGTTGCTCAAGGAGATATTGGTCAAAATGAGTTGACAGGTGAATCCAAAAGTTATGACCTAGAAGAAAAAGCAGTACCTGGAATAAGCGGTTCTGTGCTTTTTGAAGAACGCGTAAACGGAGAAGCACTTGCAACAATCAGTCTTGCAGGAACACCTGACGGTGGAATGCATCCTGCGCACATCCATGCCAATTCTGCTGTAGAAGGTGGTGGTATACTGTATACCTTTAACCCGGTTAATGGTACAACAGGGATGAGTCAGTCCAATGTCGCTGCCTTAAATGATGGAACTGCCTTTGGATATGCAGACGTCTTAGATGTTGACGGTTATGTCAATGTCCATCTAAGTTCAAACGACTTAACAACTCTTGTTGCTCAAGGCGATATCGGTATTAATGAATTGACCGGAAATTCGATTTCTTACACGCTTTCTGAAACAGATGTAGCAGGTATAAGCGGTAGTGTACTGTTTGAAGAACGAACAGGTGGCGCGGCTTTAGCAACCATTAGCCTCACAGGAACACCTGATGGCGGCTCACATCCGGCGCATATCCATGAAAACTCTGCAGCTGAGGGTGGTGGTATACTTTATACCTTTACGCCAGTAGATGGTACTACAGGCATGAGTCAATCTCAGGTAGAAGCTTTAGATGATGGAACTGAATTTGGTTATTCAGATGTGTTGGCTGTTGACGGCTATGTCAACGTTCATTTAAGCTCAAATGACTTGGCCACTATAGTTGCGCAAGGTGACATAGGAGCTAACGATTAATTGTAAAATTCAATTATAAATTAAAAGCGGCCATTAGGCCGCTTTTTTTATGGGTTTAAGAATTGTCCTTCCCAGTCATTGGATTTGTCGAATACTGCGCGAATGTGGTTGGGTCTTTTTAGCTGGAGAGATTCCATGCGTTCCGGAACCAGTTTCAGCAAACAAAAATGATGTTCGTCTTCATTATATTCCACCGCATCAGGATGATCGATAGGTGTTCCGGGTGCCCGATTGGTAATAAAGTCTTTCTGTGAATTCCCCTGGACCTTATTCCAGTGCTTTTCATACTCTTGTCCGGACCTTATTATTTTCATGTGGCCTTCAATCTTAACCTGGAGAAGCTTCTTGTGATTATAAAATAACAAACTGCACATCGGATTTTTTTCAAACTGACTGATCTTGTCACTTCGCTCATCTGTGTACAGTATCAAATCAAAGGCTTCTGTAGAGTCTCTCAAAACAACAGTGCGTTGATCGGGAGAATTGTCCTTAATACTGGCCAAACTCGGATAGCGAAAAGGGTGTTTCTTTTTGAGGTAACCGAATTTAACTTCGTTTTTTAAGTCTTCTAAAATTTGATTTAGCATTTTTGTTTTAAATGTAAAAAAAAGAGGCGGTAAACCGAAGCCAGTTTTATCTCAAATTTATACTTTTGCCTATGCAAAAAAATGTCCTAATTCTCGATTTTGGATCTCAGTACACACAGCTTATCGCAAGACGCGTTCGTGAGCTCAATATCTACTGTGAAATCCATCCGTTCAATAAATTACCTGAAGATTTATCTGTTTTTAAAGCAGTTATCCTGTCAGGAAGTCCTTATTCCTGCAGAAATGAAGAAGCTCCGCGACCGGATCTCAGTCAGATAAAAGGCCGTGTTCCTCTGCTTGGTGTATGTTTTGGAGCTCAGTTTATGGCGCATAATTTTGGAGGTGAGGTGGCAAGCTCCAATACACGGGAATTTGGCAGAGCCAATTTGTCCTTTATTAAGGACGGAGAATTGCTTTTTGAAAACATTCTGGAGCAATCTCAGGTTTGGATGTCACACAGTGATAGCATCAAATCCATCCCCGAGCACTTTACGAGAATTGCAAGTACGACTGATGTTTTGAACGCAGCCTATAAAATTGAAGGCGAAGATACCTATGGAATACAATTCCACCCCGAGGTTTATCATTCTACAGACGGGGCTCAGTTGCTTGAAAATTTCCTGGTCAAAATAGCACAGGTTCCTCAGTCCTGGACACCCTCTGCATTTGTAGATATGACGGTATCGGAATTGAAAGAAAAAATTGGATCCGATAAAGTAATTCTTGGTCTTAGTGGAGGTGTAGATTCTACTGTTGCTGCAACTTTGCTACACAAAGCTATTGGTAAGAACCTTCATTGTATTTTTGTCAACAATGGCTTGTTGAGGAAAAATGAATTTGAATCTGTACTGGACCAGTATAAGGACATGGGGCTTAATGTAAAAGGAGTAGATGCCACCGACAGGTTTATGGATGCTTTGAAAGGGATTTCAGATCCTGAGCAAAAGCGAAAAGCTATCGGAAACTCGTTTATTGAAGTTTTTGATGATGAAGCGTCCTTGGTGGAAGACGCTACCTTTTTAGCTCAGGGAACCATTTATCCAGATGTGATCGAGTCTATATCCGTCAATGGTCCCTCTGCCACCATCAAATCTCATCACAATGTGGGAGGCCTTCCGGAGTTTATGAAACTGAAGGTTGTAGAGCCTTTACGAATGCTTTTTAAAGATGAGGTAAGACGCGTAGGTGCAGAGATGGGCATTGATTCTAAACTATTGGGCAGGCATCCGTTTCCAGGTCCGGGACTGGCCATTAGAATACTTGGGGACGTTACTAAGGAAAAAGTCCGTATCTTACAGGAAGTCGACGCTATATTTATAGGGGGACTCAGAGAATGGCAGCTTTATGACAAAGTATGGCAGGCCGGAGCTATTCTTCTGCCAGTAGATTCGGTAGGAGTTATGGGCGATGAGCGTACCTATGAGAAAGTGGTAGCTTTGAGGGCCGTTGAATCCACGGATGGAATGACAGCAGATTGGGTGGATTTACCGTATAATTTTTTACAAAAAGTGTCCAACCAAATAATAAATCGCGTCAAAGGCGTTAATAGAGTAGTGTACGACATCAGCTCCAAACCACCAGCAACTATAGAATGGGAATAATGAAAAAGGTTTTATCAGGTATTATTTTTTTATGGCTTTCAGCTTTGAGTTTACATGCTCAGGACTTAACAACTTACAGGCCAGGAGCAAATGAAGATTTGAAAGATGTAGCTACCAGATTTCAAGTGGATTTGACTACCCTGAGGAAACTAAACCCAAATGTTCTCAATGAAAAACGGCTTTCGGATAAGCTTCTGGTGGTGCCACAACAACCTGATTTTAAACTAAATCCCAGGGTCCAGCTCATCGCTTATGAGGTGAGTCCAAAAGAAACGCTTTACAGTATTTCCAAGACCTATAATCTCAAGGTCAAGGACCTAAGAACGTATAATCCTTTTTTATATGAACGGGAACTGGATTATAACGACGTTTTAAGAATTCCAACCTATGAGCTTAAGGATAAAGATCTGGATATCAACCAAAGTATAAAAAACTCTGAATTTAATTCGCTTAAGCATTTGGTGCTTCCAAAAGAGACCAAATACGGGATTTCTAAAAAATATGGTCTAAGTGTTGAGGAACTGGAAAACCTGAATCCAGGAATAGACGAAAAAGAAATTCAGCCAGGTCAATTTTTGACTATTGAGCGACCAGCCGATACCGATGAACCCCTACGCATCAGAAATCAAAATTATGCTTTTCTTGAAGTAGATTCTGCAAACTCGATTCAAACGATTTCAAAGAATTACAATGTTACTGAAGAGGAGTTGATAGAGTCTAACCCTTCCCTGAGATTTGAGGGCATAAGCGAAGGTCTTGTTTTGAAAATACCTCAGGCCGAAAAAGTAAATTATTCAAAATACAGAGAGTTTGCTTTAGAAAACAGACTCAAACATTTTGACACAAAACATGTGGCTCTGATGTTGCCCCTTAATTTAGAGCGAACGAAAATCGATAGTATAAGTTCAGCATCTTTACTGAAAGATAGTGGTTTGTTGAGAATTTCATTAGACTTCTATGAGGGTATACAAATGGCAATCGATTCTGCGAGGAATAAAGGACTGAGTGTTAATCTTGATGTGTACGACACCAGAAACAATCCCAGTTACGTCAGAGAACAACTCAATGAAAATTTTAAAAACTACCAGGCCGTGGTTGGTCCGCTTTTGGATCAAAGCTTGAAAGTAGTTGCCAGTTACCTATCCAATACTGATGTTCCTGTGATTTCTCCTTTGGTAAATCCAAATTTTGAATTTAGAAATCTTTTCAATACGCTTCCTAAAGATGAAGAAATGCAGGAGGTGTTGATCACGTATCTTCAAAAAACACATACAGACGAGAATTTTGTCATTCTATCAGACAGCGTTTCAAAACCCATACAAAGAAAATATACCTATACCTTTCCCGATCTTAAAGTGGTAAACCAGTCTAAATCCGGTTATCTGCAAAGGTCTGATTTAAGGCCTAAGTTAGATTCTCTGGGGACCAACTGGATTATTTTGGAAACCCAGGACCTAGGTCTGGCTGAGTCTGCAGTAGGACTTTTAAACTCTTTCCGCAGAGATGGTTTTGATATCAGAATGTTTACTTCCAAGCGAAATTCCTTTTATGATAACGAGATTTCCAACTATTATTTAAGCAATTTAAATTTTACCTTTCCCTCCATCTCCAGGACCCAGCTATTATCTGGGGATGACAAATATGCACAGGCCTTTGAGCAAAAACATGGTGTTTATCCAAGTCGGTATGTGATGCGAGGATATGATGTCATGATGGACCTGCTCTTGCGGCTTGGTTATGCCAAAACCCTTCAGGCCTCCACAGAAATTGAAGGCTATACAGAGCATGCTGAAAATAAGTTTAATTATGTGCAGAAAGACTTTGCCCCGGGCTTTGAAAATGATGCGATTTATCTTTTGGAATATCAAAAAGACCTGAACGTGAAAGCTATAGATTTAGCCGAGTTTCTGGCTAAAGACGCTAATTAAAATGAACTTTAAAGGTTAAAATTCAATGGCACTGGCTTCAATCTTTGCCGCTTCAAATTCAGCAATAAGCCTTTCCATAATTTTTTTGGCTGGTAAAATATCTTTGACAAGTCCGGAAATCTGACCTATTTCCAGTTCACCTTCTTCAAGATCGCCTTCAAACATTCCTTTTTTGGCTCTTGCTCGTCCAAGCAGTCCTTTTAGATCTTCTTTGGTAGGAGAGGTGGCGTATAGCTTAACAACGTCTTCGTAAAACTTGTTTTTGAGGAGCCTTACAGGAGCAAGTTCCTTCAGGGTGAGGGTGGTGTCTCCTTCCTGAGCTTTAACAACTTCTCTTTTGAAGTTGATATGTGAGGAGGCTTCTTCACTGGCAACAAAACGGGTTCCTATTTGCACGGCATCGGCTCCAAGGACCATAGCGGCAAGAATTCCGGCGCCGGACGCAATGCCACCGGCAGCGATAAGCGGGATTTCCAGTTCTTTTTTCACCATAGGAATGAGCGTAAAGGTTGTGGTTTCCTCGCGGCCATTGTGCCCGCCGGCCTCAAAGCCTTCGGCAACAACTGCATCCACACCGGCTTCCTGAGATTTTAAGGCGAACTTGACACTGCTCACCACATGAACCACTTTTATACCTTTAGATTTCAAATGCAACGTCCATGTTTTCGGGTTTCCCGCCGAGGTAAAGACGATGGAGACTTCTTCTTCGATGATGATGTCCATGATTTTATCTATCTCTGGATAAAGCATAGGAACATTGACTGCAAAGGGTTTGGAGGTCGCTTTTTTACATTTCTGAATATGTTCCCGTAATACTTCAGGATACATAGACCCGGCGCCAATGATTCCAAGTCCGCCAGCTTCACTCACTTCACTGGCCAGTTTCCAGCCGCTTGCCCAGATCATTCCGGCTTGGATGATGGGGTATTTTATATCAAATAATTCTGTAATTCTATTTTTCGTCATGAGTTCAGGTTAAGCGATTACTCCTGAGCCTAAAAGTTCGTCATCCTGATACCAGGCGACAAACTGGCCTTCAGAAATGGCGGTTTGTTCGTTGTCAAAAATGACATAGAGTTCATTTTCCATTTGATAAAGTCTGGCAGTTTCCAGGGGTTGTCTATAGCGAATCCTAGCTTTCACATCCATGGTATCCCCGGTACTGAGTTTAAAATCGGGTCTTATCCAGTGCACTTCGTCATTATTTACCCAAAGGCCTTTTTTGTGAAGTCCCGGATGGTTTTTGCCTTGCCCTGTATAAAGGATGTTTCTTTCTACATCGGTATCGATCACAAACAGCGGCTCTTTGGTGCCGCCAATAGCCAAACCTTTACGCTGACCTTTCGTGAAAAAATGAGCGCCGTCATGTGTGCCGAGTACTTTTCCAAACTCGGGTTTTAACTCGGGTTTTTTGCTTTTTTGTTTAAGCTGAGTGATCAACTCTGAATTGGACGAGGTTTCCCCGATGTTCGAGAACACCTCATGTGTAGAATCAATTTCTATGACCTGGCCTTTTTTGGGCTGGAGCTTTTGCTGAAGAAAATCAGGTAACTTCACTTTACCAATAAAACAAAGGCCTTGAGAGTCTTTCTTTTCTGCAGTGATTAAATTCTGCGCTTTAGCGATTTCCCTTACCTCAGACTTCTGAAGTTCGCCTACCGGAAATAGTGTTTTGGCTAACTGCTGCTGGGACACCTGGCATAAAAAATAAGACTGATCTTTATTTTTATCTTTTCCTGCCAATAGTCTGTACTGCGTCTTGCCTTCTTTTTCTATACTGTCTTTTCTGCAGTAGTGTCCGGTCGCTACATAATCTGCTCCCAGAGAAGTGGCTATATCCATAAAGACATCAAATTTTATTTCTCTGTTGCAAAGTACATCCGGATTGGGCGTTCTTCCTTTTTCGTATTCGGCAAACATATAATCTACAATCCGCTCCTTGTACTCTTTGCTTAGATCTACCGTTTGAAAAGGAATTCCCAGCTTTTCCGCAACCAACATGGCATCATTGCTATCTTCTAGCCAGGGACATTCATCACTTATAGTCACAGAATCATCATGCCAGTTCTTCATAAACAGGCCTATCACCTCATAGCCCTGCTCTTTACATAAATAAGCAGCAACGCTTGAATCCACCCCTCCGCTTAGTCCTACAACAACTCTTTTCATAATCCCTAATTGATTTGCAAATTTACAAAAACAATCAAAGATTTTAGACTAAACCTGAGTCGCTATCGTCAGTATTATTTTTTGTTTAATCATATTTAACTTTAATTAAACAAAACAAATAGATCTAATCCTTTAGATTTGAAAAAAAAATGCTATGAAAACGAAAAACACACTAGTTAAATTTATGTTTCTGATAGGTCTAATGATCTTCGCGGGTTGCGAAGATGATGATGCAGCAGTGCCTATTACTGAAGAGGTGACCACTCTGGAAATCATTCAGGATAGTCCGAACCATACCATCCTTGAACAATTACTGGAAGACACGGGTTTGAGTCAGACCCTGAATCAGGGTGCTTATACCATCTTTGCGCCAACAGATGAGGCCTTCGGTAATATTAGCACGTCAGGACTTACAACGGATCAGCTCAGAAATATACTTTTGAATCATGTTCTGGAAGGAGCAGCTCAATCTGAGAATTTATCGACGTCCTATGTGACTACTTTGGCAACTGAACAGCTTTCCGGAAATGAAAATCAATTGAGTTTATACGTCAATGTTGGAAACCAGATTACTTTAAATGGTATTTCAACTGTGACTGGTCCAAATAATCTGGCAACCAATGGCGTAGTTCACGTTGTTGATGAAGTGATTACAATCCCGAATGTAACAACCTTTGCAACTGCAGATTCAACTTTTGAAGTTTTAGTACAGGCCTTAACCAGAGATGATCAACCAGATTTTGTAGGAACCTTAAGTTCTTTTGATACCCCTGCACCATTTACTGTATTTGCTCCAACAAATGATGCCTTTACGGCCTTGTTAAACGAGTTGGAATTAGGCTCTCTTGCAGATATAAGCGGTGAAGTATTAACCTCTACCCTAAATACACACGTTATTGCAAATGCTAATATCACATCTTCAAATTTACCTAGTGGTACAGTTGAAACTCTAGGGGCAAGCTTTGAGCTTAACGGTACTACCATCACAGACCAAAATAACAGAACCATAGAAATTGTAGTCACAGATGTGCAGGCTGGTAATGGGGTTGTACATGTTGTGAATACAGTCATACTTCCAGATTTAGGAACAGAGCCAGCACCAAACATTGTTCAAATGACAGTGGATAATGATGGGGCTCAGGCCTATTTTGTAAGCAGTATTACAGGTAATGAAACGCCTACAAGTTTAAATACCAATAACAGTGCGTGGACACTAAACGTGGGGACCAGGTATGAGTTAACTGTTGTAAATGCAGGAGCACATCCATTTCAGATTAGAAATGCCAGTGACGAAAGACTATTGAGTCAGAATAGCACAGGTACATTTGAAAGTGATCCGGATGTCAATTTTGTAGACAATGGTCAGCAGTTTTATTTCACCCTTACTGCTGATTTAGCGGCTGAAATCAGCACCTATTATTGTGGCATCCATACTAACAGTATGAATGGAAGTATTAGCGTGAATTAATTTTCACACTAATCTTTTACATAAAAAAAGGAGTCCGTTTGGACTCCTTTTTTTATGGTGTTTGTTTAGGAAAAACTACTTTTTGTCTATTTTCTTAGAGCCTTTTTTGTCATCTTCCTTTACGCCTTGTTTCTTTTTTTGTTGTTCGGCAGCCTGTTCCATAATTTCCTGGAATTTTCTACCAAACTTACCTTTCTTCTTAGGCTTTTTCTTTTTCTCCTCGATTTTGGCTAAGATTTTATTTTCATCGATAATCACATGTTTGATAACCAGCATGATGCCTATCGTAATCAAATTCGAAATGAAGTAATAGAGTGATAAACCACTCGCATAGTTGTTGAAAAAGATAAGCATAACCAGTGGAGCAAAGTACATGATGACTTTCATGTTTGGCATGCCCGGCTGTGAACTTTGCTGCATATTTTGTCCAGCCGTCATTTGTGTATAGAAAAATATGGCAACAGAGGCCAGAATCGGGAATAAACTCACGTGGTTACCATAAGCCCAGGAGACCAGCGGTATGTAAGCATCCCATTCGTAAATCACATCATAACTCGACAAATCTTCTGCCCACAAAAAGCCCTTTTGTCTTAAATCGAATGCGCTGGGGAAAAACTGAAACAGCGCATAGAACACAGGAATCTGTAAAAGCGCCGGTATACAGCCTGCCAGCGGGCTCACTCCGGTTTTGCTATACAGCTTCATGGTCTCCTGCTGCTTCTTCATCGCATTGTCCTTGTATTTCTCGTTGATTTCATTGATCTCTGGCTTCAAAACTTTCATTTTGGCCTGAGATAAATACGATTTATAGGTGATAGGGGAAAGGACAATTCTTACCACAATGGTCATCACGATAATCGCCAGACCATAACTGGGAAGTGAGCTGCTCAAAAATCCGAAGAACGGTATGAAGACGTATCGGTTGATCCATCCAAAAAGACCCCAGCCCAGAGGCACGATTTCATCCAGTTTACGTTCATAAGAGCTCAAGATGTCAAAATCTGAGGGACCGTGGTACCAGTTCATGCTTTCAGAAAATTCCCCGTTATTCAATTTCAAAGGAACTTCAGCCAGAAAATTTTTGGTATATAAGGTATCGATCTGTTCGTCCTGTACCAGGTTTATCGACGTCATTTTTGCGCTTGGAAAAGCCTGGTCAGAGAGTAAAATGGAGGTAAAGAAGTGTTGCTTGAAGGCAATCCATTCTATAAGTTCATCTTCTTCAATGGCTTCGTCTCCCTGTCCTGTGTAATCGTCTTTATCCCCCTCGTAGAGGTAAACAATTTCGGTATATCTATTTTCGTATGAGATACTTTTAGCTTTTCGCAGCGCTTTCACCTCCCAGGACAAATTAGCGTTTTCTGAGGAGATCAAATTGCTTAAACCCTGAGAGCGAATTCCAAAATTCATCATGTAATCCCCCGGCTCCAATTCATAATAAAACTCCAGGAACTCAATATCAGAAACTTTTGCTCTCATGCTCAGGGTCTGATTGCCGTTTTCTGTGCTTAAACTGGGTTCAAAATAGAGATTGCTGGTATTGTAGGTGCGGCCATCGTTTGCTTCGAAAGAAATATTGAAGCTGGCATTACCGTCTTTGATTAAATAGACAGGTTCACCCTTGTAGGTGTCGTGTTGCTTCATTTTAGCCTCAACGATTTGTCCGCCTTTATTGCTGACTTGGATTTCTAAAACTTCATTTTCAATCGTCGTAACCGCATCATCCTTGGCGAAATCTTTTACGGCAGAGTAGGCAAAAGCACCATATTCTCTTTTGGCGAGTTCTGCAGTGACAGAGTCCTGTAAACTGCTTCCAGTCGTTTCAGCGAGAGAAGGTGAGCTTTGGGGGCTGGCAACTTCAGGATTTTTTTGAACTGAGGTTTCAACCTGCTCTGCAGGCTTTTCCTCAGGTGCTACATCCTGAGTCGGATTCAGGTACATGAATAAAATCAGTATCAAACCTATAAGCGTAAATCCTATAATAGAGTTTTTATCAAACGTCTTTTTATCTTCCATTGACTATAACTATTGTGAATAATGATTTTTTCAAAATCTGTGCAAAAATCAACATTTAATTTATTTATATAAACTTATTCTTAGATTATTTAAGAATCAGTGGTTTTATCTTTTTTGACGAAAGGTTTTGGCAGCCTCTATAAATCCCAAAAACAAGGGGTGAGGCGTAGCTACTGTGCTTTTATATTCAGGATGAAACTGCACGCCAACAAACCAGGGATGATTCTCCAGCTCGATGGTTTCTACCAAACCTGTCTGAGGGTTTTTACCGGTACAACGCATGCCATGCTTTTCCAGATCGTTCACGTAAGCATTATTCACCTCGTATCTATGGCGATGTCTTTCCGAAATTTGAGTGGTTCCATAAATTTCAGCCAGCTTGGAGTCGGGTTGAAGTTCGCAATCCCAGGCGCCAAGCCTCATGGTGCCTCCCATTTGTTTTAAATCTTTTTGATCTTCCATAAGCCCGATAACAGGATGCGGTGTATTGGGATTCATTTCTTCTGAATTGGCCTCTGCTAGTTTTAAGACATGTCGAGAAAATTCTATCACTGCCATTTGCAGACCCAGACAGATGCCCAAAAAGGGAACATCATGCGTTCTTGCATATTCTACGGCGGCTATTTTTCCTTCAACCCCCCGTTCCCCAAAACCCGGAGCAACGAGAACCCCGTCTAGTTGGTGGAAAATCGTTTCATTGTGATCCTCCTGTTCAGAATTGATCCAGACCACGTTTACCTTCACGTCGTTGTAGGCGCCCGCATGAATAAAAGATTCTAAAATCGATTTATAGGAATCTTGCAGATCCACGTATTTGCCCACCAGACCAATGGATAATTCTTCGGTGGCATTTTTTAATTTGTTGACAAAGAAGTTCCACTTTTCAAGATTGGGAACGACATCATCTTTCAAGTTGAGTTTTCTTAAGGCGATGGTATCCAGACCTTCTTCGGCCATTAAGTTGGGAACATCGTAAATAGATTCCGCATCTATGGATTGAATGACCGCTTCTTTTTTGACGTTGCAAAATAAAGCCAGTTTATTTCTGATGTCATCGTTGATTTGATGTTCTGTTCTACAGACCAGAATTTCGGGAGAGATCCCGCTTTCCATCAGGGTTTTGACACTGTGTTGGGTAGGTTTGGTTTTTAATTCCTTGGCAGCCGACAGGTAAGGAATTAAAGTCAGGTGGATCACAAGGGCATTGTGCTCACCAAGCTCCCATTTCAGTTGTCTTACGGCTTCTATATAAGGCAACGATTCGATGTCACCGACGGTTCCGCCAATTTCGGTGATGACAATATCATAGGTGTCATCCCGACCTAAAATCTGAATGCGTTCTTTGATTTCATTGGTGATATGAGGAATCACCTGGACTGTTTTTCCTAAAAAATCGCCTCTGCGCTCCTTATCGATGACGCTTTGGTAAATCTTTCCGGTGGTGACATTATTGGCCTGTGAGGTGTTGACATTCAAAAACCGCTCATAGTGTCCAAGATCAAGGTCGGTTTCTGCACCGTCTTCGGTTACAAAACATTCACCATGTTCATAGGGGTTGAGGGTTCCAGGATCAATATTGATGTACGGATCAAGTTTTTGGATCGTGACTTTATAACCTCGTGCTTGAAGAAGTTTTGCTAAAGATGCTGCGATTATTCCTTTCCCTAAAGACGAAGAAACACCGCCTGTTACAAAAATATACTTTGTATCGGCCATTTGTGCTAAGAGTTTTGTGTCTATACGGGATGCAAAAATATCATTTAATTTTTGCTTTATCTGCGAATTACTTCAAAAATCCTTCAGCTTTTTCTGATTTTTTTTAAAATATATTCCAGACCGTTCTCTTTCAGTTCGAGTACTTCCTGCATTTGTAGACCCAGCTTGTTGTCTGGAAAGCCTTTGCGTTTGTACCAAATCAGATAATATTCTGGAATGTCCGAAAGATAGAAGCCTTTGTACTTGCCAAAATGCATTTTAGCATGTGCCAGTTCAAGTAAGGCTTTTTTTTGAAATCCAGAATTCATTTACTGTTATTTTTTACGATCAGTCAAGCTTTTGCTTAGGATGCTAAGAAACCCTTTTAAATTATTGTAGCCAAACTTTAAATTATTACTTTTGTGAACCAAATTTATATCATAAAACCTGATTATGAATCTACATGAATATCAAGGCAAAGAAATACTAAGTAGTTTTGGCGTTGCTATCCAAAAAGGAATCCTCGCAAAAACGCCTAAAGAAGCTGTTGAAGCTGCAAAAAAGCTTACTGAAGAAACCGGGACTGGATGGCACGTGATCAAAGCCCAGATCCATGCTGGTGGTCGTGGTAAAGGTGGAGGTGTAAAACTCGCCAAAAACTTAAAAGAAGTTGAGCAACTTGCAGATGAGATTTTAGGAATGCATTTGGTTACGCCTCAAACAAGTAAAGAAGGTAAAGAAGTGCACCAGGTGCTTGTGACAGAAGATGTTTATTATCCGGGAGATAACGAGCCGGAAGAATATTATATGTCTGTATTGCTAAACCGAGCTACAGGACGTAACATGATCATGTATTCTCCGGAAGGTGGAGTGGATATCGAAAGTGTTGCCGAAAAAACACCAGACAAAATTTTCACAGAAGAAATCAATCCTGCAACTGGAATACTTCCTTTTCAGGCACGTAAAATTGCCTTCAATTTTGGTTTGGAAGGAAAAGCGTTCAAGGAAATGACCAAGTTCGTCACTGCACTTTACGAGGCTTATGATGGTTCGGATTCTTCTTTGTTTGAAATCAATCCTGTTCTTAAAACCAGTGATGACAAAATCATTGCTGTGGATGCTAAGGTGACCTTAGACGATTCGGCTTTATTTAGACATAAAGATTACCAAAGCATGCGGGATACTCGTGAAGAGGATCCTACCGAAGTAGAAGCCAGAGAAGCTGGATTGAGCTATGTAAACCTTGACGGAAACGTAGGTTGCATGGTCAACGGAGCCGGCCTTGCGATGGCGACTATGGATTTGATCAAATTTGCCGGTGGAGAGCCTGCCAACTTCCTTGATGTTGGTGGTACTGCAGATGCCAAACGTGTTGAAAAAGCCTTTAAGTTGATTTTAAAAGACGACAAGGTGGAAGCGATTCTGATCAATATTTTTGGGGGTATCGTCAGATGTGATCGTGTTGCTGAAGGAATTATTGAAGCTTACAAAAATATGGGTGATGAAATCCAAGTGCCTATCATCGTAAGACTTCAGGGAACCAATGCCGAAAAAGCTGTGGAACTTATCAACGACGCTGGAATCAACGTGAAAACAGCAGTTCAGTTTAAAGAAGCTGCAGATAAAGTTCACGAAGTTTTAGATTAATAACACATCCATTTCATACAATTCCAAAACCCTCGATTCATCGAGGGTTTTTTGTTAAACAAAAATAGGTTCTTGGTTTGAAGCTTTGTGTTTGATAAAACCGCCCAGATAATCTGCATCTTTTTTGATGCCGCCAAGCGTAGCTGATGCTCGTGTATGAAGCCAGGGCAGGCCTATAAAGTAAAGACCTTCCACATTACTAATGCCTCTTTCATGCACCGGGTAGCCGTGCTTGTCGAGCTCCAGGCCTTCGATCCAGTCAAATTTCGGTCTGTAGCCCGTCGCCCAGATGATGTTCTTAATATCATCCAATTTGACTTCTTCGGTGATGATCAGTTCCTGTTTGGCATCGACGGTTTTTCCGACCGGAATAACGTTGTCTTTGTTCAAAATACCTTTCACATCCACACCAATAACAGGCTGTTTGGATTCGCTTATTTTTTTGCCAAGCCAAGAATCTTTTCCAAAACTTAAATAGCCGGTTTTTGTAAACCACCACCATAAGGTTTTTCCAAGGAATTCCTGGGGCAGTGTTTTCACCTCTGTATCTCCGGAGAAATAAACATCCCGGGGGGTGTCGGAAATTTCATCAAGAATTTGATACCCGGAATCTCCGGCACCTACGACCATGGCTTTTCCGTCCTGCAACTGACCCGGATTTTTGTAATAGTCACTGTGGATTTGAAAAATAGAGGCATCGATTTTTTTATAAAAAGGAGGTGTATACGGAATATGAAATGGACCTGTAGCCACAATGACTTGTCTGGCCTCAAAAGACCCATCCTCATGTTTGACGACAAAATAATCGGTTTTATCCTGGATTTCGGTCACGAGGGTGTCGAACCTTATGGGAATTTCAAAGTTCTTCACGTAGGCTTTGAAATAATCGGCCACTTCATATTTATTTGGATAATGCCCTCTGGGTTTAGGGAAATCCATGCCTTTCAAATTATTAAATTCTGAAGGGGTAAAAAGCCTGAGCGAATCCCAGCGCTTGAGCCACGAAGCGCCTATTTCTTTTTCTTTATCCAAGACGATATAATTTTTTTTCTGCTGCTCGAGTTCATAAGCCATGGAAAGTCCAGCTTGTGCAGCACCAATAATTATAAAATCGTACATTTTTTAATGATTTACTTCAATATAAAATTTAAAACGAAAATCGCAAATGCTTAAGCTTTGAGTGTTTTATTCAGTTTGAAATATTGATTGTAAATGTAAAGGATTAAAACACCAAAGCTTACGGCTACTATAATTAATATAGTATTGATGATGTTATCTGCAGAGAATGATAATTTGATGAGAATGGTTGAAATTACAAATCCTGAATTGCGTATAACTCTGCTGAATTCTTCGGTTTGTAAGAATGAGAAGAGAAGTAACAGTACATCAACGAGGATTAATACGGTAAAAAAATCATCAAAAAATATAGTGTTTACAGTCTTGATGGAGGTAGAGGTGTAATCGGTACCCGTGAGTGAATCATAAAACCAGGACCCAAAAGAAAACAAGGCCAGAACTGCAATAGCCGGAACTAAAACGGTTGCAAACACTTTTTTTACCTGGATGTGTGATTTCGTTTTGGTAGTGATTTTTTCCTTCTCCGCTTTATTTTTAGAATTCAATCTGTAGAATTGAAATATCAAAAAGAACAGAATTAACGTAGAGACAAGGTCAATGGTAAACTGAATATCTGCCTCTATGGAAAACCAGTCTGAAGAAAACTGTAAATTGGATAAATCATAGAAAATTTTCCGAATCAAAATGAGGGTAATGATTTCGTATTGCTTGCCGATGTAGATGGTGATGGACTTAGGGAGATAAAATACAAGCAGGTAAACCTCATAGATCAGAATAATCGAGAAGGGTGTGTAGATGGCAGAAATTGGACTAATGATCAGATTACCGTCATATCCCCCAAAATCGATAAGGTTAAAGTCAATCAGTCCAATTATGACCAGATGTATCAGGAAACTGATGATAGCGGTAATAACGATTACCTTTTCCAGTTTCTCTTTGAGGGTTTCAGAAAGAACGAAAGAATTTAAATGAGAATAATATCTGCTTAATCTGATCTTTGGCATATCTAAATATAGTTAAATTCTTAAAACAGAACTTTGTACAAACCTTAATTAAGATTTAATATCCTCCATAATCATTTTGGCGTGTATTCTGGAGTTCTCGATAAACCACTTGTGAGTTTCCATACCGCCACAGATAACACCGGCCAGATATATACCATCGATATTGGTTTTCATGGTTTGTTTATTGTATTTAGGAATAGAAAGCTGGTCATCACTCAGCTCAATCCCCAGTTTTTCTAAAAACGCGAAATTGGGTCTATATCCTGTAAGGGCTAACACAAAATCATTGTCCAGGGTCTGAATTTTTCCCTCTTTATCTTTAAACTTGACGTAATCCTCTCCGATTTCGGTAAGTTCTGAATTGAAAAAAGCCTTGATGCTTCCTTCCTCTATTCTGTTAATCACATCGGGTCTTACCCAGTATTTCACGCGTTCACCGATTTGTTTCCCGCGCACAATCATGGTGACTTCAGCTCCTTTTCTGTAGGTTTCCAGGGCAGCATCCACAGACGAATTGCTTGCGCCTACCACCACCACTTTTTGGGTAGCGTAGTAATGTGGATCCCTGTAATAGTGTGTCACCTTGTCTAAATCTTCTCCGGGAATATTCAGGTAATTGGGAATATCATAAAACCCGGTAGCCAGTACCAAATTTCTAGACTGGTAAGTAGATTTTGACGTAGTGGTCGTAAACACATGGTCCTTATTTTGGACGCCCTCTACTTTCTCAAACAATTGAATATGGATTTGTTTGGATTCCACAATTCTTCGATAATATTCCAAAGCCTCTTGTTTGGAGGGTTTAGGATTGTTACTCACAAACGGAATATCGTCCAGTTCCAGCTTTTCAGAGGTGGAGAAGAAAGTCATTTTGTCTGGATAATTGTAAATGGAATTGACCAGTGTTCCTTTTTCTATAATGATGTAAGACAGGTTTTTCTTCTTCGCCTCCAAGGCGCATGCAATCCCTATGGGACCGCCTCCAATAATCAAAACATCATATAGCATGCTTAGTTGTTTATTAAGTTCTTTAAATCTTGGATAGTTTGCTTTGGGTCTTCAGCCTTAAAGACAAAACTGCCTGCTACCAATACATCTGCGCCCATGCTTACCAGTTCTTTTGCATTTTTATCGGTTACCCCGCCATCCACTTCAATTTTGGTAGACGCATTTTCTTCTTTTATCAAAGCTTTAAGCTGCTTGACTTTATCAAAGGTGCGTTCAATGAAATGCTGACCGCCAAAGCCGGGATTTACACTCATCAGGCAAACCATGTCAATATCGGTGATGGTATCTCGCAGCAATTCAACGCTGGTGTGGGGATTTAAGGCCACTCCAGCCTGCATCCCGAGTTGTTTGATAGATTGCAAACTCCTGTGCAGATGTGTACAGGCTTCATAATGAACCGTAAGCATATTCGCGCCCAGATCTGCAAATTCCTTGATGTAACGATCCGGATCTACAATCATCAGGTGGACATCTACAAATTTTTTGGTATGTCTGGTCATGGCTTTCAAAACGGGCATTCCGTAAGAAATGTTTGGCACAAAAACACCATCCATAATATCGATATGAAACCAGTCTGCTTCACTATCGTTGATAAGTTCTATATCGCGCTGCAAATTTCCAAAATCTGCGGCCAGTAGAGAGGGGGCAATAAGTGGGTTGCTCATGAGATTGTTTTCGTGCAAAAATAAGATTTTAGTTGGGTTTAAGGACAATATATTTGGTAAAACGCCTTGCGTTTAAGAGGTGTTTAACTGTATTTTGCAGGAATATTCAAGAAATCAAAATGTGGCAAACTTTAGTTCACTACACCAATCATTTTATAGTTATTCTGTTCATCGCCTGGGTTTACAGCCCGAGGCATTTTTGGAAGGCCTATTTAATTTTGCTGTCCACCATGCTTGTAGACCTCGATCATTTGTGGGCTGTTCCCATTTTTGACCCCGACCGCTGCAGTATAGGTTTTCATGCCTTTCATTCTGAAATTGCCATACTCATTTATGTGGTAAGCCTGTTTATCCTCAAAAACAAATGGCTTAAACTCTTTTGCATTGGCCTTATCTTTCACATGATCACCGACGGCCTCGACTGTTTGTGGTCGGGAATTTGATTCACAAGGCTTTATTTGCTATATTTCACAACATCAATTTTCCATGAATCGTTTTTCTGTCTTTTTTCTTCTGAATCTGTTTGTCCTGGCTTTATGCGCGCAACCCTCCAGCTTTAAGCTGATAGAAAAACAGACTGTAGATGCCGATAAATTCTGGGGTGTAGATACCTATGAACACCTCTATTTTTCTAAAAACAATGTGTTTTACAAAACGGAAAATCAGGAGGAATTTCAATTTCAGGATTTACAGCTAGGCGAACTTGAAGCTGCAGATTTATTAAATCCGCTTAAAATTCTTTTGTTTTATAAAGAGGCCAATACCCTTGTGATTTTGGATAACCGTCTCAATGAAATTGATCGTGTGAACTTTAATTTTATACCGGATTTCAAAACTGTTGATTTTGCCGGAATTTCAAAGGATAATCTATTCTGGATTTTCAATGCTGAAGTGCAGCAGCTGGAACTATTTAATCAGGAATCCTTAAGCACAAGACGTTCTTCACTTCCACTCACTAAAGAAATCCTGGGTTTCCAAAGCAATTACAACTACGCCTGGCTCAGACATGCTAAGGGCCTTTCAAAATTCAACATCAACGGAAGTCTTATCGATGAAATTGAATTTGAAAATGCTGTGTCCTTCAATATTTTTAAAAATCAGGTGATGGTTCAGACTGAACATTATCTGGAGTTATTCGATAAAAATCCAGAATTTAAGATCAGGTTCAAAAAACCTGAAATTAGCTTCAATCAATTTTATTTCAATGGTGAAAACCTCTATATTTACAGCGATAAAGTACTTTACAAGTACCAATATAACATAGTAAATAACTGATTTTATGCACGTTGCAATCGCTGGAAATATAGGAGCTGGAAAAACTACGCTGACTAAACTTATCGCCAACCACTACAATTGGAAAGCCGAATATGAAGATGTCATCGAAAATCCCTTTCTACAGGATTTTTATGAAGACATGAAGCGCTGGTCTTTCAACTTGCAAATCTATTTCCTGAATAGCAGATTTAGACAAATTCTTCAAATCCGGGAAAATAAATTAGACATTATTCAGGACCGAACCATTTACGAAGACGCTTATATTTTTGCTCCCAATTTACATGCGATGGGTTTGATGTCCAATCGGGATTTTGAAAATTACTCGTCTCTGTTCGATCTCATGCTATCTGTAACAGAATCACCGGACTTGTTGATTTATCTTAGAAGCAGCGTTCCTAATTTGGTCAAACAAATCCAGAAAAGAGGCCGGGAATACGAAAACTCTATTTCGATAGATTACCTCAATAAGCTTAACGAACGCTACGAAGCCTGGATACAAACCTATGATAAGGGTAAATTACTCGTTATAGATGTAGATGAACTGGATTTTGTAGACAAGCCGGAAGACTTCGGTGTTATCCTGAATAAAATCGATGGTGAAATCAATGGCTTGTTTTAAACGTAGAAGCAATCCCCAGCCCCTTCGGATTAGAGGAACTAAACACTATTCGCCATAAAGTCACAGAGAACACAGAGTTAAGCTTTGTGACTTCAAGACTCAGAATCTCACCAACACAGCAACTAAAAAACTACTCCCCTTCAATAATCCTTTTCAGTTCCGGCCTGAAATAATTCGGTCCTTTTAAAACTTTTCCGTCCGCTCTGTAAACGGGCTTAGCATCCTCTCCGAGTTTGCTCATGTTGCTGCGATGGATTTCCTCGAAGACTTCTTCGATTTTGTGCTGCATCCCGTGAGAAAGGATAGTGCCGCATAAAATGTAAAGCATATCCCCAAGGGCATCGGCGACTTCTGTCAGGTCCCCCTGGGTAGCGGCATCTAAATATTCTTCATTTTCTTCACGCATAAGTTTGTAGCGCAAGATATTTTTTTCGAGTCCTAAGTCGGCTTTTCGAGTTTCTGAAACATCCAAGCCAAAAGCTTTATGGAATTTTTTTACTTGGTCTAGCGGTTTTTTCATAAGAATAAGAAGTATTTTTGTGTAAAATAAAACATTTATGTTTACTCCAGGTCGCATTGCCTTCATCATTTTTTTTGTAGTGGCTTTCGTCTCTATTTTGATTTACTCCTACATCAAAGATAAAGGCTTACATAACAAGTATTATAAAGGAACTTTGTTTGTTTTATTAGGCTTCTTTATTTTCATCATCTCACTGGTTTTTCTCAGATTTTACTGGAGAGAAGAATCCCTCCTGAACCTGATTAAACAGATGATGGGCGGCTCCTAAAAAGATTTGCCTTGCGGGCATCTGTGTCCTTAGGCCAATTCAGAATGTACACTGCTTAAAGCAGCCAGAAGTTAAATACAAACGCGTTGAAGCACATCTTCGATTTAAAATATAAAATACATGTCCATAGTTTTAGTTAGTACCGCAAGAGCTCCTGAAAAGTGGGCTTCTACATTGAAAGAAAAAAATAAATCTCTTGACATCCAAATTTACCCCGATGTCGATAGACCTGAAGCTGTAGAATTTGCCATCTCCTGGAAACATCCCGAAGGGCTTTATCAAAACTATCCCAACCTGAAGGTTATTGCCTCCATGGGAGCCGGAGTCAATCATATTTTAAAAGATGAAGATCTGCCGGAAGGTGTCAAAGTCACCAGAATTGTAGACGACCAGCTGACTAAAGACATGAGCCATTTCATCCTGTTACAGTGCCTGGCGGTTTCCAGGAATCTGTTTACCCATCTTCAGAGTCAGTCGTCCAAAACCTGGAAAGTGAAATCCTATCAAACACCAGAAAAAACCAGTGTTGGTATTATGGGATACGGGGTTTTAGGGCAAGCCGCAGGAAACGTGTTGAAAGCCAACGGCTTCGACGTTTGTGGTTATGCAAATTCTTCCAAAACCGTGGATGGCATCCAAGTCTATGCTGCGGAAGAGCAGGAAGAATTTCTGAAAAACACTCAGATTTTAGTGTGTTTACTCCCGGTGACCTCCGAAACCAAAGGTATTTTAAACCTTGACGTCTTTAAACAACTCAAGCCGGATGCCTACCTGGTGAATGTCGCCAGAGGCGAACATGTGGTGGAAGCCGATTTGATTTCAGCCATAGACCAAGGCATGCTCAAAGGAGCAAGTTTGGACGTGTTTCAGGAAGAACCCTTACCGGAATCTCATCCCTTTTGGAATCATCCCCATGTACATATCACTCCGCATGTGGCCAGTATGACCGATCCGGAATCTGTCGCAAATCAGCTATTGGAAAATTACAAGCGCATGCAGAATGGTAAACCCCTGATGAATGAAGTGGATGTAAATAAAGGCTATTAGCTGATTGCTTTACAGTGCAAGTCTTCAACCAAGCATCAGGCTTTTACCCTCATGATCAAAACGCCTATAAAAACAGCGAGTATCCCGAGGAACAGGCTGCCTAATCCATACCAAATGAAATCTGCGTAAAGGTTGTTTTTGAGGAGGTTAAGGTTTTCTGCTGAAAAGGTGGAAAAGGTCGTGAATCCACCACAAAAGCCTACGACTACTAAAAGTTGAAGGTTGGGGTAGGGGGTTTCAGATTTCAACAGCCAGCCCATGAATAAGCCGATAAGCAGGCTACCCACAATATTGACGGTAAAGGTGCCGTATAGATTGAGTTTGGAGTCCAGTTGCTGATTTACAAGTATAGAAATCCAGTAGCGAAGCAGACTGCCCAAACCACCTCCAAGAAAAACAAGTAATGCCGCCTTCATGTCTATTCGAGTATGGGAACGTAAAAATTAGTGACCAGTTCGGCTGGACTTACAGTTTCTGTGGCATCGATTTCAAATTCTAAAAAGGGTTTTAGAAATCTGTTGATGACCAGGTCTCTTTTTTCAATAGTAGCTTCGCTAATGGACAAAAGCTGTTTGAGGTTGACATAGTCACCACGGAGCTGAGTTTTGAAGTAAGTGCCTCTGGAGATGGGCTTAGATAAAACCTCAAAATAATCCGGAATAGCAACGGGGGTTTCTGTCCCGATTCCTGATGAAAATATGAGACTGTTTTCATCCTCGTAAAAATTTTCGAAAAGTATGATTCTTCCCTTAGACTCCTTAAACTCCTGTTCCTGCATGAAGTTCTCAACACTTTCAAAGATGGGTCGGGATTTATCGAGTATGCTTTCGAAGTTCAGTCGGGCTGCTGAAGTGGCATGGATCAAATGAAACCCACCTGTAACAACCTTGCCAACGGGTGATATGTCGTAGACTGATATTTCCTTATGAATAGAGTCTTCAAGTCTGCTCAGACTTTCCTTTATGGCGTTTTCAGCGATTTCTATATGTGATTTTCCTTTCAGTATGTATTCAGCTTTTTGCATAAAACTGGCATCCGAATAGAGCTGAACGGCAATAATTGAGTTTTTTTCTGAAGACACAAAGGTCCAGTTGATATCCATTTCAGAAGAGCTCAGCCAGGTTTTTAAAACGAGCTGTTGAATTATAGAATCTTCCGTGAACCTTTTGTTTTGAAAATTAATAGCTTCAAACCTCTCATTTTGCCAGGAAAGTGTCGTGTTTTCAAAATTTTCCGGATTGCTGAGTCTCGGCTTTGAGGTGGATTCTTCAGGAAAGGAAAACCAGGTCTCGTAGGTGGATAAATCCTGTATTTTTATCTGAAAAAGTTCAGCCTTAAGCGGGGTTTCAAAATTGATTGATTTTTCACCAGGAACACTTATGGTAGCGATATACAGCGATCCTACAACAAAAACGAGTAAAATGAGCAGGAAAAGGTATTTAAAGAATTTCATGTATGTGTATTAAATCTCTAATATACTGAAAAAGACTTAGGGTTAAAAGCTATACATAAATTATTGCCTCAATCCCTTCTTAATAAAGCCATTTCTGAAGTCCTGTTTACGCAAAGTATGTTTATTGTTTTGCTGTAAGCTCTGCGATTTTGATGATGACTTCTGTCGCTTTTACCATGCTTTCCAGGGGAACGTATTCGTATTTCCCGTGGAAATTGTGTCCGCCGGCAAAAATATTGGGACAGGGCAAGCCTTTATAACTCAGTTGCGCACCATCGGTCCCACCGCGTATTGGTTTGAGGATAGGCGCTATGCCCAGTTCTCTCATGGCCTGCTCGGCGATATCCACGATATATTTCATAGGCTCGACCTTTTCTCTCATGTTGTAATACTGGTCTTTTACGTCAATGCTAATGTCGGCTCCTTCCAGAGTATTGTTCATTTTCGTGACAATATCCCCCATGAGCTGCTTTCTAGCCTCAAATTTATCCTTGTCGTGATCCCTGACGATATACTTGAGCTCCGTAAGTTCTATATCGCCTGAAATTTTAGACAGGTGGAAAAAACCTTCATAGCCTTCCGTTTTTTCCGGTACTTCATCTTTAGGCAAAACATCGATAAATTTCTGAGCCATATACATGGAATTCACCATTTTATTCTTGGCGTAGCCGGGATGAACGCTGGTTCCCTTAAATTTTAAGGTAGCTGATGCCGCATTGAAATTTTCATATTCCAATTCTCCAATTTCACTACCATCCATGGTGTAGGCATACTTGGCACCAAATTTTTCAACATCAAAATGATGTGCGCCTCTGCCGATTTCTTCGTCTGGAGTAAAGCCAACGCGTATTTCTCCATGTTTTATTTCCGGGTGGTTCACCAAATATTCCATCGCGGAGATGATTTCGGTGACACCAGCTTTGTCATCTGCACTGAGCAAAGTTGTTCCGTCGGTGGTGATGAGGGTCTGGCCTTTGTAGCGTTTGATTTCTTCAAAATAACTTGAAGACAGCACAATGTTTTTGTCTTTATTTAAAACGATATCTCCTCCGTCATAATTTTCATGGATTTGCGGATTGATTTCGGAAGCTTTAAAATCTGGAGAGGTATCATAATGAGAAATAAACCCAATGCAGTCCACGTCATGCTCCACATTAGAGGGGAGCGTAGCCATGATGTAAGCTTTGTGATCTATGCTAACGTCTTTCAAACCTATGTTTTTCAATTCATTTTTGAGCAGATTGGCGATGTTCCACTGTTTTTCCGTGCTTGGTGTGGTATCGCTTTTGGGGTCGCTTTGAGAATCTATTTGGATGTAGGTCAGGAATCTTTCGAGCAGCTTTTGAGAATTGATCATGTACTGGTTTTAATTTTTTACAAAAATATGAATTTGAAGCCATTAAACCTTTTAGATTTTCATTGTCTTAGTAAGATTTACTCTATTTTTGCAACAAAATTCCAAAGTAGATGTATAAGCAGATTTTAAGACCCTTATTATTTCAATTTGATCCGGAAGCTGTACATCATTTTAGTTTCAACGCTTTAAAACTGGCTTACCGTTTTCCTGGAGTCTCCCATCTGCTTAGGAAGACATTCGCTTTAGAAGATAAGCGTCTGGAAAGAGAAGTCTTTGGGCTTAGATTTAAAAATCCTGTGGGTCTTGCTGCGGGATTCGACAAAAACGCCGAGCTTTATAAAGAACTGTCCACGCTAGGATTTGGGTTTATCGAAATTGGGACAGTTACCCCCAAAGCCCAGGCGGGTAATCCTAAAAAAAGATTGTTTAGACTGAAAGAAGATTCAGCCATCATCAACAGAATGGGATTCAATAACGAGGGTGTAGATGAAGCTGTTAAGCGGTTGAAAAGCAACACCAACGTTTTAATCGGTGGGAACATCGGGAAAAATAAGGTTACCCCAAACGAAGAAGCCGTGCTGGATTATGACTACAATTTTGATGCTTTATTCGATTATGTCGATTACTTTGTAGTCAATGTAAGTTCACCAAACACGCCCAATCTGAGAGCACTTCAGGATAAAGCGCCCCTGACTCAGCTTCTCAGTCATCTGCAAACCAAAAATAAGAAGAAGTCAAACCCCAAGCCCATTTTGCTTAAAATAGCACCAGATCTCACCGAGTCTCAGCTTTTGGATATTATTGAGATTGTAGAAATCACCAAAATTGACGGGGTAATTGCGACCAACACGACGATTTCAAGAGCAGGCTTGACCTCCGAAAACAAAGAGGAAGCTGGGGGGTTGAGCGGTATGCCCTTGAGGAAATCATCTACCGAGGTGATTCGATTTTTATCAGAACAAAGTAACAAAGCCTTTCCTATTATTGGAGTAGGAGGCATCATGAGTCCTGAAGATGCTTTAGAAAAGCTGGAGGCGGGTGCAAGTTTAGTTCAGCTTTACACAGGCTTTGTCTACGAAGGCCCGGGACTTGTGAAAGCCATCAATCAAGCTATTTTGGATAAAATGTCCTGAACCTTATGTTAGAGCAACTTATCCCTTTTTTAATCGCCTCTATTTTACTCACACTTTCGCCTGGACCCGATATCATTTATGTGCTTTCTCAAAGCCTTGTGGGCGGCTATAAAAAAGGGATGGTAATTGCTTTGGGTTTGGTTTCCGGAATCCTCATTCACACCTCTCTGGTTGCTTTTGGAGTTTCCTTGATCATCAAAAATTCTGAACCTCTGTTTTGGAGTATCAAAATTGCTGGCGCCCTGTATTTGTTTTATCTGGCCTATATCGTGTATTCCTCCCCGCCCCAAAGTTTTGCTCCGGATAAGAATGAGGTATCCAAAACCTTAGCGTTTTCAGATTTTAAAACCGGCTTTATCATGAATATCCTCAACCCTAAGGTCACGATTTTTTTTCTCGCTTTTTTTCCGGGGTTTTTATGGGATACAGAAAAAGATTTGATTTTCCAGTTTTACACTCTAGGGGGTCTGTTTATGCTTCAGGCGTTTATTGTTTTTAGCTTGGTCGCAGTTCTTTCTGACCAACTTTCCGGCATGTTATTCAAAACCTCCAGGTCCTATTCCTTTCTGAAATGGTTTCAGATATTCACATTTGTGGCGATTGCCATTCTGATTTTACTTTAGTTCCCTGAGGCTGAGTCATAAGCACAGGTATTTGAATTTATCTTTTTAGTGCAGAAGCTAAAGTGAAAGGGATCACAAATAATTTTATAATAAACAAATCGGCTTGCATTTTTGAAAATGCCTTAAAACTGTATATTTGGTCTCATGAAATCAGTCAAACTTATCGAATGTCCCAGAGATGCTATGCAGGGCATCAAGCCTTTTATCCCGACCGATGAAAAAGCAAAATATATCCAATCCCTTCTGAAATGTGGTTTTGATACCATAGACTTTGGAAGTTTCGTATCTCCCAAGGCCATTCCGCAAATGCAGGATACTGCTGAAGTCCTGTCTATGCTGGATTTATCTCAGACTCAAAGTAAACTTCTGGCGATTGTGGCAAATACAAGAGGAGCTGAAGATGCTTCGAAGTTTCCGGTAATCGATTATCTGGGCTATCCATTTTCTATATCTGAAAACTTTCAAATGCGTAATACGCATAAAACCATAGCTGAATCGGTCGACGTCTTAAAGTCGATTCTAGACATTGCTCAGGCTTCCGACAAATCGGTTGTGGCGTATCTATCTATGGGGTTTGGTAATCCCTACGGCGATCCCTGGAGTACCGATATCGTTGGGGAATGGACAGAAAAACTAGCCGATCTTGGGGTGAAGATCCTCTCACTTTCAGATACAGTAGGGAGTTCAACTCCGGAGGTGATCGAAGATTTGTTTTCAACACTTATCCCCGAATACCCGAACATGGAGTTTGGCGCCCATTTGCACACTACACCAGATGCCTGGTATGAAAAAATTCATGCGGCTACGCAGGCCGGCTGCAGACGCTTTGATGGAGCGATTCAGGGATTTGGCGGCTGTCCGATGGCAAAAGATGACCTTACCGGCAATATGCAAACCGAGAAAATGCTGTCCTACTTCAATTCGAAAAACATTGAAAACTCAATTCGCATGACGAGTTTTGAATCTGCTTACAACAAAGCTTCAGATTTGTTTTCGAGATATCATTAATATACTTTTTGGAAGATTCCTCTCTTTTTTGCCTAATTTTGCAACGTGAAAAAATCAAAAAAAGACATACGCGCCCTTAGCAAAAAAGAACTGCAGGACTTCTTTGTCTCTCAGGGAGATAAATCCTTTCGGGGGTCTCAGGTATATGACTGGTTATGGAATAAAGCCACTTATAATTTTGAAGAGATGACCAACCTGTCGAAGGAAACCAGGCAAATGCTGGTCGATAACTTTGTGATCAATCATATCGAAGTGGACCAGATGCAAAGGAGTAAGGACGGCACCATCAAGAATGCCGTCAAACTTCACGATGGCTTTACGGTAGAATCTGTACTCATCCCGACGATGTCCAGAACAACGGCCTGTGTGTCTTCGCAGGTGGGATGCAGCTTGGATTGCAAATTCTGCGCCACAGCCAAACTCAAACGTCTCAGAAACCTGAATGCCGACGAGATTTTTGATCAGGTGGTGGCCATCGACAAGGAAAGCAAGCTCTACAATGGTATTCCCTTATCCAATATCGTGTATATGGGTATGGGTGAGCCGCTGATGAATTATAACAATGTGCTGAAGTCTATTGAAAAAATCACTTCACCGGAAGGTCTGGGTATGTCTCCACGCCGAATTACTTTATCCACTTCCGGGGTTCCGAAAATGATTAAAAAACTGGCTGATGATGAAGTCAAATTTCATTTAGCCGTATCCCTGCATTCGGCCATTGATGAGATAAGAACCCAGATCATGCCTTTCAATGCCAAGTTTCCTTTAGCCGATTTAAAAGAGTCTTTGATTTACTGGTACGAGAAAACAGGAAAATCGGTGACTTACGAATATATCGTCTGGAACGGCATTAACGACAGAGAAGAAGACATCAGAGCACTGGTTGAATTTTGCCAGGCTATACCCTGCAAAGTCAATATCATCGAGTACAATCCCATCGATGATGGCGAATTTCAGCAAGGGACCGATGCGGCAGTGGCCAAATATGTCAATACCCTTGAAGCCAACAGAATTACTGTAACTTTAAGACATTCCAGAGGTAAAGATATCGATGCTGCCTGTGGTCAGCTGGCTAACAAAATTAAGGTTTAATCTTATTTTTTAAAATCGATTTTCAGATTTTCTTAATATATTAAATTCTATATTTGTGAGTCTTGAAAACAGTCTCTCAAATAAAAGAACCCATAGCGCATGAGATGGAACTTTTTGAAAAAAAGTTCTCGCTTTTCATGTCTTCCCGTGTCGCCCTTTTAAATAAAATCACACACTTCATCGTCAACAGAAAAGGCAAGCAAATGCGACCAATGTTCGTGTTTTTGGTTGCTAAAATGGTTTCCGATGGGGAAGTAAATGACAGAACCTACAGGGGTGCTTCCGTTATTGAATTGATTCACACCGCTACTTTGGTTCATGATGATATTGTAGATGACAGCAATCAGCGTCGCGGTTTCTTTTCCATCAATGCCCTGTGGAAAAACAAAATTGCCGTTTTGGTTGGTGATTTTCTGCTATCCAAAGGTTTGCTGCTCTCTATTGACAATGATGATTTCGACCTTTTAAAAATCATTTCTGTGGCTGTAAGAGAAATGAGTGAAGGGGAGTTGCTGCAAATTGAAAAGGCCCGTCGTCTTGATATTACCGAAGATGTTTACTACGAAATTATTCGTCAGAAAACGGCAACGCTTATTGCGGCTTGCTGCAGCCTGGGTGCCGCTGCTGTAAAACCCGGATCTGCCCATGTGGAATCCATGCGGAAGTTTGGAGAGCTCATAGGGATGGCGTTTCAGATCAAAGATGACTTGTTTGACTACGGAGAGCAAAAAATAGGCAAACCAACCGGAATCGATATCAAAGAACAGAAAATGACGCTTCCGCTTATTTACACTTTAAATCAGGTGTCAAAAAAAGATAAGGACTGGATCATCAATTCGGTAAAAAATCACAACAAAGACAAGAAACGGGTCAATGAAGTCATCGACTTTGTAAAATCTTCAGGGGGTTTGGAATATGCGCAAATCAAGATGAAAGCCTTTCAGAACGAGGCTTCAGAAATCCTGCAGACCTATCCGGATTCGCCGTATAAAGCTTCGCTTCAATTGATGATAGATTACGTGATCGATCGAGAGAAATAATGCCAGGCAAAGCCTACAAAGAAATTTATCCCCAAGTTCGCAAAGACAAAAAAAATTCGAAGATCGCCAAGATTTTCGGTGTAAGCTATGCTTTAGCATGTTTTGCCTAATCTCTTGGCGGACTTTGCGTGAAAAAATACCTGCTATTAATCATATTCTATAAACTTCATAAACTAATTTATTTTACCTTTAATCTTTCGCAGCAGGTTTTGTTTTAAGCTTTTTAAGTTTATATTTTAGAGGTGTTTTTGTAATCGATACTTAGCTAATAAACCTTGAATTATTTGATTTTTAAATTGATTTCCGTTGATAAGTAAATCCACCATTGATAAAGTATTTGATATTTCCCGGGTTGAGGAAGTCATTGGCGATTATGTTCAACTGAAAAAATCGGGGAGCAACTTCAAAGGCTTAAGCCCTTTTACGGAAGAGCGAACACCCAGCTTCATGGTCTCTCCGGTAAAGCAAATCTGGAAGGATTTTAGTTCCGGAAAAGGGGGTAATGTCGTTGCTTTTTTGATGGAACACGAGCATTTTACTTACCCGGAAGCCATCAAGCACTTAGCGAAGCGCTACAATATCGAAATCGAAGAAACGGAGCAATCTTCAGAAGAAAAGGAAAAAGCCAGTGAGCGGGAAAGCATGTATCTGGTTAATGAGTTTGCCAAAACTTTCTTTGTCAATCAAATGCTGCATACCGATGAAGGCAAGTCGGTGGGCTTGAGCTATTTTAAAAACCGGGGATTCACTTCCGAAACAATTGAAAAATTTGATCTCGGCTATTCTCCAGATGAGTGGCAGGCCTTTACTGATACCGCTTTGGAAAAGGGATATAAACTGGAATATCTTGAAAAGACAGGGCTGAGCATTGTTAAAGGTGAAAAGCGATTCGACCGGTTTAAAGGTCGCGTTATGTTTCCGATTCACTCCATGTCCGGTCGGGTGCTGGGGTTTGGAGGACGTATTCTGACCAACGATAAAAAACAAGCCAAATATCTCAATTCACCTGAAAGTGAAGTTTACCATAAGAGTAAAGTGCTTTACGGACTTTATCAGGCCAAGCAGGCTATTGCAAAGCAGGATAATTGTTACCTGGTGGAGGGCTATACCGACGTCATTCAGTTTAACCAAACCGGCATCGAAAATGTAGTAGCTTCTTCAGGAACGGCGCTTACTCCAGAGCAAATCAGACTGATTAGCCGGCTGACCAATAACATCACGGTCTTATTTGACGGAGATGCTGCTGGTTTGAGAGCTTCCATTCGCGGGATTGATTTGATTCTGGAACAGGGCATGAACGTTAAAGTCTGTCTCTTTCCTGAAGGGGAAGATCCCGACAGTTTCGCCAAAGCGAATTCACTCGAGGACTTGCAGGCCTATCTCAATGAAAATGCTCAGGATTTTATAAGATTTAAAGCCTCGCTTTTGCTGGAGGATGCAGATAAAGATCCTGTAAAAAAGGCTGAAGTGGTCAGGGATATTGTGAATTCAATTTCCAAGATTCCGGACCAAATCACTCAGGAAATTTACATACAGACCTGTTCCAACCTTCTCGATGTGTCTGAAGAGGTGTTGTTTAGCACACTGGCTCAAATCTTAGCCAAAGAGAAAAAAGAAGCAGGTCGGGGAATTAGGCGAAAATCTCTGGAAGTTGTTAAAGAAACTCCGGAGTCTGGACCGATTCCAAAAGTAGACCATCAGTATGTATTAGAACGCAGTATCATTCAGCTGTTACTAAGGTATGGGGATCAAAAAGCCATTTTTACCGACTTCGATTTCGATTTCGATGAAGATAAGCACATTGAAGTCAAACGGGAATATGTTGTTTTTGAAAAGATTTTTATTGAATTACAGGAAGATGAAGTTGAGTTTTCAAATGCACTCTTTAAAGACCTTTACGATCAAATCATTGAAATCTTTGCCAAAGACGGAACCTTGAAGGTGGATACGTTTATCAATCACCTAAAACCCGAACTGGCTCAGGAAGTGACTTCGATTTTGATGGAAAACGAAAAAAACCAGCTACACGACTGGAAGCGGCAGGAGATCTTTGTGATCGACAAGAGTATCCTGGATCCAAGAGAAGTCATGGAAACCATTTTAAATCTTCGCCGTTACCTCATCCGTAAAAAAGTACAGGATTTGAGTGAAGTGATAAGAGATCAAAAAGAGGAAGTCGATATTGAACTTATGCGGGAGACCATGGAATATAATGGTCTGGAAGTCCTGATCTCCAATAAACTGAACAGGGTTTTATAAACTTAGTGTTAACTGTGACTTCGCGGTGTAAAGCATTAATAAATTTTAAAATGAAACTATCGAATTGAATATAACTACAATAATCAACTCAGGGATACGAACTACTCTTTAAAGTCCTCAGGAATCTCACAAACGGGTATGGGCTGCATTTTGTGTTGATTGGCTGAATTCAGTCTTTTATATATTTTTAAAACCTCTTCTTGTCGGTCTGATATTTCGGAAATATCACCATCAAATCCCATGGCCCATTCCAGTTCATCATAGCTTGCGCCAATCTGGTCTTCATCCGTTCTGCTATCCCCAAATAAACCATCGGTAGGTTCTGCTTCCTGAATGTCATCGATAACGCTTAAGCTTTTTGCTAGTTCAAAAACTTCGCTTTTCATCAGATCTGCGATCGGACTCAAATCTACGCCGCCATCGCCGTATTTGGTGTAAAACCCAACCCCGAAATCTTCAACTTTGTTTCCTGTGCCAGCGACCAGATAGCCATGAATTCCTGCAAAGTAATACAGGCTTGTCATCCTTAACCTCGCTCTGGAATTGGCCAGGGCAAAATCCTGAAGCTCTTGGTCCTCCAGCTCTGGCAAACTGGCCTTGAAGGTGTCGAAGGTAGTGGATAAATCAACTTTTATAGAACTCACGTTTGCAAATCGCCCTTCCAGATGCTCTATGTGTTTCCTGGCTCTGGATACCTGAGATTTATGCTGATGAATGGGCAATTCCACGCATAAGGTAGGTTTTCCCGTATTCGCACAAAGCGCAGAAGTTACGGCCGAATCAATCCCTCCTGAAACACCAATAACAAAACCATTCTGCTGGCTCTTGTTCAAATAATCTTTCAACCATTCCGTTATGTAATCGATAGTTTTCTGGGCTTTCATAAGGCTGCTTTTAGGCTTTAATACTTACATTTGCATCAAATATAAATAATTCATTTAGTTACTAAACCCTATCTATAGAAATATGAGGTTTCCTTTAATTTTGTTAAGTTTTTTTTTGATACTATCCAGTTGTGATAAGGCCTCAAAATTGAATTCTGAAGCCGAGGCCTTAGAAGTTGATCTTCATGTGGAACGCTTCGATCTTCGCTTTGCAGAAGCTTCTCCCGAAGATTTGCCGGCATTGAAATCGGAGTATTCCATGCTTTTTCCAGATCAGATTTCTGACAGTTTATGGATCGCAAAGATGCAAAGTGATCTGCAACAAGAAATCCATGCCGAGGTTTACAAGGAATTTCCCGAATTTAAGGAAGAAACTGAACGTATGCAGCGCTTCTTTAAATACGTAAAGTACTACTTTCCCGAATACGAATTACCGGTTGTTTATACCCTGGCAGAGGAAGTCAATTACAGGCAAAAGCTGGTCTTAACTCAGGATATGCTATTGATTTCTCTTGATAACTACCTGGGAAGAGATCATGAATTTTATAAAGGTTTACCTCAGTATATTGCTTTTCAGCAGGATGAAGAATTTCTGGTATCCGATATCGCCAGAGCCTTGGCTATGCAAAAACTGAGTACAGACCGGTCCAGAACCTTTCTGTCTGATATGATTTACTACGGAAAGATTCTTTACCTGAAGGATCTTTTGATGCCGTTTGAATCTGATGCCGCCAAAATTTATTATTCTGAAGAGGAGTTGACCTGGGCTGAAGAGAATGAAACTCAAATCTGGTCCTTTTTTGTAGAAAGAGATCTCATTTATTCAACGGATATCCGCCTTGAAGACCGATTTATCAACCTTTCACCCTATTCTAAATTTTATCTCGAATTGGATAATGAGTCTTCTCCGAGAATTGGACAATATATAGGGTGGCAGATTTTGCGAGCTTATATGGATAAATATCCTAATACAAGCATAAAAGAGCTATTAGAACTAAAGTCTGATGTTATTTTTAAAAAATCAAATTATAAACCTAAGTCATGATTGAAAAAAAATCTGAAATTAAAATCAACGTTGTCACCGACGAAAATAGAATTCCAGAAAAATTAACCTGGTCCGCTCAGGATGGAGGTATTGAGAATGAAGAAGCTAAAGCTGCCTTTTTAAGCATATGGGATCATAAAGCTCAGGAGACTTTGCGCATTGATCTTTGGACCAAAGAAATGCCGGTAGATGAGATGAAAAAATTCTTCCACCAAATATTTGTGGGCATGACCGATACCTTTCAAAGGGCAACAGATGACGAGAAAATGACAGAAACCATGAAGGATTTTTGTGATTATTTCGCAGAAAAGCTAGACATCAAGGATGCAAAAAAATAAAGCCTTAATCTTTGTTTATAATGCCAATGCCGGAGTAAGTAACTCCCTGATGGATAGTGTTCATAAAATCCTGAGCCCAAAAACCCATGAATGCAACTTGTGCGAACTGACCTTTGGCCTGGTCTCCGAACATAAAAAATGGAAAGCCTTTCGAAAGCAAAGTGACATTGACATGCGGTTTCTGCATAAAGATGAATACCGGAGTACATTCAAATCTAAATTTGAAAAGCTTCACGAGCTGCCGGTCATTTTATACCAGGACAACTATGACTTGAGTCTTTTCATGGGAAACGATGAACTCAATCAAATTGAAGAGGTCGAAACCCTAATACAAAAAATTAAATCGCGGCTATAATTATTTCAGGGTCTCGTTGATGCTCTGAATGTAATTCAGAATGTCATCTCGTCCAGTTTGGTTTGCTGAAGAGGTAATGAAGTAGGGTGGAAGTTCTTCCCAGGTCTCCATCAGTTTTGCTTTATACTCCGCAACGTTTTTTTCTAAAGCCTGAGGTTTGAGTTTGTCTGCTTTGGTAAACACAAGAGAAAACGGAATAGCATTGGTTCCCATCCATTCCAGGAACTCAAGGTCTATTGGCTGAGGTTCGTGCCTGCAGTCGATCAGGATGAATGTATTGACAAGCTGCTGGCGTTTTTCAAAATAAGCGGTGATGTATTTTTGAAAGGTCTTTTTCTCCTGCTTGCTGACTTTAGCATAGCCATAGCCCGGTAAATCTACAAGATGCCAGTTGTCATTGATAAGAAAGTGATTGATAAGCCTTGTTTTTCCCGGCTTTCCAGAAACTTTAGCAAGGCTTTTCCTCCCTGTTAGCATATTGATCAACGAGGATTTGCCCACATTACTTCTTCCGATGAACGCATATTCCGGTAGGTGAGAAACGGGGCATTTAGCCACATCCGAATTGCTTACTACGAAGGCTGAGGTTTTGATTTTCATGAGATAAATGTCTTAGAAGTTTCTTTTCTCAAGCCATGTATACAGGATCTCGTTGAACTGATCCGGATGTTCCATCATGGCCGCATGGCCACATTTATCTATCCAAAACAATTCAGAATCAGGGAGAAGCCTGTCAAAATCTTCAGCAACCTGTGGAGGAGTGACCTGGTCTTGTTTTCCCCAAATGATACAGGTAGGCGTTTGCATATCAGGTAAATCCTTAGACATGTTGTGGCGGATGGCACTTTTAGCAATAGATAAGGTTCTTATCAATTTGCTCCTGTCATTGACTACGCTGTAAACGTCGTCTATGATTTCCTGAGTAGCTACTTCCGGATCGTAAAATACGTCCTGGGCCTTCTTTTTGATGTATTCATAATCACCACGCTTGGGGTAACTTTCACCCATGGCGCTTTCGTACAGTCCGGAACTTCCGGTAATAACGAGTGCTTTTACGATTTCGGGGTAGAGTTTGGTAGTCAATAAACCGACATGTCCCCCCAATGAATTACCTACTAAAATAGCCTGGCCGTAAGATTTAAAGTCTATGAATTCCTTGATGTACTTGGTTATGTTCTTAATGTTGGTTTTAAGCAGTGGTAAATCGTAAAGCGGTAATTCTGGAACGACAACCTTATAGCCTTTCTCCGGAAAAAAACTCATGACGCCGTCGAAGTTGCTTAAACCACCCATCAGGCCATGTAATATAACTATGGGAGTGCCTTCTCCTTTCTCAAAGTATTTAAACTTGCCTTCTTGCTTTATATGTTCTTCCATCAGGTTTTCAGAATTTCAAAATTCAAATATAAAGATATTTGTATAAGAAATCCGTATTGTTTCAGGGACTTGTCTCTTCAAAAGTTAATTGGGTGTAAATAAGACTTTTAGAGCTGGATTTGGGATCAAAACCTAAAAGCCAAGGCTTCAGTTTCTTTCAAATTAAAGGATTATTGACGTTATCCACAGCTATTTAGGATTTCAGGGAAAACCTGAACCTCCTGTAATTACTGCTTTGAACAAGTCTTAACGTATTCCTCAGGAAAAAGTTATCCACAATGTGGTAGAAAGTGGTAAAATGTGGTAAAAAATTCAATATATTTGAAATTGAAATGAAACCCACATGAATACGCTAATAGGATCTTACGAATGCAAAGTTGACACAAAAGGTCGACTTATGCTACCGTCTGGCCTAAAAAAACAGATGCTGTCTGTCCTTGAAGAGGGGTTTGTTTTGAAACGTTCTGTGTTTCAGCCTTGTCTGGAATTATATCCCATGAGTGAATGGAACTTACTGATGGATAAAATGAACGCTTTGAACCGTTTCAATAAGAAAAACAATGATTTTATAAGAAAATTTTCTGCCGGTGTCAAGGTTATTGAAGTCGATGCCAACGGAAGATTATTGATTCCAAAAGACCTTATCGAGTTTGCCTCTATCGAAAAAGAGATTGTGGTTTCTTCTGCAATTAATATCGTAGAGATTTGGGATAAAGAAAAATATGAATCTGTCATCAGCGAATCTGAAGACTTCGCAGATTTAGCGGAAGACGTAATGGGATTTCAAGCCGATGAGTGAAGCTTACCACATACCTGTCCTGCTAAAGGAAAGCATTGATGGCATGTCTATCAAACCCAACGGTGTTTATGTAGATGTGACTTTTGGCGGAGGGGGTCATTCCCGAGAAATTTTATCGCGCCTCGGCGAACATGGAAAGCTGTATGCTTTCGATCAGGATCAGGATGCGCTGGAAAACAGCATAGACGATCCGCGATTTACCCTTATTCAGGCCAATTTCAGATTTATCAAACGCTTTTTGAAGCTGGAGGGAGTGAAACAAGTCGATGCCATTCTTGGAGATTTCGGAGTGTCTTCTCATCAGTTCGACGAAGGCGAACGCGGGTTTTCGATACGATTTGATGCTGAATTGGATATGCGAATGGATCAGCAAACAGGGATAGGTGCTTCAGAATTGATCAATGCCTATTCTGAAGAGCAGTTATCTCAGTTGCTTTGGCAATATGGTGAAATAAAAATGTCCAGAAAGTTGGCAAAGGCTATTGTGGAAGCAAGAGCAGTGAAGCCCATTCAGTCCACTTCAGAATTGAATGCCTTACTCACTCCTTTTTTTCCGTCTACCAAAGTGAATAAGTTTCTGGCTCAAGTGTACCAGGCTATCCGTATAGAAGTTAATCAGGAAATGGAGGTGCTGAAGGAATTTTTACTTCAAACCCCCGACCTGATTAAAAAAGGCGGAAGACTGAGTTTGATCTCTTACCATTCCCTGGAAGACAGGCTGGTGAAGCGATTTATAAGAGATGGTAAATTCTCTGGAGCTCCAGAAAAGGATTTTTACGGGAATATGCTGGTTCCTTTCAGGAAAATCGGGAAGTTGATAACACCCGCTCAGACTGAAATGAAGCAGAACAACAGATCGAGAAGTGCAAAATTACGTATAGGAGAAAAGTTATAATCATGGCTAATGGCTTAGGAAACATTTTAAAAGGCAAATTTTTGGTAAGTGAAGGCGCTTTTACCAACTGGGCCTTTATTGTGTTTTGTGCCTTTCTGGCCATTATCATGATAGCCAGCTCGCATAGTGCAGAGCGAAAAGTATATCGGGTTGCAGAGCTTAATCAGCAACTAAAGGAACTCCGAAGTGAATTTGTGGATACGCGTAAAACCGTGATGCAGCAAAAAATGGAGTCAAATGTTGCCCAGAAAATGAAAAAGCGCGCCATCGGTTTATCTGATAAACCACCCTATAAAATTATAGTAAAGTCCAATTGAAATGACAACAGACAAAAACATTTTAAGTCGGTTTTACGTCCTCGCGGCGGCTTTTGTGCTGCTGTTTTTAATCATGTCTTACCAGCTGTTTAAAATTCAAATCGTGGAGGGGCAGAAGTACAAGGATCTGGCTCAGGAAACGGTATACAGAAATTTCAATATAGAGCCCAACCGAGGTAATTTGTATGATACCCATATGAATTTACTGGCAACTTCAGTTCCCAAATACGATATCAGGTTTGATGCCATTACCGTTTCAGAAAGCAATTTTCAGAAATATGCCTCAGCTTTGGCTTCAGAACTGTCCAGGTTACTCGGAAATTCTAAAAGCTTTCACCTTCAGAAACTAAAGCGGGCCAGAGAAGCTAAAAACAGGTATTTGCTCATAGCAAAGCAGCTGGATTATTCAGATTATATAGCGATACGAGAGTTTCCGCTTTTTAATCTTGGCCCTTACAAAGGAGGTTTTATTGCAGAACAGTCCACCGTTCGTGAAAATCCCCTGGGAAAAATAGGGGAACGCACAGTTGGTTTTGGAAATGTAGGTCTGGAAGGCGCTTTCGATGAGTATCTTAGAGGCAAACAGGGCCGTAGGCTAAAGCAGAAAATAGCTAAAGGTCAATGGAAGCCCATCAGTGATGTAAATGAAGTCGAACCCGAAGATGGTTATGACGTTATTTCTACCATTGATGTCAATATTCAGGATGTGGCTCATCATGCCCTGCTTGAGCAACTGGAGCATTTTGAAGCAGACCATGGAAGCGTTGTGGTGATGGAAACCAAGACCGGGGAAATCAAGGCTATTTCCAATCTGGGTCGCATCAAAGATTCTGATAAATACTATGAAAAACTCAACTACGCGGTTTATGAGCCCCATGAGCCAGGGTCTACCTTCAAGCTGATGAGCATTGCAGCAGCTTTGGAAGATAAGGTTATCGATACCAGCACTGTTTTCGACACAGAACAGGGAATGGTTAAGTTTTTTGACCGGAAAGTTTACGACTCCAAACGCGGAGGTTACGGTAAAATTTCTGCGGCTGAGGCGTTTGAAGTCTCTTCAAACACAGCCTTCGCCAAAATGATTTACGAAAATTATAAGGATAATCCAGAGCGCTTTGTGAACCGGCTTTACAATATGGGTTTAAATGATAAAATTGGTCTGAGAATTAAAGGAGAGGGGCAACCCAGAATTCCTCATCCAGATGATTCCAACTGGTATGGGACAACTTTGCCGTGGATGTCTTTTGGGTATGGGGTTTCTTTAACTTCTCTGCAAACCCTTACTTTTTATAATGCTATTGCCAACGATGGCTTAAAGGTGAAGCCGAAATTTTTAAAACAGGTCAGGGATAAACATTCACTTATCGAGTCTTATACCGAGCCCATTGTTGAGGGAAGTGTTTGTTCCAAGGAAACCGCTTTGAAACTTCAGGATTTGATGAAGGGGGTTGTAGAAAACGGGACCGGGACCAACATTAAAAACCCTAATTTTTCTATGGCTGGAAAAACCGGCACCTGCCAGACCGAATACTGGATAGAATCGGGACGCTATATCTCTTCTTTTGTGGGGTATTTTCCTGCGGATGAGCCTAAATATTCCTGTATTGTCGTGATTCATAAACCCAATCCTAAAATCGGTTACTACGGAAGTACCGTGGCTGCTCCGGTGTTTGCGAAAATCGCTCAGAAAATTTATATCGATACGCCTTTAAAAGATGAAATTTCCAGGGAAACGATTCAATCTGATATCGCCAGTGGCAGCTATGATAAATACTTCAAAATTTCTCAGGACTATAAAACGGTGATGCCGGATCTTAAAGGTTACCCGGCTATGGATGCGGTCTCGATTTTAGAAAATCTGGGACTTAATGTCAATCTGATTGGCAGCGGTACAGTTGTAAGACAGTCGATAAAAGGCGGTACTAAAATTTCAAATAATCAAAAGGTAAATTTAATTTCAAGTTGAAAATTTTAAAAGACATACTCTATAAAGTTCCGATTGAATCTGTTAAAGGCTCAACAGCTCTGGAAGTGAACAGCATTCACTTCGACAGCCGTTTAGTGTCCAAACAGGATGTTTTTGTATCAATACGAGGCGCTGCTGCTGATGGTCATTTATATATAGATGCGGCAATTTCAAAAGGAGCTCATGGGATTGTGTGTGAAGAGCTTCCTGCTGAATTAGCTCCGGGTATCACTTATGTTCAGGTGAAGGACACTCGTGAGGCCTTAGCGATCATGGCTTCCAATTATTTTGAAAATCCATCGTCCAACCTGAAACTGGTTGGCGTAACCGGTACCAATGGGAAAACAACGGTGAGTTCTCTTTTATATCAGCTTTTTAAAGCACTTGGTTATAAAGTGGGTTTGATTTCTACCGTGACCATTAAAGTTGACGAAAAAGAGTTTCCGACCAAATTGACAACTCCAGATTCTCTAACGATAAATACATACCTCAAAATGATGAATGAGGCAGGCGTAGAGTTTTGTTTCATGGAGGTGAGTTCTCATGGGATTGCTCAGCACCGGACTTTGGGACTGGATTTTAAAGGTGGAATTTTCACAAACCTATCTCAGGACCATCTGGATTATCACAGTTCATTTGCGGAATACAGAGACGTGAAGAAGCGATTCTTTGATCAGTTATCCAAAGATGCTTTTACCCTCACCAATGTCGACGATAAAAACGGCAGGTATATGCTTCAGAATACCAAAGCCAAGACTTATGGGTATGGAGTTAAAAACCTGACCGATTACAAAGTGAAAATCCTGGAGGAAAGCTTCTCTGGTCTTAAGTTGAACATCAATGGAAATGAAGTCTGGTCGAGATTCATAGGCGATTTTAATGCCTATAATCTACTGGCCGTGTATGCTACAGCAGATCTGCTTGGCGTTGAGGACCTTGAAAATTTGCAGACCTTAAGTCAGTTGAAACCTGTGGACGGAAGATATCAGCATCACATTTCAGAAACCGGAATTCATGTGATTGTAGATTATGCCCACACTCCCGATGCTTTAAAGAATGTGCTGCAAACCACCAATAGCATCAGAACGCGTAATGAAGAACTGATTACCGTGGTGGGTTGCGGAGGCGATCGCGATAAAACCAAACGTCCTGTGATGGGGAAAATTGCGGGGAATCTCAGTACCAAAGTCATTTTTACCAGTGATAACCCAAGAACGGAAGATCCGGACCAGATCATCAGCGATATAGAAAAAGGCGTAGAGCCTCAGGATGTGTTTAAAACCTTGAGTATTACCTCCAGAGAGCAGGCGATCAAAACGGCCTGCAGCTTAGCTCAAAGCGGAGACATCATTTTGATTGCGGGAAAAGGACATGAAACCTATCAGGAAATTCATGGGGTGAGAACAGATTTTGACGATTTAAAACTAGTGAAGAACCTCTTAGTTCAATTTAACAAATAAGATATGCTGTATCATCTATTCGAATTTTTAGAAAGCCAATACGATCTCCCCGGAGCTCGTTTATTCCAGTACATATCTTTTAGAGCAGCTTCAGCCATCATTTTATCGCTATTGATCTCTACGATTTTTGGTAAACGCATCATTTTATTTCTGCAACGCAAACAAATTGGAGAAAGCGTTAGAGAACTGGGACTCGAAGGTCAAAAAGAGAAAGCGGGTACACCAACTATGGGTGGTCTTATTATCATTTTTTCGACGCTTATTCCCGTTTTGCTTCTCTCGCAGCTGGATAACATCTATATCATCCTTCTTATTGTGACCACGATCTGGATGGGAACCATTGGATTTATAGATGATTATATCAAAACATTTAAAAAGAACAAAGAAGGCTTAAAAGGAAAATTCAAAGTCGTGGGCCAGGTTGGCTTAGGGGTTTTTGTGGGTGCTGTGATGTATCTTCATCCCGATGTGACCATAAGATCTGAAAATGAAGTCATCACAGAGAATAATACACAGGTGATCACCAATACGTCTCCTGAAGAAAAATCTTTAACCACAACCATCCCCTTTGTTAAGAACAACGAATTGGATTATACCAAAGCCATATCCTGGATTAGCGAAGGAGCGGCTTCGTATGCATGGCTTATTTTTATTCCTATTGTTATTTTTATTGTCACCGCTGTTTCCAACGGAGCCAACCTTACCGATGGCATTGATGGTCTTGCGGCGGGAAGTTCAGCTATAATTGTGCTCACCCTGGGAATATTTGCCTGGGTGTCTGGAAACATCATCTTTTCAGACTACCTCAATGTCATGAACATTCCGCGCTCGGGAGAGATGACTATTTTTATAACGGCCTTTGCCGGGGCGCTGGTTGGATTTTTATGGTATAACACCTATCCGGCTCAAATATTTATGGGGGATACCGGAAGCCTTACCATCGGTGGAATAATAGCCGTGATTGCCATTGCCACCCGTAAAGAACTTTTAATTCCCATCCTCTGTGGCGTTTTCTTTATTGAAAACTTATCAGTGATACTTCAGGTGGGTTGGTTCAAATACACCAGAAAGAAAACAGGAACCGGGAGACGTATCTTTTTGATGTCTCCGCTGCACCATCATTATCAAAAGCTTGGATTTCATGAATCTAAAATCGTAGTCAGATTCTGGATTATAGGAATCCTGCTGGCGGTCATCACCATTGTAACCCTTAAAATCAGATAAATGGAAAAGCTGGTTGTTTTAGGTGGAGGTGAAAGTGGAGTAGGAGCTGCTATTTTAGGAAAGGATAAATCTTACGAGGTTTTCTTATCCGATTTTTCAAAATTGAAGCCCGGGTTTAAAGCTAAATTAAATTCTGAAGGCATCGCCTTTGAAGAGGGTGGACACAGCATTTCAAAACTTGAAGCTGCAGATCTTATTGTAAAAAGTCCTGGGATATCTGATGATTTACCTTTGATTCAAAAGCTAAAGGAAAAGGGTATCAAAATCATTTCTGAAATTGAATTTGCCTCCTGGTATACCGATGCTACTACGATTGGCATTACAGGATCCAATGGCAAAACTACGGTGACCAGTATGGTTTATCATATTCTGAAAAACGCGGGATTATCGGTTTCTATGGCCGGCAATGTGGGCTTTAGTTTTGCTGAACAAGTGGCCAGAAAGCAGGTTCAGAATTATGTGCTGGAACTCAGCAGTTTTCAGCTAGATGGTATTGAAAGCTTCCAGCCTCATATCGCTATCCTGACCAGCATTACACCAGATCATTTAGACCGTTATCACAATAACTTTCAGGAATACATCGCGGCCAAATTCAGAATAACAGAGAACCAAACCGAAAAGGATTACCTCATTTACAATAAAGACGATGAAGTGATTGTCAGATGGCTGGAACAAAACCCTGTAAGAGCTCAACTGATTCCCTTTACAATGACAACCTTATTGGAGGATTTATCAGCTTTTATCGAAGACAACAAAATTAATATCAAACTCAATCATAACTTATTTACTATGTCTGTAACAGATTTAGCCGTAAAAGGCGACCACAATACAAGAAATGCAATGGCGGCTTCGACAGCGGCAAGATTGCTGAAGATCAGGAAACAAACCATACGGGAGAGCATGGAAAGCTTTCGCGGTGTGGAACACAGACTGGAGGAATTGGGCAAAGTCAATAAGGTGGCTTTCATCAACGATTCTAAAGCGACCAATATAAACGCAACCTTTTATGCTTTGGGAAGTATGACTGCCCCAACGGTCTGGATTGTAGGTGGGGTTGATAAAGGGAATAAATATGAAGACTTGCTGGCTCTGGTTAATGAAAAGGTGAAAGCCATCGTATGCCTGGGCATAGATAATCAAAAAATCTATGAAGCGTTCAGCAACTGTGTTGATATTCTTATCGAAACCTCCACTATGAAGGATGCAGTAACCAAAGCATACGAATTGGCTGAAGAGAACGATGCCGTACTCTTATCGCCAGCCTGCGCAAGTTTCGATTTGTTTGAAAATTATGAGGATAGAGGAAGACAATTTAAAAATGCAGTTCAAGGTTTAAAAAAATAAATCAAAATGTCAACAAGTTCAGGAGTTAAAGAATTTTTTGAAAGCATAAAAGGAGACAAGATGTTATGGTCTGTGGCTGCGCTTTTGGCTATTTTTTCTTTTATTCCCGTGTACAGTGCTTCCAGTAATCTGGCCTATCTGAACGGCGCCAGTGGAAGTACTTTTGCGTATTTGGTAAAGCATTTCATACATCTGGTTTTAGGATTTGCCATTCTGTATGCGACACACAAAATTCCCTACAGATATTTCAGAGGTTTATCTATTATTCTGTTACCTATCGTCATCGTGCTTTTAGTAGTGACCCTCCTTCAGGGAACCACAATAGGCGGAGCGAATGCAAGTCGATGGATACAGGTGCCTTTGGTCAATTTCTCCTTCCAGACCTCAACCCTGGCCTCTGTAGTCTTACTGATTTACGTAGCCAGATATTTATCAAAGATTAAAGACACTGAATATACTTTCAAAGAAACCATTTTACCACTTTGGGTTCCTGTATTTCTGGTAGTTGGCCTTATTTTACCGGCCAATTTTTCCACAGCAGCCATCATCTTTTTGATGGTTTTAATGCTCACTTTTGTGGGAGGTTATACTCTCAAATACCTTGCTGCAGTCGTGGGTGTGGGAATGCTAAGTCTGGTTGTCTTTGGCTTATCTGCAAAAGCCTTTCCGGGCCTGTTTCCCAATAGAGTGGATACCTGGATCAGCAGGGTCGAAAGCTTTACCCAAGATGAGCAGTCGAGAGAACAGTATCAGGTCGAGAAGGCTAAAATAGCTATAGCGACCGGTGGAATTACCGGAAATGGCATAGGTAAAAGCGTTCAGCGTAATTTTCTTCCGCAGTCTTCCTCAGATTTTATTTACGCTATAATTGTAGAAGAAATGGGTATGGTTGGCGGTATCGGAGTGATTTTAGCTTACCTGTTCATGCTGTACCGAATCGCGATTATCGTGACCAAATCGGAAACGGTTTATGGGCGGCTATTGGTTATAGCAGCAGGAATTCCCATTATTTTCCAGGCTTTTGTAAACATAGCCGTAGCGGTTGAATTTTTACCCGTCACCGGTCAGACTCTTCCCCTGGTGGGAAGCGGCGGAACTTCCATCTGGATGACGTGTCTGTCTTTAGGTATTGTTATAAGTGTGAGTGCCAATAATGACGTAAAAGCCAGTGCTGAAGCCAGACAAAAGGAAAGGGACGATAATCTGGCGATTGAAAACCCATTAGAAGTATTAAGCGAGACGATATGAGCGAAAGACGATACATGATTTCCGGAGGAGGAACAGGTGGACATATCTACCCGGCTATCGCTATTGCTGAAGAATTGAAAGGCAGACATCCTGAGGCAGAATTTCTGTTTGTAGGCGCTAAAGATAAAATGGAAATGACCAAAGTGCCTGAGGCGGGTTTTGAAATTGAAGGCCTATGGATTTCCGGAATTCAGCGAAAACTCAGCTTGTCAAATTTGATGTTTCCTTTCAAACTGATGAGTTCTATGCTAAAGGCAAGAACACTTCTCAAAAGATTTAAACCGAATGTAGTGGTTGGTACAGGAGGATATGCAAGCGGCCCTTTGCTGAAGATGGCTTCTATTCTTAAAATCCCAACCCTTATTCAGGAACAAAATGCCTATGCGGGCATAACCAATAAATGGCTGGCCGAAGAAGCGCAATCCATCTGCGTCGCTTACGAAGGGATGGAGCAGTTTTTTCCTAAAGAAAAAGTAGTATTCACAGGAAATCCAATTCGTAAAGATTTACTTGAAGTGCGAAGCAAGAGAGAAGCCGGATTGAAGCATTTTCAATTGGATTCAAATAAAAAGACCGTGTTGATTGTAGGAGGCAGCTTAGGCTCTCAGCGCATCAATGAGTTAATAGCAGGTCAGTTGTCATGGTTTGAAGCCGAAAACCTTCAGGTCTTATGGCAATGCGGGAAATTGTATTATGACAGATATGCTGCCTTGGAGACCGAATCCGTCAAGGTTTTAAAATTCATTTCGAATATGGATTTGGCCTATGCTGTGGCAGATGTCATCATTTCCAGAGCCGGTGCTGGGGCGGTGAGCGAACTCAGTTTGGTAGGAAAACCGGTGCTTTTTATTCCTTCGCCTAACGTTGCCGAGGACCATCAAACTAAAAATGCGAAATCTATAGAAGATAAAGAAGCAGCAGTGATGCTGAGGGAGAAAGATCTGGATGATAAATTTGAACCTGTATTCAAAAATTTGATACAGGATATTGAGCTTCAAAAGAAGTTATCCAAAAATATCCTGACCCTGGCGAAACCTCTGGCTACAAAGGCGATTGCAGATGAAGTGGAACGCTTAGAAAATGCAGTAAGATGAAAGAGATAAGTCAATATACACACGTGTTTCTGATCGGTATCGGTGGTATCGGGATGAGTGCTCTGGCCCGGTATTTCAATCAAAAAGGACTGGGGGTTTCTGGTTATGACAGGACAGAATCGGAGCTGACCAAAAGCTTACTGAGCGAAGGCATTGATGTGGTGTATTCCGAGTCTGTGAATGAGCAGATTCAGAATTTATCCAGGGAGACCACCTTAGTGATTTATACGCCGGCGATTTCAAAAAATTCAGCATACTTCGACTATTTCAGCACTCAGAATTTTGAAATGCACAAACGTTCGGTGGTTTTAGGACATATTACCAAACACCTGCCCACACTGGCAGTAGCAGGAACACATGGAAAAACGACTACTTCAGCAATACTGGTGCACATCCTGAAAGCTTCCGGAGTGAAACTGACTGCATTTTGTGGTGGAATCCTTCAGAATTATAAAACCAACTACATCGGCGACGGCGAAGAGGTCGTTGTGGTGGAGGCCGATGAATTCGACCGGTCTTTTCTTCGCTTACACCCCTCCGCTGCAGTGATTAACTCCATGGATGCAGATCATTTGGATATTTACGAGACCTCCCAAAAGCTGATAGATACCTTTCGGGAATTTTCCCAACTGGTGCCGAAAGGCCATTTGTATGCCAAATCCGGTCTGGATTTGGACGCCCGCTCCATAGCTTTGGATGAGGAGGCGGAGGTGCAGGTGAATCGCATTTCCATAGAAAATGGCAGTTACAGATTCGATTTTAAGCAGGGAGAAGTTCACTTGAAAGGACTTCAGTTTGCTTTGCCTGGACACCACAATTTATTAAACGCGGCGGCGGCTTTAGCCCTGGCAATAGATTTTAAACCCGAGCTGGCCAGTTCATTTGGAAAAGCTCTGGCTAGTTTTGAAGGCGTTCAAAGGCGTTTCAATTACATTTATAAATCCAATGATTTGCTGGTGATAGACGATTACGCGCATCATCCTAAGGAAATTGACGCCGTGTACCAGGCGATATCTGAAATGCATCCGGAACAAAAGACAGTTGTGATTTTTCAGCCACACTTGTTTTCAAGAACACGGGATTTTGCAGAGGATTTTGCAATTAGTTTAGCTCAGTTTGATGAAGTGAATCTGCTGGATATTTATCCAGCCAGGGAAGTTGCTATTGAAGGAGTGACTTCAGAATTTCTTCTGAATTTGATACAGCACTCCTCAAAACAGCTGATCACTAAAAATGACATTCACAACAGAATAAAAATAGCCAAGGATGAGGTGATTGTCTTGCTTGGTGCAGGAGATATAGGCATAGAAGCCACTAAAATTTCAAATTATTTACATGAACGTGTTTAAACTACATAACATTCGATTGATTCTAATCCTGGGGGTTCTCTTCTTTCTGGTGGGTTTTGCGAATCATCGACAAAACCTGAAGCCGGTCAAGTCGTTGCAGGTTGAACTTCTGGATGCTTCCAAAATATTCATCACCGAAGCTGAAGTTGAAAAACTTTTACAGGAGGTCTTGAAATCCAATGGAGATTCTTTAGTGAACGAAAAGCGTCTGGCCAGCTTTGAAGATATGCTCAATGCCAACGAAATGATAAAGTCTTCAGAAGCATTTTATAGTCTGGACGGCAGGCTTTCTGCCAAAATTATACAGCGAAAACCCATTGCTCGAATCAAAGACAATGGATTTTATTATATGGATACCGATGGATTGGCTATGCCTCTGTCTCCAAACTACTCATCCCGAGTGCCTTTGGTCTCAGGAATAGAGCCAGATGAGCTCAAAGAAGTTTATCCGCTTTTGGCAAAAATTGAGGCCGACGATTTTTTAAAAAAACATATCATTGCAATCCGAAAAAAATCAGAAAATAACTATGTTTTAGAGGTGAGAAATAGAGATTATTTCGTCAATTTTGGTCAGATTTCTTATCTTGACAGAAAGTTGAGCAATTATAAAGTTTTTTATTTAAAAGCTTTGGAATACAAAAAATTAGATAGCTATAAACGTATAGATTTGCAGTTTGGTAATCAAGTGGTATGTACAACAAAGTAATAATCTACAAAGATGGAAGAAGATAATATTGCAGTAGGCTTAGACATTGGAACTACGAAGATTGTAGCGATGATTGGGCGTAAAAATGAATATGGAAAAGTAGAGATTCTAGGCATTGGAAGAACCAAAAGTCTAGGTGTTCATCGTGGAGTTGTGAATAATATTACTCAGACCATTCAGTCCATTCAGCAGGCTATACAGCAGGCAGAGGCCAACTCGGGCATTGATGTAAAAGGAGTAACCGTAGGAATTGCGGGTCAGCACATCAGAAGTTTGCAGCACAGTGATTACATCACAAGAAATGACGTGGAGGAAGTGATAGAAGATGAGGACATCGATCACTTATGCAACCAGGTTCACAAGCTGGTGATGCTTCCCGGTGAAGAGATTATTCACGTGCTGCCCCAGGAATATAAAGTCGATGGACAGTCGGAAATCATGGAGCCAAGAGGTATGTCTGGCGGCCGTTTGGAAGCCAACTTTCATGTCGTCGTTGGGCAAATTTCATCCATTCGAAACATTGGCCGATGTGTCAAAAACTCCGGGCTGGAGCTTAACGGGATGACCCTGGAGCCGCTGGCTTCTGCAAATTCGGTGTTGAGTCAGGAGGAGAAAGAAGCCGGAGTGGCTTTAATCGATATCGGTGGGGGGACTACAGATCTGGCCATTTTCAAAGATGGAATTATACGGCATACCGCCGTGATTCCCCTGGGCGGAAATGTGATTACAGAAGATATTAAAGAAGGCTGTTCTATCATAGAAAAGCAGGCCGAATTGCTCAAAGTGAAATTTGGTTCTGCCTGGCCCGGAGAAAATAAAGAAAACGAAATTGTGTCAATTCCCGGATTACGAGGAAGAGATCCAAAAGAAATATCGCTCAAGAATTTGTCTAAAGTGATTCATTACCGGGCTGTAGAAATCATCGACCAGGTCTATCTTGAAATCAAAAACTATGGACACGATGAGCAAAAGAAAAAGCTTATTGCCGGTATTGTCATCACGGGTGGTGGCGCTCAGCTCAAGCATTTGAAACAGCTGGTAGAATACGTCACAGGAATGGACACGCGCGTTGGTTACCCCAATGAATATCTTGCCGGAGAAACCGATAAAGAAATCGCAAGTCCGCTTTACGCTACGGCAGTAGGCCTGGTGATGGACGGACTGGAGCGTAAAGCCCTTGACAAAGCAGAACGTGAGGAGCTGGAAGAGGATGAAGAACAGCCAGTGGGTGCAGAGCAGCCGACAGAAACAGCCCATACCGCCGAGGGAATCACAGAAGATTCTTCAGAAGAGGATGACAGGCAGAGCATCCCGGAGCAACCCAATCAGCCAGCACGACCTAGCAGAAATGTAGTCGAAAAATGGTTTGATAAATTGAAAGATTTTTTAGATAATGCAGAATAAGAAGCGTACCAATCAAAATACATCATTATGAGTCAGAAAGAATTTGAAAACATCTCATTTGATCTTCCAAAAAACCAGTCCAATGTCATTAAAGTCATTGGTGTAGGCGGAGGAGGTTCTAACGCCATCAATCACATGTTTAGTCAGGGTATAAAAGGCGTGGACTTCGTGGTTTGTAACACCGATTCTCAAGCCCTGGAAAACAGTCCGGTCCCTACCAGAATACAACTGGGGGTTGACCTTACCGAAGGCCTTGGCGCCGGAGCCAATCCGGATATCGGAAAACAGGCGGCAGAAGAAAGTCGTGAAGACCTTAAAAGCCTGCTGAGTACCAATACCAAAATGGTATTTATCACTGCAGGAATGGGTGGAGGTACAGGAACGGGGGCTGCCCCTGTCATTGCCAGGCTCGCTAAAGAAATGGATATTCTTACGGTTGGTATCGTTACCATTCCATTTCAGTTTGAAGGGCGAACCCGAAACGAACAGGCTCAGTTGGGCGTAGAAGAACTGCGTAGCAATGTGGACTCACTCATTGTTATCAACAATAATAAATTAAGAGAAGTCTATGGTAATCTTGGCTTTAAGTCAGGGTTTTCTAAAGCCGATGAGGTCTTAGCCACTGCTTCTCGTGGTATCGCCGAGGTCATTACACACCACTATACTCAAAACATCGATTTACGTGATGCGAAGACGGTATTGAGCAATAGCGGAACAGCTATCATGGGTTCTGCAGTAGCCTCCGGCACTAACAGATCTCAGATTGCTATTGAAAAAGCCCTGGATTCTCCGCTCTTGAACGATAACAAGATTAAAGGTGCTAAAAATGTACTTTTACTGATTGTGTCGGGTACCGATGAAATCACCCTGGATGAAATTGGAGAAATCAATGACCACATCCAGGCTGAAGCCGGGAACAGTGCCAATATCATCATGGGTGTTGGGGATGATGAAAGCCTGGAAGATTCCATTTCGGTTACTGTGATTGCGACAGGTTTTGATACTGAACAGCAGGATGAAATCGTGAATACCGAAACCAAAAAAATCATCCATACCCTGGAAGACGAGCAAAGGATAGAGCAAAATTTATCCACAGGCAGATTCCAGAAGCAATCCTCTATAGATATTCCACAGTCCAGACCTAAGCCTTCCGAGCAAAAAGAAGAACCCAAGGTGATGCACGAATTGAATTTTGATGAAGAGAGTGCTGAGGAGAAGCAGGAACCGGAGGAAGTAAACGTCAATCATCTGGATGTGGATTTTGAAATCGTCAATGCACATGAAGATGATTTTGAAATTATAGAGGAGACTCCTGTCCGGGAAGAGGAAAATTCATCGGGTATGTTGAGTTTCGACTTTTCCGAAGACGAAGAGGAGGAACCTAAATCCAATACCGCAGAATCAGCTAAAGATATTGAAGTGAATGAACCGGAAGAAGTCAACTCTTTCCGAAGTCTTTCCGATTCTGAAGTCAAAAAGTACGACTTATCAGAGTTTATGGAAGAAGAGGAGGACCAAAAATCTCCTGCACCTGAAAAGCCAAAACCTAAACAAATCGTGGAAGAGCCGCAGGAAATCCAGTTTACAAGACGAACCTTAAGCCGTACGGAAGTGAATAGTGAAACCCGAGATGAGGTTGATCCTATGAACACACCACTATCGGAACTTGCTCAGAGAGCCGCAGAGCGAAAAGCTAAAATGAAGCAGTTCAACTATAAATTCAGAAACAGCAACACGATTGATGAGATCGAAAAGCAACCGGCCTACAAACGTGCAGGCATAGAACTAGATCACAATCGGGAAAGAAATTCTTTGTCGAGAACCAGTGTGGAAGGCGATAAGGACAGTTTGAATTTTAGGTCGAACAACTCTTTTTTACATGATAATGTAGACTAGATAGAGTCCTTATAATACGATAAAAAAAGACCAGCCAAACGGCTGGTCTTTTTTTGTGGACTAAGCTCGCCAACCCTGTCCGTTCAAGTGCACCGACTAAAACAGTCGGTGTGTATCGAGAACTTATCTCAATTCTCTGCCTTTCACAACTACGAGAAAAGCTCCTACAACAGTTCTCTTTTCTTTCTGTTGAATTCTTCCTCTGAAATGATCCCTTTCATCTTCAAATTATAAAGCTTTTCAATTTCTTCACTGGAACTGTTTGTAAAATACGTATGCTGCTGTACTGAAAATTCCTTGTTGTACTTATAATCAAACGTCCTTTTATCCATCACCAGAAACACAATAAAATCTATAAAAAGACACAAGCAGAGGGATTAACGTCCAGCTGAATAAAAGATACAAAAACCCCAGGCCAACCTGGTTGAGGTAAAACCGGTGGATGCCGATACTTCCTATGAAAAAGGCTAAAAGTCCAGCAGCAGTCTTGTCTTTCATGATTTTATTTTAATATAAATTAAATATAGCAACATTATTGATTAAAATTATCTTTCTATTTAAACAATCGTAGCTTTTCAACTATTTAGAAAATAAAAAAGACTAAAACTCTCAAAAGGAGAAGATTAAAAAAATGATAAATATGAAAACAACAGTTGCTATAGAAATAGTCCAGCCTCTTCGGTGCTCTTCCCGAGTGCGTTTTGCAATTTCTTTTTTCAGTTGATTTAATTCTTCCTCACTTAAATTATGATCTTGAATTTGGCTTGTCTGTTTCGATTTTGAATAAATACCTTCTCGACGATTACTTTTGAATTTCTGTCGTTTAGAGGATAACATCGAGCGATTTTGTTTCATTCGATTTATCATATCAAAGACATGACCCGAGCCAAAACTCATTTTACTTCTTCAATATAAGCTTCAATACGTCGTTCCAGAATGGGTAAGGTAACCACACCCTGTTCGAGAATCACTTCATGAAAGTCTCTGATGTTAAATTTTGGACCAAGGGTTTCTTCGGCTTTCCGTCGCAACTCTCTTATTTTGATTTCTCCAATTTTATAAGACACCGCCTGTCCAGGCCAGGAGATATACCGATCTACTTCGGTGTTGATATTATGCAAGGACAGCGCTGTGTTTTTTATAAAATACTCCACAGCCTGCTCTCGGGTCCAGCCCATGGCATGAATACCGGTATCGACAACGAGTCGACAGGCACGCCATTGCTCATAAGTTAGTTTTCCAAAGCGCTCGTAAGGGGTGGTGTAAATCCCCATTTCGTCCGCCAGAAATTCAGAATACAAGCCCCAGCCTTCTCCGTAAGCCGATAAATACATATTTCTGCGAAACTGGGGGATACTATCGCCAAGTTCGGCATTCAGTGCATTTTGTAAATGATGTCCGGGCACAGCTTCATGGGCCGTTAAGGACGGCAACACGTAAAGCGGCCTGTTCGGTAAATTATAGGTGTTGACCCAATAGTAACCCGGCTGAGTGTCATTGGAAGCCCCAATATAACGCCCGGTAGTATATTTAGGTGCAATGGCATCCGGAACTTTAGCCACACCGTAAGGCTTCCTCGGTAAAGTTTTGAAATAGGCTGGAAGCTTGGCATCGATACGCTTGGCGATATCGCGTGCTTCTTTCAGAAGGTCTTCTCCGGTTTTAGCATAAAACTGCTCATCGGTTCTTAAGAAGGCAATAAATTCATCCAAACTGCCGTCAAAGTTGACCTCTTCAACAATAGATTTCATTTCCGCGTTGATGCGGGCCACTTCCTTCAAGCCAATGTTGTAAATGTCTTCAGCGGTCAAATCCAAAGTCGTGTAGTAATTCAGTCTGTTTTGATAATAAGCCTGGCCCATTGGCCCTTCTGAAACGCCTAAAGTGGTTTTGGTGCCAGGAAGATATTCGGTTTCAAAAAAGGTTTTAATGCGTTTGAACTGTGGAATGACATTGGTTTCAATCGCTAGCCTGGCAGCTTGGAGGACAGAATCTTTCTGAGTTTCAGACAAAGTGGATGGCAGCTTTTCAAAAGGTTCGAAGAAGTAACTGTCTTCAGCTTGATCCACGATTTGTGAATCGTAAGTGGATGCATAGCCTTCAAAAATAATTCGGGGTTGTGAGATGCCCAACTTTAGTCCTTTACGAAGCAGTTTCAAATGCTGATCTGTATAGATAGGAATGGCATTGAGTGTATTGAGGTAGGCTCTCACCTGGTCGTAAGTGTTGAGGTCTCTGACGCGGTAAGACAAACTGAGGTGAAAGCCGGAATCAGAAAGCAACGGATTTAAATAGGCTTCGTAGGTATAAAAATCTACAGTTTCCTGCAGTTTGAATTTCAAAAGGGCCAGAGAAATTTGCTCGGTTTCTGAAAGCTTACTGGTATTGATTTCATCTAAATCATTAAGGATTTCTTTTGCAAATTCAGCTTCCTGCTTGTAATAGGCTTCTGTATACAATCCTAACGGATAGACTTCTCTGTCATAGCCTGTATGTGCCTGGTAGGTTTTGATGATAGAATCCAGGGCCTGCGATTGAGTTTGACTCACTGCTGAAAAGCTTACTGCAATGGGGATCAAAAAACATAAAACTAATTTCATAGATGCTATTTTAAACTTTAAAGATAAGTCAAGCATTTGAAACGAAAGCCTAATCCAGGGAAGCTTCCTCCTAATTCTTGTCCTGATAACAGGAATTACAGTCCGGAAAACACGTTTAAACGGATTAAGAATAGGTACAGTAGGTATTATTATCCAGCATCCTAGTCCAGAATTCTTAATGTTATGGAAACTACAGCAAACATTTTTGCTTATGAATAAGGTTTTGAGCATTAAGCTATTACAAAGGAAAGGCTGGGGTCTGATAAAAAAACTTGAAAAAATCCGTATCTTAAAGCTAGGGTGATTCGCTTTTGCATTGTTATATTGATAGAAGACAGTAATTGTCTTATAAATTTTAAAAACAAAAACAAATGAAAAATTTATTTAAACTTATTTTAAGCGTATTTGTAGTATCAGCAGCCTTAATCAGTTGTGATTCTGACAGTACAGCAGAAGGTACATCGGGTATGTCTGTTCGTTTAGTTGATGCTCCGGGAGACTATGAAAATGTATTCATAGATGTCGTTGGTGTTGAAGCTATTGTTGACGGTGAAATTGTAATGCTGGATACCAACGCTGGTGTTTATGATTTGCTTACCCTTACAGGTGGTAATTTTGTAAGCCTTGTGAATGAAGATATCCCGTCTGGAGATTTGAGCCAGGTTCGTCTTGTTTTGGGTGCAGATAACAGTGTTGTCCTTAACGGTGGTGAAACCATAGCGCTTCAGACCCCAAGTGCTCAACAATCAGGTTTAAAACTGGAAGTAAATTATGACTTGCAGCCAGGTGTAACCTATGAATTTATCATGGACTTTAAAGTCGATGAGTCTATTGTTGCACAAGGCAATGGAGGTTACTTGCTAAAGCCTGTTATTCGTATCACAACAAGTGCAGAAAGCGGTGCCATAGCTGGTTCTGTTGAACCTTTTGATACTGAAACTAAAGTGACTGCAACCAATGATGCTTCAGGAGAAGAAATCAGTGCGTACACAGATGAAACAGGTGAGTTTTTACTTTACGGAGTTCCTGAAGGAACGTATACCTTAGAAGTAGAGTCTGAAAGCGGTCTTACTGCAACTGTAAACGACGTAACGGTCGTGATTGGTGAAACCACTGTCCTTGAAGTTATAGTGCTTTAAGACATAGTTTAAAACCAGAAGGTATTAAAACCACTCTTTTAGAGTGGTTTTTTTATGGAATCAAATTCGAAAACAGGAATTTTGATTTTAGTTTCTGGAAGCGACTGCGCTTATGACCACGATCAGCATCAGAACCGCAAGAATGATAAAGCGTAACTCTCCCAAATCCTGACCGGATGTTGAGGTACAGGAGATCAACGAAATCATCAAAATTAAAAAAAAGAGGCTGTTTTTTTTTCATGTGAATCAACTTCAAAGCTTAAGATATTCATTTTAGTCTTTGACCCGAATAGCTTGAATTTTTGAATGCTTCTGTTTTATAAGCAGGTATTGATTCTTACTGTCATAATTTAAATGACTGAAGTGATAAATGCCTAAGATAAGATATACAAAACCACTCCAAAATATAAAATATTCTTTCGAGAATAAAGTCAGAATCCAAAGGGTAATAAATAATAGACCTGATATGAGGTTTGCATACAGTCTTTTTTTGGAATGGTTTATCTTCATTTGCTTTATAAAACGAGTTCAGTTTTCAACTCAAAATGTTCGGCAGTTGCCTCATACCGCTCTAAAACGCGTTTTGCATGTTCAGGAATATAGGCCTGCTCAACATCTTCTCCTGCAAAGGCTCTGACCGAATCCATGTTATCAAATTGAAGCGTAAGAAAGAATTCGACTTCATCGGTTTTGGTTTTAGTGGCAATGCTCACCTTTTCGAGTCCGTCAATCCCCTTCTTTTTTATCGTCGGAAACACGTCATTCACTAAAAGCGCTTCATACACAGGCGCATTTTCTAAAGTCGTCCAGCCTTTCCAGGTTCTTATGATTTTTGATGTGTTATTCATGTGGAATGCGTTGAAATTTATAAGAGTTAGACACAGCTTAGATATTCATCCTATTACGTCTTGCGAAAAACCCAACTTTAATGTAGCGTTTTTCTGTTTGATAAATCATAATACCACAAAAATCTTGTTCCCTTTTCTTCAATTTAATGCCTTAGTTTCGAAAATGACAGGCCTGGTTTAATACTATTTTCTCATGCTATTTTTGCCCTGCTCTAAGAGTATAGTTTCCACTCTCAAAAGTCTATTCCAAAAGCTTAGTCGTTTTTAGGTCAGCACTTTTTCCATCGTTTCCAGTCCATTGCTCCATGACTTCAGGCGCCGGTTTTGCATTGATACCCTCACCGTAAACCGTAGCTGTACCGTGGGTGAAAAAAGCTTCCCAATCCACCCCCTGAGGATCTGTTATCCAGCTTTTTTGGGATTTAGAATAGCAGCAGGTGCATTCTCCTTCTTCTCTTAGCGTCCCTTTTGCTTTTTGCATGTTTTCATACACCTGCTGCAATTCTGCTTCGGTTTCCAACTGTAAGCCCAGGTGTTCAATACCATGTTCAGTATGCCCTGTTGAAATGGCAAAATTTATTCGCGGGTCTTCGAGCATCCATTTGGCATAATCACCTTTTAAAAGGCTGGGTTGCTGGCTGAAAAGGGCATTGTAAAACGCAGTGCTTTCTTCAATACTTTTTACTCTGACGTGAATGTGAAATCGTTTCATTGTTCTTGATTTTAAGTGTTACTATTTAACTATACAATCAAGACGCAAAGGGTTTAAAAAAGACGCAACTTAGCGTTCAGTTTTTTTAATAATTTTTTGTAAGGGCTCGCAACTTTTTTTGATTTGAAAGGAAATCAGGCTTCCCTGTTTATCGGTTTCAAAATGACAGCAGGTCACAAATTCAGCTTTCAGCAATTTTCTTGCGCGTTGAATGCGCGATTTTGTTGCTGATAAGCCAAGATTAAGTTTTTTGGCGATGTCGGCCTGTTTCATATGATCAAGGTCTGAAAGCTTCAACGGAATAGCATATTCTTCCGGTAAAAAATTGAGCATGGGAAGAATGAAAGTTGTCGCTTCGGCAAAAGCTGCGTTCTCATCTTCGTTATCTAAGCCAGTAAGATCGTCTACTCCTGTAAACTTTTTCTGTTTACGGTAATGGTCGGTAATCGTGTTTTGTGTAATTTGAAATAGCCAGCTTCTTATATTTCTCACTCCTGAATTTGAAATGCAGAAATTATAAACCTTGATCAAAACGTCTTGCAAAATATCATTTGTCAGGTCCTGGTCTTTAACTCGTTTCAGAATAAAATTTCGCAATTCGTTTTTATGAGTTTGCCAAACTGCTGGAACATCACAATTCGTTTTTATACCTGCTTGCGTTGTCATTGAAATATTCTGTTTTTTTTGAGGCTTTTGTATGGCTCATGCTCCCTATAAAAATAAGCTTTTATCTGATTTCTTGAATTATAAATGAAAAATTAAGTCAGTTATGAATAAGCTCTGGCGGTGGGCATTTCAATTTAATAGACGCAAGGGATAGTGAAGTCATTAAAATTTAGCCGTTTTCATACGAGACAAAGGCAAATCGTCTGCCGTCTGGTGACCAGGAAGGCACATTGATGCTTCCTTGTCCGCCAGTGAATTCACATAAGGTTTTAATGGTGTTTGTTTGCAAATCAAAGAGTCTTAAGGCAACCCTTTTCATTGGCGGGTGGGCCTCCTCCTGGTCTTCCAGGTAGGATAAAAACACAAAAGAACCTCCCGCCGGGGAAGGATGTGGAAACCAGTTGGAGTACCCGTCACGGGTCAGTTGAGCCTTTTGACTGCCGTCTGTTTTCATTCTCCAGATTTCCATGCTTCCGGATTGCATAGAGTTGTAGTAAATGTAGCTGCCATCGTGAGAATAATCAGGGCCATCATCCAACCATTTACCGCCAGTTAATCTGGTTTCTTTCCCTCCCCGGAGGTCGATGCTGTAAATATCAAACCCTTCTTTTCGCTTGGCGGTATAGACCAAAGTTTGACCATCTGGCGACCAGCCGTGCCAGAATGAAGCTTCTTTGGGGGTGATGAGTTTGGGGGTGCCACCTGATTCTGAAAGTATATAAATCTTAGAGGTGAGCCACTGCTCTTTACCTGCTGCCTGGATAGCGTCAGCAGAACTTATGACTATCTGTCTGCCATTTGGCGAAATACCGTGGTCGTTGTTTAAGTCTTTGGCAAAGCCCGTGTCAACCTCAGTTTTCTTTTTTGTTTTCAAGTCCAACTTAAAGAGCCGACCCTCGCCATTCAATAGAAGATACTCGTTATTTCTACTCCAGTTAGGCGCTTCAAAATGTCCAATTTCATCATAAATCACTTCTCTTTGGTCTGTGGTTATCTCATAAATTTCTAAAATTGATTTCATTTCTTTTGCATGATTAACGGGTATCAATTTTTATTTTGCTGATCGTCATCCTCTTCTTCCTCCACTTCCTCAGCAGGGCTGTCTTCAGGTTCGGTATCTTCTTTCTGAACGCGTTCTTCGAGGACGACCAATAGGGGACATTCAATTTTGTCACTGATTTCTTCTCGTATTCTATTGATGAAGTTTTCCCGTTCCTTGGTATTAGCCTCTACCAGGATCACAAGATCGTCAGACCCACTTTTTTCCTCTACGGCTTCAGATATGTTACTAACCTTTACAGAACCTGTCTCAATCTGCTTTCTTCGAACTCCAGCCTGTTTTAGCCTGTTAAGAGCTTCACTTTTCATGTTGGAAATATCTTTAGCTTCTTCGTTTTCAGAGTCTTCTGAATTTTCGGGGCTTTCAATAAACATCAGGCTAGCAGGCAGGTTACTGGCTTTGGTTAATTCATAGATAACCGTTGCGTATCGTTTACTGAGTTGATTGATATCATAGACAGGAATCAGCAGTCGGTTGAGTTCGTCGATGGGTTTTACCACGAGTAGGGCCTGACAGTCATATTCTAAGATCACGTTGTCGATGGCCTGAGACACATCGGGAGTGAATACCAATTCGGTTATGACGTCAAAGGACTCATCTTCCAGTTCTTTTTTGACTTTATCCAGCTCCTTTTGAGATTCTCCATCGTCCTCTTCTTCAAATTGTTCAGGACTGATTTGTTCCTTCAGTTCCTTATAACCCAGCAGCAAAACTTCAAGGTCTGTAAAATTCCGCAAAATGGCTAACGGAATAGGCTTCTCAAGAGGAAGAGCAATGGGTAGCAAAATCCGTGGCTGACGCAACTGGGGTTCAATATGAGGCGGGGAGGGGTTGGTGAGCGTTTTTCCCTTGGCAAAAGCCAGATAATACAAGGCGCTCACCAGAAGAACACTTCCTCCCAGCATCAGTGATAAAGGTTTCATGAAAACTATAAGTCCAAATCCAGCTAGCATACCTATTGCGGGGATAACAGGATAGCCTGGCGTTTTAAAACCAGGGACATACCAAACCGGTCGTTTTTTACGCAATTTTAAAACACAGGCACAAATAAGTCCGTAAATCACCAAGTGGAGTAAGGAGGCCGTTTCTGCAAGAACTTCCAGTTTCCCTATAAATAGAATTCCAACAATGGGCAAACCCACCAAAACTAAAGCGCGATGAGGTGTGCCAAAACGTTCATGTATGGAAGACACCCATGCTGGTACAAGCCCATCCTTACTCAAGGCAAAAATGGTTCTGGAAGAGCTGAGGATGGACGCATTCGCACTGGAAAAGGTAGCCAGTAAACCTGCAAAAAGCACAATCAAAGCACCGATATCCCCAATGAGACTTCTAGCGACTTCCACAATAGCGGTTTCTCCCAGATCTTTAAGTTGATCTACAGGAAGTACAGAATTGGTTACAAACAGTGCTAAAAGATACAGGCTGAGAACGATAAGCACACTAGCCACCAAAGCCCGAGGCAGATTTCGCTGAGGATTGATGATTTCTCCTCCCACCGTTGCGATTTGAACAAAGCCCAGGTAAGAGGTGAAGATAAGTGCAGAAACCCCAAAGACGGGGCTGTAACCCATGGGTGCAAAAGGTGCTGGTAAACTAGACTCCCCTATAATTCCTAAGGCCTGGAGCACACCGTACATAAATAAAAGTGTCAAAATTCCGGTGAGTACCAAAACCACGTTATTCTGTAATCTTCCGGCGCTTTTGGTTCCCAAAACATTGATAAAGGTAAGAAGCAGTGCAGTGGCTAAACCGATAAGAATAATAGGGTCTCCGGGTTGGTAACCGATTTCTTTGAGTAAATCCAACAGGTAGCTCCCAAATCCATAGAGGTAAAAGGCACTGGCAAAGACAAGACCTAACCACTGTCCAACCCCAATGAGCATTCCCCAGAAGGGGCCAAAGGTTCTGGACACGAAATAATATCCGCCGCCGCTTTCAGGCATGGCCGTCGCCAGTTCGGCCGTAGATAAGGCCACAATAAAAGCTATACTGCCGGCAAGCAGGAAAGATAACATGGCGGCTGGACCGGCCTGCCCCGAAGCTATACCGGGAAAAACAAAAATTCCGGCTCCCACCATAATGCCAACACCAATGCTGATTGCTACGCGCAGGGAAAGTGTTCTGGATAGGGAGGAGTGATTAGTAGTCTTGCTCAAACCTTGTTTTAAATCGATTTGTTTTTACTAGTAAAACTTAATTTAGTCTTTGTTTTTCAGGTTCTTTCTCTGAAAGTTACATCCATAAATAGAACCTTGGTGAGCTGTACTGCGATTTGAACGGCTATTCCAATCAGAGCAAAAATTCCGGCTCCAATCATTGCGCCAACTCCAATGGAAGTTGCACTCCAAAGGCCCATTGTTTTTTTATTGCTATTTTCTTTTGATGACATTAAAAATTTGATTTTAAAATGAAAAGCGATGTTACTTTTTATTCTTGAAAAGATTCCAACGCGCAGTCACCTTAGACAAATGTAAAAATATTTAGTATTCTTAGTCGGGTATTTTAGAACTGTTTACAAACTGGTCAGGAGGAGAAAATCTATTAAACAATTTTTTATGTAGCTCATTTAAAGATAAAAGGGGGAGTACATTTAAAATCGAAAACCTGAGTTATTTTTTTTAAACTAAGCTCTACTCTTCAAGCTTACATGGCTATCTATATTTTTTTAAAAGATGGATAATCATATCAAATTAAATATTAACTTTGTATCACAAAGTACTTTCTATGAAAACGGAAAAAGATTATCTTAACGACTTAACAGAGATTCGCTCTCTTATGGAACGCTCCTCCAAGTTTTTATCGCTTACGGGCTTTTCCGGTATACTCGCCGGTGTGTACGCTTTAGCAGGGGTTTACGTGGCCTATATCTGGATTTATGATTCAGACAAATCGGCAGACGTTTTGAGTATTTTTAGTTTAGGAGTGCTGATTCTGGTGCTGGCCTTATCCACTGCAGTTGTTCTGTCTCAGAAAAAATCAGCTAAAAACGGGGAACGCCTTTGGAATCCAGTTGCCAAGAGACTGGTGATGAATCTTGCGATTCCGCTGGTTTCTGGAGGTATTTTTATCCTGATTCTTTTTTTGAAAGACAGACTTGAGTTGATAGCGCCAGCCATGCTCATTTTTTATGGGATGGCGCTTGCCAATGCCGGTAAGTTTACCTTTGAAGAAGTCAAGTTTTTTGGAATTATAGAGATTTTACTGGGATTGATAGCAGCCTATTATACGGATTACGGACTTTTATTCTGGGCTATTGGATTTGGATTTATGCATATTGTTTACGGTATTTATATGCATTGGAAGTATGAACGATGAAAACATTTATAAACGATTTACATAAAGCCTTTGAAAGCAGGGTTCGTTTGGGAATCATGGCTGCACTGGCGGTAAACGACACCCTGGACTTTAACGCGCTTAAAGATTATCTGGAAGTCACCGATGGTAACCTTGCCAGTCATCTCAAGGCTTTAGAAAAATTTGGGTTTGTAGAAGTTAGAAAAGCATTTGTGAAACGTAAACCCAATACAAAATACAGCATGACTACCTCGGGAAAAAAAGCTTTTGAAACCCATATCAATGCTCTTGAACACCTGATTAAATCGCAGCAATAGACGCTTATTTTATCCGTGCAATCCGGATTACAAAGTGAAACCTAAAATTTAATGCATTATAAATAAAGAATCAACCTTAAATCAAAACTTATGAGACAAAATCAAAATTTAGACAGAAGTCTTTTCAGCAGACCGCTTTTATATAAAGCAATGCTGGGTGCAGGAATGGCATTCATACTTATCCTGGCCTTCATTACAGGGGCAGAAACTCAGGCGGACTGGCCCGAGTACTGGAGGGTTCGACCAGTCATCATTACGCCTTTATTTGGTGCTTTTGGGGGAGTGTTTTATCACTTTACAAGTCAATTGCTGCCTCAGATAAGCATCCCCAAACCGATAGGGTATATCCTGGGTCTGATAGGTTTTGTGATAGCGCTATGGCTGGGTTTCGTTTTAGGACTGGCCGGAACGCTTTGGGATTAAGCCACTTTTAGATTATTAACATTTCATAGCCTTATTCATTTAAAACAGTAATCAAGATGAAAACAAAAAAACGGTTTTTCATTATCCTGCTTATAGTAGGATTCATACTTCTTATTCCTTTTATAGCCATGCAGTTTACAGACCAGGTGAACTGGGAAGCATTTGATTTTTTAATCATGGGAGCGGTTTTGCTGAGCGCGGGTATTCTTGCCGAGTTTGTTCTTAGACAGGTAAAGAATACTGAATACCGTATAGGTATTTTAGCTATTCTCTTAATGCTCTTTCTTCTGATCTGGGCAGAATTGGCTGTAGGCATATTTGGGTCTCCATTTGCAGGAAGTTAATTGAATAGCTCAACAGGATACTCGAACGCTTTTAATCTGAGGGGACTATGAGAAATCAAATTTTAAATGCTTTGAGCGAGCCTCAGAAATTGGAGGAACTCTACCGATCCGATAAAACTAAGTTCCGCAGGATCTTCAAACGTCTCTATCCGGAACTGAAAGAGGTTCCAATGGCTAGGTTTTGGCATGAAAGACTCAATTTTCGACAAAAAAACGACGAGTAAACCCACTGTTAAAGAGATTTTAAGTGTGGTATTGCTGGCCTTACTGGCAGGGAGCATGGCTAAACTGCCATACATTTTGAGTATAGATGAGGAATTTTTCTATCCCCGAAATATAGGCTTTATCATTTTTCCCGCTTTAGCAGCTTACGTGGACTTGAAAAAAAGACTATCGCTTCTTAAAGTCATCAGTACAGGTTTGGTTTTCATCCTTTTTGCTATTTATATAAATCTTCTTCCGAAAACCCTAAGCGATGATATGCTCATGTTAGTTTGCATTCATCTGCTCGTACTGTAGTGGTTTGTTTTTGCTTTTAGCTTTGTTGGAGACATGAGAAATCATCTGGAAGAGCGTCTTTTTTTTCTAAAGTTTAATGCCGATCTGATTGTGATGTCGGGTCTTTTATGCATTGCTGGTGGTATTTTAAGCGGGATGACTGTTGGACTTTTCAACTTTATTGGTTTGGATATTGAAAATTTATATTTTGAATACATCGCTATATACGGTCTTGCTACCGTTCCAGTTTTGGCAGCCTATCTCACGCAAAACAACTCCAATTTAGTCGGTCGGGTTTCTCCCGTCATCGCCAGGATATTTAGCCCAGTCGTACTGGTCATGCTGGTGATTTATCTGGCAGCAATCTTCTATGCCGAAAAGGACCCCTTCTCAAACCGGGAATTCTTGCTGATTTTTAATTTACTACTGATTGGCGTTTTGGCGATCTTATTTTTTTCTGTTTCAGAAAATTCCGCATCTAAAAAAAGCAACCTGGAGTATGCGGTGCTTTTCTCACTTTCATTAGTCACGACGATTGTGAATCTAATCGCATTACTGGCTATACTGATGCGTATTTCAGAATGGGGGTTTACACCAAACCGACTGGCGGTTCTTGGTGCAAATGTCTTATTTCTCATCCATTTGATTTGGGTAGGTTTTGGACTTTTCAGGGTATGTATTCAAAAAAAGAAGCCTGAGCTTGTTGAGAAAAGCATCGCTTATTACCTTCCGGTGTATGGGATATGGGCCTTCATAGTCAGTTTTTTATTTCCATTGATTTTTGGATAGATTGATATTAGATTCAGAAGTAAGAAGGGCAATGCGCAAAGAAAAGGAAACATAAAGCCGTTCTTAAGTTTTTTTTAATTCCTTACAGGGTTCTCTATTATGCCAGTAGTCTGTCAGACTATTCTAATGGTAGCTAAATACGGGAACTAACACCTTTAAAAATAGAGTTTTAAGATATTATTTTAACTTTTTGTTATAGTTCGTTAAATACAATTCGTTTTCTTATTGTTTTTGTTATTTTAGTAGAGAACCATTAAAAAAACAAACATTATGAGCATTGTAAAAGTTATAGAAGTATTAGCAACTTCAGATAAAAGTTTTGATGACGCTGCACAAAATGCAGTAACTGAAGCCTCAAAAACCGTAAAGAATATACAATCGGTTTATATTAAGGAAATGAATGCCAACGTGACTAACAATCAAATCGTTTCTTATGCAGTAAATGCAAAAGTTTCTTTTGAAATTGAAAGCTAAATCGATTTCGTTCTCCTAGTAAAAGCGGTAGGATTTTTAATCTTGCCGCTTTTTTTTGAATAAATTTTGAGTTTCCAGTATTCTATTTCTCTTCAATTTAACCGGAAACTGTCCATAGCAAAAGTCAAAACCAGCATTTCATCAAATCATTACTTTTACTTTATTCTACTTCTTCAATCACAAAAAAGCCGTCATTTCCCTGTGACTGATAAAGCGGCATAAAAATTCTTGCCTCCCACTCACTTCTAACTTCATTCCCGTTTTGTTTAGCCAGAAGTTCTCCCTTTTCAATCTTTTGAAAATTTTCATACCCGGGTTCCATTTCAAAAATGTCTGAATCTTCAAGCCCGTGTCTGTGAATCAGTTCAAAGGTTTTTTGCTTGGGCGCATTTTTTTCGGCAAATCGATTGACGCATTTCGGATAGGTTTCAATTTTTGAAAGATCGAGATGGCAGGCTTCTTTTAAAGCCAGCCAGATGACCCCTTCATGATTTTCCACAGAAGTTTCATCTTCGTGTTGTCCGGCTTCGAATACAAAGCCCGTCATTCCAATTCGACTGAGGTAATGATCTATATCACCGGTAATGATATCGCTGAATCCGCGAATAATGTAGGTAGGAAATTTATGCGCCCACTCATCATTATCATTGACGACCTGGACAGAAATATAGGGTAAACTGGGGGAGGAGGTGGTATGGCAATCCAGGAAATAGCGTTTGGTAAATTCTTCTTCGGGATACTGATTCAGAACACCAATAATTTCCCACATCTCTTTCTGCTCATGGGTTTCGGCTTTTTTCTGCTCAATGTTTTCTTTGGTCCATACCCTGTTCAGGTCTTCGTCGATGTAACGCTTGTTTTGATTAAGTGCCTTGTGATTTCCAGAAATACCAACCAGTTTTCCTTCGATGTCGGGTTTGCTTCTTTTCAGCTGTTTAAAAACTTCTTCCAGGGCTTTTACACCACTGGGTTCGTTACCGTGGATTCCTGCGCTTACAAAAAGCAGTGGACCTGCTTTATCGCTGGTATATTCTCCTATTATTCTTGGGATATGTTGATCGTCTTGTTGACTCATTTTTCAATGGTTTTAAAATTTTAATACTAGTAGCTAGCGTACGAGGTTTGAACTCGTAGAAACTAATACATAAACTTTAGATCTCGTCTGGAGGTCTGTTCTGTAGGCATTTACTCCATGCAGGCAAGTTCCCTGTTTTTTAATTGGTGGCCGTAAAGCTTTTTATATTCCACTTTACGTTCAATGGCTTTCACAATGACAGGGGTAAAGTCGGGAAGCCCTACTTCGTCGAAATGCTCCATACCGCCAGGGCTCAATACGTTGATTTCTATCAATTTATCATCTACTACATCTAAGCCCACAAAGAAAAGGCCGTCGCTTATAAGCTTGGGAGCAGTTAATTCAACTATACGTTCCATTTCCGGGGTCAGATCACTGTGGTCTGCAGAGGCTCCAAGCGCAAAATTACTTCTGAATTCACCTTCACCACTCACACGCCTTATGATGGACTGCTTATCCTCCTTTACCATAACCCGACCGTTCATCAGCAGGATACGCACATCCCCATTCTTGACGTCTGGTAAGAACTCCTGAGCGATGATATACCCATGCTGACTGATGGTTTCAATGATTTGATTTAGGTTTTTTTGGTTCTCATCCACAAGAAACACGTTTTGCCCACCAGAACCTTCCAGGGGTTTTAAAACCATTTTTTTATTATTTTCTTCCCAGAATTTCAGAATGTCTTTCTTATTTCTGGTAATGATGGAATTTGGTTTTATTTCCTGAGGAAGTTCTTCAAAATAAAGTTTGTCTATAAAGGCCTGAGACAGGGCATACGCATCGTTTAAAACCAAAACGCCTTGCTGCTGTACGAGTTTTCCAAAAGCAATACCGGCATGTTCAGCCCATTCCCGACCTGATCCTTCCTCGGTGGGATTGTTTCTGATGAATAATACATCCAAGTCCTGAGAGGTTATATTTTTTTGGAGGGCTTTCGAATTTTTTAAAGCCTTCAAATAGTCCTGAGCAGTATCGATTTTTGCATCTTTAGGAACTTGAGTACTGTTGATACGAATAGGTCCGCCATGATGAAAGTTGAAATCACCAACGCTCATGGCATAAACGTCATGCCCGCGGTCATGGGCGGTCTTCATGATCATGATAGAGGTTCCATACCTCTCATTTTCAATGTCGTTTAATACAAAGCAGATGTTCATTTTGTTATCATTTTTGAGATGGGAAGCCCATCTCTGATTGAATTTAATTTTTCAGTTACGTCTTCGGTCATTAAATAACTTGGCCGAAGCGCAGCAGGTTCTAATATTTTTCTTTCGGTTAGTTCATTTATAATTTTAGTGTGCTTTAAGGCAAATTTTCCGCCCAGTAAGGGTTCGTATTCTCCACCATTCTGAAGATGCTCACGCAGCTGCACCAGACCTTTTAAATAAATAATGTCTTTTAAAAAACCGCCTCCCTGCATAATTCTGGAAGTGATATTGAAGGACCGTTCAGCTGAAAAGCCGTACTCCAGTTTTAAGAGATTGAATATCTCCTGAAATCTGCCTCCTTCCAATCGGGCGGAACCTGCAATAACTCGTCCTGCCAGGGTCCTTAACCTATTGGCCGTTAATCCGCCTACCAGATATTCAGACATGACTGCCAGGCCTTCCTGAAGCGGGTCATAATCTGCCAGGCCACTACTCAGCAAATCCAGGGGTTGGCGCATACCGTTGTAATAGGTGAGTATATGCGTACCCACCTCATGCTGGATGAGCGCCCTGGCTTCAATTTTGTTCATTCGGTAGTCAGCAGGTATGTAAAGCTCACCCTTATTTACCATCATAATGTTTACATCCTTACGAATGTGAATCTTACTTTTAAAATCTTTATGCTGTTTCGAAAAATAGTCAAATTCTCTGCGTGCCAGACTGGCAAAGCCTTTGGCATCTATAAAGTCTTCATTTTCATTTTCCTCTTCCTCATCTACTTCAGTGAGTATTGATTTAGCCTCGTTATTCAACTTTCGGCTAATTCCTTTGTAAAGTCGTATGCTGTTATAGAAAAAATTGGAAGTTCCACGTTCATTCAGCATGGTGATTTGATGATCCAATTCCTCACGTTTTTCTCGAAAAATATGAGACATGGCCGGGTCATCGATGTCTTCAATTCTAAGGTTATACAGTTCTCTTTTCAGAATATCGGGATCGATAGGGAGAATACGATAATGGTAATCCAGAACCTTTTCGTAATGACTTTCAAAAAAGCTGGTTTTGATGCTATGAATATTAGCAGGTGAAACCAACCATAAAAACTGATAAGAGCGTTCTATTTTTGCTAAGGCCTTATCGATCTCAAAGACCTTATCCTTTAAGTGTTCTCTACCCATCGACAAATAACTCTCCATTCTACAAGAGGTGTGAATCCGCACATAATCAAAGATGATTTTATGAATAGAATCCAAAAGATAGTCTTTAAACTGCCTTAAAAACACAGGATAAACATCACCGTCTTCACTGCGGTAGACCGGTGGAACTTCCAGTCCCAAGACGACAGCTCCTAATCGTTTTGCATCCTCAACGCTCATGAGTTCGGGATCTCCCTCTTTCTGGCGGTTTGGAGTGTCCTGAACTTTAATTTTTAAATCCAGGGCTTTAAATTTTTTGTTTAACTCGTTCAGCTCCTCTTCCAGCACTTGAACCGTGCTCCTTATTTTTGTAGCCGGAGCTTTTATGCTAAAACAAGTGCTGGGCTCTCCAGCGTAGATTTCAAAAATCATATAGGATTTAAAATCAGTGCTAAGCCTTTTGACCAGGGCGTGAATCAGAGTTTGGTAATCTTCAAAGTTCTTCCGACCAATCAGCAGGTAAGAAGCTTCACTTAAGACTAATTTCTCAGTACCTGCATCCGCCTCCCTTTCTCTGTAAACCATCAAATAAGGCAGGTTTTCTTCGATATGAAGTAAGCCTCCGCCAGGTAAACTCGCACTTATTTTTCCCTCTTCATCAAGTGTTTTTAAAATCAGTTCTATCGATTTTTTTGATAATTCAGATATTTTCAGCATTTCAAATCTTATTCTGGGTTGTCATTAATTATTTAAGAAAACAGACGTATGTCTTCAACTAAACAGTGAACACTTCTAAAAATAAAAATAAAATAAGACATAAGCGTCTGCAGCCTCAGTTTAGGTTTTATTTATGAGATAGGGCAGGGTGGTAGCAGGGGTTAACTACTTGTGACAGTATTTTTCTCCCCGAAGCATCGAATAAATCTACCTGCGCCGACTAGGGATTTTTAAAAAAAAGTATATAGGACCACATTTCCCAGGAGGAAAATTAAAATGATGAGGGCGCTTTCCCAGCCAATATTTCCTATGCCTTTGCGTTGCCTGTGAAGCAAACCCATAATTAAGATACTCGCCATAAGCATGGTCATGGGTACGAGAAAGGATTGATAGGTTGTGATATTATGCAGAATACTTCCGTCCTGATAGGCTATATCGGAAAAAGCAACAAAAAGCACATCAAAAGAATTCCCTCCAATGATATTGCCAACGGCAAGGGCGAGTGCCTTCTGCCTTACAGCGGCTAAAGTAACGATGAGTTCCGGAAGCGATGTGGCTATGGCGGTGAATATGGAACCAACGAAGCCTTCACTCAATGCAGTGGCATTCGAAATGCTGATTCCGGATATACCAATCGCATAGCCTGAAAACCCGACCAGAATCGACAACAACACAAATTTGATGATAAGATGACTCAATTTTGTTTTTTTGATATTTTTTTGATCCGGAGTGTCTTCAACAGTAGAGAGAGTAATTTTAGGATTCCACATCGGTTTTTCTTTTGCCATGGAAATCATTCGGGTTCCAAGCAAATAGGCGATAATGATAGTTATGGAAATGGGGTGAATGTTGAATAGCGTGTAATTTGGACTCGCCACACCCAGTAAGACGAGAGTCAGTAAACCGATAAGCAAAACGCCTTGCATTAAATTAGTTAACGAGGCAGATGCATGTTCCAGATTAATCTTTCTATAGGTAATATCTGCAATGGAGAGAAAAAGAGTCTGGGCTGCAATTCCTCCTATCGCATTGCTGATAGCCAGTTCAGGATGGTTGTTGTAAGCCGCTGAGACGGAGGTGATAATCCCAGCAATAGAAGTAACTCCCCCTAAAAAGACAGCACCTACCAAGGCTCCACCCAGGCCCGTTTTATCTGCGAGCTGATCTGCATATTTTGTCAGTGCAGTTCCGGCAACAACGATAACCAATGTTGCCACACTGAAAATTATAAGAGACAGGGTTAAACTCATGCGTTAAGGTAAATTTTTTGTATTTCAAAACAGGTCATGGTATAATTCCTTTTCTCAGCATTCCTTTTTAGGGCGAAAGTTTGATGTAGTTCTCAATTTCAATATTTTTTTTCCACTTAAAATTCAACAGGTATTTAAAAAAATAAAGTTTTTCAACCCAATAATCCTAAAGCTCAGATACTATTTTTTGTGAATTTCCAGTTCCTTAAAATCAGACTCGAATGTAGCAAATGAAGTTAGAACTATTTTTTTTTACTCACTTACTCACTTACTCACTATTTCCGTTTCCCTTCTCTCGTCCCATAATTTTATTTTTCCAGTAGGATAAAAATTTCAGCTTAGCGCCACTTTCTTCGTAACCTATAAGGAAGCCTGCCGGTTTAAGTTCCGGAGTATGATCAAAAATTATTTTCATGACTCCAAACAAGGGAACAAATAGGATCAGGCCTGCAAAGCCCCATATCGCTCCCCCTAAAACGATGGCTATAATGATAAATAACGGACTTTGTTTGACTTCAGACCCAATAAGTAAGGGCTCTAGCACATAACTTTCGATGAGTTGAATAATAATAATCAGAATGGTGAAGGATATGATTTCAGTAGAATTTTGACTAATTACCAGCATAAAAAGTATAGGTAAAAGTCCACTTAAAAAAGGACCGATATAAGGTATAATGGTTACCAAAACTCCGAAAATAAGCAGGAGAGCAGTATACTCAAGATCATAAGCCAGGAAGGTAATAGCGTACATTAAACCCAGGACGAACATCACTTGAATTCTTCCCCACAAATAGCGATTTGCCACATTTTTGGCTTTATCCAGAATTTGCTTGGTGTTTTGTTTTTTCTCTTCAGAAATATATTTCATGAGAAAGCTGTGAAATTTCTTTCGGTTGATCAGAAATAAAAAAACATAAATCAGCGTAAGTAAAAAGCTAACGAGAATATTTATGAACTCGCTAAAAACATTGGATAGATGGGTTTGAACCTGTTTGAGCATGCCGTAAAGGCGTTCGTTGAACATTTCATTTTGCTGCTTGAGGGTGAATCCTGTAGAATCCACAATTTGCTGTCGAACTTTATCTACAAATCCAAATACATCGCCCTTACGTTCCAACAGGTCATTTATAAATAGGTTGAGTTGACTGAATAACAAGAAGAAAAGTCCGCCAATGACAATAAACAGGAGGAATGTGCTAAGGAATGATGCGATAATTCTTCCCAGGTTTAGTTTGTTCTCCAGAAAGTTGCAAATGGGTATCATTAAAGTTGTTAAAAATACACCGAAGGTTAGGGGTATCAAAAAAGGCGCACCATAGTATAATCCAATAATCAATAAGAAGGAGAATAATAAAACCGAATTTATTTTTTGCAATTTACTTCTGGCCATTTTTTTAGAGTTTGAACTAAGATAGGTTTTAAATCAAAAATGACAGGAAATAGTGGTTTAAAACCAGCATGGTTTCCTGTCATTTTAGCTATTTTATAAAAAAGATGAATTAATATCTATAGACAGCATTTACTGTTTTATGATTCTCATCTGGCATCTCTTCCTTTTCTAGGATATAGATACTTCCGCCTTTCTCAAACACTTTTATGGCGATGAGGTTCAATAACGACACATTAGAATCTGTAAGTTCTTTTTGAACATTAGCTTTCTGCGTACTGCTATCGTATTCGCCAAATAGTTCAGCTCCGTTTTGTACAAAAAGGGTGTCAATTTTACCTTCTATCGCCGCTTTAATAATCATATTGACATCTGCAGATGCTTTTCCTGTTCCGATATACTCATTATAAAGCTTCAGTTTTTCTTCACGGGTTTTATTAAAGTAAGGTTGTAATAAATCCCATGCTTCGTCATGTAGCTGATGTATATTTTTATCTTCAGGATTTCCTGATACATGTTCTTCATACAGATTATTGTAGGAGTTTACCTCTTTATAAACAGGGAATTGAAAATCCTGGCAACACACGACCAAAGGCGGATTTTGATCCTCATGTAACATCTCCATGATGCCATCATTTACGGCTCTAAAGTAACGCTTCATCTCATTTAAGGCTTCTGCATTTCCTTCGCCGGCACCATGATACATACCTGCCTTGTTATCGCCTTGTTGTCCGGATCTGAACTGAAGGTTTTTTTGTTCATAATCATAACCCACTACATCTTCTAGTCTCGAAGGAACTTCTTCGGGAGTGATAACTTCTGTCATGGTGTGTCGTGTACCCTCGTAAAATTTAACTTCATCTGCTTTCAGAGTGAGAACATAAAATAAGCCGTTACCATTGAATAAAGGCATCAACGGTTTTAAATAAAATTCGTCGGATACGTAATTGAATTCTTCAAAATGAACGGGTACTGTGTACTTTTTGAAGTTGTTTTTTGAAATGAAAAGCGCCAAGCCATCCGATTGGTGTCTCCAAAAATCACTGTCGTCCACGAGCTTATTTACAGGCTCTACGAACTCTTCAATTTCTTTATCACTTAAACCCAAGTTTTCAAGTTTTGCTTTAACCTTTTTAAGCTGTGTTTTAAGTTTAATTTCGTCATGCCCTTCCAGGGTCTCTTTTCCTGCACGATGAGTAGGAATAAATATAGAGACACAAGGAGATTCATGATCGCTTGCTAGTTTTAAAACTTCGTTTTTTGTAATCATTGCCATTTTATTAGTTTTTTTAAGTGGTTGTAATAATTGACTACAAATTCATTTGTAAATGAATTTGCAACTTGCTTCAAGCTAATAAACACAGAGGCTACCACCTTCTATTTAAGAATATTTTAAAATAAATTGACGTAGATTGTCTCTTTGCCGTTTACTTATCTGTACAATCCGGCTTTGAACAAATATCCTGGTATGTTGAGATGTGTCGAAAATCATTTCAGTTGAAATCAAAAAAAATGAATCTCCTATAGGTGCCGTCGGGATGTAGCGAGAACTTGTTTTAAGAGTAGTCTTGTCTCACCCATTTTTTTGTCCCAGGCGTCTGAAAATATTAGAAAACCGATACTGGTCTGGCTTTTTGATTTTAGATAATTCTTCCCAGTCTAAGGGTGTAGCAACACCAGCTGATGGAATCGGTCTAAGGGAATATGGACAAACGGAAGTCTGACCGTAGGCATTGCGCAGGTAATCGATAAACACTTTATTGTCCCGGTTATCTTTTCTGGTAGCTGTAGTCAGGATTTCAGGATGTTCTTCTTTCATCTTTTCAGCAAACGATTTGGCTTCTTCCCGGCGTTCATCAAAATCTTTGGTTCTCCTGATGTCATACCAGACATGAAACCCACTTTTCCCTGTGGTCATCACATGAGGGTTTTTTCCTTGTTTTTGTAGGAAGGCACCAATGTTCTGTGTAGCCTCTTTCACTTTTTCAAAAGCATCTTTAGGAGGATCTAAATCAAAAATAACTTTGTCAGGTGTATTTAGTTTTTCTTTTTTTGATAACCAAATGTGGAAGGTTATGACGCCCTGATTTGCTAAATAGATAAGCGTTTTTTTGTCATTGCAAATCACCTGTGTATTACGTCCCTCTTTGGTTTCTATGGAAATGGTTTCTATAAACTCCGGAAAATAATCCGCCGCGTTTTTTTGATAAAAACCGTCAGATTCAATGCCATCCGGAAAGCGCTGAAGAGTGAGTGGCCGGTCCTTAAGGTAAGGCAGCATTTTGTCAGCGATCTTGTCGTAATAGGTTACCAGATCCAGCTTGGTAATTTCCCTGTCCGGAAAAATGGGTTTGTCGGGGTGTGATATGTCGATGTCTTCTATTTTCATTTTGGGACTTCTTTAGTTACCTGTTTTGCTTCTTTATCATCGCGAATGCCTAAAAATCGGGGATGACGTAGCTTATTATTGTCGGTCCATTCTGTGAAACCAAATTCTCCAACATAGTTCGGTTTGATCCAGTGATTGAATCCGTTTTCGTCGTCACTAAAATTTTCAAAAGGACTGGAATCCTGTTCTATCTGATCAAATTTTTTTCGCCATTTCTTAAGAAACTCATCGTCATATCCGGTTCCGACTTTTCCAGCGTACATCAATGCATCCTCTTCGTAATAGCCAACAAGCAGAGCTCCAAAGCCCACGCGTTCGCCTTCAGGCTCGGTAAAACCACCTATGACCAGTTCCTGACCTTTAGCGCATTTAAACTTGAGCCATTTTTTGCTACGGCTGTGTACATAAGCAGACTCCCCGTCTTTAGCAATAATACCTTCCCAGCCTTTTTTACAGGCTTTTTCATGGTAGGTTTTCCCGTCTTCATTGCGATGAGAGACATAGCGAATGGGGTCTTCCCAGTTAAGCACTTCTTTCAGAACTTTTTTTCGCGTTTTCAAGGGAAGTTGCTCGAGTGCAAAATCCTGATAATACATGATGTCAAACACATATAAAAAGACCTTCACATCAGAGTTTTTCGCTTTCTCTGAATTCTTGAGTTGCATTCTATCCTGTAACTTGCTGAAACTGGTTACATCTCCATCAAAAGTGACTATTTCACCATCCAGAATAAGATTAGGATAGTTTTCTTTTTCCAAAGCTTTTTCAAACTCAGGATAGGTCGAATTCAGTTGCTTTTCATTTCTGGAAAAGATAGAAACCTTTTCATTTTTGATTAAAATTTCACAGCGTTCGCCGTCCAGTTTTCTTTCATAAATCCACTGCGGATCATCAAAGTAATCCTCCGTTAACGTAGCAAGCATGAGCGGCATAAAGCCCGATAACTTTTTCTTTTCAGCTTTTTTTAAAACCTCTTCTGCCAGGATGTCTTTCAGAGCTTTCATGAGTCGCTTTCTTCTTTTTCAATGGCATCCAGGGTCCTTCCTGTTTCAACACTTTTTGGTTCGGTGCTGGTAGGGTTTCGCCGCGCATCGGCTTCATCATCTTCCATTTTGATGAGTAACCAGTTACCTTCCATTTTTCCGCTATCCATCTCGACCAAAGCATAGCCCCCTTTCAGTTTTTCTCCATGCAGCTTAATTTCAATCGTTCCTTTTTTTAAAGACTCCTTGAGACTTAAAGCATTTCCATCTTCATCTTTTTTGATGTTTTCAAAGGTGCCCTTATCCCAGATCATAACCGTTCCGCCGCCATATTCCTCTTCTGGAATTACGCCTTCAAAATCTGCATAATCAATGGGATGATCACCAGTAGGTATCGCCATTTGCTTATCGCTGGGATCAGTGCTTGGTCCTTTTGGGACAGACCAGGACTTCAGGGTACCATCTATCTCTATTCTGAAATCGTAGTGAAGCTGACTTGCATCGTGTTTTTGAATGACAAAAATCGGTTGATCACCACTGCTTTTTTTCTTACTCCCCATAGGCTCGTCAGTTTTATCAAAATCTCTTTTTTCTTCATAATTCTTATGTCCCATCTTTGTTTGTTTTTATTACATTAAGGATTGAAATCTCCAGGTCTATTCTTTTTGAGCCTGACCGGTCATAGGAACAAATCTGACCATCAATAAATCTTTTTCTTCGAACTTATCTTCTTCGAGGCGCTCTATTAGAACCAACCGTTGCGAAGAGGTTCCTACAGGGGCTAAAAGTTTACCGCCAATTTTCAACTGTTTTTTAAGGGTTTCAGGAATTTTTGGGGGTGCTGCTGTAAGTTGAATCGCATCAAAAGGCCCTTTTTCCGGCCAGCCTTCATAACCATCAGCGTGGCGGGTCTCTATATTGTCGTGATCTGTTTTTCCCAGATTTTCTTTAGCCAAATCGGCCAGCCACTCTATTATTTCTACCGAATAGACCTTGTTAACCAGCCGAGATAGTACGGCAGCATTATAACCGCAACCTGTTCCTATTTCAAGGACCTTGTCATCTTCTTTCAAATCTAAAGCCTGGGCCATATAAGCAACGATATAAGGCTGACTAATCGTCTGAGATTTACCTATTGGCAAAGGACTATCCTGATAAGCTTTGTCCTTCATGTCATCAGGTACAAAAAGCTTTCTATCCACTTCCTCCATAGCTTTTAAGACTGCCGGATCTTCAATATCTCTGTTTTTAAGTTGACGTTCTATCATGTCTTTTTTTGTACTCATCATATATTATTTTTTAATAAATCATCCTTTCATTGAACTACAGCAACTGAATTCATTTTTTCACTAATTTTTAAAAGCATTCATTGCAAAGCGCTTCGCAAGAAGGAAAATTTATAAATCACTGACACGCTATACTTTGCGTCTTTTTTACTCATTTTTTCTGAATTTGTTTTCAATTACTAGTATATGCTCTTTTTCTAATCTTAAGCTTTTTACTAACACATCATGACTCACAAGCCATAAGGATAGGTTTCAGGAATTTTAGAATTCTCAACAGAAACATCTATAGGATTTAAAGCTTGTGTTTTATCAAAAAACAGAAAGTGATCATAACGTTCTGTGATTAGTGTAGGCACATAATTTCCAAAGCGCTCATGTTTTGGGTTATATACTACACCCACTGCTCGGTGTGGAATCCTTTCCTGTAATTCAGGAATATGTTTAAGATCATCCATGTTAATGTGAAACTGATCTCCGGCGCGATGACATAGATCTTCCCAGCTATCCTCACGTCCTTCCGGTAATTCCATGTCCTGAACTGCTGAGCCCCAGGAGCTTCCTGCCAGTACGCTTCCGCGGTAACTTCCAAACCCAATAAGAGACACCTCATCTTTACCATATTCTTCTCTGCCAAGCTCTCCTATATTGTATAAGCCCTGTCCGGCCATATCGGTAAAAGAAGCATCTCCAATGTGTGTGTTATGGGCCCAGACAATACCCTTGGCATGTTCACCGTGAAATTTCATAAGCCGGCTTAGGGTATCCATCATGTGTCGGTCTCGAAGATTCCAGGTAGATTCATCTCCGGAAGCCATGATGCGATAATACTTTTCAGCGTTTTTGGTGACTAGTGCATTTTGTTCGGTGCTAAAAGCATGTTCCCGGTCTGAATTGTAATTCGTGGCATTTTGGCGTATTTCAGAGAGTAACTGAGTCACTTCTTTGCTGCAGCCCTCGGGAACCAATCTGGTGGATAGGGCATATTTTTGTCCACCTTCATCGCGATGAGGCTCAAAACAGCGAATGGCCGTTTTTGCGGTTTCCAGGGCAGAAGGGTCTTCTTTTTTCAGATACTCCATAATGGCATCCAGCGACTCCCATAGGCTGTAAACATCCAGGCCATAAAAGCCTTTGCGTTGATCTGAAGGAAGCTCTTTGTTAAATTCTTTTAGCCATTGTGCCCACTCATGGACTTCCCAGTTGGCCCACATCCAGGACGGCCATCTTTGAAACTCCTTAAGTACTTTTTTTGTTTCTTCTTCCGCATCTTCATAGTTTTTGACATGGCGATTGAGTTCATAGCATGCGGGCCAGTCTCCCTCAACCGCTACAAAATCAAACCCATGTTCTTCCATCAATAGCTTAGAGATTTTGGCTCTCCAATTGTAATAGTCATGAGTTCCATGAGAAGCTTCACCAATCATCACAATTTTTTTGTCTTTGATAGACTGGATCAAGGCCTTTAAATCTGCTTTATCCTTAAAATCATTTTTAGTTTCCTGTAGTGTTGCAATAACTGAATCTTTCATAAGTTTATTTTTTTAATGTGTTCTGGTATAAATGTGAGGTGCTTTACGGGCTAGCAAACTAGCCGCCAGGCTCACTTCATTGATATCCAGGTGATCCTGAAATGTAGACACCTGAGTATGTTCCGGGTTAAGCCAAAAGGCTTCTATGTCATCGGCAATACTCCAGATTTTGGAGTCGATGTCTGGTATTAAACCATTTTTTTCCAGGAATTCTAAATTTCCTTTTAGACAGCGAAGCCCTAGTGAAAGTCCACATTCTCTAAAGGCCAGACGATACTCTGCCGATTTTTCGGGCTCATAAGATCTATAAAAAGCCTTTAGGCTTTGTTCTGTAACTCTTAGCAGTCTTTCCGGTTTTACAGCATCCTGCAAGTCAAATGTTTGCTGAAGTTCTGTAGCGCGTATGACATTTAAAAGTAAACCGCCAATTCCCAGCGCATCTTCAGTCTGCCAGTTGGAGTAGTGGCAAAGCGACTTCAGCTTGTTGATGTAAGCATCAAATTCTTCAGGGTAAACACCCGAGATGTCCCATGCTTGCAAGGCACAAAGCAAACCCTCCAAAGGATCGTGTGCGCCCATGCCAGGGACCAGAGGTCGCGAAAGATCCACACTCATTTTCCAGTGCATGCTTAAACTTTCCTTTTTATCTTCTATAAAATGAGCGCCTGCTAAACTGAGTTCTACTGCCCATCTGAGAAATTCTTCTTTCTCTAAGGCTTCCCCGGCTTTTACCAGTGCTGAAATCCAGCGCGTATGGTAATGGTAATACTGTCCGTCTCTTTCCCATTCCAGTTGCCGGTTATAAGGTTCATCCGGCTTACGTTCGGGAAGTTGTTTACCTATTCGAAGGCCTTTAACGGTGGGGTGATTCTTCGCTTTTTCTTCAGGAAGTTCACTTATCCAACCGGTTCTGGGGTCGTTTTTTGCGAATTTTCCTAAATGATGATGAACTTCGTGGATGAGTTTTAAAGCTGAGTCCTGGTTTTCATTACTCTCGTCACTTCTTTTAAGCGCTAAAAAGTTGAATAGAGCAAAAGCATCGGTCCAGAGATAGCGCTGGCTGGTCTGGCCATTTTCAGGACCAAGTCCTGTTCGTTTTGCAAAGCGCTTCATCAGCGTATTTGCATCCTTAAGTATTTGTTCCGTACCATGCATTGATAAAAAGATTTAAAGTTTGGATGTTAGTCAAAACATTAAATTTTAAACTTTTTCACTTTCATTAGTTAAGTTGTATTACACTTCAGAAAGCTCGATTTAATCATCGTCTGAAACCAGGATCTGATGATAAACCCCGCTATAATTCAGTATAAAGTACCTTATTAATCATAATTTATTATGAAATACTTAGTTTTTGTTCAAATTAGCTACTAATGAAATAAATTCAAAGCTTTTAAGAGTATTATAAGAAGATTTGAAAATCCCATACTTTTTTTTAAATTGAAATGCATCTTAAAGATTAAAAATGAAAAGATTTAGACGATTTAGAAGTGACTTCAGGAATAATGAAAAAATAATTCTGCGCGATTTTTTAGCCATGGAACGAACCACGCTGGCCAATGAGCGAACCTTTTTTTCTTACATCCGCACTAGTTTTTATCTGATCATCGCGGGTATAGCTTTCGTAAAACTGGAAGACTTTGAACCCTTAAGCTGGGTAGGCTACGCCTTATTTTTCATCAGTGCTTTTTTACTGACGTTTGGGATTATTCGCTATCAGCTTTTACAAAAAAAATTAAACCGGTTTTACGATGATTCTGAAATAGAAGAACGTTTTAAAACGGATAAAAGTAAGGAATAAGAATACTGGCTACTATCAGGAATGTAAGGCTCAGTGGGGCGCCTACTTTAGTGAAGTCGGTAAACTTGTATTTACCGGCACTAAAAACCATGGTGTTGGTCTGGTAACCTATAGGCGTCATAAAACTCGCACTTCCAGCTATGGCAATAGTCACTAAAAGCGGTAGAATATTGGTGTCCAGGCTTCCTGCAACAGAAAAGGCTATAGGCACCATCAAAGCAGCAGAGGCATTGTTACTCATCGTTTCTGTAAGTAAAGCTGTGAATAAATAAAAAATAGCCACAATAAGCATTTGGCTTTGGTACTGGCTGGTGAAATTTAAAAGCAGTTCACTGATATTTTCAGATAGGCCACTACTTGTCATTGCGGCACCTAAACTCATGGAACCCGCTAATAAAAAAATAACTTTCCAGTCTACCGCTCTGTAAGCCTCCTGCATAGTGATAACCCCAAAAATGTTTAAGACGACGACTCCTGCAAAAGCTGAAATAACCAATGGTAAAATATTGAAAGTAGCCAGAAGAATGACAGATAGAATGACTGAAATGGTAATGTAAAGCTTCTTGGGATCCAGATCGCTTAGTATTTTTTCGCTCACGGAGATAAATGGTGAATTTCGTTTTTTCTGACTTTCTTCCAAAAGCTGATACCCGTTTTTGTTAGTCAGCAGAACTAAGATATCACCGGCTTGAAGTTTAACTTCTTTCAAATCTGAGAGTTGCTTTTCACCTCTTTGGCGAATGCCAATAACATTTGCGTTATACCGATTGAGAAAATCCACCTCTTCAAGTTTCTGACCAATTATTTCAGAATTAGGTAAAAGGATAATTTCGACCATGCGGGTTTCTTCATCCGGGAATTCCTTGTCCTCAAAGTCTTCTGCAAGACTCAAATAATCTTCTTTAATCAATTTATTGATTTCCTTAAGTGAACCTTCAATGAGCAAGGTGTCTCCTTCTTTTAACTCCTTAGATTGATCAAGATCTTTTTCGGTCTCTCCATTCCTTTTCAGTATTTTGATTTTGATGTCATTTTCCTCAATGAAATTATTTAGAGTCAATTCTTTCTCTTCAGATTTTTCTTTTATCCTAACCTCAGCCAGGAACTGTTTAATTTCTTCCTCTTCTTCCATCAAGTCCTTGGTTCCCATATCTGGTAACAGATAACGACCAACAAAAATCACATAAATAACCCCTACGATTAACAAGCAGAGTCCTACCGGAGCGAGGGTGAACATTTCGAAACCTTCAAATCCTCTGTCGGATGCCATACCGCTTACCAGCAGGTTGGTAGACGTGCCAATCAAGGTACACATCCCTCCAAAAATGGCTAAATAAGAAAGTGGAATTAAGTACTTGGATGGAGGATGCTTGAGTTTTTTTGTGGTTCTGTTCACGACCGGTATAAAGGTTGCAACCACCGGTGTGTTGTTAATAAAAGCGGAGATACCTCCCATCATAAAGGCCATACTCAATATAGACGTGCTATACGTTTTGTTAAGCATCTTTTCCATAAACGGACCTAAAAAGTCAATTAAATTTGATTTTAGCAATGATCGGCTGAGTATGAACATCGCTGCTACAGCCAGGGTAGCCTGATTGGCGAATCCGGAAATGGCCTCACCCGCATCAACGACCCCGGTGATGACTAAACTGACCATGATGCCAAGCGCTACCAAATCTACCGGAATAGATTCCTTCATAAAGCAGAACATACTAATGCCAATAATGGCGAGTGTGATATAAGCTTCCAGACTCATTGTTGAAAATTTTAAACCTAAATATTGAAGTTAATTAAAATGAATTAACGCGCTAATTTTTTTTCCAATTTATATCTCTTCGAGTAATCTAAGGATAGGATTGCCTCAATGTATTATTAATATTTCTCAACAGTGAAAATTGATTAATGCTCCAATTTAGAAAGAAAAGCTAGTGATGAAAATTTGAGGACCGGCGTGTAATTTTTGCGTGTCTTCTTTTTGTGTTGAATCGACAAAAATCTGCTTTGATATTATTCTATCAAATTCTTTTTTCGAGTCTAAGCAAGGGGATACTTACCTGTGCCCCGGTTTTAGTTGTTTTAAGCCCAAGGTTTCGAGTAGTATAATAATATAAGGTTTATTCAGAACCCCTGACCTAAGCTAGTTTTACCACTTTTTTCAATTCCTCAGTTAGGTTTATGAGGAAATCGATTCTAAAATTGGTAATAATTTACTTTTGTTGAGTGGCTTATCGATGTATGAGTTGACGAAGTGATAACCTTCAGCCCTTTTTTTATCTTCCTCTGATATGGAGGAGGAAAGCATATGAATTTCGAAATTGAGTGAAGAAAAATCGCTTTGCAGAATATCCATGAATTCCCAACCATCCATCTCTGTCATATTAATATCTAAAAAAATGATGTACAGAAGATTTTTATCAACACCTTCAGATCTCAAAAAATCTAAGGCTAAAGAAGCAGACATAAAATCGTAGGTATCCTTTACTGGATATTCATTTTTAAGATATTTTTTATTGATAAAATTGATCAGAAAGTCGTCATCTAATAACAATATCTTGGTTTTCATAGAAGTAAATTTTACCTAGTGATCAAATTCAAATTTATAAGAAAAAAAACAAAACTTATCAAAATTTAAATAAAAGTTAAGGTATAGTGGATTTCAACTTTTGGGAATTTTTTTGAAATGTAATACATCTAATAAAACTACGTTATACTGTGTTTTTCTTTGAAATCATCTTAATTTTTTTTTAAGAATTTTGAATTGATTATTTAAATATATGCATGTGCCAAGATGAGTTTTACAACTCTTAATGGTTTTAGCTTCTGAGTTTTCAATTGATCTATAGCAAAAATAAATGAATGAATGAAGTCGAACGCCTCGAGGTGCTTCAAGATTACCAGGTATTAGATACACTGGAGGACCGATACCTCAATGAATTAACACAGATAGCCTCTGCTATCTGTGAAACCAAAATAAGCTTCATCAGTTTGGTGGGTAAAGACCGGCAGTGATTTAAACCTGTGCATGGCATTAATACTAAAGAAACTTCTCGTGAGTCTTCTTTTTATCAGCATGTTATACCGGATCCCTATAGGTTATTTTCTCTAAAATCAGAAATCAGAAATCAGAAATCAGAAATCAGAAATCTCAAATCAAAAATGTAAACCCTGCCTGCCAAAGGCCAGTCAGGCAGGCGTGGCAGGATTGCATATCCTTTGCGTTTTCTTTTGCAAATAGCAAACCAAGGACTATCGTCCTGGTTCTTTATTTTATTTCAAAACCTCAAACTGCGTTTGGTTTTTCATAAAACAAAGAACCACGCTTCTCAGCGTGGTTTTCTGCTTGTAGTGACCGCGGCAGGATTCAAACCTGCAACCCTCAGAGCCGAAATCTGATATTCTATTCAGTTGAACTACGCGGCCTTCAATTTCCGTGTTCACGGAAATCTCTTATTTTGAATTGCAAAAATACAATACTATTCTGCTTTAAGACAAATTCTCTTTAACGATTTTGGAAATTGTTTTGCCATCTGCTTTTCCAGCCAGGCGCTGGGTCGCCAATCCCATCACTTTTCCCATATCTTTCATGGAGTCAGCCCCCGCTTCTTCGATAATGGCTTTCACTTCTTTACTGACTTCCTCCTCGCTTAGCTGCGCCGGAAGAAATTGCTCGATAACTTTAGCTTCTTCCAATTCGGCATCAGCCAAATCCTTACGGTTTTGCTCCAGATATAAGTCGGCACTGTCTTTTCTCTGTTTTACCAGTTTTTGAACCAGCTTCAACTCGTCAGCTTCAGTCATGTCCTCTTTGCTTGAAGTGGCCGTTTTAGCTTTCAGAATCTCACTTTTTATAGATCGTAAAGAAGCCAGGGCGACTGTATCTTTAGCCTTCATCGCTTCTTTCATTTTTTGCATTACCTCTTGTTCTAGTGCCATTTCCTATTTTTTCGCTAAGATAAATAATTATCTTTCAAAATCAATTTAAAGCCTTACTTTCAATGTAACCAAAGTTACTGCCCCGGCTTTGGCCGGGTTCTATCTTTGCCGCTTTCAAATGAAATTTAGCTTATGGAATTCATAGAATTATTAGGATTTTTTGGCGCCCTGGTTATAGGTGTGGTACTTGGATTAATTGGGGGAGGTGGCTCCATACTTACCGTTCCTGTGCTGGTTTATTTGCTTTCCGAAGATCCGGTTACCGCTACAGCCTATTCGCTTTTTGTGGTAGGTACGGCCAGTCTGGTTGGGGCAGTCAGAAATATGCAGAAAGGACTTGTAGATCTAAAAACAGCCACGGTTTTTGCCATCCCTGCTTTTATCGCCGTTTACCTCACCCGTAAATTCGCCATACCGTCCATACCCGAGTCCATATTTACCATTTCTGGCTTCGAAGTGACCAAGGATATAGGTATCATGTTGTTTTTTGCCCTAATTATGGTATTGGCATCCTATTCCATGATCAAAGACGAAAAGGAAGAACTGGAGGAAGCCGAGGTGGAAGTGAAGTATAATTACCCGCTTATCATCGTAGAAGGTATTGTTGTGGGTTTCCTTACAGGAATTGTTGGGGCAGGAGGTGGCTTTCTGATTATCCCCGCTTTGGTATTGCTGGCCAAACTGCCCATGAAGAAAGCGGTTGCTACCTCATTACTGATTATAGCGGTGAAATCCTTAATTGGGTTCCTGGGCGATGTTCAAAACCTGGACATCCAATGGGAATTCCTGGGGATGTTCACCGGGCTTTCGGTCATCGGTATTTTCGTGGGTATCTGGCTGAACAAATATATTGATGGTGGCAAACTCAAAAAAGTCTTTGGTTGGTTTGTCCTGCTCATGGGGATTTATATCGTGTATAAAGAATTTACGCACTAGGATGTGAAGTGAGATATCAGAAGTAAGATACTAGGTATTAGAATTGCAATGTTAGCAGTTAAATATTTAGTCTCTATACCTGGCTCTTGTTTCAAAGATTAGCGAGTACTGAATAAAAAATATCAGATAAAAAATATTGATTTTTTTTAATTTCAGCTCACGGCTCACGGCTCACGGCTCACGGCTCACGGCTCACGGCTCACAATTTACTTCCCAAGGATCTCCATAAACTGAATCGCCACAGATCCTCCTACGAAAAAGTTGGAAGTAGTATTGTTATCGGGAGTTCCAAAAATGGCATCTTGACTTTCAAACCAGCGGGCTTCGAGTCTGCAGGCCAGGTTGGGAATGGGAGAATAGTCTACATTTACAGACAGACCGGTGGTTTTAAATCCGTTGGTTGTCTCAGTGGGAATAATCACCCCGTTTTCATCCTGATAATATTCTAGTCTGAAGGCGGTACTCCAGGTCTCGTCAATGATATACTGACCAATTATGACAGGGGTATACCACAAATTGTAACTTGAACTGTCCTTCATCTTCTGTTGAGCGCCCAGGTCGAAACCTGCTATAAGGTTAAAGCTTTCAGCCAGTCGAAACTGAGCATACATATTGCTGAAATAACGCATACGACGGGTTGCATCGGGATCATCTGTGCCTATAAATGTACTCCAGTTGAGACTGAGTTTGTCTGAGGCTGCGTAATTCAGTTGAGTCCCAAAAGAGGGTAATGAATTACCTTCAAGCCTTTGAATCCGTTGCCAGCCGTTAAGCATGAGTCCGGTAAGCTCTAATTTTTCACTAGCCTTATAAGTCACTTTAGCACCTGCTAAAAAGTAAGGAGAGCTTTCTGCTGAAAGTGAACGCGTTAGCGTGAAATTATCGAGTGAAATAGCACTTTCAAATCCTAAATGCGAGGGAAAAATTCCTACATCCAGCCATAGGTTTTGATTGGAAGTTAAGGCGACACCAACGTTAGCTTCAAAAAGGTTTTTAAACACCCCGGATTCCTCTGCGTAATTATCATTGGCATAAGTTCCTGTCTGAAAAGCCAGGTTAGCTCTGTATCTGGAGTGATTCAGACCCAACCGGATGAGGCCTAAATTTAAATTGTATTCATTATGCCTGTTGTGATTAAAAAGAAAAGACTGTCTTTGTTTAGTTTGTGGTTCGTTGAAGTCATACACGTAAAAGGCATCCACAAACCCATAAAGACTAAGAGACGGTTTTTCTTTCCAGGATTCATCGAGTTGTGCGAATGTTTGTATGCTGAACAAACAACACATAAAGACAGGACTATAACTAAGAAGCTGTTTCATTTTGAAATAGGTTGAAATCAGATTATCGATCATTTGATGATCTCAAATTTAATATTTTACCACTAAATCCCGCGTTCGGGATGGAAGTGGAAAGCCCGTAACCCCCAAAGCATTGGGGGGCGGACTTGTAACGGACAGCCCGTTAAAACGCCCAAAACCTTTTTTAAATGGATATCCAACTGGCTGGGAATTCTAAAGCTTCGGATTTCACCTTAAATTTTAACTATCCTTATTTAAACTTAATATAAATAAACTTTGTTCAAATTAAAATGAATACTATATTTGCACTGTATTTATAACAAGTCTAAATTAAAACAAACAAATTAAAATCAAGAAATGAAAAGGTCAAATGTAATTACAAGTCTATTTTTAAGTGCTTCAGCTTTAGTATTTATGTCCTGTAGTGATGATGATATAATCATTGATCCTGTTGTAGAAGTTCCAGAAACTTACAGTTTTGAGCGTAATGGAACGAGCACCGTGAGTTATGATGGACAAACCACCAGGATTTTGATGGCGAATGAACTGAAAAGCTCTTTACTAGACAATACTAAAACAGAAACAGAATTGCTTTCCATGTATGCGCATCAGGAAGGGGACAGTGATTTTTCAGATGCCGATTTAAATGCATCAGGTAAGAATTTAAGAAGTAAAACAGCAGCATCCAAAGACTATTTTTCGGCCAATACTACTCAAGCCCTAGCCATAAGAAACCAAGTTGACGCATGGATCAGTGCCCAGGCCAACGATATTTTTACGAATTGGAATACTAACGCTACAGTTGGTGTGGCAGGTCAGATTCAAGAAGCTGGCGGAGGAAGCATCAGGTACGTGAATGCCAAAGGACTGGAGTATGACCAGGCTATCATTTTAACGCTTTTAGGCGGTGTAATGACCGATCAGATGCTTAATAATTATTTGAGTTCTTCTGTATTGGATGAAGCCGATAACATCGAAAACAACAATAACGAAATTACGGTAGACGGTAAAAGTTATACGGTAATGGAGCACAAATGGGATGAGGCCTTTGGATACCTTTATGGTACCGATAATAAAGACAATCCGCAATTCGGACAGGATCAATACTTAAACAAGTACTTGGGCAGAGTTGAAAATGATCCTGACTTTACCGGTATTGCAGATGTGGTTTATGACGCTTTTGTATTAGGTCGCGCAGCTATCGTTGCTGAGGATTATGATTTAAGAGATCAGCAGGCAGAAATCATCAGAGAGCAGATTTCTAAAATCAGTGGTATCAGAGCGGTGTATTACCTGCAGCAAGCCAAAAGCAGCTTAGCCAACGATAAAGGGGCCGCTTTTCATGATTTATCTGAAGCTTACGGATTTATCAACAGTCTTCAGTTTACTAGAATGCCCGGGTCTGTGAGTCCTTACTTTTCTAAAGCAGAAGTCGATGCCATGCTATCTACTTTGATGGAAGGCAATGGATTTTGGGATGTAACTGAAGCCACCTTAGATGCACTTTCTAACCAGATAGCAGCGCGATTTAGCTTTACTGTAGAGCAGGCTGGAAGCTAATTTAGAATTAGTTTAAGATTAAATTAATTAAGCAAAGATCACTTTACTTTTATATTTGCAAAAAAAATAAGCATATGATTAAGAGAACATTTTTAGCCTTATTTACAGGTGTCATATTCATGTTTTCCTGTAGCTCAGATGATACTTCTGGTGGAACTGATAATCAAACGGATAACTTTGATCGTTCCGCGATGCTCGTCAACTGGGCCGATAATATCATCATTCCCGTTTACGAGGATTTGAATTCCAAGCTTGAAATTCTGGCAGCTGAAAAAGAGGTTTTTATAGCTGAGCCAACGCCAACAAACCTTTTCAGTTTAAGAACGGCATGGCAGGATGCTTATAAAGTCTGGCAGTATGCAGAGATGTTTAACGTGGGTATGGCTGAAAACATCAACTACATTTTTCAGATGAATGTGTACCCTACAAACGTTCAGGACATCCAGAACAATATCGAATCTCAGGATTATGATTTGTCAAGTGTCAACAACAATGATGCTGTAGGTTTCCCGGCTCTAGATTATATGCTTTATGGTGTAGGAAGTACAGAAACGGAAGTGGTGGATTTTTATACTACCTCTGCTTCAGCTGATAAACGCAAAATCTATCTTTCCGATTTGACCGATAGAATGCAAAGCTTAACCCAAACCGTTTTGGAGGACTGGAAAAATGGCTATCGGGATACATTTGTTAGTAGTACGGATAATACAGCCACGGGTTCTATCAATTTGGTCGTGAATGATTTCATTTATTATTATGAAAAAGGGTTCAGAGCCAATAAATTTGGAATTCCGGCAGGTGTTTTTTCTCAAAACCCTTTACCAGACCGCGTAGAAGCTTATTATACCTATGATTTTTCTAAGGTCCTGGCTTTAGAGGCTATGACTGCTGTTCAGGATTTCTTTAATGGCCGCGCGTATCAAAGTGGAAGTGATGGCAGGAGTTTAGCTGATTATCTGAATTCCATCAACGGCAGTGAAGATTTAAGTACATCCATCACGTCTCAGTATGCTGCAGCCCGAACCAAAATTAATACCCTGAACGATAGTTTTGCTGAACAGGTGAACACCAATAATGTCGCGATGACCGAGACCTTCGACAGCATTCAGCTGGCAGTTGTGTTATTGAAAGTCGATATGCTTCAGGCTTTAGATATCAGTGTGGATTATGTTGATGCAGATGGAGACTAATCATTTTTAAGTTTATCAATTTTAAATTTAAAAAGGGATTTTCATAGTTTTGAAAATCCCTTTCTTTACCTATGTTAAAGCACGTTAAAGCCTATTTCAATCAGCAAAATTCAGCCGCACCTTTAGCGGTTTTTAGGATTGGTTTTGGTTTGATGATGCTTATTAGCATTATTCGGTTTTGGAGTTATGGCTGGATTGAAAAGCTGTATCTCGATCCGAAATTTCATTTTTCCTATTACGGTTTTGAATGGATAAAACCCATTGGAGACTGGACGTATCTCATCTTTATCCTCTGTGGACTCTCTGCTTTATGTGTGGCGCTGGGGTTGAAATACCGTCTGGCTATCATTCTGTTTTTTTTGAGTTTTACCTACATAGAACTCATGGATAAGACGACTTATCTCAACCATTACTACTTTATAAGTCTTGTCAGTTTTTTAATGATTTTTTTACCGGCCAGTGCTTTTTATTCAATCGACACTCTATTTAAAAAGAAGCAATACCTGCTCATACCCCAATGGACGATTGACTCTATAAAATTATTACTGGCTCTGGTTTATTTTTATGCGGGTTTAGCAAAGCTTAACAGTGACTGGCTGTTTAAGGCGATGCCCTTAAAAATATGGCTGCCCTCTAAATATGGTCTGCCGTTTATCGGTGGAAATCTGATGCAGCAGGAGTGGTTTCACTTCGCCATGAGCTGGTCTGGAATGTTATATGATCTCTTCATTCCGTTCCTGCTCCTGTATAAAAGAACCCGAATCTTTGCCTTTGCACTGGTTGTGTTTTTCCATGTGTTTACACGTGTCCTTTTTCCCATAGGAATGTTTCCGTACATCATGATCATTGGAAGTTTGGTGTTTTTTGACCCTAAAGTGCATCATAAAATCATTCGCAGCATTCAAAAGTTTCTAAAGCTGTTCAGCATAAAACCGAAACCCATTGCTACTGGAACTTTTAAGTATCCAAACCCAAAAATAATCATTTCGGGTTTGGCTGTGTTTTTTGTCATTCAAATGCTTTTACCATTCCGGTACGTCTTATATCCCAGCGAATTGTTTTGGCGAGAGGAAGGCTACCGGTTTTCCTGGCGAGTGATGCTGATGGAGAAGCGAGGATATGCCAATTTCAAGGTGGTGAATCCTGAAGAAAACACCTATTTTTATGTGGATAACACAGATTTTCTATCTTCGTTCCAGGAAAAACAAATGAGTACACAACCTGATTTTATTTTGGAATATGCCCATTTTCTGGGGGAGCAGTTTAAAGCCCAGGGTCATGAGCCCATCGAAATTTATGTAGAAAGCTATGTAGCGCTCAATGGCAGAAAAAGTCAGCCTTTTATCGATCCCGATGTGGATTTATTAAAACAATACGAATCATTCCAGCCCAAAAGCTGGATACTACCACTCAATGATGACATTAAAGGACTTTAGTATAGTAATAGTTTTGGTTTTATGTTCAGTCCAAGGACGGGCTCAGACCTATACCGTTGAAGGTTATGTATATGAAAAAACCAGCCAAAAGCCACTGAAGTCGGTCAATGTTTACGATAAGGAAAAAGGCATTTTAGCACAAACCAATGCCTCGGGCTATTTTGAGTTTGAAACCACTAAACCCGAATTGAATTTAATTTTCTACGGACTTCAGTACGAGATTCTTGAACGGACTATCAATCCGGCTGAAACGTCTTCACTAAAGGTTGAACTGGAAGCCCTGTCTGAAGAGCTTTCCGAAGTTCAAATCATCGCTCAAAAAGAGAAAGTCTTTGCGCTCAACCGTCTTAAAGATGTGGAGGGGACGGCTATTTATGCCGGGAAGAAGACGGAAGTTATTCAGGTAGACCAGTCCATGGCCAATTTGGCGACCAATAATGCCAGGCAAATTTACAGTCAGGTTGCCGGCTTAAATATTTTTCAAAATGATGATGGCGGCTTGCAGCTAAATATAGGAGGCAGGGGGCTAAATCCGAACCGGACAGCCAATTTCAATACGCGACAAAATGGATACGATATCAGCGCTGATGTTTTAGGTTATCCTGAAAGTTATTATACCCCGGCATCTGAAGGTTTACAACAGATACAAATCATTAGGGGAGCGGCTTCACTCCAATATGGAACTCAGTTTGGCGGGCTTGTCAATTTCATTATGAAAGAACCTAATCCGTATAAGACGCTTGAAGTTGTTACGCGTAATACAGCCGGCAGTTTTGGACTTTACACCAATTTCACCAGCCTAAGTGGTACCAAAGACAACTGGAGTTACTATACTTACCTGAATTATAAGCGGGGTGATGGTTTCAGACCCAACTCTGAATACGAATCCATCAACCTGTTTTCGCATCTGGGCTATGAATTTGACGAAAAAACGAAACTGACTGGCGAAGTCACCTACATGAATTACCTCGCCCAGCAAGGCGGTGGTTTAACCGACGCTATGTTTGCTGAAGATCCTTACCAAAGCAACCGGGAGCGCAACTGGTTTGAGGTAGATTGGTTATTATACAATCTTAAGCTTTCGCATGAATTTTCAAAACAAACCCAGTTTACCTTCAATTTTTTTGGTCTTAATGCTGAAAGAAATGCTTTAGGCTTTAGAACCAACAGAGTCAATCAAATCGATCCTAACCAGGAGCGTGATTTGATTGTGAGTGATTTCAGCAACTTTGGATTTGAAGCTCGGTTGTTGAGTGAATACAAACTATTGGAGAACGATGCCACTTTTTTGATTGGAGCGAAATATTACGATTCGGATAACCAGGAACAGCAGGGGGCCGGTTCTGATGGATTTGGTCCTGATTTTAGATTTAGAAATGACGATTATCCGGGGTATCCCAACCAATCCGAATTCGATTTACCCAATACAAATGTGGCGGTGTTCGGGGAAAATATTTTTTATCTAAACGACAAATTCTCAGTAACCCCTGGTTTCAGGTTTGAATACATTAAAACGGAAAGCGATGGGTTTTTCAGGCGTATCAACACCGATGCGGCCGGAAACGTGATCGATGACCGAAGCATTCCGGATCAGCGAAGTTTTGAACGTTCGTTTGTGCTTTTAGGCCTTGGTTTGAGCTATAAGCCCATTGAGGATGTAGAAATGTATGCCAACATTTCAGAAAATTACCGGTCGGTTACCTTTTCCGATATCAATATCAGCAATCCTGCTTTCTCTGTAGATCCCGATATCACCGATGAAGAAGGTTTTACAGCCGATTTAGGTCTAAGGGGAAACTTTAATAATTTCCTTTCGTACGATGCCAATGCATTCGCTTTAGCTTATCGAGACAGAATTGGATTCGTACAAAAGGTTTTGGACGATAATCGAATAATTAGTGAACGTGGAAATGTAGGCGATGCCATGATCTATGGCGTAGAGTCCTTATTTGATTTTAATCTGAAAAAGATTTTAAGCTTAGGTTCATCGTATAGTTTGAATTATTTTGTCAATACTTCCGTAATCAATTCAGAATACACCAATTCTCAACGCCCGGGAATAGAGGGGAACAACGTTGAATTCGTCCCTGATTTCAACCTGAAAACCGGAGCCAGATTTGCGTTCAAAAATTTTGGAGCAAGTATACAGTATTCTTATTTATCAGATCAGTTTACAGATGCGACCAATTCAGTTGAGGCCGGCTTAAGCGGCGTTATAGGTGAAATTCCGGCCTATGATGTGCTTGATTTTTCTATGTCCTACCGCTATAAAAATTTTAAACTCGAAACAGGGGTTAACAATCTTCTGGATGAAGCCTATTTTACCAGGAGGGCAACAGGCTATCCGGGACCCGGAATTATTCCTTCCGCCCCCAGAAACTGGTATGCAACTTTAGAGATTGAGTTTTAAGTTCGAAATTCATTTAGGATTGCAGTACTGCTTTAATTTTTTCTATGTAGTCAAATGACCTGAAAAATTAGCATCTTTAATATTGATAAAACAATTCTTATGATTGATATGCATTTATTAGAGCAATTTGATGCCGAACGTATTGAAATAGAGAAGGGGAATGTCATTTTTGATTACGGGAGTAAAGCGCAGTATTATTTTCAGGTGAAATCCGGTGAGGTAAAAATGAATAATTTCAACCGGGACGGCAAGGAGTTCATCCAGGGTATTTTTTATGCAGGTCAAAGTTTTGGTGAGCCTCCCTTATTTGCAGATGTGACTTACCCTGCCGGAGCTGAAGCTATCACAGATGTTGAACTATACCGTTTACCAAAAGACGTTTTTTTCGAATTATTAAAAGAAAATCCAGAAGCCCATCTCAGGGTGTCTGAAGTCCTGGCTTCCCGGCTTTACTACAAAGCGATTATGGCTTCAGAAATTTCATCTCAGGAACCCGAACACCGTATCCTGCGCTTACTGGACTATACCAAAAAACATATCCATGAGCTGGATTCAACAGACATTCTGGAAGTGGACCTAACGCGTCAGCAAATCGCTGACCTTACCGGCTTGCGGGTGGAGACGGTGATACGGGCATGTAAGGCCATGGAAAAAAAGGGCGAAATCCAAATCAAAAAGCGTAAAATCTTCAGATAAATGGCTTAATTAGGCTAACCTGATTCAAATCATAACTAGTGCTCATGTGACTTTGTACTTTGTAAAAAAAAGTAACATGAACAGTACTGAACGATTATCTAAAGATTTTGAGAGGTTTTATATGGCCAATTCCATTTTGGGCATCATTGTTTCCAGTTGTCTGGGGTCTATAGCTGCTATGATGATTTTGGCAGATGGGAATTCCATATACCATGTCATCCACTTAAGCTGGATTGTTATCGCCGCTATGATTTATAATGCTTCCGTTTTGGTTGGTTTAAAATCTAAAATAGTCTTTTTTCTTCAGGTCTTCAGTGTATTGTCAAGTGTGCTTAGCATTGCCTATTATATTTTTTTCAGATGAAAACAGATTTGAAAACAAGGGATGATGTTTCTAAATTAGTGCATCAGTTCTATACAAAAGTTCGTAAAAACGAGGAGGTTGGCTATTTTTTTAATGAAAGCATTGAAGACTGGGATGCGCATCTTGAGAAATTAACCGATTTCTGGGAAACCAATTTATTTTTTAAACGCAACTATAAAGGCAATCCGAAACGTATCCATCAACGTGTTGACCAGGATTTTAAGGAAAGCATCGGACAAAAACATTTTGGGGTCTGGTTAAATCTTTGGTTTGAGACTGTAGACGATTATTTTGAAGGCGATCTCGCCGATCGTGCCAAAAACAACGCGAGAAATATGGCCTCTCTTATTTTTATGCAGATGTATATACACAGAAAGACCGATTCCTAAAAGCTAATATTAGTTTTAAAAAAAAACTTAGAGCGCGAACCCCAAACAGCCTTTTATTGCTTTAGTGGTTACTAAGCATTTCTTGTAAGGGCAAGGCTGCTTTATAAGCGATTTCATGATTGAGTTGTACTTCTGGTTTTTCATTTTTTAAACAGTCATAAAGCTTTTGTAAAGTATTCAGTTTCATAAAATCACATGCCCTGCAGGCACATGAAATATTGTCCTGAATCGGGGCAGGGATTAGTTTTTTATGGGGAACTAATCTTTGCATCTCCTGAAGAATTTCAGCCTCAACAGCGATGATAAATTCTTGATATTCCATCTGTTTTACATACTTCAATAGCTTTGAAGTAGTACCGACAAAATGCGCTATTTTCAAAATTTCAGCATCACTATCGGGATGCGCAATTATTTGGACATAAGGGTATTCCATGATTAAATCTAAAATTTTATTGTAATAAAAAGCCTCATGTGGAAGACACGACCCATCCCAGAGTATTATATCTCTTCCGGTTTCTTTAATCAAGTAATTTCCTAAATGTTCATCTGGAGCAAATAATATTTTTTTATGCTTAGGAATGCTGTTAACGACCTCCAAAGCATTGGAAGATGTACACACTAAATCGCTCATGGCTTTAATTTCTGCATTACAATTGATGCTAGCGAGGATAAGGTGTTCAGGATAGTTATCGATAAATTTTTTAAAATCTGTTGCTTTACAATCATCTGCCAAAGAGCAGCCGGCCTCCAGATCGGGTACTAAAACTTTTTTAGATGGATTTAAAATTTTAGCGGTTTCAGCCATGAAATGAACACCTGCAAAAACGATTAGTTTTGCAGATGTTTCTTGGGCTTTTTTAGCGAGTTCGAGACTATTGCCAACGTGGTCTGCGATATCTTGAATAGACGGATCCTGGTAATAATGCGCTAAGATCACTGCATTTTTTTCTTCTTTAAGTTGTTTAATCTCTTTCCTTAAGTTCATTATAGTCAGCATTTATATTAAACAGGTATCGGTATTGCAAAACTTTTCTCCTTTACCATCTTCAAAAGACTGTATGCTGAAATCCGCTTTCATATTAGATTTCATCTGGTTGTATTTTTCTTTGGAAATGGCTTCATAGGGCATTTGCGCATAAGCACCCATTTCTAACTTGGGTAAAAAGCTAATAGACTTAAGCTCGTATTTAAAAAAATCTAAAATCGGTTTAATTTGACCTGCTTCTTCGGGCTTAAAGGTAACTGTACAGGACACCTGATTATCGGACCAGTAGCGTTGTAAAAACACAGCTAAACTTACTTGTTCCCAGATGCTGACCTCTTTTAAGGATTTGCCTTCATTATGAATAGGAAACGCAACTACGGCCGAACTCGGATCCATTACATCGTCTTCAATTTCTAATCCAGCTTCAAAAAGTTGAGGGATTAATTTTGAATTTTTAGCAATACGGATTCTTCGGATATAATAATTAAATTCAGGATAATGACAGCCAGGATTTACTCCTGCCAAGAGACTTACTGTTCCTGAAGGCTTAACACTAGTGGATTTAATACTTTTGGGAACACATAACCAGGACGAATAAATCTCATCCCAATTTTGAATCTCCTTATAACCAGACTCTAGCCAGCTTTTGAAAATGTCTAAAGTATGCTGACCAATAAAATTTGTAACCCCTGTAACAGATGTTCCAATACGGCGATTGCGTTTTTGAACCCGATTGGTTTCATGCCATGTTGTGGTCACCAAGGTGGCAGTTTTCCCAACGAGATAGGCAAATTTTAAAGTTCGTAAGTAATCCTCTTTGCTTTCAGCTCGTGATGGAAAAGTTTCTACCAAGCAGCAAAGTTCGTAGCTCTCCAGAGACTGCTCTCCACAAGGATTAGTACCCACTGCTTTATGATCTTTATGATCTGCAGGATCACTCATCCTGGAATATGCTCTAATGTTATCCAAGAAGACATAACCAGGTTCGCCATTAATGGCCGTTTGTTTAGCTAGATCTTCAAAATCTGTGTTATTATCCACTAACACACTGTTGTTGGATGCCCATCCATAAACTGCGCGATGTGCGTTTTCTCCGACATAGGTTTCGGTTTTGCTATCCCACTGATAGTCTTTAAGTTTCCTGTACTCTTCACTTTCAGCATTTCCCAAAGCAATTTGCGCGGTACGTCTTACATTTCCAGCAACCACACACTGTCCTATCATATTCATGATATCGGCTATAACTGTGATACTTATATTCTTTTGATTCACCTGGTTTAAAGTAGTTCGAATCTGCCCATGAAGCTTTTCTAAAGGTTTTGGACCAGAGGAGATGCCACCAAACCCGCGAATGGGTTCTCCTTCTTTTCTGATTAGGCTATAATCAAATTCTATTTTATGGGTATGATTAGTGTTGAAATGCTGACCAAAATAAGAGGCTAATAACAACTCAAGGCTTTTTACCCAGCCTTCTCTGGAGTCAGGAATAACATAGGTTTCAGAATGTTTTTCAGGTTGATGAATCCGTACTTTATGCTCACCTGAAACATCAAAGCCAACACCAACACCTACCATACTCATGTCCATCATAAAAGTGAAGGGCTTTACGGCATCCACAATGCTTTTATCGATGTCTTTTGTAGAAACAAAGGCACAATTGAACAACGCCTGACCAACTTTCTTTTCATGGATAATGGGAGTTCCTAACGCCCAAAGCATTCTGCCAGGTGGCAAAAACTTCATTGTGAACATTCGGTCGTACATTTCCTGAGCTGAGCGCTGGGCTTTGGTATCGTTCCAGCCCAGTTCATTTCTAAGAATATGTTCTTTTTGAAGACTATAACAACCTTCTACAACACGTCTTATAGTCTCAAACCACTGCTCATTTTCTCCATTGGCTTTTAATCTGGAGTAGGTGCGGTGATAAGTTAATAATCCTAAGCCGTTAAAACCAAAATCTGGTTTAATCTGGCTATACTTTTGAATAAAGCTCTCGTCAAGTTTAAAGTTTAGTAACATAAGTCGTGTTTTTAATAATTATATCAGGACAATTTTGTCTTATTTTAAAATAATTTTTTTTTATTCCTTGAAATAAGCGTTTTTTTCATTCACGCGTTTTGCTATTATTTCTAAATTGGTGTCTCTCAATTTTAGCTTTAAAATTTCTCTGGCAGATTTTAATTGATGATGAACAACGCAAGGATTTTTTTCTGAACAGGCTCCAAAACCTAATAAACAACCCTCTAATAATTTATGTCCATCTATGGCTTCAATAATTTGCTTAAGATTAATATCAATTTGAGCAGATAAAGAAAAACCGCCAAATCGGCCGCGTGTGCTCACTAACAAATCAGATTTGACTAAATCTTGTAAAATTTTAGCTGTGAAGGCTTTTGGAGAGTCAATCGCCTTAGAAATGGCGTCCACATCTACTTTTTTATTTGATTTTTTTTGTTGATGTGCAATAAAGGTCATTATTTTTATCGCATATTCACAGCGTTTTGAAAACATATACTCGATTTTAAAGTAAAAATACAGTTAATATTATAATAAGACAAATAAGTCCTGTTTTAGTTATCAACAACTTATGAACACACCTATCAAACGTCACGATGCCCTAAAAAACCTCAGCAGAGAACATCATGACGGGCTTATTTTTGCTCTGCGCCTGCAGAAAGGTGTGGCCAAAAAAGCTAAGCTTCAGGCTATGGAAGCCTATGCCGCCTGGTTTTGGAAACACCATCTGCTGCCTCATTTCACAATGGAAGAAAAACAGCTGTTCCCCAGAGTTGATGAGGGACACCCTTTGGTAAAGGAAGCCAGGCAGCAGCATGGTGAATTAAAGTCTCTTTTTGAAATCCAGGCTAAGTCGTATGAAGATTTCAAAGCGATTTATGAATTGCTGCAGAAGCATATCCGCCTGGAAGAGCGTGAACTGTTTAACTGGATTCAGGAAAAATTGACTGAAAACCAACTTGCAGCATACCAGGACATTCATGAGGCGCAGCAATCCTGCGAAGTCTGGCCGAATCCGTTTTGGAAATAAAAGGCATTTGATCTTTATACTCATTTAAATGCTTCTGATTTATAAAGTATTTAACTGTAGTCCTTAAATTTTATGAGTCAAACTTAAGAGGTTTTGAAACAAAGTATCTACCTTTGATATAGGTAGTTAGTAATCAAATTCAACGCTCAACTATGGAATTTATTGATTATTATAACATATTAGGCCTTTCCAAAAAGGCTACTGAAAAGGAGATCAAAGCGGCTTACCGTAAGCTGGCCAGGAAATACCATCCCGATTTGAATCCCAACAATCAGGAGGCTGAAACCAAGTTTAAACAGGTGAGTGAGGCTTATGAAGTACTGAGTAATCCTGAAAATCGAAAAAAATACGATGAATTCGGTAAGGACTGGAAACACGCAGATGAATTTAAAAAAGCTCAGCAGCAGCAACGACAACAGCAACAGGCCTATCGAACCGCTGGTGGGCACTCTAATCAACAGGAATTTTCAGGAGATTTTTCAGACTTTTTTGAATCCATGTTTGGTGGTCAGGGCAGCAGAAGTCAGCAGGGTAGCAGAACCGGACAAACCCGGTACAGAGGCCAGGATTTAAACGCTGAGTTGGAGTTAAATTTAAAAGACGTCTATACCTCACAACAGCAAACTCTGACTGTAAACGGCAAAAAAATCCGTTTAACCTTTCCGGCGGGTATTGAAAACGGGCAGGTGATAAAAATAAGCGGACATGGTGCCCCGGGTCCTGGTGGAGGACCACGGGGGGATTTATACATTACCTTTTCAATACAAAACCATACCGATTTTAAACGAGACGGAAAGCATTTATACACCACAGCAGAGATAGATTTATACACGGCTCTCCTTGGTGGTGAAGTCAGGATAGACACGTTCGACGGCAAAGTTAAACTGAAGGTAGCTCCAGGAACCCAACCCGGCACAAAAGTCAAACTAAAGGGCAAAGGCTTTCCCGTGTATAAAAAGGAAAATGAGTTTGGTGATTTGTTTGTAACCTATCAGGTGAAATTACCAACAGACCTCTCAGAAAAAGAAAAAGAACTTCTAACTGAATTACAAAACCTCAGGACGCATGGAAACCAATAAAATGATACTCGTTGAACATTTCTGTTCCAACTGTGATATTAATTTTTCCTTTATCGAGGCCCTGAATGACAATGGTGTTATTGAAATCGTAGTGGTAGAGGATAAAAAATACATTTTAAACGAACAGCTAAAAACCCTTGAAAGAGCCATTCAATTTCATTATGAGTTGAATATAAATATAGAAGGCATCGATGTGATACATAATTTACTGCATCAAATCGATGATTTACAGGAAGAGCTTAGGGCAGCCAAAAATAAGTTGAAGGCATTTGATGTCGAGGAATAAATGATATAACAAATCACCCTAAGAAAGGCCATGGCAAATAAAAAAGCGACAGAGGTATCTGCAGATAAGGATGCTGAAAACATCGATACTTACTTAGATGCGCATTATGTGCAGCGCAGCAATTGGTTGCGTGCAGCGGTCCTTGGAGCAAATGACGGTATTATTTCGACAGCAAGTCTGGCTATTGGGGTAACCGCTGCAAGTGTAACACGAGACCCTGTTTTGCTTGCCGCAACTGCTGGTGTTGTAGCCGGAGCTTTGTCTATGGCTGCGGGAGAATACGTCTCAGTGAGTTCTCAAACCGATGTCGAAACAGCCGATATTGAACGCGAGAAACAAGAACTGGAAGAGATGCCCGAATTGGAATTACAGATGCTGGCCAAAATTTATGAAGAACGCGGACTTAAAAAAGAAACAGCGCTTAAGGTAGCCGAAGAATTGACGGCAAACGACGCTTTGAGTGCGCACATGCGAGATGAGTTGGGCATTACTGATATCAATCAGGCTAAGCCTATCCAGGCTGCTTTAACCTCATGCGTGGCATTTGCTTTTGGCGGGGCCTTACCCTTGCTGGTCACCATTTTCGCCCCGATGAATCTGATGGAATATTACTTATACGGTTTCACTAGTGTCTCCTTGATTATTCTGGGAGCTGTCTCGGCAAAAACAGGCGGGTCCGATGTTCTGAAGGCTGTCGTGAGAATACTGGTCTGGGGTTCTATAGCTATGGGCTTATCGGCTCTGGTAGGCTATTTGTTTGGGGTGAATGTGTAATCTCAATCTCAACTGAATTAAAGATACCTATTCATATTTACTCATGTAAAATACGTTGACTACATCCATGTCTCTTTGGTCTCTGTAGCAAAATAATCTTCTAAAATTCAATATAATCCGTTTTGGAATTCATCTGATTTTTATTTTTTCGAATTAAAAGGGTCTGCCATAAAATTATAACTAACGCAGTGCTAAATAAGAAAGAAGCCAGTGCTAAATAGGTATTTAAATGCGAAAAATACTGCCATCCAAAGGCAGCACTGCCAGCGCGGTAGAAAATCAAAAATTCTGTAGTAAGAAAGGCGATGAGGTAGAGGCTTAGGCTTAGATTTGAAAGTTTGATCCACTTCAGGTAGGAGGCCAGAAACACTAAAAATAAACTGACGAAGCCTAAGAAGAACCAATGCAAATAACCGATGACCACATCTAAGTTGGCAGCGGCTATTTCAGCAAAAACAGGTATTCCGCTTAAGGTTTGCATGATCAGCTTTAAGATGAAAACAAAGCCTATAAACCTCAAGGTAAATTTAGATTGTGGAGGTAATTCTCTGTAAAAGAGTTCCATCGGCTTTTTAATAGATTTCCCTAAATAAAATAAACCAAGCCATAAAGACAGATTTCCCAGACTGCTAAACAGTTACACAGTCCAGTCTGAGCTTGCCCAAAGCGTGGACTGGAAAAAACTGCCGAAGATTCCTATATGAATGAGATATATAAATTTTGTAAACGGCTGGGTTTTGATCCTAAAATGATATTTCTCCAGGATGAACACCAGGAGGCCTATAACGGCCAGGACAAACCAGGCGTTATACTGGAAGTGGAGGTAAAAGTAAATCGCTAATTTATACCACACCGAGGTTTTGCCTAGAGTGGTCATAATCGCGCCCAGAGCCCAGGGTCCAAATGACGATAATGCCATATAGAACAAGGCATGTTTGATGAGAAGGAATGATTTTTTTAATTTGAATTCAGCTTGCGTATGTCTAAGAATAAATCCGAAGAATACATAACTTACAAGCATGAATAAGGTGGAGAATGTTATCGACATTAAAGCATAACCCTGAACAGGAAAAGCTATAAGCATCCCGATTAAACAAACCTGAGTTGCCCAGAAAATTCTGGTATAATGTTTTTTGACTTTCGACTTTGAAATAAAAAAATAAACGATAAAACTACTTAAGCCTAAATAAACCCAGCCCAGTAAGGCAATATGTGAATGCGCATGTACCACATAGTTGTAGTTCTTTATGACACCGATTTCAAGGGGAGTGGCCTCGAGCCTAAGAAAAAACCCTAAAACAGCGGTGACAAGTAAATATAAAAAGCTACTTATAAAATACTGTTTTAGGGTCATCATCAAAACAAACTATGAAAAGATACTTTTCTCCATGGCCAGAGCCTTTGGGAAAAGAATGTTATTTTCTAAATGTATGTGCAAATGCAAATCGGTTTCAAATTCCTGTAGTTTATGAAACATGGCCCTATAGGTATTACAGGCATGTTCTGGCAAGGTATAATTGCTTGTTATGCGAGCTATTTCCTTAAGTAAATCTCCTGCAGCTTCATGTTCATCTTCCATCATGGCAATGGGATTTTCAACTGTTCCAAAGTGAGCCCGGTCTATTGTTTCGCCGTTTTTCATCGCTTTTTCCATTTTTCGTATAAATGGAAATAGAATCAGCTCTTCTTTTTTCATATGCTGAGTTAATTCATTGGCAATTTCAGCGAACAAATCGTTTACCTGAATCAATTCGGGGTTTGAATCGCCATTTACGCTTGCCACTTTTTGGGTATACTGAATCAGAAGGGGTATGCTGTCTTCTACATAGCGGTGATGTACCTGTTCAATATGTTGAACCAGAAAATCAAGATCCCATTCCTTGTAGTTGTAGGTGCGTTCTTTTCCTTCAATATTTTGAAGATCTTCCAACAGTTCATGTAGCTTAACCTGATTTTTTTCGCAAGCTTTACCAATGCTAATCCCACCACCACAGCAAAAATCAATACCGTGTTTTTTGAAAACATGAGCCGTGTTTATGTTTTCACTTACCAAATCTGCAACCGTTTTATCCTTTAATAAAGTCATGATATGTATGTTTTAATTTAATCTAAAATTACCCATAGCCTAGGACTTTGTTTATGATTTCAATCAAGTCGAGAAAAAATTAAAAATCTTTTTTGTTAACTGTATGAAGCATTCGCCATAGAGGGAATACCACCCATAAAACCAAAACTCCTACAGAGACAAAACTCCCCCAGACTGTACCAAAGAAAGCGCTAAAAATAGCTCCCGTATAGCCCAGTAGAGCAGAAATATCAAGTTTCAACAGAATTAAAATTCGAGACAAATCAATGGGATTAAAAAGTGTAGCCAGTAAGGAGAACTGGTCTAAAGGATATTCCTGGAAATACATCAAAGCCATCAGGAAAGCACCGTCATAAATAACGGCAAGAAGTAGCCAGACTAAAATGGCATAACCAAAGCCTTTAATTTTATTGGTGTTGGATAAGGCAATATTGAAGGCTAAAGCACTAAAGATGAAACTCAGGAAAACAGCCACAACAATCAGAATTAAAAAGTCAAAAATCACGTTGGACTGGAATAAACCATATAATACAAAAGGGATGCCCAAACCTAATAGCACACTAAGGGAAAGGGAAGTGGCTACTCCTAAGAACTGTCCCAAAAAAATGGATTTTCGTGTAATGGGCTGTGCCATAAGCAATTCGGTAAATTCCTGCGAATCGTAATAATACATCACCCCAAAAATAGTTCCGATAAGGGGAACCAAAATAATGACAACGTTGAGCAGAGTGATAATAGCCTTGGAGAGATCGTTATTCAAAAATAACAATACAGAACTTAAAAGCAGATAGAATAAAAAATAGACATAGCTCCAGCGGCTTCTTACCAAGTCAAAAAAACTGTATTTTAAAATTTTAAGCATGATTGGTTTTTAATAGATTAGCAATGGCATATTCAAAATTGGCTTTCCCTGTCGTTGACTTTAACTCGCCTATACTTCCGTCGAAATAGACTTTTCCATCCAAAATGAAACTGATATGATCTGAAATTTCTTCCACAAAACTCATAATGTGAGAGGTGATCAGAATGGTTTTTCCCTGCTCCTGTTCTTTTTTGAGCAGCTCTTTCAACTTGATTAATGACAAGGGATCTAAGCCTGAAGTCGGTTCATCTAAGATGATGAAAGGGCTGTCAAACATAAGACTTAGGACTAAGTTTACCTTTTGTTTATAACCGCCAGAGAGATGACTGAGATTGGTATTGAGGTAAGGCTTTAGTTCAAAATAGGCTGTCAATTCTTTATCGCGAGCTGTTTGCTGTCGCAAATCCTTCATCATGGCTATAATCTCTTTCACCTTTATGTTACCGGGAAAATTGGCGATTTGGGGCAGGTAGTCCATGTTTTTTCTATAAGACCAGTTGTTTCTGATAGAGGTGTTGTTTACCAGAATTTCACCTGAATTGGCGTGATTCATTCCCAATAGTATTTTAATCAAGGTGGTCTTTCCAGAGCCATTTGGGCCCAGAATCGCGGTGGTTTTCCCTTTCTGAATCTTTAAATTTATACCTGAAAGCACCTCGTTTTTTCCAAATTTTTTATGAATATCTTTAAATTCTACCATTGTACTTCGTGCATTAAGGGTTGGTAGTCTACCAGGTTTTCTGGTGTAAAAACGGGGGTGACTTTTTCAGAAAAATTAATGATATCGATAAATAAACTTCTCAATAAAATAATGCTTTCTGGAGTCTGGTTTACGAGATAGCTGAAGAGTTTCACAGGCCTGTAAGGCACGTCTCCATAACCGTCCTTATCTAAATCGTAACCTGTGTAATCACTCCAGTAATTGGTGTCAAAGCTATTGTTGTTCAGACCGCCAGAGTAACTCAGATCAAAATTGTTGTAAAGAAAATTATTTCTTGAAAAATCATTTTGATAGCTTCCTCCTACAAACTTGACGGCGTAGCCATTGTTGATAAAGTCATTTTCTCGATAAACCATTCGGGTAGAACCATCGGCGGTAATACCTATGGTATTGTTTTCGAACGTATTATTATAAATTTTGCCATCATTGATTTCCTTCAGCAATAGCCCGTAAGAGGCAGTGCCCCAGTTTTTTTTGAATACGTTGTGGTTCATCTCAATACGTTTTGAAAACATGACCGCAACGCCTGCACTATTATTTTGAAACGTATTATAGCTGTAGCGATTATCATCGGAAAACATAAAATGCAGTCCATACCGCATATTGTCATGACTGTAGTTGTTTTCGAACACATTATCACCCCCAAATTCAATGTAAATCCCATCCCGCATGTCGTAAACCTCGTTATCCCTTATGGTCATTTCTTTTGAATTCCAGAGGTGAATAGCGTTTCCGGAACTGGCTTCAGATTGACCTGTGCCGGAAATATCGTTTTGTTCGACAACTCCATCTTTAGATTTCTCAATTAAAAAACCGAAAAAAGCCTTTTCTAAAGTGATATTTTTTAGTTTGAAATCAAAACATTTAAAAAGGTAAATCGCGGCGTAATCTGAAGTATAACTTACCTCCACATTTTTTATGCTAAGATTGGTGATGCTGAAATCGCTGGCTTCAACTTTAAAGCCGTAGCCTTTATGATCAATATCGACAATACTTCCTTTTTCACCATAGAGGTGAATGGATTTCTGGTCGATAAAAATATCGTGTTCCTTATAAATCCCTTTTTTAATGAAAATGGAATCCCCGGGTTTTGCCTGGTCGACTGCGGTCTGAATAGAAGAAAATTCACAATCCTGGGCGCAGACATTTAGGGTCCTGTTTTGAGCATGACTTGCAACAGAAACTATAATAAAGAAAAACAGGATAAAATTGATTTTCATTTTAGTGGTTTAAGGGATTGTTCTTATGAATGACCTCCTTGATTTCATACCATGTGTACACTTGACCACCTAATTTTGTTTGAACTGCTTTGGCCTCTGCTGAAGATACAAAAGCAGTTAAATTAGCGCCCATAGGACTGGCTAGATTTTCACTGATTAAGTAAGTTGACTGCTCTGCAGGAATCATTTTACCAGGTTGATTATAATTGGCGACGAATAAATTTGCTTCTTCAAATTTTCCGGGTTCTTCTTTGATGTAATTTACCATGCATTCGATGGCATCAAACTTATATTGCTTTCCCTTTTCAGTCACCAACTGCGCAGAATGTGTTTTTTGCACAATAGACATGCTGCAGAAATCGCACTGATCTTCACCATACGCAATGGGTTTGGCAGATTTGTCACATGCTGCCACAGCAAGACAGTATAAGATTATAATGGCATATTTTTGCATGTTATTTTGCTTTTTTAAGTCCGATGATATAGGCGGCAAAGGTGAGGGTCATTCCTATTCCCATCAGTAGGGCACCGGTAGCCGGATAAGAATGAGCTGTAAAATTCAAAATGTCTTTGGAGCCAAACAGAGGCGGTTTATAACTCAAAGGATTGCCTTCATCATCTGTCATTTTCATAATGGCTTTAGGATCTAAATTGGTGCCGTAATCGGTCATCCAGTTATTAAAATCGATCATACCAAGAACACCTAATACAAGCATTAAAATAAGCCAGCCTAAAAACCACCGGTATGATATTTTTTTAAAAAAAGCTAGAATTCCAGTGATAATTCCCAGTATAGCCATACCACCAACAACTTTAGGAAATACAGAAAATTCCCACATTTCATCATCTTTTGGTAATTTACGCATACCTATATAGTGATTAAGACCATCTATATTTTGAATATCATGCTTTTCGTGACCTTCAAGTCCGTCGAGGTGAATATACATTCCTATGCCACTCGGGTATTGAGGTGCTTCCAGGCTGATGCTCCATAGCGGGTAAAAAAACAACCCAAACAATAGGGCAGAACCAATAATCATAGTGATGCTTGCCGTTTTCATAGTATAAGTTTTATTAACAAGGGGCGAGCAGAGTATCTACCCGCCCCAGATTAAGTAATCAAAATGCGGTGTCAACTTGTATTAGTCTTTCCACTCGTCATCCAGTGACCAGCGTAATTTAGTGTTGCTGTTTTTAGCAGAAACTCTAACGTAACCTTGCATCTCCTGGTGAAGTGCAGAACAGAAATCTGTACAGTAGAAAGGCCATACTCCCTCGCGTTTAGGTTCCCAAATAATGGTTTTAGTTTGTCCAGGCATGACTAATATTTCTGAGGTATTGGCTCCAATCATTGCAAACCCGTGAGGAACATCAAAATCCTGCTCGAGATTCGTGATATGGAAATAGACTTTGTCGCCTACTTTTATACCTTCGATATTATCGGGTGCAAAGTGACTTCTTACTGTTGTTGCATAGACATGAACTTCATTTCCATTACGTTCCAGACGCGTGTCAGCTTCATTTTTTACTGCATATTTATGATTGTTTTCTTCCAGCTCATAATACTTTTTGGATTGCGCTTTTATTTTCTCAGCAGGGATTCCAGCAGCATAGTGAGGCTCACCGTGGGTTGGGAAATCTAAAAGCAGTTCCATTTTCTCTCCAGTAATATCATAGAGCTGAGCAGAGTGCTCGAGTTCCGGTCCGGTAGGTAAATACCTGTCTTTGGTGATTTTGTTCAAACTCACCATATACTTACCGTAGGGATTTCTGGAGTTACCACCGGGAATCATCAGGTGACCAACAGAATAATAGGAAGGCTGTCTGTCGATAACTTCCCAAGTCCCCAATTCCCACTTGACAACTTCAGATGAAATAAAATAGGTGGTATAGCCAAAACCTTTTCCATCAAATTCAGTATGCAACGGGCCTAATCCCCCGCTGTCTACGACTCCTTCAAGTACAGATTCAAAGCTTAAAATAGGAATGCCGTAAGCATCACCATCAAAATCTTTGTTTTGAATTGCATTTTGAATTTTTTCAAAAGAATACACACTCAATTGAGTCGATAATTTACCATTACCTATGATGTACCGCCCTGATGGGTCTACATCCAGTCCGTGAGGAGATTTAGGCACAGGCATATAATATACAGCACCTTCAACCTCTCTTGGGTCTACAGATATAACCCCTTGTTTCATTTCGGTAGTGGCTGTCATAGTGGATTCATCATAGGTATTATGCGCGTAAGTTCCAGCTACTTTGGTTCCGCCGCCATTTTTTATATATTCCGCTATCATTTGCCAGTTCACAGCAGCGATAAAATCTTTATCGTTTTGTGAAGCATTGACTTCCTGCATGGTATGTGCTTCTTCAGTATTATAAGAGGTAAAGAAGAACCATCCATGAGATTTATCCCGTCCGGGATGAGCTAAGTCATAATTGAAGCCTGGCATGTTTAATTGAAACTCAAGATTCATATGACCATGTTCCTGATCGATTGAAATAAAACTCAAAGGGCCCTTAAATTCGCCTTTCATTTCATCAATAGGCATGTCTCTCTGCGGATTTGGAACTGCAAAACGAGTTCCTGCGACAATATATTCTGTATTTTCAGTAACAAATGAGGAAGCGTGATTACCAGCCGAATTTGGAAGTTCGATAATTTCTTCCGTTTCAAAAGTGGTTAAGCTTATTCTTGCCACTCTTGGGGTGTTATTTTCATTGATAAATATCCAGCGACCATCCAGTTCACCATTGGTTTGTGAAATATCAGGATGGTGAGAATCTCCCCAGGGCACAAAACCAAAAGAGGTGTTGAGCATGGCTTTACTTTCTTCAGAATACCCGTATCCATTTGTTGGAAACTGAGAAAAAACAGGAATTTCCTTTAACATTCTTCCACTTGGCAGGCCATAAACGGTTAAGTTTCCTGAATATCCACCCGACATAAAGGCGTAGAATTCGTCGTGTTCACCCGGAGCAAGATATACTTTCTCGGCATTAGAAGATGCCATAGCACCAGCCGAACCCTCTTTTGAATTGTTACCGCAGCCTATAAGCAGTAAACCTGCACCCAGACCTAGTAAAAGTTTTTGAATTGTTTTCATTGTTTTGATTTTAAGGTTTAGTTATTTGGTAATAAAACGTTATCAATAATGTGAACCCATCCGTTGCTTACATTAACGGAAGCCATGATTTTGGCATCACCTATATAAAGATCTTCTCCTTTTCTGACCACTTCCAGGTAAGAACCATCGGCCATATAAAGCTTTCTGTCTTTTTCTATGTTTTTTTCCAGAGTTTTAACCGGGTAATTGCTAGGGGCAACGTGATGCACTAAAATGTTAGCGAGTTTAGCTTTGTTTTCAGGCTTTAGTAAGTCTTCCAGTGTGGCCTGATCTATTTTGTCAAAAGCCGAATTGGTAGGTGCAAACACCGTAAGCGGTCCAACATTAACCAAAGCATTTTCAACTCCTGCAGCCTTTACAGCGGTCACCAGTGTGGTGTGGTCTTCAGAGCCAATTGCTAGTTGAAGTGCGTTTTTTTCTTCGCTGTCTCCCTCTATGAAGGCTTGTCCTTTATTGGAAGCGGAAGTTTCGGTTAAGTCTGCTGCTTCCCCTGTGGATTGGTTTGGATTACTTTTTTCGTCTGATGAGTTGCATGCCAGGAAGCCTGCTAAAACCAATACAGAGGTCAATGATTTAATCGTAAATTGAATATTCATAACATCATATTTTTGTAGGTTAATTATTCTTATCATAGGTTCTGAAATACTCCAGAATAGCCCGAGCATCTTCTCTAGACACGTTTTGATTGGCCATGACTGCCATATTATTTTCAATAAGCAAGCGTTTAGCAATCGGGTCTTTTTTAATCATTTCTTCAGGATTCAAAATCATGTTCATGATCCATTCCGGTGTTCTGCGATCAGTCACATTAATCAGGGAGGGTCCTACAAATTTCTTCTCCATTTTATGACAAGCGGTACACAGATTACCAAAGACTTCTTTGCCTCGATTAGCAAGGCTTTGATCTATGCCTTCCTCGATATCAACAGAGTTAACAGGGCCAATTCCCAGATTGGCCAAATCCTCTTCTGTTGTAGTTTCAGCAGATGATGAGGATTTAGGTTCAGCTTTTTTTTCTGTTCGAGATTGCTGACCAACTTTTATGGGGTCTTTTTCTTTCTTTTCTCCATTTCCACCACAAGCCATGAGTAAACCTAGAAGTACAATGCAAGAGATTTTAATGAGTGATTTCATGTTTTTCTGATTTTAATAATTTTAACAAAACTAAATATTAAGAAATGTTTACTATATGATTAAAGTCATATTGCTCAGGCCAATCTCTCTATAGTCTTAGTATAAGTAATTGATAATCAATTATATAAATTAAAAAATCAGAATAACTGATTTTTATCATGTTTTGATGAAAGATTTTGATGAAATCAGATGAGTCTCATCCTAAGTTGAAGTTTGTCCTGCTGTATATTGCAAAAGTCTTCTCCTCAAAACCTTTAAAAGTGGTCTTTTCGGGTTTCCTTAAGTAAATACTGCTTCATTTCTGGTCTAAGCCTTATAGAAATTGAATAGCATTCTAATTGCTCAAGTTAGCTAATGAAATCGCCTTAATTTTTTGAACAAATACACATGGCATCATTCTTGGTATTTTGAAAATGCTAGAACATAGATGAATTCGTTTTTGATCCTTAAAGCTTAAAAAGTTATTTATCTTTTTAATGCTATGATATCTCTCACCTTTAAAAAAACGAATGATGAAACCCAAAAAATATCCAAGTAAAAATCTGAATAGAAAGAAAACCTTATTTTTTCAAATGGGTCTAATAGTAACACTTGTCTGTATTTTGATCTTGGTGGAATGGAAAACGGAAGCCCGAACTACTCCTGATCAAGACACCATAACTTATCTCCTTTTGGATAATGAAGAAATGCCAGTGGTAAAGATTCCAGAGGAAAAACTCAAGCCTATTCCAGAATCAAAACCAGACACAGAAGAGTTTAGTATTGATGAAGATGAGTCGGAAGTTCAGGAAAAACTACCTGAGCCTGAGGACCGAGTCTCAACACCAGTCTTCTTAGATCTCGATGAAATCGATAAGGTTGAGGATGAACCCATCAAAGAAATGGCCTTTGAATTTATAGAGGACGTTCCTATTTTTCCTGGCTGTGAGCAATACCAAGATAACGAGCAGAGAAAATCCTGCATGAGCGAACAGCTCAAAACCTTCATCAATGAAGAATTTGACAGGGGGCTGGCTTCAGATCTTGGATTATCAGGTGTAAATAGAATATATACGTCCTTCAAAATAAAAGCTAATGGTGAAGCTGAGTTTATAAACGCCAGAGCGCCTCACCCTAAACTTATAGAAGAAAGTCGACGAGTGATCGAAAAACTCCCCAGGATGAAACCTGGCAGACAACGCGGGAATCCAATTGATGTTACTTTTTCGCTCCCTATTGTCTTTAAAATTTCGAATTAGATTTTCAAAATAAAAACGCCTGTAAATTTAAACTTACAGGCGTTAAATTAAGATTTCAAATCAATATTATTCAACAGTTGTAGAATCTGAAGTAGAAGGCATCATCATTTCTTGTTTAAAGGATTCATGGGTGTGTGCGATTTTCCACTGGACATCTACTTTCTCAGAGACCATAGAAGCATAGAAATCATTGATTCCCATTTTCGTTCCATTTTTTGCCTCGCCTTTTGCACTTCCTTTAAATACGGCATAGGCTGTATTTTCATCAATAACTCTTACCATGATGGTATCCTTGATGAAGTTGATCATTTCCAAGCCAGAGTACATTTCTTCAGTGGCATCCTTGTAGGTATCATAATCAACTACTCCATAAGAAGGGTCGATCAAAATAGCCTGGTCGTCATTCCAATATACCGATCTGAAATAGTCTGTATCCAGATTATTAGCGGCATCAGCAATGCCTTGGGTGGCTTGTTTGATTTCCTGTTCGATGTTCTCTTTTTCCTGATCTGTTAGGTTTGGGTACAGGAGACTAGCCCTAGAAGAGTCAGACTTAGAATTAATGTGATTTTTTTCATTTTTAAATGACTTTTGTTAATTTATTTAAGAATAAATATACTCTAATTCATAAAAAGCTCAATTTCAGTAAAGTATACATGTTTTATTATTATAACACACTACTGATGTGTTAAAAACACGACCCTGAATTTTGCTTCTGAAAACCTATATAAAAAACAAAAACCCCCTAACACCTGCAGGTGTTAGGGGGTTGATTATGGGGGGAGCTATGCTCTAAATATCATCAAAACTTATGTTGGTAAAGGCTGCAGCGCTTGTCTTGGCTACAGGTTCGGGTTGAGTGGAGTGCTCAGAGTCCGCTTCCGAAGGTTTTGTAAAGTCTTTTTGATGACGATCGCTTATGACTTCCTCTCCTTTGTTATCAATGATAAAGTTGGTGGTTTCATCCAAGGCTTCCTTGAAGTTTTCGAAATCTTCTTTGTACAGGTAAATCTTATGTTTTCTGTAAAAAAAAGACCCGTCATCGTTGGTGAATTTTTTACTCTCGGTTATCGTTAGATAATAATCATCTGCCTTGGTAGATCTAACATCAAAAAAGTAAGTTCTTCTTCCTGCTCTTATTACTTTCGAGAAAATGTCTTCGTTCTTCATCGGTCCTTGGTCACTCATAATACGTTTGTTAAATAAGATTAATATAAGGTTTGTTCAAAAGTCTTAAAAAAAATTAAAAACGCAAATAAATTTTCAATTTTCTTTTTCTGAAAGTTGTTTTTGATACAGGTCTTTATAGTAACCCTTTTGATCGATAAGTTCCGTGTGCGTGCCTTCTTCTTTAATTTTACCTTCATCCAGTATGATGATGTGGTCGGCATTTTTGGCTGAAGAGGCACGGTGACTGACAACGACTGAGGTTTTATTGTCGGAGATTTTGTTCAGTTTACTGAATATTTCTTCTTCTGTTTCTGTATCCACGGCAGACAGACAATCGTCGAACAAGACGATTTGCGGATCTTTAATGATGGCCCTGGCTATGGAAACCCGTTGTTTCTGACCTCCGGAAAGCGTGATCCCTCGCTCTCCCAGGACGGTATCATAGCCTTTGCTGAATTCAATGATGTTTTTATGAACAGCTGCGTTTTTGGCTGCATTGATGATGTCTTCTTCGGTAGCATCGGCCTTCCCGAACTTTATATTGTCTCGTATGGAGCTGCTGAACAGAAAAGCATCCTGAGGAACGTAGCCCAATTGCTGCCTCAATCCATTCAAATTATAGCTTTCAATAGGTTTGCCGTCGATTAAAATTTCACCTTCGTCCACATCGTATAGGCGCCCAATCAATTCCAGGATCGTAGATTTTCCGGATCCCGTTTTGCCCATGACGGCCAGGGTTTCCCCTTTGTTCACTTTAAAGGATATATTCTTTAAGGCTACAATATTGGTGTCTTCGTAAGTGAAACTCACATTTTTAAATTCGATTTCTCCTTTGATGTCTTCAGAAGAATTCGGCGAATGGTTTTTGACATTTGGCGTTTCACTCAAAAATTCATTGATGCGTTCCTGCGAGGCTTCAGCCTGTTGTACCATAGATGTAATCCAGCCTACAGAAGCTACCGGCCAGGTCAGCATGTTCACGTAAAGCAAGAATTCCACAATAACCCCTACGCTTTCTATTTTGCCATCGATGTACTGCATTCCGCCAAAGTAAATCACAAATAAGTTACTAAACCCAATCAATAAAATCATGAGCGGGAAGAAAAAGGCTTCCACTCTAACCAGGCTGATATTTTTCTCCTTGCTCTGATTGGACAATTCCACAAAATCAGAATTGAAACGGCCTAAGATTCCGTAGGATTTAATCACAGCAATTCCGCTAAAACTCTCCTGAGTATAAGTGTTAAGTCGGGAAAGGAACTGCTGTATTTCTGCACTTCTTTTGTTGATGGCGACGCTCAGTTTATAAATGGCAAACGAAAGTATAGGAAAGGGCACCAGGGTATATAGGGTAAGCATGGGAGCGGCTTCTATCATAAAATAAATCACGACCACAAAAAGCGTTAGCGTTTGTACACCATACATCAGGGCCGGGCCTAAATACATTCTTACTTTGGATACATCTTCAGAGATCCGGTTCATCAGATCACCGGTTCGGTTTCGTTTATAAAAATCCAGGGACAAATTCTGATACTGGGTATAAACCTCATTTTTTAAATCGTATTCAATAAATCTGGAAACGACAATAAAGGTTTGGCGCATCAGGAAGGTGAGGATGGCAGAAGCTAAAACAGCACCCATGATAAGGCCTATATTGATGAGTAATTCTTCTTTGACTTCTGCGACACTGGTGATTTCACCATTCACATATTGTTCTATAGCCGTGGTGGAGTCGCTGATAAGCTGGGGAGTGAAGACAGAAAACACCCGTGCGCCTATAGTGATGATAAAACCGAGAACCAATCTGCCTCGGTACTTGTATAAGTATTTATTTAGACTAAGAAGAGCCTTCATCCACGTTTCTTTTTGAAGTTGCAAATGTAATCAAAAGACTGGATAGCCCTTTGATATAACAAAAGTTTAAATATCTGAACCCTGAGGATGCGGGCTTATTTCATTTTGTTTTTAAAAAAACCAAAATAGGCTTCTAACTCTTCTTTTTAATATTATTTTTGCGCTAAATTTCTATAACCTACACATGCTAACAAGAAGACATATTCGTGCAAAAGTGATGCAATCTTTGTATGCTTTCCATCAGGGCAGTAAGGACTCCATGCAGGCTGAAGAGAAATTCCTGAAAAAGAGCACAGAAGATATGTACAATCTGTTTCTTCTCAATTTGGAGCTCTTGGTTAAGGTCAGAAGTCATGCCGAAGACTATTATAAGATTGTGAAGAAGAAATTTCTGGCGACAGAGGAAGAAAAAAACCCCAATAAGAAGTTTATCAATAATCAGCTGCTTCACAGAATTGCAGACTCCAATGCTTTAAGTGAGCTTATAGAAAGTAAAAAGCTGAACCACTGGTACAAGGATGATGAATACCCGATTTTAATTTGGAACAAAATCCTGGAATCCGATCTTTACGCGGATTATATCTTTACGGAAACCAGCAGTTTTAAGGAAGACAAGGAATTTGTCGTGGACATTTTCAAAAAAATCATTGCCCCGAATGATGATCTGTATGATTATTACGAAGATCACAATTTAACCTGGATAGATGATTTTCCCATTGTGAATACCACCTTGCTCAAGTTTCTTCAGAAGCAGAAAGAAAGCGACGAGGTGTTAAACATTCCGCGTCTTTACAAAAATGTGGAAGACGAAAATTTTGCCAGAGAGCTATTCACTAAAACGCTACTTGCGGATGAACAGTTTTCTGAAATCACAAAAAACAAAACCCCCAACTGGGATCAGGACCGGATTGCTGAAATTGACAGCATTCTTATAAAAATGGCTTTGTGTGAATTTATCAAATTCCCGTCTATTCCTGTAAGAGTAACCATCAATGAATATTTGGAGCTGGCCAAGGAATACAGCACCCCCAAAAGCAGTACATTTATAAATGGCGTTTTGGATACGGTGTCCAAAGAATACCAATCCAATGGAAAAATTAATAAAGTCGGCAGAGGCTTAATGTAATTCCCTAAATTGTCATATTTTTGAATTAAATTAAAATTGTTACACATGAAAAAGTTAATGTTAGCTTTAGTTGCCATAGCAACATTGTCGTTATCAGCTTGTAAAAATAAAGCTGCCGACAAAGTAGACGAATCCAAGAAAGAGATAGCAGAGCAGCGCGATGCCAAAGCAGAAGAATTTCCAGTGATGAAATTCGATGAAGAAATGCATGATTTTGGTACTGTGGAAGAAGGTGAAATCGTAGAACATACCTTCGTCTTTACCAATACAGGTAATGCTCCACTTATCGTTTCTGATGCTACTGCAAGTTGTGGCTGTACGGTACCAACCTGGACGGAGGGTGCTATCGCTCCTGGAGAAAAAGGAGAGATGCTGGTTAAATTTAACACCAGAGGCAAACCAAACCAGCAAATGAAAGCGGTTAGAATAGTTGCTAACACTGAGTCTGGAAGAGAAACGATCAGAATAAAGGCTTTCGTGAATCCTCAAAATAGTAACGCTGGATCCCCAGTAAGACAATAACACATGGATCAATTAGGAAGTTTATTACCGTTAGTTTTAATATTTGTTGTGCTTTATTTTTTTATGATAAGGCCTCAGATGAAAAAACAGAAAAAAGAAAAGAATTTTATTGAATCGATAAAACGTGGAGATAAAGTAGTTACCAAAAGTGGTTTGCATGGGAAAGTCGCAGACATGAGCGAAAAGCTTGATGCTGTGATCCTGGAGACGGGCGCTGGTAAAATGACCTTCGACAAGTCTTCTTTATCCTATGAGCTTACTGAAAAAGTAAACGCTCCGGCGAAAGATACCAAATCAGAAAAAAAATAGTTTTTTTTTGAAAATAACAGGATTTTAAAGCTATCGGTATTCGATAGCTTTTTTTATTTAAATTTGACTGACCTAATAACAACAACATGGCATTAACCTCATCCAGTATGCTGGATCTTGGAACCAAAGCTCCAAATTTTGAACTCCCGGATTCTATATCCAGAGCTGTGTATTCACTTGACCAGCTCAAAGGCGAGAAAGGAACTGTAATTATGTTTATTTCCAACCATTGTCCTTATGTAAAACATGTGAATGAAGAGATTGTGAGGCTGGCTAATGATTACAGAATACTTGGATTCGGCTTTGTAGCCATTTCAAGTAATGATGTAAAAGCCTATCCGCTGGATCATCCGGAGGAGATGTTTAAGGCGGCAAGACAGCTCAATTACCCCTTTCCTTACTTATACGATGAAACTCAGGACGTGGCAAGAGCTTATCAGGCGGCCTGTACGCCAGATTTCTTTGTATTTGATGAAGCTTTGCGGTTGGTGTACAGGGGACAGCTGGACGATTCAAGACCTAAAAACGGCATTCCAACTTCTGGTAGAAGTATAAGAGAAGCCCTGGATGCTTTATTGAACAACAGAGCAGTTTCTAAGCTTCAAAAACCGAGCATGGGGTGCAATATCAAGTGGCGGACTTATTAAATAAGCCTTATAGAGTCTTAAATAAGATTAATTAAGATATAATTAAGTTCAATATTCCAACACAAAAGCTAATTTTGTATAAAACATATAATTATGGCATTAGAAATAACAGATAAAGATTTTCAAGAAAAAGTTTTAGAAAGCGACAAACCCGTGCTGGTTGACTTCTGGGCAGCCTGGTGTGGACCCTGCAGAATGGTAGGCCCAATTATTGATGAATTGAGCACTGAATATGAAGGTAAAGCCGTTATTGCGAAAATGGATGTTGATCAAAACCAAGAATTTGCAGCTAAGTTTGGCGTCAGAAATATACCTACGGTTCTTTTATTTAAAAATGGAGAACTGGTGAATCGTCAGGTTGGTGTTGCTCAAAAAGAAACTTACAAGGAAGCTATTGATAGCGCCCTGTAATTAATAATAAAGAGAATTACATTTAAAGGCTTGGTTCACGACCAGGCCTTTTTTATGAGTACATATGATGGATATCCAGAGAGTTCTTCGCGAATCTAAACTGACCAATCTTCCTTTGCTGGCCTCACAGGTGGTCGAGGGCTTTATTTCGGGAATTCATAAAAGCCCCTTTCACGGGTATTCTTCTGAATTTGCAGAGCATAAACTCTACAATACAGGAGAAAGCACCAGGCATATAGACTGGAAGCTTTATGCCAAAACCGACAAGCTCTACACCAAAACCTATGAAGAGGAGACCAACCTGAGGTGTCATTTTATCCTGGACCAGTCGGCGTCCATGTATTATCCCGAAGTGGTTTCACCTTCCTTGACTCAGCTGGATAAGCTGAGCTTTTCTGCCCTCTCCATAGCGGCTATTATGCAACTGCTCAACAAACAGCGCGATGCTGTGGGATTGACTGTTTATGATGAGGGACTCAGGTTTCAGGCCACAGAAAAGGGGAGTGGTCTGCATTACAACAGGATTTACAATGCACTTGAAGAATGCATCAATACTCCTCAGCCAGGTTTAAAGACCAACACCTATCAATTCCTGCATGAAATCGCTGAAAAGCTAAAACGGCGTTCCCTGATTTTTCTTTTTACCGACCTGCTGCAGCCGGAATTGCCTCGTGCCGATCTGTTTGAAGCCTTGAGACATCTCAAATACAATAAGCATCAGGTGGTCCTGTTTCACACCCTGGATCATAAAACGGAAGTCAATTTTGAATTCGATGAAACACCCAAGCGATTTTTTGATATGGAGACCGGAGTCAAAATCGATTTACACACGCATCAGATTCAGAAAGCATACACTGAACAGATGACAGAATTCATCCGGGAAGTGAAGCTGATATGTGCCAAATACAGGATAAGATACGTAGAAGCAGACATCCGCGGAGATTTTGAAAAAATATTATCGGCTTACTTAGTTGAAAAACAGAAGCTAAAGTCTTAAAGGCTTTTTTTGTTGAATTATTTTCCTCAAACATGTTTGTGTAATTAAAAATTGGGTTTATATTTGCACTCGCAATTAAGCAACGGTCTGGTAGTTCAGTTGGTTAGAATACCTGCCTGTCACGCAGGGGGTCGCGAGTTCGAGTCTCGTCCAGACCGCTTTAATTTCCACGAAAGTGAAAATTCTTTAAGAAGTTGTGTTGTGAATGTGTCAAAGCATTCTTAGGTTTAGAATTATAAACCGCTAGAAGTCTTTCCCAACAGGAAGGGCTTTTTTATTTGCAATAGTTTTTGAATTTCTCTGTTTTCTTCCATTAGTCAAATTGTCAACTTTTTCTCTCCAAAAAGGTAGCTATACGGTACCTAAAAATAACTCTAGCACCCACTTTTTATAGTAACCATGTTCAAGTAATAAAATCGACCTGCTGCCCGCTTCTGAAAGGGACATTGCGCAGGGCATTAATCAAGCCGTAAGAGGCAGAGGGGATTAGCGCATTTTGGGAGGCAGGGCTGTTAATCAATTTTCCAAACAGTGACTTCATCTCTAGGGCCGGCTCAAAGAAATCGGATTCTTGGATAGAGGTAGGATCCGTTTTTCTTAAGAGGCCCACAATTCCGGCCCTTTCAACAGATTTCAGATTAGGAGACATATAGGCCCCGTTCAGATAATGTAAATTTTCAGGAAGGCTAAAAAGATGGCTTTGATTTTTCATCGATGCAGGTTTCAGGTCAAGGATTCTAATATATATTAAAAACTTCGTGGATTAGTTAAAACAAATAAAACCTATTTCAGCTTAGCCTGATTTTAATTTGCTTTACTATTTTAGCGAAATTTAAAATTTATTAAGCTTGCTCAACTCTAGTTCGGGTTTTATAAATAACTTGACTGGTTAATCCTAAACTATTCAACATGAAAATTGTATTCATATTCACCTGTGTTTTTCTGTTTTGTTCAAACATCGGGTTCGGACAGTACTACCCGGATCAGGACTGGGAGCGGAAATCTCCCCAGTCCTTACAGATCAATGAAGTGCTCCTGGATTCTGCGGTTAGCATCGCCTCGCAATACGAGAATGCCGTGGACAGGGATTTGAGAATCGCTATTTTAGAAGCTTTTTCCAGAGAACCTGACTTTGAAATTCTAGGGGAAACCAAGGAACGCAGCGGACCGGCCGGCCTGGTGATTAAAGATGGTTATATCGTGGCCGAATGGGGAGATATCGAAAGAGTAGATATGACCTTTAGTGTAGCTAAGAGTTACCTGTCTACCGTAGCTGGATTGGCCTTGGATCGCCAGCTGATTCACAGTTTGAATGATAAAGCACATGAATATGTCTGGGACGGGACTTTCGACGGCTTGCACAATCAAAAAATAACCTGGGAGCATTTACTCACCCAGTCTTCAGACTGGTCCGGACAGCAGTTCGGGCTTTTCGACTGGGCAGATCGACCTCCCGGAGAAGGCTCCATTGACGACTGGAGAGCAAGACCACTCTATGAACCAGGCACGCATTACAAATACAATGATGTAAGGGTTAATGTCCTGGCTTACGCCCTGCTTCAGGTTTGGAGAAAAACACTTCCGCAGGTCTTAAAAGAGGAAATCATGGATCCGATAGGCGCTTCTACCACCTGGAGATGGCTGGGATATCGCAACTCGTATGTGAATGTAGACGGTTTGCAAATGCAGTCTGTGAGCGGAGGAGGGCATTTCGGGGGAGGAATCTTTATCAATACCCTGGATCATGCCAGGTTTGGCTTATTGTTTCTCAGGCAGGGTAAGTGGGAGGATAAGCAGCTAATCTCAGAAAACTGGGTGGAAAGCATACAGAACTCTTCCCGGGCCAACCCGGACTATGGTTATTTATGGTGGAACAACAGTCAGGAAAGCTGGGAAGGCGTTTCCAAAACGGTGTATTATGCGGCCGGATTTGGAGGAAACTATATTATCGTAGACGAAGCCAATGACATGCTCGTGGTCACCCGCTGGATCGACAATTCAAAAATCGATGACGTGATGCGTTTATTGCAAAAAGCAGTCGAATAGTTAGCCGCCGGCAACGACGGTCCAGGGGCGAACACGCCATTCGACAATCAGTCCGTTTTGGACATAGGGGTCGTTTTTGGCGAAGTCTTCGGCAACCTTAGGATCATCGGCTTTAAAAATAAAAGCGCCGCCATCGGCGGGTTCAGCAAAGGCTCCTGCCATGAGTAAAGTTCCCTGTTCGTGTGCGGTTTTGATTAAGCTGAGATGCTCTTCCCGAAAAGGGGCTCTTTTCTCGATGTAGTCAGCTATGGCTTTGTAAAAAAGAATATAATGCATAGGAGTTGTTTTAGGCATGGAATACAAGTCGTATTGATGCGTCTAAAATACAATAAAAATGAATTGGGTTTATCCTGAATACGCCAAGACCTAAGTTTTAAAGTGTAAGGGTTAACTGAAAAAAACTAAAAACACTTGCTGAATTAAACACATGTGATTTTAAGGCTTATACAGCCTTGTTTAGAATTAAAATGAAGCTTATGAATACGATTAAAAGCAATTTTAGAACAAAAATCTTATCGCCTATGGCTATTCTCACTCTGGCCTGCATGTCCTTTTTGGGATGTGAGGATCTTGAACGTAAAACCTTTAAAGTTCAATTTGATAGTACTAAAAGGGTATCAGGTGAAAAATTTGCCCTTCGGGATATAAACCCTGATCTCGAGACCGACTGGAGTGACTATAATTTTGTGCTGCTTGAAATGAATATAAGTACGGCCCAGCGATTCCAGATTGGATTCACTACAAATTCCGGATATAATGAACTTCGGGTCATGAGCTATGCTCCCGGGGGCTGGATAAAACTGGCAATTCCCCTGAAGTTTTACAGGCAGCTCCCCGATGCGGCAAATGATATCGCAGCAACCATGAATCAGCCGCGATATACCGGCTGGTTTAATCTGGGAGGTGAGCGCGGCCCCCTCAAAGGCGTGGATTCTATCGGAATCCGGATGCATGCGCCCATTGGCAACCCTACTTTTGAATTGCGTGCTCTGAGTCTGCACCAAGAGGATCCCGGCGATGAGTATCTTGGCGAAACACCAATCGTCGATGAATTTGGTCAATCTAACCTCTTGGATTTTGAGAATAAAATCAAATCCCTTGACCAGTTAGAAAAAGACTGGAAAACCGAAGAAGCAAACTTAACAAAAGAAGAAGATTATAATTATTCAAAATATGGGGGATATCTGAATGCTAAAGTAGAAGGTACAGGATTTTTTAGAACTCAAAAGGTTAAGGATACCTGGTGGTTTGTGGATCCCGAAGGCCTTCGGTTTTTGTCTCTTGGGGTAGATTGTATTGCGCCGGGTAATGGCGGACAGGTGAACAGACTGGATAAGCGGGACCGGTCTTCTTTCCTAAAGACATTACCCCCAAAAGGTATAGGCTACGATCCGGATAAGCCTAATTCAGTGTCTTTTGGGACATGGAATTTACACCGGCGCTTTGGAGAGGATTTTCCTTCCAAATCCAGGGAAATGATTATAGAGCGAATGTCCAACTGGGGGATCAATACCATAGCCAACTGGAGCAGCAAGGAGGTGATAGACATGAATCAGAAACCATTTATGCTGCAACTTTCTGGGCTTGGGATTGAAGAGGGAGTGATGGGACTTGCCGATGTATACGCTTCAGATTTCCAAAGAAGAATAGAAGACGCTGTGAGGAAGACGGTTTCCCCTTACAGGGATAACAAATGGCTGATAGGCTATTTTACGGGTAACGAACCCTCCTGGCTGGGCCAGGAATCCAGGTTATGTGATTTGATTCTGGCTGAAGAGGATGAGAAACCAATCCGACAGGCTTTGGTGAATTATCTGGCAGAAGGCGATACGCCGGAAAGGCGTAAGGCGTTTATTTTTGATACGTTTAAAACATTTCTCCAGACTGTGGAAGCTTCCGTCAGGAAATATGACCCCAACCATCTTACCTTAGGAATACGTTTTGGAGAGGTTCCGGAGGACGAAATTTTAAAACTGTGTAAAGACGTTTTTGATGTATTTAGTTTCAATGCCTATGAAGTGGTTCCTCCAAAAGAAACGATGGACAGGATAAGTGAAGTGACAGATTTGCCCATGATTATTGGGGAATTTCACTCCGGAACGGTCAACAGGGGCATGGCTCAGGCCCTAGTTCAGGTGAAAAATCAGGAGGAGCGGGGTGTTGCTTTCAGGCATTATACCGAGCAGGCTTTTCATCACCCGGGCTTAATCGGGGTTGCTTATTTTCAATGGGCCGATCAGGATTTGACCGGAAGACGTTATGATGGCGAAAATTATAATTGCGGCATCGTGGATGTAACCGATCGGCCGTATCCGCATATGGTGGAGTCCATCAAAAAAACGGCAAAACGAGTGTATGAAGTACATGCCGGGAAATTACAGCCTTATGATCAGAAACCTTTAGGGGCTACCGGATATGAACTCATACCCGATCTGTGGAATGAATGACAAATGAATGAGGTGTGTTTTATAGATAGCTTTTTTCAGTTAACGCAATAAAAGGATTAGCAGCGTTGATCCCCCAATAGGTTATCCTGGTCAAGCATAGAAACCCCAATCAAGCTGGCGCTTGCTTTGCTTTTTTAATATCCTGCCTCTTACAAAAGCTCTGCTATTGACGCGACTGGATATTAAAAAACCCACAACTTTTGTTGCGGGTTTTCCTTTTGCGGAGAAAGAGGGATTCGAACCCCCGGAGGTGTGACCCTCAACAGTTTTCAAGACTGCCGCATTCGACCACTCTGCCATTTCTCCAGAAACCATTTGCATGGTTTTCTTTAGCGGTTGCAAATATACTAAGCTTTTTGGTTTCTCAAAAGTATTCGTCTTAGTTTTTGTAAAAATTATTCAGGGACTAAGGGTTTAGGTAAACTTCCTGACCAGATAAAGTTTTAGTTGAAATTGGCGGTTCAGGCTTTGCTGAAACTTTCAGTACATCCTGGCACAGGATTGGGTCTTTAAGTCACCAAAATGCCGGGAGAAATGTATCGCAGAGCTTAAAATATACCATGCACAAACACAAAAAAGATTTTTCCGGTGGTATTGTTTCCAAATCAGGGCTTTTCCTAGTATTTTAGCGTCAAACAAACAACACATGAAAAAAATAATACTACCTCTGGTTTTGGCTTTAAGCCTTGTAGCCTGCAAAACACAAAAGAAAGATGTCACTGAAGTCGATCCCATACGATTTTCAAAATCGATTACATCCTCAGAATTAAGCGATTACCTCTACACGTTTAGTTCAGATGAATTTGAAGGAAGAGAAACGGGTGAACCCGGACAGAAAAAAGCGGCACAGTATCTCAAGAATTACTACAGCAGCCTGAATATTCAAGGTGGCACTGAGGAAGCTGAGCCTTACTTTCAAATCATAGATTCTTCTTTTTTCAAGGGTAGATTTTCTTCCAGTGAAAACGTGATTGCTGTCATCGAAGGAAGCGAAATGCCGGAAGAATACCTGGTGATTACTTCGCATTATGACCATGAAGGCATTAAAAATGGTGATATATACAACGGAGCAGATGATGGCAGCTCCGGTTCTATGGCCATGATGGAAATCGCGGAAGCTTTTCAAAAGGCTGTAGAAGAAGGCTACAGACCTAAACGCTCGGTCGTGTTCTTACATTTAACCGGTGAAGAAAAAGGCCTTCTTGGTTCTAAATACTATACACAGTATCCTGTTTTTCCTTTGGAGAATACGGTAGCTAACCTTAATATGGACATGATAGGACGAGTGGATGAAGCTCATGAAAATAATCCCGATTATATTTATCTGATTGGCAGTGATAAGCTGAGTACAGAACTTCACGAGATTTCTGAAGAAGCCAATACCACCTATACCAATTTAAATCTTGATTATACCTACAACGACGAGAATGATCCCAACCGATTTTACTACAGAAGTGATCATTACAACTTTGCCAAATACGATATTCCAATCATTTTTTACTTTAACGGGGTACATGCAGATTACCACCAGCCTTCAGATACGGCAGAAAAAATAAATTACGAGGTGCTGGAAAAACGTGCTAAACTGGTATTCTTTACCGCCTGGGAAATTGCCAACCGCGAGGAAAGACCTTTTGTGGATAAGCCTACCTTATAAACAACTTTCAATTCAACATCTTAAAACGGCAACTCTATCGGGTTGCCGTTTTTGGTTATATGGAATCTTCAAGGCAGAAGAGCCTTCAAGAATTTATAAAATTTAAAGGATTAGCTTCTCCTGATCTGAATCGCGGGAAGTTATTCGTTTTTTGATTAAATCTCTGCGGAACCTTTTCCCTGTCGGATGAGTTCGGGTTCGGGCTGAGTCAAATCGATGACCGTAGACGGCGTATTATCCCCATAACCTGCATCTATAACAATATCCACAAGCTTATCCCATTTCTCTACAATGAGTTCGGGATCGGTGGTGTATTCCACCACATCGTCATCGTCTTTTATGGAAGTTGAAATAATCGGATTTCCCAGGTGATGGACGAGCATTTGGGCAATTTTATTGTTGGGAACCCGTATGCCAACTGTTTTTTTCTTTTTGAAAACCGAAGGTAAATTATTGTTTCCCGGAAGGATAAAGGTGTAAGGCCCGGGCAGGTTTCTCTTCAAAATTTTGAAGGTGGCGGAATCCAACTGAGCTACATATTCCGAGAGATTGCTTAAATTCTCACAGACAAAAGAGAAATTGGCTTTTTCCAGTTTCACACCCTTGAGGCGAGCTATTTTTTCTAAGGCTTTGGTGTTGTTGATATCACAGCCAAGTCCGTAAACGGTATCGGTAGGATAAATGATTAAGCCTCCGTCTTTTAAAACCTTAACGATGCGTTTTATTTCTTTTTCTGAAGGATTGTCTTCGTAAAGTCTAATAAGTTCTGCCATAAGTTTCAGTTTTAGTTAAGCCTAATTTACAAAATTATTCACCTAGTGATGACTTTTTTTTGACGGTATTTACTTTATCGGTGATGTAAGATACGATGGCACCAAAGATCGCAATCCCATTAAGAATCAAAATACTGGCTGCCAGTTTACCGGCATTGGTCACCGGATAATAATCGCCATAGCCTACGGTGGTAATGGTGATATAACTCCACCACAACGCATCTTCAGCGGTTTTGATATTGCCAGCCTCCTGTTCGAGGTATAACACCAGGGTAGAACTCAAAATCAAAATCATGGTCGACATAAAGACTATCAGGCCATACAGGCTGGCTTTTTTGTTTTTGATGATGAAGGTGTGAATCATTTTATAGGCTCTCAAAATTCTAATAATCCTGACCACCCGCAATATTCTAATGTAACTAAACTCTGACATCACCGGGATGGAAGACAGTAAATCCAGCCAGCCGTAGGTCAAAAAATACGTCCAGCGTTTTTTTCGTTTGATCAGTTGTGCAAAGAAATCATACAGAAATACGATGCACAATCCAAAATCGTAATAATGGATGAGTTGATATAATTCTGAATCTTTGTCGATAAAAAACGTAAGACTTAAAAGTAGGATACTTAAAATAGAAAGTAAAGCGACAATAAGTTTGGTGACTGAATTCATCAAGAAATGATTTTAAGCTTGGCGAACTTTAGGATAAGGTTCTTTACGCCACCATTTTCAAATTTTATAGAGGCTTTTTTATCCATGCCGGCGCCTTCCACATTCAAAACTTCACCTTGTCCAAACCGGCTGTGTTCTACGATCTGTCCGGCGTCGAGCTGAATGGGTTTAGCGCGTTGCAGATTCGAGTTTTCTCCTTCCGGTTTTAGTTTTCGAAGTCGCTTCAGCTGCTGTTCCGAAGGTTTATGACTTGGGGGCGGCGTGCCGTTGGAAGGCTTGGTCTGTCGTAATTTGCTTTTGTCCACCTCGTCAAAAATATCTTTATCGATCAGGGATTTATAGCGATAATCATCCTTAGGAATCATATAATCCAGGTACTGATCGTCTATTTCCTCAATAAACCGGCTGGGTTCAGCATCTATGAGTTTCCCCCAGCGGTAGCGGGAAAGCACATAGGTGAGGTAAGCTTCCTTTTCGGCACGGGTTAAAGCCACGTAGAACAAACGCCGTTCTTCTTCCAGTTCAGATCTTGTGTTCATGCTCATGGCAGAAGGGAAGAGGTCCTCTTCAAGCCCTACGATGTAGACGTAAGGAAATTCTAGCCCTTTGGCCAGATGAATGGTCATCAGTGCCACACGGTCTTCATCTGCGGTTTCCTTGTCCAGATCGGTGGCCAGGGCCACATCTTCCATGAATTCCGAAAGGGATCCTGTGGCATCCACCAGTTCTTTCTGACCTTCCACGAAATCGCTGATACCATTTAAGAGCTCTTCTATGTTTTCAATTCTGGCAATACCCTCGGGGGTGCCGTCTTTCTTGAATTCCTGGAGCAATCCAGTTTTTTTGGCTACGATTTCAGTAATCTCAAGCGCATTTAGCTTCTCATTTTGAATCTGAAAACTTTTGACCATGTTCACAAAATTGATCAGCTTGGTTTGTGTCCCCCTGTTGATCTTGAGATCCAGCTTGGCGATGTTTTCAATAATTTCAAAAATCGTTCGCTTGTAATGATTGGCTGCCAGCGTGAGTTTATCTATGGTGGTTTGTCCAATTCCCCGGGAAGGATAGTTGATGACCCGTTTCAAAGCCTCTTCATCTTTTGGATTGATGATCAGTCGCAAATAGGCCAGAACATCCTTGATTTCTTTACGCTGATAGAAAGACAGGCCCCCGTAAATTCGATAGGGAATGTCCTTACGGCGTAAGGCATCTTCAATGGCCCTACTTTGGGCGTTGGTTCTGTATAAAACGGCGAAATCCCCATTCTTGGCGCCTTCCTGCATGCGTTTTTCGGTTACCGAACTGGCTACAAACCGGCCTTCTTCAGCATCGTTGACAAGGCGGTTGACGTGAATTTTGGAGCCATCCAGGTTTTCAGTCCAGACGACCTTATCCAGTTTGGTTTTGTTTTTTTCGATGATGGAATTGGCCGCCTCAACAATGTTTTTGGTGGACCTGTAATTCTGTTCCAGTCTGTAGGATTTCACATCTTCGTAATCCTTCTGGAAATTTAAAATATTATTGATGTTCGCCCCACGGAAGGCATAAATACTCTGCGCATCATCGCCTACCACACAAATGTTCTGATAACGATCGCTCAGTGCTCTTACAATCAGGTATTGAGAATGGTTGGTATCCTGGTACTCATCTACCAGAATGTATTTGAATTTCTGCTGATATTTGGCCAGAACATCCGGAAAACGGGTTAACAATTCGTTGGTTCTTAACAGTAAATCGTCAAAATCCATGGCACCGGATTTGAAGCACCTGTCCACATATTCCTGGTAAATATCTCCCATACGCGGCCGTTTTGCCATCGCATCTGCTTCCTGCAGTTCCGGATTTTGATGGTAAGCTTTTACCGTGATTAAGCTGTTTTTGAACGAGGAAATCCGCGACTGAATCTGCTTGTACTTGTAAATGTCTTTGTCGAGATTCTTTTCCTTGATGATTGTCCTGATGAGCTGCTGGGAATCGTTGCTGTCGTAAATGGTGAAATTGGACGGGAAGCCCAATTTATCCCCTTCAAACCTCAGGATTTTAGCAAACACCGAGTGAAAAGTCCCCATCCACAAATTTTTAGCCTCAGGCCCAACGATTTGTGAAATCCTGTGTTTCATTTCCCTTGCAGCCTTGTTGGTAAAGGTAAGTGCCAGGATATTAAAAGCATCCACACCTTCGCTCATCAGGTAAGCAATTCTATAGGTCAGTACTCTCGTTTTTCCAGATCCGGCGCCAGCAATGACAATCATCGGACCGTCTTTTTGTAAGACAGCCTCACGTTGAGCTTCGTTCAATTGTTCAATATAATTCTGCAAGAAATGAGTTTTTTAAGATTATCACTTTTACTTCAAAATTAGTCAATTTGAAGGCATATTTTATTCGATCCGCAGTAAAATTAATTCAGAAAAACTTTTAGTTGTCTAATATAATTATATTTGAATCAAAACTTAGGAATGACCTCTATGACAGAATTTTTAAATTACCTAGCTTACTTACTGCCTGCAGTTATCGTTGGCGGTATAAGCTACTACTTTTTTAAAACTTTTGTAGACCATCAAAAAGAAATGCAGTACCTGGAATTAAGAAAGGAAAACAGGAGAGAGGTTTTACCCTTGAGGCTCCAGGCTTTTGAACGTTTAATTCTCCTGTTGGAACGCATAGCTCCGGGGCAGCTTCTCGCGCGGGTGAAACCTGTCGGGGAGGACAAATTTGACTATCAAAATCTGCTTATTGCCTCTATAGAGCAGGAGTTTGAGCATAACCTGGTACAGCAGGTTTATGTGAGCCAGAGGTGCTGGGATGCTGTCAAAGCGTCCAAAAACTCAACGATTTCCCTGATTCGTAAGGCCGCCGTGAGCGACACGATTACCGATGCTCAATTGCTAAGGGAAGTGATTCTAACCGATTTGATTGATAAATCTACGCCGAGCGATACGGGCATTGCTTTTCTGAAAAACGAAATTAAAAAACTGTTTTAATAGCGGTTGTTGAAAAAGGTTTTCTCTTTCAATGAAAACTCATCCACCAAATTTAGAATGGCTTTTTTATGCCGTTCAGACTCCATCAGGGTATCCAGGAGCTCTCTGCTGAATTTTTTGAACTGCCACACCGGATGAAAAACGCCTTCCATCAGGTCTTTATAATTCGCTTCTGTAAACGTATCGATTTGATATAAATATCCAAAGGCATGTTGTCTGATTTGATAGGGATACCCCGGGTTTGTGTAACTGCTTAGCGCTTTAAACACCGCCGATTTCTGTTCAGGCTGGTAATCCGGGGTGACCAAATTCAGGGTTAACCAAAGCAATTTTACGTTTTTATCCTGAAAGCCACCAATAGCCAAGGTTTGGTCCAGGTAGTCAGATCTTTTTTCAGGAAAAGACATCCACAGGTGTAGCAAGGCTCTTTCAATCGTTAGATAAGATTTGTCTTCCAGCAGGCTTTCATACGCGGTTTTAAGTTCCTTGGGAACCTTCTTAAGCGAACTGGCTACGGCCTGTCTCACATAGAGGTTATTGGTGTTAAGGGCTTGTTTATATAAAGGCAAGGCTAAGTTCAAATCCTCTCCATTCAACTGGTACACCGCTTCCTGGCCCAGGTACTCATTCACCGGAAAATCGAGTGCTTCATTCAGCAGCTCCTGCTTTAGAGTCAGTCGGGTTTCACGAAATGCAGCCAGTTTCATATACTCTTGTACAAATTCATTTTTCTTTAAAAACTCAAGGCTTTCACGGGACTGGAATGCCTTTTGGTCAAGCCATCGCTTTCTGAAATCAGTAAGGGGTTGCCCGAAGGCCAGTTCCACTTCACTGATAAAATCCTCAGTCGTTACATTTTCATAAGCATGTTTCCTCAGGTAATTTTCAACGGTTGTATCAAAGACCTCATCTCCTACCAGCCCTCTCAAAATAATCAGCGCCCAGGCTCCTTTTTGGTAGTAGGTGAGGGAAGAGCCTCCGGTGTTAACCAAAATCTGGCCCTTGCCCGCATCACTCAAGGCTTTGAGCTCTTCGGCCGTTTTATAAATTTTGAAATAATAATAGTCTTCTCCAAAGATTTCCCGTTCGGCCTCCAGCGCATAAAAGGTAGCAAAGCCTTCGTGAAGCCAGTGGTGTTTGGACGAGGTTTCGGTCACCAAATTCCCAAACCACTGGTGCGCCAGCTCATGGGCCTGCACGTTCACAAAACTCCGGTCGTTGGCGCCAATCTCATCGACTACAAATTCTTCAGAAAAGATATTGAGCGTGGTATTTTCCATGCCCGCATACAAAAAATCTCTGACGGCTACCTGTTTGAAATTTTGCCAGGGATAGTTGATGTTGATTTTGTTTTCCAGAAAATTGAAGATAGCGTCATGCTGCTGAAAGGTAGATTTCACTTTATCACTATGTCTGGTTTCAAGATACAACTGAAGCGGAGTCCCCTTTTTACTTTTGGTGGTCGTTCCTTTGAAGTCTCCCATGGCAAAAGCGACCAGGTAGCTGCTCATAGGCTGTTTCATTTCGTAACTCCACGACTTATGATTTAAGCGAGATCTTGTATTCGCCAGCTTTCCATTGGCTATAACTTCATAATTCTTAGGAGCCAGGTAGGTGATATTAAAAATGAGCTTGTCATTCATATCATCCAGACTAGGTAACCAGTGGGAGGTGTATTTTCCCTGGCCTTGCGTCCATACCTGAGAAGGGTAGTCTTTTAAATCAGAATCAAACCCGACAAAGTAAAGAGCCTGCCGGGGTTTGGCTTCATAAGTAAACTCAGCGGTATAATTCTCGCCTTTTTGGAAGTTGCTGGTGATCCAGAGTTTATCATGTTCCACAGTTATTTTAAACGAACTTCCTTGCGAAGCTTTCACGGTCATGTTTACCGCATCCAGGTAGACGGAGTCGGTGTCCTGAAGCGCTTTAAACGACACCTGAACTTGTCCGTTTACCTTAAAATGGACCGTATCCATTTCAACTCTAGCGTTTATTTCCAGAAAGTCAACCTTCTCAGTTTGCTGGCCAAAACAAAGGCCGGCGGAGAAAAGTATAAAAAATAGGGATTTTAGCATGGGTCAAAGTTAGGATTAAAATCAAAAAAAGAGAAATCAATGCCCAGGTTTTAGATCATCTAAAAACAGACCAGTCCAGTTTCAAAGAAAAGACATTGGAATAGAGGGCCAGACTTTGATCACCGATATCGGTGAGCGCGTAATCAATTTGTATGCCTTTGTATTTAAAGCCTACACCAAAATTTGGCTGAAAGCCAACTTCAGTTCCATTTCTGCCGAGTTGTTCAATATTCTGAAAGTTGCCCACACCGCCGCGTAAGTAAACCAAATCGATATAACCCACTTCAAAACCGAAGGCAGGAGTCATGCTCATAGCCCCGGAAGAAACAAGATCATTGGTTTGTGCAAACCGGATATCCAGATTTAAGGAGGTCGTGAGTTCAAAATCCCTGTGAAGGCTGGAGGTTTTAGCCATGCCGAGCTGAAGTTTGGGCAAGGTGATTTCAGAAGCTTCGGGGACCACCTGATTTTGGCCTTCAACGGCATCCCGTATGCTAGCCAGTTCAGTGTCATTAAAGGTCCAGGTATTGTACGTGGTGGTGATGTCTCTTGCCATGGCTCCAAAAGACCAGGAATTTTTTTGAAATTGAATTCCTGCATCAAATCCAAATCCCCAGGCTTGGGCAAAATCACCGATTATTCTTCTGATCACTTTAGCATTCACGCCATAAGAAAAGCCTTCCAGAGGCAGATTTCTGGCATAGGATAGAGTGAAGGCATAATCGGCATTGGAAAACAAGCTGATGCGGTTATAGTCTATATTGCCCTGCTCATCGATGAGTTGGGTGGTGTTTAAAATATCATCCACACCAAAGCGGATTACGCTAAAGCCAACGGCGCTTTTGCTGTCGAGCGGCATAGCGCCTGCCACATAATTATAAGTAGCGATGTTTGCAAAATAATTGGCGTGCATCGCCGAGACCTGGTTGTCTTCCAGGTGAACCAGGCCGGCCGGGTTCCAGTAGCCTGAATTCACGTCCTTCGTCGTCGCGGTCACAGCATTGCCCATACCAAAGGCAGCGGCATCTACACCAATACTTAAAAATTCGTTGGAATATTTTGCAGTTTGCGAAAAAGCAGATAAAGTAAATATAAAAATCAATATGAAGCCGAACCTCTTCAATACGCTAATTATTTTAGGCAAATATGCCACAATTAATAATATTAAAACTTATTTTGCTTTTTCTTATTGTATCTAAGTTTCTACTTTATGACATTGATAAAACGACAAATCCCAAATTTTATAACCCTGCTTAATTTACTGGCAGGGAGTGTAGCCACTGTTTTTGCAGTTCAGGGCGACCTGAGCATGGCCAGCCTGTTTGTAGTCCTTGGGATTTTCTTCGATTTTTTTGATGGTTTGGCGGCGAGAGCCCTGGATGTCAAAAGCGAGATGGGTCTGCAGCTCGACTCCCTGGCAGATATGGTTACCAGTGGTTTGGTTCCGGGTTTAGTGATGTGCCAGCTACTGTATAGAACTTTAAGCCCGTCTTCAGACTTAGCATTCCTTTCCCCGGAAACCAGCTGGATGGTTTTTATTGGATTCATTATCACCTTAGGATCGGCCTACAGGCTGGCAAAATTTAATATTGACGAGCGGCAAACCGATAGCTTCATCGGCTTGCCAACCCCTGCCAACGCGCTTTTGATTTTGAGTCTGGGTCTTATCCTGGAATACCATCCGGAATCTTTTATGACCCCCTGGATTGAATCGACCTATGTCCTGATTTTTATTTCAGTCCTGAGTGTTTTTTTGCTCAATGCCGAAGTGAAACTCTTTGCTTTGAAATTCAAAAACCTGGATATCAAGGCAAACTGGTACAGGTATTTTATGGTCTTGTTTTCGGTTATGACCCTAATCTGGCTCCACTTTGTAGCCATACCTATCATCATTCTGGTTTATCTCCTGCTGTCTGTCCTGATACCAGAGCCAAAGAACCAGCAGAATAAACAATGATAAAAACAGTCAAATACCCAATCGTGTAGTCATTTAGGTTCTCCTTCTGGTAACCGCAAATAAAAGAATGAACAAGGCTAAGAAATTTGAGATTCGGGGAATATAATCGCCATGCTGGACATAGAAGGTCTCTCCTTCGTATAAGGGTAAATCGTATTTTAAAATAGTTTTCTCGTTGTAGTTTGATTTTTTCAGAACAGAGCCGTCTCTGTCTATAAAACCGGAAATCCCGGTATTGGCACTTCTTGCAACCGCTCTTCGGGTTTCAATGGCTCTAAGCTTGGCGTAAATCCAGTGTTGTTTATGGCCTTGAGTATCTCCCCACCAGGCATCGTTGGTAATGATGGCAAGGGCATTGGCTCCGTTGGAGACATAGCCGGCGACAAATTCGCCGTAAACAGATTCGTAACAAATAATGGGGGCTACGCTGTGACCGGTGTTTAATCTAAAAACACTGCGGTCTTCCTGAGTCGTTTTCATGGCGACCGTTCCTCCCAAATCTATCATGATATCACCGAGCAGGGGTTTCAGAGTAGATTGGTAAGGAAAGTTCTCAACACCAACGACCAGTTTCGATTTATGATAAAATTCCTCAGTGACGCCTTTTCTTTCAAAAACAGCACTGTTGTAATCGTTGAACCAGACGCCCTTTCTTAAGACATTGCTTTGACCGGAAACCTGACTTTCATCCCGAAGGATTTCATACATGGAAATACCAAATAGAATATTGAGCTGCTCATTCTCACTAAGTAGGTCCCTGGCAAATCCTTTGGCTTGTGAATACCTGTAATTTTTGATGTCTATGCCTTCCGCGAAAACCGTTTCCGGGGCTATGAGCAGTTGAGGCTCATCGGTAAGTAGCGGTTGGGTGAGTTTGATTAAGCTGCCGGACATCTTTTGATTATTGGTATCATATTTTTCAGTATAGGGATCGATATTAGGTTGAAGACTTAAGGTTTCAATGCTGTTTTCTGAATCTGTTTCAGGTCTTATCAAAAGACTCAGGGTAATAGGTAGTGCTATAATCAGAATTAATTTTACGCCAGTCCTGAGCAGAAGGCCGGACTCCTTATGTTGCTGATAAAGCAATATGCCTTTAAAGAGGATGAAGTTGGTGATCAAAATCCAGAGACTTCCCCCGAAGGTACCTGTATATTCATACCATTGAATAAAATTAACCTCACTGGCAAATACATTGCCTAAATTGAGCCAGGGCCAGGAGAATTCCCAGCTTAAATGCAATTTTTCAAAGCTTAGCCAAAGCGCGATAAAGAAAGATGAAGCTGCAGTAAAGGCGACGCGTTTAGCAACGATATGGTAGAGGAGAAAAACCAGACTCATCAACAGGGAATTAGCCAAAATGGCAAATATTCCTCCAAAAGGGGTGGAAAAGTAGAGCCAGTAAGTGGTCACTACATTCCAGGTGAAAAAGCTGAGGTAGGCAAGACCGAAAACTTTTAGGTTTATTCTTTTGATATTGCTTTTCCTTAGATTAAATTCAGCGAGTAAAAGGGGAAGGAACCCGATGAAACTTAAAACGCTTAATCCGTTTGTTGGCCAGCTCAAGGCAAGTAATAAGCCTGAAGCTAAGGCTAAAAGTATATGTTTCAAACTAATTTTTTCTTCAAATTTACTTTAAATATGAGGGTTTTTATAATAAGTCAAAAACAAATTTTAAAGAAGCAGCCGTTTTGATTTCTTTTCATAAATTGGTCGGGTCACTATAAACTATGAAATCAAATACAACCACACATTTTGAGATTTCTGAAAGGAAAGTATTGCTGCGAATTTTTGATGTGCTATTGGTCTGGTTGGCCCTTTACTTAAGCACTCATAACTTTGAAATCAATTACTTAACCTTTACATCCGGGTCATGGGTCTGGCTAGTGACTTTAGGGTTCTATATCCTCTTGTTTGGCAATGTTTTCGAAATTTATGATCTGCAAAAAGCAGAATCCAGGAAAGCAATCATAAAAAATCTAATCCTGACCTGCCTTTTAGTAACCTTGTTTTTTCTACTGACTCCTGTTTTAACTCCGGTTCTGCCTGAAAACAGATTTCAAATCCTTTACTTTTTCGGGATTATGTTCCTGACCTTAATCATCTGGCGATTTTTTTATATCGTTGTAATCACTTCCCCTCGTTTTTTTAAACGTGTTCTTATTATCGGTGATGATATGGATATCGATAGCATCGGGAGTGAATTGTTAAAGAATGATCCCAACTATGAAATTAAAGGCTTTATATCTTCTGGAAATGTAAGCTCAGAAAAGTTTAAGGCTTATGCCTTAAAAGATCTTCAGACGGTAATAAGCGAAGACAAAGTAGGAGAAATTGTGGTCGTTAATTCTAAAGCGCGTTTGAGTTCAGAGCTGCATCAGGCCTTGATTCCTCTTTTAAAAACAGGCTTTCCTATCAAAGCCTATGCTCATGTTTATGAGGACATCACAAGTAAGGTCTCTTTGGAATTTATCAATAACGATTTTTATCTCTACTTTCCTTCGAGCAGAAGCAATCAAAACAGACTTTACCTGCTTTATAACCGCTTTGTGGATATCCTGGTAAGTACTATAGGTTTGGTTTTCTGCGTTTTACTCCTGCCTGTTATAGGTGTCGGGAATTTAATAGGTAACCGGGGAAGCTTATTTTACAAGCAGTTGCGGTTAGGTAAATTCGGCAACGAATTTCATATCCTCAAATTCAGGACCATGGTCATGAATGCTGAACCTGAGGGCGCTCAGTTAGCTTTAAAAAAAGATACAAGAGTCACAGCATTCGGTAGATTTTTAAGGGGTAGCCGGCTGGATGAATTGCCTCAATTCTATAATGTGCTTAAAGGCGATATGAGTTTAATCGGTCCAAGACCTGAACGGCCTGAATTTGTAGAAACACTTTCAGCAAAACTTCCCTTTTACGAAGTCAGGCAAATCATAAAACCCGGACTTACAGGCTGGGGACAAGTGAACACCAGGTATGCCAATTCCGAAGAGGATATGGCGGAAAAGCTGCAGTATGATCTCTATTACATCAAGCACAGGAGCGTGTTTCTGGACATGAGAATCCTGCTGAAAACGATAACGACGGTTATCTTTTTCAGGGGTCAGTAACTATTCGTCGAAGGCTAAAACATCCTTTGAATTAAAACCGATTTTAATGGTATTGCCCAGCACGGGTTCACTGGTAACCACGGTTAGATGTTCTCCGTTATCCAGTTTTAAAAGCAACTGTGAGTGTGTTCCCAGGAACGTCCTTTTCAATATTTCGGCTTCAGAGACATAATCACAGTCCTGATTAACGGTGATGCTTTCGTTTCTAATCGCATGGCAGCAATCTTCTTTTAAAGGACATTTAAAGGCGGTCTGCAAGCCTTTGTTAAGCTGAACGGTATTTCCGAATAAAGAGGCTACGTAGATGGACTGCGGTTTTTTGTAAAGTGCCGAAGCTTCATCTTTTTGGACCAGTTTTCCGTTCTGAAGGATTAAAATCTCATCGGCTACCGCCAGGGCATCCTGGGTGTCATGCGTCACGAAAATAGCGGTAACCCCTGTTTTTTTGATGATATTGAAAACTTCGTTCCTAAGCCTGTACCGCATCATGGCATCGAGATTACTAAAAGGTTCGTCAAGAATCAAAACCGAAGGTTTTGGGGCGAGTGCTCTGGCCAAAGCGACTCTTTGTTGCTGTCCACCGGACAGTTCGTGCGGATATCTTTTTTCATAGCCTTTTAGCCCGACAAGGTCGAGGGTTTCTAAAGCAGTATCTTTTTTTGACTTTGATTTTTTAATACCATACACGACATTATCCAGGACTGAAAGGTGCGGAAACAAGGCATACTCCTGAAATACCATCCCCACATCTCTTTTCTCCGGAGCCACATTCTTTTTGATGGAGGCCACAAGGTGATTTTCAATATGGATTTCTCCGGAATCCAATTCCTCAAGGCCTGCTATAAGACGGATGAGCGTCGTTTTGCCGCTTCCGCTTTCACCTACCACCGCGCAAATATCACCCGGATTCACATGGAATGTAACGTCTTCCAGAGCTTTTACCTTTCCCTGGTCGAAGGATTTGGACAGGTTGGTTATGTTAAGAGTTGCTTGCATTCTTCAAAAGTAACTTATTTAAAAAAATGGCCGGGATTAATGCCGTTAATATTATGAGAAGAGAAGGAAGCGCTGCAGAACTTACCATTTCGTCACTTGCATATTCAAAAGCTTTTACAGCCAGGGTATTGACATCGTAGGGTTTCATAATTAAAGTAAGTGGCAGTTCCTTTAAAATATCGATAAAGACTAAAATAAAGGCACTCAGCATGCCTACTCTGATCAGAGGAAATTCAATTTTGAAAAATGTTTTGAAATTCCCTTTACCTAATACCTTGGAAGAATCGGATAAACTTCGATCGATTTTCAGGCTTGAGGATTCCAAAGGCTGATAGGCGACCGCCAAAAATCGAACAACATACGCATACACCAAAGCTATCAGCGTTGCATTCAGAATCAATTTTGAAGTGATGTTTTTTTCAATGAGCCATTTGTCTAAATACAAACTTGGAATTAGAACCCCGATAGCTATGATTATCCCGGGAATGGCATAACCCAGAACACCGAGTTTTGAACTGCTTTTGAGCAATTCAATTTTATTCCATTTGGTAAAGAAGAGCAGGAGCAAAGCAAATAAAACCGTTATGGATGCGGTTAAAAAGGCAATTCCAAAGCTTTCCAGAGTAACCGAAATGAATTCGACAGTCCAGACGCTAGCAAAGGTTTGCTTTAACCAGATGAGAAGTTGAATGACGGGCAGAACAAACCCCAGGAAAACGGGTACAAAACAAATGACACTAAACCAGACCTGGTTGGCTTTCTTAGGCTTAATTCTTGAATTATAGTTTTGTTTTGACGTTTTTGCGGCCGTAAAATTGAGATGTCTTCTCTGCCATTTTTCAAAAAGAATCAGACCAAAAACAATCAGTAATAAAATCGCGGAAAGATAGATAGCCGTTTCTGGCTCACCGAGGGAAAACCAGGACCTGAAGATTCCTGTGGTGAAGGTGCTGACTCCGTAATAGCTTGCTGCTCCGTAATCGTTTAACACTTCCATCAGCACCAAAACCAGTCCTGCTAGAATAGCTGGTCTGGCTAAGGGGAAAATGAGTTTAAAAAAAGATTTGAATTCACTTATGCCCAGCATTCTTGAGGCTTCAAGCAGATTGGTGGCCTGAGCTAGAAAGAAGGTTCTGCTGCTCACATACACATAAGGGAAAAGCGAAATACTGAGAATTAAGGAGAGTCCATAAATATTCATAACCTCTATTCTGAAATCACCATTTCCGAAAAACTCCATGAGTTTTGAAAATAGTCCGGAATATCCAAAGACACCGGCATAAGCATAAGCCATGATATAAGCAGGTACTGATAAAGGAAGGATAAGAAGCCATTCCAGTTGTTTTCTAAAGGGGAATTCGAACCTGGACACAAGCCAGGCTGTCGTCACTCCAAAAAGGATAACTATGACGGAGCAAAATAGAGCGAGCAGGAAAGAATTTTTTAAATAATCGAATAAAACATAGTCTACAATATGATTCCAGCTTTCTCCAGGACCCCCAAATAATTTAAAACCGATGGTCAGAATGGGAACAGAGACTATACCCAGGATTAACAACAACAAAAGAGACCAGCGGTTGAGGTCTCTTTTGAGTTTGAAAAATCTATTTTTTAAGTTCAATTAAAAACTATTTCCAGCCTGCTTTATCAAAAATAATGACAGCTTCCTTGTTATATTCTCCCAGTTTATTGAGGGATAAATTATCTTCTTTGAAGTCTCCCCAAGATTTTAAGATTTCTGCGGGCTCTACATTTGGATTTACAGGATATTCAAAGTTGGAACCTGCAAAGATGTTTTGAGCTTCCTCCTGGAGAAGGAATTCAATAAATTGTATGGCGGCTTCCTTGTTGGGTGAGTATTTTGCAACCCCTATACCGCTCACATTAATGTGTGTTCCCGTAGTTTCCTGGTTTGGGAAAAAGATGTTGACGCTTTTACCGGCTTCAACTTCGCTTGAATCTTCAGAATTCAGGAGCTTTCCTATATAGTAAGTATTTACAATAGCGAGGTCACCTTCGTTATTGGCTACCGCTTTCACCTGGTCTCTGTCATTTCCTTTGGGAGCTCTTGCCATATTTTCAACGATGCCCTGAGCCCATTCTTCAGCAAATTCTTCACCTTGATTTGCTATTATAGAAGCTAAAAGCGATTGGTTGTAGATATTTGAAGAACTTCTTACCAGTATTTTATTATCCCATTTTTCAGTAGCTAAATCAGCGTATGTGGATAATTGTGTTGAGTCAACTCTGTCCTTGGCATAAGCAACCACCCGGGCTCTTTTGGTTAAACCAACCCACTGTCCGTCTTCATCTTTAAGGTAGTTTGGAACTATGGAATCTACAAGTTTGGATGAAAAAGACTGGAGTAAACCCTGAGATTTGGCCCGGTAAAGTCTGCCGGCATCTACAGTGATGAGTACATCGGCAGGCGACTGCTCACCTTCCAGGTTCATTTTTTGAATCAATTCGTCGGCGCTGGCGTTGACGATATTGAGCTTAATACCGCTTTCCTCTTCGAAGCGTTTGAATAATTCCTGATCCGACTCGTAATGTCTGTGCGTGTAAACCGTGAGTTCATTTTCAGTTTCTTTTTTGTTGTCAGACTTGCATCCGATTACAAATACTGAGATAAGGAGTAAGTAAATTATTTTTTGCATGGGTTTATTTTTTTCACAAATTTAAATAACTAAACTTATTTAGACTTAATATTAATAACTTTTTTTCGCAAAAAAAAATGGTCTCATCAAAGAGACCATTTAAAAAGTTCTGTATTAAAGCTTATAAAGCAGCAACATGCTTGGTTAACTGAGACTTTAAGTTAGCAGCCTTATTATCATGAATGATATTTTTCTTTGCCAACTTATCTACCATTGAAATTATCTCAGGAAGATTTTTTAAAGCCTCGTCTTTGTCCTCAGTAGCTTTTAATCTTCTGATGGCATTACGAGCAGTCTTGTGCTGATAGCGGTTTCTTAAGCGCTTTGCTTCGTTGCTTCTTATTCTTTTTAATGCTGATTTATGATTAGCCATAACTTTTAATTATAAAAATTTTAATAGTAGTCCGTAGGGGAATCGAACCCCTGTTACCAGGATGAAAACCTGGCGTCCTAACCCCTAGACGAACGGACCGTGTTAAAAAATGTGATTAATGAACTTAAACTTGTAGTCCGTAGGGGAATCGAACCCCTGTTACCAGGATGAAAACCTGGCGTCCTAACCCCTAGACGAACGGACCATTAAATTTGCGAGTGCAAAAATAACCAATTATTTAAATTGCACAAATGTTTTATTCGAAAAATTAATAAGCTTTTGCAAATAAAACGCGCTGAGCAGAATCTCTCCCTGTAAACATGCATTTTCCAGCTTCTTTATCTCCTGAAAAAGGAATACAACGAATAGTAGCTTTGGTCAATTCTTTTATTTTTTCTTCTGTTTCTGCGGTGCCATCCCAGTGTGCTGAAATAAAGCCGCCTTTGGATTCTAAAATGTCTTTAAATTCTTCAAAACTGTCTGCTTTAGTGATGTGATCATCTCTGAAGGCTTTGGCCTTGTTGAATAATTCCTGCTGAATGTCTTTGAGCAGGTTTTCTATCAGGTTCTCCAGTCCCTCCTGTTGTTCAAAGGTTTTGGATAACAAATCTCTTCTGGCCAATTCAACACTGCCTTTTTCAAGGTCTTTTGGACCGATAGCGATTCTGAGAGGAATTCCTTTAAGCTCGTATTCGGCAAACTTCCAGCCCGGTTTATGTGTGGTTCGGTTGTCGTATTTAACCCGTATGCCTTTAGACCTCAAAGCTTCAGCAATGGCATTTGCTTTTTCAGAAATAAGTTCGAGTTGCTCATCATTTTTGAAAATCGGAACAATGACAACCTGAATTGGAGCCAAATTTGGAGGTAATACCAGTCCGTGATCATCTGAATGCGTCATCACCAGCGCGCCCATCAGCCTTGTGGACACTCCCCAGCTGGTTGCCCAGACGTATTCCTGTTTTCCCTGGTCTGAGGTAAATTTAACATCAAAGGCCTTGGCGAAATTTTCACCTAGAAAATGAGAGGTTCCGGCCTGTAGGGCTTTTCCATCCTGCATCATGGCCTCAATACAATAGGTTTCTACGGCACCGGCAAATTTTTCACTTTCAGATTTTAAGCCTTCAATAACGGGTATCGCCAAAAAGTTTTCAGCAAAATCTGCATACAGGGCGTTGATAAGCTCTGCTTCTTCTACCGCTTCTTTTTTAGTAGCGTGAGCGGTATGTCCTTCCTGCCACAAAAATTCGGTGGTCCTCAGAAAAAGCCGTGTTCTCATTTCCCATCTTACCACATTCGCCCATTGATTTATTTTGAGCGGGAGATCTCTGTAAGATTCAATCCATCCTTTAAACGTGTTCCAGATCACCGCTTCTGAAGTTGGTCTGACCACCAGTTCCTCGTCTAATTTGGCTTCAGGATCCACCCTTAATTTTCCAGGGCGATCGGGGTCGTTCTGCAATCTGTAATGCGTGACTACTGCACATTCTTTAGCAAAGCCCTCGGCGTTCTTTTCTTCAAGTTCAAAGAGAGATTTAGGCACAAATAAAGGGAAATAAGCGTTTTCGTGCCCCGTTTCTTTAAACCGCTTATCCAGTTCGGCCTGCATTTTTTCCCATATGGCATATCCATAAGGTTTTATAGTCATACAGCCCCTTACTGCAGAATTTTCTGCGAGATCTGCTTTAACCACCAATTCATTATACCACTTGGAATAATCTTCTTTTCTACTTGTTAGGCTTTTTTTCATTATATTTGGTTTGGCACAAAAGTTGCACCTATATTAATAGTTATTTTTGTTAGTGCAAAACTAACTAATTTAGATAATAGTAATAATATAAAACCACAAGTTATGATACTTTCAAACAAAATTTTTAATTCGATTACATTAGGAATGTTATCTGTGGTTTTCTTGACTTCGTGTTCGTCTTACAGAAATGTAAATTCTGCATCTGATGGAATTTATGGAACTAACGATCCTTCGGAGACTAGAAGATCGGTTTCTAATGCAAATGATATGCAAAGAAATGCAAATCAGGAGTCAGAAACCTACACGCGATTTTTTCAGGATCAGGGGCAGATGATTTCTGAAGCCCGAAATGCAAATAACGAAGTCTTCGTAGATGTAGAGAATTATTCTTCAGACGATGGAAATTATTCAGAAGAAGAAAGATATTATGAGGAACCTGTATACAATGGAAATAACGCAGGATGGGGCACTAACCCTACTACCGTAAGTGTCAATTATATCAACACGGGTCCTTCATGGGGCTGGGGTCTTGGTCCAGGCTGGGGCTGGGGCGGTTTTGGTAACCCTTATTTTGGAGGTTTTGCCGGTCCCGGATGGGGCTGGGGTAGATTTGGCTTCGGTGGTTTCTATGGTCCTGGTTTCGGATTTGGAAGTCCGTTCATCGGTGGGTTATATGGAGGATTCTACGGATCAACCTTCTATGATGCCGGTTATGGTCATCCGTTCTACTTTGGAATGGGTTATCCCAGAGGTATTTATAGAGGATACAATACTGTAGCTTTAAACAGGGCTAACCGAATGTATCGCAATGCCTATGGTCAAAATTATTTAACCGGTACCCGATCTCAAATAGCAGATTTAAATGCAGATCGAGGAAGATCCAGTGTCTCACGTGTTGCCCTGGATAGAAACAGGAGTAATGTCTCAAGAACTTCAAGTAACAGGGTTTCGAGGTATTCTAATAGAGTCAGAAATTCAAGAAGCGTGGGGGTGAGAACGTCTGGGAATTATTCCAGAGCTGGTATTAGAAATACGGAGGGCGTTGATGCTCGAAGTCGATCCAATTCTACCTATAGAAATACATCTTCCAGAACGCGATCTTATAATCCTTCTGCCACAACCAATAGAAGCAGCGGTGTGCGTTCTTCATCAAGAACCTCCAGAAGCACCAGTACGCGAAGCTCTGGCAGTAGTTCCAGAAGTTCTGGTGTAAGAAGCAGCAGCGGAAGTTCAAGATCCTCAGGAGGCAGATCTTCCGGAGGCAGATCTTCAGGCGGAAGAAGTTCAGGAAGAGGATAATTCAATTTAAAGAGACTTTAGAATGAAAAAAGTAATACTAGTATTTCTACTGATGAGTTCGAGTGTTTTTGCTCAGGATATTACAGATGCTTTAAGATTTTCTAACAACAGTATTAATGGTACCGCCCGATATACAGCTATGGGCGGTGCCTTTGGTGCGCTTGGGGGAGATGTTTCAGCTATTCAAATCAATCCTGCAAGCTCAGCCGTTTTTTTAAACAATACATTTTCGGCCTCGCTGGACTTAACGGATAACACTAATGATGCATTTTATGGTGGTAGTTTTACCACCTCATCCAGCTCCGATTTTGATTTAAATCAATTGGGAGCTGTTTTTGTTTTTACCACCTCCAACGAAAAGGCCTTGTTTAAAAAACTGACCTTCGGATTTTCGTATAACAGGTCAAATAATTTTAATGACGACTATTTCGTGAACGGGACTAGCGATGAAAGCATTTCAGGTTATTTCTTAAACAATGCACAAGGGGTTCCTTTAGATTTGCTCACCCCTCGTAATGGTGAAAGTCCTGCAGATTTATACAGGTTTTTAGGCGAAAATGAAGATTTTGCAGCTCAGCAGGCTTTTCTGGGTTATGAGACTTTTATCATAGATGCCCTGGATCCTTCAGACTTGAACAATACAGCCTATGTCAGCAATGTTTTGGGATCGGATTTCAGTCAAAATTACTCAGAAGAAACCAGAGGTAATTCTGGTAAATACACGCTAAATGGCGGTGGAATGATTGGGGATAGATTACATCTGGGTCTCAATTTGAATTTTCATTTTTTAGATTACAGACGGTTTACAAAGTTTGATGAGTTTAATTCCGGATCCGGAGTGACCGATATCTTTTTTGATAATGATTTAACTGTGAGGGGCAGCGGGTTTTCGTTTCAACTGGGCGGTATAGCCAAAATTACGAAAGGATGGAGAGTAGGGGCTACTTACGACTCCCCCACCTGGATGACCGTTTCTGAAGATCTTTTACAGCGTTTAGAAACTGTAAGGTCACCAAATGAAGTTTCTATTCTTGATCCCAGAGTTTTAAACATTTATCCAGATTATGATTTTAAAACACCAGGCCGTTTATCTTTAAGTACAGCTATCGTTTTTGGAGGCGCTGGATTGATTAGTTTTGATTACAGTTACAAAGATTTTTCAGCCATGGAGTTTACTTCAAACGGATTTGAAACCCAAAACCAGGACATTGCAAATTTAATGACCAGCGCTTCTACCTTCAATTTGGGTGGCGAGTACAGAATTCTCAATACCAGTTTAAGAGCCGGCTATTTCCTTCAGGAAAGCCCTTATAAAAATGAAACTTTTTTGGGAGACACGACCGGTCTCTCATTTGGTTTAGGCTTCAATTTTGGAAATTTCAACTTAGATTTTTCCTATCAGCGGGTGGAGCAGGATCGGCAGGGTATTTTATATTTTACAGGTTTAGCTCAGGAGTCTCAAATTCAGAGTACCTTCAATAATTATATGGCGACACTCTCATTTAATCTTTAAGAAAGCCGAGAGATTTCTCTCAATATCCTATTTTCGCTGAAAAATTTTTTCAATGGATATTTTTTTACTGATAATAGGACTGGTGTTTTTGGTGGTTGGCGGAGAATTTCTGGTCAGGTCTTCTGTGGCACTTTCCTTGAAATTCAATATTTCGAAAATGATCATCGGGCTTACGGTGGTCTCATTTGCCACTTCTGCTCCAGAACTCCTGGTAAGTTTACAGGCAGCATTATCGGGGTATTCTGATATATCTCTAGGCAATGTCATTGGTTCCAATATTGCCAATATAGGCCTGGTCTTAGGTTTAACGGCTATTATTTCTTCAATGGATATCGACAAGGATTTCCTTAAGTTAAACTGGCCTGTGATGATGGTTTTGTCAGGCCTGCTTTATGTTTTTCTATATACAGAAAACAAAATTTCAAGGATAGAAGGGATAGCCCTGCTTATTTTAATGGTGATTTTTATTTTGGTTTTGACACGAAAAGCCATGAAAGGTGAGGTGGAGGTCTCAGACGAAGTTGATGAGAACTTAACGCATACGTCTGGATTCAAAATCATTATGTGGCTTATCATTGGAGGTATTGGTCTTTATTTTGGCTCAGAATTTCTCGTTTTAGGCGCTGTGGGCATTGCAGAGTCTTTCGAAGTTAGCGAAAGAGTCATATCGGTGACTATGATTGCTATTGGTACCAGTGTTCCTGAACTGGCTGCTTCCATTATAGCAGCCTTAAAGAAGGAAAACGGCATTTCCTTAGGGAATTTAATCGGTTCCAATATCTTCAACATTGGTTCGGTGATTGGTATTACCGCGCTCATTCAGCCTATTTTTCTTCAGTCTGAAGAAGTGCTGTCGGTCGACATCTTATGGATGATTGGGTTTTCGCTAGTTCTTTTACCCTTAATATTCCTGCCCGTTAAGAACAGGTTGTCCAGATATAAAGGTGTATTTCTATTTTTAGCCTACTTGATCTTTGTATTTTCAGCCTTTGGGGGGTAAATAACAGGGGTAGGTATTGTTAAATATTTATTTTTTGAATTTAGACCCTCATTTTTTTATTCATACCTGAAAATTATTTACTTTTGATTGAATTTAAAATTTAATCCAAATGGCTATTTTAAGATTTAATGCTTTAAAAGAAACACTTCATCGTACCCCCGTTAAAATTCAAGAAGAAGAACGCAGATCAGACCTTTTTGGTAGAAATGTGTTCAATAAAAAGGCCATGCGCCAATACCTCACAAAAGAATCTTACGATAGCTTAATCAATGTGATCGATAAAGGCCATAAAATAGACCGTTCTCTGGCTGATAATATCTCAACAGGAATGAAAGAATGGGCTATTTCCAAGGGAGCAACAAACTATACGCACTGGTTTCAGCCCCTAACGGGATCCACTGCAGAAAAGCATGATGCATTTTTCGACACCTATGGAGACGGTGAAGCCATGGAAAGATTCAGCGGATCTCAACTCGTGCAACAGGAGCCTGATGCCTCAAGTTTACCGCACGGAGGAATAAGAAATACATTCGAAGCCAGAGGGTATACAGCCTGGGATCCTTCCTCGCCAGCCTTTGTATGGGGACCAACCCTTTGCATTCCAACCATATTTGTCTCTTATACAGGAGAAGCTTTAGATTATAAAACACCCTTATTGCGTTCGGTTTCTGCTTTAGATAAAGCGGCGACTGACGTGGTGAGGTATTTCGATAAAAAAGTAAATAAAGTCATAACCACCTTAGGATGGGAGCAGGAGTACTTCTTAGTGGATTCTGCACTGGCTTCCACACGTCCGGATTTAATGATGTCTGGAAGAACACTGCTTGGGCATTCGCCAGCGAAAGGTCAGCAGCTGGATGATCATTACTTTGGATCTATTCCAAGTCGGGTTTTGAGTTATATGCGGGACCTGGAGAGAGAATGTATGCTATTGGGTATCCCGGTCAAAACAAGACACAATGAGGTGGCGCCCAATCAGTTTGAGCTGGCCCCCATCTTTGAAGAAGTAAACCTGGCGGTCGATCATAATTCCTTACTGATGGATGTGATGGATAAAGTTGCAGAACGTCATCACTTTAAAGTTTTATTTCATGAAAAGCCTTTCCAGGGCGTAAATGGCAGCGGTAAGCACAACAACTGGTCTTTGGCGACAGATACAGGTTCCAATCTGTTGAGTCCCGGAAAGACCCCTATGAAAAACATGAGGTTCCTTACGTTTTTCATCAATACCATCAAGGCTTTTTATGAAAACGAGGAGATTATAAGAGCAACCATAGCTTCTGCGTCCAATGATCACAGGCTTGGCGCTAATGAAGCACCACCAGCCGTAATGTCGGTATTCATAGGCTCGCAACTGACCAAAGTTTTAAATGAATTGGAAAAAGTGACCGACGGGAAGCTTTCTCCTCAGGAGAAAACGGAATTGAAGCTGAATGTGGTTGGTAAAATTCCGGAAATTTTGCTGGATAACACCGACAGAAACAGAACCTCTCCGTTTGCCTTTACCGGAAATAAATTTGAATTGAGAGCCGTAGGATCTACCGCTAACTGTGCTGATCCCATGACCGTGCTTAATGCCATTGTCGCCAAACAGCTTATCGAATTCAAAACAGAAGTGGATGGTCTTATTTCAGATAAAAAAATGAAAAAAGACGATGCGATCTTCAATGTTCTCAGAGAATACATCAAATCATCCAACAAAATTAGATTTGAAGGAGATGGTTATGGCGAAGCCTGGGAAATTGAAGCGAAAAAACGCGGCTTGAGTAATTATAGAAATACTCCGGAAGCGCTTAAAGCCAAGATTTCTAAAAAAGCCATCGATCTTTTTGCGGAATTGAACATCATGAACGAAAGAGAGGTCAAAGCCAGATACGAAATCGAAATTGAAGATTATTCCAAACACATTCAGATTGAAGGCAGAGTTTTAGGCGATATCGCCAGAAACCACATTATTCCTACTGCTATAAAGTATCAAAACGTACTTATCAAAAATGTGAAGGGATTGAAAGAAATCTATGGTTCGGAATTTAAAAATCAGGCCAAGCAGCAGATGAATCTCATCGAAACCATCTCTGAGCATATCGAACAAATAAATGAAAAGGTAGAACAAATGATTGAAGAGCGTAAAAAAGCTAACGCACTTAAAGATCCAACCAAAATGGCATTTGCCTACTGTGATCAGGTCAAGCCTTACTTTGATGACATTCGTTACCACTGTGATAAGTTGGAATTGCTGGTCGATAATGAAATCTGGCCAATGACTAAGTACAGAGAGTTATTATTCACTAAATAGACACAGGATTAATTTTCTTATCAACCCAGTTTTGGATTACAGCCAAGACTGGGTTTATTTTTTATAAATTTGTACAAATTTTTAAAGATGAGTGATCAAGCCAGATATGCAAAACGAGGAGTTTCTTCCCAGAAAGAAGATGTTCATAAAGCTATAAAACATATAGACAAAGGACTGTTTCCTCAGGCTTTTTGTAAAATTATCCCCGACTATCTAACCGGTAGCGAAGAACACTGTATCGTCATGCATGCAGATGGTGCTGGCACCAAATCTTCACTGGCTTATTTGTACTGGAAAGAAACCGGAGATGTATCGGTGTGGAAAGGTATTGCACAGGATGCGCTTATCATGAATATTGATGATTTGCTGTGCGTGGGGGCAACAGATCACATCCTGGTATCCTCAACCATTGGGAGAAATAAAAACTTAATTCCCGGAGAAGTGATTGCTGAAATCATCAATGGGACTGAAAACTTAGTAAACGATCTAAAAGAACACGGAGTTCATATTTATACAACCGGAGGGGAAACGGCTGATGTAGGAGATTTGGTTCGCACCATCATCGTTGATTCTACGGTTACGGCGAGGCTGAAAAGAGAAGATGTCATAGACAATGCCCGAATAAAAGCAGGCAATGTGATTGTAGGACTTTCTTCGTCTGGGAAAGCCACCTATGAAACTGAATACAACGGCGGCATGGGAAGTAATGGCTTAACCTCTGCCAGACATGATGTGCTGACTCATGCTTTAGCCAAGAAATACCCGGAATCTTTTGACCCTTCAGTTCCTGAAGATTTGGTTTACTCGGGCTCCAAATCTTTAACCGATGAAATTTCAAAAGATCTGCCGGATGTGGGTAAACTCATATTGTCGCCTACGCGGACCTATGCCCCGATTGTAAAAAAGATATTTGAAAAACTGGGAACAAAATCCATTAATGGGATGGTGCATTGTAGTGGAGGAGCACAAACCAAAATACTTCATTTTGTAGAAAACTTGAAAATTATAAAGGATAATATGTTCGAAGTTCCTCCGTTATTCAAACTTATACAAAGCGAAAGTCAAACCGACTGGAAGGAAATGTATCAGGTTTTCAACATGGGACACAGACTCGAGTTTTATGTCGATGAATCTGTAGCTCAAGACCTCATAGACATTTCCAGGAGCTTTGGAGTTGAGGCTCAAATTGTTGGTCGGGTGGAGACTTCCCAAAAGAAGTCTCTAAGTATTTTTTCAGAACATGGTCATTTTGAGTATCAATAAATTTCAATGAAAAACCTTTTAATCAGTATGCTTTTTTTTGGATGCCTTGTCCAGGGAAATGCTCAGTCTTTCGGTCAAATTCAGAAAGTGGAACCAGTTGGCGATCAAATTTATCCAGTGGGGGCTACACCATTTATAACCACAAGTTTCGATATCGTCGATTTTTATGAATTCAACTTCAATGAAATCGTTCCCAGAAGCGGTCGAACAAGCTTTTGGGAAAAAGTGAATAAGTTTACGTTCGATCTGAGTGAAGTTGCGTTCCTGAACTGGAATGCAGGGGGATCTAATTCTATATCGGGTCTTTATGGGATGAACATAGCCAGAACTTATAAAAACGATGGCTTTAGGTGGGATAACCAGTTTCGGTTTGTATACGGAATCAACCAGCAGGAAGGTCAGGAACTTAGAAAAACCGAAGATGATTTAGAAATTACTTCCTCTTTTGGTTATGAAGTGTCTAAAAATTCCAAGTGGTTTTATTCAGGAAAATTCAGATTTAAAACTCAGTTAGCAAGGGGATATGATTATCCGGATACCGAAGTGTCCATATCAGAATTTATGGCTCCGGGTTACGTGTTTCTGGGTGTAGGCGCTAAATTTGTTGAGCCTAATAAGAAGTTTGAACTTTACTTGTCTCCTTTAACCCAGAAATCGACCTTCGTCCTGAATCAACGACTGGCCAATCAAGGCGCTTTCGGGGTTCAGAAAGCCCTAAAAGATGAGGAAGGCAATATCATTAAAGAAGGTAAAACCTCCAGGAATGAATTTGGTATTTTGGTCACCAATGAGTTTGAACAAAAGCTTTTTGAAAGTACCGTGCTTTCCAGCCGCTTGAGTTTATATACCGATTACATCAATAACTTCGGGAATATAGATGTGGACTGGGAGCTGGTTTTTGATTTTAAGATCAATAATTTTATGAGAGCGAGTCTTGGTGCTCACATCCGGTATGATGATGATATAAAAGTCAAAGAAGCAGCAGCAGACGGCACGCTTGTAGAAGTAGGTCCCAGAATACAACTGAAGCAGCAACTCGGTGTCGGAATTGTTTTAGACTTGTAAACCAACTTCATGTTCACTGCGTAATAAGCTTGCTATCCATTCTATAATTCGCTATAATTCACTTAAATTTGCATCACATTAAATTCATATGCTAGATAAATTAAACTTTATAAAACAACGATTCGATGAGGTGAGTGATTTAATCATTCAACCCGATATCATGTCGGATCAAAGACGTTATATAGAACTTTCTAAAGAGTACAAAGATCTCAAAGCGATCATGGATGAGCGAGAGGCTTATGTGGAACTGAAAAATAATCTTCAAGAAGCAGAGGAAATCATTTCCAGTGAAACTGATCCTGAAATGGTAGAAATGGCAAAGCTTCAATACGACGAGGCCAAGGATGAACTGCCAAGGCTTGAGGAGAAGATACGGATGATGTTGATTCCTAAAGATCCAGAAGATGCCAAGAACGCAGTGGTGGAAGTAAGAGCTGGAGCCGGAGGGGATGAGGCGAGTATTTTTGCAGGAGATATTTTTAGAATGCTATCTAAATACAGCGAAGCTAAAGGCTGGAAGGTCGATGTTGTGGATTATAGCGAAGGAACCAATGGAGGATATAAAGAGATTCAGTTTGAAGTTTCCGGCGAAGATGTGTATGGAACTTTAAAATATGAAGCCGGAGTTCATCGGGTACAACGCGTTCCGCAAACCGAAACTCAGGGACGTGTGCATACCAGTGCTGCTACGGTTATGGTGTTTCCCGAGGCTGAGGAATTTGATATTGAAGTCAATCCGAAAGATGTGCGTGTCGATTATTTCTGTTCTTCCGGTCCTGGAGGTCAGTCGGTCAATACGACCTATTCTGCTGTAAGACTTACGCACGAACCTACGGGAATTGTAGCTCAATGTCAGGATCAAAAATCACAGCACAAGAATAAAGAGAAAGCGTTCAGGGTACTGCGGTCCAGACTATACGAAATGGAACTTGCCAAAAAGCAGGCAGAAGATGCCGAGAAGCGTGGGTCTATGGTCACAAGTGGAGATAGAAGTGCTAAAATCAGAACTTATAATTATGCCCAGAGCAGGGTTACCGATCATAGAATAAACCTCACCCTTTACGAACTGGACAATATTATCAACGGGGATATTGAAAAAATTATTAATGAATTGAAACTTGTCGATAATACAGAGAAGCTTAAGAATATTTCTGACGATTTATAGAACCTCATGAACATCCAAAAGCTTATCCAGCAGATTGAAAAGAAAAAATCCATGCTTAGTGTTGGGCTGGATGTGGATTTGGATAAAATACCCAAACATCTTCTCGATCTTGAAGATCCTATATTCGAATTTAATAAAGCGATCATTGACGCCACACAAGCCTATTGCGTAGCCTACAAGCCCAACATCGCTTTTTATGAAGCCTACGGTCTTAAAGGATGGAAATCCTTAAAGCGCACTATAGAGTATATCAACGCTTACTATCCTGAGCAGTTTACAATTGCAGACGCCAAACGCGGCGATATTGGAAATACCTCTTCGAGGTATGCCAAAGCGTTTTTTGAAGATTTAAACTTCGATTCTATTACAGTGGCTCCTTATATGGGTAAAGATTCGGTTGAGCCTTTTTTAGAGTTTGAGGGCAAGCACACCATACTCCTTGGATTGACTTCAAACCCTGGTGCTGAAGATTTTCAGTTTCTGAAATCTGATGCTGAATTTTTATTTGAAAGCGTGCTTAAAACCTCTCAAACCTGGAAAAACAGTCAGCAGCTCATGTATGTTATTGGAGCGACCAAAGCAGATTATCTAAAAACCGTAAGAAAACTAGTGCCAAACAGCTTTTTACTCATTCCGGGAGTTGGTGCTCAGGGCGGTTCCTTGGAAGAGGTTTGTAAATTTGGTCTTAATGAGAATTATGGTTTACTCATCAATTCGTCCAGAGGCATTATATATGCTTCTTCTAAAGAAGATTTCGCCGATAAAGCAGGCTTAAAAGCTTTAGAATTACAAGCTGAGATGGCGAAATACATAAACTAAAAAAGCTTATACATGGTTACGTATAAGCTTTTTTAAGAAGGTCAAATTTAGTTGGACTACATTTCTTCTTTAGTCTCTTCAGCCGCTTCTTCAGTTTCTTCAGCTGCTTCTTCCATAGCGTCACCAGTCTCATCTGCTGCATCTTCCATTGCATCGCCTGCTTCTTCCATAGATTCTTCAACAGCTTCTCCAGCTTTCTCAGCTTCGGTTTTTTCCTCTCTACAGCTTACTACACCTAGTCCGAGTAAAGCTGCCATAGTGATTGATAAAATTGATTTTTTCATTTTGTTTTGATTTTGTTTAAGTCCCAAAAGTATATAATTTTCTGAAATATTTTAAAAATTGTTTGGATTATTTATAATTTCTTTTGAGCGTCTTATATGTGTATCCAGGGTGTCTTTGTTCATCTTTTTGAGAAGGCTCATCATCATATTCATCCTTTGATTGTTTTTGAAATGTTCCTGCTTTTCATGTAGAAAATTCCAGTATAAATTATTGAAAGGACAGGCATCTTCTCCCTCTTTTTTACTGACCGAATATTTACAGGATTTGCAGTAATTCCCCATCTTATTGATATAACTCCCGCTGGAGACATAAGGTTTGGTTGCGACAATACCAGCATCTGCAAATTGACTCATGCCTCTGGTATTGGTGAGTTCTACCCATTCAATAGCATCTATATAAACACCCAAATACCAGGCGTCTACTTCGTCGGGATCGGTCATTGTCAACAGTGCAAAATTCCCTAAAATCATGAGTCGTTGAATATGATGGGCGTAGGCCTCATCCAGGCTTTGGTTTACAGCATGTTTAAGGCAGTTCATATCGGTTTCTCCTGTCCAGTAGAACTCCGGAAGTTTATTGGTATTTCCAAGTTCGTTTTTGGATTTATAGCCCGGCATTTCTTTCCAGTAAATGCCTCTCATAAATTCTCTCCACCCCAGGATTTGTCTCACGAAGCCTTCAATTTGAGAAATATCGATGTCTTCTTTATGCTCATAATAATAGTCCAGGGTAGTTTCGATGACTTCTTTAGGCGATAGCATTTTGCTGTTCATCGCAAATGAAAGCCTGGAGTGGAATAAAAATTTTTCGTCGGTATGCAGGGCATCTTCATAATCTCCAAAATGAACCAAAAGATGGTTACAGAAATAATCTAAAACCTCAAGGCATTCGTTTCTGCTGGTTGGCCAGGGGAAGTGGTCTTTATCAATTCTCCCCATGGTCTTTACATCCATGGCTTTTATTTGCTCTAAAACCGCCTCTACATCTTTATCGAATAACTTAGCCTTTGGGATTTCAGGTTTTCCGGTCCATTTTTTTCGATTGCTTTTATCATAATTCCACTTCCCACCTTCCGGTTTATTATCATCGAGCATCATGATCCCCTGTTTTTTTCTCATGTCTCTGTAGAAATACTCCATCGTCATTTCTTTCTTTCCTTCAAAAAATTTTTCTATGTCTTCTCTTTTGGTATAGAAATGTTCGGTGTCGTAAGCTTGGCTTGTAATGTCGAGCTTATTGCAAAAGGTTTTTAATTTGATATCCAGACGGTATTCATCCGGATACAGGTATTCGAAATGTTCTATGTTTTCCTGTTCAATGAGCTTGTTGAGGTTGGAGGGCAGATCCTGTTCATTATTCTTATCGTCGATTTGATAATACATGACCCGATGTCCGTCCCTTTGAAGTTCTTCTGAAAAATTTCTCATGGACAGAAAATAGGCGACTACTTTTTGAATATGGTGCTTGACATAGTCGGTTTCCTGTAGCGTTTCTGCCATGAAATAAACAACATGGTCATTTTTTTCCTGAAACCAGGAATGCTTATGATTAAGCTGATCGCCCAGTATGAATCGTAATGTCTTTTTCATAACCTGAATTTTTAAATAACAATTTTTCTAACCTCTAACCTCTAACCTCTAAAATAAACTCTCCTGCAACCAGGTACGCTGAAATTTTCCGTTGGTATCGTAGCGCTCTGCCTGACTTTTTATGTTGAATTTCCGATCTCTCGGGTCGTTGCCAACACCGGAGTTATACATCCAGTTGCCCCAGTTGCTGTGCACGTCATAGTCAATAAGCATGGCTTCGAAATACGCCGCACCGATTCTCCAGTCCTGTTTCCACTCCTTGGCCCAGTAGCTGTTCACGTTCTGCCTGCCGCGATTGCTCATGAAACCTGTCTTTTGAATCTCGATCATATTGGCGTTTACAAAGTCCTCTGGTGTGTTGCCGTTGATCCACTGGCTTAAAGCTTTTTCACTGTTTCCCCAATCGTATTCCTTGTTTAAAATACCTCCCAGCCGGAAGATGTTATTCCCGTGTTTTAGCGAAATGTATTTAAAATAATCCCTCCAAATCAGCTCAAAAATAAGCCAGTAGGTATCCTGATTTTTCTTGATTTCTTTCTCAAATTTCTTGACTTGATGATAAATGGACACGGCAGATATACTGCCATTGGCAAGCCATGCCGAAAACTTTGAACTATAATCTGTACCCAGCAGTCCGTTTCTTGTTTTCTTGTAGTACTGTAACTTTTTGGTGTCCCAGAAATAATAGTGCAGTCGCTTCCAGGCGGCGTCTTCGCCTCCCTGGAAAGGAAAGGCAGAACGCTCATCGGTCTCAAAGTCTTGCAGACCCAGATCTGACAGACCCGGTATTTTGGTGTTTACATGCTGTAAGTTTTTCTCGGGACGTGCTTCCGGAACTGGAATTTCTTCTCTGACCTGACTTTGCTTTTCGCATTTTTTCCTGAAATTGGTATACACTTCAGGGATCTGACTGAAGTCGTCGTAAGGCACATCATCAGGATGAAATAGAAACTGGTTGTAATGCTCTGCGAAGCGGGTATCTTTTAAGACCGATCTGACGGCATGTTCAACCTGCTTTTCTTCCTCAGTCCATTCCGTCTGAAAAAATACGTTTTTGATGCTGTAGTGTTCTGATAGATTTTCGAATACTTTTGCCGGTTCATCCTGTTCCACCAGTAGACTGATGTTTAAACTTTTTAGGTTATCCGAAAGTTGTGAAACCGTTTCTATCAGAAATTTAGCTCTGTATTTTTCGGTTTTTTTGAAGCCGTACGCAGTGGTTTCATACTGCTTCGGGTCAAAGCAGTAAACACCGAGCACAGGTTCCGCATGCTGACAGGCTTCGTATAATGATTTTTGATCTGTTGTACGCAGGTCGTTTCTAAACCATACGATGTTTAGGTCTTGTTTCTTTTGCATTTTTCGCTACAATATTTGACGTTATCCCAGTTTTTTTCCCATTTTTTTCTCCAGGTAAATGCTAAGCCACAGGTGGCACATATCTTTTCGGGTAAATTAACTTTCTTATGTGCCATTAGTGGTTTAGCGGTTTTAATTCCTGGTTTGGTCTGGCGTAAGCGTACCTCTCGATGAGTTTCGTTTTAACGTAACCATCCAGGCCAATAATTCCGGCTGAACCGGCCCTGCTTAAATCCAAAAACCCATCCTTGTCCATTATACCCTCCTCGACCATTAAGTGCTGAATTTCTCCAATGATTAATCGGCACCCATGTTCTTCGATGAAATAGTCGTTGATGTATTTACAGCCCATTTTGATTTTGGACTCCTTGACGAAAGGTGCTTTACAATCTGCTATGAATTCTTCGGTTAATCCAACTTCTTTAAATTCAGAAATTTCCTTATCATAACTGGCAGAGGTCTGATGCGCTTTGTCAATAAAATCCGAATGAATATGATTCACGGTAAAATGACTGTTTTTTTTAAAATTAGTGTAGGAGTGACGCTCTACCGTGGTAGGTCTGAGCATAAAACTCAACATGGGAGGATTGCTGCCCAGATGAATAACAGAATTGAATACAGCCAGATTACTCACCCCGGCTTCAGAAATTGTACCGATAAGATTGCCAGACTTTAACCCGCCACACGAATTGATGAGGTGCATACGCTCTAAACCTGGTAAATTAAGGATGTCTTCTTTTGAAAAATGAGTCATAAAAATAGGCCGATGATTAATCGACCTAAAATTAAATATTGTTTAATTATTTAATGTTAATTATTAAACAAAGTATGCTTATTTTTTATCCTCCAGTTTCGGATAATCGGTATAGCCTTCTTTTCCGGGCACGTAAAACGTATCTTCATCCCAGTCCTGTAATTCTGCGTTTTTTTCAAACCTGATTGGTAAATCCGGATTGGAAATAAATAATTTGGCATAAGAAACCATATCCGCCTGTCCTTCTTCAATCACTTTGTTACCGCTTTCCTGATCGAATCCTGCATTTATCATCAGATTTCCAGTGTACAACGGTCTGAAGTGTTCAGCGATGTTAGAGACCAGAAAATCTTTATCGCTTACGTCGTTAAAGGGTTCAGATAAGTGTAAGTAGGCTAAATCATAATCATTGAGTTTTTTGACGATATACTCAAAGGTTGGGATGGTCTCCTCATCGGCTTCCATTCCAAAAATACCGTGCAGCGAAGGATTTAAACGCACTCCAATTCTATTTTCTGGAAAAAATACTTTAACGGCATTAAGAATTTCAAACAAAATCCTGGCTCTGTTTTCGATGGAGCCTCCATATTCATCGGAGCGCTGGTTGGATGTTCTGTTAAAGAACTGGTGTAGCAAATAGCCGTTTGACGAATGGATCTCAATACCGTCAAAGCCGGCGTCTACAGCATTTTTAGCCGCTCTTTTAAAGTCCTGAACCGTTTGCTTTACCTCCTCTGTGGTCATTGCTCTGGGTTCTACGGTATCCTTAAAGCCTTCAGGGGTATAGGCCTGTGTGTTTGGATTCAAAGCACTGGGCGCAACAGGTTTTTCCCCGTCTTGGAAATCTGGATGGGATATTCTGCCCACATGCCATAACTGAACGAATATTTTACCATCTTCCTCATGCACAGCTTCGGTTACCTTTTTCCAGCCTTCAACCTGTTCCGGCTTGTAGATTCCCGCGGTGTTGATATAACCCACAGCCTGAGATGAAACCTGAGAGCCCTCACTGATAATAAGCCCGGCACTTGCTCTCTGCCTGTAATACTTGGCGTGAAGATCTGTAGGCGCATTGTATTCGTTATCGGCTCTGCTTCTGGTCATAGGAGCCATGATCACTCTGTTTTTCAATTCCATATCACCTATCTGAATAGGCTTTAATAAAGCTTGTTTACTCATAGTTGCACTTTTTTTTTGTAAACTTAATGTTTATTAAATCCCTGTTCGTTAAGGCAATTATAAAATAAAGTAACTTGTATTGATTTCGATATAAGTAAAACTTATGCTTAAGCTAGCTATTTATGAAGAATACAACTGAACAACAGTTGACCTGGACTGATTTTCAAAATGTTGATATGCGGGTAGGAACGATTTTAAAGGCTGAAATTTTCAGGGAAGCCAGGAATCCTGCTCTAAAGCTTGAAATCGACTTTGGCGAGTTTGGCATCAAGCGTTCATCAGCTCAAATTACCCAACTTTACAGGGCAGAAGAGCTGATTGGAAAACAGGTTATTGCCGTGCTCAATTTTCCTCCCAAACAAATCGCTACGATGATGAGTGAGTGCCTGGTTTTGGCAGCTGTAGATGGCAGTTTAGGAACTTCCCTGTTATCGCCGGACCACAGGGTCGACAATGGCACTCGGATTTCTTAAACTTTAGAATGCAGAAGAGTCAAAAAATTATGTCTGCTGATTTCCTCTGCCCCAAGACTTTCAAGATGTTTGGTGTAGACCTGACAATCGATCAGGCTGATGCCGTTCTTCTCCATATTTTTGACCAGCGTAATGAAGCCGTATTTTGAAGCATTATCGACTTTGGTAAACATGCTTTCACCACAGAATACATTTTTATCTTTCAACAAGATCCCGTACAGGCCTCCAACAATGTTGCCGTCTTTCCAGACTTCAACAGATTTTGCCAGTCCGGCTTCATGTAATTTGACATAGCTCTGAATCATATCCTCAGTAATCCAGGTTCCGTCCTGTCGTTCTCTATTGATATCAGCACACTGACGAATCACGAATTCAAAATCCTCATTGTAGGTGACCTTAAACGCTTTTTCCTTAAAAAGCTTTTTCATGGATTTAGAGATCTTCAGGTTTTCAGGGAATAAAACCATTCGGGGGTCCGGACTCCACCAAAGTATGGGCTGTCCTTCCTCGTACCAGGGGAATATCCCATTTTCGTAAGCCACTTTTAGGCGTTCCAGACTTAAATCACCCCCAAAAGCCAGTAAGCCCTTTTCATCTGCGAATTTGGGATGTGGAAATATGATGTCTTTAGTCAGTTTGTACATGGATTAAAATATTAAGAGGCCAGTGATGAAAATTACGCTGCCAATGATAAATAATAAAAAAGTAAATGGAAAAATGTCGCTCGCCTTTAACTTGGTTATGGCAAGAAGTGGTAAAGCCCAGAACGGTTGAAGCATATTGGTAACCTGATCACCATAGCTCAGGGCCATGATGATTTTAGGAATGGGCACCCCCAGTTTGGAGGCAGATTCCAAAGCTATAGGTCCCTGTATAGCCCATTGTCCGCCACCGCTGGGTACAAAAATATTGACAATGCCAGAGCTTATAAACGTAAAAATGGGAAGCGTGGCTTCAGTTGAAATGTCTACAAAAAACTGGGCGAAACTCACTGCCAAGCCGCTCTCCTTCATCACCCCTATAATGCCAAAATACAAGGGGAATTGAATTAAAATACCCGAAGCCCCTTTGATCGCTTCTGCCAATGAGCCTAGATATTGGGATATAGATTTATGAAACAAAACTCCCAAACCCAGCATCAGAAAGTTGAGCAGGTTTGGGGTGATATTCAACCGGAGAAGGTCTTCTCCATAAACGACAAAGAAGCAAAGCGTAATCAACCCTCCAAAACCTAGTGTTAACAGGTTGTTCCTCTCCAAAATATGAGCGGACTCCTCTTTGAAGTTGACCCGATCGGGAGTCTCAACTGATTTTGATGGACTGAAGGTATAAAGGCTTGAGACCTCATATTTGGAATTCGATCTCCGCTTAATAGCTCTGAAAATCAAGGGGACCACCAAAAGAATAATTCCAAAAATGATCAGATTACTCGAGCTGAAAATGGTTTCAGATGTAGAGATTTCAGCAGGTAATCCTGAAGGAATTTTATTCATAATGGAATGCAAATGGCCTTCTTCGGCTGCTTTTAAAGGAGCTGATCCGGAAATGCCACCATGCCAAATCATCATTCCGGAATATCCCAAAGCGGCGATGAGCGGATAGTTAATATTCAGGTTTTCTCTGGCCGATTTTTCACCGATTTTCCTGGCCAGTATGGCCCCGAAGATTAAGCCCAGCCCCCAGTTGAAAAACCCCATAAGCATGGTGCTGACACTCACCAGAACCACGGCTCTTTTGGTATCTACAGCTCCCTGAGTAATGAATTCCAGGAGTTTATTAACGGGGGAGCTTAGCACCAGAACATGTCCAAGCACCAGGATCAGCATCATCTGATAACCAAAGACCAGTAATTCCTGATTCCATAGTCCCGATTGCCAGGCATGAAAGGTAGAAACCACCTGATTTGCTTCGCCGGAGAAATCTCCAAAACACACCGCTGAGACCAGGGTGACCAGTGTAAGTAGAATACTAAGCGTAAACGGGGAGGGAAGGAATTTTGCAAAAAAGAGTTCTAATCTGGCTATCAAGGCTTAAGGTTTTAAATGGGCTGCGTAAAAATAAAAAAAGCTCCAGATATACCTCCAGAGCTTTTGTGTTTTATGCGAAGATGTAGATTAAAACGGCAAATCATCATCGTCTTCCTCGTTTAAATCCTGCACGGGTTCAAACTGATCTGATGGCGGAACAGGTGGGGCACCTGCAGCGCTGTTTTGATCTACATTTTCGACTCTCCAGCCGTTTAAAGAGTTGAAATATTTGGTTTCGCCCTGTGGGCTCACCCATTCGCGACCTCTTAAGTTGATACCGACTTTTACGTTTTGACCAACATTAAAATTGTCTAATAAACTGGTTTTATCCTGAACAAATTCAATTAAGATATGTTGTGGATACTGCTCTTCGGTGGTTACCACCATTTCGCGTTTCCTAAAACCATTACTACCAAATTCTTTGGTTTCTCCTAAGACTTTAATTTTTCCTTGTACTTCCATAATTATTGTTTTGCGAGTAAAATATGTAAAGCTTTTTCAAGCTCGTTTTTTTGAATGTATTGCTGTGCGATGAGGTGAATCTGCTCCTCGGTATTTTCTTCTATAAAATCCTCTAAATCATATTCAGTAATAAAATCTTTAACTGTGGAATCGTGGGGTAATTCTTCCAAATTACCTAGCTGACCAAGGTCATTCCCGGTTAAAACGGAACTCAGTCGGATTGATTTTGGCAGCTGATCCACGCCGATTCCCTGTTTGAGGATAGGTTTTTCCACTTCAAACATTCCCTGGCTGGCTCTGGAATACCAGTTACCGCCCATTCTGGCTACCAGATCAATTTTGTGCTGATCGATGTGTAGACCTTCATCCAGCAAATCTTCGCGAATATGAATTTTTACCACTTCTGCAATCACCAGATTTCCTGCTCCGCCGTTTTCACCCAAAGCAATCGTATCCTTCACTTTGCATTCATACTGTACTGGAGATTCTTTCACGCGTGGTGGTTTGACCAAGTCAGACTTCAGCATTGAAAAACCGGATTTTTCAAATTCATTGACACCCTGCTCATATTCTGTACTGGACAGGGAAACTTGCTGCACCATATCCCAGTTCACCACATTGATCACAACTTCTTTGGTTTGTAAAGCGTTTTTTAAAGTGTGTTTTTCAGAATTGTCTCTCACACGTCTTACCGGTGAAAAAATCAAAATGGGAGGATTGGCGCTGAACACATTGAAAAAGCTGTAAGGGGACAAGTTTGGAGCCCCGTTTTGATCGACAGTGCTTACCAAGGCGATAGGTCTTGGACCAATAGAGCCAGAAAGCATTCCGTAAAGGTTTTTGATTTCTAATTCTGCTGGTAAAAAGCTTTTCATGTTCAAATTTTTACAAAGGTAATTAATCTGTTTCTAAAATTCTTTTCAGAAATGATTTCCCTTGAAAGATAATAGAAGATTAGGAGTGCATTTTGAAAAAGCTAAATACTGAATTTCCGTACTTTCTTTGTTCCGAGTAGGTTTCTATGTGTTCCAAATTGCTGTGTTTGGAATGCTCGATAATCAACAATCCATCTTCTTTTAAAAGTGAGCGTTCTCTGATGCTGTTTTCAATTTGTTCAAATTCCTCGAGGGGTAAATCGTAAGGAGGGTCTGCAAAAATAAGATCTGCCTTGAGTGGTGTTTTTTGCAAAAAATCGAAGACGTCACTTTTGATGATATTCAGGTCCAGGTCCAGTTCTTCCGAGGTTTTGGTCAGGAATTTAATACAGTCAAAATTAGCATCAACAGCCGTGACCCGTTGTGTCCCTCTGGACATAAATTCAAAAGAAATGCTTCCTATTCCTGCAAATAAGTCGATGACATCCAGGTCCTGAAAGCGAAGCCTGTTGTTCAAAATATTGAAAAGCGCTTCCTTGGCCATATCGGTGGTAGGTCTTACGGGAAGTTTTTTGGGGGCAATTAGTCTTCGTCCTTTAAGACGTCCGGATACTATTCTCATGGCTTATAATAAATTAAAATGCTCTTGAAATCCCTCCAGATTTTCAAATGCGGGGGGTGTGTATGCATTTGAAAACGAAAGATGTCTAAGATAGGTAGAAAGTATTGCTAATGCAGAATTTTCTTCAGTATCTAGGAAATCGCCTGTAAATTCGGTGATAACTTCTTCACGGTTTAGGTTCAATTCTTTGATTGTGAAGAGGATGTAATAGGCGAAATCTTCTGAAGTTTCGAAAGCAAAGGCATTGGAAAGCAGTAATTTTTGGTTTCTGAAAGCCGCAACATAGAGGAGGTGACCACTCACATGTATCCTGATATATTCTTTGGAAGAGAAGCTTTTTTCGAAGGCTTTTTCGATTAAACCAGAAAAAAGATGTGTGAATTTAAAGCTTCCAAAAATTTCGAAAAGGTAATTGTTGATGTTTACATAGGGTATATAAACTGTGTTGGCCTGAATTGGCAGGATCTCATCATAGGAAAAGTCATCCCCTTCGATGAGTTTGGAGCTGTATTTCAAATAATGAGGCAGGTGAGACTCTTCAAAATAGGCTTGCGGGACAATGCTGAACTGGGGATTGCCATAAATGACTTCCAGGGTTGCAATGTTTTGAATTTCGATGAAGGCTGGAGTAATCTCTGTTTTTAAAACCTTAAGAAGTTCTGAGGTGGACTGAGAGTTGCCGAGTTTGAAATTTTTAAAGAAGAGCGGTGTCGTCAATGAATCTGTTACTAAAAAAGAAAATCCATCTTGTAAAATGAAGATGGATAATCTGTTTATAGGATATGTTGAGCTTTCACTCATCATTTAATTTCACCAAAGTTTTTAGGCCAGTTTCCACTGGTGTTGACTTGAGTCATGGAGCCTACAGTGATCGCAGGACCATCTACCCCGTCAACAGACTTGATTTGTTTTTCCTGCATGACCAGATCCTGATCAAGATCTGCCAGGATTAAATCTTTAGGAGCTCTGACTTCAAATACAGGGATTTTTTTTCCATCTTCTTCCAGATATCCGGCTTTCATTTCAAACCTTTTCTTGTCTGTATGAGGAATGTACATCAAATCGCTGTAATCTTCAGACGCGTCAAAAATAGAATCTCTAACGGATGCAAAACCTAAGGTATCGATAACCACATCTTCAATATATTTATCCACACCGTAAATCTTTCTGTATTCTTTATCAAGAAAAGTAGTATCTCTTCTCTGTGTAATTACATATTGTGCAGTGTCGATGAATTTTATGAGATCCTCAAAACTATCTTCATAATTGCCGATAATTTCTTCATGGGCTAGTTGAGCTTCACGAATGTCTTTCATTTTCTCGACAACATCTATGAAACGTCTGTCTTTAATCTTGTTAAACTCTACAGGTCCATAAACAGCATTATATACATAATAGCCTAAAACACCGATGACAACCCAAAGTACAATCTGTAATACAATCTTCATAACTTATAATTAAGAGTTTTTGATATAAGCAAAACTACAACTTTTTTTCAATCACAAAAGTATAGCACTAAAAAATCGTGCTTATATTTGAAATTTATGCACGATAACATTTTTTATGGATAATCAAGAGTTTTATGAAATACTCAAAACTGATTTTGGACACCCGCCAACACCCAAGCAGGATCTGACTTTACAGCTGCTGGCGAAATTTGTTCTGGAAACCTCAGTGGACCGTATTTTTTTGCTCAAAGGTTATGCGGGTACCGGTAAAACGACCATTATTGGAACCCTGGTCAAAAACATCTGGAAGGTAAAAAAGAAAGTGATTCTGGCGGCACCTACCGGTCGTGCAGCCAAAGTGATTTCAAATTACAGCAATCAATACGCACAAACCATACATCGTAAAATTTACCAGCCTAAAAGTACGAGTGGAGGCGGAATCGAGTTCGTGCCGCAGGTCAATAAGCATAAAAACACCATTTTTATAGTAGATGAGGCTTCCATGATTCCCGATTTTCCCAGTGGAGACCAGCTTTTTAATAAAGGTTCTGTGTTAGATGATCTCATGGAGTATGTCTATTCCGGAGATAACTGCAAACTTATTTTTATTGGAGATACAGCCCAGTTACCTCCGGTTAAATCAAATTTGAGCCCGGCTTTGGATGAAAAAACACTGACCAACCATTACCAGATGGACGTGATTCCCGTGGAGCTGGACGAGGTCGTTCGACAGCGGCTGGAGAGCAGCATTCTTTTGAACGCTACCAAAATAAGAGAAACCATTGAAGATGAGGATTTTGAAAATTTTAAATTCCAGCTTTCAGATAAATCAGATATGGTGAGACTGGTGGATGGGTATGAAATTCTGGATGCGATCAACGAAGCTTACGACAACCTGGGACACGAGGAAACAGCTATTATTGTGAGGTCCAACAAAAGAGCCAATCTGTATAACGAACAAATACGAAGTCGAATACTTCTACGAGAAGATGAAATCGCCCCGGGAGATTTTTTGATGGTCGTTAAAAACAATTATTTTTGGGTCAAGCCTAAAAGTGATGCCGGATTTATTGCCAACGGAGATATCGTGGAAATCCTGGAGATTTTTGGAATAAAAGAGCTGTATGGATTTAGGTTTGCAGAGGTAAACGTCCAGATGGTGGACTATCCCAAAATGAAACCCTTTGAAACCGTGATCATGCTGGATACCTTAAGCCTGAATTCTCCGTCCTTACCCTATGAAAAGTCCAACCAGCTTTATCAGGAAGTGATGAAGGATTACGAAGACATCACCTCCAAATACAAGAAATTTATGAAGGTGAAACAGAATCCATTTTTCAATGCGTTACAGGTGAAATTCAGCTATGCCATTACCTGCCACAAATCGCAGGGGGGACAGTGGGATACCGTATTTGTAGAACAGCCTTATTTACCCGACGGAATCACCAAAGATTACCTCAGATGGCTATATACAGCCTGTACGCGAGCTAAAGAAAAGTTGTATTTAATAGGCTTTAAGGATGATTTCTTTAGCGACAAACAATTGTGAATTTTACATTATAAACACTTATTATGTCAAAACCGTTTAAAGTCATAGCCATGATTCCTGCCCGCTACCAGGCGGCAAGGTTTCCTGGAAAATTAATGCAGGACCTGGCAGGAAAACCAGTGATAGTCAGAACCTATGAAGCTGCCAAAAATACCGGGCTTTTTGATGAGGTGTATGTTGTGACCGATTCGGAACTTATTTTTTCTGAAATTGAAAAGCAAGGTGGCAAAGCCATCAGGAGCCAAAAAGAACACGAGTGTGGCAGTGATCGTATTGCTGAAGCCGTTGAATCTATGGATGTGGATATCGTCATCAACGTGCAGGGGGATGAACCCTTTATCAATGAAAAAGCGCTGAGTCAGCTCCTGGATGTTTTTGAAAAGGATACCCATAAAATCATCGACCTGGCTTCCCTCAAAGTCAGGTTAACATCAGAAGAGGATATAGTGAATCCGAATCAGGTGAAAGTGATTACAGATTTAAACAATTTTGCCCTGTACTTTTCGAGATCTCCCATTCCGTTTCACAGAGCTAAGGATGTGGAGGTGATTTATTTCAAACACGTAGGGATTTATGCGTTTAGAAAGGAAGCCTTAATGGCGTTTTATAATTTACCCATGAGTCCACTGGAAGCTTCAGAAAAAATTGAATGCATTCGCTATCTGGAAAATGGGAAAACCATCAAAATGGTGGAAACACAGGAAGTGAGCATTGGCATTGATACGCCTGAAGATCTGGAAAAGGCAAGGCTGAAATTCACTTAATGACTGCCGCGTATCGTATGTCTTTCCAGAATTTTTTGGCCTTCAGCTTTGGATCGTTCAGACTGAATTATTTTCCAGATGGAATCGGAAGCAAACTGGCGTGAAGCTTCCAGATCGACAATGGGTTTTGGATAATCCTTACCAAGTTGAAAACCATACATGTCTTGTTCCATGGGGGTTAATTTCCAGGGCTCATGGATAAACTCTAGTGGAATTGATCTTAATTCTGGAATATATTTCAGAATAAACTCACCTTCAGCATCGTGCTTGTAAGAGTTCTTAACCGGATTGTAAATTCGCAAAGTGTGTATACCCGTCGTCCCGGCCTGCATTTGCAATTGAGGATAATGGATACCGGGTTCAAAATCTAAAAACAAACTGGCCAAATGCTCTGAGGCTTCCTGCCATTTTTGCCAAAGCAGGTGGGTGAAAAAGGATACCAAAAGCGCTCTCATTCTGAAGTTGAGATAACCGGTTTGTGTCAGGCAGCGCATGCTGGCATCCACAAGGGGAAAACCTGTCTGACCTGCTTTCCAGGCTTTGATTAACTCTTCCTCTTTGGGTTGTTGGAGGATGTTGAAAGCAGAGTTGAAATTTTGAAATTCAGCTTTGGATTCCATTTCAAATTTCTGGATGAAGTGTGCCTGCCAGCGCAGTCTGGATTGAAACTGACTCAGGGCCTGTTTGTATTTTGTTTTGGATTCAAGCTCCATGGAGGCATGAATAACTTCTCGCATCGACAAATTCCCCCAAGCGATATAAGGCGACAAGCGGCTGCAGGATTTCCGGGCCAGAAGGGGCTTGGAAATGTGATTTTGATAATTGGGATAGCGTTCCTCTAAGAAGCTTTTGAGATAACGCAGGGCAGTAGACCGACCTCCTTTCTGAAAATTCGTATCTCTTTCCGTTGAAAGATTTACCCCTTCGAAATGTCCCTTTAATTTTTGCAGGCTGGAATGACCGATAAACTGTCCCGGACTGACAGAAAAAGGAATCGGGTTCTGGTTCATGAAATTTTCCCAGGAATTCACCCAGGTTTTCCTGTTTTTTAGTCCGCGAATAACGCCGTTGGTGATGAATTCTTTCCACTGAATGTCCTCAGCACTGAACCAGCGTTTTAATCTTTTATCCCTTTGGTAGGTGAGGTTTATGCCGGTTTCCTGATGCGAATAGACGGTTTTGATTTTAAACTGCGCATGTATCTTTTGAAAAGCCTCTTCAGCAGAGGAGTTCACAACGAAAACCTGAGTCTGAAAGGCTGAGAGCTCTCGTTGCATATCTTCTAAGGATTCTTTGATGAATCTAAAATGTCGCTTGCTGTAATGGGGATCATTCAGCAGTAAAGGTTCGAACAGATAAAGCAAGATTACAGGATGTCTTTTCTGTAAGGCTTCATGAAGTGGCGCATGGTCGTGCAATCTCAGATCTCTTTTCAGCCAAACAACATTTATCATCCTCGACGTATTAAAGGCTTAGTTTTTTACAGCTTCCTTGTAGGTTTCCAAACAACGCTCTCTCGCTAGTTTATGTTCAACCATAGGTTCGGGATACGCGTCGGTGTCAAATTCCGGAACCCACCTTTTGATGTATTTTTTATCCTCATCAAACCGATCGGTTTGAGAATAGGGGTTGAATACTCTGAAATAGGGTGCTGCGTCCACACCAGAACCTGCTACCCACTGCCAGCCTCCTACATTGGAAGACATTTCATAATCGAGAAGCTTTTCGGCAAAATAAGCTTCACCCCAGCGCCAGTCAATCAGCAGATGCTTGCATAAAAAACTTCCGACGACCATTCTCAAACGATTATGCATCCAACCTGTTTCATTCAGTTGTCGCATTCCTGCATCTACAATGGGGTAACCCGTTTGTCCTGTTTTCCATTTTTCGAATTCATTTTCATCGTTTCGCCATTGAATGCGATCGTATTTAGGCTTGAATGCTCTTTCCTGTGTTTCCGGATAATTGTGTAAAATGGCTTTATAAAACTCTCTCCAGATCAGTTCATCTAAAAAGGTTTTATTTTCCACCGACAGGGCTTTTTCAACCACTTTTCTATAGCCTATCGTTCCAAATCTTAAATAGGGGCTTAGCCTTGACGTTCCCTCTATGGACGGAATGTTTCGGGTATCTTCGTAAGTTTTAAGCAGTTCCTTGTCAAAATTGTGTTCAGGAACTTTAATGGAAGATTTTTCAAACCCCATATCCGATAAAGAAAGATTAGGCAGTCTCGAGTTTTTGTAGGTGTTATCGAGTAAATCTTCAGAAGGGTAAGTTTTGAAATCGATATTTTCAAATTCTTTTTTCCATTGCTTCATATACGGTGTGAAGACCAGATACATGCCTCCTTCATTTTTCTCCACTTCTGTTTTTTCAAAAATCACCTGATCCTTAAAATCGTGATATTCGATGCCGTTTTTAGCCAGTAAGGCGTTGATATTCGCATCGCGTTTGTACGCATAGGGTTCGTAATCCCTATTGGCATAGACGGCTTCAATATCAAAATCCTGGATGAGCTGTTTGAAAGCATTTTCAGGGGTATCATGGTAGGTCGCGATAGAAGATCCGTACTGATCCTGAAGATGCGTTCTCATGTTTTGCAATTCATCGTAAATGAAAGTCACGCGCGCATCATCCTTAGGAAGTTCATCCAGGATGTTTTTGTCAAATATAAATACAGGAAGAACCGGGAAATCGCCGGATAAGGCATGGTATAAACCTACATTATCTTCGAAACGCATATCTCTTCTAAACCAAAACACTCTAACTTTCTCACTCATAATTAATATTTTAAAGCGGTATTAAACTTAAAAATCTTCCTGGAGGAAACGAGCCTCACAAGAAGATTTTTTTAAATCTGAAAAGACTTTAGTTCATATTAAGGCTGCCCATTCCTCCGTCAACTCCAAGCACCTGACCTGTAATCCAGGATGAATCGTCAGAAAGCAGGAAACTAGCGAATTTACCGATATCGGAAGGTTCGCCTACACGTTTTAGGGGATGCTTCTCATCCATTTTTTCTTTTTTCTTGTCGCTTCCTAAAAGTTTGCCGGCAAGTTGTGAGTTCACAAGTGATGGAGCGATAACATTCACTCGAAACGATGGAGCATATTCTGCAGCAAGGGCTCTGGCAAAACCTTCGATGGCTCCTTTGGCAGCGGCAACGCTTGTATGAAATGCCATTCCGGTTTGAACAGCAACCGTACTAAAATAGACAATACTGGCCTGATCTGAATTTTTAAGTTTTGAAAGTACGCCTTGAGTGACTTTTACCAGACTTAAGAAGTTAAGCTGAAAATCTTCTTCAAAAATTTCTGGTTTCATCATTTTGAAAGGTTTCAAGTTGATGGTACCCGGACAATATACCAAACCATCTAGGGTATCAGGTAAGTCTAATTCTGTAATATCATCGTTTAGCGCATCAAATTTATGGTAGGTGACATCATAATCCGAGAGGTTTTCATCGGTTCTGGACGCTACAATAATATGGTGATCTGCGCTTAATTGCTTAACGATTTCCAGACCTATACCTTTAGATCCGCCTATAAGTAAAATATTCTTTTTCATAATTAATTATTTATTTTGAACTTCAAAATGACCGAATTTTTCGACCATCTTAGCCTCTCTGGCTTTAAAAATCTTAGCTAATTTTGGTTTAACAATAAGAGGATGCATCAATCTTCCCAGTAGTCCGAAGGGTACTTTATAATGAATCCAGTCTTCAACTTCTACACCTCCTTCAATTTCATGAATGAAGTGTTTGTGATGCCATAAGGCATAAGGACCGTAAAGTTGAATGTCAACAAAATAATCATTTTCTTCCACATGTGTGATTTCCGTAACCCAGCTGGTGTTGTATCCAGGAAAAGGAGTTACTTTATATTGCAATATTTGTCCCGTAAACATCTTTCGGTCTGCACCCGACATGATTTGAAAACCCATGTCATCGGGCATGATTTCCTGTAGGTTTTTGGGATCTGACAGAAATTCCCAAGCCTTTTGTTTTGTTATGGGTAAATTCTGTCGCGTTTTGATTTCATATATCATAAGGTAAAAATAAAGATTTAAATGTTTAATGAATTATCTTTGAAGTTAAACAAAAGTTATTATTAAAGCCTTTCGCCTTTTAAAGTGATAAATAAATCTTTATACAGCATTAGCATGCAACCAATATCCTTTAATTTGCACAAAATCGATGTAGATGATGAAATGTCAAAGCCTATTGCTGCTATGCATGCTACTGGCTTGTAAAAGTGCCCAAACCGATTTACCACTTCTTCAGGAATGTCCAAACAATGGCGATTGTGAAGTTCAGGTTCTGAAGGAAACAAAATTATTCATCAGTGAAATGCCTTCCGGGATTTTGGAAATTTCATTTGAGGAAGATCCCGATTTTCAGGTGGTTTTTATCCAGTTTAAAAATTTAAAACAGACCAATTACAAAGAAGAAATATACCTTCAAATTCCTTCAAGATTTAAAGAAATCCAATCTAAAAACCAGAGTTTACAAAATCAGAAGGTTATTCTTGGAAAAGTAGATGATTCCGGGACTATGGGTTTTGAACGGGTCAAGCAGGGTCAGCTGAGACTGGTTCATATGAAAGATTACATATCGCTGCATCTTGATATAAATTCACCCTGGAGTCATGTTTTTGAAACGGTAGATTTAAAAATTTAATTATCCTTAATATCGCCTGGGAAAGGAGGAACACCAGGCGTAAACCTGTTTTTCATTTTGTTCTCTTTCTCGCTATCATTTAATTCTAAAAGTCTGTAAGGGAAGTCTGAATCTCTTATTTTTTCTCTCTTTCTGCAGTCCAGGTCCAAATAAATAGCCTCATATTTTTCCTCTGCTGCGGTATCCCATGCATACAGGTACACTTCTCTCAGGTATTTTAAGATAAGCTCGTAGGAGTTATGTTCGCCATAAGAGCCTATAGCTATGATGGCTTGCTTAGGCGAATCGGCTTTTGTTTTGTCCTTGGCAGGGTTGGTTAAAAAATCATACACAGATTCTTTAAAATCTATTTCAGACATTCCTTCTTTTCTCTTTCCATTCATGACCAATTTGCCTTCCTGGTCGATAATAAGGCTTAGCAAATTATTTGATTTTGCAGACGTGTATTCTTCGATTGAAACCTTTTTTTCTATGGGACAGGAATTATCCAGCCAAATCTGACTAAAACAGGAGGCAGAGGATGCCAGGCTTATAAGTACATAAAGAAACGTTTTCATGATATAGCATTATGAGTATCACAAAGATATGAACTTATTGCTCGAATATCAGTATAACTGACACTTATCATTTTTAATCGGTTTGAAGTGTGAGAGTTTTGTCAAACCAATTTGAGTTTATGTTAACAGATACCTGTTTCCACTGCGGAGAAGACTGCACAACCGCCAAGATTTCTCACGATGATAAGTTGTTTTGCTGCAATGGGTGCAAAACCGTTTTTGAAATTTTTTCCGAAAACGATCTGACCTGCTATTATGACCTGGAGCAGAATCCAGGAACCACACCAATTGAGATCAACGGAAAATACGACTACCTGGATAAGCCTGAAATCGTTGAAAAACTGATTGATTTCCAGGAAGATTCTACCGAAGTTGTTAGCCTTTATATTCCTCACATTCACTGTAGCTCCTGCATCTGGATTTTAGAAAACCTGCATAAATTAAATAAACAGGTTTTAAGCTCTCAGGTCGACTTTCCCAAGAAAAAAGTAAGCATCACTTATAAAACCGAGTATTTTTCGCTCAAACACCTGGTCGAGCTCATGTCCAGAATAGGCTATGAGCCTTATATAAGCCTGGAGAATTTTGGTCAGTCTGCTCAACGCATAGACCGAAGTTTGGTGTATAAAATCGGTATTGCCGGATTTGCCTTTGGCAATGTGATGTTTTTGAGTTTCCCCGAATATTTTGAAGTTTCAGAATATTGGCTGGAGCAGTACAAGCCTGTGTTCAGATGGCTTATGTTTTTCTTTAGTTTACCTGTCGTTTTTTATGCGGGACGCGATTATTTCAAATCTGCAGTGAAAGGCCTCAGAAGCGGAATTCTTAATATTGACATTCCTATAGCTTTGGGAATTTCCGTTTTATTCTTGAGAAGTACCGTGGATATTGTTTTCAACCTGGGTTCTGGTTTTTTCGATAGCCTGACAGGGCTCGTGTTTTTCCTGCTTTTAGGTAAAATCGTACAACAGAAGACCTATAAATTCATGTCTTTCGAAAGGGATTATAAATCCTATTTTCCCATAGCCGTCACGAAAATAACTTCAGAAGGGAAGGAGGAAAATACTCAGGTGTATGACATTAAGCGCGGTGACCGGCTGCTCATCAGAAATCAGGAATTGCTTCCTGTGGACGGAGTTCTGATGTCGGCATCTGCAGACATTGATTACAGCTTTGTAACCGGTGAAGCCAAACTGGTAACTAAAGTTTCTGGAGACAAGGTGTATGCCGGAGGGAAGCAGCGTGGAAATGCTATTGAAATAGTAGCCGAAAAATCTGTCGAGCAGAGTTATCTGACCCAGTTGTGGAGTAATGATGTTTTTCGGAAAGACTACAATCCGAAATTTCAAAGCCTTATAGATAAAATCAGTAAGAGGTTTACGGTGGCTGTTTTAAGCATTGCCTTTTCCGGCTTGATATTTTGGCTGTTTTACGATGCAAGTCTGGCCTTAAATGTATTTACTGCGGTACTTATCATTGCCTGTCCATGTGCTATTGCTCTTGCCACACCTTTTGCCATGGGCAACCTGCTGCGGATTTTCGGGAAAAATGGATTTTACCTCAAAAACACCAACGTCCTGGAACAAATGGCAGACCTGGATGTCTTTGTGTTTGATAAAACTGGAACGCTTACCATGAATAAGAAAAGCGATATCTCCTATTCGGGTCTGACCCTGAGTGAGGAGGATAAAATGGTCCTGAAAAACTCTTTTAGAAATTCCAACCATCCGTTGAGCAGGGAGCTCTATTCCTTTTTGAGCAGTCAGAATATCCAGGATTCTGAATCTTTTGAGGAACATCTCGGCGAAGGCATCATCTCGTCTTACGGCGACCATACTTACAGGATGGGCTCTGCCAAATTCGTTGCAAATTACGTGGAGGATTCAACGGTAAGCACAGGGGTACATGTAAGTAAAGATGAAAGTTATTTGGGCAAATTTGAATTTGATACCATTTACAGAACGGGTATGGAACCCTTATTTCAGTCCCTGGATAACCACTATAAACTGATTATTCTTTCAGGCGATAACGAAGGGGAGAGGCCGGTCCTGACTAAAATGCTGCCCAAAACCACGCAGATGTTTTTCAATCAGAAACCAGATTCCAAAATGCGTCTGATCGAGAAAATCCAATCCGAAAATCAACATGTTGCCATGGTAGGCGACGGCTTGAATGATGCCGGAGCTTTAAAGCAAGCCGATATAGGTATTGCCATTTCAGAAAATGTCAATGTCTTTTCTCCCGCCTGTGATGCCATTATGGACGCTTCAGAATTTTACAAACTCGACAAGTATGTAGAGATCACTAAAAAAGGAATTCAAATCATCAAATTCGGATTTATGTTTTCTTTCCTGTATAATGTCGTTGGCCTGTATTTCGCACTTACGGGACAGCTTCAGCCGGTCATCGCTGCTATACTGATGCCTTTAAGCTCAATATCCATAGTGATTTTCACCACCCTGGCCACACAATACATTTCTAAACCCATTGTTAATAAATAAAACTTTGGAAATATGACTAAGGTCATTTTTTAAGGAAGTCTTCACAACTAATTTTGAACAAAAATAATTCATGAACGTCATTTACGGACTTCTCGCTATCAGTATTCTCGTTGCTCTAGTTTTTTTAGGGCTTTTTATTTTTTCTGTCAAAAAAGGTCAATTCGATGATGATTACACACCATCCGTCAGAATGCTTTTCGACGATGAACTGGTAAAAGAAAAAGGAGATGATCAACCAAAAGAAAATTCTAACCATCAACCAAAACAATCTTAACTATGGAGTTACAGCAATTTCATTACGATAACAAAATCGTAAAAAACTTCCTTTATGCCACCATCATCTGGGGTGTTGTTGGAATGTCTGTTGGCCTTTTACTGGCCTTTATGTTCATTTTTCCCAATGTCACCGACGGTATTTCCTGGCTGAGTTTTGGCAGATTAAGACCATTACATACCAATGCCGTTATTTTTGCTTTTGTAGGGAATGCCATTTTTGCCGGCGTATATTATTCTACGCAGCGCCTATTAAAAGCCAGGATGTTTAGCGATGCCCTGAGTAAAATCAACTTTTGGGGGTGGCAACTGATTATCGTCCTGGCGGCAATTACGCTACCTCTTGGCTTTACAAGTTCCAAGGAATATGCTGAACTGGAATGGCCTATCGATATATTAATCGCCGTAGTTTGGGTTGTGTTTGGCTGGAACCTGATCGGTACCATCTTAAGAAGACGTCAGCGGCACTTATATGTGGCGATCTGGTTTTATATCGCCACGTTTATAACGGTGGCGGTACTTCATATTTTCAACAGCCTGGCCCTGCCGGTCAATTTGCTTAAGAGTTACTCTGCCTACGCTGGCGTTCAGGATGCTTTGGTCCAGTGGTGGTACGGGCATAATGCGGTAGCCTTTTTCTTAACGACGCCATTCCTGGGGCTGATGTACTATTTTGTGCCCAAGGCTGCCAACAGACCTGTCTATTCCTATAAATTATCGATTATTCACTTCTGGTCATTAATTTTTATATACATCTGGGCGGGACCTCATCACCTGCTTTACACTGCTTTACCGGACTGGGCTCAAAATCTAGGTGTTACCTTTTCCGTCATGTTACTGATGCCCTCCTGGGGTGGGATGATCAACGGACTTTTAACGCTCCGTGGAGCCTGGGATAAAGTGAGAACAGACCCTGTTCTTAAGTTCTTTGTAGTCGCTATTACCGGTTATGGTATGGCCACGTTTGAAGGACCCATGCTGTCTCTTAAAAATGTAAATGCCATCGCTCACTTTACCGACTGGATCATCGCTCACGTGCACGTGGGAGCTCTGGCCTGGAACGGCTTTCTTACGTTTGGTATGATTTACTGGCTTGTTCCGCGTTTATTTAAAACCAGATTATTCTCTACCGGACTCGCTAATCTTCACTTTTGGTTAGGGACTCTGGGTATAGTGATGTATGCCTTACCGATGTATGTGGCCGGTTTTTTACAGGCATCGATGTGGAAGCAGTTCAACCCCAGTGGAAGTTTGGTCTACGGAAATTTCCTGGAAACCGTGACTGAAATTATGCCGATGTACTGGATGAGAGCTATAGGAGGCAGTCTTTATATACTGGGTACGTTTGTTATGATTTACAACGTCATCAGGACAGCCCGGTCTGGTTCCAAAGTTGAGGATGAGCTGGCAGAAGCTGCCGCTTTAAGCCGTGGAGGTAAGCGAAAAAAAGGTGAAAAATTTCACTCCTGGTTAGAAAGAAAACCAATTCAACTGACCATTCTGGCCACCATAGCTATTCTTATTGGTGGAATTGTTCAGATTATACCCACACTTCTGGTGAAGTCCAATATTCCAACCATCACCACGGTTAAGCCTTATACACCGCTGGAACTGGAAGGCCGGGATCTTTATATAAGAGAAGGTTGTGTAGGATGCCATTCCCAAATGGTAAGACCCTTCCGAAGCGAAGTGGAGCGCTATGGGCCTTATGCCAAAGCCGGTGAGTTTGTTTACGACAGACCTTTTTTATGGGGAAGTAAACGCACAGGGCCGGATTTACTAAGAGTCGGCGGGAAATATACAGACAGCTGGCATTTCAAGCACATGTATGATCCGCAAAGCACTTCTCCGGGGTCTATCATGCCAAATTACTCCTGGATGATCAAAAGCAAACTGGATAAGTCAAACACCGAAGATAAAATGCAAACCATGGCAGATTTGGGAGTGCCTTATTCTGAAGAAGAAATAGAAAATGCACAGACCTCTATGCTGGCCCAGGGCAGCGAGATTCAGGACAATCTTTATAATGATCCGGATTTCGTAAGGGCTTATGAAGCCGATAAAATTTATGCAGAAGAAAACAACCTCGACTTTGTAGAGATGAAAAACCGGGAAATTGTAGCCCTGATTGCCTACTTGCAAAGACTGGGTACGGATATCAAAATAAAGACTAACGAAGAAGCGACCACTTCTAATTAAACTTTTGAATTATGCTGAAATTTATAAAAGGACATATGGAAACGATAGAAGGGATAGAAATTTACCCTATCATTTCCCTGCTTATTTTCTTCCTCTTTTTTGTAGTGCTTTTTTGGTGGGTATTCACCGCCAAAAAAGACTACGTGAACGAGGTGAGCCAAATTCCATTAGATTCTAAAAACGACATCGAATTATGAGAAATATCGCATCCATTTTCAGAATTATAGCGTTGCCGGCAATAGCCTGGGGAGGCGTTGAACTTCTTTTTGAAACGGAACCTGGACAATGGGCTGTTTTGGAATATCCTAAAACCCTGATTTTTATCGGGTTAGTATTTTTAATAGCTGTTGCTGTAGAAGTTTCCGTAGCAGCCCTTCGGTTTACGCTGCTCAGATCACTTTCAGAAGAAAAACAGGAAAAATTTCTGGCTTCAGAAAACAAATCTCTTGAGCAACTGAAGGCTAAACTAGAAAAGCTTCCGGAGCTTTTAACCCGCTCAAAACCTGTAGAAGAGGAAGATGAAATTGAACTGGATCACAATTACGATGGAATTCGTGAGCTGGACAACAAACTTCCACCCTGGTGGCTGTATAGCTTTTATGCGTCTATTGTTTTTGCATTTATTTATATGGCGAGATATCACATTTTTGATGGGGAAACCCAAGTTGAAGAGTTCAAAGCCGAAGTCGCCCAGGCAGAAATTGATCTAGCACGTTACAAAGAAACCGCCAAAGATTTAGTTACTGTGGAAACGGTTTCTCTTATGGCTGATCCCTCAGACTTAGAGGCTGGCAAACAGATCTTTATGAATAATTGTGTGGCTTGTCATAAAATGGATGCAGGCGGAGGAATCGGGCCAAATCTTACCGATGAGTACTGGATTTTGGGCGGTGGTATCAAAAATGTATACCGAACTCTTCTGGAAGGGGGACGGCCTGGAAAAGGGATGGTGTCCTGGAAAAATGATTTTAAGCCTTCAGAACTTCAGCAGGTCGCGAGTTATGTGCTCTCACTTCAGGGGACCATGCCGGCTGAGCCAAAGGAACCTGAAGGGGAAGTTTGGGCTGAAGAAACGACGGAGTAATTTATAAAACGGATAGGAAGTGGATAATCAGGAAAAATTTAGAGATAGCATTGGTACTTTGGACCAGGAAGGGAAACGTTCCTGGGTATATCCTAAGAAACCTCATGGTGTCTTCTACAACTACAGAAAATACGTCAGTTATTTCCTGTTGCTTTTCCTGTTTGCCGCCCCTTTTATAAAAATCAATGGTCATCAGTTTTTGCTCTTTAATATCTTAGAACGAAAATTCAACATCTTTGGCTTTCCGTTCTGGCCTCAGGATTTCTATTTGTTTGTCATTGCATTGCTTATCGGCGTGATTTTTATCGCTCTTTTTACCGTTGCTTTTGGACGAATTTTCTGTGGCTGGATTTGTCCGCAAACCATTTTTATGGAAATGGTATTTAGACGAATCGAATATGCCATTGAGGGCGATCGCGGAAAGCAAATCCGATTGGATAAAGCCCCCTGGAACAAAGACAAGATTCTTAAAAAAGGAACGAAGTGGACGATTTTTGCCATCATCTCCTTTCTTATTGCCAATGTGTTTTTGGCCTATCTTATCGGTAGTGACGAACTGATAAAATACATCACAAATGGTCCGGCAAGTCATTTAGGTACATTTATCCCCTTGCTCATTTTTACAGCGGTTTTCTATTTCGTATTCGCCTGGTTCAGAGAGCAGGTCTGTATCATAGCCTGTCCTTATGGACGCCTTCAAGGTGTCTTACTGGATGAAAAGTCTATTGTTGTGGCCTACGACCACAAACGCGGAGAACGTGAGGAAGGACGACAGAGGTTTAGAAAAAATCAGGACAGAGCCGCTGCGGGAGTGGGGGACTGTATCGATTGTTCTCAATGCGTTCAAGTCTGTCCCACAGGGATTGATATTAGAAATGGAACGCAGCTGGAATGCGTGAACTGCACGGCCTGTATGGATGCCTGCGACTCTATTATGGAAAATGTGAATTTACCAAAGGGCTTAATTCGTTATGCCAGTGAGGAGAATATTGAAAAGAAAACCAAATTTCAATTTACTCCCCGACTCAAAGGCTACACAGCAGTCCTGCTTATTCTTACAGGCTTTCTCATAGGCCTGTTACTGATCAGAAGCGATGTGGAAGCCAAAGTACTCAGACTTCCCGGTCAGCTGTATGAACTCAAAGACAGTGGTCATATTTCCAATGTATATACTTACAAGCTTTTGAATAAAACCAATACCGTCATGGATAGCGTTCATTTCAAATTGGCTTCCATGACCGGAGACATCAAAATGGTTAAAAAAGACTTTTTCAGCATAGGTGAAAGCGGAATGGCAAAGGGAACGTTTTTTATAGAAGTGGATCCTTCACAACTAACAGATTCCAATAATGAAATTGAAATTGAAGTGTACAGCAAAGACCGAATCATAGACCGGACTACAACTAACTTCATGGGACCACAAACCTTTAAATAAAAATAATATGAAATTAAACTGGGGAACATCTATCGTTATTGCATTTGTACTTTTCATCGGATTCATCATGGTTATGGTGGTGCAGATGATGTCCAGTGCTGAATTGGAACACGACCTTGTCGTAGAGTCCTACTATCAAAAAGAGCTGACCTTTCAGGAAGACCTGAACTCTGCTCAAAATGCTGCAGATTTAGAACATCAGGTGACTGTTGAAGTGGTTTCTGAAGGCGTACAGATCATTTTTCCTTCAGCATTTGACTTTTCTGAAATTCAAGGGGAAGTGTACTTGTACAGACCTTCAGACAAGGCTTTGGATTTTACGGTTCAACTTCATTTAGAAGATGGCGAGTATGTATTGCCACGGTCCTTGATGGAAGCCGGAATATGGAAAGTCAACCTCAAATTTACGCATCAGAATCAAGCCTATTTAATTCAGAAAAAAATAAGCATCTAAATGTTGTGGACGGCTTTTATTTTGGGACTTTTGGGCAGTTTTCACTGCGTAGGTATGTGCGGACCTATCGCGCTCATGCTACCCGTAGATCTTCAAAATCCCTGGCGAAAAGCCGTTCAGATTTCTTTATACCATGTGGGCAGAATCAGTACCTACGCTCTTATAGGCCTGGTGTTTGGACTCATTGGTGAAAGCTTTGCCCTGTTTGGTTTCCAGCAGCAACTCTCCATCATTATTGGGGTTATCATGCTTTCTTCCCTTCTTTTTTCTGAATCTGTTTTGGGAAAGCTCAACTTGAGCAAACCCGTATTCAAATGGGTAGGAAAACTAAAGTCCGAACTAGGCTCTTCGTTGAAAAAGAAAGAGCTCGACACCTTCTTTTATCTGGGCTTACTGAATGGTCTGCTGCCCTGTGGTCTTGTCTACATGGCTGTCTTTGGATCCATAGCCATTCCAGGTTTGCTGGAAAGTTCTTTATACATGGTTTTTTTCGGTCTGGGAACTGTTCCGCTCATGAGTATTGTCATTTATGCCAAAGCATGGCTTAATTCTGTCCTGAAGTTTAATCCCAGAAAACTTATTCCTATTGCTATCGCTATAATCGGTGTTTTATTTATCCTCAGGGGTTTGGGGTTGGGAATTCCGTATGTTTCACCGCAATCTGCTCAAACCGAAGTGACTTCTTCCATGGAATGCCATTAAAACGCTGAGGTCTCATTTTACTCTCCTTCTTAAGGCACTACGAAAACGATTTAGTTTAGTAAAAACTCAATTTTAACATAATAAATACCAAATAATATCTCACTTGCTAATGATTTTATCGGTAATTAACTAGTTTTAGGAAATAATCCTTAGAATAATAGTTTGTTATGAAGAGAGAATCCATGTACGATGAGAGTTTTGAACACGATGCCTGTGGCATAGGAAGCGTCATTAATATCGACGGCAGAAAAGAACATCAGGTGATTGATGATGCCTTAACCATGCTGGAGAATATGGAGCATCGCGGAGGCACAGGCTCCGATCCAGAAACAGGGGATGGTGCAGGTATTCTTATACAAATCGATAAGGATTTTATCGAAGAAATTGCCAAAGAAATTAAGGTCGATATCCATCCTGATAAACCCGTCGGTATAGGAATGCTCTTCTTTCCTAAAGTACAAAGTGTTGCCGTTCAATGCAGGGAAATTTTAGAGAAGCATGCCGAGGAGCTGGATCTTAAAATTTTGGGTTATCGATTAGTTCCTGTGGATTCCAAAGTACCTGGCATGGGAGCAAAACCAGTAGAGCCCTCAATTCAGCAGATTCTTATTCAGTCCAAACACAACATGTCTGAGGAAGACCTGGAACGAAAACTCTTCGTGTTTAGAAATTATACGACGCATTATATAGGCCGTCATGTCCAGGGAAATAACAAGGCTTTTTATGTCTGTAGTATGTCTGCAAAGACGATCATTTATAAAGGACAGCTCAGAACCAGTCAGCTTAGGGATTATTATGAGGACTTAAGAAATCCAAATTTCAAATCAGCTTTTGCGATCATACATTCCCGATTCTCTACCAATACCTTTCCCAACTGGAAACTGGCTCAGCCTTTTCATTTTATATCCCATAACGGGGAAATCAATACCATTCGAGGAAATGTGACTAAAATGAAGTCTAAGGAAGCCAACTTCAAATCGAAAGTCTTTTCAGAGGAGGATCTTCAGCGCTTATTACCCGTAACCAACCCGGAACATTCAGATTCTGCCAACCTGGATAGCTTGGTAGAAATGCTGGTTATGGACGGCCGCCCTTTGGAACATGTCATGATGATGCTTGTTCCGGAAGCCTGGCAGGACAATAAATCCATCGATCCTGAGCGAAAGGCATTTTACAAATACCATGCTTCCATAATGGAACCCTGGGATGGTCCGGCAGCCCTTATTTTTACGGATGGCAAACGTGTGGGCGCAACTTTGGACAGAAACGGATTAAGACCTTCAAGATATTGCATTACGTCTACCAATCGTCTCATTATCTCTTCTGAAGCCGGAGCACTTCCGGTAAAGTCTTCAGAAATTATAAAAAAAGGAAGACTTCAGCCAGGACGCATGATTCTGGCGGATTTGAATCAAAACAAAGTGCTTTATGATGATGAAATCAAAAACCGCATAGTTAAGGATAAGCCTTATCAGCAGTGGATTGTAAATCAGCGTATCAAACTCAGGCTGCAGCCTGTACCCGAATTTGAAAAAGAGCATCTCACCAGTGAGCAGCTTCTTCATCTCCAAAATGCCTTCGGCTATACCTCAGAAGAATTGAAGGTCATTCTGGCCGATATGGCCGTTAGGGCGACCGAGCCGATTGGCTCCATGGGAGCAGATACCCCTCTGGCTATTTTAAGCAAGCAAAGCCAGCATGTGGGCAATTACTTCAAGCAGTTGTTTGCTCAGGTGAGTAATCCGCCCATAGATCCTATTCGAGAGCGAATGGTCATGTCCTTGTTCACAAGAGTAGGAGAAAGTCTGAATATTCTTGATGAAACTGAATTGCATACCAAACAGATTCATATTTCCCAGCCCGTATTGCTGGACGCTGACATTGAAAAGTTCAAAAACTTAAAGGATAAAGGTTTCGACTATGCCTTTATCGATTGTGTCTTTGAAGCCGATGGGAAACCTGGGAGTCTGGAAAACGGGATTGATGCGGCCTGCAAAGCTGCAGAAGACGCTGTGAAATCGGGTAAAAAAGTTCTTATTCTTACCGATAAACCTATTAACAAAACTCAGGCGCCTATACCTTCACTGCTTTCTACAGGAGCCGTTCATCACCACCTGGTCAAATTGAATTTAAGAACCAAATCCGGCATAGTGGTTCAGGCTGGAGACGTGAGAGAAACCCATCATTACGCCACGCTTATCGGTTATGGTGCGAGCGCTGTTCATCCCTATTTAGCGCTGCAATCCATTGAACATCTTCAAACTGAAGGAAAACTCGATGCAGACCTCAGTATAGAGGAAGCCCAGGTCAACTATCAGAAGGCTATTGGTTACGGTTTGCTGAAAATTCTTTCAAAAATGGGAATCAGTACGGTGCAGTCTTACCAAGGGGCTCAGATTTTTGAAGCGCTGGGCTTACATACCACGGTGATCGAAAAATGTTTTAAAGGCACAATTTCAAGAATAGAAGGTATCGACTTTGATGGACTGGCACAGGAAGTTTTGGTAAGACATCAGAAAGCCTATCCTCAAAATGAAGAGGTTAAAAAAAGCCTGGAAGTCGGTGGAGTTTACCAGTGGAAGCGAAAAGGCGAAAAGCATCTGTTTAATCCGGAAAGCATCCACCTGCTTCAGCGTTCCACGCAAACGGATAATTTCTCACTGTATAAAAAATTCGCCAAAACAGTCAACGATCAGCTCAAAGACACCCTGACCCTAAGGGGTTTACTGGAATTTAAAAAACGAACGCCCATACCGCTTTCCGAAGTGGAACCCGCAGAAGAGATAATGAAACGCTTTGCAACGGGGGCTATGTCTTTTGGTTCCATTTCCCATGAAGCTCATTCTACTTTAGCGATAGCGATGAACAGGATTGGTGCCAAAAGCAATAGTGGAGAAGGCGGTGAAGACGAAGCCAGATTCGAAGTAAAACCCAATGGAAACTGGGAGCGTTCTGCGATTAAGCAGGTGGCTTCAGGACGATTTGGAGTGACCAGTTATTACCTCACCAATGCCGAAGAGTTACAAATTAAAATGGCTCAGGGAGCCAAGCCTGGAGAAGGAGGGCAGTTACCGGGCCATAAAGTAGATGAGTGGATTGGAAGAGTGAGGCATTCTACACCAGGCGTAGGATTGATTTCACCACCACCACACCACGATATTTATTCCATCGAAGATTTGGCTCAACTTATTTTCGATTTAAAAAATGCCAATAGAACAGCTAGAATCAATGTGAAACTGGTCTCCCAGGCTGGAGTAGGTACTGTGGCTGCCGGGGTCTCTAAAGCCAATGCCGATGTCGTTTTAATTTCCGGAGCCGACGGGGGGACGGGAGCTTCACCCCTAAGTTCCATTCGGCATGCCGGATTACCCTGGGAGCTGGGACTTTCTGAAGCGCATCAGACGCTGGTAAAAAACAATTTAAGAAGCAGAATCACGGTTCAGGCAGATGGTCAGTTGAGAACGGGTAGGGATATAGCCATAGCCACTTTACTTGGCGCCGAAGAATGGGGGATTTCCACAGCCGCACTGATTGTGGAAGGCTGTATCATGATGAGAAAGTGCCATACCAATACCTGTCCCGTGGGTGTGGCCACACAAAACCCGGAACTGAGAAAGCTGTTTACGGGTAATCCAGATCATGTGGTCAATTACTTTAGGTTTTTGGCGGAAGATCTGCGGGAAATCATGTCCCAACTGGGGTTTAGAACCATCAATGCTATGGTTGGTCATTCGGAAGTGATGAAAATAAGCAAGGACGTCCCTTTTTGGAAATTGAAAGACCTGGACTTAAGCCCGATTTTATATCAGGAGAACATCGCAGAACAGGTGGGTGTTTTTAAACAGATAGAACAGGACCATGAGATCGATAACGTCCTGGACTGGCAGCTTCTGGAAGATGCCAGGCCTGCTTTTGAACAGGGGACTCAGGTCAAAAAATCCTATCCCATCAGAAACATAGATCGGGCCACAGGCGCTGTTTTGTCCAATGAGATCAGCAAGAAATTCAAGGCTGAAGGATTGAAAGAGGATACATTACATTATAAATTTGAAGGTTCGGCAGGACAGAGCTTTGGCTCTTTTCTAGCCAAAGGAGTCACTTTTGAAGTCGAAGGAGAATCCAACGATTATTTTGGGAAAGGTTTATCCGGAGGAAAATTGATCGTCTATCCTCCTAAATCCTCCGGATTCAAATCTGAAGAAAATATCATCATAGGTAATGTCGCTTTTTACGGAGCAACCTCAGGAACCGCTTACATCAACGGTATGGCTGGTGAGCGTTTTGGCGTCAGGAATTCTGGGGTGAAAGCCGTTGTAGAAGGCGTAGGAGATCACGCCTGTGAGTACATGACAGGTGGTAAAGTTGTGATTTTGGGAGAAACCGGTAAAAATTTCGCTGCCGGAATGAGCGGGGGAATTGCTTATGTACTCGATGAGAAAGCCAGCTTTAAGAACAACTGTAATACGGCTATGGTAGGTTTGGAAACGCCTTCGAAAGAAAACTATGACGAGCTTAAAAGCTTAATTGAAACCCATTTTCAACTGACAGGGAGTCAAAAAGCTAAAGAAATTCTGGATGATTTTGAAGCCATGAAAACGCAATTCGTCAAAATCATTCCACACGAATACAAGCGTGTTTTGGAAGAACAAGAAAAACAAGAACAAAAAATAGTAGCCTAATGGGAAAGTACGATGGATTTTTGAAACATGACAGGGAATTGCCAAACAGCAGACCCCCTGAAGTAAGGATAGGCGATTTTAAAGAAATATTTGAGCCCTTTCCAGAAGAAAAGACCAAAACTCAAGCAGCCAGATGCATGGATTGCGGGGTGCCGTTTTGCCATTCGGGCTGTCCGCTGGGTAACATCATTCCGGAATTCAATGAAGCCGTTCATGACGAAAACTGGAAGGATGCAGCTTCGATTTTATATTCTACCAACAACTTTCCCGAATTTACAGGACGAATTTGTCCGGCACCCTGCGAAGCCAGTTGCGTTTTAGGCATCAATAAGCCTCCTGTGGCGATTGAACATATAGAAAAATCAATTGCAGAAAAAGCGCATGAACTCGGCTATATCAAAGCAACCCCTCCAAAACAGCGGACAGGAAAAAAAGTAGCTGTGATCGGATCGGGTCCGGCGGGTCTGGCAGCAGCCGATCAGCTCAACCAGGCCGGACACTGGGTCACGGTTTATGAAAGAGATCCGGCTATTGGCGGTTTGCTGAGGTATGGCATTCCTGATTTTAAGCTTGAAAAATGGGTGGTCGATCGCAGAATACAGATCATGGATGAGGAAGGTGTTCGGTTTAAGGTGAACGCCGAAGTTGGAAAAAGCATCAATCCAGATATGCTCAAGGATGACTTCGATTCTATAGTGGTTTGCACGGGTTCTACGGTTCCCAGAAACCTCCCGATTCCCGGTCGAGCCTTAAAAGGCATTCATTACGCGATGGATTTCCTGAGCCTTCAGAACAAAGAACTGGCAGGTATAAAATTTGAGGATAAGATTTCAGCAGAGGGGAAGAACGTGGTTGTAATCGGTGGAGGAGATACTGGATCTGATTGTATTGGAACTTCTCACAGGCAAGGCGCAGCTTCGGTGTTGCAACTCGAGCTGATGCCCAAACCACAGAGCAAACGAGGTGAAAATGATCCCTGGCCGATGTGGCCCATGACCCTGAGAACCTCTTCGTCTCATGAAGAAGGCGGCGAGCGAAAATGGAGCACTCTTACAAAAGCTTTTATTGGAAATGATAAAGATGAGCTTACCCACATCAAGTTGGTAGATCTGGAGTGGGTCAGTGAAGGTGGAAGACAACAGATGAAAGAAATAGAAGGCACAGAACGCTTAATTCCCTGTGAGCTTGCCTTGCTGGCCATAGGTTTTACTCAGCCGGAAAGTTCACTTTTAGAGCATCTAGGGGTTTCTCAAACCCAGTCTGGAATCATAGATTCCACAGATTATTCTACCAGTGTCAAGTCGATATTTGCAGCAGGAGATGCCCGCAGAGGACAGTCGCTGGTCGTATGGGCTATTTCAGAAGGCAGAGAAGCCGCGCGGGAAGTGGACAAATTCCTGATGGGCAGCACAGAGCTGCCTTCGAAGAATGATTCCTTTTTAAGCCTTGAGGTTTGAATGTTTATTTTTAATTTTATAATAAAATTTTGAAAACGACTCCTTACGCCAGGGTAGACCAGACGGCATTTCCACTTATCACAGTGACATTTACTGGTCAAAAAAGCACCAATGCTAATTTTAAGGCTTACCTGAAGGATTTAGATGACTGTTATTTTGCCCAGCAAAAACTGGCCATTGTTTTTGATGCCAGTAAAGCAGTTGTGCCGATGATTTCTCATCAGATACTGCAGGCCAACTGGTTAAAGGACAATACAAGCCTGATGCAGGATTACTGCAAAGGGACCGCTTACGTCATTCCAAATAAAACCATACAGTGGGTATTGAAAATGATTTTTCTGCTACAAAAACAGCCTGTTCCCTATGAAGTGTTTTCGACTTACAAAGATGCACAGGTCTGGTGCTGGAGCCAGCTACAAAAGAATTGATTCATTTTCTGAAGAAGTTTTCCCCGTTTACTTTAGGCTTCAAAACCTTTCTTAAAACTGACTGAAATCATATAAATCTTTGCTCAAGTCATAGCCAACTTGCACTTGAGTCTGTATTTTTGTTATTTAATATTAGATCAAAAGCTATGATATATCAACTCAATAAAGTAACGGCTGAAGAAGCGGTTTCAAAAGTAAAATCAGGAGACAGGGTGTTTATTCAGGGGGCAGCCATGACCCCTTTAAAATTGATAGACGCTTTGGTCTCCAGACATGAATCTTTGGAAAATGTTGAAATCATGCACATGCATACCGAAGGTCATGCGGCATACTCGGAAGAGCAATATTCTAAAGCATTCAAAATAAACAGTGTTTTTGTGGGTGGAAATGTAAGGAATTCATTAAGAAAAGGGAATGGAGATTATATCCCTATTTTCCTTAGCGAAATTCACAGACTGTTTAGGCGTTCTATTTTACCGCTGGATGTTGCCTTTATTCAGGTTTCACCTCCAGATAAACATGGCTTTTGCTCGCTTGGAGTCTCTGTGGATATTACGATTCCAGCCATTCAAACAGCTAAACTGGTGATTGCTCAAGTCAATCCTAAGGTTCCCAGAACCCATGGTGACGGTATTATTCACCTGAATGAACTGGATTTTGCTATAGAAGTTGATGAGCCCATATTTGGTCATGAACAAGCTCCGGTATCAGAACTGGAAAGTAAAATCGGCGCCAATGTAGCCAGCCTTGTTGAGGATGGGGCAACTTTACAAATGGGCATCGGAGGTATTCCCAATGCTGCCCTTAAAAATTTAGGAGGTCATAAAAACCTGGGTATTCATACCGAAATGTTTTCAGATGGAATTTTGCCACTTGTAGAAAGTGGTGTGATCAACGGAAGTCAGAAGGAAGTAAAAACAGGTAAAATTGTAACCTGTTTTGCAGTAGGCTCTCAAAAACTTTACGATTTTATGGATGACAATCCTTTGGTGCACATGAAAGAAGCCGCTTACACCAACGATACGGCGATCATTAGACGCAATCCTAGGGTAACGGCAATCAATTCAGCCATAGAAATAGACCTTACAGGTCAGGTTTGTGCGGATACTATTGGAAAAATGCAGTTTTCGGGTGTTGGAGGTCAGATGGATTTTATTCGTGGGGCGTCGTTATCTGATGGAGGTAAAGCTATCATTGCCATGCCATCGGTTACCACCAAAGGGATTTCGAAGATAACGCCTTTCTTAAATGAAGGGGCGGGGGTGACGACAACCCGTGCTCACGTTCATTACATTGTTACTGAATATGGGGTGGTTAATCTTTACGGCAAAAATTTAAAACAAAGAGCGGAAGCCTTAATCTCCATTGCCCATCCAGATTACCGTGAGCGTCTGACCAGAGCAGCTTACGAACGTTTCAAATCTGTGTAAAGAACGGATTTTTATAGCGACTAACTTTTAAAATATATATTTATGAGTCAAAAATTCAATGAAATCATACAAAGCGAAACTCCTGTGTTAATCGATTTTTTCGCTGACTGGTGCGGGCCTTGTAAAATGCTAGCTCCAATATTGAAAGAAGTTAAGGAAGAACTTGGTGAGGATGTCAAAATCATTAAAATCGATGTGGATAAGAACGAGCAGTTAGCCGCCAAATATCAGGTAAGAGGAGTTCCAACCCTGATTGTTTTTAAAAATGGAGAACAAAAATGGAGGCAAAGCGGAGTTTTACAAAAAGAGGAGATAGTACAAGTGTTACGATCCAATTCCTAAACTAATCATTTTTATTTTCTATAAAAAAGCACCTTGATTTAAGGTGCTTTTTTAATGTAAATTGGCTAATCAATTTAAATCTTTAGAGTCAGGACAGGACGATCTGAATGATTGACGACATCTTCACTGATACTGCCATTAAAGAAATGGGCCAATCCTTTTCGTCCGTGAGTTGGAATAATGATGAGATCGGCTTTAAGTCGTTCTGCCCCGTTAAGCACTCCTTCCTCGATGCTGTAATCGTTGAATATCTCAACATTATTTTTGTTAAGTGGCATTTCCACTTTATTAAGGAACACGCGCATTTGTTCCTGGATTTCCAGGGTACTGCTGAATTGATTCCCCGGAAGATTCACATATAACATCTTCATTTTTGCATCAAAACTATCGGCAAAGGTTTTGGCTTTTTTATAAGCTTCAAGGTTTTCCAGCTCAAAATTGGAAGCGAAAACAACCGTTTTGATAGAGATATCTTTGATCTCATTTTTAACGACAAGGACGGGAACTTCAGAATATCTAACAACCTTCTCTGTGTTAGAGCCGATGACGATTTCTTCTAACCCGGAGGAACCGCTTGAGCCCATCACAATCAAATCGATTTCATTGTTTTTTACGACTTGGTTGATGGCTAGGGATGTAGAGCCTGGCTCTACATGATCTATTAGGTCAGTGCCTTTCAAATAGTCTTTTTTTAAGAAATCTTCAAAACGTTCCTTGGCTAGTTTCATGAAGAAAATGATCTGATCGTCATTCACATTAAACTGTTCTGCGCCGAAAAGCGATTCTGCAAGTTCAATCACGTGTAATACATGAAGCTCAGCATCGTTTCTTTTGGCAAGCTCTGCCGCAACTTTAAGTGCGTTCTCGGAAGGTGTTGAAAAATCAACGGGAACAAGTATTTTATTCATGGTGGTAGGTTTAAATAGTCATTGAAAATAGTTGAGATTCTGTTTCTTTAGCTTTTAATCTTAGATCGAATGCCATGCATATGTTTCTAATAAAAGCTTTTCCAGCTGGTTTCACTTTTATCGTATTATTTTCGATACTAAGTAACTGGTCCATTTCAAACTCAGCCAAATCGTTTTTAATGCCCAGTTGCGTAATTACCTCCAAATTCTCCAGGCTGGTTTCAAAATGGCACATTAAATTTAAGATTTTTCTTCTGATTATAAGATCAGTTTCATCCAAAATGTGACCCCTGGACACGGGCAGTTCATTTTGTGCCAAACTCTCGTAATAGTGTTTCAGATTTTTATGATTTTGAGAAAAGCCAAACCAGCTGTCGCTGATGGCAGAAACACCAAGTCCAATCATTTTGTCGGTTTTGGTAGTGGTATACCCCATGAAATTTCTGTGAAGGGTTTTGGTTTGAAAAGCAATGGCCAGTTCATCTTCCGGTAAAGCGAAGTGATCCATACCAATTTCGATATAGCCTTTTTCTTCAAGCATTATCTTACCCGTCTCATACTGTTGGCGTTTTAATTTTGCCGAGGGTAAATCCTTTTCATCATAACCGCGCTGACCGTTTCCTTTGGTCCATGGCACATGGGCATAACTGTAAAAGGCAATGCGGTCCGGCATCAGCTCTGTGGTCTTATGGATGCTAGCGATGACATCTTCCAGAGTTTGCATAGGTAAGCCATAAATCAGGTCATGACTCACCGACTTGTAGCCAAAAGCCCGGGATTGCTCTGTGATGCTTTTAACGGTTTCAAAAGACTGTATTCTGTGTATAGCGATTTGGACTTTAGGGTTATAATCCTGAATGCCATAACTCACACGGTCAAAGCCCAGACTGCTTAAGGTTTTGAGATGATTTACTGTCGTATTGTTGGGATGTCCTTCAAAACTATAGCTAACGTCTTCTGGAATTTCGCAGGAGCTTTTAAGGGTTTCTAAAAGATATTTTAAATGCTCTGGATCAAAAAAAGTAGGGGTTCCTCCTCCAAGATGTATTTCTTTTAAAACTGGTTTTTCCTGAAGAATCTCAAGATACATGTTCCATTCTTTCAATACGGCTTCTATATAGGGAAGTTCAACTTCGTGTCTTTTGGTAATGCGTTTGTTGCAGGCACAAAACGTACATAAGCTTTCACAAAACGGAAGGTGGATGTACAAGCTGATTTCACGAGAGGCATCCCCTTTTTGTAAACTTTTGATCCATGAAGATGGACTGTAAGTGGATACATCCCAGAAGGGAACCGTTGGGTAACTTGTGTATCTGGGTCCCGGAACATTGTATTTCTGAATTAAAGCTTGCATGTGGATTTCATTTTATTCAAAAATACTGAGCGCTTTAATCTCTTAAAATGATAATAATCAGCAAACTGTAAAAAAACAACATACAGCAAAAAAGGATTGGTATCTTTGTATAAAAAGAGCACATGCCCAAAATCAAAGACATAAGCCTAGTCGCTGTTCAGTTTTTATTGATACTGGCATTTTTTCTCGACATTCAATGGTTTTCGATCCGTTTTATGGAGCATTTCGTATGGTTTTATCTCGGTATGTTGGGGGTCGTTATTACAGTGGCTGCGCTTTTGCAAATGAATTTTCACCTGTCTCCATTTCCCACTCCTAAGCCTAATTCCAAACTCATCACTACCGGAGCCTACAGGCTAAGCCGACATCCTATGTATACAGGCATTTTAATCTTTATGTTCAGCTTTTCGTTTTGGCTGGGTGATGGTTATAAGCTTTGCGTCAGTCTGGCCATTTTAGTTTTGTTTTATTACAAAACAAACTATGAAGAATCCCTTCTTGAATCTATGTTTGACGATTATAAAGCCTACAAATCAAAGACCGGTCGGTTTTACCCCAAATTTTGAGTTCTAACTTCTCAGATAACTTGCCCCATTCACGTCAATGATGCTCCCGGACGAGTAAGCGGCTTCATCTGAGGCTAAAAATAAAATAGCATGCGCAACTTCTTTAGGCTTGGCCATCCGGTGAAATGGGGTTTCATTGAGCATGGTCTCTCTTTCATCAGGAGTTAAGGTTTCGGTTGCCATGTCGGTTTCTGTAAATCCAGGGGCAACCACGCCAACATAAATCTTATGGGGCGCCAGCTTTTTGGCCAGGGACTGGCTCAAGGCATTGAGACCGGCTTTGCTTGCCCCGTAGGCGGGCTGGTCTGGCTCGCCTCGAAAAGCTCCCCTGGAAGACACATTAACGATATGTCCGCCTCCAGCCTTAATCATATGCCGTGCTACTATATATGACAGGTTCGCCGCAGCGAAAAGATTGGTTTTTAGTGTGTTTTCCCAGGCTGAAGTCCAGTCATCAAAATTTACTTCCTCCAGGTTGTGAGAAATCGCAATTCCTGCATTATTAACCAGCACATCTATGCGGTCATACTTATTTATAAAATCACCGATGAGTGCTGCAGCTTCTTCTTTTTTTGAAATGTCGTATTGAAAAAGTCCATGTCCGTCTCCAGAAAGTTCGGCAAGTGTTTTTTCAGCTTCATCGGTTCGGCTTTTAAAGTTGATTCCCACCTTAGCGCCCTTACTGGCGAAAGCTATAGCGGTAGCTCTGCCTATTCCTCGTGAAGCTCCTGTGATTAAAACTCTTTTATTTTTAAAATCCATGAGTGTTCTGGTTTAATTTCAACATTTTCAATCGAAATAAAAGTAAGGCTTTTTAGTAGGATGACAGGTCGAATTCATGAATAATACGCGCTTTGTGCCTGGTTTTTATTTAAAAGACTATTGTGATTTATGATACATAAGAATCCATGCTGAGGTTTTAAATTTGCATCAGATTATGGAAAAATATACAGACATTTTTTTGAATTCGTTTACGGGGTATTTCAATTACCTGATGAATGAAATTCAAAACCCATCACTCACCAATTACTTCTGGTGGCTCATCGGACTTTCGCTTCTGGTGCTTTCTATGGAAATCATCATTCCCTGGCGTAAGGATCAGAAAATCATTCGCAAAGGCTTCTGGCTGGATGTTTTTTATGTGTTTTTCAACTTTTTCATTTTCTCCCTTATAGGATATAATGCCATCTCCAATGTCGTAGTAGAATTATTCAACGATTTCCTGGGGCTCTTCGGCATTGAAAATATAATAGCCTTTCATATTCAGAATTTCCCGATCTGGTCTCAGTTTTTAATCCTGTTTCTGGTAGCCGATTTTATACAATGGAATGTGCATATTCAGTTGCATAAACGTTCCTGGTTGTGGAAGTTTCATAAAGTTCATCACAGTGTCAAAGAAATGGGGTTTGCTGCTCAGTTCAGATTTCATTTTATGGAAACCATCATTTATAAAGCGATCCAGTATATTCCTCTGGCTATGATTGGCTTTGGAATTCAGGAATTTTTTATCGTACACATGTTTGGCGTTTTTATAGGGCATCTCAATCATGCCAATGTGGGCTGGGACTATGGCCCCTTAAAATACATCTTTAACAATCCCAAAATGCATATCTGGCATCATTCCAAGGCCTTACCGGCTGAGCATCCCTTCGGCATGAATTTCGGTTTAAGCCTGAGTCTTTGGGATTATCTGTTTGGAACCGCTCATGTTCCTGAAGATGGAAAAGATATTGAACTTGGGTTTGAGGATGATGAAAACTATCCTCAGGACTTTTGGAATCAGCTTAAAAAACCGTTTGAGGAGTAAGTAAACTGTATCAATCGTCAAACAAGGCCCTCATCAGGGTTTTTATTCCTCGAAACATTAAATAAATAGCTCCTGCACAGGCTAAAAGTCCCGAAATCAGAATAGGCCAGTACAAAGGTTTATCCTGATTATTGAAGGCGCTAAAAACCACAGAAGGCCCTATGAAGGCCAGGGGTAAAGCCCCGGCCAGAAATCTTACGCCTTTGGCCAAGGTTTCTTTATTGGTTTGTTTCATGATCAATGGCTTTTCTTACACTTCCGTGCAGTTTCAATAATTCTGCCGCTTTTTCTTCAGAAACTCCTAAAGCTTCAGAAATCAAAAGGCTTCCGCGTTTTTTGAGTTTGGCATTGCTCAGTTGCATATCTACCATTTTATTGTCTTTCACACGCCCCAGTTTGATCATCACTGAGGTAGAAATCATGTTCAGGACTAGTTTTTGGGCAGTGCCTGCTTTCATTCTGGAACTCCCGGTAACGAATTCAGGTCCCACGATGATTTCAATGGGAAAATCGGAAACTTCGGAAATAGGTGAATGGGGATTACAAACTATGCAGCCGGTTATGATGTTATGTTGCTGACAGGCTTTCAGGCCGCCAACAACATAAGGTGTCGTCCCGGAAGCTGCAATGCCTATCACGACATCTTCTTTATGGATGTGATGGGTTTCGAGGTCTTTCCAGGCCTGGCTGGTGTCGTCCTCTGCATGTTCTACAGCTTTTCTTATCGCCTTATCGCCCCCTGCGATGAGACCGTTGACCAGGTCAGCAGAAACACCAAAGGTGGGCGGGCATTCACTGGCATCCAGTATGCCGAGTCTGCCGCTGGTTCCTGCCCCGATGTAGAATAATCTTCCTCCCTTCTGAAGTTGTTCTGCGACTACGTCCACCAGGCATTCAATGGCCTGAATTTCTTTCTCGACAGCGAGCGGCACCAGCTGATCTTCAGCATTGATAGTCTTCAAAAGCTCCTGGGTTGACATGTTTTCCAGATGTCTGTACTTTGAAGATTGCTCTGTGATTTTTTGGAATTCTTTGCGCATTATTGAACGGTATAAATGATTTCATCGACTTCTGAAAGTCCAAAATAACCAAAAATTAATTCCTCAGTATCATTTTCATTTTTGATATTTCCTCTGACGGTGGCCGGTTGTGTTTCAAAAGGGCCGCCAGCACTTCCCGCCTGGGCCAGTAAAATTTCCAGGAAATTATAATAGCCTTTCGAAATTCCATGAAGCTGAATAGTTACAGGCATTCCCGGCTCCAGGTCTTCTTCAGAAAAGATATCAAAAATCTGGTTGCCATCACTAAATTCATCCTCATTGATATCAAACTCCGGGAAAGCCAGAAATGGAGCGAAAAACTTGAACAGATAATAATTTTCAATGCCTTCAGGATCGGTATAAAAAACTTTAAGCTCAATATTTTCACTGGAGAATCCGCCCTGGTCGTTTTGTTGTATAAAATCTATAGGTACTACAGGTTTCAGGGTTTCCTCTGCCGAATAGACGCTCCCATTCACTTCTATGCTCAAGCTGTACTTTTCATTCAGTGCGGGTTGAAAATTACGGGTAACATATTCCCCTGGAGAGGTTTCCTCAAAGGTGAATTCAAGTCCGGAACCATCGCTTACCTTAACAAGGGCATCTGAAACCGGACGGGGTTCTTCCTCAAAAAAACCGCGCGTCCGACTCAAGCTTATGACCTGCGTTTCACCGGAGGTTCCCTTTTCCCACTGTAAAATAGCATCGACTACAAGTCTTGGCTTTGCTTCTTCCAGGTCGACTTCCACAACGTCTTCACAGGCGATGAACAGACTTACAAATCCAAGTAAAATTAATAGTTTTCGCATCCTTTAAAATTTAAAGCTATAACTCACAGAAGGGACTATCCCAAAAATAGAAAATCTGACAGCTTCGTTTTGACCTGTGCTTGCGTTTTGCTCAAAATTGAGCGAAGCCGCATTTCTGCGGTTATACACGTTGTAAATCCCAAAATTCCATGACGAGGACCAGTTCTTTCTTTTCTGATCAGGGGTATAAGTAGCAGATAAATCCAGTCTGTGAAAAGCGGGAAGTCGGTTTAAGTTCCTTCCTTCAAACACAGGAATATTGAGGTCCTGGAATTCAAACTGGCCTACTGGAAAATTAACCGGACGTCCGGTTTGTAACACAAAATTGCTGTTCAGTTGCCACTTATCACTGAGCTCGTAACTGCTGGTTAGTGAGATGTCATGGGTTTTATCATACCCATTGAGATACCACTCTCCATTGTTGATACCGATTTCATCAGGCGTTCTTCCCGGGGTGCGCTGTTCGCTTCTGGATAAGGTATAGGAGAGCCAGCCCGTGAGTTTCCCCTTCTTTTTCTTCAGGTAAAATTCAAGGCCGTAAGCTCTGCTTTCGCCATTCAGGATAACGCGTTCAATAGCATCATTGGCTATTAAATCAGCGCCATCTATATAATCGATTCTGTCGTCGATGTGTTTGTAGAACACTTCGGTTTCCAGCGTAAAAGGTATGTTTTCAAAATCCTTAAAAAATCCAAGGGCGTATTGATCTAACTTTTGAGGTTTGATGTAGGTTCCACTTGGGGTCCAGACATCAAATGGAGTAGGAGATGAGGTATTGGATATCAAGTGAAGGTTCTGCACCATTCGGTTATAACTTGCCTTTACAGAAGTCTTATCGTTTAAAAGATAAGACAGCCCTAGTCTGGGTTCCAGATTGATAAAACTTTTTTCGACTTCAGAAGGATTACCCTCTACAGTTTCAAGGGGTTCGGCTTCCACATAAATATCCCGGATTTCATCATACAGCAACGGATTATTGTTTGCATAAATAGCGACAGACTCGTCCTGCATTCTCAAAAAAGCACTGAGCCTCAGCCCGTACTGTATATTTATCCTTTCACTCAGGGACTGACTCACAGAAATAAACGCAGCATTATCGAAGGCATATTTATCATCCAGTGTTCTTGGATTTATAAAGGATTCCACTACGGTGGGTACAATTTTACCAGGGTTGACCTGATATCGAATTGAGCTTAATCCGTAAGAAAGGCTTAACTCAGGATGGACGACCTGGTCAATTTGATAACTCAGATCAAGGTTGGAAATACTATTTTGAAAATTGAAGCCCACCAAAGCTAAATCAAGCTCATAGTCGTATTGGCTATAAGAAAAGTTTAATCTGGAACTGATGTTTTCATCAAACTGGTGTTCCCAGTCCAAAATACCAAAAGCATTGCCGTAAATATTGGTAAAACTATCATTGATATTGACATAGTCCAACCCATAATATCCTGAAAAACTCAGCGTATTTTTCTCGTCGATGTTAAAGTTCAGTTTTGTATTTAAATCATAGAAGTAAGCCGAGTTGGCATTATCTGTCAGCTTTAAAAACAAGTGTGCGTAGGTGCCACGACCACTCAGTAAAAACGAACTTTTATCTTTTTGGATAGGTCCCTCGAGGGTTAATTTACTCGAAATAACCCCGATGCCGCCTTCACCTTTAAGCCTTTGGGTGTTTCCTGTTTTTTGCTGAATATCCAATACCGAGGAAACTCTTCCACCGTAATTAGCCGGAATACCACCTTTATAAAGTTTTAAATAATCTACTGCATCGGCATTGAAGATGGAGAAAAACCCAAAGAGATGAGAGGAATTATATACCAACGCATCATCTATCAAAATCAAATTTTGATCTGTAGCGCCTCCTCTTACATTGAAGCCGGAAGCGCCTTCACCGGCGTTGGAGATTCCCGGAAGCTGGAGCAGAGAGCGAATCACATCGACTTCACCGAAAATGACTGGAATCTTTTTAATACTGGATGCATCGAGTTTACCCACGCTCATTTCAGTATCCCTTATGTTGATGCCCTCAATGTTATCGGTAACAATGACTTCTTCCAGGTCTTCTGTCTGAGGAGTGAGGGTGAAGTTTGCTGTTGTATCAGAATTTAAAGCGATGCGTTTTTCAAGGCTTTTATAACCGAGAAAAGTGACTTTTACCACATACATACCTTCAGCAAGCTGGATGGAGTAGTTACCATTCTTTGTGGTAACCGTCCCTCTGTTTTTTTCAGCAATGATTATACTTGCTCCGGCAATGGGTTCACCGGTAAGGTCGGTAACTGTTCCTGCTAATTCATAGCTTTGTGCGAAGCCAGATTGCGTCAGAAAAAGAAAAAGGAAATAGGGTAAAAATCTGATGACTAGTTTTTTGTCAAATATATTTAACATGACTTGTATTACTTCCGAAAAAACCATTAAATAAAACCAAAAATTTCACCAGGGCTCAGCGCTTTCTGGAGATGGTGAATCCATCTCTTATAGGGAGTAATACAGTCTCTAGTCTGGAATCTTCTTTAAGCTTCAGGTTGTATTCCAGTAAAGCTTTTGTATCCTTGTCTTTAGGATTCAGCTCTTCTACAACTTTGCCGCTCCAAAGCACATTGTCCGATAAGATAAGTCCGCCAGACTTGAGTTTGTCGATAATCAGTTCAAAATAAAGTGGATAAGAAGATTTGTCCGCATCGATAAAAACCAGATCAAATTCAGCATGGATTTCTGGAATGATTTGCCTGGCATCCCCGGTATATTGAAAAATCTGCTGTCCATGACCACTTAGGTCGAAGTATTTTCTTTGCAAATCGTAAAGCTCTTCGTTGCGGTCTATGGTATAAATTTTTCCTTCTTCTGAAAGACCTTCGGCAAGGCATAAAGCAGAATATCCGGTATAGGTGCCTATTTCTAAAACGGATGCAGGCTGAATCAGCTTCGAGATCAAGCTAAGTATCCTGCCCTGATAGTGACCGCTCAGCATCCTGGGCTGAAGGACTTTTTGCCAGGTCTCTTTTGTCAGTTGCTGAAGCAATCCGGGTTCATCTTCCGAATGTGCTTCTACATAGGCCTGGAGTTTTGGAGATATAAAATCCATTAACTGATGATTTTCTTGACTAAGTCATCTTTTTTCTTTTGATCGTCACCAAAAAGCCACTGCAGAACGTTATCCGACCAGATTTCTTCTTTTTCTATTTCGGTAATGATTTTTTGTTCCAAAGCCAGGTCCAGAATTTTTCCCGGGTAGGACGACTGTGGTTCGCTTTCCATTTCGCCCAGTGGATAGGGATCATCCAGACCGGTAAGGATCTGGGAGCTTTTCTGGTTTTCTAAAAGCAGTTTTAAGGACCGGGTATCGTGAACCAGGGTATCAAAGAATATATTTTTATGACCAACCGATTTTCGAGGGTGAACCTTACCTTCAAATAAGTCTGGTCGGCCATCAAACCCCTGAATCCTTCTGCCCAGATTGATCTGTGCCAGTTGTCCTCCGTGTGCAAAGCACACGCGCATATTAGGATACTTGTCCGGATAGCCATTCAGGGTTAAAAAGTGATACGCATCCGCACACTGAGCCAGCATCCAGATGAGGTGAAAACGCCAGGAGGTGTTTTCTAGTTTGATGAATTTTTCACCGTCGTAGGGATGAATTTCAACCGCCAGGTTGTACTTGCTGGCCAATTCGAAAATAGGTTCGTTTTCTTCATCAAAAATACATCGCCAGGTACCTATGCTGTCCATGTAGTGAGTTGGCAGGCAAAGCAATTTTAGATCCAGCTCTTCCACGCAGCGCTCAATTTCCCATAGGGCACCTCGCACAAAGCCGGGATGTACTACAAATCCGCAGGTGAATTTATTGGGATGGTTTTGTTGAATTTTGGCATTGAAGTCATTTTGAAAACGCAGGGCTTTTTTCATTTCTTCCACGCGAAGCCCGTTTCCGTAGAGCTGAGATAAGTTGAGAACAACGGCATGGTCGATGTTGTAACGCTCCATCCATTCCAGCTTTTCGTTGAGAAAAAAACTAGAATCGGTAACAGGACGTTTCCAACCTTTTTGAAGCATAAATTTTTTATCGTCATCGATCCAGAAAATTTCCTTTTCACGCATGAAATTCGGAATCTCTTCCGGGTAAGGAAGCAGATGAGAGTGACCGTTTATTCTGAGTTTTCGTTTTGTCATCTCTATGTTTTAAATTTTCTACTATCTAACTTTTACTATCTAATATCTCTCCTTCTAATCTTCGATCAGATTTTTCATCTTCCAGGCTTCATAGGTGTTAAGGATGAGTCCAGCGATGGTCATAGGACCTACGCCACCCGGAACAGGAGTGAGGTAACTTGCCTTTTGGGAAACATCCTCAAAATCACAGTCCCCAACCAGTTTGCCTGAATCTAATCGATTGATGCCCACATCAATGACCACGGCCCCTTCCTTGATCATGTCTGAAGTCAAAAAACCAGGCTTTCCGACAGCCACAATAACAATGTCCGCTTTCCGGGATTCTTCTTTAAGCAGCGCTTTTGGGGTGTGAATATCGCAGGAGGTTACGGTAGAACGTCCCACTTCAAAGTCATTCCCTAGCATGATGGAAATGGGTTTTCCAACGATGTTGGATCTCCCAATCACGACCACGTGCTGACTATTGGTTTGAATGTCATAATGCTGAAGCAGTTTCAAAATCCCGTAAGCTGTGGCCGGACGCATCGATTTTTGCCCTAAAGCCATTTTTCCAAAATTGAGGGGATGAAACCCGTCAATATCTTTATAAGCACTGATTTCGTTGATGATGGAGTTAGGATCGATATGGTCGGGGAGTGGTAATTGGACGATGAACCCGTCAAAATGAGATTTGTTCAATTTTTTGATTTCTGATATCAGTTCAAAGGTAGAAATGGACTCCTCAAACCGAATCACTTTGTGATTAATCTCTGCTTTATCGCATGCCTTAATCTTTCCACGAACATAAGACTCACTGGCCGCATTTTCGCCCACCATGACTATAGCTATGCTTGGCCGTGACAAATTGTAGCCCAGATGTTTTTTTTCGATATGTTGGTCTATATCCGCCTTTACTTTTTTTAGGATTTCTTTGGAGACTGCTTTACCGTCTAGTAGCTTCATGGCTTATGAATTAAGGTCAAAAATCAGTTCGTTGTGTTCCGCTTTTTCGGAAACTTCAAGCACCAAATTTAATTTTTCTTTGAGACTCATCTCAGGTTTCAGGATATTTTTTCTCAGCATTTCCTGAATCACCAGATCCTGGGCTCGTCCCTGACGTATGGCTTTGGAATAGGGCAGGTCTTCTCTAAAGGTGACCAGTGCATATTTGGAATAATATTCTGAAGGAAATTCATTTTCAAAATCCAGTTCCAGCTTTCGCTTTTCTAAAAATACGTCATCGGCCGTATGCGATTTCATTTCATGGAAATTGTCCAAAGCCAAATCAGCAATCGCATCAGCATCGGGTTTTCTGTGCTTGCTAAACTGCTCAAAAGTAACCTCAAGGTCAAAATCAGAGTCAGCCAGCATTTTATCAAATTCTACCACATCTTCAAAAGAAGCATTCATGCCCTGCCCGTAAAACGGAACGATGGCATGTGACGCATCACCCATCAACAGGGTTTTTCCATAGGTCCAGGGAAAACACCGAATGGTTCCCAGCGGGGCTGTTGGGTTTTCAAAAAATTCAGTTTTTAAGTCGGGCATCAGGTGGTATGCATCCGGATAAACGTCCTTAAAGTACTCCTCAACGATCTCTTCATTAGTCAAATTATTGAAGTTGTATTTACCGCCTTCATAAGCCAAAAACAGGGTCACCGTAAAGCTCTTATCCATATTGGGCAGGGCAATCAGCATGTTTTCACCCCGTGGCCAGATGTGTAAAGCCCCTTTTTCGGTAGCATAATCACCGTCTTTGGACGCAGGAAAGGTTAGTTCTTTATAGCCATGGGTCAGGAAATCCTGAGAACGGCTAAATAAAAATCCTTTTTCCTGTTCCATCTGCTGTCGTACCACAGACCCCGCGCCGTCTGTTCCGATAATATAATCGGCCTGCAGGGTATATTCTGAACCTGCCTGCTTAAAGCTGGCGTTTGCCTTTTTCAGGTCCACGTGAGTACAGGTGTTTCCAAACTGGAGTTCGACATTCTCATAGGTTTCCAGCTTGTCTAAAAGCAGGGCGTTAAGCCCCGTTCTGGAAATGGAATTGATGTATTCACCCTGTCTGCCACTGTATTTTGAAAGCTGCATCTCGCCCTGGGGGTTGTGTAGCATTCTGCCGTACATCGGGATGCAAAGGCTTTCCACTTCTTTCTCCAGGCCTACAAGTTCGAGCCCTTTAAGCCCACGATTGGATAAGGCCAGATTGATGGAACGGCCGGCAGACAGTTTCGCTTTGCGTAAATCAGATCGCTTTTCGGTTAGCGTCACGGGATATCCCAGCTGCGCGAGCCTCAAGGCGAGCAGTGAACCACAAAGTCCGGCACCGATGATGAGTATATGTTCTTTAGTGGTCATGTAGACAGTGTTTTAAAAGGTGTACAAATTCAAAGACGTCTGTAAAAGAATTATAAAGCGGGGCAGGAGCAATGCGAATCACATCGGGTTCCCGCCAGTCGGCGACAAGCCCTTTTGCTGTGAGCTGATCAAACAGGGAACGGTCGGCATTTTTCATTTGTATAGATAGCTGGCATCCGCGTTCTTCAGGTGTACGGGGCGTCAAAATCGATATACCCTCATGATCGAGTTCGTCTATTAGAAATTCAAGAAATCCCGTCAGTTTCACCGACTTTTCTCTCAGGTTTTCAAAACCAGCTTTTTCAAACAGATCCAGCGACGAACGGGTTCCGGCCAGCGATAAAATCGGCGGATTGCTCAGCTGCCAGCCCTCTGCCGTTGGGGTAGGATCAAAATCCACACGCATGTTGAATCGTGAGGCTTTGTTATGTCCCCACCAGCCAACAAATTTATTGAGGCTTTGATTTTGAATGTGTTTTTCATGAACAAAGCAACCCCCAAGACTACCCGGGCCTGAATTCAAATACTTATAAGTACACCACACGGCAAAATCAGCGCCGATGTCGTGCAAATTGGGTTGAATATTTCCGGCGCCATGGGCCAGGTCGAAACCCACCGTGATGTTTTCGTCCTGACAGGCTTTGGCAATGCGTTGCAGGTCAAAGGCCTGACCGGAATAGTAATTGGTGCTGCCCACCATCACTAAAGCAATTTCATCTTTATGGGTTTTCAGAAGCTCTTCAAAATCCTCGTGTCGGCATAGATGTTCACCGGGTCTGGGTTTCCAGAGAATCAGGCCTTCTTTGGGATCGATATTGTGAAATTTCAACTGAGATTCTACTGCATATTTATCGGACGGAAAAGCATCACTTTCGATCAGGATTTTGAATTTCTTGTCCGTCGGTTTGTAAAACGAAACCATCATCAGGTGAAGATTGACCGTCAAGGTATTCATAATAACGACTTCCTCTGGTTTTGCGCCAACGATTTTAGCCATGGGGATAGCTAAATCTTCATGGGAGGTCAGCCAGGGAGTTTTGGCATAGGTATGGCCTTCCACCCCATATCTGGCCCAGTCGTTTAAGTCCTGCTGAACATAGTCGGCCGTTTGTTTTGGCTGGAGCCCAAGAGAATTTCCACACAGATAAATCTTGGGAGAACCGTCTGCTTTAACCGGGAAGTGAAACTGACTTCTGAAGTGGTGTAACGGATCCTTTTGGTCCTGTTCTTCTGCAAAAGCCCTGGAATTGACGTATTTCATAAATCAGTTGACGCTTATATCGGTAAAGAAAATCTTAAACTGGCCTTCTTTGGTGTTATGCATTTTGGCAATCTTGAGGCCTTTGAAATCCTGGTAATCTTCCCAGGTGGTTGCCAGTCTTGGTTCATCGCTTCCGCTTGGCGTATAGGTCCATTCCCGTATCATGTTGTCCTTATCTACATAAATGTGGTAGGTATCTCCCGGCGTATAGCCTGCTTCATCTTTGTACATGATTGCGATTTCCTGCATCATTTCTCCTGAGATCGGAGAAACGACTTGCTCTGCAACTTCATAATTGAAATTTTCATCCCAAATTAACTGAAACGGGAATAACAACCAGTATTTATCATTCACAAACCTCCTGTCTACATAAGCGACTTCTTCTTCAAAGCCATTGGTGTTGTAAGTGACGGTAGTGTCTGGAGTCGACAATGTCACCTCACCTGTTTTAGGCTTCCAGGTCCAGGAACGGCTCGAGGTATTTTCACCGCTTTGTGCATTGAAGGTGTAGGAAATGGAATCTACCTCAGACCAGTTCTCGTAACCGTTGGCATAGGCAATGTCTTCCAGAATGCTCCAGTCTTTTTCCGAAGTAACTTCAGAAGTCGTCTCTGTGGTGGAATCTTCTGCCTTATTTTTTTTCTGGTTACAGGCTGCCAGAAGCAGAAGGGATGCTAATAAAAGGTAAAAATGTTTCATGGGTTTATTTTTGAGTAAAGTTAGGTGATGCAAAAGGCTTCTACAAATAAAATGATTTAGAGAAGAATTTATTTAACAGGTGTAAGGATGCTTTACAGTTGATTTTATTTTGATTTATAAGATACTTTAAAATCTGTAACAAATAAATTTTATTATTTGCTAATATTGTTCCCTAAAAAATAATCTAATTTGGTACGTCTTGAATTTTAAAAAAAGGATTAATGTTGTTCGAAAACAAGCAACCAAATCGATAACCAAAAAACTACTCAAACAGCAAAGCATTAGCCTAATCAATCCGGATGAGATAAGGCGTATTTTAATCACACGTCCCAACCATCGGCTTGGCAATCAATTGCTTATTATGCCCTTGATAAAAGAAGTGCATCAGCAATTTCCCGAGGCAAAAATCGATTTATTCCTCAAAGGTAATCTGGGGAAAGTTCTTTTTGAAAACTATGAGTATATCGATAAGATCATCAGTTTACCTAAACAGCACTTTAAAGAACTGGGTCGTTATTTGATCTCGTGGTTTAGTTTGAGACAGCACAGCTATGATCTGGTGATCAATGCGGAAGCCTCTTCATCCTCCGGTCGTCTTTCGACTAAAGTGGCGAGAGCGGATTATAAATTCTTTGGTTATGAACGGGAGTTGAATCTTTTCGAAGCAGCAGATGTAGCCCATATTTCCAAATACCCCATTTATAGTTTGCGTTACTTTCTGAAGCAATCCCTTACAGAAAATCCCCTACCTGATTTAGAAATTAAATTGACAGATGAAGAATTAGATCTAGGAAAACAATTGTTGGCGACCTATGCTGATTTAAATAAACCCACGATTTGCCTGTACACTTTTGCAACAGGTAAAAAATGCTTTTCAAAAGTATGGTGGAATCATCTTTATCTGGCCTTAAAAAAAGAGTATCCCGACCATAACATCATTGAAGCGTTACCGGTAGAAAATGTGTCCTCTTTAGACTTTAAAATCCCGGCCTTTTACAGTAAGAACATCAGAGAACTGGCATCGTTTATCTCTCAGACGTCGCTTTTCACTACCGGAGATTGCGGGATCATGCATCTGGCTGCAGCGACAAACACACCAACCATTGGTTTGTTTAATGTTACCGCAAAAGCGATGTACGAACCTTATAACCTGGCCTGTTTAGGGATTGATACCAACCAGAAAAGCGCAGAAGACATTTGCCAAATCCTGAGGACCTCTACAGAAAAGCTGAACTTTTCGACCCCTTTAATTTGAGTTTTAAAACTCATCTTAAGACCTTTGAAGTTTACGGTGATCTATAAGTTGTAATCTGGTTTTAGGCCAATTCTTTAATCTTCCCCCTGACATCTTAAAAGCGATGCGTCTAAAATTAGTCACCATCCAAAGACGGACATCACTGTAACACGTGCTGAGCTTTGTAAACTTGTCCCGTGCTTTGGGACAAGTTTACAAGCCTGGACGCTGAATTTAAATTAATATTAGCTTCAAAGTTGAATATCGTGAAGTGTTTAAGCTTACTCGATACAAATTCAGAATAAACGATTTATAAGTCGAAAGCCTGTTTCAGTTTATCGACGTAATCCAGTTTTTCCCAGGTGAATAACTCGACCTGATGTTTGACTTCACCGGAATAATCTGAGCGAAAGATTTTGGTGACGACTCTGGGTTCTTTACCCATGTGACCATAAGCCGCCGTTTCGCGATAGATCGGGTTGCGGAGTTTAAGACGCTCCTCGATCATTCCCGGGCGCATGTCAAAAATCTGTCTGATTTTCTTGGCAATTTCACCATCGCTGAGGTCGATGTGTTTATTGGTTGTGTTCACCAAAATAGAGGTGGGTTCACTTACGCCGATGGCATAAGAGACCTGGACAAGCACTTCGTCGGCAATACCGGCAGCTACCATATTTTTGGCAACGTGTCTGGCCGCATAAGCCGCAGACCTGTCCACTTTGCTGGGATCTTTCCCGGAAAATGCGCCGCCACCGTGCGCTCCTTTCCCGCCGTAGGTATCCACGATGATTTTTCTGCCTGTAAGACCGGCATCGCCATGAGGTCCGCCAATCACAAATTTCCCTGTGGGGTTGATGTGGTAGGTGATATCGTCATCAAACAGAGCCTGGGTATCCTCATCAAACAAAGCTTTGACTCTTGGAATCAGGATGGATTTGATGTCGTCGGCAATTTTCTTAAGCATGGTCTCATCTTCATCAAATTCGTCATGCTGCGTGGAAACCACGATGGTATCGATACGCTGGGGCACATTATCATCAGAATATTCGATAGTGACCTGCGCCTTGGCATCTGGTCTTAGATAAGAAATCTCGTCGCCAACTCGGCGGAGTTTGGCCAGCTCTATAAGCAGCTTATGAGAAATATCCAGTGCCAAAGGCATGTAGTTTTCGGTTTCCTTGGTCGCATAGCCAAACATCATTCCCTGGTCACCGGCGCCCTGGTTTTCTTTAGACTCCTTGTCAACCCCCTGGTATATATCCTGGGACTGCTCGTGAATCAAAGAAATGACCCCACAGGAATCCCCTGAAAACTGATACGCCCCTTTGGTATACCCAATATCGTTGATTACATCTCTGGCAATTTGCTGTACATCCAGGTAGGTATTGCTTCTTACTTCTCCTGCCAAAACCACTTGTCCTGTGGTGACCAGAGTTTCGCAGGCCACTTTGGACGAGGAATCGAAAGCTAAAAAAGAATCTAGTAAAGCATCGCTGATCTGGTCGGCGATTTTATCTGGATGTCCTTCAGAAACACTCTCTGAAGTAAATAAATATGACATAAAATAAGGTTTAAGGTTATAGTCGAGGGAAGGATATACTATGACTACGGTCTCAAGAAAACTGCTTTAGCATTTTAAAAAAGAGGTTGCAATCAGTCAAATCCTTCCTCGGTGCAAACATAATAAATTTGAAGCATTCTAAATTGTATTAAGTTATTTTTAGCAGAGTTACCAATTAGATTGCTTTTTTTTGTAGAAAACAGACTATCATGAAAATTAGTTTACATAAAAAAAAGCAAAGTGATGTGCATTTTGAAGCTGAAAACAGCTTAGGTCACAAGATTGAACTTTACAATTCATCGGCTCCCAATCCCCAGGCACCCAGCCCCATGGAGTTGATTTTGATGGGAACCGCGGGCTGCAGCAGCATCGATATTGTGCATATTCTAAAAAAACAAAACCTGGAGATCGAGGATTTGGATGTAGAGGTGGAAGGTTTTAGAAAGGACACCGATCCCAAAGTTTTCCATACCATTAAATTACTGGTGAAACTCAAAGGCGATATCCCAGCCAACAAAGCCCAGCGTGCGGCTCAGTTGTCTTTCGAGAAGTACTGTTCGGTTTCCAAGATGCTGGACCAGACCGTGGATATTCAGTACCAGGTGGAGCTGAATGGGAAGGTTTTGAAGTAGGTTTTAGTGTGAGTGATCTTCCCTAAATAGCCTTGACCGTTTTGGTTAATGTATTAATTGATTATTTCTTATTTTTCTAGGGTTGAATTAATTAGTCAACCAGTCAACCAGTCAACCTGTTTACTGAAACTATCTCTCATACATCAAATACGGCTGGATTTTGACTTTGTAGGCTTCCAGGTCAGTTTGCCAGCCCGCTCTTATTTCTCCTGCTGTTTTTCCCTGCTGAATTTGCTCCTGCAGGCTTGCATTTCCTGCCAGTTTATTAAAAAAACCATTGAAAAATGAGGCCTGGTCCTGGGTATGATGATACGCCTGAAGCAGCCATTCCAAATTTAAATAATCGAGATCGCTGTGATTTTGAAGGTTTCTGCCAAAACAGAGTTCATTTTCATGTTTAGGGTATTTGGCGCCAGGGGCGGATTCGGGGACATATTCAAAATCAAAAACCAAAGGATCCAGGAATGGAGAGCCAAAGACCTGAAACTGCATGGACGTCCCCCGACCGGCATTTACATTGGTCCCTTCAAAAAAACATAAGCTAGGATACAGGTTGATGGATTTGGCATTGGGTAGATTTGGCGAAGGCTTGATAGGCAAATCATAAGCCATAGACGGTGAATATTCCGCCAATTCTACAATTTTCAATTCACAGGAAATGCCGTTATTGAGCCAGTGTTCGCCATTGATCATCTGAGCATATTCAGCAATGGTCAGTCCATGAACCACCGGTACAGGGTGCATGCCTACAAAACTTTTAAACTCATCTTCCAAAACCGGCCCGTCTATATAATGTCCGTTTGGGTTTGGCCGATCCAGGACGAGCAGCGGAATACCCTGCTCGGCGCAGGCTTCCATGATGTAATGTAAAGTAGAAATATAGGTATAAAAGCGTGCCCCCACATCCTGAATGTCAAAGACCATGATGTCGATATCATCCAGATGCTCCGGATTGGGTTTCTTCTGACTTCCATACAATGAAATGACAGGAATGCCTGTTTTGGAATCTATGCCGTCTTTGATGAGTTCGCCTGCATCGGCAGTACCACGAAATCCATGTTCCGGAGCAAAAACCTTTTTGATGTTGATTTTTCTGTTCAAAAGTGAATCGACCAGGTGAACGTATTCCAGTTCAGAAGTAAATATCACTGAGGTCTGATTGCCTACCACACCCACTTTTTTATCCTGAAGTAAATCCAGATAAGCTTCCGTCCGATTGGCTGCGACACCAAGGCTGCTAAAGGCTTTCGTTTTAGACTCCTGTGCCGTGCAAGAAATACATGCCAAAAGAATAAAATAAACTGTATTTTTGAATCTCTTTAAAACCATAGCTCAACTTGAATTTTGAATATTTTATTTCTAAACGCCTCGTTACTAAAACCGATCATAAAAGTAACATATCGGCTCCGATAATTAAAATTGCTGTTTCCGCGATAGCCATTGGGATTATCATGATGTTTGTGGCGATTAGTACCGGCTTTGGACTTCAAAACAAGATTCGGGAAAAGATCGCGGCTTTCAATGGTCATATGGTTATCAATAATTTTTCCAACAACCAGTCCAACGTCACTCAAAATCCTATCTCTACCCGGCAGGACTTTTATCCTGAATTTACTGCAGTTCCCGAAATAGAGCACATACAAAAGGTAGCTACCAAGTACGGTATCATCAGAACCGAAACCGATTTTGAAGGCATTGTCGTAAAAGGGGTAGGAGAGGACTACCGCTGGAAGTATTTGGAAGAATACCTGGTTAAAGGTCAGCTACCGGTTTTTGATGACAAGATTAGCAAAGAAGTGCTGATTTCAGACTACCTGGCCAGTCGCCTGGGCTTTCAGGTTGGTGACAAGCTCATCGTTTACTTTGTAAGAGAAAACCAGGATCGTCTTCCAAGGTCGGTAGGCCTCACGATTTCAGGAATCTTCGATTCGGGATTCAAGGAATTCGATGAAACCTATGTGATTGCCGATTTGAGACAAATTCAAAGATTAAACAACTGGGAAGACGATCAAATCGGTCAGTTTGAATTGTTTGTAGAAGACTTTTCACAGATTCAGGAGGTGGGCTATAAAGTGTATCAGGAAGTGGATTCCTTTCTGAATGCCAGCACCATCATCGAACTCTATCCCTCCATTTTTGAATGGTTGAAAATGTTCGATTTCAATATTATACTCATCATTGGTATTATGATTTTGGTAGCAGGTATCAATATGGTTACGGCTTTGCTGGTGTTGATTCTGGAACGTACCCAGATGATAGGAATTTTAAAAGCCCTGGGCTCTTCAGACTGGTCTATCCGAAAAATTTTTCTGTACAATGCCGGCTTTTTGATTTTCAAAGGCTTGTTTTGGGGGAATCTCATCGGACTCTCCTTGTTACTGATTCAGAAATATTTGAAAGTAATACCACTTAATCCTGAAACCTATTACGTCTCTCAGGCTCCGATTTACCTCAGCCTGGATTATATTTTGGTCATTAACATAGGTACTTTGCTCTTATGTGTCTTGATGCTGTTAGTTCCCTCGGTCATCATTACTAAAATTTCTCCGGTGAAAGCCATGAAGTTTGAATAACGCTAGATTGGAATTAGTCTAAAGCTGAAAATTCACTATTTGATTATTACTTTTTTATATTTGCGCAACTAAATAAAGATTATGGATTACGCTGAAAATATCCTTGGAACCATTGGTAAAACACCACTGGTAAAAATGAATAAAATGGTTGAAGATATCGATGCTTTGGTTTTGGCCAAGTATGAGACCTTCAACCCCGGGAACTCTGTAAAAGACAGGATGGCTCTTCAAATGATTGAAGATGCTGAAGCCTGCGGAGCTTTGAAGCCCGGAGGAACCATCATTGAGGGAACTTCAGGAAATACGGGGATGGGACTGGCTTTGGTGGCCATTGTTAAAGGCTATAAAGTGGTTTGTGTCCTGAGTGATAAGCAAAGTAAAGAAAAGATGGATATTTTAAGAGCTGTGGGCTGTGAAGTCCATGTCTGTCCTACAGATGTTGCACCAGATGATCCGCGTTCTTATTATTCAACCTCTGCGCGGCTTGCCAAGGAAACGCCAAATTCCTGGTATGTGAATCAATACGATAACCCTTCTAACTGTAAAGCGCATTTCAAAACTACCGGCCCTGAGATTTGGGAACAAACCGATGGTAAAATCACGCATTTTGTGGTTGGAGTAGGGACAGGAGGAACGATTTCAGGCGTGAGCAGTTATTTGAAAATGAAAAATCCGGACATTAAAGTCTGGGGTATTGATACCTACGGTTCCGTATTCAAAAAATACCATGAAACGGGTATTTTTGATGAAAATGAGATTTATTCTTATGTCACAGAAGGCATTGGAGAAGATATTCTGCCTTTAAACGTCAGGTTCGATGGCATTGACGGCTTTACCAAAGTTACCGATAAGGATGCTGCGGTGTATACACAGAGGCTGGCTAAAGAAGAAGGTATGTTTTTAGGAAACTCCGCCGGAGCCGCAGTGAAAGGACTTTTACAGCTGAAAGAACATTTCAAAAAAGATGATGTGGTGGTGGTCTTATTCCACGATCATGGAAGCCGTTACGTAGGGAAAATGTTCAACGATGACTGGATGCGTGAAAAAGGCTATATTGAATAAACTTCCTGTAGAGTCTTGATTTGATCAGAATTTCCGATCACTATAATTTTTGAATTTGGTGTTAGATGAATATTAGGATTGGGGTTGACAATGTATTCTCCCTCTGCAGTCTTAAAGCCTATAATGGTACACCCAGTTTTTTGTCTTAAATCCAGTTCCAGGATTGTTGATGGTGTTTCGTGGTCGAAGAGCTGCTCAAAAGAGACTTGTTCAAGGTTAACGCTTTTACTGTCACCATAACTTAAATTATCCCAAAACTCCAGCAAATCCGGACTAACAATTAAAGAGGCCATGTGCTGGCCTCCAATCTTATCCGGTAAGATTACATTATTTGCACCAGCCAGTTTTAGCTTTTTATAACTTGTTTCTTCTGTAGCTCTGGAAATGATTCTCAGGTTTTTATTGAGTTGTCTGGCACTTAAAACAACAAATAAATTATCAGCATCGTCAGGTAAAGCCGTGATAAGATTACTGGCTTTTTCAATCCCTGCTGTGAGTAAAACATCGTCATCATTTGCATTTCCAACCAGGTACTGTTCAGGTCTAAGGTCGCTCTTCTCTAAAACCTCCTGGTCCTTGTCTATGACCAAAAAATCTTTATGGAATTCCATAAGCTTACTTGCTGCCTGTTGACCATTCCTTCCATAACCACAAACAATAATATGATTTTCCATTTTTTGAATTTTTTTCAATTTCCGCTTTTGCTTTAAGTCATTCAAAGAACTGAAAGATATGAAATATTCAGTCAGCACTGAAACTACAAACCCCAGGATAACAACACTTGAGAGTATAAGTATAGTTATAAATATTTTTGCCTCATCTGAAGGTAAAACCACTTCCCTGTAGCCAACCGTTGTAATGGTGATAGCTGTCATGTAAAATGCATCTATCCAGTTTAAATCCATTATCATTCTAAAACCAAAAACCCCGGTTAAAAATACCAGAACCAATAGTGAAAGCGCTACAATTAATTTTAGCCTAAATGAGTTCAATATAGTTTGTTTTTACAATGAATTACAAATCAAATACCGATTTGCAGTGGGTATAGACCAAATCTTTAAGATTTAGCAAAATGCTTTGATCAAATATAGCATAAATCCAAAACCAAAAGTCGGAAATGAACAATAAATAAAAACTTACTTATAGATTTATTTTCATGCCCAGCCTATATATAAAGGACACGGGCCTGGAAACCTATGGACTCCAATCTGCCTATAATTTCATATGCAAAGTGTCATTGTTTAACTGCTTAATCTTGCCTGTCTAATTTATACAGATCCAGGAAAGCAGGGGATCGGTGTCTTAAAATTCAGAGGTAAAATGAAAGATAATGTTTGGATATTTCTGCTGTGTCATTTGTAGTGAGAATTCGGAGTCAGCCAGGAATACGAGCTGGTCTGACTTGTCATGCGCTAGAAACTTAGCCTTCACCCGTTTGAATTCTTTAAACTCTTCACTTTTAGGGTCTTTGGGCTCTATCCAGCAGGCTTTGTGCACGTTGATGTTTTCATACGAACATTTGGCCCCGTATTCGTGTTCCAGCCTGTATTGAATGACTTCATACTGAAGCGCACCAACAGTTCCAATGATTTTCCTGTTGTTGAGTTCCAGGGTAAACAACTGAGCTACCCCTTCATCCATCAACTGTTCAATGCCTTTGTTGAGTTGTTTGGACTTCATCGGGTCTGCATTGTTGATATACCTAAAATGCTCTGGTGAAAAATTGGGGATGCCCTTGTACTGAAGAATTTCGCCTTCGGTGAGGGTATCTCCGATTTTGAAAGTCCCTGTATCGTGTAAGCCGACAATATCCCCGGGGAACATCTCATCGACAACTTCCTTGCGTTCAGCAAAAAAGGCATTGGGACTGGAAAATTTCAGGTTTTTATTGCTTCTGACGTGGAGGTAAGGTTTGTTTCGTTCAAACTTTCCTGAAACCACCTTTACAAAAGCAAGTCGGTCTCTGTGTCGGGGATCCATATTGGCGTGAATCTTAAACACGAAACCGGTAAACTTATCTTCCTCGGGCCGGATTTCTCTAATATCACTTTGCTTTGGCCGGGGTGGCGGAGCAATTTCAATAAAACAATCCAGCAATTCACGTACTCCGAAGTTATTTAAAGCTGAGCCGAAAAACACAGGCTGCAGTTCACCTCTTTTATACTCATCTATATTAAATTCAGGATAAACTCCCTGGACAAGTTCAAGTTCTTCTCTTAAGGTATCCGCAGAATCGGTCCCAATAAGTTCATCGATTTCGTCAGTAGATAAATCGTTCACCTGAACGGTGTCTTCGATATCTTTTTTGGGATCGCCGGTAAATAAATTGACGTTCTTCTCCCAAATGTTATAGATGCCTTTGAAGTCATATCCCATACCGATAGGAAAACTTAAAGGAGTGACGTGAAGTCCAAGTTTTTGTTCGATTTCATCCAGAAGTTCGAAGGCGTCTTTACCTTCTCTGTCCATTTTATTGATAAAAACGATGATAGGTATATTTCGCATTCGGCACACCTTTACCAGTTTCTCCGTTTGCTCCTCGACTCCTTTTGCGACGTCAATTACTACAATGACACTATCCACGGCGGTTAAGGTTCTAAAGGTATCTTCAGCAAAATCCTTGTGACCAGGAGTGTCTAAAATATTTATTTTTATAGTTTTGTACTCAAATCCTAAGACGGAAGTCGCTACCGAAATCCCTCTCTGGCGCTCTATTTCCATAAAGTCACTGGTAGCCGTTTTCTTTATTTTATTATTTTTAACTGCGCCAGCCTCCTGAATAGCACCACCAAACAAAAGTAATTTTTCAGTCAGTGTAGTTTTCCCAGCATCAGGGTGAGACACAATTCCGAATGTTCTTCGGCGATTGATTTCCTTATTTATTTTCATGCTGCAAATTTAATTTTTTAAAAACTCAAATCAATCATTCCGCCCGTTTTGTTGGTGATTTATTTTTAAAAAAAATTAAGAGCAAAAATTAAGTAATGTTAAAAACTTTAATATATTTGACTAAATAGTCTGCGTATATGAAAATAACTACTTCGTCTTTTGTGTTTTTGGTATTATTAATATTTCAAGGCTTTTGGGTTACTGCTCAGGAGGACAAATCTTATTATCCAAACCCCTTCGAAGCCCTCCTGCAAAAGTTAAATGCTTCTGGAACCATAGAGGGTCTTATTTATTCAGATTTTAATGCAAATGCTACTCAGGACCCAGGCGAGCCCGGACTTGGAAATGTTCGTGTTATAATTGTGGATTCCGATGGAAACGGTCTAACGACCTTGACCAATGCTGATGGAATCTGGTCTGCCACTATTGCAGAAGGATTGGCGACACTTATCATCGACTCTTCCAGTTTGCCTCCCGGTGCTGAACAAACCGAGGGTTCAGATCCCAGTACTGTTCAGGTCATTGCCAACACAACGGTCCAGACAGAAACCAAAGGCTTCACTTTTTTAGGGGATGCTACAGGCCATTTGTATTTTGATACCAATGGAAGCGGAGTTCAGGATACTGGCGAGCCGGACATGCCCGATGTTTCTATATTCATCACAGATCAATATGGGAACAGTCAAACCGTTACTACCGATGCCAGTGGGGATTGGCTGGCGACGGTGACTAGTGGTGATATAGAAGTAAACATAGACGTTAACGACTCAGATTTTCCTACGGGGGCTCCCCAGACGGAAGGGACTAATCCATCTACACATACTATAGCTGCTGGACAGACAACATTTACGGAAAATGACGGATTTTTTAAATCCGGAATGCTCTCCGGAATCTTATATTTTGATGCTAATGAAAATGGAATCCAGGATACCAATGAACCTGGTATACCCAACATTCCTGTAGAGATTGAAACCTCATTAGGAGAAATTATCACCTTAGTTACAGTAGCTGATGGATCCTGGGGCGCCAGAGTCCCTGAAGGTCCTGCCGAAAGTACTATTGATGAAACTGTTGCTCAATTTCCAAATGGAGCAATACAGACCCAGGGGTCAAACCCCACAATAACAAATGTCCAGAACGGACAGACCTATGAGGAGCTGGATGGGTTCTTCGGTACAGGTATTTTAACGGGGCACCTGTATTTTGATACCAACGGAAACGGAGTTCAGGATACAGGAGAGGCTGACATGCCCGATGTGGATGTCCTGATTACAGACCAGTATGGAAATTCTCAAACCGTAGTGACCACTGCAGACGGAGACTGGACAGCCGATGTGTTATTTGGATCTGTTGAAGCGAATATAAGTCAGACGGACCCAGATTTTCCAACAGGAGCTCTGCAAACAGAAGGCAGCAACCCGTCTTCCATTACAATCCTGCAAGGTCTGACTACCTTTACTGAAAATGATGGATTTTATTTATCCGCAATTCTCTCTGGAGTCTTATATGAGGACAACAATGGAAATGCTACGCAGGATACAGGTGAGCCTGGAATTCCCGATGTTTCAGTTCAAATTACAACCGCATTGGATGAACTAATTAATCTCACTACAGATGCTGCCGGGGCCTGGTCCATCAGAGTTCCTGAAGGGACTACAGTAAGTCTTATTGCTGAGGATGATCCTGATTTTCCGGAAGCTGTCTTGCAAACTGAGGGTACAAACCCAACCACAACTCAAGTCCTAAACGGGCAGCCACAAACAGAATTTGATGGGTTTTCAGATTCAGGCACGCTTTCAGGCCATTTATATTTTGATACCAATGGAAACGGGACTCAAGATAGTGGTGAGGCTGATATGCCTAATGTGGATGTTCTTATCACAGATCAGTATGGAAACCTACAAACAGCTGTTACCACCACAGAAGGGGACTGGACTGCTGAAGTTCTCATCGGTTTGGCAGAAGTTAATATAGACGAAACCGATACCGATTTTCCAGCGGGTGCTATACAGACTGAAGGTACCAACCCATCTGGGCATACCGTTATACAGGGTCAAGCTACCTTTACTGAAAATGACGGCTTTTACAAATCTGCAGTGCTCTCGGGAATAGTTTATTTTGACACCAATGGAAATGCTACGCAGGATGCAGGTGAATCTGGTATTGCGGATGTTTCTGTTCAAATTACCACGGCACTGGCTGATGTTATCGACCTCGTTACAGATGCCAATGGCTCCTGGTCTTCAAGAGTCCCTGAAGGATCAACACAAAGTCTTATTGATGAAAATGATCCCGATTTCCCAATTGGATCTTCACAAACAGAAGGAACCAACCCAACCACAACTCAAATAGTAAATGCACAGGCTGCTGAAGAAGTGGATGGATTCTTTGATACTGGAAATTTAACAGGTCATTTATACTTCGATACCAATGGTAATGCCGTTCAGGATGACGGAGAGGCGGACATGCCAGACGTCGATATTTTAATTACAGACCAGTATGGAAACGTACAAACAGTGGTTACCTCTGCAGACGGAAACTGGTCTGCTGATGTTCTGATTGGTTCTGTTGAGGTGAATATCGATGAAACCGATCCCGATTTCCCAACGGGTGCTTTTCAAACGGAAGGTACAAACCCTTCCACACATTTACCTCTTCAGGGGGAAACTACGTTTACTGAAAATGATGGATTTTTTGTATCGGGAACCCTTTCCGGAGTTTTATATAATGATAGCAATGGAAACGGCACTCAGGAGACGGGTGAACCCGGAATTCCGGAGGTGTCAGTTCAAATTACAACGGCACTGGCTGATGTTATTGACCTCGTTACAGATGCCAATGGCTCCTGGAGTACACGAGTACCGACAGGAACCACGGAAAGCCTGATTGATGAATCGGATCCGGATTTTCCAGAAGCTGTATTACAAACGGAAGGTACAAATCCAAGCAGCACTGAAATCGCCAACGGACAAACCCAGGAAGAAAAGGATGGTTTTTCAGCCTCAGGCTCTTTAAGTGGTCATTTATATTTTGATACCAACGGGAATGCTGTGCAGGATACAGGAGAGGCTGACATGCCGGACGTGGATGTGCTTATTACAGACCAGTACGGTAACTTGCAAACAGCTGTTACCTCGGCTGACGGAAACTGGACAGCAGAAGTCTTAATCGGTTCTGCTGAAGTTAATATCGATGAAACCGATGCAGATTTTCCTACCGGTGCTTTACAAACGGAGGGTACCAATCCGTCCACACATACCGTTTTGCAGGCACAAGAGACGTTTACTGAAAATGATGGGTTTTTCATTTCGGGGATTCTTTCCGGAGTCTTGTATAACGACAGCAATGCAAATGGCACACAGGATGCAGGTGAATCTGGAATTCCAAATGTTTCAGTTCAAATTACCACGGCACTGGGCGATGGTATTGACCTCGTTACAGATGCGGGTGGTTCCTGGAGTATACGAGTTCCTGCTGGATCCACGCAAAGCCTGATTGATGAAGCCGATCCGGATTTTCCAGACGGACTTTTACAAACTGAGGGTACAAACCCAAGCACCACTGAAATCGGCAATGGACAAACCCAGTTAGAACGGGATGGTTTTTCAGCCTCAGGCTCTTTAAGCGGTCATTTATATTTCGATACCAACGGCAATGCTGTGCAGGATACAGGAGAGGCTGATATGCCAGACATTAATGTTTTAATTACAGACCAGTATGGAAACGTTCAAACAGCTGTCACCACGGCTGACGGAAATTGGACAGCAGAAGTCTTAATCGGTTCTGCTGAAGTTAATATCGATGAAACCGATGCAGATTTTCCTACCGAAGCTTTACAAACGGAGGGTGCCAATCCGTCCACACATGCCGTTTTGCAGGCACAAGAGACGTTTACTGAAAATGATGGGTTTTTCATTTCGGGGATTCTTTCCGGAGTCTTGTATAATGACAGCAATGCTAATGGCACACAGGATGCAGGTGAATCTGGAATTCCAAATGTTTCCGTTCAAATTACGACGTCACTGGCTGATGGTATTGACCTCGTTACAGATGCAAGCGGTTCCTGGAGTTTAAGAGTTCCTGCTGGAACCACGCAAAGCCTCATTGATGAAGCCGATCCTGATTTTCCAGACGGACTTTTACAAACGGAAGGGACAAACCCAAGCACCACTGAAATCGGCAATGGACAAACCCAGTTAGAACGGGATGGTTTTTCAGCCTCAGGCTCTCTTAGCGGTCATTTATATTTCGATACCAACGGCAATGCTGTGCAGGATACAGGAGAGGCTGACATGCCGGATGTGGATGTCCTGATTACAGACCAATACGGTAACGTGCAAACAGCTGTCACTTCGGCTGACGGAAACTGGACAGCAGAAATCTTAATCGGCTCTGCTGAAGTGGATATCGACGAAACCGATGCCGATTTCCCAACCGATGCTTTTCAAACCGATGGTACAGATCCGTCCACACATACCGTTTTGCAGGCACAAGAGACGTTTACTGAAAATGATGGGTTTTTCATTTCGGGGATTCTTTCCGGAGTCCTATATAATGACAGTAATGTAAATGGAACACAGGATGCTGGAGAAGCTGGTATCCCCGATATAAGCGTTCAAATCCTGACAACTTTGGATGAGGTCAAAAGCCTTATTACAGATGCAAATGGGGCCTGGAGTACGCGAGTTCCGGAAGGGCCGACGACAAGCTTGATCAATGAAATTGACCCCGATTTTCCGGAAGGATTCTCACAAACGGAAGGTACAAATCCAACCACTACTGAAATCATCAAAGGACAAACGCAAACAGAAATGGATGGGTTTTCAGATTCGGGAATTGTAACCGGTCGTTTATATTACGATGATAACGGAAATGGAAACCAGGATGCAGATGAAGATGGAATTTCAAATATTAGAATTTTTATTACAGATGCAAATGGTAACCAGTCTGAGGCCATAACAGATTTTGAAGGAGACTGGTCTTCAGTAGTTTTGGCAGGTGAAACAGTTTCAGAAATAGACCAGCAGGATATTGATTTCCCGTCTAATGTTTCTCAAACCGAAGGGACCAATCCAACCACAACTTTGGTAGTTGTAGCTGAAAGCATCAGGTCAGACCATGACGGGTTTTTGATAGAAGAACTTGAAGCCTTCAATGCTATAGCCTCACAAGGAAGTATTTCGGAAAATAAATTTTTCAGAATTGATGGTATAGAAAATTATCCCCAAAATTCCCTTCAGATTTATAACAGGCAAGGGGCTAAGGTTTATGATGTTTCAGGTTATGACAATTCAAATGTAAGATTTGAGGGTTTTAGCGCTGGTGATGTCAACATGCAAAAAAACAAACGTTTAGCTCCTGGTACTTATTTCTATATTTTGAATTATATAAATAGAAATGGAGACCCTATGAAGAAAACCGGATACATTCATTTAAATTGATACAAAAGCATATGACTAAATTTCGCATTTTACATATAAGCCTGTTGTTTATGTTACTTCTTTTCAGTAACAGTGCAGTTTCTCAGCAGGATCCTAACTTTACCCAGTACATGTACAATACATTAACCATCAACCCGGCTTATGCGGGGACGAGAGATATATTCAGTGCTGCAGTGCTACACAGGTCTCAATGGCTTGGATTTGACGGAGCTCCTAGTTCCCAGACATTTTCTGCTCATTCCCCTATCAAAGACGGAAAGATGGGCTTGGGACTGACTTTGATCAATGATAAAATTGGTATTACTCGTGAAACAGAAATCAATGCTGTATATAGCTATGAGATTGAGTTTGTTGAAGATACCAAGCTCTCTTTTGGAATAAATGCCGGGGTTAATTTTTTAAGTTTGGATTATAATGATTTGAACATTTACGATCCCTCAGATCCGGAATTCAGTAATTTTGAAAATAAAACTTCACCACAAGTGGGTCTGGGTGCCTTTTGGTATAATGACCAGTACTATGTTGGGCTAAGTGTTCCAGCTATACTGAGAACAGACCGGTATTCAGAAAGTTCAGTTACTGATGCCACAGTGAGAGATCGTCTGCATTATTACCTTACCGCCGGTTATGTTTTTGACATTAATCCTACCCTGAAGTTCAAGCCTTCTATCCTGATAAGGCAGGTGAGCGGAGCACCATTACTGGCTGAGTTATCGTCAAATTTTCTAATTAATGATGAGTTTACTGCAGGGATTGCTTATAGAGTCAACGCCGCTTTTTCAGCCTTATTTGCATTCCAGGTTAATGAAGCTGTTTTGGTTGGACTCGCTTATGATAAAGGGATATCAGAATTTGCCAATTACAACGAGGGTTCATTAGAGTTTTTTGCAAGATTTGAACTGTTCAAGACGTATAAAAAAATGTATTCACCTAGATTTTTCTAAACATGAGACCGAATTTTAATCACATTTTTTATTTACTGGCCATACTGATTTCATGTATGGGACATGCACAGGTGGAAAAACTGAAAGCGGCTGATGAGATGTTTGAAGGCTTTGCTTTTGTTGATGCTCAAAAAATTTATCTTGAAGTTGCCAGAACAGGATATGAATCTGAAAATTTATTTAAAAAGCTTGGAGATTCCTATTACTTCAATAATGATTTGGAAAAAGCTTTTGAATGGTATGACAAATTATATGAATTAAACCCGGATCAGTCAAAAGACTATTTATTCAAATATGCTCAGTCTTTAAAAAGCGTGAAGCAATATGAACAGGCAGACCAAATTATGTTGGCATTTAATGCCTTGAATCAAAATGATAGCAGGGTCTCCAGACTTAAAAGCGAGGGGGATTATCTGGAAATTATAGAGATGCAGTCTGGTAGATTTAGATTGGACTCGGTTCCTGTAAATACCGAGTACTCAGAATTTTCTCCTTCATTTTATAAGGGTCGCTTAGTTTTTGCCTCCAACAGACCTGTATTCTCTATAATGAAGAGGATTGACGAATGGAGCAATCAGCCTTACCTTAACCTCTACAGTGTTGAACTTTCAGATTCTTTAGAAGTCGTTTCTGAGCCTGTTGATTTTTTAAAGAGCCTCAATTCCAAATTTCATGAAGCCTCACCGGTATTTACCAAAGATGGTAAAACGGTATATTTTACCAGAAATAATTTTGTTAACAATAAACTGGAACGCGGAGAGGACGGCGTCAGTCGTTTGAAATTATTTAAATCTGAATGGACGGCGGATAACACCTGGTCAAAACCACAGGAACTTCCGTTTAATAGTGATAATTATTCCGTAGCTCATCCCGCACTCAGCAGTGATGAAAAAACACTTTACTTTTCATCGGATATGCCAGGGACACGAGGGATGTCTGATATTTTTAAAGTTGACATCTTAGATGATTCCACCTATGGTGCCCCTAAAAATCTTGGAGATTCTGTTAATACCGAAGGGCGAGAAAGCTTTGCGTTTGCAAGCGAAAACGACTTGCTTTATTTTTCTTCTGATGGTCATTTAGGCTTGGGAGGTCTCGATGTTTTTGTTGTGGCAATTGATGACGAGGGGGAAATGGGTGAAGTGTTTAACATTGGAGAACCCGTTAACAGTAATAAAGATGATTTTAGTTTTATCATTAATTCTAAGCTGGGAAAAGGTTTTTTTGCCTCCAACAGAGGAGAAATTAACGCCAGTGATGATCTGTATTCATTTAAGCAACTCGAGGATTTGATGACGGCCTGCTTTCAGTACGTAAAAGGTAAAATCTACAGTTCCGGTGATGAAGAAAATCTGAGTGGTGCCAAAGTGGAGCTGCTTGACGAGGATTTAAATCTATTGCAATCCACAGAGACAAATTCAGAAGGGGAATACCAATTTGAAATTGAATGCAACACGACTTATGTTGTACGAGTTTCCAAAGAGGAATTTTCAACTTCTGAAGAATTTATTCAGACCAATACTGATTTTGATACTGAAAATACTATAGATTTTACCCTGGAAACTGGTGTTGAACTCGGTATAACCGAGGTTGTCAGCGGCGATGATCTTAGTGATTTACTTCAGTTAGACCCGATTTATTTCGATTTTGATGCTTTTCAAATACGTTCAGACGCTGAAATAGAATTGCAGAAAATTATTGCCGTGATGAAATCCTATCCCGAACTCCGTATTGAGGTGGGTTCACACACCGACAGTCTGGGCGATGATCTCTATAATGAACTGTTGTCAGAAAAACGGGCAACCGCAACCATGAACTACTTAGTTGACATTGGAGGTATCGACAGGAGCAGAATCTCTGCCAAAGGCTATGGAGAGAGTCAGCTGGTGAATGAATGTTCTAATGATTCCTCATGTACTAAGGATGAACACGATCTCAACCGAAGATCTGAATTTATTATTTTAAATGAGAATGTTCTTCCGGAGGATAAAAAAGAGGAATAACCAGCTTTTGAACAGGCGCTCAACATAACCTTTACGCAAGTACAATACTGCTTATTCAGACAGATCCATATTGAGAGTCGTTTCAAGATTCAGCATTTTAAATACTTAAGTCATTTACTAAATAATTCATAAATAGCACCTTTTCAATGAAGGTGCTTTTCTTATTTGTCATCTTGTAGATGTAATTTTTTGTACTTTTGATACTATGACAGAACTTACTAACAATTATGTGATTCTTGTGGATGAAAATGACAATCCACTGGGAACCATGGAAAAAATAGAAGCTCATGAAAAGGCAAAACTTCATAGGGCTTTTTCAGTTTTTATTTACAATTCAGACAACGAGTTAATGCTTCAGCAAAGGGCCTTAACCAAATACCATACCCCAGGGCTATGGACCAACACCTGTTGCAGCCACCAAAAGCTTAACGAGTCTAACGTAGAGGCTGGGAAGAGACGTCTTCAGGAGGAAATGGGGTTTACAACCGGTTTGCAGGAAACCATTTCGTTTATTTACAAAGCCCCTTTTGAAAACGGTCTAACAGAACATGAGTACGATTATATCCTGGTGGGCGAATATAATGATGACCCGAAACCGAATCCTGAAGAAGTCAATGACTGGAAATGGATGAAACTGGAAGATATTGAAGCTGATATTCGAAAAAACCCCAGGGACTATACGGAGTGGTTTAAAATAATTTTTGAAAAGCATAAAAACGAAATGGTAAAATCTTCAACTTGAACCTATGAAAGTTACAGTACATCGCAAAGCTCATTTTAATGCAGCGCACAGATTATATAGAAAGGATTGGAGTTTTGAGAAAAATGAAGAAATTTTCGGGAAATGCAATAATCCCAGTTACCACGGTCACAATTATGAACTCATCGCTTCGGTTACTGGTGAAATAGATTCGGAAACAGGCTACGTCATGGACGTGAAACTTTTAAAGGATCTCATAAAGTCTGAGGTGGAAGATGCCTTCGATCATAAAAACCTCAATGAACAAGTTCCTGAATTTGAGAATCTTAATCCTACGGCCGAAAATATTTCCGTGGTGATCTGGAATAAATTGAAACCGCATTTGAAAGAGGGTCAGGAGTTAGAAATCACGCTTTATGAAACCCCAAGAAATTTTGTAACCTATAAAGGCGACTAGTATGTCAATAGAAAAAGGAGAAAAAGTACCACATTTTGAACTCAAGGATCAAAACGGCAACGCATTTAATTCAGAAGAGGTTATCGGTAAGAAGCCTGCAGTGATTTACTTCTATCCAAAAGACTTTACGCCGGGGTGCACTAAAGAGGCCTGTAATTTCAGAGACAGTTATGAAGACTTTAAGGAAGCAGGAGCAGAAGTGATTGGCATCAGCAACGACTCCGAAAAATCTCATGCGAAATTCGCTAAAAAATACAAGCTCCCATTCGTTTTGCTTTCCGATGCTAATGGGCGGGTGAGAAAGAAATTTGGAATAAAGAAAAGCCTTTTGGGATTGGTTCCCGGAAGAGAGACCTTTGTCATAGATGCGGAGGGGAAAGTGAGTTTTAAATTCAACAGTCTCGATGCTTCCAAACACATGAAGAAAGCACTTAGCGCCATTAAAAAAATGGAATAATACTTTTGACAGCGATTCTTGAACTTTAAAAGTTCTTTAAAGATTGCGTTTTCAGTTCTTTAAGGCGCGAAAGAAAAATCATAATCACTTCTGTAGCTTGCAGACGTCCTTGTAATCACTAGGCATGAAACTGAAGCTAAACCCATTTTTTTGCGTTGAGTGGTCATCTAAAATCATCAAACTTTTAGAAATCTGTATTTAGTTTTAAAATTAGTTTACTTTTGCCGAAATTTAATTTTAATAAAATGGCTAGTAAAAAAGAACTCAAAAAAGAATTGAACAACCGCTTTGGTGAAATCATAGACGGAGCCCTAATCAATCAGGAAGCAAATTCAAAGGATTTTAAAGAAAAAACTGAAGAGCTTGTAGATGATATCATCGCAGAATTTGATCAGCAAATAGAGCAAATTAACAAAAGAGATGTAGAGGATAGAGCTAAGCACCTAAAATCTGTAAAAGCATCTATGAATAAAAAAGCTGATGAGTTTATAAAACGACTCAACAACTTTTAATTTAGGTTTTATACTGAAGTTATTGACTATTCCTCTGGAAGTTTATCAATAACTTCAGTTTCTACATTTTCTTCATCGTTGTCCTTTCTTTCTTTAATCAACGTCTTAAGTTGCTTACCATATAAGGATTTCTGAATAGGCTTATCCAAAGATTTATAAACCGTATCCAGGTATTTGATGTTAGCGTCAAAAGCTTCTGAAAGTATGATGTACGGAGAAATTTCCAAGTTCTTGTTGTTGATAGCAAAATTCACTGTATAAAGATATTTCCGTTTTAAAATGGAATTAAATCGTTTATTCAGGCTGTCTAGTTTCTTTTCATCCTGAGCTTTACTCGCTGCAAAATTTGCTTCTAGAAGTTCTAAGCGCTGATTGTTAAACCGCTTTACAATTTCGTTGTATTCTTCAAGTTTTTTTTGATTTTCAAAATCAGAAAGCACTTCCAGGTCCAATCCGTAATTCTTTAAGGTTGTCGTTAAGGTTATTTCCCCCGGCTCTGCAAAAAAGCTAATCACTTCAGCATAATCATTTCCGTCATTTCTCTCCAGTTCAATAAACATGATTTGAGGTTCCTCTATAAATGTACTGAACATAAATTCAGAAGACCCTGAAATTTGAATGGAGTCTATCGTAACCAAACTGGAATCCCCGACTTTTTGAAGGTAAAGTGTTCCTTTTTTAAGTCCGACTATATCTCCAGAGATAAATAGATTCTCATTTTCGTTTTGACACGACGAAAAGATAATTGCAAAAATGACAAGGGATAAAAAATGTTTCATGTAGAGTTGTTTATAAATTAGATGCGATTTCCATTAATATAGTGCAACCTAAGGCTGCGTAAGTTCCTAAAACGTAGCCAAAAACAGCAAGTAACACGCCCACGCTGGTAAGTGAGGGGTGAAAGGCTGAGGCCACTACCGGAGCCGAAGCAGCTCCGCCCACGTTGGCCTGGCTGCCCACGGCAAGGAAGAAATAAGGGGCTTTGATGAGCTTTGCTACCAGTATGAGTAAACCGGCATGAATACTCATCCAAACAAGTCCTATAAGGATCAGTCCTGGATTATCAAAAACGGCGGTCAGGTCCATTTTCATTCCAATGGTGGCGACCAGAAAATAAATAAAAATACTTCCTATCTTACTGGCACCTGTGCCTTCATAGGTTTTTGCTTTTGTGAACGATAATGCCACTCCAAAAAATGTGGCGATGCTTATCATCCAGAAAAAAGTCGAGGAGAAAGAAGCCAAAGCAGAGGTCTTATCGCTAAATACCTCGTAATTGGACAATAAAAAACCGGAGATATACTCTGAAGCCCAGTGCGAAAAACCTACTGCTACAAAAGCAAGGCCCAGCATGACCATATAATCCTTAAGCTCCGGAGTTCGGGAAACGCTTTTCGTATAGCTGGATACTTTTTCTTTCAGTTCTTCAATGGCCGAGTTGTCTGCCTTAAGCCATTTATCTATTTTTTCAGATCTTCCAATACCCAGTAAGAGAATTGCCAGCCATAGATTGGCCACGACGATATCTACCAAGACCATACCTCCATATTTTTCGGGATTGTATTTGAAGATTTCCAGCATGGCAGCCTGATTGGCCCCGCCGCCAATCCAGCTTCCCGCCAAAGTAGATAAGCCTCTCCAGACGGCATCTGGACCTGCGCCTCCCACTGTTTCTGGAGAAAAAATCGAGATCAGTAAAATAGCAACAGGGCCTCCTATAACAATTCCCACAGTACCGGTTAAAAACATAATCAATGCCTTGAAACCAAGATTTCGGATAGCTTTCAAATCGATGCTCAAGGTCATTAAAACCAGAGATGCCGGTAAGAAATACCTGCTGGCTACAAAATAAAGATTTGAAGTAGAATCGCTTATGATGTTAAGAGAGTTGAAAATAGCTGGAATCAAATAGCACATCAGCAGGGCCGGAACTACTTTGTAAAACTTATTCCAAAAGCCTGTTTTGATACTGGAGGTATAGAATATCAATGCGATAGAAAGCATTAAAACACCTAAGACAACGGCATCATTTGTAAATAGCGGGCTTTGTTCCATCTTGAAAATTTAGAGCGTAAAAGTATAAATTATTAGCAATTATAAGAGATTATCACATTTTAAAATAACGAAGCATGAATTTGGCAACACCATCTTCCTTGGCATGTCCTATGACTTCATCCGCTGCACGTTTGGCTTCATCTTTGGCATTGCCAACAGCTAGGCCAAGTCCGCAAGCTTCCAGCATTTCAATGTCGTTATGATTGTCTCCAAAGGACATGACTTCAGATAAGTCGAAATCAAATTCTGAAGCAATCAGAAATTCAATTGCAGATTTTTTGGAAATCTGCCTGGGAGCAATTTCAATATAAGTCTCTTTAGAGCGGTATAAATGTAAATCCTCAGGAAATGCATGGGCCAGTTCGTCATAAAATTCGCTCACATGTTCAGCCTCACCCATACACATAATTTTGTGAGCGCCAGTCTTATTTGTTTTCCAAAGCTCCAGCACATCTTCATTGGTTTTAAGTATGGGATTTACCTTCGTGTTATTGATTTCGCGACTGGTCCACCGGTCTGCCTGTGGTGCAAACCAGTCATCCGCATTAAAGAGACTTAAGTGTAAGCCCTTTCTGTTTAAACCGACAATCTTTCTCACAAGTTCAAAAGGGATGGTTGTGCTATGCTTGATAGTATTATCCACGCTGATTAAGCCTCCGTTGTAAGCGACAAGAGGCTGGTTGAGGATGCCGAGTTGTTTTTGTAAATGCCGCATGGCAGAGGGCATTCTCGAAGAAATAAGAACGATAGGGAGTTTGTTTCTCAGTTTATGGATTTCAGAAATCGTCTTGTCTGACAGTTCTCTTTCGGCATTGAGCAGGGTCCCGTCAATGTCGCTGCAAATAAGTTTTATCATTAGTTTTTCTGTTGAATTTAATACTGCCAAATTAATGCGTTTAGATTGTAAGTGGAGGTGTTTTTGAAAATTAATGCGGAAGTTTTAATTGATAAAAAAGTGAAGGCTTCCAGGGTCACTTAAAACTTTTCCAATTATATTTGACAAAATTAAATCATGACACCGGCTCGATCAAAAGGATTAAACACCCAGGGTGTGATTATGAATCATCAGGGTGACAGGTGTGCTTTTAAAAAACGATAAACACAGACACATGAAATATCTGCTAGCTTTACTTATTTTTTCGCAAACTTTATTCGCTTCTGAGGACTGGGGACAGAATGGTCACCGAACTGTTGGTAAAACCGCTGAAACTTATCTAAAATCCAAAGCGAGTAAAAAGATAGACCGAATTCTAAATGGCCAGTCTCTGGCAGATGCCTCTACCTTTGCCGATGAGATTAAAAGTGATCGCGCTTACGATGCCTATAAGCCCTGGCATTATGCCAATGCCCTTTTAAATGAAACCTATATAGAATCGGCCAAAAACCCTATGGGTGATATTGTTGTGGGCATCCAGGAATGCATACGCCAGCTTAAGACGGGAAACCTTGATAAGACAAAGGAGCAGTTTTACCTTAAGATGTTAATACATCTGGTAGGCGATATGCATCAGCCATTTCATTTTGGACTCAAAGAAGACAGGGGTGCAAATGATTTTAAAGTAAAATGGTTCAATCAGCCCACAAATATGCACAGCGTTTGGGATACCAAAATGATAGAGAGCTACAATATGAGTTATACAGAACTTTCTAAAAATTCTCCCGAACTTAGTAAGTCTGAGCTTAATGCTATAAAATCCGGAACGCTTTTGGATTGGGTAGAAGAGAACAGAGACTTAACCAGAAAGGTTTATCAATCTGCCGAAGCAGGTGAGAATTTAAGCTACAGGTACATGTACGAATGGTTTGGTGTAGCTGAATTACAAATGAAAAAAGCAGGAATACGTCTGGCTGTAATCCTTAATGATATTTACGCCTAACGCTTGGAGATTTTGTTTTGAGTGATTTGTTTCTGCCGTGAAGACTTGAATTTCTTCATGGAGTCTTTTCTTAGTTTACGATGCTTGGTGGATCTTCCTTGTACGCGCTTACGCCACATTCTAAAACTTGAAGGCTTCATTTCCTTTTGCATTATTTTGATGACCTCACTTTCGGTCACTCCAAATTGAAATTCAATAGCCTCAAAAGGAGTTCTGTCCTCCCAGGCCATTTCAATAATGCGGTCTAGTTCTCTTTCTGCAAATTCTTTTTCCATAGTCTAAATATATAGAGAAGCCCACCAGATTAATAAAAACTGGAGCGGGATTCGTAAAATCAATATCCACCTTGGCACCCCAAGAGCTAATTCTTTACTCCGCAACATATTAAAATGTACTACTAGAAATACGACAAGCATAGTTATGATCAGGATAGCTGCGTAAGGTCTTGTTTCCGGAAAAAGCAAGGCAAAACCTGCCATGATTTCAACGGCGCCGGCAAACAGGTTAAGCGTCCTGCGTTTAGGTAAAAACTTAGGAATGATTTTCACGTAAGCTCTTGGCTTAATAAAATGCATGCTTCCTGCGAATACATATATAATAGACATTACTAGTAGATCCCATTTCATAATGCAAGTTTATACATTAAATTCTTCACTATTGAATTTATGTTTGTTTTTAATTATTTTTTCACAAGCCTGTAAGCATTTAGGATAGTGTAAGTACAAGCAGCTGTGCGTCTTAAGTTTTTTGGTG
>NZ_JAAIKD010000029.1 GCF_010820555.1 Psychroflexus aurantiacus | reverse complement strand
GTTGGCGTGCATTTGAGAAACATTATGGATAAAAAAGCAAAATCAATTTTATTTAAAACTTATTGGAGTTCTCAAGGCTGGAAACGTGACTTTGAAACTGATCCATTAGATTTTGATTATGCTAAATCAAAAGGATTGATGTTTGAGCCTATTTCAATATCTATGAAAGAGGTTAAAACCGACTTAAAAAACATATTAAACCAAATCAGCACGAAAAAAATAACTGACGGATTTTTATCAAGTTTGACTAATAAAAGACTTGATTGGCGCTCTGCTATTGCTAGTTATTTCAATGCCAAATTAATACTTGAAGGAAAAAGAGAATTTTATCGACCTGAAATTTTTGAATACGAAAATGAAGACCTGAATGTCCTAAATTTTGAGCGAATTAAATGGAGCGGAGTTAGACATTCAGATTTATTATATAATTATCTTGATTTAAAGTTATTTAGTCAAGAAAATATTAGTGAACCAACTGAATTAGACATTAAGACTTTTAAAGGAATTTTAAAATGCATAAATGATTCAGAGACTGGAGAATATCCAGGAAAATTAAGAGATAGACTAAAAGAAGTTATGAAAGGAAGCAAAAATGAACGTCATACAATAATGGAAATTCTTGGATGTTGTGAAATTTTAGAACCTAAAAATTATGATAGACCAACAACAGGTAGACACGATTGGGCTTTTGTTGAATATTGGAGAGGTGAAGATAAATACAACAAAAAGATAGTTAATGAATACTTTGATCAGTATCTGAAATAAAAAAACGACACGCCAACACCGTATATAATTTATTGCTAGTTCTAGCCTACTTACGAAAATCCTCGCGGATTTTCTATACCGTTTTTATTTGCTAAATTGGTTGCTGAAACACGCAACAAATCATATACAAACCGTT
>NZ_JAAIKD010000028.1 GCF_010820555.1 Psychroflexus aurantiacus | reverse complement strand
GACAACGACGGGATTTTGGATGCCGATGAAATTCTCAACGGACATTTAAGCTATGAATTTTACGACTCTGTGCCGGCAGGCAATACTGTAGATAATATTCCAACAACAGCTCCGGATTACTCGGGCAATGTGTCGGATTTTGACGTGACAGCTCTGAGTAACAGTCTAACGACTAGTGCGGACGCCTTTTCGGTACGTTATAAAGGCTCTATAAACATTGCCACAGGGGGGGATTATACTTTCTATACCAATTCAGACGACGGTTCCAAGTTGTTTATTAACGGGGTCGAGGTGGTGGATAATGATGGGGATCATGCCCCTAGAGAACGATCTGGAACTATTACACTAAGTGCCGGGGTTCACAGTATAGAAGTCTTGTTTTATGAAAATGGGGGAGGGCAAGTTCTGTCGGTAAGTTATGAAAGTACTACCATACCTATAACTAAAACTCTGCTTCCTTTCTCAATGCTCTCTTCGGAGTATGATACTGATGGCGATGGCATTCCTAATCAATTGGATTTAGATTCTGACGGAGATGGCTGTTCCGATGCCAATGAGTATTATTTCAACATCAATGCCGATGGCAACCTTAATGGCGGTGATGATTTAGAGTATGGCAGCCAAAGTACGCTAACGGTGGATGCAGACGGTCGTGTAGTTCAGGCGGCTTATGATGGGACTAACTATGCCAATGCTATCGACAACACAATCACAGAAGCCTGTAACGCATGTAGTGCCACAGCCACGGGGGAAACAGATACCGATGGGGATGGAGTGATAGACCTGTGTGATCTGGATGCTGATAACGATGGAATTTTAAATACAGACGAAGCAAATGGAACTGGATCAGCGGTTTTTGACGCTATTCCTCAAGCGTTTTGGACGTTTGATAACACAACAAAT
>NZ_JAAIKD010000027.1 GCF_010820555.1 Psychroflexus aurantiacus | reverse complement strand
TTCAACGGGACGAATCAGGAAATAAGATATAGTGTAGATGGTGGCTTTATGGAAAGTGCTTATAGCCAGATCAGTTTTTCGGCCTGGATTAAACCGGATAATGTAAGCGGAAATCGAATTATTTATGAAGAAGGAGGTAATAGTAACGGATCTGCTTTATGGCTTAATGATGGCTTATTAACTTACACCACACGGGCGGCTAGTTCTAGTTTCAATCAGATTGATGTTACTGTGGGAGATGCTTTAACGGTGGACAACAAGTGGCATCATGTAGCAGCCACATTTGATAATGGAACATTAACGGTTTACTTAGATGGGGTTTCAAATTCAATACAAGCAGATTATAATACAGTCCCGGCACATGGGGACCCTGGAGGCGTTGGTGGAACCATAGGTAATGGTTCATCAGCAGTTGATGATGGAGTACCGGTTGAAAATTACTCAGGATTGATGGATGCAGCCAGGTATGATAATACTACGGCCTGGTCGCTTAGCAGAATTCGAAATGAAGCCACTTTGTTTCTAGATACAGACGGCGACGGCATTTCAAACCATCTGGATCTGGATTCCGATGATGATGGCTGCTCCGATGCCAATGAGTACTACAACAATCTAGGCGCTGATGGCGGAGATGGCGGGGTTTATGGTGCCGGTGCACCGACTGTAGATGCCGATGGACTGGTTGTTGGCGCAGAATATAATGGGTCGGGCTATAGCGCTGTAATTGATGATAACACTTCAATTTGTAAAGATACGGATGGTGACGGGATAGCCGATATTCTGGATTTAGACGCTGACAATGACGGTATTTTAAATGAAGATGAATGCGGTATTGATAAGCAAACAGATGTCTTTAGTTACACAGGTAGTGATCAGGTCTATACTATACCTACAGGAGCCTCTCATCTTAAAGTGAAGATCTGGGGTGCCGGGGG
>NZ_JAAIKD010000026.1 GCF_010820555.1 Psychroflexus aurantiacus | reverse complement strand
GTTGCCCATAATAATATGAAACTTCCGCAATACATTTTAATCATAGGGTTTTTAGCAAGCTTCTTAGTTGCTAAAGCTGACCCGACTTCATATAGCGGAAAAGTTTCAATCACTGCAGAATCTGAAAATTATATTGCAAAACACTATCACAATTGGACTTCTGATACTGAAGAAGAATTGTACGAGATGATATCGACAGACCAAAATCCGTTTGACGAAAACAACAATTACGCTTACATTGAACTCATCGATAAAAGAACCGGTAAAACTATTTTTAAAAAACCAAGTACAGCGCTAACACAAATTGAAATTTCTAAAAACGAAAAACACATCGTGGGAATTTCAAATATTATGGTTTGGAATCCATATCAATTAGTAATCTATGACACGAATGGTAAGCTGATAAAAAAACGGAATTTTAGTAGCGAAGAGGCAAAATTAACTCTGTCTGAATACGATAAATTTGCTGTTAATTATCATACACAATGCGAAAAACTCGCAGAATTCACCTACTATCAAAATGATAATGTTTACATCGACTTTTTGAGAATGGGAATGCCAACTGAACTTGGCGATGCCTGGGATTTTCTTTTTGACTTTACTGCACGAAATCATTTAACGCCAAATATCTGGGAAACTACTACAAACTATGTTCAATGGTTTCACGAGGAGAATCCCAAAATGGAATTAAATTACGAAAATGATGTGCTAAAGTCGATAGCAATAAATGACCCAGAACATAAACAATATAGAATAAATATCAGCGAATAATTACTATGGGCAACACCGTATATAGCTCATAGCTAATTAATTATTTAATCGATGTCTAGGCATATTTGTAAGTCCGCCAAATTTTTTAATTTGGCTTATTGAGAAAAAAGATAATAATAAAATTAAAAAATCGGCTTGTGCTTAACCGAAAGGTAATCGCTATTTTGTGCGCTACGAGCCATATACAAAACCGTT
>NZ_JAAIKD010000025.1 GCF_010820555.1 Psychroflexus aurantiacus | reverse complement strand
GTTGGTAGTAATTTGACTTAAGATTTTAATATTCAATTTTCCTATTAAAAAATCTACAATTTAAATGTCAGAAATAATATAATCTAATATGAGGATGCAAGGAAGAATATTGAACTATAAAATTCCATTAATTTTAATCATTTATATTTTGACAAGTTGTATTAATGATAAAAACTTTAATACTAAAGAAGAATTGAACAGTACAAAAAATAATAAATATCAAATTATTAAAATAGATAGTAATACAAATCTTATTAGATACTATGACAAAAATGGATCACTTTCTGAAGAGGGAAAGTTTATCAACGATAGTATAAAAATTGGTAAATGGTCAACTTATGAAAATAACCAACTTACAATTCAAAGAGAATTTATATACGTTAATAACTCAGTAACTCCTTTTGTAAAAAATCAAGATTACATTAACCAATTTTGGCTAATCGATGAAAATGGAGAAGTTGCGGGTGGATCATTTTATGAAATAGACGAAATAAAGGATGAATATGATTTAGGCGAGTCCATACCTATTACAATCTTCACACCGTGGGCGTATTTTAATGAATTAGATTCAGAATTATATTTTATATATTCTACTAAAGAAGAATTTGATAATGGTATAACCAATAGAGATGAAATTAATTATGACACAATTTGGAATGTTGCTAAACGTTATCCGGATAGCTTTGACACAATTGACAAAGCTGATAAGTTTCATATAATATTCGTAATAAAACCTGAGAAAGCTGGGGATTTTAAACTAAGTGGAATTGTAATTGAAGAAGCTAAAGACTTTAGTGAAAAAGATTCTTTATACAGATATAGAGAAATGTTTTTAGAAATAAGTTTTAAAGTGAATGATACTATCGATTTCTGACTAAAAAACTACTACCAACACCGGCTATAAGTAATGCGGGATAAGTCGCTAAATCCAAACTTTTTGCTTGTTTTCCGCTCGCAATTTGTATCTTTAGTCGAGAAAATAATAAACATAAAAATGGCTCGCTTGACACCGTGCGAAGTTTAAAACTCTTGCTTTTGAACTCCCGCACTACTCATAGCCTGGACCGTTGT
>NZ_JAAIKD010000024.1 GCF_010820555.1 Psychroflexus aurantiacus | reverse complement strand
CGCACGCAAACCCGCAACTATTCTTATACGAAACCGTTGGCACCAATTTGAGAAAAAACCAAGAATGAGAAGAATATTAGGAACATTAATTGCGATTTTATATTCGCAAATCAGCTTTAGTCAAGATTATCAGTCTGAATTTCAAAAATATTGTCAGACTAATGACACTATCAACCAATTAAATGTCTTGACCAAATGGAAATCTGAAAAACCAAAAGACGCTGAACTTTTTACAAGCTACTTTAATTATCATTTTATGAAATCAAAACAAGAAGGTCTTGCTCTGACAACTAATGAACCTAATGGAGAAGGACTTGTTCTAAAAGATAGCCTAAATCAAACAGCAGGTTATTTAGGAAGTCAAATTTATTATGACCAAACAGAATTAAAAAAAGGATTCGATAAAATTGACGAAGGAATCAAACTTTACCCAAACCGACTTGATATGAGATTTGGAAAAATATATGCGCTGGGACAAATTCCTGATTGGACAAATTTTACTTCAGAGATAATTAAGACAATTGATTATTCGGCAAAAAACAACAACAATTGGACTTGGACAAACAACGAAAAATATGATGGAAATGAAAAAGAATTTCTTTTAGACATTCAGGACTATCAATATCAATTATACAATACAGGCAACGATGATTTATTAAAAAATATGCGAGAAATAGCAAATGAAGTTCTTAAATATTATCCTAATCACGTAGAAAGCTTGTCCAACCTTTCTGTGACATATTTACTGACTGGAGAATACGACAAAGCAATTGAACCACTTTTAAAAGCTGAAAAATTAAATCCCAAAGATTATATAGTTCTTGGAAATATTGCCCAAGGTTACAAACTGAAAGGTGATAAGAAAAAAGCTATTGAGTATTATGAAAAGACGGCTGAATTTGGAGACGAAAGAGCAAAGGAATTTGCAAAGCAACAAATAACTGAATTAAAACAATAAAAAACTGGTGCCAACAATGGCTATAAGTAATTGCTTGTTCTCGCCTACTTCTGAAAATCCTCACGGATTTTCAGTTTGGTGTGTACTTGCAAAGTTAAGTGCTAAACCACGCAACTACTCATAGCCGAGACAGTTGGCGTGCATTTGAGAAACATTATGGATAAAAAAGCAAA
>NZ_JAAIKD010000023.1 GCF_010820555.1 Psychroflexus aurantiacus | reverse complement strand
TCCTTGGTCTTTCGGTGTGCGGGTTTCTCGCCCGCATTATCGTTACTTATGCCTACATTTTCTTTTCTAACCGCTCCAGCATACCTGACAGTACACCTTCAGCGCAGATTAGAATGCTCCCCTACCTCTCATCCGCCTTAAGCGGATAAGAGCATAGCTTCGGTAATATACTTATGCCCGATTATTATCCATGCCGGACCGCTCGACTAGTGAGCTGTTACGCACTCTTTAAATGAATGGCTGCTTCCAAGCCAACATCCTAGCTGTCTAAGCAGTCCAACCTCGTTTGTTCAACTTAGTATATATTTGGGGACCTTAGCTGATGCTCTGGGTTCTTTCCCTCTCGGACATGGACCTTAGCACCCATGCCCTCACTGATTAAAAACATTTTATAGCATTCGGAGTTTGTCAGGAATTGGTAGGCGGTGAAGCCCCCGCATCCAATCAGTAGCTCTACCTCTATAAAACTATTTAATCGCTGCACCTAAATGCATTTCGGGGAGTACGAGCTATTTCCGAGTTTGATTGGCCTTTCACCCCTACCCTCAGGTCATCCCAAGACTTTTCAACGTCAACGGGTTCGGTCCTCCACTATGTGTTACCACAGCTTCAACCTGCCCAAGGGTAGATCACACGGTTTCGCGTCTACCACAGCTAACTTATTCGCCCTATTCAGACTCGCTTTCGCTACGGATCCATAACTGAATTATTTATCCTTGCTAACGGTGGTAACTCGTAGGCTCATTATGCAAAAGGCACGCCGTCATCCCGTAAACGGGACTCCGACCGCTTGTAAGCGTATGGTTTCAGGGTCTATTTCACTCCTTTATTCAAGGTTCTTTTCACCTTTCCCTCACGGTACTGGTTCACTATCGGTCTCTCAGTAGTATTTAGCCTTACCGGATGGTCCCGGCTGATTCATGCAAGGTTTCTCGTGCCCCGCACTACTCAGGATACTACTACTCAATACATCCCTTACCCCTACAGGCCTGTCACCTTCTATGGGTATTCTTTCCAAAATATTTGGGTTCAAAATGTATCAAGATATCGTAGTCCTACTACCCCAGCACTGCCGTAACAGTACTGGTTTGGGCTGTTTCACGTTCGCTCGCCGCTACTAGCAAAATCACTATTGTTTTCTCTTCCTCCGGCTAATTAGATGTTTCAGTTCACCGGGTTCGCTTTCTGACCATTACAGCCAGAATACTATACCTTCAGTATAGTGGGTTGCCCCATTCGGAAATCTGCGGATCAATTCATATGTGCTAATCCCCGCAGCTTATCGCAGCTTGTCACGTCCTTCGTCGCCTCTGAGAGCCTAGGCATCCCCCATACGCCCTTAATAAGCTTATCTATTCGATAATTATTAGTTATTTAATTTTCATACTCTCAATAAAAAA
>NZ_JAAIKD010000022.1 GCF_010820555.1 Psychroflexus aurantiacus | reverse complement strand
GTTGTATGTAATTAATCTAATTATATGAAGACATTATTAGTGCAAATCCTTACTCTGATTTCTTTTGCCTCATTTGGACAAGGTGTGGACAGTCTGGATTATGAAATTAAAACAATTGATTCAAAACATCTGGACGATGAACGAACACTGAAAGTATATTTGCCCAAAAATTACACTCCAAAAGATAGATATCCTGTAATCTACATGACGGATGGATCGAGCCAAAACTTTGAGGTGGCCAAGGGATACATCAACGCACTTTCACTATCAGATTTCAACATAATCCCACCATCTATTTTAGTTGGAATCGTCCATAAGAAAAGAAACGAGGAACTAAAAAATATAAAAAGTGGTGAGTATTTCACTGAATATTTATTCCAAGAAGTAATTCAATTCATCGATTCCACGTATTGTACTTCTGGCTTCAATGTTATGATTGGTCATTCAAATGGAGCCGAATATAATCATAAGCTGTTGATGCGAGAGGGCAATCCTTTTAATGGGTTCATTACGCTTTCGACCTATTTTCAAAAAAATGATCCCAATAGAAATAGATTGTCTGAATTCTTCGAAAATTATCAAGGCCGAACCATATACTATTTTGTAGCAAATGGTACAAAAGATGCACCCTCAAGATTTCAAGCAGGAAACGTTTTAGATAGTCTATATCAAAATTCGCCTAATCAGGCAATCAAGTTTATGAAAAAAGAATATGAGGCAAACCACCTGACCATCGTGCCCCATGCATTGCTAGATGGGTTAAAATTCATCTTTCAGGATTACAATAACCTTGAAAACTATGCGTCAATTGTTGAATATGATGAGTACTATCTGACCGACTTAAAGAAAAACTACGGCTTAACAGGGAGCTTCAGTATGCAGGATCTTGATGGTTATCTAAGCAGCATCATACAGAGAAAAGACAAGGAAGAATTCAAGTATTTTCTCGATTTTGTTGAGAAACATAAGCTTTGGTTCGGTGGTGGGCTTGATCACGTCAATATCGGTAATCAATATTTCGCAATGGAAATGTATCCAGAAGCCATTGAATCATATAACATGGCCATTGAGGATAGCGAAAAAACAGATGATAGAGTATTCTATTACAATATTCATAGGCCCGTAAAATCATATGTGATTGAAGGCAGAAAAGATGAAGTAGTGGATTTCCTGGAAAAAAGCAGAGAAATCTTGCCTGAGGAGTATTATCTGCGAATGAGCTATCGAATAGCCAAATTTGCAATTGAAAATGAGGTTTCTGTTAAAAAAGGGAGAAATGCGCTTGAGTATTGTAAAGCTAACTATAAAAAAAACAGTCTTTTTACAAGAGAGGATCTAGCCCATCTTGAAAAAAAGTAACACACAACATTATATAAACTGCATTAAAACGACAGTTTATATTCAGCGTT
>NZ_JAAIKD010000021.1 GCF_010820555.1 Psychroflexus aurantiacus | reverse complement strand
GCGTTTTAAGTCGCCACTTTCGTTATGCGCGAGACGTTGTAAAACATTTAAGAGAAGCCTATGAAGTTCATATTAACGTTATTTATTGGAATTCTAACTTTGACTTTGAATGCTCAAACAGACGGGGAAGAAACTGTTATATTTTCAAGAATTGGAGAATTGAGCGACGAGCAATTAAATAATTCTGGAGCTTCTAAACTGACTTTTGTTACGAATGAAAAGGAAGCTGAAAAAATGGCAGAATTGGACATTAAGAATGGAAATCCATTTTTGTTGCTAATGGGTGGAATTGCACCTGTTATTATTGCTACTGACCCAGATTTTGAAAAGAAATACGGAATATACTTTTACGAATTTGGTTGTACTGGGCCAGAAAATGAAATAATAAGCGCATACAACAAAATAATATTTGAACACTTGAATTCGACAAAAGGAAAAAAGTGGATAAAGGAAGTTAGAGATGACGTAATCGGATTTAAGGAGTGGAAACGGAAAGGTTAAAATACTATGACTGAATTTATAATTATTTCAATACTTGTTATCCTGTTTGTCGGATTTTTATATTGGGCTTATCTACCTGATTATCGCAGAAATCCAAAAGAATTCTGGAGAACAATAATCGGAATGCCAATTGGAATGCTTTTAGGCGGTTTAGGGTATTCGACATTGAACGAAAAAATAAAAAAATGGGCAACTGACGATAAAAAGAAGAATACGAAATAAAACGTTTTACAACAACGTGTATAATTCATTGCTAGTTATAGCCTACTTACGAAAGTCCTCGCAGACTTTCTATTTGTTGTGACTTATTTGCTAACTTTAGTGTTTAAACACGCAACGAAATCATACACAAACACGTTGTAAGTAATTTTGACGCACATATATGGATAATATAAAACCAACATTATTTTTCATTTTCGCAGCTTTAATTTTTTGGTTCGTTGGTCCAATAATTGTGAAATTCCAATTAAGGTTTCATAAAAAGCATAATCCAAATTTGGTTGAAAAAGCACCAGGGATTTTTAAAGGAATGAAAATCTTTTTTCAAGTCTTTTCAATCATTTGTGTGTTATTTGCTTTCATTGTGCTTTTCGGAATTAAAATTTAAATTTAATGAGCAAATTGCAATTAAAGTTTGAAATTCCTAAAAATGGTTGGTTACCTACAAACTTTAAAACTTCGGACTTTGAATTGAATTTTATTACTTCAAATATTCCCGAAAATCCGACTGACAAACTTTGTGAATCTCTTATTTTAACTCTGAACGGAATCGAAACGGAAATATGTTGGAACTTGGAGCCTGAATGTTATTTCTTTGAATTAAAACCAAGCGGAAAGGTAATTGACTTTTTTATCTCAAAAAGTGGCGGAATAAATAAAAAACGTAATCTGATTTATAAATTGACTGGAGATTTTGAGACTATGATTTTACCAATATATCGAAGTTTAAAAAAATTCAGCTCATTGGAATTTGATAAAACGGATTGGAAAAAAATTGACCAAATAAAACTGAATAAATTAACTGGATTAGTAACTGAAAGAAAACACTACCTACAACATCGGCTATAATTCATTGCGGTTGAATTCCTTGGCGGAATTCAA
>NZ_JAAIKD010000002.1 GCF_010820555.1 Psychroflexus aurantiacus | reverse complement strand
ACAACTTAATTCCTCTGCTCACAAGCCATAACAACAACTTGTTGCCCAAGCTCTCCCTCTTGCCTTCTCTATCCAGTACCTCAATTAGCGGGGTGCAAAACTACAACTCTTTTCCTCTTCAAACCAAACTTTTTTGAAGGTTTTTATCTCTTTTTTCACCAAAAAACTTAAGACGCACAGCTGCTTGTACTTACACTGTGCGCTTTTCTCCCCGATGAACGAAAAAAACACAAAATACTATGCGTGCATAATAAATTTTGCTATATTTGTTATATGAAGGAAAAAACTATTGATTACGTTTTAAGATCGACTTGGATTGCAGTGTCTAAAATGTACAATGAAGAAGCTAACAAGAAAGGAAGTAGTATGGCTACAGGTTTTGCTTTGTTGAGTATAGATCCGGAACATGGAACTCCTTCTACAGCTCTTGGTCCTAAGATGGGAGTTGAATCTACGAGTCTGTCCAGGACGTTAAAAACCATGGAAGAAAAAGGACTCATAAAGAGAGAAAGAAATCCTGAAGATGGCAGAAGCGTACTTATTCATTTAACCGATTTCGGCCTAGAGATGAGAAAATTCTCTAAATACGTCGTGCTGTCATTTGATGAAGCTGTCAAAAGCAATATTTCAAAAGAAGACTTGGATACTTTTTTAAGAGTAACCGATGAAATAAACAGACTAATTTCTGAAAAAATGATTTTTAAGAAAGAACAAACTAAAATTCAACACTAATATGAAAAGAAGAATCAACAAAGTTGCTGTCATTGGTTCAGGTATAATGGGAAGTGGTATAGCTTGCCATTTTGCCAATATCGGAGTAGAAGTATTACTCTTAGATATTGTGCCTAGAGAACTTACAGAAGCTGAGAAAAAACAGGGAAAAACTCTTGAAGATACGTCGGTACGTAACAGAATCGTAAATGAAGCGCTGCAGGCTTCTTTAAAATCTAACCCGTCTCCTATATATCATAAAGATTTTGCGAAAAGAATAGAAACAGGCAACCTTGAAGATGATATCGCTAAGGTTAAAGATGCAGACTGGATTATTGAAGTGGTGGTTGAAAGACTTGATATTAAAAAGCAAGTTTTTGAAAATCTTGAGAAGCACAGGACGCCAGGAACTCTGATTTCTTCAAATACGTCGGGTATTCCAATCAAGTTTATGAACGAAGGACGATCTGATGATTTTAAGAAACATTTCTGCGGGACGCATTTCTTCAATCCGCCAAGGTACCTTAAATTATTAGAGATTATTCCTGGACCTGATACCTCTGAAGAAGTATTGGATTTTCTGAATGAATACGGTGAGAAATTTCTTGGCAAAACCACTGTTGTCGCTAAGGATACCCCTGCATTCATAGGGAATCGAATAGGAATCTTCAGTATTATGAGTTTGTTCCATATGGTTAAGGACATGGATTTGACGATTGAGGAAGTCGATAAGTTAACGGGGCCGGTCATTGGAAGACCCAAATCTGCCACCTTCAGAACCGTTGATGTTGTTGGATTGGATACTTTAGTTCATGTGGCTAACGGACTTTATGATAATGTTCCAGACGATGAACGTCACGAGCTTTTCAAATTGCCAGATTTCATCGAACATATGATGGAGAAGAAATGGCTGGGGAGTAAAACTGGTCAGGGTTTCTACAAGAAGGTAAAGCATGAGGACGGGTCTAGCGAGATTAAATCTTTAGACTTAGATAGCCTGGAGTATAGAGAAAGAAAATCGGCTAAATTTGACAGCCTAGAAAAAACCAAGTCCATTGACATTGTAGCTGACAGATTTCCCGTCCTAATAGAAGGGAAAGACAAAGCAGGCGAGTTTTACAGAAAAAACTTTGCCGCATTATTTGCTTATGTTCAGAACAGAATTCCTGAAATAACGGATGCGCTTTATAAAATAGATGATGCCATGAAAGCTGGTTTCGGCTGGCAACACGGTCCATTTCAAATCTGGGATGCTATTGGACTCGAAAAAGGGATTCAATTGATGAAAGATGAAGGTTTTGAGGTTGCAGACTGGGTTCAAAGCCTTTCAGAATCAAAAGACAAAGCATTTTATCAGGTAAAATCCGGCAAGACGTATTTCTACGACAGCGATAAAAAATCGCATCAGAAAATTCCTGGACAGGATGCCTTTATCATACTTGACAACATCAGAGAAAGCCACGAGGTCTTTAGCAATAAAGACCTGGTTGCCGAAGATCTTGGTGATGGTATTTTAAATATCGAATTCCGAAGTAAAATGAATTCAATTGGAGGCGATGTCCTTAATGGTATAAACGCAGCCATGGATATAGCCGAGAAGGACTATGAAGGGGTTGTCATTTCAAACACTGGAGATAACTTCTCTGTTGGCGCCAACATTGGAATGATTTTCATGTTCGCGGTAGAACAGGAATATGAAGAACTCAATGGAGCTATAAAATACTTCCAGGATACCATGATGAGGATGCGCTACTCCTCCATTCCTACCGTAGCAGCCCCACATCAAATGGCGCTGGGCGGTGGATGTGAATTATCTATGCATGCAGACAAAATTGTTGCACATGCAGAGACCTATATCGGTTTAGTCGAATTTGGCGTAGGGGTTATTCCTGGTGGCGGAGGTTCTAAGGAAATGACCAGACGTGCAGCAATGACCTTCCAGAAGGACGATGTTGAGTTGAACAGGTTAAGAGAGAATTTCCTAACGATTGGTATGGCCAAAGTGGCTAAATCTGCACATGAAGCTTATGATCTGAATATACTCGAAAGGGGTAAAGACATTGTCGTTGTGAGCAGAGACAGGCAGCTTGCCATAGCCAAGGAACAGGCGAAACTCATGGCGAAAAACGGATACACGCAACCTGTAAAAACGAATGATATTAAAGTTCTGGGCAGACAGGCTCTCGGTGCGTTTCTAGTTGGAACTGACCAAATGAAAGCTGGAAAATACATAAGTGAACACGACCAAAAAATAGCCAATAAGCTTGCTTATGTGATGTCTGGAGGCGATTTGTCTGAAGCTAATTATGTTTCTGAACAATACCTTTTGGATCTTGAGCGTGAAGCCTTTTTATCTCTTTGTGGAGAAAGAAAGACTCTGGAGCGTTTACAGCATATGATCAAAAAAGGTAAGCCCTTAAGAAATTAGAGACCCCATCTAAATCTTCCCCAAGGGAAGACTAGAAAACATGAAGATTAATTTATTAACCGAAAAAAACACCCGCAAGAATCCCCTTTCCTTAGGAAAGGGTTAGGGATAGGAAGATGAAAACAGCATATATAGTAAAAGGATACAGAACCGCAGTAGGGAAAGCACCAAAAGGGGTGTTTCGTTTCAAAAGACCAGATGATCTGGCGGCAGAAACCATAGAACACATGATGAAGCAGTTACCGGACTTTGACAGGTCTAGAATTGATGATGTCATGGTTGGAAATGCCATGCCTGAGGCAGAACAAGGCTTGAACATGGGAAGACTGGTTTCACTTATGGGATTGAAATCTGAAGAAGTGCCCGGAGTAACCGTGAACAGATACTGTGCCTCCGGAATTGAAACCATAGCCATGGCTTCTGCCAAAATTCAAAGTGGAATGGCCGACTGCATTATTGCCGGTGGAGCAGAAAGCATGAGTTATATTCCTATGGGTGGATACAAACCAGTACCCAATTATGAAACTGCAAAAGCCGGAAACGAAAGCTATTACTGGGGAATGGGATTAACCGCTGAAGCAGTTGCCGAGAAATATAAAATCAGTTCAAAAGATCAAAATGAGTTTGCTTACCATTCTCATCAGAAAGCTATAAAGGCTCAAAAAGAGAATCGTTTTCAGGATCAAATCGTTCCAATTGAGGTTGAGGATATTTTTGTGGATTCCAAAGGGAAAAGACAATCTAAAACCTATACCGTAGATAAGGACCAGGGTCCCAGAGCAGATACTTCCGAACAGGTATTGAATAAACTCCGGCCGGTTTTTGCTGAAGGGGGTAGCGTTACAGCTGGAAATTCATCTCAAATGAGTGATGGTGCAGCTTTTGTCATGGTCATGAGCGAAGAGATGGTCAAGGAACTGAATCTTGAACCTGTAGCAAGACTTGTGTCTTATGCCACGGTTGGCGTAGAACCAAGAATAATGGGTATTGGTCCTGTTAAAGCCATACCAAAAGCTTTGGATCAAGCCGGGCTGAAACTGAATGACATTGAACTCATCGAATTGAATGAAGCTTTTGCTTCTCAATCCCTCGCCGTAGCCAGAGAACTGGATATCAATCAGGATATTTTAAACGTAAATGGAGGCGCTATTGCACTTGGACATCCACTTGGCTGCACCGGAGCAAAATTATCTGTACAGATCTTTGATGAGATGAAGAAAAGACAGTTGAAAAATAAATACGCGATGGTTACCATGTGTGTGGGAACCGGACAAGGTGCTGCCGGGATATATGAGGTGTTTTAGTGTAGAGGAACTGGTATTTAATAAATAGATTTATGCATGATTTTAAAAATTTTAAAGTTTGGCAAAAAGCTATTGAGTTGATAAAATCTGTTTTTAAATCTTATGAACACTTACCAAATGATGAAAAGTTTGGTATAAAAAGCCAAATAAAACGTTCAGCCGTATCTATAGCTTCAAACCTTGCTGAAGGTGCTGGAAGAAATACTGATAAACAATTCGTGAATTTTATTAACATGAGTCAAGGGTTCAGTTTTGAACTAGAAACTCAATTTATTTTAATTCAAGATCTCTTTAATATAGAAAATCAAGATGAATTTGTTAAAATATTTTGATAAAATAATGAAATTCAGCGAATGCTATACAAACTGATACTTTCAAAATCATAACTGTAAGTTTTATCATTAATACTGCTTACTTGATACTTAATAGAGAATAAATTATAAAAAAGAAAAAATGGAAACAAAAGAAAAACTAGATGACATGATTCGCGGAGGTCAGTTCATCGTAAAAGAAACCAAAGCTGAAGAAGTTTTCACCCCTGAAGATTTTTCTGATGAACAAAAGATGATGAGAGACTCTGTAAAAGAGTTTGTCGACAGAGAAATCTGGCCTAAAAAAGAAGAGTTTGAGAAGAAAAATTACGACTTGACTGAAGAAGTTATGCGTAAGGCTGGTGAATTAGGATTCCTGGGCGTTGCCGTACCTGAAGAATACGGCGGGCTGGGAATGGATTTCGTTTCTACCATGCTGGTTTGTGACTATATTTCAGGTGCTACCGGATCTATCGCAACAGCATTTGGTGCGCATACAGGAATTGGTACGTTGCCTATTACCTTATATGGTACTGAAGAGCAAAAGCAAAAATACATTCCGAAATTAGCAACCGGTGAATGGTTTGGGGCTTATTGTCTTACTGAACCTGGCGCAGGATCTGATGCTAATTCTGGAAAAACCAGAGCTGTTTTGTCCGAAGATGGTTCGCATTATAAGATTACAGGTCAAAAGATGTGGATTTCCAATGCTGGATTTTGTGATATATTCATCGTATTTGCACGAATAGAAGATGATAAAAACATCACAGGATTTATCGTTGAAAAAGATTTGGAAAACGGGATCTCAATGGGAGATGAAGAGAAAAAATTAGGTATTCACTCCTCTTCTACCCGCCAGGTTTTCTTCAATGAAACCAAAGTCCCTGCTGAAAATTTACTTGGAGAAAGAAATGGCGGTTTTAAAATTGCTATGAATGCCTTAAACGTAGGACGAATAAAGTTAGCCGCTGCTTGTCTCGATGCTCAGCGTCGCGTTATAGGTTCAGCGGTAAGTTATGCTAACGACAGGGTTCAGTTTGATACGCCTATTTCAAAATTTGGGGCCATTCGATCTAAACTGGCTGAAATGGCTATGTCCACTTACGCTGGTGAAGCGGCTTGTTATAGAGCTTCAAAGAATATCGAAGACCGCATCAATTTGAGAATGGAAAGTGGCAGTTCACATCAAGAGGCCGAGCTTAAAGGTGTTGAAGAATTCGCTATTGAATGTTCTATTTTAAAAGTAGCGGTTTCAGAAGATATTCAGAAGTGTACTGATGAAGGTATTCAGATTTATGGAGGTATGGGATTCTCTGCAGATGCTCCCATGGAATCTGCCTGGAGAGATGCCAGAATTTCAAGAATATATGAAGGAACCAATGAAATCAATAGAATGCTTTCTGTGGGTATGTTAGTCAAAAAAGCGATGAAAGGTCATGTGGATTTACTGGGTCCCGCTAAAGCGGTTTCTGATGAACTCACCGGCATTCCTTCGTTTGAAACTCCAGATTACTCAGCCCTTCTTTCAGAAGAAAAAGCGATGCTGAAAAAACTCAAAAAAGTGTTTTTGATGGTGGCAGGAAGCGCTGCTCAAAAGTATGGAGAAGAACTTGATCAGCATCAACAATTGCTATTGGCGTCTGCCGATATCTTGATCGAAACCTATATGGCAGAATCTGCCATTTTAAGAGCAGAGAAAAATGCAAATCGTTTTGGTGAAGAATCTCAAAACGTTCAAATTGCCATGGCTAAACTGAGATTATATAAAGCTGTTGATAAAATCAATGAAAAAGCTAAAGAAGCAATTATTTCTTTTGCTGAAGGCGACGAGCAAAAAATGATGTTGATGGGATTAAAACGTTATACCAAATACGAAAATTTCCCCAATATTGTTGAACTTAGAAATACCATTGCGGATAAAATTGTAGAAGACAATAAATATGCAGTGTAGTCTGAACGAAAATTCTTAAAGTAAAAAAGCTGTCTCTTTCAGAGACAGCTTTTTTGTTTTCAAGAATGTCTTGAATCAATTCTGAAGCTCAACCCTGTATACTTTGTCTGAAGCGGTTATATACAAGGTTTCACCAATAGTTTTCCCCCATGACAGATTGGTGATTTGTTCGTCAAACTTCAACTGAGCTATCTGCGTACCGGATTCATCGAATACCATCAAACCATTGGGACCCGTAGTATAAAGACGCTTATCCGTATCCAGCAGCATACCATCAGCTGCCCCCAATTGAGTTGGCTTACCAATATTGGCAAAAAATGCTTTAGAAACAACTTCTCCTTCTTCATCGAGATTGAACTTTATAATGTCCCCTGTTTCAGAGTCGCCTGCAAATAGTAAGCGCTCATCAACAGACAAGGCAATGCCATTTGGCAGATTAAATTCATCATAAATTAGATGTAAACTATCGTTTTTCAGCTGGTAAACCCCAGAAAAATCCAATTCAGGCTCGCCAGTTACTCCATAGGTAGGATCGGTAAAGTAAACGACACCAGCCGATGTAATGGCTAAATCGTTTGGACTGTTTAGTTTTTTCCCCTTATAAGTAGATACGAGTACATCTGTGCTTTTATCTGAATTTACAAGACTGATTTTGCCGGAATGTTGTGCAATAATAATATCTCCGTTCGGCATTTCATCTATACCATTTGAACGACCAGAAGGGTCTAGCCACACCTCGACAGTGTCCTGATCAGCTTTCCATATGTAAATTTTACTTGCTGGAATATCACTAAAAATCAAACCTTCCCCCTCAAGCCAGTGGGGACCTTCCGTAAATTGAAATCCACTTGCGATGACTTCAGGTTCTCCAAATATTTTTTTTTCTTCCGCTTTGCAGGATACCAGTAAGGTGACGGCACTAAGGACAAAACATAAGTGATTAAATAGTTTCATGTTCTTTTTTTTTATAACAAGGTTAATGACGTTTAAACCTTAATTTTCAAACCCAATTCAAGGATTATCCCAGCTGAAATCAAATGCTTTAATAAACAGCAGTATTCGGTTTATATCAGGCTTTATTTAGTCAATTTATTTTTCAGATTCTTCTTTTTTATAGTTATCATCCCAATCTTTAACCTGAGGGTCTCCCAGCTTATCCTGTGATTTGGCAACTAACATGGCAACGGCTGCATCACCAGTTACATTGACACTAGTTCTCAACATGTCTAAAGGTCTGTCTACCGCAAAGATGAGGGCTAGACCGGCTTCAGGTATACCTGCCTGACCTAAGACGATAACCAGCATCACCATTCCTGCCCCAGGCACTGCTGCAGAACCAATAGAAGCTAATGTAGCTGTGGCAATAATACCCAGTTGGGCGGCAAAACTCAACTCTATTCCGAAGGCCTGCGCAATAAACACAGCAGCAACCGCCTGATAAAGGCTTGTTCCGTCCATATTAATCGTCGCACCAATAGGCAGGACAAAACTCGACACCTGTGGATGTACACCTAAGTGTTCCTCTACGCGTTCCATGGTGACCGGTAATGTAGCAGCACTGGAACTTGTAGAAAAGGCTAATAATTGGGCTGGAGAAATTCCGTTAAGAAAAAATCGAGGGGTTTTTTTAGTAAAAATTCCAACGATCAAAGCGTAAATCCCTATCATAAGGAGCAATCCACCAACCACACAAAGCGCATAATAGGCTAAAGCTATAAATAAATCTGCGCTTGGAGCTTCTACAACGAGTGCTGCCAGTAAGGCAAAGACCCCGTAAGGTGCCGCAAGCATGATGAGGTCTATCATCTTTAAGATGACTTCATTGAGCGAATCAAAAAATTCCTTGATGGGTCTCGATTGTTTTTCTGGAATTAAAATCATACCTATCCCAAAGAAAATGGCAAAGAAAATAACCTGCAACATATTGGAATTGCTTGAAGCAGCTCCAAAAATATTCTCTGGCACCAAATCTTCTAGCGCTTGTAACGGACCAGATTCCTTTTGTTTTTGTGCACTTTGACGAGTCGTTTCAGCATCGCCACCGTAACTTTCCACTAGTTCTTCTCGGGTATCACTCTCGATGCTTTTTCCAGGTTCAAAAACATTTACAATGATGAGACCTATACTTACAGCAATTACAGTTGTCGTCAGATAGGTTAATATGGTTCGCAGCCCCATTTTGGAAAGGCTTGAAATATCCTTCAAATCTGATACGCCTTTAATAAGTGAAGCAAGAATTAAAGGAACGGCAATCAGTTTTAGAGCATTGATAAAGATCGTACCAAAGGGCTTGATCCAGTCTGTAATAAAACCGCTTCCCCATTCAAAATAGGATAATATAAACGCAAATAATACTCCAAGGCCCATTCCTATAAGGATTTGCCAGTGTAGTTCTAATTTTTTCATCTTAATGGATTGATTTATTTAATAAATAGGCATCTGCCAAAACTAAGGCAGACATAGCTTCAACGACAGGAATGGCTCTGGGAACCACACAGGGGTCATGTCGCCCTTTGCCCTGCATTTCAACTTCTTCAGCGTTTTTATTGATGGTTTGCTGCTTTTGCATGAGTGTAGCTACGGGTTTGAACGCTACCCTGAAAGTGATATCCATACCGTTGGAAATCCCACCCTGTATACCACCGCTATGATTGGTTTTAGTACTCCCGTCGGTATTGAACAAATCATTATGTTCACTTCCTCTCATGGAAACACCTTCAAATCCGGAACCGTAATCAAAGCCTTTTACTGCATTGATGGTCATCATGGCTTTACCCAGATTGGCGTGTAGTTTTTCGAAGATAGGATCACCCAGATTTTTAGGAACGTTTGAAATGACACATTTCACAATCCCTCCAATGGTATCTCCTTCTTTCCGAATCTGTCTGATATAGTCTTCCATTTGTGAAGCCACTTTTTCATTCGGGCAACGCACAGGATTTTTCTCGATCACGTCAAAGTCAACGGTATCTTTCGCTGTCAATTCAAGAGCACCTACAGCATGGGTATAGGCCGTAAATTTGACGTCACTGAGTATTTGTTTGGCAATAGCTCCTGCTACTACCCAGGAAGCCGTTTCTCTGGCGCTGGATCTTCCTCCTCCCCGATGATCTCTCTGTCCGTATTTTTGGTCGTAAGTATAGTCTGCATGATTTGGCCGAAATACATCTTTAATATGTCCGTAATCGTTTGATTTATTATCGGTATTTTGAATTTCAAACCCAATAGGTAAGCCTGTGGTTATTCCTTCAAAGATTCCGGATTTAAAATGAACTATATCAGATTCTTTTCGCTGTGTCACTATAGACGATTGCCCAGGTTTTCTCCTATCCATTTCGAGTTGAATTTTATCCAAATCCAGTTGAATTCCGGGGGGCACCCCGTCTAAAATACCTCCTATAGAAACTCCATGAGATTCACCATAGGTAGTGAGCTTTAAAAAACTGCCGAAACTATTTGATGCCATGTGTTGTTTTGAACAAATGTAATTGTTTTAAGCAATAATCAAAAAGCAATTAAACCAGATAATTAATAAATATAGCCGGAATGCTCCAAAACGTAAAGTTGAAGTTAACCAACACCTCTGTGAGATAACACACAGGTAGAATTATAGTAATCTTCAGTTTACTAGATTAGGCTTTAGCTTTTGTTTTTTTTATAGAAAACTATATAGTTTGAAGAGAAAAGTTGATTTAGTTGTTTTATCAGATATCCACTTGAGTACTTTTGGCTGTCATGCCCAGGAACTATCGAATTACCTTAATTCTATAATTCCTAAAAAAATAATTCTCAATGGTGACATCGTGGATATATGGCAATTCAGAAAAAATTACTTTCCAAAAACACATTTGGAAATCATCAGAACATTTATTGAATTTTCGATGTCCGGTACGGAAATCGTTTACATTACCGGCAACCATGACGAAATGTTAAGGAAACTAAGTGATTTTGAAAAAAAAAGAAGAAGACATCTCCACTGCCATTTTGGTTAATTTTGTTGATGAATCTACCGTATTTACTGAGAAGAGAACAAAAAACGTTGAATTTCCGCCTTTATTTGTATATTCATGCCTATGAAAAAACACAGGCTTTCCCTTATAGTAATACTAATCATCTTTTGTTCATCCTGTTCAGAAGAAGAAGATACTTTTTTAAATTCAGATGTTGACTATTTACCTCTTGACATTGGTAATTCCTGGGTTTATGAAAATCATTTAAGTCAGAATGCCAGCAATATTCAAGGAACTGAAATACTGTCTGTCGATGAAAAGATTCAAAACAGATATGGCTTCACTCAAAGCAGTGATGAACTTTTAGGAATTTTTAGCAGTATGCTGGCTGGTGGCAAGGTTTACAAACAAAATGGAAATCAAAAGATAATTCTGGATGGCGAATACAGCATAGATTTAGAAAATGGCTTGTCCCCTCTTCAACTGCCTCTGGAAGATATTGTGCTTTACGATGATTTTTCATCTCAGGGAGATATCATGTCTTCATCCTCCGGGGAATTTCAACAAAGCATCAATGATTATCCTGTAGATTTTATCTTTAAAATCAGCTCAGTAAATAAAGGCTTCTCTACTTCGAAAGTCGTAAATGAGGTGAGTTACGAAAATATTTTTGTCTCAGAAATTCAGATAACGCTTTCAGCAGAGGTGTTCATCGTTTTCACTGATTTCACCTTATTGCAGGAACAACAAATTACGAGTATCACCAATTATTTTGCTGAAGATATTGGTCTTATTTTAAGTGAAGTGAATACGGAAATTATTTTTGAAGATATTCTGGAGCAATTGGAAATAGAAATTCCTGACTTGGATTTTAATTCTTCTCAGGAACTTGACAGTTACCTGCTCGACTCATAATACATATTTATTCAATATGGAGACGGGATGAAGGGCTTCCTTTTGAGTCCCGTCCTTTATCTGATGCCTGCAGCTGGTACCGTTTGCACAAATAAGTCCATTCGATTTTCTCACCGCAGGAAATAAAATCAATTCTCCGATATCCTGACTTACTTTATAGTGTTCTTTCTCATAACCAAAGCTGCCAGCCATACCACAGCAGCCTGACGGGATTAAGGTCACTTTAAAGTTTTTCGGTAAATTCAAGAGATTAAACGTATGAATTTGATTGGATAAAGCTTTCTGATAGCAATGGTTATGAATTTTAATGGCTTTGGATTCTTCTGAAAACTGATCTGATTTTAGATTTCCAGATTGAATTTCAGCATTGAGAAACTCTTCTATCAAAAACACATGCTTAGAAAGTTGTTCTGCTGAAGTTTTGTCTGAGGCCAATTTTAAATATTCATCCCTGAAACTTAAAATGGAAGAAGGCTCAACTCCCAGCAAAGGGGATTCTTGTGAAACTTTAGTGGAAAAGACAGCTACATTTTTATCTACAATTCTCTGACCTTCGTCAAGCAATCCTTTTGAAAAATAAGCCCTTCCGCTTTCTTCATGCCTGAGGACCTTGATTTCATAGCCGAGTTTAGTGAGTAATTCTATGGCATCGATTCCTATTTCAACATCCAGGTAATTCGTGAATTCATCGATGAACAGGTAGACAGATTTCTTTTTCTCTCCGATTGCCTTTAATGAAATCAAGCCTTTGTCGATTTTATACCTCAGGGACTGAGAGCTCAGTCTTGGTAAACTTCGTTCTTTGGCTATTCCGGCTATGCGCTTAATCAAATTCGAGGTCAGTGCATTGGTATTTAACCAGTTATAAATCGGAGCTGCCGGAGAAGCGAGTTTATTGATGAGATTATTATTTGCAAAAACTCTGGTTCTCAGTTCAGTTCCATTCGCTTTTTGATACTGATAAAGAAATTCAGTTTTGAAAGCACCAACATCGACATTGCTGGGACATTCGTTTTTACAAGCCTTACAATTAATACAGAGGTCAAAAACTTCTTTAAGATTCTTATCATCAAAGGCATTCTTATCCTGATGCTTTTGTGTCAGAACTTCCCTTAACATATTAGCTCTTGCCCGTGTCGTGTCCTTTTCATTTTTGGTGGCCTGATAACTCGGGCACATGCCCCCTTCGAATTCATGAGACTTTCTGCAATCTCCACTCCCATTACATTGCTCAGCAGCTCTGAGAATGCCTAGATTTTTAGAAAAATCGAGTTTGGTAGAAATCTCAGGCTCATCCCTGTTCACTTCATACCGTAAATCGGTATCGATAGGCTTGGGGTTGACAATTTTGCCGGGATTGAACAGATTTTTAGGATCGAATACCTGCTTTATCTCCTGAAATATCCTGTAACATTCTTTACCTACCACCAGCTCCGTAAACGGCGCTCTCACCCTGCCGTCTCCATGCTCGCCGCTCAGAGCGCCTCCGTAAGATTTCACCAAATGAGCAACATCGCTGGATATGTTTTTAAACTCTTCAACCCCTTTAGATGTTTTCAAATTCAATATGGGTCTTAAATGTAGTTCACCGGCACCGGCATGAGCGTAATACACTGCTTTTTGATTGTAAGAGGTCATGATTTTGGAAAAATCTGCAATGTAATGCGGTAAATCTTCGATGGCAACCGAGGTGTCTTCTATACAGGCGACAGCTTTTTCATCCCCTTTAAGATTTCCCAGCAAACCAAGACCCGCTTTTCTCAACTCTACCGCAAGATCTATTTCTCCGGCTTTTAAAACCGGCGACGCGTAGGATTTGGTCGAAGACTTTAAATCTGCAAGCAGAGTCTTGACCTGTATTTTCAAATCCTCCAGTGCGTCTGATCTGAGTTCAAGCATCAAAATAGCTTCAGGATCTTTTTCAATAAAAAATCTATGCCCTTTATATTTCATGCTGTCTTTCGTGCAGTCCAGGATGGTTTTATCCATCATCTCACAGGTAAATAACTCATGAGACATGCAGGTTTTTACAGACTCAAGACAGTCTGAAATACTTGTGAAATGCGCTGCCACCATAGCGGAATGCTGAGGCTGTACGGCATCCAGTCTCAATTCAAGTTCTGTGGCTATAAATAAAGTGCCTTCACTACCACACAAGAGTTTATTGAGATTAAAATAGAGGTTAGAATCCGATTTAAAGAAAGATGAGTTATACAGCTCATCTATAGAATATCCCGTGTTTCTTCGATGAATGGAAGATTTCGGAAAGCCTTCTTCAATGAGAGCCTCGATATCTTTTTGCTGAAAAAGCCGGTTGAAGTACTTATAAATTTTGCCTTCAAGTGAATCTGATTTTAATTTGTGCTCAAATTCGGTTTTTGTAAGCGGTTTGACTTCGATAAAGCTGCCATCGGAAAGAAAACCTTTGGAAGATATAATTTTATCGCGTGTCACCCCGTATTTGATAGAGGTTGTTCCTGAGGAATTGTTCCCAAACATACCCCCCACGTTACAACGGTTGCTGGTAGAGGTATTGGGTCCAAAAAATAATCGATTTGGTTTCAACCTGTTATTTAACGCATCCCTTACCACTCCGGGCTGTAAGCGTATGGTCTTTAACTCGGAATTGAAATCGATTTCATCTGTAAAATATTTGCTCAGGTCTAATACAATCCCGTCTGTAACACACTGACCGGCCAGGGAGGTCCCTGCTGCTCTGGGTGTGATGGAAAGTTTGTGTTTTCTTGAAAATTCAATGACCTTTTTTAAATCTGAAAAGGTTTTAGGATATATCACCGCAGCAGGAATTTCCCTGTAAACCGAGGCATCCGTGGCATAAATGGATCGGTGTAATTCATCTTTATAAAGATTTCCTTCTAGTGAATCGGATAAGGTTTGAAAAAGGGAATTTTGCATCTGTTTAAAATCAAATTCAAAAATAACATAGAAGGGCTAACATCAAATGTAAACAAACGATAATTTTAAACAGAAATTCAATTCATGCTCTAGCAGAATACGCTTTTAGATATTAAAAATCAAAAGTTAAATACCTTAATTATAAAATTAAAGTTTCAAAAAAAATCAAGTGACTAACTTTAATTTCTTAAATTTATAATTTAAGTTAACAAAAGTTAGAATGGGCTATAATGGCATTGTAGCCAAATATAAATACACAATTAAAATATATAAACTATGGACATTAATTTCAATTACGTACACGTTACAGCAAGCGACAGACTTGAAGACTTAGTCACTAAAAAATTAGAAAAACTCGAAAACAGGTACGACTGGATCGTAAGAGGTGAAGTATTTTTTAAAAAGGAGAACACCTCAAGCCCTGAAACAGGAATGATTTGCGAAATCAAGCTGAGTGCACCGGGTCAAAATGTGTTTGCTTCTTCCAACGAGAAAGCTTTCGAAATGGCTATTACCAATACAGTTGATGACATCCAGAGACAACTTCAGAAGAAAAAAGAAAAAATGTCAGCTCGATAATAGTTTTAGGCATAAACTTTAAAACCCAGTCTCAAATAAATTGAGACTGGGTTTTTTTTATATTGAAAAATCCGTTTATAATTTTTCCCTGAAATCGTTGATAATACCACCTTTTATCAATACATCTATTTGCCGACCGCTTAAGCTATGCTTGGTCTGTATGGTCTTCTGCTCGCCATTGGATTTATGGATAACCACTTCAATCGGTTCTTTAGACCTCACTGAACTGATGACGTCTTTCAATTCGATATCATCTCCCTGTTCAATCAGGTCATAATCGGACTCCTGTGTAAATTCAAGAGGAAGAATTCCAAAATTAATCAAATTCTGCCAGGCAATCCTGGCGTAACTTTTAGCAATGACAGCTACTTGTCCAAGGTATTTTGGAGCCAGGGCTGCATGTTCACGACTAGAGCCCTGAGCATAATTATCGGCTGCGACAACAACATGACCACCCCGGGAATCTCTAACTTCCATAGCTCTGTCATAAAAGGTTTCATCGATGACTGTATAGGAATATTTACTGATTTCGGGAAGATTACTTCGGAAGGGCAGCACTTCTGCTCCGGCTTTCAAAATTTCATCTGTAGAGATATTATCCCCCATCTTAAGCAGTACAGGGACTTTATAAGATTCTTTAAGTTCAGGGATTTCCGGAAGTGCTTTTATATTTGGTCCTTTTTGCAATTCAACCGATGTATTATCCTCAACCGGCGCTACAAGCATATAGGTATTGATAATTTCGTAAGTCGGGTACTCAAATTTCGGATACTGCATTCCAAATTTTTCTTCCATATCTCTTGGATCGGTAATTTTACCCGTTAATGCAGAAGCTGCTGCGGTTTCCGGACTACAGAGGTAAACCTGATCATCTTTGGTTCCACTTCGATCGGGAAAATTACGCGGCATGGTTCGCAAACTTATCGTTCCACTTGCGGGAGCCTGTCCCATACCAATACAGCCCATGCATCCCGACTGGTGAAATCTGGCACCAGACTTTATCAGATTTCCAAAGGTTCTGTTTTCAATCATGTTTTGCATGATTTGTCTTGAAGTAGGATTAACATCAAAACTAACGTCAGAACTTATGCTTTTATCTTTTACAATAGCGCTTGCCATCCAAAAATCACGTAATCCGGGATTGGCTGAAGACCCAATCACAACCTGACCGATTTCTTTTCCGGCAACTTCAGAAACGGGAACTACATTGCCGGGACTTGTAGGCAGGGCAATGAGAGGGACGAGGTCATCCAAAATGATTTCATCATGGAATTCATATTCACATCCTTCGTCTGCAAGTAATTCTGTCCAGTCCTCTTCCCTGTTTTGAGATTTCAAAAAACGTTTAGTCTCTTCATCACTAGGGAATACAGATGTGGTTGCACCAAGTTCAGCACCCATATTAGCGATGACATGGCGGTCCATAGCGCTTAGTGCTTTAAGACCATCTCCATAGTATTCAATTATCTTTCCAACGCCACCCTTTACATCATGGCGTCTCAGCATTTCTAAAATCACATCTTTTGCGCTTACCCAGTCTGGAAGTTTACCCGTAAGCTTAACCCCCATGACTTTAGGCATTTTTACAAAATAAGGCTGTCCTGCAATAGCAGCGGCTACATCCAGACCGCCTGTACCAATAGCCAGCATACCGAGTGATCCGGCAGCACAGGTATGAGAATCTGAACCTACCATGGTTTTTCCAGGTTTTCCAAAACGTTCCATATGCACAGGGTGGCTTACTCCGTTGCCCGGCCTGCTAAACCACAAGCCGAATCGCTGTGAAGCAGATCTCAAGAATTTATGATCATCTGCATTTTTAAAGTCAGTTTGAAGCAGATTATGATCCACATACTGAACAGCTACTTCTGTTTTTGCCCGGTCTAAGCCCATGGCTTCAAGTTCGAGCTGCACTAAAGTTCCTGTTGCATCCTGTAATAAGGCCTGATCTATTTTAATACCGATTTCCTCACCTGGCTTCATTTCTCCGTCTAACAAATGAGATTCAATTAATTTCTGCGTCACATTCTTTGCCATGATTATGTTTTAAATTTGAATTCATTTAAAAATACCATTATCAAAAGCAATTTTAATTTCAATTAACAAAGATTAAACTCTTAATTTCTATTGGATACAAGACTTAAAATCCATTACTTTTGAAAAAAAATCCTATGACCGTTCATAATTTAAGTCAAACCAACTCAATCCTTAATCGCTTTTTACATCAAATTCGAGATGAAACCATTCAGACCGACCGTATGAAATTCAGAAGAAATATTGAGCGAATTGGTGAGATCCTGAGTTATGAAATGAGTAAAACATTAAATTTTGAATCCCGTTCTTTTCAGACGCCCCTAAGCTCAGCCCGTTTTAATGAACTCACTGAAAATATTGTAGTATGCTCCATTCTAAGGGCTGGAATTCCACTTCATAACGGCGTACTCAATTATTTTGATGAAGCTGATAATGCGTTTGTGTCTGCATTCAGAAAAAAGACAACTACTTCTGAAGAGGATTTCGAAATCGTTGTGGAATATTTAGCATCGCCTGGGCTCGAAGGCAAAACACTTGTTTTGGTAGATCCGATGCTGGCTACAGGACTATCTATGCTCAATGTTTTAAAGGCCCTGAAAAAGCTGGGGAAACCTAAATCCATTCATATTTTATCTGTAATCGGGGCTCAACCTGGAGTGGACTTGATCCAGGACTATTTACCCGAAAATGCTCACCTTTGGATTGGGGACATAGACAAGAAATTAAACGACAAAGGATATATTATCCCAGGACTAGGTGATGCGGGTGACTTAGCTTACGGACAAAAATTATAACTTTAATCCTGAAAAATAGAAAAGCCTGCTTAATTGAAACCAAGCAGGCTTTTCATTGGCAACAAACTTAACTAGTTGCTATAAAGTTCTTCAAAAAACTGAGCCATTCTTTCCCAGGATTTCATGGCGGCGTCCTTATCGTAAGCTAAAGGAAGGTCATATTCCTTGGCGATACTATCTGCATCTTTATTCGTAAAGGAATGCTTCACACCTTCATAAGCTATATACTTATAATCTGCATTAACAGCATCCAATTGGGCTTTTAAGTTCTTAATCTGTTCATCGGTGACCATCGCATCTTCAGCCCCGTTTTGAATTAAAAGTTTCGCTTTCAAATCTTCACCGGGCATAACTGGCAAACCTAATCCGCTATGAAAAACCGCTACGGCATCCAAATCGACTCCGGTATTCGCCATGGCTAAAGCTACACTTCCGCCAAAACAAAATCCAATCGCAGATATCTTTTCGGGATCTACGTTTTCATTTGCTTTCAAAGTTTCCATAGCGGCTTTGAAGCGTTTTTGGGCAGTATCAAAATTATTCATCACGTTACTGGAAAACTCCATGGCCTCCTCCGGGTGTTGTGCTTGTTTACCCTGACCATACATATCCACAGCAAAGGCAACATAGCCTAATTCTGCAAGCTGATCTGCTTTAGTTCTGGCAAATTCATTATGCCCCCACCATTCATGTACTACCAGTATACCAGGTCTTTTTTCTTCCAGATCTTCCTGATGAGCAATGTATCCGGTCATTACTGTAGAATCCGTTTCGTAAGAAATTTCTTCTCCTATCAGTTTAATTTCGTTTTTTTCAGATACAACATTGATTCCCTCTTCGGATTTATCCTTTTGTTCAGACTTGCATGCGGTTAAAACAATCGCGAAAGTCAATAAAATTAGTTTATAAATTTTCATAGGTTTTATTTTAATGATTTACTGTTGGTTTTAGTATCCAGGCGTACCCACATCTTATCTTCATTCAATTTGAAGCTTCCCTTGAATTCAAAATTACATTCGTTAGGAGAAATTATGGATAAAAAGATATTACCATCTTTCTTATTATACAAATGGTAGGTTTGACCTACAATAGGTTCAAAACTAAATTCAGCACTATAAATGAGATTGTTATATTCAAACTGAGCCATCAATTTTTCATACTGGCTTTTCAGTTCTTCATATTCTGTTTTGATTTGATGATTGACTTTACTCACGTTAGAATTTTTCCAACCGGTCAAATCTGTTGGCGTAATTTTGGGAGCACCAGAATTTGTTGCATAAGGCAATAATCCAGCCTCATATTTTTCGGTTTTTTCGTTGTAAACGACTTGGTCTGGCTTTTTGGACTTTTCTCCCATGTTCTTTAATACGTTATATATAAAGCGAAATTAAATTCAATTCTTTCAATAAGCCTTCTAGCTAAGGTTAAAATTCCTTTAAAATACTGAATTTAATGCCTATAAAATTGGGTTTGGTGTTGTAAATCATACCTTTGCAGAGAATTTGAATAGAAATCTAATTAATTAGAAATCAATAAATTAATATTATGAGTCAAGTTAAAGAAAAAGACACAGTAAAAGTTCATTACACTGGTAAACTAGCTTCAACAGGTCAGGTTTTCGATAGTTCTCTGGAAAGAGAACCCATTGAATTTACACTTGGTGAAGGAACCATTATTCCAGGTTTTGAAACTGGGGTCCTTAATATGAAAGAAACCGAGAAAAAAACCATTGAAATACCAAAAGAAGAAGCTTACGGTGAAGTAAGAAAAGATCTTTTTCAAGAAGTACCAAAAGATCAGCTTCCTGAAGAAATCAAACCAGAAGTAGGAATGGGATTGGTTTCTCAAAACCCTGATGGTACCGAGCGTCAGTTAAGAGTTGCTGAAGTTAAAGATGATCACATCATTGTAGATGCTAACCATCCGCTTGCAGGACACGATTTAACTTTTGAATTAGAATTGGTTGAAATTAAAAATTAAGCCTTCCACTTCAAAAAATTTAAGCTATTAAAACCACTCCTTCGAGTGGTTTTTTTTGTAAGCTAATTTAGAAGCTTTCGACTAATGGTATAAATCTAAAAACAACAAAAATGAAAGCATTAGAAATAAGCGAAGCTAAAGCGCCAGCTAAAGACATTCTGGAAGCTACAAAATCTAAGATGGGAGTTGTTCCTAATATGTTTAAAATGATGGCTAACAACCCTTCATTGCTGAAGGCTTATACACAGGCAGACGACACCTTTAGAAATGATTCTGGTTTTACTTCACAGGAGCAGGAAGTCATTCTATTGTCCGTTGCTATTTATAATGGTTGCCGGTATTGCGTGGCAGCACACAGCTTTATAGCTAAAAACCAGAGTGGTGTAGCCTCCGAGGTTTTAGACGCCCTGAGGCAGCAAAAGGAATTACCCGACGCTAAGCTTGATGCCCTTTCAAACTTTACGACTTCTGTAGCCAAAGAAAGAGGTTATCCAACCGAAACGGCTACAAAAGCACTTAAAGAGGCCGGGTATACTGACCAGCATATCGCAGGAGTTATCACCGGCGTGGGGATGAAAACCATGAGTAACTACCTCAATCATATCGCCGAAACTGAAGTAGACGACATGTTTGCTGAGTTTAAGTGGGAAAACTAAGTTAGCAGAGTTCATAATTCCATTAGCGTTCAACCTAATCGTTGAACGCTTTTTTGTTTAAAGTATTTAAATAATATTTAAACTTGTTTCATAGAAGACGAAGTAGATTTGCAGCTATGAAATTAACATTACAATTAGCCGCCGTTTATAATATCCTCTGGGGAACCTGGGTAGTTATTTTTCCAAATCATTTCTTCAATCTTGTCGGGATGGAGCTTCCCTCCCAGCCTATGATCTGGCAAGGAATGGGAATGGTTATTGGCGTTTTTGGACTGGGATACTGGTGGGCCTCGTATGACCCGTTAAGACACTGGCCAATCGTGGCTGTTGGCTTTCTGGGAAAGATTTTCGGCCCGCTGGGTTTCGTCTTCAATTATGCAGAGGGAAAAGTTCCATTTGAATTCTTCTATACCTTGATCACGAATGATTTTATATGGTGGATTCCTTTTTTTCTTATCTTGAAAAAAGTACATCAGGATTATAACTGGAAACTCACAGCCTAATGACTTCAATTTTAGAGTACATACATTCCATCAGAATGGTTATAGATTTTGGTCTTGTCGTTCTTATCTGGATGGTTCAGCTTATTATTTATCCCGGATTTTTATTTTACGGAGACTCCGATCTTTTGAAGTGGCATAAATATTACACACCCAGAATTACTTTTGTGGTAGCGCCTTTGATGTTTATTCAGATGGGAATTGCCATCTATTTATCCGTTTTTGAATTTTCACTCTTAAATCTGATCTATGCCCTACTCGTGCTTTCCACCTGGGCGAGTACCTTTCTTTATTTTGTTCCCCTGCATCAAAAAATAGAAGGCAATCGAGACCTGAAAATCTCAGCTGACCAATTGGCTTCACTTAACTGGATAAGGACTTTACAATGGTCTTTTATCTTCCTTTACGGATTATTCCTTTTGACTTCTTAATTATATAATAAAATACTGAGTCTGACAGACATATAAAACTAATATACTTGACTTTCTTAGTTTAAAGTTGTATTATAGCAAGATTTCAGTTATTAACTATACTATAAAAATTATATATGAGACAGCTTAAAATTACCAAACAAGTCACCAATCGTGAATCTAAGTCCTTAGACAAGTATCTCCAGGATATAAGTAAAGTTGACTTAATAACCGCTGAGGAAGAAGTAGAGTTAGCTCAGCGAATCAGAGAAGGTGATCAGGCAGCTTTGGAAAAGTTAACCAATGCTAACTTAAGGTTTGTCGTCTCAGTTGCAAAGCAATATCAAAATCAGGGTCTAAAACTTCCAGATTTAATAAATGAAGGAAATGTTGGTCTGGTGAAAGCAGCCAAGCGTTTCGATGAAACCCGGGGTTTCAAATTTATATCCTATGCTGTCTGGTGGATCAGACAGTCTATTTTACAAGCTCTCGCAGAACAATCCCGTGTGGTAAGACTTCCGCTGAATAAGATTGGAGTCATCAATAAAATAAATAAAACCTTTTCGCATCTTGAGCAGGTTAACGAGCGTCCACCTTCGGCCATTGAAATTGCCAAGGAACTGGATATGAGTGAATCTCAGGTTAAGGTAGCTCTCAAGAATTCCGGGCGCCATCTTTCGATGGATGCGCCGTTTAAAGAGGGAGAAAATGATTCTAACCTTTACGATGTCCTGAGTTCCGGAGATTCTCCTACGCCAGATGATCAATTGATGAGAGACTCTTTGAGTATCGAAATCAACAGAGCGCTTGAAACTTTGTCTCAGCGTGAAGCTGATGTGATTCGCCTTAATTATGGTATTGGAAATCAGCCTGCCATGACGCTTCAGGAAATCGGGGATACCTTTGATTTGAGCAGAGAACGCGTCAGACAAATAAGAGAAAAAGGGATTAGACGCTTAAAGCATCAGTCCAAAAACAAAATGCTTAAAAAATATTTAGGTTAAGAGTTTGTCCTCAAACTAAAAAACCATCCACCTAAGGCGGATGGTTTTTTTTTTTGATCTCAATCCTAAGTGTTAATAAGTAACGTAATCGATGATTTCCAAACCATAGCCTATCATCCCCACCCTTTTCTTTTGCTGAGAATTGGACATCAGTTTAATTTTATGCACGCCCAGGTCATGTAATATCTGAGCTCCAATACCAAAGTCCTTTTCATCCATGACGACTCCCGGTGCCTTGGCTACACCTTCGTTTTGATTCTTTTTCAGTTCTTTCAGTCTGGAAATCAGGTTCAATCCCTGAACATCCTGGTTAATAAAGACAATAGCCCCTTTGCCTTCAGCATTGAGCTGCTTAAACATATTATCAAGTTTTTGATCTGCATTGGAAGTCAATGTACCCAGAATATCGTTATTGACAAGGGTGGAGTTCATACGAACCAAAACCGGTTCATCGGTTTTCCACGTGCCTTTGGTTAGAGCTAAATGGACCTGATCGTTGGTCGTTTGATGATAAGCTCTCAATCTGTACTGACCAAATCTTGTATTGCATTCAAAATCCTCAGATTTCTCAATAAGTGAATCGTGCTGCATTCTATACGCCACAAGGTCTTCAATAGAAACCAGTTTGAGATCGTGTTTTCTGGCTACGTCCACCAGCTGAGGCAGTCTGGCCATACTCCCGTCCTCATTCATGATTTCACAAATGACACCGGCCGGTTTTAAACCTGCCAATCTTGCAAAATCTATAGAAGCTTCTGTATGTCCCGTACGCCGTAAAACGCCTCCCTCTTTAGCGATTAAAGGGAAGATATGTCCTGGCCTATTGAGGTCATAAGGCTTAATGCTTTCATCACAAAGTGCTTTGATCGTCTTGGCTCTGTCGGAGGCAGAAATACCTGTAGTGACACCATGCCCTCTTAGATCTACAGAAACAGTGAAGGCCGTTTCCAAAGGGTCGGTATTGTTACCAACCATGGATGTAAGATTTAAATCCTTACACCGACTTTCGGTAAGCGGGGAACAAATAAGACCTCGTCCATATTTAGCCATGAAATTGATCATTTCAGGAGTCACTTTTTCTGCGGCTGCCAGAAAATCTCCTTCATTCTCCCTGTCTTCATCATCTACCACTATGATGATCTTGCCTGCTCTCACATCATCTATGGCTTCCTGTATAGCGTCTAGCTTAATTTTTCCTTCAGTCATTTTTTTTAGTTCTAATATTAAAAACCTTCGTTTTAATCTTGTCTATAATCTTCTCAATGGGTACGGTTATAACATCTAAATTTACAAATCCTTGATCTGTCGTCGCTCTGTATGTGAGGTAAACACTTAATGGAAAAAGAATAATGGTTGACAACCAGGATCCCAAAAACGCAGGGATACTTCCTCCTTCCGCACTGTTACCAGCAAATAAGCCTATAAAATGATAGGTTAAAAAAACCAGTATGGCTACGACCATAGGCAGACCCAAACCACCTTTCCTTATGATAGCACCCAAAGGTGCACCTACAAAAAACAAAATGACACAGGCAAATGGTAAAGCATACTTATTATGCATAGACATTTCTATCTTGTTTAACAGCATTTCTTTCTTTTTCAATCTGCTTTTTTTTGAACTTATCTGTGGAATAATGCTATTGACTGAGTTTTTAGCCACATTGAAAAGTTGTGTACGTTGCCTGTAATCATATTCCCAGAATAAGCTGTCCAGTGATAAATTGGCATACACATCGTAGGTACTGTCTTGCTCTTTTTTAGCAATGAATGTTGAATCCTTAGCTCTTCCTTGCCCTTGATTGATATTTCTAGGCTTTTTTATCTCTTTTGCAGGTTTATTTACGTTTAAAGCTCTTAATACACCACTTCGTTGTTTGACTAACCTGTCATAATTCTGCTGACTTCTCTTATAATCTATGGAAAACGAATCTAATTGAATTTTAAGTTCGTTTACATTCAACATTTTATAAGGGTGCTTTAAACTTTCATCTTCGAGGTCAACATCATTAAAATTGGAAAGGTCAATATTTAAGACATACCTGTCAAATGCAGACTTTACAAAGGGAGCCTTTAAGCTCTGCTGGTAGGTTTTCGTACGAATTTCATCGTAATAATTGCCATCAAACAACACAAGAGACAGCACATTGGAATTCAATCCGGATTCCAAAACACCTCGATCTGCTTTGATCACGGTATAGTTACCTATCCTGTTTTCAGACTTTTTATGAATAATGACGTCCTCCAGGTTTTCACCATTCGGACCGCTTTTTTCACTGACTTTGATATTGATATTTCCCAGTTCATTGAAAGCACCTTCAACAATAGCCATAGAAGGTTTTACCTGAGCAATATTTTTTCGCATATTGAGCACCTTGCCTTCGGCATGTGGAATGACAGTATTGGCAAAGTAAAACGTAACAACGGCAAGCAGTAAAATAAAAACAATTAAACTTCGCATTGCTCTTTGCAACGAGATGCCCGCAGATTTCATGGCTGCAAATTCGTATTGTTCTGCAAAGCTGCCAAAGGTCATGATTGAAGCCAGTAAAATGGTCAATGGCAAAACCATGGGAATCAGGTTGGGAAGAAGAAAAAACAAAAACTTGGAAATGATTTCCAGATCGATATCTTTTCCGGCAAATTCTTCAATAAATCTCCAGACCGACTGGAGAATGAATATAAACATCAAAATTATAAAAACAGAAAGAAAGGTTTTTATAAATGAGGTGAGAATATAGCGATCTAAAATTTTCAATACCTGAAATTTAATCTAATTCGTTGATGTAGTAATCTGCATATTTAGATCTGTCAAATTCAAAATGCTTAGCCGATAAAGGTTCATTTGTTTTAAATTTTGTCACTCTAAACTCAATCTTCGTGTCGTCTGGCTGAATTTGAATCAGATTATAGATATGCTTAGTTTGCTTATCAATACCGAGTAATATTTTCTTCATTTCATTGTTTGAATCCATCGGAATTAACTCCACATATTGGATTTTTCTTCCTTTAACATCTTGTAACAAATCCATTTTAAAGCGGTAACCGTCTTTGTAAAATGTCAGCATTTTGGAAGGTGTGATTTGGTCGTCATTGGTTTCATCGTAATCTGAAATGGTCACCTCATCATCCTCCGGAACGATGGTGTATATTTTTTCACCGTCAAAAATCTGAGTGGTTCCCAAAAGGTTCAAAACATATTTTTCGCCTTTGATACTGACGTCACCGCGGGTTTCCTGGCTCATATTTTGCTCGGTGTTCTTGAGTGAGTAGATGAAATCAATCACGAAGTTATCGTAGGACTCCACTTTATCCAGCACCTCTTTTACCAAGGCTTTCGCCTCATTATCATTTTGAGCAAACGCAATATTAGTAAGGGGCAGGGTCAAAAAAATCAAGCTTAGTATGTATGTTATTTTCATGATATTGGATTATGAATTTTGTTCTTTTTTAAGTAATTCTTCAAGAGCTAGAAGATCTGGAACAAGCACCTGTCTGGCTTTACTGCCCTCGAAAGGGCCAACTATTCCTGCGGCTTCAAGCTGATCTATGATTCGACCAGCACGGTTATAGCCAAGTTTTAATTTTCGCTGTAAAAGCGAAGCGGAACCCTGCTGAGCAGTAATGATCACTTCTGCAGCATCTTTAAAGAGTTTGTCTCTGTCTTCGATATCATTATCAACACCTATGCCAGATTCCTCCCCAGAATACTCGGGTAAAAGATGAGCGTCGGCATAGGCTTTTTGGGAACCGATAAAGTCTGTGATTTTTTCAACTTCCGGAGTATCCACAAAAGCACATTGCAAGCGTATTAAATCATTACCCTGGGTAAACAACATATCTCCCCGACCTATTAACTGGTCTGCTCCACCGGCATCCAGTATGGTTCTCGAATCGATTTTGGATGTCACTCGAAAAGCCATTCTGGCCGGGAAGTTAGCTTTAATCATCCCCGTAATGACATTTACAGAGGGACGCTGCGTAGCGATAATCAGGTGAATACCAATGGCTCGTGCCAGTTGAGCCAGTCTGGCTATAGGGGTTTCCACCTCTTTGCCTGCGGTCATGATAAGGTCGGCAAATTCATCAACCACCAGAATGATATAGGGCAAAAACTTATGACCGTTTTCAGGATTCAATTTTCGAGCCTTAAATTTCGTATTGTATTCCTTGATATTACGAACCATGGCATCTTTCAATAAATCGTAACGATTATCCATTTCGATGCAAAGCGAATTCAAGGTATTAATCACTTTGGTATTATCTGTAATAATAGCTTCTTCGGTATCGGGAAGCTTCGCCAGGTAATGTCTTTCAATTTTATTGAACAAAGTCAGTTCTACCTTTTTGGGATCCACTAAAACGAACTTGACTTCAGCAGGGTGCTTTTGATACAAAAGCGAAGTCAGTATGACGTTAAGACCGACAGATTTTCCCTGCCCTGTTGCCCCTGCCATAAGCAGGTGAGGCATTTTGGCAAGATCCACAGTATAGGTTTCGTTAGAAATGGTTTTCCCCATGGCAATGGGAAGTTCCATCTCTGCATTTTGAAATTTATTGGAGGCTACAACAGACCGCATTGGAACCACAGACGGATTTTGGTTAGGAACCTCTATCCCTATCGTTCCTTTCCCTGGAATTGGAGCAATGATTCTGATGCCCAGCGCTGACAGCGATAAGGCGATATCGTCTTCCAGGTTTTTAATTTTTGAAATTCGGATTCCCGCTTCCGGTACGATTTCGTAGAGCGTGACCGTGGGTCCAACCGTCGCTTTGATTTGAGCAATCTCAATTTTATAGTTCTTGAGTGTATCTACAATTTTATTTTTATTCTGTTCCAGTTCCTTCTGGTCTATGGTAATACCACGTCCGGAATTGTAGTCTTTAAGTAATTCTATACTTGGAAACTGGTAATTAGCCAATTCCAGGGTTGGATCGAATTCACCGAAATCCTCAACTAATTTTTTACTGAGCAGATCGGATTCTTCTTCATCCTGGGCAGTCTCTACCTCCATTTCAACATCGTCCTCATCTTCAGACCTGATGACAATTTTCTCTTTTTCGGCTGGTGTTTCCGGTGATTTTTCACTGAAGCTGTGCTCAATCTCTACATCTTCATCCTGGCTGGAAGGGGATTCGGAAGGCGTAACTTTAGCTTCGCTCTCTTCCGTAGCGGTATGGCCTTCAAATTTCACTTCAGAAACCTCTTCTTTTACGTTTTCATTCTGTTTAGAGAAGGATTTTGATAAGGCATCCGGAGTCCAGTTTAATCTGGTGACCAAATAGATGATCAGCATAAATATCAAAACAAGAATAACGCCTAATTTACCTATATAATCCTGAAGAAAATCATTGACTTCATAGCCTACCACACCCCCTAAGATGGGATTTGAACTGGCAAAAAAACCAAAGCACAAAGAGAACCACAGAATGAGATAGGCACCCCAAAACCAAAGCGATCGGATCTTAAACAGTTTTAAATTCAGGAATAAATATATGCCGGTAACAAATAACATGGCTGGCAGACTAATGATGGAAACTCCAAAGCCCTTATAAATCAACAAATGACTGATATAAGCTCCAAATTTACTAAGCCAGTTTCTGGCGGTTTCTCCCCGTTCCAAAACATTTCCCAGCATGGATTGATCGGCCTGCCAGTTGAAAAAGTAAGAAATAAAGGAAATAAAAAGACCTACAGAAAAAAGTATAAGGAAACTACCAAATATAATTTTGGTACGCTTAGAGGTTTTAAAACTAAAGCTTTTCCGGGGTTGCTTTGGTCCAGTTGTTTTACTCCGTTTTGTTTTGGCCATAGAGATTGTAAGTAGGAAACAAAAATACAAATATTAACCGCTTTAACTAATCAAATTAAAGCAAGGATGTAGGGAATATAAATAATTATACCGATGATGAATGCAAAGATGCCGGCGACCAATACGGCGCCTGCAGAAATATCCTTAATTTTACCTATGGCCAGGTCATGTTCAGGCTGATTATAGTTTGCCAGTTCTTCTATAGCAGAATTGATCCCCTCTAAACTCAACACCAGAGCCATCATACCGAGTTGTGCAAACCATTCTGAAGGCGTTATTTTAAAATAAAAGCCCGCCATTACAAAAAGGACGGAAAACAGCACCTGAAATTTAAAACTATCTTCTTTTAAGCACAAATGGGATAAGCCTTTCCAGGCAAACACAAAAGATCTGAGGCGTCCCTTAATGGTTTTCAGCTTAAACATAGTCCTGATTTTTAATTTAAATTTATCATTTATTTATGCAAAAAAAAAGGAAACTGAGTTAACAGTTTCCTTTTAAAAATATGGAATGCATTTTATCTGTCGATTGAACCTAAAACCCGCTGGGCAAAGGTGTTGGCGGCGTCTTTTTCAGACATGCCTTCTTTCACCAACTTGTCCATTTCAATAGCTCCGGCTATGTTTGTAATAAGCTCTCCAACAACATCCATTTCTTCTTCTTTTACAGATCTGTGCTCGGTAAAAGATTCCAAAACTTCAATGCTATGTTCAAGTTTTTGAACATCGTTGTTTTTTTGAAAATGCTTAATTATCGGTAACTTCATTGACTAATTCTTTTAGAGATTCAAACTTGTTGGTTTGAACCTGATTCTTAAATTCTCCGTTTACAAATGTTGCAAAAGTAGGAAGGTTATCGACATTCGCCAATTTTCTAGATTCAGGATATTTCTCTGCATCTACCATGATGAATGGAATATCTTCATTCTCTCCTGCTAACTTTTTAAATTTTGGCTTCATCAGTCTGCAGTTTCCACACCAGGAAGCTGAGTATTGAACGACTACAACATCATTTTCCTTAACTGATTCCGCTAAATTATCTTGATCTAATTCTTTAAACATAATTTTAAATTTTTATGGATTCTGTAATTCAGACAACTAGTTGCTGGATAAGTAAGAAGCCACACCTTCACGGTCTGCTTTCATGCTGTCTTTACCTTCTTCCCAGTTTGCCGGACAAACCTCACCATGTTTTTGAACGTGCGTGTAGGCATCAATCATTCTAATGAACTCATTCACATTTCTTCCCAATGGCATGTGGTTAATGCTTTCCTGGAATACTGTGCCTTCTTCATCTATCAGATAAGTAGCTCTGTATGTTACATTATCTCCATCTACAGTAAGGTGTCCTTCTTCGTCGTCATACCGTTCATTGGTGACATCGAGGATGCCTAATCTGTTGCTCAAGTTTCTGTTAGAATCTGCCAGGATCGGGTAAGAAACCCCTTCAATTCCTCCGTTGTCTTTAGAGGTGTTTAACCATGCAAAATGAACTTCAGCAGTATCACAGGAAGCCCCTATAACAATAGTATTTCTTTTTTCAAATTCTGGTAAAGCTTCTTGAAAAGCATGTAGTTCAGTAGGACATACATAGGTGAAGTCTTTTGGATACCAGAATAAAACAATTTTCTTATTTTCTTTTTGAGCTTTTTCTAAAATATTAATTTGAAACGTGTCTCCCATTTCATCCATGGCATTTACTTTCAAATTCGGGAATTTTTTACCTACTAGTGTCATATGTATTTGTTTAGCTAATTATTGATTTACACGCAAAAATACATTACAGAAAGCCTGTTAACCTATAAAAATTAACATCTCTTCTTATACTGTAATAAGTTCTGCTTATAATCTTTTTATTTCGTGTTCAAACTCGAAGCAAAAGCCATTTGCAAATCTCTCTTAAGGTCCTTTGTATCTTCAATCCCCACAGAAAATCTGACGAGATTTGACTTTATGCCCTGAGCTTTACGCTCTTCGGGCGTGAGAAGCGAATGTGAAGTTTTTTCAGGTGACAAAACCGTGCTCTCCACGCCGCCCAGACTCAATACATTTTTGATGAGTTTAAGCCCGTCAAAAAACTTTTTTACATCGCATTTATCATTCAAATCGAATGACAGCATTCCTCCAAAACCATGCATCTGCGCTTTGGCAAGTTCATGCTGCGGATGTGATTTTAAGCCGGGGTAATACACGCGATCCACATAGTCGGAATTCTCCAGATATTCGGCCATGTCCTGTGCATTTATAGTTTGCTGAGTAACACGCAAATTCAAGGTTTTCATACTGCGTTCTAATAACCATACAGTCTGGTCTGCCAGGCTGCCTCCAAAGTTTTTAGCCTTGGAAAATACCTTTTTCATGATTGCTTTGGAAGAGGCTACTGCCCCTGCTGTGATGTCGCTATGTCCGCCGAGGTACTTGGTTGCACTATGAATGACGATATCGACTCCAAAATCAATAGGTGTTTGGTTGATAGGACTGGCGAAGGTATTGTCTGCCATCGTAAGCACATTATGTGTTTTGGCAAATTTAGTAACCCCTGCCATATCCGTTATTTCTAATAAGGGATTGGAGGGTGTTTCAATATAAATCAGTTTGGTTTCAGGCTTTAAAGCGGACTTTAATTTCTCCAGATTATTTACATCTACAAAATCATAGTGGATTCCATACTGCTCACATTCTTCTATTATGAAATTTCGTGTCCCTCCATAAATTTGATTTTGAAGAATCACATGATCACCAGACTTCAGGATACTCAGCATAGCAGTAGTAATTGCAGCCATTCCACTGCCAAAAATCAATGCGGATTCTGCATGCTCCAACTCAGCTACCTTTTCGGCTAACATGTGCTGATTTGGACTATTGAAATATCTTGGGTAAATAGAGGTCTCTAAACCGTCATACGCATAGGCTGTAGATAAATACATCGGAGACACTGCTCCTTTATACACTTTATCTTCTACTTCTCCGCTGTGAACACATATTGTATTAAGTCCTTTTTTCATTTTCTTTTTTTCCAAATTTAATTCTTTAGAAACAACTGGTAGATTTTGACTTTAAAATTTTTAGATAAAGGAATTTTTATCTAATTTCAGAAGCTATAAGCAAAGCCCTTATGAACTATTTCAAATTCAGTGATACTCCAGGTCTTTTAAAATACATTGATTCTGAGTCAAAAGGTCAGCCCTTTGGAGAAAAAGTGGTCAGCCTTACAAACCTCAGTGAACTCGAAACAACAGATGCTGAATATGTATTGTTTGGAATACCCACGCTTTCAAATTCAGCAGATGAATTTAAACCTGGTGATTTTAAAATGTTTCAGGCAGTCTTGCAAAGTTTATTGAATATTCAGCACAATGACTTTAACCGGGCAGAAAACCTGGTGGTTTTAGGTGAACTGGATGTAGAACTTATTTCTCATGAGATCAATCAACTGAAAACAGTTTCAGAAAAGAAAGAGCGCTATGAGCAGATCGTGAAAGAGACCACGCATAGCATCACTCAGGCCATTTGTAATCTGGGTAAAATTCCCATAGTCATAGGGGGTGATTCCGGCGATACCCTCAATCTCCTGAAAGCATCGAATTCTACAGAACAGTCCCCGCTCAACCTTTTAGACCTTTCAACACACGTCACTTTTGAACTTGAAAACTCAGGCGAATTTTTTGACAAGTACAGTGGGTTTGGTCTTCATAAAAATACGACCACGCAGGCAGAACTGGACGTTTCAACTACTTCTAAAAAACTGTCTTTTCAATTTTATGAAGATTGTTTACACCTGACCACACTGGATAAGTGCGTCAAATTTAAAAATGCCGTCGATTTTTTGAATGGACATCTCGGATTCAAACTGGATTTACAATCCATTCAGGGCATGTCTACCAACTGTGACTCATCATCTGGATTTAGCGTGAGAGACATCAGGACCTTCCTGAAAGTGATTAGAAAAGAGCAGGCAAAATTTTTCCATATGTGTGGCTTTGAAGTCTATTTGAAAGAGAACACCGGGTTTATCCTGAGTTATTTCATCTCTGACTTTATCAGAAAAGAGAATTAATTACTGCAGGTTAATCGTTAGTCCAAAAAAGCTGGAGCTTGCTGCCCTGTTGAATTGAGCATACGAATAACTAAATCTGAAGTTGTTAAATCGAACGCTCAAACCTCCTGTAAGACCTGAAAAGGCGCGTTGATCCTGAATTCTGAGCTCCTCTCCCCTTCTGAAATTATAACCAACCTGAATACTGAACACCCCATCGGGAAATAGCTCGGCCCCCAAAATAGCATGTCGCAGGGTGTTGTTGATGAATCCAGGATCATCTGCAGTTACGTTTCCACTTAAATCCTCTACATCTCTGGCTGTGTTTCTAAAGGCTATATCCCATTCCTGAAGGTTTTCAAGGGTGATATGCCAGCGGATAGGGGCATTTTTTAAAGTCTGAGAAATTCCAATCAAAACTTCGAAAGGCAGAGGTTCTCTTACTTCATCAAAAGCTTTAAACTGTGTCCCGGCGTTTCTCACAACACCCGAAACAATCAGATCCCATTCGGGATAAATGTAGCTGACACCCAGGTCTAAAGCACCGGCAAAAGAGGTGTACTGTTCTAGCTTGGAAGATATTAATTTAAGATTGGCACCCACATAGAAGTCTGTTTTTCCTATGCGTCTTGCATAACCTACAGATAATGCAGCTTCCTGTCCTCCAAAGCCAAAGGTAGAATTTCCCGACTCGTCGTAACCATCAAAACGGCCATAATCTATAAAGGTGACCCCGGCTTGTATGACCTGTGTCCTCCTGCCAAGCTCATAAGCATAAGAAGCCGTACCATAATTGACATCTGCAAAATAATTCATGTAATTGGCAGACATTTGATTGTGCATTTCAAAATTAATCAAAGCCGGATTGGCCAGAGCATTGGCAGGATCGGATGAGTAGGACGTGATGTTTTTTCCCCCAAGAGCAGAAATTTTTGGAGAAACAGGCAGGTTTAAAAACTGATACGTATTCTGACCCCCAACCTGGGCTAACGAAGGCCAGGTCATGCCCAAAAGTATGACCAAAAAAAATAACTTAAGTTTCATGAAAGTCGGTAATGCCCTGTATAAAACGAATCGCAATGTAATTTATTTTGACTTTGTGAGTATAATCGAAGTCAGGTTATTAATAAAAAACCAGATGAATTGCTCATCTGGTTTAAATATATTTCCAAATACTTAAGGATTAAAGAACCTTAGCATCTTTTACCTTTTGTTTTAAAAGCGCCAAATCCAAAACTTCATACATATCACTGACATAATTTATAGTAAGGCCTTTCAGGTATTCTTCTTTTATTTCTTCGATATCTTTTCTGTTCTCTTCACAAAGTATAAGCTCTTTGATTTTAGCACGCTTAGCCGCCAGGATTTTTTCTTTGATTCCTCCTACCGGTAAGACTTTACCTCTTAGTGTAATTTCTCCGGTCATGGCCAGATTCTTTTTCACTTTACGCTGGGTGAAAAGGGATACCAAAGAAGTTAACATGGTGATTCCTGCACTGGGACCATCTTTGGGGGTTGCGCCTTCAGGAACGTGAATATGCACATTGTAATCTGTAAAAATATCTGGGTTCAGATCAAATTTATCGGCGTTGGACTTGATGTATTCCATCGCGATGGTAGCCGACTCCTTCATGACTTTCCCCAGGTTTCCTGTAATGCTAAGATTCCCTTTTCCTTTGGATAAAATAGACTCGATAAATAAAATCTCACCCCCAACACTTGTCCAGGCTAAACCTGTGACTACGCCAGCAACTTCGTTGTTTTCATACGTATTTTTAGGTCTGTAAGGCCCCAAAATTTTCTCCAATTGTTCACTGCTCACCTTAGGCTCGTAGTCTTCTTCCATAGCGATACTTTTGGCTATGTTTCTGACCACTTTAGCGATTTTCTTCTCGAGATTACGCACCCCGGATTCTCTGGTATATCCGTCAATAATCTTTTCCAGTTGTTGCTTACCAAGCTTGATGTCTTCTTTTTGGATACCATGCTCTTGGATCTGCTTGGGAAGTAAGTGTCGCTTCGCAATTTCAATCTTCTCTTCAACCGTATACCCATTCACACGGATGATCTCCATCCTGTCCTTAAGCGCAGGATGAATAGAAGACAAATCATTGGAAGTCGCAACAAACATGACTTTGGACAAGTCATAACCGACTTCTAGGAAGTTATCGTGGAAATCGTCGTTTTGTTCGGGATCCAGTACTTCAAGCAAAGCCGAAGAGGGGTCGCCCTGATGGCTATTGCCCAGTTTATCGATCTCATCCAAAACAAAAACAGGGTTATTGGTGCCCACTTTTTTCAGGCTTTGAATAATTCTACCCGGCATGGCTCCGATATAGGTTTTACGGTGTCCGCGTATTTCAGCTTCATCGCGTAAGCCGCCAAGAGAAATCCTGGCATATTTTCTTCCCAAAGCTTCAGCTATGGATTTGCCCAAAGAGGTTTTACCTACGCCGGGAGGTCCATATAGACAAAGTATAGGCGATTTCATGTCTTTCCTCAATTTAAGTACAGCCAGGTACTCCACTATTCTTCTTTTGACATCTTCCAGACCATAATGATCTCGATCGAGTATTTTTTGAGCTCTCTTTAAGTCAAAAAGATCTTCACTGGTCTTATCCCAGGGCAGATCTAAAAACAAATCCAGATAATTACGCTGAATGGAATATTCAGCGACCTGAGGGTTCATTTTTTGAAGTTTGGCCAATTCCTTTTTAAAATGAGAATTTACAGACTCTTTCCAGGTTTTGGACTTAGCCCGCTCGCGCATGTCTTCAATTTCACCTTCCGAAGAAACCCCACCCAGTTCTTCCTGTATGGTTTTCATCTGCTGATGAAGAAAATACTCGCGCTGCTGCTGGCTCATGTCACTTTGAACTTTGGACTGAATGTCGTTTTTGAGCTCCAGCTTTTGAAACTCCACATTCATATACTTTAAAGTAGAAAGCGCTCTTTCCTTGAGATCGCTGGTTTCCAAAAGTTTTTGCTTGTCTCCCACATCTACATTCATATTGGAGGACACAAAATTGATTAGAAATGAAGAACTCTCAATATTTTTGATTGCAAAAGAAGCTTCAGAAGGAATATTTGGGCTGTCCTTGATGATACGAAGCGATAAGTCCTTAACAGAATCAATAATGGTATTGAATTCTTCGTCATCCGGAACAGGTTTCAACTCTTCAAATTCTTCAATCTTACATCTTAAATAAGGCTGATCTGTTACAGGTTCTGTGATTTTAAATCGCTTTTTTCCCTGGATAATGACGGTAGTATTCCCATCAGGCATTTTTAAAACCCTGAGAATTCTTGCCACAACACCTACTTTATGAATATCCTGAAAGCTAGGATGTTCGTCTTCATCATTTCTTTGAGCAACAACACCAATGATTTTATTGCCATTGTTGGCATCGTTAATCAATTTGATAGACTTATCTCTGCCGGCAGTTATTGGAATAACAACTCCAGGAAAAAGGACGGTATTCTTTAAGGGAAGAATGGGTAAGTCTTCTGGTAAGACTTCACGATTAATTTCTTCTTCATCTTCAGAGGTCATGAGAGGGATTAACTCTGCATCTTCATCTATGTTTTCTGTTGATAAATTATCTAGATTAAATAGTCCGGATTTTGCCATAATTATTTTTTTGTCAAAATGTCAGTTAATACTGACTCAGCTTCTCTTTTTGCGTTAAATTCTTTGAAAAACCTTGATTTTCAATTGGAATCAAGATTCAATGTGAATAGGTTCAATTCCTATGCCACGCTAAATTACTACTATTCTGTCTTTTGTTTTTGTATTCTATGATAATTAGTCGAAATTTACCCTTTTGTTAAGCTATGAACACAAACGAACAATTCGATCTGATCATTAAGGACACACGAACTCTTTTTGTTAAGAAAACCAAAGACTATGGGACAGCCTGGAGAATTTTAAGGCTTACCTCCCTTACTGATCAAATATTCATCAAAGCCAGCAGGATTAGAAGCCTGCAGGAAAATGATACCCAGAAAGTAGAGGAAAATGAAGATTCTGAATTTATCGGGATCATCAATTATTCCATCATGGCGCTGATTCAAATTGAGCTGGGTATTTCTGAAAAGGCTGATCTGAGTGCAGATGAAGCGGTTATACAATACAACCTTCAAGTCGAAAAAGCTAAAGCCCTGATGATCGATAAAAACCACGATTATGGGGAAGTGTGGCGAAAAATGAGAGTGAGTTCGCTTACCGATCTCATTTTACAAAAACTGCTGCGCATCAAACAAATTGAAGATAATGCAGGTCAGACCCTCGTAAGCGAAGGTATTGAAGCAGGTTATCTGGACATCATTAACTATGCGGTGTTTGCGCTCATTCATTTAAATTTCTCATCAGAATGAAACCCAGCTGGTCAAAGGCATTAAAAATAAACACATGAAACATATCGTCGGCTTTTCAAGAATTTTTGTCAGTGTCTTATTCATCTTCAGTGGTTTTGTCAAACTGAATGATCCTATTGGGTTTTCTTACAAACTTGAGGAATACTTTGGAGAAGGCGTTCTTAACCTTGAATTTCTGGTCCCCTACGCCCTGGTTCTGGCTATTTTCATCGTGATTTATGAGCTGCTTTTAGGCGTGAGTTTACTCCTAGGCTATGCTCCAAAATTCACCAGATGGAGTTTACTCCTGATGATTCTGTTTTTCACCTTCCTGACCTTTTATTCTGCTTATTTCAACAAAGTTACCGATTGCGGCTGCTTTGGAGATGCCATCCCCCTAACGCCATGGCAATCCTTTGGAAAAGATGTGATACTGCTTATTTTGATTTTGATCATCTTCTTCAATGAAACCTATCTCAAACCTATTTTTGCAAAAACCTCTTTAAAATGGATCATGTTTGCGACCGGAATCGCCTGTTTATATTTCGCAAACTACGTTCTGATGCACTTACCTGCCATCGACTTTAGAGCTTATAAAATCGGAACCCATATTCCTCAAGCTATGAGCTTTCCTGAAGATGCCCAAAAAGCGGTCTACGAATATGCGTGGACTTTTGAAGTCGACGGTGAGAAACAAACCTATATTACCAATGGCAGTTATCCAGACGTGGCAGGTGAATTTATAGGAGTCGATACACAACTCATACAAGAAGGCTTCACCCCGCCTATTCATGATTTTTCTCTGATAAAAAACGGCGAAAACTATACCGATGAATTGATGCAGGAGGATAAGTTGCTTATCGTCGTCGCTTATAACCTTTCCAAAACTGAAACTGAAGGCTGGACTGAAATCAAGTCGGCACTGGATGAAGCTGCTGAAGAAAACTTTAGAATTATTGGACTCACAGCTTCAGGAGAAGAAGCCATCACTGATTTTAAAGAAGCATTCAATCTTGATTTTGAATTCTATTTTGCAGATGAAACAGCGATTAAAACTATAATTAGAGCAAATCCTGGTCTGGTTTTTCTTAACCAGGGAACCATAACCAATAAACTCCACTGGAATGACTCGGATGAATTTCAAAACTAATGCCTCTTGGTAAAAAAAGTCTTACAGAAAACGATATATGCGCTCTTCACCGTCCTGGGTGTCGTTACGGTGATTTTCTTTTTGTTTAGCGTCTTGCCTGGAGATCCGGCACAGATGATGCTTGGTCAAAACGAAACCAAAGAACAGTTACAGCGACAAAAAGAAAAATATGGCTTCGATAAAAGTATAGGTCAGCAGTATTTATATTATATCAATGACTTGTCACCGTTGTCCTGGCATAGTTCAGACGAAGCAGACTTTACCTACTTTGAAGAAGACAAGTACACAGGGACTCAGCTGTTCTCGTTTTTTGACGGCGCTATGTACCTGAAAACACCTTACCTAAGAACTTCGTTTCAGCGGCAGGATCAAAAAGTGCTAGACATCATCAGTCAAACCTTACCGAATACGGCTATTCTCGCAGTATCCTCCATTCTGATTGCCTTAGCCATCGGAATTATTTTAGGCGTTGTCTCAGCGCTTCAAAAAGACACATGGATAGATAAGAGCATACAGGTTTTAAGTACCTTCGGAATGAGTCTGCCGTCTTTTTTTAGTGCCATTCTAGCCGCCTGGCTTTTCGGTTATGTGCTTAAAGAATATACAGGGCTCAATATGACCGGAAATCTTTACGAGCTTGATGATTTTGGAGAACGCCAGGTATTTCACCTTAAAAATTTGATCTTACCCGCCTTTGTATTGGGAATACGGCCATTAGCTGTTGTTATCCAGCTTATGAGAAGTTCTTTACTGGAAGTGTTTCAGCAGGATTATATAAGAACGGCAAGAGCCAAAGGCTTAAACTCCTATTCCGTCATTATGAATCACAGCCTCAAAAATGCTCTAAACCCGGTAGTGACTGCTATATCTGGATGGTTTGCCTCCATGCTGGCAGGAGCCGTTTTTGTAGAATACATCTTCGGATGGAATGGCCTAGGAAAAGAAATTGTAGACGCTTTAAATACCTTAGATTTGCCAATTATAATGGGATCTGTATTAACGATTTCCATCCTATTTATCTTAATTAATATCTTAGTAGATATCATTTATAAATTATTAGACCCAAGAATATAAACGAATAAACGAAACCTATGAGAACTCAAATTGTAGCCGGAAACTGGAAAATGAATTGCAACCTGGATGAATCGCTTCATCTTTTAAACGCGTTGAAGCTAAAGGATTTTTCCAAGGCGGATGTTGAGGTTGTGATAGCCCCCCCTTTTACCAACCTGTATCCTATTCATCAAAATTTAAATGATTCTTCCATCAAAATCTCCGCTCAAAACATTAATGAGAATGAAGAAGGCGCCTACACCGGTGAAATTTCTCCTGACATGCTCAAAAGTGTAGGCGTAGAATATGTCATCATTGGTCACAGCGAACGCAGAGCAATTTATAACGAATCTGATGAGTTACTTGCTAAAAAAGTGACGGCTGCTTTGAAGCATGACTTTAAAATCATGTTTTGTATTGGTGAAATGCTGGATCAGAGAAAAGCTGACAAGCATTTTGATGTGGTTAAAGAACAATTGGAAAAAGGACTTTTTCACCTCAGTGCTTCGGAAATGAAACAGGTGGTAATCGCCTACGAACCGGTCTGGGCTATTGGAACCGGAGAAACGGCGTCACCCGAGCAGGCTCAGGACATTCACCAGTATATTCGTCAGGTTTTAGCTGAACAATACAATCAGGATGTAGCCGATCAAACCTCTATTCTTTACGGAGGAAGTGTAAAGCCTAATAATGCCAGGGAAATTTTTGCCAAAAAAGATGTTGACGGCGGTCTCATCGGTGGTGCTTCTTTGGATGCCGATAGTTTTGCTGAAATCGTGATGTCGTTTTAAAATGATCTATATAGCATATACATTTACAATTCACCCACTTCAGCCTGGCAGGGATATCCTGTTGGCCGAATTGGGTGAATTGGCTTTCGACAGCTTTGAGGATTTCGACAACGGACTTCTAGCTTATATCGAAAAAGCGGAAGACAAAGCAGATCTGCTGGAAGAGATTCATATTTTGAAATCGGATGAATTTGAGATTTCTTATGACAAATCGACCATTGAGCAGGTCAACTGGAATGAAGAATGGGAGAAAAACTTTCACCCCATTCATATCGATACAAGATGCACAATTCGCGCACCTTTTCATCCCAAAACCGATGCTGACACAGACATTATCATAGAACCCAAAATGTCTTTTGGCACTGGTCATCATGCCACGACGTATCAGATTTCTGAAATGCTCCTTGACGAAGACTGTGAAGGCAAACGGGTGCTGGACATGGGTTGCGGTACCGGAGTTCTGGGGATTCTTGCGGATATTCGCGGTGCTAAATCCGTAGATTATATCGACATTGATCCCTGGTGTGTGGAAAACACTGAAGAAAATCTGGAACGCAATTCCTGCGAAGGTCAGGTTATTCTGGGGGGTGCTGAGAAAATCGAAACCGATTACGATTTGATCCTGGCCAATATCAATAGAAATATATTGCTGAACGACATGCCTGCCTATGCCAGCCACCTGGTGTCCGGAGGTATCATTTATTTCAGTGGATTTTATAAGGAAGACCTGGAATTGATTCAGAACGAAGCCTTTAGGAATGAATTGACATTCGTTAAAAATCAGGTAAAAGAAAATTGGGTAGCTGCCAAATTCACAAAAAATTAAAAATTGCTTTTAGTTTTCTCTTTATATTTGCATTAAAAATGGATTATGAGTGTTAAGGAAGAAGTTTTAGAAGAAGTTGATGTTGAGGAAAAGCTGACGGATTCACACGAAATCATTGTATATAACGATGAGGTCAACACCTTTGACCACGTCATTGAAACCCTGATCAAAACCTGTGACCATGATCCGCTTCAGGCAGAACAATGCACCTTACTCATCCACTACAAAGGAAAATGCGCTGTTAAATCTGGTGATTACGACGATTTAAAACCCCGCTGTTCTGAAATCTTAAGAGCAGGCATTAGTGCTGAAATTGTCTAAATTATAGCTTATACGCTAGGAAATATATGATGATGTCATAAAACTCATTCATTTTTCCCATACATTCTCTTGTTCACAATTTACGTCACGACGCTTTCTGGTCGGGATGCAAATTATTCATAACACATATATGAAACAAGCAATTTTCAGTTAGTCCCTAAAGAGGTTATTGCTTTTTTGTAAATCCTAAATTAGAGTTTAATCAACACCCCTAGAGATAAAAGATTTAAATAAAACTTATCATCCCTGGCATCAAATTCTGTTGGTAGTCTCTTATCTTCCAACATTATTGTCCTGAAGGAAGTTGTAAGGTATAAATAATCTTTTACCTGATATTGAGATTTCAAAGCGAAATAGGCACCATTTTGAGCATCCCGGTGCGTCACACCAAAGGCATAGCCTACATCTGCACCAAAAGAAAGTCTTTCCGTAGCCTTAAAACGCAGAGACGCTGCAAGGGGTATAAATCCCGTATTATCAACTTGGGTATATCTAACAGCATTATCTCCTATTATACTAAAACTGGTATAATCATTATTGCCAAGACTAAGCAAATAACCTGTTGATGCTCCAAGTTTAATTGTATTCGACATTTCAAACAAGAATTCTGCATCTAATACAAAAGCAGAAGTGAACAACTCATTTGCCTCCCCGGCTGTTGTTGCTGCACTTAAACCTAAATTTACCTCTTGCGCTTTAACCGAATAATTAAAGCAAATAATTAAGCAAATTACAATTAATCTTTTCATGATAAGTTTTTTTTTGACCGGTAAATAACTTTATTAAAGCACTGCAGATGCAATTAATTATTAAATTAATAACAAATATTTACCTTAACATTAAGATTTCACAAGAAGTATCAAAACTATGTATTAAATTCTAATTGATTTTGACTTTATGGTTATAATCAAACTCTGTTTATTAAAAAAAGCCTCTGGTAGAGGCTTTTTAACTATTGTTTTTCAGGCTCAAACTACTACGTAACCACTTTAATGATTTCTGAGGTAATGTACTCAATTTGTTCTTTATCTAATTCGGTATGCATAGGTAAAGAAATGACTTCATCGACCAGCTGATTGGTGACTGTAAACTCCTTTTCATCATAACGTTCATCTTTATAAGCCTTTTGGGAATGTAGCGGAATCGGGTAATAAATGCCATGAGGGATGTTGTTTTGCTTAAAGTGTTCAGCTAATTCATCACGTTTTCCGTTTTTGATTTTGATGGTATACTGATGGAACACATGACAATCACAGGTATGGCAGATGCCATTGGAATTATCACATTGTTTGTAAGTTTCGGTTTGCGGGGTTTGAATATGTTCAGACTTGCTCAAGGCTTCAGTATAATGTCTGGCTGCATTTTGACGTCTAGAACTGTAATCGTCCAGGTGTTTGAGTTTGATGTCCAGAACCGCAGCCTGTACGCTGTCCAGCCTTGAATTGACACCTACCACATCGTGGTGGTAACGCTCGTACATCCCGTGATTGACAATTCCTCTAATGGTATGCGCTAACGCATCATCATTGGTGAAAATAGCGCCACCATCCCCGTAGGCTCCCAGATTTTTGGAAGGAAAAAAGGAGGTAGCTCCTACATGTCCAATGGTACCCGCTTTTTGCTGAGAGCCATCTTTAAAGGTATAGTTGGCTCCTATGGCTTGAGCATTATCTTCAATCACATAGAGATCATGCTTTTTGGCAAGCGCCATGATGTCTTCCATCTGGGCGACGTGTCCAAACAGATGCACAGGCACAATGGCTTTGGTTTTCGGCGTAATCGCTTCTTCCAATTTCTTTAAATCTATATTGAAAGTGTCTTTATCTACATCTATGAGTACCGGGGTCAAATTCAACAGTGCTATGACTTCTACGGTTGCTGCAAAAGTAAAATCGACAGTGATGACTTCATCCCCCGGCTTCAAACCCAATCCCATCATGGCGATTTGCAAAGCATCGGTTCCGTTGGCACAGGGAATCACGTGCTTAACGCCCAAATAGGATTCCAAATTTTCCTGAAACTGTCTAACCGCAGGACCGTTGATGTAGGAAGTTGAATTTAAAACCTCAAAAATGGACTTATCCACTTCATCCTTTATTTTATCGTATTGACCCTTCAGGTCAACCATTTGTAGTTTTTTCATAGTCTTTTTTTCTTTACAAAAATAAGAATATAAAGTATCTAAAGGGACTATTCAGCTAAAAGCTTATTTTTGAAAAAAAAAACGATTTGAAGTCACTATACCAGTTTATCATCTCTAGTTTTCAATTCCTGCAGCCCGTTTTAAAATTTTTGAGTCCTAAAATGAGATTGTTCGTGGAAGGAAGAACGAACTGGAAAACCAAATTACAGGCGCAGGTTTCTGTACATGACAAAGTCATATGGTTTCATGCCGCTTCGCTGGGCGAATATGAACAGGCAGTTCCTGTTATTGACGCTTTAAAGCAAACGCATCCCGACTATAAAATCGCAGTGAGTTTCTTCTCACCTTCGGGATATGAGGTTAAAAAAAAGGACTCCAAACTGGATATCGCCACCTATTTACCCCTGGACACCCAAAAAAATGCCCGAGAATTTCTGGATATTCTCAAGCCTGAAGTCGCCTTTTTCATCAAATATGAGATTTGGCCGAACCTGATGGAGGTTCTGTCCAACAGACGAATCAAATCCTATCTGATTTCGGGACTATTCAGACCTGAGCAGCTTTATTTCAGACCCATGGGAAAATTTATGACGGAAGCCCTGAGCAGGTTTGACCACCTTTTCGTGCAGAATGAAGAGTCTTTAAACCTGCTGAAAAAACATGGTTTCGATCAGGCCAGCATTTCCGGAGATACACGCTACGACCGGGTCACTGCTCAGTTAGGCATGGATAATCAGTTAAGTTTCATGGAATACTTTACGGCTTCAGGCGAACTTACAGTGGTGTTTGGAAGCACCTGGCCTGAAGATCTGTCGATCGCTTTGGACGCCATCAACAAAGCACCTGAAGGCATCAGGATCGTTATCGCTCCACATCAAATTAACGCGACGCAAATTCAGAAATTGAAAAAAAACATTCGCAAGAACCTAATCTGCTATTCTGAGATGCAAAGCCAGGACCTTCAGGACTACGAAGTCCTGATTGTGGACACCATAGGTTTGCTGACCAAAATTTACAGCTATGCCAATATAGCTTATGTAGGCGGTGGCATGGGCTCAAGTGGTCTGCATAACATTCTGGAACCAGCGGCTTTTGGAGTTCCAATCCTCATTGGCAAACATTATGAAAAATTTCCCGAAGCCAAGATGCTAAGACGTCTAGGCGGAGTGTTTAGTGTAGCGTCTAAAAACGAATTTGATGAAGTCTTCAATAAACTTATTACAGACCAGACCCTTAGAGAGAAAAGCGGACAGATTTGCGGTCATTTTGTGAATTCTGAAGCCGGAGCCACGCAAAAGATCATGTCTACGATTTCCTTCTGAACCTGCCCGTCCAAGAAGCGCAGGCGGGTTTATTTGGAGTTTGATTGATGATTGCGAATGAGACTCAAAGTAAACCCGATCACAAACAGGATACTGAGCAAAGCCAGGGCCAGTGAGCTTACGATAAGCAGCTTCTGGACCGCCTCTAGCACATCTGTGGCTGCACTGAACTTACCTATAATCAGAAAGCCTAAGGTGACGAGAAACAGTAGAATGCCCCAGATCCATTTATGAAATGGTGATGGATCGATTTTACTAAGATCGGAGAACATGCTCAGGACGTATATGGCTGAATCGACCGACGTGATGAGAAACCCCACCAGAAGTAAGATGGCCAAAATCACGGCATAAAATCCAAGAGGGAACTGTTCCAGGAGGACAAACGTAGCCGAAAACACATTATCGAAAGCAAAGCTGGAAACCACCTCCGAGTTAATCAATTCAATAGCCGACGTACCAAAGCTGGTAAACCACAGAAATGAGCCAAAACTAGGGACAATAAGCACCCCTAGAATTAACTCCCTGATGCTTTTCCCTTTCGAAATTCTCGCGATAAAAATTCCCGTAAAGGGTGCCCAGGCCAGCCAGAATGCCCAGTAATAATAGGTCCAGTCTGATAAAAATTCTTCACTAAAATCAAACTTACCCATCGATAAACTCAAGGGTATAAAATCCTCAAGCAAAGCCAAAGTGGCTTCATAAAAATTGAGGAGTATCAGACTCATATCCGTATTAAAGACAACGTAGGCCAGCAGTAAAAGCGTCAGAGAAATATTGATGTTGGATAAATGCCGGATGCCTTTACTGAGTCCTTTTATAGAAGAAAAAAGAGCCAGCGAAAAGATAAGTACACACAGAAGCACACTCAAAGCAATTCCTAAATTAGTCTCTGAAGCAAAGCTAATGCCGCCTTCCACCTGTCTAATCCCAAGTGCTACAGCGCTAACGACCCCAAAAACAGTGGTGAGTACGACCAGTAAATCTATGCCTTTGGCGACAACAGGATTTGAGAGTTTAGGAAGGAGGTGACTGAGCTGTATGTTTTGGTTTTTGACAAAAAGCAGGTAGGCGATGAATAAGGCAAAAAGCCCGTAAAAGGCCCAGGCGGTGAACCCCCAGTGGTAAAATGTCATTTCAAAGCCATGTATCTGCTCCGGTCGTGAAATTTCTATGCCGGGTTGCTGTATCATAAAAACAGGTTCCTGCACAGCTCTTAAGATAATACCAGCTCCCATGCCTGTAGAATACATCATGGCCAGCCATGACAAAGTGGAATATTCGGACTTACCAGAACCCAGTCTCATTTTTCCTAAAGGCGAAAAGGCTATGCCTAAGAGATAAAGACAAATGCTAAACCCAAGGACCAGATAGAACTGACCAAACAGGGATCTAACCCAGACCGAGGTGGTATGAATGATTTGAAAAGAATCTTCAGGAAAGACCACAAAACACAGCCCCATAAGCCCTAAAATAAAAAGGGAGGCTGTAACTAACTGGTTTTTGTCCTTCAGAAATTTCAAACCCTAGAATTAAACGCTTACCGCTTTGTTCAGGTATCTTCTGAAGGGCAGCATGGCTTTATAGGTTTCGATCACCTGATCTTTGAAATCCTCTGCCAGGACGTCTTTTCTTTCCAAAGGCTTCATGGCTGCAAAACTTTTCAGTCGGAGTAAATCGATGTGTTTATGATTCTGGGAAAAGCCTTTGGGTGCTGTTTTCAACTGGTCTTCATCTTCCATAAGGCCACCGAAATGCTTCTGAAAAGATTTTGAATTTAAGATGTCTTTAAATTCATCCCCATTGTAATCTATAGCCTCGCGAATGCTCTTCAGGGTTTCCGATTTAGGTTTATAAAAGCCTCCGGCCACAAAGATCTCATCGATGCCTAAATGAATATAAAAATCGCCGGTCTTAGGCCGCTTGTCCAGTCCGGCTCCAAAATGGTCTTTGTAGGTAGGTTTGTTGGGATGGTACAATAGGTTATTATTGATGCGATTGATGGCTTTTTTACCTGAGGAGGAATAGTAATCCGCATCGACTTTGGAAAGTTTAAAGTCGAGATCTTCAAGCCAGTTGACGTAATCTGTTTTTACGGTTTCGTAGAAACTCCTGTGTTCATCCATCCACTCCTTGCTGTTGTTTTTGTTGAGCGTTTCAAGAAAATCAAATAAACGTTCGAAATTCATTTAGCTGGATTTTATAGAATTGAGCTGAGTTTTTAATTCTTCCATCGACTGCTCCAGTTTTTTGAGCATGCTGTTTTCGGAATTTTCATTGATAGAGAAGGTAAGTTTACTGGTCACTTCCCAGATTTCCTGGACTTCAGAAGCCTCCACCTCATAAGGTGGATAATAAGAATTGGTGGAGATCAAGGAAATTTTATGAGAATGCGGATGCTTATGCAATTTTTTAACCATTACAGAATCCTGTAGCACAAACACATAGACTTTATGATTCATCGCCTGCTGAAGGCTTTCTACTGATTTTCCCAAAACCCAGTCTTCAGAATGAAAGTTGGGTTCCATGCTATCCCCTTCGACCTGAAAACCTCTATAGGATGCATTCCTGAACTGGGGAATGGGCATTTCAAAAGCAGGCAACTGCTGATACCATTCGGCATCGCCTATGTTTTGAGGATAACCCGCAGCCGCTTTTTGATTGACCAGCAGCATGTTTTCTCTGGAATTGGTTTCGTCTACTGAAATCACCTTCGGCATAGAATTGATGTGATGCACATCCAGTTTTTTCTGAAAGCTTTCTCCATAGAGCCAAAGCGGATTGACTTCAAATATTTTTAAAAGGCTCATCACGACCTGACCTGACAGCTTGGTTTTACCGCGTTCAATATCTGAAGTGGTATTTTTGATGTTCAGGAGATCAGCAAATTCAGATTGCGTGAAATTATGCTCTTCTCGAATTTGTTTGAAACGCCGAATTTCTAAGGGTAAATCTGATTTCATATCCGTTTGTGCTTAATTAGGAATAATTCCATAAATCTAAGGAAAAAATCCTAATCTATTCTAATGCTTGATGCAAAAATTAGAATAGATGTTATATGTACAAAAGTTCAAGCAGGGTTTTAAGCCTTTGATCACTTAAAGAAGGTTCTCAACTTCGCCTGCCTGTGTTCCGCTTAGGAAGGCAGGATCGAACTTAAAACAAAAGGATTTGTGATTCCTTAGAGAATACACTTATTTTATAGGGTCAAAACAGGCTTCATGTCTTATTTAAAATTATAACTTGTATAATAAAGTAGTCACAACGCATTTATTTTAATAAATTTGAACATAAAGTCATTCGCTATGAAAATACACATCATCAACGGCCCTAATTTAAATATATTAGGAAAAAGAGAACCTGAAATTTACGGCAAATCTACCTTCAAAGATTACTTTTCAGAACTTCAATTTGAATTTAAAGACCTTGAATTATCCTACTTTCAATCCAATATTGAAGGGGAAATCATTTCCGAACTACAGGAAGCTGATGACAATGTGGATGGGATTATACTTAATGCTGCGGCCTACACGCATACCTCGGTAGCCATTGGAGATGCTATCAAAGCCATTGGAACACCGGTTATTGAAGTACATATTTCCAATACACATGCCAGGGAAGATTTTAGAAAACACTCTTATATCTCCCCAAATGCGTTTGGTATCATTATTGGTTTTGGTTTGAGAAGCTATGAATTAGCCATACGAAGTTTCTTAGATTAAATTTCTTACTTATGATTAGATCAATAACACGTTTATTAATTATGCTTTGTTTTTCTTTTGGTTTTGCCCAGGAAAAAAATGAAGTCGAAAAAAGAATTGAAAAGCAGGAAGTCCCTCAGCAGGCGAAAGCATGGCTAAACGATGCCTATGAAAACAAAAGGAGAACCAAATGGTATTTTCAAACCGATGATGAGGAACAGGTTTTTGAGGCTAAATTGAAACACAATAAACACCTGCATAGTGTTGAGTTTGACTTAGACGGGAATGTCCGGAACATTGAAGTCTTAATCGATGAAAACGAACTCGATGAAGAAGTTAGAAAAGTCATCTCAACCTATCTAAACACCTACTTCAGCAAATTTTCAATTTCAAAAATTCAAATCCAATATACAGGCGAAGGAGATGATCTTGAAGATGTCATCGACGAAGATGAATTTGAGGACATCACTGTGAGTTACGAAATTGAATTCTATGGAAAAACTGAGACTGAGGATGAATTATGGGAAGCCCTGTTTGATTCAGAAGGCATTTTGATTAAAAAAAGAAGTGTTAACCTAAAGGCTACTGATAATTTAGATTATTGATTATGAAGAGACTTATTTTAATGGTTTGTCTCTTAGGATCATTTTTGGCAGAGGCACAAAGCGATAGATTCATTTTTGGTTTTTTCCCTGAAGCCTCCCTGAGTTATAAAGTTTCAGAAAAGTATACTGTGACTCATAAAATCGAATCTCAACATGGCTTATACGACTCCAACAACCTCAATGAGGAACTCGAATATGAACACAGCCTAACCGATTTACAAAGCTTCATCGGGCGACGTCTTTCGCCTTTTGTCAAAGTTGATGTGGGTTATCAATATAGAATTGAAGAAGGAGAAAACACACACAGAACTATTCAGCAGGTTTCTATTCTGCAAAGGGCCTCGTTCTATAGAATTGGTCATCGCATCCGAATCGATGAGACTTTTTTCAAAGAGGCCCCTCTCCTCTTCAGAGCGCGTTACCGATTAAAAGGACAAATTCCCTTACAGGGTTTAAGTTTAGATCCGGGTGAAAAGTATTTGGCGGTTTCCAACGAACTTATCTACATGATTCAAAGCAGTGAAGACGATCTGGAAAATAGATTTGCCGCCTCCCTGGGCTTTTATTTCGATGACAAGAATAAATTTGAAGTCGGCTTGGATTACAGAACCGATGATTATCTGGTTGAAGATAAATTCAGACATCGCTTATGGTTTAAAGTAGGCTATTACAAATCGCTTTAACATTTTTCATGAAAATACTACATACGGCAGACTGGCATATTGGAAAACGACTTCACAAAACAGACCTGGCTCATGATTTCGACCTTTTCATCAACTGGCTGTGTGATTATTTAAGAGCACATCCGGTAGACGTCCTTTTGATATCCGGTGATGTTTTCGATTTTTCAAACCCTTCCAGCGAGTCCAGAAGTCAGTATTATAAAACCCTCATCAAACTCAAAAAGTTTGATTTTAAAATCATTATCACTGGCGGAAATCACGATTCTCCGAGCGTGCTGGATGCTCCGAGAGACATTTTAAACGAGCTGGACATTCATGTCATCAGTCAGATGCCGGAGCAGTTTGAAGACTGCCTGATTCCGATTCCTTCTGAAGACCAGGCTGAACTGGTCGTTGCAGCCATTCCTTACCTGAGAAGCAGAAACCTTCAGCGACAGTTTGATGCAGAAAATTACGAGAATAAGCAGGAGGCCGTAAAAGAAAGTATCGCCTTTCACTTTCAGGAAACGGCTAAACTTGCCAAAGACAACTATCCTGATATTCCCTTAATCGGCATGGGTCATCTCTTTGCGACGGGGGCAAGCGTATCGGAAAGTGAGCGCGATATCCAAATCGGGAATCTGGCTGGCCTGGAAGTCTCCCATTTCGGGAATGCTTACGATTATATGGCCCTTGGACACATCCACAAGCCGCAGCGACTAAGTGCTGAAACCCCCATTTTTTATAGCGGCTCCCCTATCCCCTTGTCGTTTAGTGAACGCGCAAATGAAAAACGCATTTTGATCCTGGATACGGAAACCTCTTTCGAACCCGAAAGCGTTTCCATTCCAAAATTCAGAGATTTGGTCTTGATCAAAGGAAATCTGGAAGAGATCAAAGAAAAACTGGAGTTGATTAAAAATGAGTATCCCTTAAAGACTTTAATTGAAGTGGAGCTGATTGAAGCTGAATTTTCGGCTACCAAAACCTATGAACTGGAACAGGTGATTGAAGCCTTTAATACTACAAACTGCGAAATCGTCAAGCACAAAGTCACTTTCAAAAATACCTCTGACGTTGAACGCGGGGTGTCATCCGCAGAAAACCAGGTCTCTGATTTTACACCGAAAGAGGTTTTTCAGAAAAGACTGGAGGGTTTAGACGAAACCAAAGAGACGAAGCTGGAACTCTTTTCCGCTTTTGAAGACATCCTGGAAGAACTGAATTATAAGGAAGAATGAAAATTGAACGACTGCATTTTAAAAATATCAATTCACTCAAAGGTGAACATGAAGTCAATTTTAATGAATCTCCATTAAATTCTGGCGGTTTGTTTGCGATTACCGGCCCGACCGGCAGTGGAAAAAGCAGTCTGCTCGATGCGATTTGCCTGGCACTTTACGCCCGAACTCCTAGAATATCCAGTGTTACCAAAAACAAGATTGAACAGGATGGAAGCATCCTGACGAAATATCAAAAAGAAGCCTACGCGAAAGTGGAATTTTCCTGCAATGCCGGGACCTTTATATCTACCTGGTCTATTTCAACCAACAGGAATAACAAATTAAGGGAATATGACATGGATTTGTGGGATCCCGTAACCGAAACTTCCTTTAGTGAAAAGAAATCAGAGGTACTGACAGAAATTCAAAGGCTGATAGGTTTATCCTATGACCAATTCGTCAAATCGGTGCTGTTGTCTCAGGGTGAATTTGCAAGCCTGCTTCAATCCAATGAAAAAGAGCGAAGTGAACTACTGGAAAAAATAACCAACACGTCGATTTACCGACAAATCGGAAGAAAAGTATTTGAAAAGTACAAAAGCTTAGACGCTAAAATCGCTGAGCAGAAGACCTTATTGAAGGATCTCAAAGAAAAACTTTTGGATGAGAAAGAACTTCAGGAAAAGGAACACCTTAAAGCTCAACTCGGGGAGACGGAAAGCTTGCAACAGAAGACTCTCTCGCAGTATGAGAAAAACCTGGAACAACTCAAGTCTAAAGAAAAACTGGATCAGGAGCTGGACACCGAGTCCAAAAGGCTTAATTCTTATACTGAAGAACTCTCAGAGTTTCAGGAAAAAAATGGGGAGAGATTGAAACAGCATGCCAAAACCTTAGCTTTTGAAGAGGAATTGCTGAGTTACAATACGCTAACCGATAAAAAGGAAGCCCATTCTGAAGCCATCGAAGACTTTGCCAGGAAAAGAGCTCAGATTCAAAACGAACTGGAATCCCTGAAGAGTAAAGCCGCAAAGCTTCTTAAAAAGGATCTTGAAGAAGCTAAGGTTGAACCTGAACTGACTGCTTTTTTGAAATCTTATCAAAACCTTGACAGTGAAAGAAAACTTAAGCGCAATGATTATAAGTCCAAAATGGACGCCCTCAATAAAGAGTTAGACCTTTTAGGATTACAATTTCAGAAGCAGCCGGTAAATGAATTTGAGGATAAACTTCAGACCCGACTGGAAGCTACTGAACAGAGGATTAAATCCCTGAATATTGAAACTAAAGCTGATGAAACTCTTGAAGAAAGCATCAAAGCTCAAAATCAGTTTTTACGCCAATTAAAGGAGGCCAAGCATGAGGATAAATCCATCAAAGACTTAGAAGAGCAGGCCCTTAAATTAGACACTCAGCTCAAAAAGGAGCAGGAAGAACTTTCAAAATTTCCGGAATTGATTTCAACCCAGGAGACAACGTTGAAAGCAGCAGAAGAAAAAGTAAATCACCTGGAGACGGAGAAGGAAAACCAAAGCCTGAGACTTGAGGTGGAAGAACTTAGGAAGAAACTGGTTGAAAATGAAGCCTGCCCCGTTTGTGGGTCTGAACAGCATCCTTTTGCCGAACATGCGCCTGGCATAGATTCAGAACTGGATAAAAAGCTTCAGCATCAAAAGCAAAAACTTCAGTTGATTTCCCATGAACTGGCAAAATTGAAAGCTGAGCAGGTTACAACATCCAAACGCGCTTCTGAGATTAAGGAAGAGCTGAGGCTAATTCAAACCAATCTTCAAAACAAAAAAGAGGCTTTCACAAAAAACTACCAGAGCGTTTTATCTGAGGCAAAGAACAAATCACTTCAGGCCCTGGAAACTATCACTGAACAACAGATTGAAAATCTTGAGGAATTGAAAACACTTCAACTGGAAGCCAAAGCCCTGAAAATTTCTGTATCCACCTTAAAAGAACTCGACGAAATCGGGAAAGAAGGAAGCCGGCTTAAAGCTGAAATGGAGGATTTATATGCGGGTGAAAATCTGGAGGAACTAGTTTCTAAGATGACATCAGACTGGATCAGGCTGAAGTCAAACCTGGCATCAACTCAGGAGTCTTTGGACAAAGAGAAAAACAGCCTAAGCTCTGTTGAGAATAAGCTGCTAAAACTTCAGGCAAGCTTAGAGCCTAAAATAAAAGCCAGTGCATTTTTAAGCATTTCGGAAGCCAATTCATCTCGAATGAAAGCGGCAGACTACCAGGCCTTAAGCCAGCGGCTCAACGAATTAAGCGAACGCTTACAAATTCAGAAGGAAAAAATAAAAGGTTTAAAAACGCAGATTAAAAACTTGAGATTTGAATGCTTCACCGATAAAAATGAAGCTGAACTTGCCTTGAACAGGCTAAAGGATGACTTGAAAAAGGTCAGAACTGAACTTGAAGAAGTCAACAGGCAGTTAAAAAACAACAGCGACCGAATTGACCGGCTTAAAAGCATTGAGGACAGCATTGTCCGGGAGCAGAAAGCGAATAAAACCTGGGAGATATTGAACAGTCTCATCGGAGATGCTGAAGGACATAAATTCAATAAATTCGCCCAGGATTTAAGCTTGCAGCGCCTGATATACCTGGGAAACAAACGTTTAAAGCATTTGAATTCCCGCTATGAACTGGACCGCTATCTCCCGAATGAGGATAAAGACCAGCTCTACATTATCGATCATCATATGGGCGGCATGCGGCGTTCGGTAAAAACCCTCTCTGGAGGTGAAACCTTCCTGATGAGCCTGGCTCTGGCCCTTGGATTGTCCGATTTAGCGTCCAGGAATGTCGAAATCAACAGTTTGTTTATCGATGAGGGCTTTGGAACTCTGGATCCGGAGACGCTCGATGTTACTTTAGACACCCTGGAACGCCTGCAGGCGGAAAGCAATAAAACTATTGGCATCATCAGTCATGTCAGCAGCCTGAAAGAACGCATTCAAACGCAGATCGTCTTGGACCGAAACGCTCAGGGCTACAGCAGTCTACAGGTGGTTGGCTAAAATTTAACTGAAGTCGATCAGGTGAATTTGATAGGTTTTAAAGCTCTATCCTTGAAATATTATCAATTTAATTTGATTTAAACTGACATATATTCATGAAAATTAAATAAATCCTAATTTCATTACGAATAATTCATTTCAGCTTTAATTACAGGCAAAATTTCTCATCAAAATTTAGTATCTTCGCAAGAGTCACAAAATTGATAAAATGCAAGATAAACTTCAAAAAAAAGAAAATCTTTCTTTTGACGAGTTCAAAACACAAGTTCTAGACGATTATAAAATAGCCGTAACCAGCAGAGAATGCAGTTTGCTTGGAAGACGTGAAGTCTTGACCGGTAAAGCTAAATTTGGAATTTTTGGAGACGGTAAGGAAGTGCCTCAATTGGCCTGGGCGAAGTCCTTCAAGAATGGGGATTTCCGTTCCGGTTATTATAGAGATCAAACCTTTATGATGGCCATTGGGGAGCTGACGATTGAGCAATTTTTTGCCGGACTCTACGCCAACACCAATTTGGAAGATGAGCCTATGTCGGGTGGACGCCAGATGGGTGGTCATTTTATGACGCACAGTTTGAATGAAGACGGGAGCTGGAAGAATTTAACTGAACAAAAAAACTCAAGTGCAGACATTTCTCCTACTGCAGGTCAGATGCCGCGTTTGCTGGGTCTTGCGCAGGCTTCCAAAATTTACAGACATGTAGAGGGCATCGATACTGAAAAATTTTCTAACCACGGAAATGAAATTGCCTGGGGAACCATTGGAAATGCAAGTACTAGTGAAGGGCATTTCTGGGAAACCTTCAATGCTGCAGGCGTTCTTCAGGTCCCTATGGTTATCAACGTCTGGGACGATGACTATGGCATATCCGTTCATGCCAGACACCAAACTACCAAAGAAAACATTTCTGAAATCCTCAAAGGCTTTCAGAAAGAAAACGATACCAACGGCTATGAAATATTAGTTGTTAAAGCCTGGGATTATCCTGCCTTAATTGAAACTTACGAAAAGGCAGAACAAATTGCTCGAGAGCAGCATGTTCCGGTTTTAATACATGTGGTTGAAGTAACTCAGCCTCAGGGTCATTCTACCTCAGGATCACACGAACGTTATAAATCGGAAGACCGACTGCAGTGGGAAAGAGAACACGACTGCAATGTAAAAATGCGGGAATGGATGATCTCCAACGGATTTTCTACCGAAGAGGAACTGGCTGAGCTCGAAAAAAGCATCAAGAAAGAAGTCAGAGACGGTAAAAAAGCGGCTTGGACTGCTTTTGGAAAAACGGCAAAAACGGAAAACAAAACCGTCATACAATTACTTACCGATTTGGCAAATTCTTCTGAGAACAAGAATTTCATCACCGCTTTGGTCAAAGAACTCAAAGACAATGATGAACCCTTAAAATCGGTTATTCTGGCGACCGCCAGACGTGCTTTACGTTATGTAAGAGGAGAGCAGTCTGAAGCTAAGGAAAATCTGATTCAGTGGATCAAAGCCTTTAAAGCCAGGACCCAGCCCGATTACAGCAGTCACCTGTGGAGTGAATATGAAGGGAAGGCTACCAATATTGAGGCTTTGGAACCTAGCTATGCGGAGGATGCTGAACAGGTAGATGCCAGGGTTATCCTGAGAGATAATTTTGACAAAATATTTGAGACCCGACCGGAAACTTTAATCTTTGGAGAAGACGCCGGAGAGATTGGAGATGTTAACCAGGGACTTGAGGGTCTTCAGGAAAAATACGGAAAATTAAGAGTGGCGGATACCGGAATACGGGAAGCTACCATTTTAGGTCAGGGTATCGGTATGTCCTTACGGGGACTACGTCCTATAGCGGAGATACAGTATCTGGATTATGTGCTTTACGCCTTACAGATTATGAGTGATGATCTGGCTACCACGGCCTACAGAACCAAGGGAAAACAAAAATCGCCGCTTATCATCAGAACACGGGGTCACAGACTTGAAGGCATCTGGCATTCTGGCTCACCTATGGGTGGAATCCTGAATTTGATACGCGGAGTGAATGTTCTGGTTCCAAGAAACATGACCAAAGCTGCAGGATTTTACAATACCATGCTGGAAAGCGATGAACCAGCCCTCATTGTGGAATGCCTGAACGGTTACAGACTTAAGGAAAAGAAACCGAATAACCTGGGCGAATTCAAAACTCCGGTCGGGAAAGTAGAAACCATTCGGGAAGGGAAAGACTTGACCATCGTTTCTTATGGATCCACCTTAAGAATTATTGAGCAGGCGGCCAAGGATTTGCAGGAAGTCGATATCGATGTGGAAATCATAGATTGTCAGTCTCTGTTACCTTTTGACATAAGCCACGATATTGTAAAAAGCGTTGAGAAAACAAACCGATTACTGGTTATAGATGAAGACGTTCCCGGCGGCGCTTCGGCCTATATCTTACAAAAGATACTGGAAGAACAGAATGCCTATGAAGTCTTAGACAGCAAGCCGCAAACCCTCACGGCTAAGGCGCATCGTCCGGCCTATGGTACGGATGGTGATTATTTTTCAAAACCTTCTGCTGAAGACGTTTTTGAAAAAGTCTATAGTATTTTGCGAGAATTTAAACCAGAGCATTATCCTGAACTGATGTAAGAATCGTCAGTAAAACAAAAAAAGCTATCCGCCTGAGGCAGATAGCTTTTTTTGTTTTGCATTTGACTTAAGTCTGCTTCAGATTAAAATGACCCACATTAAAACAAATTTCGCTTGTGTTTTTTGAATTTTATATGCTCATTTTCACTGGCTTCCTTAACAATACTCTGTGTGATAAGGTCAAGATCGTTGGCAGCATCTTTTAAATAAGAAATGGTTTTATAATTGGTTTCGCTCTGAATATTTTCAAGTTCCAATAAGTTAGAAAGGCCTAAAATATTAGCGACCGGTTTTCTCAACTCATGAGAATGTTTCCAGGCGATTTCCCTAAAAGCATTGTTTTGATTGATAATGATATCTTGGTTTTGCTTGGCTAGGGTCAAGTCTTCAATGATCATAATGATATTCAGCTTATCATCATCCTTAAAACTATTTAAACTAATACCCACGGTTAGGGTTTCATTGTTATGGGTTCTAAAATTCCGGTAGTTATTTAGTCTTAATTTTTTAGGTTCATCATTGATGTAATTATCGAAAAGTTTTGAATACTGTAATTTGTATTTTTCAGGAAAGAGGAGATCTAATTTTTCACCTAAAATGTCATTTACTGAAAAACCAAAGACAAGCTCAAACTCAGCATTGGCATAACTAATGGTTTGTTTATCATCCAAAATAAGCAAAGGGTGAGGAATAGACTCAATCGTTTTGGTTAGCTGTGTTTTAAATTCTTTAAGTTTCATATTATTATGCTCTGGTCTGGTAATATCGAAGCCAACGCATAAAATACCGGCAGGTTGTTGATTTTTATCCAGCAAAGCTGAAAACTCCCATTGCGTCCAGTTATATCCTTCTTCATTTTCAATATGTTTTCTGATTTCAACTGGAAAACAATGCTGAGGATGGGAAAGACACTTTAAGACGATGTCCTCAATTTTATGGTACTCATCAGGATGGGTGGTAATGAAAGAATGTTTTCCGATAAAATCATCTGTAATAAATGAAAAACGATTTTTAAACGTCTCATTTACAAAAATATAATTGCCGGCTAAATCTATTACTACAACATCATAAAGTTTAGAATTTTTAAGAGATTGTGGTATGGTATCGGTGAGAAATCCATTTTGCATTGACATCCATTTAAAGTGATCGCTCACCAAAAGTGAGGCAAACTTAAAAAATAAAAACGAAATCAAATTAAATGTGTAAGAAATACTTATTGTAGTATAAGAATGTTTAATCAAAAAAACAAAAGGAATATTTAGAATTAAAACAGCCTGTTTCTTGCTCAGAAAAGCAACAGAATCAAGCTCTGAAATAGAGAGTACTAAATTTCAGAAATAAAAAAATTTTAGCTGAATATGTCTTTAAAAAGTTTCTTTAAATGAATCAAATATTAATTCCATTAAATTTGATGTAAAAAGCTCCATAGCTTAAAAACGCTTGCAAAACTGAATAAAGACTAAACCTTATACGTTTTCATGTGTACGATCAAACCTATTCGATTTAAAACAAATTTCGTTTGTTTTTTTCGAATTTAACCTCGTGTTCATTTTCACTGGCTTCTTTCACGATGCTCTGAGTGATAAGATCAAGTTCGCTGGCCGCCTCTTTTAAGTAAGAAATGGTTTTATAATTGGTATCGCTTTCAATATTTTTAAGGTCCAGCAGGTTGGAAAGCCCTAAAATATTAGCTACCGGTTTTCTCAACTCATGCGAATGTTTCCAGGCGATGTGCCTAAATGCATTGTTTTGATTGATAATGATGTCCTGATTTAGTTTAGCCATTGTCAAATCTTCAATGATCATAATGATATTCAGCTTATCATCGTCCACAAAACTGTTTAAACTAACCCCTACCGTTATATTTTCTTTGTTTTTGTTTTGAAAATTACGAAAGTGATTCACCCTTAATTTTTTAGGATTTTCGGTGATGTAAGTATCGATTAGTCTTTTATATTTTTCTTCAAGAGCTTTGGGGAACAACATATCTAATTTTTTACCGACGATCTCACTAATTGAATATCCAAAGACCGCCTCAAATTCGGTATTTATAAAATTGATGTTCCGTTCTGCATCCAAAATAAGCATGGGGTGAGGAATAGACTCTATGGTTTTGGTCAGCTTCGTTTGAAATTCCTTAAGTTTCAGATTATTATGCCCGGGTCCGGTAATATCGAAACCAACGCATAGAATACCGACAGGCTGTTGATTTTCGTTCAGCATAGCTGAAAACTCCCACTGCGTCCAGTTGTATCCTTTTTCATTTTCAATGGGTTTTCTGAGTTCAACAGGGAAACAATGCTGCGGATGGGAAAGACATTTAATGACTATTTCTTCAGTTTTCAGGTGTTCCTCCGGGTGCATGGTTATAGTGGAATGCTTACCAATAAAATCATCCGCAATAAATGAAAACCGGGTTTGAAACGAAGTATTCACAAAAATATAATTGCCGTTTAAATCCGTTACAACAACATCATAAAGTTTAGAATTTTTAAGCGATTGAGGGATGATGTTGATAAGAATATCATTTTGCATTTATATGTATTTAACTGAAGAGAGCATTCAATCATCAGTAAACAAATGTAAATAGAAATGAAAAGACAGCAAAAGACGACAACAAAGAATTGTGATATTGAAATGTGTAACAATAGGTTTATAACTCATTAATTCTGTCTTATAAAATCAGTAGGATAAGCTTCAGCATAAGGAGACCAGAGTTCATAAATGGACTCGCCTTTAGAACTTTCTCCCTGATGATGCCACTTGCCGTCGATGACTTCAAAGTTGAAATCAAGATTTGCTCCTACCCGGTCTCTATCCTTTGAAAAAAAAGTGAGGTGTTCCGTATAGACTCCGTCCTGGGCAGTATAGCTGCCACCTCCTGAAGCCATGAAGGTTTTGCTTGCAGAATTAAAGGCTACCCATTGAAAACGCTCTCCATGTAAAATTTTGAGAGTGCGCCTGTCACCAGGAGTCATGGTCTTCATTTCCCCGTTGCGCTCACGGCCTGTAATGAGCCAGTTACCTGATAATTCGTCGGTTGCTGAAGAGCGTCTTTCCCAAATCTTAGTATGCGCATGATCTGAAATTTGAATTTTGTCCTCACCTACCCATGTCAAGTCATAGTGCCTCTCCTCATTGATTTTGCTTTCATCATAGGTATCAAAATCTCTCTTTTCGATAAGCCTATCCTCTATTACTTTATAGGCACCGCCCGCTGCGCCGAGAAAGCTATCATCCTCCATTCGCTTTGAGCCTAAGGCAAAGTATCCATCCACAATTATCTTAATAACTTCTCTGTCGGCAACCTCATCTCCGTTCAGATGTGTCAGCTGCCAGGAACCTTCCAGAGACTGAGCAGAAAGAAAGCTAACGAAACACAGCAATATGATCGTAAAACACAGGTTTTTCATCGGTTTAATTTTTAGGTTATTTATCTAAAGTTTTAGTAAGCCAGGTTTTTATATAATCGAGAACCCTTGGCGACATGGTCTGCTCAAGCGCTGCATATTCACTAACATCTCCCGTGTCGCTTTCCTGCAAAAGATGATTCAGTCCTTCAAACTCACGGGTTTCCACCCGGGTATTACCACCTTGAGAAACCTTAAGCTGAATGGCTTCCAGGTTTTCTGTTGAAGACACCTGAAAGTCTTTACTTCCTCCGATCGCAAGCACCGGACAATCCACTTTCTCCAGATATTGAGCAGGGCGGTTCCTCAACAAACCGATAAATTCGTTGCTGCTTATCTGATCTACCAGAACGGCCCTTTGTTTATCCATCAATTCCTCGGCGTACTGCGTGGCCAGAAAACGCATGATTTCTGTTTTCAGTGGTTTTCCTACGGCGGAGGTCGTATTTATAAATTCATAAGTCGCCTTAAAGATGGCATTGGACTCTTCAATCTGAGCCTCATCAATACCCCTTAATTTAAGAAAGTCGGCTCTTTGTTTTAGCATCAGTTCATCACCTCTTATGCCCGGTGAAGCCAGTAAAATCAAAAAAGAGACATTTTTCTCTATAGCCACCCGCGGTGCAATTATACCGCCTATGCTATGTCCCAGGAGCCCAATTTGACTTGAATCAATCTCAGGCCGGTTCTTAAGAAAATCGAAAGCATAGGTTACATCTTTCACGAAATCGTCCAAACTGGCTTGTTTAAAATCCCCTTCAGACTGTCCAACTCCCCGCTCATCAAATCTTAAAACCCCTACACCGCTTTGCGTGAGTTCATCAGCCAAAAGCAAAAACGGCTTATGCCCCATGATAGTGCTGTTTCTATCCTGCGGCCCGCTTCCACTGATCAGGATGACCACAGGAAATGGCCCTCCTGTTTTTGGCAAGGTTAGCGTTCCGGAGAGATTGATGCTGTCGGCTTCATTTCTAAAGACAACCTCTTCCACCTCATACGCAAACGGGGGCTGAGGCTCCTGGGGTCTGTTCAATTGGGACTGACCTCGGATTAAATTCAGCTTTAGAAGCATTCCATTTTGAAAAAACTCCCCGACTATGGTATCTTTTGCAGACCAGGTCCCCTGGTATTTTATTCCTAAAGGCTGTAGTTCGATCCTTACTATTGAATCCGTTAAAGACGTAGAGGTAGATTTATAATCATTGAGGGATTGTGCGGGAACGCTTAATAAGGATGCATAATCACCTTCCTTTTTATAGATTTTGAAATTAAGGTCCAGTGTGTAGCCTTCAAATTTCAATTCGCCGGTCCAGTCCCCAGAGATGTCCTGAGCATGGCTTGAAATTGAACATAAAACAATAAGCAGGGAGATGTAAATTACTTTCATAGGTCTGTTTAATTGGGTTTGTAATGAATTAAAATAGCTTCGATTCTCCATCTTCCGGAATCCACACCTTGTGACTAAGTTTTTGTTCCTTAAATTTTGACGTCAAGTCTTCTCTCTTGGTCGGACAGTGATTCAGGGCTTCCAGATGATTACAAATCGTTGTTCCAAAATTCAGGTTGGTAAATCTGACGATATCGTCTTCTGTCATCAGAATGGGTTCGTAGGCATCCAGTTGAGCAGAACCGCAGGGAATGACTGAAATATCAGGTTGATAATCCACCAGAACTCTGGCCACCTCATCCGTCAAAATAGTATCTGAGGCTAAGTATAAGTCTGGCTCATTCGGCATTTGAATATAGAACCCCATCACATTCCCCATCAACTCCGCTACTTTGCCATACCCGTGGCGGGCAGGAATTCCCTCAATCGTTCCACCCAAAAAGTCCCGGGGCGTGCTGTAATCCAGTTCCAGGACCACCCGCAGCCCTTTTTCTTGCAACTTTTCGGCATCCAAAACACTACAGGTGACCGGGAGGTTATTTTCTTTTAAAAAAGCAATTCCTGCCTCATCCAGATGGTCTGCATGCTGGTGACTGATGAGCACATGAGTCACCTTATTCAATAGAGCATCGGTATGATCCGGAAGCTTTACCAGTGGATTTCGTTTTGGCGGAAAACGCTCTTTGGTAAACGCCTCGATCGTTCCCACCTCGCCAAGCATGGGATCTACCAAAATAAAATCGGTTGTGGTTTCAAGGACTGCAGTTGCATTTCTGAGGTGATGATAGGTCATTATACTGATTTTGTTTGGAATTTGCTTTATGTTCAAAGATAATTCAACTTTGTTTATAAAGATATCTTGATGCTATTGCTTTTATTTGCAGAAAAATTAAAAGATGTCAATCCTCATCAAGGCCTTTAACTCATCTGAAGTAGAAACCCTGGCAGACTTAAGTGTGAAGACCTTTGTAGAATCTCACGGACACAGTGCTGAGCCTGCAGATATTCAGAAGTATATACAAACCCATTTCACCACCCGGAGCCTGTCTGAAGACTTGTTAAATCCTCGCATTTTTTTTAGCAAAATTTATGTGGAAAATCAACTTGCCGGCTATTCGAAATTGATTTTGAACGAATCTCATCCCGCTACTGAACTCTCACCTGCCGCCAAATTTGAAAGGCTTTATCTTCTGAAGGACTTCTATGGCCTTGGACTTGGTGAAGAACTTCTAAAGCATAATCTGGAGCTTGCGAAATTCCATGACCAAAAAGCCTTATGGCTTTTCGTCTGGACCGAAAATGAAAAGGGACTCCGGTTTTATCAGAAAAGCAATTTCAAAATGATAGGTCAGCATGATTTTAAAATCAGCGAGCAGCATTCCAACCCCAATTATGTGATGTTGAAAATGATTTAGATAAAAAAAACGAATCGCAAAAGAGTGTTCTCTTCCACGATTCGTTTTCTGTTCAATTCATTTTTTTCCTTAATCCTTATCGTAACCTTCAGGGCGCTTCCATCTTACCGGAGCTTCCGGTTCAGGCTGCAATTCAAATTCTTCGGTTTCTAAAAGCCTTAAGGCCTCCTCTACAGCTTTTTGCAACTGTATATCTATGCCTTTCAATGCATATTTTGGAGCATCTATGACTTCGATATCCGGAGCTACGCCAACACCTTCCACGGCCCACTCGCCTTCTGTGTCATAAAAACCACCCCGGGGAGCCACCATTCTTCCTCCATCTATAAAGCGAGGTGTATCCCAGGTTCCGACTAAACCACCCCAGGTCCGGGTTCCAATTAAGGGACCAATGTCTTTTTTCCTGAACATATAAGGCAGTAAATCCCCGCCGGAACCTGCTCGTTCATTGATGATCATCACTTTTGGACCCCATATGCCGGCAATAGGTGTTGTCCATGGACGATGATCTCCAACTTTAGAGTTGAAATACCCCATAGGTTCACGGGTCAAAATATCAATCATATAATCGGCTGCTGAACCTCCGCCGTTGTTTCTTTCATCCAGAACCACTCCTTTTTTATCTTGCTGCGCAAAGTAGTACCGATTAAAGCTTGTAAAACCGGGATTACTCGTATTGGGGATATACACATAAGCCAGCTTACCCTTAGACAGCTCATCTACCTTTCTTCTGTTGCTTTCTACCCAGTCTATATAGCGAAGGCCATTTTCGCTCCTTACAGGCTTCACATAGACTCGTTCTGCTCCGGATTTTGAGGGGGCGCTATTCACCAGTACCGAAACCGTTCTGCCGGCCGTCTGGGCGAAGTGCTCATAAATATTATCCATTGCAGAAATAGCACTGCCATTTACTTCTAAAATATAATCACCCGCTTTAACCTTTTGTCCTGTTAAACCCAAAGGGACTTCTAAATCAGGATTCCAGTGTTCGCCGTTATAAATTTTACTGATTTTATAAAAGCCGTTTTCAATTTCGAAATCAGCACCCAGCAAACCGACGGGAACGCGTTGCACATCCGGCATATCTCCACCAGATACATATGAATGACCAATGGCCACTTCACCACTTATGATATCCACCAGATAATTCAAATCTGTCCTGTGATTCACGTGTTTTACCCAGGGCTGATACCAGCTGTAAATCTTATCCCATGGCGCACCATGTACATTATCCACATATAGAAAATCACGCATAAAACGCCAGGCCTCCTTGAAAATCTGAGCGTATTCAGCCTGAGGTACGACATGCATTTTGGCAGACACCGATAAGTTATCTTCGGGCTTTGCTTTACCTTTTGTGTCGGTAATGGTCCAGGAATCTCTTTTTCGAAACAGCGTATAATCCCCATTTTTGGAGAGTACCATCTGACTTACACCCGCTTCAAAATCTTCTGCCTCTTCCTTTTTGACATCATAGCTGTGCACCTTTAAACCGCTTTGATTGGGAACGGCTTCGGCGATAAACAGCTGCTGTTCTTTCGCACTTCTGATGAACTGATAATTACGTACCGGTAAGTCCAGGGCCACTACTCTGTTTTGAATATTCTCGAAATCAATGTTTACAAGAATCTCTTCTTTCTTTTTGTCTTTATCATCCCCGGCCTTTTCCTCTTCCGGTTTTTTGATTTCTTCTTCGTCACTTTCCGGTAAATTAGGAGCCTTTCCGTCCGCACTTAAAACCGTGGCATACAAGGCCCTGTTTACAGACGGATCGTATGAACTCATGTCTAACCAACCCGAGCTCAGACCATAGTCGGTGCTGGCCAGAAAATACAGATATTTCCCGTTTTGATCCCATTGAGGCGAGGTGGCATCGGCCAGCGGATCCGAAACCTGCTGCGTTTTTTTAGACTGCGTATCATAAACAAAGATGGCTTTGAAATGGCTGTTTTGCTGCTTTTCATAAGCGATGTACCGGCTGTCCGGGGACCAGTTAGGATTGAGGGTCCGGTTTGGATGCGCATAGCGATCTGTATCCGCTTTTATAACTTCGCCATTTTCTAAATTGATGTACCATAAGTTATAGTCGGTGTCGGTATAGCTAATCAGTTTTCCATCGGGAGACCAGTCTGGTGTGAAATAGAAGGTAGGATTTTTGAGCGCGTAGGCTCTTTTATTTTCACCAAACTGATTGGCAACGACCAGCTCATATTCTCCGTTGTCATCTGAAAACCAGGCGATTTTATCACCCTGAGGCGACCAGATTGGAAACCGGTCGGCCACGCCGCTGCTCTGCGTGATATTTCTCCAGCTTCCCTCCTCTTTGGGAAAGGTAAAGATATCCCCTCTATGTTCAAAAACAGCGCGTTTGCCGTTAGGAGACAGGTTTGGGTTACTTACATTTCCGGCCGTGACCTCTTCCCAGCGTTCTCTGCTGAAATTTAAATCGCCCGCCACTGTTATGGCTAATTGTGTAGCCGTTTTATCCTTTGTATTCAGCCTGTGCAAATACCCGCCCTGTTCATACACAATCTGATCGCCAAAAGCATCCAGACTTTTGATGTCATATTTCTTATGAAACGTGATTTGTTCTTCGTTTTGAGAGGCGATATCATAACTCCAGATGTTACTCACATAGTCCCGTTCGGACAAGTAATACACTTTTTGTCCAATCCAGACCGGGTCAAGATGTCTTTCCCTGTCCAGTTGGGGAGTTCTGGTCAACTCTTGATTTTCCAGATTCAATATCCAGATGGGCATGGCCTGTCCGCCCCTGTAGTTTCTCCACTCGGGATCCCAGGACGTGATGGGCGTATAAGCCAGGTAAGTTCCATCTGGTGACACTTCTCCGTAAGACGCTCGAATATCTACCAGAGCTTCAGGAAAACTGCCCTGCACAGAGACCGTAAACAACTGAGACGTTTTGGTAGGATGTGCTTTCCTTCCTGTACGAAATAAAATCTCGCCTTCAGGAGTCCAGCCCTGAACATAATCTCCACCCGGATGGTACGTCAGTCGTTTGGGAGACCCTCCTTCTGCAGGAATGACATAGACATCGGTATTCCCGTCATATTCGGCACTGAAGGCAATCCATTTTCCATCATCAGAGAAATGAGGAGAAGATTCATAACCTTCATTACTGGTCAGGCGAATAGCATTCCCCCCACTGAGAGGTGCTTTCCACAAATCGTTAGCATAGACAAAAACCACGTGCTCTGCCGATAAAGTCGGCTGGCGCAAGAGCATGGTCCCCTGACTAAAAGCTTGAATTGAACTAAAGACTAGCGTAAGAACTAAACATAGATTCTTCATAAGAATGTGTATAAAAGTTGAGGAGTCTAATTTATGAAAATTGAAATCAAAACATTTAATAATCCAGATTCATTTTGATTTGGGGGAACATCCGAGTTAAATCTTAAATAGTTTGCTATCGGTAGGATTATTCAATAAGTTTATCCGAATAATCAAAATCAGACCTATGAGTATTCTTAGAATTATATTTGCAATCCTGCTTCCCCCGCTTGGTGTTTTTCTTACCGTTGGTATCCGTGGAGCCTTCTGGCTCAATATTTTACTCACCATTTTAGGCTTTGTTCCAGGTATTGTGCACGCCATATGGATCATCGCTAAAAACGATGAAAAAAGAGTATAACCAGCCTATAAGCAATCTCTGTACATTTTAAAACGATTGGAATCCTCAAGCTTTTAATATTTTAAATTAAAATGGAACTGGCGTTGCCGAATACTTTTCATAAAACTATATTTGTGACATGGAACATTTTGTTGTCTCTGCTAGAAAATACAGACCGGAAACTTTTGAAGACGTTGTTGGGCAAAAGGCCATTACCAATACCTTGCTTAATGCGATAAAGAACGACCATCTTGCTCAGGCCCTTCTTTTTACAGGACCCAGAGGCGTGGGTAAAACTTCCTGTGCAAGAATTCTCGCCAAGAAAATCAATCAGGATGCTACCGATGATGCGTCCACCGATTTTGCCTTCAATATTTTTGAACTGGATGCAGCTTCCAACAACTCTGTGGATGACATCAGAAATCTTACCGATCAGGTCAGAATTCCGCCGCAGACGGGAAAGTACAAAGTTTACATCATCGATGAGGTGCATATGCTGTCCCAGGCAGCCTTTAATGCCTTTCTGAAAACACTGGAAGAGCCCCCAAAACATGCCATCTTTATTTTGGCGACTACCGAGAAGCACAAAATTATTCCTACCATTTTATCGCGCTGCCAGATCTTTGATTTCAAACGCATTACCGTTGGAGATATCAAAGAACACTTGGCTGAGATCGCTAAAAAAGAAGGCGTTAATGCAGATGAAGATGCGCTTCATATCATTGCCCAAAAAGCTGACGGAGCCATGCGTGATGCCTTGTCCACTTACGACAGGGTCGTCAGTTTTAGCGGAAATGAACTGACGCGTGAAGCGGTTACGGAAAACCTGAATGTCTTGGATTATGAAACCTTCTTCAGAACGACAGATCTTTTACTTGAACACAATATTCCTGAGGTTCTGGTTTACTTTAATGACATTCTGGCCAAAGGCTTTGACGGACAGCATTTTATAGCCGGATTGGCCTCGCATTTCAGGGATTTACTGGTGTCTAAAAACCAGCATACCATTTCCTTACTGGAAGTTGGTGAACGCACCAAAACCAAATATTTTGAGCAATCACAGGCCACTTCTTATCCTTTTTTACAGGAGGGTATCGATCTGGCGAACAGCTGTGATTTCAACTACAAACTGAGTCAGAATCAGCGTCTACACGTAGAGCTTTGCCTGATGAAACTGGCTTCGCTTTCGGATCCTGATTCCACCGAAAAAAAAAAGGCTAAACACCACATCTTAAGTCCGAAAGCAGTCGAAGAAGCCTCTTCGCAATTTACGGAAGTAACTAAACCTCAGCCCACTACCACAAAACCGGTTGAAAAGGCTTCAGGGGAACCTGATGCTGAGAATAAAGAGAAGGCTTCAGAAACCTTTCCGGCTCAGGACGCAAACTTCACACCAACTGAAGCACAAAGCTCACCTACTGAAGACCTCAGGTTAACGGAGACAAATTCCGAAGAAATTCAACTGGCGGAAGAACCCCGGGAAAAAATCAAACCCACACTGAAGAATCTGCCCAACAAGGTGAACGGTCTCTCCATCAAAAGCATTCAGGAAAAGAAACGGCTTAAGGAACAGCTAAAAAAAGACAAGCCCGAAGAAGAGCAACTGACTTCGGAATTCAGCGAAGAAGACATGCTGAACGCCTGGACCGATTATATACAGGTCCTGAATAACAACGGGAGTAAAATTGTGGCTTCGGTAATGGGAACGGCCAAGCCAACACTCGACGGAGTCGTGATAAAACTTGAGCTGCCCAACGATTCCATGCGGTTGAATTTACTTCAGGACCAGGGCGAATTGATGACTTATTTGAAAGACAGGCTTCAAAACACCTCCATAAGTCTTGACATTTCTGTAAATCATAAATCTGAAAAGAAATACGTGTACACACCCCGTGAGAAATTTGAAAAATTGCGCGAGAAGAACCCGAATCTGGAATTACTGAGAACCACTTTTGATTTAGATATTTAAGGCTATGCTAGGACTAAAACTACCCACTGACCCGCGATGGGCGAACATCGCTGAAAAAAATATAGATGAAATCCTGATAGACCATGCCTATTGCGAGCAAAAAGCAGCCTCTACAGCCATTTCCCTGATCGTCTCTTTCCCGGAATACACCGAACTGGTCACTGCGATGACCGAGCTGGTCCAGGAAGAAATGAGTCATTTTAAAATGGTACATGACTTGCTGAAAGAAAAAAACATTCCTCTGGGCAGAGATCGAAAGGACGATTATGTGGCCCGCCTGGTGACCTTCTTCCCTAAAGGCGGCAGCCGCCAGACGCAGCTTGCCCATCGCCTGCTTTATGCTGCCCTGATAGAAGCCAGAAGCTGTGAGCGTTTCAGACTTTTGTCTGAAGAATTGAGCGACGAAAAACTGAGGCGATTTTACCGAAAACTGATGATTAGCGAGGCGAATCATTATACCATGTTTTTAAAATTTGCCAGACAGTATCACGATGTTGACGAGGTGAACCAGAAATGGTCGGATTTGCTGGATTATGAAGCCGAAATTCTCGAGTCTTTCCAGTCCGGAGCTTCTGTACATGGGTAGTAGTAAGCCTGCCTGCGTTCCTTGGCAAAGTCAGGTGTTGAGTCGAATTTAAAATTATTTTGGAATTAAAAGCATCGCATTCGATTTAATTTCAAATAAAAAAGTCAGAGCAAAACGAACTCAGTTAAAAGCGATTTCACCCTGACCTTCTAGTATTAAATATTCAGTATTCCCTAAGATTACTCATCGAAAACATTAGAATACAGGCCATCGGAAGTTTCAAAGATATTTCCTTTGACATATCTGTAGTGATTGCCCAGGCTGCTGAGCTTTTTCATATCATCGGGATCTAGGCTCACCTGTTGACTTTCGAAATTTTCTTCGATTCTGTCTTTATGAACAGATTTCGGGATGGTAGCCACATCTCTTTCAGAATGAAAACTGATTAAGATTTGAGCTGGAGTTGCGCTGTGCTTATCGGCAACTGCATTTACAACCTTATTATCCAAAAGCGTTGGCTCATCATCTGCTTTCATCGCTTCGGTTCTATCCTGGCTGCCTAGTGGTGAATAAGCGGTCACCAAAATGCCGTTAGACTGACAAAATTTGACCAGTTCTGCCTGACGCAGGTACGGATGAGACTCCACCTGATTCATTTCAGGAACAACATCACTTTCTTTCATCAACTTAATCAGTTTCTCCTTACTGAAATTGGAGACGCCCACGTGCTTCACTAAATTATGGTTTTTAAGATCTACCATAGCTTCCCAGGTTTCTTTGATGGGCACTTCTTCCAGAGAAAGAAATCCATCATCAGATTTCGGAAAGCCTTCCACATCCGATTTGAAGGCTACCGGCCAGTGCATTAGGTAAAGATCCAAATAGTCGAGTTGCAAATCCTTCAGGGTTTTTTCCAAAGCTGGTTTTACATCTTCTTTTCGGTGGGCATTGTTCCAAAGTTTGGAGGTTATGAACACATCCGTTCTTTTGATATTCCCCTCTTCGAAAGTCTCATTCAGGGCTTCCCCTACTTCTTCTTCATTACCATATATGGCTGCACAGTCTATGTGTCTGTAACCCGTTTTCAAAGCGTGTTTTACAGCCTTTTTGACTTCGCCAGGCTCAGATTTCCAGGTTCCCAGACCTATGACATCCAGCTGATCGTTATTGTTAAATCTTAAAGTTTTCATGATCTTTTAGTTTTGTTTGAAGTTAGATTCAAAACAGGGAATATCAAAAATCAAAACCTTATTTAGATAAGATTTAACTATGCCTTTTTATTTTTTTTTGTTTTTAGCGCTGTAACGGCGTTGTTCGTTGAGCGATTCGTGCGCCATAATCTCACTTTCCGGAATGACTTTTAAGAAAGAGGGATGCTGCTCTATGGCGAATTCAATTTTTTCGATGATGCTTTCTATTTCTTCGTTGTCATAATCGATTTCCAAAGGCTCTTTAATCACCATGGACTGAAGTATGTTTCGCTTTTTAATACGGATTCCCTTTTTATCGAAGGATCGTCTAAAACCATCGATAACGATAGGGACCACAACAGGTTTATATTTTTTGATGATAAAGGCGGTTCCTTTTCTGATGGGCTTCCAGGGCTTTGTAGTCCCCTGAGGAAAGGTGATTACCCAGCCGTCATCCAGTGCTTTTCCGATATTGGAAATATCACTCATTTTCACCTGCCGGTTCACGCTTTGTCCGTCTGCTCTCCAGGTCCGGTCGATACTCACAGAACCTGCATAAGCCAGTATTTTTGGCAGTAAGCCTTTTTTCATGGTTTCTGCTGCGGCCACATAATAGATGTTGAGTTTAGGATTCCATAAGTAACCTACATTTTTGATATTATCATCTCTGCCGCTCAGGGACGCATTAAACACATGGTACATCGCCACGACATCGGCAAAGTAAGTCTGATGATTTGACACAAAAAGAACATTCCTGTCGGGTAGATTCTTTATGATAGAAGAGCCTTCTATCTGAAGATCATTAAATCCCTGATAGCGCTGATGAGTCAGTCCTCCCATGATCCTGATGAGCCACTTCTTTAAAATTAAATAATGCCCAAAAGGATTTTTCTTGAATAAGCCCATATCTCAAATTTAATTGACAAATATAAGGATTTATAGACTTATGCTAATCGAGCAAAGAGTTCTCTTATTTCGCTTAAAATCATAGCCGTAGCTCCCCAAACCACGTGGCCTTTAAAATTATAGGCCGGGACTTCTACGTTTTTAGCATAGGACGCATCTATGATTGCAGTTTTAAAACTGCGTTCATCCAGACACACAGAAAGTGGAATTTCAATGAGGTTTTCAACTTCGCTTTCCTGCAACACAAACACAGGTTCTTCCTCAACCATGCTTAAATACGGATGTACCAAAAAATTGGAAGGCGGAATATAAAGTTTGGTTAAAGCTTTTATAACATGAATGGTGCTGGCGGAAACCCCAATTTCTTCTTCGGTCTCTCTTAAAGCCGTCTGCATCAGGTCTTCATCGACGTCTTCATACCTCCCACCCGGAAAACCGATTTGATTGGAATGCACGCCTTTGTAAGTTTTTCTTAAGATGAACGCCATATAGGCTTCCCCGTTTTTGGGGTATAAAAGCGAAACCACACCGGCATAATTAGGGTTTTTTCCGTTTAAATCGATGCGCTTAAGCTCATCCTGTCTGAATAATGGAGCAAGTTGGTACTGAAAAAATTCGCCTGGAAGCTCTGTTTTTTTTAATTTTGAAACCAAATCCGTTAACGATGAGAAATCCATTGCTGAGTTTATGTCTATTAGTTGTTTTTATCTCTTGTAAAGAAAACAAAGATAATTCAACTGAAGAAAGAGAGGTTAAGAAAGATACCCTTGTCGAAAAAATTGAAGTCAAAATTCCATCCAACGGCAGAACGGACAGGGATCTGTCTGACATCAAATTTGTAGAACAGGAAGAACTGATTCCCTTCCTGAAAGCTTATGGAGAAAACAATCCCGAAAGCATTGTGGATGTTGAAACGGAGTTTGGAAGCTTTAGGATTGAGCTTTTCCCGGGGCCCGTTCTCCATCGCGCTAATTTCTTAAGGTTAGCAAAACTCGATTACTTTAACACGACGGTATTTCACAGAGTGGATAGCGATTTTGTGATTCAGGGAGGCAATAGCGACAGAATGGCAACACACGAATTCAGAAGAGCCGTTGGAGATTATTTGATTCCTAATGAATCTACCCCGAAATATCCTCACGACTACGCTATGGTCTCAGCGGCCAAATATGCCGAACAGAATGTGAGCAATGCTTCTTCTCCTTTTGAATTTTTCGTGGTTACCAAACCGGACGGAGCCTACCATCTCGACGGGAAACACACTGTGTTTGGAAGAGTTATAGACGGGATGGACGTTGTTGAGATAATCGATGATTTAGAGACCGATGACAGTGAATGGCCGCTTAAAAATGTGGGTATGGACATGAAAGTGATCCGGTAACTCTACCAGTAATCTTCTATATCCTCGTCCCTTTTATAAACCGAAGGCAAAGACAGTTTGAAGATGACCGCTGAAAGTCTCACAAGAATAACCACAAATCCGGAACAGATAAAGATGAGACTGAGTGGCAGGTTCAGTCTTAAGAATACAAAATAACTAAAGCCGCCCAAAATACAGGCGGTGGCGTAAATTTCCCTTCTGAAAATCTGAGGGATTTCATTACACAGAATATCCCTGATCACACCGCCAAAACAGGCACTGACAGTTCCAAGAGCAATACAGATGATAGCCGGAAGCCCTTCTGCTATACCCTTTTCTACACCAGCCACCGTATAAAGGCCAATACCAAAGGTATCGAACAGGAAAAGCGATTTCCTCAGGTAAAACAGCTTTTTTCTAAAGAACACCGCTAATACCGCAGTGATGATAATGACATACACATAGGTCAGATTTTGCATCCACATCACGGGAACCCCTAATAAAACATCTCTTAAAGTTCCCCCGCCAACCGAAGTAACAAAGGCTATAATAAATATGCCAAAAACATCCATCCGTTTCTTCAAAGCAGAAAGTACTCCCGAAATGGAAAACGCAATTACGCCAAGTATGTCAAGTATGAGGGTATATTCCATTACTGGGTGCTATAGTATTGATAATCTTTCAATACGGTTTGTATAAAGGTTTTTGAGGACTGGCTGTTTTCAACCTGAAGCTGACCTGCAACTTTATCGGCGAGCTTGATGAGTATCGCATGGTCTCCATCCTTTTCAGCTTTATCATAAACGGATTTGATCCGTCTCACATCTTCATCTTTGAGCGTGGCCACCTGCGGATAATGAGGGAGATAAGACGCATCAATCTCGAATAAGGGCATCTTTTTGAATCCTGTTTTGCGTCGTTCTGTAATAACGGTCGTCCTGGCAGCAATATCTCCTAAACGCTGGCCTTTTCCATTTATTAATATCGCGACAATAGCAATGGCACCACTCACTAAACTTATTTCTACAATTCTAAGCAGCCACCGAATCAAATATCCTGAAAACTGAGGCCTGGAACCGTCGAGGTTAACGACTCTAAGTCCCATGGAGGCCTTACCAACACTTTGTCCATTCATAAAGGTTTCCATAAGCAGATGGTACAAAAAAGGAGGTAAACCCAGGACCAGGGAAGTCGCCATACTTTCAAACGGGGAAACATCCATCAGGCCAGACATGACAGCTGTAGTCGCAAGCACATAGGCCAAAATCACTATAGAATCGATGAGATAAGCCAAAATTCTATCCCAGACTGTAGCCACACTTTGTTGAATCTTTACATTTTGTGCGGTTTCGATTTGAAAATGACTCATAGATTGCGTTTCTTTGGATAAATTAAATTCAGATGCGAGAGGCGGCTTTTGTCAAGCAAAATAAAGACAAATGGTTAAAATTTGAAAGGCTTGTGCAAAATAATATGCGTATTTCTCCTGGCGAACTCTCCATACTCTATGTTGAGCTCACAGAAGATCTCAATTATGCCCAGACTTTTTATCCGCATAGTGAGACTCTGGCTTACCTGAACGAACTTTCGGCAGGAGTACATCAGAAAATCTACAAGACCAAAAAAGAATCCAAAAACAAGATTTATCAGTTTTACACTCAAGAATTCCCCCTGTTTTTCTATGAATACCGCTCAACCCTGCTGCTCGCCTTTTTACTGTTCCTGGGGTTTAGCGCTATTGGCGCTTATTCTGCAGCCTCAGACGACGGGTTTGTCAGACTGATTTTGGGGGATGCTTATGTGAATTCTACTTTAGAAAATATTGATCAGGGAGATCCTATGGCGGTCTACAAAAAAGCCAACCAGACCGATATGTTCCTGGGAATCACACTCAACAACATCAAGGTGGCTTTATTTGCGTTTGTCGCGGGGATTCTTGCTGGACTGGGAACTATCTACATCCTCCTGCAAAACGCCATCATGCTGGGCTCATTTCAGTACTTTTTCTATGATGAGGGCATCCTCTGGGAATCGGCCAGAACCATCTGGATTCACGGAACCATTGAGATTTCGGTCATCATTGTTGCGGCCTGTGCCGGACTGGTTATGGGCAAAAGCCTCCTGTTCCCCAAAACCTACACCCGCCTGGAATCCTTTACTCAGGGGGTTAAAGCAGGGCTTAAAATCGTGATCAGTACCATTCCTTTTTTCATCATAGCGGGTTTTCTGGAAGGATTTGTAACACGTCTGACGGGAATGCCAGACTGGCTCGCTATTTTAATCATCGCATCCTCATTCATTTTAATCGTCTATTATTACGTTATATTACCACTACTAATCCATAAGCAACATGCAAAACAACTACATCGACTTCAAAAAAGAGCGTGATCTAGGCGCTATTATTTCAGACACCTTCGGCTTTATTAGAGAGGAATACAAAACCATTTTCAGGCTTTATCTCAAGCACGTAGGTTGGTTGTTGTTATTACTTGTAGCCGCAAGCACCTATTATCAATACCAATCGCTCAAGTTTACAGGAAATTTGTCAATAGGAAATGATCCTGGAGCCTTTTTTCTTGAAATGATTTCATCAGCTGGTGTCGGCTTACTTCTTGTAATACTTAGCTCAATAGCTTATTCTGCCCTTAGTATTACTACCATCAATAGTATCATAAAAAGCTATGTCAAAAATGAAGGCGAAGTTAAAGACGACGAAGTCAGTCAATATATAGGAAAGTTTTTTTCAACAACCTTGGGTAGTTTTGTAGTTTATGGTTTAATGATTTTTTTAGGTATAATTATTGCCTTTTTAGTAATAATTTCAATTTTTCTTCTTACAAACAATATTAATATGGCTTTGTCGGTCATCTTTACCATTCGAATTTGTTTACTGATTATTGTTTTAATAGTTGTATATTTTATTAGCCCCCTAAGCTTAATGTTCTGCATTATTGTCTTTCAGGAAAAATCATTTTCTGATGCGTTTTCAGAATGTTTTAAACTCATCAAAGAAAATTGGTGGATTACCTTCGCTACTTTACTTATTATCACAATTTTAATGTGGCTCATCAGTAGTTTATTTCAAATCCCAATCGTAATCATGAGTTTCATGGAGACCCTTACGTCTTTACAAGAAGGCTCAGAAACGCCTGGCACTGCAAACCTGGCAACCAATTGGTTATTCATGATTTTTTACGTTTTGGCAACACTAGCCCAATATATTTTAGGGCTTGTCACGCTCATTAGTGTGGCCCTCATTTATTTCAACTTAAATGAATTTCACAACAAAACTGGAACCTTAGAAGACATTGACAGAATTGGAAGTTAAATCAAGTTCATTTTTTAAATTTTTAGCTCACTTTTTTATTCTGAATTTAATAGGAATTGGATTTATTTGGGCTTCTAGTCAGCTTCAACCTGGCGATAGCTTAGAGAATCGTCCAAAAGTTGTAGAATTTGATAAATCCATCATTGGATCTTATCAGGCAGATGATGACTATGACTATTTTAAATACACTGAAGAAGAATCAGCTTGGACAAAGCTTCAAAATTGGCTGAACTTACAATGGAGCAAATTTTTAGACTGGGTATTCTCTGGAGTTTCTGAAGGCAATTTCTGGAATTACCTGGCCCTTACTTTAAAGATTCTCTTAATCCTGGGGCTGGGCGTGCTCATCTTTTGGCTGTTTAACAAGTACTATGTGGTCCGGCAAAAATCACCACCGGCAGATCAGAGCCAGATCAATTTGTCTGAAGAGGAACGCTTAATCCAGAAAAAGGATTTATCTACGCTTATAGAAGACGCTGAATCTGAGGGGGATTACAGGCTTGCGTCCCGCTATCTGTTCCTGAATATTTTAAAGTATCTGAAGACGCATCATTTCATCGATTATCAGTTTCAGAAAACCAATGCTGATTATAAATCTGAAATCACCCAGCAAGACATCAAATCGGAGTTTACTTTCGCTTCCAGATTTTATGAATTTGTGTGGTACGGGGATTTTAAACTCGAAGTATCAGATTTTAAAAGTGCTAAAACGCGGTTTGAAAACTTAATCGATAAAATTCAAAAGACCAGAGTCCATGGATAAGAAAATGAAAGGCTTACTTTGGGGACTGATTGGACTTGTGCTTCTGCTTATCGTCCTGGACGAAACCGCCGAAGAACCCACAGACTGGTCGGCGAGTTATGTGCATACCGATGACAGAGCCCTGGCGGCTGAGATCTTTTACGATGGCCTGCAGTCGGTGTCAAAGGATATCCGGCATTTTGACAAATCGCCCTTTCAGGTATTTCAGGACAGCCTGCAAAACTCGGGAACTTACTTCTTTTTGAACCGATTTGTCAACCTGACTCCTGAAGAAAGTGAAGAACTATTGGACTGGGTAGAATCTGGTAATACAGCTTTCATAGCTTCAGAAGGTATTCCAGAGCTTCTTTTGGATACCTTAGATCTAGATATTAGTTTTCACGTCAGCAATTCCGCACTTGTATACCAGCCCAGCTTCAATCTGACAGAAGAGCCTCAAACCTTGGCTGAATTCAAAACCTCGCGAAAAACCTTTGAATACCTTTATTTTTCTGAAACAGACTCCGCTACGACCAAGGCTCTTGGTCTTGTAAAACCCAAAAATGCTGAACCTGAAAAAACAAAGCATATCAATTTTATCGAGGTCAGCTGGGGAGAAGGAAAATTCCTTTTACACCTCGCCCCTCAGGTCTATACCAATTATTTTATGGTAGACGGGGATAATGCAGAATACACCGCCCGGACATTGAGCTATTTGGATTTAAATCAGCCCTTGTTCTGGGATAACTACTATAAATCTGGAAAAGAACGGATTACCAGTCCTTTGTATTATCTGCTTTCCAATCCTTATTTAAAGTCGGCTTACTATCTCATCATTTTCACCTCGCTGTTGTTTGTGCTTTTTGGAGGAAAACGCAAGCAGCGCCCCATCCCTGTTATTCCGCCAGTTCAAAACCGCTCTTATGAGTTTGCGCAAACCATTGCCGGTATGTATATGGATAAAAAAGACCACAAAGCCATGGCGCAAAAACAAATCACAAGCTTTTTGGAACGCATCCGCTCTGCATATCACTTATCCACCAACGACATTACGACCGCTTTCCTTAGAGATCTGTCTTCTAAAACCAGTACGGATTATGAGGACTTAAAAGCATTATTTCAGTATATTGAATACATCAACACCTCTGAAATCATCAGCGAAGACGAATTAAAAACCTTAGATACAAAACTCACAACTTTCAACAGCTAGATTATGCAAGACGAAAATCCACTAGAATTCAATAACAGAATTCCCTTAGAAGAACTGAAATCGGCGACAGATGCCATACGTCATGAACTTTCGAAAGTCATTGTAGGACAGGATGATTTTATAAAACTGCTTATCGTAGGCTTATTGACCGACGGTCATGTCCTCATTGAAGGCGTTCCCGGCATTGCCAAAACCATCACGTCCAAGTTGTTTGCCAAATCCATCGACACTGAGTTTAGCAGGATTCAGTTTACACCCGACCTGATGCCCAGTGATGTGCTTGGAACTTCCATTTTGAAAGCGGACCAGTCTGATTTTGAATTTAAAAAAGGACCGATTTTTTCCAACATAGTCCTGATTGATGAAATCAACCGGGCCCCGGCCAAAACCCAGGCCGCTTTGTTTGAGGTCATGGAAGAACAGCAAATCACGATGGACGGTAAGGAATACAAAATGCCACCGCCGTTTATGGTGATTGCCACTCAAAACCCCATAGAACAGGAAGGCACCTATGCCCTGCCCGAGGCTCAGCTGGACCGCTTTTTATTCAAATTAAAAATCGATTATCCCAATCTGGAAGAAGAAGTCCAGATTTTGAAACTTCAGCACAATCGGAAGGCCAGGCTTCCTTTAAGTGAAATTGAAACGGTGATGAATGTGGAGACTCTGCTCAAGTTTAGAGATCAGATTCACGATATCGTGGTGGAGGACAAAATCTTCGATTATATCGCAGAAATCGTACTGCAAACCCGAAAGCATCCCCACCTGTTGCTGGGCGGTTCACCTAGAGCCTCGCTTTCCATTTTGAAAGTGGCAAAAGCCTTTGCTGCCATTCAGGGAAGGGATTTTGTGACGCCGGAAGATGTCAAACTGAGTCTGAAGCCCACACTGAACCACCGGATTATTCTTTCCCCGGAAAAAGAAATGGAGGGGACAACCCCTGAACAAGTCATCGATCTCATTCAGAAATCTGTAGAAATTCCAAGATAGTGCGTCAATTTATTTCATCCCTTTACTTTGGTAAGCGGGTCTATGCCATGCTCTATGGCTTAGCCGGCATGTTTTTGCTTTCCTTCTGGTTTGAAAGCCTGTTTGTCATCAGTACAGGCTTACTGATCATAGGGACAGTCCTGCTCATCATCGAAATGCTCAGGCTTTACCAGGGGAAAAAGTTTACTGCCCATCGCATTCTGCCTGAAAAGTTTTCCAACAGCGACGCCAATGCGGTTGAACTACATTTTGAAAACAACTACCGCTTCCCCATTCACCTGGAACTCATCGATGAAATCCCCGAGCAATTTCAGAAAAGAGATTTTTTAAAAAAATTATCACTGGCCCAGAATTCCAAAAGGGACTATACCTATACGCTTACCCCGGTCAAACGCGGGGAATACAAATTTGGTTATCTCAACTGTTATGTCAGTACCAGGTCCAGTCTTGTAAAACGGCGTTATAGGTTTGAAAATGAAGGTATGGTGAAAGTATACCCGTCATTTATACAGATGCAGGCCTTGGATTTCCTGTCCATCGACCAGAAAATGAGTCAGTATGGGATGAAGAAAATCAGGAGAATCGGGCATACCATGGAATTTGAACAAATCAAGAATTACGTCATCGGCGATGATATCCGCACCATCAACTGGAAGGCAACGGCTAAGCAGAATGCCCTGATGGTAAACCAGTACCAGGATGAAAAATCGCAGCCGATTTATAATTTGATCGATGTAGGCCGGGTGATGAAAATGCCCTTTGAAGGCTTATCCTTACTGGATTATTCCATCAATGCCGCCTTGGCCTTCAGCAATATTGCCTTAAAGAAAAAAGACAAGGTCGGTATGCTGACCTTTGCCGATACGATTGAAAATTTCGTTCCCGCCAATTCCAAAAAAACACATTTGAATACCTTACTGGAAACCTTATATGGCATTGACAGCGGCTTTCTGGTGTCAGACTTTAACCGACTCTATGCACACAGTAAAAGGAAAATCACGCAGCGCAGCCTGCTCATGCTGTACACCAACTTTGAACACATCACCAGCCTGAAGAGACAACTTCCCTATCTTCGCGCTCTGGCAAAATCTCATCTCCTGGTCGTCATCTTTTTTGAAAACACCGAATTGAATGAATTAGCCGGCAAATCAACGACAAAACTGACAGAAATTTACGAAAAGACCATTGCTCAGGAATTTATCTATAACAAACAGCTGATGGTAAAAGAGCTGGAGAAAAACGGCATACAAACTCTACTGACCAAGCCGAAAGACTTATCGGTCAATACCATCAATAAATACCTAGAAATAAAAGCAAAAGGACTCCTATGAAACTGATCTTCGCTACGCACAACCCCAACAAAGTCAAAGAAATTCAGGCTTTACTTCCAGAACACATTCAGATTCTCTCTTTAAACGATTTGGACTACCACCAGGAGATTGTAGAATATGGAGAGAGCATTGAAGCGAATGCCAAAATAAAAGCCGATACGATTTCAGAATTATATGATTTGCCGTGTTTTGCAGATGACACCGGACTGGAAGTGGAAGCTTTGGGCGGAAAACCGGGAGTCAAATCTGCGCGATATGCCGGTCAGGAAAAAAACGATGAAGCTAACAAGGAAAAGTTGTTGAAAGAACTGGAAGGAAAAGAAGACCGCTCAGCAAGGTTCAAGACGGTCATTGTTTTTAAGCATGGGGATAAGGAAAGGATATTCACAGGACGATGTGAAGGAGAAATCACAAAAGAAGCTTGCGGTTCAGAAGGATTTGGTTACGATCCCCTATTCAAACCCAAAGGCTATTCACAGACCTTCGCGGAAATGCCTGCTTCTGAAAAAAACAAAATCAGTCATCGCGGTTTGGCCTTCCGGCAACTCATAGAATTCCTAAAAGCCTAAAATAATAACAAATAGCCCTGATAACCAGTTTAGGAATACGTACCTTTGCACTTATTTTTAAATTACTTATGACTACATTTGAATCATTAGGCTTAAGCCCTGAAATCTTGCGAGCAATCGAAGATTTAGGATTTGAGTCCCCGAGTGAAGTACAGGCACAGACGATTCCTGTCTTACTCGAAGAGCCTACCGATATGGTAGCGCTAGCCCAAACAGGTACAGGTAAAACCGCAGCATTTGGTTTTCCATTAATTCAGAACATCGACCTTAATTCCAAAAAAACACAGGGTTTAATTCTTTCTCCAACGCGTGAGTTGTGTATGCAAATCACCAACGAGCTCAAGCAGTATGCCAAGTACTATCAAAATCTCAACACAGTTGCGGTTTATGGTGGCGCAAGCATAACCGACCAGGCCAGGCAGATTAAGAGAGGTGCACAAATTATCGTAGCGACTCCGGGACGTATGAAGGATATGATCCAGAGAAATATCATCGATATTTCAAACATCAACATTTGTATTCTTGACGAAGCCGATGAGATGTTGAATATGGGCTTCTTTGAAGATATCAAAGAGATTTTATCCCATTCTTCAGATCAGAAGAACACCTGGTTATTTAGTGCAACGATGCCAAAAGAGGTGTCGATGATCGCTAAAAAATTCATGAAAAGTCCGAAAGAAATCACGGTTGGACAAAAAAATATTTCTACAAAATCGGTAAGCCACGAATACTTCATCGTAGGTGGTCGTGATCGCTACAGTGCTGTAAAGCGTGTGGTAGATGCCAATCCCGATATCTATGCAGTTATCTTTTGCAGAACCAAAAGAGATACTCAAAAAGTAGCCGAAAAACTTATTGAAGACGGTTATAGTGCCTCTGCCCTTCACGGCGATTTGAGCCAGGCTCAGAGAGACATGGTGATGAACAGTTTCAGAAAGAAACAAATTCAGATGCTTGTCGCTACAGATGTAGCAGCACGTGGAATTGATGTGGATGATATTACTCATGTCATCAATTACCAGTTACCGGACGAAATCGAAACGTATACTCACCGTAGTGGAAGAACAGGTCGTGCCGGAAAAGAAGGTAAATCTCTGGTGATTGTTACTAAAAGTGAGGTTAGAAAAATTCGTCAGGTTGAAAAAATTATCGGTCAGAAATTTACTCAGGAAGAATTGCCTTCCGGAGATGAAATTTGTAAACGTCAGTTATTTCACCTTGCAGACGAAATCAAGAACACTAAAATCAATCCGGACATAGATTCGTTCATCCCGGATTTGGAAGCTCAATTTGAAGACTTAAGCAAAGAAGAAATCATCAAGAAATTTTTCTCTGTAGAATTTACGAGATTCCATAATTATTATAAAAACGCGCCCAAAATCACTCAGCATTCTGCCGATGAAGCCTATTCTTCTGGTAAGGATTATGGGGATGAAACGCGTTTCTTTATCAATATTGGTGAAAAAGACGGTTTCAACTGGATGTCTATGAAGGATTTCCTGAAAGAGCAGTTGAATTTGGACCGCGATGGCGTAGCCAAAGTGGATGTAAAAAACACATTCTCTTTCTTTAATGTCGCTACAGATGATGTTGAAAAGGTGGTGAGCACCTTCGACAACTTTATGCTCAAAGGCAGACATGTTAACGTCGAAATCACCAAAGACCAGAAAAGTGGTGGCTTTGGAAAAGGTGGCGGTGGTGGCCGTGACCGAGGAGATCGCAAACCTAGAAAACGCTTTGATAAAAACAAATCTTCAGATTTTAAAGGAAAAAAATCAGGCGGTTCAAGCGTGAAGAGTTCTTTCGAAAGAAGAAGAAAAAAGAGCTAAATTAATATTTAAAAAAGTCATTTCGAGGCAAAAGATTGCCTCGAAATGACTACTTTTAATAGATGGATTTCAAGTACACGATTACATATATATGCCTTGTTCTGATCTCAGTTACAGCCTGGAGTCAAGACAAAGAATTGATAAGCATCAAAGGCGTTGTGATGAATGCCGCCAATGATAAACCGCTTGAGAACGTCAATATTGTAAACATCAATACAGTAAAAGGTTCTACAACCAACGAAGAGGGTCAGTTCAATATCAAGGCAAGTATAAATGATACCCTATACCTTTCCTACCTTGGCTTTAGATCTATACAGGTCAAAATTACAGACGACTGGGTAAAGTTTGGAGATGTCAAAATCAAAATGACAGAATCTGCTATCGCTTTACAGGAAGTCAGATTACAGGAAGTTCAGCTTACCGGCTATTTAGAAATTGACGCTAAAAATATCCCTATCTACGATAACTACAGGTACAGTATCTCTGGTTTAGATTATGCCTACGAAGGCGGTAATTACCAAAGCAGCGCCATTTCAAAAGTTTTACAATCCATTTCCAATCCAGCGGATTTACTCTATAAGACCTTCAGCAAAAAGGATCAGCAGATGCGTCGTCTTCGAAAGATGAAAATGAACGAGAGCATTCAGGAGATTCTCCAGGACAAATTCGACAGAGAAACACTCTCAGCCGTACTCCAGATCAGCAAAGACGATATCGATCAGGTTCTGGACAGATGCAATTATTCCAGAGACTTTATCACGACAGCCAACGACTTGCAGGTTCTTGACGCTATAAGCAGCTGTTACGAGGAATACAGAGCCATAAACCGATAAACATTGAAACACATCAGCATACTTACTGGAGCAGGAATAAGCGCAGAAAGTGGTGTAAAAACATTCAGAGACCACGACGGACTCTGGGAAGGCCATGATGTGATGCAGGTCGCTACCCCCGAGGGCTTCGAGCAAAATCCAGAATTGGTTTTAGAATTTTACAACAAAAGACGCCAGCAGTTAAAAAACGTGCGTCCAAATGCAGCACATAAAGCCTTGGTCGATCTCGAAAAGCACTACCAGGTGGATATCATCACTCAGAATGTGGATGATTTACATGAGCGTGCCGGCAGCTCCCGAATCACTCATCTTCATGGGGAACTCATGAAAGCAAGAAGTGTATCTGATGAAAGCCTGATTTACGACTGGAGGGATGACCTCAGGCTCGGCAATGTCAATAGCGAAAACCAGCAGTTAAGACCTCATGTGGTCTGGTTTGGCGAGGAGGTTCCTATGATGGAAAAAGCCATTGACATTCTCAAACAAACCGATATGATCATCATCGTAGGGACCTCCATGCAAGTCTATCCGGCTGCCGGATTAATCGATTATGCTCCGAAACACACTCCCATTTACTTTATCGACCCAAGTCCCTCCATCACGCCTTCCAGGCATGTTCAGGTGTTTGCTGAAAAGGCGACGACTGGCGTTGAAAAAGTCGTTAAGCAGCTTCTTGACTTAAGTCGATTTAAAACAGGTTCCGAAGTGATTCAGTACTGAAAACTAAATCGGTTTTACAAAAAAGAAGTGGTCCTGATAGCTTATATTTGCGGGTAAAATTAAATTTGAATTCATGAATTCACTTGATGCTATTTCTCCTATCGATGGGCGCTACGCTAACAAAACGAAATCTCTAAATCGCTATTTTAGCGAACACGCCTTGATCAAGTACAGAGTCCGTGTGGAAATTGAATATTTTATTGCCTTGTGTGAACTGCCACTTCCGCAGTTAAAAGAGGTGGACAGGGCCCTATACCCGAGTTTGCGCTCTATTTATCTGGATTTCAGCCTTGAAGATGCGGAACACATCAAATCGATTGAAAAAGTGACCAATCACGATGTGAAAGCGGTGGAGTATTTCATCAAAGAGCGCATGGATCATCTGAATCTGAAAACCTCTAAAGAATTCATACATTTCGGACTGACTTCTCAGGATATCAACAATACGGCTGTGCCGCTTAGCTTACTTGAAGCCATTCACGAGGTTTATATTCCAGAGCTGGAACAGGTCATCAGCAAGATAAAAGCGAAAGCTGAGGAATGGGCTGCAGTTCCTATGCTGGCCAGAACTCACGGGCAACCCGCTTCCCCTACCCGACTGGGAAAGGAATTCGAGGTTTTTGTCGTGAGACTTCAGGAACAGCTAAGTCAGTTGACAGCTATACCTTCCTCCGCCAAATTTGGTGGCGCTACCGGGAATTTCAATGCGCATAAAGTCGCTTATCCGGACATCGACTGGCGGGCTTTTGGAAAAGAATTTGTTGAAAACCGATTAAAGTTAAAACATTCCTTTCCAACCACCCAAATAGAGCATTACGACAATATGGCCTCTAGTTTTGATGCCATGAAACGTCTCAATACCATTCTTCTCGATTTCGATAAGGACATCTGGAGCTATGTGTCAATGGATTATTTCAAGCAAAAAATCAAAAAAGGAGAAGTGGGTTCTTCCGCCATGCCGCATAAGGTCAATCCCATCGATTTTGAGAATTCTGAAGGGAACCTGGGTATTGCCAATGCTTTACTGGAGCATCTTTCAGCAAAACTCCCTATCAGTCGCCTGCAAAGAGACTTAACCGATAGTACCGTTTTAAGAAATATTGGCGTGCCGATGGGTCACATGCTGATTGCCCTGCAATCCACCGCCAAGGGACTGGACAAACTGGTTTTAAATGCAGATAAAATTGAAAGAGATCTAAATGAAAACTGGGCTGTTGTGGCTGAAGCCATTCAGACGATTTTGAGACGAGAGAATTTTGAAAATCCTTACGAAGCTTTAAAGGGCCTGACGAGGACCAATTCTAAAATAGATGAACAAAGCATTTCTTCTTTCATCGACTCCCTAGACGTTTCAGATGCAGTCAAGACCGAGTTAAGAGCCATCACCCCGTCCAATTATACAGGAATTTAAGATTATGAGTAAAACCGCAGCCTGGATTTCTGCAGCGCGATTACGCACTTTACCGCTTTCCCTGTCCGGAATACTGGTAGGCTCCGGCCTGGCTTTTCCTTATGGCGAATTTGATTCTGACATCTTCTGGCTGGCCATGCTTACTACTCTTGGACTGCAGGTCCTTTCCAATTTCGCCAATGACTATGGCGATGGCGTTAAAGGAACCGATAATGCGGAGCGCATTGGTCCGATGAGGGCTCTGCAAAGCGGTGTGATTACAGATAAGGAAATGAAAAAGGGAATCATTCTGACTTCTGTGGTGACCGCCTTGCTGGCATTAACGCTTATTTACGTGAGTTTTGGTAAAGACGATTTCTTATTGAGTCTGGCCTTTGTGGCTTTAGGCGCATCGGCTATTCTTGCTGCCATCAAATATACTGTAGGCCGTTCTGCCTTTGGGTATAAGGGCTTAGGCGATGTCTTTGTCTTTATCTTTTTCGGGCTCGTCAGTGTTTTAGGCGTGCATTTCTTAATGACCAAACAGGTGAATGTATGGCTCCTGCTGCCGGCCGTTAGTATCGGTTTGCTGAGCAGTGCGGTTCTTAACCTGAATAACATGAGAGATGAGAACAGCGATAAAAATGCTGACAAAAAAACCCTGGTGGTTCTCTTCGGAAAGCAATTTGCGAAAATCTACCATTTTAGCCTCATTATTCTGGCCTTTCTGAGCCTTCTTGTGTTTTTGATACTGCGTCTGGACAGCGAACCGCTCTGGATTTTAACACCGCTTCTAGCCTTTGTTCCCCTGGCCGTTCACTTAAAAAAAGTAAGTGCTTATAAAGATCCTAAAGTCCTGGATCCAGAATTAAAAAAAGTGGCCCTGAGTACATTTGCGCTCTCCATCACATTCTTCTTTCTGTTGATGTTTGCCAATTAAAGAATTCACTAAATTGAAATACTTGATTTTAAAACATTAATTTGTAAATTGAGAAAAAAAATATCTGATGGATTTTACAAAGAAAATGCTACGCGATGATGCCTTGAAAGGCAAAACTATAATTGTGACCGGTGGCGGAAGTGGTTTAGGCAAATCAATGACTCGCTATTTCCTGGAACTTGGAGCAAATGTAGTCATCAGCAGTAGAAATCTTGATAAACTGAAAACGACGGCTTCTGCGCTTGAGGAGGAAACCGGAGGTAAATGCTTACCCGTTCAGTGTGATGTAAGACACTACGACGAAGTGGAACACATGATCGACCAAGCCCACGACGCTTTTGGGGAAGTGGATATTCTGCTGAACAATGCAGCGGGAAATTTCATCTCTCCCACCGAAAGGTTGTCTGCCAATGCCTTTGATACCATCATTGATATCGTTTTAAAAGGATCCAAAAACTGTACTTTGGCGCTGGGAAAATACTGGATTGACAAAAAACAAACCAACAAAACCGTCCTCAATATCGTCACGACTTATGCCTGGACCGGATCTGCCTTTGTGGTCCCAAGCGCTACTGCAAAAGCGGGAGTGCTGGCCATGACCAGGTCTCTGGCTGTAGAATGGGCCAAATACGGCATCCGTTTCAATGCGATTGCTCCGGGCCCTTTTCCAACCCAGGGTGCCTGGGACAGATTATTGCCAGGCGAACTCAAAGAAAAATTTGATTTGGCTAAAAAAGTGCCTCTAAAGCGTGTGGGTGACCATCAGGAATTAGCCAATCTGGCTGCGTACCTGGTGTCCGATTTCGCGCATTACCTCAATGGTGAAGTGATTACCATCGACGGTGGCGAGTGGCTGAAAGGCGCCGGACAGTTTAATCTTCTTGAAGCCGTGACCCCTGAACTATGGGATCAACTGGAACAAATGATTCGGGCTCAGAAGAAAAGTTAATTTGAGGTTTTTTAAACCGGATTACTGAATTAGACTTATTCTAATGCCATAAATAATTGTAGTTTTACATCTTATAAATCAACTGTTTTAATGGGTAAAATAATTTCGATTGCGAACCAAAAAGGGGGTGTTGGTAAAACCACCACTGCTGTAAACCTAGCAGCAGCTCTAGGTGTTTTAGAAAAAAAAGTCTTGTTAATTGACGCCGATCCTCAAGCCAATGCAACTTCCGGATTAGGCATCGATATAGAATCTGTAGAGATTGGGACTTACCAGCTTTTGGAGCATACCAAAAAGGCTGAAGAGGCAATCATTGAAACCGATTCTCCCAACTTAGAGCTCATTCCCTCTCACATCGACCTTGTAGCGATTGAACTGGAACTCGTGGACGTGGAGCGACGAGAATACATGCTGAAAGAAGCTTTGATGCCTATCAAATCGAAGTTTGATTACATTCTCATCGACTGTGCTCCTTCGCTTGGATTGTTGACCTTAAACGCATTAACCGCTTCAGATTCTGTTTTGATACCGATTCAGTGTGAATATTTTGCTCTGGAAGGGCTTGGGAAATTATTGAATACCATCAAAAGCGTACAAAAAATACACAATCAGCAACTCAGCATTGAAGGATTATTACTGACCATGTATGATTCCAGGCTGCGTTTGTCCAACCAGGTGGTTGAAGAAGTCAAAAAACACTTCAACGACATGGTTTTTGAAACCATTATACAACGAAATGTCCGACTAAGCGAGGCTCCAAGTTATGGTGAAAGCATTATTAAATACGATGCCGCCAGTAAGGGCGCTAACAACTATTTAAGCTTAGCTGAAGAAATAATAAAAAAGTCAACATAGATTCATGGCCAAAACGACAAAGAAAAAAGCCTTAGGAAGAGGACTCTCTGCCTTACTTAATGATCCCGATAATGACATCAAATCTGCAGGAGATAAAAATGCGGACAAAGTCGTTGGAAATATAGTGGAGTTAAGCCTTGAGGCTATTGAAGTCAATCCTTTTCAGCCCAGAACCAGTTTTAGTGAAGAGGCGCTCAAGGAATTAGCCTCCTCAATCCGAGAACTTGGGGTGATACAACCGATCACGGTAAGAAAGTTAGATTTTAACAAATACCAGCTGGTTTCAGGGGAACGACGTTACCGGGCTTCCAAAATGCTTGGCCTGGAGACGATTCCATCCTATATCCGAATCGCCAATGACCAGGAATCTTTGGAAATGGCCCTGGTTGAGAACATTCAGCGTCAGGACCTTGATCCCATTGAAGTGGCGCTTTCCTACCAGAGACTCATCGATGAAATTGACTTAACCCAGGAAGAGTTAAGCGACAGAGTGGGCAAAAACAGATCTACCATTGCCAATTACCTGAGACTCCTGAAGTTAGACCCTATCATTCAAACAGGGATGAGAGACGGTTTTTTGAGCATGGGCCATGGCCGTGCGCTTATCAACATCAGCAGCACCAGCGTTCAGCTGGAGATTTACGAGCAAATTCTAAAAGACAAGCTTTCGGTGAGAGAAACTGAAGCCCTGGTCAAACGCACACAGGAGGGTTCCAAAACTTCCAAATCCAGGGAAAAGCCAAAAGTCGACGAAAAGAAACAAAAAGCACTCAAGCAGATTTCTTCTTATTTCGGTGCTAAGGTGGAAATGAAGATCAACAAAAAAGGCAATGGAAAATTGATTGTTCCCTTTTCTTCTGATGAAGATTTTCAGAGAATCAAAAAATTAATTCAAGGTGACTCGTAATTTTCTCTATTCGCTTGTTTTAATTTTCGGAGGTTTACTTGTGGTTTTGGGTCAGGAACAGGATTCCTTATCCATTAAAAGCAGCATGGTTTCCACTAAAGAGGCTTTCAAACTTGATCTTTACGATCCTTTAGCGCCTGCCAGATCTGCGTTTTATTCAGCCGTACTGCCTGGCCTTGGGCAGGCTTATAATGGCAGCTACTGGAAGATTCCTCTGGTCTATGCCGGCATCGGAACCAGCATGTACCTGGTGATCTTCAACGATAAACAGTACGATAGGTATCGCGAGGCCTACAAAAGAAGACTCGCTGGCTTTGATGATGATGAATTTCAGGGTATTTTAGAAAACGATGGGCTTATCAATGCCCAGAAGCAATTTCGACAAAACAAAGAATTTGCCATATTGGCCACAGTAGCTTTTTATTTGCTGAATATTGTAGATGCAAATGTGGATGCGCATCTGCGCCAGTTTGACGTCTCCAGAAATCTTTCGCTGCGTCCGAATTTTGAACCCAATTATTTGAGTGGGAATGTAGACTATGGCTTAACTTTGAATTTTAAATTAAATTAAATTAAATGAAACTCGCTATACTTGGTTACGGAAAAATGGGTAAAACCGTTGAAGAAATCGCAAACTCCAGGAATCATGAGATTGTCTATATCACTTCCGATGAACTGGATATCGCAGCATTGAAAAAAGCCGATGTTGCCATAGACTTCAGTATTCCCGAAGCCGCTTTTACAAATATCACCAGCTGTCTTGAAAACAAGGTTGCCGTGGTTTCCGGAACAACAGGCTGGCTCAATCAATACGAAGAGGCGGCAGACGTCTGCAGGTCAGAATCCGGTCGATTTCTCTATGCTTCCAATTTTAGTGTAGGGGTCAATGTTTTTTTTGAATTGAATTCCTATTTAGCCAAAATGATGTCGGCTCTGGAAGATTACACCGTCAACATGAAAGAAATTCACCATCTGGAAAAGAAAGATGCCCCAAGCGGTACAGCCATAAGCCTGGCAGACCAGATTATAAACGAATCGAGTTACCAAACCTGGAATCATCCCCCTCAAAACGACAAATTATCCATCGGTATTGAAGCAGAAAGAAAAGAAGGGGTGTTTGGTTTTCATGATGTCACTTACGACTCGGCTATCGATACCATTAGCATATCCCACAATGCAAAATCCAGAAAAGGCTTTGCTCACGGCGCAGTGATTGCCGCAGAATGGATTCTTAACCAGGAACAGGGCGTTTATTCAATGAAAGACGTACTTCAACTCAATACTCCAACTTAATTCATACGTTCATGTCATTTACGGATATTTTATTGTTCATCGTATTCATTCAGGTCCTTCATTTTTTTGGAACCTGGAAATTATATCAAAGTGCCGGAAAACACTGGTGGGAAGCTGCCATTCCCGTGTATAATGCCATCGTCCTGTTCAAAATCATCAACAGGCCCTGGTGGTGGGTCTTTTTGATTTTTATACCCATAGTCAATCTGATCATGTTTCCTGTGATTTGGGTAGAGACGGCCAGAAGTTTTGGAAAAAACTCGACCACAGATACGCTTTTACAGCTTTTTACGCTGGGGCTTTACACCTATTACATCAATTACTTCACCAAGCACAACTACATTGAAGACAGAAGTCTAAAAGCCAGGTCGAAAACCGGCGATTTTGTAAGTTCTATTCTGTTTGCTGTGGTTGCAGCAACGATTGTACACACTTACATCATGCAGCCGTTTACGATTCCAACATCATCCCTGGAAAAGACATTACTTGTAGGTGATTTTCTGTTCGTCAGCAAATTTCACTACGGAGCCAGAGTACCGCAAACGGCAGTTTCATTTCCAATGGTTCACGATACGATTCCATTTTTGGGAGTCAAATCTTATCTTAAAAAACCGCAGTTGCCCTATATGAGGTTACCGGGATTTGAAGATGTACAGCGAAACGATATTGTGGTTTTCAACTGGCCGGTAGATACGGTACGCATGTTTAGAGACGAGTCTGGAAGGCATTACCATAAACCCATAGATAAAAAATCAAATTACGTTAAACGGGCCGTGGGTGTTGCCGGAGATTCTTTGGAAATCATCGACGGAAAAATCTATGTCAACAATGCTCCTCTTCAGCTTCCGGACCGTGCTAAACCTCAGTTTTCGTATATCGTCTATGGGAAAGGACAAGGTTTTAACTCGCGCAGTCTCGTTGAAATCTATGGCATTACAGACGGCTTAGGATGGCTTGACAGAGAACGAGACATTTATCAGGTCAAAGCGATTACTGAAGAAAATTTAGAGAAATTTAAAAATCATCCCAACGTCAAATCGGTTCAGCGTATTATTTCCCCTGAAGGTGAAGGAGATCCCAAGATTTTTCCTAATAACGGGAAGGTCGACTGGAACCGGGATAATTTTGGCCCTATCTACATCCCTGAAGCCGGACAAACCGTAAAACTAGACCAGGACAGTTTTTCACTTTACCGGCGAATTATTGAGGTGTACGAGGGTTCAGAAATGGGATTTGAGAACAATCTGAAATTGAAAGGTTCACAGGTTTACCTTAATGGCGAGCCCATAGACGACTATACCTTTCAGCAGAACTATTACTGGATGATGGGCGATAATCGACACAACAGTGAAGATAGTCGCTTCTGGGGCTATGTTCCGCAAAATCACGTGGTGGGCAAACCCGTGTTCGTCTGGATGAGTCTGGACCCCAATGCCAGTAACCTGGTGGACAAAATAAGATGGGAAAGAGTATTCACGACCGTAGGCGGCGAAGGAAAACCCACCTCCTATCTGGTCTATTTTTTAATTGCCCTGGTTCTTATATTCGGTTACAATTATTTCATCAAAAAGAAAAAATAAATCTTGAAACCCGTTCTCATACACCCTTGCTATTTCGGCCCTGTAGACCTCTATGCCTTCATCGCTCAGGCCGATCAACTGGCCATGGAAAAACAGGATAATTATCAAAAGCAAACCTATAGAACACGTCAGTACATCTATGGCGCTAACGGAAAACTTTTGCTGAATGTGCCTATAAAACACCGGGAAAACAAGACGGGAAAACATCAGAAATACAAAGATATTCAGATTGAAAATGCCTTCAAATGGCAGCGTTTACATTGGAAATCCCTGGAAGCTGCCTACAGAACCTCACCTTACTTTGAGTTTTATGAAGATGAATTTGTGGATATATTTGAAAAAAAAGCGACTTTCCTGATGGATTTCAATCTGAAATGCATGCAGATTATTTTTGACTGTCTTAACCTGGATTTCGATTTTGTTTTTACTGAAAGCTTTGAATTGTCCACTGAGGCTTACGAGGATCAGCGTGCTTTGGTGAGATCAAAACGCAGGCAACAGGCAGAACTCGAAGACTACATTCAGGTGTTTCAACCCAAATTCGGTTTTATCTCTAACCTGAGTATCCTGGATTTGCTTTTTAACAAAGGGCCTTCAGCCTTAAATTACCTGGAATCCCAGAAGCTTAATCACTAAGTTTAAAGCTGGCCATGATGGGGTAATGATCGGACAACCTTAGATCATAATTTTTGAAATTGATATTTTGAATGCTTTTTTCATTGAAAATAGCATCGATACGAAGCGGCAAAAAATCGAAATCGAAAGTCTTTCCAAGTCCCTGCCCCGATTCTACGAAAGCATCTTCTAGATTGTGAGCCAAAAGCTGATTGGCCACATAGGAAAACGGGGTGTTGTTCATGTCGATGCAAACGATTTTTGGCAGGTGGGTAGTTTCAAAATTTTCGGTAAGCATTTTGGTTTGCTCCTGTTGTTTCACAAAGGACTTGCCCACCCTGCTTATCAGTTTTTGATGATTTTCTTTCTGCAGTTCCTTCACATCGGGAATGACTTTCAGAGATTCCAGATGCACGGCGTAGACCCTCAGCGTATCGTTTTGAATCAAAACATCGGCAAAAATCGCATTGTTATGGGTGTTGGGAAAATCAATAGATCCTTTATTGATAATTTTATACTTGCTGAAGATGGCAATCCCTATCCTGGAGGAAGTTGTCTTGAATTTTTCAAACGAATACGGAAAAGCATTCATGGCCAAATCCGGCGCCTTTTTATAATCCTGAAAGGCGACAATATCGGGAGATTCTTTAGCAATAAAATCTGAAATTTTCTGTTCCACATCCTCTTTATCAATCCAGTCGTATGCATTGAATAAACGCACATTGTAGCTCATGACTTTGAAGGTGTTTTCCGTCACTTCCTGAGCATTGTCTTTGAAAACAAATATCTTTTTCATGTAAGAATAACCTCCTAAAACCAGTACTGCAGAGACTATAAAGTGCAGCCTTAACTTCAGAAGCCAGTATACGGCAAAACAAAGATTAATGAGCATGAATACGGGCAGTCCCAAATTCAGAATAGAGAGAAAGGCAGAAAACTTGGGGGGAACAAAAGGCAGGATATAAGCGACGAGCAAACAGGCAGCAAAGAACAGGTTGACTGCAAAAACCAGGTTTTGAAAGAAATTGAGTTTTGCTTTTTTCATGACAATTACATGTCTTTACCTGCTTTAAACAGAAAATCTTTTTCTTCTTTAGAAAGACTATCGTAACCGCTTTTGCTGATTTTGTCTAAAATGATATCTATTTTTTTCTGATTATCGGTTCTGCTGGCGGGAGCTGACTTCTTTTTCCCCCTGGTCTTATGAACCGTTTTCATCTTGCCTTTTCTCGTATTAGGCTGAAAAAATTCGGCGAACCAATCGGTAAGAGACTGCAGCCACGAGCCTATATCATTTCCTTTGTTGAGTTGGGTGATATACAAATAGCCAATACCTGCCCCTCCTAAATGCGCCAGGTGCCCGCCCGGATTGGAAATAGGAATCTGAATCACATCCAGAACCACCAAAAAAGCAGCAATCCACCACAGCTTAAGGTTGCCTAGGAAAAACAATCTGACTTCCATATTGGGAGACTGAGTTGCTATAGCCACCAAAACGGCCATGACTGAAGCTGATGCCCCAATCAAATACGATCGCCCGGTTTCACTAAAGGCGGGCAATAAATTATAACTCAGAGTATAGATTAAAGCACCAAAAATGGCACCTAAAAAATAGAGGTTGAGCATGCGTTTACCAGAAAAGAACGTCAGAAACAGCTTCCCTGAAAAATACAGAATCAGCATGTTGGACAGAATGTGGAAAATACCCGAATGCATAAACGCATAGGTAATAATGGTCCAGGGTTTATAGGCAAGTTCCAATAAACCTTTAGGAAACACAAGCCATTCCACAAAAAAGTCGGCCGGAATCTGAAACAGAAATCCCAGGGTTCTGAACACAAAAGTCAGGATGAACATAAGCACGTTGATACCGATGAGTTTTTCCAGGGTATCGGCCGTGTTGTACTTGTAGATTAATTTTTGCGTCCAGTCCATATCAATTCCATCTATTTGCGTCAAATGCGTTTTTCTTCCAGTAATACATGGTGATGAATCCAATCACTGCACCACCAATATGCGCCCAATAGGCAGTATTGGAAGGTCCAAGCAAAGTTACTCCAGTTATGGCAGAAAACAGGTTTAATAGGAAATAACCTCCGATTAAATATTTTGCCTTGATAGGGATGGGAACGAATATGATATACAACGGGAGGTTGGGATAAACCACTGCAAAAGCGGCCAAAATTCCGAAAATCGCTCCGGAAGCCCCTACCATGGGCGTCACATAATTTCTGAGTAATTGATTGCTTACATCTTGCGGAATAGAGGGATAAACCCTGTATTCTCCTGTAGACATGACACTCTCAAAAAGCTGCGAAATCTCACTGGGAGTAACACCTGCGTCAAGATAGGCCTGATACGCGTCATTGAAAGCTATATAACTGAAGAGAATCTGCAGTCCCGCGGCACCCAGGCCGGCAGAAAAATAGATAAAGAGAAATTTATTCTGACCCAGGTATTGCTCCAGCAGACTCCCGAACATGTACAAGGCAAACATATTGAACAAAATATGTGAAAAACTTCCATGCATAAACATGTGGGTCAGGATTTGCCAAAACCCGAAATTAGGATGTTCCGGAAACCACAAGGCAAAAATCTTATAGGCATAATCTCCTAAAAAATTGGCTCCAAAAAAGAATAAAATATTGGCGATTAATAAAACTTTTACCGTTTCGGTTATTCTTCCCATTTACATAAATTTTTTATCGAAGTCTGCGGCAGACTGTTTCACGAAAACTAAGCGATTTAGCGGAGTTAACATGGGTTCTTTGCAAGAAAATAACAGATTTACAAGTTCTGTTTGTTCTTCCTTCTGAAGCAGAGTCCCATTTTTTATCGCCATGCTTTGAGCCAGTGATTTTGCAAGCCTGTCGGTTTGGTCAAATCCCGAATCCGGAATGTCATTTTCAAAATCGGATAAAAGCTGGTCCAGCAAAATTGAGGTTTCACTTTCAGGTAAACGGTTTGGAATCCCATTTATTTTGACAAAATCCTCACCGAATTCTGAAATGGAGAATCCAGCGTTAATCAGAGACTCCTTTAGCACCTTGAATACCCTTATTTCAATGGTGTTTAACTGGAGTTTCAGCGGAAACAACAGCTGCTGACTCAAAGCAGGCTGAGCCGTAATGTTTTTCAATAGCTCCTCATATAAAATTCTGAAATGGGCGCGATGCTGATCGATGATAAGCATTTCAGATTTTGTAGAGGTTATGATATATTTCCGCTGAAGCTGAAAGGTTCCGGAGGTTTGATAAGGGGTTGCCTGTCCCTGGAACAGGGAAGGTGAAATCTGTTCACTCTCCACTTCAATATCCATCAGGTCTTCTTTATCCTCCAGGATTTCGGTGTAAAGCGATTCCCAGTTGGCGGTAGATCGCGATGGAGATGCCCCTGCAGGTCTTGCGGCTTTGCCAAACTTGGTTTCAGATTCAAAGGGGTTGAAATTTCTATCGACGTCGATGGAAGGAATTTTGGCCTTGGCTTTGTGCAGACCATACTCTGTTTCCATGCTCGAGTCTTTGTTGAAGTCTAAGACCGGAGCTACATTAAATTGCCCCAGGCTGTGCTTTACACTGCTTCTTAAAATCGAATAGATAGCATGTTCATTATCGAATTTCACCTCCGTTTTGGTAGGATGAATGTTGATGTCTATAGACTGGGGATTGACCTGTAAATACAGGAAATAAGAGGGATAAGCCTTGTCTTTGAGCAAACCTTCAAAAGCGCTGCTAACCGCATGATGCAAATAGGGATGCTTGATAAATCTATCGTTCACAAAGAAAAACTGCTCCCCTCGGGATTTCTTGGCAAATTCCGGTTTCCCTACGAAACCGGTAAGTTTGATCAGGTCTGTTTCCTCTTTCACTGGAACCAGTTTTTCATTGGTTTTAGCCCCCATCACTCCAACGATGCGCTGCCTGTGATTGGCTGCAGGAAGATTGAAAAGTTCGGAACCGTTATGAATCAACTTGAAAGCCACAGAAGGGTGAACCAAAGCCACCCTTTGAAACTCGTCGATGACGTGCTTTTGCTCGACCGTTGTGGATTTTAAAAAGTTGCGACGTGCGGGAATGTTGAAGAATAAATTCTTAACGGCAATGGAGGTGCCTACAGGTGTGACACAAGGTTCCTGCTGCACTACGCTACTGCCCTCAATGATCAAATGGGAACCCAGGTCTTCGTCTTCGGTTTTGGTTTTCATTTCCACATGAGACACCGCAGCGATAGAAGCCAGCGCCTCTCCGCGGAAACCTTTGGTATGCAGTCGAAATAAATCTTCGGCCGAATTGATTTTTGAAGTCGCATGCCGTTCAAAAGACAATCTGGCATCGGTATCTCCCATACCCGAACCATTGTCAATGACCTGGATCAGGGTTTTGCCGCCTTCCTTTACCAGCAGTGTAATGGAGGTTGCCTGAGCATCCACTGCGTTTTCCAAAAGTTCTTTCACTACAGAAGCGGGACGTTGTACGACCTCTCCAGCAGCTATTTGATTCGCAACATGGTCTGGTAATAAGTGAATGATACTATTCATCGACTATTTTGAAGAAAAAATTGACAGATCAAAATCAATGATCCATAAAAAGATAAAGCTTAAGATAAGCGCGATAACAATAACGGTCCTGTTGATTCCCCGGTTCCCCCTGTTTCTGGAATTCTCCCGGGCTTCTGCCCAGTGAGAGCCAAAATCAATGGAATTGTGCGTCTCTTTATATTTGGCAAATTTCGAATCGAAATCATAAGGATTTCCAGTGTCTTTACCCTTGTAATACCGCGGGGTATAATTGTATCTGGAATTCTTCCTGAGTTGTAATGACTTGAGTTTAAACATAATTTTTGATGAATTTCCAAAATTAAAGAAATTCCATCAATTCTTTAAACTTAATGCCTTATTTAAAAAAAGAGAATTTAAATGCGGGCCTAGGTCGCTTTGTAGAATTTAGCATCTTTCCGAAGCTGACCCATTTTAATGGCTGCAATAGCGGCCTCTGTCCCTTTGTTGCCATGGATTCCACCGGAACGCTCTTCAGATTGTGCCTTGGTGTTATCGGTGAGGACACAAAAGATAACAGGAATATCCCCTTTCAGATTGAGTTCCATGATGCCCTGGGTTAAGCCCTGGCAAACGAAATCAAAATGTTTGGTTTCCCCCTGAATCACATTGCCAACAGCTACAATGGCATCCAGCATATCGAAACTTTCCTGCATTTTTTTACAGGCGTAAGGCAATTCGAAACTTCCCGGAACGTTCCATCTTACGATGTTTTCTTTCAGCACACCTACATCCAGCAGAGCATCAAACCCGCCCTGAAAAAGGCTTTCTGTAATGTCCGGATTCCATTCTGACACTACAAAACCGATTTTCATGTCTTTAGCGTCAGGAAGCTTATCCTTGTCGTAAACAGAAAGGTTTTTTTGTGATGTTGCCATATTAAAGCACTTCGGCCTGTCCTAAATAGACTTCTACGGTATTAGCCTCTTCAGAATCTGGAAATTCATCTTTAATTCTGTTCAGGTGCTTTTCTGCAGTATCTCCATCCTTAAGGCTGATGGCGGTTACGGCAGCTTTCATCAAAAACTTGGGCGTTGTAAACCCATTGGTTCTCATGTTTGCAGCCTGTTCAAAATAACCCAAAGCCTCTTCTGGCTGACCTAACTGTAAGAAAGCGTCTCCAATTGAGCCTTTGGCCAGTGGAGTTAATATTTCGTCGTCTACATTGAATTTATCAAGGTAATCGATAGCCTGCTGATAGTTTCCAATATTCAGATGAGCAATACCTGCATAATAATTAGCCAGTTCTCCTGCTTTGGTCCCGCTATAGTCTGAAGAGATGTCTTCAAAACCGAATTTTCCGTTACCGCCCTGCAAAGCTCTTGTGAACAGAGAATCCTGTTGTGCTCCTGTAGCCTGCAAAGCCGAGTCAAAGTATTGCTGTGCCTGGTTCATCTCATTCGCAGCTTCTTCTTCATTTGGCTCCTGAATAAATTTCTGGTAACCCAGGAAACCTAAAATAACTACAGCTATGACAATGATCACACCGAAAATAGGTTTTTGATATTGAGCTAAAAACTTCTCAGTAGAACTTGCGCCCTCGTCTAATGTCTTGAATACTTCAGCAGTTGTAGATTCGTTTTCAATCTTCTCTTCGCGTTCAGCTTTGTTATTCGGTTTGTAACCTCTTTTCTTGTATGATGCCATAATTGTATTTTGTTCGAGTGAGCAAAAATATAATTTTATTCCATATAGAATACACTATTTATTTGATATTTTTACATTTCAACTTTTATCTAATTCTGAAGTGAAAACCCAGTATTTACCGCAATTGAATATTGAAGTATAGATATGATTTTAAAAAAACTGACGCTTATTAATTATAAGAATTTTGAAGACCTCACTTTGGAGTTCGATTCTAAAATAAATTGCTTTGTAGGTAAAAACGGAATTGGCAAGACCAATATTCTGGATGCAATTTACCATCTGGCCTTTGGCAAAAGCTATTTCAATCCCATCACCAGTCAGAATGTAAAACATGGAGAAGAGTTTTTTATGCTGGAGGGGGATTTTATAAACGAGGATAAATCTGAAAAGATCATTACTTCATTTAAGAAAGGACAGGGCAAACTCATCAAAAGAAACGGGAAGGATTATGAGAAACTCAGCGATCACATCGGTACCATTCCTTTGGTCATCATCTCTCCTACCGACCGGGACTTGATTCTTGAAGGCAGTGACACCCGAAGAAAATTTATGGATGGTGTTATTTCACAGGGCGACAAATTGTATTTGAACACGCTTTTGAAGTATAACAAGGTGCTTTCTCAACGCAATGCGCTATTGAAGTATTTTGCAGCTAACCGAACCTATGACGAAACCAGCCTTGAAGTTTACGATGACCAGATTATAGAACTCGGGAAGCTTATTTTCGACAAACGCCAGGAGTTTATCGATGAATTTAAACCCATTCTTCAAAAGCGGTATCAGGAAATCAGCAACTCCAGGGAACAGATCAGTCTGACCTACAGAAGTCAGTTTAACGAAGAGGAATCCTTTGAAAGACTTTTGAAATCGGGTTTAAAAACCGATTTACAGCGTCAGTTTTCAAATTATGGCACGCATAAAGACGATCTGATTTTCAAAATCAAGACGCATTCGGTCAAGAAATTTGGATCTCAGGGTCAGCAAAAATCCTATTTAATCGCTCTGAAGTTTGCTCAATACGATTTCCTCAAATCGCATTACGGCGTAAAACCCATTCTGCTGATGGATGATATTTTCGACAAACTCGATGAGGATCGCGTTTCTCAAATCGTAAAAATGGTCACCGATGCGGAATTAGGACAAATGTGCATCAGCGATACTCACCCCGAACGCACGGAAGAGGTGGTCAGGAAAAACGCAACCCACTATAAAATGATAAATCTTGAACATGAAAATTAATTACCTACTGCTCAGCCTGTGTTTTATAGTCTCCTGCAATTCGAAGCCCGACATGGAAGAGGTTTCAAAACTCAACGGCTTTTGGGAAATACAAAAGGCGGAGACCCCTTACGAAGAGAAGACCTATACCATGAATCAAACGGTAGACTATATTCAGATTGAAGACTCCACCGGATTCAGGAAAAAAGTTCAGCCGAGTTACCTGGGCAATTACCAATCCTCACAAAACCGGGAATACTTCACTGTCAAGGATTACGAAGAGAGTTTGGTTCTGGAGTATCGCAGTGATTACGATACCTGGACAGAAACTTTGCTGAATCTCGAAGAAGACCAGTTTGTGGTTAAAAACGAACAAAATTTTATCTATACCTATAAAAGACACGAACCCCAAAGCATAGATTTTGATGAAGAATAAGCGCGCAAACGAGGAAAAGTCCATGAAAGATTTGATGGAGATTTTCAAAAACAAACACCGGTTAAATCCTGGTCTGGACAAGGTGGATGTTGAAAATGCCTGGATGACACAGCTTGGACCGGCTATCAAAAATTACACGAACGAAATCAAGTTCAGAAATAACACCCTCACCGTGCATTTGTCCTCCTCTACCCTGAGAGAAGAACTGAGTTATGGTAAGGAAAAAATTATAAAAACTTTGAACGAGAGTCTGGGCCGGGAACTCATTTCCAAATTAATACTAAGATAGACACCTCTCATTTACTAACGACCGGACTTGCAAAACACACTGCTATGGGGCTGCAGATGAATGCCAGGAGCAAAAAACGGGAACTGGAAGAAATTCGTTAACAACTGAGTGATGAGAAAAATGAAAGGCGAACCTCAGGACGGCAAAACCAAACAAAAAGATTTTTTTATAAAAAAACCGAGATTAAAGTTAACTGGGTGAGTCAGAGATGAAGGCTTTACTGGAAGATTGGTGACAGTTGTCCTGTACAAAAAACCTCTACTTGTGAGCTGGATTTCTTCAGAACTGATAAACTAAAAGTAATGTTAAGTTAATCCCCAAATTTGAGCAAGGCCAGTATTTAAGCTACATTTACGATGAATTTTAAAAATAAATAATTATGAAAACAATAAATCTATTAACTTTTGCTTTTAGTTTGTTGGTCCTTGTAGGCTGCAAGCAAGATAAAAAAGATAGCGATGAAAAAATGGATGCCGTTGGTGTAACCGACACAATCGTTACCATTACACCTCTTGAGCAAACCTCTCCGAAATATCCGGAGGCTACTCTAACCCACCCTGGTGGAGATGTCATAGAAGTTCCTGCTGGTTCTGTAAATTTTGATTTTACAGTAGAAAACTACGAACTCGGCGTTCAAACAGAAAATGCCGGTGAAAATGGCCTGGCTAATTCTGGAAATGGTCAGCATATTCATTTCATTTTGGATAATGGTCCCTATTCTGCGCATTATGAAAGTGGGTTTAGTAAAGAAATTGAAGAAGGCGAGCATGTGATGCTGGCTTTTTTATCCAGGTCTTACCACGAATCCGTTAAAAATCCAACCTCTTTTGTGGTTAAGAAAATTGTAGCCGGAAATCCTTCTGAAGATCAAAAAATGGATGTTGATTTCACAGCGGAACACTTGTTTTACAGCAGACCCAAAGGCACCTATACAGGTGAAGATACTAAAAAGGTTCTTTTAGATTTCTTTTTAGTAGGAACAGAAATCAGCCAGGAAGGTAATAAAGTAAAGGTTACTGTGAACGATGGTAGCGATTACCTAATTACTGAATGGGTACCTCACGTTATTGAGAATATGCCGATGGGTGAAAATAAGATTCAGCTTACCTTAGTTGATGAAAATCTAGAACCTATTCCGGGACCTTTTAATGCGGTGACACGTGTCATTACCCTGGAAGAAGCTGAGGAAGACATGTAATTATCAACACGTCTTAAGTCTTTAAACAAAAAACCATCCGCCTGAGGCGGATGGTTTTTTGTTGGTATGCTTATGTTTAAATCTACTGAAATCAATCCAGTTCAAAGTTTTTGGAAGAGGTCACAACATAGGAACTCGGTTCATTGTTGGACGAAGTTCTTTCCGCAGTAATGACAATTCTTTCGGGTTTAAAGGCTGTAGTGGTAGTTAAAGTCCCTTTTTTGACTTCAGAAAACAGACCGCTGGATATGTTCAGCTGCCCCAGATTTTTGGTTCCTCTGGAGGTTTCAATCCATACTACATACATTTCTCGTGGTGGCTCCAAACGATCCGGAGAGGCCAGGTTAACCGCAGTCAGGTCAATTTTGTAATTGTTGTTGTTATCCATTTTAATCTTTGCACTGACTTCAGCACCCGGAACGGTTTCAGAATTAGGGAAATCCACTCTGGTGGCACATGAGGTTATAAAGAATACTGCAAATACACTTAAAAGCGTAATCATTTTATTAGTCATAATTTATTTTTTGTGCAAACTTAGAAGTATTCTGCTCCACAGACTATATTTTATGATTTCTTATGAAATCTATTGCATTTTGTATTTCTGAGGCCATCACTTTATCTTCATTGACAAAAGGGACCCGAAGCCTAAAGGCTTTCAGTACAGCTTCAAGGCTGTCTGAACTTTTCAAAGGAAGCCTGAAATACATCGCCTGAGAGGCATTAAAAAGTTCAATCGCCAAAATGCGCTCCAGATTATCTACAACTCTGGAAAGCTTGGTCACGGCATTGGCACCCATGCTGACATGGTCCTCCTGACCATTGGAAGACACAATGGAATCGACACTTGCCGGTGTACAGAGCTGCTTATTCTGACTTACGATACTCGCCGCGGTATACTGCGGAATCATAAAACCGCTGTTAAGTCCGGGCGAATTGACCAGAAAGGTGGGTAAACCCCGAAGACCAGAAACCAGCTGGTATATTCTGCGTTCAGAAATATTACCGATTTCACTCACTGCAATAGCCATCACATCTGCTGAAATCCCCAAAGGCTGACCGTGAAAATTACCTCCGGATATGATTTTATCCGCCTCGGCAAATACATTGGGGTTATCGGTTACAGAATTGATTTCTGTGAGCAGGGTCTGCTCGACATAACGCAGCGCATCTCGGGTTGCACCGTGCACCTGAGGTACACATCTAAACGAATAAGGATCCTGTACATTTTGTTTTTGAGTTGAAGCCAGCTGGCTTCCCTGAAGTAAATCCCGAATTGTTCTGGCCGTCTCTACTTGTCCTTTGTGGGGTCTTACTTTATGCACCAGCGCATCAAAAGGAGCCATATTACAGTCGAAGGCGTCTATGGATAGGGCAGCAATCGTGTCGGCCCATTTCATCAGGCTTTTGGTTTTCAAAACATTCCTCAGCAAATGAGCACTCATAAACTGGGTGCCGTTCAGCAGAGCCAGGCCCTCTTTGGACTGAAGGACTAAAGGCTTCCAGCCAAATTTCTCCTCCAGAAGGCCTGCCTTTTCAATTTTATGATCGATACTGACTTCTCCTTTGCCAATAAGCGGTAAAGCCAGATGGGCCAAAGGAGCGAGATCTCCTGAAGCCCCCAGGGAGCCCTGTTCGTAAATCACCGGGAATACGCCGGCGTTATAAAAATCGATCAGCCGTTCTACCAGCTCCAGAGACACCCCCGAATACCCGTAACTCAAGGACTGTATTTTGAGCAACAGCATCAGTTTTACTACCGAATCGTCTACACGGTCACCTGTTCCGCAGGCATGAGACATCACCAGATTTTCCTGTAAGTAGGTGAGTTTATCCTCGTTAATTTTAATATTACACAAGGAGCCAAATCCCGTATTTACGCCATAAATTGGATCTTTTCGCTCTTTCTGTTTCTGGTTGAGATAGGCTCGTGCCTTATGGATATTGGAAATGGCCTCTTCGCTTAGCGCGAGTTTATAGGAGTCTTCAAGCAACTGCTGAAGCCTGGAAAAGCCTAAAACATCAGAGTCTATATAATGAACATGGGACATGAAATATCTTTTTTCAAAGATAAGATTTAAGACTTGTTTAGGCTTTCAGTTTTGAAAAAGAATCTCCGAAATATCTTATAATATCCGAAGCGGTCAGACTTTCTTCCGACATTTCTTCAGCAGCCAAATCCCCGGCTAAACCATGCAAAAACATACCCAATACAGCGGCATTCAGGCTTGAGTATCCCTGTGCCAGCAGACCGGTCAGCAATCCGGTAAGCACATCTCCACTTCCGGCGGTTGCCATTCCTGAATTGCCCGTGGAATTCACGAAGACCTGATCCTGATAAACACAAAGGCTGTAAGCATCTTTTGCCAGTACAATCACATCGAATTGTTTGGAGAAGTCTTTGATCAAATTTAGTTTTTCAAAATCGTCTTTCCAGCTTCCTACCAGTCTCCGGAGCTCACCCGGATGTGGGGTTAAGATGGATTTCTTCGGAACCTGCCCATCCAGGGTACGCAAGCGTTTCTTATCCTTAAGCGTTATGTGCTCAGCGATAAGATTCAGGGCATCCGCATCGATCACCAAAGGGCAGTCAGCCTTTTCCAGCCAGGCGCCTAAAGCGCTTAAGGCAGCTTCTGAAGTGCCGATACCGATGCCAATTCCGATGGCATCTGCGTTAAAACCAAGGTCCTGATCGCTGATAAAATCCTCCGATGCATTCTCCACAAGCATAGCCTCCGGCAAATGCTGTATCAGGGCCGAATGACCTCGACTAGGCATCAGCACACTGGTCTTGCCCACCCCGGAATGCATACAGGATTTGGAAGACAGGATAACACTTCCCAGCATCAACTCACTTCCACCAATCAGAACCGCATGACCGTATGTGCCTTTATGTGAAAATCTGGGTCTGGGTCGATAAAGCTTTTTTGCCAGACTTAAGTCAACGAGATTTAATTCAGAAGAAATTTCGCTGAGGCGTTTCTGGCTTAAACCGATGTCTATGATTTTCACTTCGCCTACAACCCCCGAATAATCGGGCAGATAAAAGGGAAGTTTGGGCGTTTGAAACGTAAGAATTAGATCCGACTGAAAAACGGCCTCGTCCTCACCCGGAGACTGATCCAGGTACATGCCGCTTGGGACATCGATGCAGATGCACTGGGAAGCCGAGCCGTTATGCTTTCTGGCCAGTTTCTGAACGAACTCTGGCATGGACCGATTGAGACCTACCCCAAAGATGGCATCTATCACAAGATCCTCTGAAGTGAATTCAGGGAGTTCAGAATCTTCAGTCAATTCCCGGATGTTAGACTTAGCCTGGTTTTTGAGACGAACAAGGTTTTTCTGGTTATCCGGAGACCTTGAGGAAGTAAAATTGACTAAGAAGACGTCGACATCCCAGCCATCCTGAGCCAAAAAATAAGCAATGGCAAGTCCGTCTCCCCCGTTATTACCAGGACCTGCGAGGACTTTTATTTGTTGAGTAGCTGAGTTTAGTCTGGTTTTAATCTCTTCGTAGGCCAAACCCGCGGCGCGTTCCATCAGTTCCCAAGAGCTTATGTTTTGTTCTTTGCAGCTATAGCTGTCCAGGTCTGCCAGTTGTGAAGCCTCTAAAATTTTCATGAGTTAAGGGTTTAAAAAATTATCTTATACCTGTTTCTTCTCCCATGCCCAGGCATCTTTTAAGGCCTGTTCCAGATTTCTTTGGTAATGCCAGCCCAGGGTTTTATTGGCTTTCTGAGTGTCTGCATAAGCGGCTATAACATCTCCCGGTCGCCTGTCTACAATCTTGTAATTCAGTTTTTCCCCGGAAGCTTTCTCAAAAGCCTCAATTACTTCCAGCACCGAAGAACCAATGCCTGTACCTACGTTGAAGACTTCAAAGTTCTCCTTACTTTGGGAACTCATCAGGCGTTCCAGAGCCACCACATGGGCTTCAGCCAAATCCATCACATGAATGTAATCCCGGATGCAGGTCCCGTCTTCAGTGGGGTAATCCTTACCATATACCGACAATTCCTGGCGTTTTCCAATGGCCGTCTGGGTGATAAAAGGGACTAAATTCTGTGGAGTTCCGATGGGCAGTTCTCCGATTTCGGCAGTAGGATGCGCCCCAATCGGATTAAAGTACCTCAGGGCAATGGCTTTCAGTTTATCGTGAGCAGCACAGGTGTCGGAAATGATCTCCTCGCCTATCTGCTTGGTATTTCCATACGGGGACATCGCTTTTTTGATGGGAGCCGATTCAGAAATAGGGAGTTCATCGGCCTCCCCGTAAACCGTACAGGAAGAACTGAAAATGATATTCTGTTCCGGTAAAAGGACTAAGTTCTGAAGCAGGTAGGACAGCGCTGCAAGGTTGTTTTCATAATACAAAAGCGGATTCTCTACACTTTCGCCTACAGCTTTGGAGGCTGCAAAATGAATAACTCCGGAAATGTCCTGATGTTTGGAAAAGAAATCCTGAAGACTGGATTTATCTCTTAAATCGAGTTTATGAAATGCAGGCGTTTTCGAGGTAATTTTGGTGATGCCCTCAAGTACTTTTAAAGAAGAATTGGACAAGTCATCCAGGATAAGGACCTCATAGCCTTTATCCTGGAGAGCGACAACGGTATGTGAGCCAATAAAACCAAGCCCTCCCGTAACTAGTATTTTCATTTTAGATGTGTTAAATTTAGTATGCAAATTACGAAAATTGACAGGTATAACTCAGGTAAATCCTATTTTTGAAAAAAATAATTATGTCAAAAGAGGACAGATCAATTACCGCATTTAGATGGATAAGCATTCTTGAAGCCGTTTCATTTCTCTTACTGCTTTTCGTAGCCATGCCTTTAAAATACATTTGGGATCTGCCGGAATATGTAAGCATTGTAGGGATGGCTCACGGCATCCTGTTTATTTTATACCTGTTGGGTGGCTACTGGATGTATGAAAAACTAGGCTGGTCTGTCAAAATTCTCTTGATCGTATTTCTCAGCTCTATTTTGCCTTTCGGTCCCTTTATCGTGGAACGCAGGTACTTACCTAAGCCTTAATGCTCTAATCTGTCTTTTACGAATTCGACTTTAGTTTTCCCGTGAGGTTTCGCATTGCCCGCTTCATCCAGGCTAACCATGACGATTTTGTCCACCACGATGATGGTCTGTCTGGTCATTTTATTTCTGACTTCGCATTTTAAGGTAAGAGAGGCGGATCCGAATTTGACCACTTCAATCCCGATTTCAACTATATCGCCTTGTCTGGCGGAACTTTTGAAATCGATTTCACTCATGAATTTGGTGACGGTTTTTTGATTTTCCAGCTGGATGATAGAATATAATGCCGCTTCTTCATCAATCCAGGCCAGAAGCTGTCCTCCAAATAAAGTTCCATTGGGATTTAAATCTCCGGGTTTGACCCATTTTCTGGTATGAAATCTCATAGTGTTTAAATTTTAAAGGGTTTTGTGCAGGGCATCCTGTATCATTTCAGAATGGTCGAAGGCTAATTCTGGCAAGTCCTGAACATCGAACCAGCGCGCTTCCTCGGCATCATCATTCCCTTTCACTTCCGCTCTTGTAGGGGTGACAGCCCTAAAAGCAAAGCTTATGGTTCTGCTTCTGGGATCCCGATCAATCTGATCGTAATAATCTAAAAACAAAAGGTCTTTTTCATCCAGATCCAGTCCGGTTTCTTCGTTCAATTCACGCTGACATGCACGCTTGACCAGCTCGTCTTTTTCAACAAAGCCACCTGGAACTGCCCATTGATTTTTATAAGGTTCCTTCTTTCTCTTGATCAGCAATACAAACCTATGCTGTTCTTCTTTTGAAATGACCACAGCATCCACGGTTATAAAAATAGAAGGGGAATAAGACATGAAATTTATACATTAAACCTGTTGTATTCAGTTGTGCTCTTCTATACCAGTTGAACTCTAATCATACTTAGTTAACAATATAAAAGTAACCAAAATAATTTAGCTGCAGCTTCCGCAAACCAGTTTATTCTGAACGGCTGCGGAACACCCTGACATTTTAAATCGCTCAAAACCGGGCATAAAAAAAACCCTTCATCGCTGAAGGGTTTCATCTGTAATAAGATAATGCTTATGATTTTGGCATAACTACAGCATCTATAGCATGGATTACTCCGTTTGATGCATCAACATCTGCCATAACTACTGTCGATTTATTACCGTTGGCATCCGTTAGAACAACGCTTTCTCCTTTCAGAGTCGCAGTTAGTTCTTCACCTTGTACCGTTGGAATTACAAAACTTCCACCGTTGTCATTGATAGCCGCTACAACATCTGCAGCCATAAATTCGCCGGAAACAACATGGTAAGTCAAAATACTGGTTAGCTTTTCTTTGTTTTCTGGTTCTACCAAAGTAGCTACAGTCCCTTCAGGTAATTTCGCAAATGCAGCATTGGTAGGTGCAAATACGGTGAATGGACCTTCACTGTTTAGAGTCTCAACAAGCTCCGCCGCCTGAACAGCTGTTACCAGGGTACTGAAGTCTTCATTACCCACGGCAATTTCGACAACAGTTTGTCCCTCAGACATTGTTTCTTCAGAATCCATAGCAGCTTCTTCCTGCTGTGCCTCGCTTTCTTTGCTTTCGTTGTTTTTACAAGAGGTAAACGCAATCATTGCAATTACACTCAAACTTAAAATTAATCTTTTCATAGTTATACTTTTTATTTGTTCAAAAGTATCTTAATTAAATTAGACAATATCAGACATTGTTTTAATTTATTGTTAATTCTACAAATCCTTTCATTTTATATCTGAAACCTAGACCATTCTATGCAACAGCATGGGATACCTGCAGGTATAACTTTTAGCATTGCTCCAGTTTTACATTTTTTTATTGGATCCAAACCCAGCATGAAGCTAAAGCAGTTCTAAATGGACTAAATTTTTTGATCCATGAGTCACCATCTGTTCGTATTTATTTTAAGACAGTAAATTCCAATTCCAACAATCAGAGTCTACCAGGTCTTGTGAAAAAACCAAAGCTTAACATTTATTTATAGTCAAGCAGTTCGTTTGAAACCGAACTAAAATTAGTTTTGGTGCATGAAATCGAATCACGATTCTACACAGACCTGCCATCCTGAGCTTGAAAAGGAATTGAGCCTGCATCTTGAGAAAGAACAGCATCTGCCTCCTTTGGCAGCAAAGATATATGCCCTGCTTATTTTAGAAAAAATTGAAGCACTTAGCTTCGAAGAGATTAAAGACTTTACAGGAGCCAGTAAAAGCTCGATTTCAAACCAGTTGAATTTTTTAATTGAAGAAGGACGCGTTGATTTCATATTTAAAGACGACAAGAGAAAACGCTACTTTAAGACCAAACGCGATTTTTTAAAAAAGACCCTGGAGTTACATTTGGAAGAAACCACTAAAGAAATCGACATGCTTTCCAAAATTATTCGACATAAAGTAGATCAGGATTTTAATAAAAAACTTGTCAGCATCTTCAGAACACATCTTGAAAACCAAAAAAAACATCTTAGAAACCTTAAAGATTCTTAAAGAAACAAGTCATAAACTAGATCCTTATGAAAAATAAACGCATTATTCTCCTTGCTGTTTCAGCCTTACTGGCAGCTTCCTGTCAAAATCAAGGTCAGCAGCAGACACCTCCTCCACCTGAGTTGCCCGTTATTGAAGTGGCTACCCGAGACATCACAACGAATTCTGAATATCCAACTCAACTGCAAGGCATTATAAGCAGTGATATCCGGGCCAAAGTTTCCGGATACATTTTAAATGTACTGGTTGAAGAAGGATCTGCGGTAAAGAAAGGTGAAACTCTATTTGAACTTGAGACCGAAAGTCTCAGCGGTGAAGCTTCCGCGGCAAGAGCACAGGTGAATGCAGCTCAAATTGAAGTTGAAAAACTCAGGCCCCTGGTGGAAAAAAATATTGTAAGTGAGAATCAGCTGCAAACGGCTAAAGCCCGGTTAGAAACCGCAAAAAGCAACCTGAACAGCATTTCAGCCAGTGTAGGTTATGCGACTATAAAAAGTCCGGTGGACGGTTATATAGGAAGCATTAATTACAGAGATGGAGCTTTGATCAACCCTGCCGACAGACTCCCTCTGACCAGGGTTGTAAAAACCGATAAAGTGTTTGCCTACTTCTCTGTGAACGAAAAAGATTATCTGAATATGCTCATGAAGTTCAATCAGAATTCTAAAGGGGAATCCAGTTTGATCTCTTCTTTTCCCGAGGTCGTTTTGATCCTGCCTAACGGACAGGTTTACGATAAAAAAGGAAAAATCACTAGCATCTCGAGCCAGGTCAACCCAGAAACGGGAACCCTCAGGTTTCGGGCAACATTCGAAAATGCCAATCTGATTTTAAAAGACGGCTTAACCGGTAAGATTCGAATTCCAAATTATATACAGGATGCTGTCTTGGTCCCCAGGGTTTCTACCTTCTCCAGACAGGGAAAAGAATTTGTATTCCTGTTTAATGCATCGGATTCTACCGTGACTGAAAAGGCTGTTGAAACCAGGCGGGCCGATCCCTACCTCGTCATCGGATCGGGACTTCAAAAAGGAGAAAAAATAGTAGGAAGTGGAGTCAATAAGGTGAAAAACAACGATAAAATCAACCCGGTCTCCTCTACCATGGATTCCATTGTCAATTCATTTGATACAGTTTTTAAATAGAAGATATGCTTAAAACATTTATAGAACGGCCGGTTTTATCTACAGTGGTTTCCATCATTCTGGTCATGCTGGGCATACTTGGAATTCAGGAACTCCCGGTTACCCAGTATCCTGATATTGCTCCACCAACGGTGCAGGTCACGACCAGTTTTCCGGGCGCTAATGCGCAGACTATTCTGGAGAGTGTTATCATTCCTATAGAAGAGCAAATCAACGGCGTGGAGGGCATGACATACATCACCTCTTCGGCCAGTAATAACGGAAGTGCAACGATTACAGTATTTTTTGAACAGCAGTACGACCCGGATATTGCGGCTGTAAACGTTCAGAACAGGGTCGCGCGGGCAAATGCCGTACTTCCCGATGAGGTCCTTAGAAGTGGGGTCATCACCTCAAAACAGCAAAATTCGGCTTTGCTTTATTCTGCCTTATATTCAACCAACGAGGATTACTCGGATACCTATGTTCAAAATTATCTGAACATCAATATAAAGCCAGAATTAGAGCGTATCAATGGCGTTTCCAATGTATCTGTGTTTGGGGGTAAAGATTACTCCATGCGGGTTTGGCTGGATCCGGAAAAAATGGCCAATTATGGTCTGAATGCCACCGAAGTCATCGCCGCCATAAGAGAACAAAGTCAGGAGGCTGCCCCGGGCGCCGTCGGGCAAAATGCCGGAAAAGCCTTTGAATATGTCATCACCTATAAAGGCAGACTCAAGACCTCTGAAGACTATGGCAATATCATCCTGAAGACGTTTGATAATAATCAGTTTTTAAGAGTAAAAGATGTAGCCAAAGTTGAACTGGATGCCTTCTCCTACAATTCGCTTTCACGAAGCAGCGGTTACCCCGGGGTAAACTTTGGTATTTTTCAAACCCCGGGGTCGAATGCCCAGGAAATCATTGAGAAGATCTATGTCAAAATGGAGGAGCTCGAAGAAAATTTTCCGTCAGGTATTGAGTACCTTGTAAATTATGACACCAACGAATTCTTAACGGCGTCGATCTCCAAGGTTAAAAAAACACTTATCGAAGCCTTTCTGCTTGTATTTCTGGTGGTGTTTCTGTTTTTACAGGACTTCAAATCCACTTTAATACCTGCCATTGCTGTACCCGTGTCTATCATTGGGACCTTCTTTTTCCTGAACCTGTTTGGTTACTCCATCAATTTACTCACCCTGTTTGCGCTTGTGCTGGCTATTGGTATTGTGGTGGATGACGCCATCGTGGTTGTGGAAGCGGTCTATGCCAAGCTGGAAGGCGGTGCACAGGATGCCAAAGAAGCTTCTGTGTCGGCCATGAATGAGATTGGCGGTGCCATCGTCTCCATTACGCTGGTGATGGCCGCGGTATTTATTCCCATCACTTTTATCAAAGGTCCCGCAGGCGTGTTTTATGAGCAGTTTGGGGTGACCTTAATTGTCGCTATTATCATTTCAGCCATCAATGCCCTGACCTTAAGTCCGGCCTTATGTGCCTTGTTTTTAAAGCCACCCAAAGCACAGAAAGAGCAGCCCGGCCTGTTACAGCGTTTTTATAACGCCTTCAATGCCGGATTCAATGCTATCCGAGGCAAGTACATTCACTCTTTAAAATTTCTGGTGAGACAAAAATGGGTGACGCTTCTTATTTTGGTCATAGCCGGAGTCTCCATTTATTTTGCCAACGAACTGACGCCAACAGGTTTCGTCCCTACAGAAGACCGGGGTGTTGTCTTTATGAACATGGGATTGCCGGTAGGTTCTTCCCTGGACAGAACCTTTCAGGCTACAGAAGATGTATATGACCGCATTCAGGATATAGAAGGAATTCGAACGGCTTCGCTTATTACAGGCAGGAACTTTTTCTCAGGGGCTGGAAGTTCCTATGCCCAGGGGTTTATCATACTTGACAACTGGGAAAAACGCACTACCGATGAGACCGAAATCGAAGCTATAGTCGACAAATTAAATCAGGTTACGGCATCGATACCGGATGCCCAGATTCAGTTCTTCACTCCCCCGAGTGTTCCCGGATACGGTGCAGCTGATGGTTTTGAAGTACAACTACTCGATAAAGCTTCAGGACCTCTAACCGGTTTGGATCAAAAAGCTGAAAAGTTTGTGGGCGGTTTATTTCAGAAACCTTCCATCGCTTTTGCCAACTCTTCGTTTAGTACAGAATTCCCTCAGTACGACATGGATTTAAATGTGCCCAAAATCAAAGCCAGTGGCTTAACTGTCAATGATGTTTTATCGGCCATGCAATCCTATGTAGGCGGTTTTTTTGTGTCTAACTTTTCAAGATTTGGAAAACAATACCGGGTATTTGTCCAGGCTTTGCCGGAAGACCGTGATGATGAAGAAAGTCTGAACAGTATTTTTGTTAGACTGCCTTCCGGAGAAAATGCACCGGTCTCTGAATTTGTCAGCCTCGAAAGGGCTTACGGACCTCAGGTGATCAACAGATTCAATCTCTACAATGCGGTAACCATTAACGGCAGTACCGCTCCCGGATTTAGCTCTGGTGACGCCATACAATCGATCCGAGAGGTAGCCGATGAGCAGCTTGGAAGCGAATTTGATATTGCGTTTTCAGGAATTACACGGGAAGAAATTGCAGCCAGCGGTCAGTCGATTGTCATATTCGGATTGAGTATTCTTTTCGTTTACTTTTTTCTGGCCGCTCAGTATGAAAGCTATTTACTTCCGTTCGCCGTGATTTTCTCATTGCCCATCGGCGTTGCAGGGGCCTTTTGGAGTACTTATCTCACAGGCCTGCAAAACAATATTTATTTCCAGATCGCCCTGATTATGCTGGTAGGTCTGCTGGCCAAAAATGCCATTTTGATTGTTGAATTTGCCATACAGCGGCGAAATGAAGGCATGAGTATTTACGATGCTGCTCTGGACGGTGCCAAAGTCAGGTTAAGACCCATTTTGATGACGTCCTTTGCTTTTATATTAGGACTGCTTCCGCTGGTGCTGGCTACGGGTGTAGGCGCCAAGGGAAACAACTCCATTGGAACCGGAGCTGCAGGCGGCTTACTGGTAGGTACTGTCATCGGGGTCTTTGTCATTCCTGTGCTCTTTGTCGTTTTTCAATGGCTTCAGGAAAAAGTAAGCCCCTCCAGCAGAGCCCGGGTCCAAAATGCTCAATCTAATTCTAAAGAATCTGAATAGACTATGAACTATATCTTTAAAACACTTCTCATCCTCTTTGCTTTGATTTCAATGCAATCCTGTTTTGTCACCAAAGACTATGAACGCCCTGAAGACCGCATAGAGGCTATAAGCTACAGAACCGATGAGCTGGCTAAGGATTCTGTCCCCCTTTCCAGACTAAGCTGGAAGCAGATGTTCACAGATTCCATTCTTCAACATCATATTGAAGAGGCCCTGGAAAACAATCAGGATATCCGGATAGCCCTGCAGCAAATAAGCATAGCCAATTCGTATTACAAGCAGGGGAAAGCCGGTTTTTATCCTTCCGTCGCCCTGAATGCCTCCTACACCCGGCAGGAATTATCCCCTAACTCTCAGTTTGGAGGTTTTTTCTCCTCTGTGGAACAGTATGAACTCAACAGCGGTTTATCCTGGGAAGCCGATATCTGGGGTAAACTAAGCAGTAACAAAAGAGCAGCTCAGGCCAGGTTTATGCAAACCCAGGCCGCGCATAAACTGGTAAAAACCAATCTGATTTCCAGAATGGCTTCCGGGTATTATCGATTACTGGCTCTGGATGAACAGGTGAAAATCACCCAGGAAACCCTAAAAAGCAGAACACAAAGTCTGGAAACTTCCAAAGCGCTTAAGCAGGCAGGAAATCTGACTTCCGTGGCGGTAAGTCAGACGGAAGCTCAGGTGTATGCCGCTCAGGCCATACTGCTCAGTTTGAAAAACGACATCAAACTCCTGGAAAATACACTTTCCATCCTGAAGGGGATATCCCCTGAACCTCTGGAACGAAGTGCGTTTTCGGTTCAGAACCTGGATCCCGAACTCACCACTGGAGTGGCGTCAGATTTACTTGAAAACAGACCCGATGTGATCGCTGCAGAATATGAACTGATCAATGCTTTTGAACTGACCAATGCGGCCAGGGCGAGGTTTTATCCTTCGGTGACGATATCCGCAACCGGCGGATTTCAAAGTTTGAATCCCTCCAATTTTATTTCACCCAATTCCCTGTTCTTAAATTTGATTGGAGGCTTAACGCAGCCCATCTTCAACAGAAGAGAGATTAAGACAGGATATGAAGTCGCCGGGAGTGAAAAGGAACAGGCCCTTTTGAATTTTGAAAAAACGCTGCTCACCGCAAGCAGGGAAGTCTCTGATGCCCTGCTCAATTACCAAAATGCCACACAACGCATTGAGGTCAAAACCAAAGAGTATGAGGCTTATCAAACCGCGCTGGAGGATTCCCGGGAACTGCTGAACAATGGTCTGGCCAATTACCTTGAAGTTCTAAACGCCCAGGAAAACGCCCTGAACACGAAACTTGAAGTCAGTCAGATCCGCTTTGATAAATTTAGTGCCATTGTAGACTTATACAGAAGCCTTGGCGGAGGCTGGCAATAGATTAAAATTGAAGATTAGAATAGTTTATAGGACAGGATCAAACTGATGGCTCCACTGGCCTCATGTTCGTAAAAATTTTCTTCTCCAAAAGATCTATCCAGATAATAATTTAATGAAATGGAATATTTGTCTTGGTAGTTAGCCCCAAATCCCAAAAAAATACTGCTGGTCATACCAAATTGATTCGCTGGTGATAAGACAATACCTATGTTTTCAGAAAGCAGGTCCAACTCAAAATTTTCTTCGAAATTAGACTCTATCAAATAATTGAAGGAAACAGCAACATGACCGAATAATTTGAAATTTTCATTCCATCTCGAATAATAACGTATACCCAGTGGCAATTCTAATGATGAAAACTCAAATTCAAACTCAGGAAGGGTTCTGGATGTCAAAAAATCTTCATCCAGCCTGTAACTACTGGTCTCCCCACTGTAATGCTGGTAATTAGGAGCAAAAAAGAGGCTCCATTTATTTCGTTGTATGGGAAGAAATAATTCATTTTCAAATCCTACGATATAATTCAATTTTGTTTTATAATGTATACGCTCACTGCTTTCTCCACTTACAGGTATGCTTACATTTCCTGAACTTGGTGGTGCTGGCTTATCATAATTGTACGTGAATTCATAAGATGTACTCACATCGCTGAGAAAGTTAAGCCCGGAAATCAGTTTGAAATCATACTTAAACCTGGTCCGCCTGGTATAGGTGGTTTCAAAATTATAGTCGTTACACCTGTAATAATCTTTAAATAAACTGATCAAATCTTTTGCAGTATACTCTAACTTTGAATAGCGGCTGATTTTAAACTTTACACAGTTCAATTCATCATAAAGCTGTTTTTGAAATGCTCTGCTTTTAATCGCTTTGCCTTTATCATTTATCGTTTTGTCATACCTAAGCAGAACAGGCTTCTCGTCACCGAAGAAAAAAAAGCGTTCACCACTTTTTTTATAAGAATACAGTTTGGTTTCAGAATCGATTAACACTTTTATGAAAACAGCTTCACCCTTTTGTTTGATCGTCTTTGAATCCTCGTAGGATACTAAATCTGAATTGAGTTTGAAGCGCTTGTAGTAATGCTCGGTGTTATCCAGCTTAAACTCGGTTATATCCTCGAGAGTTGCTGTCTGGGTTTTGGAATCCTCATCCATTTTATAGGTGATCTCCTCCGGGTTTTGACCCCAGTCCCTGTTGTAGATCAGACACTCAACTTTTGAGTTGTCTTCAGTTATAAAATATCCACTGACATACGCCGATTGTGACTGAGCAATAGACATGAAGGAACACAGAAAAAAAAAGAATGGAATGGTGTAGGATAAAAAGCGGGGATTGTAGTTCATAAGTTTAGAGATTGGTAGGATTAAGGATTAGGCACGATATTATAAAAAACAAAGCAGACTTGCTAGTTCTACGACCGAATAAACCTATCGGTTTAAGCATAAAAAAGCCGGGCAATGCACGGCTTTTTCGTGTTTAGTTTTCAGAAGGATTTACTCTCCCATTTTCTCCATTAAAGCCTGAGAAAGTCGTTTATAGGTTCCGTTTTCCAGTCGCTCTCTAATGGCTGAAAAGGCTTTAAGCGTTAAGTCGATATCTTCCATCGTATGCGTTGCCGTAGGAATCATTCGCAATAAAATCAAGCCTTTAGGAATGACCGGGTAAACCACGATTGAGCAAAATATACCATGATTCTCTCTGAGATCTTTCACCAGCGCCATGGCTTCAGGAATACTACCCTTTAGGTAAACCGGCGTCACACAGCTGGTGGTGGTTCCAATATCGAATCCATTGTCTTTTAAGCCATTTTGCAGGGCATTGACGTTATCCCATAGTTTGTCTTTAAACTCAGTAGACTTTCGCATAAGCTCCAGGCGTTTCAGGGCGCCTTCCACCAGTGACATCTGCAGGGATTTTGCAAACATCTGCGATCTTAAATTGTACTTTAAATAATCGATGATTTCTTTATCGGCGGCAATGAATGCCCCGGTACTTGCCATGGATTTTGCAAAGGTGGCAAAATAAACGTCGATCTCGTCCTGTACCCCCTGCTCTTCTCCTGCACCGGCACCGGTTTTACCTAAGGTCCCAAAACCATGCGCATCATCGACCAGCAGTCTGAAGTTGTATTTTTTCTTAAGCTCTACGATTTCCTTGAGTTTTCCCTGCTCTCCTCGCATTCCGAAAACCCCTTCAGAAATAAACAGAACCCCTCCTCCGGTTTGCTCTGCAATTTTTTCAGCCCGGGCCAGGTTCAGTTCGATACTGTCCAGGTCGTTGTGCTTATACGTAAACCGCTTACCTAAATGTAAACGCACCCCGTCAATAATACAGGCATGAGCATCTACATCATAGACAATCACATCATCTTTCCCCACAAGGGCATCGATGGTGGATAAGATACCCTGGTAACCAAAGTTCAGCACGTAAGCCGCTTCTTTACTGACAAAATCTGCCAGTTCTTCCTGAAGCTTTTCATGCAGCTCGGTATGGCCACTCATCATTCTGGCACCCATCGGATAGGCACTCCCCCATTTTTTGACGGCTTCCTCATCGGCTTTTCGCACTTCAGGATGGTTGGCCAGCCCCAGGTAATCGTTGATACTCCAGGTAATGACTTCACGCCCCTGAAATTGCATCCTGTTGCTTATCTGTCCTTCCAGTTTTGGAAAAACAAAATAACCTTCGGCCTGATCTGCCCATTTACCTAAAGGGCCTTTATCTCTGTAAATCTTTGAAAATAAATCTTTCATTATTTATCGTGTTTTGTTTGACTTATAGCTCAAATATCAGTTGTGGATATTTGTAATTTGTTGATTATCTAAACTTTTAACAGGGGTTTCGTCTTCTTCAAGTCCCGGATAATTCGTAAATCCCTGTGCTTTCATCCAGTCGTCTGAAAACACTTTACTCATATATCTGGAGCCATGATCGGGAAAGATAACGACTACTTTACTTTTAGCATCAAACTCCCCTTTCTGCGCGAGTTGTTTTACGCCCTGCATAACAGCTCCGCTGGTGTATCCTACAAACATACCCTCAGCCCTGGCTATATCACGAGCCATATAAGCAGAGTCTTCGTCATTTACTTTTGTAAATTTATCAATGCTTTCAAAATCAGTGGCCGTTGGAATCAGATTTTTGCCAAGACCTTCTATTTTGTAAGGGTAAATCTCGCTTTTGTGAAGCTTTCCGGTTTCGTGGTATTTTTGAATAACCGACCCAAACGCATCAATTCCTAAAATGCGGATGTTTGGATTTTTTTCTTTTAGAAACCGGGCTGTTCCTGAAATGGTACCTCCGGTTCCGCTGCAGGCGACCAGGTGAGTGATTTCACCTTCCGTCTGAGCCCAGATTTCAGGACCGGTTGTCAAATAATGGGCATCGATATTTAAATCGTTGAAATATTGATTGATATAAATGGATCCGGGGGTTTCCCTGTGAATGCGTTTGGCAACTTCATAATACGACCTGGGATCTTCCGGGGCTACATTGGAAGGGCAAACGGTGACGTCTGCACCCATGGTTTTTAAAAGTGAAATTTTATCCTGGGACGATTTAGAACTAACTGCAAGTATGCATTTATAGCCTTTTATGGCAGCCACCATCGCTATGCTGAAACCGGTATTACCCGAAGTGGTTTCAATAATGGTATCGCCAGGTTTTAAATCACCGTTTTCCTCTGCTTTTTCAATGATATAATGAGCAATCCTGTCTTTAGAAGATAAGCCAGGGTTCTGGGCTTCATACTTAGCTAAAAACTCTCCCTGAAAATCTTGAGTGATATTTTTTAATCTTATTAAAGGTGTGCAGCCCACCATGGATAATAAGCTGTCGTGAACATTCAAATTTTTATGCATAAAGCCAACGTCTTTTCACGTAAGTAATGTCTATAAACTAAATAACAGGGGGCAAATTTACAATTATTTTTGTGATTACTCGGTTATTTGCTCCAAATCCAGAATAAAAGCATAGTCTTTGGCCAGCTCTTTTAAAGCTTCAAAACGTCCGGAAGCACCACCGTGACCGGCATCCATATTGGTTTCTAAAAACAACCTGTTCTGATCTGTTTTCATCTCTCTCAATTTGGCAACCCATTTGGCAGGTTCCCAATACTGTACCTGAGAATCGTATAAGCCTGTCGTCACCAATAAATTGGGATAAGCTTTGGCTTCCACATTATCGTAGGGAGAATAGGTCTTGATGTAGTCGTAGTAAACCTTATCGTTCGGGTTCCCCCATTCATCGTATTCGCCTGTCGTGAGCGGAATGCTTTCATCCAGCATGGTCGTGACCACATCCACAAAAGGAACCGCAGCTACCACACCTTTATAAAGTTCCGGAGCCATATTGATGACCGCTCCCATCAGCAATCCACCGGCAGAGCCTCCCATGGCATACAGATGCTCGGGTGAGGTGTATTTCTGATCGATCAAATGCTTGGAAACGTCAACAAAATCGGTAAAGGTATTCTTCTTCCGAAGCAGTTTTCCACTTTCATACCAGTCCCTGCCCAGGTATTCGCCTCCTCGCACATGGGCTATGGCATAGATAAAGCCCCGATCCAGCAAGGATAATCTTGTCGTTGAAAAATAAGGATCCATGGTAGCGCCATAACTTCCGTAGCCATATTGTAAAAGCGGATTTTCACCATTTCGCTTGATACCCTTTTTGTAAACCAGAGACACAGGAATTTCGGTGCCGTCGGTTGCCGTGGCCCAGATGCGCTCAGAGATGTAATTGTTCTTATCGAAATCCGGATCCTGAACTTCCTGCTCTTTCAGGATGGTTTCGGTTTTGTCGACCATGTCAAATTCGATCATAGAAGCCGGGTTGGTCAGGGAATTGTAAGAATACCGCAATTTGTCAGTATCAAAATCTACATTGGTAGTGGTACTGGCCGTATAGGTTTCACTTGAAAATGGGAGGTAGTAATCTTCGGTTTTATCCCAGCTTTGCACATGAATCCGGGTCAGACCATTGGAACGCTCACTGGTCACCAGAAACTTATTGAAAATATCTAGGCCTTCTAATAAAACGTCTTTTCTGTGAGCAATCACCTCTTCCCAGTTCGATTCGGAAGTCGCCGCGACAGGGGTCTTCATCAGTTTGAAATTCTGGGCCCCATCTTTATTGGTGAGGATATAAAAATGATCCTTGTAATGCGCAAGATCAAACTCCAGACCTCTTCGGCGCGGGGTGAAGAGTTCAAAATCACCATCTGGCTGACTGGCATCCAGGATTTGATATTCATCAGACATGGTACTTGAGGAACCGATGATGATGTAGTCTTTGGATTTGGTTTTGTAAACGTAAGTGTTGAAGGTTTCATCTTCTTCTTCAAACACCAGCTTGTCGTTGTCAGGAGTATCCCCAAGTCTATGCTTAAAGATTTGACTGGATCTCAGGGTTTGCTCGTCTTTTCGGGTATAGAACAGGGTTTTGTTATCGTTGGCCCAGGTAGAGCCTCCGGTAGTGGTTTCGATTTTTTCAGGAAGGATTTCTCCTGTCTTCAAATTTTTGATTTGAATCGTATATTTTCTGCGACTCACGGTATCAATTCCAAAAGAGGCATAGGTGTTATCCGGGCTCACACTCAGTCCACCCAGATTGAAATACGCATGACCTTCTGCCATTTTATTCACATCAAACATAATTTCCTCTTCGGCGTCCATCGTCCCTTTTCTCCGGGTATAAATGGGATAATCCATGCCCTTTTCATACCTCATCTGGTACCAGTAGCCGTTGGATTTGTAGGGAACCGAAGAATCGTCTTCCTTAATCCTGGACTTCATTTCCTCAAACAGGTCTTTCTGAAAGGCTTTGGTATGGGCAGTAGACTCCTCGTAATAGGCGTTTTCAGCATTCAGATAAGCGATCACCTCCGGATTTTCTCTGTCGTTCATCCAGTAATAGTTATCGACTCGGTCTTCGTTATGTATGGAAAGCGTTTTTGGAAGTTTTTCAGCTACAGGCGGTACAACATTAGTGTTTATCATCTTCGAGTTATCGGTTTTGCAAGAAGCTGCAAATATAAAACTTAAGACTAGAACAGGAATTAATTGTTTCATAAGACTGGATTTAAAGTTATGGGCTTTCTCTTTTTTAAAAGCCCAACAATATAGCATTTTTACTTTTAAGGCTAACGTATGAACACTCAGGCCTGAAAATAGTACCTAAATTCAAAGAATACCCGCCTTTACAATGAATTAGCCTGCACAAAATGATTGTGCAGGCTAATCCTGTTCTGAAATTAATCGATGTTCTAAAATCGATTAGATTTCACACAGCTACCGGTTATCAAACCACCGAATCCTGCTGTATAGGTTCCGGGTGAATTGTAAGTCCTTATACTCAAACTTCTGTCCTCCAACTGATATACCTGCCTTGGTCCCAGCCTTTGACATGGATATGACAGCTATTCCGTCTTTGAATTCGACACCCTCTGAAACCCCTTCATCAACCATGACAACCGAAATTTCTGAAGAGAGTTTAAGGTTTCCGGTTTTGAACTTTTCAAAGGCTTCATAGGTCTGGAAAACAATAGCTTCGCTAAAGGCATGGCCGAAACCCGGTAAAGGCTTAATTTTGTTCAGTTTTTATAAAAAAAAGACTCTTTATTTTCAACTTGCTTACAGACTGGTTTAGAGGTAAATCCGTGTGACCCGACAAAAATAAGATTCCAATAAGCAAGCTTCTTCTAGGTCAGAAACAGGGATTCTTGCGTTTAAAGCGCTGTACTTAAATTTATGGGATTTATCCTTTTTAAGCATCCAACATTATAGTAATTTTGTCCTTCACCACAATACAAAAGAATTATGTTTGGAGATATGATGGGTATGATGAATAAAATCAAAGAAACCCAGGCTAAAGTTGAAGAAACCAAAAAGCGTCTGGACACGGTAACCTTGCAGGAAAAGAGCAGTGACAACTTACTGAACGTGAAAATCACCGCCAACCGGGAGCTCAAATCCATTGAAATTGATGACGAACTGCTTCAGGATAAAGAACAACTTGAAGACTATTTAATTCTCACCCTCAACAAAGCCATTAAAAAAGCGGGAGAGGTAAACGAAGCAGAACTCTCTGCGGTTGCCAAAGACGGTTTACCGGACATTCCGGGCTTAACCAGCTAAAACGGAATACCCGCGTTCTTTTATGAGTCTTTGCATATCTGTTATGAGTCAATTTTTAGCCCCTTTGCCTTTGCATGGATACGAAACTTTTAATGAAGTCTGGCTTAAGCACTTGGAAGCTTAACATATATAAATTTGAACTAAACTGATTTTTTTGAAATCAAAAACTATATTTGCTATATTAATTATAACCTCTGGATGAAATTATCTGCATTTGTTTTCATTGTAATCGCCTTCCTTTCACTGACTTCCTGTATTGGCACAAAACAGCTCACCTATTTAGCTGCAGAGGAAGAAATTTCAGACAGTCTGATATCCATTCAGCAGATGCAGCCCCCTTACAGGGTTCAGATCAACGATTTATTAAGCATACGCGTCAAAGCCCTGGACCAGGAACTGACCGGTATGTTCAATCCGATTGGGGATGCTGAAAATTCTACAGCAACAACCGAGGAAAAAGCCTATTTTGATGGTTTTCCCGTAGACCGGCATGGTGACATCCGGATTCCTACCTTAGGGACTGTCAAGGTTTTGGGCCTTACCCTGGAAGAAATCAGGTTGAAATTAAAGGACAAACTCTTAAATGAATATTTTAAAACCGAAGCGAATATTTTTATCACGGTAAAATTAGCCGGATTGCGGTATACGACCCTGGGAGAAATCGGTTCGGGTAGCCAGGTGATCTACAAAGAACAGGTTTCCATCATGGAAGCCATCGCCAATGCTGGCGGAATTAACCTGTATGGAAAACGAAGAGCTGTAAAAATTTTGCGGCAGTATCCGGAAGGACAACGCCTGCACAAAATAGACCTGACAAAAATCACGGCGGTTAACTCGCCCTTTTACTACATACAACCCAATGATTTGATTATCGTGGATCCCCTGCCCCAAAAATCCCTGGGCATTGGAGAAACCGGTTTTGGTACATTTGCAACCCTGTTTTCCCTGATTACGGGAATTACGTTATTATTGTTTAGACTCTGATGGAAGAAGATTTTGAAATTAGCGAATCGAATACTCAATTTGACTTTAAAGGATTTATAGTCAAGATATTCAGCTACTGGTATTTATTTGTCATCAGTATAGGCGTGGGGCTGGGCATTGCGTATTTCATCAATGTGCGCAAGCAGCCGATCTATCAAATCAGTAGTCTGATTACCATCAAGGACGATCAGAATCCGTTTTTCACTTCCAATACCAGCCTGACCTTTAACTGGGGCGGCGTTTCCGATAAGGTCAACACCGTCGTCACCACTTTGAGAACCCGTACGCACAATCAAAAGGTGGTGGACCGACTACATTACTATATCCAGTATATGGTAAATGGCAAGTATCAGAAAGAAAATGCTTACGGCAGGACTCCATTTATCGCTGTTGAAGACAGCCTGCATGCACAGCTTATTGGCAGACCACTCACCATCAGGTTCCTCAATGATGACGAGTTCGAACTGAGTCTGAATTTCGCAGAAGAAGAGGCTCCCGGAAACCTTAGTTTTTATAACTACTATACCAAGGAACAAGAAGTCTTTTATTTTGAAAAAGAGGACTACAAGGCCACCTTTTCGGCCTCCGAATATGTGGATTCACCCTTCTTTAAGGGTCGGATTTTAAGAAACAGCCGGCCGGTGGTCGTAGGAAAACCCTACTATATCCGATTCACCAATTATTATTCTACGGTCAAGCGGTTTCAGAATGTAAATGTAAGTCCGGAAAACAAAGGCAGTTCCATATTGAATCTGTCTCTAAATGGTAATAACAAACAGGAGCTCGTAGATTATCTCAATACCACGGTACAGGTGCTCAGTGAGGACATGCTGAACAGGAAGAATCTTTTTGCAACCAAAACCATACGCTTCATCGATAGCAGCCTGGCTCAAAAATCGAAGGAGCTCAAACTGGTGGAAGAAGAACTGAATGCGTTCAAAATCAGCAATGACATTATCGATTTAACTTCAGAAAGCAGCGAAATACGCCAAAGACTTACCAATCTCGACCTCGAGAAAAATGTCATCGAACGGCAGCTGGATTATTACAACCGACTGGAAGACTACCTAAGGAGCCGACAAAATTATACGGATGTTCCGGCACCTTCGGTAGCCGGCATCGATGAGCCAAGTATTAGTTCGGCTGTTGGAAAGATTTTAGCGCTTTCGGAACAGCGCAGTAAATATGCTTATTCCATCAAAAGCGATGCGCCCATCTTCGATGATATTGACCGGCAAATCAATGCGACAAAATCAGTCCTGCTTGAAAACATAGAGTCCTCCAAGAAAATCCTTCGGGAACAAATACGCAGTGTCATTGAAAATGTGGCCGAACTCGAAAAACAAATCCGAAAACTGCCTAAGGAGCAGCAGGATTTATTGAAAATTGAACGCCGCTATACCATCAATGAACAAACCTACAACCTGTTTCTAAGCAAGCGAAACGAAGCCGGTCTGATACGGGCAGCCAATGTGAGCGATGTGCAAATCATAGATAAGGCCATGGACACCGGCGGCGGACAAATCGGTCCAAATACACAGCTCAACTACGTTATGGCACTGCTCCTGGGTAGCTTTGTGCCTTTGGTCTTTGTTTTCCTCCTGGTCTTTTTAGATAATAAGATCAACAACCCCAGAGACATCAATAAGCTGTCTCCCATACCTGTACTGGGGGTGGTCGGTAAAAGCAAGGTCAAAGGCAATCTGGCTGTTTTTGGTATGCCCCGTTCGGCCATTGCGGAAAGCTTTAGAGGCCTGCGAACCAGTATGCAGTTTATTTTTAAGCAGCAGTTTATCAAAGGAAACAAAACCATACTGATTACCTCCTCCGTGAGTGGGGAAGGCAAAACATTCACCGCCATAAACATGGCTTCGGTTTTCTCTCTGAGCGGAAAAAAAACCCTGCTTATCGGTCTGGATCTTCGAAAGCCTAAAATCTTTGAAGATTTTGAAATCTCCAATGACCTAGGGATCGTCAATTATCTGATCGATCAGAATTCAATTGAGGAGATTACGCAAACAACCAAGTTTGACAATTTGGATATTATTGTTTCAGGGCCCGTCCCTCCCAACCCGTCCGAACTTCTGGTTTCCGATAAAATGGATATCCTGTTCGATACCCTGAAGGAAAACTACGACTGCATCATCATGGATACCCCGCCTATTGGACTGGTGTCTGACGCCCTGAATCTGGGGAAATATGCCGATGCGTCTATTTACCTCTTAAGACAGAATTATACCAAAAAAGCCATGCTAAGCGTGATCAATGAGCGGTATGAAAAGGGAGAGATCAAAAACATAAGCTTTATCCTCAATTATTTTCAGCATAAAGCCAAATATGGCTATGGCTACGGTTATGGTTACGGCTATGGCTACGGATACGGACGCTATGGAAACGCTTATTTGCAAAATGAAAACGACGCTTCCTTCCTGAAAAAAATACTCCGGAAATTGAAAAACACATTTAAATCTTAAACCCTGTCGCTTTGATGAATTCTCCTAAAATTGCAATTATTGGTCTGGGTTACGTGGGTTTACCCCTGGCCGTTGCTTTTGCTGAAAAGTACAGGGTTATAGGCTTTGATATCGATCAGCATCGCGTACAGGCCCTTAAGAAGGGCACCGATCATACCCTTGAGGTCCCTGAGGCGAAATTGCTGGAAGCCCTTCAGGAAAACAGCAGCGCCGGTTTAAAGTTGACAGCCGATCCCGAAGCGATGAGGGAGGCGACCATATTCATCGTCACCGTCCCCACCCCTACCGACAAAAACCGAAAGCCAGTCCTGACACCTTTGATAGAAGCCAGTGAAAGCATCGGAAAATTACTGAAAGACGGCGACATTGTCATCTACGAATCCACGGTTTACCCGGGAGTAACCGAAGAGATCTGCGTCCCCGTTCTGGAACTGCATTCGGGCAAGACCTTCAATAAAGATTTTTTTGCGGGCTATTCTCCCGAGCGTATTAATCCCGGAGACAAACTGCATACCGTGACCAGCATCTTGAAAGTGACTTCGGGATCTACCCCCGAAATCGCAAAAAAGATCGATGCCTTATACGCTTCTGTAATTACCGCAGGGACACACCTGGCCAGCAGCATTAAGGTGGCTGAAGCCGCCAAGGTGATCGAAAATTCGCAACGGGATATCAATATCGCCTTTGTGAACGAGTTGTCAAAAATATTCAGGCTCCTGGATATTGATACCAGTGCCGTTCTTGAAGCCGCAGCCACCAAATGGAATTTTACCAAATACACCCCGGGTCTTGTTGGAGGGCATTGTATTGGGGTAGACCCCTATTATCTGGCGCAGAAAGCATTGGAAGTCGGCTATAATCCTGAAATCATCCTGTCGGGAAGGCGGATGAATGACGGCATGGGTAAATATGTTGCGAATGAGGTCATCAAATTGATGCTGAATAAAGAGGCAAAGGTCAAAAATGGAAAAGCCCTGGTTTTGGGCATTACCTTTAAAGAAAACTGCCCCGATACCCGAAATACAAAAGCCATCGACGTCATCAGGGAATTAGAAACCTATAATATGCAGGTGGATGTGTGCGATCCCTGGGCGGATAAGGCTGAAGTGAAAACATTATTTGGAATCGATTTACTGACCTGCAGCGAAATTCATTCGACCTATGACAGCATTGTCCTGGCGGTTTCCCACCAGGAGTTTCTTCAGCTAGATATCAGCGCTTTAAAAAACGATAAAGCAGTCGTTTTTGATGTCAAATCTTTTTTGCCCACAACTATAATTGACGGCCGATTATGAAATTTGAAACCCGCTACCACGAGGCAGACCTCTCTAAAGTCAGGGTTCTGGTCACCGGAGGTGCCGGCTTTATCGGTTCCAATATCGTTGCGTATTTACTGGGCTTTGGAGCAAAACAGGTACGGGTCTTGGACAATTTATCCAACGGGTACAGAAGCAATATTTCTGAATTTGAAAGCGAACCTAATTTTGAATTCCAGGAGGGCGATATTCGAAACCCCGAAGACTGTCAAAGGGCGGTTAAAAATATGGATATCGTTTTGCATCAGGCCGCTTTGGGCTCGGTGCCACGCTCCATCGCCGATCCTGTCACCAGCAATGCAGTGAATGTATCCGGGTTTTTGAATATGCTGGTCGCCTGTAGAGCTTCCGAAACGGTGAAGCGTTTCGTGTATGCTGCTTCCAGTTCCACTTACGGCGACAGCCCTGCGCTGCCTAAAGTTGAACACAAGATAGGAAAGCCTTTATCCCCGTATGCGGTCACCAAATACGTGAATGAGTTATACGCCGAGGTCTTCGCCAAAACCTACGGGATGGAAATTATTGGCCTGCGTTATTTCAATGTCTTCGGACCCAACCAAAGCCCAGAGGGGGCTTATGCCGCAGTGATCCCGTTGTTTATGCAGGCGCTTAAGGACCGACAATCCCCGATTATCCATGGGGATGGAGAGCAGACCCGGGACTTCACCTTCGTGGAAAACGCAGTGCAGGCCAATATCAAAGCCGCTTTTGCTACACAGGACGCCACCAACCAGGTTTACAATGTCGCCTGTGGGGAACGCGTCAGTTTGAATGAACTCTGGGAAATCCTGCAGGAGGCTTCCGGTATAAAACTGAAGGCTAATTACGGCCCGCCAAGACCTGGCGATGTGAGAGATTCTTTAGCCGATATCGAAAAAGCCAGAACACGGCTGGGTTATGAGCCAAGGTTTAGCGTAAGAGCAGGCTTAAAACTGACCTGGGAGGCTTTCAAAACCTAAGCGGACTCCTGGGGTCATTTCTATATGTACAAATTTCAAAACAAGTACAGATCTTCAGGTTTTAGCATAAAAAAAAACCTGCCATCTCTGGCAGGTTTTAAACAAAACAAATCAATCAACTAAAATTTTAAATCGATCGCCAGATTAAATTCGTCATAGATCGTCTTATCTCCTAAATTGTCGAAGAAGGTGTTTGAACCATATCTTACGTCATATTTGGTTCTGTCTATCACCAGATTTGTGGTTGCTGAATTTTCATTCATTTCCAAATCAAAAGCAATCGGGTTGGTTTTCCCTTTTATGGTTAGATCACCGGAAATCCCGTAAATATTACCTTTCTTTTTAGCCACGGTGTTGATCACAAATTTGGCGGTTCCATAAGTATCTACGCCAAAGAAATCATCTGATCTTAAGTGGCCCATCAATTTTTCTCTGCTGTCGCCTTCCAGATCGGTAACGTTGATAGAGGTCATGTCTGCTGTGAATTCACCGCCTACAAGTTCACCCTCTTCCATCAGGAAGTAGCCGTCTTTCAGGTCGATGGTTCCCTCGTGAGAACCGGTCAGTTTTTCACCTTCCCAGGTAATGCTGCTATCCTTGATGTTTACTTTTTTCTTCTCAATCGCATTGGTAAACGCTACCAAGGTCAAGATAACTGTGGCGGCTAGTGCGCCTTTTAATACATTCATTTTCATAGTTTTAAAGTTTAAATTTGGGTTATAATTAAATTCTTGTAAATAATTCATCTTTGGATTTTCTAACTTTTTTCTCCTTTTGTAACTGATCGTCTCCACTTCTGTAGCCAAGGGTCGTAAGTGCGACTGACTTTAAGTTTTTCGATTTCAGGTCCAGTAAGTCGTCAAATTCCTCAGGATTAAAACCTTCCATAGGACAGGCATCTATTTCAAGATGAGCGGCTGCAGAAAGCAAATTGCCCAAAGCGATGTAAGCCTGACGGGCTGCCCACTCTTCTTTCTTTTTCTCTGAAAAAGTAAGCACAGAATTCTCAATCATATCCTTCAGCCCTTTGAATTCGTCTTCGGGTTTATTACGGATATCAGCGTTGCTTTTGATGAATTTATCGACATAGGCCTGATCTACATTCGTATTGTAGGCAAACACCAAAAGATAAGACGCATCTGTTATCTGCGGCTGGCTAAAAGCTGCCGGCTTCAGTTTGGCTCTCACTTCCGGGTCCTTGATGACAATCACTTCATAAGGCTGTAATCCGTAAGAGGAAGCTGATAAGCGGATTGCTTCCAGCAGGGTTTCCAAATCCTCTTCCGAAACCTCTTTTTCGGGATTGAATTTTTTTGTAGCGTAACGCCAGTGTAATTTTTCGATGTAATTATTCATATTGTCCTGTTCTTAATTTATGTAATAGTCTGTTTAATTCCTTTAAATCTGCCGGTGATAGCCGGTCTGTCATCTTCGTTTCCGCTTCATCAACCGCAGTATTGATCAGATCGAGCATCTTAATGCCTTCCTCGGTAATCGTGATATCGACTTTCCTCCTGTTGGATTCGCAGAGTTCGCGCTCCACGTAATTCTTCCGGATGAGTTTATCAACCAGTCTGGTGGTATTGCTCATCTTATTGATCATCCGCTCCTGGATGGTCTGCAAAGAACAAGGCTCTCCCTTTTTGCCTTTCAAAATGCGAAGTACATTGAACTGCTGCGTGGTAATATCAAAAGGCTTCAGCACCGAGGTGATTTCATCCGTGATCCAGTTTCCCGTGTATAAAAGGTTCAGTAAAGCCCTTTTACATTCAGGTAAAGGTTTTGATATCTTAAGCTCTTTTTCTATAATCATGTACTTACAACTATTGTAGATACAAATGTAATACGAGGCAGACTTTATAATTTAAAAGTTATGTTAAACTTTCCGCTCAAAAAATTAAGAGAAGATTGGGTCAAAATTTAACTAACTAACAGGAATATTGTACTTTTACATTTGGAATTCAAAATTAGATTATGGAAAATTTAAGTGAAAAAAAGTGGGTTGAAGGCTTCAAGGCTTCAGACCAGGCTGAAATTATAGATGTGAGAACTCCGGAGGAATTTAACGCCGGTTATATTGAAGGTGCAAAACTGATCAATATCCAGGATTCCGGAACATTCATGGCGGAAATTGAACAGCTTCCTAAAGACAAAGCCTATTATGTATACTGCAGGTCCGGAAAACGAAGTGAAATGGCCTGTCAGCTCATGAACAGGGCCGGAATAAAAAATGCTTACAATCTGGAAGGGGGAATCCTCGACTGGACGGGTGAGGTAAAACAATAAGCCCATGAGACGTCTACTATTACTTTCACTGGTATTCGGTTTATTCAGCTCCTGCGATGCTGACAAAAACCAGTCTACCCTGGTGTCTCCTCAGGAGATGAAGGAGCTAATGGTTATGGACTCGGTTCAGCTCATCGATGTAAGAACACTCGAGGAATTTCGGGAGGGGCATCTGATCGGGGCCCAAAACCTAGTTTACGATAATGAATTTGCTTATAAGATCAAGCAGCTCGATAAATCAAAGCCGGTGGCCGTCTACTGCAGAAGCGGGAGACGTTCTCAGGAATGTTCTCAGATTCTTAAGCAGGCCGGTTTTAAAAAAATCTACCAGCTTAGAGGGGGGTTGTCCCAGTGGGAGTACGAGGATTTAATCGTCAGCGACAGTTTAACCCCATGAATCACTAAGATTATTAAAGACTAGTCATTATTCATCAGAATAAAATATATTTGCACAGATCAAACACTTAAGTCACATGAAATTTATCATTTCCAGTACATATATGTTGAAAAACCTCCAGACGCTTGGAGGAGTCATCAACACCAACAACACCATGCCGATTCTGGATAATTTTTTATTCGAACTGAATCACAACTCCCTTAAGATTTCATCCTCCGACCTAGAAACCACGATGAGTGCCAAACTGGACGTGGAGTCTCATGATGAAGGAGAAATTGCGGTTCCGGCACGACTGCTTTTGGAGACCCTGAAGGCGTTTCCGGAGCAGCCCCTCACCTTCCACAAACTGGATAATCATACCATTGAAATCAGTTCGGAGCAGGGTAAGTATGCTTTGGCCTATGCCAATGCAGAGGATTTCCCTTCGCCGGTTAGCATTGAAGATGCCAGTGAAACGGTTCTGGTTGGCGATATTCTGGCCACAGCCATCAACAAGACCATCTTTGCCACCGGGAATGATGATTTAAGACCCGTGATGAATGGAGTCTTCTTTAGATTTACGGAAGAGGCTTTGATTTTTGTAGGAACCGATGCCCACAAACTGGTTAAATATGCCAGAACGGACATCAAAACCGATAAGCCTGCAGAATTCATCATGCCGAAGAAGCCTTTGAACCTGCTGAAAGGCGTGCTTCTGGGCAGCGAAGAAGAGGTACAGATCGAATTCAATGAATCGAATGCTAAGTTCAGCTTTGAAAATGTAGAACTGACCTGCCGCCTGGTCGATGGGAAATACCCTAACTATGAAGCGGTGATTCCACAGGAAAATCCGAACATCCTGACCATAGACCGCGCTTTATTCTTGAGCTCGGTAAGACGGGTGTCTATTTTCTCCAATAAAACCACGCATCAGATCCGACTTAAAATCGCTGGCGCAGAACTGAATATATCCGCTGAAGACCTGGATTACTCCAACAAGGCCGAAGAACGCCTGACCTGCGATTATCAGGGCGACGATCTTACCATCGGCTTTAACTCCAAGTTCTTAACCGAGATGCTGAACAATCTGACGTCTGACGATATCAAAATCAAAATGAGTTTACCCAACCGGGCCGGAATCCTGACCCCCGTGGACGGACTGGAACAGGGTGAACACATCACCATGCTGGTCATGCCCGTGATGCTCGGAAATCAGTAAAAAATCCTATAAAGACCGCTGTCTCAACATCTATTTCCTTGTCATTCTGAACCTGCCTGACTGCATCAAGCAAACAGGTAGGTTCAAAATCTTAGTTAGTGATAACCAAATCATTATAAGACCTTGAAACTCCCGAAGGATCGGAACAAGGTGACAATTTAGATATTTTGAGACGGCTGTTTCGGTATAAACGAACTGAGCATTTTAATCTATTTAAAAAATTCGATACTCAGTGGATAATGCGTCGGTTCCCCATTATTCGCTTTGATGGCATTGATGATCGGAAAAATCAAGGTCAGTAAGCCTACCAGAGCCAGGATAACAAAGCCAATCAGGATCAGCATTAAAGGCACGGCTACTATCGCTGCGATCAGCATGGTTAACTGAAAATTCAGTATTTGCTTCCCCTGCGCATCCATATGCTCGATCTTATCTTTTTGGGTTAACCAGATGATGAGCGGAACAATGAATCCTCCAAAGCCGGTAAACAGGTTGAGGAGTTGAGAAAGGTGAGCAAAAAGCAGCATTTGACGATCTTCCCTTAACACGGGATCTTGATAAACTTCCATGGTTTTGTTTTTTGATTGGACCTTAAGTTCTGTTTAATGTTACAAAATTTAACGATTAAATCCTAAAAAACCAAACCGAAATCTCATTTCCCTGCGAAAACCGATTCAAATTAAAAAACAGGCTGTAACTTTGCAGCATGATACATACCGATACCATTGTTGCGCTTGCTACTGCTTCCGGGAGCGGTGCTATTGCCATCATCCGCGTGAGCGGATCTCAGGCTTTAGAGCTGTGCAGTCCCCTCTTTTACGCGAAAAGCGGGGTTTCCATCCTGGATCAGAAAAGCCATACTTTACAATTGGGAACCATCCGCAGCGGGGAACGCATTTTGGATGAAGTCCTGGTAAGTGTGTTTCGGGGTCAGCGGTCCTATACCGGTGAACCCACCGTAGAGATTTCCTGCCACGGCAGTGCCTTTATTCAGAAAGAAATCATTCAGCTGCTCATTTCCAATGGCTGTCGGGCGGCACAAGCCGGGGAATTCACCCTAAGGGCTTTTCTCAACGGCAAGATGGATTTGAGTCAGGCCGAAGCCGTAGCCGATCTCATCTCCAGCGACAATGCGGCCAGCCACCAGCTGGCCATGCAGCAAATGCGGGGCGGGTTTACCAGTCAGCTGAAGGAATTGCGCCAGGAACTCCTGGATTTTGCTTCCCTGATGGAACTCGAACTCGATTTTTCAGAGGAAGATGTGGAGTTTGCTAACCGGGAGCAGTTCCAGGCCTTGGTGTTGAAGATCCAGAAGGTACTGTCCCGACTGATCGACTCCTTTGCCGTAGGCAACGTGATCAAAAACGGGATTCCCGTGGCCATTGTCGGCGAACCCAATGTAGGCAAATCTACCCTGCTCAATGCCCTGCTCAATGAAGAACGCGCCATCGTAAGCGAGATCGCCGGGACAACCCGGGACACCATTGAAGATGAAATCTCCATAGGGGGCATCGGCTTTCGTTTTATAGACACGGCCGGTATCCGTGAAACCCAAGACACCATTGAAGGCCTGGGCATACAGCGCACCTTCGAAAAGATCAAACAGTCACAGGTGATTGTCAAGCTGATCGATACCCCCAAGGTTTTTGATCAGAAGCATCAGCTCATCCCTGAGGAATGGCAGCGGGTGAAAGCAGACATTCAGCAGCTCAAAGACGCCTTCCCGGAGCGGCCTTTCCTCCTGCTGGCCAACAAGGCCGACTTGCTTACCGACGCTAATAAAGACAGACTGCGGGCGGATTTTAATGACCTGCTCTTTATCTCAGCCAAAGCCAAAACCGGCATCGAGGCCATACAGGAGCAGCTCCTCAGCTATGTGGATGCCGGTGCTTTGCGCAACAACGACAGCATCGTCACCAACTCCAGGCATTACAATGCATTGCTGCTGGCCCTGGAGGAAATCAACAAGGTTCAGGACGGCCTTAACCAGGGCTTAACTACCGACCTGCTTGCCATTGACATTCGTCAGGCCCTGTACCACTTCGGGGAGATTACCGGCGAAGTGACCAATGACGAACTTCTGGGCAATATTTTTGCGAATTTCTGTATCGGGAAATAAACATCAAAACATAACAAAATAAAACACAATAAAGCGCTGTAAATCAGCGCTTTATTTTTTTGCGTTTTTTCTTCTGTTTGTTAAATTGTTTTATTTTTTGGTTTTTTTGTACCTATTTGTACCTCGAGACGAAAAATTGATGTTTTTTAAAAACAAGCCTGGTTAACTAATACACTTATTACACTTAAGGATACTTGTTTCACTTATTACACATCGTTGGTCGTCTCTCCAAAAAGGAGAAATAACCGGCGAAATTATTAAATATGTCATCAAAATTAAAGATAAAAAAAACCTGTCAATTCTGTAAATCTGAGTTTATAGCCAAGACTACCGTGACAAAATATTGCTCTCACAAATGTGCCCAAAGAGCCTATAAACAAAGGAAAAAAGAAGAAAAGGTAAAAGTAGCTAATGAAAATTCTGAAGCTAAAAAATCAAATCAAAAAACTAGCTCAGAGATGAAAATTTCCTCTCCCGGGCAGGGGGGTGAAATTACTGGCGAAATTACCAACGATGTTGTTCAGAGGGGTGAAATTACTAGCGAAATTACCAACGATGTTATGACTGCAAATGAAGCCGCAAAGGCTTTAGGGGTCACTAGAAAGACCGTTTATAATATGATTAAAAACGGAAAAATTAGAGCCTATAATATCCACAAACGTCTGACAAGAATAGACAGAGAAAGTGTAGAGCAACTCCTCTACTTTGAGCCTGAAGAAAGTGAAGAATATGACTCCGAAGATTTTTACATTATTTCAGAAATAAGTAAGAAGTATAATGTATCCCCTTCTACCGTTTATGAGACCTTAAAGGAATACAAGGTCCCAAAAAGAAGCGCTGGGAAATTTGTGAAAGTTCCAAAAAACATAGTAGATTTAATTTTTAAAAAATTTATTTAATGGCTGTAAAAGTAAGTTTAAGACAGAAACCCATTAAAGGAGGAAAACTCAGTCTATACCTGGATTATTATCCTCCGATCATCAACAAGGATGGAAAAGAAACCAGAAGAGAATTTTTGAAAATGCACATTTTTGAAAAGCCAGCCAATTCAGAACAAAAATCTCACAACAAAACCACCTTATCCATCGCTGAAAAAATCAGAGATAGCCGGAATTTAAGTATTTACAATAAAGAGTATGGCTTTAAGGATAATGTCGTCTTAAACATAGATTTTATAAAATACTACGAGGAGTTAGTAGAACGCAAATCAAATACGGTTTCGAAAAAAAACCACCAATCCTGGGAAGCATCATTGATGCATTACAAGGATTACGCTAAGAAGATTTACACCAGGTCTTTAAACAAGAAGCATGTTGAAGGTTATAAAGAACATTTACAGACAGTCGTGAGTAAAAAGACAGGTCATGCACTTTCATCCGCAACTGTGGCCTCTTATTTCAAACATTTCCTTAACGTATTGAATCAGGCTTATGAAGAAGATGTATTAAAAGAAGATATCACAAAAGGAGTCAAAAATGTAAAGGTTGAGAACAAGCTCAGGGAGTATTTAACCCTTGAGGAGCTAACCAAGCTTTGGAATACGCCAGTGGAAAATAGTACCGTCAAGAACTTATGTTTTTTCTGTACTCATACTGGTTTTAGATTTGCCGAAGCCAGCAAACTGCAATGGGAAGATATCTCAAAAGACAATTCTGGTAATTATGTTGTAAGGGTCTATCACACTAAAGGCAAAAAATATACCTTAAATCCGATCTCAAAAGATGCTTACCAACTACTAATCGATGAATGTCCTGAGAAAGAAGGAAAAATATTTGACATCACCTATGATATTGCCATTAGGGCCGTCAAGGAATGGGTTAAGGCTGCTGAAATAAATAAGAATATTACACTACACAACTTTAGACATACCTATGCTGTTCTGCAAATCGAAAATGGAACAGATGTTTTTACTGTGTCTAAAATGCTGGGGCATAAAAATATAAATACAACCATGATTTACGCCAAAGTCACCGATATAGCGAAAACCAAAACTCTAGATAAAATAAAAATCAATACAGATGAAGAATAGTCAAATTTTTGAGAAGAAATATTTCGAAATCATTTCAAAAGAAGAAAAATCCATTTTACAAAAATTCAAAGAAGGAGTTAAAAATGAATTACAATTCAATTATGTGTCAAATGGAATATTAAAAACATACACCGATGAAATTAACTCCATCCTGGAGGATCAGTTAGTCAAAAATTCTCAAAGGTTTATCGAAACTAATTTTGACAAGTACGAAGGTGATCAGATTTCTAATATACTTGACAATGATTTCAATTCATTTGTCTCTGAGCATGAAAAAGAAATTAATCTACCTGAATTAATAGAAAGTATTGCGCGTCTATATGCCTATAAAAGAATTAAAAATAATGTTAGCAATAACCATAATCCTTACAGCTTTATGTACAAGCTGAATGATTTTGAGGAGTTTACATATAAGAATATAAAAAGTGAAAAGCCTGAGCTTACAGAAAAGCTGAGATTAAGAGTTTATCCAAGCGACAGGCCTGATAACAAAAAGCGTAAAAAGGACTATTCCATAGAAATAGAGAATACAAACAGATATTTAGACACATTCAGCGATAATGAGAAAAAGGTATTGTTGAAAGCATTATATAAATTCTTTGAGAGCAATTTTAAAAGTAAGTTCTATAATGATTTCAGGGATGTTATTCCAGCAACTGAATTTACCAAGATCGTTTTGATCATCTCAAAACTAAAAGAGCCTGAGGTGTTTTATAAAAGTTCAAATCAGTCAAGTATTACAAAGAAAATCTCAGAAGAATATACCAGGCCTGAAATTGAAATTTTACACGGCCTAAAAGACCGTCTTGCTAGCCAAAAAATGACTAAAACAAAAGAATATATAGCAGGTCTTATCGCAAATCGATAAGAAAATTTCCTAAATTTATAATTATTTTTAAAACCTTATACTACTGTATATCAGTATTATAAGGTTTTTATTTTTTAAGAAACACTTATCTCTCGCTAAGGAAACGACACAACCAAACAAAGCATAACCCAATACCTTCGTAGTGTAATTATAAAAAAATAACACAATGAAAAAGACATTATTTGTCGTAACCGAAAACGGTGAACTTCATCCCGTTCAAAACATCCAGGTCAAATTCGAAAACGAAACTGGAGAATTTACTACAAGTCCTAAATCTTCTAAATCGAATGCTGCTTCCAATGAGCATTTTGATGTAGAGGGTATTGCTGAATTTTTAGGCATGAAACCTTCAGGTATTTATGGCTTAGTCCATAAACGCAAAATACCACACATCAAAAAAGGCAAGCGTCTTTATTTCTTCAAAAACGAAATCCTGGAGTGGCTTCGCAACGGTAATGTTGAAACCGATCAGGATATTCAAAACCAGGCCAATGAATACCTAAGAAAACACAAAGTCTAATCCAAATGCTCTAGTTTTTTCAAACTAAGCGTAAAACAAACGTTTATTTAATTCATAATCCTATGGAAACACACACTTATATATGTGCTTATTGCTCTAAGGAATACGTTCCACGTCGTAGAAAAGTTCAAAAATACTGTTCAGATACCTGTCGTGTAAAAGCGCATTTTCAAAAGAACAAGCTTCCTAAAAATGAAACTGGACTTGCAAAACTTAAAACTGATGAGACCTATAAAGAAAAAATAAATTTAGCAGGCATCGGTAATGCTGCCATAGCCAATGTGGCTACCGACACCTTAAAAAGCCTGCTCACAAGTGAGGACAATAAGCCCTTAACCAAAGGAGATTTTAAAACCTTAATGGCTCAGTTTAAAAAACGATACGAGAAAGTTGACAACATACCTAGAAGAGCTGACGGCACGCAGGCCTATTTCGATAGCGAGACAAGAAAAGTAATATACCTTAAAACAACTTCAGCATGGAATTAAATAATAATGGAAAAACCTGTCTGAACAGCCAGTTGATTGACTCTGATTATGGTTTTCAGAAAACGATAACCAAGATCTTAAAAATCATATTCAATATTTTGAGAAATATGAAACTTGAAAATCGCTGTAGAGCTGATCTAAATCTTTGTTATGAATTGCTAGTTGGTATACTCAATAAAGAACAGCGACCGCTTAAACCTACAACCAGAAGATTAAGAGAAGAAATTAATCAGACACTTTTAGAAAACAAGGATGGAGATGGGGTCTTAGTAGTCATCTCAACGAAACCTGATTATAAATTTGAAAGAATGTCGAAGCTAAATTTTAATATTTATGGAAACTAATAAAAACGAATACATAAGAGTAGGCACAACCTATTACAAAATTGTATATGAACCTGATATTTATGACAGTAAGCAAAGTTTTAGACGGCTTGCTAAATGGGATAAAACATCAATAATTGATGATCATGGTAAAAATTTCCCAAGTAGTGTTAAGAAGTATGATGGCTTCATAAATTTTCCTTCACATGAAGGTTACAGAAGAAATGTTGGAGGATTTTATAACGAATACCATCAACTTAGTGGTCCTGTGAAGAAGGGAAACTTTCCATATACGCAAAAATTGCTTCAGCAAATATTTGGAGATCATCTGGAACTAGGATTAGACTATCTCAGTATCCTTTGGAAAAAGCCTACACAGCATCTACCCGTTTTATGTTTGGTAAGCAACGAAAGAAACACAGGTAAAACTACTTTCCTTAATTGGATGCGTATGCTGCTTGAAAATAATGTAGGTGTTATTAAAAAAGAGGATTTTAAAAGCCGCTTCAATGATGCCTGGGTCAACAAACTGATCATCGCTGTGGATGAAGCTAAATTCGATAAGAAAGAGGATACAGATTATATAAAGATGCTGTCTACCTCAAAAACTCAACAAAGGGAAAAGAAAGGTGTGGATCAAAAGCAGGAGAACTTTTATGGGAAAATAATATTGGCGTCCAATAACATTCACGACTTTATTGTAGTTGATGAAGAAGAGATCAGGTTCTGGGTTTTGGAGATCAAGAAACTTAGCGAGTATATAGAAGATTTTGATGAGAAAATAAAAGAAGAAATACCACATTTCAAGTATTTCTTAATGAATAGAAAAATAAAATATCCTAAATCCTCCAGAATGTGGTTTAAACCAGAAGATATCAAAACTGAAGCATTGGCCAGAGTTGTAAAAAACTCCTATGATATTGATGAAAAGGATTTAAAAGAAATACTGCTGGAGTATTTTGATGTCGCAGAAACGGAAACGGTTAAACTAACTTTAAAAGATTTGACTAACTTATTAAAAAATGATCGCAGTCATATTAGAAAGAGTGATATTACAAATATCCTAAACTATAAATGGAAGCTCTATCCATCAGAATCCACAACTTATAAGTTTTATTACAAAGTCTATGATGAGTTTAACAATACGCATAAAATACAAGTTTTAAATAAAAAAGGACGTGTTTACACCTTTCATAAAACTTTTATTGAAGGCTTAATTTAATGTTGACTTGTTGACATCATTGGCAAGCAGTTTAAAAAGTCAACAAGTCAACAACATATTTAAGTCTTAGAAATTAATTCTAAAAAATCATAAGACAAACTGATGAGTCAGAGCTTAATGACATAAGAGTTTCAGATAATGATGACGACTTTAAGAATGCTTAAAAAACTATATTGATTTCATGGAATGGGTAAAATGAGTGTCTCGATCTAAATATACAACGACTAAACCAAGGGTCTTTACAATTGACCTTTGGTTTAGCCGTTGCAAGCGTTGGTTTCTAATCAATAGTCCACCTTCAGCTCTTAGAAATACATTTTAAGGACAAAAAGTTTTATCCTTTGGCTTAAATGCAACCGGATTAGATGTTATCCGATATTAATCGTCACTGTTTCGATTCATGGCCCAAAACGCTAGTCCTGCCGCTGTGATTAAGCCCCCAACAAATAAAGCTATATTTCCATCGCGCTGTACTTTTTTAGCTTTACTGAGCTGTTTCGAGCCTATCCCCTTTTCTGCAATGAGATCTTCCAGTCCTTTAATTCTTCCTTCTAATTCTTTTTTAATCTTATCGTTAAATTCCATGATCAATTGTTTTTAAAATTTGCTTACCCTTAATATAAGAGAATCCCCTTAAACTTAAACTGGTTTTTTAAGTTTCTTAGGATAGGTTTGTGATACTTTTTGAAATTTTTCATGGCTCCTGACTTTTGGCTTTTGGCTATTAGCCGATGGCCGTTTGCTCTTATCTTGCAACTGAATACTGGATACCGGCTTTTGGATGTTAGCCGCTGGCCATTTGCTCTTTTCTTATATATTCTCACTTCATAAGTCCATAATTAACAGGTTGTTCTTATATTCGAAGGGACTTTTATGCTGAAATCCCCGGATTTCACTAGCTCAATCTAAACGAAACCTATGGGATTTTTACAAAGCGCAATCAATCAGGTCGGCCGGGATATGGGCCGGGTGGTGAGTAATACGGTCTTTAAAGACAGGCATTCCATTCCCATCAGGCGCGCCCGATCCTATACATCGGCCGAGACTCCATCCAGGCCGGCCGTTGCTCATCAAAACGCAAGACCCATTCAGGAGGTCCAGGATGAATTTAATAAAGCGATCAGCTTTAAAACCGGATACAGGCCCTCTACCTTAATTTCAAAACTAGGCGGCGCCTTTGTGGTGATAAAAAACGAAGCCAGGGCGTTTGTGGCCGATGGCTATTTAGACGTAAACGAAAGTCAGCAGCTTTTCGCGATGATGAAGCAGTTTATAGACAAATGCGGGGATGTGGAAGACGTCATTAGCTTTACCGAAGCGGAAGATGCCAAAGAGTACAAACAGCTTGAAAAAATCACCCTTACCACCAAAGACGTCTTTGTGGACGTCCTGAAGATCTCCGCAAAAGCCTGCAGGGAACGTGCCCTGGACTACGAACATCAGGCGAAGGCACTTAAGTCAGATAGCTTTGGCGGCTATGTAGGCTTACACCTCATTTGGATGCCGAGATACGCCAAGGGCGGGGAAAAGAAAGTGAACAGCGCGATCATCGCCAACATCCTGGATATCATCACGCTCACCTTCCCCCTCACCCGAAGCGTCCTGCTCCTCATTGGGGTAGTGACCTATCCGGGGGAAATCCGTAAAACCAAGCAGGCTAAAGAAAGCTTTAGCCTCCTGGCCGAACAGGAACAAATTCGTGCAGAAACTTACAAAGAAATAATAAAAAGCAATTCTTAGTATATAAAACTTTAAATGTAACTGCTTTGGAACAATTTGAAATTTTCGGTTGTAAAATATGCAACAGGTATACAACACATCCGGGTTAAATGATACAAAACTAGCAACGGCATTGCAACAACTTAACAACGGATCTGTAATAAATCCAGATTAACTGTTGCAAAAATGCAACGGCATTGCAACAGCTATAGCAACGGCTCTCATCAATAGCCGCTGGTTTTGACAGTTGAAGCCATCGATCAGACAATTTTTACTCATTTATTCATATTCCTGGAGTTAATATTTTGTAAGTTTTTCTTTAGCTGTAAGGTTCTTCAAAATGAATTAAATAAATAGGCTAAATCTGATCCAGCATCATTTTATCAATAAATGAAATTCCATTCACCATTTACTCAATAAGTTTACTATTTTAGAGGCACCAATCAATTTAGAAATTATTTTATCCGATGGCGTTATTCCAAAGCACTGTTATACAGAAATACATCAATGCCCAAGATCAAACCCTATTAAAAGAAAAGTGGGAAGCCTACCAGGCTCACTTTCATGATCCAAGTATTCAAGAGAATATTAGAAATGCAAAGGAAGAACAATACCAGGAAGGCTTTCTTAGAGATTTATTTGTAAAGATTTTAGGCTATACCCTCAATCCTGCAACTGATTATAACTTGACCACCGAACTTAAAAACGTCAAAGACTCTAAAAAAGCTGATGGTGGTATAATTGTAAAAGATAAGGTCGTTGGTGTTATTGAACTTAAAGGTACCAACACAACAGATCTTAGTAAAATTGAAGCTCAGGCCTTTGGCTACAAAAACAACCAGTCCAGTTGTACCTATGTGATTACCTCCAATTTTGAAAAGATCAGATTCTATATCGATAATGCCATTGAGCATGAAAATTTCAATTTATTTAAACTGACTGAAGATGACTTTAGCTTGCTTTATCTTTGTCTGGCTTATGAAAACATCAAGCGAGATATCCCCAAAAAAGTTAAAAATGATTCTCATAATCAGGAGGACATCACTACCAAACAGCTTTATAGAGACTACAGCGTTTTCAAAAGGGAATTGTATAACAATTTAGTAGAGCTTAATCCTAAATATGAGCCTTTATTGCTTTTTAAAAAATCACAGAAATTATTGGATCGTTTTCTGTTTTTATTCTTTGCTGAAGATAGACACTTACTCCCTCCAAATTCTGTTAGACTTATACTGAAGCAATGGAAGCAACTTCAAGAGATGGATGCTTATTCACCACTTTATAAACGGTTCAAAAAGTATTTTGGGTATCTCAACACAGGACACAAAGGCAAACAGTATGATGTTTACCCCTACAACGGTGGTTTATTTAGACCTGATGAGGTTTTAGATAAAATTACTATTGAGGATGACTTACTTTACAAATACACGCTTAAACTATCCGAATATGATTTTGACAGTGAAGTTGATGTCAACATCCTTGGTCATATTTTTGAAAATTCATTAAATGAGATTGAAGAAATTCAAACTCAGCTTGAAGAGAATCCTTCTGAAGTCAAAATCTCTAAACGGAAAAAGGATGGTGTGTTTTACACGCCAAAATACATCACTAAATACATTGTTGAAAACACAATAGGTAAGCTTTGTGAGGAGAAGAAAACACAAGCAAATCTTGTTGAAGAGGATTACAACATCAAGCGACAAACTAAAACCAAAAAGGATTTATTAAAAAAGCTGAATACCTACAGAGACTGGTTGTTACAAATTACTGTGGTAGATCCAGCTTGTGGCTCTGGGGCATTTCTTAATGAAGCTCTTAATTATTTGATTGCAGAACACCAATTTCTGGATGAACTGGAAACAAAACTCATGGGTGGTGGTTTAGTGTTTCCAAACGTAGAAAATAGCATTTTAGAAAACAACCTGTTTGGCGTTGACATTAATAATGAATCTGTTGAAATAGCCAAGTTGTCACTATGGTTGAGAACAGCACAACCCAACCGAAAACTTAACGATTTAAGTAACAATATAAAATGCGGTAACTCCTTAATAGATGATCCAGAAGTGGCTGGCAAAAAAGCCTTTAATTGGGAAAAGGAATTTCCACAGGTGTTTGCGAAAGGTGGCTTTGATGTGGTGATTGGTAATCCGCCCTATGTAAGTGTTAAAGCTTTAGACTCAGAGATTAAAAAATATCTTGCTCATAATTACGAAACTTCGAAAGGTCAATTTGATTTATATACCATTTTCTTTGAAAAAGGTTACTCCCTTATCAAAAATGACGGAATACTTTCTTTCATATCATCTAATACATTTATTAGCAATAAAGATTTCTTAGAATTTAGAAAGTTTATCCTTGAAAAATCAAAGGTTTTAGAAATTATAAATCTAGGAGAGACAGTATTCGAGGATGCTAATTTAGATGTAGCTATTTTGAGTTTTAAAAAATCTAACGAAAAACATGACATCAAGATAATTCAGAGCAGAGATAAATTTGATGAATTAGACTTTTCATTTATTAATCAAAACATCTTCTTAAAAGATAATTATGAAATGAGAATTAACGTCACAAATGATGACATTAAAATTATTTCAAAAATGAGAGAAAACTCAATTTTATTAGAAGAAATCATAGACCTGCCTAGAGGAATTGAGTTTGGTAGTAATTCTGAAAAAATCTTTAATGAAAATAAAGATGATGCCTACAAAATTATATTTGGAAAAAATATTGATAGATACGCAATAGATAATAATATTAGTAATTATTGTTTTTTCGAAGATAATAAGTCAGTCTTTAAAAGTTTAGAATATTACACTAATGAAAAGATTTTTATACAGAGAATAAGAAACCTATCTTTAAAAAGGAGAATAATAGCAGCTTATGATGACAATAAACATCTATGCACAAACACGTTAAGGATGGGTGTTTTAAAAAATGAACTTTTTGACTTGAAGTTTATTTTATCTTTAATTAACTCTTCATTGATTAATTATTTATTCTTAAAACTGTTCTTTAATAAAGATATTTATTCATACCAGCTTAAGCAAATACCAATTAAAGAGGCATCAAAACAAACTCAAGAAATATTTAATAAAAAAGCTAATCAAATGTTAGCTTTAAATAAAGAATTACAAGAAATATCATCAAAACTCCAGAGAAGCTTACAACGTCAATTTCCAGAAGAACTAGAAAAACTATCTAATAAGCTTCATGATTGGTATGAGTTAAGCTATGCCAACTTTATCAAAGAGCTTAAAAAGAAAAAGATTAAACTCAGCCTCTCCCAGGAAGCTGAATGGGAAGAGTATTTCCTTTCAGAACAGCAAAAAGCAACAAGTCTAACAACTCAAATCCACCAAACTGATAAGAAAATCGATCAGATGGTTTATGAATTGTATGGGTTGAGTGAGGAAGAGATTGAGATTGTGGAAAATAATTAGATATGGAAAAGGTAAGAGATTCGCTAGATTATCGTACTTATATCATGCATGCAGATTTGCACAAATTATCTGGTGATGAAATGATGTCAAATTTCTTAGAAATAAATAAGAAACCATACATGGAAGTCAGAGAAAAGCCAGTTGCATTTTTTAGAACAACTAAACTATTATATGCATTGTCATTAGAGTTAATATTAAAAGCTAGAGGTTTATACATAGAAAAAGAGAAAATTAAAACAGATATTATTAAAGACTTCAATGATTTTTTAAAAAGTTGGAAGGGTAAAACTAATGGACATGATATGTTAAAGCTCATTGAACATTACAAAATAAACTTAACCCAAGATGAAGAAAAACTTTTAGAAAATTACAGTGATTTTATGGTTTGGGCTGGTCGTTTTCCTTATCCCAAGCATGAAGAAAAAACTAAAAAAATGGAATTAGGTGGCTTTTCAAGTACTGGAAATTTAGGACAAAAAGACAAAATTTTATTATCTAGATTTATAGAAAAGCAAAAAAGAATTATGAGAGAAGAATTTTAGTCAATGTTGACTATTCTATCCTCATCTTTTAACTAAAAGCAAAATTTAAATGAACCATAACCAGAGTAAAAATTCATTTGATAAAGGTCAAGCTTTTGAAGATTTTGTAGAGAATGTTCTCTTTCCAGCCCAGCATTACGAGTTAATGCATAAAACCAATGATTATAATCAAAATAGTGATCGCTATGTCTATGACTCCAAAAAGCCAGATTTTAGGTTTAGGAGTAGACTAACTGGAAGAGAGTTTCATGTTGAGGCTAAGTATAGAAGTAAAGCCTATAAAAACGAATATGATATACTAAGTGATACACAAGTAAAGAGTTTTCAAACAATCCATACAGGTAAAGTCCCGATATTTGTAGCACTAGGTTATGGTGATAAGGCAAACAATCCAGAATATGTCAGCTTCATTCCTTATGCTATTAACCATGAAAAAAAAGTAACTGCAACAACAGCTCTTCAATACAATATACCAAAGCAGGCCGTAAAAAGCACACTTCTTGACACCTACTCAGAAAAGCTAAAACTAGAACCAAAGACAGAGACCAATATTACAAGTAAAAAGGTCTCGATACCAAATAAAAAAGCCTACTGGGTCGCCTCAGGAGTCTTAATTCTAATGGCGAGTATCTATTTCGTCATAGCTACTGGAACTGATCAAACTTCTAATCTTAAAGAACGCATAGAAACATACTACCAGTTAAGTGATGCTAATAATACTAAAGAATTAGCAAACTATATTTCTCCAGAAATGACCTATTGGTATGGCATTAAAAATCCAACAACGGTAGAAGTTTTAGAAAATATAGAAAACTATAGATCCGAATATCCTTATGCAGAATCTTCCTTAGACTGGGATAGTTTTAGCATAACAGAGAAACCAGACGGTAGATTTTACGCAACATATTCTCTTAATTATAAAGTCAAACCTAAAAATAATAATCAACTCAAGAACTTTGACTTAAAAGTCCTTACGATTTGGGATCAAGATCTGAAACTCGTTAGCATAAAAGAGTTGCAGTGATAGAAATCATAAGACACATAAATTAAGAATCAAATTAAAATACAACCCAGTAATTATGGCATTTAACCCTAAAACAGAATATACAATTGTACCAAAAGAGTTTAACATCGAAGATTTCTATAAATACAAGGAAGACTTCATAACAAGACCACCATATCAAAGAAAAGCTGTTTGGTCAAGAAAAAAGAAACAAGCTTTGATGGATAGTTTATTTCGTAGATACTACATACCAAAATTAGTCATAAGAGAAGTAAGATTAAGCGACGATAGAACAGTAAACGAAATAGTTGATGGTCAACAAAGAATCACAACAGTACAAGATTTTTTTGATAATAAATATAAGTTACCAAAGACTTTAGAGGATCTAAGTGAAGGCTTATCTGGGAAATATTATAAAGATTTAGAAACAGATGTTCGAAAGTTTATTGACAAATCACTTAAATATCAAGCTGATGTGATTAAAAATATTGACAAACCTCAGAATGTAGATCACCAAATAATAGCAACAGAAATATTCTGGCGTTTACAGCAAGGTGAAACATTAAATTATATGGAAGTAGCTCATGCGCAGTTATCTAGTTTAGGTAGAAACTTTGTAGTAAAATATGCTGATGATTTAACTTTCGATTATAACAACTACGAGCCAATAGATACCAACCCTGATAAGATGCCCTTTTTTAAACTATTAGATGTAAATAATGAAAGAATGAAGCATTTACAGTTTATGGCGAGATTTTTATTGATTGAAAAAAATGAAGGTTATGCTGACTTAGGTGAGAAAAAAATAACCGATTTTATAGAAGATACTAAAGTATCAGATGGTATTGGAGATTATAGTTATGAAAACAACTCCGATGCGGAAGGTGTAAGAAAAAACCTTAAAATATTTTATGATATTTTCAAAGACGACACTATTATAGACGAGAACAATGGTATCAAAGAATTATCTACTGAATATTTTATAGTTTCTGTATATATGTTAATTCGTCATTTGAGAATACATTACATCTTAGATGATGATACTCAAAAAATAGTGAGAGAGTTCATCTATTATTTCTATGCACGCTGGAAAAACTATGATGAATCCGACGATACAGATATGCTGACGTTTAGTAATAGAAGACAGCAAGGAGAAAATGATTTAGAGGTAAGAGATAGAATAATGCGTCAAATATTTTTCGAGTATTTACGTGATAATAATTTTTCTTTAAAAGAAAAAGATAATAAAAGGGCTTTTTCAGAATTACAAAGAATCATTATTTATCGTAAAGGGAAAGGTTTATGTCAAGAATGTTTGCGTGAAGGTAAACCAGAAAAAGAAGCAATTGTTAGTTGGTCTAAGTACCAAGCAGACCATGTCATACCACACTCTAAAGGAGGTAAAACTGCTATTGATAATGGAGAGTTACTTTGCTCACACCATAATCAATCTAAAGGAGCAAAAATGTAATGAGTACCAAATTAATCAAAGAAATAAAAGTTTTCTAAACCAAGCTACCAAGCCTAGAACCTTTGATATACCGATATAAAAAAATAATTTATGACCGATGATACAATTAAAGGATTTATAGATCAATTGAATAAAGAAGAATCAACCGAATCCATTTTCACACGTCAGATAAGTGAAAATGTTGATATTGCAAAGGTTTGGGAAGAGCAGACAACAGAGTCTGACCAGATCGCTATGTATACTGGTTCATACAGTTTTTTCTTTATCAAAAATCAATCAAATGAATATGTAGGAGCTATACTTGACATGATTAGAGATTTGCACTGGTATATTATTCCGAAATTTAGAAAGCAAGGTTACTTGAGCAAAGCTTTAAAAGAAACTGTTCTCCCCTACCTTTTTATTGAAGGAAGGGATACGCAAAGAGTTACAATAAACAAAAAAGACATTGGGGAAACGAATTATCAAAACTCTAAAAATGTAGCATTAGGTTTAGGTTTTAAGTCAATAAACACTGAAGAAACGGAATTTGAACTTCAAGAATCAGATTATAATTGGGATAATGAAAGCATTTTTGAAGTCAACTCTAAAGTGGACCCTGAAAGATTTAAAGTCTTAAGAAAAAGAGCTTTATATGCCTACAGATTATTAAGTAAAATTAGTGATGAACTTCTAATGACTGTTGACGATGATAAAGGTTTAAAAAAGATAGCAAGCAAAGTAAGTGATTACACGTGGAAAATAGAGGATATTGAGTGGGAAAACAATGAAGACTGACATTATAAATTGTATTTGTTCACTGGATAATTGATATAAACGTGTATTTTTATTTACACATAAGTAGCTGCGATAATAATAGGAAAATTTTCCTAAAATAAATGCAATCATTTAATAATAAGCATTATATTTGGGAAAATTTTCCCAACTAATGAATGAGTTTTCAATTTCTAATCTACTTAAGGAATCCTTTAAAAAAAAAGACACAATAAATCCACGTGATATTTTTGAGGAAAAATTAGCCGAATTAAACATAAGCGAAAATCAAGCATTTAATCTTATTGGTCTTGATAAAAATTCAGTTAATCCAATTTTAGATGGTTCAATCAAACATCCTAACCTATTTAATGTTTTAAAATTATCGGACTTTTTAGACATTCCCTTAAAAGAATTAATTGTATTTCTTATTGCTAATCAACAAAGTGATAAAATAAAAAAACTCGAAACTTCAAACGATTATCAATTCATCGAAAGAAATTTTGACATTGATAGATTAAATAGAGCTGGATTAATAAATTCCAAATCGGATTCTTCTGAAATTAAGCAAAACCTATTAGATTTCTTTGGCTTCAAATCAATACAAGAGTATGAGGATTACACTCTAAAACTCGATATGATTCTTTACAGTTCTACAAAAAGGAATTTTGCGGATAAAATGAGATATTTTTCGGTTTCTTCTGCATATATGATTTTTGAAAGAATAGCCAATCCGAATTATTACGATAGAGATAGCTTAAAGGAACTTATACCTAAAATAAAACCATATACACAAGATGTTGAGAAAGGTCTTTTAACTGTTTGTCAGGCTTTGTATAGTATAGGTGTTACAGTTTGTTTTCAAAAGCAACTTACAACATCTCAATTCAGAGGTGCAACATTCGCAGTAAACAGAAAACCTTGTATTGTACTTACAGATTTAAATAAAAATTTTGGCTCTATTTGGCACGCATTATTACACGAATTATATCACGTACTATTCGATTTTGAAAGTATTTTATCCCAAGGTTATCATCTAACAGGAGAACCAGATTTATTACTTATAAACGAAAAAAATGCTGATGAATTTGCACAAGACTTTTTCTTTGATTCAAATCTTTTAAGGTTTATAAAACCTCATATAAACAACGATTTAATGGTTAGTCAAATTGCCAAAAAGAATAATATTCATAAATGCTTGGTGTATTTTGCTTTTCAAATCGAAATGTATTTTAATCAAAATAAAAACTATTGGAAAGCCTTTGGTCAATACTTTCCAGATATTGATGAAACAATCAAACGATTATCGCCATTGGTTTGGGAAAAAGACTCAATACCTCAAAAAGCAAAAATCATAAAAGAAATATTTGAATTAAATAAAATAATAGAATAATATGGAAAATAAGAAAAAAACAGCCAAAGATATAGAGCTTGAGAAACTAAAAAATATTGAGAAATTAGAAATTCTTCAAAAAGCAAAAGAAACTCAAGGAAAGCAATTGACCATTAATATTGAAGATGGAGGATTAAAAGAAATTGACGAGTTAAAGGAGTTGATTGACCAGAAATTTGATAATCCAGAGGAAAAGCATTCTCTTTTTTATAACGGTATTCAAAACCTATTAAAAAAGTATCTGCCAAAAGGAAAAGAATATGCTGAACAAAGAAAGATAATCCACGAAGAAAAATTAATTTTCTTAAACCGTGGAGTAGCTTTAAAACCAGACGGAACAAGAGGTAGTGATTCCAGAATGACTTATGCAGAGGATATGAACGAGATGGCTAAACTTATTTCGGATTGGGTGTTAACATCACAAGATTTTGTTGATTTGTATTTGAAACTTTATGAGTTAAATGAAAAATACGATTATGGCCATCAAATTAATGACGATTCAAGTAATCCGTTTTTCAACCGAATGAACGAAAAGTAAAGTATTAAAACAATCGAGTAGACGGCTCCACCAGTAATTGACGGAGTGCGCCCTGCTTGGACGGACGGGCAGGTCTCACAACACCGTATGTTCGGGTCTCGTATACGGCGGTTCGATAATGAAACTTATGATTGTAATATTCGATTTAACTAAAATTATCTCTCATAATCACACCTCACAAAATTATAACTGCAAAAAATAAAATTCCGATAATAAAAATTAGATGAAAAATAGAGAACCTTTTACAGAAAGAGACAATTTAAAGTTAAATGGGATTTAGAGTCGACATAGATTCATGGTTTATTTTCAGTATTTTATTCATAAGTGGAATGTCCCTTTTTATGATAGGTTATATTGTTTTTCCTTATTTGATAAGAAAAAGACAAATGAACCGTATTGAGTTTAGATATATCAGAAAAAAGAATCAATATGAGCAACTGGAAAAAAGAGCTATTGAACGTGAGATTTCTAATTTAGAATTACGAAATCAAGTTTTAGAAACTGATTTGAGTAAGTCATTACAAGACATATTAAAGTCAGATTTAAACACTCTAAAAGTAATTTCCTTTTATTCTGATTTTGAAAAAGTCTATCCTGATTTTAATGACTCACTTTCTAAAAAAGTTCCTAATATAACACCTCACGAGGTAAAAATATGTTCATTGATAAGAATGAAATTGACAGCAAAAGAAATAAGTAGAATTATGAATGTTACACCTGCAAGTGTAAATAAAGCTCGATATAGGATTCGTAAGAAAATCACACTTGATACCAAAGAGGACCTTGATTTATTTATTGCAAATATCTAGATAACAGGTTTTTATGATTCTGTCTATCATTTGTCTATAGAACTATCATCTTCTTTAAACAACCTCTTTCTTATGTTTGGCTAAAATAACTAGACATGAGAACATTTGAGATACTTTTATTGACTATTGCTACTTTATTTCCTTTCTTTTTAACAACAGCGGTGTTTCGAAAACATAAACTCGCAATCACATCCATCATCATCTTAGTATTACTTTATAACCTTTTTTTTGAAGGGTTTCGATGGCAATTAATACCAGGACTCATAATCATTCTGCTTTCAATTATTTTCTATTATAAAGAAATAAAATTTTTGAAGGGCAGTTGGATGTCATATACACTCAAATTAATGTCATTGTCAATACTATTGGTTATAGCATGGGGACTGCCAATCATTTTTCCTGTGTTCGAATTACCTACTCCAACTGGGGATTATAAGATTGGTTCTAGATATGTAAAAGTAACCACAGATAGACCTGAAATTATCACCCAAAATACTAAAGACGTAAGAGAATTTATGGTCAAGATTTGGTATCCTGCCGATATAAAAAAAGAAAAAAAAGAATCTTATTTAGATAAAGGAAATAGACTTGGTTTTGCTAGCAAATATAAGCTTCCAAAATTTACTTTAGACCATTTAGATTATATACACACTAACACGTATATGGAACCAGATTTAGCAAATGGTAAATTTCCAGTATTGATTTTTTCTCATGGATTGCATTCAGAGGCTTATGGATATTATTCATTGATGGAAGAAATTGTAAGTCATGGTTTTGTCGTCATTAATATTAATCATACTTATGAAAGTAGTGGTTCCCTATTTCCTGATGGGGATATTAAATATTATAATTCAGAATTTGATAGAAAAACGAATGGTTCAAAAATGGCAGAGATGGCTTGGAATTCATTAGAAAACTACAACAAAGCAACTACTGATTTAAAAAAACTTAAAGCAGTAGAAGATTTAATTAAAAACTATGTTGCAGCAGATATTACCAGAAGATGGAGTGCTGATATCTCAACCCTTATTGACAAGCTAGATATATGGAATAAAAACTCATTTTTTACAAACCATCTGGATATGGATAAAATTGGGGTTTTTGGTCATTCCCAAGGAGGTTCTGCGGTAGGACAAGCTGTATTAGATGATAAAAGAATTGATGCAGGAATTAATTTAGATGGCGCTCAATGGGGAAATATGATTGACAAAAGTTTCAGCAAACCTTTTTTATTAATTTCTTCCGAGTGGCCTGAAAGTCATATGGACATTAATAAATTTTCGTATCGCAACCTGTCTAGTTCTACCTTTCAAAAACATGTAGTAAAAAATAGTGGACATTCTAATTTTATGGATATCCCCTTAATGATAAATTTTTCATACGTGAACGAAGCAGGTGAAATCAACCCATTGGTTGCTTATAAAGAAACAACAAACATGATAATAAATTTTTTTAATAAAAATCTAAACGATAACTGAAACCAAACGATACTTTCTTCATTTTAAGTGTTACTCACATATACGGAACTTACTTCCGTTCTTTAGTTCGTGCAAAAGAACTATACCATTGCATACATCCATACTAATCGCTTGAATGAATTTAAAGGTCTAGAAAGTAAGTTATTAGAGATGAGGCTCAATAGTTCTGATCTCGTCACAAACAAGCGATTGAAGAAGGTATTATATAGATGGGGGTTATAAATTGTGGTTATCCCGCTATAAATTGAAATAAACATGTATTTTTATGAACATATAACTAGTTGTATGCCATTTGAAAAAAGTAAAAGCCACCGCACGTTCAAGCACATTTGCTGCTTCGTGTCTCAGCAACAAAAGAGCTTTCACTACCCCACCGCCACCCAAACTAAATGATTATTTTAATACTCATTTAATGAGATAATAAATTATTATTCCTATTTTGCTGGCTGAATTAAACAATTCAAAAAATGAACCGAATAAAAGAGGTTTTAGAAGAAAAAGGAATCAAGCAAATCTGGTTGGCGGAGAAGTTGGAAAAGAGCTACAACATGGTGAACTCTTACGCACAAAACAGAAGACAACCAAGTTTGGAAGACTTATATAAAATTGCCGAAATCCTTAATGTAAATCCAAAGGAGTTATTGTACGACCAAATTATAGATAAAGATGAGTAGTAATATTGCGGACATATATAATTTGCCTATAAAAAGTACACGAAGTGGCTCTTTGTTTATGGCTTTTTCCTATCCTACCAAAATTTCACCAGAAACTATTGCTGTTTATATTCTAGCTCACACAAAACCAGGGGATACAGTATTAGATGTTTTTGGAGGCAGCGGAACAACTGGACTCGCAGCGTTATTATGTGATAACCCTAATGACAGGCTAAAAGAATTAATTAAAGAATCTAATATCGAAGTTGAATACGGTCCAAGAACTGCATATGTAAGTGAAATTAGCGGTCTTGGTTCTTTTGTATCAGAAGTAATGACTTCAAAAATAAATTCAATAGAATTTCAAAATGAAGCTACAACCTTATTAAAAAGAGTACAAGAAAGAGCAGAAAACTTATACGATACAGAAGATCCAAACGGTATCCGTGGGATTATTCGTCATGTCATTTATACAGAATTTTTAATCTGTAAGAATTGTAGTTATGAAACATCGTTTAGTGATGCTTGCGTAATAGAAGATCCAATTAGCATTCAGCACTCTTGGAAATGTTCCAAATGCAATTCAGAAAACTTAAATAATGATTCTAAAAGAGTACTTGAAAAGGTCTACGATCCTATTCTCAAAAAGAAAAGAGAAGTAAGGAAAAGAAGACCTTATAGGATATATGGTCAGACAGGAAATGTGAAGTGGAAAAGAACTGTTCAAAGAAGCGATCAGCCTGAGGAAGAATGGATTAATAAGGCAAATATTGCCTCAATACCGGTAAATGAGATTGAATGGGGTGATTTATATAGGTCAGGTTATCATAATGGAATTGATTATCTCCATGATTTTTATACCACAAGAAATATAACCGTATTATCTATTTTCTGGGACGAATTAAAAAATTCAAAGATAGAATATAGAGAAGCATTAAAACTATGGATACTCAGTTACAATTCTTCACATTCTACTCTAATGACTCGGGTTGTCTTAAAAAAGAATCAATCTGATTTTGTATTAACAGGTGCACAACCTGGCGTATTATACATAAGTAGTCTGCCAGTTGAAAAAAACATAATTTTAGGTTTACAACGGAAAATCAAAACTTTTTCAAGTGCATTTAAAATAGTTGAAAGTAGTAATTCTGTTGTCAATACTCTTTGGGGTTCAAGTAGCACTTTAGCGATCCCGGACAAGTCTATTGACTATGTTTTTACCGACCCTCCTTTTGGTGATTATATTCCATATTCAGAACTGAATTTTATTAACGAAGCTTGGTTAAATAGAATCACTGAAAAAAAAGAAGAAGCAATTATTTCAAAGTCCCAAAAAAAAGGAGCTAGTGACTATGAATTATTATTAACCTCTGTATTTACTGAAGTAAATCGAGTATTAAAGGATAATTCACATGCTTCCGTAGTGTTCCATTCTGCCAGTGCTAAAGTTTGGAATGCCTTAAAAGCAACTTTTAAGAATTCACATTTTGAGGTTATAAACAACTCCGTTCTTCAAAAAGAACAAGCAAGTTTTAAACAAACCAATTCAAAAATAAGTGTGAAAGGAGATGCTGTTCTCTTATTAGCTAAAGGACATACAAAAGTGAATAATCAATTTAATCATGTGTCAAATATTCTAACAGAACTTGTTAGAGTGGCTAAGCTTGATAACAATCCATCTGAATTAGAAAATGAAAGACTTTATTCAAGATACGTTGGGTACTGTATGTCTAATCACATGGAAGTTGAACTTGATGCTAAAGACTTTTATTCTCAGGTTTCTGAACTAATTAATGGATGATCAATAAGGAAAGAAATAAAAGGTTAGGACAGTATTTCACAGGACAAGAGCTTGCCAAGGTTCTATGTACAATTGCGCTTAAAATAAATCCTAAAATTACTTCGGCAATAGACCCAATGATGGGTAAGGGGGATATGCTCACTGCTGTGAATGAAATAGATAATTCTATTTTAACTTATGGAATTGAACTTGACAAACAACTCGAAAGCAAATTGACTTCTAATGTTAGAATAAGATCTAACATTGTTTTTGGTAATTCATTCGAAAAAAGCACTCATAACAAACTGGATAAAAGAGCATTTGATCTTGTTATCACCAACCCTCCTTACGTTAGGCACCTTAACCAGAAGCATGAATCACAATTCGAAAATTTCACAGCTGCTTCTAATCTTCAAATCCGAAAGGAGTTAATAAATGGTCTTGTAGCAAATCCAATAATAAAGGAAGATGAGAAAAAATTTCTTATTGATGTAGCGAAAAAATATTCTGGATTGTCTGACCTAACTGTCCCATCAATAATCCAATGCGCTGCATTTACAAAAGAAAATGGAATATTAGCGCTTGTTATACCTGAATCCTGTATCACCCGTGAATACAGCATTGCAACTTTGCTTGTTCTTTTCACACTGTTTGATATTAAAGTCATTGTAAAAGATGAAGGAAGAAAATGGTTTGAAGATGCTCAAGTCAAAACTCTACTGTTAATAGGTCAAAAACTTAAAAAGCCAAGAAAATCAATTGAATTTCATCCCAAAATATCCATTGTTGAAATTTCTAATGGCACAAAAAACTCACCCTTAGGTAAAAATCATTTCTCAAGTAATTACGATTTATTTGCATCCTCTTTATTAGTATCTAACAAATCCTTCGATAATAATAATAACGCTTCTCAATATTTCAGTTCCGCAAAATCCTACTTATCGCCTCTAATAACCAGGAACTCTTTAAAAAAATATCCTGAGTTACAATCTATTGCTTTCAATATTGACAATAACAAATTAAGCCTTGACGCAAGATTAAAACCCTTTGTCGACTATACTGACTTTATAAAACTTGCTGATCTTTCAATTGAGATTAATCAAGGACTCAGAACTGGAGCAAATAATTTTTTCTATAATGATTTTATATCTGAAAAGAATAACAAGATCAAGGTTAGCTTTAAACATAAAAATGCATCCAAAAAGTTTGAGGTTTCCAGTAACTGTCTAAAACCAGTTCTCAGAAAGCAAAAAGAAATATCAGATGGATATTTCATCCCTTCGTCCAGCCTTAATGGCCGTCTATTAGTTTTGAGTAATCACTATACTGCATACGACATTCAAAAATACGATCTTAAAAAGGAAGCGATAACAGAATTATCTACTGAGGTTTCCAAACATATATACAATTGTGAAACACTAAATATTGGAACTGAAGCTTTGCCCAAATATTTTCCAAAATTATCTGCGGTAAGAACAAACATTTCAGAGAGGAATGGGAAAATAAAAACCTGGTATCAACTTCCTGAATTAAAACAGAGACATGTTCCTGATATATGTATACCCAGGGTGAATTCAAAATCAGTAAAGTCATATATGGTTGAAGAGAACGTTGTAGTTGATGCTAATTTTTTGACAATTAATTTAAGGCAAGATTCAAATATTCCAGTTTATGGACTAATAGCAATACTTAATTCAGATTGGATTAAGGTACAGCTCGAACTAAGTGGTAATGTTCTTGGGGGAGGTGCCTTAAAACTTGATCGTAATCACCTTCTCAACATTTTTATTCCTAAGTTTTCTAAAACTGAAATAACAAAGCTTGATAAGCTCGGGAAAGAGCTTATTAATTCATTCAATTATGCTCCCATACTCATTAAAATAAATATTTTGATTAATTCAATATTGAAAATTTCCGACAATACTGTTTTAATCACGTTAATAGAAAAACGTTTAAAATTAAGATCTAAAAATGGCTGATATATATTCAGAACAACAATTACAAAGCAGTCAAGAATGTATAGATAGCTGCTCAGAAATGAGAAAAGATGGGGCCTTAGAGGATGCTCTTCGTCATAATCTATCTTCTTTTCTAAGGCTTATGTTTACCAATAACCCAAAATGGGTTGAATTACATATTAGGGGTTCTGAAGCTCAAGTTGAATTCTCAAGAAATCAAAATGAACATAGAGGTTTTGTTGACAGTTTAGTTGGGGCAACAGCAATAGAATACGAAGGAAATCTTCAAAATACAGCCAAGTTTAGAACTGGTTATAGACAAGTAGAAGAATATTGTGCAGGGCTACTGAATCTTGGATATCCTGCAGCTAATATAAGAGGTATTCTATCTGACACGGTACAGTGGTATGCTTATGATGTTAACATTTTAACTACTGACAAATTATCCAATTTTAGTGCTGAGGACTTGGAGTTAATTGAGATTGAAGATATCAATTGCGAAGTTGATACAAATTCAAATTTTACATTATTAGATTTCCTAGACAAACATCTTGGTCGGATCGGTTCAAGAATTTTAAATGCTGATTTGATTAATTCCGACCTTGGCTTTAGTTCAGAAATAGCCTCAGAATTCATTCCTCTTTTACAAAATGCTCTTAATGAAATCTCTACTTCTAAACCAGAGTACGCTGAACTTATACAGACCGTATGGAATAAATTTGTGAATTCAGTTCGAGAGAATGAAACTGCGGACTCATTCGATATAGAGTTCTATGTAGACGAATTCTTTTTGACAACAATCGCTAAATGCCTTTGCGCTAATGTGTTGTCTGAAAACGCTCTAATATCAAATGACGAAGAACTCAAAAGCATATTAAATGGTGATTTCTTCAAATTAAAAGGTTATGATAATGTAGTGGAATATGATTTTTTTGGATGGCTTAATAATTTACCTGTACATGCTACCATTATTAATCTAACTAGAAAAATTCAACTGGATCTTAGGGCATATGATTACACTTTAACCATTGAAGAAGATTTATTTAGTAATTTGTTTTCTGAGTTGGCAAATAAATCAAAACGATTACTTCTTGGTCAGGCCATGACCCCGTCTTGGTTGGCAAACTCAATTGTCAGAGAAGTTATCAATAATATTGATGTGCAGCCAAAATTAATCGACATGTGTTGTGGATCTGGCACATTTGTAGTAGAAACCATAAAAATTGTTACTGAGGAATTAGAAGAATTATCAGAAAGCCAAAAACGAGCCAAAATTATCTCATGTATAACAGGGTTTGATATAGATCCACTTGCAGTTATTTTGGCCAGAATTAACTGGTTAATGGTCGCTAAACCTTTTATCTCAATTACAGGTTCTGAAAAGATCACAATTCCTATTTACAATGCGGATTCATTATTTGCCGTAACTCCTGTCTCAACCAATGTAGATACAGGTAATTATTATTCATTAAGCTTACTTGATGAACAAGTTAATTTACCCAAGACATTACTGATGCCAGCCAACAAATCTCTGTTTGAGAAAATTTTAGATGTTGGTTATTCGTCAATCATTCAGCTTTCAGAAATACCAGAAGATGAGTTTTATCTCAATACTCTGAATACTATTCAAACACAACTAAGTATAACTTTATTAGATGAAGACCAATCACAAATCTTAGTATTTATGCGAGAATACTATAGTGCCATTTTCCGCCTTCACTCTCAAGGTAAAAATGGTATTTGGAATTTTCTTCTTTTAAATAGTTTTAGGCCTGCGTTGGTAGAAAACAGCTTTAATGGTCTAGTATCAAACCCGCCCTGGTTAACTCTAAGTAGAATTGCAGATAATCCATACAAGGAATTCCTTCAAAACCTTGCAAATGAACTAAGTATTAGACCGTCAGGATCATCATTTTTACATATTGAATTAGCAACTATATTTCTACTAAGTTCAATAGAACGTTACTTAACCGATAATGCTGAAATTGGTTGCATTTTACCAGGCACTCTTTTGTCGGGTGACCATCATCATCCATTTAGAAGTAAAGAATATGATAATTCCGAAATTGAATTTAAAATATCGAAGATTTGGGATTTAGATAAAGTAATATTTAACAATAGAGGTATTGCCGTATTTGGCAACAAGTCTGAAGGAGAGAATTCGAGACCTATCCCATACCACTTTGAAAGCCAAAATCAACAAGTCGAAGAGAGTCAATTGTATTATTCAACTTTAGATTCTAAAAGTGCTTGGACTCAATATAATATCAATAGAACTAGCGAAAATTCCTACGTCAATAATTTCACCCAAGGTGCTGATGTTATGCCTCGTTCAATTTACTTTCATGAAATATTAAACTATGATTCAACCAGTAATTCTACACATGTCCTACCAATCAACAAACAAACTTCAGACCATGCATATTTATTGAAAGATTCAAAAAAATTCTCGGATTTTAGAATTGAACCTAGTGATGTAGAGACTGCAACAGTATACCCTGTAATGATCTCAAATGCCTTGCTACCATTCCACATTACTAATCCGCCTTTAGCAATTTTACCAATTGAAAAACATCAAGGAGCTTGGAGAAGTATACTCGCTACATCATTAGTTACTATGTCAGCTGGGTTTCAACGTTGGTTCAACCGAGCTTCAGCAATGTATGGTCAAGGCAGTAACATAACAACTTTATGGAGTTGGCTAGATACCAGATCAAAATTAAGTGATCAATCTATTCCTCAAAGGGGATTTATAGTTTGCTCTGGTACAGGAGGTGAATATGTTTGTGCGCATTATTTAAGAGATGAACAAGTTGATTTTAGTAGATTAATTATTGATCAAACTGTTAATTATTACCATACAAACAATGAAAATGAAGCTAAATATCTAGTTGGTTTACTAAATAGTCCTTCCATTTCGAATGCTATTAGAGGCTTTCAATCTGAGGGGAATTTTGGTGCAAGACACATTCATTCATTACCATATAGAATAATAGAGCCATTTGAAGAAACTAATGATTTGCATATTTCGATAGTGAATTCAACAACAAATCTAATTTCAGAATTAGATGAGTTTTTCAATGATTCAACCGATCCTAAAGTTCTAAGATTAAGAAACCCGAATGAAAGCAGTATAGCATTTAAACGCAGAGCGATTAGATCCATAATAACTACATTACCTTCTTACAATGAATATTTAGAAGCCTGCGAAACTGTACTAAATAGCTAATGTCAGCCCATAGCATCCATACACATTGCCAAGTCGCTCAAAGCCAACCTCACGAGCCAAAACTTGTCAAAGAGTATGTTTGCCCCAACGCTGAAAACAAAATGAAAAATAAAAAACGGCATACAACAATGTGTATAGTGCATAGCACCCTGCGGGATGCAAAGACACCATACACAGAACGTTGTATGCCATTTGACCAAACCAAGAACAATCAATCAATAGAATAGTATATGTCCAATTTTAAATTACTTTTTTCTGATTATTTTGAAATTGACGAATCAACTTTGGAAAATTTTGGTGCTTTAAATATTTGCTTAAGTTCTGACTTACCAATGTTTATTGACCCTTTTTTATTATTCGCTTCTGAAAAACAACAATACAAAGAATTACACAAAAAAGTAGTTGAACATTTACTAATACTAAAAGAGCATGCTACTGAAAACAATGGATTAGGTGTAGACATAAACTTATTCAAGTTTCCAGAAATCAAACAAAATTGGTTAGGATTGTCAAAATACGGAAATGGTGGAAAGGGTTTAGGTAAAAAATTTGCAAATGGAGCTATAACTGCTTTTAATGGATTCTACAGTAATTTTGGCGAAGAAGAAATAACTGCCGAAACACATATAGAAAAACTGACTCTTGTTAATTCTGGAGTCGGAAAAGACTTTATAAGTGATTTTACAACTAATTTAATACAAGAATATCTTCTTGAATACACCGAAAAATTTGCAAAAAAATATTTGACAGAAAACCAAACGAAAAACTTTTCAGTAAGATGTCGTTTTGATAAAAAAACAAAATTATGGCAACCTCGAACTTTTAAATTACCATATTTTTTTAGAGAAAAAGGTGGTGATTTTATAATTCTAACACCTTTAGATATTTTAACCGTAGATGATGCTGTAATCAATAATTCTGATTTTTATTCAAGTTTTAACAACGTAACTCGGTCTTTAGAAAACTCATCTTTACGTTCAGCTATCAATGAATTTTTCAGGTCTCACTTACCTCGAAAACCAAAAAAGAAAGACAAAGAATACGCCTTTTTAAAAACGATTAGAAAATTTCCCGAATTAGTAGATTTTTATATAAAACTAAAAGAAGATAAAAAGCACGAAGTAAGCTTTGCTTCTTTGTCCCAGATTAAAGAGTTAAAAGAAAAATTAGTAGATGCTCTTACGCCATTATGCGAGTTATTAAATAAGAATAGTGATTTTTACGAATTACAATCTAATAGCTATGACGAATCTTTAAAAAGAGCTTTATATCTAAAAGATGTTATAGAAAATAATGATGGCTATCGGATTTTTTACGATGGACACAAGCCTATAGCAAAAGAAGATACCATACAAAGAATATTTAGGCTTACTTGGTATGCTTCACCATATGATGTCAACGCAGAAGTTAATAATGGTCGTGGACCAGCCGATTACAAGGTGTCTTTGGGAAGTGGAGATTCGACAATTATAGAGTTCAAATTGGCAAAATCGTCCTCGTTAAAAAGAAATTTGGAAAATCAAACAGACATTTATAAAGCTGCATCAAAATCAGCAAGTGATATTTCAGTAGTATTATGCTATACAGTATCGGATATTAGAAAAGTCAACAAAATTTTAAAAGAAATTGATAGAGAGAATCACGAGAATATAATAATAATTGACGCTACAAGAAAAGCGTCAGCATCAAAAGCATAACGAATTGAATAACAACAAACTGAACAAATAAAAACGGCATACAACAATGGCTATAAGTAATTGCTTGTTCTCGCCTACTTCTGAAAATCCTCGCGGATTTTCAGCTTGGTGTGTACTTGCAAAATTTGTTACTTTACCACGCAACAAACCATATACAACACGTTAGCCAAAATTTAAAAAATTGATTTTAGACTTCATTGAAAAAATAGAAATTTATTCAGGTATAACTCTTCTTGCTAATTTTCATTCCATTCTACAGCTTAAGGAAGGAATCTTTATGGTTTATAATAATATAAACCAAATCCAAAATAACTATTGGGAACTGCGATATCCTGATGCTTCCCCGGAACAATTAGAAATTTATAATAAAACTAAGTTATCTTTTAGCGGAGAATCAAATCAAGTGGATGCACAAACCGTCAATTTATTCCATTGGTATTCAATAAACCTAATTAATTACGCGAAATGTTGCGGACTAATTAAGTTCCTAAATGAAAAAATGATCCTTCCGGAGTATATTGCATTGGACAAAAAGTTAATCGCAGAACTAAGAGAGACCCAGTCAAATTATATAAATAATATCACCGAATTAATTCCTGTAGTTCATTTTAGAAATAAGGCGAGTGCTCACTTGGCTTTCACCGATCCAAAGAACTATGATAACCCTGCCACTTTAATTGAATCAATGTCCATTATCCCGACTTATTTAGAAGGCAAAATGACAATGGGAGCTTTAAAAAGAAAAAAAGGGCTTCACGTTTCTTCTTTTTCAGAACATCAATGGAACATCACAGACAATTTTGACAGTTTAATTCCAAGGTACTTTAAAGAAAAAATTGGCTAACAACGGTAACCGTTGCACCCGTCCGAATGGAACGGGCGTGCAAGCCACTAAATTCTAAAAAACAAGTCGTTTTAAGCCCTTTTCCAGGCTTTTGACTTTTTCTCTAGTTGGTTTTACGTTAAAACTTCTCACCAATAGCTTGCGTTGCAGTAAAACTTAGCGAGTCACTTAAGGGTCGAGTCTCAAATTTACTTATCCAAAAATGCAGCTTGATACTTATGAAGTCTTTTCTAATCAACGGTCGGGGATGTTTTGTTTAGATTCATCTTATAAATTTTTATCACACTTGGGATTTGTGAAATAAACGTTTATTTTTATAAGAACATAACAATTTGAATAACAGATCTAATAACCAATTAAAATTACACTCATGAGTGCAAAGACTATTATGATGATTTTTTTTCTAACTTTAACTACAATTCATTCATTCGGACAAATAAAACAAGATAGTATAAGTTCGATACAAGAAATCGAAAAGCAAGTTGAAAAAAATACAGAAATTCAAAAATTAGAAATTCCAATTTACAGATTATTCCCAACTGAGAACTATTGGACATTTCTTAAATTAGACACACGAAATGGAAAAATATGGCAAGTTCATTTTACTGTCTCTGATGATGCTTACGAAGGGGAACTTGTCCTAAATTCAAGTTCACTCATATGGGATGATAAGGAAATTAACGGTAGGTTTAATCTACACCCAACTAATAATATGTATAACTTCATACTCATTGACCAATTAAAAGGAACAACTTATCAAGTACAATGGAATAATGATGAAAATAAACGATTTGTCAGTCGGCTATATTAAACTAGATGATTAAATAAAAACATGGGGCAACAGCCTATATACTTAATAACAGGTTTTCTCTTAACAGTATATTATTTTTCAAGAAACTTTATAGCTCAACCGAATGGTTTAAGATTTGTTTTCAACACATATCATATTGGTGAAATGCTGAAAAATCGTCTTCTTATGAATACTAATTTTGTCTTTAAATTTTACAAAGCAGACCCGTACACTTCCCCTTAAAAAACCATGGTTGAGAAATATTTTTGAATTTCGCTACAATTACTATCAATACTTATAGATTATGGAATCAACTTACAAAAGATTTATCGATGTGACTCTGAAAGAGCTAAAGCATGAGTTGGTAAAAGAAATCAAAGAGGATTTTACCAGAGAACTAAGAGCCACTACTAAAAGATTTAAAATACAACGAACCGACAAGGTGGGGTTCCGGAAAAAGAGCCGCAGAACTTCTTGACGTTTCAATAATGACTTTAAATATGGAATAAAACCGGCTAATTAAAAGCTCATAAAATAAGCGGTATAGTGCGATATGATCTGGAAGATATCAATAAAAAAAGACTAGTTAAACACTCCCCTTTTTTACCTAAAAAACTATAGTTTTGATCAGATTTGTACCTCGAAAGGTACAAGAAAACCGAAAAATTGACAGATTTAAAATTTAAATATTTTTATAATATTGATTTACAGATACTTAAAAAAGGTACAAATCAAATAAGAGGAAAAAAGAGGGGTGATTTTGGCCAAATACTAATTTTTGTGCGCTCGCAGGCCCCGTCATTGCTGGAATGTTAATTTCTTCACGGAAAGTGGTAAAATTCTGTACCTTTTTGTACCTCCATATCCCGAAACCCTATATATACTGGCAAACCAACTTCTTGTATCGTAAATCGGGGCAGGATCTGGAAAAAAGAGTGATCAATAAAAAACTGGCCAGGATCGTTCGGGAGTTGGACGAGATTCCGGGCTATGAAATTTTCAAATACTATGATGAAGCCGGGCATAAAGTGGATGTCAAAAGCGAGGACCTCAATGCCTATATCCGGGAACACATGGGCGAAGCGTTTTCTGCCAAAGACTTCAGAACCTGGGCCGGCACCATGATTGCCGCCATTGCCCTGGATGAGCTGGGCGCTGTGGATCAGGAGGACCAGGACTTACTGGATGAAAATATTCGCAAAGCCGTGATACGGGTTTCAGAAAAATTGGGAAATACCCCCGCTGTAGCCCGAAGTGCATACATAGACCCCAGGGTGATTGAAGAGTATACCCAGGGCAAAACCCTGAAGTATTTCCAAACGGAAATCGATAAACTGCTCGATTCCAATCAAAGCCTTTCCAGGGAAGAGGTGGGTGTGTTGTATCTGCTAAAAAATGAACTCGATCCAAACTAAACCAGGCTTCAGGCATGCCGGCTCAAAGTAGATCAAGTTAAAAACACCTCTATAAAACTCATTTTTTAAAAATTCTGCTTTGGATAGCCATCGCTCTTGTCACTTCTGCCACAGTCCTGCCAAACATCATTTTACTTACCCAAAAACGGCTTTAATACTAAACCTGTTAATTAATAAACAATTGTTAAGGTTTAACAAAATAGAACCTTAACTATAAGCTACCTTATTAAAAAAAAGAGTGAACGTATAATCGGTCATTGAGGCTTTAATCCTTAAAGCAATGTACGATTGAGTGGCTGAGCATTTCAGCATAATGGGTTAAATAAATTACCATGAAGTTATATATAAAAGACATGCTTAATTTACCTGAAGAAGAACAGGTTAAAAAAGAATTGAATAAGTTAAAGATACCTTACGGATGTATTGCCGACGGGATTATCGACCTTCCTCAGGATTTGAATCCGCGTAAACACAGCAAACTCAAAAACAGCTTATTGCCTTATGGCTTAAAACTTCACGACACCAGCAAAGTCATCCTCGTAGAAAAAATTAAGGTGGTCATCAAAGAAATGCTTAGTTATGCCGATGGACTGCAGATCATGAGTTATTCAGATTATATAAGTATGAAATTACGCTATGACTACACCTATTTAGCCAATGTGTTTTCTATGGTTAATGGTATTTCCATTCAGCAGTTTATTATTCAGCGTAAAATTGAGCGTGTAAAATTCTATTTTTTAACTACTAATATCAGTCTTTCTGAAATCTCTTACCTCATGCATTACAGCAGTGTGGCTCACCTGTCCGGTCAGTTCAAAAAAGTAACCGGACTCTCCCCTTCCTGTTATAAGCAAATGATGAGTCAGAGAAAAGACTCCTTAAGCCTCGGCTAAGCCTTACCCGTTTTTTAAAGTTTTGCAAACAGCACAGCAGTATTCATCTTTGAAATTTTAAACCGCTGTGGTGTTTTTTTTAGTCCAAAATATTTATTTTTTCGTCAGGGCAATAATTCAAATATCTGCGCAAATTTTATAACTTATTTTGATTTAATTTATTTTTTTGATCAAAAAATAAGCACATCCAGAAGGTTTCAACCCAGTCCAGCCCTGCAACACATCCTCTTTCTAAAACAATATTCAAATGTGTGACTTATATAACATAAGCCATGGCATTGTCACCAGCTTTGTAAAGTGAAAATTAGTTCACGCCGGCTGAAAGCCAATAACAACTTAATCAAGAATCTATGCTTTTCAAAAAATTAAATCTAATCCCCGCATTCGCCATAGTGTTTGCTATAACACTTATGACCACAGGCTGCGCCAAAGACGATGCAGAAGAAATGGCAGGTCTTTGTCCCATTGTAGTCTCTACCATCCCCGTAGATGAAGCCGTCAACGTCCCCCTCGATCAGGTGATTTCGGCTACCTTCAATGAGGAACTGAATCCCGAAACATTAACTTCAGCAACCTATAGTGTAAGCGGAGCATCTGAACTCACTGGAACCCTCAGCTATTCAGAAATGACTGCTTTTTTTACTCCTGCTGAGAATCTTTTACCTTTTACAATTTACACAGGTACAGTCACAACAGGAATTGAAGATCCAATGGGTAATGCCTTACAGGAAAATTATGTGTGGAGTTTCACGACCATCCCACAGCTTTCCTTATCGGTTGCGCCAGAGGCTAGCGGAACGGTTTCCGGAGCCGGTTTATTCGATAATGAATCTACCGTAACAGCTGTTGCAGTTCCCGGTGAAGGTTTTGTGTTTGTAAACTGGACTCAGGCTGATGAAGTGGTTTCCACAAATTCAACCTATGAATTCCAGATGAATGGAAACACCGCCTTGGTTGCCAATTTTGAAATTGCAACTTACGCGCTGGAAGTCACTGCTGTAAATGGGAGTGTAAGTAAAACCCCGGATCAGGTTATGTACGCTCATGGAACAGAAGTGGTACTTACAGCAACTCCAGACTTAGGTTATGAATTTTCATCCTGGAGTGTAGATGCTTCTGGAAGCACCAATCCATTAACTGTTGTTATGGATAGTAATAAGGCTATCACGGCTAATTTTACGCTGATACCTTTAATTCCTTATACCCTAACGGTAACTGCTCAAAACGGTACTGTGGATAAAAACCCAAATCAGGCCACTTATGACGAAGGAACCGATGTCATTTTGACTCCAACGCCTGCAACAGGCTATGAGTTTTCATCCTGGAGTGGTGATGCTACCGGAACCAACAATCCACTCACCGTCACTATGGATGCGGATAAGGCCATCACAGCCAACTTCACACTGATACCCGTAAACACCTATACCTTAACGGTAACTGCGCAAAACGGAACCGTGGATAAAAATCCAAATGAACCAGCTTATGACGAAGGACCCGATGTCATTTTGACCCCAACGCCTGCAACAGGCTATGAGTTTTCAGCCTGGAGTGGTGATGCTACCGGAACCAACAATCCACTCACCGTGACTATGGATGCGGATAAGGCCATCACAGCCAACTTTACACTGATACCCGTAAACACCTATACCTTAACGGTAAATGCTCAAAACGGAACCGTGGATAAAAATCCAAATGAACCAGCTTATGACGAAGGAACCGATGTCATTTTGACTCCAACGCCTGCAACAGGCTATGAGTTTTCATCCTGGAGTGGTGATGCTACTGGAACCAACAACCCACTAACCGTCACTATGGATGCGGATAAGACCATTACAGCCAACTTTACATTGATACCTGTCAATACGTATACCTTAACGGTAAATGCGTTAAACGGTACGGTGGATAAAAGTCCAAATCAGGCGACTTATAACGAAGGAGAAGATGTCATTCTAACAGCTACGCCAGACAATGGCTATGAATTTTCATCCTGGAGTGGAGATGCTACTGGAACGAACAATCCACTAACGGTAACCATGAATGCTGATAAAGCAGTCACAGCTAATTTCACACAGGTAAATACAGGCCAAATTTGTGCCAGTCCTGCTGTAGATTTAGGCCTGGCTGGTGATTATGCCATGCTGGCAAAATCTGGTATTTCAACTACGGGTAACACCTCCATAACAGGTGACCTTGGAATTAGTCCTAACAGCTCAACGGCCATAACAGGATTTGGTTTAATTCTTCATTCCAGTGGTACGTATTCTACTTCAAGTTTAGTCACTGGTAGGGTTTACGCTTCAGATTATGCCTCTCCAACACCAGCCAATCTAACCACCGCTGTAAGCAATATGGAAACGGCATTTACTACTGCCAATGGAATGGCTCCGGATCAAACTGAACTTTTAGCTGGAAATATCAATGGTCAGACTTTAGCTTCAGGGGTCTATAAATGGTCTTCAGGACTTTCAGTAACCAATAGCATTACCTTAGATGGTGGTGGTGTGGACTGCGCTAAATTTGTTTTCCAAATTGCAGGAGACCTGACGATAGCCGACAACACTGAAATCATTCTGATCAATGGCGCTAAAGCCGATAATATCTACTGGGTAGTGGCAGGTGCAGGTGCTGTGCTTGGAACAGACGTTAATTTCAGTGGAAACATTTTATCTCAAACACTGATCTCTGTCAATACACGCTCTACAGTATTAGGAAGATTATTAGCACAGTCTGCGGTGACTTTAGACGCCAATGCAGTTGTTAAGCCTTCTAATTAAATATATCATTATCCCCTGCCAGATGGCGGGGGATTTATAAAATTCAATTCACTATACTTATGAAAAAAATACTTTTACTTATCATTTTTGCATTAGGTTTTCAAATGCAGACGACAGCCCAGGAGGTTGAATACGAGAAACCCAACTGGTATTTTGGAGTAGCCGCCGGTGCTAACTTCAATTTCTACCGGGGAACCACCCAAAACCTCAATGCAGGTTTAACTGTTCCTGCGGCTTTCAAAGACGGTAATGGAACTGGTCTTTATGCTGCCCCACTGGTAGAATATCATTTCACAAATTCGGTTTGGGGAATTATGCTGCAAACAGGATACGACAGCCGTCAGGGCGAATGGGACCAGGTGATTTCACCATGTAACTGCCCGATGGACTTATCCACAGATCTTAGCTACATCACCGTTGAACCAAGTGTGAGAATAGCGCCCTTCAAAAACGGGTTTTATGTTTATGGCGGACCAAGACTGGCATTCAATCTCGATAAATCATTTACCTATGAAAAAGGAACCAATCCAAATATCCCAGCACAGGTCGCAGGACCTGCAGTTAATGAAGAGTTTGGAGATGTGGAAAACACTATTTTGTCAATGCAGATAGGTGCAGGATTTGATATTCCTTTGACTTCCAATACCAGGAAGACTCAATTTGTGCTTTCGCCATTTGTGGCTTTTCAACCCTATTTTGGACAAAATCCACGTTCCACAGAAAACTGGAACATCACTACGCTTAGAGCTGGTGCAGCCCTAAAGTTTGGTCAGGGTAAAAAGTCGGTTGTTGAAGAAATCGAAATTATAAGACCGGTGGTTGATTTCAGCATTGTGTCTCCCCGAAATCTTCCGGCAAAAGCTACGGTTTCTGAAACCTTTCCGTTAAGAAACTATATCTACATGGATCAGGGGTCTACCAAAATCGCAAGTCGATATGTCTTACTGAAAAAAGACCAGGTTAAAGGCTTCAGGGAAGAGCAGGTTAATCTGAACACCCCTACAGACTTATCCGGGCGTGCGAAACGCGGGATGACTGTCTATTACAATATTATAAATATTCTTGGAGACCGTATGGTCAAAAATCCAAATTCTGCGATCACTTTGGTGGGATCTTCAGAACAAGGAAGTGAAGACGCAAAAGCAATGGCTCAATCGATTAAAACCTATTTGACCGACGTCTTTTCAATAAACCCGAACAGAATAGCCATTGAAGGCAGAATAGAACCTAAAGTGAGTTCAGAACGAAAAGGAAGAACTCAGGATTTGGATCTGTTAAGAGATGAAGACAGACGCGTGAGCATAGAAAGCAATTCTCCGGTTTTGCTTATGGAATTTCAAAGCGGTCCTACTGCTCCACTGAAACCTGTACAGTTTAAAGTTATGGAAGCACCTGTAGACAGCTATGTGGTCTTTAAAGCCGACGGTGCCGAAGAAGCCTTCACTAGCTGGAGACTCGAACTCACAGACAAAAACGGAATGCTGAAAACTTACGGCCCCTTTGTTGAAAATGAAGCGAGTATCCCCGGGAAAACCATTTTAGGAAATGAATCTCAAGGAGACTTTAAAGTCAAAATGATAGGAACCACAGAGGATGGTCTGGAAGTTATCGAAGAATCCGATGCAAACGTAGTGCTTTGGGGACCAGCTCAGGCTGATGAAGCCATGAGGTTCAGCATTCTCTACGAATTTGACGATGCTACTGCCATCAGGATGTACGAAAAGTACCTGACCGATGTTGTGGCACCAAAGATTCCTAAAAACAGTAAAGTGATTATCCATGGACATACCGATGTGATTGGTGATGCCGAAAACAATAAAAGACTGTCCTTGGCACGTGCCAATAATGTCAAAAACATTCTCGAAAAAGCACTCGTAAATTCAAATAGAAAGGATGTAAAATTTGAAGTACAGGGCTATGGCGAAGATACAAGCAAATCTGATTTTGGAAATAAACTTCCGGAGCAGCGTGCGTATAACCGTACAGTGATTATTGATCTATTCAAAATCTAAAAACCTGAATACCTTTAAAGTATAGTCAAAGGATCTGATTTAAAATCAGGTCCTTTTTCTATTTCATTTAGTATGGATTTGTTCCTGCAAGATTTCGGGTTTAGAAATACATTGCTTCAGGCACAGTCCTAACCTGAGCCTACAGCTTGGTTTTGAGAGGTGTTCCGGAGTAGAGACTAAAAAAACACCGGAGTAATTCTGAAAAATATCCCCGCATAAAAAAAGAGTTCATAAATTTAGAATGGTTAATTTTACTAACATAAATCAGGTTTTCGTTCAAATACTCCTTAGCTTATGCCTTTTCTAAAAAATAAACACTTATGAACGTATCATTTCAAAAATCGTTTTTCATCTTAGCTTTCCTCGCTTTGTTTATCGCTTTTTTAGTCGTGGGAAAACCCATACTCGTTCCTTTAGGCATAGCCTTGCTCCTTGCCTTTATCTTATATCCAGTTCATAAAAAGCTAACCAGCTGGGGAGTGGGAAATATTTTAGCCGGATTTCTTTCCATCCTCCTCATGATCATTATCATAAGTGGAGGACTTACCTTTTTTTCTGCAGAAATCATAGCCTTATCTGATGAGATCAGTAATTTCGGGGCGAAGCTCTCCAGTCTCTACACCGATGTCATTATCTATATCAATCAAAATGTAAGCTTTGTAGACCAGCTCGATGAGGACGAATTGTTAAATGATCTGACGTCCTGGCTCAAAGATTCTGCAGGAACGGTTTTGGGAGGAACATTCAACAGCACGGCCAGTTTCTTGACCGGCATGATAACCATGTTTATTTATTTGTTTTTATTTCTTATTTTCAATAAAGGCCTGGTGAGAGCCTTTATGAAATTTTCACCCGCCGATAAAAAAGAACAGTTCTTTACTATGCTAAAGAATATTCAGCAGGTTGGACAAAAGTACCTTTCAGGCATGCTGATTTTGATTTTAATTCTAGGTACGCTCAACAGCATTGGCCTTTGGATCATCGGGATAGACAGTCCGTTATTATTTGGTTTTCTGGCGGCTTCACTCTCCATTATCCCCTACATAGGCACAACCCTGGGAGCTACTATTCCAGTGTTGTACGCCTTTATGTCACATGACCAGCTTTGGGTCCCTTTTGCGGTGGCCATGTTATTTTGGTTTGTCCAGCTGCTCGAAGGCAATTTCTTGAACCCTAAAATCGTGGGAAGCAGTGTGAATGTCAATGCCTTTGCTGCCATTTTAAGCCTTATCATTGGGGCTTCAGTCTGGGGAGTAGCAGGCATGGTCCTTTTTCTTCCCTTTGCCGCCATGCTGAAAGTGATCTGTAAGGAGTATGAAAGCCTGGAGCCGGTAGGCATGTTGATTGGAAATGATAATTTTGAAGAAAACAAGAAAAATAAAAAGGGCCTGTTTAAAAAATTAAAAGAGAAATTGACCAGTAAGACATAGGTATTCCTCAGGATTTAAAAAATATACTAAAAGAGTCGCTCAACCAGCATAAAGCTGAAAGAAAACCTTTAAAAAAATGGAAATAAAAAAAGTAAATCTTCAACAAAAATTTGATTCTTTTTCAGAATTCTGGAACCCCAAGATCCTTGGAGAGCTCAATGGCCAGCACGTCAAAATAGCCAAGTTCAAGGATGAATTTATAATGCACCAACACGATGATGAAGATGAATTATTCCTGGTGATAGAAGGCAAGATCAAAATTGAACTTGAAAAAGAAACTCATGAAGTAAATGCAGGAGAATTTATTATAGTTCCAAAAGGAACCCCGCATAAACCATCAGCAGTAGGTGTTGCAAAAGTCCTGATGTTCGAACCTAAATCCACGCTGAATACGGGGAACACAGAAAATGAATTGACTGTAAAAGATCTGGATATTATCTAAGCAAGATCATAAACACGTCCTCAACCAATAAGCCGATTATTTTTCTGAATCAGGACTAAATATAGTTTGATTTTCAGAGCATACTAAGCTTCAAAATATCATTTTTAATTGTCGAGCGGGACTTTAATCGGATCAGTGGACTTTCGTTTAGTGGCCACCCACCCCAAAGTAAAGTTGAGTAAGGCTCCGTGGCCGGAAGGGACTCCAAAACCATCATAATACCCATAACCTAGCTCTATATTTATATTAAAGCCCTGTTTATTGGTCCTCTGGAGACCATATACGGCGCCGTAAAAAGCAAGAGAAAAGCCTTTATCCGCATCCAGATTATTTGCGATCTGAAGAGGATCCCAGAAGAATGTAGTGGCAGGGCCAATATAATTAGCTGAATTACCGGTTACAGTGTTACCAAGATCTTTACGCTGTTTAAAATTATGATAATAGCGCACACGGGTATGCCATGCAAATCCAAACGTATAACCGCTCTGGTAATATCCAAAGGCGGGCGACAGACTTGTGGATGCACTTAGATTTCTAAACAGCCCTAATTCATACCGAATGCCGGGTCCTAAAAAATTGAAAGTCACTTGGTGCCGTTCTAGATCAAGGAGGCCTCCAGCTCCTTCTGAAGCATATTGAGACGACATTGAAATACTATTTAACAGGATGAAGCAGGTAACAATTGGCTTTAAGATTTTCATTTTAAAAAGATATAGATTCAAAAGTTAAGACTCAGCAGGGTTCTAAAATGAATATCAACTGGATTCCATTAAAAATTCTGAGCTAATACTACGTAAAAATAATCTAACTTAGTGACTCAAGTAATAAGGTAATGAAATCAATAAAAATTGAATTAAAATGGGGTTTTATATTCATAGGATCCCTGTTGCTTTGGATGCTACTGGAAAAATGGGCAGGTCTTCATGACACCTATATCCATCTGCACCAGTATTTCACGATGCTATTTGCGATCGTCGCTGTAGCCATTTACGTGCTGGCTCTAAAAGAGAAGCGTAACATCTTTTATGGTGGAAAGATGACCTATTGGCAAGGTTTAAGATCTGGTATAATCCTCACCCTGGTCATTACGATTTTCAGTCCTGTTACCCAGTGGATTATTTCTGAGATCATAACTCCAGAGTATTTTAAAAATGCTATTGAATACGCTGTTCAAAAAGGATATTACAAAAGTCTGGCAGCTGCAGAATCCGAATTTAATCTTAAGACATACATCATCAAATCTAGCATCTGGGCCCTTGCTACCGGGATTGTCACTTCTGCAATCGTAGCTGTGTTTACAAGGAAGAAATAAGATATTGAGCGCTTCAGGTTTTTTTTACAAATTGAGTATATCTCAATAGAAGTAAAAGATCGCTTACAATCTGATTATTATCACATTTGAATGCAGCTTTATTCATTAACTTAGTGGTTTTAGTTTGTTTAGATGTATCTACAATGAAAAAATCCAACCTCGACACCCTACTCCTACTACCCATCAAACATTTCATCCAGAAAAAAACATCTGTGGGCAATTTGCTCATCATTTCTGCTGTCCTGGCCATACTGGTCGCCAATTCTCCCTGGTCCGATCTCTACCATAGTTTTTGGAAGCAATACGTGTACATCGGTTTTGAAGATGTTGTGATTAAGAAAAATATACTGCACTGGATCAATGACGGTTTGATGTCTGTTTTCTTTTTCCTGGTCGGTCTGGAATTGAAACGGGAGTTTGTACACGGACATTTGTCAAAGCCTAAGGATGTCCTGTTACCCCTGTCGGCCGCCCTTGGGGGTATGCTGGTGCCTGCCTTAATCTTTTTTAGCATTAACCAGGGAACCGAAGCCATATCAGGATGGGGGATTCCTATGGCCACAGATATAGCCTTTGCACTGGGGATTATTTACCTCCTGGGAGACAAGGTCCCCATAGCCCTTAAAATATTTCTAACGGCACTGGCCATCATAGATGATCTTGGTGCCGTAATTGTCATTGCTTTTTTCTACACCGCAGACCTGTCCCTGTTCAATCTTGCCCTGGGGGCTCTGTTTTTAATCATTCTCCTCGCAGCCAATAAATTAGGCATCAGAAATACTATTTTTTATGCCATTTTCGGTATCGGTGGCTTGTGGCTTGCAGTATTGTTATCTGGAGTCCACGCCACCATTGCAGGCGTTTTGGTAGCCTTCACCATACCCAGTAAAGAACGAATCAACACCCGTCTCTTTTTAAGAAAAGCCCGTCAGCTTTCTTATAAAGTTCGAAGCATCTTCAGGGAGGAAGAGGATGAAGATGAAATTTCAAATCAAATCGAAAAATTCTCTTCCCTTTCAAAAGAGGCTACAGCTCCCTTACACCGACTCGAGAACGCCTTATATCCTGTCGTCAATTTTGTAATCTTGCCCCTATTCGCCTTTGCCAATGCGGGAGTCACCATAAGTCAGGATGCCTTAGCCAACTTTTTTTCGCCGGTAGCGCTGGGCGTTATGCTGGGTTTGATTTTTGGAAAAACCATAGGAATAGTGCTGTTTACCAAACTGATGCTGTCCCTGAAAATCAGTTTATTGCCGGAAGGGGTAAGCTTCAAACATATCTTTGGAATCGGCATCCTGGCCTCCATAGGATTTACCATGTCCATTTTTATCACCGAACTGGCTTTTGAAAGCGATCTTTATAAAACCCAGGCCAAAATCGGCATCCTCTCGGCTTCTGTCCTGGCCGGCATCGGCGGCTATTTTTATCTGAAGTATGTCGGAAAAGACAAAGAGCCTCAGGCTTGAAAGTGATCTGTTTTTTTCTTCGGAATTTGATAATGCCAGCTTGAAGCCTGAACCTATGGCTTCAGGCTTTAGGTGAACTGAAGACGGGTGTTTTACCTGACGATTATGTGAACACGCAGAACAAAGCATAACCTCTGAATACCTTTGAAAAATTGAAAAGCAATTTTCAAAAGCCTGTCAAATGAAAAATTACCAGGCCTTTCTGTGATTCAGGAAATCCCTGCTCCTGTATTAAATATTTCACTACCTTCATAATTCGCTTACAGCATTAAAATCTAAACGTGAAATTCACTGACCTGAAATACCTGACAGCCTATCTCCTTCCGTTTTCTGCCATTCTAGGAATACTCTATCCGGCGAAATTCAGCTACCTCACTCCTATTGTCACTTTTGGAATAATTCCGGTTTTGGAGTTGTTCACGCCTCAGTTTACTCAAAACTTGTCGGAGACCGATAAAACCTCAAAGGCAGGTCATCCTTTTTTTGACTGGCTATTGTATTTCAATTTACCGCTGGTCTACTTTATCTTAGCCTTTTCATTAGTTAGCCTGGAATTTAAAGAACTGAGCCCGGTTCAGCTTCTCGGTTTGGTTATAAGCACAGGTATTGTTCTGGGGAGTAATGGCATCAACGTGGCTCACGAGTTAGGTCACAGAGATGATTGGTGGAGTCAGCTTGCTGCAAAATTGCTTTTGCTGCCCTCGTTTTACACGCATTTTACCCTGGAGCATAACTTTGGGCACCATGCCAAAGTGTCGACACCAGAAGATCCGGCAACAGCCAAACTCAATCAGAGTGTTTTTTCGTTCTGGTTCACCTCCTCAATTCGGCAGTATCAAAGCGCCTGGCGACTGCAAAAGCAAATGCTTACTGCTAAAAATCGAAAGTTTTGGTCTCTAAAAAACAGCATGCTGATCAATTCTGTTTTGCAACTGGCATACATCAGTGTGCTGTTTATTGTTTTTTCATGGACAACGGCACTTCTGGCCATCGCCATGGGAGTTCTAGGTTTTCTATTGCTGGAAAGCATCAATTATATCGAGCATTATGGTTTACTGAGAAAACAGCGAGAAAGCGGCAGGTATTATCCAGTCAAGGAAATTCATTCCTGGAATTCCAATCATCTCCTGGGCAGGATTTTGCTTTACGAGCTCACCCGACACAGCGATCACCATTACAGAGCCTCCAAAAACTACCAGTTACTGGAGTATTACTCCACAAGCCCCGAATTGCCCTATGGTTACCCCACCAGTATTCTTATAGCCTTTATCCCTCCGCTTTGGTTTGCGCTTATGAATCCCAGAATTCCCAGGGACATGCGAGAATAAGACCGTCCTAAATCGATGAAAATCGTATAGATATATCAAGTGGTGACGCCTGCTTCAGAAATCATCTACACCCAGCTGAAGGCTACAGATGAACTAAAACAAAAAAGACTAGGAGTAAAACTCCTAGTCTTTTCTTAAAACGAAATTCAGAATATACCTTACTCCTGCAGTTCTCTGTTTTTAACATATTTCTCTAGCCACTCATCCTGCTCCCACAACATGTGCATGATGCTTTCTTTGGCAGCATATCCGTGACTTTCCTTAGGCAGCATCACCAGTCTGGCGGGTGCGCCAAGGCCTTTCAGGGCATTGAAATAGCGCTCACTTTGCATGGGATAGGTCCCCGAATTATTGTCGGCCTGACCGTGAATCAGCAATAAGGGGGTTTTCATTTTATGGGCATTCATAAAAGGTGACATGGTGTTGTACACCTCAGGGGCTTCCCAGTAACTGCGCTCTTCAGACTGAAACCCGAATGGCGTTAACGTCCTGTTGTAAGCACCACTACGCGCAATGCCTGCTGCAAATAAATCGGAATGCGACAATAGATTAGCCGTCATAAAAGCACCATAACTATGTCCGCCAACCGCTACTTTGTCTCTGTCGATATAACCCAGCTCGTCTACAGCATCTATTGCTGCTTTAGCATTGGATACCAATTGGGTTTTAAAGGTGTCGTTGGGCTGCTCATCTCCTAACCCGATGATAGGAAAGGCCGCATCATCCAGAACCACATAACCTCTGTTCACCCAGTAAATCGGAGATCCATAATAGGGATACGTAAACTCCTTGGAACTGGAAGTGACCTGTGAGGCACTGGCTTTGTCCTTATATTCACGAGGGTAGGCCCACATCAGCATCGGCATTTTTTCCTTTTTATCCATATCGTATCCAACAGGCAGGTACAAGGTAGCAGAAAGTTCCAAACCGTCTTCCCGCTCGTAGGTAATCACTTCTTTATGAACGTTTTGCAGGGCTTTAAACGGATTTTCAAAATCTGTGATTTGCTCCAGGCTTCCAGACTTATAATTTCTGATATAATAGTTTGGATAATCATTACTGCTTTCACGTCTGGTAAGTAGTTCACCTCGCTTCGCATCGATCATATTCACGAAAGATACGAGCATATCGGATTCCTCAACCTGGAATACGCGCTCGGTTTCCTGGGTCTTTAGGTTATAGTGATCTACAAATGGAAATTTTCCTTCGGCAGAATACCCTTCACCGGTTAGCACCAGTTTATGATCTAAAATCTGCAGTACGGAGGCGTTGTATTTATTTTTGGTGGTCACGAAATTTCCCGGGTCGGCATAGGTGTCCTGATAGTTTCTCTCGTTAAAAACGACAGCCTCTTTATAAGGTTCGGAAGGATTGAATATACTGGTCTTGGTGGTTCTTGTATTCCACCAGTATTCATATAAAACAGCGGTGTCTTCATTCCCCCACAATATGCCTGAGAACCTGAGCTGAGTTTTTACTAAGGATGTTGCATCCTCGTCAAACGGAGCTTCCAGCTGAAAGACTTCGTCTCTGAATTCGACTTCCTTATTGGCATCTCCTTCATCCAGGGCTTCTGCCCAGACCAAAGTTGCCGGGTGATCGTCTCTCCAGGATAAATCCCTGGGGCCTGTTCTGGTCGACATAAATCCCTTGGGCATTTCTTCCATCAGCGGGACATCCGCAGCGAGATACGCAAGATCTCCGGCCTGGGTATAAATGCTGTAAGTCGTTGGAAATCTGCCATAGGTAACGATGTAGGAGAATGGTTTATGGATTTCAGATACCATGACATAAGTTCCGTCTGGTGAAATCGACATCCTGCTATACATGGCGGCAGGCTTCCACAGGCTTAAATTCCCATTCAGGTCTACCTTATGGATTTCTGAGGTCGCCAGGACCTCAAAATTGAATTCATCATCATTGTTTTTGAGCAAATCCTGATAGGTTCTGTTCTGAGCTTCAACTCCGGCTTCATTAACGGATACGGTGGGTCCCGAAGGAACTTTATTATCGGTGTTTATAAGCTCCGGTCTGTTTTCCGGTAATGTTTTAACCATCAATCCGGATTCATCCGGAAGCCAGGCTAAGGTTGTGCCTATATTGCCGTTCACAATAGCCGGTGTCAGTCGACTGGCCATTTTTTTGCTGTAGTCGATGACCCACAATTCATTACCTGTCTGTGTCGTATGGGTAAAAGCGATATAATTATACTCCGGAGACCAGCTTATATTTGAAATCTTTGGGTTGCCCGGCAGGTTTTGGATTTCAGACTCCTTCTTCGTTTGGGGATCAAATAATTTTAAGTTTGTATAAAACCGGGTTCGGCTTGAAATATTGGTTTTAGGATTTATGCGTAAGCCGGCCAGTCTGAGTTCATCTTCGGCCAGGTCCTCAATGGTTTTGTATTGATTTCTGTAGATTAACAAAGCCTTGCTGGCATCGGGATTTATACTCATGGAGGGCGGCAGGGGAACATCTGCAAGTTCAAGAATGTCTTCATGTGGCATCTGGTACTTTAAATCCAGCTGTGAGAACCCCAGAAATGGTAAAAAAGTCAGTAATAAGACCAATACATTTTTCATATGCTTTTTTTTAAGTTGTTCCTAAAATTAATCAAATTTGAGGAATAGCCAACATTTAATTTAGCTAACTGACCGTCAAATTTTTAACAATTGACTTGACTTATAACTCTCGAGGTATATTTATCTTGCAAGAAAAAAAATCATGCTAAAATATTTACTTATAGTTTTAGTGGCACTGACGAGCTATAATTCGTTTTCACAACTTCTCAAAGATGATTTCGAAGGAAACACGACCATATCCACCTGGGCTGCCGATGACGTTGAAATGAATACTGGTTTTAGCAACCCGTGGCCCGGGACGCAGAATCCTTCCTCGACAGTTTTGAGATATAAGGATAATGGAGGGCAATATGCCAATATTCGTTTTAACAGTTCTGCTAAGATCATTTTGGAGGAGAATACGCCCTTCCGATTAGACATCTATGTTCCATCCTCGAGTATATCCGGAACTCAGCCCAATCAGATCTCCTTAAAACTTCAAAATAAGGATCAGGCGCAGCCCTGGTCAAATCAGACTGAAATCATAAAACCCATAGTCTTAGACCAGTGGCAAACCGTGACATTCAATTTCGCGACGGACGAGTACATCAATTTGGATGCAAATTCTCCGGATCCCTTAACCAGAACCGACTTTAACCGGGTTTTGCTGCAGGTGAATGGGGAAAATAATACGGATGTTGTAACGGCCTATATCGATAATTTTTATTTTGATGGGGGCGAGGCTCCCTCTGAACCCCAGAATCCAAATGATCCCGTTTATGACAAGCTGGTCTGGTCGGATGAATTTAACACCGACGGGGCCTTAGATTCCAGCAAGTGGTTTCACCAAACCCTCCTTCCCAACGGAAGTTCGTGGTTTAACGGCGAAATTCAGCATTATACAGATCGCCTTGAAAATACCTTCGTGCAGGATGGGATTATGCATCTGGTGGCCAAAAAAGAAACCTACACGAGCCAGGGCACAACTAAAACCCATACCTCGGCACGACTGAATTCAAAATTTGCGTTCACCTATGGTCGTGTGGAAGTGAGGGCCAAATTACCAACCGGCGTTGGCACCTGGCCTGCCATCTGGATGCTGGGACAGAACATCAACGAAAACGGGGCCTACTGGGATAATCAGGGCTATGGAACTACGTCCTGGCCGGAATGCGGTGAAATTGATATCATGGAACACTGGGGAGATAACCAAAACTTTGTTCAAAGTGCCATGCATACACCCTCTAGTTTTGGCGGAACCATAAATCACGGGGGACAATATATCTCCACCGCTTCTTCAGCATTTCACGTTTACACACTGGACTGGTACGAAGATCGTATGGTTTTTGCCGTCGATGGAACTGTACATTATACCTATCAACCCGATTTGAGGAATGCTTCCACCTGGCCCTTTACCAAGAATCAGTATATTTTATTGAATATCGCTATACAACCTACTATCGATCCAAGTTTCACCGAGAGCGCCATGGAAATAGATTACGTTAGAGTCTACCAGGAAAGTTCGCTGGGAAACGAAGAGGTTTTAAGTGAATCCCGGTTAACCATAGCGCCCAACCCCGTTCAAACCTTTACGACGGTCTACAAACCCGCTACAAGTCTTGATCAAAGGCTTGAAGTGTATACCATTCAGGGACGACAGATAAAGGTTTACGATCTAAAACAAAAGGAAACGAAAATCGACATGTCAGACTGGTCACCGGGAGTTTACTTCTTTAAGCAAAGCGGAGCTGAAGGCAGTCGTACCTACAAGGTATTGAAGCAGTAATCTTAAGCTTTGAAGTCAACGGGAAGCGATTATGATTTTTTTCGTGTATCTGCTATATAACTGATCCTCCAGCCCTCCTTTGTTTTCAATAAGGTAATGACATTGGTACCTGTGTGCGAAAGTGTGCCGTTAACATAAAAGGCATAAGGCATAGTGTATTGCGCTAAATACTCCGTAACCAAAGCTTCTTCTGAAATTATTTCTTCAAAGATTTTCGTTTCTCGGGGAATGGACTTTATAGCGTCTATAAAACCCTGCTTGCTTTGCGAGTTCAGTACGATATCTCCCGCCAGGGATAAGGTATGCAGCTGCATGTCGTCCAGGCAAATAGCGTCCAGGCTTTGATGGTTTTTAGCATTTAAAGCTTCAAAAAAGGCATCCACCACTTCACCGGCGGTTTGCGCCTGCATGGGCCAGGCTGAGAAAAATAAAAGAGCGGCTATACTGATCGCTTTTGTCATAAGATTTGTTTTAATTCGTAAATAAATAGGTGGCAGCTAAGATATTATATTGTCAAATTATACTGAAATGATTTTCAATTATTAAACCTTTACCTGAGAAAGCCTAGTTTTATAGTCGTATGACAGAAAAGTCTCATAGGTTATGGCCAAATTCAAAACGACATATGGGTGAAACTGAATTGTTATTGAGGATGGGAGATGCTTTCTTTATGATTTTCCATACCGCCCTGATTGTATTCAATCTGTTTGGCTGGTTGTACAAAGCCTTCCTCAAATGGCATCTTATCGTAATAGCTTTGACCTTTGCATCCTGGGGGATTTTAGGGATATGGTATGGTTTCGGGTATTGTCCCTTTACCGACTGGCATTTTGCTATTTTAAAACGGCTGGGCGAAACCGATCTTCCTTCGTCCTATATCCGTTATCTTCTGCAAAGGCTTTTCAATTTACACATAGCCGGGGACGTAGTCAACAGCCTCACTTTAGGCTGTTCAGTCCTCGCTTTGGGCATATCCCTGTATCTCAACCTGTTCAGAACCAAAAAAAATTCGGAGCACTAATTCAGAAGTGAATACATTTTAAATGCAATTTCTCTGTGACTAGTCCTGGTAAGCGGGACTTAAAATTGAATCCGGCTAAGCAGATCCTCCCAGGCCTTTGCCCTGGCCGTCTTATTTCCCGGAGAAGCATCGGGTTGAGCCCCGCTTCGCATAAAGCCATGCCCTCCATTTTCGTAGATTGAATAGGTATAATTTTTTCCTAAGCTGTTCATGTTCTCTTCGGTTTCTGAAATAGTAGCATTGACTCTGGCATCCTTTCCACCATAAAATCCGTAAACGGGGACTTCTATCTTAACCAGGTCCTCCATGGCTTCAGGGGCTATTCCATAAAACACAAAAGCTGCCTCCAGGTCTTGGTTATGGGTCGCATACCTAAAGCTTTGAGAACCTCCCCAGCAAAATCCGATAACCGATACCTCTCCGGTTCCGGCTGCAATAGACCGTGCATAGTCAAAAACGCTGTCCAAATCTGTCATGACCTGGTCTTGATCCAGGTTATAAATCGCTGTTCTTGCTGCATCAGAATTTTCAAAATCACTGGTTTTTGAAATACCTTCCGAGGCATTCGACAACAGATCCGGAGCAATGGCTATAAATCCTTTTTCGGCCAGTTCGTCTGCAAAACGCCTTGCCCAGTCATTAAGCCCCCGGTTTTCATGTATGACTATAAAAACCTTAGCGTTTTCAGAGACCTCAGGGTAGACTACAAAACTGTGCAAGGCTCGGCCATTACTCTGCAATTCTACCCATTCCTGATGTCTGGGAGACCGTTCCAAAACCTGAAGATCGGTTTGAGAAAAAGCAAGCATCGAAAATACAAGGCCTAGGATAGTGAATAGTGATTTCATGAAAAGTGGATTTGAGTTGTACTAAAGGTATTCTATTTTTTTGAATTGAAAATTTTACTGAACATAATACCACAACTGGAGACAGGCAAATGCAATGAGCATGGCCAGGCCATAACTCAATAGGGTTCCGATAAGAACATATTCGGTAAGTTTCCTGTCTTTTGATTTGGACAGATCATTAAATCGAAAAATGGATTTAGCCGCAATCAAAAAACCAATCCCAGCCCAGTGCCCTGAAAACACAAACCCGAAGATGAATAGGCGCTCTAAAACTCCTTTATACCAGCCGGCCTTCTCCAGGGCTTCCCCTTCAAAATGATTGAGGTCCCATTTCGAGAGCAGGACTTTCATCATCATTCCAGAAACAGAGGTCAGGAGGACGATCGCTAAAATGAGGACCAGCCACTTGTCCTGAAGTTGCAACAGGTTTGACCAGTCCCAGGTGAAGTATAACCCGACAGCCGCTAGTATAGCAAGCAGATGTAAAACCTGATCTCCAAAAAAGAGAGGAATCGCTGAACATCGGTTTTGAAGTTTTATTTTCAGTAAATCAATGACAACATGACTGATTCCAACACCTATAACAATTGGAATTAAACTTCTTTCAAAACCTGTAAATAAAAACATGAGCAAAACATGAACCCCTATGTGAAACCAGAAGTATGTTGATTTCGCGGCTTTTTGTTCTTTACTCTTCACCCACCTGTAGGGTTGAAATACAAAATCACCTAAAAAGTGAGCGAGTAAAAGTTTTAGGAGTAGCGTTGTCATGGGTTCAGGCTTAAGTGTTTATAATACTCCAGCAGTTTTAAAATTTCCTTATACCCTGTCTTTTGAAGCGTGAAACTTATCGTACTTGCCGATTTATTTAACTTCTCTGCGATTTCTTTTTGCGTATACTCCGGATTCTCCAGGCCTATTTTTAGCGTTTCAGCATCTACGCTTGTCCACCTGTCAAAGGTTAGGGCTCCAAGCTCCAACATTAAATTTAAAGTAGCAGTGTCCTGTTTATTCCCGGTTTCTACCGCTAGAAGACTTGATTTTAGAGATTCGAAACATTGCCCTGACCTGTAAAAGGCCTCCCCCTGTTCTTCAGTTATTTTACCTGAAGAACCTTTGGTTTCCCCTATTCCAACAGCCATTCTAACATCAAGAGATTTATAGACTTTGATACAGGCTTTGATGTAAAAACAAGCCTCTAAACTTTTGGCGACTGTCGTTTTAAGCTGAAAGCTGTCTCCTCGGTAAATCTCCCAGTCTTCTGGTTGTTTGCCGTATCGATTTAAAGCAGATTTTAAGGATTCCAGCCAGTCGGAACTCTTATGTTGCTTTGAATTGACAATATCTCCTGTAATAATTGCTATCATGCCCATTTGAGTGAAATGTTCGACTAATATACCAAATTTTTTACAATTCGACTTAAACATCGAATTTTCAAGTATTCGACTTAAGAATCGAATTTTTTGTCCAGGGATTGTAAACCCATTTCAATTTTAAAACATTTAGTAAAGAATTGTAAGTAAATGCGTAAAATTAGTTTTTACAGGTTCTATTTTTGCGGCATATCTGTTTTTATGAAAATTGAATATTTAATTCTGTTCCTGTTTTTTACAATGAATTCCTATTCGCAATCGGTCTTCGGTGATGATCAAATCATCGAAAAAACGATGTCTCAACGCTGGGAACTCGATGAGGAAGACAAAAACGGGACCTTTAAGCTCACATTCTACAAACCCATTTATGTATTACCTGTAAGATGGTCGAATGATCCCAATGTTCTTCCACAGAGTAGTAATCCACAAAACAGTTTTGAAGAGCCTTTAAATTATGATCAGGTGGAAGCCAAGTTTCAATTGAGCCTGAAAACCAAATTGATTCAGTCTTTTCTGTTTGGGTACGGTGATATTTGGCTGGCTTACACTCAGCTTGCCAACTGGCAGGTCTATAATGATCCCATCTCCAGACCATTTCGTGAATTGAATTACGAACCGGAAATCATTGTCAATTTCCCCGTCAATGTCAATGTATTCGGTATAGATTTAAAGATGGCAGGTCTGGCATTTAATCATAAATCTAACGGGAGAGATCTACCCAGGTCCAGGAGCTGGAACCGACTTATTTTTCATGTGGCTTTCGAGAAAGACAACTTTCAACTCTATCTTAAACCCTGGATAAGGTTAGAAAGTTCAGACAAAGACGATAATCCCCTCATTAGTGACTATGTAGGAAGAATGGAGGCTGAAATGCTATACAACCTGGATAGACACAGCATTCATGTAATCGGAAGAAACAGTCTGGATTCTGAACACAACAGAGGAAGTCTGGAAATCAATTATATGTACTCCGTAAAATCCAATCTCAGGCTGCACGTTCAGGCGTTTACCGGTTATGGAGAGACCTTGATCGATTACAACCATAAGCAGACGACCTTAGGCCTGGGCATTTCTTTTATAGACTGGTAAAGCTGTTAAGACCGGCCTTCAGACCAAAAGATTCACTCATAACCCGGCAAATTTGAAATCAAAGTTACCGTGCAGCTTTAAAAGCCTACCTTTGCAAAATAATAAAGAAATGGCCTGAATCTAATTAGTGTCATTTCATAAACACTTTTTATGTCATTTAAGTCATTAGGACTCTCAGAATCCCTTGTCAAAGCGGTAAGCGAACAAGGTTACGATACCCCAACACCCATTCAGTCTAAAGCCATACCTCCCGTTCTCAAAGGAAAGGACGTGCTTGCTTCAGCACAAACTGGAACAGGTAAAACCGCAGGTTTTACCTTACCGCTACTCGATATTTTATCACAAACGCCTCCGTTGCGCAACAGACCTGTACGCGCATTGATTCTAACCCCAACGCGGGAACTGGCTGCTCAGGTTCATCAAAATGTAAAAGACTATAGCAAATACGTCGATTTAAGATCCACCGTCATTTTTGGTGGAGTCAATCAAAAATCACAGGTCTCTACCCTCAGAAACGGGGTGGATATTTTAATTGCCACGCCAGGCCGACTACTCGATTTAAACAATCAGGGCTTATTATCGCTAAGCAAAGTTGAAATCTTAGTCCTCGATGAAGCCGACCGCATGCTGGACATGGGCTTCTTGAGAGATATTAAAAAAATCATGGGGCTTATCCCAAAACAAAGACAAACGCTTTTGTTTTCGGCCACCTTCTCAAGAGAAATCCGAAAACTCGCCAATGAGTTTTTAACCAATCCTGTTTCTGTGGAATCCACTCCTGAAAACACTACTGTAGAAGCTATCGAACAGCAGGTCTACCGTGTGGCTAAGGAGAAAAAAACAGATTTGCTGATCAAACTGATTACGGAAGGCAACTGGGATCAGGTTCTGGTGTTTGCGAGAACAAAACACGGGGCCAATAAACTGGCCAAAAAACTGGAAGCTGCAAAAATTGGCGCAGCCGCCATACACGGAAATAAAAGTCAGGGCGCGAGAACCAAAGCACTCGCAGGATTCAAAAGCGGATCTGTAAAAGTTTTGGTAGCGACAGACATCGCTTCGCGAGGTCTGGACATACCTCTCTTACCTCATGTGGTCAATTTCGAACTGCCAAATATTTCAGAAGATTATGTGCACAGAATTGGACGTACAGGAAGAGCCGGTGCCAGCGGACTTGCGGTTTCTTTGGTTAGTGCGGATGAAACGGTATTTTTGAGAGATATTGAAAAATTGATTGGCTCTAAAATTCCGATGGATATTCTGGAAGGCTTTGAACCAGACCCCAATGCGTCTACCAAACCCTTCAACCCTCAGCAGAGAGGTAAGAAACCTAGAAATACTTCGAATTCGAGACCTTCTTCCGGTAATAAACCCAGAACAACAAGATCGAATTCGAGCAAGTCAAGGCGCTAAACACCAAAGCTGTGGAGACCCAAAAAAACAATCCCTTACACGGCATCACCTTAGAACAGATCCTGGTGGATCTGGAGGCTTTTTATGGATGGAAAAGACTTGGAGAGCAAATCAATATTCGCTGCTTTAAAGACAATCCATCCCTAAAATCAAGCTTAAAATTTTTGCGGAAAACCCCCTGGGCCAGAACTCAGGTGGAACAGCTGTACCTTAAATTTCTGAAAGAAATCAATAAGTGACATTTGGATTAGCTCAAGCGTATAAAATGATCTGAATTTCAATTTGATTATTTTCATAATTAAGCTTAATGCTTAAATTCTGAATTATTAGTGATAATTGTTATAACAGTTTTAGAATTAAACCTTGAGTATGAAAGTTTTATTGGATATAAAAGATAGTAAAGTATTTGTAATGGAGCTGTTGAATAGTTTAAGCTTTGTTACAGCTAAACCACTGACGATTGAAAAAGCCGAGTTAATTAACGCTGTTTAGGAGTCTATTCAAGAGCTTAAACAAATTAAAGAAGGAAAATTAAAAGGTATCCCAGCAAGAGAATTACTGGATGAGTTATAACCTTATAGCTACACCAAAATTCTAAAATCACTAAAAAAGATTGCTAAGAAGCATCCTTCTATCAAAAGTGATTTATCAATTTTATTTGAAAGTTTAGAAATAAATCCTAAACAGGTATTGCACTAGGCAACCTTTGTTTTAAGACAAGACTGGCTATCAAATCCAAAGGTAAAGGCAAATCTGGAGGTGCAAGACTCATAACCTACGTTTTAATTTCTGAATCAAGTGTGTATTTGGTTTCAATTTTCGATAAAACCGATAAGGCAAATTTGACTGATAAAGAACTAAAAGATCTGCTTAAGGGGTCTTACTAAAAATTAGCAGAATAAATAAGTGAGGAATACAACTCCGGACTATTGGTTAAGAGGATCCGTTGAAGAGGTACCGCCTTTACTCCAGCCTGCGGCTCATGCCTTGTTACAATCTCAGCTTGAAGCGCATCGATACACTGAAGGTTTTAAAGAAACCATGCTTTGGGACACTGTCTTTGGCAGAGCCAGCTTAGGTTTTCATCTGCAGCACATCAGTGGCGTGATTGACCGGGTGCTGACTTATGCGCAGCACAAACCACCTTCTAAAAGCCAGTTTATTTATTTAAAAAATGAAGGGAAAGCAAATGATGAAACCACCTTAGCCCTTTTACTGAGCAATCTGGATGCAAAAATCGAAGAAAGCCTGCTTTATTATAAAACACTAAAAGACACAGATTTGACCCAGTACCGTCCGGTTGGAAGAAAGCACCTGCCCTTTACGCTGATAGTCGTCTTATTTCATGCTGCTGAACACAGTCAGCGGCATATAGGTCAGTTACTGGTTACTGTAAGCAGCTTAGAAAACTAGAGGCTTTTTCAACCTTTAATTTCACCTATCCTAAATTCAAAAGCACTTACTTCGACTTCTGTTTCAACTGAAGTCCGTAGAGAAAATTTCTAAGGTACTGATCCATCAGTTCTCTGTACTGCGGCTGAGTTGGTCGACGCATAAAAGAACTCAATTCGTGTTTGCTTACCTTTTTTCCGGCTAAAAGAAATAACTCAATAATGTCTTCGGACTTCAGTTCGTAAGCGATTTTGAGTTTTTTGAGCACATCGTTATTATTCAAAAAAGTTTCATTTTCTGGAGTTTTACCCTCTTTCTTTCCCCGGTGGGCAATGATAAGACCATTGAGGAAAGCTGCCAGTTTGTTATCCTCCAGTTCTGCAAAGGCTTCGTCGTCATCGCTTTTAAGCCAGTCGCTCACCTCTGCTCTGGTCACCTCTACCCCTGCCAGTTTGAAAAAGGACATCATTTTGGAATCGGTATATTCAAAAGTATAGCGCAATCGTCGCAAAACATCATTGTTGGTCATGAGTAGAATTTTAAAATCCAAAAATAATCAAGCCAAACCAAGAATAGACAGCATTTATCAAATAATATAAATTTTCCATTGACGACTGTCCAGAAACCAGATTAACCTATACGTTTAAGCTTTACTTAAAATGGATTCGAGATGCCTCTAAAGCCTTAAATTTGCTTAAAAATAATTACCATGAAAAACGTACTTTTCGTCATTACGAGTAACGATCAACTAGGAGACACTGGAAATAAGACCGGATTTTGGATTGAGGAATTTGCAGCTCCGTATTACAAACTAAAAGATGCAGGTTTTGAACTTACTCTGGCTTCTCCAAAAGGAGGTCAGCCACCCATCGATCCTAATTCAGAAACTGAAGATGCGCAAACCAAAGCCACCGAACGTTTTGATCTGGATAAAGAAGCCCAGACCTTGTTGGCAAATACACATAAGCTAAGCGAAGTTAATGAGTCTGATTTTGATGCTGTTTTTTACCCAGGAGGTCACGGCGTGCTTTGGGATCTTGTAGAAAACAAAGAATCTATAAAACTCATTGAAGAGTTTAATGCCCATAAAAAACCAATAGCATTTGTCTGCCATGCCCCAGCAGTGCTAAAACATCCAAAAAACAAGGATGGCAATCCACTGGTAGAAGGTAAAAAAGTAACAGGATTTACCAATCAGGAGGAAGATGCAGTCCAGTTGACTGATGTGGTTCCGTTTTTACTGGAAGACATGTTGATTAAAAACGGAGGCATTTATACTAAAATCGAGGACTGGCAGCCTTACGCCGTAGAAGATGAAAATTTGATTACTGGTCAGAATCCAGCTTCTTCTGAAAAAGTCGCTGAATTGTTGGAAAAACAACTCAAGCTTTAATCTTGTTTTGAATTCATTTGAAAAAAGCCTTGATCTCTGAGGCTTTTTTTTGTGTCTTATGATTGATAAACATTTTCAAACTTAGTATATTCCTTACCTTTGTGTTTTACTTTGACCTATGCCCGCTCAACCCCATTACATCGATATACGCGTCACTCCTGAAATCGCTCATCAACCGGAAGACTTAGAAAGAGTTCTGGCCAGGCAGATTGGCATTTCAGTAAAAAACCTTGCAGAATTTAAAATTGTAAAGCGTTCAATCGATGCCCGGGCAAGACAGATCAAATACCAACTCAGAATTGCTTATTTTCTCAAGGATGAATCGGTGATCTGGCCTGAATTTAGAGCAAAGGAATACCATCACGTTAGCGAAGACCACCCACGAGTTCTGGTGATTGGCAGTGGTCCGGCCGGTCTTTTTGCAGCGCTTAAGCTTTTGGAACAGGGGCTGAAGCCTGTCGTTATCGAACGCGGCAAAGATGTAAGAGCCAGGCGACGGGATTTGGCAAAAATCAATAAAGAACATCTGGTCAACTCAGAGTCCAACTACTGTTTTGGCGAAGGCGGTGCCGGTACCTACTCTGATGGCAAACTTTACACCCGCTCGGGACACAAAAAAACCATTAAAGACATCCTTTACACCTTTGTGGAACATGGCGCCAGTGAAGATATTCTGGTAGATGCTCATCCGCATATTGGCACCAATAAGCTACCGGATATCATCACCAAAATGAGGAAAACCATCCAGGACCATGGGGGTGAAATTCATTTTGAAACCAAACTTACCGACTTCATCATTAAAGAACATCACCTGGTTGGCATTGAAGTGAACGGGGAAAAAGAAATGTATGCAGAAGCCTGTATTCTGGCTACGGGTCATTCGGCAAGAGATATTTTTTATCTTTTGGATAAGAAAAACATTCGCATCGAGTTCAAAACCTTTGCCATGGGCGTACGGGTAGAACACCCACAATCCCTGATCGATGAGATCCAGTACAAAAGCGCGGAGCGGGGTGAATACTTACCGCCTTCAGCCTATAGCCTGGTAGAACAGGTGGATAACAAAGGCGTGTATTCCTTTTGCATGTGTCCTGGTGGCATCATCGCTCCCTGCGCGACAAGGCCGGGTGAAGTGGTAACCAACGGCTGGTCGCCTTCCAAACGAAACAACCCCTACGCCAATTCAGGCATTGTCGTGACTATCGATGATGAAGAGTTAGCTGATTTTGAAAGTTACGGAGCCTTAAAGGGCTTAAAGTTTCAGGAAGCGATTGAGAAAAAATGCTGGCAGCTGGCTGGTGAAACTCAGCGGGTCCCTGCACAACGGCTTCAGGATTTTATTTCCAAACGGAAATCCGCTTCCATACCCAAAAATTCCTATCAGCCGGGGACCACTTCCGTGGAAATGGACCAGATTTTCCCCAGGGCAATAACTAAGAGGCTTCGTACAGGCTTTAAGAAATTCGCTCAAAAGATGAAAGGCTTTGACCATCCCGATGCCATTATTCTGGCACCAGAGTCCCGAACCTCTTCTCCGGTAAGAATTCCAAGAGATGAGGAAAGTCTGGAACATACCGAGCTTCAGGGCCTCTTCCCCTGCGGTGAAGGCGCTGGTTATGCCGGAGGAATTGTCTCTGCAGCCATCGATGGAGAACGCTGCGCCATAGCGGTTGCCAGGCTTTTATCCAAAACCTCTTCCAAGACAGTATCCTAAAAAAAGCCCGTCTGAAGACAGGCTGATGTTTAAAATTTGATTCCGGGCTAATTAATCGGCCTGATAAATTTCCAGCACTCTGGCAGAAGGATCATTGACGTCCCCACACCATTTTGGGAGCCACTGGTAAGGTGTTAACTGAAAATGAGAGCCATAGGTCTTTTCAAAGGTTTTCAGGTAAAAGAAAGCCTCTTTGGAAGGTGGCTCCGGGGAATAGTTAAACTTTTTAGACTGAAACTCCTCGTCTGTGACCAGAGTTTCAAGGTAATCTTTGATTACCTCGCTCCAGGATTTCTCTCTGCTGCTCACACTGTCCGAAAACCCGTTTTTACGTCTCCATAAGACTTCGGCGGGAATAAGGTTCTCCCCTTCAAAGGCCTTTCGGATAAGGTATTTTTCGATTTTCTGATCGGAAAACATTCTGTGTTCCGGAGGGATGGACATAAAGAATTTCACAAAAGCCTTGTCGGCAAATGGAACCCTGGCTTCCAGACCTGCGTTGGAAATCGATCGGTCCCCCCGTTTCATGTCAAAAAACTGAATATCCTTTAACAACCGAATGGATTCCTGCTGAAAGCTAACCGAGTCCGGGGCGTTCTGGAAATAGAGGTAAGAGCCGAATTCATCGGCCGTTTCTCCAGAAAACAGGACCTTCACCTCGGAGTGATCTCTGACGTATCTGGAGACCAGCTGGTGTCCAACCGAAGCGCGTATGGTGGTGACATCATAGCTTCCAAGCATATACACGGTGTGTTCCAGTTCATCCAAAAAATCCTGCTCGGTACATACAATGCTGTGGTGTTTGCTGCCTATATGGTCGGCAACTTTCTGCGCGGCAGTGATGTCAGGACTTCCTTCCAGACCAATGGAAAAGGTTTCCAGCTGTTTCCCCTTTTCTTTGAGTTTTCTGGCCAGAATTCCGGCGACCAGACTACTATCCAGGCCACCGCTGAGTAAACAGCCTAAAGGCCGTTCGCTCATCATGCGTTTCTCGACAGATTCGGTAAGCAGTGTATTGATCTTCCGGCAGTATTCCTCTTCCGTAAATGCCGTAGGTTCATAATCGTGCGTAAAATAAGGAACAACCTGGTCTGTATACGAGTTCCAGTGATGTCCTGGAGGAAACTGGTTAAGGTGTTTTGTAAAGGCAATGGCCTTGCTTTCTGAAGCAAAATAAACCTCAGCATCTTCATGGCCCATATACATGCCTCTTACGCCAAGATGATCTCTGGCGGCGATATATATATCCTTGGTTTCATCATAAAGCACAAAGGCAAACTCCCCGTCTATTTCCTGAAGCATCTGCTCCTCACCGATTAAGTTATACAAATCAATTAGTATTTCACAGTCAGAACCCGTTTCTAACCTGATCTCGTATTTTGAGGCGAGATCCAGATAGTTGAATATTTCTGCATTAGCCACCAGCCAAATTCCATCTTTATACATCGGCTGATTGCCTTTAGGGGTCAGGCCGTTGATCGCTAACCGATGAAACCCGAAATAGGTATTTTCCTTAATAGTTCTGAAGTCAGAAGCGTCGGGTCCACGATGTTTTATTTTCATGAATTCCTCAATTAAAAACTGACTTGATTTTGGACTTTCGATGGCTACAAATATTCCACACATGATAACAGAATTTAAATTTTATAAAGCAAATAAGGCATATTACTTAATATAAAACAATCAATATGCTTTAATTGTTAAAAATAAATTTTAATTTAGTGTTTTACTAAAATTTATAAAGATGATAGATCAAACTGACAGGAAAATCTTAAATATATTAAGTAAGGACGCTAAAGCCTCCTTAAAAGAGCTTGGAAACGCCTGCAACATGAGTCCTACAGCAGTTCACCTGCGTCTCAAAAAGCTTGAAGAGCAGAACATTATCACAGGATCTAAGAGTCTGATTGATACCTACCAGCTGGGTTATCAGACGCAGAGTTTTATCGGGATTTATTTCAACAAAGCCAATATTTACAGAACAGTGAGCAAAGCGCTTCTTGACATTGATGAAGTTGTGGAATGCAACTATACCACGGGTAATTTTTCCTTACTGATCAAGGTGGTCTGCAGAGACAATAAGCACCTGACGGAAGTTTTGAGTAATAAAATACAAACCATTGACGGTGTCGCCAGAACGGAAACCTTCATTTGCCTGGAACAAACCTTTACCCGTGAAATTGAATTTTAAGCAGCTCTTGCCAGAAACTTATTCCGTATAACCTGGTCTGGAGGGATATTGCTGATTTTGCTTTCCACTCATGAAATTCTGCGACATATTTCAACTGAGACGTATTGGCTTCGGCAGCGCTGAATAACTTCTGAAAGTGGCTTCATCTTCTTTTAGGCTCTCAAAGAAATCATCGACGGTATCGCTTTCCAAATTGGCCTGAGTTAAAAAGGAGTCGTTTTCGATATCTTCCAAATTCATAAAAAAACTCCTCTTTAAGGTTTAAAGAGGAGTCTGAAATTAAAATCGAATTTATCGTTTAAGGTTTTAAAACCACACGAAATCTTGATTTGTTGTTAATCATTCTGTCGTAGGCTTCATTGACCTCGTCCAGGCTATATTCTTCAATCATAGTCTTGGTATCGAATAGGGCACTAAAATTTAAGGTGTCTTCAGAATCTGTTGGGGTTCCGCTTGGCCAGCCTGCGACAGATTTTCTGCCCATCAGCATCTCCATAGGAGACACTTCTACGGGGTCTGGCGTTGCGCCTACCATCAATAATTTACCGTCTATACCAAGTCCACCGATCACCGAAGTCATCGCTTTAGCACTTGGGGCTGTTCCTAAAATCAATTTTGCTCCTCCCAGTTCCTGAAGTTTTTCTGCGGCATCTTCAGACTTGGCATTGATGAAATGATGAGCTCCAAGCTGGGTAGCCAGTTCTTTTTTATCGTCAGATGTGGAAATAGCTACGGTTTTCATACCCATTTTATGAGCATATTGAATGGCTAAATGTCCAAGTCCGCCAATACCCTGGATAGCAACCAAATCTCCCGCGGTAATGCCTGAGTTCCTCAGTGCGTTAAAAACGGTGATACCGGCACATAACAAGGGTGCAGCTTCCTCAGATTTTAAGGCATCGGGGACGGCAACCAAAGCTTCCTGAGGAGCGCACATATACTCGGCATACCCGCCATCGTAAGAAATTCCACTCACTTTGGCATTTTCACAGGAAATGAAATCCCCTCTTCGGCAGGGCTCACATTCAAAACAATGTCCGCCATGCCAGCCAACACCAACGCGCTGATCTTTTCTCCATATGTTCACCTGTTCTCCAACCGCTTCAATAGTCCCTATCACTTCATGACCGGGAACTCTTGGGTATTCCAGACCAGGAAAAGTACCCTCCTTTACAAAGGCGTCTGAATGACAAATACCGCAAGCCTGAACTTTAATTAAAACTTCATTGACTTTTGGAGTAGGTTTGTCTAAATCTACAATATAAAACTCTCCTTCTGCTTCTTTAATTTGTGCTGCTTTCATGTTTGTTCGATTTTATGATTAATAAAATATGCTCTGCTCTGAAGATGAAGTTGCTGTTAACCTTAACGGCTGTTATCAAAAAACTTAGTCTTCAGAAAGACCGGCGACTTCTTTTAAAGTCACCTGTTTGCTGTCTATGTCTTCGTTTCCAAAACTGTTCAGGATATAATTCATAACATCGGCCACTTCTCTGTCGGTTAAGCCCATCGACGTCATGTTGTTGTTGTAGGTTACACCATTCACTTCAATTTCTCCCTTTAAGCCATATTTTACAGACTTTATACTTTTAGTTCTTTTTTCTGAAAGCCAGTTGGATTTTGCCAGTGGCGGATAAATCCCTTCCACTCCTTCACCCTGGGGCAAATGGCAACGCATACAAAATTCAGAATAGACTGCTTTTCCATCCGCTATGCTTTGCTCCAGATTTTTTTCCTGAACAATAGGCTCATAAAGAGAGGAGGAGTCGCTTTGATACTCTCTAACAAAGAGACTCAAAACACATATAACCGGTATTATATAAAATTTCATACTTAAGATTTTGGAAGCATTTTAATAATACCCATACCTTCAACACCGACATAAATAAATCCATCCGGTCCTTGTTTGACACTTCTTACACGCCCGATTTTATCCAGTAGTTTAACTCTTTTCTGAACTGAATTTTCTTCCAGATCCAGATGTTCCAGGTATTGGAATTTGAGCGATCCCACCAAAAGGTCGCCTTTGAGCTCAGGGTATTTATCTGAAGTGACAAAGGCCATTCCACTAGGAGCGATGGAAGGCACCCAGTAATGAAAGGGCTGTTTCAAGCCTGGCATGGAGGTTTCATCTGTAAAATCAGTGCCATCGTAATTGATACCATAACTGACAATAGGCCATCCGTAGTTGGCGGCTTTTTTAATAATATTGATTTCATCTCCACCTCTTGGACCATGCTCGTGTACCCAGATTTCACCGGTTTCGGGATGCATATCCATGCCTTGAGGGTTTCTGTGACCGTAGGAATAAATGGCTTTTTTGGAATTTTCTAAAATGTAAAACGGATTGTCTTTTGGAATGGACCCGTCATCATGGAATCTGTAGATCTTTCCTCCATCTCGGGTGATGTCCTGGGGATTCACCTCTCTGGCACCGCGTTCACCAATCGACATATAGAGATAACCTTCCCGGTCGAACTGCAATCGGCTGCCAAAATGAACACTTTTGGTGGTATTGGGAGAGGCTTTGTAAAGCAACTCGATTTCACCCATTTTCCCATCTATAAACGGGACTCTAACCAAAGCGGTATGTCCGCCTTCTTCTTCACCAAGAGTTGAGGCATGCGACATATACACCCAGGGCTTTTCAGGATATTCGGGATGTATCTCTAAATCGAGCAAACCTCCCTGTCCCCTGTTGTATATATTGGGAATTTCTGCCACCATGGTGGTCTCTCCATTTTTGTGGTAATATACCTGACCTTCCTTGGAGGTTGCTAAAAAACTTCCATCCTTGAAAAAATCCAGACCCCAAGCTATATCGATAGCATCGATAATGACTTCATATTCATAATCGTTTTCTAGGGTTTGAATACCTGTATCTTCCTGTGCACAAGCAAGAAAGCCTACACAATATACAAAAAGGGTAAATGCTTTAATTTTCATCGTTATAATTTTGCACTAATTTCTAAAAATGCTTTATAACGCGGCCTTAATTATGAAAAATTTATTTTTTTGATTCTAATACTTCAATTTCATTCTGAAGTTCCCTGATGGTTTGTTCCTGATCATCAATTATTTTTTTACTGTTGTAATAAAGAAATACCGCCAGTAAGGCACTTAATACAAAAAGGTAGAGGTAAATCGTTTTGGCCATTAGACTTCAATTTGGAGATTATCATAAGCCAGATAAATGCCTTCAGGGAGTTCTTTCTGAACTTCTTCATGAAAACCCATGTGGTGACTTATGTGGGTAAAATACGCTTGTTCAGGTTTTAAAATATCAACCACATCTATGGCCTGTTCAAGGCTGAAATGCGATCTGTGTTCTTCTTTTCTCAAGGCATTCAGCACTAAAGTTTTCACCCCTTTAAGTTTATCGAGTTCCTGATCGGGAATCACTTTGGCATCTGTAATGTACGCAAAATCACCAAACCTAAAGCCGTATACCTGGAGCTCGGGATGGTACACATTCACAGGGACAACTTCTTTATTTCCCAGCATAAAAGGGGAATCGTCAATGATATTGGTATCTAAAGTCGGTGCGCCCGGATATTTGTTTTCGGTTTCAAACACATATTCAAACCTGTGTTTTAAACTTTCCAAAACGCGTTTATGACTATAGGTTGAGATATTTCCCTGTCTAAAGTAAAAAGGACGCACATCATCCAGACCCACCACGTGGTCGTTGTGCTCGTGGGTATACAGAATACCATCAATTTTTTTAACATTATTGGCCAGCATTTGCTGTCTGAAGTCCGGGCCACAATCGATGACATAAGCATAATCCTCCCATTCCAGCAAAACAGATACGCGCAGTCTCTTGTCTTTGGGGTCTTTACTCAAACATACAGGATGTTCGCTTCCTATAATAGGCACTCCCTGAGATGTTCCTGTTCCTAAAAATGTTACCTTCAAAACGTTATTTTTGATACAAAACTATTGTTTTTTTTCCTTAAGCTAGGAGTATTAGTTACATTTGTTTAGAGTTTAATCACTGTTTAAGATTTTACAAAAACATAGCTTATGTCTATAACAATTATGGGTGACAAAGATTTTGAAAGCGCACCTTCCATCAAAGACAAATCCCTTAGAATAAACCTTAATGAAAACATTTACGGCACCTTTGCAGAAATAGGAGCTGGTCAGGAAACAGTTAGAAATTTCTTCAGAGCTGGCGGTTCTTCCGGAACCATAGCCAAAACCATGAGTGCCTACGATAAGGATTTTAGCGATGCCATTTACGGAATTGAAGAAGACAGGCGTTATGTGACCGAAAGCAGACTTCAAAAAATGCTGGACTACGAGACGAAACTCATAGAAGAGCGGATTTCAAGGAATAAACACCCCAATAAATTATTCTTCACCTATGCCAATACAGTGGCAACCATCGACTTTGCAAAACGTTACAAAGGTCATGGCTGGGTAGGTATCAAATACCAGTTAAAACCAAAATCAGAGTATAATAAAATTGTTTTGCACATTCGTTTCAAAGAAAACGACGCCAGATTACAGCAAAACACCTTGGGAATCTTAGGTACAAACTTGATTTATGCGGCATATTACGCCCACAACAATCCTAAACAAATTCTCAACGAACTCTATGATCATCTCTATAAAGATCAAATTGAAATTGACACCATCAATTTTTCAGGTCCTGTGTTTGAAGATGTGGATAACCGACTCATGAGCTTACAGCTCGTCAAAAACGGCATGACAGAAGCAGTTATGTTTGCTCCTGACGGAAATAACATTCTTCCTGCCAAAGCCCTCTACAAGAAAAACATTCTTGCGCTGAGAGGAAGTTTTAGACCGGTAACCAAAGTAAATATGGATATTTACGATACCGCTTTGGAATTATTTGAAAAGGAAAAGAAAGTAAAAAAAGACAATATCCAGGCTGTTTTTGAAATTACATTATCCAATTTGAGATCTGAAGGAGAAATCAATGAGGAAGATTTTATGGACAGAGCCAAACTGCTGTGTGCTTTAGGACATACGGTAATGATCTCCAATTTTCAGGAATACTATAAGCTTGTTGAATATTTTTCAAATTATACCAAGGAAAGAATGGGACTGGCCATGGGGGTCAACAACCTTATTGATGTCTTCGACGAAAAATACTACAGACACCTTAGCGGTGGAATTCTAGAAGCCTTCGGTAAGTTATTCTTTAAGGATTTGAGAGTGTATCTGTATCCTTATAAGGATCCTAAGACAGGAAAAATAACCACCAGCGATAACTTAAAGGTTCACCCAAGGATGAAGGAACTTTATAAATTCTTCAAATACAACGGCCGAGTGGTTGACATTAAAGACTATGATGAAGACATCTTGGGTTATTTTTCAAGAGAACTCTTGCAAAAAATATCCAGCGGAGAAGATGGATGGCAAAAAGCTGTACCTGAAAAAACAGCCAAAATGATTGAGGAGCAGGAACTTTTCCAAAGAGATTACAAGAAAATAACTGAAAAAGTAGGGTATTAAATTCTGACCGAATTTTAAATGAACTTAAAAAGCTGCCTCAGTAAAGAGACAGCTTTTTTTTAGGTACTCTTCCAGAAATAAGGGGTGAATAGTATAAGCACTGTAAACAATTCTAGCCGGCCGATAAGCATAAGAAACGAACTCCAGTACTTTCCAAACACCGTCAGCGAAGCATAGTTATCTACAGGGCTCAGATTTCCAAATGCAGGACCAACATTGCCCAGGGAAGATGCTGAAGCTCCTAATGCAGATTCAAAGTCTAAACCTGTTCCAGCAAAAACAACTGCACCTAGGATAAAAGACAGGGCATACAGGATAAAAAAGCCAAGGATGTTATAAACAATTTTTTGATCTACGGAAGAGCCTTTATACCGAACCGGCAATACCGCATTGGGATGCAGTATTCTTCTAAATTCCTGAAACCCGTTTTTGATCATAATCAAATGCCGGACCACCTTGACGCCACCAGAAGTAGAACCGGCTGAGCCACCCAGAAAAAAAAGTCCAAAAAACAAAAGGGTAACCAATGGCGTCCATAAGGTGTAATCTGCTGTGACAAATCCCGTCGTGGTTATCACCGCCAAAACCTGAAACAATCCATGTCTCACTGCACTTTCTGCTTCACCCAGCACCATGGGATAATCGATACTCGCTATACCCGGATCTGACAAAAAGTAGATAGAAAGCGAAGTGATTGCAGTAAATCCTGCGATAAAGAAGAAATACCACTTGAACTCTTCGTTATGCAGTACTTTATTAAACTTTCCTTTGAAAGCATAGTAACTCACTACAAAATTGGTTCCTGCCAGAAACATGAACAATATGATTATATACTGAATGACCGGGGAATCATTCCAATAGGCCAGACTTGCATTTTTAGTTGAAAAACCTCCGGTGGAAAGGGTGCTCAAGGCATGGTTTGTCGCATCAAACCAATTCATACCGGCCACTTTTAACAGAATGGTTTCAGAAAGGGTATAGCCAAAATAAATAAACCACAGACGCTTTGCTGTATCTGCTATTTTAGGCTTGACTTTATCTGCACTGGGTCCCGGAGATTCTGCAGAGAATAACTGCATCCCCCCTATGCCCAAGAAAGGCAGAATAGCCACGGCTAAAACGATAATACCCATACCACCAATCCAGTGGGTCAGGCTTCTCCAAAGCAGAATCCCCTGAGATAAGGCTTCAATATCATTCACTACCGAAGCCCCGGTGGTGGTGTAACCGGACATGGTTTCAAAAAAACTGTTTTCCACACCGCTGATTTCACCGGAAATCAGATAAGGTAGCATGCCGCTAAGCACCATGAACAACCACCCCAGACTGACAATAAGGTAACCTTCTTTAGGAGAAATATCTTTGTTGTGATTTCTTGTAAAGAACATGGCAAAAAGGCCTACTGCAATGGATATTAGGGCAGAAACACCGATGTCCAAGGCGACGGATTCACCGATAATCCAGCTGTAAATTGAAGGAATGAGCATAAAGCCTCCATTGAACAGAAGGAGAATACCCATGACGTGAGCAACAATTTTTGAATTTAAATTTGACACTAGCAAAATAAATTTTCTACACTCTTTATTGATTTAGGGAGCGTACAGACCACTATCCTATCCCCTTCCCGAATCTTGAAATCTCCAAGAGCGATAATTCCTTTCCCGTCTCTTATAACTCCTCCAACTACGGCTGTTCTGGGAAAATCTATATCTACAATTCTACTATTCGTAGCTTTAGAACCGGCCTTCACGACAAACTCTAAGAGTTCGGCGTTCATATTGTTAAGCTTGGTCATGGCAACGACTTCCCCTTTTCGTAAATAACGGAAAATACTGTTGGCCGCAAGTAATTTCTTGTTGACCAGAGAATGAATTCCTATGGTATGGCTCAGGTGAAAATAATCCATGTTTTCAACCAGGGCTATGGTTTTACGCACCCCTTTTGAATTGGCTACCAGACAACTGATGATGTTGGTTTCAGAGTCTTCGGTGACAGAAACAAATGCATCCATCTTACCGATGTTTTCCTCTTTCAAAATTTCAACATTTCTCCCGTCAGCATTAATCACAAGCGTATTGGGGAGAATATTAGCCAGATGAAGGGCTTTATCATGGTTTTTTTCGATCAGCTTTACAGAGAAATTATCATTGGAAAGGTCTTTCGCCAGGGTTCTTCCAATATTACTTCCGCCAAGAATCATCACTTTTTTGATGGAGCGCTTCACGGCTCCTGTCAGTTTATACAACTCCTCAACACCTTCAGCATCGGTAATAAAGTAGACTCTGTCGCCTCTCTTGAATTCTGTATCTCCTCTGGGAATGATGGTTAACTGAGTTCCATAGCGTTGTAAAGCTATAGGAACAAAATGCAGTCCGGGGAATATATCGGCGGCTTCCTGTACCGTATTTCCTACAAATGGTGCTTTGGATCTTAGGGTAAGCCCCATCATGGTAAGGGCACCGTCATCAAACTTGAATGTATCGGTAAATGCAGACTGGTTCAGAAGCATTTTTACTTCATTGGCAGCCAGGGCTTCCGGAGAAATCATTTCATCGATGCCCAGAGCTTTCATGTCGATGACATCTTCTGCCTCCAGCAATTCCTGGTTAGACACCCGGGCAACAGTCCTGCCGGCTCCCATTTGTTTTGCAAATACGCATACCGATATATTGATGGACTGGTTGGAAGTGACGGCAATAAGCATATCGGTATGAGCAATGTCCGCTTCTTTCAAGACACTGGGTAAGGTAGCGTCACCAACTGATATCTTGATATCCAGGTGTTTATTGGCATATTCTAATCGTTCCTCGTCGATATCGATCAAAGTGATTTCATGGGACTCGTAAGAAAAAAGTTGTGCGAGATGAAAACCAACTTCACCTGCACCTGCAATGATTATTTTCATATAGGCAAAACTAAGGTAAAATTTTAAAAAAGTAGTCTTAAGTCATTTCTTATTAAGTAAGTGTATTCTTCAGAAGATGTATCTTCGCAAAAAAAACTTTCATGAGCAAGAATGTCAAGCCATATAAAGATTCTGAACTAGAAAAGAAAAAGCAGGTTGAGCAGATGTTCGATAACATTTCAGGAAATTATGATGGGCTGAACCGGGTTATTTCTTTTGGTATTGACCAGAAATGGAGAAGGAAACTCATCCGTATGGTCCAGAAAACCGACCCTAAGTACATTCTGGATGTAGCCACGGGAACAGGAGACCTGGCAATCGCCTTGGCAGATTCTGATGCTGAAAAAATTATAGGTCTCGACATTTCTGCAGGAATGCTTCAGGTGGGAAAACATAAAATCAACGCCAAGAATTTGGATCATCGCATAGAAATGGTCCAGGCAGATTCCGAAAACTTGCCTTACCCCGATCATACCTTCGATGCAATTACGGTAGCTTTTGGCGTTAGAAATTTCGAAGATTTAGAACAAGGCCTTTCAGAAATTTACCGGGTACTCTCTCCGGGAGGCATTTTCGTTGTTCTGGAAACTTCTGTTCCTACCAGGTTCCCTTTCAAGCAGGGCTATAAGCTTTACTCCAATTACATATTACCAGGCATAGGAAGGCTTTTTTCAAAAGATAAAAGCGCCTATCAGTATCTAAGTGAAAGCGCTTCAGTTTTTCCTTATGGGGAAGAGTTCAACAATATTTTAAGGAAAATCGGGTTTACAGATGTAGAAAATCACCCACAAACATTTGGGGTTTCTACCATATATTCTGCATCTAAAACATAATTATGAGGTTTCTTATTGTTTTGATTTTTCTTTTGGGATACAACAGCTCAAGCGCTCAGCTTTTCAGTAAGGAGAAAGTCTTAAACAAAGAAAATTTTGACAAACCCCGCTGGTCCTGGGGATATTTTCTCGGGAGTAATGTTTATGATTTCCAGATCAACTATAAGGACCAAACGCAGGGCATCGACGTCCAAAAAAGTCCGAGTTTTAATGTGGGCTTAATCGGTAATTTGAGAATCAATGACTATATCGACCTGAGGCTGGAACCCGGTGTCGTCTTTTCAAACAGAACTCTTACGTTTCAGAATTTCGAAAATGATAACGATCGCATCCGGGCGTTAAATTCGACCTATATCCACATTCCCTTATTGCTTAAGTTTTCTTCGAAACGCATCAATAACTTCAAGCCTTTTGTGGTTGGCGGTATGTCGGTATCCCATAATTTATCCAGTAATGAAGACAATCCTCAGGACAATTCTGCAGGGCAGTTCCGGTTAAAAACACAAAATTACTATTACGAAGTCGGCTTCGGAATTGATTTTTATTTCGATTATTTCAAATTCACACCCTCTATACGAGGCGTTTTTGGTATGGGAGACGAATTGGTAAGAGATGATGACCCTGCTAGTCCCTGGACATCCAATATAGAATCCTTAAAAACCAGAGGGATTTTTATCAATCTTACTTTTCAGTAGCCTATCGGCGTTTAAACTCACTCAGGAGAATTGCGCCGGCCATGGCCACATTGAGACTTTCGGCCCCCTGAGATTTTCCGTAACTCGGAATAGAAATCCGTTCATCTATATGAGGCTGAACAGCTGTACTAATGCCATTGGCTTCATTGCCTAAAACAATAATTGCGTTTTCGGTTTCCAAATCAGTGGTATAGACATTGGTCCCTGTCATATAAGCACCATAGGTGTATGCCGAAGACGTGGATAAAAAAGAATTTAAATCGGTGTAAGTAATTTTCACTCTGACAAGAGATCCCATCGTGGCCTGTACGACTTTGGGATTATAGCAATCTACCGTATCCTGAGAGCAGATAAGCTGCTCGATGCCAAACCAGTCGCACATGCGAATGATAGTCCCCAGATTTCCGGGATCTCTAATCCCATCCAGTGCCAGGCTCAGTGGAGAAGTCGCTTGAAGCGGCAGGGATTTTGGAATTTCAAATACAGCCAGTGCGGTTTGCGGGGTTTTCAAATTTGAAATCTTACCCAGCTCTTTTTCTGAAACAATATGGCTTTCGCCTTCTTCAATATGAAAAATATCCGCTACAGAATACAAAGCTCTTAGGGTGAAGGAACTTTTTAAAAATTCTTTGATTACTTTTACACCTTCAGTGACGAAGAGACCGTGTTCTAAACGGTGCTTTTTTTTGTTTAAACTATTGATAAGTTTAATTTGATTTTTACTGAGCATTGAAAATTATATTTTTGAAAACATCACACACTTGAACTACGGACTCACAAAACTACCATTAATTCTTTTAATTGCTTTCCTGTTTTTCTCCTGTGATGTCACAAGAAAATTAAGTGAAAACGACTATTTAATTACAGAGCAAAGCATTACGAGTAACGACACTTTGGTAACAAAGACCGAAATCTACAATCAGCTTTCTCAACAAACCAACACCAAACTGCTAGGCTTCCCCCTAAAACTACAGATTTATAATTTAGCGCAAACCAAGCCTGAAGAGCGTTTTATCAGCTGGGTTGGAAAACGAAAACAACGCGCTGACAGGCTGACTTCATTACTCTCTAAGAGGCAGGTCATCCAACTGAAGAAATTCTGGATTAATGTCAATACCTCAATCAAAAAAACCGGTGAACCCCCCACCCTCTTTGATCGCGAAAAGACGGAAAGCTCTTTAGGTAAACTGGAATCCTGGTACTGGAATCATGGATGGTTTAATGCCGATGCGGATTTTAGCATTCAGAAAGACTCTGTAAATCAGACGGTGAAGATCGACTACAAGGTCAATCCCGGCGTTTTATATGTCATTGATAGCATTTCAGAAAACATTGAGTCTGCAGCAGTGGACTCTCTGTACCAGCGCATTAAAAAAGATAACCGCGTAAAGGTTGGTAAACCATACAATACCGATGCTTTCAATAGCGACAGAGACTTCATGAGCGGTTATTTCAGAAACCATGGACTTTATCATTTTGAAAAGGAATACATTTCGTTTTATGCCGATACTCTGGGTAACGACCAAAAGATCAATCTTGAGCTTAACATCTCTAACCGCAGGGTAGATCTTCAGGATACCCTCGCTTCCATTCCCTTTAAGATTCATAGAATAAGCCAGGTCAATGTTTTTCCAGACTACGACGGCACTACCAGAAAAGTGGAAGATTCTGCCAGATATAACAGCACCAATATCTACTCCTTTGGAGATTTAAAGCTGAATCCAAAGGTTCTGTCCAATTTTATTTTTATCAAAAAAGACAGTCTTTACCGAGATATTGACCGGGCAAGAACGAACAACAGGATTTCAGAAACCCGAATTTTCAAATACCCCAACATACTTTATCAGGAAGATCCCAGAGACAGTACCGGCAATGGGTTAATCGCCAATATTTTTCTCACGCCCAAAGAAAGATTTTCCACCAACTTTAGTGTGGATGTAAGCCAGAGCAATATTCAGCAGTTCGGTATCGGATTCAATACCTCTGTTTTAGCCAGAAATATTTTCAGAGGTGCAGAAACCCTGGAACTTTCCGGCAGGGGTAACTTTGGATCCTCCAGAGATCTCTCAACTTCTAATGACCAGTTCCTGGATATTCTTGAATATGGCGCAGATTTAAGGTTGAATTTCCCTCGAATTATCTTTCCGTTTTCCGTTCAAAGCATCATCAAAAACACCATGTCCCCCTTCACCTCTGCCAGCGTTGGTTTCAGCACTCAGCAAAATATCGGTTTAGACCGGCGAAACCTCAATGCTGTTTTTGGTTACCGCTGGAAACCAAAAGACAGAACTTCCTATCAACTGGACCTCATGAATATTCAGTTTGTGAACAATCTGAATGCAGCAAATTTCTTCAACGTCTTCAGAAATTCGTATTCAGAACTGAATCAGATTTCAAGAAACAATATCGATCAGGTGAATCCTGAATTTCTTTTTGAAAATAATGAAGGTGAACTCGATTTAATCATACCTACGGGTACGGCTGGATTTATCAGGGACATCAATACTCAGACTATAAATCTAAGCGGTGAAGAACAACAAACCGCCAGTTCACTTATCGAACGCCGGGAGCGGTTGACAGAAAATAACCTTATCGTCGCCTCCAACTTTAGTTATGATTTTAGTACGAGACGGGATATTTACGATCAAAATTTTTCTCAATTCCGGGGAAAAATAGAACTGGCAGGAAATATACTCTCTCTTCTCGCGGGTCCTTTAAATCTGGAACAAACTCCGGAAGGCAATTACAGGCTATTCGATGTTCAGTTTTCCCAATACGTCAAAACGGAACTTAATTATATAAAATACTGGGATCTTGGGGGGCAGCAAGTCGTGGCTGCTCGCGCTTACGGCGGCATAGCTATTCCTTATGGAAATGCAAACTCCATTCCTTTCCCACGAAGTTTTTTTGGCGGTGGTCCTAATGATAACAGAGGCTGGAGGCCATATGATCTTGGACCCGGAAGCACCAATGCTGTCAATGATTTTAATGAAGCCAACTTCAAGCTCAGCTTCAATGCAGAATATAGATTCAATTTATTTGGAAGCTTAAATTCTGCCTTATTTATTGATGCAGGAAACATTTGGAATGTATTTGATAACATCGACAATCCTGCAGCAACTTTTGATGGCTTGCAGGATCTCAGCGAACTCTCCATCGCTTCGGGCTTTGGTTTACGCTATGATATCGATTTTTTCGTCATCCGAATGGACCTGGGTTTTAAAACCTACAATCCGGGAAATGAGGGAACAAAATGGTTTAAAAACTATAATTTTAGCAATGCGGTTTTCAACTTCGGAATCAATTACCCGTTCTAGTAGATATATATTTATTAATTTTACATTTAGAAATTTTAATTAAAAAACACATTATGAGTCATCATATTAAACCTGGAGTCGCCACCGGAAAAGAAGTACAGGCTATTTTTCAACATGCGAAAGACAACAGTTATGCACTTCCTGCTGTAAACGTTGTAGGATCCAATACCATAAATGCGGTTCTTGAAACTGCTGCCAAATTAAATTCTCCGGTCATTCTTCAATTTTCAAATGGAGGTGCTCAGTTTAATGCCGGTAAGGGCTTGTCTAACGACAATGAAGTTGCTGCCATCAAAGGCGCTGCTTCAGGAGCAAAACACGTTCATGAGTTAGCAGAAGCTTACGGCGCAACTGTGATATTACATACAGACCATTGTTCAAAAAAATTATTACCCTGGATTGACGGATTGCTGGATGAAGGTGAGAAATTTTACAAAATTCACGGCAAGCCGCTCTTCAGTTCCCACATGATCGATCTTTCTGAAGAACCCTTGGAAGAAAACATTGAGATTTGCAAAACCTATCTGGAAAGAATGAAAAAGATGGGAATGACTTTAGAAATTGAACTTGGCGTAACAGGCGGAGAAGAAGATGGTGTTGATAATACAGACATTGATTCCTCTAAATTATATACACAACCTGAAGAGGTTGCCTACGCTTACGAAGAGTTGAGCAAAGTTTCAGACCAGTTTACCATTGCAGCAGCTTTTGGAAATGTACATGGTGTTTATAAACCAGGAAACGTAAAACTCACTCCCGAAATTCTCAAAAATTCTCAGGGATACGTTTCAAACAAATACAAGGTAGAAGAAAATCATATCGATTTTGTATTTCACGGTGGAAGTGGATCAACTGTAGAAGAAATAAAAGAATCTATTGGGTATGGCGTCATCAAAATGAACATCGATACCGATTTGCAATATGCCTTTACGGAGGGCATTAGAGATTATATGACTTCTAAAATAGAGTATATCTCTGCCCAAATAGGAAATCCTGAAGGGGATGACGTTCCTAATAAAAAACACTACGATCCTCGAAAATGGCTCAGGGAAGGTGAAAAAACATTCATCACCAGATTAGAAAAAGCATTTGAAGATTTAAACAATATCAACACCTTATAATATAGCCCCTACATATGGCAGCTTGGTTTAAGAGAAAGAAAAAAGGGATTCAAACAGCCACTGAGGACAAGAAAGATGTCCCGAAAGGCTTGTGGTATAAATCCCCTACGGGTAAAATTATCGACGCCGAACAACTTGCAAAAAACTTTTTTGTAAGTCCGGAAGATGATTACCATGTAAGGATAGGGAGTACAGAATATTTTGATATTCTGTTTGACAGCGGAAAATTTGAAGAATTAGACGCATCGTTAAAATCCAAAGACCCTTTAAAGTTTGAAGACACCAAAAAATACAAAGATCGCCTAAAAGAGGTCGAAAATGCGACTGGACTTAATGACGCCATCAGAACTGCCATTGGTAAATCCAAAGGCAAAGAAGTTGTGATTGCTGCCATGGATTTCAAATTTATTGGCGGGTCCATGGGTTCTGTTGTTGGCGAGAAAATAGCCAGAGCGGTAGATCACGCTATCGCCAATCACTGTCCTTTAATTATCATTTCGAAATCCGGAGGAGCTAGAATGATGGAAGCAGCCTTATCACTAATGCAGCTGGCAAAAACATCGGTTAAGCTTACACAGCTGGCAAAAGCTAAACTTCCGTACATTTCACTTTGTACCGACCCGACAACGGGCGGAACCACGGCTTCATTTGCCATGCTGGGCGATATCAATATCGCTGAACCTGGCGCATTAATCGGTTTTGCAGGTCCCAGAGTTGTAAAAGACACTACGGGTAAAGATTTGCCAAAAGGATTTCAATCCTCTGAATTTTTGAAGGAACATGGCTTCTTGGATTTTATTTCTCACAGAAAGGAACTCAAGAACAAGATCAATTTATACATAGATCTTGTTATGAATCAATCGGTAAGAGCATAATTTTTAAAAAATTGATATTCGTTTTCAATTTAAAAGTTTACTTTTGCACGATTGAATAGAAAATCTATTCTAGCATAAAAATTATTGAAATAATATTGGCATGTACCTAACATTAGAAGAAAAAGGCAAATTATTTGCTAAACACGGTAAGGACGAGAAGGACACTGGTTCCGCAGAAGGACAAATCGCATTGATGACTCAGAGAATCGAGCACATTTCTCAGCACCTTAAAACAAACAGAAAAGACTATAATTCTGAAAGATCTTTGGTCAAATTGGTTGGTAAAAGAAGAAATCTTCTTGACTATCTCATGAAAAAAGACATTATGAGATACAGAGCAATTGTAAAAGAATTAGGATTAAGAAAATAAGAGTACATCAAGGGGCAATTTGCCCCTTTTTTAGTTTAAAAGCGTTCCTTGGGACGACTTCCATTGGTTTTATTTTTTTTCTAAACCACAACACAACAACACGTATTAAGAAAAAAATATAACCTTAAAATCATTATTATGATTCCAAAAACATTTAATGAAGTTATCGATCTCGGTGATGGTAGAGAAATCAAACTTGAGACCGGTAAATTAGCAAAACAAGCACACGGCTCTGTCGTTGTCCAGATGGGTAACGCCATGTTATTGTGTACTGTAGTCTCTTCTTACAAAGAAAGCACCTTAGATTTCTTTCCGTTAACAGTAGACTATAGAGAAAAATTCGCAGCCGCTGGCCGTTATCCCGGAGGTTTCTTCAAAAGAGAAGCCAGACCAAGTGATGGTGAAGTGCTCACGATGAGAATCGTAGACCGTGTCTTGCGTCCGCTTTTTCCATCCGATTACAGAACCGAAACTCAAGTTATGATCCAGCTGATGTCTCATGACGAAGATGTCATGCCGGATGCTCTGGCCGGACTTGCCGCTTCTGCAGCCATTCAATTATCTGACATCCCTTTTGAAACTGCTATTTCTGAAGCCAGAGTTGGTAGAGTCAATGGAGAATTTGTCATTAACCCAAGCCGCAGTCAGCTTCTGGAATCAGACATCGATATGATTATCGGTGCTTCTGCAGATTCTGTGATGATGGTAGAAGGTGAAATGGATGAAATTTCAGAAGAGGAAATGGCTGAAGCGATTCAGTTTGCTCACGAGCATATCAAAAAACAGGTTGAAGCTCAATTGAGATTGGCCGAGGCTTTTGGTAAAAAACCTACACGAGAGTACAATCCCGGAAAAGAGGATGAAGCTATCGAGAAAAAAGTTCACGAAGCTGCTTACCAAAAAATATATGATATCGCTAAAGGCGGTCATAGCAAAAGAGAGCGCGGAGAAGCCTTTTCTGCTGTAAAAGAAGAGGTTTTAGCTTTATTTTCTGAAGAAGAACTGGAAGAAAACGAAAAGTTGATCAAAACCTATTTCAATAAGGTGGAAAAAGAAGCCGTAAGAGAACTAACACTTGCTGAAGGTATACGTTTAGACGGTAGAAAAACAGATGAGATCAGACCTATCTGGTGTGAAACCGATTATCTGCCATCTGTTCATGGTTCTGCCATTTTTACCAGAGGTGAAACTCAGGCCCTGGCCACGGTAACGCTGGGTACCTCGAGAGAAGCCAACACCATTGATATGCCAACGCATCAGGGTGAAGAAACCTTTTATCTGCATTACAACTTCCCTCCTTTTTGTACCGGAGAAGCTTACCCTATACGAGGAACTTCCCGAAGAGAAATAGGTCATGGAAACCTGGCTCAGCGCGCGCTTAAAGGAATGATTCCTGAAAATAATCCGTATACGGTCAGAATCGTTTCTGAAGTCCTGGAATCCAACGGTTCTTCTTCTATGGCAACGGTTTGTGCCGGAACAATGGCCATGATGGACGCAGGTATCAAAATGAAAAAACCAGTATCGGGTATTGCCATGGGATTGATTTCTGATGGGGATCGTCATGCTGTATTGTCTGATATCCTTGGAGATGAAGATCACCTTGGCGATATGGACTTTAAAGTGACCGGAACTGCAGATGGAATTACAGCCTGCCAAATGGACATCAAGGTGAAAGGTTTGCCTTACGAGATTTTGGTGAAAGCATTGAAACAAGCCAGAGCTGGAAGACTTCACATTTTAGAAAAACTGACTGAAACGATTTCAGAACCAAACGAATCTGTTAAAGCTCATGCTCCAAAAATCATCACCAGACGAATTCCAAATGAATTCATTGGTGCCTTGATTGGACCTGGAGGAAAAGTTATTCAGGAATTACAAAAGTCGACGGGTACAGAAATCGTTATCAACGAGGACCCTGTTACAGAAGAGGGCATCGTAGAAATTCTTGGAACCAAACAAGAAGGAATCGATAAAGTACTCGCCAAAATAGACTCAGTTACCTTCAAGCCCGAAAAAGGCAGTGTTTATGAAGTGACTGTTGTAAAAGTCCTTGACTTTGGCGTAGTGGTTGAATATAACGAGGCCCCTGGAAATGAAGTTCTGCTTCACATTTCTGAACTTGCCTGGGAACGCACAGAAAATGTTTCCGATGTTTTAAAACTCGGAGACGTGCTTGACGTAAAATACTTCGGTGTTGATCCTAGAACCAAGAAACCTAAAGTTTCCAGAAAGGCGCTTATGGAAAAACCAGAAAGAAGTCCAAGAAAAGAAGACGAAGACCAAAAGTCTTAAATCTGATTTAATCTACTAAAAACGGTTTAGAACATTCTAAGCCGTTTTTTTTACTGACAAACTAGCGCAACTGACATAATTGCATAAGTAAATCCTCAGTAAAATGAAGTCTTATTGGCAATAACTGCCGTTTTTTCTTAAAACATGTTTAATAACATAATAAGCCGAAAAAATATAGGTATTTTAGTATTTGTGCATCATGCTTGCACGGTAGTAAACAATCATTTTTATTAATCATTAAAAAAATAAAATGAAAGTATTAGTAATAGGAGCAGGTAATATGGGATTAACCTACTCTGAAGGAATGGCAAAATCCCCTTTACTGAATAGAAAAAACCTGATGATCTATGATGTATCAAAAGTCTTATTAGAAAAACTAAGTGAAATTTCTTACTATGACACTTACGATAAATTAGAGAACTGCTTACCCGAGGCAGATGTCGTTTTTGTAGCTGTCAAACCCTACCACAGCGAAGAATTATTCGCAAAAATGAAACCCATGCTAAACGATCAGCAAATCATAGTTTCATTGATGGCTGGCGTCACCATAGAAAATATTCAGAATAACCTGGGCATTAAGAAAGTCGTAAGAACAATGCCTAATCTTCCTGCCAAAGTAGGAAAAGGGGTGACTTCATATACAGAGTCTAAAGAAGTCTCAAGAGTTGAGCTGCTTATGATTAGAAATCTTTTGGATACGACAGGTGAATCCATTCGTGTAAAAAATGAAGATTTCATCAATAAATCCACAGGGATTTCCGGTAGTGGACCGGCCTACATCTTTTATTTTATGGCTTCCATGCTGGATGCAGCGAAGAAAATGGGATTCTCTGATCATGATTCTAAAATCCTTGTCAGCAATACATTTGAAGGTGCTGTACAATTGTTTAATGAATCCGACTTAACTCCAGAAAAATGGATGGACAGAGTAGCTTCCAAAGGAGGTACAACGCGAGCCGCTTTAGATTCTATGGACGACAACAATGTAAAACAGCTTATTCAGGATGCCGCTTATGCCGCATTTGACCGAGCAGTAGAATTAGGGGATGAATAACTTAAACTCAGATAGAATGCACAAAAAACGTATAGTAGTTAAAGTTGGTACCAATGTAATGACCAACAGAAACAATAGAATCGTTGGACCAATTCTGAAAAATTTAGTCAGACAGATAGCCTATCTCTATGAACGCGATATCATAACCATCTTGGTTTCATCAGGTTCGGCTATCGCGGGTAAAGAAGTTCTGGGGTCCTGTACTTCAGAAGATAAATCGACCCGACGTCAGGTATATTCATCGGTTGGACAGCCACGAATGATGAGACATTATTATACCATGTTTCATGATTTCGGAATGCGTTGTGGACAGGTTCTCGCAACGAAAAGAGATTTTGCTCCGGGAAAATACCGCGAAAACATGATCAATTGCTATGAAGGCTTACTGAAAGAAGGTATTATTCCTATTGCAAATGAAGATGATGCGGTATCCCTCTCGATGTCGATGTTTTCTGATAACGACGAACTGGCAAGTCTGGTTTCTGAATTGGTTGGAGCCGACATGCTGATCATGCTAACCGACATTGAAGGCCTGTATACAGGTCATCCGGAACATGAAGATTCGGAATTATTAAAACATGTTCGTGTACATGATAATGTTGAAAAATATGTTCAAGAAAATGAAAAAGGAGAAGGCGAAGGTCGTGGTGGAATGGAATCCAAGTTGAAAATTGCTAAAATGACAGCAAGTAAAAACATTCCCACTTACATCGCGAATGGAAAGGATGAGAATATCATTATAGATATTCTTGAAGGAAAAGAAGTAGGAACAAAATTTACTGTTTAAAAAACATTTAGAATGAAATTATTAAATACAAACAAAAAAAATGATGTGCTTCAGTCTATGATGACCATCATTGATAAAAGAAGAAACGAAATTGTTGAGGCCAATAAAAAAGACCTTGAATCCTTCAACAGGAATGACCAGGCTTTATACGATCGGCTTGTCGTGGATCAAAACAAAGTCGATGGGATGATTCAAGCCATCAAAGAAGTAAAAGAACAGGAAGATCCCGTTGGAAATACAATTTCTGAAAGAACACTGGATTCAGGCTTAAAAATTGTGAATAAAACCGATCCGTTCGGGACCATCATGATTATCTATGAATCCAGACCCGATGTGACTATTGAAGCGGCGGTACTTGCGTTTAAAGCGAATAATAAAATATTCCTAAAGGGGGGTAAAGAAGCGAATCACAGCAATATGATTCTTGAAGAATGCTGGCATCAGGCCCTGGAGGAAAACGGTTTATCCAAAGAGTGGATTACCCTGCTTCACCTCAACCGGGAAGAAACCAGAGAATTCTTAAGCAATCCACCGGAAAAAATGGACTTAATCGTACCTAGAGGTGGTGAAAAATTAATCGATTTTGTCAAGAAAACAGCAAGCTGTGCGGTTTTGGTTAGTGGTCGAGGGAATAATTTCCTCTATGTTGCACCAGATGCTGACTGGGATACTGCCAAAAAAGTGATTATCAACGCCAAAACCGATAAAATTTCCGGTTGTAATGCCTTAGATAAAGTTTTATTTGATTCCCATCTTCCGGACTTGGATTCTAAAGTAAAAGAATTGGCTGATATTTTAGAAAGAGAACATAATGTTGTCATCCTTGTTGATGGAAAGCCAGCCGAAATTACCAATTACCCGACGCTTCCAACCGAAGACACCTGGAAGGAAGAGTTTCTTGCACTCAAAATTGTTTTGGGCTCGGTAGATTCTTTCGATGAAGCCGTTGAAAAAATCAATGAACATTCCGGAGGCCATTCTTCTGTAATTATTACTAAAGACAATGAAAAAGCGCTTGAATTCATGCAGGAAATCGATTGTGCTGCCGTTTATCAAAATGCATCCACACGATTCACTGATGGAGGACAAATGGGCGTAGGAGCCGAATTAGCGATTTCTACAGACAAGTTGCACCACAGAGGTCCGCTTGGACTCAAGCAACTGGTCACCAACAAATATTATGTTTGGGGTGATGGGCATATAAGAACATAATTTATAATTTATTTTCAAGCCTTAACAGCCTGCTTCTCACCATGAAGCGGGCTTTTTTTGGCTTCATTTTGAAAATTTAAAAATTATTTGATTTGATGCTGTAACATTTCATCGCCTTCATTCGTAAAATAGAATGTAGATAAACGATAATTGAGCCCATATCTAAATGAGACAACTTAAAATTACCAAGCAGGTTACCAACAGAGAAACTGCATCCCTAGACAAGTACCTTCAAGAAATTGGAAAAGTGGATTTGATTACAGCCGAAGAAGAGGTTGAATTAGCTCAGCGTATCAAAGCTGGTGACGATCTTGCTCTAGAAAAATTAACCAAGGCGAACTTAAGATTCGTGGTTTCTGTATCTAAACAATACCAGAACCAAGGGCTTACCCTACCCGATTTGATCAATGAAGGAAACTTAGGTTTGATTAAAGCTGCGAAACGCTTTGATGAAACCCGAGGTTTCAAATTTATTTCCTACGCGGTTTGGTGGATTAGACAATCCATCCTTTCGGCTTTGGCAGAACAATCCCGAGTGGTGAGATTACCGCTAAACAAGATTGGATCTATCAACAAAATCAACAAGACGTTTGCCATTCTTGAGCAGCGCCATCAAAGACCACCAAGTCCAGATGAGATTGCCAAGGAATTGGAAATGACTATCAATGACGTCAAGGAATCTTTGAAAAACTCAGGTCGCCACTTATCTATGGATGCGCCACTTATTGAAGGTGAAGATTCCAACTTGTATGATGTTTTAAAATTTGGGGAGTCACCAAGCCCTGAAAACGATTTGTTACACGAATCTCTTCAAACTGAAATCGAGAGAGCCCTAGAAACGCTAACCACGCGTGAAGCAGATGTGATCAGACTTTATTTCGGCCTGGGCAATCAACAGCCCATGACCCTTGAAGAAATTGGTGAAACCTTTGGCTTAACCAGAGAACGCGTTCGCCAGATCAAGGAAAAAGGGGTGAGACGTTTAAAGCACACCTCCAGAAGTACCATCCTCAAAACTTACTTGGGATAATTTCAGAAGACATATAAACACAGAAAAGCCCTCGCATGAGGGCTTTTTTTATGGTGTGAATTTCAAGGTTAATTCTGATTTACTTCTACTGAAGAATTGGTTTCTGCAGCATCGGTTTTGATGGATTGCAGCAATTCTTCTGCTTCGGAAATAACTTCAGGATAAGACTGAAAATTCTTGATGATGTTTTCAAGAATATAAGTCGCCTGGTAGTTGTCTCCCAGCGCATTGAAGTTTTTGGCCATCAGCAACAGACCTTTCACCCCGAATTCTCTGTAACGCGAGTAATTTTTGGTCAGGTCCTGGACTACTGCCGTAGAGGCTTCATAAGCTTCTGCTTTATTTTTGAAATACGCATCGTAGTACAAGGCTTCTGCTTTCAGTTTTCCGGTAGCCATTTCCAACACCTCCTGATATGCTGATTCTGCTCGTGCCTCGTCACCGGTTTTGAGCGACGAACGGGCTATAAATACCAAGGCATCACTCATCACTTCCTCATCGCTTATATCTTTAGATAAAATCAATTCAGCATAGGCCAACGCCTGGTCATAATTTTTAATTTCATAATAGGCTTTCATCAAATTGGATTGTGCAAAGAGTACATTTTGAGAAAAACTGGCCTCTTTTTCCAGTCGGCTTAAGGTAGTGATGGCCTTTTCATAATTCTCATTCGACAGATAAATCTGTGACAGGCGTCTTAAAGATTCTTCTGTAAACTCGCTCGAACTCCTGTTGATGACTTCGACATAATACGGAAGAGCCTCCTGAGCATTGCCTTCATTATAGAGCAGCTGCGCCAAATAGAAATTTGATTTTAAACTGTTTCTGCCCTTGGGAAATTCTTCCAGATAAGTTTTAAATAACGAAATCGCCTTCTTGGTATCGTTGTCTAAAAACTTGTTTTCTGCTGCCAGGTAAGTCGCCTCCTCTATATCCGAATCTGCCACTTCCACAAAGTCTAAGGTATTGACCCAGCTTGCATACTGGTCAATTTCTCCCATGTCAATATAAATCAAGCGAACGGTCTGCACAGCCTGCAAGGCTTCCTGTGAATTTGGGAATTCACTCACCAATTGCTTAAAATTGGCTAAGGCGTCGCTGTAGTTTTCATTGTTGAAATAAATCAAAGCCTGCTTGGAAAGCGCTTTGGGGTAATACAAGCTCTGCTTGTAATTGGTTATGATATTTTGATAGGCTTCAATAGCCTTCTGGTCGTTATTCTCCGCCACATAGGTGTTTCCAAGTTCAAACAAAGCATCGTCTTTGTAAATCGAATTTGGGTAGGTGTCAACGAATTCGGTTAAACTTTCAAGCTTCTGCGCATTCCTGTCTACAAATCCGTAGCTGTAAGCCTTTTGGAAAAACGCATAATCGCTTTTATAATTTTTCATAGCAATGGCCGAGTTATAAGCTTCCATGGCCGGCCAGTACTGTCCTAAGGCAAACCTGGCATCCCCCAATCTCACATAGGCATCATGAAGTTGCTGTGAAGGCCTTTCCACCTTAATGAAATCTTCAAAAAACGAAGCAGCCAGTCTGTAATTCTTGGTCTTGAAATAGGAATAGGCTATATTATAGTCAATGGAATAATATTCCGGCAATTTCTGTGCAGAAGTCATCCCTTTGAATTCTTTATAACCGATCAAAGCCATACCGAAGTTCCCCAGCGCATAATCGGCCTCTGCCTTCCAAAACGTGGCTTTTGCGGTATATTCTGAATCCAGACGCTGGGCTAAGGATGTATTGAAATAGGCTTTGGCTTCCTGAAACTGGTTGTCTTTAAACAATTCGATTCCATAATAATAGGCTACTTTTTGCAGCGCCAATTTGTTGTCATAATCCCGGCTCCCCTCAAGCATTGAAATGGCTTTCAGATAATTTTTGGAGGTCAGGTAAGAGTCGATTAGCAGTTTTTCAACAACCTCTGCTTCTTCAGAATCTGGATAGGTTTCGAGATAGGTTTGAAGGATTTCAGGAACGGGCTGATAGCTGTTTCCTATCTCATAACTCAATTTGGCATAATTCAAAAAAGCATTTGTTTTCAATTCTTCATCATAATTCATCTCACTGACGTTCTTAAACGCATTGAGAGCCTGCGTTTTTCTGTCGGTTTTCAAATAGGCTTTAGCCAGATGGTAGTACGCATTTTGAGCAACAACGTCTTGCCCATCAATGATTTTGGAAAACTCTTCCACGGCAGACTCGAAATCCCCGGTTTGGTAGTAGGCGTAACCGAGCTGATAATAATCTGTATTATTCCATTTTCCACGGTCTCCCCTGTATTCTTTTAAATACGCAATGGCCTTGTCATAGTCTTTCAGATTGAAATAACTTTCGCCTATGATTTTATTGAGCTGGGAGCGCTCCCGGGCATTGGACTTAGGAAGCTGTTCTAAGCCCAGTTCTATGGCTTTCTCGAAATTACCAAGCTTGAAGTTCATATCGCTTTGGAAATAAGAAATATTATTCCCATTCAGGCCCTCCCTCTTGGCTTCCTCAAACAAATCTGAAGCCGATTGAAACTGATTTTCTTCATAGGCTATAAAACCGATGTAATATTTAGCCTGAGCACCATATTCTTTGTCGTTTCTTACATGTTCAAACAGCTGCTGCGCTTTTTGATAATTTTTTAATCTGAAATTGATATAGGCATAATTGAACTGATAGGTTTTCAACTCGGATCTGGACAGGGAACCGGTGTTGACTTTACTCAGCCAGGTGTTGGCTTTATGAAAGTCTTTATTTTGAAAATAATAGTTCCCAACTTCAAGATAGGCTTTGTTCGTTTTCAGGCTGGTAGGATGATTTTCAATAAAGCCTTCCATCATTTCGTCTGCCCCAGATTTCCCGAGTTCGATGGCGCATTTTGCCAGATAGTACTCTGTATCGGACTTCAGTTTATCGCTGTTTAAATCCGAATACAGTTCTCGAAACGCCTGGCTTGCCGCCTCAAACTGATTTTGCTCGTATAAATGAATTGCCTCCTGGTATTCGCCCAAAACATCGACAAATTGCTGTGACTGCTGCGCTTGAGCTGAGGTGAAAGCCAACAAGATGAGTGAAAAGAGAATTTTTGGCATAGAAGTACGTTTTTAAGTAACACTCAAAGATAAAATTATATACACATATAACGCGGAAGCTTTTTTTAAATTATGACTTATCGCAAAATGATTTTTCATGCGCAGCTAAATAATCTTATCTTTATAACTTGTAATTTTTTCATTTATATATGCCAGAAACCATTCTAGAACTAAGAGATGCCAGCATTTTCCAAAGAGAAACTCTTATTTTATCCAATGTTAATATCGAAATTCAAAAGGGTGAATTCGTCTACCTTATAGGGAAAACAGGGACGGGTAAAAGTAGCTTTATGAAAACGCTTTACGGAGATTTACCCTTACAAAGCGGTTTTGGTCAAATTGTAGGCATAGAACTGCAAAATCTGAAAGAAAAACAGATTCCGTTTTTGAGGCGAAAACTCGGTGTCGTATTCCAGGACTTCAAACTTCTGAACGACAGGAATGTGAAAGAAAACCTGATTTTTGTGTTGAAAGCCACCGGCTGGAAAGACAAGTCCAAAATGGAACAAAAAATAGACGAAGTGCTTGATAAAGTAGGCATGAAAACCAAAAATTTCAAATTCCCTTACCAGCTTTCCGGCGGTGAACAGCAGCGTGTGGCCATTGCCCGGGCTCTGCTCAATGATCCGGAACTTATCCTGGCAGATGAGCCCACAGGTAACCTGGATCCTCAGACTTCTGTAGAGGTCATGCAGGTGTTACAGGATATAAATGCCAATGGAAACACCATCCTGATGGCAACTCATGACTACGCTCTACTATTAAAATACCCCTCCAAAACCTTAAAATGTGACGGTCAACGTCTTTTTGAAGTGGTTCAAAAACAACAACAAGCTAAATTATAACCCATGAAACTATACTATAAACTCATCATTTTAAGCTTTATAGCTTTAAATATCGCCTGTACACAAGAAGAATCTAAAGATAAAATAATGACTGAAAATACGCTTCTGAAAGCATGGGATGGTCCTTTTGAAGGTGTTCCCAACTTCGAATCCATGACACTTGAAGATCTGGAGCCGGCCGTGGATTATGCGATAGAAAAACACCTTCAGGAAATTGAAGACATCGCGAATTCCAGTGAACCCGCTACGTTTGAAAATACCATTGAAGCCATGGAAAGAGCCGGTAAGTTAATGGACAGAGTCTACACTTATTACGGTATATGGAGCAGTAACCTCTCTTCTGAAGAATTCAGAGAAATTCAACAAAAATTATCTCCAAAACTATCCGATTATCAGTCTAAAATTCGTCAAAACGAAAAATTATTCAATAGAATAAAAGCAGTTTACGACAGTACTTTGGTAGAAAACCTTGAGCCACAGGAACAACGCGTGGTCAATCTGGTCTATAAGTCCTTTGAAATGAATGGCGCCAACTTAAACCAGAACGGCAAAGAACGTTATGCCGCAATCAATAAGGAATTATCCAAGCTCTATACAGATTTCTCCAACAACATTCTTCATGATGAAGAGAACTATGTCACTTTCCTAAACGAAGATCAGCTGGACGGATTATCGGATTCTTTTATCAAATCGGCCAAAAAAGAAGCGGAACAACAAGGCAAGCCGGATCAGTATGCCATCGTGAATACCAGGTCGTCTATGGATCCTTTTCTAACCTATTCTGAAGAAAGAGAGTTAAGAGAACGGGTTTGGAAAAATTACTACTCCCGAGGCGATAATGCCGACGAGTACGATAACAATCAACTCATAAAGGAGATTTTGACCCTAAGAGATGAGCGGGTTGAACTTCTGGGGTATGAAAACTTTGCCCAATGGAGGCTTCAGGACAGGATGGCAAAAAATCCTGAAAATGCTATGGATTTATTGATGGCTGTATGGCCTTCGGCCATAGCGAGAGTTGAAGAAGAAGTTCAGGATATGCAGAAAATCGCCGATGAAGAAAAGGCAGATATTAAAATAAAACCCTGGGACTACCGATTTTATGCTGAAAAAGTAAGACAAAAAAAATATGACCTGGATTCTGAAGAGGTTAAACAGTACCTGGTCCTGGAGAATCTCACCGATGCCATTTTTTATGTGGCGGGCAGATTATTTGATTTTGAATTTTCAGAAATCACCGATGGCAGTGTTCCTGTATTTCATGAAGACGTAAAAGTATATGAAGTCACCCAAAAATCGGATGGCAGTCATGTGGGCGTGTTCTATTTAGATCCGTATGCTCGAAAAGGCAAGCGTTCCGGAGCCTGGGCCACCACGTACCGCTCTTACACAACTTTTGATGGGGAAACCAATGTGCTGGCGTCCAACAATTCAAATTTTGTAAAAGGGGCCAAAGACGAACCCATTCTGGTCTCCTGGGATGATGCTGAAACCTTTTTCCATGAATTTGGACATGCGCTGCATTTCCTGAGTGCAGATGTAAAATATCCAACGCTAAACGGCGGAGTTCGGGATTATACCGAATTTCAGTCTCAGCTTTTGGAACGCTGGATTTATACGGACGAAGTCATCAACAATTACCTGAAACATTACAAAACGGGTGAGCCAATGCCTGAGGAGCTGGTCGCAAAAATTAAAAATGCATCCAAATTCAACCAAGGCTTTGCCACAACCGAATTTTTGGCCTCTGCCATCATGGATATGAAATACCATACCACAGATCCAGGTGAAATCGATCCAAAGACCTTTGAAAAGGAAACCCTGGACGAACTGGGCATGCCGGAAGAGCTGGTTATGCGTCATCGCAGTCCGCATTTTGGTCATGTGTTTTCCGGTGAAGGCTATGCCACCGGCTATTATGGGTATTTATGGGCCGATGTCCTAACTTCCGATGCCGCTGAAGCTTTTGATGAAGCCGACGGCGGATTCTATGATAAAACCCTGTCTGAAAGACTGGTCAAGTTCTTATTTGCGCCCAGAAACGCAGTAGATCCGGCTGAAGCCTACAGACAATTTAGAGGACGAGATGCGGAAATCAATGCTTTAATGCGCGACAGAGGCTTCCCCGTTCCAAAAGGATAGTGATGCTATCCATTCTTATAAGAACATACAGGGATCCGGTTTTCGATATTGTTTATGAGATTCATGAACAGTGTCAAAAACTGGATCTTAGGTATGAAATCCTCATTTCAGACGATTACCCTCACGGAGAAAAGGTAGAGGAAGAAAAGCTCTCCAAATTTCCGAATTTGACGTATTGGAAAAATCAATCCAATCTGGGCCGATCCAATAATTTGAATACCCTCATCAATACCGCAAGATTTGACTATGTCCTGCTTCTGGACAATGATGTGCTCCCGTTGAGGAAAAACTTTATGAGTTCCTACCTCAAAGCGATAGAACACAAGTGTAAAGTGGCTTTTGGAGGACTCACCTACGCCCACGAATCCCCACAGGATTCTCAGGTACTGAGGTGGCTTTACGGACATAAACGCGAAGCTAAACCGGTTGAAGTCAGAAAAGAAGATTATAAATATGAGGTGTTAGTTTCCAATTTACTCATCGACAAATCCGCTTTTCAACAACCCATTTTTGATACCGAATTGACCACCTACGGCTATGAGGATCTTGTTTTTTCTGAAGAACTTAAAGCCAAAAACATAGAGGTTTGTCATTTGGATAATCCTGTGGTTCACACAGGTCTTGAAACCTCTTCAGAATTCCTGACAAAGACTGAAACAGCACTGCTTACGCTCAAAGCTTTAATCGACAGAAAGAAGATTTCTGAAAACGCCACACCCCTGTCCCGACTGTATTTCAAAATGAAATCGACTCGAACCCTGCGCCTATTCTTAATTGCCTTAAATCCCTTTCAAAATAAAATCAGAAGGCATTTGATTTCAAAACAGCCCAGCCTGTTCTGGTTTAATGTGTATAAGCTCTATTATTTTTCTAAGCAATTTCAGAACAAATGAATTCATTCTCTATCGTCATACCGCTTTATAACAAAGTGAATTATTTTCAGCAGTGTCTTGAAAGTGTTCTGTGCCAGACCCATCAGGACTTTGAAATTATTGTCATCAATGACGGAAGTACAGACGGAAGTGAAAACATCTTAGAAAAATTTGAAGATTCCCGGATAAAGTTAATCTCTCAGGATAACCAAGGCGCTTCATCGGCCAGGAATGCTGGAATTGCAATTGCTAAATACGAATGGATCGCCCTGCTAGATGCAGATGACTACTGGTATCCAAACCATCTGGAAGAATTACAGAACACTAAGGTTAAATGCCCTAAAGCCAGTGTGATTTGTACCAATTATGAGATTGTACTGGAAAAAACCTATTTAAAGCAAGCCTCGTTTGCTGTTGACATACAATCAAAGCCAGACTATGTAGAAGATTATTTCGAAGCGAGTTTAATCGATCCTTTGGCCTGGACTTCGGCCCTGGCTTTCACAACCCCCATTTTTAAAGAGGTCGGGGGCTTCGATACGCAAATAAAATCCGGACAGGATATAGACCTGATTGTGAGATTTGGTCTGCAGGCTAAGATGGCTTTCAATCCCAAAGTCACGATGAGGTATCATAGAATCACAGAGAATAACCTTTCGGACAGGACCGGATTGAGAGATAAACTCGCTTATATCAACAAGCATACAGCTGAAGAAAAAAGAAATGCCTCCTTGAAAAAATATATGGATATCAACAGGTTTTCCCTGGGTATTCAGGCCAAAATGAAGGGAGATAAGGCGCTTTTTCAGCAACTTCGACAGGATATTGATGTATCCAGTCTCAATTTTAAGCAAAGAATGCTCTTCAGTGCTTCAGGATTTATGCTGAGAAAACTCAAATCAATTCAGCGAAAATTGGTTCAGAAAAACATCTATAAAAGTCCTTTCAAGTAGTTTTAGTCTTCAAAATAAACATCGAAGTCGAGTTTACCGCTTATGATCCGCTTTGTTGCTTTGTATTCTTCAGAAAAAATACTCTTTTGCCTGTCCAGTTTAGAAAAGCTTATCTGGGATAAATCGCTTAAGGAATGGATAAAATCATTTAAAACATAGGGCCTCTCGGGCTTAAAATCCAGGGTGTAGGAGGAATCAAATTCAGAAGAAGTCCAAACGAAGAATGGAATCTCAAACATAGAGCGGGTAGGAATATCGGAAGCATTATGACCTACGAAATCTCTGTCAAAAAACACTTCCTCACCATGGTCTGAAAAGTATAACACATAGCTTTTATCTTGCCTGGCCTTGACCCTATCGATGATTGTACTCACCATATAATCGACGTAGCTGATAGAATTATGATACTGGTTGATGATTCTGAAATTTTCTTCAGAAGGAAACGGCGTTGCAGGTTCAGAATTAAACCGATCAAAAGCCTGAGGATACCTCAGTTCATAATTGGCATGCGTGGCCAACAGGTTTAAAACGATGAATTTTTTTGGGGCCTCATCGGCCAGAGCTTTATCCAGATGAGGGAGCAGAACCTCATCAAAAGGGGTGACAGAACCCCAGCGCGTCGTATTGGTATAGACATACTCATCGGAAGCTTTGGAAAGCTTTGTTAGAAGGGTTTCATAAATACCGATCGGCCTTTGATTGGACAGCCAGAAGGTCTTAAAACCTGCCTGATTCATGAGCTGGATGAGAGAAGATTCCGTTCTTGATTCAAGGTCTTCAAAAATCAGGGCCTCCTGTAAAGAAGGAATGGTATGCGATTCGGAACTGATCACATCTTGATAAATCATCAGTTCATCTTTTCTCTGCGAAAGCCCTGGTGTGGTTTCTCTTTCATATCCATAGAGTCCCAGTTGTCGCCTGGCGTTGGACTCCCCTATAACCAATACAAAAGTATGCGAAGTAGGGTCTCCTTTAAACTCGACGTTCTCAAAATGACCAGTAGCCTGATCCAGCTTAAGATCAGAAAACTTATAGGTCTCATAGATATAACTCACACTGCCTTTCAGGAGCTGAAAGGGAAAACTGGCGATCATAAAACCACTGATTTTCAGTCCTGCAACAAGCAGGATTATGAGCGCTACCCTGTTGACAGGTTTTAAGTTGAGCTTTGCATTTAAGACTCTCTGCTCGGGTTTAATTATAAATAAACTGATGACGGATAACATGGAGAGAAGGTATAGGACCAGCCTTTGGTCCACGTACAGGTTTAAAAACTCACTGGTTTCTGCTGCGTTGGTTTCGAAAAGAATGAACAGGGATGACGCAGAAAAAAAGGTGTTGAACATGTAGAAAAACGACGTTTCAAAAGCCAAAAAGAAAACAAAGACTGTATAGAGGCTTTTGGTGAAAACCCGTTTTAATCTCGGGTACTGTGCCAGGCTTAGCAGGATCCAGATCAGAAAAAGAAGAATCAGATTTTCAACCAGGTTCTGGATATTAAATATCCTGAAATCAGTGAAGAAAAATTCGAATCCGAAGCTGATGAACACGGGCAATATCCAGAACAAGAGAGATTTCAGATCAATTTTCATCACGCAGTGCTTTGAGTTTAGAGATAGCCTTCATACCGCTGTTATAAGCGTATACCTGATCGTAAAACGAAATATACCCCTGCCTGAAGAGAAAAAACACATACTTTACTAACCACAAATAGGTCAAGTTATTGTAAAGCATATATTTTTGCGCCGCAGTAGCTTCAATGGACTTCGCCTTATCGAGACTGGAGGCTGAAGTTTTTCCAGGATGAATCAATAGGGGTTCAGCGACATAGGCGGTCTTCAGCTTATTTTTCAGAAAGGCATTTTTAAAAAGCTGTTCCTCCCCTGAAGCAAATATAGAACCTAGACCAAAACGCTCATCCATTCTCAGATTGAGAGATACTGCAGACTCTCTTTTAAAAGTCAGTTCCACTGAAGACAGCGGGCGTTTGGAAGATGTCAGGTAGCCCTCTCGTTTTGGATATAGCTTGGCTAAATCGCCTTGTTCATTCAAAAACTGAAAGGAGATCAAAGCGGCTTCCGGATAAGTGGCGTAGGCTTTTAAAATGGTGTTTTCAAAGTCTGGCAGATACTGTACATCATCGTCTGAGAAAAGTAAGATATCCCCCACAGCGTTATCGATAGCCAGATTTCGGCTTTTGCTTAAACCAAAGGTTTTGGAATTAATCACCCGAATTTTCGGATGGGAAGACAGCAGGTCTTCTTCAAACTGAGTCTGATTGATAATCAAAATCGAATACATCGAGGTATTTACATCCGGAAACATATGGTCCAGAAAAGATAAATCTTTTCTGTTCATGGTTGAAATCAATACTTCTAAAGTCAAATTTGATGTCATGCTCTGCTGAAAAATAAAGTCCTGCTAAACAGGGATAAAATGATCAGGAAATAAACCACATAGGTTAAAGCGTGTCCTATCACTACGCCTTCCAAACCGACTCTGGGTATAAAGTATAAGGCCGAAACATACAATCCTAAAGCTAAGGATAAATCGGTTAAAATATAATGCCACATCATTTTTTTGGCATGAAACTGATACACCATAACCAGAGCCATAACTCTAAAAAAATCTCCCAGCATCTGCCATAAAAACAAATCGGCTGCCGGCAGGAACTCTTTCGAGAAAATAAGAAGAACAATCCAGTCTCTCAGGAGATAAACCACGGCCAGTCCCAGAATGAATATCGGCAGAATCTGTTTATAAAATGAAAAAATGATGTCTCTAAACTCAGATTTTGTCTGTGCTTCAGCCAGTTTTGGCAGGATGTATAAATTGAGCAGGGACAGCACGAAGAGCAGGTAATAATTGGATATCCTCAAGATGGCTTCCCAGTACCCGGCCTCTGCTACTCCCAGCGTATTGATCAGGAAATTTCTGATCCCCAAAAACACCAGAGGAAAACTTGCTCCTGAAATGAGGGTCATAAGAGCAAACTGACCTAAATTCCGTAGCATGGGCGAAGAAAAATTACCAAAAGAAAAGGAGTTGAGTCTGCCAAAATAAACCCGCACATGGTATAGGGTAAAAGCCAGCATGGCTGAAGGCACCAAAACCACAGACAGGAGTGCTCCTTTCAAATCCGCAGCAAAAACCAAAACAGCAAACAACAGAAGATTGAGGATGTGCGAGGCTATATTGATTTTAATAACTTTACTGAATTCACTAAAGCCTTTTAGAATAGAAATCAGATAGATATTCAACACATGAAGCGGCAACACTAAAGCCATAACACGGATGATGGATACAAAATCTCTGGAGCCAAATATGAACGTATTGATAACTTCAGAAAACAGGAAGATCATGGCCATGATCAAGCCACAGGCTATAATACCCGACCAGACCAGGGTGGATAAAAAGGTAGAAAAGGCTTTGGGATTTGATTTATGTTCAGCTGAATATTTCACGACCGCATTGGCTAAGCCACCGCTGGAAAATTTATGAAAAAGCTCGAGCGCATCTCTCATATTTCCTATGAGAGCCAGGCCCTGAGGTCCCAGTAAAACTGCCGTAAGCTTGGAAACACCAAGTCCGGTTATCATTTTGATGACCACAGAGAAACTATTGAAGGAAGTCACCTTCAATAAAGTGGATTGCTGTATGGCAGTTTTGAAAGCTTTTAGCACGCTGTGGATTGATAATTCAGAATCGAAATTACAATTTTTAAATAGAGTTCGTTTAAAAAAACTGAGTCCTCATAACAAAAACAGCTTTATACATTTCTGCATAAAGCTGTTTTTTTTAAACCCGGATGAAGGTATTATTGAAAATAAAAGCTATTGGGGGCGATTCCTGCTGTTTTTTCAGTGAGAAGTTCACCAGAAGTAGAATAGACTAACACGGTCCCGTTGGAAGCAAAATCACCGGCATCGCCAACGTAAATCCGGTCCTGATTCACATCAAATCCATAGAATGAACCGAATGTTGAAGTGCTTCCGTAATCGAAAATGAATTCTGAAGAAAGTTCAGTAGCTGAAACCGGTGAAGCATAGGCTGCTGTTCCTGAAGTGTAATAAAACTGATCGTTTTCAACTCTTAAGTTATTTAAAGACTCCAAGCTTTCAGGTTTCGCAATCTGATTTACAAGCGTAAACGCGGAAGGATTAATTTCCTTAAGGCCTTCAGAATCTAAAGCATACAGGCTTTGGTTGTAAAGTTGCATAGAGTTAAGACCAGCCGCCAGCGTCAGGGTTTCTATTATTGAATTTGAAGCCGTACTGAATCTGGAGATTTGATTTCCAAAGCCAAATGCAGCATTTTGAATAAATAAGTCATCGTTATAACTGACGATATGTTCTGCAACAGCGCCTACGAGAACCGTTTCCTCGACTTCCAAAGTTTCGATATCGATTATAGCGACATAATCGTCCTGATCTGAATCGAAAGCAGCCTGATTAGTGACATAAGCCTTACCATCCAAAACGGTCCCATATCTGGGAACACTAAGCCCTGTGTCTACAGTTCCAAGCAGTTCAAAAGTATATCTGTTTACAACGGTGATTAAATTGGACCCGTTGGCAATGATAAAAGCTCTGTCATCCGCAAAGAACATGGATTGGAGATATAATCCCAGTCCGGCATTGGGATTAACCTCTTCATATATTGAGTTTGAAAGCTCCTGCAAATCTGAGTCTAAAAAAGAAACCGATCCTCCTGCGCTTCCCCCTTCATTTAAAATAAGCGTTCCGTCAAAATAATCTCCGTCCGGAATTATGGGTCCTGTTTGGTCGTCATCATTACTACAGGAGAACATACCTAAGGCGAAAAAAGCGATCATGATAAATTTAAAATACGTGTTCATTTAATTTTTGGTTTTAAAAATTGATTAAGGTTTGAATAAAAAAATGCCTTCCTGGCATAGGTCTGTTTTCAATGGTTTGATAGGCAACATCTCCTATATTTCTGACTTGAACTGAGAGTTTTAAATTTTGGAACTTTGGAATTACATAGGACAATCCGGCATTCCAAAGCAGGTAGTCTTCAAGTATATCATCCGGAGAGTTATTGGTCCTTGTAAACACTTCGCCGTTGTATAGATTTTGAAGATCTACCGAAAATCGATTGATTTTATAAGTCAGGTTGTTTGTAAACTTATGCCTGGGGACATAGGTAAGTTGATAACCCGTTTGTGTGTTTTCAGAAACCGTGTAAGCGTAAAGGGAACTGAAATTAAATTCATGCATCCCCCATACAAATTCAGAGGTGAGATGGGCCTCCAGGCCATAGGTTTCAACTTCGTCTACATTTTCGGGTTGCCAGATGTTAGTTGAATTGGGGACCCAGCGAATAAGATTGGTGATGTCGTTATAATAGCCTGTAAAGGTCAACTGATGTTTGTTTTCTTTCGCTGAAAAAACAACTGAAGTTTCCAGCTGACCCGAAGTTTCAGGTCGTAAATCAGTCCTTCCGCTTCCCTCCCAGTACAAATCATTAAAGGTGGGGATTCTGAAATTCCTGGAGACTTTAGCCTTGGCAGCAATCCTTTCGGAAAATTCATAATCAAAACCGGAGCTGAACAAAAAAGGACTATCATATACATCAGAATATTCCTGACGAAAACTGACTTCTGAAGTTAATTTTTTCCAATGATGCTTGGTCAGAACTGCAAAACTGGCAATAGTCCTGCTTTCAGACAAGACGTTATCACCGCTTGCGCTAGTGTAATTGTATTCGCTTAAGACATTAAAGTCGAAAGCTTTATAAGAATAAAAAAGGCTATAACGTGCTAAAGCAGTTTGTGCCGTGGCTCCCGTAGGCCTGGGTGTTCTTGAGTCCGGAGTATATTGAAAATACTCCTCAAAAAAAGCCAGCTTCAAGACCGAGGTCACTTCAGAGAGTTCACTTTCCCATTCCAGGAGGTGTCTGTGGTCTTCATTAGAATAACTGGATGGCGGGTCGGACGGAAACAAAAGAGAGAAATTTCTATCCCCATTGAAATACATGCCGTGGTAAGTGATTCTATTGTTCCGATTCAGTTTCCTGGCCAGACTCAAATTGGCATTGTAATGCTCAAACTCACCATTCAGGTTTTGCCGAGAGGTCCCGGGCCAATCGTAATCATTTTCAGAAGAAAATCGAGATAAGGCAAAGGATAAACTCCACTGGTCGGAGGAGGTTGACGCTTTTAGCAAATTTTGATAGGTTGAAAAACTGCCAAGTCTTGCATTTAAAACCACATGGGTTTCTCCATCAAACCTAAGTCTGTTGGTAAGATGAATGCTCCCTCCTATCGCTCCGGTTCCGTAAACCACGCTTCCTCCGCCGGGTCTCACTGAAATTTCATCGAAGCCATCTACGAGTAAAGTGTTGAAATCGGTTTGGCCGTTAAACTGGGAATTGATGTTGAATCCATTCCAAACCACAGCCGTTTGTTGAGCAGTGGTGCCTCTGAATGCTGGTGAGGAGACCATACCGTAACCGTTTTGCTTAAAGAAAATAGGTGTGTTTTGCTGAAGAACATCTGTGAGGGTCCCGGGAGAATCCTGTAAGGTCGAGCCGGACAAGGTATAGACGAGTTGCCCAGTAGAAAACCTGTTGATTTGGCGATCTACTACAAACACTTCATCCAGTTTCTGGATGGAATCTAACTGTGCGTAACCTAATCCCGTGAAAAAACACGCGAAGACGCAAAAACTTATCGAATACTTCATACACCAGTAGACCCTTTTCCCGAAAGTCATTGTTTAAAATTTACACATTGAGGCAGGTCTCCTGGCTTGCGTCTTTGTTCAACCTTCCCATTCGCCAAAGCAAACAGTGGTTATGAAGTTGAGGAACAAAGCATACGCACATGGCGTACTTAGCTTACAGTTGCGGGAACAGCTTTCGATTTTAACGAAATTCCCTTTTAATCTTCAAAAGTTGAAATAACCTTTGAGAACCAAAATGCAGTGCAAAAATAAACTTTTCTTAAAGAAAGCATACTTTTTCCCCCCTAAGTTTTGTAAAATTGATTTTTGAGCCGGATATGGTCAAAATAATTAATCATACTTTTGCTTAAAATGTATTGAATGAAACCCCTACTCTATTTCGTTATCCTCCTGAGCTTCTTCGCCTGTAAAAAAGCAGACCATTCGGCTAATACAGACAGGGGTTATGAAAAGGTAGAAATCAAATACGCCACCGGATTTTCTATCAATAAGTATGCGAATTTCACGCAGGTGATTGTTCACTCTCCCTGGCCCGAAGCTGAAAACGATTTAGTGTATTTAGTTGTGGATAGGTCTGAACACGTTCCGGAACAGATATCTTATGAGGCACTCATTCAATTGCCTGTTGAAAAGTTGGTAACCACTTCTACTACGCATATTCCGTCGCTTATCACTTTGAACAAAATCGATAAGCTCGTCGGTTTTCCCAATCTTGATTTTATCTCTTCTGAAAAAGCCAGAGCTTTAATCGATGCCGGAAAAGTGAAGGAATTAGGGAAAAATGAAGCCCTCAATACTGAGATTTTGCTTTCCGTAAATCCGGATGTGGTCTTTAGTTTTGGGGTAGAAGGACAGAATAAAACCTTAACTCAGATTCAGAAGTCCGGAATACCTGTGGTCTATAACGGGGACTGGCTGGAAAAGGACGTGCTGGGCAAAGCCGAATGGATCAAGTTTTTTGGTGTCTTTCTGGGTGAATTAGACCTTTCCATAGAAGCATTTAATCAGGTGGAAGCCGATTACCTGGCTTTGAAAGAAAAAGCAGAAGGAGCTACAGGGGAACCCAGTGTTATTTCCGGAGCTATGCACCAGGATCGCTGGTATTTGCCTTATGGAACAAGCTGGCAGGCGCAGTTGTTTGAAGATGCCAATGCTGAGTATGTCTATAAAGATACACAAGGCAAAGGCAGCGCGGCCTTTTCTTTTGAAAGGGTTCTGGAAGATGCCAAAGCGGCAGAATTTTGGATTTCGCCGGCTCAGTTCACATCCTACGCTCAACTTTTAGAAAGCAATATGCATTACCAGGAATTTGAAGCCTTTCAGGAAAGAAATATTTATACCATGGCATCGACCACTGGTGAAACCGGCGGTGTACTTTTTTATGAAATAGGTCCCAACCGACCCGATTTAGTACTGAAGGACCTGGTGAAGATATTTCATCCTGAACTTTTGGAAAACGAGGCGTTTACCTTTTTTAAACCTTTGAAAATTGAGTAAATCCCTTATAAATCATATCCTGCTCCTCGCGCTCTTGCTCCTAGGCATCATACTGAGTTTGTCCTTAGGCTCTGTGTCTATCCCTTTTTCGGATATTCTGAAAAGTCTTCTGGGGTCAAGTCTGGACAATTCCACCTGGGACTATATCATTCTCCAGTACAGATTGCCCAAAACCATAACGGCTATCCTCATTGGTTCCGGACTTGCGGTCAGTGGTTTATTGATGCAAACCCTATTTAGAAATCCTTTGGCCGGGCCTTATGTACTGGGTTTGAGCAGCGGTGCAAGTCTGGGCGTTGCCTTTTTAATCATGGGCGCAGGTTTGTTTTCTGGAATTTTAGGGGAGTTTATCTTTTCCAAATGGGCCATTATCTTGGCGGCGAGCGGAGGGAGTCTCCTGGTCATGCTGGCGGTTTTATCCACTGCTCAAAGAGTAAAAGACACCATGACTTTACTGATTATTGGATTGATGGTAGCCAGTCTCACCTCTGCCGTCGTAAGTATTTTGGCTTATTTTAGTAATTCAAATAATCTTCAGCTCTATATCTTCTGGTCCTTTGGCAGCTTAGGAAATTTATCCTGGCAGGAAGTTGGAATTTTGGCAGCCTGCTGGTTTACAGGACTTGGCTTCGCTGTTTTCTGCCTTAAAAATTTGAACGCTTTACTCCTGGGAGAAAATTACGCTAAGAGCATGGGGGTTCAGCTGAAAAGCAATCGGGTTTTGATTATTATTTCTACTTCCATTCTGGCGGGGAGCGCTACTGCTTTTGCAGGGCCAATAGCTTTTGTAGGACTTGCGGTCCCGCATCTGGTGAGGCAACTTATCCCAACCAGCGATCACCGGGTTTTATTACCCAGCATTATCGTGGGAGGAGCGATATTAATGCTGGTTTGTGATGTCATCGCTCAGCTTCCGGGAAATGAAAACACCCTGCCCATAAATGCAGTAACTTCCTTATTTGGTGCACCGGTAGTTATCTGGCTGCTTTTAAGAAAACGCAAACTCAACTTTTAAAATGTCTTCAGAACTTAATCGCGATAACATCTTACTTTCCACGTCCTCGTTAAGCATTGGCTACAGGCAAAAAAAAGAAGTGGTTTCTGTTGCGGAAGCAATTGATTTTGAAATCAAAGCCGGTGAGCTGGTGGCTTTAATAGGCATCAACGGTTCAGGAAAATCTACATTGTTGAAAACTTTGTCAGGTCAAATTCCTGCTTTGGCCGGGCAGGTGAAGATTGACAACCACTTGTTGTCTGAGTTGGCTTTAAAAGATTTAGGTTCATTTTTGAGTCTGGTTTTAACCCATGAGCATGTTTCAAAGCAATTAACGGTCATGGAACTGGTTGCTTTAGGCAGACATCCGTATACCAACTGGCTGGGACACTTAAGTCAGAAGGATGTGGATAAGGTCCTGCAGGCTCTGAGCCAGGTGGATTTACTTCCGAAGAAGGATAATTTATGCGCCTCCTTAAGCGATGGTCAATTTCAGAAAGTACTTATCGCAAGAGCTTTGGCACAGGATACAGCACTCATCTTGATGGACGAACCCACCACCCACCTGGACATGTTCCACAAAGCCTATGTACTGAAGCTTTTAAAATCCATTGTAAAAAACTCACATAAAAGCGTTTTATTTGCTTCGCACGAAATCAACCTGGCACTTCAGCTGTGTGACAGGATTATTCTCATCGACAAACAGCAGGTGAGCTGCGGCTCTCCTTCAGAACTAATTCAAAACGGAGCATTCAACTCCTTGTTTCCTAAAGATTTTATTGTTTTTGATGAACAGTCCCGCACGTTTAAAATGAAAATCTCTGAAGATTAATCACGACCAAAAAGCTTTCGCATAACAAATACATGAGGAAATGTGATGGCTGCGATAAAAGCGAAGACCAGGGATATAAAGTTTTTAAAGTCTTTGAATAGCCAGACCACCACACACAAGCCTATGATGGAGGCCAGCCAATACGGAAAGGCTTTTTTAAAGTATTTGCTGAAGTTTTCGAGGTCAAACTTACCATAGAGCGAGTTGACCTGGTCTTTTAAAGATGGTAAACTGTGCCAAAGCACAAAATAAACAGCAAAACCCCACACGACTCCGCTCACGTAAAATAAGCCTGAAAACAAAACAAGGTAAAAAACATTGCGAAGGGCTGAAGCTTTAAGTGCTGTATTTTTCTTTGAAAGCATGACGAAAAAAATGAAACTCAAAACCAATGAACCCAGAAGCACATAAAGAAGGAGACTTTCAGTGACGAGATAACCTGTCATGTCCTGGATAATCAGAATGACTTCTTTACTATTCAAATACAGGAGGAGAAATAAGACCAGCAATCCGTAAGTCTGATAGAACAGGGATGCTAAAACCGATGACGGGTTGGAGATCTTATGATGAAAATGCTGTTCTCCAAAGTGATATCCACTTATCAGAACAAACGCAAGCAGAGCTATAAGGGGAATAAAATAAAATATGACCACAAAGGCTAAAACCACTCCCAAATAGGTGATTAAAGATCTTGTGAATCGATTTTGTTTAGGTTTATTCTTTAAGGTTTCTATCACAAATAAGTCGTTAGATCCATGTAAAATTCCAAAACTAAAAATCCCTGTAAAGGCTATAACATACTGAATTTCTTGAGAAAAGAGTATGGGAACAGCCAAAGCCAAAAAGGTTAATGCCGTTATCGTATTGAAAAGAATATTCCTATTAAATTTCATATAATACAAAAATAAATCAAAAAATTTCTTAAAAGCAAAAAATGATGTTTAATTTATTACTACATTTGATTAAACAAACTTAAATATTTTAATCTATGAGAACTTTTATGTATTTAATGGCCGACGTCTCAAAAATCGCAAATGACGATTATGTCGGTTTTACTTTTTTCGTAGGTAGTATGGCCATGATGGCTGCATCTGCCTTTTTCTTTTTATCATTAAGCCAATTTGATAAAAAGTGGAGAACATCAGTTTTAGTATCTGGTTTAATTACTTTCATTGCTGCAGTGCATTACTTCTACATGAGAGATTATTGGGATACTTTTCAAGAGTCACCTACATTCTTCAGATATGTAGACTGGGTATTAACCGTTCCATTAATGTGTGTTGAGTTTTTCTTAATCTTAAGAGTTGCCGGCGCTAAAAAATCATTGATGTGGAAACTGATTTTCTGGTCAGTAGTGATGCTTGTTACAGGTTACTTCGGTGAGGCTGTATCTCCAGATTATTCGTGGCAGTGGGGTCTTGCTTCAGGTATTGCTTACTTTATCATTGTTTACATTATCTGGTTTGGAGAAGCTAAGCAATTGGCAACTTCTGCAGGTGGTGAAGTATTGAAAGCTCACAACATCCTTTGCTGGTTCGTTCTTGTAGGATGGGCTATCTACCCTATAGGTTACATATTAGGTACTCCAGGAGGATTATTTGGATTCGACTTTGGAGTAGATGCTTCTTTCATGGATGTAGTCTACAACATTGGAGATGCTGTGAATAAAATAGGTTTTGGACTTGTTATTTATTCATTAGCTATCAAATCTTCTAAATAAATCAACTTACCTAAATGATTTTATAAGCCGAATCTTAACAGATTCGGCTTACTTTTTTTATACGATTTAATCTTGACTCACTAAAGCTTCAATTTCCTTGAAGCCCAGGTTTCTAGCATGGGCTCTGGCAGATAAACCATCCTGGTCTTTTATGCTGATATCAGCTCCATGAGACAGTAATAACTTCACCATATCAGGCTGATTATAACTCACTGCATAAATCATGGCCGTCGCTCCCTTTTTATTGCTAAGGTTGACATCGGCTCCATGCTTTAAAAGCAATTCAGCCATGTCCAGATTCCCTTTAAAACTCACACCCATCAGGGCCGTATTTCCTGTCACATCCTGTGCATTGACATCCGGATGGAATTTCATCAAATAATCAACCAATGCGGTTTGACCCGTATAAGTTGCATATAACAGGGGTGTAAATCCCCTTTCATCAGGTTGATTTATCGCTTCAGGGTTTTGCTCCAGAATATGTTTGGCTTCTTCCCTATTTTGGCTTTTGACTGCGTCTATTAGATTCATTTGCTTCATGATTTTTTTTATGAATTTAAAACAAACCGGATTCAGATCCGGGTTTTTTTCTATTTCTAAAACACATAGGACTATCAACTGAACAGATGCCTGGTTATGAATCAGATTCTGGTAGGAATTTTTTGATATTGGAGAGTCTTATGGCTGAATGGGAAGCATGGTGTAAAACCTCTCCATTCTTAATCACCAGTATCTGCGGAGACTGGTGCAGAACCTGAAAACGCTGTGTGATTTCATTGGAAACATCTCTATGGGCCAAAAGATCAAGGTAAAGCATTTCGATGTGATCGTTATTGAAATCTATCTCGTTTTGGAATTGATGCCAAACCATATTGCTGATTCCACAGGAAACAGAATGCTTAAAAATAACCACCAGTTTTTCTTCTGAAAGCTTTTCTACAGCATCCAGCTGAGAAAGACCGTCAAGAGTCCGCCAGGTAAATTCAGAGGCCTTTGAGGCTTCGTCAGTTTGAGTTGGTTTAACATTAAAGAGTTGATCAAAAAATCCCATAATGGTTCTAATTTATTAAGAGTTGGCGTCAGCTTCTTTCCTACTTACAGCTAACAAGCAAAGTCTAAAGTTATCATTAAAAAATAAAGTCTAAAACTAATCAGTTACTTATATTCGCAAAGTTAAAATATCTAGAAATAGAATGAGTGAAATTGCAGAAAAGAGAATCGTTTCCAATGAAGACATACAGCTACTCAATAAAAAATATAAAAGCTTAAGCATTGCAGACCGCATCAAGACTTTGTATGAAGATTTTGATCAGGCTGAAGTCATGGTCACCAGTTCTTTTGCAGCCACTTCTGCATTTTTACTCAAGCTCTTTTCCGACATCAATTCCGACCAGGTCATCTATTTTATAGATACCGGCTACCATTTTGAGGAGACACTAAACTACAAAAAACAACTGAGTGAAGCCTATCAGCTGAATGTAAAATCGGTCAGCGCCCTTTCTCATGAACATGAGTTTACGACCAAAGACAAAACCTGGTCTAAAAATCCGGATTTTTGCTGCAGCATCAATAAAGTCAAGCCCCTGGAAGTCATTAAGAATAAATTCACCGTATGGGTTTCTGGGCTTATGGAATGGCAGAGCGACCATAGGAATTCACTGGATATTTTTGAACAAAGAGGGGAAATCCTGAAATTTTATCCGCTTTTAGACGTCAGTAAAGAAGAACGGGATGCTTTTATAAGAAAACACGAGTTACCTTTTCACCCTCTGGTGAGCAAGGGCTACAATTCTATTGGCTGTAAACACTGCACTGTTCCCGGTGATGACAGGAGCGGACGCTGGAATAACAGCCCCAAAACCGAATGCGGTTTACATCTATAATTTAAAAAATACTACTTTGTTTTACATAGTACTGTAACAAATCTAGTTTTCATTCGTCTTAATAATAGATATTAACTTTTAAAACGAATACTCATGGAAACTACATTAGAAAACACCGTACTTGACTCAAGCAGAAAACCCGTATCAAGAGCTCACAAACTAGAGCTTAAAACCACACGTTTAAAATACTGGAACAGCTTACGCCGATATCATTATTAAAACAAGCCGCCTCAAAACTTTAGCATTGTCAGTATGAACCTGCCTGATTGCATCGTGCAGGAGTAAGACCCTGAAACCAGTTCAGGGTGACAAGAATAAAGTTTTGAGACCGCTTTAAAGGTTTGGAAGGACAAACGCAGTTTGTTTCTGGGCATATCCAGACACGGCTTACAAAGGAAGAAGAGCTTTATTTTAAGGAAATAAACTGATTTTTCTCAATCTCAATGTCAGGATTGACTTTTTTTAGATAGTCAACAAAAGAATCATTGGTTTTAGGCGCAAAATAAATTTCCTTATTCCCATTATATATCAGGACCAAACCCTTTTTAGCCAGGGCTACCTTTTTACCATCCCAGGACGTTTTATCTACCATCACTTTTTTGATCTGTTTCAGGGGAATCGTTCCGTAAAAAGGTCCGCTTCTGAAACTGACCTTCCGATCGGTTATTTTATAACTCGTATCCAAAAAAATCCAGATTACCAGTAACCAAAGTAATGCAACAGCAGTGACCAAAACAATGACATAGGTTTTTGAAAAATTCATCATCAGTACATTCTGGCTAATCAATATGCTAAAAAGAAGTGATAATAAACTAAATATAAAAATAAAGGTCTTGTCTATACGGCTTTTGAATTTCATCTTCGCTTATCTGATAAAGACGGGCTCACTTTCTTTCTCTGTATGTTCTTCAGAAAAGTGATAGTCTTCATAATTAAACCCTTTAATACCTTCCAGGGTTTTGATCTCATGATCCAGGATATACCTTACCATGAGTCCTCTGGCTTTTTTAGCATAGAAACTGATAATTTTCAATTTCCCATTTTTGAAATCTTTAAACACGGGAGAAATGATTTCAGCATGCAGCTTTTTAGAATTGACTGCTTTGAAATACTCCTGACTTGCTAAATTGATTAAAAGTTCACCTTCCTGCATTTCTGAATTGAGCTGAGAAGTCACTTTGTCCTGCCAAAGCGCGTACAAATCATCATTTGACTCTATGGCTAATTTTGTTCCCATTTCAAGCCTGTAAGGCTGAATAAGGTCTAAGGGCCGAAGCACACCGTACATCCCTGACAAAATCCGCAGCGAATTTTGCAGATGTTCCAGCTTATCTTTTGGAATGGAATAGGCATCTATTCCTGTATAAACATCCCCATCGAACATGTAGATAGCGGGTCTGGCATTTTCAGGGGTGTGTTTTTCTTCAAAATCCTGATACCTTCCGTAATTGAGATCCGCAAGTTTATCGCTGATGCTCATCAAATCAGCGATGTCATCTTTGCTCATTCGCGCCAGCTTTCGGTTGATTTGTGCGGCGGTTTCTTCAAACACCGGCTTGGTATAGCGATCTGTAGGAAGCTGATCCTCTTGATTAAGTGATTTGGCAGGAGATACGATTAATTTCATTTTTTATTTTAAAAATAATGGAAATTCAGCAGTTAAAATATCCTGTTAACTAATAATTTAAAATAACAGGATTAGATTCGCTTATATTAAATATTCTCCTTGCTGTTTTTAGCATAATTTCTCCAGCGCTCCACACAGTCTGAGATGTCTGCGGGGACTTCAGAATCGAATTCCATCCATTCTTTGGTTACCGGATGTTCGAAAGCCAGGGTTTTGGCGTGAAGTGCCTGACGTGGAAGAATTTTAAAGCAATTATCTACAAATTGCTTGTACTTGGTGAAGGTGGTTCCTTTCAGAATCTTGTCCCCTCCATAGCGTTCATCGTTGAATAAGGTATGACCAATATGTTTGAGGTGCACACGAATCTGGTGTGTTCTTCCTGTTTCCAGCTGACAGGAGATCAGGGTCACGTAGCCTAAACGTTCAATCACTTTATAATGGGTCACCGCGGGCTTCCCCTGCTCGGCTTCATCCCCGGTGTGAACGAGGTTTTGCAATCTGTTCTTAGGATTTCTTCCGATATTGCCTTCAATTCTGCCTTCATCATCATCCATATTTCCCCAGACCAGCGCGACATACTCACGCTTACTGGTTTTATGAAAAAATTGATTGGCGAGGTAGGCCATAGCCGATTCGGTTTTGGCAATTACCAAAAGTCCGCTTGTATCCTTATCGATTCGATGAACCAATCCAGGGCGATCGCTGCTGTTGTTCGGCAAATTATCGAAATGGTAAATCAGGGCATTAATCAGTGTTCCGGAGTAATTCCCATGGCCCGGATGCACTACCATTCCGGCCGGTTTATTGACCACTAATAGAGAATCGTCTTCATAAACGATATCCAAAGGAATGTCTTCGGGTGTGAGTAAGTTTTCATAAGGCGGATAGGCCAAGAGGACTTTCACCTCATCACCGGCTTTCACTTTATAATTTTGCTTAACCGCTACCCCATTGACGTAAATATTCCCGTCTTTAGCCGCCTGCTGAACTTTATTACGCGTGGCATTTTCAATAAAATTCATTAAAAACTTATCTACACGCAGCGGTTCCTGACCCCTGGTTGCGGTAAAACTATGATGTTCATAGAGATCATCATTCTCATCTAAATTATCTTGTGCTTGCATGGTGTGTTTAATTTGGAACTTAGCAGGATATGACCGCGAGCCTAAAGACTGCCATCACCTACCACTAAGTCTATGGTACTCGTTTTGGGAAGCTTATCTCCGGCTTTCAGGGTTTCCCCTTTATGTCTCAGTTCGAGGATGGCTCCTTTGGCAATATCGCGTTTTTCTATAATTTCTCCGATTTGAAAGCCTAAAGCTATCAGTGTAGGCTCTACCTGTCGTCTTGTTTTTCTGATTAGATTTTCAGGAATTTCAACATTGATATAACCCGAAGGATTGAGGGTGAGGTAAATTTTACGCATTTCTTTGACCTGCTTTCCTGGTTTCGGAACCTGGTCCAGTACAGAATAGGGCGGATAATTTGGATTAAAATTGGCGGAGTCCAGGATCTCACGTCTCAAGTTCATTTCCTCCAATTTTTTATCGACGATATCCAGTTGGAATTTGGACAAATCCGGAACGGCAACGGTTTCGTTATGATCGGTCGTGATGTCTAAATATTTTAGAGCACCAAAAACCAAAACAACTAAAACCAGGACTGCCAGAATTAACTGAAGCAAAAAGACTTTGCTAAAAATAAACTTGAAAAATTTCATAACTAAAAATAATTACAAATATAGGTTATGCCGAAGCTAGAATAAAATTAACGCGAGAGATTCTAAAAAATTATAGTTTACCCATTCTCTGAAGCACGAAAAGAACCACAATAGGAATGGCAAGCAAAATAACCATCAGCAAATGCTCCTGTAACACCCATGGAGAAAGCAGCAAGGTGATGAAATAACCTCCCATAGCTCCCCCAAAATGCGCATCATGCCCTACATTATCTCTTCTGGCTTTCATCGCCCAGATGGAATAAAACAAATAGCCTATCCCAAACACATAAGCAGGAATGGGAATGATAAAAAATAAGCCCAGCATCATATCGGGCTGAAGTAAAATAGCAGCGTATAAAACACCTACCACAGCTCCGCTCGCCCCAACAGCCGTATAATTGCTTTCGTTTTTATGAAATTGAAGCGAAAGTAAATTTCCCAGAATCAGACTTCCAAAATACACCAGCAAAAGTCCGCCGGTTCCAAGAAAACTTAGCACACTGGAAGCAAAGAAATACAACGTCAGCATATTGACAAAGAGATGCGTCGTATCCACATGAAGAAATGCAGAACTCAATAGTCTGATTTGATCTCCGGCTTTGATAGAGGAAACCTCAAATTTATAGCGGTTAAAAAAACCGGAATTCTTGAATCCCTTATAAGACATCAACACATTGGCCGCTATGATTGCTATAACTATAAAACCTAATCCCCCCATAATTTTTAAATCTCAAAAGCCCAAATATACCTATCTTTGCACAAAATTTGGCTAAATGCAATTACTGATTTATGTTTTAATCTACCCCTTTTTATGGCTGATTTCAAAACTTCCCTTTCCACTTATTTATCTCCTTTCAGACCTGGTTTATGTTTTGGTATATAACCTGTTCGCCTACCGCAAAAAGGTAGTCCTGGACAATCTGAAACTCGCATTCCCGGACTATTCAAAGTCAGAGCATGAAGCCATAGCAAGAAAATTTTATAAACATTTATGCGATCTGATCTTTGAGTCCATCAAATCGATTTCCATGTCAAAAGCTGAAATAGATAAACGCTTTAAGTTTGAAGGTTTATCCATTTTTTCAGATTTGGAACGCCAAAATAAAAGTGCCATTATCATCCTGGGGCATTATGGAAACTGGGAATGGATTTTCATTTTACAAACCTTTATAAATCATAAGGGCTATGGGGTCTACAAGCAACTGAAGAACAAATATTTCGACAGGTTGGTGAAACGGATCAGAGCCAAATACGACACCTACCTCATCACGACCAAAGAAACGGTTCATGTATTGAACGAAGTCACTGAAAAGGGTGAGTTGACCGTGAGTGGTTTCATATCCGACCAGTCTCCCAAGAAAGACAAAGCCTTTCACTGGCAGGAGTTTATGGGCGTTGAGGTTCCTGTGTATACAGGCGCCGAAATGCTGGCCAAAAGACTGGACCATGCCGTGGTTTATGCCAGAATTTCCAAGCTGAAACGCGGGCATTACAACTGTAAATTCGAACTTATCACCGATGAGCCCAAGTCGATTCCTGACTATGAAATCACGGATCATTTTTTGAAATTGCTGGAAGAGCAAATTCGTGAGGAACCCGCTTACTACCTGTGGACTCACAAGCGCTGGAAACACAGAAAACCCTAAACAAATCCTCCCGAAATGTCTATCTGCTCGAGGGGAATTGGTTAGGGTCTGATGTATGTTCTTTTAAACAGAGCTTTAGGCTGAGCTCATCTCTCTTTTTACAAAAAAACTGGTCGCCTGAAAGCTTTATCTACTCATTTCTTCCAGCTCAGCTATAAAGCGCTGAGCCAAAGCATCGGCCTCGTCTTGACTTTTAGCTTCGGTATAAATTCTGACGATGGGTTCTGTATTTGATTTTCTCAGGTGGACCCAGTTATTCTCAAAGTCGATTTTCACGCCGTCGATGGTTTTGATGTCCTCGTCTTTATATTTTTCCTGTATCTTATTCAAAAGCGCATCCACATCAAGATCTGGAGTCAGTTCAATTTTTTCCTTCGCCATAAAGTAGGAGGTGTAGGTTTGTCTGAGCTCAGAAACTTTAATCTGTCGTTCTGAAAGCAAGCTTAAGAACAAAGCAACACCCACAAGGCTGTCTCTGCCGTAGTGCAATTCAGGATAAATGACTCCACCATTCCCTTCGCCTCCTATCACTGCATTCACTTCTTTCATTTTGGCTACGACATTCACTTCTCCAACCGCACTTGCAAAATATTCACACCCGTGTTTCTCGGTAATATCGCGCAGGGCACGAGACGACGACAAATTGCTAACCGTCGGCCCTTTTTTACGACTCAGTACATAATCGGCGATGCTCACCAGCGTATATTCCTCTCCAAACATGTCCCCGTTTTCATCCACCAAAGCCAGTCGGTCTACATCCGGGTCCACAGCAATACCGAAATCCGCGTGTTCTTCTTTAACTTTTTTAGACAGTTCCGTCAAGTGTTTAGCCAGCGGTTCCGGATTATGTGGGAAATGCCCGTTGGGTTCGCAGTAGAGTTTTACCACTTCTACCCCAAGCATTTCCAGAAGTGGTGGAATAGATATCCCTCCGGTAGAGTTTACGGCATCTACGACCACCTTGATTTTGGCTTCTTTTATCTGATCGACTTCTACAAGCTCCAGGTTCACCACTTCTTCAATGTGAAGATCTATATATGCATTATGATAGGTGATTTCCCCTAAATCGTCTACTTCAGAAAACTGGAAGTTCTCTTCTTCCACGAAATTCAGAATGTCCTGGCCTTCGGCGGCATTTAAAAATTCTCCGTCTTTATTCAATAGCTTTAGGGCGTTCCATTGTTTAGGGTTATGACTTGCCGTAAGGATGATACCTCCGTCTGCATTTTCAAGACCTACTGCCATTTCTACAGTGGGCGTCGTGGAAAGGTCCAGGTCCACCACGTGAATACCCATCCCCGATAGCGTATGCATTACCAGTGACTGAACCATCTTCCCGGAAATTCGTGCATCCCGGCCCACTACAACTTTGTAGTGTTCCTTGGTTCTTTGGGTTTTTATCCATTGCCCGTAGGCCGCAGAAAACTTTACAACGTCCAGCGGGGTCAGATTGTCTCCAACCTGTCCGCCAATAGTGCCTCGAATTCCAGAAATAGATTTAATTAGTGTCATAATTTAGGATTTATAAGAAATTTTTCAGGTGTAAAGATACGAGTCCAAAGATTTTACCTGTAAATAATTTGCTAAAACTGCTTAATAAACTATTTTAGAGCAATGAATTACCTGGCTCATATATTTCTATCTGGTGATGATGAATTCCTGAAACTGGGGAACTTCATGGCAGATGAAATAAAAGGAAAGTCGTACAAGACCTATCCTGCTGAAATTCAGAAAGGCATTTTACTGCACCGGGCTATAGACGACTTTACAGATCACCATCCTTTGGTGTCTAAAGGGGCGCATCGGTTTTTTGATGAACTTGGACATTACAACAGCGTTGTAATCGATATGATTTATGATCATATTTTAGCCAAACGCTGGAAAGAATATTCGGATATAGAATTACCTGTATTTGCGGAAGATTTTTACCATTTGCTGGAGAGTAATCAGCATCTGCTGCCTAAGAAAATAAGTAAAGTGGTTCCTTATATGATCGAACACAACTGGTTATTGAGTTATTCCAAGTTAGACGATTTAAGACACATTCTAAGGCAGATGAATCATAAAACCAAGCATGAAACCCAATTGCATAAAGGCGCCGACATTTATCTGGCGTTTCAATCTGAATTTGATTCAGAATTCACCAGCTTTTTTGAGGATATCCGGAAGTTTTGCAACTTAAAAATCAAAACACTTAACCAGAATATATGAAGCGATTTTTGAAGATCTTAAAAATAACAGGCCTGGGGGTTGTAGGTTTAATACTAGTCCTGACGCTCATTGGCTTTTTCATGTCTGAAGACCTGCCGGAGGGCAAACAAGGCCCGGAAGCCGATCGGTTTGCACAGCAGATTTTAAAAGAGTTGAATTATGAAGCTTTCCAAAACACCAAAATCATAAGCTGGACCTTTGCAGGCTTGCATTCGTACGAATGGCATAAAGACCAAAACTATGTCCTGGTAAGTTCTGAGAATTATAAAGTAAAACTCGACCTGAAGGAGTATGACAAAAGCGAAGTCATCTCCTCTAATGACCTGAATTCTTCAGAAATCATTCAAACCTGCATTAAAAATTTCAATAACGACTCGTACTGGCTGATTGCACCCTACAAAATCATGGATGAGGATGTAGAAAGGCGACTTGTAACTAAAGATGGAGAAAAGAGCCTACTGGTTACCTTTACTTCAGGAGGCACCACACCCGGCGATTCGTATTTATGGAAGGTAGATGAAAATTACAGACCCACTGCGTTCAAAATGTGGGTGTCTATTATTCCTGTAGGCGGGATTGAAGCTAAATGGAAAGACTGGGTCAAAACCCAGTCTGGTATGCTGCTTTCCACTAAAAAATCAGTATTTGGAATTCCCATTGAAATTACAAATCTGGAAACTTTGCGCTAAGCAAAGGCGATAAACGCTGACATCACAAGCATTAAAAAGGCGGGTAACGAGCGCTTTAACGGATCGTTTATTTTGATATGCATGGCAATGGCTCCTATCATAAGGATTCCCATACCTACTGCGCCAATAAAGCCAAGATTATAGCCATCATTAAAAATGCTTATAATCAATAAGGTTGCAAATCCGAGTTTTAGAAATCCAATCACGGGTACAAGCCAGACCGGAAGGCCATATTTGGTAAACTCTTCATTCATGTTTCCGGCTGCAGCTCCTCTCCATTCGGTTTGCTTGTTAAACCTCAGTAACCAGACGTTTAGGATGCCAAGGGCAATCACTACTTTAAAAATTAAAATTAGAGTATCCATAAGTAATTATTTTTATTAAATATCTTAAAAATAATTAAGCCTAAAGACACTCTAACATAAATTTAATCAGAAAATCAATCTATTGCCCCAAATCTCCTAAGAGATCTCCAAAGTCTCCCGTCAATGCATTCATATCCATGCGCTGAGCGGTTTGTGTAATCTGATAGATATCATTGGCGTTCACATCACTACCTCGCATTCTCAGAAGCAACATACCTATTTCTGAATCATATCCGAAAAAGATGAGCTCATCTATGTTTCCTTCCGATCCAACGAACAGCAATTCAGCTTCTCTGCCACTACTGCTGAAGTCCAGAAGAGATTCGTAGGCTGGTTGTTCAAGAACGGATTTCAGCTTTAAACGCTCTTCTTCAAGCATAGTCTTCCCTTTTTTATTCGTCAGCGCCAGTAAATTTATCTTTTCAATTTTCCTCAAACTGCTATTCTCTTCGGGAGACAGGCTGTCCAGGTTTTGAAATAAAAGATTAGTAGGCAGACTGGCAGAAATAAATTCGACTGAATTTTCTTTTTCCACAAGATATTCCTGGAGGCTTGGCTTGGAATTGCAAGCCACCAGAGAAATACCTATCAATGCTATTAAAATGATCTTTTTCATATCTATTGCTCTTTAAGTTTTTCCAAAGACTTTCCGCCAGGAATATTCATCTGACTGGTCAACTTGGAAATATTTTTCAAGTCAATTTGACCATTGATAACCATCAGCACCGACTGGGTATCTGATTCTTCTGAGGAGTTGATAAACATCAAGAGTTTATTCACATAGTCATCGGATTTACCGGGTTCGATATAAAAATTAACATTCTTACCTTCACTGTTAACACGCATCAGCTCCTCCAGATTTTTATTGGATTTCATTGTATTAAAATCGGCTTGAAGCTGTTTGCCGTATTCGACACTTTCTGTTGTATAAATCTTGATATCCTCTAGATTTCCAACAAGATCCAGGTAAGCTTTGACATCTTCATCGGAACTGTCTAAGTCTAGTTTACTCATAAGTCTAAACATGCCTTTGTTTACCACTATAGAAGTGATTTCCCTTACATTGTTATACTTACTGAAATCCTGAGCATTTGTCGTTAAGCTCATCATGGCGATGGTCATTATAAGACCCATTAATTTAAGTTGTTTCATAGCTTTATTTTATTAATTTATTTTTCTGTTGGCTGAATACTTCTATATATTCCAATTTCTCGAGACCTTCATTCATGTTAATGGATAAAAAATTAAGCGCATTTTGAGTGGTTTCAAAGGCAAGTCTGGCTTGCTCTAATTCTTGTTGGTCTTGATAAAAGTCATAAAACCAAACCCCGCCTAACACAATACAAATGCTTGCTGCTATATTGATCCAAAACGGATACCTTGTTTTTTTCGCTTTGGTTTGAAGAGGAGGACTTTGAGATGTAGATTCTTTTTCAAAAAACTGAAAAAGACGAGCGTAAGCTGCAAACTCCGAGTCATAGTTTTCACTCGAAAAATAAGACTTCAGTTCTCTCTCCTGCTCCAGAGTGGTTTCCCCCTCTTCGTAAAGCTTTAGGAGCTTTTCCACGTAAGATTTATCCAATTCCATATGCTGATGTTTTTTTTAATTCACTCATAATTTTTTTTCTTGCTCTTGATAAAGCGACTCTTACCGAAGTAGAGTTCATGTCCATAATCTCTTCAATCTCTTTGTTCGTAAACTGCTCCACATCCCTCAGCTGAATAACCGCTCTCTGCTGTTCTGGCAATTCATTGATGAATTTAGCCACCAAATTCACTTCATCTCTGGCTTCTATTTCTGAAGAAAGACTGGACGTTTGTCCCGCATAATTGCTGTGAACAAGTTCCAGGGTTTTACTGTGCTTAGATTTCAAAACATCATAACACATGTTTTTAGTCATTGTCATAGCATAAGCTTCCATGTTTTTTATGCCTGCAAGTTCTTTTCTCAATCTCCACAGCTTCAGTAAAACTTCCTGTGTAGCGTCTTTCGCAGCGTCTTCTGAAGATAAGAGACGTCTAGAAAACCTAAAGATTTTATCTTGTAGGGGTATAACGTGCTGAGCATAAAATTCAGAAGTCATAGGTAGCCTGTTTTAATGAAGACGATCTAACAAAGGATTTGTTACATCATCACCCTTGTATTTTAAAATTGATTATTTTTATCAAAAAATAGCTTGATGAAAAAATTGAAACTTTTCTTATTTGTTAGCATCTCTTTATCCATTCTCATGTCCTGCCAGGAAGATATTGATGATTCTATTACAAACGTAAATGAATTGGCCGACCAAAACGCTATAAAAGATTTTATCTGGAAGGGCCTGAATATCTTTTACGTCTATAAAAGTGACTCCCCGGACCTGGCAGACAACAGATTTGAAACCACACCGGAATATGTCGATTTTTTGTCAAGCATAGACTCGCCTGTCGACTTCTTTTATTCCTTATTAGCCGAACAGGACCGGTTTAGTTTTATCGTTACCGATTTTGTGACTTTAGAACAGAATCTACAGGGAATTTCATTGTCCAATGGTATGAAGTTTGGACTGGTAAGATTTACCAATACCGAAACGGTTTTCGGTTACGTGAGATATATTGTTCCGGGCTCCCCTGCAGATGTTGCAGGTATTGAGCGGGGAGTTATATTCAATCGCATCGACGGCGTGACTTTTACTCCAACAACCGATTTTAATTTACTTTTATCTCAGCCCAGCTATACGATTGGACTGGCAGAATTTCAGGGGGATAATTTGGTTGCCCTGGACCAGGAGATCAGTCTAAATAAAATTCAGCTTACAGAAAATCCTATTCTTGAGCATAACGTACTGGATGTGGATGGCCAAAAAGTAGGCTATCTGATGTACAACAACTTCAGATCCAACTTCAACAGCGAACTCAATTCGGTTTTTGCTAATTTTTCTGCGGAAGGGATTACAGATCTGGTTTTAGACCTGAGGTACAATTCCGGCGGAAGCATTGAAACTGCCAAAGATTTATCCAGCATGATTACCGGACAGTTTTCCGGAGAAGTCTTTGCCAGACAGATCTACAACGAAAATTTTGAACCCACTGAATTGGTTTTTGACAATCAAATTTCTACGGATGAACCCATCAATAGTCTGAATTTATCCAGGGTATATGTATTAACTACAACTTCTTCGGCTTCAGCAAGTGAACTTGTCATCAACGCCTTGAATCCGTACATCAACGTTATACAAATCGGAACAAATACAGCGGGCAAATTTGAAGGATCCGTCACCTTATATGACTCCCCGGATTTCGGAAGAGAGGATGTTAGCTTAGAACACACCTATGCCATTCAGCCATTGATTTTAAAAATAGCCAATAAAGAGGGATTCACCGGATTTTTTGACGGCCTCGAGCCCGACATTCAGCAGCGTGAAATCTTCTCACAGCTCGGCGTATTGGGAGACCCTCAGGAAACCTTGCTCAATGTAGCGCTCAGGGAAATCAGTCCGGGCTTTGAACGTCCTGCATTTCAGGAGAAACAGTCCATTAGTCCTGGTGTCCTTATCGGAGAAAGTCAGATGAATGCTCCGGCTTTTCAAAGAATGTATATCGACCTGAATGCGGTCCCCTCCCGGAAATAGGTATTGAGTGTTAGACTGGAAAACTATTTTCTGCATATACCACAAGTGAATTCACTCTGTTCATACTTATGAATTCAAAGGGACATATGCATTATGCTTAATTAAAAATCAGAAGGCTTCAGCTATTCGTTCTCAAAGTTAATGCCTGCCAGTCAGGCTCATTCTTGATTTTAATCTTAAATTTGCACACGAAAAAAACAACTATGAAATCAACAGCACTTAATCATATTCATCACCAGCTGGGAGCCAAGATGGTTCCTTTTGCAGGCTACGAAATGCCCGTTTCCTATACAGGAGTTAATGTAGAACACGAAATCGTCCGCCAGCATCTTGGTGTATTTGACGTGTCCCACATGGGTGAATTTTTCGTAGAAGGCAAAGAAGCTTTGGACCTCATCCAAAGAGTCACTACCAATGACGCTTCTGTTCTTGCAGATGGCCAGGCGCAGTACACCTGTATGCCCAATGAAACCGGTGGTATTGTGGATGACCTGATCATCTATAAATTCAATGCTGAAAAATTCATGATGGTCGTGAATGCTTCCAATATTGAAAAGGACTGGAACTGGATCAATTCTCATAATTCATTTGATGCTAAACTATCAAATTTATCGGATGAATATTCGCTTTTGGCTATACAAGGCCCCAAAGCAGTAAACGCTATGCAAAGTCTGTCGCCACTGGACTTATCTCAAATCAAGTTTTATCACTTTGAAGTTGGAGAGTTTGCCGGCGCTCAGGATGTTATTATTTCAGCGACAGGCTATACGGGAAGCGGAGGTTTTGAAATTTATTTCAAAAACAAAGATGCAGAGCAAATCTGGTCGGCCGTTCTTGAAGCAGGAAAAGACTTTGGCATCCAGCCCATCGGACTGGCTGCCCGCGATACCTTAAGACTGGAAATGGGCATGTGTCTGTATGGAAATGATATCGATGAGACCACGTCTCCGATTGAAGCTAAACTGGGCTGGATTACCAAATTCACCAAAGACTTCATCAATGCTGAAGCCTTAAAGCAAGAAAAAGAAGAAGGCCCTTCAAGAAAATTGATCGCCTTTGAAGTTATTGAAAAAGGCATCCCTAGACACGGCTACGATTTGCTGAATACGGAAGGTGAAGCCATTGGCCATGTGACTTCCGGGACCATGTCCCCAAGCCTTAAAAAAGCCATTGGCATGGGGTATGTGAACACAGAATATGCCAAATTTGGAACAGAAATTCTGATCCAAATCAGAAAAAAACAAGTCAAAGCCGTTATTGTGAAGCCTCCCTTTTACAAAGCTTAAGGCTAAAATAAACTGGATATTTGAGCCGTTTCTAGTTTAGGAAGGGCTCAATTCGTTTAGAAAAAATAGGGAAGTCAAATCTTTGGAGATTTTAGGATTATAAGTCATAATTTAAAATCTGTCGATAGGTGGATGGTTCTCGACTTTAGTTTATCCTGAGCATAGAGGAAGGCTCTAACTTTAAACAGGAAAGTGGTAATTAAGAGTTTATATAAAAACGTCGTTGGGTAGCCTTTCAGCATCATTCAAGACAGGCTAAAGTTAACACCTGACTATACGAAGAGACAACATAAAATACCTATTAAAAAAAAGCATTATCAAACACTCAAAAAAAATATTGATTCTTGGCGCAAGCGGCTTTCTGGGAAATGTTCTGTTCAAAGAATTATCTCCTTATTACGATGTTTATGGCACCTATGCAAGAGACCATGCGGTTCTGGAACAGAATAAGCGTATGTTTCAGTGGGATGCAGAAACAGAGAGCATAAGCCTTCTGCTTCAGGAACTGGCTCCGGACCTTATCATTTCGGCTATACGCGGAGATTTTTCGGCCCAGACCCATGCTCACTTTGAGATTATTGAGTATCTGATCAAATTTCAAAAGAAATTGATTTTCATCTCCTCTGCCAACGTGTTTGATGTGTTCACCAATTATCCGTCCTACGAATATGACAAAACGCTTTCTGAAAGTGTCTATGGCCGATTTAAAATCAAGATTGAAAATGCCTTACTTAGGCTTCCCAATCCGCTGTATAATATCGTTCGGCTTCCCATGATTTACGGACACAATTCTCCCCGGGTAAAGGAACTGAAGATTATGCATGATCTGAAAGAAGCCATAGAAGTCTTCCCGAATGTAGTCATGAATGCGACGACCCACGATAAATTTGCCCAGCAGATTCACTACATCATCAACAGAGAACTGGAGGGGGTTTATCATCTGGGCAGCAGGGATCTGATACATCACAAAGAACTGGTCTATGAGATTTTAAAAGGACTGGAACTGGAAAACCCTATTTTCAAAAACGTCTATAACTCTAACGAAGATCGCTATATCGCTGTCATTCCTAAAGAAAATATATTACCAAAAAATTTACAGATCAATATCGATGAAGTGGTACAAAACTCTGTAAAACTTTCATAAACCTGAAAATATCTACACTCAAAATTGTAAATTCAACTCAAAATAAAAATGACATGAAACCACTACAAAGCGCAGAAATCGAATCCAGATTAGAAAAAATGGAAGGCTGGTCCTTTAATGAAAATGCTATACATACGACGCTTGAGTTTGAAAATTTCAAAGAAGCTTTTGCAGCCATGACCAGAATTGCCTTTGAAGCAGAAGCCCAACAGCATCATCCGCAATGGTATAATGTTTACAATACCCTCGAAATCTCGTTATCGACACATGATGCCGATGGCGTAACCGATAAAGATTTTAAACTGGCAGAAAAGATAGAAGAAATCATCGCGGCCTAATTTTAACAAAAGTTGAGTTAATTATTTCGGAAGTTAAACACGGTAAGGATCATAACTCTATATTTGTCAAAATAAATAGATTTGAATATGATTGATGCTTTAGAATGGAGATACGCCACCAAGAAGTTTGACGATTCCAGAACCGTAGACTCCAGCAGGATTGAGCTTTTGAAAAAAGCCTTCAACCTGACCCCTACCTCCTATGGCTTGCAGCCTTTACGCCTGGTGATTATAAAAAACCAGGAGCTTAAAGACAGGCTTTTTGAGCACAGTTATGACCAAATACAGGTTAAGACCGCTTCGCACGTTTTGGTGATTTGCATTGAAAATACGGTGGATGAACATTTTATCAATCACAATTTTGAACTGCAGAAAGAAATCAGAAATGCAAAGGATGAAATCATCAATCCCTTTCGGGAATTTTTGATTAAAGATTTCGGTAAAAAAAGCGATGGAAACATCAAAGAATGGGCTATTAATCAGGCGTATTTAGCGCTTGGAAATATGCTCACCACCTGTGCCGCCGAGAAAATAGATGCCTGTCCTATGGAAGGTTTTGAAAAAGAAGCCTATGACGACATTTTAAACCTTAAGGAAAAAGGTATTTCATCCGCTTTGGTTCTTCCCATAGGCTATCGCGCTAAAGACGACAAGTTTGCCGATTTTAAAAAAGTAAGACGCCCTCAGGAAGAAACGATAATAGAATATTAGATAGTAGATATTAGACTGTAGAGGTTAGATATTAGATAGTAGTCAGTAATCTGTAGTCTGTACTCTGTAGTCAAAACTATTCTTTTCCATCTACAAACTCCTGTAAATAGTCATATCTGGGGGTTAGTTTACCATCTTTTGTCATTCTCGCGCGTTCGAGAATTCCATCTAAATCTCCATTGAAAAAAGCAGGAATCACATGTTCTGCAAACATCTGTCCGAAGCCTTCGCTGGCATCTTTAGGCAATTCACAGGGCAGATTATCAACAGCCATAACCGTGATGGCTCCTTCGGCATCAAAAGCGACTTCAGATTCGGTTTGCGGATCGTACCCATAAAAGGGATCTTCAATTGTAGAAGCTCTCAGCGTAGAAGCCACCGGACCATCGATATCGCAGCTGATATCAGCAACCAGGCTGATCTTAAAGTCAGGGTGCCTTGCATCTGCTCTGGTAAATAAATAGGGCGCGTTATCGCCGTAGAAATGTCCGGCAATGAAGAAATCGGTGACCTTGGCAAACCGCATAAAGTCAGACTCATAAGGTGAAGGATCCAGGAAGAATTCTGATATTTTTCCAGGCTCACCATCTTTTCTTCTGTTGTAGTCCAGCACATGAATAATGGTATAGACGGGTTCCTGAAAGGTATCGGAAAGATACTCTTCTACGCCAACCTGTTTGATTTTGAGATGATCTAAAATTTCTTTCGCTCCTTTGGCCACCTTTCCTAGACCTGAAAGACAGATTTTGATAGCAGGCACCCGGATAGCATCCAGTTCTTTTTTGACCGCCTCCAGGTCTGCGAGGTCATCGACCTTTGGCAAACTGAAGAGACTGTCTCTAAGCCCAAGGGCTCTAAACCCGTTGTAGGCTCCGACTAACCCGGCATAACGTCCAAAGCCTATAAGTCGGTTACCCAGGCTATCCGTAACCACTTCATGGTCATACAGCTGGATATTTTTATCTAATATCGCTTTCAGCAAATCTCTGTTATAGGGCTGCTTTTTGATGGTATGTGAAAAAAAGAAATAGGATGCATGCGGAATCAGGGAATCTATGGGCACTTCTTTGACCCCCAGTAAAACATCACAGTTGGACAGGTCATTTTCCAAAAGTAAATCCTGTTGTGCATAGGCTTTATCTGAAAAGATACGAATGTCTGAAGGCTCTACGACAAACTGTAAATCTTCAAACTGCATTTGGACTGCTTTCGCTTTTTGCGGAGAAAATACAACGCGGCGGTCTGGAGGGGTTTTTCGCTCTTTGATAAGTCCAATTTTCATATCAGGTATTTTAAGATGAATTTAGCTTCAAAGATAGGATTAATATCTATTTTTGCATTCCTGTTTTGAAAAGGAAACGCCTGGTTTTTGTCTGTCAGCTTTAAGTTAACGACAAACTCGCGTTAGTCCCCAAAGCATTGGGGACAAAACAGTGTTCTTTGACGTGATTGCAGTTATACAGCTTCACTTATTTAATTGGGGTCGACTTGGTTTTGACAGCAAGACCAATTGAATGGTAAGCACGCCGAGCGCTGGGATACAGCTCGTAAATCTCATATTTCACACTTTTTTAAACGGCGAAGATAACTACGCCTTGGCTGCATAATCCGAATTTCAGTAGGATATGCTTCATCCCCAACAAGGTTGGGGACCAAGATGTCTCGCAAAAGCCTTGATTTACGGCGTTTGCACCAGAGGCACCGGTAAAGTAAATATAGCCAAAGCAGGGCCTTGATGCTTTGGTAAAATTTAATCGAGGATAAGGACAAAGTAGGTGGTTTTCAGCCAGCTTTGTCACGAAAACCCAAGAGAAAACTAAGCGTGTAGAAAACTATTGAATTGCTTGTTTGGACGGGAGTTCGAGTCTCCCCGACTCCACAATAAACCCTCATATACCCAGTGTATATGGGGGTTTTGTATTTTAGGTGACAGGTAAGATTGTTTTCCTAATACAACGTCTCATTTTTAAAAGGTATCAGGGCTAAAATGACAGCCTCGGTGTAATAGGAGGTTCGGCTGATCAGATCACCTGTCAAAATGCCTACAGCCCCGCTTTTTTGCTTGGAATTATCGCGGTTAAAAACCAGATCATCGGCTTCACCAAGCTCCTTCCCTTCCCGGATCAGGTCGACCACCTGTTTGGGGAGAAAAAAGGTTCCCGTCCTGGATTTACCGTACTGCTCGCCAGATTTGATAACCACCCAGGCAAAGGCCTGCATTTCATTGTTGATTTGGGCGATCCCCCCTTCTATACCGATGTGAAAATCAGCGTCTTTGTCTGAACCTGAAGCATTGTCAGCCCTGTTTTTGGCGCCGAGAAAGGTTTCTTCATCACTCATAGGCTGGTCAGACACATTTGAGGGGACAGACACACCCACGCATTCGAACTCCTGATCGGGAAACATCTGCTCCAGACCCTGTTTTGCGGCTTTAATTTTTACGGGATTTTTTGAAGCGATAATCACTTTTTTCATGGTCCTGTTTATAAAGGGGGTCTATTCTAAATTTATGTTTTGGAGGGGGTAACTGGTCTCCCCCGTTCCATAAGTTTTCTGTACAACATGCAGTTGGTTTCAACGAAACCTCAGCACATCTTTAAGTTTTAAACATAGCAAAAAATTCGATTAGGGCACGCACTCCGTCCTGAAAAATAGACGAAGTATCAAAATCAACTTCTCTTTAGAACGGGTTTAAACTATCAGGTTAAGTCTTAAATTGAGTTTCCCTCAAGCTTTAAATTTCTAACTTAGGATTTGAACCAAAACCTTATATCATGACAATTTTTGAAGCCTTACGTCAGGAACACGAAATTCAGCGCCATCTGGCGGCTAAGCTGGTGGAAACCCACGGCGATACTGAAGAACGAAAAAAAATATTTGAACAGTTCAAACACGAATTAAAAATTCATGCCGATGCCGAAGAAAGGCATTTCTATATCCCCTTAATCAAGAAAGACCTGACCCAGGAAAAAGCCAGGCACAGTATAGCTGAGCACCATGAAATGGATGAGCTGATCGAACAGCTGGAAAATACCGAAATGGATGCATCCAACTGGCTAAAAATAGCCAAAGACCTGGAAGATAAAGTGATTCATCATCTCGATGAAGAAGAGCATGAAGTCTTTCAAATGGCGGGTAAAGCGCTCACCGACCATCAAAAGACCAGTCTTGCTGAAGACTATAACAAGGAAATTAAGAAGATGAGGTAAGACGTGAGATTTAATCACCCTTATTTTTATTAAGCCTAGCTTTCAAACGCATGTAGGTCCTTACAAACTAGGTTTATAAGGATTTACTGGTATAAGCCTAATGAGATATTGACTACCCTTTTACATAAACCGTTTTCTTATTCACAAACTCCATCATACCTTCTTTGGCCAGTTCTCTTCCGTAACCAGAGCGTTTGGTTCCCCCAAAAGGGAGTCGGGGATCAGACTTGACCAGTTCATTGATGAAGTAAGCTCCATCGCTGACTTTTTCGGCCATGTCCATAGCTTTCTGAATGTCTTTAGTAAAGACGGTCACACCCAATCCAAATTTGGAATTTTCAGAAAGTTCAAAAGCTTCCTCAATAGTTTTAGCTTTAATCATAGCCGCCAACGGCCCAAAGGTTTCCTCATCGAAGGCCGGCATGCCCGGCTTTACATGTCCAAGGATGGTAGGCTCGTGGTAACAGTTATCCTGCTTGCCTCCCAGAATTAATTCAGCACCCATTTCCACCGATCTTTCCACCTGGCTATGAAGCTGGTCGGCCAGGTCTTGTCGAGCTAACGGACCCACCTGAGTGGAATCGTCCATCGTGTCTCCGCGTTTCAACTCACCAACTGCTTTTTTGAATTTAGAAACAAATTCATCGTAAACACCTTCTAAAACAATAAACCGCTTCGCTGCGATACAACTTTGCCCACAGTTTAGCATTCTCGCCTTTACTGCTGTTTCAACAGCCTGATCGATGTCCGCGTCTTCCCATACAATAAAGGAGTTACTGCCTCCAAGTTCCAGCAAACTCTTTTTTAAATGTTCGCCGGCAAGTTTAGCCACTGCAGAACCTGCTCCGCCACTTCCAGTTAAGGTGACCGCCTGAACAGTATCGTGAGCTATAATTTGCTCTGAGGTGTCATGGTGAACAATCAAATTCTGAAAAACACCTGCAGGATAGCCTGCTTTTTTAAATACCTCTTCAATCTTCAGCGCGCATCCAAACACGTTGGGGGCGTGTTTTAATAGAGCTGTATTTCCAGAAGTCAGGGTAGGCGCTGCAAATCTAAAGACCTGCCAGAAGGGAAAATTCCAGGGCATCACTGCAAACACGGTTCCTATAGGCTCATGCCTGACATAACTGTGCTTAGCATCGGTTTTTATCACTTCATCAGCTAAAAATTCTGAAGCATTTTCAGCGTAATAATCACAAACCCAGGCGCACTTATTGACCTCAGCTCTGGATTCAGAAATGGGCTTGCCCATTTCACGCGTAATCATTTCGGCAAAGTCTTCCACATGTTCTCTTAACACCTCTCCTGCTTTCTTCAAACGTTCAGTTCGCTCAGACAAAGGGGTCTTTCTCCAGGCTTTAAAGGCTTCAGAAGAAGCTTTGAGTTTAGCAGTAAGTTCTTCGGGAGTAAGTGAATTATATTCTGCAAATTGTTCTCCGTTATAAGGATTTATACTTTGAAATTTCATTTGTCTATCATTTTATTACACCTCTTCAAAATTAAAATTTGAAAGGAAATTTTTAATTTCTAATTTAATTACGATTTTATATCTGACCAGACTTCTTTCAAAAACTCTTTAGTTATTTCTTTAGGCTTTTTAGGGGTTGCTTTGTCCAAAAGAGGAGTTGAATATGTAATAATTTTGGCAGTATGGCCTTTATATGGCATCGCAAACTGATTGTTTTTTGGTCGTCGTTTTCTTCTCTGCAGGAGTTGAATGTTTTCTTCTCTTTCCTGAAAATCATCAAAACTTTGACTGATTTTTTTATTTGGCCAGTGCAATTCAACCCGACCTGATTTTGGATAATACGATGCAGTGAATAGCGTTCCAAAACCTTCTTTGAAAAGATCATTATAAAGAGGTTTCCTAAGAAAAGCTGATACTAATTCTTCCGATGAAAGACCATCCTCTTCCAATAAGTGGCTTAAAAACAAAGAACGCTCAACTGTTTTATTAAATCTGGCATTCTCTGGCCAGTCCACCTTTTTTTGATGATTTGTCGTGTACGCAGAGTTCGTGATGACAGCTTTTTCGCCGGGAGCGACTCTTATCGTTTTATAACTTCCCGACTCGTCTGCAACACTTACATTATAAGCCATATGGGATGGTATTCTGATTAAGGCTTCGACGGCCTCATCCACATTAGAACAGAATTCAAGTATGTACCTTAAAATGAAGGGGATGCCAAATCCTTGGCCTGTGATTTTTCTTCCCCCAAAGGTTAATGAAACCACCAAACCGTCTTCATTTATACCATCCAAAACACCAATTAAGCAATCACTGGTAGCGATTACTTTTTTTTGATTCCATCGGGTAAGGAGTTGTACACCTTCAAATAGGTCTGGATGATGATCGTAATTCCGAACGAGCTGAAAATCATCCCCTTCCAAAATCGCATTTGAACATCCGCTTACGTAAAATGGAGGCTGATAACCAGTGAGAAATTTAGCTCCCAATGCATTTGCATCCACAAGATGGCAAAGTCGTTCATAAGTTGGCCATAATTCTGGCATGTAAGTTTTGAGCGCTAATTGAGAGGTTTCCAAATCTGCAGTTGGAACGTCTTTCTCATTTTCAATTAACCACTTTTCATAAGCCTCCCAATGCGTAAAGAACAGGTTTTGCCATTTTGATCCAGGTAAACCAGGTTCTGAAATCGTCTTAAAATTAATCTGCATATAGAGATTTATAATTAATATTTGTTTATTTGGTTAAAGATCCGGACAAATTTGGTTTGCGTTTATCTTCAACTACAACCGAGGAAAACTTAGATCGAATAGCCTTAATCCATTTTTTAGCTCTGCCATTCAGTTTAAAATCGTCTGTCATCATTCGACCTCTGGTTACCAAAATACCCATGTCTGCACCCTCATAGAGATAATCACCGTTTTTAGCTATTCTCATGAAAAAAGCTTCGTTTTCATTTTGCACAGCACGTCTATGCGTATCCATCCTGTCAAATTGAATGTGTCCTGTATCGTACATTTTCCAAATACCAGATTTCGCAGATTCAGTAACATATTCAATGGTGTCTTCGGTATGCTTCACAATCAATTGGCTCCAGCTGTCTATATTTTGCTGATTGGACCAGCGCTTGTTTAGTTTTTCTACATCCAAAGCATAATCGATGTTCATCCATTCTAAAATATGAAATACAAATAGTGGAGCATCTGCTAGGGCGAAAACGGCGTGATTCGTAATGGAACTCGCTCCGGTAACTCTCGGATTGAGCTCTCCTAAGTAAATTTCTCCATTGTCTTGATCTATAAGAAAATCCAATTCAAAATAGCCTTTATAACCTTCTTCTCTTAGCTGGTTTCCAAAAAGCTGGGTGTAATCCACTGCTTTTTGTCTCAACTCTGGCGTAAATGCATCCGGATAAATTTCGTTACCACACCAGCCCCCTTCATAAGGTGTTAATTGTTTGAAACCAACCAGCTCGGTCATAAGTGGTGCAACAATGGTACCATGTCTGGTCACACAGGCTTCAATCGCTGTTCCTCTGCAACGAATACGTTTCATGATTTTAACCTCTGATTCTTCTTCGATTTCATCTGCATATTCAAGGTATTCTTCTTCATTAGAAATAAAGAAAGTCGTATGACCAGAATCTCCAAAAGGAGTCTGTATAACGAGTTCATTGCCTAAATGCTTAGAAACTTCACACAAGTGATCGTAATTTTTAACTTTTGAAAGGACATAAGGAACACAGGCAACGCCAGCTTTTTCCGCAATTCTATTGGTATTGACTTTATTATCCAGAAAGGTTCTCATTTCAGCTTTGGGAAACATGATCTCCAAGCCCAGTTTTTCGGCAAGTCTTTCAGTTTCTTCATTAAACATAAGAAACATAGCCTTTCCTGCTCTTCCATCGACACTTCTGGTTTTTATATAGTCTTGTACTTCAGGGTGCTGTAGCAGGTAGTTGTTGATATCTTCTATCCCTTCAAAATCGTCATGGGGTATTTCATTTTTAGGAGAGAAAACGTTTGGGTGCTGGCCATCAAAACATTCTATATAAGTAATAAATCTGAAACCTTTTATCCATTCATCTGCTCCCAAGAGATTAAAATTGGTAGCACTTATGAAATATAAGGGTTCTTCATTTTTATGAAAAGCCCTTCTGATGTCAGATATGCCGTTCAATTCTACTTTTTTAGGTCTTCCCCGTTTTTTTGGTGCTGTCCCAGGAGAAGCTTTACTTGGTTTTGTAAGGGTTTTACTTTTGGGAGATGAACCGGCTTTAGTTGAAGTAGAGGCTTTTTTACTTTTGGACTTTTGATTTCCGCGAACTGGGATTTTAGTTTCATCCTTTCCCGTAATCGTTGCCTGTTTAGAATGAGATTGCTCTTTCGCTTTTTTATTATCTGAATCCTTATTTTTTGCTGATTTCATACGTTTATTTTTTATCAATTAAATTTTTCTTTCTATTACTCCCCATGGAGGTAACTGTTTGTTGCCTGTTCAATACACTGTCTTTAAATACTCTCAACCCGAGTTCTGGTGAATAACCGTGAATTTCGGTGACATCCAAAACGGTTAAAAAGTGAATAATTTCTTCACTCACCACCTGTCCAGGTACCAAAACAGGAAATCCTGGAGGATACGGAATTATAAATGAAGAGGCCACCAGAGTTCTTCCTCCTTCCATGGTAGGTCTGCACTCTGATAATGGCACGAATTCGTAATTCTCTTCACTGTAAGCTAAGGTGAAGGCCTCCCTGATGTTTCCTCCAGGAACTCCTGGAACCGCTTGAAAAGAGTGATGAAAATAACTAAAGTCTGGCAATGGAGGGAAATCCTGGGTTAAAGAATTGATTTTAGCCTGATGGATTTTATTCTCTTCGGTAGTAAGAGACAATTCCTCCCTGTCCAATTCATCTGCAATTTTAAGCAATGCGTTAGTCAAGTATGTAATGCTACCTCTGGTTGTACCAATATTAGTCATCAATAAAACGGTGTTCCGTGATGTTTTGTTGATTTGGATATTGAATTGATCCATCAGGTATTTGTTCTTGAAGGTATCTCCATCCACGCCTGTTCTTCCAATATGTATAGTGATCTTTGTGGGGTCTAATACGAATTCATCCGCTTCCCAGGCTTTATCCATTCGATTCCAGCCTGTCTTTGGATTATAATATTCCGATAACCCAGAGGATCTGTATTCCTTTGGAATAAAATCTCCTACGGTTAAGACATCAAAGTATTTTTTTAATTTTGGATGATCGTTGACCTTGGCTCTAAAAACCATGGCTAATTCGATGCTTTTTTCCACGAGTTCATAACCCTCAAATTGTACTTGCCGTCTTCCTGCATCGAGCGAGGCAAGAATTTGATAATTCGGTGATGTAGAGGTATGAGTCATATAGGCTTCCATGAACGTATTTTGCGTTTTCTTCCTGAAATCCTGATCCCATATATGAATCATTGAGCCCTGTCTAAAACTGCTTAGTGTTTTGTGCGTACTTTGTGTTGAATAGACTCTTATCCGAACCTTATCTGGGTCTGGAAGCTTTGATACCTCCCCTTTCTTGAGGCCTTTTATATGTTCTTCGTATTCAATTCGATATTTTTCCGTCTTATATTTTTTGCTGAGTTTATCTGCTACATACATTCCGGTTCTTTGCTTATAATTGTAGGTGAAACCTGCAAAAGCAAACCAGGCTTCATCCCAGAGAAAAATCATATCGGGTTTGATCGCCAGGATTTCTTCCATCACTCTTTCTACATTGTAAACAAATCCATCAAATGTACAGTTGGTAAGTAATAGCATTTTTGCCAGCTGCATTCTCCCAGCTTCTTTCAATTGCAGCAACTTATCTTTTATTTGTTGCAGTGGAACTGCTCCATACATTGAATATTTTTCTATCGGGTAGGAATCCAGATACACCGGATAAGCACCGGAAAGCACTAGCCCGTAATGATGTGATTTATGACAATCTCTGTCGATTAAAACAATATCCCCCGGTTTCACCAAAGCTTGTACAACAATTTTGTTCGATGTTGAAGTTCCATTAGTCACAAAAAAAGTATTCAACGAACCATAGGCTTTACTGGCCATTTTTTGAGCGGTCTTCAGAGTTCCTGTTGGCTGAAGTAGTGAATCCAGGCCTCCTTTTGTCGAAGACGTTTCCGCTAAAAACATATTTCTGCCATAGAAATTTCCAAAATCATTAATCCATCTGGATTTAAAAACTGAATTCCCGCGAGAGATCGGCATCGCGTGAAATACTCCAGTAGGCTTTTTACTGTATTCTTTCAAAGCTGAAAAAAACGGAGTTTCGTAACGCTTATAAATTCCTCTAAGAATGGTCAGGTGTAATTCCTGAACATCTTCTGCCCGGTAAAAAATTCTGTCGAAAGTTTTTAAGGTATTGTCTTTCAAATTTGCTAAGGATGTATCTGTAACATAATACGTATCGATCTCAGGTCTGAATTTCTTAACCAAACGACCTAAAACCGGACCTAAACGTATTTCTGATTTTGAATTCACGTCCAAATCGAGAATGCTCTGAACAAACGGTTTCAATACCGGAGTAATTTTTTTGGATTTGTAGGGCGGTGCATAGCGAATCACTACGGCCTGAATATTACTATTGAATTTCAAAGCTATCATAGCATCCTCAAAGGTTTTTTGGACCACGACCCCATAATTGAACTGATCGCTGCTAGTGCAGACCTCTTTTAAGTCACTTCGTAGTTTATTCTCTTCCTGTAGGGAAATATCCTCCACAAAAAGAACCTCAAAATAATTTTTACCCTTACCATCGTATTTATCAATGTCTTCCAGCTGATCTATCTTTAAATCCTCATCTTCTAAAGCATTAGGATTACTCCTGTATTTATCACTGACAAGCAGTTTAGTGATTTCAGAAATTTTGTGAGCAAAAGCAGTGTATTCTTGCCTTACTATCATTTCAAACAATAATCCTAACCTATGAATTCCTGGAAGAGCAAAGTAACTTTCGATGCTTTCTAATTTAGAAAGTATTTTTTTGACTTTTTCAACTTGCTTTTTCTCTTCAGCTGAACCCTTAGAATTCTCACCAAGCTTAGAAGATTCTAACTTTAATGAATTCCAGGATTCGAGTCGAAGTTGGTTGATATTATAACAATTTGAAATTTGAAGTTTTGAATTTATCATACGTATTATTGGCTTGAATAAAGTGCTAATTTGTTTCCTTCTGAATCAATGAAAATGGCGAAATAACCAGATTCTTCGCTGATAAGCGTTTTGGGCATTACAATTCTTCCTCCGGCATTTTCAACATTTCTCAGAACAAGATTGAGATCATTTCCGGCATTTAAATAGATGAGAGGACCAGAGTCTCCGGGCGTAGAACCGGGACCCGCTACTATTGAGCCCCCAATGCCATTACTGACCGGAAAAAAAGCCATGGCATAGTTGTCATCAATATTGGTTTCCATGTCAATTCCAAAGATCTGATTGTAAAAATTTACAGATTGCTGAAAATTGATCGCTGGAATCTCAAACCAGCTTATAAAATCTTTTTGCTGTAGTTTAACTTTTGGTGATGTTCCTCCCATAGTTTTGTTTTAAATTTTTATTATCCCCCAAATCCTTTGTAACCTGCCGGATCCTGAGGGGCCTGATAGCCTTGTTCTTTCATTTTTAACTCTGCCAGATTTCCTAGCTTTGTCGGTTTGATAAGCGGCCCTAACGAATTCAGATAAGGCAGCTGAACGCCCTGCTGGTAAATATTAAACTGGCCGATATGGTCTCTAAAACTTTTTAGAGGCTGTCCTAATCGTAAAATTCCCAGTTCCCGACTTCTTTTCACCCGATTGATATTGAGTTCCAGCGGGAAAATTTCTTCATTACCTTCGGCCTGATAGATGACTCTGCCATCAGGTCCACAGACGATGGATCTACCACTACCTCCGGATTCCAGTCCGTTCACATCGAAGAAATAGCATTGGTTAACCGCTGCCATCGCTCTTACGATAGATAATTCCACATCTCTGTCTATGGTTCCGGTCATCGTAGGATGCAAAATGACTTCTGCGCCCATGACTGCCAGCGTACGCACGGTTTCCGGAAACCACATGTCATAACAAATGGACAACCCAAATCTGGCGACACCCGGCACATCGAACACACAAAATTCTGAGCCCGGGGTCACCCCTACTTCGTAAGGATAAAACGGGAACATTTTTCTGTAACGCGTAACGATTTCACCCTCCGGGTTAATCACTGTAGCCGTATTATAGATCTTGCCTTCACTTTTTTCGAATATAGAGCCTGGCAAGAGCCAGATGCCGTGTTTCTTGGCCATGGCCTGCATCTCTTTTTCAAATTCTCCCGGGATTTCCTGGGCATTATGGGTTAACGGACCGTAACCACATAACTCACTAAAGAGAACCATATCTACCCAGGGGTAGAGACTCATCGTGATATCGAGTTTCAGCTTCATCATTTCCACATTGGAACTAACCGCTGAAATCTTCATTTGTATTCCTGCTATTGCAAATGGATTCATAATCTTATTTATTTCGTGTTATTTGAAAACCTATGTTTTCAAATTAGTAATGCTTAAGATTCAATGCTGTCGTAAAATCAATAGACGACATGAAAAATAATCATCTCTGTAGAGACAATCACCTGTATAAATCTTAAGTATGTTTTCTTATTTGATTTTCGATAATGTCCAAACCTTTGTTCAATTGTTCATCGGTAATGACAAGCGGACACAAAATGCGTATCACATTTTTGTGAGTTCCGGCACTTAAGAGAACCAGACCCTCTTCAGCACAACCTTTCACAATTTTAGAACATAGGTCCGTATGAGGATCTCCAGGATCATTATTTTTTATAAATTCTATACCTATCATAGCCCCTATACCTCTTACGTCACCGATTTCAGGATAATGCCTGCTTAATTTTTCCATGCGGCTGGTAATCAGTTTACCAATGTGTAAGGCGCGTTCATTCAGGTTTTCATCTTTCATATACTGAATGGTGGCCAGTGCTGCGGCGCAACACACAGGACTTCCTATATAGGTTCCGCCAATGGTTCCAGGTCCGGCAGCATCCATAACTTCTGCCCTGCCCACAACAGCAGCAATAGGAAGACCGGATCCCATAGATTTGGCATAGGTGCTCAAATCTGGTTGCACTCCGTAGTGCTGCCAGCTGGCCCAGTGTCCTGTTCGGCAAAAACCGCTCTGGATTTCATCGAAAATCAACATCACCCCGTGTTCGTCGCAAAAAGAGCGAAGTCCTTCCATATATTTTGGAGGAATCGGATTAAATCCACCCTCACCCTGAATGGGCTCCACAATGATAGCGGCAACGCTATTGATGTCAACCATGCTATGTGCACTCTCCCTTAACCTCCTGAGCTCGGTCTCCACAAATTCTTCCATGCTCTGGGAACCGTGATATTTATAGAAGTTAGGAAACGGGATGCGGTACACTTCAGGCGCAAAAGGACCCGATGAAAATTTATAATTTACCTTACTAGTAAGACTCATTCCCATCAATGTCCGACCGTGATAGGCTTCTGTAAAACAAATAACTGCCGGTCTTTGTGTCGCCTGACGTGCAATTTTTATAGCATTTTCAACGGCCTCAGCCCCGGTACTGATGAGCATGACCTTGGTTTTATCGCCGTGAGGAAGAATGTCTGCAAGTTCTTCACACAACCTGATATAAGGTTCATAAGTCACAACATTGAAACTGGTATGAAGATAATTCTCGGCCTGTTCCTGGATCGCCTTAACCACAGGCGCCGGACAATGTCCTGCATTGACAACTCCAATCCCACCGGCAAAATCTATAAGCTCATTACCATCTACATCTGTAATGATGGCCCCTTTGGCTTTTTGTACGGTTGCTGTATTAAAAACACCAACGCCGTTGGCGACAATGTTTTTTCTCCTCTCCAGGAGCTCCTGAGATTTTGTTTGCTCTTGAGTCATAAAAAATTTAAATTATTATATAGTGTTCAATGCTGGTCTGAAAACATCGGAATTAAGTTTTTTGAGAAAAACCTGGAATACCCTTTCAGCGCTTTTCAATATACGATTTAATTCTGTCATTCAAAATGACTTTTTCGCTTAAAATCAGTAATAAAATGGACCAAACACTAAAGTTATACTAATAAGCTTGTTAATTAATTTGTGTAAAAACAGACTCTAAAAACCTATCTGCTTTATCGTCAATAAATTATAGCTGCAGAAGCCACATTCAGCAAATTCAACTTTAACAATCCAGAAGCTCTACATATTGTTAAAGAATTTAACTAAAAATAGTTAAGCTTTTTAACAATAGACTTCCAGAGGTTATGCATACACCTTACATTGGCTTGCTTAAAAAAACTCAATTTCCGAAAACGAAAGCTTCACCTTTTGATATGAATAAACCTTTTCACTCAGGGTACTGTTGTAAAGGTTATTTTCGGTTGCAAATAATCCCTCTAAAAATTTTACTTATGTTTAGCCTTCTGTAATTCCAGTAAAACTTAAACACGATGAAGAGAACAACAGATTCTGTAAACATAAGATATTGGAGCGGTAACCGCACACAGATCAGGCAGGACTACGAAGGCTTGGTATTGATAGCCGTCCTGGAAGCGACTGAAAAAGATTTTGGGTTATGGAATCTAGAAGAAAACACAAGCGATTTGCCAGGAGATGAAGAATCTAAAGTGTTCACGGAAAAAAATTATGATCTACTGGTAAGCATAGCAGGTAATCAAAAGTTTAAAGATCAGGAAATTCATATGATAGAGTACCCCCTGGTTAAAAATTTATTAGGCTTCAGAATACCAATAGTCAGAGAAAACGTTTCATCACAATTTCATTCTGAGGCGAAAACCTCTGACTTAAAAGCGCTGGTTCACGGCATTCCGGAAACCTGGGGGGATGTCACAATATTTGAAGAAAACGGATATTCGGTTTTAGAAAAAGGCAGCTTAGATAGTCTGTTTGAAAGGCTCTCCAACAAAGAATTTGATTACACGGCCTTTGGTGCTAATGAAATCCTCAGTGTTTTTGAACATAGAGCTTCTAAATTTGAAAACCTGGAAATAGCCGAAGCTGTGCTTTTCTATTACCCCTTTCCTATGGTCTTTTACGTTCATCCCCGTCGAGAAAAGTTAGCCAAGCGGATACAAACGGGCATGGAAAGAATTCAAAAAAACGGCGATTTAGATTCGATTTTCCGTTCGTTTTATGGAACATTAGTCACGGATTTAAAACTGACTGAGCGTAAGATCTTTAAATTGAAAAACCCCTTTATTCCCGAAACCTTTAAAAATCTTCAACCTGATCTTAATTCTATTCAAAACTAAAGCCACATACACCTGATGCTTCTAATTATAGGCAGATTCAGATTTCAGCGTATCCACTATCACTGACTTAAAACTTTACTCTGTAGGTTTGTTTAGATTCGGTTTAGAGTTTAGTCAGAGTTTTACTGAGAAGATATGTATCTAAACTGTTGTTTATAAACCAGTTACAAATCCATTTCTTAAAATATTCAGCTGACAGTTAAGTGATTTAAAAACATGCAGAATTATAAAAGGTTCACCTCAGATGAATCTTATTTTAAAAATCCTATTTTATTTATGAAACCTTAATTGCTCAGCTAACTCTCATCTTTTATTTAGTTTTAAAAGACATAATTAAAATAATTGAACACTTGAGAACTGAAATACTCAAATTACTGACGACTGGAATGGAACTTAATGATCTGTTAACGGACAATTATTCCGATGTATTACCTCAAAAATCCTGGAAACTGCATAACACACAGTGAGTACTGATTTACCTAATAAAGTGAATGCTTTCTTAAGCATTTGGAATGTGGTCGAGAATGAAGAGAAATACAAACCACTGGACTCTATTGATGACCCTATTTCTCTTTTTGAAAATGAAGATATTCAGAAGTCAATAGATAAAACAACAGAGAATAATGACCTGACGGGTATAAGTCCGTTGCGAGAGTAAGCCTTTACTTTATCTGAAATTTTAAGCAATGCTTTGAATGGTATGGAATCGAGCGTACAACTGCTAAGTGCTCAAATACAGCTGGGTGAATCTCTTAAAAGACGAGGCGGCTACAGCTAGGTCTTTTTTATTAATACCCGGCTGCCTGACCGTCAACGCGAGATTCTGAAGCCCCGTAATACACGCCGTTTTCCTGATCTTTTAAGATGCCTTGATACCTTCCAAAAAAACTGTTACCCACCTCTACCTTATGGCCTTTGGCGCGGAGTTGGCGAACGACTTCGTACCGAATTCCAGATTCGACATTCACCTGACCGGTAGTAGTGAGATGATCCGCAACTGACCCGGTTGGTTTTGATGAGCCGGAATGGTCCCATCGGGAAGCATCCCCGGCTTCCTGAACATTCATTCCAAAATCGATTATATTAGTCAGGATACTCACATGTCCTATAGGCTGGTAGGCGCCTCCCATATTGCCATAGCTTAAAAACGGCTTTCCGCCTTTCATCACAAAGCCCGGGATGATCGTATGAAAAGGCCGCTTACCAGGCTGATATACATTGGGATGTCTGGGGTCTGTAGAGAATAATTCCCCCCGATTTTGAAAACTAAATCCAAGTCCGGGGACCACAAAGCCTGTGCCCATGCCTCTAAAGTTACTTTGTATCAAAGACACCATATTGCCTTCGCTGTCTGCTGTTGTCAGATAAACCGTATCTCCATTTTCAATCACCTCAACCCCTGTACTCATGTCACTCATCGCCTTTTCCCCAATGAGCTGTCTTCGTTCAGCGGCATAATCTTTGGACAATAAAATGTCGTAAGGCACATTCTGAAAATCAGGATCGGCGTAGTGTTTTGCTCGGTCTTCATAAACCAGCTTTTTGGTTTCGATATAGGCATGCAGGGTTTCTGCCGTCCCGAATCCCATGGACGCTAGGTCGAAGCCTTCCAGGATATTCAGCATTTGTAAAACCGCTGTACCCTGTACATTTCCTCCTACCTGATACACATCATAACCACGGTAATTGGTGCTAACAGGCTCTATCCATTCGGAGTGGTGGTTTTTAAAATCTTCATAACGCAAATAGCCGCCTTGCTCTTTCATCCAGCGATCTATCTCCTGAGCGATTTCTCCTTCATAGAATGCATCTCTGCCCTTTTCAGCCAGCAAGCGCAGGGTGTTGCCCAGGTCAGGGTTTTTGAAAATCTCACCTTTACGGGGGCCCCGGCCATCTATGGTAAACGTAGATTCAAAAGCGCCGGGCTGTGTCTTTAAAAAAGGAACACTGGATCTCCACCGCATGGAAATCGCTTCGGTCACAGGAAATCCGTTCACCGCATAATCGATTGGCGATTTCAAAATGTCCTTCATCGGTAGAGAACCAAATTTTTTATGCAGCTCAAACCAGCCGTCGACTGCGCCAGGCACGGAAACCGAAAGCAAATGATAAGACGGTATACTTTCCCGATCGATTGCATCTAGCTCAGCGAGTAAACCCTCATACGACAAGCCCAGAGGCGAACGCCCGCTGGCATTGATGGCGTATAATTTCTGACTTTTCTCATGCCAGATAATGGCAAACAAATCTCCCCCGATTCCGTTGCCGGTGGGTTCCATTAGCCCTGTAGCCGCATTGACGGCAATGGCTGCATCAATGGCGTTTCCGCCCTGCTTCAGGATATCCAGTCCAATTTGGGTGGCTAAGGGATGGCTGGTGGCCACCATCCCATGTTGTCCTATGACTTCAGATCTTGAGGCAAAATTAAGTCCTTTCGCTTCTCGATCGGCCTGTGCAAAAGTGAAGCCCGTCATTAACAAACCTAGTGATAAACTGCTTAAATGCTTCAGATATGAATTCATAATATGTGTTTTAAGATCTAAGAAATCAAGTTTTTGACTTAAAAATTCTTATAAAGTTAAATATCTATTCATTCAAAAACTAATAAACCATTACCTCATTACTACACACTGTACATCATAAAAAAACTCTTGAAGCTTAAAAACAAACAAAACAGCACGATCAAAATTCCTACGGCATTTTGTAACCAGGTGTTTTTAAATTCGCCCATCAGCTTTTGGTTAGAGACCATAGCAAGAAGTATTATAGCAATAAAGGGCAATAATATAGCATTACTCACCTGGGCAATTTGAATCAACTCAATCGGATTGATGCCTAAGGAAGAAAAGAAGACGCCGAGAAAAAGAATACCTCGCCAGGTCCATTTGAATCTCGGATGCGACTTAGCTATCTTCCAGCCCAGGCATCCTTTCAGGACATAGGCAGCAGCCAAAGCGGCCGTGAGTGTTGATGTAATTCCTGCGGCAAAAAAACCAAAGCCCAGTAAATACTTTGCATACACCCCATACAGAGGTTCCAGGGTTTCCGCCATATCCAAAATAGAAAGCAGTTCTTCCTTGGGTAATCGGGAAGCCGACACCACGACGGCAATGGAAACTATTCCGCCGAGGCCTATAGCGATGGCAGAATCCCATTTGGCCGCTGACAAAGCCTTTACGCCATTCCATTTTTCCTGAACGATAGAAGAATGCAAAAACAAATTGTAAGGGACAATGGTTGTCCCGACAATGGCCAGAACAGTGGTTAAAGATTCGGAAGGCATGTTAAAAAGAAAAACGCCTTGCAATAAGGCCAGGTAACTCGGTTGGGTGATGATGGCTGTGGTCAAAAACGACAAACTCATCAAAACCACCAGGACAATCAAAACGTTTTCGATTTTTTTATAGCTGTTCATATTCAGGATGAAGAAACAAATCACACCGATGAGCAGAGGCAGATAATCCAGCTGGAAACCCCCGATACTGACCAGGGTATCTGCATAAATCACCGAAAAGCCCATCACAGCGCCACTGATGTTTCCAGCTTCGTAGGCTGCATTTCCAAAGACGATGGCGACCACCACCAGAACCATGAGAATGCTTTTGAGTATGGGATGTTTGACCACATGGCGCATGGCTGTGCCCAGGTCTTTTTGAGTGACCAGGCCAATCCTGGCAGACATGTTTTGTAAGACGATGGTGGCCAGAATCGATAAGACCAGCGCCCAGATCAGATCGGTTCCAAACTTAACGCCGGCAATTGAACAAATGGTAATCGTCCCGGGACCGATAAAGGCTGCCGCTACAAAGGTTCCCGGACCGAAATAGGAAGTGAGTTTTTTGATCATTCAGGACGCTTTTCGAGTGCATAAAGCGCAAAGGTTCCCAGCCAGTGCGAGCCCTCATAGGTATCGCCAAATAAATTCGGATAGGCTTTCGCAAAATGTTTATCTCCTGTGGTTTTCAGATGATAAAAGGCTTCATAAGTATCGGCCAGTTCATAGAGGTTCCAGGCTCTGCTGAAATTGAGACCATCCAGGTGTACCAGCTTTCCATCGCTCCTGTCGCTTACTTCAGCAACCTCTAAAGAAAAATATTTTGAAAATAATTCCGGCATAAAGTCCCTGGCCCAGACTTGAAATTCATTTTCAGGCAACACTTTAGCCATCAGAGAAGCTTCTTCCAGACATGGCGATAAAAAATCGTAGCCGCTTGGCTCCCACCCGATCGGGCAATTTTTATCCCCGAGGTAAAAATCCCTGGAGCGCTTGAAGAGGAGTGCCCTGAGCGCTTCTTTTTCAAAAGTCTTCGCATAATCTAAAGTCATGGACAAGGCAAAAGCGGTGTTGGGATGTTCTCCCACCCGAATGGGATAGACCAGTTTGGGCAAAAACGCCATCATTTTGTCTTCCAGCAACTCGACAAGCGGCATCAGATTAGTGAGCCATTCCTGTGCCTGAGGGTCTTCCCAGGTTTTGAGTTCTCTGGCCAGGGTAAACAGCCAGGCCCAGCCGTAAGTGCGTTCAAAATTTGTATTGTGTTCGGTTTCAAAAAACTCGATTTCGGTTTGAATGTGTTCTGCCGTAAGCCTTTGCGATAAAGCACTTCTGATATTATCCGCCTGCTTAAGTTCTGGAAAGGATTTGAGCAGTTTCACCAAAGACCACTGACTGTGCACAGCAGAATGCCAGTCGAAACAGCCATAAAAGGCAGGGCGCAGATCTTTAGGTCTGGCCAAATCGGCTCCCGAGCCCAGCACCTGACCCAGTTTGTTCGGGAATTCCTGAGTGATGCACTCCAAGGGAAGTTCAGCTAGCTGTTCTGCTTCTTCAATCCCAAATTCAGGAAAAGAATGGGTCTCAAACGGAGATTTGGTTCCGCCTTGGGTATCCGGTGACTTCTGACAACTCCAGAACGCTAAAGACAGAAAAACTACACAAGTCAATTTCATAGAATTCAATTTTGGCTGACAAGTTAAAGAAATCACACAGTACTTTCAAAATCCGAATTTATTTTGATATCATATAGCCGGTATAAACCACAAAGCCGACAAGCAGCAGGAGAGCCTCCCAGCGGTCCAGGCGTTTGGCTTTACCGCTGAACATAGCGATAAACAAAAACAAGGTAGCCCCCACAAGCAGATACATTTCAAAATTGAAAGACACATTGTAAGCAATAGGTTTGATCAGGGCACTCACCGGTACTATCAAAAGCACGTTGAATATATTGGAACCAATCACGTTACCAATGGCGATGTCGGCGTTTTTCTTAAGCGCAGCCACTATGGAAGTCACCAGCTCCGGCAGGGAGGTTCCAGCAGCAACGATGGTTAATCCTATCACTTTTTCACTGATTCCAAATTCCAGGGCCATATCCGTCGCATTGCTCACCACCAGGTGTCCACCGTAAACCAGACCGGCTAAACCAAAGACCACCAAAAGCGTCATTTTAGTGGTCGTGTAATCCTGAGCAGGAGGGCTGTCATCTGACTTCTTCACTGTTTCGGAAGAAAGCCCCCGATAGATATAATACATAAACCCTGCGAATAAAAGCAGTAAAACCAGGGCATCGCCCCAGGACACCTTGGCGGTGCTGCTTCCAAACCATGCGTTTGACAAGATATAAAGGACTATGATTACAACAAGGGAAATAGGAATTTCTATCCACACCATGCTTTTTTGTACGGTAATGGGTTTGATGAGGCCTACAATGCCCAAAATCATCATCAGGTTAAACAGATTACTGCCCAGGACATTGCCCAAAATCAAATCTGACTGCCCCTGTACGGAAGCCACAGAACTCACCACCAGTTCAGGGGCCGATGTGCCGAAAGCCACTATGGTAAGTCCAATGGCAAGATCAGACATGTTCAGTCGTCGGGCCAGGGCTGAGGCGCCTTTTACCAAAGCATCCGCTCCGAAAATCAACAGGACAAAGCCAAAAATTACCAAAAGTATTTCAACTAACATATGCATTTTTTATAAAGCGAAATTAGTCTGAATTTTCATTCAAAAAGCAACTCAGTTCATAAATTTAAAAGCTTTTGCTTACATTTATCAAAAACAAATGTATGTCCAAAACAGTACTCATTACTGGAGCCAGCAGTGGAATAGGATTGGCCACCGCCAGACAATTTGCCAAAGAAGGCTTCAAACTTATACTCTGTGGTCGTCGGCAGGAGCGTCTGGATGACTTAAAATCAGAGTTGTCTTCACAGACGAAAGTCACCACCCTCAATTTTGATGTAAGGGATCAGCAAGCGGTAAACGAAGCCCTGGAATCCCTCCCAACTGAATTTAAAGCCATTCAAATCCTTATCAACAATGCCGGCAACGCCCATGGTCTGGATTACATACAAGAGGGCTCTTCTACAGACTGGGATGCTATGCTGGACATCAATGTGAAAGGCTTACTCTATGTTTCTCAGCCGATCATACGGACCATGATCAAGAATAATGACGGCCATATCATCAACATCGGTTCTACGGCAGGCAAGGAAGTTTACCCCAAAGGTAACGTTTATTGCGCCAGCAAACACGCCGTGGACGCGATCAATAAAGGCATGCGCATGGATTTGAATGCGCACGGCATACGCGTGGGCGCCATCAATCCCGGCATGGTCGAAACCGAATTCAGCAAAGTCAGATTCAAAGGCGATGAAGATCGTGCCGAGCAGGTTTACAAAGGCTACAAAGCCCTGCAGCCAGAAGATATCGCCGACATTATTCACTTCACGGTCACCCGGCCCTATCACGTCAACATCGCCGACCTTGTGGTCATGCCTACCGCCCAGGCCGGCAGCGGAATGATCAACAAGTCCAGTCAAGATTGATTTTGCCCCTGCTGGCGTTCAGGTTTTGCGATATCACCAGCTTAAAACCTTAACGCAGACCTGATGCCGGGAACTGGGGCTTAATGGCAGTTTGAAGATGTAGTTGTGTATATACGTGAGCGTTCATCTGAAGTATCCAAATGCGGTATCTACAGCTGAAGCCCCTCTTGGGTCGACCTCTCGACTGCGCCTGCCTGCGGTCCCCTTGGAAGGCAGGCTCTAACCTAAACAAAAAACAAGCTGAAAGTCGAGACCTATTTTCAATAGTATCAAATGATACTATCAGAAGAACTAAAACCACAACACAATTTTATCACTTCCTTACCATCCATTTAGAACAAGCCTCTTAACTTTGTAAAAAACATAACACACATGAGCAGCCCTATACAAGACCTTGAACCTAAAGCAATCTGGAAAAACTTTTCAGACTTAAACGCCGTGCCGAGAGCTTCCAAAAAAGAAGAACGCGTCATTGAATTTATGATGCAGTTCGGGAAATCTTTGGGTCTCGAAACCCTTCAGGATAAAGTTGGAAATGTAATCATCAAAAAACCGGCGACTTCCGGCATGGACGATCGCAAAACCACGGTTTTACAGTCGCATCTGGACATGGTTCATCAAAAAAATAACGATACGGATTTCGATTTTGATACCGAGGGTATTCGCATGTATGTGGATGGCGACTGGGTAAAAGCCGAGGGGACCACGCTTGGCGCCGATAACGGACTTGGCGTGGCCACGATTATGGCGATTTTGGAAAGCAAGGATCTGCCGCATCCCGCCCTAGAAGCTTTATTTACCATCGATGAGGAAACGGGCATGACCGGTGCCAAAGAGCTGGATGGCAGTATTCTGGACGGTGAGGTTTTACTCAACCTCGATACCGAGGAGGATGACGAAATCGGGATTGGCTGTGCGGGTGGCGTGGACATGACCGCCACACGTTTTTATATCGAAGAATCGATTCCCGAAAATTCGCTGGCTTACAAACTCAAGCTCAAAGGTTTGCAGGGCGGACATTCAGGCATGGACATCATCAAAGGCCTGGCCAATGCCAATGTCCTGATGAACCGACTCTTGTACTCCGCCTATACAACGGTAAACTCCCGAGTCGCAAGCATTGAAGGCGGAGGACTCAGAAATGCCATTCCGCGTGAAAGCGAAGCCGTGGTCATCGTACACCGGGACCACAAAGACAAGTTTGAGGATGCCCTCCATACCCTTTTTCATGAGATCAAATCTGAATTTGCCAGCCTTGAGCCGGAGATGAAGTTTGACCTGGAACAAACCGAATTGCCTAAGAAAATCATGAGCAGCGATGTGCAGGATGCGGTGTTGAAATCCATTTACGCCGCGCATAACGGGGTGTACCGAATGAGTCCTGACATTGAAGGTTTGGTAGAAACCTCCAACAATATCGCTAAAATCTCGCTGGGAGGCGGAAAGATTGAAGTCTTATGCCTGACGAGATCCTCACTGGCGTCGTCCAAAGACGATCTGGTGAATTCCTTAAGTTCGGCTTTTGATCTGGCTGGTTTTCAGGTTGACCTATCCGGGGATTATCCAGGCTGGTCACCCGACCCGTCTTCAGAAATTCTTAAGGTCGTCGACCGCATTTACCAGGAACAAAACAATGAAAAAGCCCATGTCGCCGCCTGCCATGCAGGTCTGGAATGCGGGATTTTAGGCAGTCATTATCCCGAAATGGATATGATTTCCTTTGGACCGACCATTCGCGGGGCGCACTCGCCAGACGAACGCGCCAGCATTTCCAGTACCCAAAAGTTCTGGAAACTGACTCAGGAGGTCTTGAAGCAAATACCGGTAAAAGGATAGACTGGTTGACCGGTCCACTGGTTTAAACATAATTTGTCATTCTGCCTGCCTTTGCCGGCAGGAAGGCTCGTCGAAGCGAAAAAGCTTCATCAAAACGATCAGCGATCGGTAAATTTGAAACAGCTTCCTCATCAGCCACATTCGCAGAGACTAACAAAAAAAGAAAACAGGCTCCTGTTGTTCAACAAGAGCCTGTTTTGATTGTGATTTAATAGACTTAATCCCAATGTGTCCGGATACCAATCTGGAAATTATTCAAGTCGGTTAGGTTGTCGCTGAAAATGGAATTGAGGTTATACTGAGCAAAGACCGCCATGTTTTCCCAGCCTATATAAGCACTAAGGCCATACAACAGGTTATTGGTGTTGAAGTCATCCCGCTCCCGAAGCTTTACATCGGTTCGGCCGTCATTGTACTTTAACTTCTGAGTATTCAGTATATTTATACCTGCAAATCCACCCAGACCTACTTTAAAATCATGATCACTAAAGCGCTTGTTGCCATTGTCCAGAACCGTGGTCTTTGAACTTCCAAACTGAAGATGAACCGGAACGATTAAATTGTCCATTCTGAATTTCGATTTATCCAGATCAAACCCAAACTCTTGGAGTTCGGTCTGTTCGCCATTTTGAACAAAAACGGAATTGTTTTTTGGTTTTAAGCCGTTAAACTGAACAGAAACGCCATAATTCAATCTTAAAAAATTGGTTTCTTTAAACACCCGTGTACTCCACTCATACCCAATTTCAAAGCTACGGCTTCCCCCAAATTTGAAGGAGGTGTCGTCTATACTTCCCCCCTCCAAAACCGCATTGTTGAAAGACAAACTGGAGAAAACTGCCCCGCTTGTTCTGGATGAATAGGGAAGATCCCGGTGTTTTAAAGTCTCCTGTGAAACCTCCTTCTTAGATGAAATTTCAAACAGGTCGAAGGTAAAACTTGATGGACTTAGACCCAATTCATCGATAATGGACAGATAAGAATCATAGTCTTCAAACTGATCAAAGTCTACTTCGTTATATTTCCTTTTTTGAAAAGAAGCCCAGTCGATAAGCAATTCCTGAGCTTCTTCTATGTTTGCAGCAGACTCTGTTGCAGCCTCCATCTTGAGTTCCTCAGCTTCAGCAGGTGAAAGCTCTCCGTTTTCCAGCTGAGAATTGATTTTACTCACTTTAGTACTCAAAAAGCGCTTTTCTTCGGTTTCAATCCTGTTGAGAAGCTGCTTTAGCTCTAAAGTTTCATTCTTAGAAAAGATCGAAAAATCTCTGTTCTGTGCCACAAGTGATGTGCTCCATATACTGGCTAAAAACAGGACTATAAGTGTTATTTTAATAGGCATAATTTTAAAATTTAAAGGTTGAACATTAGATAAATACAACAGGTATGTCTTTAAATTGGGCGCCAACATAGCTGTATTGGATTATAACTACCTAGCCCCGAGGCTAGATTTTAATTCGTTGAAATTCACTTCTATAAACTTCCAGATTTTATCTTTAAAAGAGTCTGGGTTTTCACGATCCACCTCAGCCAAAAGGCGTTCTGCCGAGAGCTGATCGAAAATCTGTTTATCCCTCTTCGTGGATAAATCGGCTCTGGCCTGTGCTAATAAGGCATCCACTTCGCTTAGATTCTGCTGACGAAAACGCTCCTCTTCGAGCTCCTGCTCTACCTCGGTCAGTAAGGTTTTAGGCTTAAGGTGATTAGGTTTTAGGGTACCGGTGCTGATAGATTTAGGAGCTTCGATTATTATCTTGGATTTGGGTAGCTGAACGAATGAAGCTTTTACCGCTTTAGGCTGAAGCTGAATGACAGATAGGATTATCGGTCTTTCAGGCTCCATGTCCTGAGTTTCCTTTTCTTCTGAATTGACCATAGGTCCTTCCTCTGTAGAAACAGAAAAATAAGCTGGAGACAATAAAACCAAGAGCCCGATAAACCCGGCGGCAATGCCGCTCCAAAACCACAAGCTTTTCGTTATAGATATGCGGGAACTGGCTAATTCTCCGGTGATTTTTCCCCAGGCTTCCTCCGTTGGCTGGATGTCTCGCTGGTTGAACTTATGCTGTATGTCGTTTTTAAACTTGTCCATGAGCTGTGGCGCTTAAGGTTTCTAATTTTGTTTTGAGCAGTCGCCTGGCTTTAAACAGCTGCGACCTGGAGGTTGCTTCCGTAATATTGAGCGTTTCTGCAATGGCTTTGTGCGTATAGTCTTCGATCACATGCATGGTGAATACGAGTCTGTAGCCTTCCGGCAGTTCGTCGATAACTTCCTGCAGCTCCTCCACCGACCACTCGGTCAGGCCCGGCATCCGGACCACTTCAAAATGCTCTACCTCATCGGTAGAAAATTCGATGTCTTTTTGCTGTCTGAGGAAATCAATTGCTGTAGTCACCATGATGCGACGGACCCAGCCTTCAAAACTCCCTTTGTGTTCGAAGCGATGCAGGTTTTTAAAGACTTTCACAAAGCCGGTGGACATCACATCTTCGGCATGATGAAGGTCTGAAATGTAAAGCCTGCAAACCGAGAGCATTTTGGGAGCAAACTGCCTGTAAAGGCGGTACTGTGCCTTCTGGTTGTGGCGTTGGGCCTCCCGAATATTTTGCTCTAAGTCTTTATGTAGCTTGATCAGTTTCACAGTTAAACAGGGTATCTATTTATATAGACGAGGAATAAACCTTCAGCGTTGCCTGAAGCCTCCAGTTTATTTAAAAAGATTTTCAATCGTCTTCCTCACCAGGCAACCGCTTTCAGGCAGGACGGGGGTTGAAGCAAATATCGTGACCTTTTAAAATGTGTTGTACACAAAATCAAAAAAAGAAAAAAAGCAGGTCTGTAAGCCGGATTCTGTTCCCGATCGAAATCGGGACCCTATCATTTATCTAGGATTTTTGTTACCAAAAACCTCAATCTGTTTACCCTCCAAGATCGGGCGCACAACCCTCAAGCCTTGGTTTACATAACATTTCACCACATAGAGTTTACCGATTTCACTACAGCCGAACTGTACTTGCTTTCTGTTGCACTGGTCCTTCCCCGTCCCGATAGTCCCGATAGCTATCGGGATCGGGACGGGACGACGGGCGTTACCCGCTATGTTGTGCTATGGTGTCCGGACTTTCCTCTCTCCCGATTTCCCGGGACAGCGATAGGGCGACCTGCGCTGCAAAAGTAAGTTTAATTATTGGAGTTTTGATGGAGAAAGTAAAGAGTAATAAGTAACCAGTAATGAAACAGGAACCAGGACAAGTGAGTAGTGGGTAGGTAGTAAAATAGAGAAAAGAACAAGGAGCCTAGAGCAATGCCCAATTAGCAACGAATCAGGAAATAAGAAACAGTATACAAGACTGATACCAGGCTTTTAAAATTTCCTTACACATGATTTTGCCTTCCTCCAAGTTCAAACACACCTGCGGGTGATGGACACCCGACTTTCATTGTTTTTGATTTCAACTGGCACCCCTATTTTCGTAATAACACTATTTTAATTCAACTAACCCCTGTTTATTTAGAGGTAAATATAAAATACATGTACATCTAAACACCAATACCTCTCCTTTTTTGTTCGTTTGTAAATTATTTTATTAAAATTACAAGATCTAAGCCTTTGCTTTATAAAAGAGGTTTTGCTGTATCAAAACAAGGACAGCTTCAATTTTTGTTTTACCTTTTCTCTGAAGTCGTGGGGATAGGTACGATCTCCCATAAAAATATCGGTCATATACTCGGCTGCACGTTGCCCGTGTTTTTTCAAAAGTATATTACGCAAGGTTTTATTTTCATAGAAAAAACCAGCGAGTTTAACACCCAGTCTAAGTTCCGGCAGTAGTTTTTTATTCAACTTTTCATCATAAAGCTGAATGGCTTTTTCCAAATTCAATTCACTTTCCACTATGGAAGTGGCCGCTAATTTACCACTATAAATCGCATTCGAAATACCCTCAGCTGTCAGTGGATCTGCAAAGCCGGCAGCATCGCCAATAAGAAATACATTCTGCTTCACAAAACCGTCCGTTCTTGGTGTATTTGGAATAATAAACCCATGACCCTGTTCTTCTAGAACTTCAGTTATCCCAAGCATGGTTAAGTAATTCTTATAATGCGTTTTTAAGTCAACCCCTTTTTTAGTTTTCAAAAATTTTCCAACACCAACTGATAAGTGATTTTTCTTCGGAAAACTCCAAGCATAACCATAAGGAACGACATCAATATCAAATCGAGCTGATGTCGATAATCGCCTGAAGTCTTCATCCGGTACTTTGATTTCATATTCTAAAGCAGGACACATCATCCGTGTTTCTTCCCAACCTGCCAGCTTAGCCGTTGGACTCAAAGCTCCATCGGCTGCAATGATGAATTTAGCCTGAAATGTATGCGATGTCGTGGTTAGCGTAGTCAACTGATGTTTAAAATCCAAGGCCACTAACTTTTGGCCCTGCAGGAGTTCTACACCCAGTTCCTGAGCTTTCTGCACCATCAAAAAATCGAATTCATCCCGCATAATCATGCTGATAATTGGATGTTTTCGCTTAGTATTGAGCGCCATTTTTTTGGCTTCAAACCTGATGTCCACATCAAAAAATTCACGCTCTACTGCTGATGTTATATCAAAAGGCATGTCTTTCCTTCCTCTAAACACAAATCCACCTCCACAGGTTTTATAACGTGGCAGGAATTCCTTTTCTATAATCACTGTTTTTAAACCGCTTTTTGCAGCTTCAAAAGCAGCACTAGCCCCCGAAGGTCCACCACCAATAATGGCGAGATCGTAAGTTTTCATAACTGGTTATTTGTTAGTCTGATGGTAAAAATAAATTATTTTTTGAAAGTAGATAAGAAAAAAAACAGAGACAAGAACAAAGAGCAAGGAAAAAAGAACAAAGGGACACAACAAGAGTAGTGGGTAAAAATAGAGAAAAGAACAAGGAGCATAGGATAAAGAGACACAATAAACCAGCAACGAACAACGAAACAGGAACTGCTATAGAAGACTGGTAACAGGCTTTAGACCAGGTCGGCTTTTAAAATTTCCTTACACACGATTTTTCCTTCGTCCAGGCTCAGGCCTTTGGCTAAAGCGGGATTGGAAGCGCAGGCCTCTTTCCAGCCTTTGTTCGCGATTTCCAGTATGTACGGGAAGGTCACGTTGGTCAGGGCCAGGGTGGAGGTATAAGGCACTGCGCCGGGCATGTTGGTGACGCAGTAATGCACCACATCGTCTACGATATAGGTCGGGTTTTCGTGAGTGGTCGGTTGGGTGGTTTCAAAACAGCCGCCCTGGTCCACAGCTACATCGACCATCACCGTACCGGGCTGCATGTCTTTCAGCATGTCTTTGGTGATTAGCTTGGGCGCTTTGGCGCCAGCTATCAGCACAGCCCCAATAATCAAGTCGGCGGTTTTGATGTGTTTTCTGATGTTGTATTCATTCGAAAAGGCGGTGACCACGTGGCTGGGCATGATATCGTTGACATACCTAAGTCTTTTCATGCTGATATCGAAAATGATGACATGCGCACCCAGGCCTGCAGCCATCTTGGCCGCCTGAATCCCCACCACGCCAGCGCCCAGCACCAGCACCTTTCCCGGGGTCACCCCAGGAACACCGCCTAAAAGGATGCCCTTGCCACGGATAGGCTTTTCCAGGTATTTGGCACCCTGCTGAGTGGCCATACGACCGGCAACTTCAGACATGGGCGTGAGTAACGGTAAACTTCCGTCTTCATCCTGCACCGTTTCGTAAGCGATACAGACAGCTTTGGAGTCTATCATGGCCTGAGTGAGGATCTGACTGGACGCAAAATGGAAATAGGTAAAAATAATCTGCCCTTTTTTAGCCAGGCTGTATTCTTCTTCGATAGGCTCTTTGACTTTGACAATCATTTCAGCCACCTGATATACCGATTGAATGTCGGGCAGAATTTCCGCACCGGCTTCTCTGTAATCCTGATCCGAAAAACCACTGGCCAGGCCGGCCCGGGTCTGAACGTAAACCTGATGCCTGCTTTTGGAAAGTTCAAAGACACCGGCAGGGGTGATGGACACCCGACTTTCATTGTTTTTAATTTCAATTGGCACACCTATTTTCATAATACTATGTTTTTAATTTACTTACCCCCTATTTAATTAGGGGTAAATATATAATTAATGTATTTATGAATGACATTACCCCCCTTATTTTTTATTCAATTTGAATTATTTTATAAAATTCAAATAAATCAGGAAACAGGAATCAAGGAACACGACAAGCAGTTAATTAAATACGAGCAACTAACAACCAATAACGAATCAACTAACCTCCTCTACGTCTCAAAACTCACCAACTCAAATCCTCACCCCCCCCTCACCTCTCATCAACTCACTCAATTTTTCAAAAAAACACTACATTTAGGTCTTAAAACTTTTACTTATGAGTGCTTCTGATGTTTTTCAAATCGTCAATACCATCGTTTTACCTGCCTGGCTGATCCTTATTTTCTTTCCTTCCAAATCCTGGCGGAATCCTGTGATTTACGGGTTTTCCATTGCCATGTCTGTCGTTTATCTCGTCTATGTCATCACAGGTTTGGGCGATTTTGATATGGAGTCGTTTAGTGAACTCGAAGGCATCAAAGCCATGTTCACCTCCGATGAAGCGGTCTTGACGGGTTGGGTGCATTATTTGGTATTTGACCTCCTTGTGGGGAATTGGATTCTGAATCAGTCACGGAAACACAACATCAGTCACTTTCTTATGATTCCTTGCCTGCTCCTCTGCTTTATGTTTGGACCTGTGGGATTTCTATTGTATTACATCATTAAAACAATACATACTAAAAGGCTGGATGAGTAAGAATAAGCTTTTAAAAAAGACATTGAGAATAGAATATATTGAAATTTAAGACATCCTCTACAAACCTCTACTCTTCATAGCTGCGCTTTGCTCTTTTACTTGATCAGTATAGCCATTTTTTCTCAACAGTTTACATTCAAAAAAAAAGCCCTGCAATGGCAGAGCTTTTTTAACACATAAAAGTAATCAACTTACATTCTTACATCAAACCGGTCGAGTTCCATCACTTTTGACCAGGCATTGACAAAATCAGTTACAAATTTTTTATTGGCATCTTGGGTCGCATAAACTTCTGCAAGCGCTCTTAATTCAGAGTTAGATCCGAAAATTAAATCTGCACGCGTTGCGGTCCATTTTACTTCACCTGATTTTCTATCTTTTCCAACGAAAATCATTTTTGAATCTTCTTTTGCTTCCCATGTATTAGCCATATCAAGCAAATTCACAAAATAATCGGTGGTGAGTTCACCAGGAGTCTCTGTAAGTATACCGTGATCTGTTTGGTTATGGTTTGCCCCTAAAGCTCTCATTCCACCAACTAATACTGTCATTTCTGGAGCTGTAAGTGTGAGTAACTGTGCTTTGTCTACCAAGAGTTCTTCTGTGGTTAGCGTGTATTGCTTCTCTTGGTAGTTGGTGAATCCATCGGCCATTGGTTTAAGCAATTGCATAGACTCAACATCGGTTTGCTCCTGAGTAGCATCTGTTCTTCCAGGCGTAAATGGCACTGAAACGGCATATCCAGCCTTTTTCGCTGCCTCTTCAACAGCTAGGTTACCACCAAGTACGATTAAGTCGGCAATAGATACTTTCTTATTGGTATTATTCTTATTGAATTTCTTCTGAATAGACTCATATGTTGAAAGTACTTTTTCCAGTTGTTTTGGATTATTAGCTTCCCAGCTGCGCATGGGCTCTAATCGGATTCTCGCTCCATTAGCTCCTCCCCTTCTGTCGGAATCTCTATAGGTTGAGGCAGAATTCCATGCGGTGGTCACCAATTCTGAAGTGGATAAGCCTGACTTTAAAATATCAGCTTTTAAAGCTTCTATATCCGCATCCGTTATCATTTCATAATCAGCTTCTGGAATGGGATCTTGCCAGATGTAATCTTTTGAAGGGGCTTCTGGTCCAATATAGGTTGAATTTGGACCCATATCTCTGTGGGTTAGCTTGAACCAGGCTTCAGCAAATGTTTTATTGAATTCCTCTGGATTCTCATAAAAGAACTTTGAAATCTTCAAATATTCAGGATCTTTTATCAAGGTCAAATCTGTGGTAAACATGGTTGGCTTATGAAATTTACCTTCAATGTGAGCGTCTGGATAATCAGCCTCGGCATCGCTCGCGATCCATTGGTATGCGCCAGCTGGGCTTTTGGTTAATTCCCATTCGTTTTCGAAAAGAGACTTGAAGTAACCTTGGCTCCATTCTGCAGGAGTTTTGGTCCAAATCACTTCCAAACCAGAGGTAATCGCATCCTCGGCTTTACCCGATTTATAAGAACTCATCCATCCTAAACCTTGATTTTCTATAGCAGCGGCTTCTGGCTCAGGACCTACATTTGAAGCATCTCCAGCACCATGAGATTTACCGATGGTGTGTCCACCAGCAATTAATGCTACCGTTTCTTTGTCGTTCATTCCCATGCGACCGAAGGTTTCACGAATCCCATCAGCAGCCAAGGCTGGATCTGGTTTTCCATTGGGTCCTTCTGGGTTAACGTAAATCAATCCCATTTGCACGGCTGCTAAGGGTCGCTCTAAATCGCCATCTTCATCATATCGTTTATCGTTTGCTAACATTTCGTTTTCTGCTCCCCAGTACACATTGCTTGCCGGTTCCCAGGTGTCTTCCCGGCCTCCGCTAAATCCTACGATCTCCAATCCCATATCTTCATAAGCGACAGTTCCTGCTAAGATCATCAAATCTGCCCAAGACAAACTTTTACCGTACTTCTGCTTAATGGGCCATAGCAAACGTCTCGCTTTATCCAAGTTGGCATTATCTGGCCAAGAGTTGATTGGCGCAAAGCGCTGCTGACCATCACGTGATCCCCCGCGTCCATCTGCTGACCGATAGGTTCCTGCACTGTGCCAAGACATACGAATAAAAAACGGACCATAATGACCATAATCTGCTGGCCACCAGTCTTGTGATGTGGTCATCACTTCTACAAGATCAGCTTTCAATTGTTCATAATCCAAAGCTGCGAAAGCTTCTCTATAATCAAAATCTTCTCCCATAGGATTAGATTTTTGAGTGTGCTGCCTCAGGACACTTATATCTAAACTGTTTGGCCACCAGTCTTTCCCACCAGTTCGTTTGGTTTGTGAAGATTCAGTGTCTTCCATTTCGGCTGTTTCAGCCTGCATCTTAGCGTGTGGGTTTTCCCCATCTTTCACTTTGATCCTGATGCCTGTAACCGGACAGGTTTTGTATACAGCTTCTGCACTTTGCTGAGCAAATACGGATACTGTGAACATAGCAAAGGCTGCAATTAATAATTTTTTCATAGGTATAAATTTTAGATATAAATATTAAAATTACTCAGAAACTTCATCTGATTATCTTTTTTGAAATCACTGTTTTTGATTGATCTATTAGAATCTCTGATAGTAGAATATGCAGCGATTAGATGCAACTGAAAATCAAAGCCTTAATCCGAATGCTCGATTAGTGTCATTTTACAATGAAACTAAAATCAGAAAACACTCCAACTTTTCAACTCAAGACTCCCCACTACAAACTCTCCATAATATCAACCAGCTTGGCGTTTAAGTGGGAAATCGCATCGGCATAACGTTCATCCCACACAGAAAGTTTGTCTTTATTTTCCATTTCGATTTGGTATTGAAGGCCTGGCAGTATCCAAGAGGCATAGCCACTAAAGGGATCGGAAGAGGCATACAGGGACTTATACCAGTCGCCGTAAGGCATGCCTTCATCATATAAAAAGCTTTTTTCCAAAGCCAGTAGCTTAGCATTCAATCGTTTCGTTTTCTTCTTGCTTAGGTTTCCGTTTTGAAGCTGTTCCTCAAAGGCTTTCGCCACAAGATTGGCAGTCGCCTCTAAGCTGGATATCGCAGAAGTTGAAGCTTTAAATCCGGCAAAATCAGAATAAAACCCCCTTACCTGCTTTTCGGCATTTTTAAAGTGCATGTCTAAATCTGTAGCATACTTCACCACATCGTAGGGCAGTATAGCCGCATTGGCCAGGCGCAGACTGAGGGTGCCCATGACCGCTTCCACGGTAGGTCCCATTTGGAATTCGGGATCAACGAAGTTTTCGTAAAAGTAGAAGTCGTCGTAATTGGTGTGGTATAAGGTCGGCCCCCTGGTGCCACCACTAAGAGAAGGCACGCCGGCGTGCATATAAAAGGCTATGTGATCTGAACCACCGCCCAGGTTACCTATGCTTGGCTCGTCATTGTCTTTAGACCAGTGCTCGTAAACCGTCTCCTCGGTATATGGGTAATCGACTTTTTTGGTCGCTTGCGCGAGAACCGTTTTGAGACTTGGTGACGAGGAGGCCCCAAAATTCTTACCCGACACCGCTGCATCAAGGTTGATATAGGCCACGGCTTTGGCTTTCAGCTCGTCTTTGAACTGCTCCACCCACTCGCTGGAACCAATGACTCCGTGTTCCTCGGCATCCCAATGCGCAATCAAAATAGAGCGTTCTGGTCGGTTGCCGGTTTTGGCCATCTTACCCAAAGTTTCGGAAAGGCTCAAGAGCATCGCCGTACCTGAGTTGGGGTCTGTAGCTCCAAACGCCCAGGCATCGTAGTGACAGCCCAAAATAATCCACTCATCTGGATAGGTTTTGCCTTTTAGCGTCCCTACAATATTATAAACTTCAGTGAATTTTTTAGGCTGATCAACTTTTAACCTGACGGTCAATTCTGAGCCGCCTTGCAGTCTGTAAGTATAAGGTAAGCCCCCTTGCCAGTCTTGCGGAACGGCCTCCCCTTTCATATGTTTGAAAATGTGATCGGCAGCGCCATAAGAAATAGGCGTTACGGGAATGGTATGTAAGCCCACATCTTTAGGATCAAGTCGCTCTGGGGAATCTTTATCGTCTCTAGGCAAAGCCGGTTCGTAAGGCGTTAAAGGATCTCCGGTCCAGTCGGCAGTAAGCAAAGAGCCGCGTTGGATTCCGCTGTCGTTGTAATACACACCGTCTGGAAAAACTAAACCTTTGGTAAAGCCAGAGTCTTTGGGATCGGTATAAATGATGAGTCCAGCAGCGCCGTAAGCCTCGGCAAATTTGGCTTTATATCCCCGAAAGTTACCTCCATACCGGGCAATCACAATTTTACCTTCGACGGATATCCCGAGGTCTTCCAATTTTTCAAAGTCAGCTTTGGTGCCGTAATTGGCATACACCACCTGAGCAGTGACATCTCCACTCCCCGAATAGGCATTCCAGCCTTTTACCAGTCCGGGATCACTGGAATACGGATCATCGGCTAAGGCTTTTTCCTGCTGGTCTAGAACTATGGACTCTGGTGTCATCACTTCTACCAAAGATTCTCCAGGACCACTACTCATATAGATGTCGTAAGGATAATTCTCCACATCCAAGCCCGCCTGACTCATGCTTTTGACGATGTAATCTTTCACCTTTTCATTGGCAGGCGTCCCTGCGATATGCGGGTGTTCGGTAAGCGTTTTGAGATGGGATTTGAACCGGGTGCTATCTATGCTTTCCCGAAACCGGGTCTCGAGCTCGAGTTGTGTTCTGGAAGCTTCGAGACTATAGCCTGTAAGATCCTGGGCTTGTAGTGTTGCTGCTATAAGTAAACTGAAACTGAAAAGAAATCCTTTCATGGTGTAGGGCGTTTAGATTTTGGTGCTGAATTTACGGAAAAAATTTAAGTGGCAGAAGCTGGTGAGGATTGGAGATTGTTGATTTAAAACGAAGACCTGGACGAAGACCTGGACGAAGACTTTGACGAAGACGATAGGAGAATTTCGTCGCATTGAGTAAAATCGAAATGTATCCAAGCCACTTCTCGATAAGGTCATTTCGATACATCCCGACGAAAACTGTCGGTACACCCGCCTGCCAAAGGCATAGACATCACAGGCTACGACCCGCATTATTTCCCGGTCTATCCCGAGAAAACATTCGATACGATTCTCTGCCATTATGTGCTGAACGTCCTGCAGGCCCAGGAGCAGGCCCGGGTGTTGTATCAGGTCTCAAAACTTTTAAAGTTTGGCGGCAAGGCCTACTTCAGCGTCAGGCGGGATATCACAAAACCCGGTTTTAGAACGCACTTTATCCATAAGGTACAGACGTACCAAACCAATGTCATTTTACCGTTTAAAAGTCTGTTTAAAAATGATACTGTTGAAATTTATGAGTACCAGCATTACTGCTATCTAAACCAAAACCAAGCGGAAGTGAGTCCGTTTTTTGAACGCCTGGAACCCAAGCAGCAGGTGGGTGAACTGGCCAGCTGTTTTGCCTTTCGGGACAAGTTTCCCGTTTCTGAAGGTCACACCTTGGTCATTCCCAAAAGAAAAGTCTCTGATTATTTTGACCTCAGCTTTAAGGAGCAGTCCGCCTGCTGGTTTTTGGTGAACCTGATTAAAGCGGACTTACAGCACGAATTCAATCCCGATGGCTTTAACATTGGCATCAACATCGGCGACGCAGGCGGTCAGACCATTCCACATATTCATATCCACATCATCTCTCGGTATACAGGCGATGTGGAACATCCGCGTGGTGGGGTAAGAGGCATGATTCCCGGGAAGAAGGGGTATTGATTGACTGTCTCTGCTAAGAAACGCAGGTCTTACTTAAGCCTAGGGATTGCAATAATCGCAGTACATGGGGTCTTCGAAGGTTTTTCCGTGGGGATGCCTCACTTCCTTGGTATACTCGCAGTCCTGGCAGGTATAGCTATGGCTGAGAGTGGATTTGGTGGGCGAGCCGCAGAGTTTACAGGCTAAACCGGGTTTCACTGCGGTGATGCCAAAGCCGGGCGTTTCGCAGCTGGGGCAGCAGGAGTTTATCTTGTCAGCCAGCTTTTGGGCTGCGGCCTGTATGACCTGCATCCGGGTGGGGTTGTACATCGCCCGCATATCGGTTTCGGCGTAGACAGTATCGGTGGTCTTAAGTAGAGCATGAAACGCTTCTTCCAGACGGGCGGTGTCGGTGATGCCTTTAACCAGCTGAGCGGTATCGGTTTTGGAGGCACGCAGAATCACGGCATGCGAAGGGAACTTCACCCGCTCACAGAAGTCGGTGAGCTCCTGCAGGCTGCGGACCTCCTGTCCGTTGAAGTTGGTTTCCATACTCAGCTCCCGGACGATAATCTCCAGCTTGTTTTTTTGATCTATAAACATCAGAAACTCATCATCGGCATTCACGAAAAACAGCGAGGGATGCGCTCCAAAAGAGCCTTCACTGGCCACGCCCAGGTCACAGTTGCTCTGCGCCATGGCCATCAGGCATTTTTGCCTGGCGTTGGCCACCGGGTCCAGCTCCCGCTCTACTTCGCCGGTAAAGGTACCCAGGCTGTCGGTGTCGAAGTCCTCATTAACGATACACTTCACCCCCAAAGCGGCTTCCAGAATGGGCGCAATGACTTTTTCCTTGCCGTGTTTGGTGGCGATGAGAAGTTTTCTGTTTTTAAATACGGGCTTGGGCATGCTACAGGATTATGAGGAGGTGGCGCGTTCCAGCCTGTCGTTGATGGATTTCCCCAGCCCCTCCTCCGGGAACCTCTGGGCGATAATAATGTCCAGCCCCAGACTGTCCAGCTTGTGCAGGGCGCTGTATAAGTTAGACGCCGCTTCTTTGAGGTCTCCGGCCGGCGATAACACCTGAACCCTTTCCTCTTCCAGGCCTTTTACGTACTCAGAAAAACTGATAGCGCCTATCCTGGCATAGTCGGTGTTTTGTATAAAGCTGTCGATATCCTCCACCAGGAGGGTTTTGGTTTGCGGGGCGTAATGCTTTGCCAGCATGCCCGGCGCCTCGGGAGCGTGTTCCTTTTTGTTCCGGATGCTGAGCGGACCTGCCACCTGCTCGATCTCCTCCACCGCGATGGAACCGAGTCGGTACAGCACGGGCTCCCCGTCTTCAAAACCGATGATGGTGGATTCAATGCCTGCCTGACAGTCGCCGCCTTCCAGCACCAGCTTGAGGCGGTCCTTAAAATAGGCTTCCACATGTTTGGAAGACGTTGGACTGATCCGGTTGAAGGGATTCGCACTGGGGGCCGCCAGCGGGAAATCCAGATGCCGCAGCAGCTCCAGAGTCACAGGATGTCGGGGAATTCTTACCGCCACACTGTCTTTGCCTCCGGTGATCAGATCGGGGACGCTGGGTTTTTTCTTGAGAATCAGGGTCAGCGGACCCGGCCAGAAGGCATCAGCCAGCAGTCGGGCTTTTTCGGGAAATTCACTCACCAGCGCCTCCAGCTGATCGACAGCATGCACATGAACTATTAAGGGATTGAATAAGGGCCTTTGCTTGACGTCAAAAATCTTTCGGATGGCTTTTTCACTGTAAATATTTCCTGCCAGTCCGTAGACGGTCTCTGTAGGAATAGCTACCACCTCCTCCTGGTTCAAGAGGGCGATGGCTTTGTGGATGTCGCTGGAGATTATGCTCATAGAAGTTACTTCGATTTAGACCCGAAGGCGATGGGCAGCCCGTAGGCCTGTTCGTGAAAGGTCCCCGAATCGTAGATGAGATTCCCGTTGACAAAGGTATGGGTCACCTGAGTCTGAAAGAGAGTGCCTTCCAGCGGCGACCAGCCGCATTTGTAGAGAATATTGTCTTTAGCTACCGTCCAGGGGCTGTCTAGGTCGACCAGAACCAGGTCGGCATAATAGCCCTCGCGGATATAGCCGCGATGGGTCATGTCGTAGAGAATCGCCGGGTTATGGCACATCTTCTCCACGAGTTTCTCTAGGGAAATCAGTCCCTGTTTATAAAACTCCAGCATGCAGTTCAGCGAATGCTGCACCATGGGAGCTCCCGACATGGATTTGAAATAGGTCTGTTGCTTTTCCTCCAGAGTATGCGGTGCGTGATCGGTGGTGATCAGGTCAATTTTATCCTCCAGCAAACTTTTTAAAAGGCCTTTTCGGTCTGCTTCGGTCTTGATGGCGGGGTTCCATTTGATGCGCATGCCCAGACGCTCGTAATCCCGGTCCGAAAACCACAGGTGATGCACCGAGACTTCGGTGGTGATGTTTTTTTCCTGCAGGGGAATATCATTCCGAAAGAGGTGGGTCTCGGCTTCGGTCGTCAGGTGAAGAATATGCAGCCTGGCTTTGTGCTTTTCAGCGATGGCGATGGCGCGCTCAGTAGCTTCGAAACAGCCGCGTTCGCTGCGGATGAGCGGGTGAAACTTAGCCGGGAGATCTTCCCCGTATTTTTCTCTAAAGGCCTCTTCGTTGGCCTCCACGATTTCTTCTTTTTCGGAGTGAATGGCGATGATGGACTTGCAGTTGGCAAACAGCTTCTCCATTTTTTCAGGGCTATCGGCCAGCAGGTTTCCTTTTTTAGTAAAGTACAGGCCATCGTCCGACACGCCAATCAGCTGACTGGTATCCATCGCGAGGACCTCATCGATATTATCGCCGTTCACCCCCAGGAAAAAGGAGTAGTTGGCCAGGGATTTCCCGGCTGCGATGTCAAACTTTTCCTGCAGACGTTCCAGGCTTAAGGTATTGGGGACGGTGTTGGGCATGTCTATAAAGGAGGTGACTCCTCCGACCACAGCCGCTTTGCTTTCGGTGTATAAATCGGCTTTGTGCGTCAGTCCCGGATCTCTGAAATGCACCTGCGCATCTATAATCCCCGGCAGTAAGACCTTACCCGTGGCATCTATGACCCGGACTTCGCCCTCAGGCTCCAGGGTTCCGATCTTTTGTATGCGTCCGTTTGAAATCCGCACATCGCCAACGACAGAGCGCCCCTCGTTGATGATGCTAGCGTTTTTAATTAAAATATCCTGATTCATGTGTTTAAAGCTTGAATGGGTGTGAATTTAAGCAGCGGCCCACGGCACCGCTAACAGCGGATAAAAATATGCTTTTTATCTAAAACCTAAAATTTCCACTGACTTCATTTGGGGTGTGGGAGTGAAGATTTTTGATTGGAGATTAGGGATTGCTGATTTAAGATCTAAAACCAAAACCAAGACGATGATAAAAACTATTGGACTCTGAACGTGCTGGGGGCTGACCTGTCCGCCAAAGACATTCAGGCAAAAGCAAAGACCATGTGGACCTCTGGTGACTAAGAGATTCGAAGGTAGGAGAATCGTATCGGAGCCACTAACACCATCATTCCCCTGTTTCTACTGCCTCCAGCGCAAGCAATCTCTTTTGAATTTGTTCCAAAACCTTTCGATGAGAATAGTCCGTACAATGGCCTTTCATGGGAGAAAAGACAATTTCAGCGTTGGATTCAGGAGCAGAGGTTTCATTTAAATAAGCTTCAAACAACCGCATCGCGTTATTGAGGTAGAAATTATCCATATCGCCCATCCAGATGTAAATCTTATCCTGTATTTTAGGACCCAGACTCGACCAGTTATCCCGGGTATATTTCAGTAAGTCGTAATGCTTCCAATGGGCTGCAACAGTGCTGTCTATAACTCCGGTCTCATGGTCAAAAAGGGGTTTTGGCAAACCATCTTCACCTTTTGGGCTGTACAGCGCATTCCATCCGCCCCACTGGCCACCTGAAGTCGTGTAGGTATTGGAATAGCCCTGGACATTTTCGTCGGTGATTTCCTGTTTAATGGAAAACCTGGGATTTCCATAGACATCTCTCATGCTTGGAATTAGGTAATCTGCAGCGTTATAGAATGCATTGTCATCCTCATAAATATTCACCAGTTGCATATGCCGAAAACTTACAGGATCCGGGCTGTAGGACCAGCACCCGTTAAAATGTTCCGGATAGAACAATTGCAGGGCCAGGGAAACCCATCCGCCTGTAGAGCAGCCATCTAAAAACCGGGTGTTAGCCGAACCTGTTATTCGGAATTCCTTTTCAAGACGAGGAATCAATTCGGAGATCAAAGCTTCTCCATAAGGGCCGCTGTTTTGAGAATCCAGCTGATAAGGATCGCCAAAGGGCCCTTCCCCATCTAAAAACACCGTAATGATTTGTGGCGCCTCAGGACCTGTCCACCAGTCCATAAATTCAGAATCCTCTGCTAACGCATTGACTCGGGTGTACCGCGATCCGTAGCCTCCGATATTATAACGTACAGGGTAGTTTTGATCTGGATTCATGGTGTATCCCGAGGGCAACAATACAGAGGCTTTTAAGGAAACGGATTTATTCCACCAGTTGGAAAGCACTTCACTTTCGAAGGTAAAAAACTTCACTAAGTCATGACTGACAAGGCTGCGTTCAGGGATGATTTCAGTTAAGGCGATGTCCACGTGTTGGTTGCCTTCCAGCTGAATAAATACAGGTCTGCTGTATAGATTATGTGGCGTATTGCTTCGCGATTCGTCATTTTGCTTCCAAAGCACCTGAACGAAATACTCCCCTTCAGGTACAGCGCTAAAGTCCCAGTCTGCGGTGGTGATCAATTCATCATGTCCCTCCAGATTGAGCACCTGACTGCTGTCCCATCCCTGAATGTTTTTAGCAAATTTATATCCATCACCAAAAACGGAAGAAAATCTGGGCTCAGGCTCTTCAGCTTCAGAAACGTAGATAAACAAGCGACCCTCAGGCTGGAAAACGGATTTCACTTCTTCGGAAACGGTTATCGCAAAGCTCATTTCGGAGGTTGGATGTTGAGCAGAAACTGCAGCTCCTAAAAGGAGCAGAAAGGATAGAACCAGGCTTTTCATAGTATTGATTTTAAACCAGATAAAAATAGGTATAAAAGTTTTAATGGCATTCCTCTATTTTTTTGATGCTTTAAGCCGAGTTCTCGATGCGCTGGTGGCTGGGTCAGGCCGAAGTATGGGAAAACGGGAGTGGAGATTTTTGATTGGGGATTGTGTATTTTTGATAAAAACGTAGACGAAGACGATGATAAAAACTATTGGACTCTGAACGTGCTGGGAGCTGAGCCTGTCCGAATGCCTAGCAGGTGGGTGTCCCGACAGATATCGTAGATATATCGAAGCCAAGTCGTGGCTCCTGGTTCATGTTTCCTGACTCCTGCTTCTTCTGCTCACCCTTCACCTTTCACCTTTAACCCTTGAACCTTGACAAAGGCTGATCACTCAGGCTAAAGCATTATGCTCTGACTTTTAAAAAAATAATGTTGAATTTAGTACTTTGCAGGGTCTAAGCCCTTTGAGCTTATCTATTAAACCTCAACTTATGAAAACACCTTTCTTTTTTCTGTCTTTACTGCTGTGCCTGAGTGCCTGTAAACAAAACAGCGTTCAGGATGCATCCGAGGAAGTAAAAACAAATCCTTTAGTAACACAACCCCGGTCTCTTAAGCAATTTGGCATAAGCGATACGAATCAGCCTAAGGGTCTGAACACAGGGGATAAAGCCCCAGAGCTCCTAATGACTACCTCTGCGGGAGAGCAGATGAGCCTGGCTTCACTTTATAAAGACCAGCCTTTGGTCATTATCTTTTACAGAGGCTACTGGTGTCCGTCCTGTAGTCGGTATTTATCTAAATTTTCGGAACGGAGTGATGAGCTTAAAGCAACAGGGGCCAGGCTTCTGGCCGTAACACCGGAAACTTATGAAAACATAGAAACCACAAAAAATGAAACGGGTTTGAATGTTACGGTGGTGTCCGATACGGACGGGTCTGTCATGAAGGCTTTTGATGTGCTTTTTGAAGTCACTGAGGAATATCAGGAGATGATCCAAACAAATCTAAACGCCTCAATAAGCGAAACAAATACAAGCCAAAAGGCCATCTTACCCGTACCGGCTACCTATATCCTCAATACCCAGGGTGAAATTATCTATAAACATTTCAATCCGGATTACAATCAGCGAGCCTCTGTAGATGATATTTTGAAAAATTTGCCTAAAAAATGAAAATTCGTAGTCGTTAATCTTTGGAAATTACCCGATTTATCTCTTAAATCGGTCCAGTATCAAGCTCCCCCCATCGGATGTAAATCCAGCAGAACCAGTCATTTTGATTTTAATTTAAAAATAAATGTAAATTAAACTTTACATTTCAAATTATTGATATATTTTTGTAAAGTCTTATTTACATAATGTATAATCTTAATTACTTTTCAAAATGGAAAATAGTAGAAAAAAAATTTTAAACTTAGCGGGATGGACCTGGTCCTGGGTTGCTACACTGGCGCTTGCCACCTTTGGTCCCATTTTTATCTGGGACGACCACCAAATGCTCACTATCCTCTTTGTGGGATTGAACTTTGTCAATGGCATTGCCATGATTATTGCCAACCGCAACTGGTTTAATAGTTTGGATGAGCTACAGCGTAAGATTCAACTTGAGGCTTTGGGGATTACCTTGGGCCTAACCGTTATCATCGGGATCACCTATTCGCTACTCGATACGACCAACTTGATTGCTGCCGATGCGGAAATCGGTTTTCTGGTCGGGATCATTGGGATAACCTACATGGTCAGTTTGCTCATCATCAGAAAACGCTACACATGAAAAACAAACTCAAGGTTTTACGTGCGCAGAATGACCTTACCCAGGAACAGCTGGCCAAAGCAGTAGAGGTCTCCCGACAAACCATCAATGCCATAGAAAAAGAAAAATTTGACCCAAGTTTGATGTTAGCTATTAAACTGGCCCGCTTTTTTAAAACGGATATTGAGGAGATTTTTATTTACGAAGCCTCGTCCTAAAAAGCAATGCAGGTCAAAATATTATCAACAGGCTTCTTCCCACCTGTACTGAACAAAGTTGAAGTAAGGGGAGATGGGAGTGGTGAGAGGGTAGTCGTGAGTGGTGAATTTTGATTGCTGATTTTTGATAAAAAATCTAGATCAAGACTAAGACGATATTAAAAACGGTTGGACTCTGAAACTACTGGGCTGAGTCTGCCTTCCTAGTTAACGCAGGCAGGCTCAATGACCAACTCCAACACTGGTGGCTGAGTGGTTTCACGCTAGTGAAATTGTATCGAAGCCACCGGAAATGTCATGTCGACAGGCTCTGATGATCGGGATCCCTGGAGAAACTTATTGTAACAATCCTTCACATCCACCGTCTAACCAAAAACCAATCCTATGAAATTCAGTTTTAGCCTTGTTCTGCTCCTAAGCATTTTTAGTATTCAACTGCAGGCACAAAGCCTTCGGGGGCGTGTGGTGGACGCCGGCAATCAGGAAGGCATTCCCTTTGTCACCGTGCAGCTTGGCGAAAATTACGGGGTAATTTCCAATGCGGAAGGCTATTTTGTACTTCAGCTTAAAACCACCAATACGGACTCCCCGATCATTTTTTCATCCATGGGCTTTGAAAGGCTTGAGATTCCGTTGAAGGATTTTGAAGACGAGCAGGTGATCCGTTTGAAGCCTGCAACCTATGCACTGGACGAAGTTTTATTATTTGACAAGCAGTTAACGGCTGAAGATATCCTTGAAAAGTTCATAGCCAAGGCGGAAGAAAATCATCAGCTCAGTAATGCCAGAGTCCAGGTGTTTTTAAGGTCAAATAATGATTACAAAGCCGAAACCTTTGCAATCGATGTAGAAAAAGCTTCTTTTCTGAACAGATCCGAACGTCAGAAAATGAATGAGAATATAAGGAACCTGGGGAAAAAGATTACTCAAACCTCATCGACGTCCTATCGTGAACGTCTGACCGATATTTATGCCTTTGAAGATACCTTAATCAATCATTACCAAAAGGCGCTCAATTTAATCAATAGGAAGACCACGTTTGATACAGAAGATATCCAAAATCAGGTTTTTCTGGAGCTTCTAAAAAGTCTGGAATCTCCCAATTCCTTTAAAGTCAAATCAGGAATCATTCCTCTGGACAGGGATTTATCGCTTAACGACATGCTTGAAGACCTGGAAGAAGATCAATTGAAACTGCCGGATACTCTTCGCCATAAAAACGCCTGGCGTAGCGAATCTTATAAGAAGCATGCTATACAATTTGAAAATGACTTTTTCACCTCTCCAAAATACTATGCGTATGAATTGGTAGGAGTAACCAAAGCTTACGGCCAGCCTTGCTACCACATTCGATTTACCCCCGACCGCAGGAAAGGGAAATATGTCGGAGATCTGTATATCAACACCAGAGATTTTGGTATGGTGAGTTATACCTATGACCTGGAAGAAGGAAGAAAAGCCATGAGTGTGAATTTGAAATTTGTCCTGGGGATAAAAGCAAACACCTTTGCCGATAGCGGGTTTTTGATTTTTTCTAAAAACAGCGACAATACCTACTATCCAAAATACATCAAACAAACGAACGGGGATTATGCCTATATCAACCGCAGTCTTTCTTTTAAAGAAAACCATCCCAACCGAAGCAAGCGTAAAAAACTGACCTTCGAGTTTGAGATGGAGTTCAATTTAATCGAAACTATAGAATATGTAGGGGTTGAATACCAAAACATCGTTCCGGAACTTAAAAATGATCTGAGTTTTGAAGACTATATCCTTATCGATGAAGTGGAGAAATATGATACCGGCTACTGGAAAGACTACAACATCATAGAAGCTACCGAAGCGATTAAGGATTATAAATAGATACCGGCAAGTTTGTTTCTTAAATCTATGTATCTAAAGTAAAATGACTGTTATCAAGATAACGTTCATATTCTAAACAGTTACTGTTCAGGCTGAAGCATTTCGGGAGTTGCCAGGGTTCGAAAACCCACGTGATCTAAACTCGATTATTCTGCATTTCCCATTCGCGCTGAAATTCTGAAACTTATACAAATCTTGACTTTGTTTAAATGAGTCGTAAATAAGTCGTGTTTCATGTTTCGTGGCTCCCGGTTCTTCTATTCACCCTTCACCCTTGACTTTTGATAATAGCTGCTGTTTATAATCTGAAATCTGATCCTGAAGCGCTTCGGGAAGACTTGGATTTTGAATATCGGTATAGGTTTCCATGCGTTCTTTGATGGTTTTAGCGACCAGTAACCGGGCATGAGGCTTAGAATCTGCCGGAATGATATACCAGGGGGCATGCGCTGTTGACGTTGCGTTAATAGCTTCCTGATAACAGTGCGTATATTCATCCCAAAGTTCACGGTCTTTGAGATCCTCCGGTGAAAATTTCCAATGTTTACTGGGTTTGTTCAGTCGCCTCAGCAGCCTGTTTTTCTGCTCGTCTTTAGAAATATGCAGGAAAAACTTGAAAAGGATGCAGCCATTCTGGTGGATGGTCTTTTCAAAATGATTGATTTGCTCGAGCCTGCTGTTCCAAAAAGCAGGGGTGATATCTTCCAAACTGTTGATATGCGGAATCTTTTCATTCAGAACGATTTCGGGCTTGACTCTAGAAATCAGGACATTTTCATAATGCGACCGGTTAAACACCCCGTATTTGCCTCGAGCGGGTAAGGCTTTGTAATGTCTCCATAAAAAATCATGATTGATCTCCTGCGCTGAAGGCTTTTTAAAACTATGAGAAACGACGCCCCTCACGTTGAAGTCTTTGAAGACTTCACGGATTAAGCTGTCTTTGCCCGAGGTGTCCATGCCCTGGATACAGATCAACACCGAATATTTACCATGGGCATACAGTGTGTTTTGCATCTTGCCAAGGGCTCGTCTTTCCTGCTTAAGCTGTTTTTTTAAGGACGTTTTGCTGGAGTTGTGATTGATTTTTGTGGGAAAATCACTTAAATGTACGGGGCCTTCTACTTTTATAGGTGGTAATTCCATAGAACAGAGTTAAGACATTATACTTGGCTTTTCATAAATAGGAACTAGCAAAATAAGGAAATGAACTCGGGAATACCAGAGTTGGGGCCTAAATCTGGAAAGATTCACGCTTTTAAATTCAGAACAGCCTGAAAAAACACGAAGAAAGCAGCATTGCATTGTATTTAATTTAAGAAAAGTTGAATTTTCATCATAAATTACAATTAAATCAAATTCGATTACGCACCAGACTGCTTAACTTTGCTTCAGGTATACAAAACACGGATTATGAATGAGACATTTGACATAACAGAAGACCTGGCGAATTTTACAAGCGCCGGGACATCTCATTTAACCTTGAATACCTCCAGAGGTCTGGAAGAGGTTGAAATCGAAAATATAACCCAACTGGATTCAGATTATAAAACCTCTGATCTCGGTCAGCTGTATGCAGATTTTCCTGATAATTTTATAAAAATCCAAAAAATAACATTTCGAAATCAGACCTTCTTCAACTGTTACTTCACCACAGAAGAAAGGGTCAGTATTTTGAAGTTTGACAGCGAAGGTGAACTCTTAGGAGAAAAACACCTGTAATTTTTATACCGAAGTCTCTGACTTCAACTCCATTTTAATTTAATTCACATTTACACATTTTCAAGATGAACAACACATTAAAACATTTTTCCTATGCCTTACTGTTAGGTCTTATCACGTACAGCACCCAGGCACAGGAAAGCAGCTTTGGAATAAAAGGCGGACTTAACTTTTCAAACTTTTTTACCGAGAATGTAGATGACGAAAACCTGCGAACCGGTCTCCATGTTAGCCTGTATTCCAGAACGCCGCTGGTAGGCGAAGTGCTCTTCCTGCAAACCGAACTGGGCTATTCTGGGAAAGGAGCCAAACTGGAAGGCAGCAATGGCGAAACCGAACTGGCTCTGGGCTATTTGGAATTGCCAATATTAGCTTCTTTCAGCATTGGCGATTTGCTTTACCTGGAAGCTGGGGCCTATGCCTCGTACTTGCTAAACGCTAATGTTTCCGGGGAAACCCTTGGGGGTTCTTCTTTTTCTGATGACATCAGTACCGACAATTTTAAGGACTTTGATTATGGACTCGCGGTAGGTGCAAACACCCATCTGGCTCCGCTTGTCATAGGCGTACGATATTACTACGGACTGCCAAATATTATAGCAAATGATTTTGCTAGCTTTTCAGGAATCGAAGCCAGAAATTCAACATTTCAGGCCTATGTGGCCTTTGAGTTTTAAGCAATAAAAAGAAAAGCGCAAATCAGATTGATCTTTTTTCTGATAAGCCTAGTCTGTGTAAAAATTCAAAATGATAATTGATAAATTAAGCTATAGGTGGAAAAGCAACAGAAAAAGATTGGCTTAACATTGGCTTAACACTTGTCTCAAGATTGTCTTTTTTGCTTAAATTTACTAATAAATAATAAAATATTGATTTATGAAAAAGTTACTTATTGCAGCGTGTTTTATGCTAGCCTTCGGATTCCAATCTCAGGCGCAATCTATGTCTGAACATGCTCTCGGATTAAGATTTGGCGGAAATAACGGGTACGGTGCAGAAATTTCTTACCAGAACGCATTGGGAGATAACAACCGACTTGAACTCGATTTAGGCTGGAGAAATGGTGATAACTTCGACGCTTTTAAACTGACTGGTTTGTACCACTGGGTTTGGAATATAGAAGGAGGATTCAATTGGTTTGCCGGCTTTGGTGCAGGTTTAGGAAGTGTAAGTAATGACTATGTTGACGGTAATGGAAATCCTTATGATGATAATGAAGTTTTTGTTTTTGGTGCCGGAAACATTGGTATCGAATATAATTTCGACTTTCCTCTGCTTATCGCCTTAGACTTTAGACCTGAAATCGGTTCTGGAGATTACTACAGCGATTTGGATCTTGACATAGCTTTAGCGCTGCGTTACCAGTTCTAAAACTGCTAACTACATAATTATCACAAAGCAAAACTTTGTATAAAGCCTCGAATCCATTTCGAGGCTTTTTTATGTGAAACATTTAAAATTTATGCTTTATATTCAGTTCATCTTTCAAATTGGTCGATTCATCGAAAAGATGATTTTGAAATTTCCATTTCAGGTTAGATTTGAATCAAAATAAAAATCATGAAAACCTCACTTGTTAAACAAATTATCAGATTCATTTGGATATCAGCAGCAGTTGCTGTATTTATTCACCTTATCAACTTTATTGGAAGTGGTTGGTCTATGGAGTATATTACGAATTATAAATATGTACTCGGCCATTTTGCTTATGCCTTTATTATAGGCATCTTCAACATTGTGTTTTTTACACTCATCCAAAAAAAATATTCCTGGAGAAAAGAGCCCAAAACTCTAATCATTCTTGGAATTCCTGGTTCAGTCATCTTATCAGTTTTAGGTTTTTTCTTAGCTAGGTTCGTTCATAGTGTTTGGATATACGGCAATTCTTTTGACTCTTTTTTGAGTAATGAGAGTCTGAATAATTATGTCTTTGCAGTTCTTATCGCCATCATTGTGAGTTTAGCCTTTCATGCCTATTATTTCTATAAATATGGAACTGAAGCAGAACTGAGAGCTCAGAAAGAGATCGTTGAACATACCAAAGCCAAGCATAAAGCGCTTCAGGATCAGCTCGATCCGCACTTTTTGTTCAACAGCCTGAGTGTCTTAGCCTCCTTAATTGAAGAAGACCCTGAACGGGCTGCTGCGTTCACCACCAGCCTGTCTAAAGTGTATCGCTACGTTTTAGATCAGCGACAGGAAGATCTGGTAAGTATTTCTTCTGAATTGGATTTTGCCAAAGTCTATTTGAATTTGCTTTCTACCCGATTTGAAGACAGTTTAGAATACAGTATTGAAGTCGCAGACGAATCCTGGTATACCGTTCCGCTTTCACTTCAGCTTTTAATTGAAAATGCCGTAAAACACAACAAAGTGACAGAAAAGTCTCCCTTAGTCATCAAGATCTATCAAACTGATGAGCATTTGATTATTCAAAACAATGTGAATCCAAAGGCTAATGACTCTAAAAGAAACGGAATAGGTTTGATGAACATCAGGAAGCGATTTGAAGTGTACACAGAAACCCCTGTCAAAGTTGAAAAAGATTCTGACAGCTTTAGAGTAAAACTCCCTCTCATTCAAACTCAAAACTCATGATTAAAATCCTCATAGTAGAAGACGAAAAACCGGCCGCAAGAAGACTCGAGCGGCTTCTTACTGAAATGAATTACCCTGTATTTCAAAAATTACATTCGGTGGAAGAAGCTGTAGACTGGTTTCAGAAAAACCCTCAGGTAGATTTAATATTCCTGGATATTCAACTGAGTGATGGCTTGTCTTTTGAAATTTTTGAACAGGTGCATATCGAATCCGATTTAATTTTCACGACGGCTTACGATGAATATGCCCTGAAAGCCTTTAAACTCAATAGCATTGACTACCTCCTCAAACCAATTGATAAGGAGGAACTCAAATCAGCGCTTAAGAAATTTGAAAAAAGAAAATCCTCAGAAACCATCGATGCCAAATTGCTGAAAAGTCTTTTGCTGAAATCCCAAACCGATGAAACCTATAAAACGCGCTTTTCTGTGAAAGTGGGAGAAAAGCTTAAAACCTATTCAGCCGATGAGATTGCCTGTTTTGAAAGTTCTGATAAGGCGACTTCTCTGGTGACTTATGAAGGAAAGCATTATGTCATCGACGACTCGCTCAACCAGCTTGAGCCTAAATTGTCACCCACCGATTTTTTCAGAATAAACAGAAGCCATATTATTCACTATCGATCCATACAAGATATGCTGAGTTATTCCTCAAGTAGAATTAAAATCAGCTTAAAAGGAGTGGACCAACCCGTTATTGTAAGCCGTGAACGTGTAAAAGAGTTTAAAACCTGGATTGGATAAATGTCTTAAAGCCTTTGAAATTGCTTATATTCAACCTAAAAAATGAAGATTCTATGTATTTCCGGTTCCGCTTCCAGGGAAAGCAGCAATGTCAAATTCCTCAAGGCTATCGCTGAACATCTTTCCGATAAACATACGGCTGAAGTTTACGAAGGGCTTTATCATTTCCCCTTATTTACGCCGGAACGGCTTAATGCCGGAATGCCTGAACTCATCAATTTACTGCGAGAGCGCATCACTCAGGCAGACCTGGTCCTCATTTCCACTCCGGAGTACAATCACAACATCCCGGCAGTCCTCAAAAACATGCTGGAATGGCTTACCGATTCCGGTGAGTTTTTTGGAAAAAGGGTTTTGCCCATCACCTTTACACCCAAAGCACCGCGAGGTGAACACGCCTTAATATCCCTGCAAATGAGCCTTAAGGCTCAACAGGCCTCCATCATTTCTGAAGCCAATTTTTATAAAACAGATGTGGAGTTTGTAGATGACCTCATCGTTTTAACGGAGGATATCAAGCGCATGTTTAGCGACAGCATTGAAAGTTAAACCATAAAAAAAGCCTGTTCAAAGATTTGAACAGGCTTTTTAATTTATAAAAATATAACTCTACTAGATGATTTTGAAACGCTTACGATCGGTTTCGGTCAAATAGATTTTACGTATTCTTAAAAAATGTGGGGTCACTTCCACGTATTCATCTTTCTGGATGTATTCCAAAGCTTCTTCCAGTGAGAATTTCTTCGCGGGAACAATTTTAGCTTTATCATCTGCACCAGAAGATCTGACGTTAGATAGTTTTTTAGTTTTTGTGATATTCACAGTCATATCATCAGACCTGGAGTTCTCACCAATCACCTGACCTTCGTAAATCTCTTCACCCGGGTCTACAAAAAACTTACCTCTGTCCTGAAGTTTATCGATAGAATAAGGAATTGCTTTTCCTTTTTCCATAGACACTAGAGATCCATTCTGACGCTGTGGAATATCGCCTTTAAGCGGCTGAAATTCTTTAAAACGGTGAGCCATAATCGCTTCACCGGCGGTAGCGGTCATCAACTGGTTTCTTAAACCAATGATTCCACGAGAAGGAATTAAAAACTGAATCGTCATACGATCCCCTTTACCTTCCATGCTCAGCATTTCCCCTTTACGCAAAGTCACCATCTCTACGGATTTACCGGAAATATGTTCAGGTAAGTCGATAGTCAGTTCTTCAACCGGCTCACACTTCACGCCATCAATTTCTTTGATGATAACCTGTGGCTGCCCAATCTGAAGTTCGTAACCTTCTCTACGCATGGTTTCAATCAACACAGACAAGTGCATAACGCCTCGTCCGAAAACGTTGAATTTATCTGCGGAATTTGTTTCTTCTACTCTTAAGGCTAAGTTCTTTTCCAGTTCTTTGGTCAAACGATCCTTGATGTGTCTGGAAGTCACGAATTTTCCATCTTTTCCGAAGAAAGGAGAATCATTAATCGTAAACAGCATACTCATGGTAGGTTCGTCAATCGCAATAGATTTCAGACCTTCAGGATTTTCGATATCGGCTACCGTATCTCCAATTTCGAAACCTTCAAGACCAACAATGGCACAAATGTCTCCGGCCTGGATCTCCTCTACCCTGCGTCTTCCAACACCCTCAAAGGTGTGAAGCTCTTTAATACGGGTTTTGGTAATGGAGCCATCGCGTTTCACCAATGAAACCGGCATATTTTCTTTTAAGATTCCTCTGTGCAAACGACCGATAGCAATTCTGCCGGTGTAAGAAGAGAAGTCTAAGGACGTAATCAACATTTGGGTATTTCCTTCTTTTATTTCAGGTGACTCAATATGTTCTATAACCATATCGAGCAAAGGCTCGATATTATCTGTTTTTTCGTCTGGGCTATCACTCATCCAGTTGTTTAATGCAGAACCGTAGACCGCTGGAAAATCCAACTGCCACTCTTCGGCACCAAGCTCATACATCAGGTCGAAGACTTTCTCGTGAACTTCGTCTGGAGTACAGTTTGGCTTGTCAACTTTATTGATCACCACACATGGCTTAAGACCAAGATCCAAAGCTTTTTGCAGCACAAAACGAGTCTGTGGCATAGGGCCTTCAAAAGCATCAACTAACAGTAAAACACCGTCGGCCATGTTCAGGACTCTCTCGACCTCTCCACCAAAATCGGCGTGACCAGGGGTATCGATGATATTGATTTTTGTTTCTTTGTAAACTACAGAAACGTTTTTGGAGACAATTGTAATCCCTCTCTCGCGTTCGAGATCGTTATTGTCTAAAATAAGCTCTCCTGTGGATTCGTTGTCACGAAACAATTTACAGTAGTGCATGATTTTGTCAACCAAAGTTGTCTTACCGTGGTCAACGTGAGCGATAATCGCAATATTCTTGATATTCATAAAAAGGCGTAATTTTAAGTCTGCAAAGGTAGGTTTATTTTATGTATAAAAAACAGCTTTGGCAAAATGATAATTTTAAGGGCTTTATTTATAATAAATCCTTTAAAACCAACTATTTGAACAGTCTTAGGGGTTAAGCAGAGTTAAGAAGTGGCTTTCGAGTTTGGGGTCAAATAAACTCGTTGAATTGTTGATTAGCGTGTAATTCTTATCGATAATGTAAATCCGATTGAGGTAATTTTTATAGAATCCGTAGGTGTTCTTAGGGACGTCAGAAATGATCTGATATTCCGTTTGGGCCGGAGATTGTATACGCTTAAGCGCATTTCTCCAGAGACCCGGGTTTTGAAAATCCAGGTTGATGCTTAGAAAATTGATTTGAGGATATTTCGCCCTTAGGCTTTCAATGCTTGTGATATGGTTGCGTTTACCTTTAGAGGACTGGGCAGACCAGGTGTAGAGCACCGTTGGCTTTGCGTATGAAATTTGATGCAGCAGAACCGTATCCATGCCCGGAGTTCTTAACTTCAGGTGTTTTAAGTTTTTACCTACCAAATATTTGCTTTGAATATTGGTGAGTTGATGTAATTCTTCTTCATCTAAAGACGGAAGATCAAATTTTTTGATAATCGCCAGGGTCTCCTTCAACTGTTCTTCAGTTTGTGAAAACACGATTTCTCTTCTGATAAACCGATTAAAGAAATTAAGTCTCAAGTAGTCATTATCAAATAAGTCATGAACCAGATTCAGTCGGCGTTTCAAATTTTGATGATCGTTCAAATCGAAACAATCTCTGTTTTCCTGGTCGCAGATCTCGATGGATTTATTTCGCAGATAGTTGTCCAGAAATCGCATATAACTAAAATTCGAGACTAAGTCTGGATGATTGAAATCAGCCTGCTTCCTGTAATCGAAGTAATCCTCAGGAAATTCGTCAAATGTATTTGGAACATATTTCTTCATCAGGAAAGCATAGCGTTCTCTCATGTCGAAATGTTCATACTCAATCGTGCTTTTCGCAATGTTTTCAAAATAAGGGGTAAACTCAGATTCCAGCTTTAATTTTTCTAAATTGTTTAAACGAAGTCTCATGATAGAATCCGTTTTATCGATAAAATTCTGTGGAGATATTTTGTAGTAGGATAAAATCAAATCGTTATCCTTTTCATTCAAAAGAAACATATTGATCAGGAAATTATTTTCAATGGAAGAGCTCCCTCCATAACTCAGGGATTCGTCAAATTCCATCGTATTTACCCTCAGGACAGCACTATCGCCTGGTTTTAAGTAAATAGTTTGACTCTCGGGGTAATGCTTAAAACTATAAACCGACTCTTGATCCTGAGAAAACTCATACCCAAAATTATTATTTCTGTCCAAAGGAATGGTGTCGATGAGCTTCTCATTATGCTCTAAAGTAACATAACTGGACGTGGGGTTAACGATTCGACCTCCGATAAAGGTAAGATCTCTGTCCTGTTCTTTAGAACAGCCGAAACATAATATTAGAACTCCAAGAAAAAGATACCTCATAAATCTCATAATCGTTACAAATCTAGTTTTACGGACTTAGTCCTCATGTTAAGTCACCGTTAAAAAAAGCAGCGTAATAATTTTTTCACGCCTTGTAATAAAATGAGTACTTTTGCAAAAAATTTAGTTTTATTATGCTTTCAGTTTCAAATCTTTCGGTTCAATTTGGTAAACGCATCCTGTTTGACGAAGTCAATACGGGTTTCACTTCCGGCAATTGTTATGGCATTATTGGCGCAAACGGCGCCGGTAAGTCAACGTTTTTGAATATCATTTCCGGAAAAATGGATCCTACCTCTGGTCACGTTCACCTGGAGCCCGGTAAACGCATGTCTGTTTTAGAACAGGATCATTCCCTGTACGATGACTACAATGTCCTGGAAACCGTGATCATGGGTAACGAGCCTCTTTTTAAGATTAAAAAAGAGATGGATGACATTTATGCCAAACCCGATTTTAACGATGCCGATGGTGAACGCGTTGGTGTGCTGCAGGTGGAGTTTGAAGAAATGGATGGCTGGAATGCAGAAAGTAACGCTGCTGCCCTGCTCTCCAATCTGGGCATAGGCTCAGACCTTCATTACACCCTGGTAAAAGACCTCGACGGACAACAAAAAGTGCGGGTGCTTCTGGCCAAAGCGATTTTTGGAAATCCGGATGTACTCATCATGGATGAGCCTACCAACGATCTGGATTATGAAACCATCACCTGGCTGGAAAACTTTTTAGCCAATTTTGACAATACCGTTATCGTGGTCTCTCACGACCGTCATTTCCTGGATGCCGTATGTACCCACATTTCTGATATTGATTTTGGTAAAATCACGCATTATAGCGGTAATTATACCTTCTGGTACGAATCTTCGCAATTAGCGGCCAAGCAAAGAGCACAGCAGAACAAAAAAGCGGAAGAAAAGAAAAAGGAACTGCAGCAGTTTATTGAACGTTTCAGTGCCAACGTGGCCAAATCCAAACAAGCCACTTCCAGAAAGAAAATGCTTGATAAACTGGATTTTCAAAACATTAAGCCTTCCAACAGAAGGTATCCTGCCATCATTTTCGAAAAAGAAAGAGAAGCCGGAGATCAGATTCTTCAGGCTGAAAACTTATCGGCAAGCATCGACGGGGAGAAGATTTTCACCAATGTGCATATCAATTTGAACAAAGGAGATAAAGTCGTCATTTACTCAAAGGATTCCCGGGCCACAACGGCGTTTTATGAAATCATAAACGGTAATGCCGAACCCGATACAGGTTCTTACAAATGGGGTGTAACCACCAATCAGTCCTATTTACCAAACGACAACAGCGCCTATTTTGAAAGTAAACTTTCCCTTGTGGACTGGCTCAGACAATGGGCCAAAACCGAAGAAGAACGCGAAGAAGTTCATATCCGCGGATTTTTGGGTAAAATGCTTTTCAGTGGAGATGAGGCTTTAAAAACCTGCGATGTTCTTTCCGGTGGTGAAAAAGTAAGATGTATGGTGAGCAGAATGATGATGACCAGAGCCAATGTGCTTATCCTGGATGAGCCTACCAATCACCTGGACCTGGAGACTATCACCGCTTTCAACAATTCCTTGAACAACTTTAAGGGAAATATCTTGCTAACAACGCATGATCACCAGTTTGCCCAGACTGTAGGTAACCGCGTCATCGAATTAACTCCTAATGGAGTGATAGACAAGTTCTCAACCTTCGATGAGTATATGTCCGATCCTAAAATTAAGGAACAGCGAGAAAAAATGTACAGCGTAGGCGTATAGAGCCCACGGCATTGCTTAAAAAAAATCTCTCAGGTTTAACGCCTGAGGGATTTTTTATTGTGTAAAACAGCCTGGTCGTTTATCTGTATATGTTTTGTTTGTTGACCCAGTTTTGGTAAACTCGGGCATTGCGATTATGCTGGGCTAAGGTTTTTGCGAATTTATGATAGCCTGGATTTTCGGGATCCGCGGCAAAATAAAAATAGTCGTGAGACTCGGCATTGAGCACCGCTTCAATAGATGAAATGTCCGGCATCGCAATAAGCCCCGGAGGTACGCCTTTATACTTATAGGTATTGTAAGGTGAATCCAGTTCCAGGTCTTTGTACAGTACGCGTTTGATGGGGGTTTCGAAATCCTGATTTTTAGTTTGGATAGCGAAAATCACGGTGGGATCGGCCTGCAGTTTTATACCGCGCTGCAGTCTGTTCAGATAAACGCCGGCAACTCTTGGTCGTTCTTCCACCTTGGCGGTTTCCTTTTGAACGATCGCCGCCAGAGACATAACCTCCTGAGGAGACAAATCGATTTGCTTGGCTTTTTCCCGTCTGTTTTCATTCCAAAATTCATGGTAATAATTCACCATTCGATCCCGAAACGCTTCACCTGACGTGTTCCAGTAAAATTCATAGGTGTTGGGAATATAATACTTCATCGATTGTAAAGGCGTGACCTGAAGAGAATCCAGAAAGGGTCCTGAAATCATGGCGGTCAACACCTCCAGGCTATCCGCTTCAATTTGCTCAGCGACTCTTCCGGCCAGGTTTTCCAGTCGGTGTTGATTATTGAAACTGACCTGAATGGGAATATTTCTGGATCGGAGTGTATTTATAATTTCGTTGTTATTCATGTCTTTTTTCAACACGAAATGCCCGGCTTTTAGATTGCTGGCATATCCTTTTTTCTTGGCCACCGTGATAAAGTCATCGGTTTTTTTCAGCAAAGGATGCAATTCATTTACAACTTCCTGCAGAGAACTCCCGGTAGAAATGTAAACCGAGTGTGTCTCTGAAGCAAATGCTGTATTAGGCGAAAAGATAATGTTATAGATATAAACGCTTATCCCGCCAAGCACAACCAATCCAACAATAGACGCGGCTATCAGTATTTTTTTAATGTACATCTTTAATTTTTTGCAATACATATTCACTTTGAAAATGACCGGAATTGTAGCGCCAGTCCTTTTTAAGTCCGATGACTTCAAAGCCGAAGCTTTTAAAAAGCTTAAGGCTCCTCGTGTTTTCCTCGATGATGGATGCGGATAACTGGTGTAAATCCAGGACATCAAAGGCGTAATCCAGCATGAGTTCCAGGGCCTCGGTTCCATAGCCTTTGGACTGGTAATTTTCTAAAATAAGAATCCCTAAACCGGCCCTCTTATTTTTAGGGTCAAAATCGTAAAGGTCTATAAAGCCGATCGGCTGTTTGTTGTGTAAAGCCACAACAAGCCGCATTTGTTTGGCCTCATAAATATCTTTGTGGGAGTTGTCGAGGTACTCTTTAAGCACCGATCTTGAAAAGGGTTGTAAGGTATCGCTGAGGTACCAAAGGTGCTCATCGTTCTCGACAAGATCCAGGAAATCTAAATCGTCGGGGGTAAGCGCCCTTAATAAGATATGTTTGCTTTTAAGTTTAACCATGATAATCGCCTTCAAAAACAAGTTTTGCGGGTCCTTTCAGCCATATATTTTTAACGGCATTAGGGCCCTCTACTTCAAAATCGACTTCCAGACTTCCTCCTTTGGTCACCACTTTTATAGGAAGCTTATCCAGTTTACTGGACATTTTGGCAGTAATTGCAGCAGCAGTTACCCCGGTTCCACAGGAAAAGGTTTCGTCCTCTACACCCCTTTCGTAAGTTCTGACATGCAACGCCTCATCGATGACCTGTATAAAATTGACATTGGTCCCTTTTATAGCCTTGTAGTTGGGTAAATTTCTGATTCGCCTTCCCTGGGTAAACACATCGAAATCGTAAACATCATCCACAAAGGCGACGTGATGTGGCGAACCTGTATCCAAAAAGGAAGCGTCTTTGCTTAAATTCACCATCGGGACATCAACCATTTTCAGGTTGACCGAGTCTTCTTTGATGATGGCGGAGTGCAATCCATCTACAGCTTCAAATGTGGTTTCAGAGGTAATGACTCCCAAATGCTTTGCAAAAGCGACTATACATCTCCCCCCGTTTCCACACATGGTACTCTCATTGCCATCGGCATTGAAGTATACCATTTTGAAATCGCATAAGTCCATGGAAGAATTCTCCAGAAGAATAAAACCGTCGGCTCCTACTCCAAAACGCCTGTCACAAACCTCTTTAATGAATTTGGTATCGTTTTTGAAACTGGAGTTTCTGTTATCTATTAAGACAAAATCGTTTCCAGTACCTTGGTATTTATAGAAATGTAACTCCATCACTTGGATTTAGAACTTGCAAATATAGCGAAATATAAAACGAAGTTTAGGGGTTAAAAATCGGTTAAATCCAGTTTTAAATAGAAAACAGAAAGTAATTTTAATTTAAAATACTAGTATATCATGAAGAAAAGTGTTCAATTATTATCAATTGCATTATTCGCAAGTGTCTTAAGTATAGGAGGTTATAAATTCTTCCTGGAAGAATCTCAGTCCATAACCCAGGACTACGAGATTCCGTGGCAAAAAGAAGGTTATGAGGCTTCTAGCCAGCTCGCTTCGTATACGGGAGAAAATTCAGAACTAAATTTTACTGAAGCTGCCAAAAAAACAGTGAATGCAGTGGTTCACGTCAAAAACATAACCACCACACGACAGGCCAGAAGCGCTTTTGAATATTACTACGGGAGCGGAGAGGTTCGGAAAGCCATTAGAGGCGCGGGATCCGGAGTAATCCTTAGTCCCGACGGACTTATCGTCACCAATAATCACGTGATCCAAGGGGCTTCAGAAGTTCAGGTGACCCTGAACAATAACGAAACCTACATGGCCGAAATTTTAGGCACATCAGCAGATAATGATATCGCTTTGCTTAAAATTGATGCAACGGACCTAGACTATTTGCCTTTTGGAGATTCTAATGAGGTTGAAATTGGTGAATGGGTGTTAGCGGTAGGAAATCCCTTTAACCTGACCTCCACGGTGACAGCAGGTATTGTAAGTGCCAAAGCCAGAGACCTGGGAAGTTTGGACAATCAGTTTCAGTCCTTCTTACAAACCGATGCGGCTGTAAACCCGGGTAACAGTGGTGGAGCCCTGGTCAATACGCGTGGCGAACTGATCGGAATAAACACCGCTATCACCTCTCAAACCGGTTCTTTCGTGGGTTACTCTTTTGCCATCCCAAGTAACAATGCCAAGAAAATCGTTGAAGACTTACTTGAATTTGGAAATGTAAGAAAAGCCATTTTAGGGGTCACAGGAAGCGACCTGAATAGTATGATCGCCAAAGAACTGGAAGTAGACAGCTCTCAGGGATTTTACATCAGTAGTGTTGAAACCGGAAGCGGAGCCTCCGAGGCCGGACTTCAGAAAGGGGACATCATCACCTCTATAGATGATATCAAAATCAGAAAATTTGCGGATATGACCGGGTATCTGAATTCCAAAAACCCAGGCGAAAGGGTTAGCATCACCTATCTCAGAAATGGGAATGAGCGCCAAACCGATGTCATTCTGGATATTTTAAAAGTGTTTCAAATAAAAGACATAGGTGTGGAAGTCACTGAACTTTCTGAAGCAGATTTGGAAAAATACGGCAAGGTATCTGGAGTAAAAATCAATAAGATGCTGCCAAATAGCTTTACCAAAACAGACATCAGCGGTTTAGTCATTACTAAAATCAACGAAAAAGAGGTGGATTCTATCGAAGACGTCAGGTCCATTCTCAGCGCTAAAAATCCGGATGAGCCTATGCTCATTACCTTTTTAAGCCCAGGCGGACAAGAGAAAACCTATGTTTTCAGATAACCTCTGAATCCTGTTTTAAAACCCGCAAAACTCCCGTTTTCATCACTGAAGCCGGGAGTTTTTTATTTAGGTTTCCGGACTCCCCTTAATAGGTTTTGAATTCTTATATTTGCACTTCATTAAAATTATGGCATGGTTAAACTTCACGATTTGGAATTTGAACCCTATCTCGATCAAAAGACATTACAAAAATCGGTGAAAGAACTCGCTGAACGCATTGCTGCTGACTATGCTAATAAAACACCGGTTTTCCTCGGAATACTCAATGGCGCTTTTATGTTTTTATCCGATTTGATGAAGTATTATGAAGGAGACTGTGAGATAAGTTTTACTAAACTGGCTTCCTATGAAGGCATATCCTCCACGGGAGAAGTTTCTACCCTCCTGGGAGCTGGAAATTTAAAAGGCAAGGATGTGATTGTGGTGGAAGACATTGTCGATACGGGAAGCACGCTGGAACATATTGTTGAGGTTTTAAAAAACGAAGGGGTTGCTTCCTACAGGATTGCAAGCTTATTCTTAAAACCGGAAGCTTATAAAAAGACACTTCCCGTAGATTACGTAGGCATAGAAATACCTAATAAATTTATAGTCGGCTACGGTTTAGATTACAACGGCTTAGGAAGAAATATATCCAAAATATATCAACTAAAATCAGATCCAAATGATTAACATCGTACTATTTGGCCCTCCAGGAGCCGGAAAGGGAACGCAGGCAGAAAACCTGAAAGACAAATACGATCTCAAACATATCTCCACAGGAGATATGTTCAGACACCACATCCAAAACGAAACGGAACTAGGCAAACTAGCCAAATCCTATATGGATAAAGGAGAGCTGGTTCCCGATGAAGTCACCATCAAAATGCTGAAGGCGAAAGTCGAGGAACACCTCGACAGCAAGGGATTTATCTTCGACGGGTTTCCGAGAACCAAAGCTCAGGCAGAATCCTTAAGCGAATTAATGCAGTCTAAAGGGACGCAAATCGATGCCATGATCGCTTTGGAAGTGCCGGATGAAGTCCTGGTAGAACGCCTTTTAGAGCGCGGAAAGACTTCGGGAAGAAAAGACGATTCCAACGAAGAGGTCATTCGAAACAGAATAAAAGTATATTATAAGGAAACTGAAGTCCTCAAAGAATTTTATAAAAAAGAAGATAAATATTACGGTGTAGACGGCGTAGGCTCCATTTCGGAAATTACAGACCGCATAAGCAAAGTGATTGATTCTTTATAAAAACAGAGCATTTAGCTTAAGACTATGACAGAAGGAAATTTCGTAGATTACATAAAACTCCATTTAAAATCTGGAAACGGAGGGAAAGGCTCCGCGCACCTGAGAAGGGAAAAATACATTCCCAAGGGCGGACCTGATGGCGGTGATGGTGGTCGTGGCGGTCATGTTATTTTTAAAGCTAATAAGGACCTCTGGACGCTTTTTCACCTCAAGTTCAAAAGACACCTGAAAGCTACGCATGGTGAGCACGGAAGTAAGCAAACCAGTACGGGAGCAGATGGCGAAGATCAGTATGTGGAGGTGCCACTGGGAACGGTTATAAGAGACACCAATACCAACGAAGTCATCAAAGAAATGACCGAGCATGAAGAGGAATATATTGCTGTAGAAGGCGGTATGGGTGGAAAAGGAAATGCACACTTTAAGAGCTCAACCAACCAGACGCCGCGTTTTGCCCAGCCCGGGATTCCCGGAGAAGAAAAAGACATCACGCTGGAGTTAAAACTCCTTGCCGATGTAGGTCTCGTTGGATTTCCTAATGCCGGTAAATCTACTTTACTATCGGTGATTACAGCCGCTAAACCTAAAATTGCCAACTACGAGTTCACCACCCTAAAACCCAATCTGGGGATTGTGGAGTATCGAAATTATAAAACCTTTGTGGTTGCCGACATTCCCGGAATCATTGAAGGCGCAGCAGAAGGAAAAGGACTGGGTTACCGTTTTTTAAGACATATTGAAAGAAATTCTACCCTCTTATTTCTTATTCCTGCCGATGCGCCAAGCGTAAAGGAGCAGTATGAAATCCTGCTGGATGAACTGCGGCGTTATAATCCAGAGCTTCTGGATAAATCCAGAGTTATTGCCATTTCAAAGGGAGATTTGCTCGATGAGGAGCTTAAAGCTGAACTGGCTCAGGAACTGGAAGATGCCTTTGGGAATATTCCCCATGTGTTTATCTCTTCGATAGCGCAACAAGGCTTGATGGAACTGAAAGACCTACTCTGGAAAACCCTGAACGAAGACAAAGCTGCCGATTAAGTTTTAGGCAGTTTGATTTCAAAAATAGTTCCGGCTTCTGCAGAACTGGAGAGGACACGTATCTTTCCGGAATGGTAATCTTCGATAATGCGTTTGGACAGTGAAAGCCCTAGGCCCCAGCCTCGTTTTTTTGTCGAATAACCAGGCTGGAAGATGGTTTTAAACTTTGAGCCTGGTATCCCCTTGCCCGTATCCGAGATGTGTATTTTATAAAAATGCTTATCGGCGAAAAGACGAATATTTAAGCTTCCCCGACCTTTCATCGCATCGATGGCATTTTTGGTCAGGTTCTCTATGGTCCAGCTCAGCAGGGTTGGGTTCAATTTACAGTGAAATTCATCCGCTGGCAGTTCAATGGAAAACTGAATCAGCTTGGAACTTCTGTCCCTGAGATAGTTGTAAGACTGCTCCACTGCAGCCCTGAGGCTGGATACCTCTAAAGTGAGTTTGGAACCCACCTTGGAAAAGCGTTCGGTGATCGTTTTGAGCCGATCGATGTCTTTTTCTATTTCTAATATGTACTCCGGATTGACCGCTTCAGATCTTAAAATTTCCATCCAGCCTACCAGGGAGGACAGCGGGGTGCCTATTTGATGCGCTGTTTCTTTGGCCATCCCGGCCCAGAGTTTATTTTTTTCGCTGTTCTTGGCAGTTATATAATACAGATAAATAAGCCCTATCAACAGAAAAATGATAAGCAATAAGATGAATGGATAGTATTTTATTTTCGTAAGTATGGAAGAGTCTCCGTAATATAAATACTGCTTACCGGATGCGCCCAGGTCGATGACGATGGGCTGATTCTGAGCCTTGATGGACTCAAAAAACTGCCTCAGTCTAAGTGAATCGGTCGCTATCGGATCGGAAATATTATTGGTTTCCTGAAAGTCATCAGATTCATTGACAATAAACATAGGAATATCGTTTATCGTGTTTAAAATCTCCAGTTCCAGGCTGAGGTCCTGCTCAACCCCTGCTCGGTTTACCGAAGCCTGAGCCGAAGACCAGATTCTCATCTTTTCCCGCTCTTCTTCTTTCACACCTTCATAAAACACGGAGATATTCCAGACTACAATTCCAATCACCACCACAGAGGTGAAAAGAATAAAAAGTCTAACTTTCACTGTATTTTCAAAAAATGTCATGCATGAAATATTTAAACAATAATACTGAAAATGAAACTGGTTTACTATAAACCTTTTAAAATCGAAATTATTTTAGAAAATCACCGGAACAGCATGTAAATCTATTATTTTTGTGGCATGACACATTATTTTTCTTCGGATTTTAAGCTCGGCATTTTAGGCGGAGGGCAATTGGGTAAAATGTTGCTGTATGACACCCGCAAATTTGATATTCAAACCTACGTGATGGATGCCAATCCTGAAGCTCCTTCCCGACTGGCCTGCAATCATTTTGAAGTGGGGAGCCTTATGGACTATGATGCGGTTATGGCTTTTGGAAAAAAAGTGGACGTGCTTACCTTTGAAATTGAATCCGTCAATGTAAAGGCTTTAGAAGATCTTGAAGCCTTAGGCAAAAAGGTATATCCATCAGCTGCTACCTTACAAAAAATTCAGAATAAAGCGGTTCAGAAAAAATTTTACGAGTCCAGTCATATCCCAACAGCAGACTTTGACCTCTTTTCCGACTTAAAACGTTTGAAAGAAGCCGTTTCAGAAGGAAACATCAAGCTTCCCTTTGTATGGAAAAGCAGTATCGGCGGTTATGATGGCAAAGGAGTAAGTGTGATTAAATCCCGCGAACAGCTCAGCCAGCTTCCCGACGTAGAATGCATTGCTGAAGCGCTTGTCGATTTCAAAACTGAAATTGCCGTCATCGTTTCCAGAAGTGTTTCCGGAGAAATCAAAACCTACCCCGTGGTCGAAATGGAATTTCATCCCGAAGCCAATCAGGTTGAATACGTCTTATGTCCTGCCAGAATAGACGAAACCCTGGCCAAAAAGGCCAGAGAACTGGCACAGCTGGTTTCGAGTAAGTTTGAGCATGTAGGACTGCTGGCTATTGAAATGTTTGTGACTCAGTCTGATGACGTATTGGTCAACGAAGTTGCTCCAAGACCACACAACAGCGGCCACTTTAGTATTGAAGGGAGTTTTACCAATCAGTTCGAGCAGCACTTAAGAGCGATTCTCGATTTACCATTGGGCAGTACCGAAAGCAAAAGCCATTCGGTGATGGTCAATTTGGTTGGTGATGAAAAACATACCGGAGAGGTGGTCTATGAGGGTATCGAAGATATCATGGCGATGCCTGGTGTAACCCCGCATATTTATGGAAAACGAGAAACACGTCCCTTCAGAAAAATGGGACACGTGAATATTATTCATGCTGACCTGAGTGAAGCCAGGGCCATTGCAGAAGTCGTCAAATCGAAAATCAAAGTCATATCCAAAACATCTTAAGCTTATGAGTAAAGTTGCTATCATCATGGGAAGTAAAAGCGACCTCCCGGTCATGCAGGACGCTATTGATATTTTGAAAGAATTTGACATCGAAACCGAAGTAGATATCGTGTCTGCACACCGGACACCGGAATACATGATGGATTTTGGAAAAGCGGCCCACACCCGAGGAATTGACGTCATCATTGCCGGCGCCGGAGGTGCTGCCCATCTGCCGGGCATGGTAGCCTCCATCACTCCGCTGCCTGTTATAGGAGTGCCTGTAAAATCCAGCAATTCGATAGACGGATGGGATTCTATCCTTTCCATTCTTCAAATGCCCGGCGGGGTTCCCGTAGCTACAGTAGCGCTGAATGGTGCAAAAAATGCAGGGATTCTAGCCGCACAAATCATAGGGGTAAAAGATCCTGAAGTCCAAAAACAACTTCTTGTTTATATGGAACAGCTTAAGGAAAAGGTCCAGAAAATGAGAGAAGATTTATAATGTTTAGCAAAAAAGGTTTGGTATTAGAATCTAATTCCTAATTTTAATTAAAAATGAAAGCCCGTTTTAGCTTACTTCTTGTTTCTCTTATTCTTTTTTCCTGTACTTCTCCCAGAGTACTTACAGATTATGCTCCCGATGTAGATTTCGACAGCTATAAAGGCTTCGCCTTTTATGCGATAGAAAACTCCGGTTTGGCGGAACTGGATGAAGATCGTGTTTACCTGGCTATAAAAGATACCCTGATAGCCAAGGGCTTTGAAAAAAAATTAATACCGGATTTTAAAGTCAATTTTTACGCCGATGTTTTCGACAAGGTCTCGAATAACAACTTTGGGATAGGTTTTGGTGGTTATGCAGGAAGTGTAGGCGGAATGATTTCCCCTCAAGTTCCAAAACGCACAATTGCCATAACCATCGAATTTGCTGATGGCCTCACCAATGATCTTTTTTGGCAAGGGGTTGTGGAAGCAAGTTTTAAAGAAAATTTAAAGGGAAAAGAACGCGAAGCCTTTTTCAATAGGCTTGTTGGAAAAGTACTGGAAAAATATCCGCCGGAAAAATAATGCGAAAGCTATCCTTTTCTATTACAGGTTTTCAGACTTGTAATTTTGATACAGGGATTTAATAATGCCATCTACCAGGCCTATTTTGGGCACATGTATGGACTTGGACCTGCTCCATTTCATAGCCGATAAATAAATCTTGGTCGCCGGGATAATCACATCGGCTCTGTCTTCATTCAGGCTAAGTTCGGAGATACGCTCTTCATAGGTGAGCGAATTCAATAACTGGTAATAGGAGCTCAGGTAAAAAAAAGACAAGGGCCTCCCTGTTTTTTTATTACTCGATTTGAAAATATTGTTGATGTTTCCTCCGGAACCTACCATTTCAATTCTGGAATAAGGTTTGGTTATGGATTTTATCCAATGTTCTACCTCTATCCATAAACTTTCAGAAATAGTGTTGTTTAAAATTCTAACCGTACCCAGTTTAAAGGATTTGGATGCTACCGTCTGACCATTGGAAAACAAGGTGAACTCCGTACTTCCCCCTCCCACATCCACGTAGAGATAGGTTTTGTTGTTATCGACCAGGCTATGCAAATCTGTTGCGGCGATGATAGCTGCTTCATCGCTCCCGTCTATGATATCAATATCGATTTTAGACTCTACAGCTATTTTCTCAGCCACAGCCTGCCCGTTTTCAGCATCTCTCATCGCCGAGGTAGCGCAGGCCCGGTAAGCTTCAATTTTATGAGATTTCATGAGTAAACTGAAGGCTTTCATGGTATCTACTATACGCTCTGTGCTTTCATCGGAAATATAGGATTTTGTAAACACGTCCTGCCCAAGTCTGATAGGAACTCTCACCAGAGACGTTTTCTTAAAGGTCACAGGCTTATTATCGGGTTCAGTTATGGTAGAAATAAGAAGACGCACGGCATTGGAGCCTATATCTATAGCAGCAAATTTTTTGATAGAAAGCATAATCGATTATTTATTTACTGATTTCTTGAGTTTTTCCTGATAATACGTGTAGGTCTCGAACTGACTTCTGAAATCCGGGCCGAGCTTTTCTCTATACGCATTGTCTTCCTTTGAAGAGAAATCTCTGGCTTTTATATTGTCCTTCCAGCAAATACCAAAGGTTTCGATCAATTCATGTTTGATGTCATCGTCGTAAATAGGACAGGTAACCTCCACCCGATGGTCTATATTTCTGGTCATCCAGTCTGCAGAAGATATGAAAACTTTAGGGTGGTCGTCATTCTGGAAGATATATAGCCTGGGATGTTCAAGAAATTTATCTACAATACTAATGGCTTCTATGTTTTCGCTCATTCCCTTTACCTGAGGTATCAGGCAGTTTATACCCCTGATGATCAGTTTGACTTTCACCCCGACCCGACTCGCTTCATAAAGCTTATCAATCAAACCATAATCCGACAAACTGTTCATTTTGATGGAGATTCCTGATTTCTTACCGGCTTCATGATTTTCAATTTCCTGATCGATCAGGTCTGAAAATTTTGAACGTGAGTAATGCGGCGAAACAATGAGGTGCTTATATCTTTTAATCTTATAATTCACTTCAAAGAAGTCGAAAACTTTATCGATATCTTTTAAAATGCCCTGATGTGCGGTAAACAGGGTGTAATCTGTATAAATCTTAGCTGTATTTTCATTAAAATTTCCAGTGCTGATAAACCCGTAATACTTGATTTTGTTATTTTCCAAACGCTCGATGATGCAGGTTTTGCAATGCACTTTCAGCCCTGTTACCCCAAAAATAAGCTTGACGCCTTCACGCTCCATTTTTTCTGCATACTTGATGTTATTGGCTTCATCAAAACGGGCTTGAAGCTCTATGGATACGGTGACACGCTTACCGTTTTTTGCAGCATTGATAAGTGAACTGGCAATATGTGAAACTGTGGCTAACCTGTAAATGGTGATTTTGATGGATTTGACTTTAGGATCTAAAGCGGCCTCCCGCAAAAATTTAACCGTGTAAGAGAAGGTTTGGTAAGGGACATGCTGAAGAAAATCCTTTTTGGCTATTTTTTCCAGTAGACTTCCCTGTATTTCAAGTCCCGGTATGGGCAAAGGTTCAATTTTATCGTACACCAGATGCTTGGCGCCGAGGTCGGGAAAATTCATATAATCCCGCCGGTTATGGTACTTGCCACCGGGAATTAAACTGTCTGTGGTATCGATTTCCATCTTTTTCAGCAGAAAATCAAGCGTGTCCTGTTCAATTTCCTTGTCGTAGACAAAACGAACGGGATCTCCTTCTATTCTATCCTTCACGCTATCCATCAGTTTTTCTATATAACTTTTGCTCAGGTCTCCTTCCAGATCAAGCTGGGCATCTCTGGTGATTTTGACCATGTGAGCCGATATACTGTCATAATCGAAAATGTTGAAAATAACATTGAGATTATAGCGAATCAGATCATCCAGCAAGATGATATACTTTTTCCCATCTGAAGAAGGAATCTCTACAAATCGCTCTACACTTGAAGGGATCTCTATCAAAATATACTGATTTTGCAGTCTGTCCTTTTCAAGCTGAACCATCTTCACGGCCAGATAAGCCTTGGAGTCCTTCAGGTTTGGAACTTTATCGATCTCGTTTAACATGATAGTGACCAGAGCCGGACTTACCTTTTGAAGAAAAAATTCTTTCAAAAATATAGCCTGTTCTGAAGTCACCTGGTTTTCGTCGATGACGTAAATGTCATGCTCTTTAAGCTGATCCTGAATGGAAGCCAAAATATCTAAACTTTCCGCTTGTTTTTTGATAACAATTTGAGTGATCTCTTTAAGCAGACGACTGGCATTAAAACCGCCAAGCACCTTCTTCCCGGCTTTACCGGCAAGATCTATTCGTTTTACAGTAGCATAGCGCACTTTGAAAAACTCATCCAGGTTATTGGAGAATATACCCAAAAACCTCAGCCGCTCAATCAAGGGAACGCTGGGGTCTGCAGCTTCCTGTAATACCCGTTGATTGAATTTCAACCAGCTCAATTCTCTATTATCGTATTTATTGTTGCGCATTAGCGTAAATGTTTTGGGAATAAATATAAGTGTGTGTTTCCTGTCCGAATGTGCTTCCAGGAATCAATTTCAAAAACAATACTGACTAAGCCCGTGGTAGGCAAATTATCAATGGCCAAACTCCCGAGCCTGTTCACAAGTTCCGTATAAGCTGGATTGTGACCAAACAGCATCACATGATCGAATTCGTCAGCGATGTTCTTAATAAATTTAAGCACTTCGTCAGCATCAAAGGTGTACAATTCAGGACGGATATGAAAATGCTGCGCGTCGATACCGAGTTTATCTTTAAACAATTCAGCCGTGGTTTTTGCACGCAGGGCAGGACTTGAAAACACCTCAACAGAATAATCCAAATGGGCCTGGAACGCTGAAATCACATGCTCTGCATCTGTATAGGCCCGCTCTTTCAAAGGCCTTAATTTATCTGCAACCGGAGAATCCCAGGAAGACTTACCGTGTCTTACAAAAACTAATCGTTTCATATCAAGGCGCTAAACGATCAATGTTCCAATCGTATTCTGATTTTGTGTATAAAAATCGATCATGAAGTCGGTTGGGACGGCCCTGCCAAAACTCGATAGATTCTGGTCTCACCAAAAATCCTCCCCAGTTTTCAGGACGTGGAACCTCCTTATCGGCATATTTCTTTTCCAAGGCTTTCAGTTCGTCTTCCAAAACCTGTCGGTTTTTTATGACACTGCTTTGATTGGACACCAAAGCACCAAGCTGACTTCCTTTGGGTCTCGATGCGAAATACTGATCTGAGACATTTTCGGGAACTTTTTCTGCAAGCCCCTTTATAATGACCTGCCGTTCGGTATTTGGCCAAAAGAACGACAAACAGGTTTGAGGTTGGTTCTGCAAAGCCTGGCCTTTTTCACTTTCATAATTCGTGTAAAACACAAAGCCATTTTCATCATAAGATTTCAAAAGAACAATTCTGCTTTTCGGAAAGCCATCTTCCCCTATAGTTGAAATTGTCATGGCATTCGCTTCATCTACGCCTCCAAATCTTTCAACATCATAAAACCAGGTTCTGAATTGCTGAATCGGGTTTTCATCTAAATTTTCCCGAATCAGGCTGGCTTTTTCGTAGGATTTTCTGTAGTCATGTAATTTATCTTCCATGGTAGCAAATTAGAAAATTATAGGTTGAGAAGCAATGTAATTCAGAAAAGATTGAGACTATTCGAACCTGAAGATTTTACCGCTTTCTGCATTTTCCACATTATCAAAAACAACCTGCGCTTCTTTTTCAAACAGGGATAAATTTTTATAACGCGCCGAAAAATGACCCAGGATCAATTTTTGAACCCCTGCTTTCTGAGCGATGATTCCTGCCTGCTTAGCGGTAGAATGCTTGGTTTTTTCACACAGATGTTCCTGTTCTTCAAGAAATGTTGACTCATGATAAAGCAGTGTCGTTCCAGTAATCTGCGGTACGATATCGGGTTTAAAGACCGTATCGCTGCAGAAGGCATAACTCGGTTCAGGCCTGGGATCTGCTGTTAAGTCCTCATTCCTGACAAGTCGCCCGTCTCTGGTTTCCACATCCTTACCCTTGACAATGCTTTTGTAATAGGCTTTATCTATATCTAAATTCTGGACTTTGTCAATCAGCAACTTTCGATCGCCAGGCTTGGCTTTAAATAAAAATCCGTTGGTATATACCCTGTGGGATAAAGGAATCGTCTCGACGCTCAACTTGTCATTATCCAAAATGAGTTCTGCTTTCCTGGAATCCAACTGATGAAAAATGAGCGGATAGGAAGTATAGGCATGACTGACCCTGAGTTGCAGCTTGATGATTTCTTCAAGGCCCTGCGGGGCATGGATATGCAATTCTGCGGTTCTGTTAAGCAGACTAAAGGTGGACAACAGGCCTATAAGTCCATAATAATGATCCCCATGCAGATGTGAAATAAAAATATGGCGTATGCGAGAAAACTTGATTTTTTCCCGTCTCAAACGAACCTGGGTGCCTTCCCCGCAGTCTATGAGCATCAACTCGCCGTTCATATCCAAAACCTGAGAGGTTGGATGGGCGTTTGCTCTGGGTGTTGCTGAGTGACAACCTAAAATGGTAAGCTGCATCATATCAAAACCCCAAATCTCTTTCTATTTCTTCCAGACCGATGAGATCCTCTGCCTCCTGCAGTGTTGGAACCACATGAATCTCTTCAGGCACTGCATCTATATTGATGGTATCGTTCACCAGGACAAAGGATCTTTTACCTTTTCTATGAATAATAGAAAGTTTTAAAAACTGTAAAAGCTCTTCCAATGTGAGGTTTCCGTATTTCTGAATATCGATAACCAGGTTTTGGTCTTTGAATTTATCATGAATTCGAGTCAAAAAGTCTGCAAAATCGTTTACATCCTCCTTTTCATCCCTAAGAATTATATAATTGTCTTTTTGTTCAGTTTTCATCAGTCGAAATTTATTTTTTTGTAAAGTCAGACCTGGCTTTGTCAGCAGGTTAATGTCACTGGCTATTGAACAGGCCCCTTGCTATAAATTTAATCGGCAGGACTCCTGTCATAATTTTTGATTTTTGAAGCCAGTAAGTAGATGACGGCCATACGAATGGCGACCCCATTTTCCACCTGATTTAAAATAATGGAATGTTCTGAATCTGCCACATCGCTGGTAATCTCTACTCCCCTGTTGATTGGACCCGGGTGCATGATGGTGATGGGTTTACTCAAGGTATCCAATAAACTTTTATTGATTCCATATTGCTGCACATATTCTCTGGTACTGGGAAAATATGAATGCTCCATACGTTCATTTTGAACACGCAGCATATTGGCAATATCGCACCATTCTAAAGCTTTGACGAGATTGTGCTCCACTTTTACACCCAGACTTTCAATGTGTTTGGGCATCAGGGAGTTTGGTCCGCAAACTTTAACCTCCGCGCCTAGTTTTTTAAGGGCAAAAATATTGCTTAAGGCTACTCGGGAGTGCATGATATCCCCAACAATAACGATCTTCTTCCCGGCAACATCGCCGTACTTTTCCCGAATCGAAAACACGTCGAGTAAAGCCTGGGTGGGATGCTCATGAGCGCCATCTCCGGCATTTACAATACTCGCGTTTACGTGCCTGGAAAGAAAGACTCCGGCTCCCGGATTGGGATGACGCATCACCACCATATCCACCTTCATCGCAAGTATGTTGCTGACCGTATCGATGAGGGTTTCTCCTTTCGTAACCGAAGAAGAGGAGGCTGAAAAATTGATGACATCTGCACTCAGCCGCTTTTCAGCTAATTCGAAGGACAGCCGGGTTCTTGTACTGTTTTCAAAAAAAAGATTGGCAATGGTAATGTCTCTTAAACTTGGGACTTTTTTTATAGGCCTGTTGATGACTTCCTTAAACTGATCTGCAGTTTCAAAGATAAGATGAAGGTCTTCTGAAGTCAGGTATTTGATTCCTAATAAATTTGAAACACTAAGTTCTTTCATGGTTAAAAATCAGTTTTTCAATACGTATATAGCGTCTTCCCCATCGTTTTCTTTCCAGCAGACCTTCACATGCTCGTTATTAATAGCATCCACTTTTCTTCCATTGTAATCGGGCTGGATAGGTAAATGCCTGCTAAAACGCCGGTCGATCAAGGTCAGTAATTCAATTTTGGAAGGTCTCCCAAAAGACTGTAAAGCGGTTAAAGCAGAGCGTATGCTTCTTCCTGTAAACAGCACATCATCGATTAAAATCACCTGTTTGTTTTCTACGATAAAATCGATATCGGTTTCGTTGGCTTTCAAAACTTTGTCCCCACGTCTGAAGTCATCGCGATAAAAGGTAATATCGAGCTTGCCGTAAGACAACAGAGTTAATCCATAATCCGTTTTCAAAATATCATGAAGCCGACTGGCCAGAAAGCTGCCTCTAGGCTGAATGCCGATAAGTGCAGAGTTCTCGAAATCTTTGTGGTTTTCAACAAGTTGACAAGCTAAGCGCTGAAGAATGATATTGATTTCTTTGGCATTAAGAAGCAATTTTTGGCTCATTGTTGAAATTCGTTTGTTTTACAAAAGTAATTAAAAATAGCTGTAATGTTAAAGCGGAGTTTCACTTTATGATTTTACTTCGGAAATTGTTAGCTATTTAAAAAAAAGTGATAAGATTGTCACCTGAAATCTTAGCATTTGAAAGGTTTATTAAAGCACATCGGACCCGGGTTTTTATTAGCTGGTGCGGCCATTGGCGTTTCACATCTGGTCCAGGCTACCCGCGCTGGAGCTGATTATGGCGTAGTCCTGATCTTTGCCATTTTGATAGCCTGCCTTAGCAAATATCCATTTATGGAGTTTGGATCCAGGTATGCATCGGCCACTGGGAAAAATCTAATCGATGGATACAGAACACTTGGACGCTGGTATCTTATCGCTTTTGCGGTGATTACCATGTCCACGATGTTTATCATTCAGGCAGCGGTGACGATTGTTACTGCAGGTTTAGCCGAGTATTTATTTGGATTTGGCTGGTCCAATTTTACCTGGAGTCTCTTTTTACTGGGTTTCTGTATTCTGATTTTGCGTATTGGAAAATATAAAAAACTGGATGTGTTGATGAAAGTTATCGTCAGCCTCTTAACTCTTTCCACCCTGTTTTCTGTGGTAATTGCTGCATTTGAAGTTGATTTTTCGGCGATTAGTTTCAATAAATCCCCCGGGGTATGGACACTTAGCGGTATTGGCTTTGTCATCGCTTTAATGAGCTGGATGCCCATTCCTATCGATGCGTCGGTATGGCATTCCATCTGGATTCAGGAAAAGACCAAACAAACCCAGCAGCAGCCTAGTCCCAGAGAAACCGGTTTCGATTTCAACTTAGGCTATGTATCGGCCGCTTTACTGGGTATTTTATTCTTCCTGATGGGTCTTTTTCTAATGAATAGCAGCGATATCCCGCTGGCTTCCGGCAGTGTTGCATTTTCCGCACAGTTGATCGAAATGTACACGCAAACTTTGGGCGAATGGAGCAGGGTATTAATTGCGTTTATCGCTTTTGTGACCATGTTCAGCACGACTTTAACGGTCACGGATGCCTTCCCTAGAGTAATGTCCAAGCTCTTTCAGAATAAAGCGCAGAGCCGACGAGAAACATATATCTATCATCTGTTTATCATTCTTATCCCACTGGCTGCTCTTGGGATTCTTTATGCCTTAAAAAGCACATTTACGGTATTGGTGGATTTTGCCGCAGGATTATCATTTCTGGCTTCTCCCGTGCTGGCCTGGTTCAATTTGAAATTGATGACCCGGAAAGAAAATCCGATTAGCATGACTCCGAGCTACCTGGTCTTTTCTAAAATCTGCCTGTATTTTCTGATTTGCTTTGGCCTGGGCTATCTTATCTATGAATTTATCGCATAAAAAAACCGCCCATTTCCGGGCGGTTTTAGATAGATATTCGAAGTCTGTATTTCGACTTTGCTCAGCGCAGCCTACTTGACTTCTTCGAAGTCTACGTCTTCGACATCGCTGTCGTCGTCGTTTCCTTTGGATTCGCCGGCATCAGGTCCTGGTTGCTCACCACCACCCTGCTGAGATTCAGCTTGTGCCTTGTACATTTCTTCAGAAACCGTTTTCCAGGTTTCATTCAGTTTGTCTAAGGCTGGAGTGATTTTCTCAAGCTCTTTCGTTTCGTAAGCTGCTTTTAATTCTTCTAAAGCATCTTCAAGAGGCTTCTTCTTGTCCTCAGAAATCTTGTCTCCGAATTCTTTCAGTTGACTCTCAGTCTGGAAAATCATAGCATCAGCTTCATTCAGCTTATCTACTTTTTCCTTGGTCTTTTTATCTGCTTCAGCATTGGCTTCAGCTTCCTGCTTCATTTTCTTGATTTCCTCTTCAGTCAATCCTGAAGAAGCTTCAATTCTGATATCCTGAGATTTCCCGGTTGCTTTATCTGTCGCACTTACTTTGATGATACCGTTGGCATCAATATCAAAGGTTACTTCAATTTGCGGAACTCCGCGTTTTGCTGGCGGAATACCATCCAGGTGGAATCTTCCGATCGTCTTGTTGTCAGTGGCCATAGGGCGCTCACCTTGTAACACGTGAATCTCTACACTTGGCTGGTTGTCCTGTGCTGTTGAGAACACCTGAGACTTTTTGGAAGGTATGGTAGTGTTGGATTCTATAAGTTTGGTCATGACACCTCCCATAGTTTCAATACCCAGAGACAATGGCGTTACATCAAGTAACAATACATCTTTTACATCTCCAGTCAATACACCTCCCTGGATTCCTGCTCCAATAGCAACAACCTCATCCGGGTTGACACCTTTACTTGGTTTTTTTCCGAAGAAATCTTCCACAGCTTTCTGTACCGCTGGAATACGTGTTGAACCACCTACCAGGATAACTTCATCGATATCACTTGTTTTTAATCCTGCAGCTTTTAAAGCTTTTTCACATGGAGTGATTGTTCTTTTAACCAAATCAGAAATTAACTGCTCAAATTTTGATCTTGACAAGGTTCTTACCAGGTGTTTAGGACCGCTTTGAGTTGCAGTGACGTAAGGCAGGTTAATTTCAGTTGAGCTTGAAGAGGACAATTCAATTTTGGCTTTTTCAGCGGCTTCTTTCAATCTCTGAAGTGCCATGGCATCTTTTCTAAGATCGATGTCTTCATCTTTGATGAATTCCTCAGCTAACCAGTCGATAATCACCTCATCCACGTCATCACCTCCAAGGTGTGTATCCCCATCGGTTGCTAATACTTCAAATACACCGTCACCCAGTTCAAGGATAGAAACGTCATGAGTACCACCACCAAAGTCAAATACTGCAATTTTTTGGTCTACTTCTTTTTTATCCAAACCATAAGCTAAAGCAGCTGCAGTAGGTTCGTTTATAATTCTACTCACTTTCAAACCAGCGATTTCACCGGCTTCTTTCGTGGCCTGTCTTTGAGAATCGTTGAAGTATGCTGGAACTGTAATTACAGCTTCAGTGACTTCCTGACCTAAATAATCTTCAGCAGTCTTCTTCATTTTTTGAAGAATCATAGCAGAAAGTTCCTGTGGCGTGTACATTCTTCCGTCAATATCGACGCGAGCTGTATCGTTTTCACCTTTTACCACTTTGTAGGGAACTCTGTCTACTTCTTTTGTGGATTCGGAATATTTATTCCCCATAAATCTTTTGATAGAGGAAATAGTTTTTTCCGGATTGGTTACGGCCTGACGTTTTGCAGGGTCACCAACTTTTATTTCACCGCCTTCTACAAAAGCTATAACAGATGGTGTTGTTCTTTTTCCTTCGGCATTAGGAATAACCGTAGGCTCATTTCCCTCCATAACAGAGACACACGAGTTGGTTGTACCTAAATCTATACCTATAATCTTACCCATAATTGTTTTTTTTGTGTTCTTAATAATTAATTTTGATTCATAAAAGTCAATCTTTATGCCATCAAAACCGATATGACAGAGTGTCACCCTTTATTATTTTTTCAGACAAAGTCTATCATTTTGAAAGATTATGAATTTAATCTCGAAAAAAACTTGAATATTTGTAAATTCATAAACAAAGCTTAAAACGAATGAAGAAAATTGAATGCATTAGTGTTTTCGATATGATGAAGATTGGCATTGGACCCTCAAGTTCTCATACCCTTGGTCCATGGCGCGCATCGCAACGCTGGATTGAAGAATTGAAGGAAGATAAGCTTTTGGATCAAGTCAAATCCATTGAAATACACCTCTACGGCTCTTTGTCTTTAACAGGTAAAGGGCACGCCACAGATATTGCTGCCATTTTGGGTCTTTGTGGTCACGATCCCGTAAGTATGGACATTACTCAGATCGATGTTGAAGTTGACCGCGTGAAAAATGAGGGCCGATTAAATCTCGATAATTCCCGTTTTATCGATTTTGATTTCAATACGGATATCGTTTTCAAAAAGGAGTTCAAGGAATTTCATCCCAACGGAATCACCTACATTGGAATCTTGGAAAACGGGGAGTCTGTAGAATCTACATTTTATTCCATCGGCGGAGGTTTTGTCGTGAAAGAAGATCGCGAAAATGCTAAGCAGAAACAAGAAGAACTCAAAAGCTTCCCCTATCAAATCAATTCTGCACAGGATTTAATAGAACACTGTAAAAAAGAACAAAAAATCATTTCTGAAATTGTTCTCGAAAATGAAAAATCGCTCAGAAATGAACTTGAAATCCATTCGGGTTTAGAAAAAATCTGGGAAGTCATGCTGGAGTCGATGTACATCGGCTGTCACACCGAAGGTACACTTCCCGGCGGACTGAATGTGAGCAGAAGAGCGGCCAAAATGAATAAAAATTTGCTTGAGCACAGATTTGAAACCTATGATACACCTCAGGGCTGGCTGGAGACCATCCGAACCAAAGAAGTCAAATTCAGACAGATCTTACAATGGGTGAGCTGTTTTGCCATTTCCGTCAATGAAGTCAATGCCTCGCTAGGTCGGGTTGTCACCGCTCCAACCAATGGGAGCTCCGGAACTTTACCGGCAGTGATGATGTATTATATGGTCATCGAAAATCATAACGCCACTTTTGAGCACCTGAAGCAGTTTATGCTGGTCGCCGGTGAAATCGGAAGCTTATTCAAAAAGGGCGCCACCATCTCTGCGGCTATGGGCGGTTGCCAGGCAGAAATCGGCGTTTCCTCGGCAATGGCTGCCGGCGCGCTTACCGAAGTCATGGGCGGCACCCCGGAGCAGGTGCTTATGGCCAGTGAAATCGCGATGGAACATCACCTGGGAATGACCTGCGATCCCATAGCAGGGCTGGTTCAGATTCCTTGTATAGAACGCAACGCGATGGGAGCCATCAAAGCCATAAATGCTGCTGAAATCGCTATGGAATCTGATGCCTCCAAAGCCAAAGTTCCTCTGGACAAAGTCATCGCTACCATGTGGGATACCGCTCAGGACATGACTTCCAAATACAAGGAGACTTCTGAAGGCGGACTGGCCATCAAAGTGAATATGAGTGATTGCTAAACAAAAACACCCCTTAGGTTCTAACAGAAAATAAGGGGTGTTTTTTTTTTAAAGTATTTTGTTATTTAATGTCAACCAGTTCGAGGTCGAAAATTAAAATGGAATTGGTCGGTATCACTCCGCCCACTTCTCTGTCTCCATATGCCAAATGTGGAGGAATCACAAACTGAGCCTTTGTGCCCTGATTCAATAACATAAGTCCTTCGTCCCAGCCTTCAATCACATGTCCGGCGCCCACGGGAAATTCGATAGGCTGTTTTCTTTTGTAAGACGAATCGAACACGCTTCCATCAACTAAACTTCCTTTGTAATGAACACTCACATTCTGACCCTTTTTAGGTTTTGGACCAGAGCCCTCATTGATGATTTGGTAACGCAGGCCACTTTCGGTTTCTTTAAAGCCTTTTGAAATTTCATCAAGCTTTTTTGCCGCTTCAGCTTTCAGTTCAGCTTCTCTTTCAGCTTTTGATGACTTGAACTTTTCAAAACGCTCTACGGCATCAAAGGCTTTAGCGTCTTCACCCACACGTTCTATTTCTACTGAAGTTAAGGTGTCATTCACTTCAATACTGTCAACCACGTCCTGACCTTCCACGACGTATCCAAAAACAGTGTGTTTCCCATCAAGCCAGGAAGTTGGCTCGTGGGTAATAAAAAACTGACTCCCATTGGTGCCGGCACCTGCATTGGCCATAGATAAGACTCCAGACCGATCATGTTTTAATTCTGGGTGAATCTCATCATCGAACTGATAACCTGGTCCACCAGTTCCATTACCCTTGGGATCTCCACCTTGGATCATGAAGTTTTCTATAACTCTGTGAAATTTTGTGCCATCGTAATACGGAGTTCCCAGGGCTTTGGCTGTGTTTTCAATCTTACCTTCTGCAAGGCCTACAAAGTTCCCGACTGTTCCAGGGGTTTTATCAAAAGCAAGTTGAACTGTGATCTTCCCTCTTTCCGTATTAAAATGTGCGTATAGTCCGTTTTCCATGATTATATTTTTTTTGCGAATTTAAGATTAAATCTATTTTAGACCGGCTCAAATTCGGTTTAAAATCTGAAAAAACTCTGGATTACTGATCGTAGATATAGATTTCAGTCGCTCCGAGACCGTATTTTTGATAATCTGCATCGTAAAATTCAATCTGCTCGTAACGTCTAAAAAGCGTGTGCAATTCCTCTTTCAGTACCCCCTGCCCTACACCATGAATGAAGACGATGCGCTTGATTCGTTTTTCGATGGCAAATTCAATTTTTTTCCGGCTGTGTTCCAGCTGAATATTAAGCATTTCAAAATTGGAAAGCTGTGCGGTTTTGTCCACAATATTATGAATATGAAGATCCACTTCCATCGCAGGCTGTTGACGTTGTGGTTTTTGTGATGGTCCCTTGCGTTTAGGGTTTAAATCAGATTTCAGCTTTTGAATAAAAATATCATCTTCCAAGTCAATTTCCAATCTACCTTCAGTCTTAACTACTAAAGCAAAAGGCATTTTCATTTCAAAACCATCAGAAGTCTCAAAGGTGACTTCATCTGTTTCAACGTTGGTAACGACTCCTGAGACATCATCATCCAGAAGTTCAACTTTATCGCCTATTTGGAAGCTTTTACTTTTCATCTTCAGAAGAATCTTGGTCGTCTTTTGGGTTATCTTTTGCCCATTGCTTTGTAGAATTATAGAGTCCTATCATGAGTAAGAGCAACCCCCCTATCTTTAAATAAACATTTTCATTATCACCGGTGAGGTCATAAATTATGAGGATAGCGCCTATAATAATTAATGCTGTAAACAGGGCTTGTTTCTTGGTATCGATCATTGAATAAATTTTTCAACAGCAAAGATAGGCTCAATTTCTGTTTAGAGCCAACAATTCTTCCAGGTGTTCCCGATGATTTGAGAGGCGGGGAATTTTGTGCTGTCCACCCAGCTTGTTATGCTGTTTGAGCCATTGCTGAAACAGCATGGGTTTGGCCTGATGAATTTTAAGCAAATCCAGGGTCATATTGTTGTACCGCTTGGCTTCATAGTCACTGTTGATTTCCTGGAGATTCTGATCCAGGCGAATTTGAAATTCAGAAAGGCTTTTCGGGGGCGTTTTAAATTCCAGAATCCATTCATGCGCCCCTTTCTTGTTCCCGCTCATAAAAACAGGAGCAGCGGTATATTCCATAACTTCACACTGGAGTTCGCTGGCTGTTTTATTGATGGCGGCTTCGGCATTTTCAATGATGAGTTCTTCACCAAAGGCATTGATGTGGTGCTTTGTCCTTCCGGTCACTCTGATCCTGTGGGGACTTAAGGAGGTAAATCGTATCGTATCTCCTATCTTATAACGCCACAAGCCAGAATTGGTCGTAATCACAATAGCATAATTTTTATCAATCTCAACCTCGCTTAAACTGATGACTTTTTCATTAGGCGTTCCATAGGTGGACATCGGTATAAATTCAAAAAATATCCCATAATCCAGCATCAGCAATAAATCTTTGGAATCGTTGCTGTCTTGGGCAGCAAAAAACCCTTCAGACGCATTATAAATTTCATAATACTTCATGTTGGAACTGGGAATGAGGTTTTCGTACTGGTTTTTGTAAGGCTCAAAACTTACCCCGCCGTGAAAATAAACTTCCAAATCCGGCCAGACTTCATCTATAGAGGATTTACCCGTGGTTTTAAGAACATCATTAAGCAGTACCAGCATCCATGAAGGTACTCCTGCCAGGCTGGTGACTCGTTCTTTGATGGTTTCGTCTACAATCGCCTGCATCTTGGTCTCCCAGTCGCTCATCAGTGAAATGGAATTTCCGGGCGTACTGCTATAGCTGGCCCAAAAGGGCATATTATAAATGAGCAGGGCAGAAAGATCGCCATACGAAGTTCCCTTATCCTGATAGATCTCTTTGCTTCCTCCAAGCCTTAAACTTTTACCTGTGAATAATTTGGAGTCCGGATTATTATTGAGATAGATACAGAGCAAATCTTTGCTGGCTGCATAATGGCAGTCTTCCAGAGATTCCTGACTCACCGGAATAAATTTACTCTTGGCTCCGGTGGTACCACTGGATTTTGCAAACATGGTGATGGGGGTTGGCCAGATAATATTGGCTTCTCCTTGCCTGCACCTTTCAAAAGTAGCTTCCAGGTCTTCGTAAGTTTGTACGGGAAGCTTATCTTTAAATGCCTCGTAACTTTTTATCTCGTGAAAGCCGTAGGTTTTGCCAAATTCCGTATTTTGGGCTTTATAAACCAAGTCCAGCAACAATTCATTTTGAACTTCATAGGGATGTTTTTTAAACAACTCCATATGATGAATACGCTTCTTTAAAATCCAGGAAGCAATAGAATTTACGATGGGTATTGGCATATACAGGCTATATTTTAATACTGAATTCTTCTTTTAACAGTTTTAAAGAATTCATCAAACTTAATAAAAAATGCAATATAGAGGAGTCTTAAGAAAAATGAAAACGGATAATAATGAAGAAGTGGATTATTTTCTGGAATTCAATGATGATGTGGTGCATGTTAACCAACTTTTAGATAGAGAGATAGCGATTTATTTTGTAGGATACCAGTGTCTAAACTGTGGCAGAAACAAAAAGATTTTCAGACAGGGATTTTGTTACGACTGCTTTCAGGAAATACCAAATGCGGGAGACTGGATCATGCATCCGGAATTGAGCAAAGCGCATTTGGATGAAGAAGACCGGGATTTGGCCTACGAAAAAAAGGTTCAGCTGCAGCCGCATGTGGTTTATCTGGCCAATTCCAGCAACGTAAAGGTGGGGGTCACCCGCAAGAGTCAGATTCCAACCCGCTGGATAGACCAGGGGGCTCATGAAGCCATTGCCATTTTAGAAACCCCGAATCGCTACCTCGCAGGAATTACTGAAGTGGCCTTGAAAAAACACATAAGCGATAAAACCAACTGGCGCACCATGCTTAAAAATGAAATTGAAGACAAGAACCTGGTAGAAGAACGCGAAAAACTCAAAGACTTTATTCCCGACGAAGCCAAAGCCTATTATCTCGATTCCAGCAAAGAACTGAATATCAATTTTCCAGTAATTCAGTATCCTAAAAAATTGAAGAGTCTCAACCTGGAAAAGAGTAATAATTTCAAAGGGAGATTAAAAGGCATTAAAGGACAATACCTGATTTTCGAAAACGATGTGGTGTTCAACGTAAGAAACAGTGAAGGTTATGTTGTAGACTTCGAGGTGTTAACTTAAACAAAAATACCCTGTGATACGAATATCACAGGGTTTGTATTTTGAACTAAAAAAGCGACTACATATTTTCCTTCTCTCTCAAAGACTGGATGTACTGAGCTTTCTTAAGATTTTGTCTCTTTAAAACAGATTTTTTCGTGAATTGTTTTTTATCACGAAGTGTTTGAAGAACTTTAGTATCTCTAAACTTGCGTTTCAGACGCTTAAGAGCTCTTTCAATTTTTTCACCATCTTTTACTTTAACTACTAACATATAATGATTAATTATTTACAGTTGACTTAAAATTTTCGAATTGCAAATATAGATATTTCAATTATAAATATATCATCAAAATCATTTTTTTCAATATTTAATTTGAATTTCTTTTATATCGAAAGATTTCAGCCTGTCTTCCTCAAATTCAACGATTAATCTCCCGTACTTATCTACACCTCTCAAGAGTCCCTGAGCCAGACTTCCGTCTGGAAACTGAAAAATACTCACCGCATTGTATTTGAATAAAGCCTCGTGATAGGCTGAAATCACCTCCCTGTAAGGCATGCGGTTAAAACGATCTGGAATCAGTTCAAACTCAGCCAGAATGTCCGTTAAGAGTTCCTCAAGAGGAAAAGACCTGCCGCTTAGTATCTTCATGGAAGAGGCTTTGGGCAAATTTGAAAACGCCTCCTGATTTACATTTAAACCGACACCTACAATGCTGGCACCTTCCTGATTTTGACTGATCATATTTTCGATAAGAATCCCTCCTATTTTGAACTGACGTGACAGGATGTCGTTAGGCCATTTGATACTGAGTTTAGGTATGTCATACCCGGTTAATACCTTTTTAAGCGCCAGAGCTATGAGAGCACTCAGTTTAAAAGTTTCTTTATGAATGGATTCCAGACCCGGCAGGTATACGCTAAAGGTGAGGTTTTTACCAGCCTCGCTTTCCCAGGCTGTACCCCGCTGACCTCTGCCTTCCAGTTGACGATGGGCAGCGATGCAGTACATCTGTTTTTTGGAATGTGTTTTTACAAACTCTTTAAGGAAAGTATTGGTGGAACTTGTGGCATCAACTTTGACTACTTTCATAGAGATGTTAGATATCGAATAATCTTTTGTTAACTGACGCAAAAAAAGGTATTAAAAACCTATTTTTGCGTTAAAATTTAAATCTTTAAATGAGTACAAAGAAAGAACAAATAGACCAATTGATTACGTATATAATTCAAGGAATTGAGGACGTTAAGGGTAATGAAATTGAAATCATAGACTTAAGAGACTTAGAAAATACGGTTTGCGATTACTTCATAGTATGCTCTGGAAATTCAAACACCCAGGTAGATGCAATTGAAAGTTCTGTAAGAAAAGTAGTTAGCAAAGCCCTGCAGGACAAGCCATGGCATGTGGAAGGACTTGAAAATTCGGAATGGGTGCTCATGGATTACGTAGACGTTGTCGTCCATATTTTTCAAAAACAAATACGTGAATACTACGATATTGAAAGCTTATGGGGAGACGCCAAAATAACGTCTATTGAGTCTAATTATTAAATTAAGAAGTAAAGAATGGCGAATAAAGCAACACAGAAAAAAAACGTAAATAAAGAACCCAAAAAACCAAAGTTTAATTCATACTGGATTTACATTGGTATTATCCTTATTTTCTTTGGGGTTCAATTTTTTGGCGGAAGTGGTTTTAGTGAACCTAAGCAAACAAGTATTGCACAATTTGAGCAGTTTTTGAGAAGCGGTGATGTTGAAAAGATTAACATCATTAAAAACTCCAGGGTTGCTGAAGTATTCCTGACGTCTGAAGCTAAAAGCAAGCCTCAGCACAAAGGCAGTACCGACGACCAGGTCTTCGCCTCTTCCGGAGGTCCGGATTATACCTTCGAATTTGGAGATTTACAGAATTTTGAGAACAAAATCGAAAAGATAAAGGAAGAACAAAACTTAGACACCAGTGTATATTACGATACGCGGTCTAATTATTTCAGTGAGATATTGATTGGTCTTCTCCCCATTATATTGATAGTAGGAATCTGGATATTCATCATGAAACGCATGAGCAAAGGCGGTGGTGGTGGACCCGGGGGTCAACTCTTCAATATAGGAAAATCGAAGGCCAAATTATTTGATGAAAAGAAAGATATTAAAACCTCATTTAAGGATGTTGCCGGCCTTGAAGGGGCCAAGGATGAAGTACAGGAAATTGTAGATTTCTTAAAACATCCGGATAAATATACCAATCTGGGTGGTAAAATACCGAAAGGCGCTTTGCTGGTAGGACCTCCCGGAACGGGTAAAACCCTGCTTGCAAAAGCTGTTGCTGGAGAAGCTGGCGTTCCTTTTTTCTCCTTATCGGGATCAGATTTTGTAGAAATGTTTGTTGGTGTTGGTGCTTCCAGGGTAAGGGATTTATTCAAACAAGCCAAAGACAAATCCCCTTCGATCATATTTATAGATGAAATCGATGCCATTGGAAGGTCTCGTGGAAAAGGCAATATGTCCGGTTCTAATGACGAACGTGAAAACACGCTAAACCAGCTTTTAACCGAGATGGATGGTTTTGGAACCAACACAAATGTCATTGTTATTGCAGCAACCAACCGTGCGGACGTTCTTGACAAGGCCTTGATGAGAGCCGGCCGATTTGACAGACAGATTTATGTTGACCTACCCGATGTAAGAGAACGTGAGGAAATTTTTGAGGTTCATTTAAAACCTTTAAAGAAAGTAGCTGACGAATTGGATACAGAGTTTTTAGCGAAACAAACGCCTGGTTTTTCCGGAGCAGATATTGCCAATCTTTGTAACGAAGCAGCACTGATCGCTGCCCGAAACAATAGTACAGCTGTAGGTAAACAGGACTTTCTTGATGCTGTAGATAGAATTGTAGGCGGTCTGGAAAAGAAAAACAAGATTATGACTGTAGAGGAGAAAAAGACCATTGCTTTTCACGAAGCAGGTCATGCTACAGTGAGCTGGATGCTGGAATATGCCGCTCCACTTGTAAAAGTAACTATTGTTCCTCGCGGACAGTCTCTTGGTGCAGCCTGGTACTTACCGGAAGAAAGACAAATTGTAAGATCCGAACAGATTTTGGATGAAATGTGTGCTACCATGGGTGGCCGTGCAGCAGAAAAAGTGATTTTCAATAAAATCTCAACTGGAGCTTTAAGTGATTTGGAAAAAGTGACCAAACAGGCAAAAGCTATGGTAACCATTTATGGTCTGAATGACAAAATAGGAAATCTAACCTATTACGATTCCTCCGGACAATCTGATTATAATTTCACAAAGCCTTACAGTGATAAAACCTCCGAATTAATCGATGAAGAAATTTCAAAACTTATAGAGGAGCAATATTCAAGAGCTATCGAAATTCTGGAAAAACACAAAGACCAGTTGACCAAATTAGCTGAGTTGCTTCTGGAAAAAGAAGTCATTTTCAAAGACAATTTAATAGAGATTTTTGGAGAGCGTCCCTTCAAAAAACCAGAAATGATAAATACCTACAAAAAAAAGGTAGCAGAAAACAGTGAAGAAAAAGCTCCCACTGAAGAAACTAAAGAAACCGAAGAGGATACTAAAAAAGACGATAAAGTAGAAAGTGATTCCTAAAGGATTAATTTAATTTAAATAAAATTAAAAAAAATCTGATTTTGATTAAATCAATCTCAGATTTTTTTTATATTTAAATATATGTATATTTGGATGAAATTTAAGCAATATTTATGAACTTCTTAAAACGCCTTTTGGGCATTGAACCGGTAAAAGAAGTGACCGACGAATACGGCAATGAGATAGGCAAGTTCATGCCAAGGCCTGAAAAACCCGTCGATGAGGAATTTATGCTTAATTTCAAAAAAAACGGAGGAAAGTTTTTATACTGTGAAAACGTAAATGAATTAAGGCTCAATTTCTCTGAAATTTTAAAAGAGAATAACTGGACCAACTGCGAGGTTTACTGTAGCAAGCCGTCTATATCTGAAGATTTTGAACATACACAACTTACCTTCAACAAAAATCTAGAAGCCTGTTTCTTTCTTTCAGACTGCGAGTTTTTAATATCCAATACAGGTGCCATTTTGGTAAGTTCCAGTCAGATGGGTGATAAAAAACTGGTGGATTTGCCTTTAAACTTTATCATCATTGCCAAAACCAGTCAGCTCATCAAAACTATAGGGGAAGGTTTACAAAGAATAAATAAAAATCATGACAGAAATCTTCCTACTAATATCACGACCATCAAAACTTTCGATGAAAACAAAGATTCTGATTTTATGAGCTATGGAAGTACCCCAAAAAATTTATATTTGCTTCTCTTAGAAGATTTATAAAAAATGTCCGAAATTCTTAAAAGGAGTATCACTGGTGCTTTATATATTATTATCATAGTTTCTACTGCTTTTTTGAGTCATTATCTCTTACTTCTCTTTTTTACTATCGTAGGTTTTATTTGCTTAAAGGAGTTTCAGACTCTGCTTAGTTTCAGGAATATTATTTCCTACGTATCCCTGGTGGTACTGCTTTACTACTTCAATTTTACAGAGGTTTATCTTCCTCTCCTTATCACTTATATGGCGATGACTTTGGTGGTTAAACTATTTTTATTGAAAGATTTATATACGCATCACGACATCCCGATATTTGACGGAAAAAAGCATCTACTGACCTTATTTTATATCGTGCCCTCCATCATTTTTTTAACCATGATTCCCGTGTATAAGGAAAATTACGAATACGTGCTTATTGGAACTTTTGTTTTGATATGGACCAACGATTCGTTTGCTTACCTGGTGGGTAAAAATTTCGGAAAGAACAAATTATTTGAAAGGATTTCACCGAAAAAAACAATCGAAGGTTTTTTTGGTGGCGCGATAGCTTCAGTTATTATAAGCTACGTGATATTCCTTTACATCGATATACTGTCCTGGTGGGCCTGGATTATACTCGCTGTCATCGTGAGTGTATTTGGCACACTTGGAGACCTGGTGCAATCCAAATTCAAAAGAAAAGCAGACGTGAAGGACAGCGGTAAAATCATGCCCGGACACGGTGGTATATTCGACAGAATGGATAGTATGCTTTTTTCCAGTACCTTTGTTTTTATATTTATTTTATTTTTAGATTATGTTTCATAAAGAAGGCTATAAAATCCTTATTTGGAGTTTACTTGGTTTAATCCTCATCAACCTTTTAGCAAATTCATTTCTTGGCAAAGAAAATCAACTGATTATCACAATCATTTTCATTGTCAGCTTTGTCATATTCATTCTTATAGCCCAGTTTTTCAGAAACCCTAAAGTCAGGGTTAATAAAAATGAAAATCAGATTTTAGCTCCTGTAGACGGTAAAGTTGTTGCCATAGAAAAGGTCACAGAACTGGAATATTTTAAAGGAGAACGGCTGCAGGTATCCATTTTCATGTCCCCGGTCAACGTCCATGTCACACGCTATCCTATCGGAGGAAAAATTTCATACAGCAAATACCATCCGGGAAAATTTCTGGTGGCCTGGCATCCCAAGTCCAGCGAAGAAAACGAAAGAACGACTGTGGTCATAGAGACCAAAAACTTTGGTGATATTCTTTACCGACAGATTGCAGGAGCAGTGGCAAAACGCATTGTAAACTATGCCGAGGAGGGCGATATGGCTGTACAAGGCGAAGATTCAGGGTTTATAAAATTCGGATCCCGTGTAGACCTTTTTTTACCTGTTGATACTGACATCGCGGTAAACATAAATGATAAGGTTAAGGGCGGGAAATCCATCATTTCTAAAAAATCATGAAATGGATCTGAATAGTTATTCTGAACAGGACCTGGATCAGCTTTTTGAACTTGCTTACAACAAAGTGAGCGAAACCCATCTCAAATTCCCGCAGGATGTCCTTCTTTATTTTTATGCCTACTACAAACACGCTAAAAATGAATCTGACCTTAAGGTGATTCAAAACCCCATAAATGAAGAACAGCTCGTCAATGCTTTTAAAGCCAATGCGATGTTTCAGGTCAAAAAGTTTTCTGAAAGAGAGTCCAAAATCAAGTACATCAAACTAGCCCAACGCCATCTGGGAGACGAATTCTCACTCAAATAAAAAAGGCCGAAAATGAAATCGGCCTTTGTTCTAGTTAATATTAAACCCGAATTTACAGGTTTTCCAAACTCTTGGTTATCGTTTGGATTTGTGCCAAAGCATCTTCTTTCTTTTGCTTTTCTATATTCACAACCTGCTCCGGTGCATTGTTCACAAATCGATCGTTAGAAAGTTTTTTCTCAACCGATTTTAGAAAACCCTCGTAATACTTCAGCTCTTCTTTAAGCTTTTCTTTTTCAGCCTCAACATCGATGGCACCCTCCACCGGTATAAAATATTCATTAGATTTAACTCTAAAAGTAAGACTACCCTCCACAGGAGAATCTGTATACGTGAGATTCTTGATATTCCCCAGTTTAAGAATTACAGCATCCAGAGCTTTTGAAACGGATTCATTGTTCAGAACAATCAAATCGATCTGATTTTTGAAGGCTATGTTTTTCTCTTTTCTTATGCTTCTTATGCCTGAAATCACTTCTGAAGCAAAATTAAATTCTGAAATGAGAAGCGCATCATAGGGCTTCTGTGCCGGCCATGAAGAAACCGTCAAGGCTTCTTCTGGCTTTCTGTCAGCGATTTGATGCCAGATTTCTTCGGTAACAAACGGCATAAAAGGGTGAAGAATTTTCAAGTTATCTTCAAAAAATGCAATCGCGGAGTTGAAGGTAGACTGGTCTATAGGTTGCTGATACGCTGGCTTTATAATTTCCAGAAACCAGGAACAAAAATCGTCCCAAACCAGTTTATAACCAGTCATCAGAGCATCGGAAATTCTATACTTGCTATAGTGGTCTTCCAGTTCCCTCAGCTTATCCTGAAAAACAGAATCATACCATGCTATTGCTTTTTTGGAAGATTCCGGTTGCTCGATACCCGCATCTACCTCCCAGGAGGTTACCAGTTTGAAAGCATTCCAGATTTTATTACTAAATCCTTTTCCCTGCTGACAAAGGGATTCATCAAACAACAAATCATTGCCGGCAGCATTACTCAGCAGCAGTCCAACCCTTACGCCGTCTGCACTATAGTTGTCAATAAGCTCCAGGGCATCCGGAGAATTCCCCAGTGATTTGGACATTTTTTGTCTTTTCTTATCTCTCACCAAGCCCGTGAGATACACGTTTTCAAATGGTTTTTGTCCCGTATATTCATAACCCGCCATAATCATACGCGCTACCCAAAAAAATAAAATATCGGGGCCTGTCACTAAATCATTCGTTGGATAGTAGTAGTTAAACTCTTTGTTTTCCGGATTTCTAATGCCATCAAACACACTCATAGGCCATAGCCAGGAAGAAAACCAGGTATCCAATACATCTTCGTCTTGTCTGAGGTCATTTAGGCTAAGTGATTTTCCGGATTTTTCTTTTGCCGTCTCTAAAGCCTCCTCCTTAGTTTTGGCCACGACATAATCGTTTTCTCCATCGCCATAGAAAAAAGCGGGTATCTGATGTCCCCACCACAACTGTCGAGATATATTCCAGTCCCGAATATTTTCCATCCAGTGCTTGTAGGTGTTTTCGAACTTCCGGGGATGTAATTGTATGTCTTCACTCTTTAAAACAGCATTGATAGCTGGCTGAGCAAGCTCTTTCATCCTTAAAAACCACTGGTCGGAGAGTCTGGGCTCGATGATAGCTTTGGTTCTTTCTGAAGTTCCCACTTTATTGGTATACTCTTCAACTTTCACCAGAAACCCCTGCGCATCCAAATCTTTTACAAAGTTTTTTCTGGCTACAAAACGATCCTGGCCTGCATAGCTTAGTCCGAAACTGTTAAGTGTCGCATCGGGATTAAAAATATCGTAAACTTCAAGTTGATGTTTATCGCCCAGAATTTTATCGTTTTCATCATGAGCCGGGGTGACCTTCAGGCAGCCTGTCCCAAACTCCATATCCACGTATTCATCCTCAATAATCGGGATGCTTCTCCCTACAAGGGGAACAATAACCTTTTTCCCTTTAAGGTGCGTAAAACGCTCATCGTTTGGATTTATACAGATGGCTGAATCTCCAAAAATGGTTTCCGGCCTAGTCGTAGCTATGGTTAATTTTTCTTCCGAATCTTCCAGACTGTAAGACACATAATAAAGTTTGCCTTGTTTTTCTTCGTAGATAACTTCTTCATCAGACAAGGTGGTTTGAGCTTCCGGATCCCAGTTGACCATGCGGTAACCCCGATAAATCAATCCCTTGTTGTGCAAATCTATGAACGACTGTATAACAGACTCATACATATCATCATCCAAGGTGAATTTGGTTCTCTGCCAGTCACAGGATGCGCCAAGTTTCTTGAGTTGGTTCAATATCCGGCCACCATAATCATGGGTCCATTCCCAGGCGTGGCCTAAGAATTCTTCCCGAGATAAATCTGTTTTTGAAATGCCCTTTTCCTTTAGCTTAGCTACAACTTTGGCTTCAGTGGCGATTGATGCATGATCCGTCCCCGGTACCCAACAGGCATTTTTTCCCAGCAATCTTGCTCGTCTTACAAGGACATCCTGAATAGTATTGTTGAGCATATGTCCCATATGTAGCACTCCTGTAACATTTGGCGGAGGAATCACTATGGAATAGGCTTCTCTTTCATCGACTTCAGAATGAAAGAATTCGTGCTTTTCCCAATAGGAATACCATTTTTGCTCAGATTCTTTTGAATTGTATTCAAGTTTGCTTGACATGCTTAGAAATTATTTTGAATGGCGAAATTACTGATAAGTCCTTAAACTAAAAAAATTAAGATTTAGAATATGCAGCGAATTTTAGGCTTGGGAATCTCTGCATATCTAAAGGATGCGAAAAAAACGGGATGTCCTGCTTTTTCCCAGGACAACCCCCTTACTCCTTTTGAACAAAAAAGAAGGGCTTTAGCTTTGCATATAAGCCTCTGGAATTTGACGCACATCGTCCAAGGCTAAGGCTCTCTTTTCATTCAGCAAGCTTCCGTAATAGAAATTTAAATCATAAAAACACACCGGAGAAGTCAAGGACTAATTGCCTGGTATGTCATTGAGTTGAGAACTCAAAAACAGTTCTCTCTTCAAAACTTTACCCGCTCTTTCAAGCTGGATTTTTATGAGCTTGCCTTCTTCGCTACTCAATAACGTATTGATGTCTTCCAGTGACATTTTATTTACTGTTTTTCCGTTAAGTTTAAGAATTCGATCCCCGATTTGAATATCAGTCCCTGCGGCTGGGGACCTGGGCCGAATCTGAGCTACTTTAAGAATCTTAGCTATTTGCAGTCGAATCTCGAAACGGTTTTCCGGATTAAAGGAATTATAGTTAGTTTCTTCATCCACCCTCACCATAATAGGCACTCTTGTCCTGGTGACTTCATCACCCACGTACAATAAAATTAAACCGCTGCGGTCATAATTGGTAGTATCGTCAAAATTACGATTCGATTTTAGATACACAGTTCGGCTCTCATAATCAAAAAACCAGACGAATCTTCTTAAAATCTCAGAACCTATAATACCATCTTTAAAACGGTCCGCAGTAAATAATTGGGAAGAGAGGGAATCTATATAAGCAACCCTTGGCTGTTGCAGTTCATAGTTGCCAATCTGGGCAGATTGAAATTTAGTTCGCTGCCCTTCTATAGCGAGTTCGAGTCCATAACCTACATAATCGGTAAAAGCGTTTTCGGGAACGGGCACATCTTCATCTTCGAACAGCCAAAACGCATCACTGGATCCTGTATCTAAAAGGAACACCAGCTCCTTTTCAGAACCGTTTAAAAATTTGATAGGGCTTTTAATATGAGGTTTATTACGGATAAGCCTAAATTCGATTTTATCAAATCGCCGCAGTTTTCTGTTAAACTTTTCGCGTTGATATAGCCTAAGGCTTTCACTATCATAATTCAGCCGAATAATAAAGTCTTTAAACAATTCATAGCCCATGATGCCCTGAACATTGATACCTAATTTACCTGCCAGATCAAAGCGAGGATCGGTGATATAATACACTTCCTGGTTTTTACCTGTAATCGGACCAAAATCGATAGTATTATTCAGAGTTTTATAGCCTTTTACGGGCTCCGGACTTCCTAGACTTCGCATGGAGATATATTCTGCATTTTCCAGAAGACTTGAATCTTTGGGTTGCGCAAAGACCTTGGTTTTATTGACTCCGGTATCCACCAGAAATTTAATGTATTCCCCGTTAAGCATGGCGGGAAGGATAATCAAATTATTGAGAGATTCGAATTTTAAAGTTACAGCCCTTTTCTCCTGCGCATCAAATTCAAACCGATTCTGAGAATAGATTGAATTAAAACCACAAAGCATTAGAATTAAAAAAATAAGCCATCCAGGTTTCATCATATAAAGCCTAAAGATAAGTCGAAAATCTACTTCAAAAGTTATTTTAGCAAGTCTTTAGACCTTTTTTAAAGGGTTTTGAACATTACAAATCTTGCAGTTACTATTTAAAATCACCACATTTGTAAAAAATTTTTATTATGCCAAAAATATCCTTTAAAGGCCTGGAAATGCCTGAATCTCCAATTAGAAAATTGGCTCCTTTTGCAGACAAAGCAATAGACGAAGGAAAAAAAATATATTTTTTAAATATCGGTCAACCTGACATTGCTACCCCAAAAGTAGCTCTGGATGCTGTTAAGACCAACGATCTGGACATTTTGTCTTATAGCCCCTCTTCCGGGTTTGAGTCCTACAAGACAAAACTAGCCAAGTATTATGTAAAAAAAGGAATTGATATCAGACCCGAAGAACTTATTGTGACCACAGGTGGATCTGAAGCATTGCTATTCACCATGGGAAGCATAACAGATCCGGGAGATGAAGTGATTATTCCCGAACCTTTTTATGCCAACTATAACGGCTTTTCCGTAGCCTCTGGTGTAACGGTAAAACCTGTGGAATCCCACTTCGAGAATAATTTTGCGCTGCCTCCTATCAGCGAATTTGAAGCTAAGATCACAGAGCGAACTAAAGCCATAATCATATGTAATCCAGGTAATCCAACCGGGTATTTATACACTAAGGACGAACTTCAAAAATTAGCCGATCTGGTATTGAAACATGATTTGTTTCTGGTAGCGGATGAAGTTTACAGAGAATTTGTCTACGATGGGATAGAACACCATTCTATCATGAGCTTACCTGAATTGAAAGAACATGCGATCATGGTAGATTCTGTTTCTAAACGTTACAGTATGTGCGGAGCTCGTATAGGCTGTATGGTTTCCAGAAATAAAGAACTCATGGTCACGGCCATGAAGTTCGCTCAGGCGAGATTGAGCCCTCCTACCTTTGCACAGATTGCTAGTGAGGCGGCATTAGACACTACCGATGATTATTTCCTGGAAGTAAATGAGGAATATAAAGAGCGAAGAGATACACTTATCGAAGCATTGGAGGATATCAAAGGTGTAAAAGTGGCTAAACCCAAAGGTGCGTTTTACTGCGTTGTCGAGCTTCCGGTAGAAGATACTGAGGATTTTGCAAAGTGGCTGTTATCAGAATTTGATGTGAATGGCGAAACCGTTATGGTAGCTCCTGCAGCTGGATTCTATTCAACTCCGGGATCAGGTCTCAATCAGATACGGATTGCTTATGTTTTGGAAAAACAAAGCCTGTTAAAAGCGGTTTCTATTCTGAAAATGGCCCTACAAGCTTATAACAATAGATAAATGAAGCTTGAAAAAGATATCTCTTTAAAATCCTACAATACGTTTGGAATAGATGTGAATGCACATCAATTTATATCGGTTCAGAACGAAGAGGAACTTCTAGAAATATTGAAACGTTTTTATGCTTCAGAATTATTTGTTTTGGGTGGAGGCAGCAATATGCTTCTCACCCAAAACATAAATAAAACCGTTCTACACATTAATCTTAAAGGCATTGAAGTGATCGAGGACCAGGAAGATCATGTGCTTATAAAAGCCTGTGCAGGTGAAAACTGGCACGACTTTGTCGATTACTGTTTAGACCATAATTACGGAGGTCTGGAAAATTTATCGCTTATTCCCGGGAATGTAGGCACGTCTCCAATCCAGAACATCGGAGCCTATGGTGTCGAACTTAAGGATGTCATGGCCTATTGTGAAACCATCAATAGACAAAGCCTTTCCAGGAAAAGATTTTATACCAAAGATTGTCTCTTTGGGTATAGGGATTCTATTTTCAAATCAAAGTTCAAGAATCAGTTTATCATCACCAGTGTTGTTTTCAAATTATCCAAAAACAACCACCAGCTTCATATAGATTACGGTTCCATCAAAACCGAACTCGATGCTAAAGGAATCACTTCTCCGACCATACAGGAGGTCTCCAAAGCAGTCATAGCTATTCGGGAATCCAAACTCCCCAATCCTAAGGAAATAGGCAATAGCGGAAGTTTTTTTAAAAACCCAATCTTGGATCATAGCAGCTTAAACGCTATTCAAAACGATTATCCCGATGTTCCTTATTATGAAATAGACGAAAACGCTGTTAAAATTCCGGCGGGCTGGCTTATTGAAAAAGCCGGTCTCAAAGGCTATCGAAAAGGAGATGCAGGTGTTCATACCAAACAGGCTTTGGTTTTGGTAAATTATGGAAGCGCTAGCGGGAAAGAGATTGAAAACGTAGCAAAACGTGTGCAAAAAGAGGTGAAGCGTAAATTCAACATCGATTTGGAGACTGAAGTCAATGTGTTTTAAACCTCAGGTTCCAGGTTTACGTTAAAAAATCAAGATAAAATTCCAATTTCACTTGGTTTCGGTCGACTTTTATTAAATTTGCGGTATGAAATTACTACTGATAACTATCGTACTTTTAGGTATAGCTGTCGCAGGAATAGCTATAAAAATTTGGGGTAAAAAAGATGGTAAATTTGCAGGAACCTGTGCAAGTCAAAGTCCTTTTTTAAACAAATCCGGTGAATCCTGTAGCTTTTGCGGAAAGATGCCGGATGAACAGACCGATTGCAGCGGTGTCGATAAAACCAAATAACACTTTAAATTTGTAATGGTTGAAATTCATTCTTCTTCTTTTCATAATTTCAACCCTTTATATACTGATTCAGCATTTAAAGATTAGTCATTTATTATCTAAACATAAGCCTCAGGCTTCGGATTCAGAAAACAAAGCGTTTCCTGTGAGTGTCATTATCTGTGCTAAAAACGAGGCTGAAAATCTTTCCAAACATCTGGAATTTGTCTTAAATCAAAATTATCCCGAATTTGAAGTCATCGTCGTAGATGATGCCTCTACAGATTCAACTTCAGAAATCATACAAAAACTTCAGGAAAGCTATACGACTCTAAAATTAATTCAGCTTAAACAAAAGGAATCTCCTTCTAAGCGAACTGCCCTCAAGACCGGGGTTCTTGCTTCCCGCTTTGATCATATCTTATTGACAGATGCCGACTGCAGACCCGTCAGCAAGGACTGGATTTCAATTATGAGTTCTCAGCTTTCAAACTCAAGACCCTGTGTGCTGGGTTATTCACCCTATCTGTACTGCCCCTCGTTTTTAAATTTCATCATACAGTTTGAGACTTTACAAACCGCTGTTTTATACTTATCCAAAGCTATTGAAAACAAAGCTTATATGAGTGTGGGCAGAAATGCGATGTACAGCAAACGGCTTTTTCTGGACAGCGAAAATTTTAAAAACGAAACGCATCTGACTTCCGGAGATGATGATATGCTGATTCAGAATATGAAAGACCTCTCTGGAATTACAGTAAGTCTTAACGCCGATAGTTTTGTGCTTAGCCAACCAAAAACGGACTGGAAGTCCTGGTGGAGACAGAAGCTAAGACACTATACTACAGCCTATCATTACAGGTCTTCCCATCAGTTATTTTTAGGCTTGTATCATGTTTCTCATGCCCTATTCTGGGTAAGTTTTCTGATCCTGCTCTTCAGCCGATTTTCAGGGATTGCTCTGGGAGTTTTCGCAGCAACTCTGTTGATAAAAAGTATTTTCATAGGGATTTATGCTAAGATTTTGAAAGCCTCAAAACCTGTTTTATTTATATGGCCTATCTTAGAAGCGTGTTTACTTTTTTTACAACTCGGTCTAGGCATAGGTGGTAAATTTAAAAAACAGCAATCGTGGCAGTAAAACCAGACGTAACAGCACTTATCAATAAGGCAAAACAAGCAGATCAAAAAGCCTTCAGGGCTTTGTTGAATCATTTCTGGGAGGATGTCTACAGATTTCAGTTGAAACGCACCAATGACACCTATGAGGCTGAAGAGATTACGGTTCAAACCTTTGCCAGAGCCTTTGACAGGATAGAGACCTACGAAGAGAGTTTTAAATTCAAGACCTGGTTAATGACCATTTCAAAAAACATCCACATCGATCTGACCCGGAAACAAAGGCTAAAAACATCTGAAATCGATTCCAGAAAAGTCTCTCAAATCGCAGATGCCGAACCTACCGTTGAAGACAAAATCATAAACGAACAAAACCTAAGCAATCTTTTAAGGCAAATCAAAGAATTGCAACCGCATTACAGAGAAGTGATTGAACTGCGTTTCTTTAAGGAGATGAGCTATAAAGAAATCGCCGTCCGGACAGAACAACCCATCACCAACGTAAAAGTAAGATTGCTGAGAGCCAAAAAACTTCTGGCTGAAATCATCAATCAGAAACAGAAATAATCATGAAACCAGTCTTATTTATAGTTTTTATGAGTCTTATGAATATACCACAGGGATTTAACGACAGGCGTATTATTGTTATTGCCGATTCAGAATTTACGGGAGACGTAAAACGACAAATCGATACTTTGAAGGAAAAGACCGGTGAATTAGAAGAAAGAAGGCTGGCTATTTTTACAGTGATAGACGGCGAAATGGAAGCCGTTTTTAATCCTAGTGAAAAAAGCAAAGCTTTTATTGAAGAAAACAAGGCGAATTATACAGTTGGCGCAACTCTTCAGGTGTATTTAATAGGCCTGGACAAAACCGTAAAACAAACCTTTAGAAGTCTGGTACAGCCTGAGCAAATTTTTGAAATCGTAGATGACATGCCTATGCGAAAAGCCGAAATGAGAAAAAATTAGCGCTTCAAATAGCCCTCAATATTGCTCAAAATTCGGGTTTCTATGGATTCCACATCTGCTTTTTGAAAGCTTTTTCCGGTGATTTTCTCATAGAGCTCGATATATCTTTCGCTTATGGAATTTACCACTTCGGGGGTTAGCTCCGGGATTTTTTGTCCTTCTTTTCCCTGGAACCCGTTTGCCATGAGCCATTCTCTGACAAATTCTTTGGACAATTGCTTTTGCTTTTCACCTTTAGCTTGTCGTTCCTCATAGCCTTCTTTGTAGAAATACCGTGAAGAATCAGGCGTATGAATTTCATCAATGACTACAATCTTACCCTCCGGAGTTTTACCAAATTCGTATTTGGTATCCACCAACAACAGGCCTCTTTTATCAGCAAGTTCAGTTCCCCGTTGAAATAATTTGAGCGCATAATCTTCCAAAATCTCGTAATCGGTCTGGCTTACAATCCCCTGGTTGAGGATTTCTTCTCTGGAAATATCCTGATCATGGTCGCCCTGCTCTGCTTTGGTTGTTGGGGTGATGATAGGGGCATCAAACTTGTCGTTCAGTTTTAAGCCTTCTTTGAATTCTACCCCACAAAGTTCGCGTTTACCGGCAAAATATTCCCTGGCGGCATGGCCAACCAGGTAATTTCTTACCACCATTTCCACTTTAAAGGGTTCGCATTTTACACCGACGCTCACATTGGGATCTGGAACCGCTTCCAGCCAGTTGGGAACAAGGTCCTCGGTTGCATGAAGCATTTCGGAAGCGATTTCATTTAAAATCTGACCTTTATACGGGATGCCTTGTGGCAAAACCACATCGAAAGCACTCAGCCGATCTGTAGCAACGATTACGATTGTATTATTTTTAAGCGAATAGACTTCCCTGACTTTGCCTTTGTAAAAATCCTCTTGGCCGGGAAGTTGAAACTGTGTTGATAAAAGTGTAGCACGCATAACTTAATCCTGATTTTCTATAGCTTTATAAGCTGAAATTACTTTTTTAACGAGTCGGTGGCGAATCACATCTTTATCATCCAGATAAATCATACCAATTCCTTTGATATCCTTTAAAACCAGGAGGGCTTCTTTAAGGCCTGAAATGGCGCGTTTTGGCAAATCAACCTGACCCGGATCTCCGGTAATCATGAATTTGGCATTTTTACCCATTCTTGTCAGGAACATTTTCATCTGGGGATGCGTGGTGTTTTGGGCTTCATCCAGTATCACAAAGGCATTATCTAAGGTTCTTCCTCGCATAAAAGCCAGCGGAGCGATCTGAATGGTTCCTTTTTCGATGTAACTTTCCAGCTTCTCCGGCGCAATCATATCGCGTAAGGCATCGTAAAGCGGCTGCATGTAGGGATCTAATTTTTCCCTCAAATCGCCCGGTAAAAAGCCTAAGTTCTCCCCTGCTTCTACTGCGGGACGCGTGAGAATGATTCTGCGAACCTGTTTGTTTTTTAATGCCTGCACAGCCAGAGCAACACCCGTATAGGTTTTACCGGTACCTGCAGGACCAATAGCAAACACCATGTCGTTGGTATTCATCTGTTCTACCAGTTTACGCTGATTGGCGGTTTGTGCCTTGATGAGCCTCCCTCCTACGCCGTGGACTAAAACGGCTCCGGAAGAAATGGGCGCATCGTAATCTGCTTTGGACTGACTGGTCAGTATCCTTTCAATGGCATTTTCGTCCAGAGAATTGAATTTAGAAAAATGATCTGTCAGCATCAGGAACCGCTGCTCAAATTCTTCAAGGCGCTCTTCATCACCAAAGACTTTTATCTTATTTCCTCTCGCTACAAGCTTAAGCTGCGGGTAATATTTCTTAACAAGTTCAATATTCACATTGTTGTTTCCAAAAAATTCTCTTGGATTGATTTCTGAGAGTTCTAAAATAAGTTCATTCAAAAGCGCCGATTTTAGGTTAAAAATAATAAATTCGCATAGCAAATTTACGCTTTTTTTTGACGAAATTTAGCTTCCAAATATTAACTATCTATTAAATGCCCATCATAACGCTTACTACAGATTTCGGACTCAAAGATCACTCTGTGGCTGCTGTGAAAGGCGCCTTACTCTGTGAGCTGGAGCAGGTTCACATCGTAGATATTTCTCACGAAATTTCACCCTTCAATTATACGGAAGCAGCCTATATCATTAAAAATGCTTACCATAATTTTCCTGAAAACTCCATTCATATCATCGGTGTAGATTCAGAATTGACTCCGGAAAATAAACACCTAGCCATTTATCTGGATGGCCATTATTTTATTTGTGCCGATAACGGAATCCTTTCCCTGATTTCTTCTGAAATTAAACCTGATAAAATTGTAGAAATCAACATCCACGATAATTTTGAGAGAAAGTCTAAAATTTTGGATGTATTTATAAGTGTAGCCGCTCACATCTGCAGAGGAGGAGACCTGGACGTCATCGGCAAGACCAGGATACGTATGAATGAGCTCACTCACGTCAAGCCCATTGTAAATCAGACCGAAGACCAGATTATTGGTCATATTATTTACATCGATAATTTTGGAAATGTGGTCTCCAACATCAGCAAAAAACTGTTTAAATCTGTAGCCAAAGGGAGAAAGGTGCTCATTTCTGCCAGATCTACTCATTTTAAAAATGTGTATTCCAACTATTCTGAAGCCATTAACTTCAAGATCCCAAAGGAAAACAGAGAAATGGAAGGAAAGAAAATAGCTTTGTTCAATTCATCAGATTTTTTAGAACTTGCCATTTACAAAAGCAATCCCTTAAGTGTTGGATGTGCTTCCAGCCTGTTCGGCTTAAAATATTTGGACACACTCACCGTTAAATTTTTATAGCATGCTTATAAGGATTGTCAAAATGAAATTTAAACCTGAAGCCGTAGAAGGTTTTCAAATGTTATTTCAAAAAAATAAAGAAAAGATTCGCCATTTTGAAGGCTGCCAGCGACTGGAACTCTATCAGGACCAAAAAGACCCAACATTATTTTTCACATACAGTTACTGGAACTCTGAATCGCATTTAAACGCTTACAGGCATTCTGCATTATTTGCTGAAGTCTGGAAAGCTACCAAGACGGGGTTTTCTCAAAAAGCTGAGGCCTGGAGTTTAGATAAACTCATTGAATTAAATTGATATGTTAGCAATCTTCAGTAAAGAATTCAACAGCTTTTTTTCAACTCCCATCGGTTTTATTGTGGTGGGACTCTTTTTGATTTCTACCGGAAGTTTAATTTGGATCATTCCCGGCAACTTCAATATTTTAAATTCAGGTTACGTCAATCTCATTCCATTTTTTGAAGCCCTGCCCTGGGTGTTTGTATTTTTGATTCCCGCCATTTGTATGCGAAGCTTCTCGGAAGAAAAGAAACAGGGTACCCTGGAGCTTTTACTGACTAAGCCCCTAAGCCTTAATCAATTGATTTTAGGAAAATTTCTGGGTTGCCTGGCTCTGAGTCTGATTGCTATCCTGCCTACCTTGTTTTACCTAATCAGTTTAACTGAACTTGCTGCAGAGGGAGTCGTTGTGGACTATGGCGTTATCTTCAGTTCTTACCTGGGAGTTGTTTTATTCATTTCCTGTTTTACCTCCATTGGAATCTTCGCTTCTTCTTTGAGTCATAATCAAATTATCGCTTTTATTTCAGGAACGCTCATCAGCTTGTTCTTATACTTTGGATTTGAAGGGTTTAGTGCTGTTGCGGTTGGTGATTCAGAACTTTACACGCTGGACTACTTCGGCATGCGTTATCATTACAACAGCATTACAAGAGGTATTCTGGACAGCAGAAACCTGATTTATTTCCTGAGCATCACCTTTATCTTTCTGGCACTTACACGCTATCATCTAAAGCCTACTTCAGAATGAAAAAAATCTTTGGAATACTAGTTATAATTGTGCTGGCCAATTTACTGGCTTCTGAATATTTTTTTCGTCTGGATTTTACCTCAGACGGAAGATATACCTTATCGGATTCCACCCTGGAATTGATAGATTCTATCGAAAATCCGATATTTATTCAGGTCTACCTCACAGGAGATTTGCCTGCGGAATTCAAAAGGCTTCAAACAGAAACCCGCTATATGCTGGAAGAGCTGCAAGCTTATAATTCCAACATCAAATTTGAATTTGTAAATCCGTTGGATAGCGGTCTGGAAGCTCTGGAAGTGGCCAATCGCTTTTACGAACTGGGCATGTCACCGGAGTCGCTCAATATTCGGGAAAACGGAAAAATGACCGAGCGTCTCCTATTTCCATGGGCCGTGGCAAACTACAAAAACCAGCAGACTCCGATTCAGCTCATACAAAAGACCCTTACGCAAAGCAACTCTGAGTTAATTCAGAAATCTGTAGAACATCTGGAGTATGCTTTTGCAAGTTCTTTTATTAAGTTAACGCGGGAGCGACATCAAAAAATCGCCATTCTAAAGGGCCAGGGCGAACTGCAGGACCAATACATTTCCGATTTTCTTACAACGCTGAAGCCTTATTATTTGATAGCCCCTTTTACACTGGACTCGATAAATACAGCTCCAGAACGGACTTTGGATCTGCTCAAAACCTATGATCTCATCATCGATGCTAAACCCTCTGAAGCTTTTAACGAAGAGAAAGTCTATGCTCTCGATCAATACATCATGAGCGGTGGTAAAGCGCTTTGGCTCACTGAACATGTGAATGTGGAAAAAGAACGTTTATACGAAGCTTCCAAATCGACAATAGCCCTGCCAAACGATTTGAATTTATACAGTTTATTTTTTAAATACGGTATAAGAATCAATCCTCAGCTGGTTAATGATCTGTACTCGGCTCCGATTGTTTTAGCCTCGGGAAGTGGCAATTCTACTCAACTGACCCGTTTTCCCTGGTTCTACGATCCACTGGGAAACATCGGCCAAAAACACCCCATCACCTCTAATCTGAATCCGGTAAAGTTTGAATTTGCCAATCCCATCGATACTTTACCGTCGTCTTTAAAACAGACCATCCTGTTGGAAAGTTCAGAGCTTTCAAGAATTGTGGGGGTACCTTCAGAAATAAATCTGAATGACATCACTCAGGAACCGGACCCCAGACTTTATAAAACGGGACAGTATCCATTGGCTGTTCTGGTCGAGGGCAAATTCACCTCTGCCTATCAGTCAAAATTAAAACCTTTTCAACTTCAGGATCCCTTAGAGATTAGCCCGGAAACTCAACAGGTTTTTATCGCTGACGGGGATGTCATTAAAAATCAGGTTCAATCCGGCAAAGCCCTGGAACTGGGTTTTGATCGCTACACAGGACTAACCTACGGTAACAAGACTTTTTTATTGAATACTGTCAATTACCTTTTGGGAGATGAGGACCTGGTGAATCTCAGAAACAAATCCATTCAATTGGATGCTATGGACCTGGAAGCCCTGGAAGATGAAAAATTGACCTGGCAGATCTTCAACCTGGCAATACCACTTCTGTCCATTTTGATTTTTGGAGGCGCTTTTTATTACTGGAGGCGTCAAAAATACAAAACGGATTAGCGTTTAAACCTGTCCTTATTTCTGTTGATAATCAAATAAATGACAGGAAGAATCCCTAAAGAGTTGATGAGTCCCAGGAAAATAAACCAGGCGACTTGCTTACGTCTGGCCGACTGCCATAAGGTGATGAGTTTCAAAACAACATCCACAACCAGAAGAAAAAGAAGAATACCGATCAGAAAAGAGTAGTCCTCGTAAAGCGATTGAAAATTGGGTTCGTTGACGTCCATAATTTTAAAATTTGGTCTCTAATTTAGTTTAAAATCTAAAAGAAATCGAAAAGGAGTTGATAAAATGAGTTTGCAAAACTTTTAAAATCATAAATTTGTGACTATGACCATCAATTGCAAAGGACACTTACTCGATTTATCAGCCCCTAAAGTTATGGGGGTGCTCAATTTGACTCCAGACTCATTTTATGACGGGGGTAAGTTCAAAACAGACAAAGCCGCCCTTGAACAGGTCGAGAGACATATTCGGGAAGGCATGGACATTCTGGATATTGGTGCTTACAGTTCGAGACCTGGCGCAGAGGACATCGGCGTGGATGAAGAATTACGCAGACAGGCTTCCGTTTTACAACAGGTGACCAAAGCATTTCCGGAGCTTATTATATCTGTAGATACCTTCAGGAGCAGGGTTGCCAAAGAAAGCCTGGATCAGGGCGCACATATCATCAACGACATTTCTGCCGGAAACCTGGATGAAGACATGCTGGATATGATCGCAGAGTATCAGGTACCTTATATCATGATGCACATGCGAGGAACGCCACAGACCATGAAAGGACTGACAGCGTATGACAACCTTGTTGAAGAGGTGATTTTATATTTTTCCAGACGAATTTCGGAAGCCAGAAAAAAAGGCATTTCAGATTTAATCATTGATCCGGGATTTGGATTTGCTAAAAATATAGCTCAGAATTTTGAATTATTAAATCATCTGAAAGCATTAAAAAATCTCGATTTACCTATTCTTACCGGAGTTTCGCGAAAATCTATGATTTATAAAAGTTTATCCATAGAGGCTAAAGACGCCCTGAACGGAACTACAGCACTTCATATGGCGGCCCTGATGAACGGAAGTTCTATCTTGAGAGTTCATGATGTTCTGGAAGCCAAACAATGCGTTATCTTGTACCAAAAATTGACAGAATACTAAAGCATGATAGGTTTAGATTTTTTAGAGTTTAGAATTTTAGACATCCTCGATATTGTATTGGTTTCAGTACTTTTATATTATATCTACAAGCTTGTCAAAGGCTCAGCAGCCATCAATATTTTTATAGGCATCGTCATCATTTACCTGATCTGGAAGCTTACCCAATTGCTTCAGATGGAAATGCTGAGCAGTGTTCTGGGTGAATTTATAGGCGTAGGGATGTTCGCCCTCATCGTTGTTTTCCAGCAGGAAATCCGGAAATTCTTACTGATGATAGGTTCTACCAACTTCAGCAGTAAGAACAACTGGTTTCAGCTAAGTTTTTCAAAAAGAGAAAATCAGACTCTAAATTATGTTGACATCATAGTGGAAGCTTGCAGAAAGCTGGGAACAACCAAAACGGGAGCTTTAATAGTCATCAGAAGAAACACAAAACTTGAGTTTGTTAAAAACACGGGGGATGATATGGACATCAAGGTTAACAGACCTATCATCGAATCCATTTTTTATAAAAACAGCACACTCCACGATGGTGCCATCATTATTGAAGATGGAAGAATAACCGCAACACGTGTCATATTGCCGGTGAGTAATGACAGAGATATACCGCTCAGATTTGGGCTAAGGCATCGTGCCGCAGTAGGCATAAGTGAAAAAACTGATGCTGTCGCTTTGGTGGTCAGTGAAGAAACAGGGCAGATTTCCTACCTCAAAAATGGGGAATTCAATATTTTTGATGATTTAGAAAAATTGACCGAACAAATAAAAGAAGACCTGAGCTAGTTCACTTCTTCGTGCTGAAACTGGGCTTCATAAAGATTTTTGTAATAGCCGTTTTCCTTTTTAAGCAATTCTGAATGTGTTCCTGTTTCCACAATTTTGCCCAGATCCATGACGATGATTTTATCTGCATTTTTAATGGTTGCCAGTCTATGCGCAATCACTATAGAGGTTCTGCTTTTGGTCAGTTTATCTGTCGCATCCTGAATGAGCTGTTCGCTATAGCTATCCACTGAAGAAGTCGCTTCATCCAAAACCAATACGCTTGGGTTGGAAACATAGGCTCTCAAAAAGGCAATCAGCTGGCGCTGGCCCGAGGATAACATCACTCCCCTTTCCTTTACATTATAATGATAGCTATTGGGCAGGGTAGAAATAAACTCATGGACTCCAATTTCTTTGGCCGCAGCAATCACCTGCTCTTCGGTAATCCCTTCTTTATTAAGTGTAATATTATTCAAAATACTATCGGCAAAAAGGAAGACATCCTGTAAAACTACGGCTATCTGGCTACGTAAAGCGGTGAGTTCATAGTCTTTAAGATCTTCTCCATCCACTCTGATGGTCCCGCTGTCGATTTCATAAAAACGGCTCAGCAGATTGATAACCGTACTTTTTCCTGCCCCGGTAGCACCAACGATAGCCACGGTTTCTCCCGGCTGAACTTCAAAAGAAATCCCTTTCAGGATTTCTTCGTCGGGTATGTAACTAAACCTGACGTCCTCAAAACGGATATGCCCTTTAAGTTTTGCCGGCACAAGCCTTCCTGAATTTTCAATTTTAGACTCGGTATCCAGGATTTTAAACACTCGATTGGCAGCCACCATACCCATTTGCAGTGAATTAAATTTATCGGCTATCTGTCTTAAGGGACGGAAAAGCATCTGCGATAATTCAATAAACATGACAATAATACCCAAAGACAGAACGTCGGATTCTACCACACGCAAACCACCAAACCAGACGATTAATCCTATGGTAATGGAGGTGGACATTTCTGCAATAGGAAAGAAAATAGCATTATACCATACGGTTTTGACCCAGCCTTTTCGATGTTTCCTGTTGATGTCTTTAAAGCGCTTGTATTCTTCCTCTTCCCGGTTGAATATTTGAACGATTTTCATCCCCGTGAGATGTTCCTGTACGAAGGAATTCAAATTGGAAACCTGCGTTCTAACCTCTTCAAAAGCGATTTTCATTTTCTTTTGAAACACACGGGTAGCATAAATGATAAAAGGTAAAACCGTTAAAACAAGCAGGGTCAGCTGCCAGCTTTGCCAAAACATAAACACAAGCACCACAAGCATTTTAAGGAGGTCGCTTATGATCATAAATAAGCCCTGACTGAAGATACTGGCTATGGTTTCGATATCGCTTACCGCCCGGGTTACAAGCCGGCCCACTGAAGAATTATCAAAATACTGCTTTTTGAAATTCATCATGTGTTCGAATAAGGACACACGAATATCTCGAATCACCTCCTGGCCAAGCCAGTTGGCGTAAAAAATAAAGCTAAACTGAAAAATAACTTCAGAAATGAGAACCACCAGCATTGAACTCACATAGAACACAAGGCTATCGGCATCGTTTTGAATGATCCCTTTATCGATGGTCAGTTTCAATAAATAAGGCCTGAGCACCCCTAGTCCAGACAAGGCAATGGCTGCAAAACCTACAAAATAGAACGTCTTTTTGTAAGGATTGGTGTACTTTAAGAGTCTCTTAAAGAGTTTTGTATCGAAGGCGTTACCGCTTGTATTTTCCATTTTTTTAATTCGTGAGTCCTTGTTCAGGATACTCTATTTTTTTCAAAACCAAAGCGTGAGCAGGAACAGATTTACCAGCCTTGGACCTATCTTGAGCAAGAATAATAGCGTTGAAATCCTCTACTGAAATTTTATGCAATCCTACTTCAACGAGTGTTCCAACAATAGCCCTTACCATATTTCTCAAAAACCGATTGGCTGAAATTTCAAAAAGAAGATGATTTCCCCGTTGATACCAGACCGCTTTTTTTATTTCGCAGTCAAATGTATAAACATCGGTTTTAACTTTGGAAAAAGATTGGAAATTTTTATGATTAAATAAGAGTCTGGAAGCCTTTTGCATCGCCTCCACATCCAATTCATTTTTCACAAAATAGCTCCTGCCAAGGGAAAAGGGATCCTTATACTGCACTATAGAATACTCATAGGTTCTTGAAATGGCGTCAAAACGAGCGTGAAAATCATCGTCTACCCGTTTTAGATCATGAACGGCGATGTCCGGAGGCAGTATGCTATTCAATTTGAAAATGCATTTTTTGTAATCTGTAATCCGCTGCTGACTATCGAAATGAGCCACATAACCGGACGCATGAACACCGGTGTCTGTTCGGCCAGCCCCCACCACATCCACCTGTTCCTGCAAAGCCGTCTTTAGGGCATGGTTCACCTGAGACTGAACGCTTACCTTATCCAGCTGTTTTTGCCAGCCATAGTAATGGGTGCCTACATAAGAAAGTTGAAGGTAGTATCTCACAGATAGAAAAGATTTTAAACACAAATATAAGGATAGGGATTAGATCAAAACCTAAAGCTTTATTTATCTTGCTACCAAAAAAAGATGGCTAAAGCTATTTTACTCTTAAGCGATACCCACGGCTATATAGACGACAGGATTTTGGACTGGGCTTCCAGGGCCGATGAAGTCTGGCATGCAGGAGATATAGGCGACCACAGCGTTTCCGATGCTCTGAAAGCCATCAAACCCCTCAGGGCTGTATACGGTAATATTGACGAACATGAACTGCGAAGCGAATTTCCACTAAACCAGCGTTTCACACTGGAAGGCGTAGACGTATGGATGACGCATATTGGCGGTTATCCCAACAGATACAGCAGAGACGTAAAAGAGGAAATCAAAGCCCATCCTCCAAAATTATTTATCAGCGGGCATTCTCACATACTGAAAGTCATGAATGACAAGCATTTAGGCTTGCTTCATATGAATCCGGGAGCTGTGGGTATACATGGGTTTCATCTCAAAAGAACCATGCTGAAATTCGTTTTGGATACAGGCAGGATTAAAGATCTGGAAGTGATTGACTTTGGGAAAAGAGGGAAAAGCTAAATCATAGCTAGCTTGTGCTTCATAAAATTAATAGATCGCGTTCTATTTTTATGTTTTGGGGTTATTATTATCTTTTTGGAAATATAAAAAATATCAAACCTATGGGCTATTATCTGTTTGCAGGGATTGAATAAAAGAATCTGAAGGATTCAAATGCTTATAGCAAGTGTGAGACGAATTCAATGCGACTCCGATGGGGTCGAATAATCACGCTGCATCATATCTATAAAGATGTCATCCCTTCGGGATTAAAGAAATAAATAGTTAGCAGGAATAGGATGGCATGGATTGAACAAAAGAATCTGAAAAACTAAAATAGCCTGGGGTTAACAGCACCGCTAAGGTAGGTTTCGAAAAATCAAAAAACGAAAGTCTTTTTCAATTATCAACTTATCAAATTATTCTCAGGTGAATGATTCTATTTCAATAAATTTATTCAGGTTAGGCTTTAAGTGAAGGCTAGTTTATAATAATTCATAGTTTTTAAAGCTATCTTCCAAAAGAGTTCCCGGATTAAATTATTTAGAAGGTTTTAAGCTTACTTTCTTGAAGATTGATTTCTAACGCAGGCATAATCAGCATAAAAAAAGGAAAACCCTAAACGCAAAAAACCCCGAGTGGCTGCTCGGGGTTTTCATGCACTAACATTACTAAGATTTCAGGTTTATCGCAATCGATCCACAGATTTTACAAGATCTTCGTCCTTCTTGATAGCCTTGTTGGCCAGAGCAATAAAAACGATAGAAATTATAGGAAGAAGCATCCCAATACCCTTCTCTGAGATATCCATCTCTCCAGGTAATTTTAGCGTCCAATATGCAAAAACACCTACTAAAACAAAGTTCAATATGATATTAATTCGTCCTAAAACGAATTGACGTTTTCTTTTCTTAAATGAAAATAAAGTAATGATCGAAATCAAAACCGATATGAAAAACAAAGATATGGCTACAGGTTGAGATAGCGCATAGATTTCTACATTTTCTGAAGTAATCCATAAGGGCAGATAAAAACTAAGCACGCCATTAAGCAAGATGGCTATAAGTAAATATAAGCTTTGAATTCTTTGTATCATTTGTTAATTGTTGAACAGCAAAAATAAGAGAATAATTGAGAATTAATATTTATAAATAAAATAAAGTTGTATAATTGCAATGTCTTCGGACTAACGCTTTCCTAAGCGTTTACAAATCATCAATTTAAATTCGAATCTCCCTCGAAACTATTTAATTTCAAAAAATATCAATGTTAGAAATTATTGAACTAAAGTCTAGAAAACTTTCAGACTTACAAGAAATTGCAAAAGAATTAAAAGTTCCAAAATTTAGAAGTCTTAAAAAATTAGACCTCATCTACCAAATCTTGGACTATCAGGCTGCCAACCCTGAGAAGATGAAAGAAATTCTTAGCAAAGAAAACACAGGACAAGAATCTTTGTCCAAAGACAAGGCGTCAAATACTGAATCGCCTTCTAAAGAAAAACCTTCAGAATCGTCTTCGAAAGAAAAATCCGCTGAACCTTCCAAGGAAAAGCAGACGGATCAGGAAGATCAAACTTCAAAGAAACCACGCAAAAGAGTTCAAAAAGGAGAGCCGAAAAAGGCACCTAAAAACCCTTTTGAAGCGAGTGACAAATCCAAGAAAGAAGATAAATCCAAGTCTGAAGCCAAACATCCAAAAAAAGACAATTCTTCAGATAAAGCTTCCTCTAAGCCTGCACAGGACAAGAAATCAGCGCAGCAACCACAACAAAACAACGAGTCTAAAGAAAAGAAGGTTCCTCAACATAATCACCCTGCTAAGGAGAATACTCAAAAAAAATCACCTTCCCAGAAATCTCAGAATCCAAAGCATCAGAATCCTAAATCCAGGAATGAAAATAAGTCTAACGACAAAAATGGAAACAGAGACAGCCGCAATAAATACAAAGATCCTGATTTCGAATTTGATTCTATCATCGAAAGTGAAGGGGTTCTGGATTTAATGCAGGACGGGTATGGATTTTTAAGATCTTCAGATTATAATTATTTGTCGTCTCCGGATGATATTTACCTGTCTCAGTCTCAGATTCGTCTTTTTGGCTTAAAAACAGGGGATACTGTTCTTGGTGAAGTAAGGCCTCCCAAAGAAGGAGAGAAGTACTTCCCTCTGATCAAAATCAAAAAAATAAACGGATTAGATCCTAAGATTGTTAGAGATCGTGTTTCATTTGAGCATTTAACCCCTCTTTTTCCGCAGGAAAAATTCAAGCTGGCCGAAAAACAGAGCACACTGTCTACACGAATCATCGATTTGTTTTCACCTATCGGGAAAGGACAAAGAGGTATGATTGTTTCTCAGCCAAAAACGGGTAAAACCATGCTGTTGAAAGATATCGCCAATGCGATAGCGGCCAACCATCCTGAAGTATACCAGATCGTTTTATTGATTGATGAACGTCCGGAGGAAGTTACCGACATGCAGAGAAATGTAAGAGGTGAAGTGGTTGCTTCTACCTTCGACAAAGAAGCTCATGAGCATGTACGTGTGGCCAACTTAGTGATTGAAAAAGCAAAAAGACTGGTAGAATGCGGTCATGATGTGGTCATCTTACTCGACTCCATCACGCGGTTGGCCAGAGCTTACAATACAGTACAGCCTTCAAGTGGTAAAGTCTTGAGTGGTGGTGTAGATGCGAATGCTCTTCATAAGCCAAAGCGTTTCTTTGGAGCTGCCCGTAATATCGAGAACGGAGGTTCTCTATCTATTATAGCAACAGCACTTACAGATACCGGCTCTAAAATGGACGAAGTGATCTTTGAAGAATTTAAAGGAACCGGAAATATGGAACTTCAGCTGGATAGAAAAATTGCCAACCGAAGAATATTCCCAGCTATCGATTTGACTTCATCAAGTACCCGTCGAGATGACCTTCTTTTAGGAGATGATCAAATACAGAAAATGTGGATCATGAGAAAATACTTAGCAGATATGAATCCTATAGAAGCGATAGAATTCCTCAACCAAAGAATAAAAGACACCAAATCCAACGAAGAATTTTTAATGTCTATGAATGGCTAATCTTCCTTTGTTAACAAACACAAAAACCCCATTTGAAATTTCAAATGGGGTTTTTATTTAAGATCTAATATGCTTTTAAAACTTCGCAGATATCTTAATAAAAATGTCCAGTCGAGCACAGTCGAGACGTTTGTGTAAACTTTCAACTGTAGTAGTTTTCCCCAGTAAAATCTCAGGACTTGGACCTGCCTGCTGAACTGGCAGATGAACTAAAGCTGCGTGAACCATAAAATCATCCTTAAGATGTTTAATCTGTAGCTACTTTGTAATCAGATGGATCTTCTAAAATATTGACATCTATGATTTTTTCAGCTTTGACAAGTAAAGTCAAAGAGTCTGTAGAGAGGTTTTGGAGATGAACCTTTTTCCCCACCTTATGGTAACGCTCTGTGATTTTATTCAAAGCTTCGATAGCAGACATATCTACCACCCTGCTTTCCTTAAAATCGATTATGATATCGTCCGGATCGTTGAGGACGTCAAACTTCTCTGCAAACACAGTAGTAGATCCGAAAAACAAAGGACCGTAGATTTCATAATGTTTAACACCGTTTTCATCGATGCGTTTTCTGGCTCGAATCCGCTTGGCATTATCCCAGGAAAACACCAGAGCAGCAATGATTACCCCTACCAGGACGGCAAGTGCCAGGTTATGAAGAACAACCGTCACCAGCATAACCAAAAGCATGACCAAAATGTCGGATTTTGGCATACGCCTGAATGTTTTTAGACTGGCCCACTCAAAAGTTCCAATCGCCACCATAATCATAAGCCCGGTGAGAGCCGCCATTGGCAATTGCTCTATAATACTCGCACCGAACATAATAAAGGCCAGCAGAGCGACCGCAGCAACAATACCGGAGAGTCTTGCCCTGGCTCCACTGGAGATGTTGATCAGACTTTGACCAATCATAGCGCAGCCCCCCATGCCTGAGAAAAATCCCGACAGGATGTTCGCACTTCCCTGGGCTATAGCCTCACGATTTCCATTACCGCGTGTCTCGGTAATTTCATCCACTATATTAAGAGTCAGTAAACTTTCGATTAAACCTACACCGGCCACAATAGCAGAATAAGGCAAAATAATCATTAAGGTTTCAAAGGTAAATGGCAGTTCTGGAATATGAAATGGCGGAAAACCACCACTGATAGAGGCTAAATCTCCAACCGTACTGGTTGATATTCCACCAAAATATACAATGCCAAAAACCACCAGTATCGCCACCAAAGAGGCGGGGACTGCTCGTGTCAGTTTAGGCAACAACCAGATGATCAGCATCGTCAAAATGACAAGGCTCAGGATGATGAACAAATTACTCCCTGTAAGCCATGCTCCTGATGGATCTTTAAACTGATCGAGCTGAGACATAAAAATAATGATGGCCAGACCATTTACAAAGCCAAAGATGACAGGGTGCGGCACAAGTCTCATCAACTTACCGAGTTTCAAAAGTCCTGCAGCTGCCTGAAAAATTCCAGCCAACACAACAGCCGCAAAAATATATTCCACACCATACTGCATGGAAAGAGAAACCAGGACCACGGCGATAGCGCCTGTAGCCCCTGAAATCATGCCGGGACGTCCTCCAAATATGGAAGTAATCAATGCCATCATAAACGAGGCATATAGACCGGTTAAGGGGGATAATCCTGCCATGAAGGAAAAGGCTACCGATTCCGGAATCAGGGCTATAGCAACTGTGAGCCCGGACAGGACCTCAATTTTATAGTCAACTTTCTGTTTGAAATTGAATAAATTGAATAATTTTTTCATCTGTGTGTTAAAAATTTAATGAGCTCTGAGATGAATTACAGTGAGAAAAGAAGAATACTAAATCCTGCTATAAACTAACGGTAATATAGGCATGCAAAAGTTTGCAAATGTAGAGGATTAACAAAAAACAAAGGGAGTAACAACCGCCTTTTTTTTAATCGAACGCGGTTCAAAATAAAAAGCTGATAATCAATTGATTATTTCCTGTGATTTTGATTTAGAGGGCTGATAATCTCGATATCCTGAAATTGAATTGCAGCTTTAACGATGGAGTTGATAGACTCCTGTAAAGCTTTAATGATATGGGATTTCAGTTCATTTTCATGGTGGACCAGACTTATTTCTCTGGACGGGTAGGGTTTTTTGAAAAACTTCACGTGTTTCTGTTTCTCATCTTTAAGGTCCAGCGTGTGTAAATACGGTAGCAAAGTCATTCCCAGGCCTTCATCAGATAGTTTGATAAGGGTCTCAAAACTCCCGCTTTCCAGGTAAAATTTACGCTGATCTGGCAGATTTTGCACACTCTTGCAGAGGTTGAGGATATTATCTTTAAAGCAATGCCCGTCTTCCAGAAGTAAAACTTCATCCACATCCAAATCTTCAGCTGTAATGTCCTTACTCTTTGATAACCTGTGCTGCTCGGGTATGTAAGCCATAAAAGGCTCGTAGTAAAGCGGTTTTTCCTTTATTTTATCATTGCCAAGAGGCGTAGCGGCTATGCCTGCGTCCAAATGGCCTTCGCTGAGCTTTTCAATGATAACCTCTGTATGAAGTTCCTCAATCTTCAGATTAATTTTAGGGTATTTTCTGACAAAATTCTTTAGAAACATAGGGAGAAGCGTAGGCATGACTGTAGGAATTATACCCAACTTAAACTCACCGCCTACAAAACCTTTTTGCTGATCGACGATATCTTGGATCCTTACGCTTTCGTTGACGATATTTTTGGCCTGCTCTATGATTTTCTCACCTACTGGAGTTAATTTGATAGGTTTTTTGCTTCTGTCAAAAATTTTGACATTCAGTTCTTCTTCTAGCTTCTGGACTTGCATACTCAGTGTAGGCTGAGTCACAAAGACCTTTTCGGAAGCTTTGGTAAAATTTTTATATTCTGCGACAGCAAGCACATAGGTAAGTTGCGTGATAGTCATTTTCAGTAATTTTCGGTAAAAATACGATACTATTAGAGAATCGTATAATTCTATAAGTTGTTATTATGATACTTTGAGGAAATTATTAATAGGGATCAACATTTAAAATCACCTTAACAGATCGGAACTGGGCTATAGATTTGAACTTGTCTACCCCCGTTTTCAGATAGTATTTTGTTTTAGACAGAGATTGCTCCTGGGGAATTTTGATTAAAATATTCTTATGATATTCATTTCTAATTCTGGATATACCCGGAAATTCAGGCCCTAAAACATGGCTTGTGAAAATTTGCCTGTAATACAGCGCAAGCCAGTCTGAAGCTTGATTGAGCTTGTTAAGATCTCTGGATTTGAAGGTGACTTTTACCATTCTATACAAGGGCGGATATTTGAAATGTCGCCTTTCATCCAGTTGTTCTTTAAACATTTCATCATAGCTGTTGGTGGTTACCTGCTGTAAAATACGATGATAGGGATTGTAGGTTTGAATGAGAACCTGTCCCTGCTCCTCCGTTCGTCCTGCTCTGCCCGCAACCTGAACCAGTAATTGGAAACTTCGCTCATGAGCTCTGAAATCCGGAAAGTTTAACAAACTATCGGCATTCATCACCCCCACAAGTTTCACATGCCTGAAATCCAAACCTTTGGTTAACATCTGAGTTCCAACCAGTATATCGATCTCGCGATTCTCAAACGCGGATATAATCTTTTCATACGCATATTTCCCACGCGTGGTGTCCAGGTCCATGCGTTTGATGACTTTGTTTTCAAAGAGGGAATTCAGTTCAGTCTCGATTTGTTCGGTACCAAAACCTTTGGTCGTTATATCGTTGGAACCGCAGGCCATGCATTTGGTTTGCATAGCAATATGATAACCGCAGTAATGACACCTCAGTGTGTTATTGTGCTTGTGATAGGTAAGACTCACATCACAGTTAGGGCATTGGGGAGCATGTCCGCAGGTATTACATTCCAAAATCGGTGAATATCCTCTCCGGTTTTGAAAAAGAATAACCTGCTGCCCTTCTTTTAAAGTCGTTTCAATAGCCTTAATCAGGGTTTCAGAGAAATGCCCTGTCATTTTCTGTTTTCTCTGCTGATCTTTCAAGTCCACTAATTCTACTTTGGGTGGAACGACATTGCCAAAGCGTCTGCTGAGCTGTGCAAAAGCGTATTTATCCTGCTTCACATTATAGAAGCTTTCAAGACTCGGCGTTGCGGTTCCCAGAAGTGTTTTTGCCTTAAAAAAAGAAGCCAGGACAATCGCCGTATCTCTGGCGTGATAACGGGGAGCCGGATCAAATTGTTTAAAACTGCTCTCGTGAGCCTCATCCACCACGACCAGACCAAGATTTTGAAAGGGTAAAAAGATGGAGGACCTAGCTCCGATTACAATTTTGCCCTTGCTGTCTTCGAGAATGTGCCTGTAAACCTCCACCCTTTCATTAACGGAGTATTTGCTGTGGTAAACCAGGACTTCATCGCCAAAAAAATCCTGTAACCGCTGAATAAGCTGGGTGGTCAGGGCGATTTCAGGCAACAGGTAAAGAACCTGTTTTCCCTGATTAACCACTTTTTCTATCAACTTGATGTAAACTTCAGTTTTCCCTGAGGAGGTTACCCCCTTCAATAAACATACGGGCAGTTTCTCAAAGCCATGTTCGATGTCTTCCAAAGCTTTTTGCTGGTATTCATTCAGATTTATTTTTGAACTGGAGGCCTCTCCCTGATACACGACCCGGTCTTTCCTGACGTAATATTCTTCAAAAATCGATTTATCCACCAAGGCTTTGACCACCGCTTCAGAAACTCCTGCTTCTTCTTTTAAGACTTTGGCGGAAACGGGTTGTTTTGTCTGAGCTTCAAGACTAAACAATTTCAGCAGTGCCTGCTTTTGTTTCTTGGCCCGTTCAAGGCTTTCCAGAAGACCTGGCAATTCGGTTTCAGATGCAAAATGGTCGGCAAGTTTGATATATTTCTGGAGTTTGGGCTTGTATTGCCTGTTGAGTTCCTGATTGATGAGAATCATCCCTTTTTCGGCCATAGCATTGATGACCGGAAAAATAGTTTTCTTATCAAGAATCAGGATAATCTCACTGATTTTCAAAAGACTTTGTTTCTGAAGCGCCTGAAGAATTAAGTATTCGCTGTCATTCAGTTCTTCAGCTTCATCGATTGCTGTAAGGTCAAAATCTGGATGAGGCTCAATAACCGTTTCACTTTCAATCAAAAGCGCACTGGGCAGAGCTGATTTTAAGATTTCTCCTTCCGTGCATAGATAATAATCGGCCATCCACTTCCAAAGTTTAAGCTGGTAAGCTGTTACCGTAGGGGTATTATCCAGCAATTCTTCCACAGGTTTGGCTTCATAGCGCAAAGGTGGCTTCTCGTGTATATGGGCAACGATACTGGTATAGACCTTTCGTTTACCAAAAGGAACGGCCACGCGCATTCCAAGTTCGAGACGCTGTCTTTCCTCATCTGTAATGGAATAGGTAAATCTTTGATCTAAAGCTAAGGGAACAATGACATCGATATAGAAAGGCATGAAAACAACGTATTAGAATTTATTTCTCAACTCTCTTCCACTTCTGGGTTCTGTAAAAAAAAGCAACATAGCCTCTTACCAGTAAGGTATTGGGCTTACCCTCTTCAATCCAAATCTTGGCATCGTAGGTTTTACCCTTTTCAGGATCCGTTATTTTTCCTCCGGTATATTTTTCGCCCTTTTTAGAAAGGCCTCTTAAAATAACCATATGTTCTATTTTCTGGTTTTTTAAATCGCCCTTACATTTAGTGCACCGCAGGTCTCTTTTATCTTCTCTAAGAATCTTTTTTACCTTACCATAAACCTCTCCGTCTTTTTCATAAATTTCAACAATGGATTTGGCAACACCGGTATCCTCATCTATGGTTTTCCATTCCCCAAAGACTTCCTGAGAAAAAATAAGGTTTCCATAAAGGAAACCTATGCAAATCATGACTAATTTCATGGACTACTGGTTTAACATCCCTTCCATCAAATCTTTATCGGCAGGCTTTTCGCCGAACCAGATTCCAAACAATACCTTTTTGAAATCTAAACCTTCAATCCTTCCCAGTTCTTTATCATTTTTAAAAACGACAATCCCGGTTCCAGGAGTGTAACTGATATCAAACACATCATTTTTGGTGATTTCTTCAGAAAAGAATGCTTTGAATTTATCGATTTTAGGTCTGAAAGCTTTCGTATTGCCGTCTGTAGAATTCTCAAAACCATCTTCCACAGCAGAACTCATTTTGTCACTGGAAATCAATCCGGAAACAATATGAAGCTTTATAACCATGGGCACATCTGCATTCCTTACATTTGGCGCCGCATTCATTTCCTCGGCGGTGTAAAGTCCTCCTGCATACATATCCATCCAGTATTTTTCTCGTACACCAGCACCGTTTAGATTCAACTGGGTTTCGCCAATTTCAAACGTATTTGGTAGTACAACACCAGCAATTTCTGTTTGAGCAAAAGCAGATATTGTTATAAAGAAAGCCACAATCATAAAAAAGCCTGTTTTCATAAATTTAATTTTTTAAGGTTTGGGATTTTTGTTTTAAGTTATACAGTGAGCCATTTAATTCGAACCCCAATAAAAGAATATTGGAGTTTAACCAAATATATAACATGAGTATTAATAATGCACCAATCGAACCATATAGTTTGTTATACGCACTAAAATTTTCAACATAAACAGAAAATAAATAAGTGGTCAGGATGATTAAAATGGTGGTGAAAAATGAGCCCAGTGAAAAAAAACGGGTTTTCTTTCCTTCTTTGGTTCCGAAGTAATAGAGCGTAGAGATTCCAAGGACCAGAACCAGAATCAGAATGGCAAAACGACCGTATTTGACCAGCAAAAGCGAATCGCCTACCACACCAATACTTTTAAACTGATCTATCAGAAAACTGAAATAAACGGTGGCTATCACGGCAATCAAAAGCAAAATAGCTACGATGATAGCAACCCCTACAGCCACGAAGTATTGTCTTAAAAACGGTCTGTTGATTTGGGTATGGTAAGAGAATTCAAAGCTTGTAAAAATAGCATTGACCCCGTTAGACATCAAAAAGATGGAGAGTAAAAAAACAAAGGAAAGCAATCCTGCCCGGGGGTTATTGGCGATATCGTAAAAAATATCCTGAAACATCCCAGAGGTTTGGGGAGGGAGCAAATTTTCGAGATAATTGAGTAATTCCTGTTGAAAATCATCGATAAACCAGACAAAGGGGATCAGATTCAGTATGAAAAGCAAAAAAGGAAAGATGGCCATAAAAAAGCTAAAGGCAATGGCGCTTGCTCTCGTAGAAAAGGTTCCTTTTAAAATCCCAAGGGTATATAAACTTAATAAATCGTAAAGTGTAAACCCTTGGCGACCTCGTAAATTTTTCTGGTTTGCCCAGTATGCAATTTTGGAAATTACTGGGATTTTTTTAAGGGTATCGCTTATTTCGGTAGCCATCTTATACAGCTTTTAGACTTAGATCCAAATTATGAACCGAATGTATGAGGGCTCCGCTAGAGATGTAATCAACTCCACATTCTGCATAATTCTTGGCATTTTCCAATGTAATCCCACCGCTGGATTCGGTTAAGCATTTAGATCCGATTATGTTCACCGCTTCCCGGGTGTCTTCGTAACTGAAATTATCCAGCAATATTCTATATACACCCTCAGACTTCAAAATTTCTTGGACTTCTGAAATTGATCTTGCTTCTACTACAATTTTTAAATCTAAGTTTTTATGCTCCAGATACTTCAGGGTTTTTTGAATGGCTTTAGATATGCCTCCAGCAAAATCGATATGATTGTCTTTCAGCATAATCATATCATAAAGGGCAAATCTATGGTTCTCGCCTCCGCCGATTTTAACAGCCTGCTTCTCCAAAGCTCTAAATCCGGGGGTGGTTTTTCGCGTGTCCAGAATCTGCGTTTTAAAGCCTTCAAGCAATCTGGAAAACTTTTGCGTTTTAGTAGCAATGGCACTCATGCGCTGCATGGCATTTAACACCAGACGTTCAGCTTTAAGGATAGACTGACTTGAACCAGAGACATAAAAAGCAATATCTCCGTGAGTCATCGTGTCTCCGTCCTTCATCAGGGTTTCGACTTCTAAGGAAGGGTCCACATGATTGAAAACCTGCTTTGCAAACTCAACTCCAGCCAGAATACCCATATCTTTTACAAGTAATTTGGCTTTACCGACAGCGTATTCGGGAATGCAGGCCAGGCTGGAGTGATCCCCTTCTCCTACATCTTCCCGGATCGCATTTTCAATAAGAATCCGGATTTCTTCTGCCAATTGCTTTTCGCTAATCATTTGGTTCTCTATTTTTGACTCGAACAAAGTTAAACTTTTTTATACGGATGACCATCACCTTAATCCTCGTAGGTAAAACAGATAACCGCCATCTGGATGCCCTAATCAGCGATTACAAAAAGCGTCTGTCGCATTTTGTAAATTTTGAAATCAGCATTATTCCCGATCTCAAAAAAAGAAAACATATGGAGACCGAACTTCAAAAGGATAAGGAAGGCGAACTGATTCTGAAAAAAATTTCGAGTTCAGATTTTGTGGTGTTACTGGACGAAATCGGCACGGAATATTCCTCAGTCAAACTGGCAGGCTGGCTCCAAAAACGCATGAATTCGGGCCTGAAAAATCTTGTTTTTGTCGTTGGCGGACCTTACGGGTTTTCCCCTGACGTTTATGCCAGAGCCAATCAAAAATTATCGCTTTCCAAAATGACATTTTCTCATCAAATGATCCGGCTGTTTTTTACCGAGCAGTTGTACAGGGCCTTCACTATTTTAGGCAATCTGCCCTACCATCATGAATAAAAAAAAGCCGACCTACATCACATAAGCCAGCTTTCTCCCTTAATTTTAATTTGACGACTATAAAATCAGCATCGCATCGCCGTAAGAATAGAATTTATATTTTTCCTTAATGGCTTCTTTGTAAGCCTTTTCCATCAAATCATGACCTGCAAATGCAGAAATCATCATCAATAAGGTGGATTTTGGCATGTGGAAGTTAGTAATCATGCAATTGGCAATACTAAAATCGTGAGGTGGAAAAATAAATTTATTGGTCCAGCCATTGTATTCATTTAATCTCTGGTTTGAGCTTACAGCACTTTCCAAAGTTCTCATGACTGTAGTCCCTACAGCACAAATTCTTCTTTTTTCAGATTTCGCATTGTTGATAATGCTCGTCGCTTTGCTATCGATCATAATCTCTTCACTGTCCATTTTATGTTTAGACAAATCCTCGACTTCTACGGGATTGAAGGTGCCAAGACCTATGTGTAAAGTCACTTCTGCAAAGTCAACTCCTTTGATTTCCAAACGTTTCAACAGATGTTTTGAAAAGTGAAGTCCGGCTGTAGGTGCTGCAACAGCACCCTCGTTTTTGGCATAAATCGTCTGGTAACGCTCAGCATCTTCCGGCACGACATCTCGCTTGATGTATTTAGGAAGTGGTGTCTGGCCAAGTTCGGTCAGTTTATTTCTAAAGTCCTGGTAAGACCCGTCATAAAGAAAACGCAGTGTTCTCCCCCTGTTGGTGGTATTATCAATCACTTCGGCAACCAGGCTTTCGTCTTCTCCAAAATAAAGCTTGTTTCCAATTCTTATTTTCCTTGCAGGATCCACAAGTACATCCCAAAGACGGGTTTCCGGATTGAGTTCCCTCAGCAGAAAGACTTCAATTTTTGCACCGGTTTTTTCTTTATTTCCGTATAATCTCGCGGGGAAAACTTTGGTATTATTGAACACCATGACGTCTTTTTCCTCAAAATAATCGATGACGTCTTTAAACGTTTTGTGCTCAATAGAACCATCTTTACGATTTACCACCATTAATTTGGCTTCATCCCTGTGCTCCGACGGAAATTCTGCCAAAAGATCTTCAGGTAAAGTAAATTCGAATTGTGAAAGTTTCATTCCCATAATAGTCTTGTTTTTTTAAAGAGTGCAAATATACGACCGCGAGATAGGCGTTGTCAAGTAATTTATAGTTTATTTACCTTAATGACAGTCCAATCTCTGTCTTTACTGTATACCCAGCACTTTCATATTTTCCCAAAAATCTGGAAAAGACTTGGATACCACTTCGGGATTCAAAATTTCCAAGTCGGTTTTTATGGCCAGAGGTGCAAAAGCCATAGCCATCCTGTGGTCCTGATAGGTTTTTATTCTTACGTCTGAATTCAATCCAGAACTTGGATTTAAGTGCAGGGATTCGTCGGTTATAGTGACCTCTGCACCAAATTTTTTAATTTCGGTTTTAAGCGCTACCAGTCTGTCGGTTTCTTTAACTTTTAAAGTGTGAAGCCCGGTTAAATAACATCCAATACCCAGTCCTAAACAGCTCACTGCTATGGTCTGTGCCAGATCCGGAGTGTCGTTGAGATCCAATTCGATTTTCTGAGGCAGCTTAAAATCATCTACTTTTGAAAGCTGAATAGACTCCCGGTTAAATTTCGTCTTAATTCCAAGGAGGGCATAGAACTCAGCCACCTTCGAATCGCCCTGAAGACTATCTCTGTAAAACGTAGAAATCTCCATGCTTCCTGCCTGCATAAGTGCTAAGCAGCTGTAAAAATAAGAGACCGAACTCCAGTCAGATTCTACTGAAATTTGTGTAGGCTGAATCTCAGTTTTGGGATGCACTGTGATGGAAGTATCTTCAAAATGAACATCGACCCCAACAGAGGCAAGCGCCTGAGCCGTCATCTTGAGGTAAGGCTTGGAAGTGACTTTGGATTCTAGACGTATTGTCAGTCCGTTATTAAACGATGGCGCTATGAGCATTAAGGCCGAAATGTACTGACTGCTTACGTCTGCCGGAATGGATATGCTTTCCTTCTGAAGAGACTTCCCTGTAATTTTTAAAGGTGGAAAGCCTTCGTTCTTGACGTATGCAATGCTTGCCCCCAGGTCTCTCAGGGCTTCCACAAGAATCCCGATGGGACGCTCCTGCATACGTTCACTTCCGGTAAGGATAACCTCAGCCCCGGGAATGGCAGACACATAGGCTGTTAAAAATCGCATCGCCGTTCCTGCATGGTGAATATCGATTTCTTTGGATTCCTGTAGTGGCTTGGCCAGAGCTTTTTGAAGCACCCTGGTGTCATCACTGTTGGACAAGCCTTTCAACTCCAAATTTGGAAATAAAGCATTTAAGATCAGGTAGCGGTTGGAAATACTTTTGGAACCCGTAATTTCAAATTGAAATTGCTCAGTCGTAGGCGCAGAGAAACTTAATTTCATGTGTTAGTTTTAATGTTTTTCATGGCCACACTTGCCAAAATGAATTAGTTGTAAAGGTGCAAGCTTCGATACAAGTTCATCATTGGTTTCACTGGGCATCATTTTTTTTGATATTTCCCCTGAATTTAAGGTAAGTGACCACAAAGCCATATACAAAACCACTCATGATATTGGCCACAAAAAACCGAAGCAGGTTCTCTTTAGACAATCTGTTTTCAAAGTAGGATGACCAGTTAAAATCATAGGCAAACCAAAGGTCGATGATGTTGTATATAAAAATGAATCCGGCAGCCAAAATAACAACAGATCGCCAGAAGCCTTTGGTAGAAATTACGCGTTGAAACATTTATTTGAGTTTTTTGTTATTTTGATGACGATCGTGATCGCGTTTGGTTTTCAGGTCAAGCTTTTTATCAAAAGCCTGTTGCAAATCGATTCCTGTTTGATTTGCCAAACATAAAACAACAAAGACCACATCTGCAAGTTCCTCTCCAAGATCTTTGGACTTGTCACTTTCTTTTTCACTTTGCTCGCCATAGCGTCTTGCGATAATTCTCGCCACCTCCCCTACTTCTTCCGTGAGCTGTGCCATATTGGTAAGCTCATTGAAATAACGTACACCGTGTTCTTTTATCCATTCATCTACAGCGAGTTGAGCCTCTTTTATATTCATGTATTAGATTTTTACGAGAACTATTTTCTCATTTTCTTTATTGATTAAATCTGTATAGAATTTTCTTATGTTTGGATATCTTTCAGGAAGATAAAACGTATCATTGATATCGAATGTAACTTTAATATTGATTACCCCCGAGTTTTCTTCGATAAGATAAAGTAATTTCAGGGATTGGTCGCCAAAATCCAATGCCACACTTTCAGGTAAATAATCAATTTTGAAGCCTTCTGGTATATTCAAACTTATGAAATAGTCTATATTCTGTGGAAAGTAAAAATCTATTGGATAATCTCTTTTCTCTTTTTTAAACGGATTTTCATTGGTCTTCATGAACATCATAGGGCTTACATAGATTTTGTCCCCAATGTTTTCAACAAAATCGCCCTCTGAAGAAAACTTAAAACTCTCTAAAAGTGGTTTTGAAGACTCCTTAAAATTGGAAGAAGACACTTCCGAAATACCCTTGAATTTGAAAGCACTTTCGTAATCCTCCCTTAACTCGGAACTGGATTTCTTTTCAATTTTTTTTCTGGCTCTAATTCCGAAGTAGTCGTAAGAGACCATTCTGCAGAGACCTTCTATATTCCCCACCGCATCCAGGCTGGCCTGGACCTGGTACTTCTTTTTGGATTTCATTTTCGGGGTAAGATCCAAAGATTCATAATCCTCGGTCTTCATTACAATCCCTTGCCAATTCATGACACGTTTTGGCAATATATTAGGCTCAGCAAACTTTTCGGTAGCATCCAGAAGGAACATCTCGTCATTGATATTGACAGAGGTGAATACATAATTAAGACCTGATACAGAGGGAAATAGAGCTGTACCATTACTCACTGTACTTGACAATACGGGATTTGCCTCCAGCCCTGCTTCTCTTAACATAGCAGTAAGCATAAGATTGATATCCGCAGAATTTCCAACACCGGTTTCATAGATTTTATCAAGTTTTTCACTCGTATAACGTCTTTCTTTTCCATCCCAGGTCATTTTATTTTTAACATACTCATATATGACCTCCATTTTTTCCTTTGGTGAACTTATATCACCTATCAGGAATTCAAGGTCTCCTTCAAAATATTTTGTCCGGTTTAGTTCCTTTTTGAATGAATCCGTTTTACCCAGGGTTTTAACTACATCACCCCAGGAGCCGGATCTCTGTTCAAATTCCCCATAGGTACTTGCCCTGTATGCGGAAAGCTCATATCCAATTGTCGGCAAATAGTCCTTTATGTTTTTGACAAAAGATTCAGTTTCGATTTTAGGAAGATTGCTGGCATAATGCGTATGTTTTACCATGGATGTAGCTTCACTGCTACGAGATACTTTTAACCTGCCTTCAAGTTCTTCTCTATTTGTCTTAAAAGGCAAATAGCCTTTTGTATTTAAACTGTACCCCAGGTATTCAATTGGAATTTCAGTAGTGTATTCAGAATAGCGAGTCGGGTATTGATTTTGAAAAATCCATTCTGGTAGCATATTTATGTGAGGCGAAGTTTTCGTGTAGGAATATTCAATAATAACTCCTTCTTTTATATTTGGCAGTGTAAAGGTATGAGCCTTCCATGTTGAATTTTCGTCGGTATCAAAAATATCCTTGTTTCTGATTTTTTCACTTTCAATTTTATCATTCTCAAGATAATAGACATAGGCTTTGATCCCACTTATATCCTCTCTGTCCGAATTAGATTCGCCCACATAATAAGGAATTTTGACCGTAGCAGCATCAAATCCTTCTTTGGTATATATTTTCACCCTCCGGGTTACTTCAAATTCGTAATTCCAGCTACGAATGGCTGTAAATTTAATTTCTCCCTTTTCGAATAAAACTTCAGCATCTGCAAATTCATCGGTAGGACTTTGAGTTTCTTTAAGCATTTCTACTGTAACGTCCTGAAGACTTTGTGTTTGGCAAAAACCAGTGTTAAAAGAAAACACTAGTAAGGTGCATAGGATAAGATGTTTCATGAGATTAGAATTGATTAGGTTTTAATTTGCTTTAGACTGATTTTGGTATTATCAAATTTCTTTATTGTTGAGAAAAAATCTACAAAATCCTGATAAGTGGATTTTTCGTAATTGTTTTTATTTAATTTAAAAAAACGCTTGACTATAAGTTTTTCATTTACTACTTCAAAATGAAGACTATAGGTCCCGAATTCAGATTCAAAATTGATATCATCCATTACCGTTTCAACAGACAAACCCTCTATATTAAATATAAATTCGTCTTCATCTACAAAACCTCTCTCAACAAGAAAAGGTGTTTTTCTTTCTGCATAATTTGGGATATTATTCTCGAACTTATTGAAAGGATTGACATCCATGATAATGTCTTCCCCATATAACTTCAGGTAGTTATCGTTTTTTATAGAAACAAATTCTTCAAAAATTATTTTATCCTTATGGTTTACAAATTTATAGTTCTCTATCTTAAGTTCTTTAAGGTTATCCCAGTAAGACTTGAAATGAGATTTTATAGTCTTCGGATTCTCTTTCTTTAATCCATATTTTCTGTAATACTGACTTCCTTTCGAAGAGATCTTAACCTCAGCTTCGATGGAGGAACCCTTTAAAATGATTTCTGCTGAAGTAAACTGGTAATTATGTTCTTCAGAAAATGAAGGTGTTTTGATAATCTCTCCTCCGGTTGATTTTACCGCCAAAACTTTACGGTTATCTGTAAAGGTACCTAAAAAATTGAAAGGTATATCCTGGCTGGTACATTCCAGCCAAATATTTTCCTGGTTTTCCTGAGGTATGGTAAGAATCACATGATTGCCTTGTAAAGACGTAAATTCTTCTTCTAAATCTTGAATTTCTGAACCCGCCTGGACTACACAATAATTGGATTGTACACCTACTGCAGTAAGTAATGCCTTGGTATAATTAGTAAGCCCTTTACAATCACCATATTTCTTTGCGTCAACTTCTGCTGCAGAAATGGGCTTCCATCCCCCTATACCTACTTGCACGCTTATATATCTTGTGTTTTTCTGTACATAGTCATAAACCACCTTCGCTTTTTCTACATCAGTCTGCAGGCCTGCAGTTAGCGATTGTATTTCAGTGACGGTAGATTGTGGCAGTTCGTCCAGACCTTTAAGAAGATTTTCATACTGCCATTTTCCGAACATGTCCCAATTGTTTCCCTGTCCTTTTTCACCTTCCAGTTCAAACGTGTTTAGAGCAAACATAACCTGTGGAGTATATGTTTCCAAAGATGGACTATAGACTTCACGAGGTACCGCCTCCAGGTTTTCAAAAGAATACATGACAGTATTCTCATCTAGTTCTTTCTGACTTACATTTTCAGAATACTTATTAAAATAAGTCCTGAGCGTTTCCCCAGAGTGGTTTTGAATTTTATAAGTTGATCTCTTAATCGATTGGTCATAAGTTATAATCGGCTGAAAACTTCTTATAAAAGCAGTGTTTGAAGTCTTTACTTCCTTTTCAAAAAGCAATGTGATGGGATAACTGGAAGGCGTATAACTCAAATACTTCACCCTATTATCTGAATACAAACTGACAGATCCCACAACACTTACATCCTCAAAGTCTCTTTCTTTGAATTTTTGCAGTTCTGCTCCAAAAGTATTGTAAACCGTTAAAGTTAGGTTCTTAATCTTTGTGGATTCATCGTAATACGCATAGGCATTTATAGCAGAGAGACCTTTCTTATTTAAAATAGTTACAGTTCTGCTTTCTGTATACGTCATTGAATTGTAGCTATCAATTTCCAGAACAATGTCCTGACTTAAAATGACAGAATTAGCATGCTCTATTAAGTTAGAATCCAAATTGACTATGGAATAATCATCTTGGCCATAAAAAAAAGAACAGTATAAAATCGTGAGACTTAGGAATAAGTTTTTCATCTTCCAAATGTAAAAAAAAATCTTAAAATTTGAAGTGATTTTAAGTCTTATTCTTTGAATCCAATATAAACGTAAGCGGACCATCATTAATGGAATAGACCTGCATATTGGCGCCAAATCGTCCTGTCTGTATATTACTGTGATATATATCCTTGATGGACACTATAAAATCTTGGTACAGCTTTTTGGCATATTCCGGTTTCGCTGCGTCAGTAAAACTAGGCCTGTTTCCTTTCTTAACAGAGGCGTAAAGCGTAAACTGACTTACAATCAAAAGCTCTCCCTCAACATCCCTGATATTCAGATTCATTTTTCCTTCTTCATCCGAAAAAATTCGCATCTGAATCACCTTTTTGACTAGCCAGTCAATATCTTCCTGCGCATCTTCATCTTCAATGCCCAAATAAATCAAAAGTCCATGAAGAATGCTGCCCGCGATTTGATGATCGATCTCAACGGAAGCCTCCTTAACTCTTTGCAGTACAATTTTCATATTATCTCAAATCTTGATAGGGGTCTTTTCTGAAACTCTCATCCTCTTCACCTTCTAAAATCTGCAGGTAACTTTTATATCTTGAATACGCAATTTCGTCTTCTGTCAGGGCGTCTTTCACTGCGCACTGCGGCTCTTCCACATGAATGCAGTTGTTGAATTTGCAGTGGGTCTTCAATTTGAAAAATTCCGGGAAATAATTGTCTAAAGAATATTTATCGATATCCACCACACCAAAACCACGAATTCCCGGTGTATCTATAATCTGCCCGCCAAAATGAAGCTCGTGCATCTCTGCAAAGGTAGTGGTATGCTGTCCCTGCCTGTGCTGCTCTGAAATTTCTGAAGTTTTGATGTTCAACCCGGGTTCTATGGCATTGACCAGAGTGGACTTTCCAACACCACTATGCCCCGCAAAAACACTTACTTTATCCTTCATCAGTGCTTTAACCTGATCGATATTTTCACCGGTTTCAGCCGAAATCCCAATGCAGGTATACCCGATTTCCCTGTACATTTCAGCGAGATATTTCATTTCTGCAAATTCTTCCAGGCTATAGGCATCTACTTTATTGATAAGAATCACCACTGGGATATGATAGGCTTCAGCAGTAACCAAAAATCTATCGATAAAGGTGGTGCTCGTTGGCGGATTGTTATGTGTAACGAGTAAAAAGGCCACATCTATGTTAGCCGCAATAATGTGAGTTTGCTTGGATAAATTCACCGACTTCCGGATGATGTAGTTCTTTCTGTCGTAAATCTCTTTGATGATGCCGATAGTCTCATCCCCTTTTTTCTCGGTATCGATTTCCACATGGTCCCCTACTGCCACAGGATTCGTACTTTTAATACCCTTTAGCCTAAACTTACCTTTTATTCTGGAATTATAAATCTCTCCATCCTCCGCTTTAACGTAATACCAACTCCCCGTAGATTTATAAACAACAGCTTTCATAAGTTAAGTTTTGAAGGGGTTACAATTTTCATTATTGACTTATAATTTTATGTTGATGCGCAATAGATTCCTCGTGTATGGCTTTGGTAAGACGTTCTACAAAAGCTTTGGACAATTGCTTCTTTTCTCCTTCCAGAGTTAACTTGTTCAATACATTATTCCAGCGTTCAGGCTGAAGAATAGCTACATTATTTTCTTTTTTCAACTCACCAATCTCATCGGCAACGCTCATACGCTTCCCTAAAAAGTCGATAATTTGATTGTCGATTATATCAATTTTAGACCTTAAGACGTTCAGCTTTTCGTTGAACTCTCCGGCACCATGTTTTTTTCTGATTCGCAGATCAATAGTCATCTGCTTCAAATATTCCGGAGTGATTTGCTGGGCAGCATCGCTCCAGGCTTTGTCCGGCGTATGGTGGGTTTCCACAATCATACCGTCATAATTGAGGTCTAAAGCGGTTTGGCAGATGTCAAAAATCAGATTTCTGGCTCCGGCAATATGAGACGGGTCTACTAAGATAGGTAAATCTGGAAATCGATTTTGCAAATCGATGGCTATTTGCCATTCCGGATTATTTCTGTATTTAATTTTCTCGTAAGTAGAAAAGCCTCTGTGGATTACTCCCAGATTTTTGATATTGGCGGCGTAAAGACGCTCCACCCCACCAAGCCATAAGGCCAGGTCTGGATTCACCGGGTTCTTTACCAAAACTATTTTATCGGTTCCCTGAAGCGCATCTGCTATTTCCTGTACTATAAATGGACTTACAGTACTTCGGGCGCCAATCCACAAAACATCTACATTGGCCTTGAGTGCCAGGTCAACATGCGTTTTGTTGGCTACTTCAGTAGCAATCATCAGTCCGGTTTCTTTTTTAGCTTTTTTAAGCCATTCCAGTCCAATAGCCCCAACACCTTCAAAATTTCCAGGTCGGGTTCTCGGTTTCCAGATTCCAGCCCGCATGACTGTAGCATCAGAATCTTTGAGCTGATGGGCAATAGTGAGTACTTGTTCTTCAGTTTCAGCACTGCAAGGGCCTGCAATGACCAACGGATGATCCAGATTCATCTCCGTTAACCAGTTTCTTAATGTCTTGTCATTTTCCATGCCTGCAAAATTAACTTTTAAAATCAGAAAAAAAAGCCAATTGACTTGGTTTTAAAAGGGAGGTCTTCTTATAAAAAACTTTTAATACGAATACATTCTGAATTTGTGAAGAGATATAATTTGTATTTTTGAACAAAAAGTTTCAAGATGTCGATTGAAGTCAACTCCATTTCGAAGTCATATAAGAATCAGTCTGTCCTGAAGGATATCAGATTCCGGATGTCTAAAGGTGAAGTGGTGGGCTTGCTCGGACCTAATGGCGCAGGCAAATCTACGCTTATGAAAATCCTGACCGGATTTATAAGTCCCAGTTCTGGTGAAGCCCGCATCAACGGACTAGAACTCACAAAAGCAAAAACAGACATCCAGAAACAAATCGGTTATTTGCCAGAACACAATCCTATTTATCTGGAGATGTATATCAGGGAGTACCTTAATTTTCACGCCAGAATTTTTAAAACACCTAAGGAGCGAATAGATAAGGTGATTGAGCAAACCAAACTCAGCCAGGAAACCGGCAAGCGGATTTATCAATTGTCCAAAGGCTACAGGCAACGGGTGGGTCTGGCCGCTGCCCTGCTTCACGATCCTGAAATTTTGATTCTGGACGAGCCCACCACCGGTCTGGATCCTAACCAGCTTATCGAAATACGGGACTTGATTAAGTCTATAAGTAAAGACAAAACCATCCTCCTATCCACCCACATCATGCAGGAAGTAGAAGCGATTTGTGACCGGGTCATCATCATCAATAAAGGTGAAATTGTCTCCGATAAAAAAATGGAAGACCTCAACGATGCCAGTCAGCAGGTCATTGAAGTTGAATTTAATTACAGAATAGAAGAAGTCGCTTTAAAGGAAATAGGAAAAGTAGTTCAGGTAAAAAACACGACCCGATTCAAATATGAAATCACCTTTGACACTAGCGTGGATAAACGTCCAGATGTCTTTGATTTCGCTCACGATAAGGGTTTAAAAATTATTGAACTTCACAAAAAAAACAAAAACCTTGAAAGCTTATTTATTGAATTGACCAAAGATTCCAAATAAAAAAACCAATCTCAAAATGAGTATTGAACTTATCAATCCTTTATGAAAAGAAATTTAAAATCCTACATTACGGTTAGCTTAAAAGGTCTGGGCATGGGTGCAGCAGATGTTGTCCCTGGAGTTTCAGGAGGAACCATCGCTTTTATTACAGGTGTTTATGAAGAACTGGTCACCACTATTGCCAATGTGGATTTGGGCCTGTTAAAAACCTGGAAAAAAGAGGGCTTCACAACCATGTGGAAGCAGCTAAACGGAAACTTTATCCTGGCCTTGTTAATCGGTATTTTTATGAGTGTATTCACCCTGATGAGGCTCACCAATTATCTGCTCGAAACCTATCCGGTTATAGTCTGGTCGTTTTTCTTTGGATTGGTAGTGGCTAGTGTCTGGTATGTTGGCAAGCAGATTGACAGATGGACCCTAAAACTTGTAGTTTTTGCACTTCTTGGCTTTGGGATCGCTTACGGCATCACCTTGATGGCGCCTGCCCAGGGTATGGACCATCCTCTTTACTTTATGTTATGTGGAGCCGTCGCCATTTGCGCTATGATTCTGCCGGGAATTTCAGGAGCATTTATCCTCGTTTTAATGGGGAGTTACAAAACGATTACCGAAGCTGTATCAGAATTCAACTTCCAGGTGATAGGTCTTGTTGGACTTGGAGCTATCATAGGGCTATTGAGCTTTTCTCGGATATTGAAATGGCTTTTTACAAATTTCAGATTGGTCACTTTAGCAATCCTTACAGGCTTTATCGCTGGCTCCCTGAATAAAATATGGCCCTGGAAAAATGTGATGGATTCTGTACTAATAAAAGGCAAACTCGTCATTTTGGATGATATTTCTGTTTTACCACAACATTTTGAGGGCGATCCACAATTATTTTCTGCTATTACTGCTGCTGCCCTAGGATTTTTACTGATATTGCTTTTAGAAAAAATAGCCGAAAAACAACCTCTTTCCCATGCAAAGCACCAGGACGTTTAGTGACAAGATTTTTCTGTTTTTGAAGGGACTTGCCATGGGAGCTGCCAATAAGGTGCCAGGGGTGTCCGGGGGAGTGGTCGCTTTTGTTGCCGGGTTTTATGAAGAGTTTATTTATTCGCTGCAAAAAATCAATTTAAAATCGCTTAAACTCCTCATCAATGGGAGGTTTTCAAGTTTTTTTCAGTACATCAATGCGAAATTTCTGGGCATTCTCATTTTGGGAATGGTGTTTAGTTACTTCAGTATATCCAAATTATTAGATTTCCTGATCCAGCATTATGAATTATACGTTTGGTCTACGTTTTTCGGGATGATAATCGGTTCTATCTACTACATCGGTAAAGACTTTAAGGTCAGAAAATTAAGCACCATCCTGTTTATTGCCATAGGTGTTATAGCGGGTGTAAGTATCAGTTTTTTAAAACCTGCTACAGAAAATGACAATTTGCTTTTCGTGTTTTTCTGCGGTATCATAAGCGTTTCCGGAATGACCCTTCCCGGTTTATCGGGTTCATTTATTCTGATTTTACTGGGTAATTATGTTTTATTGCTGGTAGATTCTGTGAACGCCCTTTACGATACCTTAACGGAAATAATCAAGCTCAATTTCTCTTTTACAGATAATCCTGAGCGGATACGGCTATTAGAAGTCCTGGGGTCTTTTACGGCAGGTTCCTTATTTGGGTTAGTCACGTTTTCCCATCTGCTGAATTATGTTTTAAAATACTATAAAAAAATCACCTTTTCTATCATCATTGGGTTCATAACCGGAAGTTTAGGTGTAGTTTGGCCCTGGAAAGAAAAGATATTCAAACTCAATGAAGCGGGAGAAATTGTAAAAGATACCAGCGGAAATCCTGTTTTGGATAATTATGTCAGGTACTGGCCAGACCTGTCATCAATGAATACTTGGCTAGCTTTCTCTTTTATTATATTGGGAATTTTAATAGTTTTAGGCCTTGCCTGGTATGGCAACTTAAGAAAAACAAAAAACCTATGACAACCTACGGACTTATTGGAAAAAATATAGATTATTCGTTTTCAAAATCGTATTTCAACACCAAATTTCATAATGAAGCTATTAAAGCTAAGTACATCAATTATGATATTGAAAACATTGAGGAAATAAGGCAAATTGTAAACAATTCAATCGAATTGGCCGGACTAAACGTCACCATTCCGTATAAAGAAGCCGTTATCCCTTATTTAGATGAAATCGACTCTCAGGCAGAACGTATTGGTGCCGTGAACACAATCAAAATTGATAACAAAAAAATGATCGGTTATAACACCGATGTCTTTGGATTTACCAAATCCATCTTCTCGCTTGTCGCACCCAATCATGACTCCGCGTTAATTTTGGGCACAGGTGGCGCTGCTAAAGCCATACGACATGCTTTGGTTTCTATGGGCTATCATATCAATTTTGTATCCAGAGATAAGGAAAAGGGAGATTTCACCTATGAGGAATTAAACGCTGAAATCATTAAAAACCACCAGCTTATTGTGAATTGCACACCCCTGGGAACCCATCCGGATGTCAATCAGTTTCCACCCATTCCCTACGAATTCATCGACAAAACACATTTGCTTTACGATTTGATATACAACCCTTCCATTACAAGCTTTCTGGCTCAGGGTAGAGAAAACGGCGCTCAGATTATTAATGGTGAACAAATGCTTATCGCTCAAGCTGAAAAGGCCTGGGAAATCTGGAATGAGTAAAATCAAAAGCCCCCTTAACCCTAAAGGGGGAATTCTTGGACGTCAAATTTAAAATTAAGCTCTTCAACTAAAGTCTGTGGCTTCGATTCCATTTTCTATGGATTACCTGCCTTTGCAGGCAAGGCAAACAGCAACCTCATCACGATAACGTCTCATCAGCAGTTCACGACTACAGAATTCTGAATTAAACTCAAAAAAAATATACCTCCTATAGCCTAGTACCTCCAACTCTAGTACTCACAGGCTAACAAACTACTGAATACTGAATATAAAAAGCGAATCTTAAACTGAAAATCCTCTTTACTGACTACTAAGCCGCTAATAATACTTCTTATACTTATACTTAGCAGCAACCCCTAAGACTATCCATACCACCAATGCTATGATGATAAACTGATAACTGATAATCTGATCGCCACTAGCGTAGGAATGTAAACCTGTCAGATAGAAGTTCACTCCAAAGTAAGTCATCAAAATGGAGCCAAAAGCCAGAACTGCAGCCCAGTTGAAGGCAAAAAGGCCTCTTAAACCAGGCACCAGGCGCATGTGAATCACAAAAGCGTAAACAAAAATACTAATCAGTGCCCAGGTCTCTTTAGGATCCCAGCCCCAGTATCTCCCCCAGCTTTCATTGGCCCACTGACCACCGAGGAAATTTCCAATCGTTAGCATAACTAATCCTACAGTTAGTGCCAGTTCATTGATGATGGTCAGCTCCTGGATATTCAGTTTCATCTTTTTGAAATTGGATTTATTGGTGGCTATAATCAGAATAAGCGACACCAGTCCAATAATAGCTCCTAAAGCGAAAGGTCCGTAACTTCCAACGATCACAGCCACGTGAATCATTAACCAGTACGAATCCAGCACAGGCTGGAGGTTTCCTATAGTAGGATCTAACCAGTTCCAGTGGGCTACCATCAAAATGATGGAGGTTACAAAAGCGGTGGAACCCATGGTTAAATCACTTTTACGACCAAAGGCTAAACCGAAGAACATGGTTGCCCAGGCAACATAAATCATACTTTCATAAGCATTACTCCAGGGCGCGTGCCCGGATATGTACCAGCGGGCTGCAAGTCCTGCCGTATGCGCCGTAAATAAAATAACAAGCAGCACTTTACTTATGTTAATCGCGTACTTGTTAAGTTTGTTTTCTTTGAAAATTCTCAGGATCACAAAAATGATCATAATCAAACTCACATAGAGATAGTACTGGAACAGGAGGTTGAAAATATCGATCCTATTATATAAAATCTCAGCTTCCACTTTGTCTTCTGCAGGAATGACCTCTTCGCCGTATTTCTTTTGAAAGGATTTTAAACTGAGCAGCAATTCATCTGCCTGGTCATAATCTCCAGTTTGACGTGCACTTCTCAGAGACTGCATGTATAACGGAAGAATCTGCTTGGTATACAACGTATCAACACCGGTAAAATAGCGTTCCTCATCCAGTTCCGGATAAGCCACCCATTTGTTGTTGGGATGATCGGGTACAGGAAAAATCCTGAATTGTTTTCCCTGTAAGGTGTTATAAATCAGATTTACTTTTTCATCCGCTTTAATGAAGTCTTTTTGAAATTGGTTGGGTACGGCAGCTTTATAAGCTTCATCCAGGTAGTCACCCAGCTTATATTCGCCATCCATTTCAAAAAAATCGGTTAACGCCACGTATTTTATGTTTTCCTCAACACCCAGTACATGATGTATGCTGTCATTTTTGGTCTTGATGGAAATAAGTGGCGCCGAATACCAGATCTGTGGATTCTCAATCATGGAGAGCAAAACCTGGTCGCTATTTAAATCATTATACGCATCCTTTTTACCGAGTTTTCTCAGTAATTCTGAAGAATAGGTATTTATAGGCTTCATTCGCCCCCCATAATCCTGAATGATCAACTCACCAAATTTGGCAGCATGTGCTGCACTCACTTTGTTAGCCTGAATCATCTTGATGATCTTATCAGATTCAACCTGATGTATCACCTCATCACCCTGATGGCCCTCTGCAACTAAGGTATCCTGAACCTGTGCTGACTCCTCAACCACGTTTCCGTTTTCGGTTTGAGCAAAACCTGACATTCCGAAAAGAAGGATCAGGATGCTGGTCAGTTTTGCTTTTTTCTGTTTTATTTTTTCCAATTTCTTTCTTAGTTCTCCAAATCTGGATCCTCGGTCTACCAGAATTGCCATTAATCCTAAATAAAGTAAAAAGTAACCTATGTAAGTAATCCAGGTACCCCACCAGTCGTTATTGACCGATAAAACAGTTCCGCCTTCATCTGGATCAAACGAAGACTGGAAAAAACGATAGCCTTTATGATCCAAAACATGGTTCATGTAGATATCGTAGGGATAGGAATTGCTTCCATCTACCACTTCCACTTTACTCATAAAGGATTCATAACTGGGCTGAGGCCTGTCTTCGGTTCCGGGATGTTTTTCGGCGATAAAGTCATTTAACTTAAGGGCAAAAGGAAGTTTGACTTCCTTGCTGCCATAATTCATGTAGATGTCGTAACCTCCCACATATATTTTTTTCATATCCATCTGAAAGCCTTGGCCTCCAAGCAATCCGACGATTTCAGACTCTCCGCCGGCCGTAACTTTCACAAACACACCATCGGGATCACTTCGGTTGACCATTTCTTTTTGAACCAAATCGTAACGCCCTTTGATGGCTGGATCGGGAACTACAAATTGCATTCCGCCCACATTATATAAGGAACGCATCTGCAGTTCCTGAATGGAATCCTGAGCCAGCTGACCTTTAAACTGATCTGCCATACGCATCCAGTCCCCTTCAAAAGGAGACGTAATCGTAAATCCTACCTCATTGCTTCCGGAAATGTTTATCGCACCATCCGTTTGTTTATTGAAAGCAAAAAGTATGTTATGAATATTGGCAACTTCGCCGGCTTTCAAATAATGGTCGTGCCGTTCACCATCTCCTGCTTCAACAATCTTCAGGAAATAATCGCCATTTTCAGCTTCAATAACCCCTTCTTCTGCACCTGCAATAAATTCTAAAAATTCAAACCTGATGGGATTCCCGTTATAATCGGTTTGAATGGTTTTGCCCGCCGTGATGGCAGGACCCAAATTAACTTCAAAATCCTGTTTTTTCCGCAAAGGCTCGCCTTCGATTTTACCATCTATAAAGGTGGTCAAATAGGTGCCTTCAGAAAGCATAACATTTTCGACTTCACCTTCACGAATCGGCATGATTCCTTCCTCGCCAATATAGCGCGTAACCCAGGCGCCTACCAAAATCAAAATGAAGGATAAGTGAAGCAAAAGCGTTGTCCATTTTTTCTTTCGTAAAAGTTTATATCTAAAAATGTTTCCAATAAAATTGATTACAAAAAAGACCATGATTACCTCAAACCACCAGGCATCATAAATCCATTCTCTTGCCGTAACGGTTGCATAAGAATTCTCAATAAAAGTCCCCACAGCCATGGACACGGCATAAATGACAAATAACATGGCCATCAGCCGGGTAGAAAACAATATATCTTTGATTTTTTTCTCTAACATAATTTCTTTTATATCGGTCACAAAGATACTCATTACAGGAGGATTACTAAAGCTTAGGCCCGGTTACGAACGTTGAAGTTGTGTTAATTAAACGCTTTAAAAAATTCTGATTTTTGCTGTTAATAGTTTAGCTTAAGCGTATGATTTTTAGCTATTTTTTTAAGTATGTGCTTATTCTTTAAGACCGACCCCATTTCGTTATCCAGGATTATAAGCCAACTTATTTGATTATTGGAAATGAGCCTTACCTTTGCTACATAAAACTAAAGTTTTTAAAATGTTTTCAATCGTCATCTTAGGTACTGGTAATGTAGCGACTCATCTGTTTCAAGCCCTGCGAGCTTCAGAAAAATGCGATGTGATTCAAGTGTATAATCATCAGCCCGAATCTTTAAAAGCTTTTGAAGAATTGACGGCAACCACCACCGATTTATCGGAATTGATGGAAGCTGACTTATACCTCTTGTGTTTGAAGGATGATGTCATTAAAACTATAGCTGAACAAATTCAAACTAAAACGGGAGTTATTGCCCACACCTCCGGGAGTCAATCCATTTTGGAAGCCTCCAATTCGGCAGTGTTTTATCCGCTTCAGACCTTTTCCAAGGGTACGAAGCTCGATTATTCTAAAATCCCTTTCTGTCTGGAGGCAAATTCAGAAGAGCATGAGAAACTTTTAAAAGCTATCGCCAGTTCGATTTCATCTGAAGTTTTTAACATCAGTTCCGCTCAGCGACAAACATTACACCTGGCGGCTGTTTTTGTGTGCAATTTCACCAACCACCTCTATGCCATTGGGGAAACCATTTGCAAAGAAGACGATATGCCTTTTGATATTTTAAAAGCTTTGATTCAGGAAACTTCCGCAAAAGTTCAGACGAATTCTCCCTCTGATGTTCAAACTGGACCAGCCATCAGAAAAGATGAAAGCAGCATTCAAAAACATATGAGCCAGCTCAGGCATCAAAACCACTTAGAAATTTATCGATTACTTACACAATCAATTTTACAAAAACATGACAAATTATAAAGAACTGCTCAACCAAATCACAACTTTTGCCTTTGATGTAGACGGCGTGTTTACCAACGGCTCACTTCAGATTTCTACTTCCGGAGATCTGATAAGAACCATGAACGTGAAAGATGGCTTTGTGGTTAAAGAAGCCCTAAAAGCCGGTTACGAAATCATCGTTATATCGGGCGGAACCAATGAAATGGTGAGAACCCGACTCAGAGATCTGGGAGTAACCAATATTCATCTGGGCATTGACGACAAGGTAGAATGCGTCAAAGAATTTTTAGAGGTATATGGTATCAAAGCAGAACAGGTCGCTTATATGGGAGACGATATTCCAGATATATATCCTATGAAAATGCTCGGATTAGCCACATGCCCCCAGGATGCAGTGCCAGAAGTAAAGGCCATTTCAGCTTATGTTTCTCACAAAAAAGGGGGTGAGGGTTGCGTAAGAGACCTCATCGAACAGGTCATGAAAACCCAGGGCAAATGGAAATATTAGGATCTAACCTCTAAGTTTTATGCACATCCTTGAGCTTATAAGATGGAAAAATCTGCTGATGCTTGTTTTTTCCTCAGCGCTTATAAGATTTGCCCTCATTCCTGGTTTTGGCGCAAATACACAGATGGATTTGCTGGCTTATACCCTGCTTGTCATTTCCATTATTTGCATTGCTGCAGGTGGAAATATCGTCAATGATTTTTTTGACATCACCACCGATAGCATCAACAAACCGGATCGGCTTTTGATTGATAGGGTCATTTCCAGGCAAACTGCTTTACAGCTTTATTTTATGGTCAATGCCATAGGCGTGGGACTGGCATTCTATCTTTTTTTGACGCAGGCTTTTGAGCAGTTTGGACTTGTGTTTTATATACTTGTTTTTTCACCGCTGCTACTCGCAGCCTACTCCATCTGGTTAAAGCGCCTGGCCCTTATCGGAAATGTTCTCGTAAGCTTACTGGTGGGACTTAGCCTCTTTTGTATGGGAACAGCCCTGGTAAATGAAGACCGATATCCGGTAGCCTTCTTCACTATCTGCGTTTACTCTTGTCTTGCTTTTCTTCTGAATTTATGCAGAGAATTGATTAAAGACCTAGAAGACATCAGAGGGGATAACTTTTGTAACATGACAACTTTGCCCATTTTAATTGGTAAAAAACGCTGCAATTATATTGTCTTCGGTTTACTCACATTTATAATTCTGGTGTTGCTATCCGTAGTCATGTCCTATTTCCTTACCCTTAATCTGCTGATATTTTATGTCTTTGTGTTCATCCTCCTTCCCTTAATACTGATTTCAAAACAAGTTCTGGACGCAAGCTCTGAAAACCATTATAAAAAGATCAGTTTACATTTGAAACTCGTATTTTTAACGGGTATTTGTTCCATGCTTACATTTTTAATCCTATGATATTGAACAATCTAAAAGACAAACGCATTCTATTAGCTTCGGGTTCGCCAAGACGTCAGGAAATTTTGAAATCCATTGGCGTAAGTTTTGAAGTCGAACTACGCTCTGTGAATGAAGTCTTTGATCCCAAACTAAAGCACCATGAGATCAGTGATTATCTGGCTCAGCTTAAAGCCGATCAGTTTGATGATCTGAAAGCAAACGAAATCCTCATCACCGGCGATACCATCGTTTGGCATCAGGATAAGGCCCTGAATAAACCAAGCACCAAAGAAGAGGCCTTTAAAATGCTGCAATCGCTTTCGAATGCCACTCATGAAGTCATTTCCTCGGTTTGCATCAAAACTCAAAAACAGACTGAGACCTTGTATGATGCTACTGAAGTTAAATTCAAAAGCCTGTCTGATGAAGAAATATGGCATTACATCGAGGCCTACCTGCCTTTCGATAAAGCCGGCGCTTACGGCATACAGGAATGGATTGGACAAATAGGGATTCTGGAAATTAAAGGTTCGTTTTACACCGTCATGGGATTTCCCATTCACAAGGTTTACAAAGCACTTTCACTTATAAATTAGGTTTTATGAAATATCTATTTATCTTAAGCATTGCTATACTCACAAGCTGTGAAACCATAGTAGAATCCGAACTAAAATCAATAAAAGAAACTCAGGACAAAAGAGATTTAACTTCAGAGTTTAAATCCTACTGGTTTGATGGTAAAGCTGAGTTGACGAGTTATGACTTGCAGTTTTACCGCTACGGCGAAAAACGGGAGGGCAAAGCCATGATGATTTTTGTAACTGAAGATTTTCTGCAGGACGCACAGGTGAAAGCAAATTCTCAATCTGAGAATACCATCACTGTCATGAAACTGAATGCTTTAAAGAAATTTAACACGGGAATTTACCCTTACAGCATCATGCAAAGTACATTTGTGCCTGTTGTTTATGAAGCACCTCTTTTAAAACTGAGTTCCAGCATTCAGGAATGGTGTGGGCAATCTTATGCGCAACTCAATCACCGAAGACAATTTGAAGTAGAAACACACTCTTATTTTGAAGGCGAAGCAGATTCAACGCTAGTGATTGAACCCACACTGTCGGAAAACGAAATATGGATTCAACTGAGGATAAATCCTAAAAAACTGGAACTGGGAGCACAGCAAATTCTGCCCGATTTTTCTTACCTCCAGCTCAATCATAAAGATTTTAAAGCTTATGAGGCGGAGCTGAAACAAACTGAAGGCTCTTTTCTGCATACCAGGATTACTTATAAAGACCTGGGTAGAACTGTAAACATCTACCAGGAAAAAACCTTCCCTTATGCCATCGAAAAGTGGGAAGAGATTGAATATAATTCCAAGGATACCCTAGTGTCTTCAGCAACAAAAATAAAAACTCTTATAACTAAATATTGGCAACAAAATTCGAGTAAATATTTACATTTGCGAGATAGTTTAGGTTTATAATATATGATACAAGATATTTTTTTTAAGTACGAATACCAGATCATTTGGACAGGCATTGTAGTCTTAGGACTTTTGTTTCTTAGGTTTGCGCTCAAACAATCCGCAAAGCGAACCGCCAAGAGAGACGAACTCAACTTTGCCAGAACAAGGCTTATCTATAAATACATCAATGTATTGGTTTCATTTATCGCCATCTTTTCTTTACTCCTCATCTGGGGTGTGGAAGTGAGAGAGTTAACCTTCATTTTTTCTTCAATTTTCGCTGTGATTGGGATTGGTCTTTTCGCTATTTGGTCCATACTCAGCAACATTACGTCAGGAATAATCATGTTTTTCTATTTCCCCTATAAGATTGGGGATAAAATACAAATTAACGACAAGGATTTTCCTTTAGCCGCCATTATTGAAGACATCAAAGCCTTTCAGCTTCACCTGAGAACAGATGAAGGGGAGTTGGTTACCTATCCCAACAATCTTTTTTTACAAAAATCGGTTAGTTTGCTCGAGAAAGACGCTGTAGTTGAGCGAACCGAAAATGCCGACCGTTAAAAGCATTAAAATAAACCTGCTTAAAACCCTGGGGCTTGTATATTTGATTAAAAATTTTGAATATGATAAGAAGTATTTTTTGTAGTCTTTTCTTATTGATAAGCACTATCAATTCAGCTCAAGAACCTAAAAAACCATCTTCTTCTGAAATCTATCAGCAACTCAAAGACCTTAATTTTCTTGGTAATGTGCTTTACATCGCTGCTCATCCCGATGATGAAAACACCAGCTTAATCACCTATTTTTCCAAAAATACGCATGCCAAAACCACTTACCTTTCGTTAACTCGTGGAGATGGCGGACAAAATTTAATAGGACCTGAGCTAGGTGAAAAACTGGGAATTATCAGGACACAGGAATTGCTTAACGCCAGAAGAATTGATAACGGACAGCAATGGTTTACCAGAGCTATCGATTTTGGCTATTCTAAAACGCCCGAAGAAACTCTGCAGATATGGGATAAAGAAAAAATACTGGCCGATGTAGTCTGGGCCATTCGAAAGCACAGACCTGATATTATCATCAACAGGTTTGACCATAGAACTTCAGGCAGCACACATGGACACCATACGTCTTCGGCCATCCTGAGTACAGAGGCCTTTGAGATTGCCGGACAAAGCGATGAATTTACGTCACAGTTAAAATTCGTAGAAGCCTGGGCTCCAAAACGCGCTTTCTTCAATACGTCCTGGTGGTTTTATGGCAGTCAGGAGGCGTTTGAAAAGGCAGACAAAACCAATTTTATCGAATTGGACATTAACACCTACTATCCTTTGGAAGGCTTATCCAATAATGAAATTTCTGCGCTGAGCAGAAGTCAGCACAAATCCCAGGGCTTTGGCAACACGGGTTCTCGCGGAGATAAAGTAGAATATATCGAGCTTATCCAAGGAGATAAACTCGATGGAAATAACCCCTTTGCCGGAATAGATACCTCCTGGAATCGAATTCCCGAAGGAAAGGCCATTGGCAAAATCCTGAATCAGGTTGAACAGGAATTTGATTTTAAACAGCCGTGGAAATCTGTTCCAAAATTGCTAAAGGCTAAAAACTTAATCGATGGCATAGCAGATGAATTTTGGAAAACACAAAAGAGTGCCCAGATCGAATCTGTCATCTCCGCTTGCCTGGGACTTTTCATAGAAGCCAGAAGTGAACTTCCTTTTGCAAATCCAGGAGACCAGCTTAGTATTGAATTTGAAATTATCAACAGAAGTCCCGAACAAATTCAGCTAAAGTCAATTGAACACTCCGGACAGGCCTTTGCTATCGACCAGACTGCCCTTGGAAACAACATAGATTATAAATTTTCAAGAGGCTTTGTATTAAATCCACAAGAAAAGTTCACAACACCTTACTGGCTAAAAGAAGAACCGGAATTGGGAATTTATAAGGTAAGTGATCAAAAATTAATTGGACGCCCGGAAAGCCCCAAACCACTCCTGTTTACATTTGAATTTGATATAGAAGGAACTGCATTCAGCATTACAAAACCTCTTATTTTCAAGTATAACGACCCTGTGAAAGGCGAAGTTTACCAGGACTTTGAACTACTGCCCGAGGCTTCTCTAAGTCTGGGAGAGTCGGTTTATATGTTTAAAAATTCAAATACAAAGTCGATTGAAGTCAATGTCAGAGCCCTGACGAATGACTTATCCGGACAATTAAAATTAGCTATTCCCAAAGACTGGAAAGTCTCGCCTGCATTTCATGAAGTCAATCTGGACAATACAGGAGAAAACAAAACTTTTGCTTTTGAAGTCACGCCCACTTCTTTTGAGGCGGTAAAAGTTACTCCAGAATTGAAATTAGGGAATAAAACACTAAACCAAAAAGTGTCGACCATCGATTATGACCATATTGGCGTCCACAATCTGGTAGAGACCTCTTCCGCTAAACTGGTAAACCTCAACATCCAAATCAGCGATAAAAAGGTCGCTTATATTAGCGGTGCGGGTTCAAGTGTCCCAAGCAATCTAAGGGATCTTGGATTTTATATTGAAGAATTTGCTCCGGAGGCGATTACAAAAGAACGCTTAGAAGGCTTTGACGTGGTCATCATGGGAATTCGTGCTTACAATATTCATGAGGCTTTAGCTTACAAGCAGGATATACTGTTTCAGTTTGTAGAACAAGGCGGGACTATGATCGTGCAGTACAATACCAATCGTGGTCTGAAAACCAATAACATCGCGCCTTATGACATGCGCATTTCTCGTGACCGAGTCACTGAAGAAAAAGCAGAAGTGACCTTTATCGCTCCGGAACATCAGGTGCTAAATTATCCGAATATCATCGTGAAAGAAGATTTTGATGGCTGGGTTCAGGAGCGCGGACTTTATTTTCCTGACCAGTGGTCTCAGGAACTGTCTCCTGTTTTATCCATGCATGATAAAGATGAGACGCCTAAACTGAGTAGCATTTTGGTGGGTAAATATGGAAAAGGACATTATATTTATACTGGCTTAAGCTTTTTCAGAGAATTACCAGCAGGTGTTCCCGGAGCCTATAAACTGATTGCCAACTTAATTTCCATAGAATAAATAATATGTCTGAAAAGCCTGAAAAATACGTCTGGAAATCTGCTTACACCTGGATACTCATTTGTAATGCGATTTATATTTTAGGCTTTTATATATTCATGAATTGGTTTCAAAACTAAAGCGAATTCATGGAGACGATAGACTTTATCATTCTTTTTGCCACACTTGCTTTTATCGTCATCTACGGTACTTTAAAGTCCAGGAAAAATGCCAATGTCAACGACTATATAAAAGGGGGAAACCAATCGCGATGGTGGACTGTTGGGTTGTCGGTCATGGCTACCCAGGCTAGCGCCATTACCTTTTTATCTACTCCTGGCCAGGCCTTCCACGATGGAATCGGATTCGTTCAGTTTTATTTTGGCCTCCCAATCGCCATCATCATTATCTGCCTGGTTTTTTTACCCATCTACCACAGACTCAAGGTTTATACGGCATACGAGTATCTGGAATCTCGCTTCGATTTAAAGACCAGAAGCCTGACTGCCGGTTTGTTTTTAATTCAGAGAAGTCTGGCTGCGGGCATTACCATTTACGCCCCATCCATTATCCTTTCGGCAGTTCTAGGCTGGAATTTGTTTTATCTCAATATCATCATCGGAATTTTAGTCATCATTTATACGGTTACAGGAGGTACAAAAGCGGTGAATGTGACCCAAAAACAGCAAATGGCTGTTATCTTTTTAGGCTTAATCACCACCTTTGTTTTGATTTTTTCCTTCCTGCCTGAGGATATCACGTTTAACAAAGCCATGAAAATAGCGGGAGCCAATGACAAACTGAATGTGTTGGATTTCTCATTCAGCTTTGACAACCGCTACACTATTTGGAGTGGAATCATAGGAGGTAGTTTTTTGGCCTTGTCTTATTTCGGAACCGATCAAAGCCAGGTGCAACGGTATCTTTCAGGAAAAAGCTTAAGAGAAAGTCAGATGGGACTCATTTTTAATGCCATTTTAAAAGTGCCCCTGCAGTTTTTTATTTTGCTTATTGGGGTTATGGTATTTGTGTTTTATCAATTCAACTACTCGCCTATCAACTTTAATCCGGCTGCGAAAGAAGCCGTATTGGAATCCCCTTACAGTTCTGAATTTGAAGCCCTGGAAAATCAGCTCAAAAGCGTTCAGGATAAGAAACAGATTTTGGCCAATCAATTTGCCGAGGAAGTTTCAGCTTCAAAAGAGCCTGATGTCTTAAAACAAAAACTGGCTCAGCTCAATTCCACCGAATTCGAGTTAAGAGAAGAGGCAAAAGGCATTATTGCCATGGTAGATGAAAAGATCGAAACCAATGATAAAGACTACGTTTTTATTCATTTCATCCTCAATAATTTACCCAAAGGTTTAGTGGGATTATTGCTGGCCGTCATTTTATCGGCAGCCATGTCGTCTACGGCTTCAGAACTCAATGCCCTGGCTTCCACCACCACCATAGATCTATACAAAAGGAATAAAAAGGGGGCTGTCAGTGAAAAACATTATGTGAATTCGACTAAATTATTCACCCTGATGTGGGGGATTTTTGCGATTATTTTTGCCTGTACAGCCAACTTGTTTGATAACCTAATTCAACTGGTCAACATCATAGGCTCCATTTTTTATGGTAATGTACTCGGCATTTTCCTACTCGCTTTTTTTATCACATTTGTAAAAAGTCGGGCGGTGTTTATAGCAGCTATTGCGACGCAAATTGTTGTCATTATCGGCTATTCTGAAGACTGGATGCCGTATTTATGGCTCAATTTATTCGGTTGTGCCCTCGTGATCGGCATAGCGATTCTGATACAGTTTTTCACAAAAAAACCGACTCCATAAAGGGAGCCGGTTAAGAAAAAGTAAATGTTTTTTAATTTACATAGTCTTCCATTCCTGTAGGGAATCTTCATTCATTTTGACGTAATCTGCATTCCCTGCTTTTTTTGCAGCTGCTAAAGAGGCTTCTGCCGTCTCAATAGCTTTGTCTGTTTTACCGTTGGCAGCATAAATCAAAGCTTGCTGTCTTAGCATCCAGTAAGGTTTGTTTTCAGACATGGCCATTGCTTTTTCCATCCACTCTTCAGCCTGATCAAGGTCTTTACCCGCATTCAGATAGTAGACTGCAGAACTAAAATAATCTGTCGCGGTTGGTCCTGTCATCACGGTCTTGATATTTTCCATGACCAAAACATCGGTTGGGAATTCAATAGGCACTTCTACCATTGCGTTGGCCCAGGCCATTTTTAGATGAGCTTTGTCCATATTGATATTATCAAAGCCAATCGTAAAGGTTTCCACATAGTGATTTAACTCCTTTACAGGAACATTCGCCATGGCTGCCACACTATCTTCATTCCAGAGTTTTGGCAACCCCCAGTTTTGTGTTTCTTCATAGAAAAAAACGTCCCAGCTTTCTGGATTGGGAATAGTGTAAATGGAATAACTTCCTGCTGAAAGCAGTTGTCCCCCCACTTCCACATCATCAGAAAAGGTGATGATGGTGTTTTCATTAGCTCCGGTTCTCCAGAGTTTATCATAGGGAACAAGGTCTCCAAAGATAGTTCTGCCGTTTGCGGAGGGTCTTGAGTAAGCCACACTTACTTCTGAGAGTCCAACGACTTGCATGAGGGTTGAATTAGGACTAGGCTGTGGAGTTTCTACCTGTGCATAAGTAAAAACTGAAATCGCTAGTGCCAGTGTAGTTAAAATTGTTTTCATATTGATATCTGTTTTAAAATTTTTGATTTAAAACTTAAAGATAAGGAAATAAGTATTTGAAAATTCTATACTCTTGAAAAATACGCTTAGAATAAGCGCTTTGAAATCCTTATCTTTGAAAAAAAAATTCGAAATGGATTTAAAACATATTCCAAAACTTAAACATACAGATTCTTCCAATTTCTTTCTCCTGGCTGGTCCCTGTGCCATTGAAGGTGAAGAAATGGCTTTAAAGATTGCAGAGCGCATTGTGAAAATCACAGATAAACTCGAAATCCCTTTCGTGTTTAAAGGTTCCTTCAAAAAAGCGAACCGAAGTAGAATTGATAGTTTTACAGGAATAGGTGATGAAAAAGCATTGAACATACTCAAGAAAGTAAGTGATACCTTCGACGTCCCAACGGTTACGGATATTCATCAGGAAAGCGATGCTGCATTGGCTGCTGCTTATGTGGATGTGCTTCAAATCCCTGCATTCCTGGTAAGACAAACCGATTTACTCGTGGCTGCGGCCGAAACAGGAAAGGTGGTCAATCTTAAAAAAGGACAGTTTATGAGTCCCGAGAGCATGCAGCACGCCGCTCAAAAGATAAAAGATTCAGGTAACGACAAGGTGATGATCACAGATCGTGGAACCATGTTTGGATACCAGGATTTGATTGTGGATTTCAGAGGCATTCCTACGATGAGACGTTATGCGTCTACGGTGCTCGATGTAACGCATTCTTTACAACAGCCCAATCAATCTTCAGGTGTGACTGGTGGTCGACCAGAAATGATAGAAACTATTGCCAGAGCTGGGATTGTCAATCATGTGGATGGTTTATTTATAGAAACTCACTTCAACCCCAGAGAGGCTAAAAGCGATGCCGCAAATATGCTGGACCTGGACTTGCTGGAAGGCCTTTTGACGCGGTTGGTAAACATCAGAAAAACCATCAATCAGTTTTAAGATTGCTTTTCTTCGCTAAGGTCTGCCATATCATCTAAAGCAGAATTGACCTCCGTTTCAGTTTTGGTTAAAATGCTTTTACAGCTTTTGATCAATTCTGAAGCCCGTTTCACTTTTTTGGTGAGTTCATCTACAGAAACCGAATCGTTTTCTATGTCAGACACGATGGTCTTTAGCTCTTGGAGGGCGCTTTCGTAGCTTTCAGTTTTTTTCATGGGGTTCAATTTTAACAACGTCACTTTCAGCATATCCGTCGCTAAACATCGTCTTGAGGCGATCTCCGGGCTTAAGTTCTGTCGCAGATTTTATAATTTTATCCTTAACCAAATTCAATGTATAGCCGCGACTGAGTAAACGCTCTGGCGATAACAGACTGAGGGTGGATGTTAAATAGGTGAGCTGTTGATGTTGATTTTCAATTTTGCTTTTGCTTTCTTTTTGCAGGGTTTTGGATAACTGAAACAAGTCCAGTTTCTGACTTTGAACCTGCTGCTGGGTTAACCATCTCAGGCGGTGACCAGAATTTTGCAAATGCTCAAACCCGCTTCTTATTAAAGAGGGCAGCATTGATTTTATGCGTTGCCGCTGTTCTTTCAGCTGATAATTGTGGTTTTGAAGCAGAGCATTTACCTGGGTTTTGAAATCCTGATGACTATGTTTCAGGTTTTGCTGCTCTTCTTTTAGTTTAAATGTTACGGAACTCGTCAATTTTGAATGCAGATTTTGAAGTTCCTCCCAGCGCTCCTGAAATATGCTGATAAAGAAGTATGCCACATCGGTAGGCGTGATTTTATTGGCAAAAGTGACCATTTCCACTAAAGTTTCGTTGGTAGAATGTCCAATTCCTGAAATAACTGGCAGGGGAAACCGTGCGACCTTGGAAGCCAGCGCAAAACTATCGTAACAGCTCAGACCAACATCTCCTCCTCCTCCTCTAATGATGGTAACCACGTCGAATTCCTTCTTCCTGGTTTTAATATTTTCCAAAGCTTCTGCAATGGACGTTATGGCTTTATCTCCCTGCAACAAGGCTGGAAATAACTCTATTTTGAAATGGAATGGAGATCGACTTTGGGAAATGATGTTCATAAAATCCTGGTAACCTTTGCTGGTGTTAACCGAAATAACGGCAATGCGCTGAGGGATTTGAGGAAAGACCAGTGATTTATTCAAGTCGAAAATACCCTCTGCCTTCAGGCGCTTCAGGCTTTCCAGTTTTTCTTTGGCCATCTCACCAAGCGTAAAGCCGGCATCAATGTCCAGAATATTTAAGGAAAATCCGTAGCTGGGATGGTAATTCACTTTGGCAAGTAACAAGACGGTCATGCCTTCAGAAATGGGCTTTTTGGTTGTTTCTTCAAACTGCCTGGAAATTGTTTTGAAGGTGTCTGACCAAATGGTGGCGCGCATCTGGGCCAGGACCTGACCATTCTGTTTTTCAACCAGGTCGGGGTAACAATGACCGCTTTTGGTATACGCGTTGAGTTTTGCGATTTCGGTTTTGATCCAGTACGGCTTGTTGTAATGCGTGGAAATCATCCTTTGCAAACTTCTGCCGATATCCAAAAGTGTAAATACAGAAGTGGTACTGGTGGATGGCATTTTTAAGTTTTAAAGGTAACGCTCTTTGATGATATGGATGTGGTGTTTTTGATGTCCGCAAAGGATAAAAGGAATCACTCTGACAGAAAACGGACCTCCACTGGCGATGCCTACATTGAGTAATACGCGCTCATCAAAACTTTTATAAAGATGAATGCTTGCTTGCCTTACCACTTTATATTCTTCAAGCATATCTTCAACAGAACGCTTGTTGGACAAGCAATGCTCCGCATAATAATTTTCATCGTAACCAGGTAGCTCTGTAAAATCTTCTCTTGCAAACCTCAGCGCCCGATTCATAAAAATTCGCTCGGTGTCTATGAGGTGCTGAAGAATCTGCCTTGGGGTCCATTTCTCAGGAGCATACCGAAAATCATGCTTTTCTTTGGGAATAGATTTAAAAAACTGAATCAGTTCGTCTTGTTGATTCAGAGCCTCAAAAAGTTCGGTGCCGGAGGAAACCCGGTCAAGGTATAGTGCATAGTAAGACTTGAATTCTCTGGATAAAATATCTGCTTTTTTCGTACTCATATTACTCAACGCGTTTTACAAATTGTCCATCTCTTCTTTGCTTTTCTTCTCTCAATAAGGATAACTCCCGTCCTGTCTGGCCTTGAACCGAAGAATTTTCTTGAGCTCTTCTGATCAGATAAGGAATAACGTCTTTGATAGGGCCAAAAGGTAAAAGTTTGATAGCATTGGCGTTTATTCTCCCCAGGTTGAAACTGATATGATCACTCATACCATAGAGTTGACCGAACCATATTCTATCGTCGGACAAATAAATCTCTTTTTGACTCATAAGCTGTAAAGCCATATAAGTACTTACCTCGTTGTGAGTTCCTATAAATTGTGAAATATCATCTATATTGTCAATGATATAACACATAACGGCATTAAAATTCACATCTGTAGCTTCTTTATCTTCACAAATAGGCGTTGGGTAACCGTGTCTTTTAGCTCTTTTGTTCTCTTTTTCCATGTAGGCTCCACGCACAGTTTTAAAACCAAGCTTGAATCCTTCTTTTTTGGCTCTTTCATGGATAGCTTTTACATAGGATAATCTATCCCAGCGATAGCACTGCAAGGTATTGAATATGATAGCCTTTTCCTTGTTGAATTTTTTCATCATATCTTCAACAAAGTTATCGGCAGCATCCTGCATCCACGTCTCTTCTGCATCGATAAGCAGTTTGGTGTCGTGATCATAAGCGGCCTGACAAACCCTTTCAAACCTAACTTTTACACTATCCCATTCCGCCTGCTCTTCGTCATTCAAAATATCATTGGCAGTCACCTTTTCCCAGATTTCAAAGCGGCCTAAACCGGTAGGTTTAGCAACTGCAAAAGGGATTTCTTCGGTCTTCGAAGCGTATTTTATGATCTCAATTTTGGTATCTGCAGCTTTATCAAATTCTTCTTCATTTTCCTTGCCTTCTACAGAATAATCCAAAACGCTGTAAACGTTTTCTTTACGCATTTGTTTGACCAGAGGCATGCAGTCATCCTGACTTACGCCTCCACAAAATTGCTTGAAGATGGTAGCCTTTACGATGGGTTCAATGGGCAGCTTTAGGTTGAGCGCTAGGTTGGTAGCAGCAGTAGACACCGGAACAAAATAAGGGATGTTCATCATTGAAAACAAAAATAAAGATCGTTTAAGGTCTTCATCGGATTTCAACACAAAAGCATGTTTTGTATTATTGAATATTTTAGTATCAATCATAGTTAAAAAATTGTACCCAAATATAGTTATTGATGTCTTATTTTAGCTTTTGATTACTTGCAATTACATTAATCTTAACAATAGAGACTAAAAGATGAACAGCATTGAATTGAAGACCTATAGAATAGCGTTTCAGGAAGAAGCCTACAAAGAACTCAATCAGTTGATAAAGAGCCATTCATATTCTTCCATTTATATTTTAGTAGACTCCAATACACAACATTTTTGTTCGAGATTTCTTTCAGAAAACATTGAAGCCGATGTTAAAATAGAATGGATTGAAATTGAGCCCGGAGAAGAGCATAAAAACATTTCTACCTGTCATGAAATCTGGAAAACCTTATCTGAAACCGGCGCCGACAGGAAATCTCTGCTCATCAGTCTGGGGGGTGGAATTGTTACCGATATTGGGGGGTACGCCGCTTCCTGCTTTAAGCGGGGAATTGACTTTGTTCACGTTCCCACTACGCTTTTAGGAATGGTCGATGCGGCTATTGGCGGAAAAAACGGGGTGAATTTAGATAGTCTTAAAAATCAAATCGGTGTGATTAACCCCCCTCAACTGGTGTTGGTCGATGTGGGTTACCTCTCTACCTTACCGCCTGAAGAAATGAGAAGCGGACTGGCGGAGATGTTGAAACACGGCCTTATCGCCAATGCTGAAGACTTCTTTGCTTTCGAGGATTTATCTCAGTTTCAAGTCGATAAGTTACCGGAGTTGATTCGGGATTCTATTCAGATCAAAACAAAAATTGCGGAGGAAGACCCTTATGAAGAAGGCTTAAGAATGGCGCTCAACTTTGGTCACACCCTCGGGCATGCTATAGAATCCTATCATATGGAATCCTCTTCCAAAACCAAATTACTGCATGGTGAAGCTGTAGCTATCGGAATGATTCTGGCTCTGAAGCTTTCTGTGGAAGTCCTTAAGTTTGATCAGGAAACCTGCGATAAGGCAAGTCGGATCATCAGCACCTATTTTAAACCTGTTGAATTTTCTGAAGAGGATATTTCAAATCTCAAAACCTACTTGAAGCATGACAAAAAGAATTCTGCAGGGAACATTAATTTCGTGCTTTTAGAAGACATCGGACGACCTAAAATCAATTGCAAAGTGAGCGATGAGCAAATAAAAAAGGCTTTTGCGTATTACAAAAGCCTTAGTAAATAATTTTGATGCTTTAAATCAGTTTAATACAGCCTGTGGCTCAGAACGTTCGGTCGTTTCTAGGCTTGCCAGGTAACGCTCGGCATCCAAAGCTGACATACAGCCGGTCCCGGCTGCGGTAATCGCCTGGCGATAAACTTTATCCTGAGAATCTCCACAGGCAAAAACGCCCGGATAATTGGTATTGGTTGTTTTAGGTTTGGTGATGATATACCCTACATCATCCATATCCAGGTAAGGCTTAAAGATGTCTGTATTAGGCTTATGTCCGATGGCAATAAATAAACCGGTAATCTTGATCTCATCTTTTTTTCCGGTTTTATTATTCACTATTCTTAAACCTTCTACCACTTGATCTCCTAAAACTTCATCCACTTCTGAATGGTAACGCAAGTCGATATTCGGGGTATTTTCCACGCGATGCTGCATGGCTTTGGACGCTTTCATCTCTCCTTTTCTCACCAGCATAGTCACTTTAGTACAAATATTAGCCAGGTAGGTAGCTTCTTCACAGGCGGTATCTCCACCACCAACTATGGCCACATCCTGACCTTTATAGAAAAATCCATCACATACCGCACAGGCAGAAACGCCACCGCCTCTTAGCTTTTGTTCACTAGGTATACCCAGGTACTTTGCAGAAGCTCCGGTAGAAATGATAACTGTTCTTGCTTCTACCCAGGTTTTATTATCGATTTGGGCTTTATGAATTCCGCCAACCTGATCTGAAAGTTCAACTTTGGTGACCATTCCTATTCTAACATCCGTACCAAAACGCTCTGCCTGCTGCTGAAGCTCCACCATCATTTTGGGCCCGTCGATGCCTTCTGGATAACCCGGAAAATTATCTACCTCGGTTGTAGTGGTAAGTTGTCCTCCAGGTTCCATTCCTGTATAAACCACTGGTTTCATGTCTGCTCTCGCAGCATAAATAGCCGCTGTGTATCCGGCCGGACCTGATCCTATAATAAGGCATTTTATACGTTCGATATTTTCTGACATAGTTTTAAAAATTTATACAAAGGTAGTAAGTTTTTAGGTTTTCAGTCAGCGATTAAATTCCTTATTAACATATCGCTATAACTTCTCCTTATAAAGGACTTGAATTTAATTCTGAAGTACATAAAAATTAGAAATCAAGCTTTCATTAAACCTCGATATGTCTAGCTAATTTAAGTTATTTTGATAAATTTGAGTCAAATTACATCTAATGAATAAGGAGATTTTACATCAACTTGAAAAGAAATACGAAGCTCTGGGAGAAAATCCTGAAAGCTACCTCAAAGGACTGCTTTACGCCAAGCCCATTAATTACTGGGAGTATATCGAAGTGGATACACTCCTGACTTTACAAAAGCCAAAAACCCATTTTAAAGATGAAACCGTCTTTATCATATATCATCAAATCACAGAGCTAACTTTAAAGCTCATGATTCATGAAGTAGAGCAGCTTGTTGCGCTGAGCGATTTCAACTCAGAACAAACATTTACAGAAAAACTAAGACGACTGATACGGTATACCGATATGCTCATCACTTCTTTTGAAGTGATGACGGAAGGTCTGGATTATGAGGATTACAATAAGTTTAGAATGTCCTTAACGCCGGCCAGCGGTTTCCAAAGCGCACAATTTAGATACTTGGAACTGATGAGTACTCCCGTACTTAACCTGGTAAACCAGGACGGTCAAAAAAGACTTTCTGAAAATCCGGGGCTTGATGAAATTTTTGACAACATCTATTGGAGAGATGCAGGCTACAACAGAGAAACTGGCAAGACATCTCATACCTTAAAAGCCTTTGAGAAAAAATACCTGCAAAGCTTCAAAGACCTCTCAACCTCAGTTCGGGGACGTACGCTTTGGGAACAATTTCAAAAGTTTGAAAAGCCTTCCGACAACTTGATTTTCAGGATGAAAGACTTTGACCATCAATACAATGTAAAATGGCCTCAAACCCATCTGAAAACCGCCGAAAAATATCTGGAAGACAAAGGAAAAGCCAAAGAAGCAACGGGAGGATCTCCGTGGAAAAAATATTTACACCCCAAATACCAGCAACGCAGTTTCTTCCCTAATTTATGGAAAAATCAGGAAATTCTAGAATGGGTATAATATTTGCTACTTTTGTATTATGAAATTATCTCGATACCTTATCATTTTAATTCTTACACTCAGTAGTCATCTATTGAAAGCACAAACCGATTTTAGCTGGTATGAGACCAGACCTATGCCGTCTTTAAGTTTCAATGTAGATCCTTTTAGCACCACGTCGCTGGGCAGAGAATTCAATCTTCCGGAAGTCGATATTTTTAGAGATAGATTCGCGGAACGACCAGAAATCAATATGGTAGAAGCAGCCAACCGAAAGGCTTACAGAGCGGAACAGCAGCAGGAACAAAAATTTTCTTTTGTAGAACGACAGTCGGCCATGTTTAATAAATTCAAGCCTAAGTTCGACAATTCATCCTCTTCACCCTATGCCCCATCCTATCATCAGCAGCCTATCTATTCTGATCTTAACAGAATAAAGAATTCAGCCTATGAAGATTTAGGGGATAGGTTCAACAGAATGTCCCCCTTTTATCAGCTCTCCCCTTACAGGAGAAGTTCTAGACCCGTATTCTATATCAGCAGATAATTTTTAAACCTGTAAATTCTATTCCTCCTTATTTAAAAAAATACCTACACCATTTTCAATGGTGATCTGGCGCTCTTTGTAGAGGGTTCCTATGGCTTTCTTGAAGGCTTTTTTACTTAAGTGAACGGTATCATAAATCAATTCTGGTTTCGATTTGTCGTGAAGCGGTAAAAAACCCTCTTCGGTAGCTTCCAGAATTTCCATGACTTTATTGGCATTGGGCTCAATCCCCCTGTAGCCGGGACGCTGTAAAGACACATCGATCTTATTATCTGGGCGTATTTTTTTTACGACTCCTTTTAGGCGATCTCCAGTTTTCAAATCCTGAAAAACCTCATCTTTATAGAGCAGTCCGATATGAATTTCATTAATAATCACATTGTAGCCCATTTCAGTGGCATTGGTGACAATCAGATCGACCTCATCAAAATGCTCAACGGTTAAAATGGTATTATCTACAAATTTGTTGACCCGGCTCGAAGCCACCAGTCGGTTGGTTTGCTCATCCAGATAACAGAATATAAGATACTGCTCTCCTTTGATCATTTTATAAGCCTGCTCCATATGCGGAACAAATAAATGTTTCTCCAGCCCCCAGTCCAGAAATGCACCAAAGTCATTGCTGTCCACACAGGTCAGGTAAGCAAATTCATCCAGCATCACCTTAGGCTCCAAATTTGTAGCCACCGGACGCTCGTCAAAATCGAGATACACAAAAACCTCAAGTTCGTCTCCAATTTCAAACTGGCTGGGTTTGTATTTGTTGGGAAGAAGAACCTCTTCTCCGGCTTCATTGGTTAAAAACAATCCCGGAGGAGTATCTCTATCTATGGTTAAGGTATGCTTTACGCCTAAGTCTAACATTCAAAAATTTATTTAGACTACAAAAGTAATGAATTTTAAAATTGAAACTGCTTTAGTTTGGATTAGACTCTGCAGGTCTTCGTTTGAGAACCGATTGAAAATCGATATGCGTTTTCAAATAGTCGAAATAAGCCAGAAGCACTTTATCATTTTCGAGCCTGGGCGTGAAGATTTCGATGAGTTGCGGAGATGCATTGCGCTCAAAAAACGAAGGTAATTCTTTATCTACCTGCTCTAAGCTGCGTGCTTCAGTATATTGAATCTGATACATGTCACACAAATGTTTTGCATGAAGATCGTGTGTGGTCTCAAAATAATTGGCAAAATAGGCTTCCTCTTTATTCCCTGGAAGAATTCTGAAAATCCCGCCCCCCGCGTTATTGAGAAGTATGATTTTAAAGGTTTTGGGAATATACTTATTCCAGAGCGCATTGGAGTCATAGAAGAAACTCAGGTCTCCTGTCACCAGGGTGGTTGGTTCCTGGCTGGCCACCGCATAACCGATAGCCGTAGAGGTGCTTCCATCAATTCCGCTTGTCCCTCGGTTGGCAAAGGCTTTAATTTCTCTCCTGGAATCAAACAAATTCGCATAACGGATGCTGGAACTGTTTGCGAAATGAACCGTTTCATCCTGAGGAAGATTTTCAAATAAGCTGTAATAAAACGCAAAATCAGAAAATCCAATTTCATTCTTATATGAGCTTCTGTATTCTAAAGTTTTTAACCTGATTCCATTCCAACTTTCAAAATAGGAAGAATCCAGTTGTCTCAAAGAAGGATTCACCCTTTCAAAAAAAGAGCTGACCATCGTTTCAAAGTGTTGGGATAAGCAGAAAAAGGTATCGTTGGCTTCACTGGGGTCAATATGAAAATGCTTTTGAGGCTGAAATTCCCTCAGGAATTTTTTAACCTTCTTAGATACAATCAGACCCCCAAAAGTAATCAACACCTCTGGCTGTAAAGCTTCAAACAATTCCAAGGTATTTTCTTCCAGCTCTATAGGAGCCAAAATGGAGTCGATGTTGGTGAAAAAATTAGGGTGAGAGATATTGGAAGTGATCTCTGTCATGACGATGACCGAAGGATCTTCAGAAAGCGATTTTAAAACCGCTTCATCGATTTCTTCGTCGAGATTCACCCCTGCCAAAACCAGCTTTTTCGTTGAAGAATTCCAGGAGCGGATGAAATCTGAAGCATCAAATTCGGTGGACTCAGGCTTTAAAGCATCGAGTTCAGGAACGTCTATGCTTAAACTGTTGGTTTTATGATAAAGAGGCTCATCAAAGGGCGCATTGATATGAACGGGGCCCTGATTCCTGATCGCGGTTTGTAAAGCTTTGTGGATTTCCTGAGCATTATACTCTAAAATCGACGCATCCTCAGACTGATGAAAATCTCCTTTCAAATTTGCTGAATACGCAATATGGTTCTTAAACACATGCTGCTGCCTTATGGTTTGCCCATCCCCAATATCGATCAAATGCGAGGGTCTGTCGGCTGAAATCACCACCAAAGGTAAATTGCTGTAAAAAGCTTCAGAAACCGCCGGGTAATAATTCAAAAGCGCCGAGCCGGAAGTACACACCACCGCCACAGGAGCGTTAAAACGTTGGGTCATACCCAGCGCAAAAAAAGCAGCACAACGCTCATCTACAATACTATAAGCCTTTATTTTAGGATGATTGGCAAGTGTAATGGTTAAGGGAGCATTCCTGGAACCGGGAGAAATCACCACATGCTTGATGCCATTTTGAACACAGAGTTCGACAATCAACTGAGCGGTTGGTATGGAGGAATACATTGAATTCATATCACAAAAATAAGCGGGAGAACTGCTTTAATGCCAAAGTTAATCGAATTCTTATAGCACTTTTAACATCGTCCTAGATTTATTCACGGTTTCAGTCCATTCTTCCTTAGGAATACTGTCTTTTGTGATGCCTCCACCCACGTAAATATTTATTTTTTCAGCCGCATAACTCACACATCTCAAATTGACATACAAACTGGAAGCTCTCACCACCGATTTATAAGCCTGGTTCTCCTGATTGCGCGTTCGAGTGGATCTTTGGTTGTGCTGCGGCATATTCAACTCCCCAAAAAAACCTGTATAGAACTGCCTGTCATAGCCTTCATGTTTATTCAAAAATTGATAGGCTTTATCCTTTGGCAAACCACATACCGCTGGAGTGGGATGCAGTTCCCTAAGTACATCCCCCAGTTTTGAGCTTTTCAAAGTCGCTGTAATGTCAGTTCTCAGGTGCAAAAGCTCACCTGCCTTGTCTGTTTGCCGTTCAGAAATGTCAAGGTTTTCTCCATGCTTATTTAGGGCCTTAACAATCTCATCGGTCACTATTTGCTGCTCATCTAACTCTTTTTCAGTCCAGGTTCGGCCTTCCTCGACCCGCTTTGTACCTGCAAGAGCCATGGTTTTGAACTGTGTTCTGTAGGTTTTCGCCAGGATCTCCGGAGACGCCCCGGCCCACAGGCCTACCTCAGGATGAAACCAGACATAGGTAAAAGCCTCAGGATAAAAATATATCAATTTCAGAAGCAGTTCTGCGGGGTTTTTAAGCTCATACTCAGCCGAAATCTTTCTGGAAGTCACTATTTTTCTAACTTCTCCAGCCCTGATCTGGTCGATTGCGTTCGAGACCAGCTTCAGGTAATTCTCTTTTTCCCCTGGCTTTTCATTTATTCTGAAGTTGCTTTGCGGTTCTAATTCAGGATCGATGAGCTCAAACTTTAAAACCTCAGAAACAGCTTCAGGAAAAACGAGGGGCTGCGATGAAGTTTCAAATGGTGAAAATATAAAACCAGCCTCATCATAAGCCTGAAGGTGGCGTAATTCTGAATCTTCCGGAAAGAAACAAGTCACTTCCCTGGCCCCGGGAACGTGGTAAGCGACAAATGGCAATTGTGAAGCCCAGGCGTCATCGATATATTGAATCAACTCCTGCATTAAACGGCTTTAGGCAAAGCAATGGTGGTAAGCTTTACAGCAGAAATAAGCCGGCCTTCGCTATCGGTTAATTTGATATCCCATACCTGCGTCGTGCGCCCTTTATGAATAAATTTTGCGGTTGCAAACACATCTCCTTCACTCAAACTTCTCACGTGATTGGCAGAGATTTCAAGACCCCGAATCATAAAATTGTCAGTGTCCAAAAATACGTAACAAGCCGCACTTCCTACACTTTCGGCCAAAGCTACCATAGCCCCGCCATGTAAAACACCGTCGGGTTGATGAACTTTTGGGGTAACCGGCATTTTAGCTACCAAAAAATCTTCCCCTACATCTACATAAGAAATATCCAGGGTTTCCATCAGGGTATTCCTGGTATAAGCATTGCACTGCTCTAAAACCTTTTGTTTATCCATTGTCGTGTATTGAATTAACAAAATTACGAAAGCAAAGCTATTCCTACTATTTATCGCCTGCTTTTTAAAAGAGTTTTATGGAATTTGTTTGAGGCTGAGGAGGGAAAAGATCAGGAGCAAAGTCTGGTCAGCAAATCTGCTGCCAAAGGGCTCTTCCCTCCGTTATTCTTCATTAAAGATGACAGCCACTGAAATTTTGAATCGTGTTTCGTGTTTCTTGATTCCTGAATCTTGAGTTGTGAGTCTGCCTGCGTTCCTTCGCAAAGGCAAGGTGGTGAGTAAAAAAAGCATTCTGTATTCAATTAATCAACACCGAAAGACTGCAAATAAGTTTCAGAAATTTTTCCCTGAACCGTAAACCGCTTTTGATATCTTTTGGAGTTTGAATCAAAATTTGGAAACCATTTCCATAAAAAGCCGCCTGCAAACCAGTTTTCATCCCACACACTTTCATGCAGTCCTTTCAGTAAATTCAGTTGTGCAACTTCGTTGAATCGCGCTGTTGATTTTGAAAACTCCCAGGGTTCTCTTCCTGAAAAATCAATGCTTCGGTAACCGTATTCCGTAAAAAGAATTTTTGTATTGTAAGAGTCTGAAAAAGACTTCAAGCCTTTGGCCAGGCCTCTCCAGGCTAAATTAACCTGCTTTAAAGTTGGTGTTCTGGCTTCAGAAATTGGGAAATAGGCATCAATACCGATAAAATCTAAACTATCCCAGAAGAGCACGTCTTCGTATGTATCCCAGTTTTCTGCATAGGTCAGTTTCCCGGAATAAATGCGGCGTATTTCTTCGATGAGCTCACACCAAAACGCTGATCTTTGGCTAACAAACTCCTGCAGTTCTGTTCCTATGCAAAACAGCGACACCTTATGGCGTTCTGCTATTTTTGCAAAGGCCAGGATATAGGCTTTGTAATTCGCTTCAAATCTTATCCAATCCTTATCAGACCTCATGGAAATAGTTCCTGTAAAAGCTCCACTACCAACCCAAATATGCGGTTTAATCATAACTGACAAGCCTTGATTTTGAAGCATTTGCACATCGCTTTCAATACCAGCCAGGGTTTCTCCGGACCACTGGCGTTTCGTGTCAAAAATAAGCTCTGGACCTTGCTTTTCTGGCATAAATGCATAAGGCATCACAGCGATATAATTGCTCCCCAGCTGTTTGAGGGCTTTGGCTTGTTGGTCATCAATAGTCATTCTGGAAGCGACCATGCTGATGCCATTTATGGGTTGTGAAGCCTTATCCTGAGCAATTGCAAACGGCAAATTGTTCAGAAATAAAAAGAAAAACAGATAAAATCGCGATATCTTCATGCGCAACTAAATTAAACATTTACTTTGGAGTAAAAATTTTAAAATTTACGAATCAAGTGAGTCACACAAAACACGTCAGTTACCAATCCACAAACACCTACTCGACCTTAAATTCAATTAGTGATGCTACCCATAACATTTGGATTGCCTGTCACGGCATTGGCTATTTGAGTAAATTTTTTATCGGTTACTTTGAAGATTTGGACCCGAAACGCAACTATATCATTGCTCCACAAGCCCCGTCCAAATATTACCAGACCAAAGCTTACAACTATGTAGGAGCGTCCTGGCTAACCAAAGAAAATAGAGCCTTGGAAACTGAAAATGTACTCAATTATTTAGACGCCCTTTGGAAAGCAGAAAACCTTCCAACGGATAAAAAAATCATTCTTTTGGGTTTTTCTCAGGGGGTTTCGGTAGTGACGCGCTGGCTGGCACAGCGCCAAGTCCATTGCGATCATTTGGTGATTCACTCAGGGAGCATTCCCGCTGAATTTGATTCCGGCAGCTTTGCTCACCTTCCAAATTTAAAAACAAGTATTATCTATGGGACCGAGGATGAATATCTTACCCTGGAAAAAGTTCAATCTCAACTGAAATTGGCTGAAACCATTTTTCCAAACCCATCAGAAATTTTGAAGTTTAAAGGAAAGCATGTGATGCATAAAGCCAGTTTGAAAAAAATTTCTACCGACAATTAAATGAAAAATTAAAAGCAGTTAAGCTGAGTAGAACCTTAGCAGGTATAAAAATCAGCTTAATAATTGATTTTTAAGATCTCGACAGGACGGCTTTCCTCTCCTAAATGAAATTCAAATTTATCTCCTTCTTTTTTGGAGGTCATAGCTTTGGCCAATGGCGAAATAAAGGCAATCTTTTTTTCCTTTACATTGGCCTCATCTACTCCAACGATTTGAAATTCCTGAACATTCCCATTCATCTTGAATTTGACTCTGGCTCCAAACCGCACTTCGTTATGATTTTGATTTGCAGGCAGGATCACCTGAGCTGTTTTTAATCGTTCCCCAAGCAACTTCAGCTTACCGTCAATCAAGGATAACTCACGTCTTCGCTGAGTTTCATCTTTGGTGTCTAGTTCAGTACGCTGCTTTTCTAAAGTATTTTTTTCTTTCTCCAGCTGGTTTTTACCATAAGGAGTCACATAATTGATTTCCTTCTCTGGCAGCGCGGCTCTTGGCGGAACGACGATTGGTTCTTCCTGATCACTCTCTTTTACAAATCCTCTACTCATAACTTTTACTTTATATTAAAAAATAAAGCTGTACACCATGTAAATTAACATTTTTGTACAGCCTTACCTAACAAACTAAATAAACACAACCATGAACTTAGTCTTGGTTTCTTTCTGGAGGATATTTCTCCAATATTTTCATTACAATTTCATTTATTTTCTCTTCTTTCTTATCCATATCAAGACTTAGAATACCAGTCCCTAGACCCTGCCAAACCAACTCGTTTTTCTCAGCATCTATAAGGTCTATATACAATGTGCCTTCAATATTGGTGGACACTGTATTATTCCCGGCCGGACCCCAGAAATAAGGATTCCAACCCCAGCCATAACCGAAGTTATTCTGGTAAACATTTACATTCTCTGTGGTTTCAGTAAAAATACTCACCAGTAAATCCGGATTGATTTTTTTAACCATTCCTTTGGCAACCAATTCTCTTTCAATAGCTCTTAAAATTCTTTTCTTATCTAAATCTGATATTTCGGCAGCATCGATTCCAGGTTTGTAAAACGCAAAGGAATCGTATTTTGTAAAATCTATTTCTTTATCATAATCTGTTGCAACCTTAATGGACGAACACGAAGTGAGAAGAAAAATGCCAACAAGAATGAGTGTAACTTTAAATAGCTTCATAATGTTTGTTTTAAATCTTAAAAGATATTGGGTAACTACTAATATTATATCAACTAATATGCCAAAATAACAAATAAGCATTTTTCAGATTAATTTGACATTGAATCCAAAATCATGTGGTAGTGTCTTTCTTTTTATCAAAACCATAAGGACAGTGTCTGCAACCACTTTGACAACAGTATCCCCGTTTAAGATGGTATTGTTCGGTAAAGCATCTGTACCCTTCCTTGGTCGTATAAAAATCTCCCTCTTCTAAAGGAATCTGTTTTTTGAATATATTCATCAGTGAAATTTAATGAAACTTAGCTTTAATTTGAAGATAAGGCTTTAATTTTGAGTTATATTTTAGAGAATTCTATGAGACCCCTTTCCTTTTTTGAGCAAAAGTATAATTCTGCAACTGAATTCATAGGAAAATTTGAGGACGTGGAGCTTTTCATCCGGCGTGAAGATCAAATTCACCCCGTCATTTCTGGAAATAAATTCAGAAAATTAAAATATAACCTGAAAGAAGCCCAGAACAATAAATCGACACATATTCTAACCTTTGGAGGTGCTTTTTCAAACCATATTGCCGCAACAGCAGAAGCCTGCCATCTTTTAGGCATCCAGGCTACCGGTATCATTCGCGGGGACGAACTCGGCAGGAATCTGGAAAACACCTTAGCAAACAATGCCACTTTAAAATTTGCTCATCATAAAGGAATGCAATTGCAGTTTGTATCTAGAACAGACTTTAGGCTCAAAGAAGAAATGCCCATCGTAAAAGCTTTGATCGACCAGGACCCTTCCATTTTCATAATCCCTGAAGGAGGAACCAATACCTTAGCCATTAAAGGTTGTTATGAGATTTTGCAGAACGACGATACCTTCGATTTCATTTGTACATCCGTCGGCACCGGAGGAACCCTGGCCGGACTAATTGAAGCTTCAAAAGCTCATCAGCACTGCATCGGTTTTAGCGCGTTAAAAGGAAATTTTTTAAGCAAAGAAATAGGCAAATGGACCTCTAAAAGCAACTGGTCGCTTGAAACTGGTTATCACTTCGGAGGCTATGCTAAAGTAAATTCAGAATTGATAGCATTCATCAATAAATTTCAGAAAACCTACGGCATTCCTCTGGACCCTGTCTATACGGGGAAGCTGTTTTATGGCATTTTTGAAATGATAGAAGCTGGGTATTTTCCCAAAAATACTCGTATTTTAGCGGTTCATACTGGGGGTCTTCAAGGCATTGATGGCATGAATCAGGCGTTAAAACAAAAAGGCTTACAAACTATCCACCGTTTATGAAATATAGGTTCGCATTCAGTTTATTCTTTCTTTTTATGATGATGTCCTGCGGAACATCGAAGAAAACGAAATCAGCTTCAGCAGAAAATTCCAGAACTCAGCAAACCACTTCAAATGCTGAACCCGCTGCTGCTATCCGTAAGACCGACCTTGAAGATAGCGTAAAGGAAGAAGAGGGAACCCTGGATTTGACAAGCTTAAATCCTGTGGAACGCTACATTTATGATTACGCGGGGATTGCCCAGGAAGAGATGAAGCTTTACGGAATTCCGGCGAGTATTACCATCGCACAGGGCATCCTGGAATCCGGCTCCGGAAGTGGAAATCTGACCAGAAAATCCAATAATCATTTCGGTATCAAATGCAATGGATGGCATGGCGAAAAGGTATATCATGACGATGATGAAGCTCAGGAATGCTTTAGAAAATACAGCAATCCCCAATACTCCTTTAGGGATCATTCCCTGTTTTTATTTGAACGTAGTCGCTATGGTTTTTTATTTGACTACAAGCCAGATGATTATAAATCCTGGGCGAAAGGTTTGAAGAAAGCCGGATATGCCACCGATCCGAGATATCCCGATAAATTAATCAGTTTGATAGAACGCTATCAGCTTCATGCTTACGATAAAGAAGTCCTGGGAAAAAATGCTGATTTACCTCTACCAAAACCTCAAAGACTGACCCCTATCGGTTCAGACTATTACAGCGTTAAGAAAGGAGATACACTGTATAACATTTCCCAAAGATTTAACCTCAGCCTGGAAGAGTTAAAATTAATTAATAAATTGAAAAACGACCACATTCAAGTTGGTCAGCAATTAAAAGTAAAATTTTAAAATTATGATTTACAAACGAAGTAGTGCCCTATTTGATGAAGCTAAAAAATACATTCCTGGCGGTGTAAATTCCCCGGTAAGAGCTTTCAATGCCGTTGGAGGAGATCCTATTTTCGTTAAAAAAGCTGAAGGTGCTTATCTGCATGATGAAGACGGTAATAAACTGATAGACTATATTTCATCCTGGGGGCCTATGATTTTAGGACATGCATTTCCAAGCGTTGTGGATGCGGTTATAGAACGCACGAAACTCGGTACCTCTTACGGAATTCCCACAGAACTTGAAACCAAAATCGCGAAGCTCGCCGTGGAAATGGTTCCTAATATCGATAAAATCCGATTTGTAAACAGTGGCACCGAAGCCTGTATGAGCGCTGTCAGATTAGCCAGAGGCTACACCCGCAAAGACAAAATCATCAAATTTGCAGGCTGCTATCACGGGCATAGCGACTCTTTTCTGATTCAGGCTGGAAGTGGAGCGGTAACTTTTGGCGAACCCAACTCCCCTGGTGTTACCAAAGGTACGGCAAAAGACACCCTGTTGGCAGAGTATAACGACCTGGAGAGCGTAAAAACACTTATCCATGAAAATCAGGGAGAAATCGCCTGTATTATTCTGGAACCGGTTGCCGGAAATATGGGATGTATCATCCCCAAACAAGGCTTTTTGGAAGGCCTGAGACAACTCTGCGATGAAAACAACATCCTCTTGATTTTTGATGAAGTGATGACCGGCTTTAGACTGGCGCCAGGAGGTGTTCAGGAATTGCTGGGAGTGAAAGCAGATCTTGTCACGTTTGGAAAAGTTATAGGCGGCGGATTACCTGTTGGTGCTTTTGCAGGAAAAACAGAGGTAATGAATTACCTGGCACCCGATGGACCAGTCTACCAAGCCGGAACCTTAAGCGGAAATCCTTTGGCTATGGCCGCAGGTTATGCCATGCTCACCGAATTGAATACCAACAGAGGGATTTTTGAAAGTCTGGATAAAAAAACAAAGGCCCTGCACCAGGGCATGAAGAAAGTTCTTGATGATGCCGGAGTTGTGCATCAAATCAATAGGATTGGGTCTATGCTGTCTATCCACTTTTGCGAAAATCCTGTCACTGATTTTAAATCTGCTGCCCACGGGAACAACGCCAAATTCAAAACTTATTTTCACGGGATGCTGGACCGTGGTGTGTATATGCCTCCAAGTGCTTTTGAAAGCTATTTCTTAAATAATGCCTTATCCTATGCAGACATAGATCATACCATCAATGCGCTTTCTGAATTTGTGCATGAATTGAAATAATTTTTAAAAAAATTAGGTAATTGAATTTGAAATGTTAATTTTATCCGAACCCAAAACCTTAATCCATGGAAACAAATCAAACTCAACCACCAATGCCAGCGAATCATTTGGCATTAGCAATCATCACCACAATTTTGTGCTGTTTACCTGCTGGTATAGTTAGCATCATTTATGCCTCGCAAGTCAATACAAAATACAATGCAGGTGATTATGAAGGCGCTTTAAGAGCTTCTAAAAATGCTAAAACGTGGTGGATTGTCGCCTTAGTAGTAGGCCTTGTAATTATAATAGGCTACATCGCTTTTATTATCATTGTTGGTGGCGAGGCATTCTGGGAAGCTTACAACGAAGAAATGCAAAATAATACTTATTAATAGGTGCTAAGAACTTATTCTTTACTTTTTAAAATTAGTATACCCATCGTCATACTGACTCTGGGTATATTTTATTTTTTTATAAATCCAGTTACATTTGCCTACACACCACAATGCCCGTTCCATTCGTTAACAGGCTTACACTGCCCGGGATGTGGTTCTCAACGCGCATTTCACGAGATCTTACACGGCAATATCTGGGGTGGTTTACAGCATAACTTTTTAATTTTACTCGCTGTTTTCGTGATTGGCTACAAGGTTTACAGAGCCTACCTCTATAAACCTAAATCTAAGACCACTCAAAGTTTACTACATCACAATGCTGCACCGTGGATAATTTTAGCATTAGTCTTAGGGTTTTGGATTCTTAGAAACATACCTTTGGAACCGTTTCTAATCCTGGCACCCTAAACTGATATGATTGTTCTGCAAATCCTGATTCTGTTTATAAGTATTTCATTTTTCTTTTACGGACTTGGCTGTTTTTATAGCCCAAAGATGTATGAAGAATTCAAAAGGTTTGGCCTGAGCCCTATTCAAAGGCAACTCACAGGCTTCTTTCAGGTTTTGGGAGCTCTGGGTCTGGCTGCTGGTTATTTTTTCATGCCTCTTATAGGCTTCTTAGCTGCCATTGGTCTCTTCCTCCTGATGGGTCTCGGTTTTGGAGTTCGAATAAAAATAAAAGACAACTTTACTCAATCCTTTCCTTCTTTGTTTTTTGCGCTACTGAATTTATATGTAGCCTTTCGATTTATCGAGGTATTTGATTTGTTTTAAATCAGATCGAAATACCAGGGAATTGTAAAGCTGGAGATGATCCAGAATAGCATATTCAGAAGAAAACCAACTTTAAAAAAATCCTTAAACTTATAATTACCTGCACTATATACCATGGTATTGGTTTGATAGCCAATAGGCGTCATAAAGGTCGCAGAAGCCGCAATCATCACAGTCACCAGAAATGGTAAAACATCTATACCAGAATTGTGAGCAACGGCGATGGCAATTGGGGTCATAAGCGCTGCCGAAGCATTGTTGGACATGACTTCAGTAAGCAGAGAAGTCACTAAGTACAGGCCGGAAATCACAGCGATGATGCCAAGAGGCTGAAGCTGACCAAGCAAAGTCTGAGCGATAAGCACATCCAAACCAGTCTTGCTAATGGCTAATCCCAAACTCAAGGCCCCTACCAGCAAAAAAATGATCTTCCAGTTAATGGCTTCGTAAATTTCTTTCATACTTAGGATTCTAGCAAATACCAGAACGATGACTGCACAAATAGCCCCTACCATAATATCCAGGAAACCAATGCTCGCCAAAACCACCATGATCCCGATTAAAGAAATCACAATGCTGAATTTTTTCCTGTCAAAATCTGTAATGTGATCTTCAGAAAGCAATACAAAAGGTGAATTTTGACCGGATTCGAGCTTGCTTAATTCCTTCACATAGTGAGATTTGACCTCAGCAAGAATCACATCTCCGGCCCTGAGCTTGATCTCGTATAAATGTTCGTGTTTTATGTCATCCCGGTTTTTAATAGCCAGCGGAATAGCTCTAAATCGCCTTCTAAAATCTAACTCCTTAAGGGTTTTTCCATGGATTTCTGAAGACGAAGTAATCACCATTTCCACCAACGAGGAATTTTTCCCGGAAAGATCGTTATCCCCAATCCTTACGGGAGACACCGCTAAGGTTTTGGTTTTGCCCTTAAGCGATTTCAACTTTTCCACATCACATCTTACCTTGAGGATATCCCCCTCATTCAATTCAAAATCTCCGGGTGGTAAGGTAAACTGATTTCCGTTTCTTCTTACTTCAATAATATCCATCTTAAATTCTGTCACCAGTTCAGAATCCATTATTTTTTTCCCTATAGAGGTTGAATTTGACAGCAGCTCTACCAAAGTGATGTAATTATTAACTTCAAACTTTTCCTTTAAATCTTTGGAACGTCTGGTTTTAGGAAGAAGTTTTATACCCAGGAATGACATATAAGTGACACCTACCACTAAAAGAATTCCGGCTACTGGAGTCATTTGAAACATTTCAACCGCCTTTTCACCTTCTTTTTCGGCAATACCACTCACCAAAATATTAGTGGAAGTACCAATCAAGGTACACATTCCGCCAAAAATAGATGCAAATGAAAGGGGAATCAACATTTTAGAGGGGCTTTGTCCAGAAGTATGCGCAAGTTGAATGACCACGGGAATAAAAACAGCAACTACGGGCGTGTTGTTGACAAAAGCAGAAATAACGGCTATCATGATCATCATCATCAGGATGCCACTGTTGAAATTATAACGAAATATAGTGGACAGGCGATGCGCTAAAACCTGTAGTGCCCCTGTTTTGAGCAGAGCAGCACTCAGCACAAACATAAAAGCAACGGTAATGGTAGCTTTATTGCTAAAGCCTTCCACGCCTTCCTGAGGGGTAATGACTCCAGACAGTATTAAAATGAGCATTATGCTAATCGCTACTAAATCAATAGGCAAAGCTTCTGTTGCAAATAATATGACAGCAAGAACAATAACACAAATGGTAATAATGGCTGCAGTAGTCATCAGAAATATTTTTCCAAATATAGAATAGTCTACCAAATCTATAGACTTTATATAAGAAAATATTTAATGCTGTCACTTCAAGCCTCAGAGAAGCCTAATCAAGCGACTTTCACGTGTTATAATTTCACTTAAACTTGCCTGCTTCAGGAGCTCTACGGTTTTCTTTTTTACTTCAAGAAAAACATCACGAATACCGCAGGTTTCTTCATCCTTACATTCTTCACAGCGCTCATAATATTTATAAGTAACACAGGGTAAAAAAGCAATTGGACCGTCGAACAGGCGCATCACATCGGCTAAGTTGACTTCGTCCGGGTCTTTTAAAAGATAATAGCCACCACCCTTTCCTTTTTTACTGGCAAGGATTCCTGCCTTTTTAAGATTAAGCAGAATAGATTCCAGGAATTTCCTCGGAATATGTTCTTTATCAGCGATTTCGCTAATGATGATAGGGCCCTCCCCTTTTCTTTTGGCAAGAAAGACCAGGGCATTGATGGCGTATTTTGTTTTTTTGGATATCATTATGACAAATATATCATTATTCAACTTTAAAAAACTGAAACTGAAATTGTAATTTGCAGCTTCAATTCCGAAACCACTTTCATGTCCGCTCAACTTATTCAGAATAGCCTTTCCCATCTCAAAACCTACTTTGGTTATGACAGCTTCAGAACACACCAGTCTGAAATTATTGAGCATGTCCTAAATAAAAAAGACGCTTTAGTGGTCATGCCTACCGGAGGGGGAAAGTCGATGTGCTTTCAGTTACCGGCCTTATCCTTTGAAGGTGTTACTCTGGTCATTTCTCCGCTTATTGCCCTGATGAAAGATCAGGTGGACGGCTTGAAAAGCAACGGCATAGAAGCCGAGTTTTTCAATTCTACTCAGACGCCAGAAACCCAACAGGAGATTAAGTCTAAAGTGGCAAACAAGGAATTGAAATTGCTTTATACAGCACCAGAGAGCCTGTCGGGTCTTCAGGAGATTTTGAACGAAAATTATATCAGCTGTGTGGCCGTAGATGAAGCCCACTGCATTTCGTCCTGGGGTCATGATTTTCGACCGTCCTACCAGCAGCTTGGGTTTTTGAAAAGATCTTTACCCAATACGCCCGTTTTAGCCTTAACGGCAACGGCAGATAAAACGACCAGAAAAGACATTCTAAAACAACTCAGCATTCCTAAAGCGAAAGTGTTTTTGTCTTCATTTGATAGAGAAAATATTTTTTTGGAAGTCAGAACGGCGAATCAGCGTTTAAAGCAGATCGAAAATTTCCTATTGAAAAGAAAGGATGAATCTGGAATTGTCTACAGCCTAAGCCGAAAATCTACCGAAAAGCTAGCTCAGGATCTCACTCAGAAAGGATTTAAAGCTAAGGCTTACCATGCCGGACTGGATGCGGAGACCCGAACGAAAATTCAGGAAGAGTTTGTATACGATAAAACTCAGATCATCTGTGCTACTGTAGCCTTTGGAATGGGCATTGACAAGTCCAATGTGCGCTGGGTAATTCATTATAATATGCCCAAAAATATTGAAGGCTATTACCAGGAAATAGGACGATCTGGAAGAGACGGTCTTAAAGCCAATGCACTGATGTTCCATTCCTACGCCGATGTTATTCAGTATAAACGCTTCAATGAAAATGGCAGCAATCAGGAAGTTCAGGATGCCAAACTGGAGCGAATGAAACAGTTCGCCGAAGCCACTTCCTGCAGAAGACGAATTTTACTTGGCTATTTTGGTGAACACCTGACCGAGAATTGCGGATTTTGCGATGTGTGCAAGAATCCACCACGGTTTATAGATGCCAGACTTATTGCGCAAAAAGCCCTTTCTGCAGTCGCCAGGGTAAAGCAACAGGAACCCATCGGGGTTATTATCGATATTTTAAGAGGAGCCAAAAATGCGGGAGTATATGACAAAGGCTACCAGGAACTCAGCACGTATGGGATTGGAACTGATATTAGCTGGAAAGACTGGCAGCACTATATTTTACAGCTGATCAACCTAGGGTATATCGAAATTGCTTTCCATAGAAAAAATGCTTTAGAATTCACCCCCTTGGCTAAGCAGGTTCTTTTTGAAGGTGAACAGGTGTGGCTGACAAAACCTAAGGCAGAACAGGCTGGAGGTATAGAAACAAAGAAAGCTTCAAAAACATCAAACCTTTTCAATCAGCTGAAACAACTGAGAATGCAAATTTCTGTAGAAGAAAACATTCCGCCTTATCTGGTCTTTAACGATGCCACGCTGAAAGAAATGGAAAACCTAAGACCACAAAGTGAAGAAGAGTTCAAATCCATCAGTGGGGTGAATAGTTTAAAAGCTGAAAAATATGCCGATGAATTTATTGAAGTCATCAATTTATTCAACACCAAAAAAAGAAAAAAGAAAACCTCAACTTACCAGGAGACTTACCGGCTTTATAAGGAAGGAAAAAGTATTGAAGACGTAGCTGAGGAGCGAAATCTTAAAACCACAACCATCATCTCTCATTTATGTAAGCTCTATTCTGAAGGGAAATCCATAGCTTTGAGTGAGCATATTTCAGATTCAGAAGTCAGGGAAGTTGAGAACGTACTTAAAAAGATAGACTACGAAGGCGCTTTAAAACCAATTTTTGAAGCGCTGGAGGAAAAGATGAGTTATGGAAAAATTCGGATAGCCATTGCTATGTTAGACAAGTAGTTACTCATTTTTAACAATGACAGTACTGGCTTTGACGCCTGTTAACAAATTCCAGACGTTGCGAGACAGCAATTTGGAACCATCAATAATTTTAAGTTCTGCGGTATTAGGACCGGCTTCCCCCTGATTGAGGGCTATAAATTCAATTTTATTAAAACCGGTTTCAAGAGGAATAGTGATTTCCTTATACGCGTTTTCCAAAAGCAGATTATCCACGATGATTTGGTCATTAACTCTGATCTGAACACGGTCCCCGTCAAACATCATATGATCACGGCATATAAACGTCATCTCGTCTGAAGACGTGACAAAATCACCCAGGCTCATATTTTCAGCCCACTCTGCTCTCATGCCTTTATTCTCGTCTTCGGGATTTTTGTTGAGCTTAGCTGTCCATAAATCACTGGGATTGGTGAACTGAATCTTAGGTTTAAAATCGATACCCTTTTCATCTTTAGCAAAAAAGTCTTTGACTTTACCACGATTAGGGATGCCAAGACGATTCATGCCTGAACCAGAACTCGAGGATTTGAATTTCGGATTGTTGTTCACTTCCGATCCTCGGGTTGGGAAATCTTTGTCCTGAGCATTAACCAGTCCTGCTGAACTTAGTAAAAGAATTAAAAAAATGTAGCTGATACCTTTCATAATAACAAATATAATAAACCAGGAGCACGAATTGTACCAGAGTTGCATTCTTTATTAAATTCTTAATACTGAAAGACTTGAAATATTCCGTGATGGGTTTTGGAAACAGGCAATGTTTTATCCGCCCACTTTAAAATGGGCAGACCCGTTCCTGTTTTTATGAATTCAGGTAACAAAGGAAGATCAAGCTCGTTTTTCACCTGCAAAAGAAAGTCGGAATCCGCGCCAAAAAACCGATGAGTGTGTTCACTGTCCAGGATTTCTGAATAGACAAAATCCTCGTTCCGAAGAGTTTTTGTAAAAAGCTGTTGATCCCGAAAATATACCGTTCCAACTTCAGAATTTTCAAAAACACAGGTAAAAGCAGATGGATTGAATATGGGTTTAAGATTAAACTGTCTCTGAACCGCTTTATAAGCACTTTCCTTCATTGTCCATATTCTCCAGAAGCATTCCACAGGATCGGTAGCAGCTAAAACGAGACGGATTTCTAGGGGTAAACATACCTTTTCAAGGTACCGAGATCTAAAAATATCGGTCTCCTGTTTAGCTTTGGTTAAATCGACAATGTCATTTCCAATCACTTGGCAGAGAGTTTCTTTTGAATTACACCGACGGTAGATTCCACATCGGTCATTATTTCCATATCGTCATTTTCAATGCGGATGTCGAATTCATCCTCAACATCAAGCACGATATCCACCAAATTCGCTGAATTGATCTCAAGATCATCGATAAAGTTTGATTCTGAGGTCAGATTTTCAAAATTTTCCTGGTTGTTGACGTAAGGTTTTACGATTTGCTTTAAACGCGCTTGTATAGCTTCAGAAGTCATGAATTTTTTGAAAGCAATTTACTAATTAGTTTTAATACATTTTAATCAAAGTAAAGACTCCACACAAAGAAATATCATATACATGTTGTATCGGGTTTTCAATTTAATCACTTCTGTGTCAAAACCTCTCGACTGCGTTCGAGCCTTTCTATTCCTCAAGACCTACTACATCTTGATCTAGCTTTTGCTTACACCTGAAACTCTCAAACAAGAAGTTAATCCCGGTCATAACCAGCATCAAGGATAGAGTTCCAGCCAGAATCCATTGCCATTCCGGAGCACTGCTATGTTTCAAAAACCCACTTTCTACCAAAGCAGAAAGTCCAAATCCCAAAAGTCCGGTGCCTAATCCACCGAAAAACCAATAGCGTTTTTTAAGTTGTCGTTTATTCATCGTCATAAGATTTTAAAATTACACAGGCGTTCACATCCCCAAATCCGAAGCTTGCCTTGGCCAAAAGCTTTATGTTTTTTTCGAGTAATGCTCTCGGTATTTTATCTTCTTTCACCCGCTTCAAAACCTCAGGATGAATGCGTTCACAGTTGAGGTTTGGAAAAATAAACCCCCGGGACAGTTCCAAAACAGAACTCACCAGTTCAATACTACCGGCCGCTGCCAAAGCATGACCTATATGACTTTTTAAGGAATTGATATAAGGAAACGCTTCCCTGTCCAAACCCAAAGCCTTTGCCCAGTTTTCGATTTCGGTAGCATCCATGGCGGTTGCCGTGAGATGCCCGTTGATGAGGTCAATTTCCTTTGAATTTACTCCGGCATCCCTTAAAGCCTCGGATATACAACTTATAACCGACGTGGAATTGGGAGCCGTCATGCTTCCCTGTTCACGTTGCCCACCAGAGTTTAGATGTCCGCCTAAAACTTCTGCATAAATGGGAACACCTCGCTCCAGCGCAGACTCCAGACTTTCCAAAACCAGTGCGCCTGCCCCACTGGAAGGCACAAAACCTGCGGCACCTGCCGACAAAGGCTGAGAAGCTGATTCGGGGCGATCATTGTACTGATGCGGTAAAATCCGTAAGGCATCGAAACCTCCCCACACGTAGGGCCCAGAGTCACTGCAACTCCCTACCAGCATGCGTTTAGCCTTTCCATACTGAATACGTTCGAACCCCATCAGTAAGGCCTCCGTTCCCGTGGAACAGGCTGAAGAATTCGAAGTGACCTGATTTCCGCAACCCAATTTACCGCCCAGGAAGGCACTAATTCCACTGGCCATGGTTTGTAAAACACTGGTGCTTCCCAGTCGCCTGACCTGCTTATCGTCTATTTTAAGAAAGGCTTCTCTCAGTTTTTCAACTCCAAGAACCCCGGTCCCAAAGATAATTCCAGAATCGATATCGAGTTCTTCGCTGATTTCCAGTTGAGCATCTGCCCAGGCCTCCTGTCCGGCGATTCCGCCATAAATCAAGCCTGTTGCCAGAAGACCTCGCTGCTCTAAAGCGGTGAAGTAATGATCCATCAGATCCTGAGAGAACTTTGGCACACCTCCTATCTGACAGCTGAATTTGAGTTCTTCCAATTCTTTATGGAATTGAATTCCGCTTTTACCCGCCCGGATAGCTTCCTCAAACTGAGGAAGTCCTGTCGCGTTAGGAGCAACAACACCCATTCCGGTTATGACTACTCTTTTTCTATCCATAGTTAGGGTAAAATAACACCTGCAAGTTCACCGCGAAGCACCAGGTCTCCGGACATATTATACATTTTGACAGAAGATTTCAGTTTATTGAATCTAAAATACATTTTTTCAGCTTCCACAATCACCTTTTCATCAGGTAAAACCGGTTTCAGGAACTCAACAGTTGTGAACGTCATGGCCAGTTTCACCTGTCCCAGATCTATGTTTTCCTGTTGAGATAACAGATACAGCCCAAAACTGGCCAGGCCAATCTGTGCAGCACATTCGGTAAGAATAACCCCTGGAGTGATGGGGTTATTTTTGAAATGGCCCTTGTAAAACCAGGAAGACGCCTTAAACGTATAACTCCCTTTTATGAACTTATCGGACACCTCATCTATGGTTTTTACATACAGAAAAGGCTCCTGATAGGGTAATTTCGAAATAATTTTGGAGGATTTCATCAGCATTATAGTTTAAAGACTTTCGCCACCATCAGCTTTGATGACACTTCCGTTAATCCAGTTGGCCTCGTCCTGGCTCAAAAGATAAACCACATTGGCAACATCTTCCGGTTTTGTCAACCGCTGAAAGGGATTGCGCTTTTCAGCAGCCGCTTTCAGTTGCTCGTGACCTGGAATCCTCTGAAAAGATTGCGTCTCCACCATTCCTGCCTGAATGCAGTTGGCTGTGATTTCATACGCCGCAAACTCATTGGCCATGTATTTCATGAGGGTTTCCAGACTTGTTTTGGCCACCGAAACAGCGGCATAATGTTTCCAGACCCTCTGGTTCCCTTCACTTGTAAACGCTAAAAGCCTGGTGTTTTTGGCAAAGCCATCAGCTTCCAGGATATCCTTTGACCAGTCGTAAAAACTGTAAGCCATAGCATTGGCCGTGATTTGCAGATCGGTTTGATTAAGAGGTGAATCGCCGGTCATAGCTTTCAGGTTTCCTTTGGCGATGCTGTGAAGCAGCAGTTTAATTTTGCCGGATTCGCCAAGGAGTTCTGGAAGCTGACTTACAAATTCCTTTCTTTTTTCTGAATTTGTGGCGTCCAGATTAAAGGTTTTGAGACTTACGCCGCATTTCTTGATGGCCTCAAATTTGGCCTCAATATCAGGTAAATCGCTTCTTCTGTCTCTGTGGATGATGAGCAGGTTCCAGTCGTTTTGAGCCAATTTTAAAGCGGAAGCATATCCAAGACCCTGACTCCCTCCTAAAACCAGGGCGTAATGTTTAAGTGGTAGGTTGGCCATAAGCTAAATATTTTTTAATATTAAATCTTACCTGTATTGAATTCCGAAGAGACCCGTCTGAATGCCTCTTGAAGACAGGTTACCATTCTAAGAGAATACGTTGAGCCGAAAATCCAGGTCCGAAACTCAGCATCAAGCCTTTTTCTCCTTTCTTAATGGGTTTATTCATCATGCGCTCGAGTACGTAAAGCACAGTTGCGCTACTCATGTTTCCATAAAGCCGAAGCACTTCCTTGGTGTCGTTGATGTTTTTACCCATAGCTCCAAAAAGAGCCTCTACGGTATTGATAATTTTCTTACCTCCGGGATGAAAAATCAGATGATCTATATCTTCAATGTTGAGATGATGATTTTCCAAAAACGGATGAATGATCTGCGGGAAATGCTCACTTATTTTCTCGGGCACATCGATATCGAGCACCATCTTAAGCCCGGAATTGGTCAAATCGAAGCCCATCATGTGGGTGTTGTTATAAAAATGGTACATGGATTCCCCAAGGATTTTAGGCCCTTTGCAATCCTCTTCAGAACTCATCAGCACACAGGCAGCACCATCCCCGAAAATAGCGGAACTTACCATGTTTGCCATGGATTTATCATTGAGCTGAAAGGTAGCCGTAGGGGCTTCAAATGAGACTATTGCTGCACGCTTACCGGGATTGGCCTGAAGAAACTGCTTGGCGTAGATCATTCCCGATATCCCTGCTGCACAACCCATTTCGGTCACCGGAAGCCTGACAATATCCTGTCTCAGATCCAAATCGTTGATAAGAAACGCATCCAGAGAGGGAATCATAATTCCCGTACAGCTCACCGTGATGATGTAATCCAGACTTTGACCTAGCCATCCTGCCTCATGCAATGCCTTTTTTAAAACCTTTTTTCCCAGGATTTTAGCCTCACGGGTGTAAATTCGGTTTTTATCTTCAAAGGAAGTAGCCGAAAAAACCTCTTCCGGATCCATGATAGAATAGCGCTTGTCGACCTGCGCCCCTTCATAAATTTTGATCACCTTCCTTCTGAACCTCTCGTCTTCATTGGCCAGCCACATTTCCACAAAGGGGATTATATCTTTGGTTTCTTTATAATACTGTGGAGTTTCTGTGGCTACTGTATCTATTTTTACACTCATGAGCTATAAATAATCCACTGGTAACGGAATGCCCAATACCATGCGATGTGGTGATTCAAATTTAATTGTTTTGCGAAATCGACAAAGTCTTCCGTTTTAAAACCTCTCAAAATGGAGGTAAGTCCATCTTTTCTTGCAATGTCTGAATTTACAAAGACTGAACAATATAACTCAAATAATCTGTAAGCCATTTTACTTCTTTGTAAATCGTTGACAACAAGACCTAAGCCAGCTTTAGCTGAAAGAACAGGCACTAACTTTTTAATAAAATCATTTTCAAAATGATGAAGAGTCAGGCAGCAGGTAATAATATCGGCCTCAAAATCATCAAAATCTTCGCTAAACACATCGATGACCCTGTAGGAGATATTCTTGTAGTCCCTGGACCATTCTCTTGCAATTTCAATGGTATATGGATTTGCGTCTATTCCTATAAGCTGGACGTTAATGCCCTGTGTTTTGGCCCATCGGGAGATATGTCTTAAGGCGTCTCCACTTCCGCAACCCAGATCGGCGATGACCAGGTGCTTTTTGGAATGGTTTTCCAGCAGTTTCTGTATACCCTTAATGGTGACTCGGTGTCCACCTAGTTTGGTATTGATTCTATCGATGGTTTTAAGCACGTGTTTGAGTTCCTCTCCCTTAAAGTCAAACTTATCCATGATTTCAGCCTCTTTGCTACGGGTTTTGGTAGAAATGCGTTTCATAAAATAGGCTTACCATGGGTTTGTTGAATCATTGTTTTGAGTAAATAAGGGGATTTGGAAACCGCTAACATGCCGATGCTTGTGAGTTTTGGTTGTAAAAGTATATTTTGAAACATAGACCCGAAAATAAGTCTTTTGCGAAAAGTCTGCTTCCAGATTTGCGAATAATTTACTTCCAACTGATTTCTGTTCTGATGATGTCTGTAAGTTTTAATCTCTTCTGAAAGCAGTTTAGCCGAATGTATCGCCATGGCCATGCCATTGCCGCAAAGCGGATGTATGAGTCCGGCAGAATCTCCAGCCATCAACATATGATTTTCTACAGCATTTTTATTCTGAAAAGACACCTGTGAAATCGCTAAGTGCTTATCAAAAAGCAAGTCAGCCTGACTGAGAAAGGAATTCAGTTTAGGGTTTTGAGCTACAATATTTTTATTGAAATTTTCAACAGAACCTTCTCGTTTGAAGCTATCGTAATGCGCTAAATAACAAAAATTGACCGCGCCGGTTTCTGTTTTAGAAAGTCCGCAGTACCCGCCTTCAAAATTATGAAGTTGTACTTCTCCATCAGGAAAGTCATCGTTTTGATAATGGGCTTTAATGCCAATCCAGGGCGTTTTGTTATGGATAAAATCCCTGTCTAATTTTTTATCTAAGGTGGAGCGCTTTCCAAAACTTCCAATTGCCAGTTCAGCGTGAAATTCGTTTGTATGGGTTTTGATGCAAAATTGATGATTTTCAAAAGCGACATTAGTAACGGTTTCAAATTTAAATTCAACGCCACAGGATTTCGCTTTTTCATACAAGAGATTGTCCAAAGCATATCTGGATATTCCGAATCCGCCAAGCGGGAGCTCAACCTTAACTGTGTTACCTCTACGACTACTTAACACCAATCGGGAAATTAGATCGGAATTGGTCTTGTTTATGAAGATACCAAGCCTTTTAAAATAGGGTAAAACTTCATTGGAAACATATTCACCACAGACCTTATGCTTTGGATACTTGTCTTTTTCTATCAGCAACACTTCAAAACCACTCAAAGACAAATCTATAGCGGATGTTAATCCGGCAAGCCCCCCACCAATAATTATGACATCATAAATTTTCATTGCTGAAATTTAGGCATAAAAAAAATCCTAATGCAGCATTAGGATTTTCTTGTCGGTTATTTTAAGGATTATTGAGCTTTCTGTCGCGCTTCTTCCTTTAGTTCTTCACTGGCAACAATGGCCAATTCTACTCTTCTATTCTTGGAACGTCCTGCAGCCGTTGAATTGTCGTATTTAGGCTGTTCTTCACCAAACCAACTGGAATTAATTCTGGAAGCACTGATGCCATGACTTATCAAATAATTAGTAACGGCCTGTGCACGTTCTTTAGATAACTGCATATTGTAACTTTCACTACCTGTGGAATCGGTGTGCCCTTCCACGAGGATATTGGTTTTAGGATACTTCTGAAAAATATTGATCAGTTTCAATAATGAAACTTCAGATTCACCGGTGATTCTTGCTTTATCGGTAGCAAAATACACCCCTGAATTTTCATCAAACGTAACATTGATACCTTCACCAACTCTGGTCACGTCTGCACCTGGAATTTCCTGTTCTATTTCTTTGGCTTGCTTATCCATGCGGTTACCGATGTAAGCGCCGGCGGCACCACCAACGACACCTCCTATAATAGCTCCGAGAACCGTATTGTCTCCATCGCCAACATTGTTACCGATGACTCCGCCAATCACTGCACCACTCGCAGTTCCAATGGCACCTCCTCGCTGCGTTTTATTCGTGTTTTTCGTCGCTTCGCATGAGCTAAATAAGAAAGCCATTGCTATTAAAACTCCGAGTATTTTAGTTTGATAATGTTTCATAATTATATTTTTGTAAATGTCATTTCTATTGTGATTTCCTCTCCTTTAAACATAGCATTTTCTTCCCAAACCATCTGGTTTTCTAACAAAGATATAATCCTTATACGCGAACCCTGGTCGACTTTTCTGGCTTTTTGGCCAGTAGTGATCTTGAGCAGCATCTCAGGATTAAAACTTTCGGCTGTGGTCTTATCGACATACCAGGTAAATTCTTCCTGAGTTTTGGAGCAGTTATTTCCATCTAAAACAAAATTTCCTGTGCTATTATTCGGAATAAACTCCCAGACCGAATTCTCAAAACAGGAAACGCTGGCCAGATTAAAAAGCTCTACTTCAAATAAGCCGGAAGCATCCGGATAAGAGATGGATTCTAAAACCCAATCCCCTTTAAAATCTTTCTCTACCTGATTGGCTACATAAGCCGGACCACAGGAAGTGATTAAAAATGCTATTACAATCGTTAAAATATATTTCATAAGTAATTTAATAAGTTTATATAAAAAATCCGTCAGTCTTAATTAAAACAAACTCACGGATATAATCTTCTATCGTCTGAAAAGCTTCCCTATAAGTGAAATAACAAATAAGACAATGAAAATGTAAAAAATGATTTTAGCTATATCTGCAGCGCCTTCAGCAATTCCACCGAAGCCTAAAAGGGCGGCAACTAAGGCAATAACTAGAAATGTAATTATCCATCGAATCATAATGTTATTTTTTTTGGGTTCGATTCCTAAGTTACATCAATATTTCGGCCTTAAGGCTTTTTTAGTATTTATTTAATCTTATCAAGGCCTCTTCAAATTTCAATTTACCCAAATACTGGTCTTCCAGATTTTTAGCAAAAGGAATGGGCGTCGGTAAACTTGCTACGCGTTTAATGGGAGCGTCCAGATGTTCAAAACAATGCTCTGAAATAAGAGCGGAAATGTCTGAAGCTATGCCTCCAAATACAGAATCTTCCTGAAGGATGATCACTTTACCCGTTTTCTTAACAGATTCGAAGATCGCTTCTTCATCCAAAGGAGATAAGGTTCTTAGATCGATGAGATCTGCAGATATAGTCGGATGTTCTTTTAAAACCTCCCTAGCCCAGTGAACGGCAGCACCATAGGTAATAACCGAAAGGTCATTCCCCTCCTGGATCAGGTTAGCTTTTCCCAGTTCAAGCGTGAAGTAGTCGTCTGAAACTTCTTCCCTTATGCTTCTGTATAAAGCCTTATGCTCAAAGAACAAAACCGGGTTAGGATCTTCTATAGAGGCGGCCAGTAAGCCTTTTGCATCCTGAGGACATGAAGGATAAACCACTTTCAGGCCCGGGGTCTTGGTAAACCAGGCCTCATTGGTTTGGCTATGAAAAGGGCCCGCTCCAACTCCGGCTCCACAAGGCATACGTATGACTACATCGGCATTCTGGCCCCAGCGGTAATGCACTTTAGCCAGATAATTCACCAAGGGATTAAATCCGGAAGTCACGAAATCCCCAAACTGCATTTCCACTACCGATTTTATACCTTTAATCGATAGTCCCATGGCTGCTGAAATGATAGCCGACTCACATATAGGCGTATTCCGAACCCTGTCTTTTCCAAATTTTTCTACGAAACCATCCGTGATTTTAAAAACGCCACCGTATTCTGCTACGTCCTGACCCATAATGACCAAATCCTCATATTTTTCCATGCTTTGTTTCAAGCCATCAGAAATAGCATCGATAAAGCGAAGTTCAGTTTTTTGAGAAGACGGCTTTTGGTTATCAAACTCATGGAGCTTGTAAACATCCTGTAATTCTATAGCTTCATCAGCCTCGATTTCCACTTCTTCGTTGGCCAACTTAAGATGTTCATCGATTTCAGATTTCAATTCTGATTTAAGTGAAGAAATTTCTTTTCTGGTCAAAAATTTTGATTCCAGGAGAAAAAGTTCATAATTATCCACCGGGTCTAGTTTTTCCCAGTGTTTCATTAACTCCTCCGGCACATATTTGGTTCCACTTGCCTCTTCGTGCCCCCTTCTTCTAAAAGTTTTAAATTCAAGTAGAATCGGTCTCGGGTTTTGCCTTACGCTTTCTGCAATTTCATTGACTTTAGTAAATACCTCTACTATATTATTTCCATCGATAATATGCGATTCCATCCCATAACCTAAAGCTTTGTCTGCAATATGTTCACAGTTAAACTGTTCATGGGTTGGAGTTGAAAGTCCGTAGCCATTATTTTCAACACAAAACAAGACTGGAAGTTGCCATACTGAAGCAACATTGAGGGCTTCGTGAAAATCACCTTCACTGGTTCCGCCTTCCCCGGTAAAAACGGCAGTCACAGCATTTTCGTTTTTAAGCCTGTGCGCTAAACCAATGCCGTCTGCCACACCTAATTGTGGCCCCAAATGAGAAATCATCCCAATAATGTTATACTCCTGAGTTCCAAAATGAAAGCTTCGATCTCTTCCCTTTGTAAATCCCTTCCCTTTGCCCTGCCATTGAGAAAACAAGCGATATAAAGGAATGTTTCGCTGGGTAAAAACACCAAGATTTCTATGCATTGGCAAAATATATTCATCTGGCTTTAGAGATTTTGCGACTCCTACTGCTATCGCCTCCTGCCCAATGCCAGAAAACCATTTGGAAATTTTCCCCTGACGTAAAAGCACAAGCATTTTTTCTTCGATAAGACGAGGTTTCAAAATACCTTTAAATAAATCGAGGTGTTGATCTTTGGAGATGGAATGATGCTCAAATTTCATAGCTTGTGTTTTTACCAGCATTTCAAATGTATCATAATGAAAACTTTTAATTATTAAGATTCCAAAAATTCTTGTTGAATAAAATTCATTAAATTTGTCTACAAAATCTTTTTTCATGTCCATGACAAATATTCCAAGCGTAAATCTTGCAGATTTTTTATCTGAAGATCCAAAAAGAAAACAAAAGTTCGTCGATGAAATTGGTTCAGCCTACGAAGAAATTGGCTTCGTGGCCTTGAATCATCATTTTTTAGACAACAAACTGGTAGATGAACTATATGCTCAGGTCAAAGCTTTTTTCGATCTTCCAGAGGAAACGAAAAAGAAGTATGAGAGAGAAGATTTAGGTGGTCAGCGCGGATACATTTCTTTTGGAAAAGAACATGCCAAAGGCAAGAAAGAAGGAGATCTTAAGGAATTTTGGCACTTTGGGCAAGAACCGGATGAAGATGCTGATTTAAAAGAAGACTATCCTGAAAATATTGAAGTCGAAGAATTACCCAGGTTTAACGAAGTGGGAATGCAGGCCTACGCGATGCTAGAAAAGACAGGGGTTTATGTCTTAAGAGCATTGGCCCTCTATATAGGACTCAACGAATATTATTTTGACCACTGGGCCAAAAATGGAAATTCCATTTTAAGACCAATCCATTACCCGCCTATCGAATCAGAGCCAAAAGGAGCCGTTAGAGCAGGTGCACATGGGGACATCAATCTCATCACCTTACTCATGGGTGCCTCTGCCGGAGGTTTGCAGGTAAAACGAAAGGATGGAGAATGGATCGATGCTAAACCAAAAGAAGACGAACTCGTTATCAATGTTGGCGATATGCTGGAACGACATACCAATAATAAATTAAGGTCCACCATTCACAGGGTTGTAAATCCCCCTAAGGAAGAGTGGGACAAACCCCGGTATTCCATTCCATTTTTTCTGCATCCCCGAAGCGATATGCGCCTCGACTGTCTCGAAGAATGTATCGATAAGGATCATCCAAAGCAATACACAGATATAACTGCAGGAGAGTTTCTTCATCAGCGTTTGGTAGAAATAGGACTGATAAAAAAATAACTTATGGATCTTAAAGATCAACTGAAAGATTTATTTCCGGATCACGCACCTCAGGAAGAAGAAAAAACAGCTTCAAAAAGTGAGGAACTCAATATCTGGCTTCAGTCCGACCCGCTTATCTGCGAATTTTCAAAACGCAAAGGCAAAGCGAATACCGTGATAAAAGGCTATTCAGGGGCCAGGAAAGACTTTCAAAACCTGACCAAGTACCTTAAAAAAGAGATTGGGGTTGGGGGAAGTCATAAACATGAAGAAATCATCATTCAGGGCGACTATCGAGACCAGATTATGGATTTATTAAAAGGTATCGGCTTTCAGGTCAAACGCGTTGGAGGCTGAACTGGATTCTTTCAATAAATCCAGAAGACTAAGAATTCATTTTAGACTAAGAATTCATTTTTTCATATTTTAATAGAGTCTTAATCCGGTATTATCCTCAATTACTATAAACTATAACACAAGATTGGAGATTCAGATTCAATCTTCAAAACTATAACCTATGCCCATAGCATCTTCAGAATTAATCCTAAATCCAGACGGTAGTATTTATCACCTCAATCTAAAACCTGAACATATTGCTGATATAATTATAACTGTAGGTGATCAGGACAGAGTGGCTAAAGTGACTTCATATTTTGACGAAGTCATTTTCGAAACTCAGAAACGGGAATTCAAAACACAGACCGGTTTCTATAAGGGTAAAAAAATGACCGTTATCTCTACTGGAATTGGAATCGACAATATTGACATTGTTTTGAACGAACTGGATGCCCTTGTCAATATTGATCTTGAAACCAGAGAAATTAAATCAGAACACCACAAACTAAACATCGTAAGAATAGGAACTTCAGGCGGAATACAACCTCATGCCGAACTGGATAAATTCGTGATGAGTGAAGCTGGAGTTGGTTTTGATGGCTTGCTGCATTATTACAAAAACGGTATCACCAATACAGAAGCTACCAAAGCACTTCATGCACATTTGAAGGTATCCTCGAGCAAGCCTGATGCCTATATTGTGGATGCAGATCCAGATTTGATGAGACTTTTCAACACCGATGAAAAGGTGATTCCCGGGTTTACAGGCACAAATTTAGGTTTCTACGGCCCTCAGGGCAGAACACTTCGCCTGAAAACGCAGGATCCTGATTTTATAGATCAATTGGTTGACTTTAGATTTCAGGACAAATCGATCACCAACCTGGAAATGGAAACCAGTGCTATTTATGCCTTAGCTAAACTGCTTGGACACGGGGCTTTGTCTATGAATGCGATAATTGCCAACAGATCCACGGGAAACTTCAGTCGAGACCCAAAGGCAACGGTTGACTCCTTAATTCAATTCACATTAGAGAAGCTTTCTCAACTATAGAAAAATCCTTTTATGACAAATCTAAAAATTGGCGGAGTTCCGGAACACTTCAATTTACCCTGGCATTTATGCATTGAACAGGGGGATTTTAAAAGAAATCAAATCGATGTGTCCTGGACCGATTTTCACGGAGGCACGGGTGAGATGAGTGAAGCGCTTAAAAATGGCGAGGTAGATATTGCTGTGATGCTCACCGAAGGCTCGATCAAGGAAATTTGTGATGGCAGTCCTTTTAAAATTCTCCAGACCTATGTAAAAAGTCCATTGATGTGGGGAATTCATGTGCATGCCCATTCTGATTTTCATAAAATTGAAGATTTAAAAAATCAAACGGCAGCTATCAGTCGGTATGGCTCTGGTTCTCATCTGATGACCTATGTACATGCCCATAACCAAGACTGGAATACGGAGCATTTGGATTTCGAAACCACTCAAAACCTGGCCGGAGCAAAAAAGTCGTTAACCGAAGGAACTTCGGATTATTTTCTCTGGGAGCATTTCACCACTAAACCACTGGTAGACGAAGGCATCTTCAGAAGACTAGGCGATGAACCCACACCATGGCCGTGTTTTGTCATTGTTACCACAGAAGGGTTTTTAAAACATCATTCTGAATTGGTTGAAACTCTATTGGAGCCGCTAAATCATAAAAGCAAAACTTTAAAGTCACTTCCAAATATCGAAGAAAATATTTCTGAACGTTATCACCTGAAATTGAAGGATGTGAAAAACTGGCTTTCAATTACAGAATGGAGTCAACAACAAATTTCAAAAGACGACGTTATACTTACACAGAAGCGTCTCAAAGATTTAAATTTGATCCATCAGGAGAAGTCGTATTCTGAATTTATTTTTTAATAACATCAGCAACCGAACTATTACTATTACGTCTAATAACTGAAAACTAAATAAGTCCTAAAAGCCTGTGATCTATGATTTTCATTACAATCATTGCAGTTCTAATCCTGATTAACTTACTACTCCTCAGGTTTAGTTGTGATTCTGGAAGTTCTCAAAAAACGGGTTCCAAGGAAAAACCAAGGGTCAATACTCCAAAAATCTGGTCTCGCCAGAAAGCTGATTCAGAGTCCATTTTTGCAGATAAGTAATCACCATACAATTGGCTTTTTATTTTGGGCATCCAGAAGCAGATTCGTTTTACTGAAATGCTGATTCCCAAACCAGTAACCTCGGTTAGCACTTAAAGGTGAAGGATGTCCGGAGGTCAAAATATGATGTTTTGAAGCATCAATAAGCTTAGATTTCTTTTTAGCGAAACCTCCCCAAAGCAAAAAGACGACACCTTTTTGCTCTTCCGAAAGTTTTTGGATGACTTCATCGGTAAAAATTTCCCAGCCTTTATTTTGATGGCTTCCAGCGGCATTTCCTCTAACCGTTAGTGTGGCATTAAGCAATAAAACCCCCTGTTGAGCCCAGGCTTCGAGATTGCCATGACCTGGAATTTCAATATCAACATCATCTTTCAACTCCTTATAGATATTGATTAGAGACGGAGGCATGGGGATTCCTTTAGGAACTGAAAATGAAAGACCATGGGCTTGTCCGGGACCGTGATAGGGATCCTGACCCAGGATGACCACTTTCGTTTTCTCAAATGGACAGAATTCAAAGGCATTAAAAATATCGGAGCCTTTAGGATAACAGGTATAGTGCTTGTATTCTGACTTTACAAACTCGGTAAGCGCCTTAAAATAAGGTTTTTCAAATTCATCTTTTAAGATATTTTTCCAATTTGCTTCGATCTGAACCTCCATTTATTATGCGTATTTTTGTGAGACTACGAATGTAGAATTTTAGTATGATAAACATTAGCAAAAAAGCATTAATAGATTTAGAATTTCCTGTGGTGTGCTCTCAGTTGAGCCACTACTGCATAACCGAAAAGGGGCAGGAAAAAGCCTTAAACCTCATCCCCTATTCAACCTATAAATCCATTCATTTTCACCTGCAGCAGACCGAAGAATACAAGTCGTCTGCATTACAGGAAAAACCAATCCCCAATCATGGTTTTGAAAGCGTGGATGAAGCGCTTAAAATTTTGAATATAGAGGGATCGGTTATGGAGCTGAATGGATTCCGAAAAATTCTGAATCTCTCTGAAACCGTAAATATCCATATCGTCTATTTTAAGAAATATAAAGAATTATACCCCAATCTTTACAGATCTACACAGCCTATAGACTATACAACAGCTATTGTAGACGAGATACGACGAATCATCGATAAGTTTGGAGATATAAGAAATGATGCCACTCCGGAACTTTTTAGAATCCGGAAAGCTATCAATGTGGCTAAAGGGAAAATAAATTCCAGCTTCTCTAAAGCTTTATCGAAATACAGCAGCTATGGTTACCTGGATGAGATAAAAGAATCTGTGGTCGATAACGTTCGCGTTTTGGCGGTAACTGCCATGCACAAGAAAAAGGTGAAAGGCAGCATGCTGGGCAGTTCCAAATCTGGAAATATTGTCTATATCCAGCCAGAAGAAACTCAGCAGTCTGAGAGAGAACTGGATGAAGCGGAGTATGAGGAAAAAGAGGAAGTTAACAGGATCCTAAAAGCGCTGACCAATTTCCTAAGGCCTTATGTTGAGCTTTTAAAGGAGTACCAGGCGTATTTGAGTGAAGTGGATTTGATTTCAGCAAAGGTGAAATATGCTCAGCTTTATGATGGCCTGCTTCCCAAAATCTCAACCGATAAGGAGATTTATTTAAAAGATGCTTACCATCCCCTTTTGCTGATTAATCATAATAAAATCAATAAAAAAACCTATCCCCAGGACATTAGCCTGAATGTTTCTCAGCAGATCATTGTCATCTCCGGACCTAATGCCGGGGGTAAAAGCATCACCTTAAAAACCATCGGACTGGTACAAATCATGCTGCAGGCAGGTATGCTGGTTCCCGTTCATGAATATTCCAGGATTTGTTTTTTTGACAAAATTCTTACTGATATTGGCGATAACCAAAGCATTGAAAACCATTTAAGCACCTATAGTTACCGCTTAAAAAACATGCGGAAGTTTTTAAAAACCTGTGATGACAAAACCTTATTTCTGATTGATGAATTTGGAACCGGCTCAGATCCTGAACTTGGCGGTGCTTTAGCGGAAACCTTTCTTGAAGTATTTCACGAGAAAAAAGCATACGGCATCATTACTACGCATTACGCCAATTTGAAAATGATGGCCAATGAAAATCCTGAAATTGTCAATGCCAATATGGCTTTTGACAGTTATTCCATGGAGCCTTTATTTGAACTCAAACTCGGAGAAGCCGGAAGTTCATTTACCTTTGAAGTCGCTCAGAAAAACGGAATTCCGTTCAGCCTAATCAATAGAGCCAAGAAAAAAGTGGAGCGCGGCAAAATCAGATTTGATAAGAGTATTGCCAAATTACAGATGGAACGTTCTAAATTAGCTAAAACCAATTCAGAATTAAGATCGAAAACGGATGAAACCCGAAAAGAGCAGGAAAAACTGGATGAAATCAATTCCAAGATTCAGCAGAAACTGGAGAGTTTCCAGGAGCTGTACGACAGCAATCAGCGTATGATTGGTATTGGTGAAAAAATCGATAAAATCGGTTTGCAGTATTTCAATAACAAAAATAAAAAGCTGCTGTACACCAATGTCCTTAAAATCATTGAGCGTGAAAACTCCAAACGCGTCAAGCAAACCCGCAAGGAGGAAAAAGCACAGAGAGAAAAAGAAAAAAAGGTAAAAGAAGAAGCGCAGGAGAAGGTTGAAAAAATAAGAACTAAAAAGAAAAAAGAAAAGATTAAGGAAGAAGAAAAGGCTTCTAAAATCCCGGATAAACCTAAATTAAAAGAAGGAGATTCTGTGCGAATGCAGGATGGCAGAGCGGTGGGAACCATCGATAAATTTGAAAAAGGAAAAGCAGTTGTCAACTACGGTATGTTTACCACCAGCGTATCCGAAGAGCAGCTTGAACTTGTAAAACGCGCAAAGTAATGGACATACCCGAAAATAAAAAAATCGTGTTATTTGATGGCATTTGCAATTTCTGCAATGTTTCAGTGAGATTCATTATCAAAAGAGATAAAAAGGATAAGTTCAGGTTTGCCTCTTTACAAAGTGATCTTGGTCAAAAATTAACGCGTGAACGGGGTATCGACACCTCAGAAATTGATTCTATCATTTTGATCGATCCCGGAAACGCCTATTATATAAAATCTACAGCGGCATTGGAAATCTGTAAAGATTTAAGCGGACTCTATCCGGCCTTTCGCTTGTTTTTGGTATTGCCGAAAGGGTTTAGAGATTTAATTTACGATTTTGTAGCACGACATCGCTACCAGTGGTTTGGCAAGTCGGAAACCTGTCCCATGCCCTCTGAAGAAGAACAGTCCAAATTCTTGGACACCTAAAACAACATGCCCGATGCAAAAGCATCGGGCATGTTGTTTAATGACATGGGTTGACTAAAAAGAAATCGGCATGGAAGCCTTCCGCATTAAGACTTAAATACGGGAAGAATTTTGGTGGACACCTCTCCAAAGCCTATTCTCACTTCATGATTCTGGCAATAGCCACGTAAAATCACCGTATCATTATCTTCAATATAGCGTCGCTCCTGACCGTTTTTGAGTTTCACCGGTTTTGAACCGCCCCAGGATAATTCAAGCATGGATCCGTAAGATTCTGGCGTAGGACCAGAAATGGTTCCGCTTGCCATCATATCTCCACTGTTTACCGGACAGCCGTTAACCGTATGGTGAGCCAGTTGCTGACTCATATTCCAGTACATATATTTAAAGTTGGATTTGGTTATCACGCTTTCTTCGCCATTATCCGGCTTAATAGCTACAGATAAACTGATATCAAAGCTCTTTTTGCCTTTGGTTTCCAGATAGGGCAAAAGTTTCTTGACGGGTTTAGGTCCTTCCACACGGAAAGGCTCCAGGGCATCTAAAGTTACAATCCAGGGTGAAATTGCCGAGCCAAAGTTTTTTCCTAAAAAGGGTCCCAAAGGCTGGTATTCCCACTTTTGAAAATCCCTTGCGCTCAAATCGTTGAAAAGCACCATGCCGAAAATATAACTTTCAGCATCTTCAGAAGGAATAGGTTCGCCCAGATGGTTACTCGCCGTGGTGACAAAAGCCATTTCAAGTTCGAAGTCCAGATGCCTGGTCGGTCCAAAAATAGGTTCATCGGCTCCTTTAGGCAGTTTTTGACCCTGAGGCCTGTGAATTGGGATACCGCTGGGAACGATAGACGAACTACGGCCGTGGTATCCAATAGGGGCGTGAAGCCAGTTGGGCAGCAAGGCGTTTTCTTCATCTCTGAACATCTTACCCACATTAGTTGCGTGTTCTTTGCTGGAATAAAAATCGGTGTAATCACCCACCTGAACAGGCATCTGCATTTCTATTTCATCTAAAGTGAAAAGAACGGTATCTCTATCTTTTTGGTTGGATTTTAACTCATCGTTTTTAGCGTCGAATAGTTCAGCCACTCTGTTTCTTACAGATCTCCACGTTTTTCTACCATCGGCGATAAAATCGTTGAGACTATCCTGTAAAAAAATATCATCGGTAAGTGGTATATCCTTAAAATACCCAAGCTGGTGCAGGGCGCCTAAATCTATAGCAAAATCACCAATGCGGGTTCCAATAGTGATGATATCATCACGAGTCAAGAAAACGCCAAAAGGAATATTTTGAATGGGAAAATCTGTATTATCGGGGAGATCCAGCCATGTTTTTCTTGAGGGATCATTAGCTTTTAAGGACATAGGTTTTGGTTTTAGGATTTGAAACTAATCTTAAATCTTAGTTCAAATATATTATTTTAACCGTATTAACCATCCAAATTGGTTAAATTTGGACCATATTTAACTTTAAAATATAAGGATGAAAGATAAGGTCATTTCAGAATTAATTCTTGAAGAAAAAAACAGACAAATCAACGGTTTAGAATTGATTGCCAGCGAGAATTTTGCAAGTCAGGATGTCCTGGATGCTGCAGGTTCGGTGCTTACCAACAAGTATGCTGAAGGCTATCCCGGTAAACGCTATTATGGGGGCTGTGAAGTGGTGGATAAAGTTGAAGACCTCGCCAGAGAGCGATTAAAAAAGTTGTTTGGTGCAGAATATGTAAATGTTCAGCCACACTCAGGTTCTCAGGCCAACACCGCTGTGTTTTCGATTTGTTTGAAACCTGGTGACACCATTTTAGGTTTTGACCTTTCGCACGGTGGACACTTAACCCATGGTTCTCCGGTTAACTTTTCCGGAAAGCTTTATAATCCTGTTTTTTATGGTGTGGACAAGGAAACAGGCCTTATCGACTATGATATGGTGAGGGAAGTCGCTCACAAAGAAAAACCCAAAATGATTATTGCCGGTGCTTCTGCCTATTCCAGAGAAATTGATTACAAAACCTTCAGAGAAATCGCCGATGAAGTTGGTGCCGTTTTGCTGGCAGATATGGCTCACCCTGCCGGACTTATTGCGGCCGGATTATTGCAAAGTCCCGTAGAACATTGTCATATTGTGACTTCTACAACACACAAGACCATTCGTGGTCCGCGTGGTGGAATTATTCTGATGGGGAAGGATTTTGAAAATCCATTTGGTGAAAAACTCAAAAACGGCAACCTGAAAAAAATGTCCAGCATGCTGGACAGCTCTGTTTTTCCGGGCAATCAGGGAGGTCCATTGGAACATATCATCGCCGCCAAAGCGGTAGCTTTCGGAGAAGCACTTTCAGAAGAATTTGTAGAGTATCAAAAACAGGTGATTAAAAATGCTTCCACTATGGCCAAAGCTTTTGTGGATAAAGATTATAAAATTATTTCTGGCGGAACCGATAATCACATGATGCTTATCGACCTTCGAAATAAAAATATCTCAGGAAAACAGGCCGAAGAAGCGCTTGGAGCTGCGGGAATTACCGTGAATAAGAACATGGTGCCTTTTGATGATAAATCGCCATTTGTTACTTCAGGTATCAGAATTGGGACCCCAGCTATTACAACACGAGGTTTGCAGGAAAACGAAATGGAAAAAATCGTTGACTTGATCGATGAGGTCATCACTAATTTTGAAGACACCTCATACCTGGAGTCCATCAAAAAACAGGTACATGAGATGATGAGTCAGAAGCCATTGTTTGCTGAAACTGTAAAAGGTTAAATCAGCAGCCCGAAGAAATATATCGGAATCTCTGCTTTACAATACATTACAATCACCCCTGGCCTAACTCCCAAGGGTGATTTTTTTTGGCTTATCGTGAGCCTGCCTGCGTTTCCTTGGCAAAGGCAGGTCGTGAGTTTAAAATAAAATTAATTAACGAAAAATCCTACTAAAGACTTGTATTTAAAACTGTTCTGAAACCCCTTTTTTCATTCTTCAAACGGAATGCTTTGATAAGCCCCCAAATCCGGATTTTGAGTTCTGTCTTTTCCGAGAATATCGAAGGGAACTCTGTTGGCCGCAGCCTGATTAGCCTGGCCATCGGCAGGAGATTCATCACTGATAATCATATGATTGTCCTCTGCATTCAAAAACAATGGCGCCTCATTAAGAATGATATTTTCGAATAGTTCCGTATTCTGAAAATCGTATAAGCCGTTGTCAGCAAATCGATTAGTGGTATCATTAAAACGCAGCAGGCAGTTTTCAAATTTATAATTAAATGCAGCTTCCTCCACTTTGTTGAAGATCAGCTCAATGGATTCGTTGCCATAAATAATGCAATTGCTGAAATTGGCTTCCACTAAATCTGAAACAAACAAAGTTTCTCCTGCTTCAAGATTATTCTCGATCAATACCGCAGGAAATTGCCTGAATCCATTTTGCCAGTAATTGGCGAACGTGCAATGCCTGAAATTATAACGCCCACCGAGTGATAGGTTAAGAGACACCTGCCCACTGTTATTGATAATTAGATTTTCTGCATCAATAAATCCTGTGCGCGCCAGTAATCCTACGTTTGCTGAATTGTAAATCTGAGTATTCTTTATGGTCAGGGTAGGCTGATCACTCCCGTCGTTGGAATCCATCAAAATACCTACTGTGGAATTTTTAACAGTCACATGATCGAACCTGTGATTTGTGCTGCCCTGCGTTAACCAAATGGCGGCCCACTGACCCGGCACCTCAGAAAATTCGGGTTCAAGCCGGTCTCCTTCAAAAATAATTTCGTTCTCCATTCGCTCAGGATCCTCACTTAGCTCGCCTAAGGCATGCATAGAGGCACCGCTGGACACGATAATCCCACTGTTGTCATGAAAATGGACTCTGGCTCCTGCTTGTATTGATAAAGTCTTGCCTGAAGGGACTCCTGCAAACCCATAGATGACATAAGGCTTTTCATTCGTAAAAGTCAAATGCTCATCCTCCAAAATAAACCCGTCGATCTGAATTTCCTGTCCTTCGCCATCCAGACCAAGGCTTAGTGTTTCGGTAGAACCGTCTTCAAATCGTTCCGGAAACAAAAAATAAGCGTCCTGAACTAAGGTGACCAGTTCGACCTGCTGCATGTTGGGTCCGCTGTCAAAAAGGATTTGGTCTGTATATAAGAAAGAAAGCTGATTCTGGGCAAGATCCTGAATGTCTGCCGTCACTTCTACAAACACAAAAATACTGTCCTTAGCCAGTATATTGATGTCCTCAAGTATTTTACCGGAAACTCCATCGACATTCAGCCTGAAATTTGACTCTTGACCTTCATTTAGTTGAATTCTTGGAATTGAAATGTCCTGATCACTTCGGTTATATACCTTAAATTTATAAGTGCTTGAGCCTATATTCGTAAACACCGTATCCAGGTAAAGGGTATCCTTAGAAAATTCCAATGCTCCAAAGCTCGGCTCCAGCTCAAAATCATCCCTACAGGAGGTGAATGAAATCAAACCTATGACGAAAAGGATAATTAAGCAATGCTTCATGTGTTTATGTGTATTGGTTGTAATGCTTACACAAACTTTATAAGCATAACACACTGTGTTTAAGGATTATTATAATGGTACTGTTTTCATGACCTGGCTTAAAAACTCAAACGTTCGAAGAGCCGATTTATTTTTTTTTAAGTCTGACTTCAAAGAGTTTATTCCAGTTTTTCCCCGTTACAAAAAGTCGCTGAGAGTCTTTATGGTATGCAATTCCATTCAAAACATCAAGATTCGAGTGCTGCTTAACTTTATCGCGAAGTCCTCTAAAGTCCACCACGCCTTCTACTGCACCGTTTTCTGGATTGATAATAACGACCCCGTCTTTCTGATAGGTATTGGCGTAAATTTTTCCCTCAACCCATTCGAGTTCGTTCATTTGATTCAAAACCGCTTTATTGGTTGTGGGCTGAAGGTAAAACTCTTCTTCAAGGCTTTCTGCATTCAGTATCCAGATTTTATCTGTCCCATCACTTTTGTACAAGTGTTTGCCATCGTTACATAGCCCCCAGCCTTCTTTGCTTTCATTATAAGGAAACTTGGAGAGCAAGTCCATTGTTTTAAGGTCATAAATCAAACCTTCCTGAGCCTGCCAGGTGAGCTGATAGATTTTTCCATCCAATATCGTTAAGCCTTCGCCAAAATAAAAGGGATCCAGTTCAACTTTTTTGAGCACGTCTCCTGTTGTATACTCTACTTTTCTAAGACTGGATTCTCCACGCTGTCCAGTACTCTCATACAAAGTGTCTCCGTGAAATTCAAGACCCTGGGTATAGGCATTGATGTCGTGCGGATAGGTATTTACAATTTCGTAAGTATATACTTGAGGACGTTTGGTATTTAGAATTTTTATCGTTTCTGAAAGTTTTACTTTTTCACCTTCAATATCCAGAATAACCTGAAATTCATGATCGCCCAGCTTCATTTGAGATAAGTCAATTGAAAAGTCTTCGGAAAGCTGAACATCCTGAATACTTTTATTTTGAAATTTAATTTCTATTGAATTTACCACATGATCTTTCAGGGCTTTAATCGATCCTCTAAGCACTTCTGAAACCTTTACAGTTTTGGAATCATTTTCGAATACAATTTTAAAATCATTAGATAAATCTTCATCACAGGAAAACAAAACAAGCGTTAAAAATATGATTGCCAAGGGTTTAAAAATGCGCATAGGTTTAGTTTTGAGATACAACGTAAAAATAGGGAATTTGACCAGAAAACAACTTGTTGACTTTAAATAAGATTGTATATTTGCAGTCGGGCAAGTCCTACACAACCAGCTCCTGTCGAATTCCCCCAGGACGGGAACGTAGCAAGGGTAGATGGTCGTAGCGGTGTGATGTAGGTCGCTTGCCCTTTTTTATTTCCCAACCTTTCCCTCCATTTTTTTCTTAAGCCTATAAGTTGGATATTTGCCAAAATTCAACCCTCAATGCAAAACGTCGTTTTGATTACCGGAGCTTCCTCAGGAATTGGAAAATCTATCGGTGAATATCTCGCCAGATTCAATTACAAAGTTTATGGAACCAGCAGAACTCCAAAACACAAGGAGCTCAATGGCATTCATTTTCTTCAGCTCGATGTAACTCAGCAGGAAAGCATAAAAACAGCCGTTGAAACACTCATTGCAAAAGAAGGCCAAATCAATTTCCTCATCAATAATGCAGGCGTTGGAATCACGGGACCCCTTGAGGAAATCCCGGACGTGGAACAAAGAAAGATTTTCGAAACCAATTACTTTGGACCGCTTAAAGTGATCAACACCGTTTTGCCTCACATGAGGTCCAGACAATCAGGCTTTATCATCAATATCACTTCTATTGCAGGCCATATGGGCTTGCCGTTTCGAGGCTTTTATTCTGCCTCCAAAGGCGCTTTGGAATTAACTACGGAAGCCTACCGCATGGAACTAAAAGCCTTTGGCATCAAAATGACTAATGTGGCGCCAGGAGATTTTGCCACCAACATCGCTGCAGGAAGATTTCATGCCCCAGTTCAGGAAAACTCTCCTTACAAGGCCGTTTATGAAAGAAGTTTGAAACTGATGAATGAACATGTTAATCAGGGTAAGGATCCAAACCTGATGGCCAAAAGCGTACATGCCATCATGCAAAAGTCCAATCCTAAAATTCATTATAAGGTTGGAGATTTTACTCAAAAGATATCCGTTTTCCTGAAACACATTCTACCTGATAAAGTTTTTGAAAAACTGCTGCTTAAACACTATAAACTGTAAATTTGTAATCAAAACATATACTTATGAAATTTTTTATCGACACAGCAAATATCGACCAGATCAAAGAAGCTCAGGATCTTGGTATTCTAGATGGCGTAACCACCAATCCTTCGTTGATGGCTAAAGAAGGCATCACCGGGGAGGAAAATATTAAAAATCACTACATCAAAATCTGTGAAATAGTAGACGGCGATGTGAGTGCCGAAGTCATTTCGACCGATTTTGAGGGCATCGTTAAAGAAGGGGAAGCCCTGGCTAAACTTCACGATCAAATTGTTGTAAAAGTTCCTATGATCAAAGAAGGTATAAAAGCTATCAAATACTTTTCAGAAAAAGGAATCAGAACCAACTGTACCTTGGTGTTTTCTGTAGGTCAGGCTTTACTGGCTGCCAAAGCAGGCGCCACTTACGTATCTCCTTTCATCGGACGTTTGGACGATATTTCTACAGACGGTCTTAACCTCATCGAAGAGATCAGACTGGTGTATGACAACTATATGTTCGAAACTCAAATTTTAGCAGCTTCTATAAGACATACCATGCACATTATTGACTGCGCAAAAATAGGTGCCGACGTTATGACAGGTCCGTTATCCTCAATCGAAGGGCTGTTGAAACACCCTTTAACCGATAGTGGTTTGGAGAAATTTTTGGCAGATTACAATAAGAATAACTAAAATTCTCAACAGCATTAGCCTTGGCTTAGGGATTGAAGTGAAAATCCTGCAAGACTAAAAGCTTATAAAACTTAAGTCCGGCTAGCGCCCAAAGAAGCAAGCCGGACTTTTTAGTTTTATGCTTTTGGGCTGAAGCATTGCAACGTAAAGCCCGACCCCTCCCCAAAGCATTGGGGAGGGGTAAGCCCCAAACTATGATTCTAAAGGGACTTTAACGTTTTCAGGAAGTATTCGTGCTGATTTTCGTCATAGTCTAAATGCGTTACCAGGCGCATTTTACCATTTCCCATATTGCTGATTCTGATGCCTTTTTCTTCCAGGTTCCTCATGAATTTGATTTCATCGAGGTGAGGCTGAAGGTAAAAAATAACAATATTTGTCTCGACGTGATCCACCGCTTTAATCAGGGAATGATTGGTTAATGCCTGTTCGATATCCCTGGCTCTTTCATGATCCACTTTCAATCTATCCACGTGATTGTGCAAGGCGTAATAAGCTCCAGCGGCCATATAGCCCACCTGTCGCATACCACCTCCCAGCACTTTACGAACTCGCATAGCCTGTTTCATAAGGTCGTCATTCCCCATCAAAACCGTTCCCATGGGTGCCCCCAGTCCTTTGGATAAACAAAGGGATATGGTGTCAAATTCTTTTCCAAAGTCTTTGGGATCATGATTATTGGCCACAATAGCGTTATAAAGTCGGGCACCATCCAGGTGCAGACCCAAACCATGCTTATCGCATACCGCTCTGATGGACCGAATGGTTTCCAAGTCGTAACAGGCTCCCCCACCTTTATTGGTCGTGTTTTCCAGACAAACCAGTGACGTTAACGGGCTGTGGTAGAAATCTGGCGGGTTGATAGCTTCTTCCACAAGATCGGCGGTGATTTTACCTTTATCGCCATCTACCAGTTTACAGGAGACTCCACTGTTGAAAGAGACACCACCCCCTTCATAATTATACACATGCGCCCATTTATCACAGATGAGTTGTTCTCCAGGTTGCGTGTGCAGTTTGATGGCCGCCTGATTGGACATGGAACCCGTCGGGAAATAAAGGGCGGCATCCATACCAAATAAATCGGCCAGATAGGTCTCGAGCTGGTTGACAGACGGGTCTTCTTTATAAACATCATCGCCTACCTCGGCAGACATCATGTATTCCAGCATGTCTTTAGTAGGCTTGGTTACGGTATCACTTCTTAAATCAATTTTCATGTATGTAGGTTTAGCGTGCTTTGGTGTTATACCCGCCTGAATGAAACACTCGTGCAGGTGTAGATTTTGCTGATTAAAATCAGCAAAGGACTTTTTATTCGAAAATAAACATAATTAGATTGATGACGCAATGGATAATTTTTAAATTTGACAAAATTTCAGTTATGATTAATGCCGAGTCCATCAAAACCATCAACAAGCGTATCACTTCCCTAAACCAATATCTTTGACTTAGATGCCAAACGCATCAAAGTTGCCAACGAAGAAGAAAAAACATTTGCGCCAGATTTCTGGGATAGACCCCAGGAAGCTCAAAAATTGATGCAGGCCATCAACGATGAAAAGCAATGGATCAAAAGCTTTGATGAAGCCAGACAAAAAGTAGAGGACCTGAACGTTTTGTTTGAATTTTACGAGGATGGAGATATTTCAGAAGAAGAAATCCAGAGCAAACACGATGAAGCTTTGGAGCTGATCGAAGATCTGGAATTCAAAAACATGCTCTCCGAGGAAAGCGATCCTTTAACCGCCATATTACAAATTACAGCAGGTGCCGGAGGTACTGAAAGTTGTGACTGGGCAGAAATGCTCATGAGAATGTATGTGATGTGGGCCGAGCGCAAAGGTTTCAAAGTAAGAGAACTCAACCACCAGTCTGGTGACGTTGCAGGAATCAAAACAGTGACTTTAGAAATAGAAGGCGATTATGCTTTTGGATGGCTGAAAGGTGAAAACGGTGTTCATCGCCTGGTGAGAATTTCCCCTTTTGACAGTAATGCCAAACGGCACACCTCTTTCGCTTCGGTCTATGTTTATCCTTTGGTAGATGATACCATAGAAATCGATATAAATCCTTCAGACATCAACTGGGATTTTGCCCGATCTGGGGGTGCCGGAGGTCAAAATGTAAATAAAGTTGAAACCAAGGCGATTCTTACTCACCATCCCAGTGGTATTGTGATCCATAATTCTGAGACGCGATCTCAGCTGGAAAACAGAGAAAAAGCCATGAAGATGCTGAAATCTCAACTCTATGAAATTGAGCTGAAAAAGCAACAGGCCGCCAGAAATGAAATTGAATCTGAAAAGAAAAGCATAGAATGGGGATCGCAAATTCGAAATTATGTGATGCACCCCTATAAACTCGTGAAGGATGTGAGGACAGGACATGAAAGTGGAAATGTAGATGATGTGATGAATGGTCATATCGATTCCTTTTTGAAAACCTTCCTCATGAGTAGCGGACAGAAAAAAGATACCGATAGCTTATGATTAAAATATACCACAACCCGCGATGTAAAAAATCCAGAGAAGGCTTAGCTATTCTCGAGGATTCAGGACAAGATTTTGAAATCATCAAATATCTGGATGACGCTCCTGCCAAGGAAGAACTTAAATCCATCCTCGATAAACTGAAAATCTCTCCAGTAGAACTTGTAAGAACACAGGAAAAAATCTGGAAAGAGAATTTCAAAGGCAGGTCCCTGAGCGATTCAGAGGTCCTCGACGCTCTTCATGCGTATCCCAAACTGATAGAACGGCCAATAGTAGTGAACGGTCAGAAGGCTGCCATTGGAAGACCTCCGGAAAAGATTAAAGGAATTCTTTAAGATTTATTCAAAGTCTTCCCACTGAAGATCTTTATAGTTTTGAGGCTCTCACAAAAGCAAAATTCATGAAATCCTATACAGTTACCTCAGAAGTCCTTACTGAATATAAACACTGGGCCTTAAGCCGGAAGATTCTCCATGAAATTTTTGCTAGCCTTTCCTCCAAAGCTAAGCGTTCTCAGGTAAAAGCCGGACTTGAAAACACGCTGATGAATCTGCTGTTCACTCACCAGACTTCCGGTGCGGATTTATTTATGAAGACCGATACGGATACCATTACTTCAGGCTTCGGTTACGCTGACTTACGTTTGAACCCCGAAGAAGCTGAGGATTGTCTTAGGTTAATCAAAAATACCTTCAGCAATACTACTGAAAGTGTCACTGGCCCTGAAATTGTAAAAGTCAGTTCAGATGCATTTGAGGCTGGGGATTTCAAACTTGAACGAAACCAGTATATCGACAAAGCTTTCAATTTTGTCAGGTCAAAAACGGATGAAGAAACAGCCGCAAATGCCGTGTTAAGATCTGCTTTGAGGTATGCTTCGATTTATGCTGAAACGCGGCACATTGGTCCACCCCAAGAGGTTTATGACCTGTTTTATGACTGGGGCATAAGAAATGAAGGCTTTGCTTCTCCATTCAATGCCAGAGTACTCGGTAAACCAGAGGCTAAGTTTTACAGTCTTTTTAAGGATACAGATGAAATCTTTGGCAGTGCCGGCAGTTTTTTTAATCTCGATAAACCCCAAAATCCAGGCCACTGGTGTTTAGATCCACCGTTCACCAAAGAATTGATGACCAGTGTGGATTCTATTCTAAAAGACTGGCTGGCTACATATACAGATTTAAGCGTTCTGCTTATCATTCCGGAAAGCCATACTCCTGCCAACAGACCGGATGAGACCGTAACATTAAAAAAAGGCATTCATTATTATGAAGGCCTGGAAGGGGTGCTTAAAGCCTTACCTGTAAATGTCTGCATTCATCGGTATGGAAACCTAGAAGGCTTTTCGGCAGAAGCAATCCTAAGGGGATATTCAAAATAAAAAACGGGTTTGAAATAATTTTCAAACCCGTTTTTTTGATTAAAGGACGATACCCCAAACCATGCACTTAAGAATTCGTCATCGCTTTTGGATCTACCCACTTATCGAATTCTTCTGCGGTGGTATATCCCAGATTAACCGCTTCTTCTTTTAAAGTGGTCCCATTTTCATGGGCTTTATTAGCGATTTCTGCGGCTTTGTAATAGCCGATTTTGGTATTAAGGGCTGTGACCAGCATCAAGGAATTATTGACTAACTCATTGATTCGCTCCTGGTTTGGTTCAATTCCTGCCGCACAATTTTCATCAAATGACACACAGGCATCCCCGATTAACTGGGCCGACTGCAAGACATTGGCAGCCATCACAGGTTTGAAAACGTTAAGCTCAAACTGACCCTGCATACCTCCTACGCCTACGGCAACATCATTACCCATTACCTGAGCACAAACCATGGTCAGGGCTTCACACTGGGTAGGATTGACTTTCCCTGGCATGATTGAAGATCCTGGCTCGTTGGCTGGAATGCTGATTTCCCCTATGCCACTTCGCGGACCAGATGACAGCATTCTAATATCGTTTCCTATTTTATTAAGCGATACCGCAAGTTGTTTCAATGCACCATGGGTTTCTACCAAGGAGTCGTGAGCCGCCAGTGCTTCAAATTTATTTTCTGCGGAAACAAAAGGCAAATTGGTGAAATCTGCGATATACTTCGCCACCTTCTCAGCATAGCCTTCCGGAGTATTAAGGCCGGTTCCAACAGCTGTTCCTCCAAGTGCGAGTTCCTGCAGGTGAGGCAGGGTATTTTCCAAAGCCTTCAGACCATGATTAAGCTGGGAGACGTAGCCGCTGAATTCTTGTCCGAGGGTTAAGGGCGTAGCGTCCATGAAATGCGTTCTCCCGATTTTTACAACCTCTTTAAAGTCTTCAGCCTTTTTTTGCAGCTGATCTCTCAATTGAGAAACGCCTGGAATAGTAACGTCGACTATTTTCTTATAAATCGCAATATGCATGCCGGTTGGGAAGGTGTCGTTGGAAGACTGAGATTTATTCACATCATCGTTTGGAGACACAAATTTATCGCCTTTCCCTAGCTCATGTCCCTGTAACTGGTGAATTCTATTGGAAATCACCTCGTTCACATTCATATTGCTCTGCGTTCCGGAACCTGTCTGCCAGATGACCAGCGGAAACTGATCATCGTGCTGACCTTCCAGAATCTCATCACAAACCTTGGCGATAAGATCTCTTTTTTCTTCTTCAAGAACGCCCAATTCGGCATTGGTATAAGCCGCTGCTTTTTTCAAATAAGCAAAGCCATAAATTATTTCCAAAGGCATGGAAGCCTGGGGACCAATTTTGAAATTATTCCGGGAACGCTCGGTTTGAGCAGCCCATAATTTATCGGAGGGCACCTGAACTTCGCCTATGGTATCTTTCTCTATTCTGTAAGACATGGTATGATTTTTTTGTTTGTCAAATTTAATAAATATTACATGGAGTTGATTCTAAAACACAATTTCAGAACAATTATTTTTAAAAACATGAGCCTGTAATTCAATGTTTATTTATCTTTGTCGAAACAAAAATTATTCTGATGTTCGAATTTGATCAATATTTAGGGTTTTTACTTTTTCTACTCATCTTAACTATCGGGTTTTGGTTAATGATATTTTTAACGGCCATCATTCCTTACTGGATTGGAGGTTCTTTAATGGAACGATTGAAAGAAATCAAAGAGGGTAAAAAGAAGAAGAAAGACGACTAAGTCAAACATATTTTTTTATAAAAACAGAAAAGGCAGGAATTCATTTCCTGCCTTTTCTGTTTGTGATATATCCTCAGATACTAGAACTCGCCTTCATCGTAATCTTCGTCACCACCTCTTCTCTGGTCTTTCTTTTGCTGGTTAAACCTGTACACTACAGTAGCTGTAATTTGTCTCACTCTCCACTGTGACGACGTGGTAGAAGTGAAATTTTCTGTCACTGTAAATTGATCCCGTTTCCTGGAGTTGAATAAATCTCTGATATTCAAGGATACCGTCAAATTTTCTTCTTTCAAAAAATCTTTGCTAAAACCCAAATCGACTGAAGCAATAGGATCGGTTTCTGTTTGAGCATTTTGTCTTGGCCCTCGGTAAAACGCATTGGTCTGCCACTGGATTTTACCGGGAAGAATGATATTGGAACTGAATCTGCCAAAATAACTTTCATTAGTAGCTCCGTAACTTATACCTTCAAAACTTCCTTCTGTTTTAAATTTAAAGTAATTGAAACTTAAATTTGTTCTTAACCATTTCACCGGATTGTATAAGACCCCTACTTCGGCGCCATAACGCTCTTCGGTGGAAAGGTTAATGGGAATATTTTCAATGATAGGAATACCATCTTCTTCAGTAAGCCTTCCTGTATCTCTTTCAACACGCTCAAAAGCATCCGATTCTCTTTGAAAATACGCGGAACTTGTTAACGTCAGTTTTTCCCAACGTTTCAAATAGCCTAAATCAAAGGCATTGGCGAATGAGGGATTCAGATCCGGATTACCCTGAAAGACATTAATTCTACTGGATTGGGATGGAAACGGATTTAAATACCAGCTTCTGGGTCTGTTAATTCTTCGGTTATATCCTAAAGTCACATTTTCATCCTCTCCAAGTTCGTAAACCAAATTAACGGTTGGAAAAAGACCATCAAAATTCTTATCAAAATCAAAGCTTCTGTCAAAATTTTCAGGAACCAGCGGTATGGTGTTCCCTTTCAGTTGTGTGTTTTCATACCTTAAACCTAAGAGGTAAGAAAACTTACCCATCTTATCACCAAACTGCGTGTACACGGCAGTCACATTCTGCGTAAAATTAAAATCACTGGAAACGAACTCATCTGTAACAAGTTCTCCGGTTTCAAGATTTCTTCTTTGAACCAGGAATCCTTGTGTCTGGTCTTCATAATCCCCTCGAAATCCTGCTTCAAACTGAGCGTCTCCTATAGGCAGGACGTAATCTGCCTGAATAAGAAAACCCTCTTCAAATTCTGTTTCAAGATTATCCTGGAAAGCAACCAGTGAATCTACTGGAATGGTTTGATTTTCATTGATAATAGCGGTTTTGGTTTCATCAGAGTTGGAATATTGTAAGTCAGCTGTAAGTTTGTGATCCCTATTGTCTTTGTCAAACCTTTTCTCGTAGTTCAATGCATATTGATAACGCTCATCCTCTTCCAGCTCTTCTTCTATTCTTTCGGTAGTACTATTCTCTACACCGTCATCAAATCTTCTGTTGATATTGGTTGAGACGTCTCTATCATCGCCAAGTCTGGTAAAAAAACTGGCCGTAATGGAAGACATGTCATCAATGAAATATTCTACACCAGCATTCAAATTGAAGTTTTGACCGGTTCTGTCAAACTCTCTGTTTTCTATAATTCTATCAAAATTAGAATTGCCTGTATATCTGACATCAGAAAATGAATTCCCGGGACTTACTCTGTCGGTAAAGCCAAGACTTGTAAAGACATTAAAATTATCTGTTCTCAAATTTAAATCTGCAAAAGCGCCGGAATTTTTAGGATCTCCAAGAGTCCCTCGTATGGAACCATTAAATCCTAAAGTCTTTTCTCTTTTCAAGATAATATTGATGATACCCGCAGTACCCTCAGCATCGTATCTGGCTGAAGGGCTGGTGATGACTTCCACAGATTCAATGGCATTGGCCGGAAGCTGCTGAAATACATCCTGATCTCCAAAACCTGCGATGGAGGAGGGTTTACCGTTAATAAGAATTCTTACATTCGAGTTTCCCCGTAAACTGATGGCTCCATCTATATCTACAGTTACAGAGGGTACATTCCCTAATGCATCACTTACGGTACCACCGGAGGTCGTTAGGTCTTTTCCCACATTATAGATCTTTTTATCCAGCCGGACTTCTACCTGAGTTGTTTCAGCAACCACAGTAACTTCATCCAGACTATCTGCTTTGGCGCCAAGTTGAATGATTCCCAGATCGGTATCTTCGGTAATAGTGAAATTATTGATTTCCCTGACTTCAAACGAAATGTATTCTATCTCAAGATTGTAGGTTCCTTTTTCCAACATAATAGAGAATTCACCCTTACGATTGGTGACCCCTCCGTTTACTATGGCTCCATCCTCCATACTTTTTGCTGAAATAGAGGCATATTCCAAGGGATAATCCATAGTCTTGTCTATTACTTTTCCGCTTAACTCATATTTCTGTGCAAATCCTACAACAGGAAGAAACGCAAGTATGATCAATATCTTTTTATACACTGCTTTTTTGTTTAAAGTTCATTACTAGGACTTCAACAAATAAATTGAGTTTAATCGGATGTCGTTAAAGTTGAGTTAACAGTTTAAAGGACTGATTCGTCAAGGAAATTCAATCATTTTTTTGTGAGGTAACTTGGTAGTTGTTATATTTCAACGAATTTAAGAACCTTAACATTGAAAGACATGTCAGAACAGAAAGATCCTAAGGATATAAACGAAGAAAACGTCTCGAAACCAACTGAAGATTCGTCTGCTGAAACTTCTAAAGATCAAAACGCATCAAAAGAAGCCGAAACGAAATCAGAAGAAGAAAAGAAAAGCGAGGACGTCGCTGATTCCACTGAAGACACCTCTGCCAAAACGCCTGAAAAGGAAGAGGCATCCGATGCTCCTGAAGCAAACCCAACTGAGGATCCTGGAGAGGCAGGTTCGGAAGAAGATCAGTCAAAAGAGGATTCCAAATCGACTGCAGAACGTTCTAAAACTTCAAAAACGGAAGAAGCATCAGATGAGACTGAAGGGAAATCCGAGGATGAGGATCAAAAATCCAAGGATCAGGATGTGGATGAGGCAAATGCAGAAGACAGCGAAGATCAGGATGTGGCAAGAAGACATGAGATAGAAATGAAGGATTATCACGCCATGTCTCTGGATGAGCTTGTGCTTGAGCTGGAAAGCCTCGTGAAAAAAGAAAAGGTTCAATCCATTAAGGATCATGTCAATAATATCAAAATTGAGTTCGACAAGAAATTTAATGACGTCATCGAGGAAAAAAAGGAAGAATTTATTGCTGAAGGCGGTAATATTATAGATTTTCACTACTCCTCCCCTGTAAAGAAAAACTTCAACACCATCTATTTTGATTATCGTGAAAAGAGAGATCACTACTATTCTCAGCTTAAGAAGAACCTCAACACCAATCTAAAAACGAGACTTGGAATTATTGAGGAGCTAAAAAACATGATCGGCTCTGGCGAGAGTATGAATACTAGTTTTAAACAATTCAAAGAACTTCAGGAACGCTGGAAAAATGCGGGTTCTGTTCCCAAAACCGATTACACTACCGTCTGGAACAATTACCACCACCACGTTGAACGCTTTTACGATTTTCTGCATTTGGATCGTGAATTCAGAGACATGGATTTCAAATACAACTTGGACCAAAAACTCAAAATTATAAATCGTGCCGAGGAGCTGGCTCAGGAAGAAGATATCAATAGAGCATTTCGAGAGCTTCAGTTGCTTCACAAAATGTGGAAAGAAGAGCTGGGTCCAGTCGCCAGAGAGTTTAGAGATGAAATCTGGGAGAAATTCAGTGAAGCAACCAAACTGATTCATGATAAGCGTCAGGCTTATTTCGAGAAACTGGATGAGAAACGCGAGGAGCATCTGAAAGTAAAACTCGACATCATAGAGCAAATTGAAAAACTGACTGAAAGCAAAATCACCCAGCACAAAGATGCCCAGGAACGCATCAAACATGTGAATAAACTTCGGGATCTGTTTTTCAGAGCTGGAAGTGTGCCGAGACAAAAACAGGATCAGACCTGGGACGCCTTCAGAAAAGCAACACGGGAATTCAATAAAAATAAAAATGATTTTTATAAGGAATTAAAAGCTGAGCAATATGCCAATCTTGAAAAGAAAAAAGAGCTTATAAAAATTGCTGAAGAACATAAGGACAGTGAGGATTTCAAAACTACCACACCCCTTATGAAAAAAATCCAAAACGACTGGAAGAAAATAGGCCATGTGCCCAGAAAGGATTCCGACAAAATCTGGAAGCAATTCAAAGCAGCCTGCAATCATTATTTTGACAGATTTCACGCCAGCAAAAACGATGAGAGCAACGAAGAGATGAAAGCTTTCAATCAGAAAAGAGAACTTATCCAAAAACTCAAAGACGAAAAAATTGGAGAGGACCAGGAAAGCACCATCAAACTGGTGAAGTCTTATATTTCAAAATGGAATGCTGCAGGCATAGTTCCTGCCAACAAACGCTATGTTGAAAATAAATTCAACCGGGCTTTGGATCAGATCTTCAAACAAATCGACATCAGCAAGACAGATGCTGAACTGATGAAGTACCAGAACAGACTTCAAAACCTGGAAGAAGCCGACGATACTCAACGCATTTATAAGGAACAGACTTTCTTAAGAAAGAAAATAGACGAAACCAAAGCAGAGTTGCAGCAGCTGGAGAATAATCTTCAGTTTTTCTCGGATGCAGACCGCGATAATCCACTGGTGAAAGACGTTTACAAGACCATGGATAAGTTGAAAGATGATCTTGAGATGTGGAAAACCAAATTGAAAAAGATAAAAGAACTTTAGTGAACATTCAAAAACCAGAATTGAATCATCCATGTCCGCTATGCGAAAGTATAGCGGATTATTTTTGTTCGATAGGTAAAAAAGGAAGAGATTACTACAAGTGTTTTACCTGCCATGCCGTTTTTCTTCACCCCGACAAACACGTCGATTTAGCATCAGAAAAGTCCCGATACGAAGAACATAACAACGATGTGGAAGATCCCCGGTATCAAACCTTCGTCCAACCGATTACCGAGGCGGTAGAAGCGCAATTCCCAAAAACTGCAGATGGACTCGATTATGGCTGTGGCACCGGACCTGTAGCCTCGGTGGTCCTCGAGGAGAACGGATTTAAAGACATTGCCTTATACGATCCGTTTTTTCACCCTGATAAAAATCCCCTGACTAAAACTTACGATTTTATCATTTGCTGTGAAGTCATGGAACATTTTTTTCAGCCCAAAGAAGAATTCTCTAGGCTAAGAAATTTACTCAGAACTTCAGGCAAGCTTTTTTGCAAAACCAGTGTTTTAAAGGATGACATCGACAAAAGTGAGTTTAAGGACTGGTGGTATACTAATGATCCCACCCATGTCTTTTTTTACACACCAGAAACCCTGAGGTTTATTGCTGAAAAGTTTGGTTTCAACACGGTCTTAATCGAGTCGAAGCTGATTACTTTCGGTTAGAAATTAAAAAGATGCAATCCTAATACAATTTCACTTGGATCTCATGGTGTTTTCTAAGGATTCAAAAAGCCGGGAGGAATGTCACCCTGCTTTGCCGGCAGGCAGGCTCGAGCGAAGTCGAGAGGTTGTTCAAGAGGGCAGACACAAAACGAGGTCTCGACTGCCCTCGACCAGACAACGACTGTGCTGGACCCTGACAACAATTGGAGCTTAACCAAACTTTAAACTCGTTTGACTAAGCCCCAATTGAACTTGGAAAGATTATATAGTGTTTATAAACTAATTAGAGGAAAGCCTCAGAATATAAAACCTATCCCAGCTTAAATTTTGGAAACAGATCCTTCATCACAAAGCTGTAACTCGGATCCAGAAACATCGCTTTTTCGAAGTGGTCTTTAGAGTCTTCCAGCTCTCCCAGTTCGAAATATACACCGGCATACCTGTATTCTAATTCTGCAAAATGAGAGAAAAAATCCTCTGCCTGCTTTAGCGTCTGTAGGGCATCTTTGTAATGTTTCAACTGGATGAGTATGTCTATGCGCGTAATCCAGGTATCTAATTCGTAATTACCCAGCTCAAGACTTTTTTTAAAGCCGAAAGCAGAATCCTTGATGTTATCCAACTCCAGGTTGATGATGGCAAAATGTTTCCAGTACAAGACATTCTCCTCGTCTATATTGATGGCTTTATTGATGTAATACAGCGCCATCTTATAGTCTTTAATTTTGACATGATAATCTGAAAGGGCCAGCCATACTTTATCTAAAAGGGGGTCTTCATGTAAAGCCTTTTTGTAGTGCTTTAGAGCTTTTTCAGGATCGTTGAGTTTCAGAAAACACTTCCCGATTCTAAGGTAGGCGAAAGCCGTAGGATCATCTATCTGAAGGGTCAGGGTGTAACACTCAATAGCTTCTTTATAGCGTTTTAGACGTTCCAGGACTTTCCCTTTTTCAAGATAGGCTCCAATAAAATAATCATCGGAAATAATCGCATAATCGAAAGCTTCCAGAGCTTTGTCATAGTGTTTTTGTTCAAAGTATAATTTCCCCAGTTGATGCCAGGCTACCTCACAGTAAGGTTGACGGTCCAGGAAGTTTTTAATGAACTGAACCGCTTCATCACTTTGGTTCAGAAAATCAAAACAGTATATGATATTGTAAAGGGCGGTATAATCGTTTTCATCATTCTGCAAACACTGAATATAACTCTCTTTGGCATTTTCGAAATCCTCCAGAAACAGATACTCCATACCCATAATGCTATGGATTTCTATCAGGTCATCTGCAAAATTCAAGGCTTCTTTCAAAACTTCAATGGCCTGTAAATGCAGATCCTGCTTGGAATATATGTTGGCTATAAGAATGTAAATCTCTTCATTGTTGGGCTCCAGGGATTTGAGAGCTTCGAGCAGTTCCATAGCCTTGTCAAACTTATCTTCGAAGGTGTAGAGCTCTGCTTTCATCAACAGTAAATTCACCGATTTTGGATGCTGATCCAAAGCCAGCTTTAAGGCTTTTTTGGCCAAAGCCAGACGCCCACTATCGATATAATGACCGATGATGTTTTCAAATTCTGCAGCGTCAAAAAACAAGACCTCATTGGTCTTGAGCATCATTTCAAATTTCTCTATAGGAAAATCGAAGTCATCGTGATGAGAGGATCCTAATTGCATATAAAATGATTTAAATTTAGGGAAAGATAAGTGTCTTTTTCCAATAGAGACTTAGATTTTTAAAAATGTTATCCACAAGTTATTCACCGCTTGCGGAATTGAGATACGAATCAAGTACATCAATTATAATGCCACAGCCCATCTCAATTTCTTCTTCTGAAATGGTTAAGGGTGGCGATATCCTGACAGCCTTTTTTTCATAGAGGAGCCAAAATAAAATGAGGCCTCTTTCTTTGGCTTCCAGCACCAGGTGATTGGCCACATCTTCAGACTGAAGCACTGGTGCGAGCATTAGCCCCTTACCTCTCACTTCTGAAATCAGTTGATGCTGAAGTAATTTTCTAAACAGTAGTTCTTTCTGTTCAATCTGCTCAATGACTGGAGTGCTTGTCAAAACTTCCAAAGTAGCCTGACAGGCAGCAGCAATGACCGGGTTTCCGCCAAAGGTGGTTATATGACCCAGCTTGGGTTTATCACTCAGTAAGCTCATCAGGGCTTTAGAGGCCGTAAAAGCACCGACAGGCAGGCCTGAAGCCATGGCCTTTCCGATCACTAAAATATCAGGGACCACTTCAAAATGTTCAAAGCCAAATAACTTTCCTGTTCTTCCAAATCCAGGCTGAATCTCGTCCAGAATTAACAAAGCACCGACCTCTTCGCATTTTTGTTTCACTTTTTTTAAATAGTCATTTATCGGCAGTATGAAGCCGGCACCTCCCTGAATGGTTTCCAGGATGACAGCTGCTGTATTTTTGGTTATGACATCGAGACAGGTGTCCTTATTAAATTGAATATGAGTAATATCACCAACCAAAGGACGAAAGGGTGCTATACGCTCTTCATAATCCATCAGGCTTAAAGCGCCGTAGGAGTTTCCGTGATAGCAATTTCTGGCGGCAATGATCTGACTTCTGCCTGTAGCTCGTCTGGCCAGTTTCATAGCTCCGTCAATAGCCTCGGTTCCACTGTTCACAAGATACGTCTGAGACAATGGGTCTGGTAAATGTTGGGCCAGTAACTTCGTGAACTCAACCGCAGGCGACTGGATGTATTCTCCATACACCATGACATGCATGTACTTGTCGAGTTGTATTTTTATGGCTTCAATTACCTTTGGATGCCTGTGCCCCAGCCCACAGGCAGAGACTCCTGCAACAAAATCCAGATACCGCTTCCCATCAGTCGTAAAAATAAAGGACCCTTCCGCATGGCTCACTTCCATCCCTAACGGATGTGGGGTCGTCTGCGCCTGAAAGTTTAAAAAATCACTATTCATCGGTGGGTGGTATGGCTTTTAACTTCAGTGATTCCTGAGGTGCTTCGGGTTTCTTATTTCCTTTTTCTGAAGGCTCAACAACATCTTGCTTCGATTTTAGATTGGATTCTTTCAAGGTTGAATTCAGATTCAGGTCGCGTACCCCTTCAAAGAAGTCCTCATAAATTTCAGGCTCTTTAATGCCTTGTATTTTTGGTAACACAAGACTGTCTCTCCCTTTGAATAAGTCTGATTTTGAAGTTAATCTTTCTTCGCCTCGCCAGTTGAAGCCTTTGAGTTTTTTTTCAGTCTCTGGAAATACAGAACTGGGATAAGTATTGGAATCGACATTGGTGTAATAATAAAGGTCCACAATCTCCTGGTCTTCAAGCAGTATCTTTATTCGTGCAGAGATGGACTTGTTTATCCCCATCAGATCTGAGGTCTCATCTCTTAGATAAAAAAGGGATTCCGTATTTTTGATCACATCCACCTCGTAAATTTCGTTGTCTTCAAAAAGGCCATACAGCTCTTTGCCTTTGATTTGATTGAAGCCTTCAATGGAATCTTTCTTGATCATGAAGGCATTATAGAATACTTTCAGAGAATCTAATTCTTCCGTTTCAGTATTGCTTATTAGAAAAATAGTATCTCCTGTAATTTGACTTTCACCAGACCATAATACCGGGTTATCAATTAATTTAGTAATTCCTGTACGTTCGCTGCTATGAATGGAATCTGCTTTTCCACTCAAATCTGACTTGTATATTCGCGCATCATAAAAGGCACGAATGTTTCTATCCTCAACTTCACCGGTAACCATTAACGTATCACTTGCAATAAATACGGAATCATTCTCCTGCTTCACAGCGGCCAACGGATGTTTAGTAATAAAAAGTGAATCTTTCATTCTAAACACTTCTGCATAATGACCGGTGATCACAGACTGGTTGAGAGTATCTGTCACTTTTATGTTATTCGTCGCTGACGCAAAACCAGAAGGCCTGTCAAAGAAAATACTATCGCCTTCCAGTTTTCGGTTTTCATAATCTATCTTGGAATTTTTGACAAAAAATCCGTTATCATTTCGGGTATCATAAAACCCCCGCTCGCAATATACCACACTGGTTTCGCTGGTAATCGTTGAAGGTCCATACAGATAAGCATGACCCTGTTCTGAATAAAAATCCAAATAATCGGAATCGATGTTATACTCAGGATTCCTCACTTTCACGTTTTGCCTGAACGAAAACTTTTCCTGATTCATAAAATATCTTCCCTTCACACTCGTAATGGTAGATGCAGAATCCTGCACCTTGCCTCCACTCCTGTAAAAGGTTTCCTGATTGATTCTGTTAAAAAACAGGGAATCTGTGGTAAGCGTATTACTGGGTGTGGACAGCACTACCTCTTCACTGGCAAAGGCAAATTGAGTATTCCCATTGTATTCAGCATACTCACTCGTCATATTAATGGTATCGCCCTGCTTCATTCTAACATTTCCGAAGGCTTTAAAAAAATCATCAGTCTGGTAAAACACAGCGCGATCACACCACACTTCGATCCCTTCATGAATAAAATACACCTGGTTTTGAACTTTAGACAAGATGAAAGCATCAGGATATTGATCCTGATCCACCCGGGTTCTGTCTGCGGTATAATCTATTTTTTTAACTTCCTGAGCATACAGTGAACTGCCGAAAAGCAAAAAAGCAAAAAAGAATGTAAGCTGTTTCAAATCTTAAGTATTGAAGTACAAAATTACGCTTTTATAAAAACAAAAGCAGCGTATAAACGCTGCTTTAAGATTAAAATATTATACCTGTTGTTTTACAACAGGTAATCTGTATTTACAAAATTGGACGAGTTGCTTTTTAATAGCTTTTGAATGATCTCGTTGTTTTTAGGATTGTCTTTAGAGGCGACAAAGGTTCTGATAGAAAACGATCTTAAGGCATCATGCACACTTAAAGTACCCACGGCAGAATCTTTACGTCCTGTAAAAGGCAAAACATCGGGTCCACGCTGACATGAACTGTTGAGATTTACTCGACATACAAGATTAACCAGCACATCTATAAGTGGAGCAAGCGCCTCTACATTATCGCCGAACAAACTCACTTGCTGACCATAGTTTGATTTTGCAATTTCGTCCAGAAGAGCATGAATATCCTTAAAAGGTTTGACAGGAATGACCGGACCAAACTGTTCTTCCTGGTAAACCCGCATGGATTCATCTACAGGAAACAGCACCGCCGGATAGATATAATTATCGGTTGTATGCCCTCCTTTTTCATTCAAAATTTTCGCTCCCTTCGCTTTTGCATCGTCAATTAATTCCTGGATGTAAGCTGGCTTGCCAGGTTCTGGTAAAGGCGTCAATTTCACACCCTCTTCCCAGGGCTGACCAAATTTTAACTCATCCACACGCCTGGAAAATCGCTTATTGAATTCATCTTTGATGTCTTCATGCACATACACGATTTTTAAAGCTGTACAACGCTGGCCGTTGTAGGACAGAGTTCCGTTAATACATTCATCAATAGCAAGATCCAGGTCTGCACTGGGAAGAACAATAGCAGGATTTTTGGCTTCCAGACCAAGAATAAGTCGTAATCGATTTTTATAGGGATGCTGGTCCTGGAGGGCTATGGCAGATTTAGAATTCCCTATCAGTGCAAGTACATCAATTTTTCCTGTTTTCATGATGGGAGCCGCTACCTCTCTTCCTCTTCCATAGATGACATTGATGACACCCGCTGGAAAACTTTTCTGAAAAGCTTCCAGTAAAGGTGACAATAATAAGACTCCGTGTTTGGCAGGTTTGAATACTGCTGTGTTTCCCATGATCAAGGCAGGAATAAGCAAAGCAAAGGTTTCATTTAAAGGATAATTGTAGGGCCCCAGACATAATACAACCCCTAACGGACCTCTTCTGATGTGCGCATTGATGCCATCTACTTTTTTAAACCTGGAACTATCCCGGTCCAGCTGTTTATAATCTTCTATGGTGTCATAAATATAGTCGACCGTTCTGTCAAATTCTTTTTCTGAATCTGCCAGCGTTTTACCTATTTCCCACATGAGTAGCTTAACCACTTCATCTCGTTTGGTTTTCATAATCTCTACAAAAGAAGTCATGCAAAAAATTCTATCTTTTACACGCATGGTGGGCCACTCCCCTTTTCCCTGGTCATAGGCTTTCACAGCAGAATTTAAGACATTCAGAGCGGTTACCTCATCCAAATGCGGCACCGTTCCCAGAAGAGTGGGTTTGTATTCTTTAGTGGATGAAATGGTTGAATGCACTTCATCCATTTTTCCTTCCCAGGGCACTAATCGCCCGTTATCTAAATATTCTTTTTGATGAAGCAACGAATCAATGACAGAAATATCTGAATTTGCCATACTTTTTTAAGAGTTTGATTAATAAAAGCTTACAATTTAAGCAAAATATACATTGACTATGTAGAACTAAATAAAATGATTTGTTAAGCTTTGCCTGGACTAATTTGTAATCTTTAGATAATCTTAAGCTTAAAAGCAACTCAAAACAGTAATATTGTAATTATGAAGTTGTTTGCGATTTATTTCTTAATAAGCAGCATTGGCTTACAGCCGTTGAGCTCAGGACTCCTGAATGTGGGAAGCCTACCTAAGCTGGTCCAGCATTATGAGCTTCATAAAACTCAGTACAATAACTCCGTTATTGAGTTTCTGTATTTACATTATGGCTTCCAGAAAGAATCTCATGCAGATCAGCACCAGGATCATGAAGATTTACCATTCCAACAAGACCAGATCATTTCTTCAAGTTTCTATTTCGTTAACCCGGCTCATTTCATTTTAGGCTGCATGAGGCCAGATGAAAAAATTAAACATAATTTTGATTATAAAATGGGCTTCACCTTTTTAAGCCTGCCCGACATCCTCCAACCTCCTAAATCTAAATAAAGTTCCTCAAAAAACTGAATTAATAGTTAATCCCCTATTTAATACATCATGCTATCAAAAATCATAGAATTTAGTTTAAAATCTAAATTTCTCATTGTTCTGTTTGTTTGTGGTATCATTGGATTTGGCGCGTATGCCCTGATGAATGTGACCATAGGAGCAGTGCCCGATATCACCAACAATCAGGTGCAAGTCATCACCACGTCGCGTAATTTATCTACCAGTGATGTCGAGCAGTTTATCACCTACCCGGTAGAACTGGAAATGGCAAATTTACCCGGAGTCAAGGAAATACGTTCGGTATCCAAATTTGGGCTTTCTGTGGTCACCATTATATTTGAAGATGATTATGGAACCTACCTGCCCAGGCAATTAATCGCAGAAAAATTAAAATCTGCCGCCAGGAAAATACCATCCAGTTTTGGAACTCCTTTTATGGGCCCCATAACCACAGGTTTAGGAGAAATATACCAGTATACGCTGGAAACCAAACCTGGTTATGAAGACGAGTATGATGCCAGAGAACTGAGAACTATTCAGGATTGGATTGTGAGACGGCAGCTTTCCGGTATTCCAGGGGTGGTTGAAATCAATTCCTGGGGCGGTTATTTGAAGCAATATGAGGTCAGCATCAACACCAAGCGCCTTCAAGCCAATGAAATTAGTTTTTCTGAAGTTTTCCGAGCGCTGGAGGATAACAATTCTGTTGCAGGAGGAAGTTATATCGAAAAAAATGGCGAAGCCTATTTTATTCGGGGAGAAGGTCTGTTTTCAGATCTTGAGGATATCAAAAACACGGTGGTTACCACACGCGGGAACCTACCCATATATATTGAGGACATCGCAGAAGTGGGTTTTGGTCATGCCAGACGTTTTGGCGCCATAACAGGTAATGGTGAGGGGGAAAAGGTGTTAGGTCAGGTTATGATGTTAAAAGGGGCAGATTCTCAAAGTGTCATTACTGCGGTGAAAGAAAGAATAGCTCAGGTTGAAAACACTTTACCAGAAGGAGTCTACATCAACGGTTTTTTGGACAGATCAGAACTCATTGAACGCACCACGTCCACAATTGCAGAAAACCTGTTTTTAGGCTTCCTGGTGGTTGCTTTAATCGTGATCCTCATTATTGGAGACTGGAGAGCTGGCTTGGTCATTTCTTCCATAATCCCTTTAAGTTTTCTGTGTGCCATTAGTTTAATGTATGTTTTTGGAGTGGATGTCAACTTGATGAGCATGGGAGCCCTAGACTTTGGGATTATTATAGATGGCGCAGTCATTATTGTTGAGTTTGTAGCCTTTAGGATGTGGCAGCGAGCCAACGAATTCAGTGATAAAACCTCTTCAGAAATCCAAAAACTGAAAGATAAAATAACCTTTAAGGGGGCTTCAAAAATGTTGAATTCTGCCATTTTTGGCCAGGTCATTATCCTGATTGTTTTTATTCCTATTTTATCCTTAAGCGGCGTGGAAGGAAAAATGTTCAAGCCCATGGCCCTTACCTTTAGTTTTGCACTTGTAGGAGCGATGATTTTATGTTTAACCTGGGTTCCTGTAGCTTCCAGTTTTATTTTAAAAGCAAACTCCAAGCCATTCAGGTTTTCTACAAAATTTATGGACGGTATAAAACGCATGTATTTACCATCCATAAGATGGGCTTTAGACCACACGAAAGTCGTCCTAATTTCGGCTGTATTAATCATTGCCCTTGGAATATTTACGTTTAGCAGGATGGGCGGAGAATTTGTTCCTACGCTGGATGAAGGAGATTTTGTAATTCAGCCCGTTTTAAAAACCGGAAAATCTCTGAGCAGCACCATAGAACGCACGACTGAAATTGAGAAGATTCTAATAGAAAAAATTCCAGAGGTAGAGCAGGTTGTGTCGCGAATTGGAGCTGCAGAGGTCCCGACCGACCCCATGTCTATGCAGGATGCAGATGTTATCGTTACCCTAATACCAAAATCAGACTGGAGGGGAGGCATGACTAAAACCAAACTCGCTGGTGAAATTAAGAAGGCTCTAGCTGTGTTTCCGGGTATGGAGCTACAATTCACCCAACCTATCGAGATGCGTTTTAACGAGTTAATCACGGGTGTTCGCTCTGATATCGCCATAAAAATATATGGTGAAGACCTCGATGTCCTGGCGGAAAAAGGAGATGAGATCAAAGAATTAATTGAAGATGTGGAAGGAGCGGCAGACATTTTTGTTGAAAAAATTGTAGGCCTGCCCCAACTGGCTGTTCAATACAATCGCGACAAAATAGCGAGGTACGGGCTCAATATTAAGGATGTAAACGCCATTGTGGCCGCCGGTTTCGCCGGAAAGTCAACAGGAGTCGTTTTTGAAGGGCAAAAACGCTTCGATCTGGTCGTTAGACTTGAGGAAACTCAGCGGCAGGGTATTAACGATTTAAAAACACTACGGATTGATACGCCTAATTCAGGTAAAATCTCACTGTCTGAAGTTGCTGATATCAGCTATAAAGAAGGTCCAGCACAAATATCACGTGATGAAACCAAACGCCGTATTGTGGTAGGGGTCAATGTCAGAAACAGTGATTTAGAAACGGTCGTGAGTAAAATAAGGGATTTGGTGAATGACAATATAGATTTGCCGGTTGGATACACCATCACCTATGGCGGTCAGTTTGAAAATCTAAGAAGTGCTAAAGAAAGATTAACCCTAGCCGTTCCCATTGCTTTGATTCTTATTTATATCTTACTTTACTTTGCTCTCAAAAGGCATCGCGATTCGCTTCTTATTTATACAGCTATCCCCTTCTCTGCTGTTGGTGGAGTTTTTCTGCTATGGCTAAGAGGCATGCCTTTCAGTATTTCTGCAGGAGTTGGCTTTATTGCTTTATTTGGTATTGCAGTTTTAAATGGAATTATTTTGGTCGAGTATTTTAAGGATATTTTGAAAAAACAAAATCAATTAAGTATGAAACATATTATCGATGCTACCCAGGATCGCTTACGTGCCGTCCTGCTTACCGCAAGTTCTACCGCTTTAGGCTTTTTGCCGATGGCTATCTCTACCGGTGCCGGCGCGGAAGTTCAACGCCCTGTGGCTACCGTTATCATCGGCGGCCTGGTGACCTCCACACTGCTAACCTTAATTGTTTTACCCGTACTCTATGCTGTAACCATAAAAAAATCTAATGTGACATTTAAAGGAAAAACAGCCTTACTCATCATTCTATTTTTAGGTACAGGTTTTTCAGGCCTTGCTCAGGACAGGGAGTTTGAAACTTTAAAAACTGAAATGCTTGAGAACAATAATAAACTGAAATCGGCTCAGCTTCGGGCAGAGGGGGCCAAGGCAGGGGAAGGTGAAGCCTTCACTTTTGATAAAACGAAGCTTTTCAAAAATTATGACGAAACTGTATTTGCACCGCCAGATAATATAAGCCTTTTTACAGCCTGGGGAATTTCACAGGCTATTGATTTTCCTACGGTTTACAGCAGTAAGCTGAAACTGAATAAGGTAAAGACAGCTCTGGCTGAAACACAATACAGCATCACCGAACTAAAGCAAATCAAAGCCCTGCAGCAAAGCTATCAGAACTATTTGGTCGCTGTAGATAAATTATCTATATATGATAGTATCTACAAGGTGTATTCTGAGTTTGCTTACATGGCCAGGCGAAAATTTGAAGAGGGTGAATCCAATTATTTAGAAAAGATAACCGCTGAGTCCAAAACCAATCAAATTGAGCTTGAAATCCAGCAGATAGAACACAACAGAACGGCGAGCAGGGCCGACATCAAAAGTCTGCTTCAAACAGAAGATACCTTGATTTTGAAAGGCGATCAACTACGTAAATTAGAATTGGACCAGCCTACTGACAAGTCACAGAATCTGAGTTTATCTGCGCTGGTGCAGGATCAAAAATTATCTGAAAGAACTTCTGCCCTAGCCAAAAATCAGTTGCTGCCAGGTCTTTCTGCCAGCTACTCGGTGAGGGGTAATTCAGCCCTCGATCAGAATTTTGAAGTTTACCAAATCGGAGTCAGTATTCCCTTATTATTTTTTGGAGATCGCTCAAAGATAAAATCTGCAGAACTTATGGAACAGGCCAAGCAGGCTGAAGTTGAAGACGCTAAAATTATCCTGGAGCAACGTCAGAAACAATTGATCAGTCAGCTTTCTGTTCAGCAAAAAGCTTTGGACAATTTTGAAAATTATCAACTGAAGGTAGCGAAAGAAATCCTGACATCTGCCAAAAGAAGTTATGAGGCTGGAGAAATTGATTTTTTCAGGTATACACAAAGCATTGAGGATGCACGTCGCATACAACTGGATTACCTTTCAAAATTGAGAGAGTATAACCAAAGCATCATCGCTTTGAATTATTTATTATTAAACTAAACTTATGATACGCCATACCTATATTATCCTGAGTCTCTTCACCTTGATATTCCTGTCCTGTGGAGAAAAACAGACCGAACCAACGGAAGAAAAACACGATGATAATTTTATAGAATTAACGCAGGAACAGTTTCAGAAAAATGAACTGACTTTAGGGAAACCAGAGAAAATGACCTTTTCAGAAGAGTTTGAAGTTATGGGGGTGGTGGATGTTCCCCCAAGGAACAGATCCACAGTCACTTCTTATTTTGATGGCTACGTAAGTCAAACCGATTTATTGGTTGGAGACAGTGTGAAAAAAGGAGACTTGCTGGTAAGATTAAAAAATCCCGATTACATTAAAATGCAGCAAAATTATGTGGAAGCCAGGAGTAATCTGGATTATTTGAAATCTGAGTTTGAACGTAAGAAGACCTTGTTCCAAGACCAGGTCATTGCTCAGAAAGTGTTTCAGGATACCAGGAATCAGTACCTTAAAGCCAGAGCTCAGCTTGCCGCTGCTGAGGAACTCATAAAACTTACGAACTTCAATCCTCAGGACATTGCCGAGGGGAATTTCACATCAGAGATTACACTTAGGTCACCCATAAGAGGTAAAGTCTCAAAGTTGAATGTCACACAGGGAAAGTTTATAGGAAAATCCGAAATGATCATGGAAATCCTGGATGTGGATCATATTCATTTAGAACTGGATGTGTTTGAAAAAGACCTCATGAAAATTCAAAAAGGAGACAGTTTAAAGTTTGAGGTCCCTGAAATAGCTAACGAGCGTTATTCTGCCTATGTGAGTCTTATCGGTGCGGAAATAAATGAAAACAGGAAAGTTAGAATCCACGCACATCCTTTAGACAGAGAAGATAATTTTACGGTCGGCATGTTTGTAAATGCCTATTTTGAGGCTGACCGAAAAAAACACGTAGCGCTGCCAGAATCTGCATTTACAGAAGTGGATGAAACCACGTATATTCTAGAATTAATAGAGCAAACTGATAATACGTATAGATTCAGGAAAGTTGAAGTAAAATCCACCCCATCACAGCATGGCTTTAAACCGATTTTGAATCCAGCAGACATAAACACAAATTCTAAGTACCTAACCAAAGGCGTTTTTGACCTAATAACCACCGGAGGGGGTGGACATCATCATTAACAGCCTTATCATTGATATGATTCTGACTTAAGCAAAAGCATATCAATAACAAAGCCTTCAAATATTGTTTGAAGGCTTTGTTGAGTTTGATACTAAAAGTGTATTATCTCAATATCGTCTCTTTCCTATCTGGACCCACAGATACAATTTTGATAGGAACCTTCAGTTCGTCTTCAATAAATTTGATGTAATCCTTTAGGGTCTGTGGTAAATTATCAAAACTAGTATGCCTGGAGATATCCTCTTTCCAGCCTTTGAACTCTTTATAAACCGGCTGTAAATTTTCTGGTTCAATATTGTACGGCAGATGCTGTATTTCTTCCCCGTTGTAATTGTAAGCAGTACATACTTTCAAGGTTTTAAAACCGCTTAACACATCAGATTTCATCATCATCAATTCTGTGACTCCGTTGATTTGCACAGCGTATTTTAAAGCCACCAGATCCAGCCAGCCGCAGCGCCTTGGTCTTCCTGTAGTCGCTCCAAACTCATTTCCAACTTTGGCCATTCTGGCTCCATCTTCATCAAATAATTCTGTAGGAAATGGTCCACTACCCACACGCGTAGTATAGGCTTTAAATATTCCAAATACCTTTTTGATTTTATTAGGAGCTATGCCCAGACCTGTACAGGCACCGGCAGCAGTCGTGTTGGAGGAAGTGACAAAAGGATAGGTTCCAAAGTCTATATCCAATAAAGAACCCTGAGCACCTTCAGCCAGAATAGTTTGATTATCGACTTGTGCCTGGTGAAGATATTCTTCAGAATCGATAAATTTCAATGATTTTATAGACTCAATAGCTTCAAAAAATTCGCTTTCCAGTTCTTTTAAATTGTACTGAACATCCACATTGTAAAACTCAATCAATGCCTGATGCTTGTTGGCCAATTGTCTGTATTTCTCTTTCCAGTTATCAAACTCGAGATCTCCAATTCTTAAGCCGTTACGACCAGTCTTGTCCATATAGGTTGGACCAATGCCTTTTAAAGTCGAACCAATCTTGGCTTTCCCCTTCGAGGTTTCTGAAGCAGCATCCAATAATCTGTGCGTCGGAAGAATAATATGAGCCTTTCTTGAAATCAATAAGCTTTTAGTAAAGTCAAGATCGAATTTGGCTAATGCCTTTATTTCTTTTTGAAAAATGACCGGGTCAATGACCACTCCATTTCCAACGACGTTTACAGCATTTTTATGAAATATCCCTGACGGGATAGTGTGTAAAACGTGCTTTATGCCATCAAATTCAAGCGTATGTCCGGCGTTGGGACCGCCTTGAAATCTTGCGATAATGCTGTAATCTTTGGTTAAGTAATCAACAATTTTTCCTTTGCCTTCATCTCCCCACTGGAGTCCAAGTAGTAAATCTACTGCCATGTTTTAGTCTGTCTTTGGTTGGTTTTTAGTTCCGTAGAAATATAAAGAGTGCCTGTCGATAGAAATATCGAACACCTCTTCTATTGTTTTTTTGATCGATTCTATACGTGGGTCACAAAATTCTATGACTTCTCCTGTATCGGTAAGAATAACATGGTCATGCTGTTTATCGAAGTAAGATTTTTCATACTGAGCCTGATTTTTACCAAACTGATGCTTTCTCACCAAGCCACAATCTAAAAGCAAATCTATGGTATTGTATAAAGTTGCTCTACTCACTCTGTAATTCTTGGTCTTCATCTTGATGTACAAAGATTCTATGTCGAAGTGATCATCACTTTCATAGATTTCCTGAAGTATTGCGTACCGTTCTGGAGTTTTACGATGGCCGTTATTTTCTAAAAATTTAGTAAACACATTTTTTACTACAGCCAAATCGTTTTTTAAATTATCTTTATTTACCATAGCTACAAAAATATACTTTTATTCACGCTTAACCTTATCGATACCATCGATTTTTTCCAATCTTTCCATAAGTTTAGTTAATATAGAGATATTCTTCACTTTCACAACCAATTTTCCTTCAAAAACACCATCGTTACTGGAAAAAGCGATATTCAAAATATTCACATTAAGGTTTCTGGAAATTTCATTGGTAATAACACTTACCAAACCAAGATCATCTATACCCGTAAGCCTTATGCTGGCGCTAAACTCTTCTTGAGAAGAATCTATCCATCTCGCTTTCAACACCCTGTAAGCATAATTGCTTTGAAGCTGAATAGCGTTCGGACAATTCTTCTTATGAACTTTTATACCGTCTTTGATCGTCGTAAATCCAAACACTTCATCACCAGGAATAGGATTGCAACAGGGCGCTAATTTGTAGTCCAGCTTCTGTTCATCGTCCCCAAACACAAGCTGATCGTAATTATTGGAAATATCTCCCTCATCCTGCGATGTATCCTTATCTGGGGAACGCCTGATTTTATTTTTGAAAAACGAGACCAAAGCATTGCTTCTGGAAGATGCGTAATCTTTGATTTGTTTATTGTCTATAGTACCAATCCCTACTCTATAAAATAAATCCTGACTTGTTTTCAGTTTGAAGAACACGACCATTTCATTCACTGTTCTCTCGTTCAAACTGATACGCTGGGATTTAAGCTTTCGTCTTAAAATCTCCTTGCCCTCTTCTGCAATGAGTTTCCTTTTTTCTTTTAAAGCGGATTTGATTTTAGTCCGAGCTCTTGCTGTCGTTGCATAATCCAGCCAGTTTTTTGTCGGCTTTGCCGATGAAGACGTAATGATTTCTACCTGGTCACCACTTTTCAAGACCCGACTCAAAGCCACAATTTTACCGTTCACTTTGGCTCCTCTGGTTTGATAACCGATATCGGTATGAATGGCGAAAGCAAAATCCAGAACAGTAGCCCCTTTGGGCAAAGACTTCAAATCGCCCTGAGGCGTGAACACAAAAATCTCTTTGGAATATAAATTCAACTTGAATTGCTCTACAAAATCCACAGCATTCATCTCATTATTTTCCAAGGCCTCCTGAAGCCTGTTCAGCCATAAATCCAGGCCTTGTTCGTCCTGGGCTTCATCCTTGTGTTTGTATTTATAATGAGCCGCATAGCCTTTTTCGGCAATCTCATTCATACGTTCACTTCGGATCTGTACCTCCACCCATTTTCCCTTCGGTCCCATCACCGTGATGTGCAAGGCTTCATATCCCGTGGTTTTAGGTGAAGAAATCCAGTCGCGAAGACGTGTAGGATTTGGCCTGTAATAATCGGTGACGATAGAATAAATTTTCCAGGCCAGGAATTTTTCATTTTCGGGGTTGGATTTATAAATGATCCTTAGCGCAAACTTGTCATAGATTTCGTCAAATGAAATGTTTTGGTTGACAATTTTTTTCCTGATGGAATAAATAGACTTCGGTCGCCCTTTAACTTCAAAGTCGATGTCCTCTTTTTTCAGCGCATCCGAAATTGTTTTCGAAAAATCTTTGATATACTGGTCCTGTTCTTCCTTGCTTTCCTTGAGTTTGCCTAAAATATCATTGTAAACTTCAGGCTCTGTGTACTTTAAACTGAGATCCTCCAGCTCCGTTTTGATATTATAAAGTCCTATTCTGTGGGCTAAAGGCGCATATATATAAAGCGTTTCACTGGCTATTTTAACTTGTTTGTCCGGACGCATGGCGTCCATGGTTTGCATATTGTGAAGCCTGTCTGCAATCTTGATGATAATCACGCGAACATCATCGTTCAGGGTAAGCAGCATTTTTCTGAAATTTTCAGCCTGCATAGAAATGTCACCATCCTTTTTCAGACTGGAGATTTTGGTCAGCCCGTTTACAATTCTAGCGACTGCTTCGCCAAACATCTGCTCAATATCGGCAAGGGTGTATCGCGTATCTTCTACCACATCGTGTAAAAGGGCAGAAGCTATGGATGTTGCATCCAAACCGATCTCGTGCGCCACAATTTTTGCAACGGCAATAGGATGAAAAATATAAGCTTCACCGGACTTTCGCCTCTGGTCTTTATGAGCTTCGACAGCAGTTTCAAAGGCTTTGCGAATAAGCTTTTTGTCCTTAACGCTTAAAATCCTGTAACTTATGCGTAAAAGCTCCTTGTACTCTTTGGTAATCTCCTTGCTTTCCTGCTCTAAATAAGCATCTGTAATCTCCATAAACCTTGTCTCTTATTAAAATGAAATTACGAATTATTTTCTAAATTTTTAAGCCTTTCCGATAATGGCGGGTGAGAATAGTGAAAAAACACATAGGCCGGGTGAGGAGTCAAATTGCTCAAACTTTTCTTAGATAGTTTTTTCAGTCCTGAAATCAGTTGCTGAGCAGAATAGGTTGACCTGGCAAAATCATCAGCCTGAAATTCAAATTTTCTTGATAAAATATTGGTGAGAAGACCGGTCACCAAAGAAATAGGGGCATATAAAAAACTAAAAGCGACCAGGCCAATGTGGAAGCTTGGCTTTTCTACTCCTAAAGCTTGTGCAAGCACAGGTTCGCTTACAAACAAGGAGAGCAGCCATAAGGTAAAACCGGTTATAAGTAATGAACTAAAAAGATTGATGAGAATATGATTCTTTTTGTAATGACCCACTTCATGCGCCAGAACAGCAACGATTTCTTCGTTGTCTAAATCTTTAATTAATGTATCGTACAACGTAATACGCTTTTCACTTCCAAATCCAGAAAAGTAAGCATTGGCCTTTTTGCTTCTTTTAGAACCATCAATCACAAAGATATTTTTCAAATTAAAATTCATTTTGGTGGCGTATTTTTCGATTTCAGTGCGCAACGCTCCTTCTTCCAATGGTGTTTGCTTATTAAACAAAGGCACAATGAGTCTGGCATAAAACATATTCAGCAAGACTGAAATAAGCGCTACCAAAATCCATGTGTACCACCAAAAATCGGTTCCAACAGACTTATAAAACACTAAAATCAAGCCTAAAATAATTCCTCCCAAAACAACAGTGAGCAAAAATGATTTCAACTTGTCCTTACAAAATAAGGCTACTGTAGAGGTATTAAAATCGTAGTCTTCTTCGATGACAAAAGTGAAGTAATAATCGAAAGGCAGACTGAGCAAAAAACTTCCTGTAAATAAAATCCCGAAGAAGAGCAGAGACACAAGAATAGAATGCTCTGCATAGCGGTTGGCTATAGCGTTTACAAACTCAAAACCATCTACGCCTAAGAAAATCAGAATTAAAGCAACCGAAAAAAAGGACTGGACCAGTCCAAATTTGAATTTGTCTTTTTTATAAGCCTGGGACCTTTCGTACTCGTTTTCATCATAAAGATCTTTCATTTCTTCAGGGGGTGTAACATCAAATTTGGTGTAGTTCAAATAGTCCAGAAGGCTTTCCAACAGAAAGTTGAAAACAATGAGACCAAGGATAAGGTAAAAAACTAATTCTGAAGTCATTCGAGGATTTTTTCCGCAAATCTAAAGCATGTTTTGCAATTGTTTAGAAATATTCCTTGCTATTCATTTTGAATTTTATGAAAAGTAGGTTGTCATATTCATTAATAGATGCTAAATTTGCTTTAAAGCAATGCGAAAGTTATAAATGAGTAAATTGTTAATTAGCGTTGAATCTTTAGAAGTTAATTTGAAAAAATTGATTTCAAATCATGAAGCCTTAAAGGTTGAATATAACCATCTTAAAGCTGAGTTTGATTCCAGGTCTACAAGAGTTTCAGAATTAAATTCAGAACTGGAAAGATTACAACACGAAAACAAAACCCTCAAAACAGCCAACGCCATGCTGGGCAGTACCGAGTACAAAAGAGAAACAAAACTCAAAATAAATAGTTTAATCAAGGAAATAGATACTTGCATTATTCAATTGGCAGAATAAAATGGCTACAGATAAATTCAAAATAAAATTATCGATTGCAGACCGGGTTTATCCGCTAACCATAAGACCAGAGCAAGAAGAAGGTCTTAGAAAAGCAGCCAAGAGAATCAATGAAGTAATTAAGAAATTTGAGCAGGATTATGCCGTAAGAGATAAACAAGATGTTTTGGCCATGAGTGCCTTACAATTTGCTGCAGAAATCGAACAAAACCAGTTATCTTCATCTTCAGAGGTGAAGCAAGTAGAAGTCAAACTTGAAGCGCTGGATGACATGCTTAAAAACCAGTTAAACTAACGTTCATTACATAAATCGACACTGCCTGTATTAGTCGTACCTTTTTGATAAACTCAACATTTACTATTTAAAAAGGGTGAGTTTCAGTTGCTAAAGCAAGCCGCCACTTCGGTGCAGCGGATCCTTGATCAACTGAGTATCCCTAAACCTGTTTACACGGAGTTTTATACAAAACTAGGCTAATACAGGCTTTTTTTATATATACAATTATGGAAATTACATTTATTATAATAGCAGCAATTGCTGGACTTATCATCGGTTTTATAATTTCGAAAACCATCGACAGTAAAACTGCTACCGGCACTGTAAAAAGCGCCGAGAAAGAAGCTCAAAAAATCATTAGAGAGGCTGAAAAAGAAGGTGAAAGCGTCAAAAAAGACAAAATCCTTCAGGCCAAAGAAAAATTTATTGAACTCAAATCTGAGCATGAAAAAGTCATTCTTAGCAGAGATCAAAAAATAAGCGAAGCCGAAAAAAGAACAAAAGACAAGGAATCTCAGGTTTCCAATGAGCTTGCCAAAAACAAGAAACTAAATACAGAGCTTGAAGACAAGCTTAAAGATTATACCTACCGAACAGAATACCTCGAAAAAAGGCAGGAAGAAATCGACAAGATCCTTCAGCGTAAAATCGATCAGCTCGAAGTCCTTAGCGGCCTGAGTGCAGAAGATGCCAAGGCTCAGCTTATGGAATCGCTCAAGGAAACCGCTAAAGCCGAAGCCATGCAGATGATACAGGATACGGTTGAAGAAGCTAAGCTGACCGCCCAGCAGGAGGCTAAGAAAATAGTGATCAACACCATTCAAAGGGTTGGAACTGAAGAAGCTATTGATAACTGTGTATCGGTTTTCAATTTGGAAAGCGATGACGTTAAAGGTAGAATTATTGGACGGGAAGGTCGAAACATAAGGGCTATAGAGGCGGCGACTGGTGTGGAAATCATCGTCGATGACACTCCGGAAGCTATTATCTTATCCTGTTTTGACTCCATACGTCGTGAAGTGGCCAGATTATCCTTACACAAACTGGTAACCGATGGCCGTATTCACCCGGCACGAATTGAAGAAGTCGTCAAGAAAACCAGAAAAGCGATTGATGAAGAAATTATAGATATAGGTAAACGAACCATCATCGATCTTGGGATTCACGGCTTACACCCGGAGCTTGTAAAGATGGTAGGACGAATGAAATACAGATCGTCTTACGGACAGAATCTTCTGCAACACTCCCGAGAGGTCGCCAACCTTTGCGGCATCATGGCTTCAGAACTCGGACTCAATCCAAAACTTGCCAAACGAGCCGGATTACTTCATGATATTGGTAAAGTTCCAGAAAATGAAACCGAACTTCCACATGCTATTTTAGGAATGCAGTGGGCGGAGAAATACGGTGAAAAACCTGAAATTTGTAATGCGATTGGAGCTCACCACGATGAAGTGGAAATGACTTCCTTACTTTCTCCTCTGGTGCAGGTTTGTGATGCGATAAGTGGCGCCAGACCCGGAGCCAGACGACAAGTCCTGGACTCTTATGTGAAGCGACTAAAAGACCTTGAAGACATCGCCTTTGGTTTTGGTGGCGTCAAAAAAGCTTATGCTATTCAAGCCGGTAGAGAATTGAGAGTGATAGTGGAAAGCGAAAAAGTAACCGATGAAAAAGCCTCTGCTTTATCTTTTGAAATCTCACAAAAAATTCAAACCGACATGACGTATCCAGGTCAGGTAAAAGTGACTGTGATACGTGAAACGCGAGCGATTAATATTGCCAAGTAGTGACAAAAGATTGACTTTAAAGTTAATTATTATTAACATTTTCGGAATGAGTTATAGTTAATTAATATTTTGCCGATTAATTTATATAAAATAATTAATCATGAAAAAAATCATCGTATTAGGAGCATTTTTAATTTCAACTTTAAGTATGAATGCTCAAGAAGCTAACGTTAGTCTAAGTGGAGCTTTAGAATTTGGTCAAGGAGAGTCTTTAACTTTTGGTCTTAACCTAGATTTGAATTATTTATGGGAAGCTTCTGAAAAATTTGACTTTGGTCTCACCGCTGGTTATCATTACTATTTTAAAGAAGATTATCAACTAGTACCATCTACGACTATCGATGTTCCAGATTTTAGTTTTTTACCACTCGCTGCTGCTGCTCGTTTTAACGCCACTGAAAAGTTAACTTTTGGCGCAGACATAGGTTATGCTTTGGGTATTAGTCCTAGTGGAAATAATGGTGGATTTTATTACGCCCCAAAGGTTCAATTTGGCGTAACTCCAACATTAGATATTGTTTTTGCTTATAAAGTAATTACCTTTGACGGAGGAGGCTCTTTTGATGTTGCTAACATAGGTCTAGAATTTGGGTTTTAATTCATTAATATATTAACAAAAAAGGCTGTTTCAAATGAAACAGCCTTTTTTAATTTAGTCATATTAGATTTAAAACTGCTCTCTTCCTGAAAAATGAAAATTGCTTTCAATAGTTGCATTTTCATCGCTGTCACTTCCGTGGATAGCATTTTCGCTGATGGAAGCTGCATATTTTTTACGAATCGTGCCTTCAGCAGCCTCTTCAGGATTGGTAGCACCAATCAAAGTTCTGAAATCATCAACCGCATTTTCTTTCTCAAGAATCGCTGCTACGATAGGACCACTTGTCATATATTCAACAAGTTCTCCGTAAAAAGGTCTCTCTTTATGAACTTCGTAGAAGGTTTTAGCATCCTGTTCTGTCATTTGCGTCATTTTGAGCGCAACAATTCTAAAACCTGATCCAGTAATTTGTTTAAGGATATCTCCTGTATAGCCTTTAGATACTGCATCTGGCTTAAGCATGGTAAATGTTTTATTTCCTGCCATTGTCTTGTTTTTTATTTAAGCTGCAAAAGTAAGCAATTCTAAAGACTTTTACTTACTTCTTACTTTGAGAAACTCAGCTTTAAATTTTGAATCACATGACCGTCTTTAGTCGATTTTATTTTTAAGTCCGCTTCTTCAACTTCCAAATCCAGATCGACAATCCCGTAGCTGGTTTGAGCTACAACTTCTCCTACTCGGTACTGGTTTGGCTCTCCATCATAAGATGCATACGAATGGGTTAAGCCACTGGACGTAAAATCAGTTAACATATAATCCAAACCCTCGATTTTCTTTTGTGAAAATTCTGAAATGTGTCTGTCCCCACTTAACATCAAAACATTATCAAGTGAATAGTCTAGTAATAAGCTTTGTAATTTCTCAACCTCGTGAGGAAAATTACCCCAGGTTTCGAATCCGTGCTCGCTGGATAGAAACTGAATACTGCTCACGATGATATTGAAGTCCGCTTCAGACTTTTTAAATTCCTGCTCCAGCCAGTCCCACTGAGCCTCACCAAGCAGGGTGGAATCCTGTGAGCTATGTGGCTGATACCTCTTATCAGAAGCTTCCGCCTCCAACAAACCATCTCTAAAGTAACGCATATCCAGCATGTAGAATTTAATGCTTTTATCCCCGGCATCAATAACCTCAGCATGATAAATCCCGCCTCGGTTTGCCATGGCGTGCGTGGAATCTATATCCATAAAATCCATAAAGAGGGTCTTTGCTTCGTCTTTGTATTCCCAGCCTTCACCGGCATCATTTTTACCGTAATCATGGTCATCCCAAACCCCCATAGGGCCGTAAGGAAGCTTACTCACAAAAGTCTGGTAATAAGGGTTATTTTTAAGACTATCGTACTTGGCCTCCATCAGGTCCATATCCGGTGTATCGGCATAGATATTATCTCCTCCCCAAATAAAAATATCTGCAGAATCTTTTTGAATCACAGACCAGTAATCCTGCGGCATGTCCTGACGGTTACAACTTCCAAGAGCAATTCTAAAGCTGGTTATCTGTTCAGCATCAGCTGGTTGTTCGGTATTAGGCCTACAGGACCCTAACATAACAGAAGCTAAAACCAGTACTAAAAATCTAGTGTTCATGTTTAAATATTTTAGGCAAATCTAGAACTTCCAGTGTTATTGCATTATTAAGAATTCGTACATTTGAAATCTATGAGAAAAAAAACAATCGAAGGTCTTAAAAGCCAGTTGTCTTCAAATTCAAAAGTAAGCATTATAGGTCATAAAAATCCAGATGGGGATGCTTTAGGCTCCACTATGGGACTTTCTTTATTCCTGGAGCAGCTTGGTATTTCAACCCAGGTAATCATGCCTAACGGCTTTCCGGATTTTCTCAAGTGGCTTCCTGGTATAAACACGGTGCTTTGCTACGATGCAGATAAGGAACAGTGTGAAAAAAAATTAGCGGATTCTGATTTTGTTTTTACTTTAGATTTCAATGATTTTGGCAGAACCGGCAACCTGGGAGAGTTTCTCAAAGCCCTGGACACCAGATTTGTGATGATAGATCATCATCAGGAACCTTCAGATTATGCTGAGTTTATGCTTGTCGATACGCATATCGCTTCAACCTGCGAACTTGTATATGAGTTTATAACGACAGAATATTCAGAACAGAAATTAACTGCAGAAGTAGCAAGTTGTCTGTATACAGGCATAATGACGGATACAGGCTCGTTCAGATTCCCTTCAACCACCAGCAAAACGCACCGAATCATTGCAGATTTGATAGATGCGGGAGCAAAAAACAGTCAGATTCATCAGGACATCTATGATAATAACGCAGAAAGCCGACTTCATTTGCTTGGTCAGGCACTTCAGAATTTGAAAGTCCTGGAAGACTTTAATACCGCTTATACCTACCTGACTCAGGACGATCTCAATACCCATGGGTTCAAGAAAGGAGATACGGAAGGCTTTGTGAATTATGCTTTATCCTTAAAAGGCATTAGATTTGCAGTGATTTTTATTGAAAATAAAGCCGAGGAGATTATAAAAATATCCTTTAGATCTATTGGCGATTTTGACGTGAATACATTTGCCAGAGCACATTACCATGGCGGAGGTCATAAAAATGCAGCCGGAGGAAAAAGTGATTTGGATCTCAAGTCTACTTTAACAGAATTTGAAAACAGGTTGGATGCCTACAAAGAAAAGCTCTCATGAAAACAGTATTATATGCAATGTTATGTCTCTTTTTGCTTCAGGGATGCAAGTCACCTGAACCCAGAAAGCCAGTAAGCAGAACCTCTAAAAGTTTTACAAATAAGTCCTTAAAAATGAATAAGGCTATTGTTGAAAAAGAAGAGTCCTATATCAGAGAGCTCATCAAAAAAGATTCAACACAAGCCTATATCACTTCCGCAGATGGATTTTGGTACTATTATAATACTAGGAATGACAGGGACACCCTTACGCCTGAGTTTGGTGACGAAGTTGAATTCAATTACAATTTACTCACCTTACAGGGGGACACCATCTATTCTAGAAAGGAACTCGGTGAGAGAGCTTATGTTATCGATAAAGAAGAAATCTTTACAGGCCTGCGTCAGGGCCTTAAACTGATGAAGGAAGGTGAAACGGTCACCTTTCTTTTCCCTTCTCATCAGGCTTATGGCTATTATGGTGATAACGATAAGATCGGATCTCACGTTGCCTTAAAGGCCAGAGTAACCTTAAATAAAATTAAAACAAACATTGATTAAAACCTGAACACAATGAAAACACTAAAATTATCTTTAATTGCTTTAGCAGGACTCTTCATTTATAGTTGTGCCTCCGAATATCCAAAATTAGAAGACGGACTTTACGCAGAGTTCGAAACTTCTGAAGGCGATTTTGTCACCGAGCTTTACTATCAAAAAACACCTATGACTGTAGGTAACTTTGTCGCTTTGGCTGAAGGGAATCACCCTAAAGCTGACGAGCAATTCCAGAATGAAAAATTTTATGACAGCCTTATTTTCCACCGAATTATCGATGGATTTATGATACAGGGCGGTGATCCGCAGGGTACAGGTCAGGGCGGACCCGGCTATTCTTTCCCCGATGAGTTTCACCCCGATCTGAAGCACGAAAAAGGAGTGCTTTCTATGGCTAATGCCGGACCAGGTACAAACGGAAGTCAATTTTTTATCACGCTTGTACCAACACCACATCTGGACGGCAGACACAGCGTTTTTGGTAAAGTTGTCGTTGGTGAAGCCGTTGTCGACAGCATTGGAAAAGTGGAAACAAAAAAACCCGGAGACCGACCTGTTGAAGATGTAGTTATAGAAACCGTCAATATCATAAGAAAAGGCAGTGAAGCTAAGGCATTTGATGCCGTTGAAGCTTTTAAGGAAGGTGTAAAAAATGCTGAAGAAGCTAAAAAAGAAGCCCTGGCTTTACTAGAGAAAAAACTAGAAGAGGCCAGCGAGGGATTTGAAGTGACGGATAGCGGACTTCGCTATAACATCACAACCGAAAATCCAGGCGGAGTTTCACCAGAGGCCGGAGATATGGTCAAGGTACATTATTCAGGATATCTTCTGGACGGAACAAAATTTGATTCCTCTTTAGACAGAGATGAACCTATCGAATTTGCTGTAGGAACCGGAAGAGTTATTCCAGGCTGGGACGAAGGAATTATGCTGCTAAAGACCGGAGAAAAAGCTGAACTCGTTATACCCGCTGAATTGGCTTACGGTGCCAGACAGGTTGGACCAATTCCTGCAAACTCCATTCTAAAGTTTGAAGTTGAACTACTCGAAGTAGACAAATAATCCTACTATCCATAAATTAGCTTTTAAACATTTACTGTCAACTCTAGATGTTGATGGTAAATGTTTTTTATTATATAAAGAGGGTAAGCAAAAAGACCAATTATACAATTACTAATCAGTTTTGAGCATAGTCCCATAGAGAGCTAAACATGAAATCAATCCCACTTATCCTATAACGAAATAGCAACAGAGTCTATTCCGCCGTATTCGAATTTTAATGTAGAACTTGTAGAGGTATACTCTAAATAAAACAATACAGCCCTGTGACTTGTTGTCACAGGGCTGTATTGTATAAAGAAAAGCAATATTACATATTATTGATTTCTTCTTTTAATTGTTCTTTGGTTTTACCGGTTTTTTCCTGAAGCTTACCGAGCATTTCTTCAAACTTACCTTCAGAATACTGCAGGTCGTCTTCTGAGACATGTTCAGCATATTTTTGCTTAAATTTACCTTTAACTTCTTTAAATTTTCCTTCTAATTGATCTAAGTTCATAATATTTAGTTTTAGATTTAAACTTTAATTTACTAAACAATTCCTTTTTTTATGTTAATACCTTCTTATTTAACTCAACTTTTAAGGTTAAGCCTACTCTCGGTTTTAATCGCAGGTTGTAGCACTACCAAAGGCTTAGGAAACCAAAATCTGGAAGTTGAATTTTTGGACGAGTACACACTCCCTGCAGGTTTTAAGGTTAAAGGGGAGACTTTTGGTGGTATTTCAGGCGTTGATTTCAGAACGGGCAAGCTCATCATGACCAACGACTCCCCTTCCAATCCTTTACTCTTTTCTGCTGAATTTAATCTCAATGGCTATACCCTCGACACCCTTGTGTTTACATCGGTCTTAAAACTTGAGGGGGATGCTTTTTTTGAAGAAAATGCTTTGGATATGGAATCTGTTCGGTTTGATGGGTTGGATTACCTGATTTCTACTGAAGGAAACATCGATAAAGACCTTCCTCCACGGATTTTTAAACTAAGCCAAAACGCGGAGTTTATTGAACAGTATCCGCTACCGGATTACTTTCTGCCAAACGGCACTAATCAGCCCAGGCATAATGGTGTATTTGAGGGATTATCCATGAGCTCTAACTCGAGCGGATTTTGGTTTGCCAACGAGCTTCCCCTGGAAGAGGACGCTACGACCCCTAAGCTTTACAACACCAATTCACCTGTTCGAATAAGCTATTATGACAGAAATCAGAATCAAATTACCAGGCAATATGCCATGGATTTGGATAGAATTACAAAAATTCCGCTTCTTCCGTTTGCACTGAATGGATTGACAGAACTCCTTCAGCTCGATGAAAATAGATTCTTAGTCCTGGAAAGGTCATATTCAGCGGGTCATAAAAGCCATGGCAACCGGGTGAAGTTATTTCTGGTTGATATCAGCAAAGCCACAGACATCAAAGGCATAGAGGAACTCAGTACGGCTTCCGAAAACATAGTTTATGCCAAAAAGAGCCTGCTTTTCGATTTTAAAAGCATCGCATCCAAACTAACTCATAAAATCGTGGACAACCTGGAGGGAATTTGCTTTGGTCCCATCCTGCCCAATGGAAATATAACTCTAATCGTTACCTCCGACGATAATTTTAATAATTTTGGACCTCAGCTGAATCAATTTATCCTTTTGGAGTTAAAATCGAATTAAATGAAATCTACACCACTTTACATAATTAGCCTAATAGTTCTTCTTATGACCTCCTGTAAAGAATCCAGTACATCCTCTTTTCCCTACGATATCCCTGAAGGCCAGGATCCTCGAAACACGACTTATTATTTTTTAAGGCATGCCGAAAAGGACACCTCGAATCCTCAGGAAAAGGATCCTCATCTCACCGATGAAGGCATCAGAAGAGCCAATTACATGGCCACTTACTTTGCAGACAAAGACTTTGACTTGTTTTATTCCACCGACTACAGCCGAACTATACAAACGCTCATTCCTATCGTTCATAAATTCAAAGGGACTATCCAAAGTTACGAGGCCCAAAAAGACACCTTGTTTACCGAAGCCTTCTGGAAAGAGACCTATGGGAAAAATGTTTTAGTGGTAGGGCACAGCAACACCAATCCAAAATTTGTCAACGAAATCATTTCAGAGGAAAAATATCAGGACCTGGATGAAAGCAACTATGACGTCTTTTTTAAGGTTGAAGTTAAAAAAGACCTAAGCCTTAAAGATTCTATGATTACTAGAGAAGTTCCTGAAGATTTTACTTACAATTAAGCTCAGCTGGAGTTAATTCAATAGCCTTGTTTTCTATAACAGATAAAAGTTCGAGTTCATCATTTTCAAACAGATCTGCCAGGCCTTCCAGATTTTTAGATTTTTTCTTCGGCTTATAATTTTCATAGTCCTGGAAAACGATACCCTCGATTGTTCTCCTGTTGATGGCTTTTCTAAAACGCAGGCCACCTTCATTCACTATAAAGCTATAAGCTAAGTAATCCATTGAGAAATCTTTGACATCGAACCAGTAGATAAAAACATCTTCGAAATCGACTCCTCCTCCCTCTTCAGAAAATCTGACCTGCACTTTGTGATAGGTCTGGTCCTGAATCTCTTCTTTACCCAGATACGATAAATTGACAGCATCATCTTTCAGCCTTAAGGGGAGCTGAGTGAAATAATGAACAGAATTGACAGATTCATAATAGGAAAAAGCCGTAGAGTCTGCCAGTTTTACCAGTGAATCGCTGTAGTAACGCTTAAGCTTTTCGTTGACTAACACATCTCGGACAGGTTTGGTTTTAGAAATTCTTTCAAATCTAAAGCCATCACAGGTGGGGATAGCTTTATAGGTATACTTTCTAAAATCAAATTTAAGAATTGTGGTGTTCAGCTTCGATTTGCCAGAGTAAGCAATGGCTTTATCCACAATTTTTTCCGGAGTCAAAGTCGAATCAGATTCCTGACAACTTACCAAGGCAATTATTAAAAGTCCAAAAATATATTTCATCATAGTATTAATTTAACCATAAACATTAGTCGCTACTTATCTCTATCCTTTCAAAAGTCTTATTTTTGAAAGAATTACTAGAAACTCTATGCTGAAAAATAAAGTCAATATAAAGAATAAGAAAGCAAGATTTCAATATGAAATCCTGGACAAATATACAGCAGGAATTGTATTAGCCGGTACCGAAATCAAATCTATTCGCGAAGGCAAAGCTACAATTGCCGAAAGTTTTTGTGAGTTCAATGATAAAGGAGAACTCTTTGTCATCAATATGGATGTTCAGGAGTATTCTCATGCGACGCACTTCAATCATAAACCCAAAAATGCCCGAAAGCTCTTACTCAATAAACAAGAGCTGAAAAAGCTTTATAAAGAAGTTAGAAACTCGGGACTTACTATCATTCCGTTAAAATTATTCCTGAACGACAGAGGTTTTGCAAAATTGCAAATCGCTTTATGTAAGGGTAAAAAACTGCATGACAAGCGGGAAACCATAAAGGATAGAGATACGAAACGCAAGCTTAACCGTATCAACAAAACTTACAACACCTAGTATGCGCTAAACCTCTAGATGAAACATCAACTCTTACTTTTTTACTTTTTATTCTTTTCAGTGTTTGCTCAGGCTCAGATTTTAGGAAAAGTGACGGATACTGAAAAGCAACCTCTTCAAAATGTAAACGTTTATGTGGAAGGGACCTTTACCGGAACGACGACCAATGCCAGCGGCGAGTTCAAAATCAATGTAGATTTAGCCAAATCCCAGGTCCTTGTTTTCAAGTTTCTGGGTTTTGAAACCGAAAGAAGAACTCTTGAAAAGAATGCAACTTATCTGGAAGTTCAGCTGTCAGAAAAAGTGACCAGCCTGGAGGATGTGGTAATCACCAATAACGAAGATCCTGCCTATGCCATTATCAGAAACGCCATTGCTCAACGCAAAGAGAACTTAGCAAAGATCAAAGAATTCAAAGCTGACTTTTATTCCAAGGGACTCTGGGAAATCCAAAATGCACCTGAAAAAATACTCGGCCAGGACGTGGGGGATCTCGGCGGAGGTCTGGATTCCACCAGAAGCGGTGTGGTTTATCTCAGTGAAACGGTTTCTAAAATTGCTTACAAAGCTCCCAATCGGTTTAAAGAACGCATCATCGCTTCCAAAGTGAGCGGAAACGACAGAGGATTTAGTTTTAATTCTGCCGAAGATTTCAATTTTTCATTCTATGAAAACACCATTGATTTAGGAAACAATCTGGTATCCCCTATCGCCGATTTTGCATTGTCCTATTACGACTACAAACTCGTTGGAACCTTCTATGACAACGACAAATTTCTGGTCAATAAAATTAAAGTTATTCCCAAACGCCCCAAGGATATTGTATTTAGCGGTCATCTGTATATTCTGGAAGATACCTGGGAAATTTATGGCATTGAATTAAAAACCACAGGAAAATCTTTGCAAATTGAAGTGGTTGATGAAATCAATTTCAATCAAAACTTCAAATACAGCGAAGAGAACGCCTTTTGGGCACTAATCTCCCAGGATATTTCCTTCAGCTGGGGAATATTCGGGATTTCAGGAGGCGGAGACTTTGTCGCTTCCTATCAAAACTATGACTTCAACCCCGGACTCACCCCTAAGGACTTCAACAATGCCATTATTGTGTTTGAGAAAGAAGCCAACACCAAAGACAGTTTGTTTTGGAAAAAAAACAGGCCGGTGCCACTGACGAGCCTGGAGCTGGAGGATTACGCTTTTAAAGACAGTATTCAAACACTCAAAAACTCGCCGGCCTACAAAGACTCTATTGATGCCGTTAGAAATACCTTCAGTATCACCGATCCTATTTTTGGTTACTCCTGGCAGAATTCAACCTCGCATCGGGAAGCTGGATTTACAGGGCTTACCAATATCAATTACAACACCGTTCAGGGCTTCAATATCAAGTCTGATGTGTATTTCAGACAAAAAGATACCGCAGGCACTTACCGCAGGTTTTGGGAACTCCGCTCTTTTTTCGACTATGGATTCTCTGAAGAAAAGCTAAGAGTTCATGGAAAGTGGACTAAAAAATTCAATAATTTCTCCAGGCCTTTCTTCAGCCTTTCCGGAGGAACTAAGCTGGAAGAAATCAACTCTACCAACCCCATCAATGAACGTTTATCTTCTGTTGCTTCTGTGTTTTTTGAAAGGAATTATCTCAAATTATATGAAACTAGTTTCGGTGAAGTCAGTTATAGTCAGGAGGTCTTTAATGGACTAAGAATGAGTGCAGCTTTTAAGTTCGAGAGAAGGCGAGCCTTAATCAATTCTACAAACTCTCCGATAATCCCTAATGAAAATGGAGGATTCACAGCCAACAACCCCCTGGCACCACAGGATTTTGGCTCACTGCTATTCCCTTCGCATAATATCGGTAAGTTAAGAATCGCAGGGGAACTCAATTTTGACCAGGAATATGTACTGACGCCCAATGGAAAATACAACACCTACAGCAATAGGTTTCCTGTCTTGAGCTTTCTGTATGAAAAGGGGCTGGCTTCAGATATAAAAGATTACCATTTTGATTTGCTAAAAATCAGACTTACTCAGACTAAAACCATTTCCCGGTTTGGTGACTTAGCTTATAGTTTGAATGCAGGCTTGTTTTTCAATGCTGAACATATTTCATTTCTGGATTATACGCATTTTAATGGAAATCAAACCAGAATAGGCACTTCAGACAATTACCTCAATCAGTTTAATCTATTGCCCTACTATGAACTTTCAACCAATTCAAATTATGCAGATGTTCATGTGGAACACAACTTTAAAGGTTATGTTCTGAACAAGTTACCCTTGCTCAATCAACTCAATTTCAATCTGGTTTTAGGAGCAAAAAGCCTGTTTACAGAGGCATATAACCCTTATTCTGAATTTTCTGTCGGCTTGGATAATGTGGGATTTGGTGAATTTAGATTTTTTAGGCTAGATTATGTCAAACCTTATCAAAGCGGCTGGCAAAATGGAGCTCTCATCTTCGGCATTAAATTACTGGACCAATTTTAGTTTTTATCCTCCAGCAGCGGAACGAACCTGAATTCTCCGAAGGTTTCTTTCTGAAATTTTGTAGGTGTAGTTCTTGTCAGTAAAGTCATAATTTGCGGATCCTCCCCTACGGGAATCACAAGCCTGCCCCCTACTTTCAGTTGAGACAATAAGGGCTTTGGAATAAACGGGGCGCCAGCAGTCACGATGATCTTATCGAATGGCGCATAGTCTGGAAGACCCTTGTAACCGTCTCCAAAACTCATAAACTTGGGTCTGTATCCTAACTGCTCCAGGAAGTTCTTGGTTTTTTTGTAGAGTTTGTGCTGACGTTCTATGGTGTAAACTTTGGCTCCCAATTCACATAACACAGCCGCCTGGTAACCGCTACCCGTCCCCACTTCCAAAATCAGATCTCCGGGTTTGACCTGAAGCAGTTCCGTTTGAAAAGCAACGGTATACGGCTGAGATATGGTCTGTCCTGCCGCAATGGGAAAAGCTTTGTCCTGGTAGGCATGGTCTTCAAAACTACTATCCATAAACAAGTGCCTGGGAATTGAGTTGATGGCATTCAAAACCTTCTCGTCTTTGATGCCTTTTTCCCGAATCAATTCTACCAGTAATTTGCGTTTACCCTGCTGTCTGTAACTGTCTTCCAAGCCTTTATGTTTTGACGAATATGGAAGTAAATTTAGAAAAAAATATGAGCAATTCTATATGCGAAAATATTGTTTTAGGGCTATATATTTATTCGGTTTTCAATAGATGCTTATCAAGCGAAACATAAACCAGTTACAATGGCTTTTAAGCTGTTTTGGTTATATAAAAACGATCGGCTTTCATAAGCTAGCCGTTTCTAAAACTCAATAAGCCAGTAATCATTTACTACTTATAATTTCAATTTTTCTAATGTTAGGATCTTCCACTAGTAATTCTGATGCGTTTTCCATTAAAGCTTTGGCGATTTCTCCATTGAGGTGCGCATCTCTGCCGTGTTCGTTTTCAAAGGTGTCAAAAATTCCAAAAGTCGACTCATCTATTTGAAAAGAATACCAGGTAAGGGTTTCATTTTCTTTCTTTGCAGCTTCAACAGCATTTGATAAAAAATTTCTCACTTCGCTTTCTTTTCCTTTTTTAGCTTTGACCGTCGCTAATAATCCTAAATTCTTCATGGTAGTTTTATTTAATTAAATCAATATAGATATTCGTAATTTAGGCATACACATTAATACATTACAATACAATGGCTTATTTTATGAATCTTTTAATTGTCTATAAAATGAATTGAATCTTATTTAAATTTTAGACTTCCCATAACTGCAGCCTCCATCTTTACCTCCAATTTCAATCGTGACATGTTCAATAGATTCCTCGTGAAGTCTGTATCGTATCTTTTCTTTTAAATCCGAAACTTCTGACAGTTTATAATCTTGTTTCAATCGCACATGAACAGACATCACGTTATAGTTCCCGTCCAAAGACCAGACGTGGAGATCATGAAATTTCATAATTTCAGACAGGTCCAGGAGTTTGCTTTTGACCTCATCCAGGGAAACCTCTGAAGGGGTTGCCTGTAAAATCACCTGTATGCTTTTCTTTAGATTTCTTTAAACATTGTAAATCACGCATAGCGATATCAAAATGGATAAAAGCGGATCGATAAAAGGCGCATCAAAGTTCATCATGAGTATACTTCCGACTAAAACTGCCGCCCAGCCGAGCACATCTTCGAGCAGGTGTAAGGACACCACCTTTTCGTTTATGGATTCACCCTTTCTCAGTTTAAAAACGGCAGCACCATTTACAATAACCCCAAGAATTGCCAGGTAAAGTATGCCTTCAGCATGTGTATCTTCAGGGTTAAATAGCTGAGGTATGGTTTGAGTCAAAATAAATACAGAGCCAACTGCCAGCACAACCGCATCGATGATTGCGCCCAACAAGGAAAAGCGCTTATAGCTGTAGGAATAATTTTGGTTACGCCCTGTATTGGATAGGTTTTGAAAATACCAGTAAAGCCCCAGACTCAGACTATCCCCAGGTCATGTAAGGCATCGGATAAAATGGCCAAACTGTTGGTATAAATTCCTCCAATAATCTCAACAATAGTAAAACCAAGATTTAGAAAGAAAGCAACTTTTAAGTTACCGGTATCCTGAGAATGATCGTGGTGTTGTTCCATTTTATTTGGACAGTTTTAGAATTCTGAAGGCGCCCTGCATGACAACAGTGAAAACTAGTCCGCCTATGACCAAATCCGGCCATTTGCTATTCAGGTAATAAACCAGAATCCCTGCCACCATGACTCCTGCGTTCACAATAATATCGTTGGAAGTGAAGATGGCACTCGCCTGCATATGTGCTTCTTTGCTTTGATTTTTGTTGATGAGCCAAAGTGAAATCAGATTTCCCATTAAAGCAAAAATGGAAACAATAATCATAAGTTGAAACACAGGGGTTTCACTTTCCCTAAAAAAACGTCTCAGGACTTCTGAAAAACCGATTAAAGCTAAAATCATTTGAAAATAGCCACTGGCTTTTGTCACTTTTTTCTTGCGGATTGCAGTTGACCCAACTACCAGTAAACTTAGACCGTAAACAATAGAATCGGCCAGCATGTCCAGAGAATCAGCTATCAAACCCATGGAACTTGAAATCCAGCCCGTTGTCATTTCAACAACGAAGAAGGTAAAATTAATACCTAGTACCCACCAAAGGATTTTTCGCTGTTGAGCTTCATCATCACCGGCAACAGGCAACTCTGCTTCCTCTGTTCCTTTCAATTCATCCTTAAGCCCAAGCTCATGTATCGCCTGATGAATACCTGCCACATTAGTGGTGTGATAGACTTCAAGTTTTCGATTAGAAAGATCAAAGCAAAGCTGCTTAACCTCCTCAAAATTTTCCAGCTTCATTCGGATCATCTGTTCTTCTGAAGGGCAATCCATCTGGCTGATGTGAAAGGTGGTTTTGTTCATTTTTAAACTCTAAGATTTTATAATTTTTACTAAACAGAAAAAATCTTACTGAATTAAAATTAGCTATCCATCAAGCCATCACTAAACGATTAAGCATTCTTTAACTTTAAACTAAAAAAGCTGATTCTCTATTTTTTTAAAATTTGAAAGAAATTGAAACTGTTAAGGCCAACTCAGGAATATCCTTGTGCAGAATTTTCTGCTGAGCATTTTATGCCGGATTGAAGCTAAAATTGCTAAGTGTTCATCTAAGCACATGCTCTGGCTTAATCTAATTTTCGCAGAAAGTTTTTTAGACAACTACTTTTTTGGATATGCCTATAAAAAAAATGCCTCAAGCAAAACTTAAGGCATTTCAGGGCATAATCTAACTAAAAAACTATTCTCCCTGTCCCAGGGAAAACCCTCTTTGGTTGTCGAAATTATATAGGTTTTCCGTTTTGATGACGTCAAAGCCTGCTTCTGATAGCTTTGATAAAAGCGCCAACACGTGGTCAAATTCAATTTTTGCATACGCGGGCTGGTCCTGGTCTGCTCCAACGAACCTGCATCGCCAGTGGTCTGTGCAATAGGTTTCTTTTAATCCATTTGGAAAGACTTTAACGCCTCGGTTGGTTATCATTTTCAGCTTTACTTTGTAAGCCTGAACACCACTAAGATCTTTGCCTATATGCTCCGGGTCATTACCTTTCCAGTCTATAAATACATCTACGCCTACCAGATCTTTTTTCTCTTCCTTTCGAATATAGTCTGGCACACTAATGATTCCGCTTCCTTTAGAGAGTTCGCTTGGATTGAAGTGCGAAGGTTTCTTTCCTAAATTTGCTATGACTCGATCCGCAAATGCTTTGGTTCCCAGTTTTTCTACACTTACAGCTTCTCTGAAGATATCAGCTGTATGATAGCCTTCTTCAAGAGTTTTTAACCATGCATTTTTGATTTTATCCCCTACATCAGCCTGACCTATATGCACAAGCATGGAAATAGCAGCATTGATGAGTCCTGACGGATTTGCTATATTTTTTCCTGCTATATCGGGTGCAGAACCATGTATGGCTTCAAACATCGCCACGTTCTTACCTATGTTTGCCGAGCCGCACATTCCTACAGAACCTCCAATTTCTGCTGCAATATCTGAAATGATATCGCCGTAAAGATTCGACGTAACAATGACATCATAATTTTCAGGCTTGGCAGCCAGACGCGCCGCGCCGATGTCTATGATTTGAGTTTCACTATTGATCTCCGGGTATTCGATTGCAATTTCATCAAAAACCTTATGGAATAATCCGTCAGTAATTTTCATGATGTTGTCTTTCAGCATGCAGGTTACTTTTTTTCTGCCACACGCCTTAGCATATTCAAAAGCATAACGAACAATACGTTCACAACCCGGTCGGGTTATCAACTTTAAACATTGGTACACATCCTGGGTTTGCCTGTGCTCTATCCCGGCATATAAATCTTCCTCATTTTCGCGAACGACTACCACATCCATATCGGGAAAATGACTTGGTACAAAAGGCGTTAAAGCCTGGACGGGCCTAACGTTAGCAAACAATCCCAAAGATTTTCTCAAGGTAACATTCAGGCTTTTGTAGCCTTTACCCTGAGGAGTGGTAATAGGGGCCTTGAAGATCACCTTATTGGTATTGATGGCTTCCCAGGAAGAATCCTCAACGCCTGAAGTGTTTCCCGATAAATACACTTTTTCTCCCAGCTCAATATAATCTGGCTCAATATTAGCTCCGGCAGCATTGAGGATTCTGAGCGTGGCCTCCATGATTTCAGGACCGATGCCGTCACCGTTGGCTACAGCAATTTTTACAGGTTTACTAAGGCTTTGTGTTTTTTCTTCTTTGTTGGCTTCTAATGTACTCATGAGTATAGGTTTTAGGTTGACGATACAAATATCAGAATATCGATTCATATATTTTTATTTATATATTATATGATATACATAAATATATATTATAATTATCTGTGTTTCACCCAGTCTGATCAGACTCTAAAAGAATTCCTATAAGCTTTCTTAAGGTCGGTATTACTAAAAAAGAAATGTTACTTTTGTTTAAAATCATATTATTTATGCTAAAAGTCGGTGTTTTGGGAGCTGGACATCTCGGTAAAATTCACCTGAGATTGCTCAGCGAATCCAAGAAATATGCCCTGGTTGGATTTCACGATACCAATAATGACCATGCCTTGGCCGTAGAAAAGGAATTTGGCTACAGGTATTTCGATAATTATAAAGACCTGCTTAAGGAAGTAGATGTGATCGACATCGTCACTCCTACGACCAATCATTCCATCATGGCAGAGCAGGCCATAAAAGCCGGTGTTCATGTGTTTATAGAAAAGCCCATAACCTCTACAGTCGAGCAAGCCGAAAACCTGATTCAGCTGGCCAAAGAACACCACGTGAAAGGTCAGGTCGGACATGTGGAGCGTTTTAACCCGGCCTTTAGAGCAGCCATCGATAAAATCGATAACCCCATGTTTATTGAAGCGCATCGTTTAGCCGAATTTAATCCTCGCGGAACGGATGTGCCCGTTGTTCTGGATTTGATGATTCACGATATCGACGCCATTTTAAGCGTGGTCAAATCCAAAGTCAAAACCATCAGTGCAAGCGGTGTTTCCATTATTTCAGAAACGCCAGACATAGCCAACGCCAGGATTCAGTTTGAAAATGGCTGTGTGGCTAATTTAACTGCCAGCAGGATTTCTTTGAAGAACATGCGTAAATCGCGCTTTTTCCAAAGGGATGCCTACGTTTCTGTGGATTTTTTGGAGAAAGTCACTGAAGTGGTCAAAATGAAGGACGCACCAAAAGAGCCGGATGATTTTGCGATGATTCTTCAAAATGCAGAAGGCGTCAAGAAACAAATCTATTTCGATAACCCGGAAATACAAACCAACAATGCCATTCTGGATGAGTTAGAGACCTTTGCCACCGCCATTGAAAACGACACTCCCCCCATAGTGACTTTAGAACAGGGCACAGAAGCTTTACGAGTCGCTATGCAAATCATAAAAGCATTTGATAATTAATAACTTTAAACTATACAGATCATGAAACATATCTCAATTATAGGAGCAGGAACCATGGGTAATGGTATTGCGCATACATTCGCCCAGTTCGATTATAAAGTCAGTTTAATCGATGTAACCAAAGACAATTTAGACAAAGGAATTGCAACCATCACCAGAAACCTGGACCGCATGGTGAGCAAAGAAAAAATAAGCGAAGACGATAAAAAGCGGACGCTGGCAAACATCACAACCTTTACAAGTATTGCCGATGGCGCCAAAAACGCTGACCTTGTTGTAGAAGCGGCTACAGAAAATGAAAAAATTAAGCTGGACATCTTTAGAGAGCTTGATAAAGTTTGTCCCTCTGAAGCCATTCTGTCTTCCAATACAAGTTCGATTCCGATTACCAAAATCGCTGCGGTAACCAACAGACCGAAACAGGTGATAGGAATGCACTTTATGAACCCGGTGCCCATCATGAAACTGGTGGAAATCATCAGAGGTTACAACACCAGTGATGAGGTTACCAAAACAGTCGTGGACTTGTCCAAAAATCTAGGTAAAGTCCCCACTGAAGTGAATGATTATCCCGGTTTTGTAGCGAATCGCATCCTGATGCCTATGATCAATGAGGCGGTTGAAACCTTATACAACAATGTAGCTGGTGTTCAGGAAATCGACACCGTCATGAAACTCGGAATGGCTCACCCTATGGGACCACTTCAGCTGGCCGATTTTATTGGCTTAGACGTGTGTCTGTCCATTTTGGAAGTGATGTACGATGGTTTCAAAAATCCAAAATACGCTCCTTGCCCACTCCTGGTCAATATGGTAAGAGCAGGCAAACTCGGCGTGAAATCCGGTGAAGGCTTCTACGATTACAGCGAAAATAAAAAGGCAGAAAAGGTGTCTTCACAATTTGCCTCTTAATCATGCCCGTTGTCAAACCCTTTAGAGCGACCAGACCTACTCGAGATAAAGTAGGTCTTATAGCTTCAAAACCTTACGATACCTATACCAAAGCTCAGATAGAAGCTCGGCTGGATAACAACCCGTTTTCGTTTTTGCATATTGTAAATCCGGGGTACAAATACAATAAGGAAATCTCCGGCAAGGAGCGTTTTGGCCTTGTCAAAAACAGGTTCGAAGAATTCAAAGAAGACGGCAGTTTTCAGCAGGATAAAAAACCCTGCTACTATCTGCATAAAATCATCTACAGAAATGAAATACAGTTTGTGGGTTTTGTGGGCGCAGCCAGTACTGAAGATTACGAAAACAACAGCATCAGAAAACACGAAGACACACTCAAGGAAAAAGTGGATGTCTTTACAGAATATCTAAAAACCGTTCGATTCAATGCCGATCCTGTGCTCCTCACCTACCCGGATAATACCGTTTTAGAAGGAATCGCTCAGGAACGAATGCAGGAACGGCCGGAATATGAATTTACCACCACCTCCAGAGAAACCCATCACTTTTGGGTGATTGATGATGAAGCGACCAAAGAGCAAATCGAGGCGGAATTTAAAGCCATGCAGCATATTTATATCGCCGATGGTCATCACAGAAGTTTATCCTCTATCGACCTAAAGAAAAAACTCCAGGCAGAAAATGAGGCGCATACAGGCTACGAAGCTTACAATTATTTTATGGGTTTCTTTATTCCTGAAAGTCATTTAAGAATTCACGAATTCAACAGACTTGTTAAAGATCTAAACGGCCTGAGCAAAGATGAGTTTTTGATAAAACTGGATGAGCAATTCAAAATTGAAAACCTGAAGCAGAATTATTACAAGCCAACGAAGCCTCATCATTTTAGCATGTATCTGGATGGTGATTTTTACGAATTGAATCTGAGGTTCAGAAATTATGATTTTCATGATGCCTTATCCAGGCTTGATGCACAGATCCTGTACAATACTATCCTGAAGCCTATTTTAGGCATAGAGGACCTGAGAAATAATTCCAGACTGGAATATAGTCAGGGCCAGAAAGACATGGCTTACGTGAAAGGGATGATTGATAATGGAGAATTTGAAGTTGGTTTCGGAATGTATCCTGCTAAAATTGACGAGATGAAAACCATTGCAGATGAGGGCATGAAAATGCCGCCGAAAACGACCTTTATTGAACCGAGACTGAGGAGTGGGATTACGATTTATGAATTCTGAATTTTTATCCAAAATGACAGATTCATAGTTAATTAAATTATTATCACATTTTAAAATTTAATTCATGGAAGGCACTATAAAGGAACATATTAAATTTTTTAAAGAAGAACTTGGAGAAGATGTGGATCTGGTTGCCGTTTCCAAAACCAAGCCCAACGAAGATCTGTTGGAAGCCTATGAGGCTGGTCAGCGGATATTTGGTGAAAACAAGATTCAGGAGATGACCGGTAAATGGGAGTCTTTACCCAAAGACATCGAATGGCATATGGTGGGTCATGTGCAAACCAACAAAGTGAAATATATGGCCCCTTATGTGGATCTAATTCACGCTGTACAAAAGATGAAGCTGCTTAAAGAAATAAATAAACGAGCCAGGGAAAACGACCGCGTGATTAACTGCCTGCTCCAGGTTAAGATTGCTGAGGAAGACTCCAAGTACGGGATGTCTCCTGAGGAGTTAAAGGCTTTTCTGAAAGACGAAAAACTCGCCGAATTAAAAAACGTCAAGCTTAAAGGCCTGATGGGTATGGCTACTTTTACGGATGATGAAGATCAAGTTCATAGAGAATTTCAAGTCCTTCAGAATCTCTATGAAGAAACGTCCAAAACCTATCCTGATTTCAGTATTCTGTCCATGGGTATGAGCGGTGACTACAAAATCGCCATGCAACACGGGACAACTATGGTGAGAATTGGGAGTTCTATTTTTGGGGAAAGGCATTAAGGTTTCGGCACATCCCAGTGAAAAAGTATTAATTATTTATGATTCTTTCACCGCTGAGGCGCAGAGACCATAGAGATTGATTGAAGACAATCTCTAAAACACTGTCTGGCCGAAAGTTCAGTAGTACTGAAAATATAATCTTTTTGTGTGATACGAATAAACAAAAAACGGTCTCAAAATTTATCTTTTTGTCATTCTGAACCTACCTGACTGCGTCAAGCAGCCGGGTTGATTTCAGAATCTTTTATAATTGATAATCAAGTTATGTTAAGACCTTGAAACTCCTGAAGCATCGGGACAAGGTGACCATTTAGATAGTTTGAGACCGCTTTTTTAGCTAATTCAAATCTAAACCAATTACTTAATGGCGATTTCTCTTGCCGGCTTTGGCTTAGCCTCTTCTCGTTTTGGAATATCTACATAAAGAACTCCATTTTTGTATTGCGCAGAAATCTTATCGCCGTCTACCGTATTTGGCAAGGTGAAGGATCTTCTAAACGACTGATAACTAAACTCTCTTCGCGTATAGCGTTCGCCTTCTTCCTTTTCATGTTCTTCTTTTTTCTCTGATGAAATAGTAAGTTCGTTGTTATTCAATTCGATTTTAAAATCTTTTTTATCAAATCCTGGAACAGCTACTTCTACGCCGAATTTATCTTCGTTTTCTTTGATGTTGACCGAAGGTAAAGTGGTGTTGGTTTCAGAGTAATCTCTGTTGAACATGTCGTTGTTAAAAAGTCTGTCGAACAGACTTACATCCTGATTTACATAATGTGTTGGTAACATAATTTATAAGTTTTAAAGGTTAATATCACAATTACATTTACAGTATTTTCAAAATAGATACCAAATTAATTTTAGAGTGAAAAATGCATGTTACAGGTGTGTTTTTAAGCTTAAAACCAGATTACTAAGGGATTTTGAAGAAAATATACGTCAAAATGTCTGCTTTTAAAAGAATGAGCATGTCATTTTGTCTTAGCCACTGAAGTTAAGCAGGGTTAAATTCAGCATAAAAAAGAAAAATAAGTCTACTTTAAAAGCTTAAACTTTTGGTTATAAGGCTTTGAAACAGAATTATATCTTTATTTTTGCCCCTTAATTTCAAATATTTACAGGAGATAGATTGTACGCTATACTAGACATAGAATCCACAGGAGGGAAATATAACGAAGAGGGAATCACAGAAATTGCTATTTACAAATTCGACGGACATGAAATCGTGGACCAGTTCATCTCTTTGGTGAATCCTGAACGAAAAATACAGTCGTTTGTGGTTGGATTAACGGGCATCAACAATGAAATGCTTCATCACGCGCCCAAGTTTTACGAAGTAGCCAAACGAATTATTGAAATTACCGAAGGCTGTATCATTGTTGCGCATAATGCCAAGTTTGACTACAGAATGCTGAGGCTGGAGTTTGAAAGACTAGGCTACACTTATGAGCGTAAAACCTTGTGTACCGTCAAATTATCTAAAAAACTCTTGCCCGGCTTTGAATCTTACAGCCTCGGAAAACTCGTCAAAAGACTGGGAATCCCTATAACGGACAGACATCGGGCAAGTGGTGATGCCCTGGCCACTGTAAAGCTATTCAAGCTACTTTTGGAAAAGGATGTGGATAAGGAAATCATAAGTTCCAACCTGAAGCTAAATGCCATAAGCAGCGTCGACCAAAAGCTGATACGGCTGGTAGACGAATTGCCGAATGCGGTTGGAGTCTATTATTTTTCGGATAGCGATGGTGACATTATCTATGTTGGGAAAAGCAAGGATATCAAAAAGCGGGCTAACCAGCATTTCACGAGTGATGCACCCAAATCCAGAGAAATACAGGAGCATGTGACTTCCATAGATTTTGAAAGAACAGGCAATGAACTTTTGGCTTTACTCAAGGAAAATCAGTCCATCAAAAAATTAAAGCCTAAATTTAATTCGGCACTTAAAAAAAGCCTGTTCACTCATGGTCTGTATGCCTTTGAAGATGAAAAGGGCTTTATCAATCTTTCGGTGTCAAAACTAAAATCAAAAGAAAACTACATCACGAGTTTCACCAATTACCAGCAGGGTAAAGCTTTTATGGAACGGGCTTTAGAAACCTATGGGCTTTGCCAAAAGCTGACCGGACTTCATAAAACCGAAGGCGCCTGTTTTAATTATACCATCAAACAATGTCAGGGGGCATGTGTCCATGAGGAATCATCAGAAAGCTACAATGAGAGAGTCAGACAGCTTATTGACTTTTATGATTACCAAAATAAAAACATGATTATACAGGACAGAGGAAGACATGCCGGTGAGAAAAGTGTAGTTTTGATCGAAAACGGAGAACTTGCAGGCGCAGGATATACCGAATTAAATTTTCAAGTCGAAAATATGTCTATCCTCAAAAATATTATCAATCCAATGCAAAACGACAGAGATTCTCAACATATCATACAGAGTTATTTAAGAAAAAGCAATCACCACTTAAAGATCCTTACGTTCTAAAATGAATAAAAATACCCTTGTTCATAGTATTTCATTTTTGCTGAGTCTTTTAGGTCTAGTCATACTGATTTTTGATTTAGGATTCGATCATCCTGAAAATCTGACCACTACCTATACTATTTTTTATGCAGTTGTTTTAGTTCTTGGAGTCACCTCTACCTCAATCAGGTATTATCAAAACGAAAGCCTGCCGAATAAGGAAGTTGTCATTTTTGATGTGTTATCGATTTTATTTTCAGTTTTTGTACTCGTAAGGCATTTTATGCTCCTGGAAGTTTCGTTTCTAGAAAGTTTTTACATTGACGACTACTGGTTAAAGTTTGCTATTATTTTTACGTTCATTCGAGAATCGTCTGACATTAAAATTTCCGTAGACCGTACCATACTCAATCCGGCTCAACTTTTTATACTGAGTTTTCTGACTATTATTTTTCTGGGCAGCCTGCTTCTCCTGCTACCCAATGCCACCCATTCCGGAATTAGTTTTATAGATGCCTTATTTACCTCCACCAGCGCTGTTTGTGTTACAGGACTTATTGTAGTGGATACCGGGAGCTATTTTACGGGCTTAGGTCAAACCATCATTCTTTGTTTGATACAGATTGGCGGGCTTGGCATTCTAACCTTTACCAGTTTTTTTAGTTATTTTTTCAAAGGCGGTTCAACCTATGAAAATCAACTGACTTTAAACAGCATTACCAGTTCCAAATCTTTAAACACTGTGTTTAAAACTTTAAAGTATATTATTGTGATCACTTTTGGAATTGAACTGGTGTCAGCCATCCTTATTTACACCTCATTGGATAGTACCGACTTTAACGGTTTTATAGACCAGGCTTTTTTCTCGGTTTTTCATGCGATATCAGCTTTTTGCAATGCAGGGTTTTCAACCTTATCCAGTAGTTTTTATGAGGAAGGCTTTCGGTTTAATTACGGGTTACAACTTATCATCATTGTATCTTTTATAGTAGGTGGGCTTGGATTTCCAATTGTTGAAAATATCGATAACTATATCAAGTACAGCGTTAAAAGATTGATTGGCGGGGGAAGAAATTTTAAACCCTGGGTGTTGAATATCAATAGCAGGATTACCTTAATTACCACCTTTACAGTAACGGCAATTGCATTGGTTGCCGTCTATGTTTTAGAATACGAAAACACCCTTGCTGAACACACTGGTTTTGGAAAAATAGTGACTGCCTTATTTACAGCAGCTACTCCCCGAACAGCAGGATTTAATACGGTAGACATGGCTTTATTAAGCATGCCGACCTTGTTATTAATTTTATTGCTGATGTGGATCGGGGCTTCACCAGCATCAACCGGTGGCGGTATCAAAACCAGTACCCTCGCCATTTCTGTTTTAAATATATTGAGCTTAGCTAAAGGTAAATCCAGAATTGAAGTTTTTAAAAGAGAAATATCCAGTATATCGATTAGAAGATCTTACGCCATTATTGCTTTATCTTTGATAGTGATAGGTTTTTCTATCTTGATCTTAAGTATCAGCGATAAAAACTTAAGTCTTTTCGATTTGGTTTTTGAAACCATTTCGGCGTATTCTACAGTGGGATTGAGCCTGGGAATCACCGGACAGCTGAGCGATTTAGGGAAAGCCGTAATCATTTTTACTATGTTTGTAGGAAGAGTGAGTATGCTTACGGTTGTAATCGCTATTTTTAAGAAAATAAAACAGAAGAATTATGATTATCCTACTGAAGAAATAACAATCAACTAAACATGAAATATATCATAGTAGGCTTGGGAAATTTTGGATCTTCCATCGCTCAGAAATTAACAGCTCTTGGTAACGAAGTCATTGCCATTGATGATAGCATGGAGAAGGTAGAACATTTTAAAGAAAAAGTAACCCACACCATCCGCATGGATGCTACCGATGAACTTGCTGTTTCTGATTTACCTTTTGAAGAAACTGATATTGTTTTAATCGCTATCGGCGAAGATCAAGGTTCAAATCTTATGGCAACTGCTCTTTTTAAAAATTTAGGCGCCAAAAGATTGATAAGCAGAGCTATAAACCCGTTACATAAAAAAGTTCTTGAAGCTATTGGGGTTGATGAAATCGTACATCCGGAATCAGAAACCGCAGAGCGCTGGTCGAACAAACTTCATTTGAAAAATGTAATCGATTCTTTTGAGCTCAATGATGAATTCAGCATTATTGAAGCTAAGGTTCCCGAAAAGTATGTGGGAAAAACAATTAAGGAGTTAAAGATCAGAGAAGAACATAATCTCCTTATCCTAACGATTATTCAAAGAAAAGAAAAAACTACGCAGATTGGAGAAAAAGAGAAAGTCGATAAAATTGAAGGAATCGCCAATCCAAATGTGGAATTGAAAGAAAAAGACATTTTAGTCATCTTTGGAAAAAACTCTGACTTAGACTCTTTTATTGGTGAAAAATCATCAGAAAAAAATCAGGACGACTAGACTAAATAGTTTTAAATACACTCAACCCGTTTAAATCGCAGCTATGACTTGGAAAGAAAAAGTTCATGAAGTTATTTATGAAGCTGATACAACTACAGGCAAAGCCTTTGATGTTGTTTTAATCGTGGTGATTCTTGCGAGTTTAACATTAGTTGTTCTCGATTCGGTAGAATCTATTAGTCTAAAATACCACAACCTTTTTGTAACTCTAGAGTGGATAATCACCATTTTTTTTACGATTGAATACATCTTGAGAATCATAAGTATCAAGCAACCTAAGAATTATATTTTTAGTTTTTATGGTATTGTTGACTTTCTCTCCACAATACCTTTATACATTTCTTTAATCTTCGCAGGCTCTGGAGCACTGCTATCTTTAAGAGCACTTAGATTACTGCGCGTTTTCCGTGTATTTAAATTAGCAAGATACACAGGAGCAGGTTCTGTAGTTTCAGTCGCCTTAAAAAGAAGTATGCCCAAAATATTAATATTCCTCTACAGTGTCATCATAGTATCTTTTGTTTCGGGTACCATTATGTACCTTGTAGAAGGTCCAGAAAACGGCTATACCTCCATTCCTATTGGGATTTACTGGACAATCGTTACTCTTACTACGGTTGGATTTGGAGACATTCACCCTGTAACGCCTTTAGGTCAATTCATCGCAACTCTCATTATGCTTCTAGGTTATGGCATTATCGCTGTTCCTACTGGAATTGTCACCGCAGAGATGACCAAAGAAAATTTTTCCAGAAACACTCAGGTGTGCTACAACTGTGGTGAGAGCCAACATAAAGATAATGCGGAGTTTTGCCACAAATGTGGTTATCCGCTCAACAAAAGCAAAGAAGATATAGAAACATGAAAACTGATTCTCCAGTCTTGATTTGCATTGTCGGCCCCACAGCTATTGGCAAAACCGCTCTGAGCATACAACTGGCCTCTCATTTTGCTGCTGAAATTATCTCTGCAGACTCCAGACAATTCTTTCAGGAAATGCAGATTGGAACCGCAGTTCCCACAGCGGATGAACTCGCAAAGGCAAAACATCATTTTATACAGCACATCTCGATAAGAGAGGCCTACAATGTTGGCAGATTTGAAGATGAGGCCCTAGAGGTTTTACAAGGCCTCTTTAAATCCAATTCCATGGCCCTTTTGGTTGGTGGAAGCGGGCTTTATCAGAAAGCTGTAACAGAAGGCCTGGATTCCTTTCCTGAAATACCTTCAGAAATAAGAGAAAAATATAATGATATCCTTAACACCGAGGGCATAGAGACATTGCAGACCTTACTTAAGGAAAAAGACCCTGAAACGTTTAAGACGATCGACGTTTCAAACCCGAGACGACTTAGCAGAGCTTTGGAAGTCATTGAATCTTCTGGACAGTCTTTTTTATCCTTTCAAAATCAAAAGAAAAAAGAACGCAAATTTGAGGTCATAAAAATCGGTCTTGATGCTCCGCGGGAAGTGATTTATAGCAGAATTGAACAGCGTGTGGACCTGATGATCGATCAAGGTTTAGTAGAAGAAGCCAAAAGGCTTTATCCGTATAGACAGAACAATGCTCTGCAAACCGTGGGGTATAAGGAATTATTTGCTCATTTTGATGGCGAGCTAAGCCTGGATGAAGCCATTTCAGAAATAAAAAAAAATACCCGAAGATTTGCCAAAAGGCAACTCACCTGGTTCAAAAAAGATCCTGAGATTCATTGGTTTCATTACCAGACCCCATTGGAGGAGATTTTAGCTTATATTAAAACACAAAAAGACCAATCGTACTAGACGATTAGTCTTTTTGGTTATTTAGGAACTGAAAAAAGTGGCTTATTAAGCACCTTTCCCGTCAGAGCCTTTAACGACTAGACGGAAACCTTCACCGTGGATATTCAAAATTTCCACTGTATCATCTTTTTTCAGATATTTTCTCAATTTGGCGATATACACATCCATACTTCTTGAGGTAAAGTAGTTGTCATCTCTCCAGATCTTGGTTAATGCAAGCTCTCTTGGCATCAAATCGTTTTCATACAAAGCAAGTAAACGCAGTAATTCGTTCTCTTTCGGAGATAGTTTTATAGGCTCCTCATCCTTGTAAGTTAAGAATCTCAATTTGGAATTGAGGTGGAAATTACCGACTTCAAATTCAAACTGCTTGCTGTCTGCTAATGTATCGGAATTCTTGCGCTGCATGATGGCTTTAATTTTCATCAAAAGCACTTCACTGTCAAATGGCTTATTCAAATAATCATCTGCTCCAACTTTGTATCCTTTCAACACATCATCCTTCATCGCTTTGGCAGTAAGGAATATGATGGGAACATCTTCGTTCTTGGCTCTTATTTCCTTGGCTAAGGTAAAGCCATCTTTATAGGGCATCATCACGTCTAAAATACAGAGATCGTAATTTCCTTTTTTAAATTTTTCGAAGCCTTCCATACCGTTTTTGGCATGAGTGACATCATAATCATTCATGGACAAATAGTCCTTTAATACAATTCCGAAATTCGGATCGTCTTCTACTAATAAAATTTTCTTGTTTTCAGTTTCCATATATTTATGATATTAATGGTAATTTAATTATAAATGAACTTCCTTTTCCTTTCTCACTTTTAACGGAAATTTCTCCGTGGTGATCGTCTACGATTCGTTTTACATAAGCCAATCCAAGACCATGCCCTTTTACGTTATGCACATCTCCTGTATGTTCTCTGTAAAATTTATCGAATATTTTTTTCTGCACCTGTTTTGACATTCCACTTCCTTTATCGGAGATAATCAAAACAACGTAATTATTTACATTTTCCGTGGTCACTTTAATTTCGGGAGCCTCGGCGGAATATTTTACCGAGTTATCCAGAATATTGACAATCACATTAGAAAAATGTGAATCGTTGGCTAAAATAGTATCCCGCTTAGCTTTAAAATCGGTTTCTATACTTCCATTTCTGTCTTCCACAATCAGACTAATGTGACTGATAGAATCCTCGATAATCTCATGCAGATTCAGTTTTTCCTTTTCAATATCGAGCTCATTCTTTTCGAGTTTAGAAATCCTCAAAACATTTTCTACCTGGGCATGCATTCGTTTATTTTCTTCCCGAATCATGTTCATGTACCGATCCACAGCTTCAGGATTTTTGGAAATCATCGGGTTTTTTACAGAATCCAAAGCCAGATTAATGGTAGCAATAGGCGTTTTAAACTCATGCGTCATATTGTTGATGAAATCCGTTTTAATCTGAGATATCTGTCTTTGTCTTATCAGCTGACCAATAGCTGAAGAAAAGGCAAGAACAATGACTAAGGTAAACATAACTGATAGACCTCCCATTAAGGCTATGGATGATAAAATCTGCTTGTTTTTATCTTTAAAATTGATAAACAACTGATAATCTGAAAATTCATCGTTGTAAGAATAAACAGGTATACCGTAGGTAGAAGGTGAATTCAGTTCAAAGCTGGCTGTTCTCACTTTGGTAGATAGAGCATTGCTGTAAATTCCAAAATCATAATCGGATTTCAAATTGCGCTTCTGCATTTGTTCATCGATCAGTTTTTTGATTTCCAGGGTATCCACACGCTTGTGTATTGGAATTTTCGAAGCCATCTCTTTGATCGCATCCATCCACAAATATTTTTGCTCCTCTCCCAGATTGCTGATTCTTTCGTAACGCTCCATTGCATTAAGATTACTTCCATCAAAGTTATCCCGCCTCATCACTGCCGTTACCTTACGGTTAATCAATTTTTTAAATTCTATGGAATCTTGGTTTTCTGCTAAAAATGGAGATGCAATTTTATAATCTTCCTGGAACAAGGAGTTGGAATACATAAAATATTCCGTTGAAATTCCATCGTCAGGTAATTGGAATATTTCACTCAGCTGAGTTCTTATGGGGGTTTTAGAATCTGCTATGGAAGCAAATTTGAAGTAATACTTATCTATTTCTTCCTTTTCCAGCTGCTGAACAACGTTGATAAGAATCTGCTTTGCACCCATTGAAAACTGCTCTTCGTTGCTTTCTACCGTATTTTTAATCCAGTAGCCCTGAACGAAAATGATTCCTATTAAGGAAACACTCATCAGTATAATTATGAATGTAAATATGCGTTTATTCATTCTGCCAAAATTACAATTTTAACAAAATGCTTTGTCGGTGTTTAACCGAAAGTTAACAAGACAATTGCGCTATTTATATGAAATAATTGAAAATTTCTCATGAAGTTCCTTAACCTGTTGCCGAGTTTGTTTTAAATTAATATTTTCAATTATAAAATCAGCCTGTTTTTTCTTTTTGGACTCGGGCCATTGTGCTTTCATTCGGGATTTCACATCTTCATAACTCACCTGATCTCTTTCCATAACGCGGCTTATCCGGATTTCCTCGGGAGCTGTCACCAATACCGTAAAGTCGAAGTCTGAAGCTCGATTTTTTTCGAATATAATCGCTGCTTCGTAAATGATATACGCAGCATTTTGCTCGCTGAGCCAGCTTTTAAAACGTTCGTGTACTTTTGGATGTATGATGGAATTTAAGCGCTCCAGCGCTTTTTCATCGTTAAAAACAATAGCCGCCAAATCTGGTTTATGAATCAAACCTTCAGAAGTCAGTTTTAGACCATAGGTTTTCGATACTTCTAAAGCCACTTTAACATCGTCCAGTATCTTTTTGGCCTCAGTATCCGCTATGAATACGGGGACCTTGTAGTCCTGAAACATCCTGGCCACCGTAGTTTTGCCGCTTCCTATTCCCCCCGTAAGGCCAACTTTTATCATTTTTTAATTAAATAATCGACTTTATAATTCTCTAAAGAAACGCTTTTGACCTGCTTTGGCTGTTTCACCAGGTCCAGGAACATAAAATTTTCATCAGGCTCATATTTAGCAATCACCCTAAAACCGGACTCATCTATTCTTTCATAATTGGAAAGACTCGTGGTGAAATTTACTTTTACTGTTTTGGGAAAAATAACGAGTTCATTGGCAAGTGAGTCGTTTTCTAAATGGATTGGAATTTCAAAACTGCCTCCCGTAAATTTTACAACAGGCAAAGTAAAGTTTACAGTCTCTACCAGATACCTGATAGAAACAGAATCTATTTTTTGAATTTTAATCTCTCCCTGTATGGTGTCTGAAACCTCTTTTAAAATCTTTTCCTTGGTGGTAATGTATTCCAGCGTTTTTAAAATAGAATCATTTCCGGAAACTTCTACAAAAGGCGGGTCAAAAATAAAGTCTGCAATAGAATCATAGCCTTTATTAAAATTGACCTGGATATTCGGTTTGATTCTTAACTTTTTAGTTGACAATTTATAGGGGTCAAAGCTTAGCTTTTCCTCTTTTATTTCTAAAGCCCTTTCAGAAAGATCCAAAGATTGAGCAATTTTTGAGGTATTGGCTTCAAGGCTGTAGGTATAGGCATTATCAAGTGAATCGAGTTGGTCAAAATTCAAGTCCAAGGTGGAATTAAAGAGTGTTATGGATAAAATTTTAAATCCCGTTTGCTCAACCTGAACGCTTACTGTTTTAGTCTTATTTTCAAAAACCATATGCTGAGGAATTTCCTTAAGCTGGAAGGTCAATTCTACCTCATGTTCATAAGTTTTCGACATCTGAACAAAAATCCAAATGAGAAGTGTAAAACCTAAAAAAAAGAAAAAGGCCTTGTAGTTTCTTTTTTGAAAATTGGTTTTTATTTTTTTAATCTGTGTGTATTTACTCATTTACTAAAAAATAATTTGGGAAATGTATTTTCAGGTATTTGTCTCAAGATATGAATTTTGAAATAACTCCAAACAAATCCTGCGCCATAGCTTACAAATTGAATATTCGCAGCCAATACGCTTAATATAGCTATTTTAAAGTGTTTATGACTAAACAAGGCATCTAAAAACAATAGAAAATTATATAAAGCATAGAAATAAATAAGAAAATGAAGTTTAATAAGAAGCAAAATCAACCCCAGGACCAGCATCAAGGTATAAAAAAACGGGAACCAGTAAGTGACTTTTGAAGTCTCAGGATAACGAGCCAGCAAAATCGGTCTCACAAGGCCAAACTTAAAAACTTGTCGGGCAAATTTTTTATAATCTGTTCTTCGCTTGTGATAGACATGCGCTCCCTTAATATAGCCAACTTTGAAATTTTGCTGCTTGAGACGAATCGATAAATCCGGGTCTTCCCCGGGATGTATGCGGCTAAAGCCTTTGGATTCCTTGAAAGCCAGCCTGGAAATACCCATATTGAAACTTCTGGGCTCGTAGGATTCGGAACGCATGGATTGATCGCTTCCACGTATTCCTCCAGTCGTCAATAGCGAAGTCATGGCGTAATCTATAGATTTTTGAACAGGTGTAAAGCTATCTAAAGCCTTATCACCTCCGCCATAGCAATCCAGGTAATTTTCCGTCAGAGCTTCCCTGACTACCTTCAAATAGCCGGCAGGAATGATGACATCACTGTCTAAAATGATATAATAGTTCCCTTTCGCCTTTTCCATCCCATAGTTTCTGGAATCCCCGGGGCCTGTATTTTTCTTGAAATAATATGAAATATTCAATTTTTCTTTAAAGTCCTTCACCACCTCTTCACAGCTTTCCTCCGATCCATCTTCCACGATTACGACTTCAAAAGCACCCGGAACCAGACACAGGCTTTCCAGAAGTTCTTTGATTTCCTGGGGACGGTTATAAACGGGAATGACAAACGAAAAGTAAAGCTCTACCATACTGTAAAGATATTATAAATAAAAAATCCCGAAGCAAAGCTTCAGGATTGATTATGATGAATTCAGCACGACTACTCCTCCATCGCTTCCATGAGTTCCTGACTCACTCCCATATTGGAGAAGCCACCATCGTGAAATAGATTTTGAAGCGTTACTTTTTTGGTTAAGTCTGAAAATAAGGTCAGTGTATAATCAGCACATTCCAGTGCAGTTGCATTGCCAAGTGGAGACATTTTTTCTGCGTAATTCATAAATCCTGTAAAGCCTTTCACACCCTGTCCTGCAGAAGTTGGCGTAGGAGACTGTGAAATGGTGTTCACTCGCACTTTTTTATCTTTTCCGAAAAAATACCCAAAACTTCTGGCTACAGATTCCAAATAAGCTTTGTTATCTGCCATATCGTTATAATCTGGGAACACACGCTGAGCAGCCATATACGTAAGAGCCACAATACTACCCCACTCATTCATCGCATCTTTTTTGTAAAGCGTCTGCATCAATTTATGGAAAGACATGGCCGAAACATCCAAACCTTTATGGGTCCAGTCGTAGTTTTGATCGGTATAATGCTTTCCTTTTCTGACGTTGATAGACATGCCGATAGAATGCAATACAAAATCCAGTTTCCCACCAAGGATTTCCTGAGCTTTTTCGATTAAATTTTCTAAATCTTCAACATTCGTAGCATCAGCCGGAATCACTTGAGAATTAGTTTTTTCAGCAAGTGTATTGATGGTCCCCATTCTTAATGCTACCGGAGCATTGGTAAGAACAAATTCAGCGCCTTCCTCATGAGCGCGTTCGGCTGTTTTCCAGGCAATAGAATTTTCGTCTAAGGCCCCAAAGATAATTCCGCGTTTTCCTTTCAATAAATTATATGACATAGTTTTATTTTTAATTCAATGCTGTAAAGTTAATCATTTTAACAAAGATTGAGCATGTGCCAGAGCAGATTCAGAGGTTTTATCCCCACCCAGCATTTCGGCAAGCTCATTCACCCGGTCTTCCTGGCTAAGCACTTTGATATTGGATTGTGTTTTTTCGTTGTGTGTGGTTTTATACACTTTAAAGTGCTGCTGACCCATGCCTGCTATTTGAGGCAGATGGGTAATTGAAATTACCTGTAAGGAAGCCGACATCTTTTTCATAATCACTCCCATTTTTGTCGCAACATCGCCGGAAACTCCAGTGTCAATTTCGTCAAAAATGATACTTGGCAGGTTTTCATACTGAGCCAGTAAACTTTTTATAGCTAAGGTAATTCTGGACATTTCCCCACCCGAAGCCACTTTTTTGATATCCTGAGGCGCACTCCCTTTGTTGGCCGAAAACAGCCATTCAAAATGATCTGCTCCTCTTGAACTAAAGCTTGAATTTAAAGTCCCTTCAATTTTAAGCTTAGCATCAGGAATCCCTAATTCACCCAGCATGACTTCCACCACTTTAGAAATCGTTTCTGTCGTATGTAATCTGCTTTTATAAAGCTCCTCAGCGAGCCTGAAAAGCTCTTCTTCTTGTTTTTTAATTTGTGATTCGGACTCCTGCAGTTCTCTTTCAGCATTTTCTTTTACAGAGACCTGCTGCTCGAGTTCTTCTTTAACCCGCATCAGGCCTTCAAGGTCCGAAACATGATGCTTTTTTTGTAAGGTATAAATCAATTGAAGCTTCTCATTTACCTCTTCCAGGGCTTTCGGATCGGCATCCAGAGATTCCAGCTGAGTCTGAGTTTCAGAGCTGATGTCTTCAGCTTCTATCAAGATGCTTTCCAGACGCTGCTGGAGTTCGCTCAGACCCGGATCCAGCTGAGAAGCTTTTCTAAGCTGCAGGTTGATTTCTCTCAACTGAGCCACCACCCCTATGGTTTCTTCATCGAGTTGCTGGTAAGACTGGCCTAGCTTTTCCTGAAGTTCTTCTACATGACTCAGCTTGCTTTGCGAAGATTCCAGCTCATCCTGAAGCCCGGGCTTCAGTTTGGCTTCGGTCAGTTCTGAAAGTAAAAACACATTGTAATCGTAAGCTTCATCGGCTTTGATTTGCCTGGATTTTAACTCGTCATATTCTTTTTTGAGAGCATTCAGACGTTTGTAATTTTTCAGAAAATCAAGCTTAAGGTCTGAATTTTGAGCTACTGTATCTAAAACAGCGTACTGATACTCCTGATTTCCGATGGAAAGCGTTTCATGCTGAGAATGTATGTCTATGAGATGAACGCCTAACTCGCTCAAATTCGAAAGTTTAACAGGCGTATCGTTGACAAAAGCCCTGGATTTACCCGAAGGCAGGATTTCACGTCTTATAATCGTCTCCTCTTCATAATCCAAATCCAAGCTTTGAAACAGCGACTGCAGATGAAATGCTCCAACAGAAAACTGACCTTCGATAACGCATTTTTTATCAGAATTTCTAATGGAATTCAGGTCTGCCCTCTTCCCTAAAAGCAAAGAAAGGGCGCCAAGAATAATGGATTTACCAGCCCCTGTTTCACCAGTGATAATTGAAAAATTATCTGTGAACTCAAGACTGATGTCTTCAATAAGAGCAAAATTTTTGATCCCAAGAACTCTAAGCACAAATAAAAATTTAAGACATTAATATGAAGGCTAATCTACTAAATATTGAGGGATCCACATTAGAATTAATTGTCTATCCTCCTCCATTTGGTACTGTGAACAGGAGCCACCTGATTCAGCGTATTCATGGTAGAGCTGATGTCCATTTCCGGACCACCATCCAGGATTTGCATAATTTCATCGGCTTTGGCATCAAAAAACAACCTGAATAAAACCGCGTTCGGCCGACTTTTTGAATTCTGAGAAACCAGATTAATGGCGGTCAGAATGTTTTCTTTTCCGGCTGAAACATCCTCGTGCATTACATCCAGCCCCTTTCTGTGGTAAACGTACAAGGCTTTTCTGAAATTTGAAAAATTACCTGAAAGCAAGTCCCTGTTAATTCCGAACCTGCTTTGAGAGATACCTGCATCCCTCCAGCCTATACCCCCTCTTTGTCCGGCGACATTTACGATTTTCCTGGCTTCTTCATAAAACGCGTCGCCGCCACCTTCCATAAACGTATCGGCATCGTAACCCAGAATGGTATAAATGTAAAAACTGATTGTAGAAATGAGATTACTGGTAAAGACGTTTGGATTGTAATTTAAAGGCTCAAATTCTTTATAAATAAAATTGAAATCATCATCCTTTATATTCAACAGAATGGAATTCATTGTAGAACCGAAGACGGGACGGGAAGACTGGACCTGAAGCGTTGCCTGAAAGTTATCGGCATCATAGGACTGTACCAAAATATTAAAACTACACTTTATACGCTGGTGTGGCTGGTAGTTGGAGTCTGTCCACTGTGTACTATTGATAAACTCGGTAATATCTTCCTCCAGGGTATTGAAAACGCTAAGTTGCGTTTTACCGGTTTGTTGTGCATCCAAATAGACCTCAGCCTCAATAGCCTGGGAGGAGGCCAGTAAAGGAAAACATAAAACCAGTAAAAATGATTTGAAATGCATTAGTCTTTAATTTTCAAAAGGTGATCCAAAATATCTTTAGCCACTTCGGCTTTGGGCTTGGCTTCAAAACGAATGATTTCTGAATTTGTTATGATTTTGATTTTATTGGTTTCTTTTTTAAACCCCGCTTCTTTATCATTTAAGGAATTTAGAACGATAAAGTCTAAATTTTTCTTCTTTAGTTTAGCTTTAGCATGCTCTTCTTCATTTTGGGTTTCAAGGGCAAAACCCACTAAAATCTGATGAGTTTTCAAAGTGCCTAAATGCTTTAGAATATCTGGAGTGGGTTCCAGATCTATTCGCAAAGAATCTTCACTTTTCTTTAGTTTTTGATCGTACTGGGTTTTGGGTTTATAATCTGAAACCGCTGCGGCAGCGATTACAATATGAGAATTCTCAAAATTTGCTGTGGCCGCTTCAAACATATCCTGAGCGCTTACCACATCAAATCTTTTCAAATGGCTATGGGTGAGTTTTAAGTGGGTGGGACCGGTGATCAGATTGACCATCGCCCCGAGTTTTAAAGCCTGGTCTGCCAGTTCAAAACCCATTTGTCCGCTGGAATGATTACCTATAAACCGAACAGGATCAATAGCTTCATAGGTGGGTCCTGCGGTAATAGTTACTGTTTTTCCTGACAGCGGAAGCTGGGACAGTATATCCTGTTCTAAAAAATGAATGATATTTTCCGGCTCGGCCATTCGCCCCTTACCACGAAGACCACTGGCAAGATAACCAGACTCTGGCTTAATGAATTTATTCCCGAAGCCGATCAGTTTTTCGATGCTTGCTTTGGATGACGCATGCTTATACATATCCAGATCCATGGCGGGTGCAAAATACACTGGACATTTGGCTGATAGATATGTGGTGAGTAGAAGATTATCGGCATTTCCGGCAGCCATTTTCGATAAGGTATTCGCCGTTGCTGGTGCTATTAGCATAAGGTCTGCCCACAATCCAAGTTCCACATGGTTGTTCCAGTTTTTTTCTTCATCGGTAAACGAAGAAACCACCGGATTTTCTGAAAGTGTTGACAGGGTAAGCGGAGTGACAAATTGCTCAGACTCAGGCGTCATGATTACTTTTACATCGGCCCCCGATTTTTTAAGCAGTCTTACCAAAAAAGCAGATTTGTAAGCGGCAATACCACCCGTAATTCCTAAAAGGACATGCTTGCCGCTTAAAATACTCATCTGCAATACGTATTACTCTTCAGTATTCTCTTTGGTATTTCTGTAGTAAATTTTATCATCTAACCATTCATCCATGGCTATAGAATGCGGTTTTGGCAATCTTTCGTAATATTTAGACACTTCGATCTGCTCCTTGTTTTCAAAAACCTCATCGAGGTTTTCGTTATAGGTTGCAAATTCATCTAATTTTTCCAAAAGCTCTTTCTTCATCTCCACATTAATCTGGTTGGAACGTTTAGAAATGATAGAAATCGCTTCATAAATGTTACCAGTAGCAGCATCAACTTTGTTCTTGTTGATCGTCGTCGTGCTTATTGGAGCGTTGGTGTGTTTGATATTTGAATTCATAATTCTATTTGGGTATTTGTGCGTTGTTCTATGTCTTGAGCGTAGGTTTTGGCCTGTTCTAAAAATTCACTTTCCGTATCACCATAGTATTTCATAAAGTCCTCATAGTATAGCAGGGCTTCAGCCAGTCGTTCAGGAACTAAATAAGAGACACTGTTGATGGCTAAAATATAAGCAGATTCAAACTTATAGAAAAGAGCCTGTTCTCTTAATTTGGACCCCGGGAACTTGAGAGTAAAATTATCAAAGGACTGTATGGCTGCTTTATAGCGCTCTGTATGATGGTATTGCTTGGCTATTTCGTAAAATTTCCTTTCAATTTTCTGACTCAGTTCCTGAATCATGTCATTGGCAGCTATAAAGTATTCTCCGTCAGGATAGGTGTTGATATAAAACTGAAGTTTGTTTAAAGCCTTATAGGTGTCTTCCTGGTCTTTACTGTACACCGGGGAAACTTTGTAGAAGCTTTCTGCACTTTTGAAAAAAGCCTCTTCTACCTTTTCACTGTTGGGATAGGATTTTGTAAAACGTTCCATAAGGTAACCCGATAAAAAATAATCCCCTACCAAATAATGCGCATTAGCATTCATATAACTTACGGTCTCTCCCGCAGGCTTCCCCTTGTATTGAGGCAAAATCTGATCAAATAAACGGATGGCTTTACGAAAATATCTGTTCTTTCCCGTTTCCAAACCCTGTTCATACAACTGCTTGGCCATTTCGTATTTCGGTGAAATCTCCTTTTCTTTCAATACCTTCTGGTATTCACCACAGGATGAAAATCCAACAGTAATAATCAAGAGAACTAATAATCGCTTCATAAACTTAAATATCGTGCAAAATTAGGGATAAATCTTCGATAATAAAAATGCAATAGATTCCAGGCTATTTCAACTGTTTGATAAAAACGCTTAGTGCTGAATTTAATTCGGAACTCGCTTTGACCAGGGGTAATCTTACAAAACTTTCTGTTATCCTTTTCAGTTCCAAAACCGATTTGATTCCAGATGGATTTCCCTCTTTGAAAATAAGGTCTATACCATCCATCAACTGGTATTGAATTTTATAAGCCTCCTCGGCCTTTTTCTGCATTCCAAAATTTACCAGTCTGGTAAATTCAGCAGGAAAACCCTGGGCCATCACAGAAATCACACCAGCTCCTCCCGCAAGCAGCATGGGCAGGGTAATCATATCATCTCCCGATATAACCAAAAAATCTTCTGGTGTATCTCTTATCATCTGCATAGCCTGCACGATATCTCCGGAGGCTTCTTTAATCCCAATGATGTTATCAAAATCATTCGCTAAGCGCCTCACGGTAAGCGGCAACATATTGGAACCTGTTCTCCCCGGAACATTATACAGTATAACCGGAAGTGGAGAGGCTTCTGAAACCGCCGCAAAATGCTGATAAATTCCTTCCTGACTTGGTTTATTATAAAATGGAGATACTGAAAGAATCGCATCAAATCCTTCGAGGTCTTCTTCACCCAGATCCGCTACCAGCTGCGAAGTACTGTTTCCTCCCAATCCATAAACCAGGGGCAACTTCCCGTTGTTTTCGGTTTTTATAATATGCTTTACCCTTTGTTTTTCAACCTTGCTTAAGGTTGGACTTTCTGCGGTAGTACCCATCACCACCAGGTAGTCTACTCCATTTTTAATTTGAAACTGGACCAAACGCCTTAAGGCATTTTCATCTACTTCATTCTCCTTAGTAAAGGGAGTTGCCAGCGCAACGCCTGTCCCCAAAAACTGTGTCATGTCTGTTTAAATTATGTGTTTAATATATTTTGAACCCTCCTCAAAAAAGCTCAAATCCTTAGGGTCCAAATCTAATAAAAGATCATTTACGTTTTGATTAGATTCGCTAAAACCCAATTTTAATTTGGCTTGTGTTAGCTGTGCAATGCGCTCGAGATAAATTTCATCCTTGCCGAAAAAATTAAAAAGCAATTTATAATGAGTCGCTAAAAATTCAGCGATGACTTCAGACTGGATTTGACCAAGCAGACTGAAGTCTTTTTTCAAAAAAACAAAATCCGGTTGCTTTTCCTTCGCATAGGCTTTTCTGCTAAATCCCAAAACATGAATTTCGGAGGAATCTACATCAAAATTCTTTGCCATACGTTCCAGGAGCTGATCTTTGTCGGATACGTCTTCATTATACAAAAGCCCCACTTTGGATTCTGAAAAATCAAGAGACTCAGAGCCTTTTGAAGAGTTCAATCTCTTCTTTATAAAATAGGTTTGAATGGAATTGAGCAACTTTAAATTTTAGTTCAAATATAAGTGATTATCAAGTTTTTCTAATTAAAAAAAATCAGTCTTTCAGCCAGGCCTGTCGCAATTCGAATTTGGGATTATCGCTATCCAAATCAACCGCCTGTAAACTTGTTTTTTTGACATAAGGCTGGGCGGTTTTTCCTTCTAAAGTCACTTCCTCCCCATCTCTTATCACAATCATCGTAAAGTCTTCCCCTTCTGGCCAGGCCATGGAAGTCGAGATAAGATTTCTTATATTTTCTAAGCTATATTCAGTGCCGTTGATTGACTTTATCACATCACCTCCCTTGACTCCCAGGTCTTTGAAAAATGAATTCATCGGATAACTTTCTCTGAAAAAGACCGCCCCATCATTCGGGTTGACGTCTATAAACGGAGTGTTTCCATTTAAAAAATAACCGGTCTTGGAAAGGCTTTCCGTTTTTTCCACACCTACTTTAGCGAAAAATTCATCGTAAGGTATGGGCGTGTTGCCGGAAACGTAGCTGTCAAAAAAGCTTTGGATTTCAGGGTAGGTCATCGCAACGATTTCAGGAATTAAAGCATCATCCTCAAAGGGTTTGTCTTTTCCGTATTTAGAAACCAGTTTTTTCATCAAATCCAAAAGCCCCATTTGCCCGCCGCTCAATTCTCTGAGGCGAATATCCAAAGCCATGCCTATCAAGGCTCCCTTTTGATACACATTATAATAACTGTCTTTATAGTCTTCTTCCAGTATATTCTCACTCATTTCTGTAAACGCCATCGTATCATCAAATGCCATGGCCGTTTCGATTTTATCATTCATGCGCTGATAAAACTGGTCCTCGGAAATCAATTCCTGATTGATTTGAAACAAATTAGCAAAATACTCGGTAACCCCCTCATACATCCATAAATGTTTGGACATTTCAGGATCGTTATAATCGAAATAATGAACTTCCCTGGAGTGAATGTTTAAAGGCGTAATGATGTGGAAAAATTCGTGAGAAACCACATCGGTCATCGTTTCTTCCAGTTGTTCCAGGGTCATGGTTTCCGGCAAAACCACACTTGTAGAAGTATGGTGTTCTAAAGCGCCAAATCCACGTGCATCCGGATTTTCCATATCAGACAGGTATAACAAAATCGCATACACATTGGTGTTATCCATTTCACCTAAAAAGGATTTCTGAGCCTGAACCATCGTTTCCAGAGCCGGCTTCAGGTCTTCGGTAGTGTGAACCTCATTGGGAGAATAAACACTTAACAAGACCTTCATGCCGTCGATATCAAAGCTGGTCGTATCGGGTTCAGAATACAAAATAGGATGGTCTATCACTCCAAAATATCTGTCTGTAGAAAATTCATCGATCACATATGTGCCTTTATCTGTTTGTTTGATAACCGGTAGAGAAGCCGAAGCTGCTAAAGAAGAAGGTCTGTGAATATTGATTTTGTATGGAATTTCTTTAGCACCTTCAAAGTAGCCGACCATCGCATGCAAATTCAGCATAAAATTATCTCCAGCTTCAAAATTGGTTCCTGCCGGAGAAAACACACCACCTTCGCCTTCAATGTCATAGGAATCATCCACTTCATAAATAAGCTTGTCGAAGTCTGAAGAATTGGAAATTACCCAGGTATTATCATCCTCACGGGTCGTTTCCATGACATTACCCTTATAATCAAATGCGATAAGATCGCTGGCAAACTGACCGTAATTATTAATTTCATAGGTGCCGGGAACTGTTTTTGGCAGGTAGAATTTAAGCGAATCTGAACTTATCGGTCCGGGATTCATGCTTACTTTTACTCTGTCGTTTTCGATTTCATTCACAAAAATTTCGACCTCAACAAGGTCATTTTCCTTTTGCGAAACCGATTTACAACTTATTACACTGACTAAAACAGCTAAGGCTAATACTAGGTTTTTCATGATTTTAATTTTTTATTGAACGATTTCTTCTGAATAGTGTTACTCACTTAGACTAAAATTTTATGACTTTGTTCAATGCATTTATAGCTTTTGGTGCTCCGAAAATATACACCAAATCATCTATTTCAATTCTGGTCTCCGGATTAATATCCGAGATGTACTTTCTACCCCGTTTTATGGCTAAAACTGTCACATTATAATTTTTACCGATTCCAGATTCTCCTATAGAAGCTCCGGCAATATTATTATTCCCATGCTGAACATGAAGCGTCGCCACTTCTTTATCCGGAATATTCAGTTGCTGGAAAACCGCATTGGTAGATGTTGGCTTGATACTGGTTAACATCTGGTAATCTGAAGACCTGATGCTGGTAACTATATTTTCAATATCTCCCTGAGTGACCATGTATTGTCTTAGCACTCGCGTAAAAATTTCGATAGAGGTTTCAAATTCTTCCGGTATCACCTCATCTGCACCAATCTTCATATTCTCTTCAATTTCTTTAACATATCGCGTTCTTACGATAATGTAAACCGTCTGAGAGAATAAACGAACCGAAGAAATAATCTTTTTGGTGGCACCTGGATCTGAAATAGCGATCACCACTACCCTGGCTTTCTGAATATGGATATGCTTTAAAATTTCAGGATCGGAAGCGTCACCGTAAATGACAGGCTGGTTTTTTTGTTTTGCCAGTTTGATAGCTTCATAATCCATATCCACGATCACATAGGGAATATCAATATGAGAGGTAACTCGCGAAATATTTTGACCATTGATTCCATAACCCACAATAATCACATGGTCTTTCCAATCGTGGTCAGAATCGACTTCCTGACTGCTGCTATCGATTTTTCGTTTATTCATGCGCTTTCTCACCCGCTTTGGAATGGCCGCTCTGAGGAGAAAATCTGACATCTTATGAGATTTTTGCAGCACGAAAGGCGTCAAGGCCATGGTGATGATGCATACCGCAAGGAAATACTGGTATAATGCATCGGGCAATAAATCATTCTGCAAACCTACGGTGGAAAGCAAGAGTGAAAATTCTCCCACCTGGAAAATGCTAAAGGCCGACAAAAACACCGTTCTTGGCTGGTTTTGAAGGAACAGGGCCACAAATGCTACAATAACCACTTTAATAATCAAAACGGCCAGTACAAAAAGCAAAATATAAACCACATTATTTATAAAAAAGTGGATGTCCAAAAGAGAACCTACCGAGATAAAAAAGAAACTTATAAAGATCTCTCGGAACGGAAGAACATTGGCCGTAGCCTGGTGACTGTATTCCGATTCTGAAATGATCAATCCTGCAAAGAAAGCACCCAGAGCCAGCGAGAGACCCACAGAGGACGTCAGCCAGGCCACAGAAAAACAAAACACGATGGTCGTTAAAATGAATAATTCTCTGTTTTTTGACTTGACAACCAGTTTAAAAATGAAAGGCACAACATACTTTTGAAGCACGAAAACCACCAGACCAACTCCTATGAGTTTAACTAAAAGAATAAGCAGGGTTTCTCCTATATTTTCGGCCTTTCCGGCCAAAATAGGCGTCAAAAGCATCATGGGTACGACAATGATATCCTGAAAAATAAGAATTCCCAACGCTATTCTTCCATGAGGAGACTTTATTTCACCTTTCTCCTGCAGCATTTTAAGAACGATGGCTGTACTGCTTAAGGAGATCAAAAACCCGATAAATACAGCTGTGTTAAGATCTATACCTAGGGCCATAGCCACTAAAGCAGTTATCAAGATGGTGCCTCCAACCTGCAGACCACCTCCTACGAATACCGTTTTCTTAATTTTCATCAATCCGCTAAAGGACAATTCTATACCGATGATGAAGAGCAGAAAGATGATGCCTATTTCTGAAAGCAGCTCTACCTCATGCCTAGAACTCAACAGGTTAAACGCACTTGGTCCTACGATAATACCCGCAAATAAAAATCCGAGAATCGAAGGCACTTTCAGCTTTTGAAACGCTAAAATAATGACAATAGAAATGCCTAAAACGACAACAATTTCCTTAAGCAGCGGGATTTCCATAAATTATATTAAAACAGTTTTGCAAAAATACCAAAATTAAATCCTTAATGTCTTTTGAGAACACGAAATAAAAATAGCATTTAAACTCCCTAATTCTAGCAAATTCAAGCTAAAGTTAATTTTCAAACCTATTATATTTACCGAAAATTGATCCTGATGAAAACACTCAGTCTATTGTTTTTGCTTTCGGTGCTGTGGTCCTGTGCAGATGCACCCCAGAAACTGACCCGCATAGAGAGCAAACAAATTTTGATTTCCGACACTATTGCGGAAAATAAAGAACTGGAAACCTTTATAGCCCCTTACCGCAGGAGAATTAAAGAAGAAATGGAAGGCGTGCTTTCCTACACGCCTAATGCGATGTATAAGGCTGAGGCCAGATTCAACACCTCTATTGGAAACATGATGGCAGATGCCGTTTTTGAGATGGCCACCCCCCTGTTTAAAGAACGGACAGGACATAGTTTTGACCTGGTGATTTTGAATTACGGAGGCATTCGCGGGGGGATCAATGCCGGAGACATCACCACCAGGACAGCTTACAACATCATGCCTTTTGAAAATGAAGTTGTGGTAGTCGAATTGACTTCAGATGAACTTCAGGCTTTGGTTGATTATCTGGTTCAGGATAAAGCAGCTCACCCCATCTCAGGGCTTCAGGTGATTCTGGATGCTCAAGGCAACCTGAGTGAATTTAAAGTAAACGGAGCGCAACATCAGAAGAAATCCTACTACGTAGCCACCTCCGACTATTTGGCAAAAGGCGGCGATAAAATGGATTTTTTCCTTAGCGCCAGAAACGTTCAGGGCCTGGATTACAAACTGAGAAATCTGTTTATCGACTACTTCAAAAAAAAGGATACGATAGCACCAGTCAGGGATCAACGTTTTATTCAACTTCAAAACTAAAGGCATGAATCGATCGAAATTTATCAAAACAACGGGGGCTGCCACTGGTTTTCTGGCAGCAGGAGGGCTGGGAGTCCTGAGTGCTTTTAAACCTTCTGCGTTTTCAAAACACCTCACCATTTTACACACCAACGATGTGCATAGCCATATCGATCCTTTTCCGGCCAATGACAGCCGATACGCCAATCTTGGAGGCGTTTCCAGACGATACACTTACATCCAGCAGGTGAGATCGGAAAACCCAAACACGCTGGTTCTCGATGCGGGAGATGCATTCCAGGGCACGCCTTATTTTAATTTTTACGGGGGTGAACTCGAATATAAATTGATGAGTAAACTGGGCTATCATGCCTCTACCATTGGAAATCATGAGTTTGATAACGGTATTGCGAATATTGCTGCACAGCTGCAGCATGCAGAATTCGACCTGCTCAGTTCAAATTATAATTTCTCCAACACCGTGTTGGACGGCCTGGTGAAATCTCATCAAATTTATGAGGTAAACGGCCAAAACGTTGGGGTTTTTGGTCTGGGAATTCAACTGGAAGGTCTGGTTTCCAAGGACCTCTACAAGGAAACCGAATATCTCAATCCTGTGGAAATCGCTCAGGAACAAACCCGGATTTTAAAACAGGACCTCAACTGTGACCTAGTGATTTGCCTGTCGCACTTAGGCTATAGTTACCGCTCTGATAAAATCGATGATTTGAAACTGGCGGCACTTACCAAGGACATCGATCTTATCATCGGCGGACATACCCATACCTTCCTGGAAAAACCAAGTCTTGTCGAGAATTTGGAGGGCAGGAAAGTCCTCGTCAATCAGGTGGGCTGGGGTGGCATCAATGTAGGACGAATCGATTTTTACTTCGACGAAGCCGGTGAAACAGAGCATGAAAGTTTAGTTGTCGAAGTTTAAAGCCCATCCCTATTTAAGAAAGACCTTTTTACTTTGTACTTCTTACTTTGTACTTCCTAATCTTCGATCATGTTCAAAAACTCATCTTCAGTAATAATTTTCACACCAAGATTTTCTGCTTTAGTGCGTTTGCTAGGACCCATATTGTCTCCGGCCACCAGGTAGTCTGTCTTTTTTGAAATGGAACTGGTATTTTTTCCGCCGTGGGTTTCTATCAGGTTTTGAAGCTCCTTTCTGGAAACTTTTTCAAACACTCCGGAAATAACCAGGCTTAAATCTGCCAGCTTCTGACTTTGATTTTCTAACTCCTCTTCAGAAACTTCGAGGTTGAGTCCATAGTTTTGAAGTCTGAGGATGCGTTCTTTATTGGCTCCATCCTCAAAGAATTCGACCACACTCTGCGCGATACGCTCTCCTATTTCATCGACAGCCACCAGATTTTCAAAGCTTGCGGCAGCCAGAACATCGATGCTTTTATAAGCTTTTACCAGCTTTTTAGCTACCGTTTCACCAACATACCGGATTCCCAAACCAAAAAGCACCCTTTCAAAAGGAACGTCTTTGGAAGCTTCAATGCCCTGAATCAAATTTTCAGCTGACTTTTCTGCCATGCGTTCCAGGGGAAGCACATCTTCTTTTTTCAGGGTATACAGGTCGGCGTAATCCTCGATTAGGTTTTCTTTCACAAGTAAAGCCACGGTCTCCCCGCCAAGACCTTCGATATCCATAGCTTTTCTGGAAATAAAGTGCTGAATACGACCAATAATCTGAGGGGGACAGCCCTCCGAATTTGGACAAAAGTGAAGCGCCTCCCCTTCTTTGCGTTGCAGAGGTGTTTCGCAAACCGGGCAGGCTTTAATGTATTCGGTGGGTTTAGAATCCGGATTTCGCTGTGTAAAATCCACTCCGATAATTTTAGGAATGATCTCACCTCCTTTTTCAACAAACACCACATCGCCTTCTCTTACATCCAGCTTTTCAATCTGGTCGGCATTATGTAAAGAGGCACGTTTTACGGTGGTCCCAGCCAGCTGAACAGGCTCTAAATTGGCTACTGGTGTAATGGCACCGGTTCTGCCAACCTGGTAGGTGATTTCATTTAACAGCGTTGAGACCTGCTCGGCCTTGAATTTATAGGCCATCGCCCAGCGTGGAGATTTTGCCGTATAACCCAGCTCGTCCTGCTGCTGAAGACTGTTTACTTTGATGACAACACCGTCGGTTTCGTAAGGCAAGTCACGCCTGTGCTTATCCCAGTAGTCGATATACTCAAAAACGGCTTTCATGGATTTGGCGAGCTGAGCTTCTTCCGGAACATTGAATCCCCAGGCTCGTGCTTTAGTTAAGCTTTCCATTTGAGTCTCTACACCCAGGTTTTCACCTGTCAGATTGTATAACAAACACAGCAAAGGCCGTTTGGCAACTTCTCCGCTATCCTGAAGCTTCAGGCTGCCGGAGGCTGTGTTTCTGGGGTTGGCATAAGGCTCTTCGCCCTGCTCTACTTTTTCGGCATTGAGTTTTGCAAAGCCTTCATACGGCAATACAATTTCTCCGCGGATATCGAAGCGTTCTGGATAATCGTCTCCTTTGAGTTTTAAGGGAACCGATCTTATGGTTTTTACGTTTTGGGTGATTTCGTCACCCTGGGTGCCATCTCCACGAGTCACGGCTCTTACAAACTCACCGTTTTCATAGGTTAAGCTGATGGATGCACCGTCGTATTTGAGTTCACAGGTGAATTCTACGGGTTCCTCTATGATTTTCTGAATTCGGGTTTCCCAGTCTTCGAGATCTTCTTTAGAGTAGGAGTTTGACAATGAATACATCGGGAAATCATGTACCACCGTTTTAAAGCTTTTGGTCACTTCACCACCGACCCTCATCGTTGGCGAATTGGAATCGTAAAACTCCGGATGGGCCTGCTCCAGCTCCTGTAACTCCTTCAGTTTCATGTCAAAATCATAATCAGAAATCTCAGGATTATCCAAAACATAATAGTTATAATTATGCTCATGAAGCTCTGATCTTAGCTGTTCTATCTTGTGTTTTGCATCCATGAAATCGAAAAATTAATGACGTTAATCTGAGGTATAAATTTAAACCAAAATCTTTGAAAATCAGTCTTAAAAACCGGCATTCGACTAAGTTTAATAAGCTTTTAGCATTCTGTCATTCCCTCTAAAATCCTTTCTCAGCTCAATATGCTGAAAACCAAAATCTTCAAATAACCGGCAGGTTTCCTGGGCTAAGTATTGATTGATTTCAAGATAAACCACTGGCGTTTTAGTCATTTGGGAAGTCAATTCAGCTATTTTTCTGTAAAATATCAGAGGATCCTCATTCTCTACAAATAAGGCGAGATGCGGCTCATTCTTCAATACATTGGCTTTCATTTGCACTTGCTCATCACGCTTCACATAAGGTGGATTGGAAACCACGAGGTCTGCTTCAGGGAGCCGTTCGAGTTCCAGTATATCGGCTTGTATAAATTCTATGGATGATCCCTTTGTTTTTAAGCCTTCCTCTCCAAGGCTTCTGAGCAGATTCGATGCCCCTAGTTGTAATGCTGCAGCAGAAATATCAAAGGCTTTAATTTTGGCCTGATGCAGGTGTTTGGCCAGGGCGATAGGAATACAGCCACTTCCGGTTCCTAAATCTATAAGATTCAACTGAAGCCGGGAGAACTGGTAATCGTCCAGTATCCACTGAACAAGCTCTTCTGTTTCCGGCCTTGGAATCAATACATCCGAACTGACTTTCAGCTTCAAACCCAAAAATTCTACATAGCCTAAAATATATTGAATAGGCTCTTCGTTCTTCAGTCTTTCCCTGGCCTCTTCAAATTTTAAAAGCTGAGTTTCGTCAAGATCGGCTTCCGCATTGAGCAACAGGTCATGGGTTTTCAAACCGAATAGGTCTTCTGCAAGCCAGGAAAAAAAAGTTGCAGCTTCATCCCTATCGTAAACAGAAGAAAGGTCTTCCAGGAATTCCTTCTTAAGCATTTTCAAATTTGTCATTCTTCTTCAGACTTAGATTTACTGGAAACTTCAAAACCAAACACCGCATCGAATTTGTCGAAAATTTTGTCAAACTCCTTTTTCCTCACCCCGATTTTGAAACGGCAATCCAGCTTCAGATCCTGCTCTAAAATGGTCAAATCATATTCCTTGACCAACCTCATCACCAGATTCATTTTATCATAGTCACAAACCACATCAAAATCAAGTTTGATGGTTTTAGAAATAAGTTTAGCCTGCTCTAAAGCCAGCTTCGCAGCGGTTTTGTAAGCTGAAATTAAGCCGCCGACGCCAAGCTTGGTTCCTCCAAAATACCGGACTACAACCACTAAAATATTGGTGACTTCAAAATTTTGCAACTGGCCAAGGATTGGCATGCCCGCAGAATTGGAGGGCTCCCCATCGTCATTGACTCTGTAATGCTCGTAGTTTTCGCCAATTTGCCAGGCATAGCAAAAATGACCCGCTTTATTGTGTTTGGATCTTAAATCTAGAAGGGCCAATTCCACATCCTCTTCAGAAGATACAGGAAAGGCATATCCAAAAAACTTGCTTGCCTTTTCCTTGAAAAGAATTTCTGAACCGGGACGATCTATGGTTTTGTAAGCGTCTTTTTCCAAAGGAAATTAAATTTAACAAGCGCATTGGTCTCCTAACCCTGAATTAAGAAAATGGCTGGTCTTTTGTGCAAATCTATGGAAGTTTTCTTCCACTCGGCCGCCGTTTGAGTTTTAATAAATTCTGTGGATAAGGTTAGGTCTACAGCAACACTAATTCTGGTAGAAGCCTGCAGTGTAGAAATAAGACTAATCAGCAATTTGTTATTCCGGTAAGGCGTTTCAATAAAAATCTGAGCCTGATTCAGTTCGATGGAAGCTCTTTCTATTTTCTTCACAAACTGTTTGCGCTCCTGATTGTCGATAGGCAAGTAGCCATGAAAAGTAAAACTTTGTCCGTTGAGTCCGCTAGACATCAGGGCAAGCAAAATAGAGGAAGGCCCAACCAAAGGAACCACCTGTATATCTTTTTGATGCGCCAGAGCCACTACCTGAGCTCCGGGATCTGCTACGCCGGGACAACCCGCATCCGAAATCAGTCCCATATGGATTCCTTCCTCACAGGCACTTAAAAATTCTGGGATTTCCAGGTCGGAAGTGAATTTATTAAGGAGTTTGAATTCCAGATTAGGCTGAGATTTTGTAGGTACAATTTTTTTGATAAAATGCCTGGCTACTTTCTCATTTTCAACAATATAATGATCAATTTCACTAATCACTTTTCGAATAGAAAGCGGAAGTACTTCTAAAGGCGGTAAATCTCCAAGTCGATTTGGGATAAGATAGAGTCTGCCTTTTTTCTTAACGTTTTCCATTTCTATAAAATAAAATTAGTTTTAGATTATGACTTCTCCAGCTCCTGAGCTATGACAGTGCAGGATTCGTCCAGCATTTGATAAACCTGTTTAAAACCATCTATTGAGTTGTGGTAAGGATCGGGAACACTTTCGTTTTCGCCGGGGAAGATCTTATTTAATATCAGGCTTACCTTGTCGCGGTCTTCCTGAGTATCAGCTAAAGCCAGTACATCTTCATAATTGGAAGTGTCCATCACATATATATAGTCGAAAGTCTTGAAATCTTCTCTTGTGAAAGGCCGGCCCCGTTGATCGGTGATGTCCAGTCCATGGTCACTCGCAACCTCGATAGAGCGTTGATCTGGCAAGGAACCTTCATGTTGATTTGAGGTTCCCGCAGAATCGATTTCAAATTTTGAGGAGTCGAGTTTGGACTTTAAGATACCTTCCGCCAGTGGAGAACGACAGATATTTCCTAGACATACCATCAAAATCCTGGTCATAACTGCTTGAATTTAACCTCAAGATCCTGGATAAATTTTCTAAACTGCTTGTCCGAATCCTGTAAGTTGGAAACGATTTTACAGGAGTGCAAAACGGTAGAATGATCTCTTTGGCCAATGTGTCTGCCAATGTTAGTCAGCGATGTTTTGGTGATTTCCTTGGCAAAATACATAGCGATCTGTCTGGCCTGGACGACATTGCGTTTTCTGCTTTTAGATTGTAATTCATCAATCTCAATGTGGAAATAATCGCTAACCACATTTTGAATATCATCCAGAGAAATAGGTTTCTTATTATTCTTAACGTAGTTTTTTACGATTTGCTCAGCAAGATCGATAGTGATTTCAGTCTTGCTAAATGAAGAATGAGCAATCAATGAAATAATGGCACCTTCCAGCTCCCTGATGTTGGTGGTGATGCGAGAGGCGATGTAATCTAAAATCTCATCGGCCATTTCCACCCCATCATTGTAGAGTTTATTTTTGATAATCTTAATACGCGTTTCGTAATCCGGTTGTTCCAACTCTGCAGAAAGCCCCCATTTGAATCTGGATAAGAGACGCTGCTGAATATCCTGCATATCGACAGGGGCTTTATCACTGGTCAAAATCACTTGTTTACCGTTTTGGTGCAGGTGATTGAAAATATGGAAAAAGACATCCTGAGTTCCTTTTTTACCAGAAATCAATTGAATATCATCGACGATAAGAACATCTATAATCTGGTAAAAATGAATAAAATCATTTCTGTTGTTTTTGGAAACCGCATCAATATGCTGCTGGGTAAACTTATCAGCCGAAATATAAAGGACCGTTTTATCAGGGAACTTATCCTTGACCTGCAAACCTATGGCGTGTGCTAAGTGTGTTTTTCCCAAACCAACTCCTCCAAAAATAAGCAGTGGGTTGAATGAGGTCCCTCCGGGTTTGTTGGCTACAGCAAGACTTGCAGACCTGGCCAGCCTGTTGGAAGTTCCCTCCAGAAAATTATCAAAACTATAATTTGAATTTAACTGAGAATCGATTTTTAAATTTCTTATTCCAGGAATCACAAAAGGATTTCTCAATTCCGGATTTTTTTGCCGGGCAGGAAAATCTACTGATTGTGAATGCACATTGGATCTCTGGGTACTTGGAATTTTTTCGGTAAAGGGCTGTTTATTACCCTCGGCATTTTCCATGCGGATGACATAAACCAGTTTCGCAGCCTTCCCCAGCTCTTTGGTAAGTGCAACTTTCAGCAAGTCAACATAATGCTCCTCTAACCACTCATAAAAGAATTTTGAAGGCACTTGAATACTTAAAGCATTGTCATTGAGTTTCACAGCATTAATGGGTTGAAACCAAGTTTTATAAGCTTGATCTGAGATGTTATCTTGAATAAAAGTAAGACAGTTTTCCCAAACCGAAGATGCTGATTTTGACATAGTTAAACTTAAGTAATTTGTATTAGACTGAATTTCAACAAAGATGATCTCGCTTTGTTTGAACCACAAATATGTGCACAAACTTTTTAATAAAAAAATAAAATTTAGGTTGAATTTCTAGTTTTTTCTACCTATACTTAAAGAGATGTTAATACATAAATTTTGAGCAAAAATTATAAAGAAATAAAACCGATTTTTACCACCTCAACACTGGAGGTCAGGTATGCCGAAACCGACCAAATGGGAGTGGTACATCACTCTGTTTATCCTATTTATTTTGAACAGGCCCGAGTAGACTGGCTAAAAATAATGGGAATGCACTATCAAAAAATGGAAGATAGCGGTGTGATGTTACCTTTGAATAAATTAACGGTAGATTACAAAAAACCGGCAAAATTTGGAGATATCTTAAAGGTCAGGACAAGCCTTCATCAGTTACCGAGTGCAACCATTACATTTGATTATGAAATCAGGAATGAGCACGAAGAATTGCTTACCCTGGGACAGACTGTCCTGGTATTTGTCAGGCAGTCCACCGGCAGACCCATGCGCTGTCCGGATGAGATTATGGAATTGATTTTGAAGGCTATCACGAAAGATTAGTCCTTAAAAAAAGCATCGATAAGCAATTGAGCCGTTGCTGGATTTGTGGCGATAGGAATATTGTGAACATCACAAATTCTCATGAGCATCTGTACATCCGGCTCATGGGGATGCTTACCGAGCGGATCTCTAAAAAACAAAATCATAGCCAGCTTTTTCTCTGCCCCCATGCCTGCAATTTGAGCATCTCCGCCAATAGGTCCGGAAAGTTTTTTTTCAACTTTAAGCCCTGTGTTTTCAACGTGAGTTCCCGTGGTCCCTGTAGCGACAAGTTCTGCTTTTTTAAGCTTTTCCAGGTTTTTATTGAGGAAGTTGACCATTTCTGGTTTTTTCCCATCGTGAGCTATAATTGCAATCTTTTCCATTGTTTATCAGTTTAATTCTTTTTTCATAAAAATCGTGCAGGAATAATGACCCGTATCGCCCATTCTATCAGAAATGTAGTCGAATCCTGTTTTCTGATAAAGTTTCTGGGCTGCTTTCATGCTCGGCAAGGTTTCTATGTAGCATACCTGAAACTCCTGAGCTCTGGCAAAATCGAGGCAGGTTTTCATCATCTGCATACCCAATCCCCGACCCCTGGCGCTGGGATCAAAATACATTTTCTGAAGTTCACAAACCTTTGGGTCTCCATTGTCTAAGGGTGAAATACCTGCACTGCCTAAAATCCTGTCGCCTTCCAAAAGCACAAAATATTCTGATCTTTCTTTGTGGTAGGTTTCAAAAAGCTGATCCAGGGCTTTATCTTCGTAAGCAGTGCCCACCTTAGGCGCTCCTTTCTCGACGAGGACGTGACGAATCATTTCGGCAACTTCCTTATTGTCTTTCTCCTGAATAGGGCGTATGGTTATCTCTGTCATGTTAGGCTTCCGTTGAATACGTGTATTAATTTTAACTTCCAGGGTTTTAGATAGAACCTGAGAACGCAAACAAAATTAAATGAATTTTAGACTTATAGGCCTATCTGCATTTAAAAATTGAAATTTTTATACATCGAATTTTATAGCTGCATCAGATCTGGTAATATCACAAAAAAAGATCTCAATTAATTTCATAAAACGAATTAAAGAAAAGCTGAATGCTTAAGTCTTTTTCTATTTTTACGCAGTGAAAACAAACGCATTTTATATCAACCGATGTCTTGAACTAGCAAGAAACGGACTGGGCACCACCTATCCCAATCCGCTTGTGGGTTGTGTCATTGTTTGTGATAACACCATTATTGGTGAAGGCTGGCACATCAAAGCAGGGGATGCCCATGCCGAAGTGAGAGCCATACAAGCCGTAAAAGACCAATCCCTGCTGAAAAAATCAACGCTTTACGTAACTCTGGAGCCCTGCAGTCACTATGGAAAAACACCACCCTGCAGCGATCTTATTATTGCCAAAAAAATACCAAACATCGTTATAGGAACGCTAGATCCTTTTGCGGAAGTAGCCGGAAAGGGCATTCAAAAATTACTTGCTGCCGGCAGGAATGTTGTCGTGGGGGTTTGTGAAGAAGAATGCGAGGCCTTGAACAGGCGATTTTTTACTTTTCACAGAAAAAAAAGACCTTACATCATTTTGAAATGGGCTGAAACTAAGCAGGGTTTCATCGCTCCTGCAGACCAAAAAGCAGGTGGCATTTTCTGGATAACGAACCCCTATTCCCAGCAGCTTGTGCATAAATGGAGAAGTGAAGAACAGGGAATTTTAATAGGAACGCAAACGGCTGTGAAGGACAATCCAAAACTGAATACAAGACATTGGGCCGGAAAAAACCCTACGCGCATAGTTCTGGATAAATCCCTGAAATTACCAAAACACCTGTCAATCCTGGATACTTCGCAGCCCACGGTGGTGTTTCATCACAACACCTCAACGGCTGAGAATCAAAAAAATTTAAGCTTTGAGCCCCTGGATTTCGAGAGCGATTTACTGCCGCAAATCCTAGATAAGCTGTATCAACTCGAACTTCAATCGGTCATCATTGAAGGCGGAAGCAAAACCTTACAGAAGTTTATCGATTCTGACCTGTGGGACGAAGCCAGAGTCTTTACGGGACAAAATGAAATTGAAAACGGCACAAAAGGACCACGTCTAAACAGGCAAGCCTCCAGCACAACGGAGATAGAAGGCGATCAACTGAATTACTTTTACAATGATTAAAACCATCCTATTTGACTTTGGAGATGTATTTCTCACTTTAAATAAATCTGCAACGACTGAGCATTTAAAACAGCTAGGGATTTCTGAATTGGATTCTGAATCCATTAAAATCAACAAATCTTATGAAAAAGGCCTGATTTCATCCGATGCGTTTATACATCACTATACCGAAAAATTCGAGGGACTTTCGGATGAAAAATTTAAGGAGGCCTGGAACTCAATTTTAATCGACTTCCCTAAGGACCGGCTTGAGTTTTTGAAAACATTAAAAGCCACAGGGACTTACAAACTCATTTTACTAAGCAATACCAACGCACTTCACATCGACTGGGTCAAGAAGCATATTTCAGTTTTTGAAGAGTTTAAATCCTGTTTTGATCAGTTTTATCTTTCTCATGAGATTCATTTCAGAAAACCCGATAAATCCATTTTTGAATTTGTTTTACAGGAGAACGATTTGAATCCTGAAGAAACATTGTTTGTAGATGACACTTTGGAACACATTCAAACAGCCAAAAACATAGGTATTCACACCTGGCATCTTCAGGCTGGTGAAGAAAAAGTGACTCAATTATTTTCTATAAAATCGGATTTGTTTTGATAGCCTTAATCTTAAGTATTTTATCCTCCAGCGCGATTTATATCGTTTTCAAACTCTTCGGCAAGTATAACATTACGACGCTAAACGCCTTAATTGTCAATTATCTTATAGCCTTTGTACTCGGAATTATCCTCCAGGGAAATTTTTCTGTTGAAGGAATTTTGTCCGTTACAACCAAAGACTGGTTTTATGGCTCGGTGATTTTAGGGGCTATGTTTATTCTGGTTTTTTCACTTATGGTCATCACCACCCAAAAAGGCGGGATGTCTGTAGTCTCGGTAGCCAGCAAAATGAGCGTAGCCATACCCGTTGTTTTTGTGATTCTATACTACAATGAATCCTTAGGCATCTTGAAAATCATCGGTATTCTCATGGCTTTAGTCTCTGTTTACCTGGTATCTGTAAGGAAGAAAGAGGGTTTAAGTATAGATATGAAGTATTTTATTTTTCCGCTTTTGGTGTTTCTTGGAAGCGGGATCATAGAGAGTAGTATAAAATTTCTTGAAAACACCTATGTACCGGAAAATGAAGTTTCGCTTTTTTCTGCCAGCACCTTTTTCTTCGCCTTTGTGACCGGACTGATATTTTATGGGGTCAGAAGACTTCGAGGCAAATCGAATTTTAAATTTAAAGATGCCGCAGGAGGCATTCTTCTGGGGATACCAAATTATTTTTCCATTTACTTTTTCATTTTAGCGCTCAGGATGGAGGGCTTTGATAGCTCAAGTATTTTTATCGTCAATAACGTGAGCATAGTGCTGCTTTCAACAATTCTGGGAATTCTCTTTTTCAGAGAAAACGTGATCCCCAAAAACTGGCTTGGAATCGGGATAGCCGTTCTAAGCATTATCTTGATCACCTACACCCAGTAATTTTTTTTCAGCAAGGTGATAAAATCTGAAACACAGAATGGCAATCATCGTTCCTACAAAAGCTCCAACGATGATATCACTCGGGAAATGTACACCGACAAAAATCCGGCTTAGTGAAAACAGAACCGGCCAGATAAAAATGAGACCTAGGTATTTGAATCTGGATTTCAAAACGAGATAAATGAATACCGTGGCTGCGAATGAAGTTGAGGCATGCCCGGAAAAGAAACTAAAATTGGTAGGTTCGTAAAGAATTTTCAGATTGGCCATAATATCTTCGGTGAGATTTGGCCGGTTTCGCTGCACCATAAATTTTGTAAGCTCCGTAAGCAAATGGGTAAAACCAACACTCATCAGCAAAACTAAAGCTCCTAATAAGCCTTTTTTATAGTCAGCCTTATAAAAAAACAGCAGTAAAAGAAAAAAATAGAAGAAAATCCAGTGTTCTGTATGGGTTACGAAGGTCCAAAAAGAATCTAAGGCATCTGGACTTAAGTTATTCAGATACACCATCAGTTTCCAATCCCAGCGGGAAGGATTGAGCTCCATCAGAACCTTCTTTTGATGGGACCAATAGCATCTTCAACTTCATCTTTTAATTTTGAGGTTTCAGAGTCTAAGGTTTTGGTTCGGTCTTCGACTTCTTTCTGGATATCAAAATCTAAGTTGTAATCTTTCTTTTGCTTGGTGATTTCAGTTTTGATTTCATCGGTAGCATGGCGGAAAGACTTCATTGTTTTTCCAAAAAATCTGGCGATTTCCGGAATTTTATCAGCACCGAAAACCATGATCAGAATAAATAAGATAAAGACGATTTCTGCGCCACTAATAAAAAGAGGTAAAATTATCATACTGCAAATATACTGGTCTGTTTGTTAACAGCGAAACATAAAATTTTAAAACTTACAAAAGACTTTTTAGAAAATCGAAAAGCCCGTGAGAGTGGTTAGCCGTTCCAAAACTTTCATTCCTAAAGCAGAATTCCCTTTCTCGTTCAGCATTGGACTCCAGACTGCTACGGCATATTTTTCCGGATGCACGGCTACGATACCGCCTCCCACTCCACTTTTGCCGGGCAAGCCTACCCTAAAACTAAACTCTCCTGCTTCATCGTAAAATCCGCAAGTCTGCATGATGGAGTTGACACGCTTAACACTCTGCTTATCGATCACTTTTTCTCCGGTCTGAAAATGCAAACCTTCATTGGCAAATAGCATAAACGCCTTGGAAAGCTGCTCACAATTCATGGCAAGAGAACACTGATAAAAATAAAACTCCAGGACTTTTTCTGTGTCATTTTCAATATTCCCAAGGGATTTCATGTAATTGACCAGAGCCTTGTTTCGATACCCATGACTTTTTTCACTTTTATAAATCGACTCATCGTAGAAAATATCATCATCTCCGCAAAGTTTACGCACAAACTTCAACAGATCCCGCTCGGGGTTCTCCAGGACTGTCAAAAGCGCATCTGCCACAACAATAGATCCTGCATTTATAAAAGGATTACGAGGGACTCCACTTTCTCTTTCCAGTTCTGTAAGAGAATTAAAAGGTGTTCCCGAGGGCTCTACATCTACGCGTTTCCACAAATCCCTGCCCAGCAATTCCTTGGCGATGGTCAGGGTAAAGACTTTAGAAATACTTTGTATGGAGAATTTTTCCTGGCTGTCTCCGAACTGAAACGAAGATCCATCCTGACAATACAGGTAAACCCCAAACTTAAGCGGATCTACTTTCTCCAGTTCCGGAATATAGCCAGCTACTTTGCCCATATCTTCATGAGGAGAAAATTCTTTTTGAATGACATTTAAGATTGCTTGATAATCCATTTCTTAAAATTTAATAGGTCGGTTTGGACTTAACTCGTAGGCTTCTTTGCCAGGTTCAAATACCCTGGCCGGCCATGGGCCTTCCAGTGAGATTTCTAAATTATCGATTTTTATCCAGCTGCCTTCCCGGAGCCCTACAACAATTTCAGAATTTAACGTCTGAAATTCCTGAATCCGTGTTTCCCGGGTCTCTCCTTTATGGGTTGAGGCGGTATCTGGATCCAAATAATGAGGATTGATGTTGAAATTGAGAATGCCCAAGGTCTCAAAAGACGGCGGATAAACAATTGGCATGTCGTTGGTCGTTTGCATCGATACCCCACAAATATTGCTACCGGCACTGGTCCCGAGATATTTTGCGCCCTGCTCAATACTCCCTTTTAAAGTCTGCATCAAGTCGAGTTCATGCAGTTGTTTTACCAGTAAAAAGGTGTTTCCACCGCCTACAAAAATGGCTTCAGCTTCTGAAATCGCCTGTTTCATGTCTGAAAACTCATGCAATCCTTTTACAGATTTTACACAAGACATTAAGCCTTTTCTTGCCTTTAAGGTATAATCCTCATGTGAAATTCCTCCGGGCCTTGCGAAGGGAATAAATACAAGGTCTTGTATGTCCCTAAAGTGGTTCTTCAGAACCGGTTCGAGATACTCTAAATAGGAACTTCCATGAACAGTGGATGTACTGGCGATAATGGCTTGCATAAAACAGAAACTTAAATTGAATTGAACTCAGTTAACATAACTTTAGTAGCAAAATTAGGATTGCGTATCTGAATTTTTAAGTAGATTGTACAAAAAATAACATATGAGACTTATCTCTGCCTTTATATTCCTTTTTTTAATTCAAAACCTTAGCGCACAAATAGACGATAGAGTTTTTGTAGCCGGTGAAGTGATCGTTCCCCTGGATGGCGAAGCTTCCCAAATTGAGATTATCAATCAGAATTCAAAGCAAGGGACAGTAACCAATGCCTATGGCCAGTTTGGTATACCCGTAAGGGAAGGAGACAGATTGCGATTTGAATCTATTCAATATCAAAATTTCACAGTGATTATAGACGAAAATATTATCAAGAAGAGAAAGTTCACCGTCAAAATCAATGATGAAATAAATACTCTGGATGAAGTCATCGTAAGACCTTATGATCTTGAAGGAAATATTGAGGTAGATGCCAGGAAAGTGAAAACCACTTTTTATGCGGCTCCGGATGCAGAAACCGTGATTAATGAATATGAGGGCGAACAGCCTTACGTAAGGTCGCAAACCATCACCGAAAACTACACCACAGAACAGCGCTTTATCAAAAACGGACTCAATATAGCCAATATCTTCAGAGCCATCTTATCCTCAAGAGAGGTAATGGAAGATCACAGGCTTCCGAAAAATGTTGACGTCATGGTGAGAAAGATGTATAAAGATTCTTTCTTCAAAGAAAACCTTGATATTGATGAAGACCGTATCAATGAGTTCATCTTTTTTGTGGAAGACGAAGGACTCACCAAAACTATGCTTAAGAAAGAAAATGAGCTGGACCTTATAGGATTTCTCATAGATAAATCAAAAGAATTTAAATCTAAAGACTAATTTGAAAAAGCTCCTCTTTTTAGTTCTGATTTCACCTTTTCTTTTGACCGCTCAGGACAGTTTTTTGAAAGGTCAGATTTATGCAGACTCGATTAGTGACTATCAGGTAAATGTGATCAATATCAATCAAAAAATAGGCAGTGTATCCAATCCCGACGGAGAGTATAAAATAAGAGCCCATGTTGGAGATTCGATTTTATTCACCTCCTTACAACACAGAACCTATACACTTAAGGTGGAAGAAAACAATTTACAAACCTCTACCTCCATTTTTTTAGAACTAGAAGTCAACGAACTTCCGGAAGTCACCCTTAATCCATATGATTTAACCGGAGATTTAAGCAAGGATATGGCTCAGGTCAAGGTAGATTTTGTAGATCAAAGACAATTTGGATTTGGTGTGCCGCGACAATTAGACAAAGTAGACCGGGAGATTTATACCGCAAATACAAGTTCAGGAGGTATTCCTTTAGCTCCGTTGATCAACTGGATAAGCGGTGAAACCAAGATGCTTAAAAAAAGAAAGGAAAACGCTATTGTGCAATCCAATAAAAATAAGGTGCTGAGAAAAGTAACTTCCGACCTTATCACTAAAGACTTAAGAATACCAAAGATATATATAGAAGATTTCGCCTATTTTTGCGCCGAAGATCAAAATACGATGTCCATAGTAAATCAAAATGACCCTTTAGCCCTGATAGATGAACTCAAACTTAAAGCTATCGCTTATCTCAAATTAAAAGCAATTACAGAATGAAATTTTTAACAGCCTTCATCCTTTGGTTATCCTTGACTTCGGCAACAACTGTTTATCACGAATTCTACCTCAGCGTGACGGATATAACCTATATTCAAAACGAACAGAGTCTTCAGATTATTTCCAGGGTTTTCACAGATGATTTTGAAGAGGTTCTAAACAAAAGATACAACAAGGATTTTAAACTTATTCCAGGTCTGGAAGTCGAAGAAATAGAGGTGTATATAGAAAAGTATCTCAGAGATAAATTTGTGCTGGAAACCGAAACCGGAATTTTGGAGTTCAATTATCTGGGAAGGAAATACGAAGACGATATGATTTATTTGTTTCTGGAAGTTGAAAACCTGGACTCTTTTGAACGTTTAAGCATCGAAAATTCAATATTGACGGATTTGTATGAAGAACAAAAAAATATGATTCATTTTAAATCCGATAATTATAAAAAAAGTTTTATTCTTGAAAAAGAAATTTCAAAGCGAACCCTTAATTATAACCCTAAATTGTAATACTTACTCCTTATGAATTTGATTAAATACACAAGTCTTTTATTATCCGTTTTTGTCTTATCCATTTCTGGATATGCCCAGGAACAAGAAAAAGAGGAAAAGCAAACCGGTCATACCAATCAAAATAAGTTCAGACAACTTTACGATGAGTTTGCAACTCCAAATGTTTACAGGACAGCTTCAGGTGCTCCTGGACATCAATATTATCAAAATACCGCAGACTACGAGATGGATATTATTCTGGATGATGAAAACACGACACTGTACGGTAAAGAAACCATTACTTATACCAATAATTCACCCAATTCACTAGAATACCTGTGGGTGATGCTGGATCAAAATATAAGAGCAAAGGACAGCCCTGCCAAGGAAAGAAACAGTAGCGAATTTGCTCCTGTTACGCCTGCAGGCAGCTTTGTAAGTTCTTATATGGAGCCGGCTTTTGACGGTGGTTTCAATATTAAAAAAGTACATCAAAACGGAGTGCCTCTGCCCTACACGATCAATTACACCATGATGAGGATAAATCTAGAAGAACCACTTATGCCAGGTGACGCTTTTGAATTTTCTATTGAATGGGATTATTTAATCAATAACCATACGGTAAACGGAGGGCGCTCTGGTTATGAGTATTTTGAAGAAGATGACAACAGAGCCTACGTCATGGCACAGTTTTTCCCTAGAATGGCTGTATACAATGACAAAGAGGGATGGCAGAATTATCAGTTTTGGGGAAGCGGTGAATGGGCTTTACCTTTTGGAGACTATAACGTAAAAATAACCGTCCCTGAAGATCACATTCTGGATGCTACCGGAAAACTACAAAACAGAGACGACGTATTCAGCAAAGTCATGCTGGACCGCTACGAAAAAGCTAAAGAGACTTACGATCAACCCGTTTTAATCGTGACAGAAGAAGAAGCGATTGCCAATGAAAAAAGGAATGCTACCAGAACTAAAACTTGGGAATTTGAAGCTGAAATGGTAAGAGATTTTGGTTTTGCTACCTCAAGAAAATTTATCTGGGACATGATGGCTGTAAAAGTTGGTGATAAGGACGTCATGGCCGTTTCTCTTTACCCGAAAGAAGGTAACCCCTTATGGGAGGACTGGTCGACACGAGCTGTGGCAAGCACCTTAAAAACCTATAGCGATTATACCTTTCAATACCCATATCACAAAGCCATTTCGGTACATGCCAAAAGCCAGGGAATGGAATATCCGATGATTTGCTGGAATTACGGACGACCAGATGAAGAAGGCTTTATTTCAGACCGGGTTAAATTTGGTATGATGAGCGTCATCATTCATGAGGTTGGACATAATTTCTTTCCCATGATTGTGAATAGTGATGAAAGACAGTGGGGATGGATGGACGAAGGCCTTAACACCTTTATGCAATATTTATCTGAGCAGGAATTTGCAGAAACCTATCCTGAAGTTTTACAAGGCAATAATGAAGTGTATGAAAAATATCCGTCAAGACGTGGAGAACCTTCCAAGATTGTCAATTATATGAAGGGAAATCAGGAATACATCTCACCCATTATGACCAATCCGGAGCAGGTTTACCAACTGGGTAACAATGCTTATGGAAAACCGGCTACAGCCTTGAATATATTAAGAGAGACGGTTATGGGTCATGATTTATTCGATTATTCGTTTAAAACCTTTGCACAACGATGGAAATTTAAACACCCGACTCCGGAAGATTTCTTTAGAACCATGGAAGATGCGTCTGCCGTTGAATTGGATTGGTACTGGAGAGGCTGGTTCTATACCACAGACTATGTGGATATAGGTGTGGAAGATGTCAAAACCTATTTCCTCACAAGCAATCCTACGGTGGAAGGCAAAGCGCTTTTGGCAAGATATGGTATTAATGATCCAGAAAAGGATCCTCGCACCCAAGACGCTGTTTATTTGCTGACTGAAGACAGTGAAAGCTTCGATGCTTCCATGAAAGTTGGTGATCCTTTGAAAGACGCACCCAAGCTTCGTGAGTATCTGATGGATAACTTTACTATGGAACAGGTTGAAGCCATGAAGACACCAAAACATATATATGAAATCACCTTTAACAAGCCAGGTGGATTGGTGATGCCTATTATTGTAGAGTTTCAGTATGCAGACGGGACTTCAAAAACGATCAGCTACCCTGTTCAAGTGTGGAGAAAAAATGATTCACAAGTAAAAAAAGCCATTCTTTCTGAAAAGGAAATCGTAAAAATAGTAGTGGATCCAAATCAGGAAACTGCAGACGTAGATACGTCAAACAATGTTTGGCCAAGAGAAAATACAACAAGTGAGTTTGAGTCTTTCAAAGAAGGGCAATAAAACAAACTGAAACCACTATCAAAAACGCCAGCTCAATCGAAGCTGGCGTTTTTTTATTGAATAAAACGCAGTGCTTTGGGTAATACTTTGATGTGAAGCTCTGTAAACTCATCCATAATTTCACCATCAATTTGAAGCAATCTGGGCTGCTTAAATTTTACGGTAGCTGTTTTAGCCTGAATGGTTTCCAGGTTTTCTATTTCAAAATCATCATCAAATTTAGATAAGGCCGCTTTCAGTAAGTCTGAAAAATCAATAGCCTTTACCACCACAAATTCGAATAAGCCATCATCCATTTTACCTACAGAGTTAAGAGGAATGCCGGTTCCGAATTTTTTACCATTGCAAATGGCCAGCATCACTCCTTTCCGCTCATACTCATTTTGATCTGTTTTAATTTCAAACTCAAAACTTTTCAGGTTTTTAAATTCTGACCAAAAGTGCCTGGCATAGGTAAACATGCCTCGGCTTTCGTCTTTATCGTAATTTGCAACCAGGTTCGCATTAGCACCAATATCTCCTAAGTGCAGTAACAAATGAGAATCGTTTATGGAAAGAACATCCAGGGGTCTGGTCTCTTTAGATTTGATGAATTTTACAAGCAAATCTTCCAGGGAATCTGTCAGGTCCAGCTCGACTGCCATCCCATTAGCAGAACCCATGGGTATAAAACCAACCTGAATCTTATGCTCGATCAAAGGTTTCAAAAACATATTCAAAGTGCCATCACCTCCGGCGATAATCACTTTTTTGGGAGAATAAATGCCAATCAGATGATTTAATTCCTCACAATCCTTATCCCCTGTTGTTTTGTACAAATGGTAATCAATCTTCGATTTAGACAGCGTCCGTTTGGCGAAATCAAGGAAGTCGGATTTGTTGATATCCCCGGAAATGGGGTTAATGACTAAGAGAATTTCCATCATATGATCTTTAAAGATTCCTTCAACTCTTCAATTTCAACGTTGATGTCGTCATCGTCCTGAAAATACATGCAATCTACCCCAGTAGCCTGGAGTGTTTCCCATTGTTTTGTCTGGTTTTCATTTACTGTAAATGTAGTTTGCCTGATGTAAACTTTGATGATCCTATCCTTATACCGATTAACAACTTCAGTATATACCTCCATATCTCTCTGGGTATCATCCCCCATTAAAATAAATTTTTTATCCGGTAAATTGGAAATGAGCTGGTCGAGGAAATCCTGCTTATGCTTCCCCTTTTTAGGCTTAAACAAGGCTTTAAATTTGAGGTAAGAGGTCAGGAATAATGGACCACTGGGAATTTCTCTGGCTCTAAATATGGCTGTAATCAATCCAAACAAATTGCTTTCACTTTTAGATAAATAAGCTATTCTGAACTTATTTTCATCAAAAAAATCGAGTAAGGCATTGCTGAATAATATCTTGTTTCTACGCTTTGGCCTCTTGAATAAAATGGTGAAAATCCGCTTTAAAGCGGAAGCAGTATGGGAGTGAATCACTGTATCATCGATGTCCGATATAATTTCTATGGGAGTAGAATGCTTTTTAAAATAATAAGGGTGAATTTGATCAATACTAAGCAGGTTTTGTGCCTCATCATGTATCGTGAAATCATCGAAGTCTTCAACTGGAAGAATTTCAAAAAAATATCCTTTTTTATCGGTTTTCACGCTAAACGTTTGCTCCTGAGTTTTTATAGATATACATTTTCTTTTGTAAGCTTTTTTTCGATAAGAACTCAGCACATTCCAGGCATTTGCAAGAATCGAACGCGGTGATTTGTCAATAGCAGTCTCATTCTTCAGGATGGTGCCGGTCACCAGGACCTTATCCTTCAATTCTACTGCTGTAAGGTGCCAAAGAAATGCCATGCGTTATGTCTTGGTTTTCATTTTAAGTCTAAAAAGTAAGAAAATACCACCTGCAAAAAAAAGAATTAAAAATAAAATAGCATTTCTGATACTGCCGGTCACCTGTGCAATAAATCCATACATAAACATGCCGATCACGATTCCTATCTTCTCGGTAACTTCATAAAAACTAAAAAAAGAGGCTGTGTCTTTTTCATCCTCCGGAATATACTTGGAGTAAGTTGATCTCGACAGAGACTGAATACCCCCCATAACCAACCCAACAAAAAAAGCAGTGATATAAAATTGAAGGGGTTGCGTAATAAAAAAGGCATAGATACAAATGCCTATCCAGATTATGTTAATGGCGATCAGGATATTGATGTTTCCAAACTTACCTGCAAGTTTTGAAGCCGCATTGGCACCCACAATAGCGATGAGCTGTATCAACAAAATACTTACAATAAGTCCCGTGGTAGACTCGCCTTCTGCCCACTGGATTTCTCCTACACCAAAGTAGGTGGCAATCAGCATAATGGTCTGTACGGCCATGCTGTAAACGAAGAAAGCCTGAAGATAAGGTTCGAAGCCCAAGGAAGATTTTATTTTTTTATAAGTGGTTTTCAGCTCTCTGAAGCCATTCAGTACTAAATCTTTGGTTTTGGCCTGTCCTTTCCGGTTCCCTTTGGGCAAATAAGCGTAAGTGTACTGACTAAAGCCTAACCACCAGATTCCTGTTAAAATAAAGGAGATGCGGGTAGGAAGCGACTCACTTTCAAATCCAAAGCTGTCGTAAAACTGGATTAAAATCAGACAAATAAGAAGCAGAATGACACTCCCGATATACCCCAGTGAAAAGCCTTTTGCTGAAGCTTTATCCTGTTGATTTCTGAACGCGATATCCGGCAAATACGAATTGTAGAAGACGATACTTCCCCAAAATCCAACTAATCCAAAAAAATAACAGATTAAACCAAACCATAGATTCTCGATAGAAAACCAGAATAAACCCATGCAGGCTGCAGCACCTAGATAATTGAAAAACTTCATGAAATTTTTCTTGTTGCCGATATAATCTGCCATACCCCCAAGTAGCGGGCTCAAAACAGAAATGAGGATAAAAGCCAACCCTGTCACATAACTGATTAGCGCATCATTATTGAGACTAAAGCCTAAGAACTGAACGGTATCGTTTACAACAAGCCCCTGATCGTTTTTGGCGAGGGTAAGTGCTCCGTAATAGATAGGAAAAATAGCTGAACTAATGACTAAGGGGTAAACAGAATTAGCCCAGTCGTAAAACGCCCAGGCATGTATGAGTTTTTGATGCCCTTTTGGTAAAAGTTTCTCCTTCACACTTAGTTTTTAAAGGAGGTCACTCCGTATTCTCTGGCCACTTTTTTAGCGTCATCCGACCATTTCTCAAGGTTTTGTATTCGCTCTTCATTAGACGGGTGAGTGCTCAAAAATGTTGGAGGCCCTGCTCCACCAGAACTTTCCTGCATACGTCTCCAGAGCCTTGAAGCTTCTTCGGGGTTGTAGCCGGCAATAGCCATTAGTTTTATACCAATCCTGTCTGCCTCTGTTTCATGCTTTCTACTAAAAGGCAGCATAACTCCTACCTGAGATCCTATCCCGTAAGCCATAGCAAAAAGCTGCTGACTTTCCTGATCGTCACCTAAGGCAAGCATACCTACAGCACCTGCAGCCTGCTGGATCTGCCCAGCACTCATACGTTGCTGACCATGATTGGCAAGCGCGTGAGCCACCTCATGTCCCATAATGGCAGCTACCCCGGCCTCGTTTTTGGCCACTGGCAGAATACCTGTGTAAAAGGCTACTTTACCTCCGGGCATAGCCCAGGCATTTTTTTGATCATCTTTAATCAGACTGAATTCCCATCTGTAATCATCGGTATAATTTGAATATCCATTTTCATTAAGCCAGCGTTCGGCAGCGTTTGCAATTTTAAAACCGACTCGTTGAATCATCTGAGCCTCTTCGCCTTCTTTGACCACCTCTTTTTCCTCCAACACCTTATTGTATTGTTCAAAGGACATTGGTAAGATTTGCGAGTTAGGAACTAAAGCCAGGGTGCTTTTTCCGGTAAACGGATTGGTGCCGCAGCTTAGAATAATAATGAATAAAAGAAAACTGGTATAGAATTTGAACTTAGACATAGTATTAATTTTTATCAAAACTAGTCATAATATAGTACTTTTAATTTAAGATGTGATTGATTTGTGAAAATTAGCAAGACCTAACTGATTAAATTATACTTTTAAAAAAAATTGAACAATGAAACATTTATCGATTATTCTACTCATGATTGTGCTTATTTCCTGTAAATCTGAAGCCCAACAGGAAGAAACTTCAAAAAAGTTTGAAGTTCAAAAAACCGAAAGCGAATGGAAGGCAGAACTTACAGATGAAGAATACAAGATTCTGAGAGAAGCAGGAACAGAACCTCCGTTCTCAAGTCCTTTAAACGATGTGAAAAAACCCGGCACCTTTGTATGTGCTGCCTGTGGCAACCCGCTTTATGAAACCAAACATAAATTTGATAGTGGTACGGGATGGCCAAGTTTTGACAGAGCTATCGAGAATAGTGTAGCCTATAGTTCTGATATGAAGTTAGGCTATGAGCGTTCAGAATTGCTTTGTGCAGATTGTGGAGGCCATTTAGGTCATGTGTTCAATGACGGACCTGAAGAAACCACAGGAATGAGACATTGCATTAACGGAGTTGCTTTAGACTTTATACCAAAAGACAAATCATAATATGGCAGATCACAAAAAAATGACGGAACAGGACTGGAAGGAAAAACTTTCTGAAAAAGAATTTCACATCTTAAGAGAAAAAGGGACCGAACCTCCGCACTCCGGCAAATACAATACGCATTTTCAAGACGGGAAGTACTACTGCAACGGTTGTGGCGAACTGCTGTTTGACAGTGAATCCAAGTTCGAAAGCAATTGTGGATGGCCGAGTTTCGACAGTTCTGTGGATGGCGCTATCGAATATAAAAAGGACACCACTTTTGGAATGATGCGTACTGAAATTTTATGTTCCAACTGCGGCGGACATATTGGCCATATTTTTGATGATGGTCCTACTGAAACCGGAAAGCGCTATTGTGTCAATTCGCTTAGTATTAATTTTGAAAATCAAAACTCATGAAAAAAATAAGTGTATTACTCGCCTTTGTTTTAGTTTTAGTTAGCTGTGAAGGGGAAATAGGTCCCATGGGGCCTCAAGGTCCGGCAGGTGAGCCTGGAGATGCCGTAATAGGAACCATCCTGGAAATTGAAGGAGATTTTACAGCAGAGAATGGTTACTCATTTCTCTATGAATTTCCACCAAGTCAGGTTGAAGTTTTTGAAAGCGATGTCGTTCAAGTTTATTTGTTGGAAGAAGTTATCGAAGACAATGGAACATTAGTAGATGTCTGGACACCTTTACCCAATAGTTTTTTCTTCGGCGATGGAAGTCAGTTGGTCTATAATTTTAATCATACTTTTTTTGATGTCAACCTCTTTTTAGATGGAAATGTCGATTTCAGTACAGTTTCAAACGATTTTCTAATAAATCAGGTCTTTAGAATCGCTATTTTACCGGCAGCTTTTGCTGAAAACAATCCAAACCTGTCCAGTTATGAAGCGCTTATGCAGGCTATGCCTGAAGCCAAAGTATTGAAAGTAAAATAATCATGATGACATGACTTTAAAAAAGACCTTTTCAGAAGGTCTTTTTTAATATACTGAAGAATCCATATCGTGTTTCGTTAATACTCTTCAAATTATTGGTTTGCTTTAGGAATATAATTTTAATTTTACATTTCAAAAAAAATATTATGAGCGATAAGTCAGGAAAAGTTCAAGATCTAATAGATAAAAAATTTTTAGAACAAAGGAAAGTCTTCCTTAACGGACAAGTAGACGGTAAAAGTGCAAAACATATCATCGACAGATTGATGTATCTGGATATGGAAAGCAGTAAAGAAATTCAATTTTACATCAACAGTCCAGGCGGCTATGTTACCGATGGATTTGCGATTTATGATACGATGAAATCCTTAAAAAGCCCGGTATCCACAATTTGTAGCGGTTTGGCTGCCTCTATGGGTTCTATTTTGATGTCTGGTGGTGAAAAGGGAAAGCGCTTTATTCAGCCGCATGCCAAAATTATGATTCATCAACCCATGGGTGGTGCCAAGGGTCAGGCTTCCAATATTGAAATCCAGGCGCAGGAAATTTTAAAAATCAAAGAATTGAGTGCTCAAATTCTTGCCGATAATTGTGATCAGGATTTTGATAAGGTGATGAAAGATTTTAAGCGTGATTACTGGATGAATGCTCAGGAATCTCTGGACTATGGTATTGTAGACGGCATTCTTTCTTAAAAAACATGCCAGTTGAAGTCAAATATATCTCTTCCGATGACACCATAGACTTAAGGCATCTTGTCCTTAGAGAAGGCAAACCAAGAAGTTCCAGCCACATGGAAGGAGACCACTTAAAAAGCACCAAGCATATTGGTGCTTTTGCAGATTCTAAATGTGTTGGTATTTTAAGTTTATTTCGTGCGAAAACAGACCATCTGCCAGGGGTTTCTCAATATCAACTGAGAGGAATGGCAGTAGATCCAGCCTATCGAGGAAAAGATATAGGAAAGGAATTAGTTCGTTTTTCTGAAAGTGAACTTAAAAAAATGAAGGTGGAGATGCTTTGGTGTAACGCAAGAGAAATGGCTGTAGGCTTTTATAAAAAATTGAATTTTGAAATCCTTTCAGATCGGTTTCATATTCCGGAGGTGGGTCCGCATTATGTGATGTACAAACACTTAAACTGAAGATGAATCGAAAAAGATTTTTAAAGACTTCTGTTTTGGCAGGCATAGGATCTCAACTTCAACTGAGTTCAGAATTGATTGCTTTTTTCAACAGTACAGCTATCGACGTAGAAAATCTTCTGGGTCTGAGTCAGTCGCATTTAAAATCAGAATCGATTTTGCTGGAAGCGGAAACTTATGAAGCTTTTATGTCGATGAAGTCGGCCGCTTTAAAAGCGGGCATAGACTTAAAAATAGCTTCAGCTTACCGAAGTTTCGAACGTCAGAAAACGATTTGGGAATGGAAGTTTAATCAGCTTACCGAGACCAAATCTCCAGCCGAAGCCATTTCAGAAATCATCACCTACTCCTCTATTCCTGGCACTTCACGTCACCACTGGGGTACCGATATAGATTTGATCGATGACTCTGTTCAGGCTCCTGAAGGAGATTTGCTTTTGGAACACCATTACCACGGTGAGGCTGCATTTTCAAACCTGAAAACATGGATGGATGAGCACAGCAGGGCTTTTGGATTCGAATTGGTGTATACGCAGGATGAAAACCGAACCGGCTTTAAATATGAGCCCTGGCATTATTCTTATCAACCAAAAGCGAAATCCTTATTGAGCTTACAGTCAAAGCACAACTTCAGAAAGGCCTGGGATAATTTAGAGTTTGAAGGTAAATCCCATATGACAGATTCTTTTATGGATGCTTATTTCAAAAGCTACGGATGGGGAATCAATCCGAGTTTAATGCCTTCTTAAACACGGCTCAGTATCTTTCAATAATTCTTATTTTAGCAAAAAATATTTCCTATGGGCAAAAAAGTAATATTAACCATTTTAGACGGCTGGGGCATTTCGCCTTCCAAAGAGATTTCTGCTGTGGATCAGGCAAAGACTCCTTTTATGGACAGTTTATATACAAAATATCCGCATGCCACCTTAAGAACCGACGGATTAAACGTGGGATTGCCTGAAGGACAAATGGGAAATTCTGAGGTTGGACATATGAATCTTGGAGCGGGAAGAATTGTATATCAGGATCTCGTCAAAATCAACAGAGCTGTAGAAAAAAACACACTGAAAGATGAGCCCGTCCTGGAACAGGCTTTCAATTATGCAAAACTCAACGATAAAGCAGTGCATTTTCTGGGACTTGTGAGCGATGGAGGCGTTCATTCTCATATCAATCATCTTAAAGGCCTGACTACTGCTGCACAGGATTACGGAATTTCAAAAAAATATGTTCATGCCTTTACAGATGGGAGAGATGTAGATCCGCACTCTGGTAAGGGGTTTATAGAAGAATTGCTGCCACATTTTGAAAAAACAGACACCAAACTGGCGAGTATCATTGGAAGATACTATGCTATGGACAGAGATAAGCGATGGGAAAGAATTGAAAAAGCTTACGATCTTACTGTCAAAGGCGAAGCAGAGACCTATACCGACGCTCCCCTGGAAACTTTACAGAAAAGCTATGACGACGGTGTATCCGACGAATTTATTAAACCTATCGCCATTACTTCCGATGGTGAACCCATTGCCAAAATCGAGGAGGGTGACGTCGTGATTTTCTTCAATTTTAGAACCGATCGGGGAAGACAGCTTACCCAAGCGCTGACTCAGGAGGATTTTCGCGATAACGATATGAGGTCTATTCCGTTGTATTACGTTACCATGACCAAATATGATGAAAGCTTTAAAAACATACATGTCGTTTACAAAAAGGAAAACATCAAGGCGACTCTGGGAGAAGTTTTGGAATATACCGGTAAATCACAAATACGTGCTGCAGAAACTGAAAAATATCCTCATGTCACATTCTTCTTTTCAGGTGGCAGGGAAGAGCCGTTTAGAGATGAAAAGCGCATCATGGTCAATTCACCAAAAGTGGCAACCTACGACTTGCAGCCCGAAATGAGTGCATATGAGCTAAAAGACAAGCTTGTCAAAGAAATTTCAGAACAAAACGGCGATTTTATATGTTTGAATTTCGCCAACCCGGATATGGTAGGCCATACTGGAGATTTTGATGCGGCTGTAAAAGCCTGTGAAACCGTAGATGAATGCCTTAAAGCAGTGGTTACTGAAGCAGAGAAACAAGACTATTCGGTTATTGTCATCGCGGATCACGGGAACAGTGAAACCATGGTCAACGAAGACGGCTCGCCCAATACCGCACATACCACAAACCCGGTTCCTTTCATTTTAGTTGACAAGGACATCAAATCTATCAAAGACGGAATACTGGGTGACATAGCCCCTACTATTTTAGATTTAATGGGTATCGATAAGCCAGAACTTATGACTCAAAACTCATTATTAGAATGAAAAAAATAATCGCAATACTTACAGTTCTAACCCTTAGCCTGGGCTTTTCCAGTTTTATTTCTTCTGAATTTACCAGGAATAATAAAACGGAACTTCAGGATTATAAACTTTTACTTGGGGATTTCACTTTAGAAGAATTGAAGTCTACAGTGAACAAAACCTGGTTTAATTCTCAATATGAACCTTACACCCCCAATGCTGAAGTTATTGATCAACTAAAATCAGAATTGAAAAACACTGATTTTCACATTTCGGTATATATGGGAACCTGGTGTCCGGACAGCAGAAGAGAGTTTCCACATTTGATTAAAATTTTAAATCAGGCGGATTTTGATCTCAATCACCTGAGAATCGTCGGTGTGGATAGAGACAAAGTCATTCCCAATGCTACTGAGGACGAACGAAAAAAAATCAATATTCTAAACGTGCCAACGATTATCGTTTACGATGAAAACGGCAAGGAGATAAATCGCTTTGTAGAATTTCCACAGGAAACGCTGGAAAAAGATCTTCTTAAAATTTTCTCAGGTGAGGATTATAAACACGTTTACGACTTTTAATATAACCTTATGATTTCCTCTAAAAGACCCATTTTAGCTATAGATTTTGATGGAACGATAGTAGAAAATAAATATCCTTCCATCGGTAAACCCATGATTTTCGCCTTTGAAACGCTCGAAAAATTAAAAAAAAGTGGCTTTACCCTCATTCTATGGACCTACAGAAGCGGTGAAAGGCTGGAAGAAGCTGTAGAATTTTGCAAAGCACACGGCCTGGAGTTTTATGCTGTCAACAAGAGTTATCCTGAAGAAGAATATACCGAGCATATCAGCAGAAAAATAAATGCCGACATTTTCATAGATGACAGAAATATCGGCGGGTTTCCGGGCTGGGGTCAAATTTACAGGGAATTGCTGGGCGAAGATAGCGAGATTGAAAATTTGAAAAAAAAGAAAAAAGGATTCTTAGAATCTATTTTTAAAAAATTATAAATGATAATTACCAAGTCAAAAGAAGAATTAAAACTGATGCACGAAAGTGCCCAAATCGTATCCAAAACCCTAGGCATGCTTGCCAAAGAAGTAAAACCAGGAGTCACTACCCTGCATCTGGATAGACTGGCTGAAGAATTTATAAGAGACCACGGAGCTGTTCCGGGATTTCTTGGACTGTATGATTTTCCTAACACCTTATGTGTAAGCCCAAACGCGCAAGTGGTTCATGGCATTCCCAACAACACACCTCTTGAGGAAGGAGATATTGTTTCCATAGACTGCGGAGCTGTAAAAAATCAATATTACGGTGACCACGCTTATACTTTTGAAGTAGGCGAAGTCGATGAGGAGATCAGGAAAGTTATTCGCATTACCAAAGAGTCTCTTTATAAAGGAATTGCTCAGTTTGTAGCGGGCAACCGTGTTGGTGATGTGGGATACGCCATTCAGAAACATACCGAACAACATGGCTATGGGGTGGTAAGAGAACTCGTAGGCCATGGTTTAGGTAAAACCATGCACGAAGACCCGCAAATGCCTAATTATGGTAAACGAGGTCGAGGTAAAAAATTTACAGAAGGCATGACAGTTGCCATAGAACCCATGATCAATATGGGAACCAAACGCATCAAACAATTGCCGGACGGCTGGACGATACTTACAGCCGACGGTAAGCCAAGTATTCATTTTGAACATGATGTGGCTTTAGTAGATGGACAACCGAGACTATTGTCTACATTTGATTATGTCCATGAAGCCCTAGGCATCACCTCCGATGAGGAAGAGCCGTTTAGACTGGATGTGGCTTTGCTATAGAGTGGTGAGTGGTGAGTGGTGAGTGGTGAGTCGAAATTAAAAAATTTGAAATTTATTATTCTTTATTTGATCAGACTTTTGGTGTGATTTAAAAAGCCTGTATTACCAGCAACACCTATACATTTCCCAATAAAATTTAGATTTTAAAATACATCTCAAATTATTTTTAGCTTATCTGTTTAAGTTTTAACTTGATTTTTTAAACAAAGTACGATTATTATATCTATTTTTGACTATTGTTAAATAATATCATGGGAAACATTAAACAAAATTTCAGCATTAAAGATTTAGAATCGTTGAGCGGTATTAAGGCACATACTATACGTATGTGGGAAAAGCGATACAGTGTATTACAACCTGAACGTACCGAGACCAATATCAGGAATTATGGGGTCTCCGGACTTCAGAAAATTTTGAATATTGCTTTTTTGAATGAGAACGGCTACAAAATATCTCGTATTTCCAAATTGGATGACAGTGAGATTTCAGAACTTGTACAGAGCATTACGACGAGTAAAAGCAATTCTAACAGAGCTCTGAAATCTATGAAAGTGGCTATGATGAATTTTGACCAGCCTTTGTTTCTGAGGACCTATGAAAATCTTCTCATCAACAAAACCTTTTCTGAGATTTATGAAGAGGTTTTTATTCCACTTATGATCGAAATTGGTATGCTATGGCAGGCTGGAACGATTACCCCTGCACACGAGCAATTTATATCCAATTTGATTAAGCAGAAGTTATTTATCAATATTGAAAGCCTTCAAAAAGAACAGGCTTCCAAAACAGACAAAGTCTTTGTTTTGTTTCTACCTGATGAAGAGATTCATGACATCGGTTTGTTTTATGCCAATTATGAAATCCTATCTCATGGGTATAAAGTTATATTTCTTGGACAAAGTTTGCCAATGAAAGATTTGACTTATCTTTCAACTTTATATGACAATACGATTTTTGTTAGTTACCTGACTGTAAAACCGGATAATCTGACACAATACCTCGATAACTTCAAGGAGCATATATGTCCGGATGGAAAGTGTGAATATTGGTTACTAGGCCGAAAATCTATTGAATTATTAGAAAATAACACCAAACTTCCTGAAGGTATCAGAGCATTTAGGGATATTTCAGAATTGACATTAAATTTATAACATGAGTAAATCGATTGCAGTAATAGGCTCTGGCTTTTCGTCACTGGCAGCAGCCTGTTATTTAGCCAAAAATGGCCATACCGTTCAAGTTTTTGAAAAAAATGAAAGCCTGGGAGGAAGGGCAAGACGGTTTAAACACGAAGGATTTACGTTTGATATGGGCCCGTCCTGGTACTGGATGCCTGATGTGTTTGAACGCTTTTTTGCAGACTTCGGAAAGAAGCCTTCAGATTATTATGAATTGGACAAACTAGACCCAGGTTACCAGGTCGTTTTTGAAGGTGGTGAAACCATTGAGATTGGAGATAGCTTAGAAAAAATATACAAAATTTTTGACCGCGAGGAAAAAAACGGAGCTAAAAAACTGAAAAAGTTTATAGACAATGCGCGGCATAATTATGACATAGCGATTAAAGATCTGGTGTATAAGCCAGGCCTCTCGCCTTTAGAACTTGTCACCCCGAAAACCATATCAAAACTCGGCGAATTTTTCAGTACCGTTGACAGAGATGTTGAAAAGGAATTCAAAAGTGAGAAGCTTAAGCAGATTTTAAAATTTCCTGTTTTATTTTTGGGTGCTAAGCCTAGTGAAACCCCATCGTTTTATAATTTTATGAATTATGCAGATTTTGGACTGGGGACCTGGCATCCTCGGGGGGGATTTCATGAAGTTATAGCGGCCATGGTAAAACTAGCCGAATCTTTAGGTGTCAAGTTGAATACCAGTGCCAACATCGATAAGATTGTAGTTGAGGATAAGACTGCAAAGGCTTTAGAAATAAATGGTGAAGTCCTGGAATTTGATACGATATTGTCGGGGGCAGATTACCACCATACGGAAACCCTGCTTGATTCTGAACACCGTCAATATTCTGAAGACTACTGGAAGAAAAAAGTGTTTGCCCCGTCATCTTTGCTATTTTACATAGGATTTGATAAAAAACTTGAAAACGTCAAGCATCACAATTTGTTTTTCGATGTTGACTTCGATGAACATGCTAAGGACATTTACACCACTCCAAAGTGGCCCGATGAACCCTTATTCTATGCAAATTTTACATCCAAGACAGACCCAACTACAGCACCTCCCGGACATGAAAATGGATTTTTCCTTGTTCCTATTGCTCCAGGCATAGAAGATACTGAGGAACTCAGAGAAACTTATTTTAACAAAATCATGACAAGGTTTGAATCTCTTACTAGTCAGGAAGTTCAAAAAAATATTATATTTAAAAAATCGTTTTGTGTGAATGACTTTGTGAAAGATTATAATTCATATAAAGGAAACGCTTATGGTATGGCAAACACCTTATTACAAACTGCTTTTTTGAGACCAAAATTGAAGAGTAAAAAAGTAAAAAATCTATATTTCACAGGGCAACTTACAGTTCCAGGGCCGGGCGTTCCTCCAGCATTGATTTCAGGTAAATTGGTATCTGAATTAATTGAAAATTATTAACGCAATGAAATCATTATTCGATACAGTTTCCAGAGATTGCAGTAAGTTGGTTACCAATTCTTATAGTACTTCTTTTTCTATAGCTACAAAACTACTCGCGCCTTCCATAAGACAGGATATCTACAATATATATGGCTTTGTAAGATTTGCAGATGAGATTGTAGATACCTTTCATGAGTACGATAAATCAAAACTTTTTAAAAGTTTTCAGACTGAAATGTATGAAGCCATTAGCCAGAGGATAAGTCTGAATCCTATCTTGAACAGCTTTCAGGAAACTGTACACAAATACAATATAGATGCTCATTTGTATGAGTCATTTATGGATAGTATGGAAAAAGACCTGCATAAATCCATTTATCTGACTCAGGAAGAATATGAAGCTTATATTTATGGAAGTGCTGATGTTGTTGGATTGATGTGCCTTAAAGTTTTTGTAAATGGCGACGAGGAAGCTTACGAAAGTTTGAAAGATGACGCTATGCGTTTGGGTTCTGCCTTTCAGAAGGTCAATTTTTTAAGAGATTTAAAAGCAGACTGCGAAGAACTGGAGCGGTCTTATTTTCCAAATGCAGACTTGAACTGCCTGGATGAAGAAACAAAATCGAGTATCATTGCTGAAATCGATGCCGATTTTAAAGCGGGCTTAAGAGGCATCGGAAAATTGCCGGTGGAAGCAAAATTGGGGGTATATACCGCTTATATTTATTATTCCAAACTGCTTCAAAAATTGAAAAATACGCCTTCGCTCGAAATTAAAAGCAAAAGAATACGAGTCCCGAATTATCAAAAAGCTAGTTTGCTGGCGAAATCTTACATTTCTTGTAGATTTAATTTAGTTTAAGCATATGGATATATTGATTTGGATTATTGTATTTATAGCAACATTTTTGGGAATGGAATTTATGGCATGGTTCACGCACAAATACGTTATGCACGGTTTTTTATGGGTTCTCCATAAAGATCACCATCATAAAAATCACAAAAGCTGGTGGGAACGCAACGATTTATTTTTTGTGTTTTACGCTGTGGTTAGCATGTATTTTTTTATGGTCGCCGAGTTTCAGTTTGCTGTGGCTATCGGAGCCGGTATTGCAGGCTATGGTTTGGCTTACTTTCTTGTTCACGATATTTTTATACATCAGCGCTTCAAATTATTTCGCAAAGCCGACCACTGGTATGCCAAAGGCATAAGACGTGCTCATAAGATTCATCACAAACATTTAGGCAAAGAAGACGGTGAGTGCTTTGGTATGCTTATACCTCCCGCCAAATTTCTAAAAAACAAATAGAGATGAAACCAAAAGCTGCAGTTGTTGGTTCCGGTATCGCCGGAATTGCCTCAGCATTAAGGCTTAAAGCCAAAGGATACGAGGTCGAAGTTTTTGAACAAAACAACTACACCGGTGGAAAACTCCACAGTTTTCGGAGAGGCGATTACAGGTTTGATTACGGTCCTTCACTATTCACTATGCCTCATCTGGTGGATGAATTGTTCGGGCTTTTTGATAAAAGCCCTGAATCCTACTTTCAGTATAAAAGAAAAGAAAGCATTTGCAATTATTTCTGGGAAGATGGTCAGCGGTTTCAGGTAAAAGCCGATAAGCAAAAATTCATAGAAGAGGCTGCTGAAGCATTTGATGAACCCGCGAAACACCTCAGCGATTATCTTCAAAGTACCCAACGCAAATATGAGCTCACCTCGAGCTTATTCTTAGAAAAATCACTTCACAAGTTCAGCACCTATCTTTCACAGGATACGGTAAAAGCGATTCTAAATTTGAATAAGTTACACCTGGACGACAGCCTCAATGAGGTCAATGAAAAGTATTTTGACCATCCAAAACTCGTTCAGCTTTTCAACAGGTTTGCCACTTACAATGGTTCTTCTCCCTATAAGACCCCTGGGATCATGTCTATGATACCACATTTGGAAATGAACTATGGCGCTTTTATTCCAAAACACGGCATGCACGATATCTCTCAAAGTCTTACTAAGCTGGCCAGGGAAGTTGGAATTGATTTTCACCTCGGTCAAAAAGTGGATGAAATTCTTTACGAAAATGGAAGAATAAAAGGCCTGCAGATAAACCAGGAAAAAAAGGAGTTTGATCTGGTGGTTTGCAATATGGATGTATACTCCGCCTATTCTTCTCTATTAAAAAAAGCTACACCCCCCAAAAAGACCTTGGATCAGGAACGCTCGAGCTCAGCATTGATATTTTACTGGGGAATTAATAAACGCTTCAAAGACCTCGACTTACACAACATCCTCTTTACAGAAGATTACTCAAAGGAATTCGACCATCTATTCAACAAGAAATACTTCACAGACGACCCTACAGTGTACATCAATATCACTGTCAAGGACGTAGAAGCGGATGCACCCGAGGGTTCTGAAAACTGGTTTGTTATGGTGAATGCACCTACCAACTGTGGTCAGGACTGGGCTGCACAAACCACATATATCCGGGAAAAAGTGATTGCTAAGATCAACACCTGTCTCGGCACCCAAATTGAAAATCATATTGAAGTTGAACATGTAGAAACCCCTGAAAGCATCGAAGCGGCAACCTCATCTTTTCAGGGTTCGCTGTATGGAACTTCAAGCAATAACAAATTTGCCGCTTTTTTAAGGCATCCAAACTTTAGTTCCAAGATAAAAAACCTATACTTTTGCGGTGGAAGTGTTCATCCCGGCGGTGGTATCCCTTTATGCTTACTCTCTGCCAAAATCGTTTCCGATTTAGTTCCACAAGCCTAAGCCCAGCTCATGAAAAGCCTGTATAGCGAAAATAAATATGTGTTTATTGCCATTGGTATTCTTTGGCTTTTTCATATCTCCGGAATCATAGGGATCAGCTTAGGTTTTCAAGACTGGTTTGCAAGCCGGACGGCACTCAACCTTCTGATTATGTTTCTGGCCCTTATTTTTTTCTTCCCGATGGACTCCATCAAAAAGTGGGCTTTATTTTTTCTCTTTGGCTTCTTAGGCGTCTTCGTTGAATACCTGGGCGTCACCTTTGGATTGTTTTTTGGCGAATATGCCTACGGGAACAACTTCGGACCCAAAATCCTTGGTGTCCCCCTGCTTATTGGCGTAAACTGGGCCATGCTTACCTTTATATGTGGCGCTGTGGCCAATAAATTATCGGATAACATTTTCCTGAAGTCCTTGCTGGGAACATTTATGATGCTGTTTTTAGACCTGTTCATGGAGAAAATTGCACCCATTTTCGATTTTTGGGAATTTACCGGGGGCTATGCTCCGGTGGATAATTATATAGCCTGGGGTATCATCTCTTTCATTTTTCTCCTGATCTTTCATTTTGCCAAACTCAAGGGTAATTTTCTGATTTCCTTTCACCTCTATCTGGTTCAACTCGCATTTTTTATCTACTTCTATGTCTACTATTAAATATGATTATATCATCGTGGGTGCTGGTGCAGCTGGATTGAATCTAGCTCTCGCTATGGCTGTTGACGCCTTTTTTGAAGATAAGTCTATTCTGATTTTAGATAAAGATGTCAAAGACAAGAACGACAGAACCTGGAGTTTCTGGGAAAAAGGGAAAGGGAACTGGGATGACATCATCTCAAAATCCTGGGATAAAGGGCTTGTGAAGGCTAATGGAGAATATATCCCTCTCCATCTGAAGAAATACAGCTATAAGACCCTAAGGTCTGCAGACTTTTACGATCACGCCAAAAAAACACTCCCAAAACCTAAGTTCACCTGGAAAACTGAACAGGTTCAAAAAATCATGCAGGCCGATGAAGGAGCTGTGGTGTTTACCGATCAACAAAACTATAAAGCAGACCTGGTGTTCGATTCTCGCGTTCCGGAGAGTTACTCCTTAAAAGATGATAATTATCTCAATATTGCTCAGCATTTTAAAGGATGGATCATAGAAACGAAAACGCCTGTTTTCGATGACTCTACGTTCACCATGATGGACTTCGATCTGAAAGATGGGGAAAGCACAAGTTTTACTTACATTTTACCTTTCTCACCTACCAAAGCCCTTGTTGAATTTACTTACTTCAGTCCGGAGGTGGTCGAGGAATCTACTTACGATGACTACTTAAAAAAATACATTTCAGAACATCTTCAGACTGACGACTACAGCATTCTTGAAACTGAAAAAGGCATTATTCCAATGACTAATTTTCCGTTTGAGGATTATAACCAGAAACACATCATCAAAATTGGTACTGCAGGGGGCTGGGTAAAAGCTTCTTCAGGCTATTCGTTTAAGAATTGTGAACGAAAGAGCCAAAACATCATCAAATTCCTGAAATCGAAACAGGAGTTTTATAAGGATTCAACGCCGGTTAAATACAAGCATTACGACAAAATATTTCTGGAAGTTCTTACCAAAGAAAACCACTTTGGCGAAGAGTTATTTTATAGGATGTATAAAAACAATTCTATCCAGACCATCTTCAGGTTTCTGGATGAGCAGTCCTCTTTTCAGGAGGATTTAAAAATCATCATGAACCTGAGCTCCTCTCCTTTTATCAAAGGATTTGTGAGGCATTTAAAAAGCGGGTTCAACACTTAAGACCTTAACACCACTCTGTCCTGAAGTCTGAATCTTGAAAAGAGTTCTTCGCTATACCAGTCTAGCGCTCTTGTTTTTTGGATGGCTTTGATATGTTCATGACTTTGGTAGGCATACGCCTGAAGACTTTCCATATTTTTCCAAATACTGAACGTGGCCATTTCTACAAAAGGCAATTCTCCAAATCCTTTTGTATACACCAGGCCTTTCGCATTTTCCAGAGGCTTTTGAGACTCGGGAACAAATTTCCAGAATTTTAAAAGCTGGCTGGTTTTAATACTGGCTCTGGTGATCACTGCAATTTGATCGTCCTCGCCAATGTCTTTAGGCAAAACCGACGACTGAAACGGATTTTTACCATTCCACAGGCCTCTGGCCTGAATGCTTTCCAGATAAAGCACTTCCATCTTCTGCGCATGCTTCTGATACACCTCGCTCAGGGGATGAGTTTCAAAAAAATCTTCAGCGAAGCTTTTATTCTCCCACACCTGCAACACAGCGTACACATTCCAGTCTGGAAATGGATTAAAATTTTCCTTTCCACTGCCCAGTAATTTATAAAAACTCAATCCTTTAACGGATTTCATATAACGATGACCAAATTGCATCATGGACAACGCCCAGAATTTATCAGTGAATCCCTGGTAAGTTAAAATCGTAAGTGTGGTGATTTGAGGCATAGACTATTAAAGCATTAAAGGTGAAAACTAATTGGCTTATAACCTAGTTTTCACCCTTATTTTATTACTTATTAAACAAATAATGATTCTCTATCGGATTTCAAATCTGGTTCGATTTCAACCTGCCTGTGTGATTTGGACGGGCAGGCAGGTTCAAAATATAAAATCAATCCCCGAATCAGTTCTTGTACTTATCAAACCAATTCGTGATATATTCCACTTTCCTGAACAAATTGCTTGGTTTACCTGCTATGCCATGGCCGGAGCCTGCAATACGAACCATCACCGCTTCGATCCCCTGAAGTTTTAAAGCCGTGTAATATTGCTCGGTTTCACTCATGGGCGTTCTGTAATCCTGCTGCCCCGTTAATAACATGGTTGGTGTTTTTACGTTGCCTACCAGCGAAATTGGAGAAAACTTCAAATAATCTTCAGGAGATTCCCATGGCATATCTTTAAACCAGTACTTGGAAAAGAACGGAGAAGCATCTGCGGTTAATACAAAGCTATACCAGTTTATGACTGGTTTGGCTACAACAGCCGCCTGAAAACGGTCGGTTTTACCAATAGACCAGGCGGTAAGCACTCCGCCTCCACTTCCACCGGTTATGAACAGGTTATCTGTATCTACATAGCCCTGATCGATCACATAATCTGTAGCATCCATCAGGTCGTTATAATCTTCGCTGGGGTAATTGTGATTGATGTAAGCGGCAAAGTCTTCTCCATAGCTTGTACTCCCCCGTGGATTGGTATACACCACCACATAGCCTTTACTGGCCATAAACTGCAGTTCCGGTGAAAAGCGAGAGCCATAGTTGGTATAAGGGCCTCCGTGAATTTCAAGGATTAAGGGATAGGTTTTAGAAGAGTCAAAATCCGGCGGTGTGATGACCCAGCCTTGAATTTTAAAATCATCTACAGAAGAATCAACCCAAAATTCTTTGACTTCACCTAATTTCTCTGACTTTAACAGGTTCTCATTTAACCGGGTTAAAAGTCTGGGATCTGAATTGGATTTGTTTCCAACTACCGCCAGTTCGGAAGGTGTAGAAGGGGTCACATGAGAAAACGCCACATATCCTTTATTGGAAACGGAATAACTTCCACCGCCGTAAGGCCGGCCTATGCTGGCTGAACCCAGGTCCCGTGCTATGCTGATGACATTGCCACTCATATCTATATTACCAACTTTGCTGTTGCCTTCCTCATCGTATCTAAAATAGACAGACTTACTGTCCTGTGCCCAGGTGATTGAAGATATATCCTGAGCAAAGTTTTCAGATAAAACCTGAATACTCCCCCCTTCTCTGTCCATCAAATATAGCTTGGTGAGCTGATAGCCTACAAATTCATCTTTGAAGCCTGTATATGCGATATATTTACCATCCGGAGAAATCTTCGGAGAATAATAGGGGCCGCGGGCATTCGTGAGTTGTTTTACTTCTCCGGTGATCAGGTTTTGCTGATAGATCTGCTCGTTATTGGGATCGAGGTCGGCAGCTTCAGATTTATCGACTGTATAGATAATGTGGTTACCATCCGGCCCCCAGGAAGGCGACCCGTATTGGTGAGGACCGGAGGTCAATTGGCGTGCAGTTCCCCCTTCAGCAGAAATCACAAAAAGATGGCGATACCCATCCTGAACATAACCGCCACCATCACGTCTGTAAACGGTCTTGTCTATGACATCGGCAGCTTCTTCCCACTGAGCACCTGCAGGTGGGTTAGGCAGGTTGGCCTGAACAGCTTTCGAAGATTCCGGAACAAACTTGCTGAATAAAAGCTGAGAGCCGTCTGGTGACCAGCTTATACTGGAAGGGCTCTCGGTAAAATTAGTTATGGCTGCTGCGGTATTTGAGGCTGTCCAGTACACATAGAGTTGGTTGGCCCCCTCCTGATTGGAGGTGAAAGCAAATTTATCGCCCTGAGGAGACCAGGTCACGTTGCCATGATATTCGGTTCCTGTAGTAATCGGATAATGCTTTGTACCGTCAAATGAAATTTGCCAGAGATTGACCAGTCGCCGATCGGTCATGACGTCAAACTGATGTCTTTCATAAATAATCGTCTTTCCATCCGGAGAAATGGCAGGATTGGATACCATTTGCAAATCAAAAAGATCCATATAACCAAAATGATCTTCTGCAATCTGAGCCTGAATTTGACTCGTAAAACATAGAAAAAGACTAAAAACTAAAAAATGAATAGTTGAATATTTCATGTGTATAGGCATTTAATTAGCGTATAATTCCGGAGATTTTCTCTTTGGAGAGGCCTGTTCGTAAAGTTTTGCATAGCTGTAGATATCAGATTCCTGATAAGGCTTTGTTATAAACGTAAGCCCTTGGGGTTCACCTTCAGCCGTATACCCCATAGGAACCGTCAAGGCTGGATATTTGGCAGCCGCCGCCTGTCCTGCATTGTAGTTATTGATAGATAAAACCGCATCCAGGCTATGAGTCTGCATAGGCTTTTCGAAATATTCGATACCGGCCAGCAAAAGGTTTCTCCGTATTTCCACAAGCTCTTCTTCGGTTAGGTCCAGTTCTTCAATACCCTCAAACCTGGCTTGCCCATAAGGAATTCTTAACATTGTATCCTGAAGATTAAACTGCATCACGTCATAAGCAGTTCTAACCTCCACCTCATCTGAGGCATAGACTGTTAAATAGTTTTCTAAATCTATTTTCATATCACCGCTTAGCAGTTCAGTAAAGCCTTCAAAATTCATAGATTCAGGATTGATTTCGACAATCTCAGCACCTAATTTTTTTAAATCTTCAATAGCTTGCTGGTATAAAGGATTTTGCGAATAAGCCTGATATGCTCCAAGTCGAACACCGGTTAAGTCTTTTCGAACTTCGATTTGCCAGGGTACTTTTGAAGGTGAGGTTTTACTCCTGGGAGAAGCCATAGCAGAAAAGAGAATCGAATTGTCTGTTAAGGTTCTGGTAATAGGTCCAGGCGTATCCAAAGTACTCGAAATAGGCACAATTCCATCCTGACTAAGAATGCCCAGGGTAGGTTTTAAACCCACCACAGACTGCTGACTAGAGGGAGACAAAATAGAGCCGGAGGTTTCAGAACCAACGGCGGCCACGGCGTAATTTGCAGCAACAGCCACGGCGCTACCAGAGCTCGACCCACCCGTATCAAACTTTCTTACCCCATAGGGGTTCAAGGTTTGTCCACCTACAGCACTATATCCGTTTGGACAACCTGCACAAAGGAAATTGGCCCACTCACTCAAATTTGCTTTACCCAGGACAAGACCGCCATGAGATTTCAGGTTCGCTACAACTTCGGCATCGTTTTCTGTTTGGTTGTTCAATAAAGCGACCGATCCGGCTGTTGTGGGCATAGATTCTGTGTTGATATTGTCTTTTACAATGATGGGCATCCCACGTAAGGGGTGATTACTGGCGTAAGACCCCGTGTCAAATTTTTCAGCCTGAGCTACCAGATTAGGATTGACTGAAATCATGGCATTTAAAGCTAAGTCCCTGTTGCTTTCAAATTGAGCAATCCTATATAAATACCACTGAGATAATTCTTTATAAGTAAAAAGACCTTCTGAAATCTGGTTCTGCAGGACTTCGATTTCCTGGTCTAAAATAAAGGGGCTAAGTTCTAGGTATCTGTCTGCTGAAAAGCCATCGAGTTGAGAAATGATGGTGTTCATCATGTCATTCCTGTCTGTAACTTTAGATTGAATCAATTTATAGCGTAATCGCTGGGACTCATTATCCGCATTGGCTTCGATTAAGCCGGTTTCATCATAAGGCACCCAGGTATTAAACTCTGGAAAATTATCCTTTTTACAGGAGGTAAAACATAAAACCGAAATGAAAGCCAGGTAAATAAACTTATTTGGAGTCATAGATTTAAAGGAATTTGATTATATAGAGGCTCAAATTACAAATAATAAGTAAAAATTACTAACCGACGCTGTGTATTTAAATTGAAAAGAGGGAGGAGTTTTGCGTATTGATGGAATTATGGTTAATTTTATAAAACTTTAAAAGGGTTATCATCCTAAATTTTACCCCATTACATACTTAAACCTCTATTATGAAACGAATTAATCTTATTGAAAATTATAGACTTAAATACAAAAACCTGATCCATCCAGACCTTATTTATCTGGGTTTACTGCAAACCTCATCTGAAGTCTTTCTTGAAAAAATACTGGATTCCAAACCCGAACTTATGATTCAGCATAATCTGGAAAACATTCTTGACAAAGATTTAGAGGCATTTCTTCCACATATAAGTGGAGCTCTTTTCAATCCTTTAATAGATATTGATGATAACGCCAGTCGATTTTTACTTCATATGGATCCCTTGAGCATAGCTATGAACTATTCGGGCATTTTTTCTGAAGAAGCTACAGAACACCTTCTGAATTTCATATAAGATAAAACCTAGTCGCTCACTTAACCCATTCTATCACTGAATAGAGTTGTGCGCAAAGCCTTTACCAGGCCTTCTGTTATTAATTTGTTTGACGAATTTCCAGACACGTTCCTCGAAGCCTAAGCCTGAAGAGGAGGATCTCCTCAGGACAAAAACCTGGACGTTGTCGGAAGTTTTAAGCATGCATAGTAAACGACTCAATTTAGGATTGATGAAGCGCATATTTTTTCTCAGCTGAAAAATCATCTTCTAAACTTAGGTCAAATTCAATTCATTTAACCTCTGTCATCCCTGGCAGAGGTTTTTTTTAGTCGGTAATCCCAGAACTATTAACAGGTGCTTCTTTAGATGTATGCATAGAACCTGCAAAACGGATAAAAACTGACTAAATTAAGTTTTGCTGCGGGTTTCTGATAAGTCTATTCGGCTATAAAGCTCTTATACTTATTTCAAGTGATTTTATAAAACTAAAGGGACTGAATCTCTTTTAATTTTACCGGACCCAGTTCATAACCAGCTTCCAACAATTCTTCTTTTATATCCCCAGCTTTATCAGGCATCCCATTGGCCTTGTAAATTTTTGCCATTGTCAACAAAGCTGTGGGTTCAAAGGTCTTATCAGCCACATGAACCTCAATTAGTTCCAGGGCTTTTTCCTTATGCCCATTCACCAAATTTGCCAGGGCTAGCAATTGGTAAGTCTCTGGAGTTGCTCTGTTTTTGAGTTCTTGCTCAGCTAAATTCAAGGCTTCTTGTTGAGTGGCAGAATTTTCTGACAGCAACTCAATCTTGTAGGTGTTATACATACTCCCATACGCAGGATCATTCACTAAATTCCAAAAGGAATTCATGGCCTCTTTCTTCGCATTCTCATTCTTTTCAAATTCAGCTATTTCCGCTTTTAGCAAATAATAATCTGGAGTGACGTGACCAGCTAACACAGAATTCAGGATGCGGTTTGCCTCATCACTATTCTTGTCTTTTGAAAATGCTATCCAGGCGATTCCCTTTTTAGCATAGGCATTAGAACTATCAATTTCCAGGGTCTTTAAATAGTGCTCATAACTCTCCTGGATATTTCCATCATGCCCATAGTAATCCGCCAGATTAGAATACACCCATAGAAGCTTTGCTCGGTTTTTACCTTCTTCTGCTTTTTCTTTCGCTTTTTCCATGTAATTTATCGTCAGATTCAGTTTTCCCTGGTAATCATTCCATTTAGCCGCTCTTATGATATAATCGAAATCATAAGGATCTGCAAACCTTTTTTTAATGCTGTCTGCTTTGGTATAATTCCCCAATTCCACATGAACATCAAAAAGCAAATGCTGTGTTGCAGGGATATTTTTAGACAGGCTAGCAGCAGAATCGGCATAAACCAAAGCCTCTTTAAACCTATGCTGGGAAATATAGTTCCTAGTTAAAGATCTGTAGTATTTTTCTTTATCGATATTGGTAATTTCGACCGCTTTTTCAAGGGATTGTTCTGCTTTTTTAAGGAAAGCAATACGACCAGTAGACTTGAAAAACCCGGTGTACTGTCCTGCTACTGCTGTAAAACTTGCCAACTCAAGGCTGTCAGCTGTTATTTTTGAATTCCATAGTTCGAAATAAGGAGAGGTTGTGCTTGCGTTTTGAACCGCTAAAAAAGCGTTATAATCCTCAGGTGTAACAATTGGGTTGTCTTCCTCAGAAGTCGAATTTTTACAACTTATAATCAGTAAAAAACCAAACAATAAAAGCGTAATATTTTTCATAGTGATAAGATTTGAAATGAAACGATCTCAAAAGATCCAAATTGTCAGTCTGTCCCGATGCTTAGGTAGTTTCAAGATCTAAATAATTTGATTATCAATTACTTGAGATGCAGGACGACAATAAAGATTTTGAGACCGTTTTAATAAAATTAAATACTTATTCTGGTGCTCCTGCATATGGAAAGGCAGAAGAAATATTTGCAGTAAGAGAAACTCCATCTGTAACTAACTGAGGTAAACCGTTTTGACCATTAAACCTGGCTCCAGATTCTCCTCCAAATAATAGGATAAGTGAAACATCTATCACATCATCCTGAAGTCTTCTCCCTGTAAAACCTATGGCACCTTCAAAATTGGGAGCTCCGCTTCCCGCATCAAAATACGTAGTCGGTGCGTTTGGTGCAACTTCCAAGACATCGTTGGCTAATACAGTCGTTAGAACTGTGGCTGATACCGGATTAGGATTAGACTCTGAGGTGGGTTCAGAACCATTCAGGATATCTCCCAAAATATTGGGCTGGTAATCTACATCAGCGGCAGTAAGTCCCAAAGCAATAGCGTAGGCATCGTGAAGAGCTTCTAAACGTGCTTCAAAAGCTTCCTGAAAAACCCCCTGCATCATAGAAGGAAGGGTTACATTGTGGGTGTTTTTAATATCTGCATCTGCGCTAAGAACTGTATTGATTCCTGGTCTGCCCATATGATCTACCTGTTCATAAGTTCCGCTAAAATCTTCTGTTGGTGCAGGATTTATAGCATTGTCATCGTCACTACATCCAACTAATAAAAAGCTGGCAAACACTGCTGTAAATAAAAATTTTATAGTGTATAATTTCATAATTCTATGTTTTTTAAATTTGATTTATTATTGTTTTCTGTTTGTCGTTACCCAGGTTTTATACACAGGTACTCCTATAACATTTTGTGCACTTGGGCTTCCTAATAAAGCGTTTGGAACTTCCAGAGCTATAGACAAAGTATTGGAACCATCGAAAGTGTCTGTTCCGGGAACGTTAAATCCAGAATTGTCTGAAGGAGAAGGGGCAATTACTTCATTGAATCGATTGAAATCGAAGTAGAAAGCATCCTGTCTTGGACCTGCAAATAGTGAAACTCCATTGCTAGTGGTCGTTGTAATAGCAGTTGTGCCAGAAATTTCGACAGAGCCTAAGGCATTTTCAAAGGCTACCTGACTAGAAAGACCTGTTGATGATGGGTTAAATGGGCCGAAGAAATACATGATTCCATCTCTTGGAATGGCTTGTATAACCTGATCTTCTACCAAGTCACCATCCAAATCGATGTTGATCTCAACCAGCACATCCTCGTCAAATGCACCATAAGTTAAACTGGGTAAGACATTGGACTGAACATCAACAATAAAAACCGTGTGATCTGATCCGGGTGTTGGTTCAAAAGCAAAATAATCAGCGATATCTGCTGAGGATCCTGCCACGCCTGGTGCATCAACGTGATCGGCGGCAATGAAAATTGGCACAGCCAACACTAATGCTAAAACTGAAAAAACTTTAATCTTTTTCATATTAAAAACTTATTTATAATTATTAGGACCAATATTAGCCCACTTGTACATACGTGACTTTTAAAGATGTGGTTCATTTAATTTGACAATACTTTCATTTCTCACTAATTTAGAAAACATAAACTCATAAAAATGCCGATGATCATCAGTTAGAATAAAGGGAGGCTTCATTAAATTAGGATTAGTTTTTTCAAAAAACAATTCAGTAAGATTTACACCTAAATGTTAAACTACAGATTAGCAACTGGTTTTAAAATTTGTACTTCCTAAGGTTTTCGAAAAACGTAAGCATTTTACGGAAAACGTACCTTTTGCGTTATCCAGGCTAAATAGATGCATGTAGATTCTAATCGTGTTAACTTTACATTGCTTTTTTTAAACCGCTTTTTTAGCTATGAAGTATAAGATTTATATAATTAAAGCTGACTTGTGGTATTCAAAAATCCTTCGTCATCAGTTTCTTCTGAATTCAGATCATGAAGTGGAAGTATTTTCAGACCCCAATGTGTTGCTGAAAAGCTTATCTGGTAAACCAAATTAACGGGGTGTTGGTCATTGGTACTACAAAAAGCGATGTTAGCTTAGATAAATTTTGCGGTTTAATGAATAACCTGGGATTATTCATAGGTTCAGAAATTAACCGTAAAAGATTAGAAGTCGACCTGCGTCTATATGTGAAGCAAATTGAAACGAGAAACTCAGAAATATTAACTGGACTCAATCTCATGTGATGGGAGCGCCCTTATCAAGAATTTTGGGCATCATCAATTTAATCGAATTAGAAAAAGATAAAATGGATAACCTGATGCTTTTGCTAGACCAGCTTAGAGTTTCAGCCAATGAAATGGATGAAATCGTCAGAAAAACCAAAGAAGAAGCCCAGGAAATTAATCCAAAAAGAAAAAATAAATAAACTCTATGCATAATAGATGAAGAATTTAATTTCTCCATCAAATCTGACCTAAATAATAATTATTTATCGAATTTTAAGGTGTCTTAAAAAAGGGGAGCCTACCTATTACACATAATAAATAACTTACTTTAATTCAAATATGTTATTTTAAGAAAAATTAGATTAGATTTGATTATCATAGATCTGAATCTTAAAATCATTGATTTTTATTAAAACATTCTTCACATTTTCTTTATTCTGTGTTTTTGTATCCATGCAAGGTCAATTTTTTGTTAGTGATGGCACACAAGTTTCTATTAAAGGTCAAACTAATCTTTACGCTGACATTGAGTTAGTGAACAAAGGCGAAATAATATTTGATCCTGTAGCAACTGGTGGCTTATATATTGACGCCGGTCTTGACAATTCTACCGGAAACTTAACCCTAAATGATGCTATATTACATTTGGGTAGTAACACTACGAGGGCAGACGGTGATCAAAATTTGATATTTGGAGATAATGATACTATCAAATTTGTAGAACTAGCTAAAAACAGTGGAACTTATACTGTAACTGGAGGTTTATTAAACATAACAAATACTTTTACTTCAAATTCTGGAACATTAGAAGCTGGAGACAAGATCGTGTTAAAAAGCACCAGTATACAGAATACTGCTCTTGTTCCAGAGAGCAATGCGGGTGTTGTAAATAACATTCGTGTAGAACGTTTTATTCCTGCTAAAAGAGGATGGCGAATGATGGCAAGTCCTGTCGCTACAGAGGAATCTATACTTAAAAACTGGCAACAAAATGGTTTAAATCCTGGTGAAACAGGCTATCGTCCGAATGTTGGTACTCATATTACTGGGGGAACAGAGATAAATGGTTTTGACCAAAGCGGTACAAATTTTCCTTCAATGTACACCTTTAATGTATCAAATCAGCAATGGGCTGCTATTGATAATACTAATGCTTTAAAACTTTTAAATTTTGAACCTTATCTTATCTTAATAAGAGGAGATCGAAGTATTAATTTACAAATAAATGATACAGCTGAAACGGAAACTACACTGGAACAGACAGGTGCACTCCATATTGGTATGAAGTCTAATACTTTTAACGCACCTTCTAATGGATCCTTTATAGCTATTGCCAACCCCTATCAGGCTCCTGTTGATATGAATCAGGTAATTGGTGCTTCAAATATTTATTTCAAAAATCAACTTTGGATATGGATTCAAACTGATTTTACTTCTGGCCAATACGTTAATATAAGCAATCTTGCCGACCCTCAACCTAGCGTAACTGGAAGCAATGTTACCGAAGACATACAGCCTGGTCAATCTGTATTTATTCAAACCCAGGATGATGTAAGTGGAGATGTATCTATAACTTTCAATGAGGCCAACAAAGTTGGCCAAGGAAGTCTAACTGAAACTTTTTCAGTAGAGACCAATGCAGCTTCAACTCCAGATGGTTTTTTACGTATCGGTTTATATAATGTCGATTCAACTCCTTTTACAGATGTTGCTTACGATGGTGTTATAGTAAGATTTGATAACCAGTATAATAATTATGTAGATGATTATGATGGTATGAAATTATTTAACGCAGAAGAGAGTTTAGCAATAACATTGGAGGACACTTTTTTGAGCGTTAACAATAGAAAAACACCTAGTCAACTGGATGAAGTAATAAATTTATCTGTATTCAACTTAGCGGAAGATGAATATGTATTTAGTATAGAATTAGAGGGTTTATCCTCTTTGCCAGACGGTATTATGCTATGGGATAAGTATTTAGACAACTATACAACCCTTAATGATCAAGATTTAATTAATTTTAGCGTTGATGCTTTAGTTCCTGAGTCTATAGCTGAAGATAGATTTGCATTAGTATTTGAAAATTCAACTTTAAGTATTGAGGATCAATTTTCATCTAATATAAACGTATACCCTAATCCTGTAATAAACGATTATTTAACTATTCAATTTTCAGAAGGAATTCAAAATACAAAAACTGAAGTTGAAATTTTTTCTATAAACGGAGTTTTGCTGAAAAAAGAAACTTACGAAAATACCGGGAAAACACTTAAATTGACAAATTTAAATTTCTCATCAGGTGTTTATATCTTAAAAATAAAACAAGGTAACATTACAAATACATTTAAAATTGTCAAGAAGTGAATTAACTCGAAGGTTTTATATTAAAAGAATATAATTTAAAATGATAATACTAATGAACTTGCTACTTTATCTAATATTTCAAGATCTTCCTTTCATGCCAAGTGATGGAGATACTAATGTGGATACAGCAGCACCTATTGATGATTATTTAATCATTGGTCTAATCGCTGGATTACTTATAGCGGGTTTTTATTATAAAAAACTAAAAAATAGAACTATGTAAATATCTGGCTTAATTGGTTTTTAAAACAAGTAATTGTCATACTATTACACTTATCAATATTATTAATTAAGTCATATGAAAACAAAATTATTTTTTATAGTTGCACTGTTAAGTTTTTATCTTGGTTATGCTCAGATTGGGATAGGCACTTTAAATCCAAATCCTACTTCTATATTAGATATTGAATCAACGAACCAGGGGCTATTAATTCCCAGAATGACCTTAGCCCAAAGAGACGCTATAGCAGATCCTGCGCCTGCAGATGGATTGCAAATTTACAACACGACCAACAATACCCTGGATATCTATAGCAATAGTAGCTGGAAATCCTTTGCCTATTCTCCAGATTCCAATCTTGTTTATGTCTATTCCCTTGCTGATTTGCCAACGCCAAATGGTAGCGAAATTTCACTGGACGGCTCAAAAATGTATGTTTTTTCTGGTGCGGTTGATATTGGTACAAATTACATTTTGATGAACGGCGCCGGGCTAAGAGGTACCGACCCACAAAAAGACATGGTAATTTCTGCAGTATCTGGAGCTGTGTTAAAAAGTAGTGGAACTAATGTATATATTAAGGAATTAGCCATTGTGCCTGCAAGTACTTCCACTCAAGCCTATGATTTTACAGGAGGTCCTTCAAATTTCTGTAATATCTTTTCAGGAAGCTCGGTAGTTGACGCTATGGGACCTTCTTCAGGAGTTGGAACGATTTCGGGATTCAATGCGATTACTATTCTTCAAAACTACTGGAATACCGCCAATGGCGTAAAAATAGATGGAACTGTGGGAAAATTCACCTCTGGTTATAATTTTATAGTAGGGGTTTCCAATGGAGCAGGTATAGAATTGACCTCGACCCTAAATGCTCAGGATATAGATTTATCCAACAATTACTTTATTTATAGTGGACAAAATACCGTTGGTTTAAAGATTAATAGTGGCGCTCAAATAGACAAAGGACGATTAACAACAAACTTGTTTAGAGATGTCGAAAATCCTTTAGAAGGTATAGATTCCTATTCCCTAGGATGGAATATGAGTCAAAACACAAATATCCCGGACTCCAGAGCCTTTAGTTATATTTTTTTCAGCGGCAATACTACCGAAACAACTATTGCAACCCAAGACGTGTTTGTTAAAATTGAAGGCGTCACTACTGTCATAAGGCAACAAAGGTTCTCCTCAAATGTAGATAACAGAATCTATTATGGTGGTGTAGATCCTATTACAGCCAAAATCTTTGTGGTGGTAAGTGCCAATGCTCCAAAGAATAATGCTGGCTTCTCAATTGCCATTGCTAAGAACGATTCAGTACCAGCGGTTTCACCTGTAGCTACCGCGTCTAGCCTTTCAAACGATCAGTCATTTCAGATCACTTTAAATAGCGAAATAGACTTGGTATCTGGGGATTATATTGAAGTTTTCATTCGTAATAATACGAATACTGATAATATCACTGTAAGAGAGTTGCAATTTAGCGTAACCGATTAGAATATAAATTTTGCTTTAATGATCTGAGCAGTGATTAACTGATCACGATATTTCAATTCTTGATAAATCTGAAATATCTTACTTTTCAACTCATCCGGATATTGATTGACCTGTTTTGCTTTTTTCCTTTTCCGATCCCAGAGGTCAATAGGAATACGCCTCTTCAGGCTAACATTTAATCTTTTGCCATCTACAGTAATGCGTAGATAGGGTCCAGCCTCATTATTGACAGCTCTGGTCGTTTGTTGGCAGAACATGGTTGAGAAAGTGTGTTTTGTGCGCATCGTTGTCGTCTTTTAGAGTTAAACTTCATTTGGACGAATGTCAAATCAACTTAAGTGCATCAAAATCAATATTTTTCAAAGTGTCTGCAGTACAGACACTTTGAAAATCTGGTAACCGAATTGCAGACATTTTGATTCAAATCATATCAAATGCTATGACTGCCTAAAAACCTGAAAAACCACGCAGTTCCTAAGAATTGCATGGTTTTGATAAGAGTTGTTACTCTTTAAAGTGACCTCGGCAGGATTCGTTTATTTGTATCCCATTTTATTTATAAAACAATATAATTAAAATATTCAATTCCTAATTAACTGTATTTTAATTAGTTATAAAGTTGTTTTGAAAATAGGATCCAAATCAGAAAATATAAATTAAATTTGGGCACGCCTCAGGGCACGCCTCTAAGCACGCCTCTGATTGTTTTTTTAATGAAACCATTATTCAAACTCATCACATGGCAAATTCAAGATTCAGCATCAAAAAAAATAAATCTGGGACAGGTACAATTAAGCTCATTTTCAATTTTGGAAAACATAGAAAGATAGAATATTACACCCCCTATAAAGTACTAGATGTAACTAATTGGGATAGAAGTAATAACAAGATTAAAGTCGGTAAGCAAGAAGATGCCGCGTCAACAAATGACAAACTCAAATTACTAGATAGTGCCGCTGACAAGTTAATTTCAAAACATATTAACGAAGGAATAGAGCTGACAAAGGAGCTGATAAAATCAAGGATGGAGAGCGTCATCACTGAAAGAGAGGTAGATATTGATGAGATTAAAACCAAAGAGAAGAACCAGGACTTTATTAAATACTTTGAGTGGTATTTGGATTTTTATAAACAGCATCCTCGACCAAAAACCAAAAAACCATATAACAAAGGCACACTCAAAACACTAAGAAATACCAAAGAGCTTCTGGAACGTTTTCAAAAAAATAAAAAGCGGTTAACGTTTGATGATATCACACTCAGTTTTCACCAAAAACTATTAAGCTATATGAGTGAAAATGACTATAGCATGAACTATAAAGGCACCATTATCAAAAATATAAAAGCGGTCATGCACGATGCCTTTGAGAGAGACTTCCACAGAAGCCTAGATTATACAAAATCGGCTTTTACCAAACCGACTGAAGAAGTTGAAAATGTCTATCTCACAGAAGAAGAAATAAAGAAAATTGCTGAAGTCGACTTAAATGAAGTACTGAAAAACAAGGACAATGCTTATTTTGATAAGAATACTAAAAAACCCAGCCTAAACTACCTGGAACGCTGCATAGACTTTTTTCTCATTGGCTGTCACACTGGCTTAAGAGTTTCAGACCTACTTGAACTTAATCAAAGTAATATCTTGACTTTTGAAGAGGCTGGACAAACCATGACCGCGATAGCGATTAAAAATAAGAAAACAGGGAAAAGAGTTGAGATTCCAATCAAGAAGGAACTCCAGGACATCTTAGAAAAATACGATAATAATTTCCCTTCAAAAGTATCCGACGCCAAGGTTAATCTTTATATCAAACCTATATGTAAAGCTGCAGGCTTAAATGAACCTGTTGAAATGAAAATTACTGAAGGTGGGAAAACTTTGGTAACCTCTGTTCCGAAATACGATAGAGTATCAAACCATACTGCAAGACGAAGCTTTTGCACCAATGCTTATAATGCAGGGATGCAACCTACAGACATCATGACGATATCAGGACACACAACTGAGAAATCATTTTTCACCTACATCAAGTCAACCAGCAGAGAACGCTTTAGCAAAATTAAAGGCCATGCTTTTTTTCAATAGGACAGCACTATATAATTTAATTTGAGCCGTTGAGATATATCAACGGCTTTTTCATTTTAATGTTTTAAATATAAAAAATCAATAAAGCTTTAATTCATACACTTAAGAGAAAGTTAAAAAAAGTTATATATATTTGATGATATATTAGTTGTGTTCAATTAAATGAATGAAAAAATACCTCTTCATATCTGGTCCTAAGTTATCGTGGAATTTAAAAACACTATCTAATAAGTGGATTAAACTAAAATCTGCATCTAATCTAGAATTGTTGAATCCATATCATTTTGGCAGAGCATATAGTGATGAAAAATTTCTAAATCAAGAAATAGTTACGGTAATAAATGAATCGGCACATCTTTCAACAACTGGTTTGATTTTCAAAACAAATACCTCTATTTCAGAAGGTGAACATGAGAAGATTTGGAAAGAACTGACTCATTTTTTCAAATATCTACGTTATACAAGTCATCAATTTGGTTTAAATAGTGAAGGATCAATTCACTCAATGCACTATGGTTCCACTATCAAGAAAGGTACTTTCGAAACTCAAGGGCATACCACAAGCATGATGATTAGACAGGATTATTTAAACTCAATGATTACGTGGGATGATGTAAAAAGCGCAGAAAGGTTATCTCAAAAACAATTCATTATTCCTGTACATGAAGAGATTTTGCTTGACGCCATAAATGATCGAAATAAACAAGAACACCGAAAAGCTATATTGTATTCAGCGATAGCAATAGAGTCTATGCTAGCGAAGTCATTTGATGATTTCTACGAACAATTAATAAGTAAATCAAAGCATACCAAGAAATATAGATTTTTAGAACAATCAGGGAATATTAAAGATCCAATATTTAAAGTTTTAACAGATAGAACCGACTTTAAAAAGTTGCTCCACGAAATACCTTTATATCTCATGGGGAAATCATTATTAGAATCTGATGAAAGACTTTATGCAGACACAATTAAGCTTTATACAACAAGGAATAAAATTGTTCATTGGGGAGCCCCAGTAAACCCTAATTTAGATAAAGTTCTTGAAATATCTCAATCTGGCGCTGTGAAGTCTGTAAAAATTGCAATCAAAGTATTTGAATGGATAGGTATCGATAAATTCTCAAATATGAAACAATCAAATTTTGTAGAAATAAAAAACTGAACACAACAAAACCTATACGTAATGCCCTTCGGGACACTGCGCATAGCCCAAACGTTGTGGGCAAGCTAAAAAAAACAATAACTAATATTAAAAATTATGGAAATACCAGAATACACTATAAATGATTTGAAAATGGCAGAGCGTGATGGAGAATTCATCTATGTAGAATTTGATGATTTCGTAAACGGACTAATCAACAGAGATATGATCGATGATGCTGCAGAAAGAGGAATTTTAGCCTTCGTAAAAGAAAATGGAACCGCCAAGTTATCACCTAAACAGAAATATAGACTTGAAAAAATAGTTGAGGAATATGGAACTGAATCTTGTACAATCTGCTCTGATGAAATACCCTTTAACGAAGTTTTGGATTTTGATGAAAATGACAGGTTATGTAGTTATCATAAACATCAAATGGACAAAGATGATTAATAAGAAATTCTAATTAATTAAACGATTTATAAACAAAATTATTGGATAAGCAGTTCTAAGCGGAATTTGACGGAGTAAAAGCCAGCGCACAACAATTTATAAAAAAAATGCTTAAGCCTGTTACGAATCGAAACTATGTGTGTATTTGCTGCGTCTGATTTTCTTGCGAAAAATCAGACGCAGCATACAATTTTTCTTTTACGAGACGCTAGGGGTAAGCAAAAAACACGAAACGTATGACTAAGTATGAACTATTAGAAATGCACAAGGATATTCCAGAAATAAATCCGATATCTGTCGATATGCATCAAGCTAATCATCCAATAAATATTTATGAAGGTTTGTTCAGCCTTAAGAACAAACAACATGAAATAAAAATTGACGGTAATATTACTTTTGATTGGTTTCCAAATTCAGGTGCGCATTTTTCAGGCAAGCCAAAATTGGACACAAATGAATTATTCGAAATTACCAATGGATCAGATACTTTCAAATTAATCATAGATAACTTAGACTTTGGAGATGCATTTATTACTAATACTAATTTTGGTAGTTTTAATAACGATTCTCATCTAAAAGGAACATTGTCTAATCAAGCAGTCCTTGGTGATAAATCAATTGCAGTAAAGAAAATAAAATTTTCCATTCCAAACCTTCGAGAATTTCATGGGCTTACTGTTAAAACCATTTCTGAAAAAACTATCTCGACTTCAATGAGCAGACTTAGGTTCGAAGACGATAATTACATAATTACTATTGACAAAGCTAATGACTATAAAAACCGTAAGGGTTCGCTGGAAGAAAAAGGTGGCTATATAGTCCTTTATGCTGGCGAATTGACTTGTAAAAAAGGCTCTCTTATGCACGAAAATACAAGGGAAGTTTTCCATTGCCTGGACACATTTTTATCATTTCTGAACGGACGTAGAACATCTGCACTTTTTATCCAAGGAATCCACGATGAAGAGGTTATTTGGTGTGATTACACTGACTACTTTGTTGACCCTTATAAATTCGTACAAAGTTGGCCACCCCGTCATTCAATTGTTGGGCTCAATGATTTGTGGAATAATTTTAAATCAATTTGGCATGACCCTGACGACAAAAACTTCCTAACCTCCTTGATACATTGGTATGTAGAAGCAAATGGTCATGCTGGGTTTTCGGAAGGTTCAATTATTCTAGCGCAGACCGCTCTGGAATTAGTATACAATTGGTGGATAATAGAACAGAAAGGAATGCTTTTGGGTAAAGACACGGAAAATATCAGCGCATCTAACAAGATTCGATTATTACTGTCTCAAGCGAATATAGATTATAAAAGTCCTATTGGTTTTACAAATTTGCAAGCATTTATTGAATCAACTGATAACGTTTCAGATGCACCAGAAGCAATTGTTTATATAAGAAACGCAATTGTCCATTCTCAAGTAGAGAAAAGAAAAAAACTAAGTCAAATTCATTTCAAAGCAAAATATGAAGCTTTACAGCTTTTCATTTGGTATATCGAAATGACATTATTGCGTATTCTGAATTTTGACTCTAATTATTTCAATCGTTGCTCGAAAGAAATTTATGCAAGTAAAGCAGAAATGAATGTTCCATGGACAGGAAAATTAAAAACCTTACCCCTAACATAACCTATACGCAATACCCTTCGGGACATTACCTATAACCAAGTCCCATGAAAAATATTAACCAAAACCAATGAAAAAAACCATAACACTTTTATTCTTAATATGCTCATCAGTAATTTATAGTCAAAACGGCTTCGAATCCTGGGATGAGACTTATCGTTTAGTAGAGGTTTCAAATGTTCTGGAAACTGAAAAAGAATATGCTAAAAAAGTAGAGGCTGATCCTGATGAAGGTCAATATTATATAGCGTTGAGATCATATCGGTTTCTTGCAAAATTTACAGGCCGATCAAGAAATCTCAGAGATAAAAATCTCAATTCAATGAGGAATGTATTAAAAATGCAAACTGGCAGCGCTGAAATACTCAACGGCTTAGTTTCAAAAGAATTTGAATTTAAGATTAACGACCTAACCCTATGGCTGGGCATCCAAAATCAATTGATCGAACCTTTCTTGAAAGAAGTTGATAAGGACCAGGATGTCTTATTGTACACAATGTTTACAAATGAACATAAGTTTGAAGGTGGCTATATAAATACTTTTTTGATTTCTGAATTCACAACTAATTGGTCAAAATAATAGCTTTCAATGCTATCTCTAATTCCTATTATTTCTTCAAGAATAATATCCTAAACGAAAAAATGACGCCTGAAATGCACATATTTTCATATTATCATGAATAAGAGATGAAGACAACGGCACCACAAACGGCTTTTTCAACGCCCGTTGCAAAACGACCAACGGATCAAGCAACGGCTTTTAAATTCCAGTAAATACTTTATGAAACACCTAAACTTACAATTCCTTAAACCTGTCTCTACCTAAAATTGAATTAGCTTAGCCCTGACATAATTCAAAATAAAATTTTATACCATACCTTTAAAATATGAAAACGATTGTGTTAATTATAACCTTTGTACTCACACAATTTGTAAATGCTCAGGAGCTCACACAAAAAGAATTTGATAGAATACATAAAGATGCGCAAGAATCCCTTTTTCAATTTGCATACACCTTCAACAAAAATTTTTTTGCTAAAAAATTCAATTTATCTGAATCTGACTTAAAGTCTTTTAGAAATGTGAATTCTGGAAAAAGAATCGAATTTTATGAGAATCCCAATGATAGTACTTACATGCTTCCCTTTTATTATCTTACTGATAATCCCAAAGAATTAGAGCTCATCGTCTTTGCATGCCAAGATTTACCTAAGAGAATGGGCGAAACTTTTAATAGATCTGATTATTACTTTGTTTTAAAAACAAATATTTCGTTACATGATGGAACTGTAAGTTATAGAAAAACAGAATTGATTACCCTGGAAAAAGAAATTAATAACTGGTTTCTTTCTGGATATAAATCCTATATCGATAAAACAGGATTGGTTTACGACAAATTTGGATTTATACCTCCACCACCTCCGTTACCTCCTTCAGGATTGAAATAATAATAACTCTATATTTTAATCAAAATCAGCAACGGCAACCATTTTATCTCTCATAGAGTTCCTCAGACTTTTTATTGAACTTAAATGTCAGCGTATTATAAAATTTACGCTGGAATGTTGTAAGTTTAAAACTCATCCAAAAATCTATTATGAAAAAATTACTAGTCCTCTCTTTAATATTGCTTACATGTAATATAAATGCCCAGTATTCTCAAACTTCAGGTCTTTACTTCGCTAAAGAATTTAGCAAGGATGCAGCACTTTATAAGGCCAAAAGCTACGTTATGACTCAAATTCTTGGAGTAGACGAAAATCTTGTGAAATTTGACATTGATCCTTTAGCGGCAGCCTCGTCTGGTGAATTAACCTCTTTAGTCTATAACTGCGAGCAAAAAAACATCAACGGTCTGATACTTGGTTTTTATGGTAACCGCTGGAATGAGTCTGGGGTCTCTTATCAAGCCTATGCTTTTAAAAATTTTGAAAAGGAGAGAGCATTTGAATTATTTGAAATACTCGAAGAATATTTTGATAATGAAACGGAATATATCAGCACCTTTAACAAAGAAAATAACATGTATTTCAAATTCGATGACCTTACCTTTTTAATCTACAATGATGGTGGGAAGAAAATTAGAGTCTTTTGGGAAGGATTTGACTCAGAATGGGAATATACTGCTTATAAAAGAACAAGACGCCGTTTTGAAAAGAGGGTTGATTAAAAATAGATTTTTATAAATGAAAATTAATACGAGATATATTAAAATTCTATTATCGATTCTATTGTTTCTATGCCTACTCGATATGCCATATGGTTTTTATCAATTTGTTCGCTTTTCTGCGTTAATAGTGTTCGTCATTTTAGCTTATAAAGCTAACGAAGAAAAAAATACTGTTTTATTCTTTATTTATGGCAGCTTAGCATTATTATTCCAGCCGTTCATTAAAATAGCTTTAGGGAAAGGTATTTGGAACATTATAGATGTTATAGTTGGAGTTGGACTTTTGGCAAGCCTTTATTATAAAAAAGAAAGAAAATAATAAATTTAAATTTTCAAATGGAAAAGACTACAATTGTTATAAGTAAAAAATTCTTGAAAAATTTCTTGCTAAGCATTATTTTTAGCTTAGTAGCAGTCTTTATTGCTTTACATTTTGGAGATTTTTCACAAGTACGAAATTCAAATTTTTATAGATATTATTTTGATCTTATCAATTTCTCAGGTGTTTTTCAGGGAAAAATGCCATATTACTATGATGAAGAATTATTACATTATATTAAACTTTTTGGAGATCCCGAAATACTTTTGAACGTATTAGGATTAAGCCTTATAGTTCTTACAATTAGATATATCCCAAAATTTTTAAAAATAAAAATTGAATAAATTAACTTATCGACATTAAAAATTGTTGTGGGTACACTGTTTCAAAACAATTAAATATTAAGTACAACAATTAAATACAATGCGACACAATTGAATACAAAACAAAAAAAACTAAGTACAACAATTTAAAACATTGCAAAACAATTAAATACAAAACAGTTTAATACAAAGAACAACAATTAAGAACAAGAAAAAATATTTAAATACGAAGTACAACAATTAAAAACGATGTAAAACAATGTATTTTCGCAATTATGCCGTTTTAGAGTACATCAGAATACATTATGAATTGCTATTGGTTTTAAATCTTTCTTTTAGTTATTCTATTTCTTATTTATACTAGCTATCATACTTTCAAAATAACCAGGGGTATTTATTATTTGATAATTATGTGAACCCTTTCAACTTAAACCTAAGGCAATTAAAGAGAGCTGCTGAAATTTAATCAAGGGTGTTCTCTGTTGCATTATTTTTAAACAACGCTGTTCAAAGTTTCCTTTGCTAAATTAGCAACAGATTAAGTAATGGCTTTTCAATTCACAAATGCAAAATAGGTCCACGGAATAAAATTGATAAAAACATGCGTTTATCCCGTAATTATTTCAGATAAACGTGTATTTTTATGCACATATAACGAGTT
>NZ_JAAIKD010000019.1 GCF_010820555.1 Psychroflexus aurantiacus | reverse complement strand
GGTCTCCTATCAACTCGAAAAATAGAGCATGTAGGAAGCGGGGTATGTCTGGTCAAAATTAAGATCGATACGCAGGAATACACCAAAAAGATTATAATCGAATAGTGTTTTTCTAGGCCTGTTGTTCTTCAACCTAATAAGCAGCAGTGATTTTAAAACGGGTTTTAAGCTCGGACTTATACAAGACTGTAAGGGAGTGTACAAGAAAAAATCCAATCCACGATATTTCATGGCTCAAACCAATCATTTTTGTTAGGAAAACCGTGCAAGTTGCTTATAAATAGTCGTTTGACTTATTTTTTTTGCACAGGTGTCTAACAGAATAGGGATTTATTCTAAAGTACTCTTTTTCTGAGGCTTAACTTCTTAGGAGTTTAAGGCTTGAAAACTTAAAAAAACAGGAATTTTAAGAGTTTTTTGAGCGTAAAACACTGCATTTGAGGCAATTATAAATAATTTTAAGCAATAATTAAAACCATTTTATTTTTTTTAGACTTAATTTTACAACATGAGTAAATGTTTTATAAAACAAAACTTTGGGTTTCTGCTCGTGCTGTTCCTTTTGCACTTTACTTTTGGTGTTTATGCTCAGGAGGTAACCACCTTTGATACACCTGGGACGACTACGTTTACCGTGCCTGAGGGGGTTACAAGCATAGAGTATCTGGTCATCGCCGGTGGTGGCGGTGGTGGTGCCTGGCGCGGCGGCGGCGGTGGTGCCGGCGGTTTGCAACAAGGCATCCTGCCTGTTACGCCCGGTGCTGTCCTTACAGTAACAGTGGGAGCAGGTGGCGCTGGGGCTCCCGGAGGCACTAATACTGCACGGGGAGCAAACGGACAAAACTCTGTATTTGGCTCTGTCGTTGCTACCGGCGGCGGCGGCGGCGGTATTGGTCGAAATTCAAACAACATAGGAGGAGATGGAGGCTCTGGTGGTGGCGAAGGTGGAGTAAGGAATAACGGAGCAGCACAAGGACCAGGTCTGGCCATTCCGGCAGGACAAGGTTTTGCTGGCGGAGATTCCTATAATAATAATGATACAGAGAGAAGAGCTGGAGGTGGCGGTGGTGGAGCTGGTGCTGCCGGAGCCGGCGCTCCTGATAGTCAAGGGGGAACTGGAGGAATCGGCATTCAAAATGATATAACCGGTACCTTGATTTACTACGCTGGCGGCGGTGGCGGTGCCAGTGATTCTGGAACTGATGGTTCAGGCGGTTTAGGGGGTGGCGGAACAGGTAATACTTTCGGGAATGCGCAGGATGGTGAGGCCAACTCTGGCGGCGGCGGCGGCGCTGCCGGCGGAGGTTTTGAATCTGTTTTTTCCGGAGGCGATGGCGGTTCTGGTATTGTGATTTTGAGTTATATCCTGGATACCGATGGGGATGGGGTTCCCGATGAAAATGATTACGATAATGATAATGATGGTATTGCAGATCTTAACGAAGGGTCGACCTGTTATCAAACTGAAGCTATATCTGGCGTCACTACCGGTCTTAACTCTGATGGTGATATTGCTACACTGTACGACGGTAACTTAAACCAGCAACTTTTTTACTTTTTAAACAATCAAACTTACCCTGGCAGCGCAACTGAAATTTTTAACATCACATTTGTTGAACCTTTGGTCATCACTGAGTTTAAGGTGCTTTTGAATACAGATGACTTAGATGATACTCAAAATAATTCATTTTTAGGAAACAATGTTGAATATCAAATACAGGGGTTTAACGGGACAAGCTGGGATGTTTTAGGTTCAGGCACTTCAGATGGCGTGGTTTCCGGCGAGCAGGAAGTATTTAGCCTGAGTGCCAATACAACAGCCTACAGCAATTATAGAATCTTGTGGGTTGGTGGCGGTCAGGTTCAATGGGACCCCTGGATTGAAGAAATTTTATTTACTGTAGCCCCGTGTGCAGGGACTTCCTTAGATTCAGACAATGACGGGATTGCCAATTATCTGGACCTGGATTCCGACAACGACGGGATTTTGGATGCCGATGAAATTCTCAACGG
>NZ_JAAIKD010000018.1 GCF_010820555.1 Psychroflexus aurantiacus | reverse complement strand
CAAGTTGTTGTTATGGCTTGTGAGCAGAGGAATTAAGTTGTAGGTTTGCGCTCTTAAAAAAACCGGATTAGCACGTTCATTAAAACTTTTATTTTTTTCAAAATTATCACTTGTTATATTAAAAATAAGTATTAGTTTTGCATCCGCTTAGAGAAATAGGCATACGAGTTTAAAGGTCTTTGGTTAGATTTTAGACAGCAAGAATTTCTCTTCTTCCCTTTGGGGGAGATGTCCGCCTGAAGGCGGGCAGATGAGAAAAAGTTCATTGACATATTGAATTGACAATTATAAGTAGAGCGATCTACTTATAGAATTAGAAACATTAAAAGATTAGACTAATTGTAAAAGATTAGAGTTAATTCCTGAGAAGACAATTTTAGAATTGAATTCATTTAGACGTTAAGATATATAAGATTTAACGATGAAGAGTTTGATCCTGGCTCAGGATGAACGCTAGCGGCAGGCCTAACACATGCAAGTCGAGGGGTAGCAGGGTCTTCGGATCGCTGACGACCGGCGCACGGGTGAGTAACGCGTATACAATCTGCCTATTACTAAGAGATAGCCCAGAGAAATTTGGATTAATATTTTATGGTATTACGACTTGGCATCGAGTTGTAATTAAAGGTTACGGTAATAGATGAGTATGCGTCCTATTAGCTAGATGGTAAGGTAACGGCTTACCATGGCTACGATAGGTAGGGGTCCTGAGAGGGAGATCCCCCACACTGGTACTGAGACACGGACCAGACTCCTACGGGAGGCAGCAGTGAGGAATATTGGACAATGGGAGCAATCCTGATCCAGCCATGCCGCGTGCAGGAAGACTGCCCTATGGGTTGTAAACTGCTTTTATACAGGAAGAAAAAGCCCGACGTGTCGGGTGTTGACGGTACTGTAAGAATAAGGATCGGCTAACTCCGTGCCAGCAGCCGCGGTAATACGGAGGATCCAAGCGTTATCCGGAATCATTGGGTTTAAAGGGTCCGTAGGCGGGACAATAAGTCAGTGGTGAAAGTCTGCAGCTCAACTGTAGAATTGCCATTGATACTGTTGTTCTTGAGTGCTTGTGAAGTGGTTAGAATGAGTAGTGTAGCGGTGAAATGCATAGATATTACTCAGAATACCGATTGCGAAGGCAGATCACTAACAATTCACTGACGCTGATGGACGAAAGCGTAGGTAGCGAACAGGATTAGATACCCTGGTAGTCTACGCCGTAAACGATGGTTACTAGCTGTTCGGATCAATTGAGATCTGAGTGGCTAAGCGAAAGTGATAAGTAACCCACCTGGGGAGTACGTTCGCAAGAATGAAACTCAAAGGAATTGACGGGGGCCCGCACAAGCGGTGGAGCATGTGGTTTAATTCGATGATACGCGAGGAACCTTACCAGGGCTTAAATGCAGTTTGACAGGGGTGGAAACACCTTTTCCTTCGGGCAAATTGCAAGGTGCTGCATGGTTGTCGTCAGCTCGTGCCGTGAGGTGTCAGGTTAAGTCCTATAACGAGCGCAACCCCTTTGGTTAGTTACCAGCATGTAATGATGGGGACTCTAGCCATACTGCCAGTGTAAACTGTGAGGAAGGTGGGGATGACGTCAAATCATCACGGCCCTTACGTCCTGGGCTACACACGTGCTACAATGGTAGGGACAGAGAGCAGCCACTCCGCGAGGAGGAGCGAATCTACAAACCCTATCACAGTTCGGATCGCAGTCTGCAACTCGACTGCGTGAAGCTGGAATCGCTAGTAATCGCATATCAGCCATGATGCGGTGAATACGTTCCCGGGCCTTGTACACACCGCCCGTCAAGCCATGGAAGCTGGGGGTACCTGAAGTCGGTCGCCGCAAGGAGCCGCCTAGGGTAAAACTAGTAACTGGGGCTAAGTCGTAACAAGGTAGCCGTACCGGAAGGTGCGGCTGGAATACCTCCTTTTTTAGAGTATTGCATCTGATAAGATGCAGTAGACGTTTAAATAAAGGGAATTAATCAAGCTTTAATCCGTAAGTGATTGGTCGAGGCTTTGATGTTTCTAATTGTCAATTTAAT
>NZ_JAAIKD010000017.1 GCF_010820555.1 Psychroflexus aurantiacus | reverse complement strand
TTCATAAATAATTAGTTTATTGGTTAAATTAGCCACAACGGATTGGCTATGTGTAGTGCGGGGCAAAAAAGCAATTAAGTTTCAATTCAGCACCGACCTTAGCGAGCCATTTTTATGTTTATTATTTTTCTTCACTAAAGATACAAATTGCGAGCGGAAAATAAAGCAAGAAGTTTGAATTCAGCGATACATCCCGCATTACTTATAGCCGATGTTACCCAACGTTTTTTATCATTTCGTTTATTCTTTTTTCCGCTTCCGCTTTTGTAATTCCATCGTAGTAATCTCTAACGAATGGGTGGTCAAAATCTTGATGAGGAAAAATTTCAGGTCTGCTATTTCCAGTTTTAGTCATTACATCACAGGGAATAGACAATGTGCTTTCATATCCAGTTATATTGCTACATAACCAGCCAAAATATCCAGTTTCGTAATTTTCATTGCCAAAGTTTGCTTTATAGTCCGAATAACTTTTTTCACTTAACGAAACCCAAAGTCCGTAGTCCAAGTTTTCACAAGTATCATTCACTTTTTGAGTCAGCGTTACTCTTATAAATCGGTCAATTTGGTCTGGATAATGTATTTCGCAAAAGTCAGAGTCCAATTTTCCTAGTTCGGATTTTTCTTGCTCAGAAAGAAAGTCATAATTCGCAGGTGATTTAAATGTCAGAGCAGGCCAGTCAGAATGGATTTGTCCACATACAGAGCATTTAAATTCAGTTAGTTTATTTTTCCTTTTTTTCCAGAACATTTGAGTTTCAGTTAAATGTTGGGTAACGGTTTGGCTATGGTTTCGTTGCGTGAAAATCCGCGAGGATTTTCCGCCGTAAACCGAAGATAGCAAATTTGCGAGGACTTTCCGTGAGGAAAGTCAGAAGCAATGAACTATAGCCGGTGTTGTGGTGTCGTTTTTATTTTGTCAATTGTTTTGTCGGTAAAGACTTCCAATTCAAGTTGTTCAGTTTGATAACTGTTTTCAATTTCAAGTCCTCGTTGAGAAGGAAATATGTCCCAGTTTTTATTATATTTTTTTCCAAGTTCCAGAATCAAATTTCTTAAATCTTTACCGTTTTTTAATTCAGTTAATAACCAATTTATTATTTCAAAATCAGATTCCACGTCTGAGTGAAGTCCGATAAAATATTTTGGAATATCATTTTCATAAATTACCCATTCATTATATTCTAACTCTAAAAAAGGAAAGAAACGTTCATTGTTTTTCCCGTTTATTAAATATGATTCCGTTTTAAAAGTCAATTTATCCACTTCAGATTTTTAGTATTAATTATTCCAATCTCCCCAAACTAAATAGGCAATAGCAAATGAGATTATAGCAAGTGTTATTAATCCAATAAACACATTAAAAAAATGTTGAGATACTATATCAGAGCTATCTTTTCTGTTTTTTTCTCCCAATAAATATTCAATTGACTTTTTTTGTCCAATTAGACTAAAAAAATAGTATCGAGTGTAAACACCTAAAACATTTACAATTAATCCTCTAAATATCAATTCAACTATAATTTCCAATAATATCGAGTTTTCTTAAATGCACCACAACGGTTCTCTAGTATGGCAAGTAGCGTGCAAATACTAGCTTTATTTTCAGTTTATCTTTTATTTTTCTAAATATACCAAAACTTTGGATTTAGCCCCTAATAGCTATTTGCTATACTAGATGTTACCCAACGTTTTTTATTCAGACATTAATAAATATCCGCTGTCAATTATTATATTATCTTCATTAAATTCCAAAATATAAAGTCCGATTCTCGGTTTGTAATTTATTTTTGAGTCAACATTTTTGTCGACAATAGTATATTTAATTGGTAGAAAGTTATTCACTTTTTTTGCAAAAGTCAATCGTATCTCACAATCTGGATTATTTACTTGGATTTCCTTTTCATTATTTTGATATGCGGGAAATAGATAAAGAGATTCGTAAGTTTTAATTTGTTCAGTTTGGTCTAAAGTACTATAACCTTCTATTTTACTCAACAATTTAGTTTTGTTCAGCATTCCGATTGGAAATTCATTCAGAGTTATTGGCTTAACATTGTTACTACTAGAAAAATTTAGTTTTAAGCAACTTTTTAAATCAGGGAAATAACTCTTAAGTTTTTTTGAAAAAACAGTATCTTTTGATATATAACTAAATGATTTTTCAAATTCGCTTTCTTGTTTAAGTTCCGAGATGTTTTTTTTGCTTATGCAAGAACAAATGCTCAGAATAAGTATTAAAATCGGTATGTATCTCGTTTTTCTCAAATGTTGGGTAACGGTTTTGTATATGGCTCGTAGCGCACAAAATAGCGATT
>NZ_JAAIKD010000016.1 GCF_010820555.1 Psychroflexus aurantiacus | reverse complement strand
ACTAATAATGTCTTCATATAATTAGATTAATTACATACAACGGTCAAGTATAAGCGTAGTGCGGGTTTTCGGAGCAATTCATTGTCAGTCTACCGCAAAGTTTCTTAGGAGCAAAAAGGCTCAATTTTAGCTGTTCAGCCCGCATTACGCTTATACAATGTTAGCCAAAGTTTTTCTTCATTAATAAATGTCATCTTTTTTTAACTTCAAGTCTGTTAATTCAATCAATTCTTTGCAAACGGAAGATATTTTCCCACCGCACCATCTGTCGACTACTTTGTATTGACCTAAAGTTTTACCTTCCAAAATCCATTGTGAACCGTCAGTTCCCATCAACCCTGTCTCAACTGTCGGTAAATTCCAAAAATCTATAGAGTCAATTTTGTTTTCAATTAATTTCCAATCTTCCATACTCAGTTTCTTTGATTCACGTTCAATTATTTCGCCTGGTTCATAGCCTCCCGCTCCATCTGAAACTTTCCAATGAATTGAAATGGTGCCATTGTCATTCTCAATTCGTATTACGATTGGGTTGTCAAAAGTTCTTAAGTATGTAAACCGATAAATTTTTGTTGGCAAGGTGTCACATAAAACTGGTTCATCAAGAGCGTTTAAGTGTTCTGAATACCAATTAATCGAAAATAATGCGGATTCGATTCCTGAAACAGAAAAGTCCGAAACATAAGTTATAACATCTACAGAATAAGTTGTCTCCCAATCTTCAGGCAGTCCAACAAAAGAAGAAACTGGGAAGTAAGAGGATTGAAAGTTACTCAATTTCAACTCTTTACTCTTATGGGTTTCTCCTAAATAGTTATATAGTTGAATTAATGGGTATTTCGTTGTTTCCTTAAATCTTTCATCTATCGAACATAGGTCTGTAAAGTAATCAACTGCATTTGTCGCATAGTGGTCTAGGTTGGCTTTTTTCTTGTTGTTTTTAAATTCTTTCAAGAAAAGTTCATAATATATCTTTCCAAGAGAATAGGTAGCTTCAATATTGTCTTTGTCAAGCTGTTTAGCCTTTTTCAAATATTCAATTCGCTGTGTAAATGTCAGTCCTGCAAAATGTGCATTTCTCTCACCGGCTCTAATTAAATATAGCTTAGGATCTTCTGAATTGTCCTTTATTAATTTGTCAAACAGGACACTAATTGAATCGCGTTGATCATTTCTCCCAAAGACTTCTACTAAATAATTAATTGCTCTGCTATATAGTCCATCTTTTTCTAATAAATTATATGCAATGTCCTTTTTATTTCCCCATTTTTCTCCTGATTTATAAAAGCTCAGCTCATGTTCTAATTCTTCCACAGTCTGTGAGAAAGAATTAAAAAAGAAGAAGGTCAATATAATTATCAGTGTTGGTTTCATTACTCTGCTGTCGTCTTTTAAATTTTGGCTAACGGCCCTGGCTATGGCAAGTGCGGGATTTTGAAACCGAATCTTTGGCCGCCAGACCGAATTTTATTTTGTTGTAATATCTTCATTTCTAAGCAGTCGCCCCGCATTTGCTATAGCCGATGTTGGCGTGTCGTGCTCTTTTCCTTTTCACCATTGCTTTTCTATGCTCTTCAAAGAGTCATTCTCGAAAATGAGTAAAACTCGTTCAATTCCAATTGTGTCTGTCTCAAAGTCCATGTATTCATAAAGTCTATGGTCCTTAAGAATATTCTCAATTTCTTGTTTGGTTTGGTCAGTTTGTCCAACAATTTGAATGATTGATTCTAAGTCCGATTCCGTGTCAGAGTATCCTTCTTTCATGTATGTTAATGTCACTGCTTGGTCAATAACTGAGTAAAGTCCAATTACTGCCGTCACAATCAGCAGAAGTAGACAAATCCAAAAAGCTATTTTCCATTTATTTCTCATCCTTCTTCAGTCCATTTCTTTGTTTCGGATCTGTAGATTTTGGACTCTCCAACACCCAGTCCGTACCAAACCATGTAAGTCGTGTCACTTGTTAGTTGATAAAATGAAAGGTGCATTTGAGTGTCGTCTAACCCTATTTCAGTCACATTTTCTGGAAGTCGTCCTTTTTCCTGTTTGAACTTCTCAACTTTCTCGATTATTAGTTCAGCATGTTCTTGTCGTTCACATAGAAAATCGCAACAAGAAGTTGTCATTAATATTAAAGCAATTGTTAATATTTGAAAAAGTCGTTTCATTTTTTTTTGCATGCACGCCAACGGCCCTGGCTATGGCAAGTGCGGGATTTTGAAACCGAAACTTTGTCCGCCAGACCGAATTTTATTTAGTTGTAATATCTTCATTATTAAGCAGTCAGCCCGCATTTGCTATAGCCGATGTTGGCATTAGTTTTTTCTTTCTTTTTCATTCAGGTTCGTTCTCTAAAACCCAAGGTAGATGACAGTCGAACTCAATTTGAACAAGTCCGTTCTTTTCGTTGAATGGAGTCAGTGAGTTGTCATATCGAAATCCTAAGCTAAAGTTGTCAGTAATTTTAGTCATTTCAAAAGTGTGTCCACCGTTTTGAAGTGGTACAGTACAATCTTTGCCCTTAAAATCTCCTTTGAATTGAAACCACCCATTGTAATAGTGAAGTCCGTTTTCAAGTCGAGCAAACTCGCTCACGTCAATCTCTTTTTTGTAGTCAACTCCTAGTTCTCTGAACAATTTCTTTATTTCGTCAGGGAAAGCGGTCTCTCGCTGTGCAATGAAGTTTTTACAATAGTCGCAACCGCAACTCTCTGCTCCTGAATGTTCAAAGTCGTTATAGGTCTGTTCAGTTGTCTCTTTGTCCGAATAGAGTTCCCAATCACGATATTTTACTTGGGTTTCGTTCATTTTTAAATTAATGCCAACGGACTTGGCTATGATTTCGTTGCGGAAAAATCCGCAGGATTCTTTC
>NZ_JAAIKD010000015.1 GCF_010820555.1 Psychroflexus aurantiacus | reverse complement strand
TTTTCCGTAAACTTTCATTTTCGATTAAGTTTTGATTTTATATGCTTGGCAACGGTCCGCGCATAACATAAGTGGTGACTTAAAACTCGCAAGTTTTTCGGTTAAGGTTTTTAAGTTTCTAAAAGTACACAAAACTCTAGTTACAGCAATAAATACGCCATTTTTGTTATGCGCTGTTGTGGTGCGTTTTTTTATTCCTTTTACTTGGTTTTTTTCCAAAACTCCAAACGAAATACAAGAAAACGAAAAAAGTAATAATGATTTCTGAAATCGTAATTTGTTTTCCAAAAAGCATCGAAACTCCAAGATATAAAAATGTGATTAATAATACAGTTTTTAGAGTCCAGCTATTTTTTAAGAAATTGATTATTTTTTTCATAGTGTAATTTTTACCAAGGTCTTTTTCCGAGTCGTGATTCCATTGGGTTAGTTTTTAATTCGCCAGTACGTGCATAAACCTCAAAACTTGTACTATCCCAATTCATTAATTTCAGAGTTTTGTCACTCAGTTTTATTATCGATGTATACGGTTCCGAAATTCCATTATATTCAATTCCATTGTGAGTGAGTTTAGTCAGTTTCTCAATCTGCCATTCTATCTTTCCGTTAGCATTTATTCCGTAAACATTTTCATTCGCAGTTGATTCATAATAATCAGTTCGCACGACTAATAATCCGTCAAATTCAATAACTTCTTTTATTTCATTGTCAAATTCAAACGATTTTTCGCCGATTTTAAGTTCCTTATTTTGAAATTTATACGTCATTTCTCAAATGCACCACAACGGGCTTGCATATGTGTTTGTGGCGATGATCTGCAACCAAGCCTTTCGGTTGAGTTTTTAATTTTCTAAAAATACTATAATTTCCGGTTAATCATAAAATCCGCCATAAACTATATGCGCTGTTCTCCCCAGAAGCGAAACGTCCGAGTGAATTTTTTCAGGGTGTTTCATTCAGTATCTGAGTGAAATAAATTGCATTGTAGTCAGAGCTATTTTAAGCGTTCTTGTCAGCGCTTGAGAAGATTCAGAGTGTTATGCTTTAGAAGTAGAGTAGATGTCAGAGTGAGGTTTTAAATCAACTTGTCAGCTTTCAATTCAACTTGAAATTCAGCCGGAACTGACTAAAACGCAATGCCCAAAAATTAAAGACTCTGAATGAATTTCAGTAAGAAATTTAGTCAGAGCTATTGGGGAGAACGTGTTTGTGTATGATTTCGTTGCGTGTTTCAGCAACTAATTTAGCAAATACAAACCGAATAGAAAATCCGCGAGGATTTTCGTAAGTAGGCTTGTACTAGCAATGAATTATACACGGTGTTGGCATTTCGTTGTTTTTATTTTAAATTCAAAAGTCCGATTATAATTATCGGAATACTAAAGGGTATCATAAATGCTAAAAGTTTTTTGTCTGGTATATAAATCAATAAAATAATGGTCGAAATCGCAAAAATTATTATTTCTCCATAAACGTTTTTCAAGTCGTATTTTTTTAAGAGAGAACCAATAATTACAAGAATAATTGCGCCTAAAGAAAGACCCGAAATCATTATTAAGGAAATATATATTCCTACTTCAATTCCTTTTAGAAAACTTACAAAAATAAACATAGGAATAACCCAAAGAAACCAAGAATTGGCTTTTAAAACTTTTTTTAGTTTATTTTGATTTAATTCCGTTTTATTCATAGTTTTCAATTCCGATAGAGTGAGCAATTCCGCAACTTGCTAAATTCCACATTAAGTTCCAGTTTTGTTTTTAATTCAGTTACCGATTCCGCAAACGAGCCAAAAGTCAAACGTTTTGTTTTAAATCACTCATAATTGTCATTTTTAACGGTTCTGCTCAATGAATGCCAACGGTGAGTATAAGCGTAGTGCGGGATTAGAAGCACTTCACTTTCAGTTTACCGATATGATTGTTAATATTCAATTCGTTTAAATTTAGCACTTTAGTCCGCATTACGCTTATACAATGTTGGCAAGCGTATTTTTTCATTGAAAGCTAATTTCTGCGTTCGGAAGCCACTTTCTTATTGACTCCATTTGTTCTTCTGTCAAATTATCTTTTTCCATTCTAACTGTCTTAAGGTTTGTCAGTTTTTGAATTTCTGGCGTTACATATTTTATTGGATTACTCCATATTTCTAACTTTTCAAGATTTGTTAAAGAACCGATACAGTCGGGTATTGAGTCGATTTCATTGTCAAAAATCAGTAGTTCTTTCAGGCTCTTCAGGTTTTCAATTTCACAGTCAATTTGTTTTATTTCGTTGCTGTACAAATAGATTGACTCAAGTCCTTCAAGACGCTCATCAATAAATTTCAAGTCAGTCAGTTTGTTGTTGTTAAGTCCAAGCCGTTTAAGGTTTGGAATCGTTAAGATTGGCTCTGGTACTTTTTTGAATTCGTTATGGTCTAACCCGATTGTTTCAAGGCTTTCAAGTGCGGATAAGTCAGATGGAAACTCCTTGATTTGAGTGGCATTTATCGAAAGTCTTTTGAGGTTTTTGAAGGATTCCAAATTGTCAGGTAGTTTGGAAACAGGATTATGACCAATTAGAAGTTCTTCAAGTTGTGGCATATTCAACACTTCGGCTGGAAACTCGGTGAAATTATTTCCTGTCAGAATGATTTCCTTTACTTGAAGAGTATTGATGTTCTGAGGCAATTTTGAGAGACCTTTGTTTTGCAAATGCAAATAAGGTGTTTCAACTTCTTTCACTATCGGTGAATATTCCGAAACATAAGCAGTAACAAGTTTTCCTTGATTCATTGAGTCGCAAAGATTAGAGAGTAATTCCTGAAAATTTGAGCTTGAGTTGTTACCAATCTTAAATGAGTAATGCTTTACTATCGAACTGGTAAGAATACAAGGGAATTCAGTTGAGTGAGAGAAATTCCAAGTCGAATCTCTGAAATCAAGACTGCTACCATCTTGATATTGAAATTGGAATTTGTTTGGCAACTCTTCTTCTTTGGTTGATGTAATCAGTACACCATTTGAAGGTATTTCAATTGTCTTTACCCAATATTTCATTTCAGGTAGTTCAGGATAACCTTCAATTCCAAAGACAATTCCACCATCTCCCTGAAATTCATTCGGAAAAACAATTAGGTTGTGTTTGTTCCAATCTAAATATGATAAAGTCAGAAATGCAACGTATGCAACAGAAAGTGCAATTTGTGAAATCCAATAAGCCTTTCTGGTTTTTGTTTTCTTGGTTAGCCAATCGAATAGAAAAAGTAGAAGAGCAAGTCCAATAAAATATGCACCAAGAATAATAAGATAACCACCTGTAAGAATAGCGACTGTTAGTCCGAGAAGAACAGAAAGGATTCCTAATATTTTAAGCGGTGTGATTCTTTTCAATGTGTCGTTTTATATGCTTGCCAACGGATTTGCATAACGCTTCGTTGCGAGAAAATTAGCGATTATTTTTCAATTATAGATTTTAACTCCCAGAAAATCCCAAACCCTGTTTTCAGCCACAAACCCCGCAATGAGCGTTATGCAGTGTTGTGGTGCGTTTTTTCAGCGCCAAATTGTTCAAATCTCTGCTGATATAATTCAGCAAAATTATTTTTTATTTTAGTTCGATTGTAGGTTAAAACTTTTGTAATAAATCCTCTAACATCATCACTATTCAAATAAAACGGCACTTCATATTTTTCATTATTAGGCCAAAGTTTCTCTATAAAATAGTCTAATCCCACAATTATTATCATGATAGCAATAAATCCGATATTAAGAATTTCAGGATGTAGCATTGTGAAAAATGATAAATCTTGGTACGAGAAAATAAAATATAAACCAGAAAAAGATCCTATCATTATAATTAAAATATAAATAAAGTGTTTGTTGCTTTTTCCTTTTAAATCGGGAATACTTAGATTGGTTAATTTTCTAAATTCGTTCCATTTTTTTGCAATATCAGATTCTATAAATATTAATTTTAATGGTGTGTTAATTCCAAATTCCATATTTTCTTTTTCGAGCATTTGTAAATCCAAAAAAAGCGACACAAAAGCGAAATCATTTCGGAAAATTACATCATTCTTTGCCTTATAGACAAATTCATCATAAGTCAATTTAACATTAATTAAATTATGTTTCTTTATTAACTCAGAAAATGATTTTGGATATTTTCTCATTTTTTAAATGCACCACAACGTTTCCGCATATCGCTTCGTTGCGGGAAAATTAGCGATTATTTTTCAATTTAAGATTTAACTTCCAGAAAATCCCAAAACTCCGATTTCAGCCGAAAATCCGCAATAACCGATATGCAGTGTTACCTACTGTTATTCTTTTTAAATTTTACTAATTCGGGTCTAATTATTATCGACTCTTTTTTTCTTGGATATCTCCCATGCTCAAAAATCAATTCAACATCATTTTCGTTTTTTTCGAGTGAAATTATTTCAACACGATGAAAATCAGAAATTACAAACGTTTTATTTTCATATCCCAATGCTATAGGTTGAATTAAAATATGAATATCAGTATTTGAATTTTCGACTTCGAGAGATAAAGTTTTACCATTGTAAAATGTCATTACTCTCACAAAAAAATCATTCCCATATTTAGACTCTTCTTCATTAAAATTGTCAAGAATTGCTCCAAATTCTGAGTCAGAAGTCTGTATTATTTCTGATGTATGCTTATAGACAAAAAAATTGTCAGATATATCTAAGGTGTCATTAAATACTTTTTGATCAATTATTTTCTTTTCACCAGATTTGAGTACGTCGGCTACATTTATTTCACTATCTGAGTTTTCTATGAAAAGATAATAATCAGAAGATTGTTGATATTTATCAATTTCATTTTCTAGCTCTAAGTTTTGATTTTGTAACTTTTTAGTTTGAATTCTTAAATTAGTAATCAAATCTACTTTTTTGTCTAATTTTTGATTAAGCTCCTTCACTTTTATATTAAGTCTTTCGATCTTTTCAGTATGATTTTCTGAATTACAACTTGATATAAGTATTATGAGAAATGACAAGAGTGTGATTTTTTTCATAATAGTAGGTAACGGTTTGTATATGATTTGTTGCGTGTTTCAGCAACCAAT
>NZ_JAAIKD010000014.1 GCF_010820555.1 Psychroflexus aurantiacus | reverse complement strand
TCGTTTCATCGTTGTTTTTTTCAGCTTGCACATAACGGTTTGGGTATGGTGCGTGTCCCGTAGGGCATGCACTATACCCGTTGTTGGCACCCGTTTTTATTTTATTAATTGCACTTTCTCAGTCTTTACGAGTAGTCCATTTACAATGAAACTCTCTCCATTATCAAATTCCAAAGTGTAGGTTAATTGTTCATTTTGAACTTGATCTATGTCTATGATTTCAAGAAAGCTGTTGTCTTCGGGTACAAATATTTTATCTCCTTTTGATAACAACTTGACTGGCTCTTCTTGAAGATAATTCTGATTTGATTTTTCAGGATTTAAAGACGCCCAAGTTTTGTCTTGAGTCCAAAAAGGGTGGTCGTCTGTGACCGTAATTTCTCTGTCTTTAAAGTGAAGTTTTACAAGGTTTGAATGTCTGGCCGTTATAAGTTTAGGGTTTGAGGCGATAACAAGTTTCTCCTGTTTTAAGTCAAATGTCAAAATAGAGTCGGAAGATTGAATGTTCTGGATTTCCTTTGTTTTACCATTTGCAAGAGAAACCATTGTTCCTTTGGCAAAGCAATGAACATCAAGTCCGTCAAAGTTCACTTCACTTATTGCTACATCTGAATACTTTGTTCCTTTATAAATCTCTAGAATTTCAAGGGTCAGTATCAAGTCTTTCGTGCTGTCTGTCGATTGAATAGGGTCAATTTTAAATGACTGAGCGTTCGTAGAGTCAACCAAGTTTAAAATTGCCTTTGGTTGTCCGTCAACATAGAGTTTGAATTTGGCTACACGAGAATTGGCTTTCCATAAGTCAACATTCTTTATATACCCATTCCAAAGAAGAATTTCGTTGACTCTAGGGGCAAAAGGCTTGAAATGGAAATTGATTTTCATTCCAACCGTTCCTTTTGGTACCCAAGCTGTCAGAAGGTCAAAGTCGTGAATGTTGTCAGGTAGGTAGGTGTTTTTTCCTTGTTCCTGAAGATAAGAAGAAGCAGTGATTTTATACGGACCACCGCCACAATACCAACTACAACCAACTCCTTCGGTCATTGGCCCGTACATCATTTCTAATGAGTCAATCGCTTGAATATCTTCTTTTGACATTTGCTCGCCATAATTCATTTCTCCTGAGTTGACTTTTGACAATAACTCCATTGCGTGTTCCCAATAGACTTGTTCCGCTTTTGTGTATTTCACAGCATCAAAAACTTTCGGCTCAATCGCGGGTAATTCTTGCCCGTAAGTCAAGCTTGAAATCAGAATAGTCAAAATGAGAGCTAATTGTTTCATTGTCTTTTTTTCAAATGGGTGCCAACGGTCTCGGTTATCGCCAGTTGGCGGAGTAAGGGACGCGGATTTGTCGGCTTAGTATTAGTTTGTTGGTCAAGTTATTTATTTTCTTACTAACGGTGCCGCTTATTGGCGATGAACCGTTGTTGGCACCAGTAAAAATAGTTAGCCTTATTCTAAAAACTGAAATACTACCATATACTTAATTTATCTGTTCTTTTATTAAATGCAAGAGTCATCATATTTTCATAAAATACATCTCCTAAACCATTAATAATATTTGATTTCCAGTCTAGTTCGATATTTCCAATTTCTTTTTGAAGTTTTTCAAATTGGACCAAATGAATCCATATTATTTTTTCCCCTTCTTCATTTATGTACCCCAAATATTGTCGGACATATTCCTTAAAATAGGATCGAACATTTTTTATTTTTTTAAATCGATGAACTCTTGGATCTTTTTTCATCGATTTATTATATTTTTCCGTTAAGGCAATTTCTGCTTGAATAATATCTTCTTTTGAAGGAGTAAATCTATGAGCAAGTTGTTTTTTATTGAAATTTATCTTGTAATCTGCTGGAATTATAGCTCCTTTAAAATCTTTTCCTTCTACAATTTCAAATTTTGAGTCGGTTTTTATTTCCTCAATAAGTATTTCTGTTTGTCCAAAACTTGAAGAAGTTAATAGGTTGATTAATATAAAAGTCAGAAATATTTTCTTTAGCATTATTTTCTTTTATTGGTGCCAACGGTCTGCAGCTAAGAAACGTGGGGCTTTCGAAGCTCTTACTTGTCCGCTCGTGACAAATTTAGCTACGAAGAACGTACCTTGCGGAAACCACTGTCCGCCCCATGTTTTCTTAGGTGCTGTTGTAGCACGTTTTTCTATTTTATTTTTTCGTAATAATCCTTCTCCACGTATTTGTCTTTTTTTATTGAGGGGTCATAAAGTCGTTCGTTCTTATACGTCCACTTCTCGTTCGTAAAATACTCGTAGTATTCATTTTCTTCTTCCATTTTGAAAACGTAGGTCGAAACAGAACTGTCAAGCCGATGTCGAATTGTCTTATAACCTATGAATGAGATTATCAGACTATCTGCTTCTAATTTTGGCAACTTTGTTTCTCCTTGAAAGTCTGTGGATGCTCCTGTTAAAGTCGTGGTATTCTGTTTTAAAACGCAGGCTGCAAATGGAACACTTTCATTGTCGGATCCAATTACTTTAATTAACAGTGAGTCTGATTTATTTTTCTCAGTCTCGATAATCTCAAAGTTTTCAATTCCATTTTCAGGTGGTTGCAAATTGCTGTTTAAGGTAATTTGAGTTCCGTCTTTCTCCCAAGTTCCAAAAGTTGTCCCCCGAATTAAACCCGTCTGCCAATTGTATTCAAAAGTTTGGTCGGCTTTCAATTCTATTGTCGAGCCTATTCCATAAATGCCATTCCATTGATACTTACCAATGATGTGGTCAGTCGTCAAATTCTTAGTCGAAGAACACGAGATGAAAATCAAAATGGTCAATATGGTGAATGATGTTCTCAATAGGTCTATTTCAAATGTGCTACAACGTGTTTGTGTATGATTAGTGGCGTGGTTAAGCACCTAATCTAGCAAATACAAACTAAATAGAAAATCCGCGAGGATTTTCGTAAGTAGGCGAGAACTAGCCATTAATTATACACGGTGTTGCCCATAGTTATTTTTTATTTTGCATTTCACGAATTGCTTTTTTCCGTTCGCGAATTATTTTTCTTCGTTCTTTTTTCGATTCGTAGGTCAGAAGTGGTGTCCAATCAATTCGGTCATCACTTGCTAGCCATTCATTATATTTTTTTTGAAATTCCAGCGTTCCTTGTGCTAATATTGCAGGAAGATAATATTCAACTAAATTCGGATTGTTTTCGCAAAATGTTAGAATACAGTTTTGCATTCCAGTTAATGTAAAGTACGGCATTCCCTCAATTCGGTCAGCCATAATTATTGCCAACTCTCCTTTATTCAAAATTCGGTCTTGACATTCCGATTTTACATTAGTCAAAGTCTGGTCTGTAAAAAATTCCGCAAGAGTTGGTAAAATCCGCCAACCATATTCAATCAGTTTTTCGGCTTCTTCCGTTTCCGTTATCTCTTTCGAGTTCTCAATTTTTGAAATTCCGTCAAGTAGATTTTCAATTTCAGATTTTGATTGTGAGAAACCAAAACTTGATATTAAAATTCCAATTATTAATGTCAGACGGATTTTTTTCATAATTATGGGCAACGGGAAGGCTATGGGCAGTAGCGCCAAAAAAGCCATTCAGTTTTGTTTTCAGTCGTAAAGTTAGAAAATAAATCCCGAACTTTTGTTTTCAGCCCAAACCTGAGCTATTGCCTATAACTAATGTTGTGCGTTCGTTTTTTATTTCCACTGTTTGTTTTTCAAATTTGTTTTTTTGTAAATGTATTCTGAATCCATTATCAGTTTTTTTCCGTTTACAACAATCTTGTAATTAGTTAGAAATTCGGGAACTGCATTGATGTCCAAATCCTTAATCAGAACTTCTATATTATTATAATTCGGATTATCAATTTCGATTGTTTCTTCTTGACCTAAAAAGCTGTAATGAACATTTTTTATGGATTCAGTTTCAAACTCTGCGATTCCGTTCTGATTCGCTCCGACTCCAAGCTTTTTGTCGTTTATTTGAACGTTAGCAAATCCCAGAGCACCATTTTTGTCAGAAATCTTTATTTTAACTTTTCCAGTTAATTCTGGATTAACTTTTCCTTCGTAGGTTGTTTTTGGAATTTCTGGTTGGTTGTATGTGTTCAAAGCAATTGTATCATTCGAAAGTTTATTCCAAGTGCCTTTTACAACACTTTCTCCACCAACATCCATAAAGATGAAGTACTCAAAAGTCTTATCCGCTTTTAATTCAATTTGAGTGCAAGCAAAATAACTTTTTCCGCATTTTCCATATAAACCAACAACTGATTTATTCGTTGAACACGAACTTAAAAAAGTTAGTAGAAAAATCAGTTTAACGTATTTCACAGGTTCTCTTAAATGACGCACAACGGTCTTGTATAACCGCAGTTCTTTGCGGTGGTGTTTTTAATTCAGGAAGTTAAACTATTTTGAGAAGTTGAACTGAAACAAGCTGGAATTGCGGTTATGCGTTGTTGGCAAACGTTTTTACGAGTCAAATTGCGTTGTCAAATTTTACATAATAGGAAAAAGAGTTCATATTACCCCTTGCTTTCATTCTATAAATCTTACCATTCAATAGAATTTTCTTTCCATTATTCTTGAGATCCTGAAAGTTTTGACGCTGTCTTCTTCGATCCTCTCTCTCAGCTTTTCTACTAAAATACCTTACAAACGGTATTTCACTGCTATAAAGTTTAATTTGGCCGAAGTTAATTTCAGAACTCTCGAATTCTCGGAGATTTTCAATTTCAAGCGTTCGCCAAAATTGATCTGTAAAGACTATTCTATTAATGTTTGAATTTACTTTTAGGACAAACCGGCCGTCTAGATCGCTGGTGGTTTTTTTAATTAATTTTTTGTCGTCATACGCTTCAATTGATACTGCAGGCAAACTTTTATCATCTTCACCATAGATCAATTGACCACTATAGATAATAGAATTTTGAGCCGATATTTTGATGCAACAAAGGGCAATACAAAGAATTACGAAATAATTGAATTTCATCTTCATGCTTGGAAATGTTTGCCAACGTTTCTGGCTATGATTTCGTTGCGGAAAAATCCGCAGGATTCTTTCCGCCGTAGCCGAAAGATAGCAAAAAAGCCTTGAATTCCGACAGGGAATTCAACCGCAATGAATCATAGCCGATGTTGTGTTTTCGTACTTTATTCAGCTGTTAATTGAATAGATAAGCCTAAAGCATTAGCAAGTAAAGCAAAATTCGAAAGTCTAATATCTTCTCCGTTTTCAATTCGAGAAATATAAGGTCTTTTCTTTCCTACTTTTTCAGCTAAATTTTCTTGGCTCAAATGCAATTCCTTTCTTCGGTTTTTAATAATTTCTCCGAAATAAAATGAAAAAGCATTATCTCTAAATTCCTCACGTTCTTTTGAGCCTTCCTTTCCGTATCGTTTTGCAATCAGTTCTTTTGCATTTATTGATTTTCCCATAATTACTTTTCTTTTAGATAATTCTCTAATATTTTTTCAGCTTGCTTAATTGCCTTTTTGTAATCTTTAGTTCCTTTTTTCTGAAAACCATATAAACAAACAGCTTGCGTACATTCTGCAAAATTCAGATGGTCAATAGCAAAGATTACAATTCGATATTCATTTCCTGCTTTAATTCTCAATTCGTAAAATTGAGTTGATTGCAGTTTTTTTAGAAAATTTGAATTAACAACTTTTATTTCTCCAATAACTTCAATTAGTTGGAAGAATTTCAGTCCAACTCTTTCGTTTTGGTTGTCGATAAATTCCAAACATTCTTCTGTAATATCGATTTCTCTCATTTAACAAATGTAACGAATTAGTTACAATTATTATTCCTAAATCATACTTTATTTCGAAGACGGATTTTTCTCAGTATGAAACACAACGGTCCAGGCTATGAGTAGTGCGGGAGTTCAAAAGCA
>NZ_JAAIKD010000013.1 GCF_010820555.1 Psychroflexus aurantiacus | reverse complement strand
GTTTTCACCCCGCCACAAAACCATATACGCGAGACGTTGTGCAACATTAAAAATGAACTATGTACATAAATTTCCACAAATTCAATTACGAGACAATTCCTGCCAGTGAGAAATCTCGATACGAGGAAAGAGATAAAGAAGCTTATAAGGCAGTAATTGGTGAATGGTTTAATTCGAACTTAGATAATTTCGTGAATAGAAAGTGGGAAATTGAGGAAATCCATTACCTCAAAGAAATTAGTGACTTCATTAAACTTATTCGTGAAGCTGAGAGCCTTTACGAGCTTGGATTTTTCACAGGTTGTATAGCCTTAGTCGGAGTTTCTGCTGAAGATTTCTCAAAATACCTTTCCGTTAAGAACAATCGACCAAACCACATTACTGACACTTACACAAGCGGTAGACGAAGAGGACAAGCCTATGATGTTAGCCAATTCAATCGCTTAAAAATGCAACTTAATGAAGGTATAATTGACCAAAATACTTATGATTTACTTGATGAAATACGAAGTATAAGAAATGACTGTTTGCACTATAATCAGAGTTTCAAACAGAAGTCGACAAATGACTTGAAAGTAGATTCTTTAAAGGCTTTAAACAACTTAAAATTGGTTCTGAAGGATAATATTGGAACAAATCCAGACCCAAATGATTTTCAAGACCTGATGAACGAACTTTTCAAAAGCGAGAATCATAGAAGCTTTGAAGAAATCGTTTGGAAACAGAAGAATATGTTTTCCCATTTGCTCAAGTTTTCTACGACTCAAGATCCAGGTGTAAAGCAAGTCGTGAAAGTTAATTTCTATCAAGTTACAGATTTAGATGACGAAGAAGTTGAATTAAAAGAACTTGAAGAAAACTCTCAATTAGGAACTAATTTGATTGTTTGGGTTGACATTGATGAAGCAGGTAGAGAGCTTATTGAGAAAAAGTCCATACAAAAAGGCGATTATGTATTTGCCGAAGTTTATTCTGATGTGGCAGAAGACGGACAAACTAGAATTTGGTATATAAGGAAAATTGAAAAAATAACGTTGCACAACAATAGCTAAGAAAACATAGGGCAGATAAGGCTTTCAGATAGGTTCGTTCACTTAGCAAACGTTGATTTCGGTGGACAATGAATCGCTTCGAAAGCCCTACGTTTCTTAGCCGAGCCGTTATGCGGCAGCTAAAAAAACGACAGGAACATTGAGAAACTTTATAAATATATTAATTGGACTTCTTGCTTGTTTGACTGTAAACGGACAAACAATAACAGAACAACTTATTCTAACTGATACAAAAGATTCACTTTATCTCAACTCGGACAAAATTTCTTTTGACAGACAAGGAAACTATTGCTTTGTAATAGAAAAAGACGACCAAGATTATTTCGTAACAAACAAAGACACGATTGGTGGATTCAAGTTTATTGGTTCAACGTATGGTAATGGTGGAGAAATCAACTATACCAATTCGTATTCTGACCCGAAAGAGAAACCCTTTTATTACAAAAACGCAAAAGGGACTAAAGTTTACGGAACAGCCATTGGAAAAATAGAAAGCTATCAAACAAGTAATACCAAAGAAAATATTGCAATTACAACAACTTTAAATGATTCTGTTTACAACTACATAAATGGAAGACTTGTATCACAGAGCCATAAAGAACAAGTTGAAAAGTTTTACATTTCTGAAAGAGATTGGGTTTCATTTAGTGAAAATGGTAATGTAATATACTTTCTAAAACAGGATTCACTTTACAAGTTATTTGTAAATGACAAGCTGATTGAAAGTTCCAAATTCAGATATAACCAATTAGCGATAAACAACAATGGAACCTACATTTTCGCCAAAGGAAAAAGACCTGAGAAACCGATAGGGAAATACAATTATATGTTTTTCATTCATTCAATGGACACAGTTCTTGGATATGTAAGAACAGTTTGGGATTATGAATTGAAAGAAAACGGAGCATACTATTACAGCGGTGATGATAACGGTCCCTATTACATTGCTATCAATGACAAGCTTTATAAGGATATTAAGCCCGTTTCAAACATTACTCTCATTGACAAAAAAACGTATCTGTATTCATTCAGTGAAAATGGTAAAAACAAAATCAATGTGAATGGGGCAATTTACTCTCACGAATTTGATGAAATATTTTTCCCAAGCTTAGACAAGAATGGAAATTTTGCATTTTATGGAATGAAGGACTACTATTTATACAAATTTGTAAATGGTCAAAAAATCAAAGAGCCATTATCAAAATATGGCGTACGAGCAACTCCGCTTTACATTAGTCCTATTGGTGAATCATTACATTACTTCAAAACAGACGACTCAATTTATTTGTATCAAGACGAGAATTTAATTTTCGAATCAATACCAAAAACCTCGAACTTTATAATTGAACCATTTATAGAAATTTTGCCCTACAATTTTGTTCGTGGCAAAACGGAGAATGGTAATTCGCTTTTCTATCTTGAATATGAAAATCAAGGGTATTTTGTTTTTAATGGTAAATTCTCAAAACCATTAATACCAATTAAGGAAAGAAACTTTTCAAGGGACAAAGAACAAGGGGCTATTGTTACAGGTGAATTTAGTGATAATGGATTTTTTGCAATTCAAAAAGTTGGAAAGAGAAAATTTCTAATTGTTGCAAATAATCAGGTTTACAAAGAGCTTGATGATATTGACTACATTATTTCTGATAGTTACTTTTTTGATGGGAAGAGTTTAACCTTTTATGGTGTTAAGAAACGTTCATTTTATCAATTCACTATGAGTCTATGAAAATATTAATCTCAATATCAATACTGTTGATTTCTGTTTTAGCATACGGACAAAAAATGCCGTCTGACTATTTTGACGAAGCAAGTAATTACTTTGAAGAAGAGAAATTTAATGAAGCCCTTAAAGGTTATCAATACATTGTAGATAATCATACGAAGAATGAGCTTTACCCAAGAGCATTTTATAACGTTGGATATATCTATTTCATTCAAAAGAAGTATGACAAAGCAATTCCGAAATTTAAAGAAATTCTCGAAAGCAATTTCAACGAAAAAGAAAATTTAGGTGGTGGTATAATGGCTGACCCTTACACCAATTATCGCCACAGAGCAAGCGAAATATTGAGTGAGATTTACTACGCTAAGGAAAAGTATGACACAGCATTGTATTATTTCGCTTTGTCTGATACAACTTATCCTTACTTACATTTTTGTGGTAATGAATATGCTTCAAATGATGTTCATACTGCATTAAGGTATGACGACATTTATCAGAAATTGAATCAGCCTGATAAGGCGATTGAAAAGCTTCTCCCTACTGTATTCATTACTCTTGCAGACAACTCAAAAGTAATTGAAGAATTAAAAAAACTTCTTGCCAACAGAAAAGGGCTTAAACAAGAGCTTGAAAATTCACTCAGCAAAATATATTCAAAGAAAATTGACCGCGAAAAATATTCTTACACAAGATACTACTTTAAGTTTCTCAATGTTGAAATTGCCGTTCCTGATAGCTATGAAAGTTGTGAAGACGAGAAGGACAAGTTTGATAAGGATAAAGCGATAAAAGAAATTAAGCAGACAGACTTCTATAAAATGATAGAGAAACTATAAAAACAAAAAAAGCCGACCGCATAACAAAGGCTATACGTAATCCGGGGGTAAGTACTGAAATGAAAGTAATTACAATAAATAAACTAACTGCTAAACGGAAAGTGAAGTGCCCTGAAATCCCGCACTACGCATAGCCAAACCGTTGGCAACAATAAGCGACATGAAAATACCGAAACTGATTTTACTATTAATTATCGTCTTTTCTTGTAAAGAGAATAAAGTAGAAACCAAAGTTGAACTTCCTGTCGAAATACAAAAAACGGAAGTTATCGCAACTGAATCTGACTCTATTTACGAAAGGTATAAATTAGGACAAGTAGAATCTTACGATTGGAACTTGATTTCTGAACGTGCTGAAAAATACAGCTCTGTTTCTGAACAATTTTCTGACAAAAAAAGAATACCAAAAGATTTCCTTGAGTTTTCTAAAAAGTTTATATCTGACATTTCGTTTCAAGAAAAACATATTGATTTTGACAATTTAATAGCTGTTGACAATGGTTGTGACGAAACCTTTGTGATGAGTAAAGATAATTGGGTTTTTGATGACTGGGATTTTATCAACTTTATCGGAATTGATGATGAAATGGAAAATACATTTAACTTTTCTGATTCGATAATGTATTTTGAATATGAAATCAAAGAAGTTGGAACCTTTAGAATTTTAGGTTTTGAAAAAAAAGATGGTGAATGGTATTTGACTTTATATCACGTGAATGATTGTTAAAATTACTGTTGCCAACACAGTGTATAATTAATTGCTAGGTTACTGCCGACTTACGAACATTCCTGCGGAATATTCTATCTGTGATTTATTTGCTAAATTACGTGCATAACTACGCAACTAACCATACACAATAACGTTGTGCTTCATTATGACAAAACTCTCGGATTTGAATTAATAGATGGAATTAAACGAAGAAAAAATAGAAAAAGACATAGAGATTCTAAAAGACGGACCAATTTGCAAGTATTTCAAAAACGGAATTCTTGACGAAGATTTGAATTGGTTTAACAACAATAATTTCGAGATTATAGAAATGAATTGTCGGAATTGGAATCGTAAAAACGCACATCAGAATTTAAAAAATGCACTGAATTTTCCAGACTATTATGGTGAAAATCTGAATGCATTTGCGGATTGTTTGTCTGATATGTACAACGAAAGATACAAAGGACTGATTTTGGTTTTTAGACGATATGACAATTTTGTGAATGAGGATGGAAAATTTGCCGAAGCAATTCTTGATATAATAGCAAGAAAATCTCGAGTTTGGCTTTTGACTGGACAAAAATTAATCGGACTAATACAATCGGACAATCCTGATTTGCACTTTCCTAAACTCGGTGGAACAAGCCCATGTTGGAATAGTGCTGAATGGTTCGATGCCGACAGAAAAAAATAACGAAAGCACAACACCGGCTATAGTTCATTGCGGCGGAATTTCCTACTCGGAAATTCCTGCGTATTTACTAACTTTGAGTTATAGCGGAAAATCCTGGCGGATTTATCCGCAACGAAACCATAGCCAAACACGTTGTGCGCAGCTGAAAAAAGACAAAAAAGTGCATAAGAAGAAATAAAATGAAATCACAAAACAAACTAGCAGGACTTGGACTTTTGACAGCAATTTCGGCTTCCCTTTGCTGTATTACACCTGTTTTGGCTTTGTTGGCAGGGACAAGTGGAATCGCATCGACTTTTTCTTGGCTTGACCCTTTGCGACCGTATTTAATCGGACTGACCGTTTTGGTCCTTGGGTTTGCTTGGTATCAAAAACTGAAACCGCAAAAACAAATTGACTGCGACTGCGATACAACTGAAAAAGCACCTTTCCTTCAGACAAAGAATTTTTTAGTTATTGTGACAGTTTTTGCAGGACTAATGCTTGCATTTCCAACTTATGCTTCCGTTTTCTTTCCAAAAAGTGAAAATAAAACAGTCGTCACCGACCAATCAAAAATTCAGACAGCAGAATTCAAAATAAACGGAATGACTTGCTCGGGTTGTGAAGAACACGTAAACCAGGAAGTAAATAAACTGACCGGGATAATCCATACGACTGTATCTTACGAAACCGGAAACGCAATCATTGAATTTGACCAAACCCAAACTGAAATTGAAGAAATAGAAAAAGCCATTGAAAAGACAGGGTATTCAGTAACAGACAAGAAAGAGATTAAATGAATATAGAATTACAATCAACAATCACTTGCCCATACTGTGGACATAAAAAGGAAGAAACTATGCCGACAGACGCTTGCCAATACTTTTACGAGTGTGAAAACTGCAAGAAAGTATTAAAGCCAAAACAAGGCGACTGTTGCGTTTATTGTAGTTACGGAACAGTAAAATGTCCGCCAATACAACAAGGGACAAGTTGCTGTTAAAAGATGAATTTGAAAAAAATTAAAAAGCTGACCGCACAACAAAGCCTATATTGCATGCCCTTCGGGACACGCACCATAGCCAAACCGTTGTAAACAATTATGGAGAACGTACTAAAATTTATA
>NZ_JAAIKD010000012.1 GCF_010820555.1 Psychroflexus aurantiacus | reverse complement strand
TTTGCTTTTTTATCCATAATGTTTCTCAAATGCACGCCAACGGGAAGTGTATCTTTCAGTGGCGAATAAAGAAACCATGCATTTCATTTGTTAGTCGTAAACATAGCAAAAAAATCCAAAACTTTCGTTTCAACTCCCAAACCTAGCCATTGAAGATACATATTGTTGTAGAGAGTTATTTTAGTCGTGTTGCGCAGTACAATACTTTATTCGATTAATGACACTTTAAGTTGATAAAAAACCCAATGCATTCTTTATTAACAGGTATTATACTTTTACAAGGTTTGTATTAGATAATTTATCGTGCCACATTTTTACATTAGGGCTTAATACCGAAAATGGTTCAAGTGGAATCAAACGGCTTATTGTCCTTACAAAGCATAGATTTAATTTGTTAGTTTTATCAGGATATTCCACTTTAGTTTTAGTAACCATTTTACCTATTGTTTGTCCACGTTTATATTCCAAAACCATATAATATACAAAAAAGAATATTAGTTGTAGCCAAACCATTATGTCCATTAATAATATGTCAAATACAAACTTTAAAATTACTGCAGTAAGTAGTGATGATACTGTAATAATAAAAACATCGACAATATAATTAATTAGTCTATCTGTTATTTTTATTTCCATTCTCTTATAGTATAAATAGTCAATTGATTTAAATTCATTAGGTCAATAAAGAAAATAAGTTTTAATAATTTTCAGATGTTAATTTTTAGATAAGTTATTTTCATAATTCTCTACAACGTCCCGTATAAAAACTGTGCGAGCTGGCGGGCGTGATTGTCCGCAGGACAATCCGCTTAGCAAGCGAGTAAGATGTTACGATTCAAGACTGATTTGAGCATTGTTTTTATACATTGTTAGCAATAGTTTTTATATTTTTTTATTCAACTCTTCAAGATGACGATCGATTTCTTGCCATTTTAGGGCATTCCCTCCTTCTTCATAAAAAGTGATTGTTTCTTGACTGTTAATTACAATATTTTTAGGATAGGAATTTCCAAATATTTTTTTAGACTTATCTGATACAAAAGTTATATCATATTTAAATTCATTTTCACCTAGAAAACTGGATACTTTATCTACGGAATCATCTGTTATTGAAATAAATTTTACATTTTGATCAGAATATTTTTCAACCAACTTGTTTAATCCGGGAATTTCTTTTCTACAAGGTGCACACCAAACAGCCCACCAATTAATAACAATAGTCTGTCCCTTAAAATTATCCAAATTGATTTTTTTACCATCAATATTGGTAAGTTCAATTTGCGGGAATGTTTTGCCTTTTATAAGGGGTCTGTCAATTCTATGAACTATTAATGAATCTGTCAAATCTGACTTATTAATCCAGGAATAGGTGATTTTATTTTCTATTGTATCAAAATTTTTGACTCTTAGTGATACTCTGTTTATAGAATTATTAAATGCTATATCAATATCATTTTCTTTTTCATTTTCTGCATTTTGTTTAAAACTAAAAGAGCTGAATTGTTTAAGTTGTTTGTTTTCTGCTAATGCAATCCATTCACCAGAATCATTACCTTGTTTAAGTTCTCCAAAGTAAATATCAATGGTATCATTGTTAGACTCCAAGAGAGAATGGCTTACTATTTTAAATGGCAAATCCTTTTCAATTGGTTTTAGAATTTCAGGAAAACCTTCTTGTAAACTAGAGATTTTGTATAAATCTTTTACTTCATTTCGGCATCCGCTAAAAATTGAAATAATAAAAATTAAAGTAGAAATTTTCTTAATCATTGTATATGGTTTAAATTATTGCTAACGTTCTGGCTATGGGCAGTGTCCCGCAGGGCATTGCGTATAGGTGGTGTTAGGCACTTTTTATATCTACTTACTTTTTGTTTCTACATGTTTAGATGAAGCTAAACTCCTTAAATCTACAAAACGCATTAGCCAATTTAATTTGGTGTGGACTTTTACACTCCGCTTCAAAAATAGCTGGATTAGCTACCATTATAAAACGAGTGCGTGCTCTAGAAACAGCAACGTTGAATCTGTTTGGGCTAAATAGAAAGTCCATACCGCGTGGTGCTTCTTCTATACTGGAGGTGGCCACGGAATAGATAATTACAGGGGCTTCTTGACCTTGAAATTTGTCTACTGTTCCCACTTCTAAATTGGGTAAATGCTGCTTGATAACCTGCACCTGCGCATTGTATGGTGTAATAATTTTTATATCTGCAGTAGTCAGCGTTGCTTCTTCACTATCCTCGTTAATGAACCTCACTTCACCTTTTGTTAGTTGTGAAACGATCTCAACCACCTTTTCAACTTCCTCGGTTGAGGAGTTGGTATTTCCAGTGTGCTCTATTTCTTCAAGGTAAAGGCCAGCGCCTGCGTATTTTGACCCAATGATTTGCTGTTGGTCAAGATGCGCTTTTGATTTTAATCGCTTTTCATAGAACAGCTCAGATACAAATGCATTGATAGAGGAATGCATGCGCCATGTTTCAGCAAGAAACACGCCTTGCTCATCTGAAATAGTCTTTTCGCCTTGCAACACATGCTCCAAAGCTGACACCTCTGTTCCGTCGGGGTGAACACCTTGTTGAGGCTGTTTCAATTGTTGTGGATCGCCAAGCAGCACGAGGTTAGCGCACGAGTGAGAAACCGCAAGGGTGTCAATCAATGAAAGCTGACCGGCTTCATCCACAAACAGGTAATCCACACTGTTCTCATAAGGTGGTTTACTCCACATAAATGATGTGCCGGCAATCACGTCTGCATTGCCTACCGCTGCTTGAATTGAGGTTTCGTCTTTTGCTAAAGTCCATGGAGCAGTTCCATCATCATCTGATTTTACTTTTTGAATCATTTTTATACTGTAGCCCTCCTCTTGAGCAACTTCCCAAACCTTTGCAAGGAGGTTAGTAATCACTTTATGGCTTAGTGCAGTAATACCAATTTTTTTACCCTGCTTTGCCAAACGATAGATAATGTGGCTGCCCGTATAGCTCTTGCCTGAGCCCGGTGGACCTTGAACGGGTAGGTAGCTGTGGTCAAGTTTGGATGAGAAATCAAATGTTCTTTCCAGAAGGTCTTCAAGGTTGGTTGAAGGTTCGTTTAAACTGGGAGAAATATTCATTAGCATTTGTCGAGCAGCGCGGTATTTTTCATCCCTGCTGTCCATACCATTGGCCACAACCCATTCGGCTAAATTGATGATGGCTTCTTCTTTGGTACTAGAGTTTACACTTTCAAGACTTACTACCGAAAGGGGGTGGGGTAGGTCCTTTTTAGATGGCCCCTTTTTAATTCGGAGTATACATGCATCAGTGTCAATTTCATGAATACTGCCAGGTTTATTTCCTTCCCGGTCTTCTAGCGAATTACCTGGTCGTAAATCACATTCCTGTGGTGGAAATGAATACGTGTCTAGAACGCTTCTTTTTATAGGCTCCCTTTCACCTGTATACTGAAGAAAGGAAATAGCCTTCCGTTCATCCAAGAGTTCGTCTTCTGGTAGTTCTTTCAAACGGAAAAACTCCCACCAAAAAGACTTCTTCTCCCTTCTATACCAATCAAGCATATGTGCTAGAATGAATCGAGCCTGTTCAATGTTGGTTCGTCCAGCTTTTATAGGAGATATACCTTCCAACAAGGCATCCATAATCGGATGTATACGTTCTTGATGAGTCGTGATATTGTCACTTGCATCACCATCGACATCTTCTGGTCGGATAATTTTTACACCATCAGCAATAAGATTGGCTCTGATTTCTTCTAGCCATGCTTGAAGCCTCACTAGCGATTCACAATCGTCTTGATTGTAGAGTTGTACAGCATCCGCTGTTTCTTTAGTCAGTTTATCAATGTTTCCGGTTTGAAGCAGCAACTCCAGTTGAGATTTGAAGCTAGACAACTCTCGGAGGTTCATCTTACGTTCATAGCCAAAGAATATTTCTAGGTCTTTGATTGAGTATTTCTCCACGCTTGCCCGTACTGACTGCCTAACCACATTATATAGGTCAACAAATGTATTTGATCGTAAAAATGTGTCGATCTCGTTTTCGCGTGACGCGTACTTACCCATGAGCCGTTTGAAAGCCGTTACTTCATAAGGTGCGTAGTGGTAAATGTGAAGTGTTGGGTCTTCTTCTTTTAGGGCAACTGCAAAGTCTATAAACTGCTCAAAAATGGCCTTTTCTTCCTTTTCATTTTTCGCCCATAACGCATGGTATTTACCTTTGTGTACATAACCGATCATATATTCCAGTCCGTCTGGCTCAACCATCCGGTCACCTTCAAAATCGAGATAGATATCATTTACTGAAGGTTCCGGTAGTTTATTTAGGCCTTTGCCTTCTTCAATGTCAAGCGTCTCATAGATTGGTTTATTACCTGCATGGCGACTTTCATTCTGAACACGCGCTTGTTCTCGTAGTTTATTGTAGGTCTCTTTTACACCTTTGGTAGGATCAAAAGGCACAGGCAACATAAGGTTGGCTAGTTTCTCAAGTGTATCAACATCATTTAGTCTAAACTCTTTCATTTGAGACTTTCCCATGCCGGCAACAAAGGTCAGGTGGTCATCTTTTCTCCTAATCGCGTTGCAATTTTTCCACCACCTACAGATATCACAATGGTTTACAGGTTCTGGATAGGTTTCGTATTCATTGGCTATAGCATCTTCTAGATTTCGCTTTACCAATCTGATATATGCTGCGTGTTCATCATAGCGATAATGTTCTTCACCTTCCGGTTTGATCACTCCCATATACTCTGGTGGTATCCCTTGGATCTGGGCTACGCATTCCGAATAGAGCCCTATTTGTAATATGGTTCCAGCCTTAGTTTCATTTGCCAATTTGGTATCCCAAACTTCGTAAGACCAATCTCCTAGGTTGCTTGGTCTTTTGACCTTCATCAAGAAATCAGCCCAGCCACTCCATTTACCCTCTTCTTTCAACCGTGCCTGATAGATTACATCTGCACCGGAGGCCATGGCCTCAATTGTTTTCTTTTCAGCATGAGGATCCTCATTGCTAATCTCAATGACCTCCATTCCTTCATCCTTTAGTTGTTGAAGATGTTTCGCTTCAAACTCCACTCCTCTCTCTTGGAGCATAATCACTACCCTGTTCGTGAATACTTCTGGATCTTCGATTTCACCACGAGCGTGTTGCTTGTTGAGCTGAGTAAGGTGTTTACAGTTGCTGTGCGAAGAAAGGTCTGAAGGACTGTATAGAATATGGTTGTTTTTGTTTTTCATTTAAATGCTTAAGAATAGCTATCTTTTGACATGTTTATTTCCATGAAAAATGAGCATTAATGTTTTTCCAAAATTGTTCCTAACGGTCTTGTATAACAATCAGTTGTGGATTGGTTAAAAACTAAGATAGCTAAAATTCCCAACTTTTATGCTTGCGCGGTTGTGTCCGCAGGACACAAAGCCGCAATTGTTGTTATACGTTGTTGGCGGTAGTGTTTTATTCCCACGATATCCTATAATAGTAACCGATTTCAGGTTTTAGTAAATGATATTCATAGCTTTTAGTAGATTGGTCATAAGCTATCTCACATTCTTTTTCAAAAGTGGGGCTTGTTTTTGAATTTATTTTAGCCTTTTTTAAAATCGCATTTTTTGAATAATCATCTGCTAAATGCTTTAGGATTATTCTGTAATGAATTATATCTATTTCTTCTGTAACTCTTGTTTCTACATAAGGTTTTGATACTTTGTCAGTATCATTTAAATCCGCTTTAAAATGAATAACTGTATTTTGGTTATAGTACAAAGGTTTTTTAAGCTTTAAAATTGCTTTGTCATATTTTGTTCTATCATTCTCGTCTACAACATTAAAAACTTTTTGTAAGTCAGAGCTTACTTTTGGCATTTGAGTTCCTGTCCATTTAAAATTATATTCAAACTCGGTCAGTAGTGGTTTTTTACATTGTATGAGTTTATATGTCTCATAAATGATTTTATTACCATCGTCTGTTTGATATTTTATGAAGGTAGATTTATTTTCGTGGTCTATGTCTCTTACCTCTAAAATTTTATAAATTGAATATAATAAATAACAAGTAAAAACTAATAACATTAAGCAGAAGAAAACCAATGCTATTAAAACAGCCCATTTTTCTTTTGTGAAAATGGTTATTAAAGCTATTATAGAAGCTAAACTAGCGAAGAAGTAAAACTGCTTTGAAAAAATGTTCACTGCGGTTTTACCTATATTTTTAAAAGTATTCATAGTAATTAAATAATTACCAATAATACCAATTTTTATTTATTTAAGCATCTCCTCCCATAACTAATTTGTTTTAGATTTTGTACTACAAATATATGAAACAATTTTTATTCCAAGTTAGTATTAACTGTTTTAACTTTTTATTTCACATTACCGCCAACGGTTTCGTATAAGAATAGTTGCGGGTTTGCGTGCG
>NZ_JAAIKD010000011.1 GCF_010820555.1 Psychroflexus aurantiacus | reverse complement strand
ATTAAAATGTATTGCGGAAGTTTCATATTATTATGGGCAACGTCTCGCGCATAACGAAAGTGGCTTCTTAAAATGCGCAAAATTTTCGGTTAAACTTTTGCTTTTATAAAAATACATAAAACTCTCGTTTCAGCACTAAATTCGCCATTTTTGTTATGCGCTGTTGTACAACGTTTTTAATGCACTCCTGTTCCTTCAAACATCAATAAACTCAGTGCAGTATCGTCAAATTTATCACCTTTATAAACGTCTATAATCTCAAATTTTAGTTTAGTTGTTTTGTTTGCAGGAAAGTTAATTTCGTCAATTTCGATTGTTTGAATTTCAAATGAATCTAATAAATTTAAAATCGCATAAGGTTCATCGTTTAAATAGACTTTTAGTTTTTTAATCCTTGAATTATTATTCCAAGTTTCTAAACTTTTCTTATAACCATTGGCAATTAAAATTCGGTTAATTCCCAAACCGCCATCGTAATTATTCATTTCGTCAAAGTTAAAATGATATTCGATAAACTCTCCAATTCCATAATCAGCACTGCCTTCGACCCAAGCTGTATTTTTATTAAAATCGTGAGCGTTTGATGGCGAATAATTAATTCCGTTATTTTCATTTAATTCAGAAGATCCAATCATTTTTTTAACAGAACCCCCGCAGTACCAACTACAACCTTTTAAAAATTCCATTTCTCCTATTGGATTCATATTTTCATCGTAATCTTCATAGTCAAAAAAATCAGAATCGTTCGCTTGTTTTGCATTGATGATTTTCAATTCTTGCCCTATTAAAACGGAACTAAAGTATAGAAATAAAATTGTTAATTTAACTTTCATTTTTAGTTTTCAAATGTTGTACAACGTGATTGTGTATGATTAGTGGCGTGTTTAAGCACCTAATTTAGCAAATAAAAACCGAATAGAAAATCTGCGAGGATTTTCGTAAGTAGGCGAGAACTAGCCATTAATTATACACGGTGTTAGGGCAAGTTTTTTATTTTCTATGGAACAAATAATCTAATTCAATTTCAATTCGTGGTTTTTCAAATTGTTTGTCAGTTAATGGTGAAAACAGAATTTTATAAGGTAATCTCAAATCCTTAAAAGTCTTGAAATATGCAATATAATTTTCTCTCTCAACATAATCTCCTCTGTCAATTGATGAACCGTGAATTAAAAGAGTTGCTGTAATATTCTCGATTTCTCCATCTGAATTTTTTAAGACGACAATATTTTCTAAATACTTATCAATCGGTTTATTATTTTTAGTCTCAACTTTATATTTTGAGTATAAACTATCCTTTTCGATTAAAATTACTTTGTCAGTAGATTTGAAAAACGGTAAAGAAACTACATCTCCAATTCTATTCATTTTTCCAATATAGGATTTGATATCCTCATCTGTATTTAACCTTGGATATTCATTTTGAATTTCTCCATTTTGGTCATAAGTTCTTACATACGTTTTTTTAATTCTTTCGATTTTGAAATATTGGTCGACTTTTTCTTGATAATCGAAAAAAGAGTTTTTAAATTCTTCTGTGTTATTTGCTATCCATTCAGTTTCTATTTCTCCAAATAAGTCAAAACCTATTAAAGTCATTACATTATTCTGGATTGTGGAATAAGGGATTTTTAATCTAAATCTACCAAAGAGGTTTTTGCCTAATTTTCCATCGTTATCTTTCAGTAGTTCCATATTCTCGAATAGTGTTCCATAAAAACTGAACTTATCGATTGTTTTATTAATCATTTTTGAATAGTCTGATAACCTATAAAAATTAGTGTTCTTTTTATGATTTACTATATCTAATAAATAGACATTATTTCTCGTTAAATCTTTTGGGTATATGTCTTTCGATGAATTTCCTCTTAAAATATAATGTTTAACAATTTTCTTTTTTTGAATTAATTGAAAATCATAAATGACATTGTTAAGCAAATATTCATTCCAAATTTCTCCTTGTTTTAGAGAGTCAAGGTTTTTGAATTCGGGATTTTCTGAAACTAAATTTTCGTAAGGGTCAAAAAATATAACTTTAAGTTCATAATTCTCAAACTCAAGTTTTTCAATTGTTTTAGATTTCTGCGCAAATGAAGTATTTAGTCCGAATATTAAGAAGGTAATTAAAAGGACAAATTTTTCTTTCATAGTTCAATTTTGGGTTTTTTGGCAAATTTGCCCTAACGTCTCGCGCATAACGAAAGTGGCGACTTAAAATGCGCAAGTTTTTCGGTTAAACTTTAAGTTTCTAAAAGTAAAAAATCTCTCGTTTTAGCTCTAAATTCGCCATTTTTGTTATGCGCTGTTGCCTACAGTTTTTTCAGCTGTTCCCTTTTTAAAGAATCATATTTTTTCTGAATAGTCCTTAATTCTTCAACAATTTCTAAATGCAATTTTTTGTTATTCAGTTTTCCCAATTTATCATCCATTAGCAAATAAAATTCTTCGAATTCTTTTATATTCAATTCATTAAGACTATGTGTAAAGGCATTATTCCTATTTATTTTATCTTCTGCTTTATCTAATATTTCATTTAACTTAGAATGGATTTCGTTGGACTTGTCAAGATTCGACTTTGAACTACCAAGTATTTCATCAACTTCTGCGTTTATTTTATCAAATCTATTTTCTAGATTAATAAGATCTGTTTCCCTACTATAATATTCTAATTTTGTAGTTTTTTTCTGTAGTTCAACATATTTTTCAATTTCATCAATATCAATTATGTTAAAAATTTTAGAGTATTTTTCTATTATTTCATTTTGCTTTTTAAACTGTGATTTTTGAATAAAAAAAATTATTCCATAAATCACAACAAAAATAAAAGTTACAATATTTTGAAAGGTTAAAATGTTCTCCATTTAATTCGATTTATTTATAACTTATTTATCTTCATTTTGTCTAATAGAATTTATCAATTTTCTTAAAAGTTCAGAAGGAATTATTAAAAACCTTTTTGAGTTTAATAGTAGTCTGTCAAATGCTAAAAAACACAGAAAAGATTGATAAACAGCTTTGTCTTGTTCTTGAACATCGAAAATACTTGAATTTTGAAAAAAATGAAAAGAATAAACCATTATATAAATAAAGAATGATGAATAAATTATAAATCTTATGTTTTCTTTATTAATAACATATTCTGTCAATTCTTCTAATCTAAATTTTCTAATCTTTCTCGAGCTTTTTATTCTAAGTGGTCCAAGATGGTAAATGAAATTTAAAATTTGTTTGTAAAAAGTTACTGAAATGCAAGTCGCAGAAGTTAGTGTAATAAAAATGATAGTTTGTTTTGATAGTGTGTAATATCCAAAATACTCATTCAATTTTATAATAATTAATGGAATTGAAATAGAAATCATTGCGAAATAAATAACATGAAAAATTAAACCTAATGCTGGTAATGCAAATTGATACAAGAATAAAACAAATGCAATAGGGAATGACATGCAGATATTTATAAGTTGAAGAATTTTACTTGGATATTTCTTGTTTAGCCAACTTATTAAAAATAAAAGTGCTAGATATCCTAAAAAATAAAAAATCCAATTATAATCTTTGTAATAATTCAAGTAATCAATACCCATTGAAAAAAAGAATATTATTACCATTGAAATAATAATAATGATTACAACCAATAAAGTTGATTTTGATTCTTTTTTAATGTTCAATTGATGTGTTTTTCAAAATTCTGACTAACTTAAAATTATGTTGCTGAAAATCAGGTCATTAATAATATTCAAGTTTCTCATCTTTTCCTAAATTTTTCAGCCACAATTTACTCAATTTTACGTTAGCATACGTACTGAAGAGTTTTTGGGCTCTATGAGGGATTGTAGGCAACGGTTCTCTAGTATGGCCAGTAGCGTGCAAATACCAGCATACTTTTCAGTTTATCTTTTATTTTCTAAATATACAGAAACTTTGGATTTAGATTATACTAGCTATTGGCTATACTAGATGTTGGGGCTAGTTTTTTTGGCAATTAATACTTTCATTTCAAAAGCTGTCAAGGTTAATTTCGGGAGGAGGAGGAACTTTTAGTTCAAAATCTTTAGCCTTTCGTATTCTAACCTTAGACTTTGTAATTGAATCAATGAGTTTTTGATTTTTACTATTTAGATTTTCAAACTCTTTGTTAAACCAAGAATTAGATAAATACCTGGAGTATTCGTTTAATGAATTATTAATTACTTGAAGTATTGATTTTAATTTTTCAATTTGGCTTTCGTGATATGTTATTTCAAAAATGGCTCTAGAAATCTTTCGTTCAATATTTTGATTGTCAGTTATGATATCTTTTGAAGGCAAATCAGGTAATTTCTTTTCATTGTTTATGAATTCCATTAGACGCCCTTTCAGCGTGTCTATTTGAACATTTTCATCCCTAAAGAATATTTCACCATTTCGATTGATTTCAATTGTTACACAGCTGCTAAAACAATCAATTGGTGGTGGCATATTGTTTTTGATGTATTCGTTTTTATAGAAATAGTATTTATCTAATGCTTTTTCAAAATTTGAAGAGTTAGTATTATTTAATAGATATGGGATAAATTTAGTATGATCATTTGATTTATTTAATTCTTCCCAAGTTTTATCTTGTTTTGAAATACAGCTTAAAATTGAATAAAAAATTAAAATATAATAAAGAGTATTTTTCATTCGTTTTGATTGTCTCAAATTAGCCCCAACGGTCTCGTATAACCGTCAGTTACGGGTTAATATGCGTTAATATTCGGTTAAGCACTGACGCTCGCAATTCCGAGTGGATTCGGACGTAGTCGAATCCGCCGTAATTGCGGTTATACATTGTTATGTGCAGGCTTTTAATCCTCATTTAATTCAGTGCAAATCAATCTGTAGGCTGTGAAATACTCAATGTCATTATAAATGTTAGATTCCATATGGTCCAATTCATTTAGGACTAATTGATTTTCCGAACATTTTCTTCGTAAACAACCACCAAAAAAGTCAAAATCCATTGGACTGCGTTTTGTAGCAAGTTTACCAAGTTCATAATGGTAAGTAACGGGTCTTTCTATATTATCACTTTTTATCTCTGAAGCGTCAATGAAATTTATGTCAAAGATTGGCTTCTCAATATTGTTGTTTTCAATTCTTTTTCTTGGTTCAAAAAGCTGAATTGCATATTCCCTCTTTTCTTTTAAACTGCTTCTCAAGTCTTGATAGAATTTGTCTATCAAATTTTTATACCTCTTATGTTCCTCTTTTCTATTATTAATTTTTAGTAAAGATTCTTTATCATAGATAAAGTCATATTCAAATATGGATTCATAAAATACTTCTGAAATTTTTAGTATTTCCTCCAGACTTTTTTTGTCTATCAAACTTTCTATTTTTTCAATTTCTTTTGTGAAGTCGGTTAGTATTTTTTTTAGTTTGATTAATATTTTGTCGAAGTACCTATTCAAAAACTCTTTATGTCTTTCTATTATTTCAGTGACTGGATACTCCATTGACTCAAACTTATAGTCATTGTCTTTATGGTATCTTAAATAGACAATTTTATCACTTCCACCATTGTATCCGAAAAGACAAGATGAAATAAATTTTCCATTGTGTTTTCTTATTGGATGTCCGACAAGTTCGTTGCGTATTTCTCTATTAATTAAGTAGTTTGAGTCCTTTTTTAAATCTCCTTTGTTTATTCCACATTTGAAGATTATTAGTAACTCTTCTATGAAATCTTGTTGAACATATATACTTTGTAATAGGCTTATTTGATTTGAAAATCGCTCAGCGTATGATTTTGAGTTTCTATTGTCAAATATTATGTCAAAAGTATCTTGAAAATAACCTAATATATCTCCGAAATAATTGGTCTGAACTTCTGGTGTGAACTTGATTCTCTTTTTGCAGAACTCATATTCCCAAATAAACGAATTCCAAATGTCAGCAATTCGGTCAAGTTTATATATTACTTCTTCTTTCAATTCTCAATGTTCTGTTCAGCTTGCACATAACGGTTTTGTATATGACAAGTAGCGTGAAATTATGATTAGATTTTCAATCTCACCACAAGCCAAAACTTTTGTATTTTGCTTTTACATTTCTTTTCAAAATGCCAAATCAAAAAATTTGGCGACTTACCAAATATACCAAAATTTCCGATTTAAAAAGGACTTAGCTATTTGTTATATACGTTGTTGTAAAACGTTTTTTATTAATCCTATTTGCAAAAATTTTCCAGAATTTGAAATTCAGTAAAAGAATCAGTTTGTTTTTCCAATAATTTTACTCGAAAAGTATTTTTCTCAAGATTTTTGACTGCATAATTTTAATTTTGTTCAGAGTTAATTTCGGTTAAATTCTATTAATTTCTTTCAAATCCAAATTTTGGATAATTTGAGAATTGTTTATCATTCCTGTTTTCAACTTCCAATCTTTATCAGCTTAATTAATGCCACATAGAATAAGTCAAAACATACGTTTATTTTAAATTAAAAGTCCATTAATTGTTAGAAAATACATTGTTAAAAATAGTAACCAAAAGATTAATCCAGTCAGATTTAGTTTTAGCATTCTGAAAATAGTTATTCCGATTATTCCCAAAATCACAAATATTCCCCCAAATATGTAATTTTTATTTGCATAAAAAATTAAGTCTTTTGGAATTAGCGGATTATCTAAATTTAACGCACTTTGTAAATATCTCAAATGGTCGAACAATAAGATTATTAATGACATCAATAGAGCAACATTACCAGCGATTGTTATGCTTTTATCCTCATTTAATTTTCTAATGCTCATTTTTTGTCAAATGTTTTATAACGGTCTCGGTTATCGCCAGTTGGCGGAGTAGGGGACGCTGGTTTGTCGGCTTAGTATTGGTTTGTTGGTCAAGTTAATTATTTTCTTTCTAACGGTGCCGGCTATTGGCGATTAACCGTTGTTGTAACCAGTTTTGATGTTCTATTTAAAGTATAGCAAACTAAGAAAGAAAGACGTAATAATTAATATTATGCTACCAATACTCAGTAAGGCATTTAATCTTTTTCTTTCTTTTGTCCAATTTTCGAATTCCGCAAAATATTTCAAATAGTGATCTTCTTTAAAGACTAAGTAATAACAAATTATAAATGAAATTGTTCCCATTGCTATGAAATAGTATGGATTTAAACCTATTCCAGGCAAAAGCAAGCTAATACTGATTTTTACGAATCCTATTAATGCTATTGCAATAATTGCAATTAACCAACCGCCAGCAAACCTTAGTCCAAATCCGTTTTTCTTGTCAGTCCAAAAGTTGTTTTGAAATTCCATCGCATTATCAATCTCGAATTTATTTTTCATTCGTTTTTTAATAATAGGAATTTTATAAAGCAATAGTGCAGGATTGATTTTATTAAACAGAAAATGTAGCCTAGTTTCAATTTTATAAAGGCTGTAATGTAAAATATTTAAATTTCTTTCAATCAATTTTTTTCTTCAAAATTGGTTACAACGGTTCGTATAACCGTCAGTTACGGGTTAATATGCGTTAATTTTCGGTTTAGAACTGGCTTTAGCAATTCCGAGTGGATTCGGACGTAGTCGAATCCGCCGTAATTGCGGTTATACTTTGTTGTAGCTAGTTTGTTTACCATACTGACCATAAAAAATATGCCATAACACACCAAAAAGTATAAAGACAGCTAAAAAATGTGCCAGAAATAAAAAGGAATAATCTAAATCTTTTAATTCCAAGTCTGTTTTTGAAATAGTACCAATCAAAGAGTTCAACTAAAGTACCCAACGAATAAAAAATATTAGCTCCAATTCCCCAAATAATAACGCCAATGGTGTCCTCAAATGTCCAGTCATAAGGGCTTTCAGCTAGCGCATTAAATATGGTCAATGCACCAGATAGTCCGACGAGAACATTATAAATCCACCTTTTGGATTCCCACCACTTTATATTTGCCTTTAATTCGTCTAGAGTCATTTTAAAATTAGCTACAACGTCTCGCGCATAACGAAAGTGGCGACTTAAAACGC
>NZ_JAAIKD010000010.1 GCF_010820555.1 Psychroflexus aurantiacus | reverse complement strand
GTATTGGTTTGTTGGTCAAGTTAATTATTTTCTTTCTAACGCTACCGTCTATTGGCGATGAACCGTTGTTAGGCAAAGTTTTATAATGCTTTTTGAATAGTATTTTCTAGTTTTTCCACATTTGCTTTGCTGTAGCCTTTTATTATATCAACAACCACATTTTGGTTGTTAATCACTATATGAGTTGGAAATGAAGTAATATTATATTTATCCTGATCAATTAAAACAATACTATACGAAAATGGATTTATAGGTAAAAAGTTATTTATAAGATTTTTTCTCGATGTATTAATCGCTGGTGCAATAAAGCTTACATTTTCACTTTTGAACTTTTTCACCAATTCATTCAGTTCTGGAATCTCTTTTATACAAGGAGCACACCAGGTTCCCCAAAAATTTAAAACGATCACATTGTCTTTTATTGATTCTGAGGATATTTCATTACCGTATATGTCTGAATAATTGAAAGGTGAAATTGTTTCTCCAATTTCATATTTTAATCGATGACCAAATTCTGGATCAATAATTTTTGCAAAAGAATGATCTAGAGTAGGTATTGATTTTAATATTTGTCCGAATTGGGCATTTTCATTAATTGGTTGGCTAAATTTCCAGGTTTCTCCTTCATCCTCCGAAATTCCTACTATATAGCTTTTACTGTTTTCTCTAAAATTAATTTGAAATAAGGATTGAATTTGATCTCCAGATTTGGTTGATTTTATAAGCCTTTCATAAGTGAATTTGTCAGAATCATTTTTTAGAATCTTCTTCCAAATCTCTACAAACTTTTCTTTTTTTGCTTGGTCATTTTTGTAATATCTCGGTAATAGATAGTCAACATATTCTTCAATTTGCTTTTTATTATAAACTTCAATCATCTCGTTTACTTGAACAGTACTTGTTATTTGATTCTGGTTTTGTCCGATAACAGAAATACCGAAGAATAGAATAATTGCTGTTATTAATAATTTAGTTTTATCCATGTAGAAGTTGATTCTGAGTTATATAAAATTTTGCCTAACGTGTTCGTGTATGGAAAGTTGCGTGTTTGAGGGCGAGGATTTTCCAAAGGAAAATCGGAAGCCGGCAAACAAGCAACCAACTTTGTGCTAGCTAAAACTAGCAATTTTTTATACACGGTGTTGGCAGCAGTTTATTTTAATTTAAATTCCCATTGAAATTCATCCATTATAAACTTTTCAAGAACTGTAAATTCAGTTTCCTCTTCATTCTCATTCGGAAAATTTGTTCTAAAAGTGAATTGATTATATTTTTCACCTTTTTTTTGTTCTATAACATATAAAGAGAAAGGCTCGTGTAAAACGAGAGAAAAATTTTCTTGCGATTTATATTTGAAAAGATTTAATGAATCTAATTTTTTAAAAAAATTAGCGATACCACTTGCAGGTATTTTATTTTCTTGAGTCAGAAATTTTCTTTTCCCATTTTTTGTCAGTCCGATTTCGATAAGTTCCGCTTGTTCGTTTAAAATACTGTCTTTGAAAATAGTAATAACTCTATCTATTGAAGTACTATTGTTTATCCAAATCCGAACTATGTTTTCAGCGTCACTACTTTGAATAGGAAAAAGCCTTTCTCCTGAATATCCGAAATTCCTAAATGGCATAACTTGTTCTTTACCTGCCGAACAAGAAACGGAAATAAATGTTAATATTAAAATCAGCTTTCTCAAGAATTGTTTTTTTTAATTGCTGCCAACGGTCTCGGTTATCGCCAGTTGGCGGATTAAGGGACGCGGATTTGTCGGCTTAGTATTGGTTTGTTGATCAAGTTAATTATTTTCTTACTAACGGTGCCGCTTATTGGCGATTAACCGTTGTTGGCCCCAGTATTTATTTAATCGGATTATCTATTAGAAGATTTGCCATGTTATAATATAAAGCAAAAGCAACTACTACCTTATTCATTTCATTTCCAAAATCTTCTTCTTTTAATTTTTTATTCATTGCTCCTGCAATAATTGAATTAGCTATATCTCCGTATTTTGTTTGTGCATTTAAAACTTCTTTGATTGGATCGTTTGAATAATTACTATTTAGACATTTTAAATAGTCTCCATTTGGATTCAAAACATAGGTAATTAATTCTTTTTGTTCAGGTTCTTCTTCAATTTCCTGTGATAACGAAACAATAGCTATTTCTTCTTCCGAATTGTCTACCTTGTACTTACTCCATATTTTCTCAAATGTTTTGTTTTCTTTCATTTCCTTGATAATTTCCGCAGTTTTATCATTTGAATAAAAGTCAGGTGAGAAATCATAATTAGGAGGAATAGAACCTAAATCTTCAATATAGGATTTGAAGTTTTTATTTGGATTTTTTCGTTTGTAGTGTTCTTCTAATTTTTTCTCAAATAATGAAGTTGCTTTGTTAAGAACATTTATATCATTCTCTGTTAAGCAATCGGCTAATTTGTCGGCATAATTGAATCGTTTTTGAGAAGTACAAGACAATGAAATAGAGATAAAAAATAGAAGTAGACTTTTGTTCATAGTTTTCTGAAATATTGGGGCCAACGTTTATGTATAAGAATAGTTGCGGGTTTGTATGCGAGGATTTTCCGAAGGAAAATCAGACGTTACAAACACGCAACGACCTTTGATTAAGCATTAAACCGCAATTATTTTTATACGGTGTTGTGTAACGTTTTTTTTAAATTCCATAACTTTCATTCATACACATAATTCCATTGATTTCGGTCATTTTTTCAATTTTTTTGGTTTTAAGATTTGCTTTCCACGCACTTTTAATTTTGGAAAAATATTCTAAATCAAAATCATTTTCAGTTCTCTCAATTATTGTGAAAATCCGAGAATCTGCATTTCCGTTATTTTGGCAAACACCAAATGATGTAAATTCATTTTCTTTAAAATTATTGATATGAATGGTATCTAAAATTTGATACTTTTTTTCAGGTTTTCCAGTCTCAACAATTTTCTCAAGAATAACTATTCGTTTGTTGTCATTTACCATCTCAACAAAAACATATTCCCATCTTCTTTCGTCATAATTTATGACAGAGCTAATTCCGTTTTCGTAATTTTTGAAATATTCAATTTCATTAATTTTCCTAAAGACTTTATCAAAAATCGTTTTTTTTGTTTTTTCAGAATCCGAAATTTCCGTTTCACTTTGTTCAGTTAGTGATGTTTGAGTTTCTGTTTTATTCTTTTTGTCAACACAACTAAAAGTCAGAAATATTAATATGTAAGTTAGTATTTTGTTCATTTCTCAAATGTTACACAACGGTTTTGTATAAGATTAGTTGCGTGTTTTAAGCACTAAAGTTAGCAAATAAATCACAGATAGAAAGTCCGCGAGGACTTTCGTAAATAGGCTAAAACCAGCAATTAATTTTATACGGTGTTGTAGGTAGTTTTTTTATTCCACCATACATATCCAATTAGTCCAATTCCAACAACTATCATTCCTACAATTCCAATTTTCAAGCCTAACATTGGATTATCATATAATCTGTCGTTAAACAAACCAAATATTAAAGAAATTAATCTTGTTGGTAAAAATGCTAAACTAATTAGAATTGCTAAATATTTTGGATTAGAATATTTTGTCAAAATCGAATGAATTATTGGTGCAATATGAATTTCTGAAATTGCAAGAAATAATAATGATATTAAATAAGTTATTGTATGCTGTTCAGTCGGCACTTCTGGAATAAAGAATAATATTCCGAATGAAACTACTCCGAAAATAAAACCGAGCATTAATTTAAAGAATTGACTACTGTAAAAATAAGTCCACAAAATAATTGCAATTATGCTAATCGGTAAAATAAAAATAGAGTTGATAGATTGCCATAAATGATTTGGAATACCTAAAGTTGATATTTCGCTCAATTGTAGTTGTAAATCATAAGTCCGAATGCTTGATATTTCATAAAAACCCCAAAATAATCCAACAACAATAAATGCAATTAAGATGTTAAAAATTCTTTTACTTATCGAAAACTGATTTTTCTCAATTTCATCCAAATTTTTTTCCTTTGAAAGTAAGATTGGAATTATTGAGATTAACATTAATATTCCAGACAAAACAAATCCAATATTGTAACCATATGTTTCTCCAATATATCCAATCAGTAAAATACCAAGAAATGAACCTAAATTTATTGCGAGATAAAATACAGTAAATCCTGAATCTAATAGTTTAGTTTTATTTAGATATGATTTTCCAAAATTTGAGATAATATTTGGCGTGAAAAATCCGCTACCTAAAACGACAAGAAATAAGCCTAAATAAAGTCCAGTTGTTGAAGGTATGCACAGACTAAAAGCTCCGATTGCTTGAATAATTCCGCCAATTATTATTGATTTTTTATTTCCAATAAGTAAGTCTCCAAAAAGTCCTCCGATAATTTGAGAGAAAACTAAAGAGCCAATAAGCCAACCATAAATGGTTAATGCTTCAGCTCTGTCCATTTTCAGAGTTTCTCCGACCATATAAAGCACTACAAGAGCACGAAAACCATAATAAGATGCTCTTTCCAACATTCTGGAAATAGAGTAGTAGAGAGTTTCTATTGTGTGTTTCTGATTTTCAATTTTATCCATTCAGTTTATTGGGTTGGTAAATTACCTACAACGGTTCTCACATATGTATTTGTGGCGGGCAAACAAGCGCAAGATTTTCAGTTAAACTTTATCTTTTATAAACATACCAAAATTCTCAATTCAACAGGATGTTTAGCCATAAAACATATGCAGTGTTGCCCACTGGTTATCATTCGTATATCATTTTTCGGACTCTTTTTTCAGTCTCCTTAATATATTCCACTCCGTAATTTTTCAATTTAGGATTTGAGTCTGAAATAAGGTTTGAGTTTTTAAAGTAATATTTTTTCTCAATTGGATTATTTTTTCTTTTCCCGCGATAAAAATTCACGTTCAGTTTAGCAAAAATCATTTCCTGGTTTTGATAGTAAAATTCAAATTTTTGATACGTTTTGTGACTAGCTTGATTGTATTTAATTCTTAGTGGAAGATTGTCATCTTGTTCTTTGTATAAAAAATAAGCCTCCCAACCACCGTTTTTTTTAGATACATTTTTAGAAATAATCGGACCTTCTGCAATTCCTTCGGAATAGTTTTTTTCGGTTCTATTAATCAAATCAACAATTGAGTCAATTCTATTCAGTTCGTTACTCAATTCAGATTTAAGATTTTGTCCATAAATCAAAATTGGGAAAAATAGAACTCCAATTAAATATGTGATTTTCGTTTTTTTCAAACTTGTGGGCAACGGTTCTCTAGTATGGCAAGTAGCGTGCAAATACTAGCTTAATTTTCAGTTTAACTTTTCAATTTCTAAATATACCAAAACTTTGGATCTTGCACTTAGAAGCTATTGGCTATACTAGATGTTGTGCATAGTTCTTCTAAGAGCAATTTTTATGATTAATAATATTTAATTATTCTTATCTCTTCCATTTTGCTTGAATAAATTCTATTAGCTTTAGAAAACTCCCATTTGTTATTTCTTTGTGATTTATTCTCAGAAGTATATCGTTTTTGATCGATATAAAAAATGCTGTTCCATAGATTACTTTTAATTCTTTAATTTCATTCAAATTAAAACTATATGTATTTCCATCATATAAGAAATTTATCTCTTCTGAACTAAAACTTAAATGCATCTCTCCTTCAAACAGTGATTTTCTTTCTTTATTTATTTTAATGACAGCTCTAATTAAAAAAAATGTACTATAGATTAACATCCCGAGCAAACCTATTCCTAAAGATGGTATCAACATATTTATAATGTCTGGGTAAAAGTTTAATTCATCAATAAAGTTTAGTAAGCCAATCAACAGAATTATTAAGTATATTAGAATAAATGCTTTAAAAAATGAATCGAATGTATCATAGATAAAGTATTTAATACAATCCCTTTTATAGTTTTTAAATTTTTGAAAAATAGTAATTTCCACCTTGGTATTGAAGTTAAAACTGATGATTATTTTGAATTATGTACAACGGTTTGTGTAAGGATAGTTGCGCGTGCTAGCAACTAACTTACTAAAAATAGAACGAACCAGAGGAAAATCCGCAGGATTTTCCGAGTAGGCTAGAACCAAGCAATTATTTTTACACGGTGTTGTGCATAGTATTTATTTTTTACAAATCACTCCGTTTTGTGATAGTTCTTCTCCATTATTTGTTGTCATTGTCGCCGTGTAAAACAAACAATTATTTTCGATTTTACGTTTAGTTACGACAATTCCATTATTCTGATTTACCCATTTTTCCGTTTCATCCAATTCCATTTTCGATTCATCATAGGTAAGTCGATAAGTGCATTCGTCAATCCACTCAATTTTTTCATACGCTGGTTGTCCGTTCCCAATTCCATTTTTCCATTCAATTTGAGCATTCTTTTTTCTTTCAATAACAGTTTTTGTTACAGTTGAGTCTAATTGTAGCTCAAAATCTTGAATACTATCGTTACTAATTACAGTAAAATTTTTTAATTCCTCTGTTGTCGGAATATAGAATTCTCCCAAATGAAAATCAGAACAAGTCAATTCTTGCGCACAAGAGTTAAGTCCGATTAAAGTTAATAAAAAGAGTAAAGTTGTAGTTTTTTTCATATTATGCACAACGCCTAGCTATGATGAGTGGGGATTAGAAAACACTAACCTTTCAATTCGCATAGCCACGCCATATAAATTTATTAATTGTGGCGGACTTAGCAAGTGCCTCCAATGTTTCGTGACCTATAAAACCCCATTCATTCATAGCATATGTTAGAGCCTTTTTCTTTAATTGAAGAACTCTGAAATCAGTTTATAGTAGTCCATATCAGTCATTATTCCAACTTCAATCAAAGTGCTATCACTCTTTATGAATATTGCTCCATACCCGTAATGTTCGAATTTGTCGAGTTCCACGTTCCCAACATCAATGAAGCGTTCTGTCGTGATTTCGGCCTTAACATTTGAGTTTTTAAGTGAGTCCATCACTTTTGAAACATAGAATCCAAAGTCAGATGAAACCTCATAAAGTCCTTGATAATCTGGCAAGTTGGCAACAGAATCAAACTCTTGTTCACTGAGATGAAAAAACACAATTTTTTCGTTTGAAAACTTATCTGTGGAGCTAATTTTTAGTTCTAATTTGTTGTCATTAATTCGGAGTTCATACAATTCTGGTTTCTTTGAGTCTCCTGCTTGTTCAAGTCGCGTGTAGCCAGTTAGAATAATACTATCTTTTAGAACTAATTCATCAGTTCTAAAATTTTGACCAAATATTCTTCTTGGTTCACCAGTTGAGAAATCAAAAACTGTAAGTTCAGTTGGATCACTTGCAAAGTACCATCCATAGGTCATCAAGAATGTCAGATTCCCCATTTTGACTACTGAAATTAAGTCGGAAGAAATTTCATTCTGAGTTGGCATGGAGTTGTTAGCTCTGATTCCAAGGTTGTATTCGTCAAGAACTTTTCCGTTAGCTAGTTCTATCCGTATGCGTTGAAAATCGCCTGGGTCATTAGCGTACTCTTCAAAGTTGAAAAGTTCAATTTTATCAAGTTGTCCATCCGAATCTAGATCGTACTTATATGATTCTACTGGAATAATCGTTAATTCTGACCTGGATTCAAATGGTCTGTGTTCCTCTAGGTTACCAGTTAATTCGGGGTCAATGCTCAGACCTTTGAATTTTGATTGCTTATTCCCAATTACTGCTGAATTTTCTATTGCTGGTTCGGATGAAGTCTGTTCGTTAGACTTGTTCGTTGAGCAAGAGAAAAGTAGAAATCCGAATATGCTGGTGATGATGAATGTTCTCATAGGAGAATTGGCTCTAACGGTTCTCTAGTATGGCCAGTAGCGCGCAAATACTAGCTTAATTTTCAGTTTATCTTTTATATTTATAAATATACTAAAACTTTCGGCTTAGCACATAAAAGCTATTGGCTATACTAGATGTTGTAACACGTTTTATTTTCGTTTGCTGTTTCGTTTCCATTCCTTAAATCCGATGACATCATCTCGGATTTTTCTTTTCCATTTTCTTCCATACTTTTCAGTCAAGTAATCAAAGACTCGTGAATTGTATTCAATCACACACTTTTCATTCGGTGGAACGCATCCAAAATCATAAAAGCGAATTCCGTATTTATTTTCAAAATCTTTATCGGATGTATATTCTACAGGCGCAATCCCGCCATTTAAAAATAAGTAGACATTATTATTTTTAAAATCCGCCTTTATCCACTCATCAATTTGTTCGCAAGTTTCAGAGTCTACAAAAGTTATTTTTCCTGCTGTGCTATTATTATATTCTCCATCTGTTAATTCTCGGTTTTGACTGAAAATTATTGATGAGAATAAAAAAAACATTATCAAAATCCCAAATTTTAATTTCAAGTGCTGTGTTTTTACTCGTTTAATTTCTTAATTATCTTTTCAGTTAGACTGTCATTTTTTTCGTCAAGAAGTATAATTGTCGGTCCGTAAACATTATTTATTGCAAGTAGTCCATATTTTGGATTAAATAAAATTGGACCTGTTGCGTCTTCTGAATAATCTACCGTTTCATAATACTCAAACTCTAAACCTTGAAGTTCGTCATTTGAGAAAGGTATTTTATCATTTTTTATAAATTTACCAGATCCAAAAAAAAGAGAGTCCGAGTTTCTTATTTTTCTAATTGTTATCGTCTTTGTTGTGTCAATTTGATTAACATACTTGTAATTCAGAGATTTGTCAGTTTTATTGAAAGTAAGAGTGAACTTTTCATTTTTCGGTTCTGAACCAAAGTATATTGTTGCATTTTTTTCAGAGCTCCATTCTGTATCATTTTTAGAGCATCCGAAAAAAATCGTAAATATTAATATGTATGTAAAGTGTTTTGTCAAAATGTGTTACAACGGTCCAGGCTATGAGTAGTGCGGGAGTTCAAAAGCA
>NZ_JAAIKD010000001.1:225884-602090 GCF_010820555.1 Psychroflexus aurantiacus | reverse complement strand
GCTTATCCGGTCTGCTTTAAGCAGAATTGTGGATAACTTTGTGGATAACTTTCATTGCAATTGAGACTTTTTTCTATGATTTATTTTCATATTTGTTAGTCGCGATCAGTAATATTAATCCTCTCAAAATCATTATCCTATGGCGCAGTTAGAACCTATTTTAGAAGAAAACGAAAACAGATTTGTACTCTTCCCTATTAAACACCACGATATATGGGAATGGTATAAAAAGTGCGAGGCTAGTTTCTGGACCGCTGAAGAAATTGACCTGCATCAGGATCTTTCCGACTGGAAAAATAAACTGAGTGAAGATGAGCAGTATTTCATCAAACATATCCTTGCCTTTTTTGCTGCATCCGATGGCATCGTTAATGAAAATCTGGCCGAAAACTTCGTCAACGAAGTACAGTATACAGAGGCTAAATTTTTCTACGGTTTCCAGATCATGATGGAAAACATCCATTCTGAAACCTATTCGCTATTGATCGATACCTACGTTGACGATGACAAGGAAAAAGATCAATTGTTTAAAGCTATTGAAAACTTCCCTGCAATTAAGAAAAAAGCCGACTGGGCTTTGAAATGGATCGAATCTGACTCGTTTGCTGAACGTCTGATCGCTTTTGCTGCTGTGGAAGGTATCTTCTTCTCCGGAGCCTTCTGCTCCATATTCTGGCTGAAAAAACGTGGCTTGATGCCAGGACTTACCTTTTCCAACGAGCTTATTTCCAGAGATGAAGGCGTTCACTGCGACTTCGCCGTACACTTACACAACGAGCACCTGGTGAACCAGGTATCAAAAGAACGTATCCGGGAAATTCTCGTGGATGCGCTTGATATTGAAAGAGAATTTGTGACCGAATCCCTTCCTGTAAGTTTGATTGGTATGAATTCCAACCTGATGACTCAGTATCTTGAGTTCGTCACAGACAGACTTCTGTTTGAATTGGGTTGTGATAAGGAATATGGCACTGCCAATCCTTTTGATTTTATGGATATGATTTCACTCCAGGGTAAAACCAACTTCTTCGAGAAGCGTGTTGGTGAGTACCAAAAAGCCGGAGTCATGAACAAAAACAAAGAAGAAGACAGTAAAATTAGCTTTGACGCTGATTTCTAAGTGAATCTATGGTCGCTATTGTCATTATAGTAGCTATAGCAACAACAGAAGCAACAGAAACACAATAAACTCATATCATTATGCACGTCATCAAAAGAAATGGTCAAAAAGAGCCTGTAATGTTCGACAAAATTACAGCACGAATCAGAAAACTATGTTACGGACTCAATCCCCTTGTGGAACCTCCTAAAGTAGCGATGCGTGTGATAGAAGGTCTCTATGATGGTGTGACCACCAGCGAACTCGATAATTTAGCGGCGGAAATCGCGGCTACGATGACAGTAAGCCATCCGGATTATGCCCACCTTGCGGCACGGATTTCGGTATCCAATCTTCATAAAAACACCAAAAAGACGTTTAGTGAGGTAATGACCGATCTCTACGAATACGTCAATCCGCGTAATAATACAAAATCACCGCTTATCGATGATGAGGTTTACAAAATCATCAACGAAAACAAGGATGAAATCGATTCCAGAATCATCTATAGCAGAGATTTCAACTATGATTATTTCGGCTTTAAGACGTTGGAGCGTTCTTATTTGTTGAAAATAAACGGTAAAATAGCAGAACGTCCACAGCACATGTTGATGCGTGTATCCATTGGTATTCACGGCGATGACCTGGAGTCTGCTATGGAGACCTACGAACTGATGTCCAAAAAATACTTTACGCACGCTACTCCAACCTTATTTAATGCGGGTACCCCAAAACCGCAGATGTCTTCCTGTTTCTTATTGACCATGAAAGACGATAGTATTGATGGGATTTACGACACCTTAAAACAAACGGCTAAAATCTCACAGTCTGCCGGAGGTATTGGTTTATCTATCCATAACATCAGAGCCACCGGCTCTTACATTGCCGGAACCAATGGAACTTCCAATGGAATCGTTCCTATGCTGAAAGTGTTTAACGACACCGCCAGATACGTGGACCAGGGAGGCGGAAAACGAAAAGGGTCTTTCGCGATGTATGTGGAACCCTGGCATGCTGATATCTTTAGCTTCCTGGATCTGAAGAAAAATCACGGGGCTGAAGAAATGAGAGCACGTGACCTGTTCTATGCCATGTGGATTCCGGATTTGTTCATGAAACGTGTGGAAGAAAACTCTACCTGGACCCTCATGTGTCCAAACGAGTGCCCGGACCTTTACAATGTTCATGGGGAGGAGTTTGATAAGTTGTACCTGAAATACGAAAGTGAAAACAAAGGCCGTAAAACCATCAAGGCCAGAGAGCTTTGGGAGAAGATCCTGGAATCTCAAATTGAAACGGGAACGCCTTATATGCTTTATAAGGACTCCGCTAACCGCAAGTCGAATCAAAAGAACTTAGGAACGATAAGATCCTCCAACCTGTGTACTGAAATCATGGAGTATACCAGTCCAGATGAAATCGCCGTCTGTAATCTGGCTTCCATTGCTTTACCGATGTTTGTAAAGAACGACAGTTTCGATCATAAAGAACTTTACAAAATCACCAAGCAGGTCATCAGAAACCTCAATAAAGTCATTGACAGAAATTACTATCCTGTAAAAGAGGCTGAAAATTCCAATATGAGACACAGACCCGTTGGTCTGGGTATCCAGGGACTGGCCGATGCCTTTATCATGTTGAGAATGCCGTTTACATCTGATGAAGCCAAAAAACTAAACCAGGAGATTTTCGAAACCTTATATTTTGCAGCTGTAGAATCCTCTATGGAAATGGCAAAAGCGGAAGGCCCGTATTCTTCTTATGAAGGATCACCAATCAGCAAAGGAGAGTTCCAGTACAATCTGTGGGGATTGAAAGATAAAGACTTAAGCGGTCGCTGGGACTGGAGCAAACTCAGAGAAGAAGTCATGGAGCACGGTGTGCGTAACTCTTTATTGATGGCGCCTATGCCAACGGCTTCTACGTCTCAGATTTTGGGTAACAACGAAGCTTTTGAGCCTTACACCTCCAACATATACACCAGACGTGTCCTTTCCGGAGAGTTCATCGTGGTAAACAAACACTTATTAAAAGACCTGGTAAGTCTTGGTTTATGGAATGATGATGTGAAGGATGCGATCATGAGAGCCAATGGTTCTGTGCAGAACATCGACATCATTCCAGATCACATCAAAGAACTCTACAAAACGGTCTGGGAATTATCCATGAAAGACATCATCGACATGTCCAGACACAGAGGTTACTTTATCGATCAGTCTCAGTCGCTGAACCTGTTTATGGAAGGCGCTACCTTCGCTAAACTAACTTCCATGCACTTCTACGCCTGGAAAAGCGGACTTAAGACAGGCATGTACTACTTAAGAACCAAGTCAGCCGTAGATGCCATTAAGTTTACCCTGAAAAACGAAAAGAAAGAAAAGCAGGTGCCAAGTCAGGTGGCAGAAAAAGCGGCCAAGACCTATCAGGAAGCCCAAAGCCAGCAGGTTAAGATTTCTGATGACTCCTCTTTGAGTCCGGAAGAACTCAAAGCCCTGATCAAACAGTCCAAAGAATCTGAAGGCGATGACTGCCTGATGTGCGGATCTTAATTAAGAATTGTAGTTAATTACAAAACCCCCGGTAAATCAAGATTTACCGGGGGTTTTTTGTTGGTTAATTTTCGGCTTAAATACTACGAGGTAAAACCATCGGAGTATTGAAAATTTGGTTGTCTATTTAATTTCAAATTGCTTTGTTTACGTTCGACCCTGCCTGCCGGTAAAGGAAGTCGGAATCGAGAACCAACTACATCATAGGCTAGGCTTCTTTGAGTAAAGCCGAAATCCCGGATACTAACACATACACAAGGTATATCATACTATAAAAATGAGTGGTGATGAAGGGCATAGCTCATCCCATTCTTACTTTTTATTACTGCCTTTCTTGGTCGTGACTTTAAGTAAAGCATCCACTTCCTTGGCATCATAACCCGCAGCCTCAATCTCGTAAGATGATTTTACAACATCGAGGGTATTGATTTCCTTAGGATCCAGTTTGTTGAATTTTTCCGTTTCCACTTCTTTCCCGTCCACGAGATAAATGACATTAGTATCTCCAAATTCTGTCCTGAAGATTTGACTGGAATTATCATGTTGAGAGGCATTTATAGGAGTGTCTGAAATTTTGAACTTATCCATCGACAACGTAACAACTTTGTAGTCTGAAGTCAACTTGAAAAAAGTAAACGCTTTCAGGACTTTGTCGTTATACTTTTCTTTAAGTTCTTCAAATAATTCTGACATTCCAGAATAGTAAATCTCAGAAAATTCAGATTTAGTAGTTATGCTCAGTGTTTTGGAACTTTTATCATAGCTGTAAGTTTCTACGGGGATGTAAGTTTTTACAAGCTCTTCTTTATCGATCTGCTTACCGTTGATGATAAAGCGTTCAGCATCTTTAATGGTGTTGTAATCGGTTTTTGAAGGCGTTTCAGATTCAGTCCTGATCCCTACACCGAATGGCGTTTCTGCGCCTTCCGTATAATCTCTATAAAAATAAACAGGTAATTCTGCTACATCGGGAGAAGCTACTGAGCCTTTAAAGCTATCGTTACAATCGACATCCAAAGTTATGGACTCTAATTTTCCATTAGGATTGAATCTAAGTCTAGAATAACTCACATCAATATTGAATTCCTCCTTTAGGAACTCCCTATCAGAATTTAGGGTTTCCCTGGTGGTGTTTTCATCATAGGTGATTTCAATTCGATTGACTTTGGTTTCGGTAGTTGTTATTGAATTCTTGATTTGGGCTTTGGTTTCCACCTGGAAAAGAAGAAAGAACACCACTAGTAAGGGGGAGACTATAAAGAGTTTCCAGAATGATTGATTGTGTTTGTTTTTGTTAAGCATAGCGATTCGTTTTTTAATGGGGGATTGATGAAAGGAATGTTGTAACTGAGATCTGAACTGTTGCTGAGTAATGCTGTATAAGGTCATTTGATACTCTTTCTTAGTGGTATTATCAACCACTTTGGCATCGGCTTCATACTCCAGGTTGAGGACCAGACTTTTCTGGTACAGCCAGGCAAAGGGATTGAACCAAAACGCACATGTATACAGGTGAGCCAATAAAATATCCAGGCTGTGTTTATGAGCGACATGGGCTTTTTCGTGTGCCAGAATGATTTTCAGTTCAGTTTCAGAATACAGCTTGGGATCGTAAACGATATAATTCAGAAATGAAAAAGCACCTTCAGGAATGGCTTTTTCAATCTGAAAAATGCCATCGGTCTGAAAGGCTTTAGAAGCTTTCAAAAAGCTGAGTAGCCTAAAGAATTTCACCAGTAAATGAACCAGGAACACCAGGGAAATACCGATGTATAATAATTCAAGCACAGCATGTTCAGTGATGAACGACCATATTAATTCTGAAGTAGTGGGTTTGATTTCAGCAGGGACAAATTCCGAAGAAGATGGCGCAAGGAAAGCTGGACTGAGTGTAATCACTTCTATTTTGGTATAGCTTAGCAGTGGTAATATCAGGCTTAAACCATAACCGACATGAAGATAAATTCGCTTAAACCTGTGGTAGGTTTCTGATTCCAAAACGATTTTATACACCACCCAAAAGAGGGTCAGAAGTAAAGAAGCTTTGGCGAGATAGATAAGTAAGTCCATTAGCTTTTGTTTTTAATGAGTTCCAGAATTTCTTCCAGTTCCTGCTCCGATATTTTATCCTGCTGGGCGAAAAAAGAGACCATGTTTTTATAAGATCCGTCAAAAAAACGAGAAGAGTTCTGTTCCATGATCTTCTCACTATAGCTCTTCTTATCTACGACTGGAAAGTATTGATGACTTTTCCCAAAGGCCTGATGTGCCACAAAACCCTTCTCCTCCAGAAGTCTCACCAGAGTAGAAATGGTGTTGTAATGCTGTTCTCCATCCAGTTCTTCAAGAATTTCTTTTACAAAAGCCTTTTTTAGCTTCCAGAGTACCGCCATGATTTCTTCTTCTTTGGCGGTTAGTTTTTCTAAATTCTTCATGAGTTCAAATGCGTTTGAAGCAAATGTAAACTAAAAATACAGTTATATAACTAAAAAAACCGTTTTTAACATTTATCTGCTTCAGAATAAGATAGACTTATCCGTAAAGAGACCTAGAATTCTTAACTAAAAAGGTCACGTCGATTGCAGTCGAGACGTTTTTTCAATCCTTCGACTGCACCTGCCTTCGTTCATTTGGCATCAGGCTCAGGGAGGCAAAAATTACTTTCAGGTTACTAAACGGATATGCATTAAATAAATGTAGTTTCAACATAAAGTTCACTTCTCAAATTTGCCAGGCCTGGCATTACTGTCCTAGTCCAAGAATTCCTTACATTTGACCTAAAACTGAAAGCATGCCAACTTGGGAAACCCTCTTATCCCTGAAACGCCAGGGCGATAAAAACAAACGCATTCGTAAAGAACAGGACGACACCCGGCTGGGGTTTGAAGTCGATTACGATCGTGTGATTTTCTCTTCAGAATTCAGAAGTTTACAGGATAAAACCCAGGTGATTCCGCTTTCCAAAACCGATTTTGTGCATACCCGACTCACCCATAGTCTGGAGGTTTCGGTGGTTGGAAGATCACTAGGACGTCTTGTCGGTAAAAAAGTACTGGAAAAACATCCACAGCTGAAGGGAACGCATGGGCATCATTTCAATGATTTTGGTGCCATTGTAGCCGCGGCCGCTTTGGCCCACGACATTGGTAATCCACCCTTTGGTCATAGCGGCGAACGCGCCATCGGGGATTATTTCAAATTCGGCAACGGAAAACGCTTCAAAGATCAACTCCCCGAAGTGGTATACCAGGATCTTTCCAAATTTGAAGGGAACGCCAATGGTTTTAAACTGCTTACCAATGATAATTACGGTTCTCCAGGCGGCTTACGCTTATCTTACGCGACTTTAGGGGCATTTACCAAATATCCCAAAGCCTCGCTTCCTCACAAACCCACAAAGCAGGTTGCCGACAAAAAGTTTGGCTTTTTTAATCAGCAGCAGGAGAAGTTTCAGGATGTGGCCGAAGAACTGGGTCTCGAGAAAAATGCTGACGGCGAGGAGGTGCGTTACAAAAGACATCCGCTGGCCTTTTTGGTAGAAGCAGCCGATGACATTTGCTACACCATCATCGATTTTGAGGATGGGATTAATCTGGGCCTGATTCAGGAAGACTATGCTTTGGAATACCTGTCTAAAATCGTCAGCAAAACCATCAATACCGAAAAGTATTCCAAGCTGTCGACCACCAAAAACCGGATAAGCTATCTGCGATCCTTAGCCATTGGAGCTCTCATTGAAGATGCGGTTTCCCTGTTTATGGAAAACGAAGAGGCTATTTTAAAGGGAGATTATCATCAGGCGCTGCTGGACAAGTCTGCCTATAAAGTTCAGATTGAAGACATCATCAAAATCAGTATAAAGAACATTTACCAGAGTCAGGAAGTGCTGGATAAAGAAATTGCCGGGTATAAAATCCTGACTAAGATTCTGGATGATTTTACTACGGCAGTGGAACATCAGCACGCGGGGAATGCCTCCAATTTTGACAAGCTGATTCTGAAAAACTTCCTCAAGGATTTTGATTTTTCCGAAAGTAAGCTCGAGGACTGGCTGATCGATGTATGCTCGTTTGTCGCCTCGCTTACCGATAGCAATGCGTTGAGAACGTATAGAAAATTGACGGGGAGCGATTTGTAAAATCCTCACCCAGCCCCTCCCAGGGAGGGGAGCAAAAGCCCCCTAGCCCACCAAGGGGGGAACGATTCAGCACTTGCCAATCACGGCTTATAAATACTGAATCTTGAATATCGAATTTATTCTAAATTGTAGACTTTTCACAAGTCTGGCTCAGTGGGTTCGATACAATTTTCAATCGAAAATCACTCAGCCACCATATAGGCCTTTGATGGCAAGAAGCTTTGCGAACTCTACGCCTTCTGCTGTTCATTAAAATATTTAATATCCACTACAGAACATCGAATTTTGAATTAAACTCTCATACTATTTCCTACTCCCTAAAGCCTATCCCCTAATACCTCAACAACTCACTAACTCAAAAACTCATGAACGGTCTTCAGCAGCAAGTCCGGATGCTCTATGTATGACATATGACCCCCAGGGAAAATTTCCAGTTCAACACACATCTCTTTTGCCAGGTGTTTCGTCTTTTCAAAGTCGATGACTTTGTCTTCTTTTCCCAGAAGGATAAGGCTTTTATCGCTTAGTTTTTTCAACACTTCAGTTCTGCCTTTACGATCGCGCATGCCTTTCAGCGTATTGATGATTCCCTGTTGAGAACATTGCTTGGCTTGCGATATGGCTGTGTCGATTTCCGAAGCCAATCGCTTTTGATCCTCTGGTAAAAACAGGTGCTTTACGGACATGCTGATAAACGCTTCCGGATACTTCTGAATCATCGTGATGGCTCGATTTCTTTCCTGTTGCTTGGTTTCAGAATCGGCCAGAGAAGTGGAGTTTAAAAGAATGAGCTTATCCATTTTTCCTGATCCTGGTTTTAGTTCAGCTAAAGCTAAGGCCACATAGCCTCCCATGGAGTGGCCTATCAGGCTAAAGCTTTTTAGCTTTTTAAAGTCAGTAAACGCTAAAACCAGGGCCGCAAAGTCCTCCATGCTATGAATATACCCAATGGCTTCAGTCCTGCCGTGACCTGGCAAATCTAAGGCGTAAACAGCATGTGTTTTGGAAAGTTCCTTCTGAAGTGGTTTCCACATCGAAGAATTCTCCAAAAATCCATGCAATAGGATAATGGGTTCGCCTTTTCCCGATGCGGTGTAGTGGATTTTAGTTTGCTTGTAGGTGAAGATCATGAATCTTAATAAAGCTAGTCAACTGGCAGACTAGAAAACCAGTTGACTGGAAAAAACGTTAAGGTGAGAAAGCGGTAAAAAATCACTCCCGTCTAAAAACTCACCACTAAGAGACTATTTACTATTCATCAAATCTTCGATCTCTTCCATCTCGATAGGGATGTTACCCATTAAATTCTTTGGTGACCCGCTTTCCTGAATCACCACATCGTCTTCCAGTCGAATGCCCATGTTTTCCTCGGGCAGATAAATGCCCGGCTCCACGGTAAACACCTGATTGGCTTTCATCGGCTCGTGCAACAGACCATAATCGTGAGTGTCGAGGCCAATATTATGCGAGGTCCCGTGCATAAAATATTTTTTATAAGCCGGCCAGTCCGGGTTTTCATTTTGAACATCGGCTTTGTCCAGAAGTTTTAAATCCAGTAATTCGGAGGTCATCAACTTACCGACCTCCACATGAAACTCTTTCCAGAGGGTTCCGGGCACCAGCATATCAGTAGCCAGGTTTTTGACCTTATTGACTGCCGTATACACCTGCTTTTGCCGGTCTGTGTATTTCCCGGACACGGGAATGGTACGCGTCATATCACTGGAATAATTGGCATATTCTGCACCCACATCGATTAAGATTAAGTCTCCGGCTTTCAGTTGTTCTTTGTTTTCTATATAGTGGAGAACCGTGGCATTCTTACCCCCGGCAATGATTGGCGTGTAGGAGAAACCACGGGATTTATTCATCAGGAATTCATGCATAAACTCAGCTTCCAACTCATACTCCCACTTGCCGGGTTTTGTAAATTCTAAAATTCTTCTGAAACCTTTTTCGGTAATGTTACAGGCGTTCTGCATGACTTCCAGTTCCAGGGGATGTTTGACAGATCGCAGGCGCTGTAAAATCGGATTGCTTTTGGCGACCTGATGGGCCGGGTAGTTTTCTTTCAGCCAGATATTAAAACGGTCTTCCCGGGTCTGAGTGGCGTGAGCTGCCCTGTAGTGCTCGTTGGTATTCATATAAACGGTGTGGCTTTGTGCCATCAGCTCGTTAAAGATTTTTTCGAAATCCTGCTTCCAGTAAACGGTTGTGATCCCTGAAGTTTCCAGAGCTCGGTCTTTGTTGAGTTTCTCCCCTTCCCAGACCGCGATATGCGGATTGGTTTCGGTCAGAAACAAAATTTCGCGATGCTTAGGATCCGGCGCATCCGGAAATAACACCAAAATACTGTCTTCCTGATCCACACCACTTAAGTAATAGATATTGCGATCCTGCTGAAAGGGAATCGTGCTGTCCGCCCCTATGGGATAAATATCGTTGGAGTTGAACACCGCCAGACTTCCCGGCAGCATCTGACTCATAAAATTCTTCCTGTTATGTATAAATAATTCTTTGGATATCGGCTCGTAACGCATAAAATAGTAGTTTTTTCAAAGGTAAAGAAAGCGCTTTGAAAAATGGAAGGCAGAGCAAAAAAAAGCCGCTTCAGGTTTTGAAGCGGCTTCTGAAAAAAATTATGTTGAACTAGTCAGGATGAAATTTCTTGCTTATACTATTAAGCAATTTTAAATCCTACCACCAGCCTTGGATGTTATAAATGCGTTCCGGCTGATTATTGGCATAGGCCAAGGCAATTTCCCTGGATGTGATGAGTCGGTTCTTCTCTATTTCAGCTAAATTATTTTGCTGATTTTCCAAAAAATCCCATTCCCGATCGGAGTTTCTCCTAACTCCTTTTTGAATATCACTTGCCAGGCTTTTGACTTTTGAATAACATTTGGAATCAGGTTCGATCTGGTTGAGGTAGAAGCCTGCTTTTTCGGCACTGTCGTAATTTTGACCTGCATTCCAGGCATTTGTGGCCATGGTGAGTAATACATCACAGTCCCGGTTCATTTTTTGCTTATAAATGATCGCTATCTGCTCCTGTGCTTTATTAAAACAGTCTTTCGACACTGCGGGTACTGACGTTAGGTTATAAAGCGCCTGGTCAAATTTATTTTGATTAGCCATGCTTCCGGCTTCTTTCATGATAAAATCGCAGCCATCGTTGTAATAGGCCAGGATTCGTTTTTTAGCTGCATTTATTAAGTTTTTAACCTCTTTGTTATTCGACTTTATATTCCTAAACGCAGCTATATAAGCCTTGTTTTCATTTTGCCCAACGCCTTTAACGTTGATGGCCGTACTTCCAAATTTCACACCGGTTACACCATCACCAATATAAAAAGCAACTTCAAGAACGATAGCGACTTTAGGTGGTGCTGCTCCAACCACATTTTTGGAAAGCACAGAAACATTAGGGGTTATAATAAATTGTGAATTGTAATTGGTGGAACCTGCAATTCCGTTGGCGGTTAACATCTGAGCCATTTTGCTTTGAAGGTTGTTCTTAGCCGATAAAGGGATGTTTTCAACCTGGCTGGCTACGTAAGGAACGATAGCAATACGAGAAAAATCATCTAATTTTCCTTCTGAATTTTGGGCGTAAAAATTTAAAGTAATGCCCAGGAATATGAGAAATGCGAATATAAGTTTACGTTTCATGATCTTTGATTTTGTTATTTACTGCCTAAAAAAATGGTGGCTTCCCCCAATCCTCTAGTGGTTATTTTATTTTCAATATTAAAAGGAGAATCTCTCAGGAAACGGCTCAGCAGGGACGCAAATCTTCTGGTGTCCATGGCGCGTTGTCTCCCGTTTCTTTCAAAGTAAAGCGGTATTCTAACCTGATCAAAAACAATCAGGTTTTCGGTAGCATCTCTGGTGTTGAATCTGCCATTAACTGAATTTTCAGCCATCCAGTCTTCGATCAAAAAGCCTAATTCCTCCTGAGCTGGTCCATAGTAAGATTCCAAATCACCATCCCAGTCATCCCAGCGTTTTACAGTAATACTGACTTCTCTCCCGTTGAGGAATAAATCATCAAAATGCGATTGAAGCCGATCTGTGAACGGACCGATGTAAGACACCACCGCTTCTTCCAGCAAGACTGGCAATTCCACTGCAAAAGAGGGGGCTCCGGTTCCGGCGGCTGTCGCTATTTGTTTATTGGAGTAGGCATCCAAGCCCTGTAAATTAAACGTGATTGACCGGTTAGGTCCCGTTTTGTTGACAGACCATGTCATTTGGATGAGAATATCGGCTTTGGCTTGATTTAACAACTGATCTACCGGGCTCTCTGCCACCTCACTTCCCGATGTTTTTGAACTTCGCATGGCATCCAGGGCGCTCACCTGAGAGATTGACTTTATTTCGGATTCCATGTTTTTTAAAGGGAAACCTCGATCTGCCATCATCCCGTTAATTTTACTAACCACCAGCAGCAAATCCGAATTCTCCTGAAAGGCTCTCTTATAATCGGGAATAACTTCAGTGATACCCTGATTGTCAAATTCTAAAGTGTAACCATTGGTAACGCACCAGTTGTCGCTCGGAACGACCATAATCGTTGGTTTTTTGGCTTGGGAAAACCCTAAAAACGGTACTAATAGGACTAATAATATAATACGTTTCATCTTGTAATGTTTATTGTTTTTATGATATCAGCCTCTTGTTTCGGCAGGCCGATGAAATTTGCCAGTGAATATGCACTTGCTTTTATGGTTTGAATTTTTTGAATTATTGAATAAGGTTATCTCTTCTCATATGCTCCCTAAGTCCCATCATATCGACTTCAATGATAATCTCATAAGCTAGTTTTCCTTCGTTTTTTTGATTGATTTTCAGTTTTCTTCTCAGCCAGTTTTCTTCGGGTAAACCTGCAAAACGTTCAAAATCACCCTGCGGCGCATAGAACCGATTGAAGTAATTGAGGTTATCTCTTCGCTTATTGGGGTTAGAAATCATGGGTCTGATCTCACACAGTGAACTCCCGCCTCTTATTCCTTTGAATAAAATTTCATCCACCGCACGTCTTCTTGCGTTGAGGATGGCGTCTTTTTCGGTCATGCCAATGCCCCAGGCTTTGACGGTTTGAAATCCATTTCGATCTACCGAAACGCATTCGGTTTCATAATCGTAGTATCCTGAAACCGTATCGATTTTTGATTTACAGCTCGTCAGTACGAAAGCCAAAATCAAGAGTGTAATGCTTAAATATGTTTTCATTTTTAAAATTTTAAAACCCGGATGCTAAGTTTTTGATTATTCCTGCTGTTTCTAATTCTTTACGCAAGCCTGCCATATCTACCGAAACAATGAGGCCTATTTTATACTCTTTCCTGCCCACTTTAAGTCGGTCACCGGGTGCAACAGCACCATCGGTCGTTAAGGTTACGAATTTTTTATAATCCCCCTCTTCCGAAAAAAACCATTCGAAATAGTCTCGGTTTTTTTCTTCTAAATTGGGATGCCTCGCCAGGGGTGGCTGGGCAACACAGCCTAATTCGCTTTGCGGGATTCCTCTAAAAATAACCCCGTGAATGGCATTTTTTTTAGACTGTTCAATAGCCACGTTTTTATTCTTGGAGTAGGAGTATATTTTGACGATGTAAGAGCCTTCCGAGGCTACATTCAAACATTGTATTTCATACCGCCAGTTTTTGGTGTCTTCGTCTGCTTTATTTTTAGCTCTTCTTTGTCCATAGGTGAGAGAAGATAACAGCATCAAAACGAGTATAAAAGATAATTTTAAAACGTTGATTTTCATGGTGATTTATTTTAATTGTCTGATAAGCATTCCTGAGGCTAACTTATTGGAGTTCCCTTTAAAAAGGGTATACTCCTTTTCTGAAGATGCTCCGGCTTCTTCAGATAAATAGGTGTTGTCCCAGATGTTTCGATTGTCCACTCTGATAGTTGCCACGCGTTCATAAGAAGTGGTTCCGTCTTCATTTAAAACCTGCTCGAGTACTTCAAACTTGTCGTTTCTTTCAAGGCCTTCTTTCAGTCCTATTTTTGCAGCAATAGGTTCAGCAGAAAGTAAAGGTGTTTTAACTCTAAATTGCTCATAACTTCTTTGCAGTTTACCAATGTTCTTATCTACCGCTTTAATTGTGGCTATCTCTATAAGTTCTTCATTTGATTTTGAAGTGAAAATTGTGGATTGTAAATTGTTCCTGGACACCTCACTCCCCACATACTCCAGTTTGAACAAGTCTGTTGTATCAAACGCATCTCTCTTTGAAGGATCCTCACTGGTTTCGTCTGTCCATAAAGTCGTGTAAAATTCCTGAGCCACCTCCTCATTCCAGACTAAACGGTACAGATAGCTTGTTGTTCTAACAAAATACCCTTTACCCACTACATCAGATGCAGCGGTAGCCAGAGTGGAGACAGTAACCACATCTTCTGCCCCAGGAATGAAAGAGGCCACGGTGGTTACCGCGTCAAGGAATCCCCTGCGCTTATTGGCCTGTTCTTCTTTATTGGTGTATTTGTAGTCATAAACCACCACAAAGGTATTTCTCAAAAGCTCTCTCCCTGCATCAGACAATATGGCTTTGCCTCGTATTGAAGACTGGGCGATTTTAATGTCTAAATCTGAAGCATTGTACTGACCGCGTTCTGCGATTAAATCCATATTGAAATGGCCTTTTTCATCTCTGTTAAACCATTTTGCTACCAGGTTTTTAGCAACGTTATTGGCATTGAGGTAGTCCTCAATTAATAGAGTCTGGTCTTTCTCACCACTAAGCCCGTGCGCAGGGATGAGGTAAGGCCCTATATTATGTTGATTAAACTTTTCGGACAGTTCCGTATTACCAAAAGCATCTTTTATCACATCATAATGCTCACGCGTATTATCGTCCACCATCATAGTATACAGCGAACTTCTTCTGTATTTAAGCTTACCGGCGATAGCCGCATCCATTTTACTTATGCGTTCGCGTTCACCCGAAGATTCAACTGTGGGTGCCGTATTGACTGAAAATCCAGAGGTACCGGGAGAGCCGCTTTCTTTTTTCTTTCTTAGCATGAGCTGAAGCGCCTGCTCTCTTTTGTTGAGTGAATTGAAAACCTCAGACTCTGTAAGGTCTTCTACATCTTCCAAAGCAGAGGCTATCGCCGCAGAATCACGATTACCAGCAGAACCGACAGAGGCTATATTTGTAAAACTAGACTCGTCAAAACTGACTGTACCGGAAGGAATAGAGGCCAAACTGGAGGCAATACTTCCAAGGGGTTGGTTGGCATACTGATCAAAAGTCTCATTAAATTTATAATCCATTTGAGACTGAACACTAATCGTCGTGTTGATATTAGTACCGGTCGAACTCATTTGAGATAACACGAGCTGAGGTTGCAAAATACCATTGAAATCTTTGTAATCTTTAAATAGCATAGTGGTAGAGGTGTTTATACCACTGCCGGTCATATTAGATTTGGTCGCTAGTTTTTGGAATGAACTGATATCATAAAAGTCTTCAGTGCTTGTCTTCTGTCCGTTTAAATCCGACGTATAGGAAACACTATAGACTTGTTTCCCATCAAATTCTTTAAGGCTCACGCTGGCATCCTCTGGAATAGTTTGTTCAAGAATAAGCCCCTTTGTGCCTTGTTTAAAAAGTTTGGCCTGTTCTGGAGTGAGCTGGGTTTCATACCCATTGCTCATTTTGGTATACCCTGAGTTTCCATCAAAAACAGTTTTGGTACTCATACTTTCCATTTTCATAATACCCACGATTTTACCTTCCAGGCTAACGAAATTCAAATTCACGTAGTTATTGGACATCTCCATGCCATTGGTTTTAACCCCTGAGGCTGCTACATCAATTTTGGTCATGCTTTTTAAACTCGACAGTTGATTGTTTGGATCGATATAAGCGAGGTAGTTTTTATAAATATCGGCAACACTTACACTATCTACAGGAGTACCATTTTCTTCAGTCTTAGACTCTGTCGCCCAAGTAGTCACTTCTGCTGCACTAGCTTCGTTTATCGAATTGGTTTCGGGTTGCTTCTTAGTGATTTCACCAGCAATCATTTTAAAAATCCCCGTGTTTCCCTCCTCCATCTCAGCCGTCTCGCTAGAATTTAAACTAGCATAGGCCTTCTGCAACTTATCTTTGTGCCTGGACAGATATTTCTTTTTATCTGAAGCAGAAACGGCTAGTCGCTCTTTGGAGTTTACTTTATCTAAAACTTCAGATCTCAATTCTTCATCTTCTGTAGCATCTTCTAAAAAATAGAGTTTTGAAAGGTTAACGTTGATGTATTTGGTCTGTTGCGGTTCTAAACTGACAGAAATAGCTTTTTTGCTACCTAAGTTGGATACTACTGCAATGTTTAATTCACTTTTATTGGTTTTATATTCAATGTAATTTTTGTTTTTGAGCTTCCCTAAATAGTCATAATCCACAAAAATATGCGCCGGAGCTCCTGAGCCCGTAAATCCATTATTCCTGGCTATAAGCACAGTGGATTCCTGTTCAGCATATCCCAGGAAAGAAAAGAAAAGGAAAAGAATAATTAATGACTGATTTTTTAACGCATTCATAATCAGGCTGTTTTTGAGTTTATAAATTAGTATTGATTTAAATGGGTTCTAAATTCCTATCCGAATTTAAAACCAAATCTAAATGTTAATAAAAACATAAACTACTAGTCCTGCGGACTTTGTCACGAAATGCACAAAATGCGTCATGACTGACACTCAAAAATACTGAACGAACAAAACATTGGTTTTAAAATAGTGAGGATTTAGAAATGAATTAAAATGTTATGGAATAAAAGCCGGGTTTATTTTAAGAAAACCAGTCTCTTATGTAAAAGATTGAGAAGAGTTATCAGAATAGTTTAATTCTAAAGGCTTAATAACCAAAGTTCGACAGTGTTATAATGAATTGAGTTTTTGTATTCAATATTAGAATATGTAAACCCATGTCTTTTGGCCATTTTTTTGCTTATCAAGTTGTTAGGTTCAATATGACCGAAAACCAACTTTATCTCTGATGTTTTAAGTAAGGAAATGGTCTTTTTCATGAGGAGATTACCTACGCCTTTAGCCAGAGAATTTTTATTCACATAAATACACAGGTCTGCATTACAATTTTCTCTTAAAGGACTTTCAAAAACACGAAAACTTGCACTCCATCCTAAGATCTTACTTTCCTTTTCAATCACCCAAAAATTATAAAAGGCATGTCTATTATTAAATTTAGTTTTTAAACTCAAATTCAGTTTTGAATCAAACCCTTGTCCCCAATAATCATTAAAAATTTGACTGATCTGCTTCCAGTCCTCATCTTTAGCTTCTCTAAATTTCATTGGTGTTTAGCATTTTTTGAAATTCTTTAATTTTAGTGCTGTCAGGGATTTCTAGAATGACCAAAAGACGGTCTCCCTCCTCTTCACAAACACCAATTTTTTCAAAAAGACGGATCTTATTTTTGATGGCATATGCATTTATTCTCACTTTTTCTGCCGGGGAATAAAGTGTTTTAGAAGCATGCTTTTTCAATACAAAGGGGTGATCATCAGCATTGCTCTTATAATTTAGTAAAGGCTTAATTTTTTCAGACAAAACTTTATCATTTTGACTGTATTCTCCTTCTAAGCTAGGTCTCAAATTGCTCCACACTTTGGTGAGCAACCTCAGCAAAGTAGAGGTGGCTGTAGTGCCATATAAATAGATTTTAGTCTTGAATTCTTTCTCTAGTTGATAAGCATCTAAAGTAAATTTAGCATACAAACTAAAACCAATATTTTTTTTATGTTTAGAAGCACAGCTTAATCCCAGGTAAATGAAATTGTTTCCCGTTTTGTTGAATTGGGGAAAATTCACCATAAAAAACCCAAGGATGTGAGATGCCTTATCTTGATACAAATAGATGAAATTGTTGAGTTTAAGTTCGCGTTCAACCAAAGACTCAATGTCCACATAAAAGGGTTTTAGTATGCTTTTGATTTGTGAAAGTTCGGTTTCAGAAACCTCTTCAATTGACTTTTTTAGGATCATTGATATCTTCTTTTTTGCTTATTCTAACCAGTTTAAACAACAAAAAGAAAAGCGCTAAGTTTCCTGTGATGAGGTAATAACTAAACAGTTTGTTTTCCACAAGCATTTCTACAAACATGGTAGAAATACCAGCGATCAGGAATGGAAACCGAACCATCTCTGGCGTATGCAATTTGTATAAATTATTGGTGATTCTAAAGATGAAAAAATTAACAATACTCAGCAAAACCACAAGAAAAAAAATACTTGGCGAAATGTGAGACAAGTAAATGCCTGAGGCTAAACAAAAAATAAGTCCATAAACAAACGAAGCTGCACTTGCTATGATAAAAATAGACTCAAGTGTTTCGTCTGTTGCCATTTTTTTGAGAAAAAGGCTGCGCAGACTTAAAAGCAAGGTAGCCCCTAAGATTAAAACATAACCCATTAACGATTCTTTGTTAATGTTGTGCTCTAAAATGAGCACGATAACAATTAAAAATGCGGCTATAATGAAGCCTAGTTTTTGTCTTGAATATTTTGCTGAAAATATGATCCCTGCCAGCGTAATTAAAGCGATGTCCAGTTGACGTAAAATAGCGACTGAAGCAGCAGAAATATATTCATAAGAAATGAGTAAAAACAACAGTCCAAAACCAGCAAAGAAAAAATTAGCAAACTGGTTTTTGTTATTTTTGGGGAGTAACTTGCTTTTTTTGAAACCAGAAACCACTAAAATAGTTATAAGGTTAAAAAGACCCACCAGCAACAAAATTTCAACTCCCGTAACGCCAAACTCCGTTAGCTCCTCAATTCCAATATATAAACTAATTAACAGAATTATTAAAATTCCTTGAGCATTATATTTATGGAGATGGGATAGAATTCTATTCATGTTTCTAGTGTCTTTGGATGTAGTGTTGAGAATTAATTTTTCTAATGATTTGTTTTTTAAGTGCGCAATCATATCTACTGCAATAGATAGTATTTTAATTTTCTATTTTCATTTAAAATTAATTATGCTACTAAGCTTTAGACTTTTTTTAAATGATGAAGTATCAGGGCTAATAATACTCCAGAAGTAATAACACCAACTCCTTGACCAATAATAATTACGTAATCAAATGTTTGTAAACCGTGTATAGTCCATAAAACATAAGATGTAAAAGATAAGGTAAAGTGTAATGTTGAAATATTCTCAATAGATTTATTTTTATGAATCTTTCTAATCTGGCTTGGTACACCAATTAATTTTACAGAAAGTGTTGAAATTACTGTAAGGATTGAAATTATCTGTTCAAACATTTTTAAATACAATTATAGTGGCATCTCCTATTTTCCAATTCAAATCATCATTAGGGTTCACCTTATCATTTATTTCCCAGCCTAATTTTGATAACCTTTTTAGTCTCCAATTTCTCGCAGTTCCAACCGCATATTGAATCTTCATTTCTTCAATTTGATTCATTCTAGTTCTGTCTAGTAAATTACTCAACCCCTTACCTTGATGATCTGGATGTACTACAAGTCTTGAGTAAAAACCTATTTTCTCTTGAGACAAATAGTCCAAATTTCTAAAAATCCCGTAATATGGTATTTGTTTTATATCGTCTATTAATGAAAGTCTTGCCGCGGCAATAATTTCCTCATATTCTCTAATAATCCAATGACTTGTCTTTGAAAAATGGTCAAGATTATCTGTCCAATCCATTGTGTTCCATTGTTCACCGTACACATATGCCCATGATAACTTTCTCAGTTTTATTATTTCTTCAATATCTATGTTCTTGTTTGTTAGTATGGGTGCCATTTTAAGATCTATTAAAATATTGATTATCAAAATATTAATCTTTCCTAATCCCGATTCAATCAAAGTTCTTGCAGTTCTTCTATCGTTTCAACTTTACCCTCCCCCATTAAGTTGCCATCATACGCATTAAAGAGTTGCCAAAACCATCGTTTCGGAGAGCGCAACCATAAGTGTAATCCAAATGCATATAATGAAGCTTGTTGTAATCGGGTGCTTTAACCAATTAAAATTCTGAATTGTAGTAGCCTGCTTTACCATCTTTCCAGACCTCAAAGGTATCGGTGTTGGGGTAGCGTTTGATTCTGTTGTAGTCCAAAGGAAGCGTTTGAGCAACTTTTCCATCACCCATAAAAAGACCAAAAAGGTCTGTTTCATTTTCTTTCCTTCCAAGCAGGTAATAGCCATAAGCATCTAAAGCCTCCAATTGATCGACAGGATAAGTTTGCCGTATGGTTTCTAATTCTTTAATACATGAAGTATCCGAAAGGCTGTCAGGTGTCTCATTGAGCAGCACGTTCACTTTAAGTTGCTCTCCAAACCTTAACGTGTATTGACCAGTCAAATCAAATAAAGTTTAGTCCTCGATAGGGATTGTATAAAAATATGGCTTGATTGAACTCAAAATCAGGTTGCTGTTCTGGAGATTGCTTACAACAGGCAAAACCAAGAAAAAGCAGCAATAGGAAGGCTTTTTCCGATTTGAATTTTAAAATGAAGTCCATATTACCTCAATTGTATAATGTAATTATCGTCTCCAAAAAACAGCTTACCGCATCTTTTTCCACACTTGCCTTATCATATTGGAACAGAATAATAGTTTTTAGTTCCGCTAGGACTTCATCAGGTTATGACTTTTGTAAATCTTGAAATTGAATATTGAGGCCGAATGAAACTTCTCTGTTTAACTGATTATCCCATCGCCAGGCTGTAAACTGTATTTCTCCACTGATGGTTTGACGTGTGGAGTCATACGCTGTAATGTCAATATAGCCTCCCTGTAGGTAATTTTCCCAAAACGTAACTTCAATGTTAGTTCGATATAATCTATTGGAACCGTTTTCCTTGGTGACAAATTCTCCTACAATGGACGAATTTTCATCAAACTCTATATAAGTGGTTCCCGTTGTGTTGAAATTTTTAAGCCGGATGGTTTGAACAAAATCACCGGGTTCTATATCGGTTAATGCAATACCCTCTTCATCCCAGGAAAAGCTCTGTGGAATATATTCTATACTCCCGAAATTCCCTGAGGTGTAAAAATACTGCTTTACAAAAATTTTAGTTTCTACATCAGGAAGCTCTGTGAGTTCTTCTTCAGTCTCAAAAAGTCCTTCACAGGAATAGAAAAGTAAGCAGGCTACAAACAGTAAGTAAAATACATTTTTCATGATCTTGGTTTTAGGTTAAAAACAATCTTCTTTACGCGGCCACTGGCTTTTGGGGGTGTCTTCCATATTGAAGTACTGGATATCGGTTATATTCACATCACTGGGCTTATAAGAGCTTCCATAAGCAAGCCGGTAAGAGAATTCTCCTGTATTATGAATTTTAAAAGACATGTCCTGTCTGGCTGCTTTTTTGTTTCCCTTCACCGTATAGCATATTCTTACTCCATACTTATGCTTGTAGGATTTGTAGTCTTTTTGGCTAGGGTCAAAAGCAAGAGGTTTGATGACCACTTCCACTCCGCCGTATTCTGCTTCCTGAATCACCGATTTAAAGTCGGTGATTTTTCCTTGTGCGACGCAAAGTTGAGTTCCTCCTAAAAAGAGAATCAAGGCTAAGATGTTAAGGCTTTTCATCGGATTTGATTTTAAATTAGGTATCGAATCTATAAGAATGACCTGTCAAAACCCAATAAACCCGCCTGGTTTGTCACGAACTGCACAAAAAACATCATGAAACGCAGTTTCAAAAACTTAAGCCTCGTCTTTTAGATGCAGTCTGGCTTTCAGCTCGTCTTTATAGGTTCTGGATAATTTTAGCCACACGCCATTGGTAAGCATAAGTTCTTTGGAATTAATAATTTTGATAAATTCCATATTCACGATATAAGATTTATGAATGCGTATAAAACGATCACCAGGTAATTCTTCAATAATTTTACTTAATGATTTACGGTCGAGTTCCGGCTGGCTTTCGTCTACGAGATAGAGTTCAATATAATGACCGCTGGATTTGATATAAAGCAGTTTGTCCAAATTGATAATGCGCTTGTTATTCAAAACAAGTTTTGATGGTTTTGAGGACTTCTCAGCGGAAACCTGATTAGTCTTATATTTCTCTAACTCATTCTGTAACTGAATAACTTCTAACTTAGCCGTTTTGTTCTTATTATATAATACCCCTAAGACAAACAGACTTAAAATAACTAAAACCAGAATAATTGTTTTGTAGGTTGTAGACAGGTTTTTGACCTTATTAATAAATTCATCTTTGGTCTTAACATCATAATCGATTCCTAAACTGGCGATTTCCTTTTGGGTTAAAACTTCGTTTAGGCTGTCCTTTAGAGCAATATATCTATTGGCATAGTCCAAAGATTTTTTAAAATTTTGGGTTTTTTCATGTGCTAACTGAAGATTTTTAAGGATTTGGAATTTCTGCCTGTGACTCGAGGCAAGGCTTAGAGCAGTGTCTAAATAATGAATCGCAAGAGGATAAGTTTTCGTTTTAATATATACATCCGCAATATTGTTATATTGGTTGGCCAGACCAAATTTCACTCCGGTATCTTTCTTAGCTCTCAAGGATGCGAAATTGTAAAACAAAGCTTTCTGATAGTTTTCACTTCTCACCATGGTTTGCCCCATATTATTGAAAAGGCTTGCTCTAATAGCTTTGGGAACCGAATCAATAGGTGTTGAATTCTCAAAAGCTTCAATAATATCTAGGGACTTTTTTAAGTTGAAGTTATTGAAATTCCCTATCCGATTGGTGATAAGCTGGTATTGAAACCTAGGAATAGCCTCAAAAAAAGGTTCGGATTTTTTATAGTATACCTCAGCATTTTCATGCTGGTTATTCAAAAAATACAAATCTGCTATATTAAAATAGGTTTTGCCAAGATTAATATCGTCTGGTGCTGTTTTTTCGTAATAAGTCACCACATCAAAAAAATCGGTCAAGGCTTTTTCCGGCTCATCCCGTTGTCGATTGCAAATCGCCATATTCACTTTCACCTTAAAGGCATTAGCTTCTTCGCCTATGGATAAGGATAATTCATAAACACGCTCAAAGTAAGCATAGGCGGTTTTAAAATCCTGTTTTAAATAATAGACTCTCCCGTACTGATTCAGGATATCAGCAAAAAGCAGATGGGTGGTATCTCTGGATTTTAAATTTTGATAGGCCTTCTCCACATAAAAAAGTGTCGAATCGATGTTTTGTGATTCAAATGCTACAGCTTTATCATAATAAGCTTTAGCGGTAGTGTGAGATGAAGGTTGTGCATTAATGATATTAATACCTATCAGCAGAATCAAAAGCATTAAATGTCTTAAAGTCATAAAATAATCCTTTTGGCAAATATTAAATTTTTTAACATTTTATCCAAATAACGTTAAGACTCAAAGCAATTTTTAACAATTCAGAAACCTATCTGAGCCTTAAAAAGAAGTTCAACGACAAGGTTTTCGTGATTTAGGTTCAAAAGGCTTTAAAACTATTCTAAATTATACGTAAATCCTTGACTTCATTTGTTTCAGAGTGCTGTGTAGCGTATTTTTGCACAAAATCAAATACAAAATAATGGCTGGAATAAGCAAAACATCAATAGCAAGGAAAGTTGCTATGGCTCTTTCAGGACTTTTCTTAGTCCTTTTTTTAGCTCAACACTTTACAATTAACTTTACCTCTGTGGTAAGCCCTTCCACATTTAATGAGATTTCCCATTTCATGGGAACCAATTTTGTGGTTCAGGCCATACTTCAGCCCATCTTGATTGCAGGTGTTGTTTTTCACTTCGTTATGGGATTTGTCCTTGAAATTAGGAATAGCAAGGCTAGAAAAATAAAATATAACAAGTACAATGGGGCAGCCAACTCCACCTGGATGTCCAGAAATATGATTATATCCGGAATTGTGGTATTGGCGTTTTTAGGTTTACACTTTTATGACTTCTGGATTCCGGAACTGGTTCATAAATATGTAGAATCTCACCCGGATGATCCCACCAGATATTACGATGAAACCATTGCAAAATTTGCAGGCGATCCCATCAGAACAGGTCTATATGCCCTCTCTTTTATTTTCCTGATGTTACATTTATTACACGGCTTCGCTTCTTCCTTTCAGTCTCTGGGAACAAAAAACAAGTATCAGGAAGGTTTAGGCGGATATAAAAGCGGTACGTCCCGATTCATTCGTAAATTCACGACAGCCTTTGCCGTTGTTATTCCAATGGGTTTTGTATTTATAGCACTCTATCATTATTTTAATAACTTATAAGCGAAAGGATTATGTCAGTTTTAGAATCAAAAATACCAGATGGTCCAATTGAAAAAAAATGGACTAAGCATAAAAACGAAATCAACCTGGTTAATCCCGCCAACAAACGGAATATCGATATTATTGTTGTGGGAACTGGCCTGGCCGGTGGTAGTGCTGCTGCAACCTTTGCAGAGCTTGGATACAACGTAAAGACATTTTGTTACCAGGATTCTCCTCGTCGTGCCCACTCTATTGCGGCTCAGGGCGGAATCAATGCCTCCAAGAATTACCAGGGGGACGGTGACTCCGACTACAGATTGTTTTATGACACTGTAAAAGGAGGCGACTACAGGTCCAGAGAAGCCAATGTGTACCGACTTGCAGAAGTTTCTGGAAACATCATCGACCAGTGTGTGGCTCAGGGGGTTCCTTTTGCCAGAGAATATGGGGGTCTTTTAGATAACCGTTCCTTTGGAGGGGTTTTGGTTTCAAGAACGTTTTATGCCAAAGGCCAAACCGGGCAGCAATTGCTGCTAGGCGCTTATTCGGCCATGAACAGACAAATCAACAGAGGTAAAATCCAGACCTTCAACAGACACGAAATGATGGATTTGGTCCTTGTGGATGGAAAAGCCAGAGGTATTATTGCCCGTGACTTAGTTACTGGAGAAATTGAAAGACACTCTGCCCATGCTGTGGTTTTAGCTTCAGGAGGTTATGGAAACGTCTTTTACCTCTCAACAAATGCCATGGGAAGTAATGTGATGGCCGCCTGGAGAGCGCACAAAAAAGGTGCTTTCTTTGCCAATCCATGCTTTACACAAATTCACCCGACTTGTATTCCTGTTTCTGGTGACTTGCAGTCCAAACTGACGTTGATGTCAGAATCCCTAAGGAATGATGGTCGTATCTGGGTACCTAAAAAGAAAGAAGATGCTGAAGCAATTCGTGAAGGCAAATTGAAACCTACAGAAATTGCTGAAGACGATAGAGATTATTATTTAGAACGCAGGTATCCTGCGTTTGGTAACCTGGTTCCACGAGATGTGGCTTCGAGAGCTGCCAAAGAACGCTGTGACGAAGGCTATGGTGTTAATAAAACAGGACAGGCGGTTTATCTGGATTTTAAAGCTGCTATAGAGCGTTATGGAAAAGAAAAAGCATTTACATCCGGGCACAAAAACCCAAGCCAGGAAGAAATTATAAAACTGGGTGAAGAAGTGGTTGAGTCTAAATATGGTAACTTATTTGAAATGTATGAGAAAATTACAGATCAGAATCCATACAAAACACCAATGATGATTTTCCCTGCTGTCCATTATACCATGGGCGGACTTTGGGTAGATTATAACCTGATGACCACCATCCCGGGCTGCTATGCTGCCGGGGAAGCGAACTTTTCCGATCATGGCGCTAACCGACTTGGAGCTTCTGCATTGATGCAGGGCTTGGCCGATGGCTACTTCGTATTGCCATACACGATTGGCGATTATCTGGCAGATGATATTAGAACCGGACCTATTTCAACAGATACGGAAGAGTTTGAAACGGCTGAAAAAGAAGTTAAAGAAAGAATACAAAAGCTGTTTAAAGCAAATGGCAAAAACCCTGTGGATTATTACCATAAGAAATTAGGTAAAATCATGTGGAATAAATGCGGTATGTCTCGTAATGAGAAAGAGCTTAAGGAAGCCATGGAGGAAATCAAAGCATTGAGAGAGGATTTCTGGGCTAATGTGAAGCTGACCGGTAAGGCAGAAGCTAAAAATCAGGAACTCGAAAAAGCAGGTAGGGTTGCAGATTTCCTTGAACTGGGAGAATTGTTTGCTAAAGATGCTTTGGAAAGAAATGAGTCCTGCGGAGGCCACTTTAGAGAAGAGTATCAAACGGAAGACGGCGAAGCTTTAAGAGATGATGAAAATTACAGATTTGTCTCTGCCTGGGAGTATGTTGGAAACCCAAGGGATGCAAAACTTCACAAAGAACAGCTGGAGTTTGAAAATATTGAATTAAAAACAAGAAGCTATAAATAATTGACTTATGAAGCTTAAACTAAAAATATGGCGTCAGGAAGATGCCAGTGCTAAAGGAGGATTTCAAAACTACGATGTAGATGGAATAGATGGCGATATGTCATTTTTGGAAATGCTCGATGTCGTCAATAATGATTTGATAAACGAGGGCCAGGAACCTATCGAATTTGACCACGATTGCAGAGAAGGAATATGCGGGTCTTGTTCATTACAAATTAACGGGGAACCTCATGGTCCAGACCGACTTATAACCACCTGTCAGCTCCACATGAGGAAGTTTAACGATGGAGATGAAATCGTTATTGAGCCTTTTAGAGCTACCGCCTTTCCTGTGATTAAGGATTTGGTTATCGACAGATCTGCTTTTGACAGAATACAGCATGCAGGAGGATATATTTCTGTAAACACCTCTGGTAACACCCAGGATGCCAACTCCATTCCTATTGAAAAAGAGAACGCAGATGATGCTTTCTATGCAGCAACCTGTATTGGCTGTGGAGCCTGTGTGGCGGCTTGTAAAAATGCAAGTGCCATGCTGTTTACTTCCGCTAAGGTATCTCAGTTTGCCCTGTTGCCTCAGGGTGAAATCGAAGCACATGAGCGGGTCTTAAACATGGTTCATCAGATGGATAAAGAAGGTTTTGGTAACTGTACCAACACGGGTGCCTGTGAAATTGAATGTCCAAAAGGTATTTCCCTAGAAAATATCGCCAGAATGAACAGGGAATATCTAAGCGCAAGCGTTGCCGGATAGACTTTAGATAAACTGATTTAGATTAAAAAAGCGTTTTGGAGAACATCCAAAACGCTTTTTTTGATTGTATGTAATTTCTTTGAAAATGTGATAAGCAGATTCCTTGATCAAAAGGACAACTTGCAGAATGTTGCTGAGCCTATTTATCTTGCCGGCAAAGGCAGATAATTTTCGATAGAATTAAACCAGTTTCATTCCTGCTAAACACTCTATTCGCTGCCAAGGCGATGAATCAGCAGTGCGGCGCGTTGGGTCAAGGGAATGAAAGTTTCAAGATTAACCGTCTCCGACGGGGAGTGAGCACCACTACCCATGGCTCCCAGACCATCTAAACCATCCACGTACTGTGCTATAAACGAAATATCGGCAGCTCCACGCTTCCCCGGGTCGTAAGCCTTAACTTCACCAAACCCGAGGTTCTGACTGACCGCATCTAAGACCTCAAGAAGTTTTGCATTTCCTTCGGTGGGCTCCATGGCCGGGTATGCATCTGAAAAACTGATAACCGCAGAAGTCTGAGGTAAATTGTTTTTTACAATCGCTCTCATCTTGTTTCGCGTTTTTTCTTTCTGCGCTTCAGAAATAAAACGCAAACCCCCATAAACTTCAAGTTCACTCGCGACAACATTAGTTTTTCCAAAAGCGGTCCCCGTAGAGGTGTCAGTATCGTAACTCACCTTGGTTCCTCCCAGAATGACACCAGGATTGAAGCTTAAGAGGTCCTCTCCTTTGACATCCTCATAAAACGAATGGAGTATCCTTGCGGCTTCAAAAATGGCTCCTGCCCCGGTATTTTCGCTAAAAACACCCGACGAGTGCGCCTGCTTTCCTTTCACCTTCAAAGTCCAACCGCTGGAACCTCTTCTCGCTACCGTAGCATAATTCATTCCGGAGGCGGTTTCAAAACCCAAAGCGATATCTGCTTTTTTTCCTGCTTCTACAAGATCATACCGACTTACACTTAATGGTTTCCCCGGTTTTTCTTCGTCGCCGGTAAAGGCTACAATGATATTTTTGCCTTTCAGTTCACCGGCAGCCTGCAATGCTTTGAGGGCATAAATGATGATGGCATTCCCTCCTTTCATATCATTTGTCCCAGGGCCTTCTGCAGTATCACCGGTGCGTGAGAAGGATTGAAACTCGTGATCTTGCTCAAAAACGGTATCCAGATGACCTATCAATAATATAGTTTTTCCGCTCCCGCCTTTAATTTCTGCAAAAAGATGACCTGCTCTGTTCAAACTATCGGGCATGCTTATCCACCGGGTGTCAAAACCTAAATCCTCCAGTTCTTTTTTGTATAACATTCCTACTTTATGAACGCCTTCGAGGTTTAGTGTACCACTATTGATATTGACTGTTTGTTCCAGAAAGTTTATCTGTTCCTGTGTATTAGCCTCTAAAAAAGCTAGCATTTGTTCTTCTTTCGAAGTAATTTCCTGAGCCAGTGAAGTCATGACCGACATTAGGATTAAAAACAGAGTCTGATATTTCATACGTTGAACATTTGTAGTGCTCCAAATATAAATAAATGCTTTGGATACCACTTTTGATAGAAGGGTCTTGGAAAATGGATTACCAAACTACAGTTTGTTTAACACAAAAAAATTAAAGCAATAGAACGGGTCAAGCTTAAAACTAACTCTTAAATATATTCCTGTACACAAAAGGCGTTTCTTTATTCTGTGTGGACGCACACTCCTGTAAGGATTTTTTATAGATGGATTTCAGAATCTTTGGCCTTATGATTCTGACATTGTACATCCAAAGCATTAACCAGCCCATCAGTTCCCTGTTAATTCCACAACGCATGTGCATTGTATAGGTAGCATTTGTTTTGGTTATTTTCTGTGAAGGGTGCCAGTGATGATCTTCAATAAAACGTCCTGTAGCAGATGTAAACTCAACTTCTATATCATATAGACTATCATTTATATTTTTGCTAACACCAAAGCGTTTACTGAGTTCCTGATCTACTGTGGATCTCATGTCTTGAAAATTTGAAAAGGATTTGCCAAGTGTGATCTTTACCAATTGACGAATCCCGTAAATTTCAACATGTTCGGTTTTACAATTCATGCAGGCCAGATAATAGGAAGCTCTGTGAAGAATCAATTTTATGGGGTAAACCATCAGTTTAGAAGCATCCAGGTCTATATTGTGCCCGGTTTCATCATCCTTAACAAATTGAATTTCTAAGGTCTTTCTTTGATAAATCGCGGTTTCAATTCGTTCTAAAACTTTCATTTTATGCGAATCGAGATGCTGATAATAAAAACGCGTCGCTTCAGTATAAACAGAATCAAAACCGATAGGCTTAAGGTTCGGCTCAATTAACAGTTTAATATAGAAATACTTCTTCCCCTCTGAAAAGTAACTTTTTAGATTCTCCTTATGCGTTAAGATATGCTGTAAGGATTTGAGATCTCTTTGCAATTGTCGCTGTGAAACCCTAAAACCCTCCTCTGCCAGATTCAGTATGAGTTGTTCTGAAGTGTATTCATGTTCCCTGAGCGTATTGGCGATAAAAGACAGGCGCTTTAAGTGTTCGCTCATGTTTGGACAATTTATGACGTTTAGGCATATAAATATAATAAAAAGAACAATTGAATGTAAATTTGCACAAGAAAAAGATATTTAGTGGAGCTTCATCCAAATCTCCGTAAATAAAGACACCTGCATATGAACAGGTGTCTTATTTTTTAAAGGCATTTCAAAATCAACTATTACAATTCCTATTCCAGTGATTTTACACCTGCAAGCATGGCTTTTACAGTCATTTCAAGGTCATAATCCTTTTTCCATCCCCAGTCTGATTTAGCTTCAGAATCATCAATACTGTCCGGCCAGGAATCCGCTATAGCCTGTCTGAAATCAGGTTCATAATTAATTTCAAAATCAGGAATGTAATTTTTAATTTCAGCGTAAAGTTCTTCAGGCGTAAAACTTAGTCCGGCCAGGTTATACGAGGATCTTATTTTGATAGATTCGGCTGGAGCATCCATTATGGCTATGGTCGCCTGTATAGCATCATCCATATACATCATGGGCAAAGCTGCATCTTTAGATAAAAACGAAGTATAGCTAACTGACTTTAAAGCTTCGTGAAAGATTTCGATAGCATAATCGGTAGTTCCACCCCCGGGAGGGTTTTTATAACTGATTAAGCCCGGATAGCGAATACTTCTGACGTCCACACCATAACGCTTATAGTAATAAGCACACCAGCGTTCTCCGGCTTGTTTGCTTATGCCATAAACGGTTGTTGGCTCCATGATGGTTTGTTGTGGTGCATCAGTTTTGGGGGTTGTAGGTCCAAAAACTGCAATACTGGAGGGCCAGAAAATCTTAGTTACTAATTTTTCCTTCCCTAAGTTCAGAACATTGAATAAGGAGGTCATGTTAAGATCCCAGCCCTTTTCCGGAAATTTTTCTGCGGTACCGCTTAACATCGCCGCCATCATATACACGGTATCGATGTTATGTGTGGTAACTACAGCTTTAAAGCTGTCGTAATCTGTAGCATCCAGAATTTCAAAAGGCCCGGAAGCGAGTTCCGGAGAAGTGGAAGGTTTTATATCGCTGGCAATCACCGCATGTTCACCATGAATGTTTCGTAAAGCAAGAGTGAGTTCAGAGCCAATTTGTCCACAGGCACCAACAATTAATATCTTAGAAGGCATATTTTTAAATTTTGTTCAAATTTAAGCTTTGAAAAAGATATGAGAATAAAAAATTCGTAATTATGAAAAACTTAAAGATTCATCCTCTACATTTGATCTGTAAATTATTCAGGATAAGACCTGCAAGATTAAAATAATCATCAAAGCTTACACATGCCATACTGAGTCATTCAGGCGGGTGTGACCATCAAAAAAAATACAAATAAACACATGACCTTAAAATCTTTACTTACAGGCTTAAGTATCTTTGCTCTACTGGCCCAGGCAGTCTCCTGTGCAGATCAGAAACAAGAAGAAACCAATAGCGAGACCTCAGTAGTGATTGCCACTGAATTGCAGGAAAGAATTAACCTGGACAGTATACCCTCTGTTCAGTTGTCGGAAAAAGCCAAAAGGGAGACTGAAGACTGGATGATGTACATTGCCCTTAATTCTGAAATGCAGCGCCTTGAAAAATATATGATCTCCGATGTCATAAATAATTCTGAAACCATAAAAAATGTGGTAGATTCCTTGTCGGTTACCGTTCCGCCTGTCTTTGACTCAAATCCTGTCAATGCCAGGATTGTAACGCTTGAAACGCATGCAAAGTTACTTGCTGAGAATGCCAAACACATTGAACCCAACCCAAATGAAATTGGAGACTTAAGTGCAAAATTAAAGCTGGATTTCAATAACCTCAATATCCAGCTGAATGAAGTTTTTATCCTTGAAAACAATACTGTAGAATAACCTATTTACTCCCCAGAACACATGAGATCAAAGTCCCTCTTTTCTATGCTTGCACTATGTTTTATGAGCATGAGTTTTGCTCAAAAACAAAGCATAAACACCACTATCGATGCCTGGCATAAGGCCGCTGAAGAAGCGAATTTTGAGACTTATTTTAGATTGATGACCGAAGATGCCGTTTTTGTAGGCTCCGACGCTTCCGAAGTTTGGAATTATGATGAGTTTAAAGCTTTTTCAAAACCCTATTTCAAGGCTGGTAAAGCCTGGACGTTTAAACCTGTAAATCGAAATGTCTATCTAAATCAGGATCAGAACATCGCCTGGTTTGACGAAGTTTTAAATTCTGACCACATGGGTTTATGCCGGGGGTCTGGAGTGCTTATACAGACTCCATCCGGAGAATGGAAAATCAAGCACTTTGTGCTATCACTGGCTGTACCTAACCCTTTGGTGGATGATCTTGTTAAGCAAAAGTCAAAATTAGACCGCAAATACCTAGAGTCTCAGCCGTAAATTTTCTTTCATCATAAAAAGTTGTATTTTTAAACCCAACTTAAATTAAAAGTTATGAATAAATTAAAATTGATGTTTGTAGCGCTTGGCGCTTCAACATTGCTATTTTCGTGCCAGGATTCCAAAAATGAATCTCTGGACGAAAGCCGGGGCATTGCTATAAAATATATGGATACGACTGTAAATGCACAGGATGATTTTTACTCTTATGTCAATGGAGGCTGGATGAAAACGGCTGAAATTCCTGACGATAGAACCTCCTGGGGTGGATTTCAAATTTTGAGAAAATCTACAGATACCAATGTGTTAGACATCTTAAAAACCGCCGAGGAATCCGGCAGCTATTCAAGCACTTCCGATCAGGGGAAAGCCATTGCTGTTTTCAATTCCATCATGGATACTCTTTCCAGGGATGTAGCTGGTGTAGACCCTATTATGGATAAACTGGATCTAATTGAAGGTATTCAAAGCAAAGCGGATATCCAAAAGCTTTTAGCTGAATATCCTACAGCGATTTCTTCACCGTTTTTTGGAGTCTCTGCTTATTCAGATCCCAACGACAGTAACACCAATATCGCTTATGTAGGTACAGGAAGTCTGGGCTTACCAGACAGAGATTACTATCTCGATACAGATGAAAAATCCAAAGAGATAAGAGATCAATACAAGGATTATATCGTGAAAATGCTTTCGTATTTTGGCGGTTCAAAAGACGATGCGAAATTTAAAGCAGAAACCGTTTTAAAATTGGAAACTCAGCTTGCCGGTCCAAGACTGGATAAAGTGGCCCGAAGAGATTTTAGAAATTTCAACAATCGATATGCAGTAAATGATCTTGATGAAGTCACTAAAAATATTGACTTAAAACAGTTTATGACAGATCTTGGAGTTGAAAAATTACCGGATACCGTCCTGGTCATGGAGCCAAAATACATGGAAGCCCTGGATTTAATAGTTAAAGAAACCTCTTTAGATGATCTCAAAACTATGATGATGTGGTCCACAATCAATGCTGCAGCCAATCAATTGTCTACTGAAATTGCCAGAACCAACTGGGAGTTTTACAGCAAAACCTTAAGTGGTGCTAAAGCTCAAAGACCATTAGACGAAAGAGCCCTTTCTGTCGTCAACGGAACTATTGGTGAGGCTGTAGGTAAGCTTTACGTGGATCAAAAGTTTCCACCGGAAGCCAAAGAAAAAGCTGAAAATATGGTAGCCAACGTTATTTCAGCTTTTAAGAGTAGAATCCAAAATCTGGAATGGATGCAGGATTCAACCAAAACCCAGGCCATTGAAAAACTGAATAAATTCACAGTGAAAATTGGCTATCCGGACGAGTTTAAAGATTACAGCGATCTGCAGGTCAGCCCTGAAAACACCTATTACGAAAACATGCAGGCCGTTGGACTATGGAATTTTAAAGACAACCTCAGCAAGATAGGAGAACCTGTAGATAAGACTGAATGGGGTATGTCTCCACAAACAGTGAATGCTTATTTCAATCCTTTATATAACGAAATTGTATTTCCTGCAGCGATCTTACAGCCGCCTTTCTACGACTACAGGGCAGACGCTGCTGTCAATTACGGTGGAATTGGCGCCGTTATTGGACATGAAATTTCTCATGCCTTTGATGACAGTGGTGCCAGGTTTGATGCCGAAGGAAACCTTAAAAACTGGTGGACGGATGAAGATCTTGAAAAATTCACAGAACGCGGAAACGATTTGGCTGCGCTTTACAGCAGCATTGAAGTTTTAGACAGTGTCTACATCAACGGTAAGTTTACCCTGGGAGAAAACATAGGGGACTTAGGGGGTGTGTTAGGAGCTTACGACGGACTGATGCTGCACTATGAAAATGAAGAAAAGCCAGGGAAAATTGATGGCTTTACACCAGAGCAGCGCTTTTTTATGTCCTGGGCAACCGTCTGGAGAACCAAAATTAGAGATGAAGCTTTGAGGACTCAGGTCAAAACAGACCCGCACTCTCCAGGGCAATACAGAGCTTATGTGCCGCTACAAAACGTAGATGCCTTTTATGAAGCTTTCGATGTCAAAGAAGGAGATGACCTTTACCTAGCTCCGGAAGAACGCGTGAGAATTTGGTAAGTATTCGTTGTTCCAAACAACGTCAACACTAATAAAAAGCGGTTACAACTCAAGTTGTAACCGCTTTTTGCTTTTACATGGTTTACCCGTCATCTGTTCTTCTTTGATACCTTTTTTATCCAGGCGGATTAAAAATCATATTTGAACAAAGCAATCTCCAAAAATCCTTGAACCAAGCTTGTTGATTTTTGAGGTATTGATATTTTGATTTAATTATGCGTAATTTCTATACGTTTATGCTTGAGATAAATAGTTTAATTAAAATATAGATGATACCAAGATTCTGTTTGTGTGCAACTTTACACAAATACATTAGCTTTAGGAACAGTTGAGACAATGATTGACGCCCTTAAGTTAATCGGCAAAAGATACCTAGGATATATAGGTATCGCATTAATGATATATGATTTTGCAGATTGCCTGTATGAATAAAATGAAACCCATGAATAGGTTTAGATCAATTAATGATATTGTTAATGTCCTTTTTGTTGTTGGGTATATTGTGGATTTTTTATTCAGAAAATCAATTTTAAATGCAAGTTTTAAATTGTTTGCGTTAGTCCCATTTTTAGTGAATATACCATTAATAATATATTTGATTTACTTAATATTTAATATAAGTGATGAAAATAACAAAATGTACAAACATAAAATTAGCATCATTTTTAAATTAATATTTAATATAATCTTCATTTTGTTAATAATTTATCTTTAATGAAAAACGTACAAACGGGGTTTATAGAAAATAACAGTTAAGGGCCGTAGGAAAACTGGCAACACGAACCTTTGGGCTTTACAGGAGCGGCATTAGTAGTTTATGATTTTGCAGATTGTATGTGGGGTTAAAATTTAAAAACTATGACTATTTTTGATTATTTATATATACTATTTTTTAGCCTTATATCATGTATTGTTCTTTTACAGACTTTAAAAAAAATTAGAAAACTTGAAAGGAAAGTTATAGTAAGGAATATACTTTTGGTGTTTTTCATGTTTTACTTTATTTTAAATAAAACAAACCTGGTATAACAAATAGCGATTAAGTGCAAGCCAAAAAGGTGTGCTTTTCTGCTAACTTTGTTTAAAACTGAAACTACTAACGTTCTTGCCTGCTACTTTTCATATATCAATTAGCAGGCTTTATGATAGCTTCAGCAGCTTATCTTCTTGAATTACATTGTAGTAAAATTCAGTAATTTTGATTATGAGAGATATTCTGTATTTACTTTCTGTTATAATTATGTTGGTAATTATAGTTTATGGAAGCGATGATTTGATAAGTGGATTTTTAATAATCTCTACTCTCATTTTCTTGACATTATTTATACGAAAAATAAGTTAAACAAAATCGTCTTCCAACAAGGCGGTTTTGTTGTTTCAAAAGCTAAATTAAACACCCCTTTTAAGTCTAAAAACCTGTCCAGCTAGGGACTATCTATAGGTAAAACCTAAAGCTGTACTTAAACCAGCCTGCCCTTAGGTACGCCCTATGATTTGTGAGGTTTAAGTTGTCCTGTTTCTCGAATCCAAATAGTCTTCCTTAACATCTAACTTCTGATATCTAATATCTTCTCTCTATTTTCCAATCGTTCTTTCAAAAAGCTCTAAAATCCGTCTATACTCATCCGTCCAGCTACTGGGCTGAGTAAAACCATGCCCTTCGACTGGATACACAGCCAGTTCCCAGTCCTCTTTTTCCAGCTCGATCAAGCGTTGAGAAAGCCGCACCACATCCTGAAAATGCACATTGGTGTCCACAATCCCGTGAGCGATCAACAAATGCCCTTCCAGACCTTCTGCAAAGTAAATGGGTGACGATTGTCTGTAAGCGATCGGATCCAGATTTGGCTCGTTCAAGATGTTGGAGGTATAGCCGTGATTATAATGCGCCCAGTCGGTCACCGAACGCAAGGCGGCTCCTGCAGCAAAGGTATCTGGCTCGTTGAACATGGCCATCAGGGTGATGAAACCACCGTAACTTCCGCCATAAATCCCGATTTTATCGGGGTTGATGTCGAAGTTTTCTACCAGATATTCGGCGCCATCCACCTGATCCGATAAGTCTTTACCGCCCATATGTCGGTAGATTCCGGTTCGCCAGTCTCTGCCATAACCCGCACTTCCCCGGTAATCGATATCCAATACCGTGTAACCAAGATCGGTCAACAGGTTGTGAAACATATATTCTCTAAAGTAACTCGACCACCACTTGTGAGCATTCTGCAAATAGCCCGCGCCATGTACAAAAATGACTGCTGCATGATTATTGACGTTTTCCTCGGGTCTATAAAGCCTAGCATAGGGTTTGGCGCCGTCCTCAGCCTCAAACTGGATAAGCTCGGGTGTTCTCCAGGTATAGGCACTAAAGGCTTCCGACTGACCTTCTGTGAGTTGTTTTGGCTTGGCGCTTGCTTTGGTGGGCTTCAAATAAAGCTCTTCCGGCGTGTTTGAACTGGAAAACAAGATGGCCATGTGTTTTTCATCTGGGGAAAGTTCCACCTTATTATTGCCTTCCATGGAAGTCAGCTGAACTGCTTTTCCTCCCATCACCGGCATTTTGTAGAAATGGCGTTCACCGGGATGCACCTCCGAAGACGTAAAAAACCAGGAGGTTTTGTCCCTGGATAATTGGGGATCAAAGACTTCGTAATTTCCACTGGTGAGTTGCTTTTGCTTGTTTTTGTCCACATCATGAAGGTAAAGGTGGGAATACCCTGTCGCTTCAGACTGGTAATAGATGTGCGTATCGTCTGCCAGCCACCCCAAGGTGCCCCCACCGTAATAACTGCCAATACCAGGTCCCGCAATCCAGGCCTCGTCGTGTTGCCGGTCTAGATTTTTCAAGCTGCCTGTATCCAGATTCAGCAAAGAAATCCAGCGGTCTTTGTTGTCCTGTGCTCTTATCGCTACCACGGCATGCGCATCCTGGGATGAAAACTTCACATCCGAAAAGCTTACGGCTCTTTGCTTTTCTTCCCATTCCCGGTCAGGATAATTTTCAGTGTATCCTGGTAAATCGGTAATCCCTGGCAGCGAAGACACATCCACTTTAAAGACGGTATCCTTTTGTATGTGATACAAGTACAGATCTCGCTGAGTGGTCTGGTCGCCGACTTTGCTCCTGGCATTCAGCATTTCGGTGTAGCCAGATGCATCGATATAATCGGGGACTCCCGTATTATCTCCAGACTCTGGTGTATACGTCTGAAAGGTCAGGAACTCACCCGTTTCGCTTATGCTGAAGTTGAAAGCCCGCTGCTTGTCTAAATAAAACGTGTATTCATCTTCCTCTAGTAAAGCTATGTTCTTTTCTCGTAACTCCCGGTTTTCTTTTTGAACTCTGACTTCTTCCAAAAGGCTTAAATTCTCCTCTTCCAGCCACTGGTTCTTCTCGGATTTCTTGGAGTCCTTGTCTCTGGAACTTCCTGATTGTATGTTGGTTTTCTTCTGAATTTGTCCCAGATCTACATTATAAACATAGAGATTGTTGTTCGCGATAAAGGCATATTCAGAATCGGTGATGAACTTTGGACTGCTGATGCGTTCTCCTAAATCCAACACCAGACGAGTTTGATTTTTACGGATGTCATAGCGGTATAAATCGCCTGATTTGACAAAAAGCTTAGCCGTGCGTTTAGCGTTATAATCGCCGCTGGAAGAAACTCTCGTTTTGATTTCATCCAGACTGACTTTTTGAATTTCAGACGTGTTTTTTAAATTTATTTTATACAGCGAATCTGATACCTCTTGTTCCGGGTTATAATTAAAGTAAATCACATCAGATTGTTCGTTCCAGGCGACATCAGAAGGGAAGGTACCCATCCAGTTTGGATCTTGCATGATTTTTTGAACAGACAGGTCAGATTGTGCAAATCCGCTAAGACTTGCCAGAAGTGCCACACTAAGAATTCGTAGAGATAGAGTCATGGGGTATTTTATTTTGAGAATTATTCAAATATAACAGGTTTTCGCAGAAAGCTAAGAGTCGAAATCTTACTAACTTTAAACCTTGATGCTGTAACTATGACCAAAAATTTCAACATAGGTTTAATGCTTTTGCTCATGTTCAACTTTTAGCTGTGGTTTTTCTCAAGGAAAATAATGCTAAATTGTTTATCATTAAATTAGTGCCTATGGCAAAGAATCAAAAAATAGAGGTTAAAGGCTGGAGCATAAGTCTCTTTAAATATGAAAAAGAAGATTACATCTCCTTAACAGATATTGCTAAATACAAAGACTCTGCACACTGATACTATTATTCAAAACTGGTTAAGAAATAGAAACACAATTGAGCTGCTTGGGTTCTGGGAAAGTATGTATAATACTAATTTTAAACCCCTCGAATTCGAGGGGTTTAAAAAACAAGCAGGACTTAATAGTTTCGTTTTAACTCCTAAGCGGTGGATTGAAGCAACCAATGCTATGGGAATTGTTTCAAAACCTGGACGATACGGTGGAACCTACGCACATAGAGACATAGTCTTTGAATTTGCGTCTTGGATTTCTATAGAGTTCAAGCTTTATGTCATAAAAGAATTCCAACGGCCTAAAGAGGAAGAAAGCAATAGGTTACAATTAGAATGGAATTACCAAAAACACCTCGCTAAAGTGAATTATCATATCCCTACAGATGTGATCAAAGATCATTTAATCCCTGAAGGTTTGAGTCCAACGCAAATCAATTACGTATATGCCAGTGAAGCTGATGTTTTGAATAAGGCCTTATTTGGAAAAACAGCAAAAGAATGGCGAGAAGAAAAGCCTCAGGAAAAAGGGAATATAAGAGATAAGGCCACTATTGAACATTTAGTTGTCTTGTCTAACCTGGAAAGTCTCAATGCTGTATTGATTGATTAAGACTTAACTCAATCAAAACGTCTGAAAAATTAAATCAAATCGCTATCAATCAGATGAAATCTTTGGTGAATAGAAAACAGATAAAACCATGAAACAAGTACTCATTTCAAGTTTTACACTATTGTATTTAATAAGCTTTTTCAGTACACAGGCTCAAGAGAAAAAGGCTTTTGAACTCTTTAGCCAGGCCGGGAAACCCATCACGTATCAACGTATTCTGGATAGTCTTTCCAAAACGGATGTGGTGTTGTTTGGTGAATTTCACAACAATCCGATTTCGCACTGGCTTCAGTTTGAACTGGTTTCTGACTTGAAAAAAGACAGCATCAATCTTATTCTGGGGGCAGAAATGTTCGAAACCGACACCCAGGAGGTCCTCGATCTTTACCTCAGGGATAGTCTGGCAGAAAGCGAATTCAGTAAAAAAGCAAGGGTATGGAAGAATTATGCCACAGATTATAAGCCAATTGTGGACTTTGCAAAATCAACCTCAACCCCGTTTATCGCCACTAATATTCCCAGACCTTATGCGACACAAGTGTATAAAAATGGAGGCTTTTCAGCTTTGGATTCGCTTTCCAAAGTTGAATATGAGTTAATGCCTCCTTTGCCCATTCCGTTTGACATGAGTTTGAGTTCCTACCAGAACATGCTGGACATGATGGGCGGTCATGGTGGCGAAGAATTGGTGAAAGCACAGGCCATAAAAGATGCGACCATGGCGCATTTTATCCTGAAGAACTTACAGCCCAATCAGGTGTTTTTTCACCTCAACGGCAGTTACCATTCCAATGATTTTGAAGGGATTTACTGGTATTTGAAAACCTACAACCCCAATGTGAATATTCTTACCATCTCTACCGTAGAACAAAATGAACTGAATAATTTAGGCGAAGAACACCTCAATAAAGCCAATTTTATTATCGTTGTGGATGAAAACATGACAAAAACCTATTAATTATGAGCGAAACCCTTAAAGTCACCTACATACAAACCGAACTCACCTGGGAAAATCCCAAAGCCAACAAGGCCCATTTTGAAAAAAAGCTTTCAGAATGTCCCTCAGATACAGATTTGATTATTCTGCCGGAGATGTTTACCACCGGGTTTTCCATGAATGCCGAAGCTAATGCTGAAGAAGTAGCGGAGGTTTTAGGCTGGATGAAAACTCAGTCTAAAACGCATCAGGCTGCCATCACAGGTAGTGCAATGATAAAAGAACACGGGAAGTATTTCAACAGGATGTTCTTTGTAGAACCCGAGGGAAAGGTGTCTGCTTATGATAAAAAACACCTGTTTACTTTGGCAAAGGAACATGAAACCTACACGCCGGGCAACCAAAGATGTGTTGTGGAGTATAAAGGCTGGAAACTATGTTTACAGGTTTGTTATGACCTTCGTTTTCCGGTCTGGGCAAGAAATAAGGATGATTATGAGGTTTTGATTTATGTCGCTAACTGGCCTGAAAAGCGCGTCTCTGCCTGGGATATTTTATTGCAGGCCAGAGCTGTTGAAAACATGAGTTATTGCATTGGTCTTAATATCATTGGCACCGATGGCAATAGCTTCCCTTACGTTGGCCATTCGTCAGCTTATGACGCCCTTGGCAAATCTCTGAGCGAACACGATCCAGAAGAAGAAGCCATACAAAGCCTCACCCTCGAGAAGTCTCATCTGCATCAGTTAAGAGATAAATTAGGCTTTTTAAGGGACAAGGACTCCTTTAGTATAGGTTGATACTCAGTACATCATCCCAGTTCGCTCGTATTTTCACCGGCTCATTTTCATAGAGAACGGGTTCTGGCTTTATGCCTTTCAGAAAATCTCCTGTATCCCATCTTCCGTTGGCATTGAGATCATAGATTAAACGGATGTAATAGTTAGCCGGTTTTACCAGCTTAAAGAAAACGGTTGATTTTTCAGTTTCATATACAGAAGATTCTACCTTTCCACGTTCGTCTATAAGCTCAACAATAACGGGGTATTCATCAATATTATTGATCGTCAGGGCCAGATTTCCAAAATCGGCTAACGGCCTTGTATTGTACCTGAAACTCAAGCTGTCATTTTGAGCTTCAAAAAAATCGGTGACCGCGCCCGGCAGAAGATTGATTTGGTAAGCCGTTTTACCTTGTTTTTCAAACTCAAATACCAAATGGTTGTATATCGTATCCATTTTTAATTTAAAATCGACGGGGATGGAATCCTGTCTGAATAGCTGGATAGAATCTTTTTGAAAACTCGAAATCGGGGTATTGGCTTTCAGTTTGAAATCGGTTAAAAGCTTGTTTCTGTCATTTTTTACTTCTGAAATGATTAAAGAATCTTTCTCGATTTGTTTTGGTCTGATTTCAAGGGTGTCAATTTTGCCCTGGTTGCTAAAAGTAAACAGCAAACTATCCTTTTCCAGATAGGGCTTGAACCAATAGTGAAGGGTATCTTTGTCTTCATCCCTGAAATATCGAGATTCAAAAGCTTCTGTGGTTTCAGAAATCAGGTCGATTTTGTAATCCTCCAACCGACCCTGGAAACCAAACTCCAGGTGTTGCCTCGAAATCTGACTGGGGCGGGAAGCCTCAAAATCTAAGACTTCTTTAAACACTAAAATATCATAAAGCTGATTGGTTGGGATTTTCACTGTATCTTCTACAAATCCGATTTTATCCTGAGCCGGATCAAATTTATAATTGTTGTTTTTATCTGAAATCGCCACCATTTTGTAATTGCCGGCTTTCAGGTTATCCAGGCTGAACAATGAGGTAGAGTCTCTTACATAGGTGATGTAACGCGGAGATTGATTATACACCACAGAATCTGAATAGGTAGAATCTAAAGCATAAAGCATCACCGAAATGTTTTCATCTGAAAGTCGGTTATACGCGTCAAAAACATTCCCTTCCACCTGAAGGGAATCTACATAACCTCCGGTTGAGAAAACATATTTAAAATAGGGAAGCACGATGCCTTCGTTATTATCCTGAATACTCGTTCCAAAATTGACCGTGTAGGTTGTGTTTTCTTCCAAAGAATCTTTGGGAATGTCGAGTCTGATGTATCGGCTCGCAGGACCCAGGGGGTAAATGCTTGGCCGGGGCTCTATAGGTGGAGAAAACAAAATCTGTTGTTGGGGTTCCTTTAAAACCAGGTACTCATCAAAATTAATAACGATCTCTTCTTCGTCATAATTGGTGGAATAATTTTCCGGACTGGAATTCAGAAACTCGGGCGGCTCCGTGTCTTTAGGACCTCCGTCCGGCCGCCCTCGCTGCGCACAGGACGACAGGATGAGCAACAAAACAGGAATAAAAAGGGATCGAAAAAAATGAATTCTCATGACTGAAGATAAGTTTATGCAAAGAAACAACAAAATATAGATTTGTTTATTTGGTTATCGCTATTGTTGCGATGTTGAGTTTGGGTACTCCTAAATCTTTTAATGCCAGACTGCAGGCTTCGAGTGTGGCTCCTGTTGTGACCAAATCGTCGACCAGCAAAACCTGCTTATCCTTCAAATCTGATTTTCCTACCACATAAAAATGGTTTTGAACGACTTCCGTTCTGGCCAGTCTGTTTTTAAACACCTGAGTTTTAGAATTGGACTTCCTTTTAAGAACACCATCATTATAGGTTGCCGAAAGCTTATCAGCAATAGCTCTTCCAAAACCCTCTACCTGGTTGTAGCCTCGCTCACGCATACGTTGGCTATGGAGCGGAACAGGAATGACGATATCGATTTTACTCTGCCAGCCTGCTTCCAGGAGTATCTGCCCTAACCATTCCCCCAGATGAAAACTCAGCTCTTCATTGCCTTTGTACTTAAGGTCATGAATTAAATTTTGAATAATTCCTTTCTTTTCAAAATAAAATAAACTCGCCGCCTGATCGACAAGGACCCGGCCGTAAAGGATTTTATGCAAATCGTGGTCCCCGTCAAAAAAGTTGGGGTAGAGCGGCAGTTCATTCCTGCAGAATGTACACATGAACGGTTCATCCTTCAATAAGACTGCATCACAGCAGGCGCACAGCTTGGGAAATAAGAAGTTTTTAAAATCCTGAAGCATCTGATAATGAAATGACTGAATAAAGTTAATTAAAAAATAGACGTCTTGATTTATTAGACCAAATCAACTGAAAGTATTTATTTGCTATTTATTTGACACATTTAAGGCTAATTGATTCGAAAAGACGGCCAATTTACGAATCAATATCATGTTATACTTTGCGCTTCTTAGCGTGATTTCTTGGTGAGCTTTGCGTGAAATTAAATTCTGATTAGGTATTAGTGCTAAAAAGCAATTATAAAGCTGATATCCCCCTAATAATTTATCCCCTAAACCTCCAAATAAAGCCTTGTTTTTATACTTTTGCGGTATGGCACAAGAACAGGACAAATTCAAACAGGTTATCTCCCATGCCAAAGAGTATGGGTATATTTTTTCTTCCAGCGAAATCTACGACGGCTTAAGTGCTGTTTATGATTACGGGCAAAACGGTGTAGAGCTCAAAAACAACATCAAAGCCTATTGGTGGAAGAGTATGGTTCAACTCCATGAAGAGATTGTGGGCTTAGACGCCGCTATCCTGATGCACCCCAACACCTGGAAAGCTTCAGGACATGTGGACGCGTTCAACGATCCCATGATTGATAACAAGGATTCAAAAAAACGCTACCGTGCCGATGTGCTGGTTGAAGATTATGTCGAAAAACTGGAGCAAAAGGCGCAAAAAGAAATCGCTAAAGCCAAAAAACGCTTTGGAGATCAGTTTGATGAACAGGAATTTGTGACGACACATCCTCGGGTGGTCAAATACAGAACACAGTCCAAGGAAATTCTGGCGCGCCTTGCAAAATCCCTTACCGATGAGGATCTTGATGATGTGAAGGCATTGATTGAAGAGTTAGAAATAGCATGTCCTGTGAGCGGTTCCAGAGACTGGACCAATGTAAAGCAGTTCAATTTAATGTTTGGAACCAAGCTGGGGGCTTCTGCAGAATCGGCTTCAGATCTGTATTTAAGACCCGAAACCGCACAGGGGATTTTTGTGAATTTCTCCAATGTGCAAAAAACAGGCCGTATGAAGGTCCCTTTTGGTATCGCTCAGATTGGAAAAGCCTTCAGAAATGAAATTGTAGCCAGACAGTTTATCTTTCGTCAGCGTGAGTTTGAACAAATGGAAATGCAATACTTTGTAAGACCCGGAGAGGAACTCAAATGGTTTGAGCACTGGAAGGAAGTCCGAACCAAGTGGCATCAGTCTTTAGGCCTTGGCGAAGAAAATTACAGATTTCACGATCACGAAAAAATGGCGCATTATGCCAATGCAGCTACCGATATAGAGTTCAATTTTCCCTTTGGTTTTAAAGAACTCGAAGGCATTCACTCCAGAACAGACTTCGACCTGAAAGCTCACGAAAACCTGTCCGGAAAAAAACTTCAGTTTTACGATCCGGAATTGGGTGAAAACTATGTGCCCTACGTCATTGAAACCTCGATTGGTTTGGATAGAATGTTTCTGGCTGTTTTTTCCAGTGCTTTACAGGAAGAAACCCTGGAGGATGGAAGTACCCGAACGGTTTTAAAAATTCCTTCCATACTGGCTCCGGTAAAAGCGGCAATTTTTCCTTTACTCAAAAAAGACGGCCTGCCGGAAATCGCTCAACGCATTTTGAAAGATCTACAATGGGATTTCAACGTGATTTATGATGAAAAAGACGCTGTAGGAAGGCGTTACAGAAGGCAGGATGCCGCAGGTACCCCGTTTTGTATTACAGTAGATCACGACACCAAAGAAGACCAGTGTGTGACTATAAGACATCGCGATACCATGGAACAAAAACGCGTTCCGATCACTGAAGTAAAAGCCATTATTCAAAAAGATATCGATTTTAGAACCTGGCTGGATTTTTAAAAACTCCTAAATATATTAGACTATTTCAAAACTAACTTAAGACTAAGCCATTTATTAACCGTGTTTTAACAAGGAAACCCTTGAATTAGCATTAGATTTGTGTTAAATCAAAAAAATAATAATAAAATGGCAAATAATACAGGAAATACAATCTTAGCATTGTTAACAGGAACAGCAGTTGGTGTAGGTTTAGGATTATTATACGCTCCACAAAGTGGTGAAAAAACAAGAAAACAGCTTAGAGATGAAGCTGATCACCTGCAAGATAACTTGAATAAAAAATACAAGGAGACGTCTTCTCATCTGTCAGAGTTTGCTTCAGAAGCAAAAAAAACCCTTGAGGAAAAGTTAGATAAAACCTTTTCAACGGTGAATAACAAAGCAGACGATATGCTTAAGTCCCTTGAAGGAGAGCTTGGAGAACTCAGAAAGAAAAACGCTGAGCTACAGAAAGAGTTGAAAAAGAAATAAATCACTTTAATATTCTTCATGAAGAATTCTCTAGGCAATCATTTTGAAAATTTTACTCAAGATACTAAAGAAGCGATAAACCATTCCTTAGACTATTATAAATTAGATCTTCTTAAAAAGACGGCTTTAAGTTTAATTACGGGAGGTCAGTTTATTATTAAAATCGGAATATTAGTTTTAGTTCTGCTTTTTCTATCCATTGGCTTATCATTTCTCATTGGAAACCAGTTGGGATCTGTTTCTTACGGTTTTTTTATCGTGGGAGGAGTTTATATTATAATCCTTATACTAGTTAATTTACTTGGTAAAAAACTTTTAGAAAAGCCTGTTTTAAAATTTTTAAATAAGATTCTGAATTCTGGCGATAAGCTGGATGAAGAGTTAAGGCAGGATTTGACAAAATCTTCAGATTTATGAAAAGGTATAATTCCATCAGAGAAATTGATAAAGATTTAAAAATATTAAAGCTTGAAGTTGAAATTAGTAAGCAGAAGGCCAATATAGATTTGGCATACATCAAAAGAGCTTTATCATTTTCTAATATCGCAGCAGAATTGATTGCTTATTTTGGGCAAAAAACAGTTTATGCCAGAATAGGAACTCAGATTTTACGCAAATTTGGTTTATAAACTATTCGGTTAAAACGAATAAAAAGCGGCTTGAAAATCATATTTTCAAGCCGCTTTTTGTTGATTAAAGGTTTGGGTTACTTACTTCTTTCCCGGTTTTCCTTCCTCCATAGCTTTGCGCTCTTTACGCTCATTTTGCTTTTTCATCTCCTCACCAATCTGACTGGAGGCAGTGAACGAGGCTATCATATCATTCAGCATATTACTGCCTGCCTCCGGAGCATTGGGTAATAAGATCAAATTGGAATTGGTTTGGCTCCCGACTGACTGTAAGGTATCGTAATGCTGTGTGACCACGATCAGGGCTGAAGCTTCCTGAGAATTGATTCCCACATTGTTTAAGACCTCAACACTTTCTTCCAGACCCCGGGCGATTTCCCTTCGCTGATCGGCAATACCCTGACCCTGTAAACGTTTGCTTTCGGCTTCCGCTCTGGCTACAGCCACAATCTTGATGCGTTCGGCTTCGCCTTCAAATTCAGCAGCCACTTTTTCCCGCTCTGAGGCGTTTATTCTGTTCATAGAATCTTTTACCTTGTCGTCCGGATCGATGTCGGTGACAAGCGTTCTTATGATGTCATAACCGTAATCAAGCATGGCATCATTCAACTCTGTCTTCACAGCATTGGCGATATCATCTTTACGCTCAAACACGTCGTCCAGTTTCATTTTAGGAACTTCGGCTCTTACCACATCAAAAACATAGGATGTGATCTGCGCACTTGGGCTTTCCAGCTTATAAAAAGCATCATAAATTTTAGCCCGGGTCACCTGATACTGCACCGACACCTTCAGGTGTACAAACACGTCATCTTTGGTTTTGGTTTCCACATTGACGTCCAGCTGCTGGATTTTCAAATTAATCCGCCCTGCAATTTTATCAATTATCGGAATTTTGAAATGCAATCCTGAATTCCGGATGCTTAAAAATTTACCAAAACGCTCTACAAGTGCAGCGGTTTGTTGCTTAACTGTAAAAACACCGCTTATAAGGATGAAAAAAGCAATCACCACCATAAAAATACCTACTATTGATCCCATATTAAATTGTTTAATTATTCACTAAAAATAGACCTTTTTAGTCTATTAATGCTTCTTTATTTTTCAAAAATCAGGACAATTCTTCAATGGCAAAGTTGAGCCTGGAAATGCTTTCCTCTTTACCGATAGATGCCGCGATATGAAATACATCCGGACCACGCATCGCACCTACCAGTGCCAGACGCAACGGCTGCATAATTTTTCCGAAACCAAGATCCTGAGTGTTGATCCAGTCCTTGACTTCAGACTGAACGTGGCTTTGAGAAAAATCGTCAAGACCTTCCAGTTTTCCAATTAAAGCCCGCATCCATTCCTGGGAATCCTTTTTCCAGGCTTTCTTGGCAGATTTGGGTTCAAATACGGTTGGAGCTTCAAAATAGAAAAAAGACAATTCCCAAAATTCTGAAACGAAGGTCGCGCGCTCTCTTATTGTGTTGATGACCTCCTGCACATAGGTTTTATCGGGATAAATTCCTTTTTGAGCCAGGACAGGCAAAAACTGATCTACCAGTTCTTCAACGGGGCGCTCCTGCAAATAATGGTGCTGAAACCAGTCTGTTTTTTCAGGATCGAATTTTGCACCTGATTTATGCACCCGGGTCAACTCAAACTTTTCAGCCATCTCTTCAAGAGAAAAGAATTCCTGATCGGTCCCGTCGTTCCAGCCCAGAAGAGCCAGCATATTGGTTAAGGTTTCCGGCAAGTAACCTTCCTCACGGTAACCCGCAGATATATTTCCTGTTTCCGGGTCTTTCCATTCGATAGGAAACACAGGAAATCCAAGCTGGTCGCCATCACGTTTACTCAGTTTTCCTTTGCCGCTGGGTTTTAGAATCAAAGGCAAATGTGCAAATTTTGGTACGTCCCAGCCAAAAGCCTCGTATAAAGACACGTGAAGTGGTAGGGAAGGCAACCATTCTTCACCACGAATCACGTGAGTGATGCGCATCAAATGGTCATCTACAATATTGGCCAGATGATAGGTAGGCATGCCATCGCTTTTGAAGAGTATTTTATCGTCCAGAACTTCGGTATCCACTTCGATATACCCGCGTATTTCGTCGTGAAGTTCCAGAGTTTTATGGGCTTCAGTTTTAAAACGGATGACATAGTTTTGCTTTTCGGCTAATTTAGCTTTAAGCGCATCGGCAGATAAATTCAAAGAATTATTAAGCCCGCCTCTATTCTTTGGACCATAGCTGAATTTAGTGCCCTGCTGCTCGGCTTCTTTCCGTTTGGCGTCAAGTTCGTCTTCGGTATCGAAAGCATAATACGCACGGCCGTTATCGATAAGTTTATCGACGTACTCCTCGTAGATCGCCTTGCGCTCACTTTGTTTGTAAGGACCGCAGTCTCCGGGCTTTTCAGGCCCTTCATCGTAAGGGATGTTACACCAGTTCAGGCTTTCCTTGATGTAATCTTCCGCACCTTCTACAAATCTGTTTTGGTCGGTATCTTCAATTCTTAACAGGAAATCACCACCATGTTTTTTGGCAAACAGGTAATTATATAAAGCCGTTCTTAGGCCACCGATGTGCAGCGGGCCGGTTGGACTTGGTGCAAATCTTACTCTTACTTTCGTATCCATTTGTCTGTTTTTTCACAAAGATAAAATATATTGATGTTCACCACTAAGGAAATACCGGTTAAGGTCAATTGAACTTCAAAGCAGGGGCCAATCAAATAAAAGCGTATATTTATTCAGTTGCAAACAAAACCAAAACTTATGAAACCCACTCAACTATTCACCAGCCTGATGCTCTGCTGTGTGGTAAGCCTTTTCAGTAGTGAAGAAGCCGCTGCTCAGGTAGAATTTGAGCTCAAACCTTCCCAGAGCATGAGCATCACCGGCAAAGGCCCGGGCCAGGATGCCGCTAACAATCCTTTTGAAGGCCAGGATTGCATCGTTCAGGTGGAAAACATCGGAGACATAGCCTTTGCCGTCAGAACGCAGCAGAAAGGTCAAAAAAACCTCAAAACCCAAACTGTAGAACCCGGGACCTCCCAAAATATTGACTTGCCCAAAAGCTATGAGCTGTACCTGGATACCAGCAGCGAAGGACTGGCAAAAGCCAGGTTAAACTTTAAACAGGATGACAACTAGTGGCCAGACATTCCGCCAACTGTGACTGCTCAGGTTAATTTTTTATTCTAAAAAGTGAGCTGGCTTTGAGGTTATGTATAAATTAAAAAAGCTCAACAATATAACCTTATATTTGTTAAATTAATAAGAAAAAAGGGCAAGTATTAGCATAACTTTAATAAAAACATCTATATTTAGTAAAAATATATTCAAGTTTTGAATTTTGTGGGCCAAAATATCAGAAAAATACGGGTTCAAAAAGGCTTCTCTCAGGAATATATGGCAGAAACTTTAGGTATAACTCAGCCGACCTACGCTCGTTTAGAAAAAGACGATCATCGTATCAGTATAGTGCGACTGCTTCAGATTGCCCAGCAACTGGAAACCAATGTCAGTGAATTGATTGGACAAAAGGCTAAGGAACTCAATCTAAAAAATGACAACACGCATCAGGCCAAGTCAAATCCCTATTTAGATAACAAAGAATACATAAGTACCTTAAAAGGTGAAGTTGCTTTTTTAAGGGAGCTACTGCAAAAGTTTCGAGGTTGAATTTCTGCTTTACTTTAGTATGATTTTTCAATTCAGTTTAAGGGTTTTTAAAACACGAGTTCTTCAGGATAATCTCTAAGCTTAAAAAGCCGTTGGATTATAAAGGCAAGATCTCTTTCCAATACGAGCTATAAAAATTAGAAGTTTTTAAAAGCTACTGATGGGTGCCGTTTAAGGTAACGGATTTATGCTTTAAAACCGCAACTCTGTCCGCTATTTTTGGTACAATATTCAACCTGTGGATAATAAAAAATACGGCTATCTCCTGCTTTATTTTAGCAATGCAGTTTAAAGCAAAATTTTCTGTACGCCTGTCCATAGCAGACCTAAACTCATCTAAAATCAAAAACAAGCTTTGTAATAAATTAAAGCCACTATTGAATATATACCTCGTTTTATTAACCCAGCATTATTACTCCTTCTTACTCTTTTTAATTAATTTCAGAATTAGAGCTATAACAATTATAGCAAGTAATAAATATTGCAATATGAGAAACTCATCATTTTTATCGAAAACTTGTATCAACAAAATAATGGCTAAAAAAATATAAAATAAATATTTTATTTTCATTGTTAATTAATATCATTTTTTACCAGCCCATACATTCTGAATAATCTGCATCTGCATCACTAGCACAAATACCCGCAACAACCCCCGACACAAAAAATCCGACTAGATAGCCTGTACCACCTGTAAATGCACCTACAGCTAATGAAGCACCCATGGATATTGCGGCATTCCTTTTACATCTAGAGAGTGCCTTAACCCAAGTTTCTTTACAACTATCACTGCTTTTATTGCTCAGAAACTGAATCAGTTTTTTGTCTATTTCAACTGTTATCATATTCTCAATTTCATTTTTATTGAGATTTTTTAAATCTGGATTACTATTTATGAAATTAAGGTTATTATAATATATTTTTAAAAATAATTCTGAAATAACATTAGATTGCTGAAAATTTGCATTTACTAAAGTACCTATTATTTCTTCAGGTTTTGAATTTTCCGATATAGATTTTGATTTTTTAGACATCGACTTTAAAAAAGATTCTTTGTCAATATTACGCTCACTTTCTAGCAGAATCATAAGCTCAGTAGTTAGTTTTAAATGTTCTTCAATATAATTTGATAAACTTAGCTTTTCGTTTGTATCAATAATCTCATCATCGTATTGGCTACAAGAGATTAATAAAACTAATGATGCAAGAAACATAGTAAAATATGACTTTCTTAATGTTTTTAAAATATCCATAATTTTTGATTTTTGTAAAGTCATTTATACAGCGACTTTACTTTTTATAATAATTTTTTACTCTTTCGATTTTCAATAACTCGGTCTACTTTTCTTTTACATCGGTTTCAACTTTCACATTTTCCGACTTTGGATGGTCAGTCCATTTTTGACCGTTACGTTGATTAAATGTGGTATAACAGATTTATAAAGCCTTTATGCTGCTTCATGAGATGGTTTCCGGCATCATAAATCAAAACATGAGGAGTAGTTCCAATACCGTAGTGGAAAGCCATAGTGCTATTGAAGTCATGAGTGATAAGGGTTGAGGGTTGATAAAAAAGGGTCCTGTTCCGTATAGGCTTTTAGTATGTTGAGGGGGCTGCTCCGAGATTCCTACAATTTTTAGATTTTAACGCCTTACTCACCAGTTTTAAGTCTTCCATTTGATAAGCACAGTAGGTACATTCCATATCCATAACTACGAGCCGCTTTATACCGTCTAGCTGATTTTCATTCAACTCATCTAAGGGTATTTCCGGTAAGTTCAAAAGCGCTTTTTCTTTGGCTTTCTTGCTGTCATGCAGGTTGAAGAACGAATAAATCAGGACTAAAATCAGCTTCTTAACATGTTTCCTTTGTACCATATCAACTCACGTTTAGGGTAAAGAACATCACGACCAGAATCCAGATCATTGAAAATAATGCCTTTCAAAAAACCTGGCATAACTCACTTCCCTCTCTGTAAAAAACACGCCAAATTCAAGATCAGTTAAGTATTGATGACATACAAAACTAGCTGAACCTTGAGCATTATCTTATTCAAATAGTGAATAAACTATTTACAAAACCTATAAGTTTATATAAGATTTGAATTTATTATGCAAATAGTTTAATAAAAGATGAATTATAAGCCTCTTCCCATAGCAGGCATTTATCTTAAAATTCATTACTTTTCTGCTTTATAAAACACAGAAGTGATGAAAAAATTTAAATTATGCAGCCTACTGATTGCTGTATTAGCCGTTAGCAGCCTTGCATTTGCTCAGGAAGACAAGGAGAAGGACAGTATTAAAAAGGCTACCAAAGACTTGCCGCTGGAGCCGGAAAGAAGCATCGCGTTCAAAACCAACGAGGGCACCTGGCTTTCTCTGGATATCAGCCCGGATGGACAGACCCTTATTTTTGATATGATGGGAGATTTGTACACACTCCCGGTGTCTGGGGGTAAGGCGACCAAAATTACCGAAGGCATGCCTTATGATGTGCATCCAAAATTTACCCCGGATGGAAAATCCATCGTTTTTATCTCCGATAAAAGCGGTTCTGATAACATCTGGACCATGGATTTGGAGTCTAAAGAGATGACTCAAATCACTAAGGACAACAATCAAAATTACTTTTCTGCAGACTGGACTCCGGATGGGGAATACCTTGTAGGGGCCAAAGGAAGGAGAAATATAAAGCTGCATATCTTTCACAGAGAGGGCGGTTCTGGTGCTCAGCTCATCGACAAGCCGGAGAATCTAAAAACCACAGACCCTGCCGTTAGCCCTGACGGTAAACTGATTTACTTTTCTCAAAGAAAATCGGCCTGGAATTACAATGCTCAGTTTCCCCAGTATCAAATCGGGACTTACGATCTGGAGGACGGCGATATGGCCACCATTACCTCCAGATACGGCTCAGCATTTACACCCACCTTATCACCGGATGGAAAGTGGCTGGTGTATGGAACGCGCTTCGAGACTGAAACAGGTTTGGTGAGGAGAAATCTTCAAACCGGGGACGAAGAATGGCTGGCTTATCCTGTACAAAGAGATGAACAGGAATCTATTGCCCCGCTAGGTGTCTATCCTGCCATGACCTTCACTCCAGACAGCAAGCATTTAATAGCTTCTTATGGTGGTAAGATTCATAACATAGATATTATGTCAAAAACGGCTTCGGAAATTCCTTTTGAAGTGGATCTGAAACTGGAATTAGGTCCCAGACTAAAATTCAATTATCCGATCCAAGATGATAAAGAAGCCTTTGCCACTCAAATTCGAGATGCTGTGCCTTCGCCTGACGGGAAACAACTCGCTTTCACTGCACTCAATAGATTATACGTCATGGAGCTGCCTGACGGTCAACCCAAAAGACTGACTGAAAATGAGTTTACTGAAGCGATGCCGGTCTGGTCTCCTGATGGCAAACAAATTGTTTTTACAACCTGGGAAGAAACAGAAGGAGGACACTTGTACAAAGTGAATTCCAATGGCAGAGGAAAGCTGGTAAAGCTTACACAGAATCCGGCACTTTACCTGGATCCGGCCTGGTCGTATACTCAAGACAGAATTGTATTCAGCCGGGGAGCAAATCAGGTCTATAAAGATGCGGTGGACCCCTTTGGTTCTTTGATGATGGAGGATCTGGCCTGGATTTCAACCGAAGGCGGAGAAGTGAATTTGATAGATAAGGCCAAAGGCCGGAATACGCCGCATTTCACAAAAGAAGAAGACCGGATTTATTTAAACCAAGGTTCCAAAGGCTTGATTTCAATCCGATGGGACGGGACCGATCAAAAAGAGCATTTACAGTTGACCGGGATAACCACCTATGGGTCTTCCGTGGATATGACCCATGCCCATGACGGCACTCACAACCTTCTGCCGAATACTGCGAAAGAGAAAAACAAACCCTCTACACCTTCAGAAATAAGAATTTCTCCGGATGGAACTTCCGCTTTAGCGAAAATTGCAAATGATGTATATACGGTGACTCTTCCAAAATATGGACAAACCCCTAAGATTTCTGTCGCAAAAGCCGATAAAGCAGCTTTTCCTGCCATGAAACTGACCGTGATGGGAGGTGAATTTCCCAGCTGGTCCGCAGACAGCAAAAACGTGCACTGGTCTCTGGGTGCCAGTCATTTTATCTATAATTTACAGGAAGGAAAAGCTTATGCCGATAGTCTCGCAACGGCTAAAAAAGAAGCTGAAGAGATGAAGAAAAAAGACTCTAAAGAAGAGGATTCTGAGAAGGAGGAGGTTAAGGAAAAAGAGGATGAGAAAGAGGATGAAAAAGAAGACGAGGCCTACACCGCTAAAGAACTTAAAATAAAAGTCGGTTTTGAAAAAGATAGTCCTGAAGGCATTATCGTATTGAAAAACGCAAGGGTGATCACCATGACCGATCAGGGGGTTATTGAACATGGCGATATTCTTATCGAGAATAATCGTATCAAAGCGGTGGGAAAAACCGGATCCATACCTGTGCCAGAAGGCGCAAAAACCATCGACGCTACAGGAAAAACCATCACCCCGGGTTTTATAGATACGCATGCTCACATGTGGCCTAACTGGGGCTTACATAAAAATCAGGTTTGGATTTATTCTGCAAATCTGGCTTATGGTGTGACTACCACGCGAGATCCACAAACGGCAACTACAGACGTTCTGACCTATTCTGATATGGTGAGTTCAGGAGCAATACACGGACCTAGAGTTTACAGCACCGGACCAGGAGTTGGGTATTGGATGTATAACATAAAATCTTTGAAGCATGCCAAAGAGGTTTTAAAACAATATAGCGAATACTATGATACCAAAAGCATAAAAATGTATCTGGCTGGAAATCGCAAGCAGCGCCAATGGATCCTGATGGCAGCCAAGGAACTGGAATTAATGCCGACCACGGAAGGCGGTCTGGATTACAAATTGAATATGACTCAATTACTGGATGGCTATCCGGGTCATGAGCACAGTTTACCAATCGTAGGCATTTATAAAGATGCTGTTCAAACCATAGCAGAATCAAAAATGGCCGTGACACCCACGCTTTTGGTTTCTTACGGTGGTCCCTGGGCAGAAGAATTCTATTACGCGACCGAGGAGCCTTACCATGATGACAAGCTGCAGTATTTCACACCCTACAAAGAACTTGCAAAAAAGGCTCGCCGAAGAGGGGCCTGGTTCATGAAAGAAGAACATGTTTTTCCTAAACATGCCAAATTCATGAAAGATCTTGTGGAAGCAGGTGGACTCGCAGGAGTAGGGAGTCATGGTCAATTACAGGGACTCGGTTTCCATTGGGAATTATGGTCGATGGCGAGCGGTGGCATGAGCACTATGGATGCTTTAAGAACAGCTACTATCTTGGGTGCAGAAGCTCTCGGTTTGGAAGGGGATCTGGGGAGTATAGCGGATGGTAAACTGGCAGATTTACTCCTTATGGATAAGAATCCTTTAGAGGAAATACGAAACTCTAACACCCTGACTCATGTGATTAAGAATGGCAGAGTATATGATGCCGATAATCTGGATGAAATTGCGCCTAACGAGAAAAAAGCGGAAGCTTTTGAATGGCAAACCAAAAGACCGGAAAATCTGCCCGGCGTCCAAAAAGAGTAGAAAGCAAATTGAGATTAACCTAATGCAAAAGGTTCTGATTTGAAATCAGAACCTTTTTTTGTGCGCATTACAAAACTTTTCTTCTCGTTAAAAATTGACAAGTCTTTAAAAATAAGCAGGTTAATTGGTAACTTAGCAAGTTATACCAAAGCCAGAGTACAGGAGCATGCAGCATTATAAAATCATAGAAGACAAATTAGAACGCTTTATCCAAAAGTTCTACACCAATCTTTTAATCAAGGGGACCTTGCTCTTTGTGGGATTGAGTCTGTTGCTTTTCATTTTTGGTGCTGCCCTGGAATATGTTCTGTGGTTCGATTCGGGGATCAGGACGCTTTTATTCTGGACGCTAGTCGCGGCTGAAGCCGTGCTGCTTTTCAAACTGATTTTGATACCGGCCAGTCAGCTGTTCAAATTGTCTAAAGGTATCGATTTCACGGAAGCGTCTTCGCAGATCGGCAGTCACTTTCCGGAAGTGAATGACAAACTCAAAAACATCCTTCAGCTCAAAGCGCAAGGAGCCGATGACGAACTGGTCCTTGCCAGTATAGAGCAAAAATCCAAAACACTCAAAAGCATTCCGTTTCAACTGGCAATCGACTTTCGACAAAACCTCAGGTACCTTAGACTTTTAATCCTACCCGGTTTGGTTTTACTGGCGATTTGGATTTCGGGTCTGGGCGATTCGTTTTCTTACAGCTATGAACGCATCGTCAATTACAATACCGCTTATGCAGCACCGGCGCCCTTTCAATTTTCGATTATGAACAGGAACCTGGATGCCAAAAAGGGGAAATCTTTTCAGCTGAAGGTTGGGACCATAGGCGAGGTAAAGCCGGAGGATGTGTTTATCTCCATCGCTGGAAAAGAAACGAGGCTTCAGGAAAAGGCGGGCCTATATACCTATACCTTTAAAAATGTTTCTGAAGCCCAGGAATTTCAGCTAAAAGCCAATCAGGTAACTTCAAGATTATACCGGCTGAATGCCCTGGATATTCCACTGATCAGAGACATGAAAATGAACCTGGATTATCCGGACTATACGACTAAAAAAAACAAAACCATCTCGGGAACCGGAAACCTTTCAGTGCCTGAAGGAACTCAAGTTGAATGGATCATCTCGACAGAAACGACAGACCAGGTCCAATTTATAAGCGAAACGGACAGCCTGACGTTTGATGTCGAAAACGCGGAGTTTAGTCTGAAACAAATTCAGAATAAAAATAAGAACTACGCGATAGCGACCTCCAATGCCAATTTCAAAAACTATGATGTTTTAAATTATTCCATCGAAGTCATAGCAGATGAGTTCCCCAAGCTGGTCGTGGAACGAAAACAAGACAGCCTGATGACGGAGCAGTCGTATTTCTTCGGAAAACTAAGCGATGATTACGGGCTAAGCAAACTGGTTTTAGTGTATTATACTCCTGATAATCAGAATGATAAGTCGGTAGTAAACCTTCCCTTGTCCAAAAGCAACTATGCTGAGTTTTCCTATGCCTTCCCCAATGAAGATCTGGAATTGCAGGCGGGTACCTCTTACGAATATTACTTTGAAGTCTATGATAATGATGCCGTGAATGGTAGAAAATCCAAGGCCTCCGACGTCTTTTCGTATCGTGAAAAAACGCGTCTTGAAAAATCTTCAGACAATTTGAAACGCCAGGACAGCTCTGTTGAAAAATTAAGTGAAACTCTGGAAAAGCGCAAAACAAACGAAGAATTAGAAGAACTTCAAAACAGGCAAAAGAAGAATAGCAAACTGGATTACACCGAAAAACAAAAGCTGGATAATTTCATTCAACGTCAAAAGCAGCAATTGCAAATGATGAAGAATTACAGCGAGCGGCTGAAGGAGGATTTTAAAAAAATGGATGCTGAAGAGCAGAATCAGGAAAAAGAAAATCTGGAAAACAGGCTGGAAAAAAATCAGGAGCAGATTGAAAAAAATCAGAAACTTCTGGAAGAGCTGGAAAAGCTAAAGGACCAGATCAATCAGGAAGAACTGAATGAAAAGCTGGAGTCTTTTGACCGGGAATCCAAAAAGCAGGAGAAAAATCTCGAGCAGCTTCTGGAACTAACCAAGCGGTTTTATGTTGAAAAAAAGACTGAAAAGCTGGCTGAGCAATTAGAAAATTTAGCCGAAAAACAGAATGAATTATCTGCTGCTGAAGAAAACACCTCTAAGGCTCAGGAGGATTTAAATAAAGAATTTGATCAGCTCAAAGAAGAACTGAAGAAACTCGATGAAAAAAATGAATCTTTAAAAGCTCCAATGGAGGTTGGGAAAGATGAGGAATTAACGGATGAGATCGACAGGAATCAAGAGGAGGCGAAAGAAAAGCTGGAATCTTCGGAAGCTGAAAAAGAAAATGCTGAGCAAGAAAAATCCAGCAAAACGGAGGCCCGGCAAAAGCAGAAAAAAGCCGCTCAGAACATGAAACGTCTCTCTCAGAAAATGATGAAAGCTATGACTTCTTCCGGGATGCAGCAGCAGGTGGAAGATGCTGAGATGCTAAGACAAATCCTGGATAATCTGATTGTATTTTCAATAGAACAGGAAAGCCTGATGGAAGAATTTAAAGGCATTTCCAATTCCAATCCGGCTTACGCCTCCAAGCTAAAAAGACAAGCCGAATTGAGGGAGAACTTTAAGCATGTGGATGATAGTTTATATGCCCTTGCCATGCGTACGCCCATGATAAAGGAAACGGTAAACAATACGATTTCTGATATCAATTTCAACATTGAAAAATCCCTGGAACGCCTGGCAGAAAACGAGGTAAGAATGGGCACAGGAAGTCAGCAGTACACCATGATGTATGCGAACGATTTATCCAATATGCTGGACAGTGCTCTGGACCAGATGCAAAATCAAATGAATGGTTCTGGCAAGGGTAAACCAAAACCGGGACAGGGACAAGCCGGAGAACAACTGTCGGATATCATCAAATCCCACCAAGAATTGGAGAAGCAGATGCAGCAGGGACAGTCCAAAGCAGGGCAGGAACGAGAACAGGGAAAGGAAGGCCAGGAATCCAGCGAAGGAAACAGCGAAGGTGAAAAGGGCCAGCAGCAAGAAGGCAAGCCGGCTCAGCAGGAACAAATGAGCGGTGAGATTTATGAAATCTACAAACAGCAGCAGGAACTGCGAAATCGCCTGGAAAACAGAATTGAACAGCTGGGATTGAAAGAGAATTCTGGAGAACTGGAGAAGAGTCTGGATCGCCTGGAACAGGAATTGCTGATGAAAGGATTCAGCAGTGATTTGCTAAAGCAAATGGAAGAGGTGAATCATCAGCTTTTAAAACTCGAAAAAGCGGCAAATCGGCAGGGGCAGGATGACGAGCGTGAAGCTGAAACCCGCCAAAAAGACTTCAACTCTTCGTCTTCGGACTGGAAAGAAAAGGCTAAAGAATATTTTAACACAACAGAGATTTTAAACCGACAACAATTACCTTTGCAGCCTGAATATAAAAAACTGATTAATATCTACTTCAATGGAAAGTCCGATTAACTTTTATAGCAAAACAGACTTTGAATTGCCCTATAAAGAAAGGCATGAAAACTGGCTAACCTCTGTAGTAAAAAGCGAGGGAAAAGAAGCGGGTGAACTTGGGTATATTTTTTGTAGTGATATCGATTTGTTGGAAATCAATGAGACCTATTTAAATCATGATACCTTCACGGATATTATCACTTTTGACTATTCGGAAGAGGAATTCATTTCAGCTGAAATTTATATCAGTATAGACCGGGTTAAAGAAAACGCCGGAACCTTCAACGTAGAATTTGAAGAGGAATTGAGAAGAGTCATGGTTCACGGGGTTTTACATTGTTGTGGATATAGCGATTCTTCTGAAGAGTTGAAAGCTGAAATGAGAGCTTTAGAAAATAAAAAATTAGAATTGTTCCACGTGGAACACAAATAGAAGTTATGTTTAAAGATAGGTATGATGTTATTGTAGTAGGAGCGGGTCACGCAGGAAGCGAGGCAGCAGCGGCAGCAGCAAACATGGGCAGCAGCACCTTGCTGGTGACTATGAATCTGCAAAATATAGCACAGATGTCTTGCAATCCGGCGATGGGCGGTATTGCGAAGGGGCAGATCCTGAGAGAAATTGATGCGCTTGGAGGTTACAGCGGAATCGTGTCTGACACGAGTGCTATACAGTTTAAAATGCTGAATAAATCCAAAGGGCCGGCGATGTGGAGTCCAAGGGTTCAAAGCGACAGAATGCTGTTTTCTCAGCACTGGAGAGAACGCCTGGAACAAACCGAAAATCTGGATTTCTACCAGGAAATGGTGTCGGGACTGATCGTTGAGAATCATGTAATCCGTGGTGTAAAAACCTCTTTGGGATTAAAGATAAAAGCGAAAACGGTTATACTGACCAACGGAACCTTTCTGAATGGATTAATCCATATTGGCGATAAAAACTTTGGCGGTGGCAGAGCAGGAGAACGAGCGTCTTTTGGAATAACGAAAGAACTTGAAGATCTAGGCTTTGAAGCAGGACGAATGAAAACAGGAACGCCACCTCGAGTGGATGGAAGATCCTTGGATTTTTCTAAAATGGAAGAACAGCCAGGAGATGAAAAACCCTGGAAATTTTCTTATTCGAAAGAAACTCAACCTTTAACAAAACAAAGAAGTTGCTGGATGTCATATACCTCACCTGAGGTGCATGAATTACTGAAAGAAGGATTTGACAGGTCACCCATGTTTAATGGAGCCATTCAAAGTACAGGGCCTAGATATTGCCCAAGTATAGAAGATAAAATTCATCGCTTTGCGGATAAAGACAGGCATCAGATGTTTGTAGAGCCTGAGGGCTGGAATACGGTGGAATATTACGTCAACGGATTTTCAACCTCCCTGCCGGAGGACGTTCAGTATAAAGCTTTAAAGCAATGTGCGGGATTTGAAAACGTAAAGTTTTTCAGGCCGGGCTATGCCATAGAGTACGATTATTTTCCGCCTACGCAATTAAGACATACGCTTGAAACCAAACTGGTAGACGGTTTATACTTTGCCGGACAAATCAATGGCACCACAGGATACGAGGAAGCGGCTTCACAAGGATTGATGGCCGGTATAAACGCCGCCTTAAAAGTTCAGGAAAAAGAAGAATTTACCCTATCCAGAAGCGAGGCTTACATCGGTGTGTTAATCGATGATCTGATTACGAAAGGAACAGAGGAACCTTACAGGATGTTCACCTCAAGGGCAGAATACCGAACTTTACTCAGACAGGATAATGCCGATTTTAGACTAACCGCAAAGGCTTTTGACATTGGACTTGCGACTAAGGAGCGCATGCAACTGATGGAGGATAAAAAAGAAAAGTCGGAGGCCTTCGTTGAGTTTTTCAAAAACCAGAGTGTCACCACCGAAGAAATCAACCCCATTCTAGAGGCTAAAGATTCCTCCAAAGTCGATCAGCAAGGCAAATTATTTAAGGTGTTTGCCCGACCAAACATCACGATGGAGGACATGCGTAAACTGGAGAGCGTAGAAAACTTTATACAGACGCATGAACTGGACAATGAAGTTTTGGAACAGGTAGAGGTACAGGTAAAATATGCAGGTTATATTGAAAAAGAAAAGCTGAATGCCGATAAATTGAATCGTCTCGAAAACGTAAAAATTCCGGAACATTTTGACTATACTGCTTTAAAATCCATGTCCTTTGAAGCCCGGGAAAAACTAACGAAAATTAAACCGAGGACGGTATCTCAGGCTTCAAGAGTAAGTGGCGTCAATCCGAGCGATGTTTCTGTACTTTTAGTACACATGGGAAGATAATGTTCCACGTGGAACAATGCATATGGAAGTATCCGAATTAAACATAAAAGACGAAGCCTATACCCAAGAAGAATTCAGTTTGAAACCTGATAAAAACGGGGTTTTACAAACCAGCCCTAAACCATCGGGTCTTTCTAAATATTATGAATTTGGGGGTTATATCTCGCATCGGTCCGAACCAAAAACCTTAATTCACAACATCTATAATCTGGTAAAAAACCAGATGTTCAAAACTAAATTCAAATGTTTAACCTCGTATTCGAACGCGATTGAAACCGTGTTGGATTTTGGATGCGGAACCGGGGAGTTTGTTACTTATCTAAAAAAGAAGGGGGTTGCAGCTGAAGGTATAGAACCTACAAGTCTGGCTTATCAGAAGGCCAGACAAAAAAACATACAAGTCTACAAGAGCCTCTCTGAAACCAAATCGAATTACGATGCCATAACGCTGTTTCACGTGTTGGAACATGTAGACGATTATGAAACCACAATCGAGGAACTTGTATTAAAATTAAATACAAAAGGCCTTTTACTTATCGCTGTTCCCAATTATAAATCCTATGATGCAAATTATTATAAGGAGAAATGGGCCGCCTGGGATGTGCCCAGACATCTGTGGCATTTCAACAGAACAAATATAAAAGAGCTGGCACAACGACACAATTTAGAATTAATCAAAATAACACCGATGCCATTTGATGCCTTTTATATTTCCATGGTTTCTGAATCTTATAAGTCAAATTCTAAATTAAAAGGGATTTTGACAGGCCTGATTTCAAATTTAAAAGCCATGAGCACGAAAGAGTACTCATCCAACCTGTTCCTGCTTCAAAAGAAGGCTTAGACGGCCTTAAACACCAGTGGGGAGTATAATTTGTCCTCTAAAAAGATAAAATCGCTTAGAATGAATAAAAAGGGGGCTGTATTTATAAGATAAACTTATAGATAAAAAATTTAAGATAGTATTTTATGATTGAAATAATTTCATTGCCCTCTGCCATCTTTTTTTACATTTGCCTAAACAAAATATATCATGAAAAAAATAATTTTAAGCTTAGCTGTAATTACCTCATTAATGTCTTGTACGCAGGATAAATCTGCCTATGTAGATAATACCGTTTTGATTCAGGATTACTATAAGATGAAAACCACAGAAGCCAGATTTGAGAAAAAAAGTCAGGCTTTATCTCAGGAGTTAGATTCTGTTGCTAAAGAATTTCAACAGGAAGTTCAGGAATTTCAAGAAGGTATGGGAAGAATGTCCGCAAAACAGAAAGAACAGAGACAAAGTGAATTGATGAAAAAGCAGCAAATGCTTCAGCAGCAACAACAGATGAAAAGTCAGATGTTAAGACAGGAAAGTGACCAGGCGATTGACTCCATCATTTCAGAAGTTAAAGATTATGTTGCAGAGTACGGAAAGGAAAGAAATTATGCTTTTATTTTTGGATCTAATGAATCGGCAAATATCATGTATGCCAAGGAAGGATTAGATATTACAGAAGATATCCTGGAGAGAATGAATGCTGGACAGGAAACTAAAGAAGAAGCAGAAGAAGAAGAAGAAGAAACTACAGAGAACTAATACAGAGCATAAGCTCTGCATATTTTAAAGCCACCCGCCTAGCGGGTGGCTTTATTTTTTGTGGAAAAAACGCGTTAACTGAAACGACAAATCGGAGAAAATCAGCTTGGCGTTTCCATTGCGTTCCACGTGAAAAATAGCGGTTTCCAAAACTGCAAAGATTTCAGGAATATTGGCTCCTGAAATAAATTCTGAAAATTTATCAAACTTAAATTGTGTATCGTAAGGAGTTAGATAAACCAAAGACTTAGCCTTATAATTATTCAGCAAGGCCTGGCGAAAGAACTGAATGCAGTAGTTGAGAAAGCGCTTCTGTGTTTCCCGGGTTTCAGCGGCCAGCTGGTCCGACCAGTCCAGGAGGTCACTCACGACCTGTTTGTTGCCTTTTGCTCTAAAAGCACTTCTGACCCAGACGATAAACCATTTTTCGAATTGCTCATCGTCAGAATTATGTTCTGCCAGATGCAGGGCTTTGGAAAAACTTCCATCGGCCTGCTGAGAAATTTTAACCGCTTCGTTTTCTGAGATATCAAATTTGGAGAGCAGACCTTCCACAAGATCTGCCTCACCAAGCGGAGGAAAACCCAGGCTTTGGCATCTGGAACGAATGGTCTGCAGGATATCTTCAGGCGAGTCGGTAATTAAAATAAAATAGGTGTTCTTGGGCGGCTCTTCAATCAGTTTTAAAAGTTTATTGGAAGCGGCTGTATTCATCTTGTCTGCGCACCAGACAATCATCACTTTTGGTCCGCCTTCATAAGCTTTCAGGGATAGCGATTTAACAACATTTGCCGCTTCATCAACATTGATAGAACCTTGCTTTTTCTCAATACCAATTTGCATATACCAGTCATATAAGGTCTGGTATGGGTTGTCTAATACAAAAGATCTGAATTCGGAAATAAAATCCTTGGAAACGGGTTTGGAGGGCGAACTGGCTGTCTTGTTTATAGGGTATACAAAATGCAGATCGGGATGTGTAAGTTGATCCATGAAGTTCACAATCGAGGATTCCCGCTGAGCGGGAGAGTGATGAATCATCAGTTCTCGGGCAAAGGCAATGGCCATAGGCAGAGTGCCGGAACCTGTGGGTCCGGTAAACAACTGCGCATGGGGAACCCTGTTGTTTTTTAAACTATTTCTCAAATGGTTTTTGAGGTGTTCTAATCCAAGAATGCTTTCGAAAGTCATAAGGCTAAAATAACAAAGCTATGAGCCTTTTGAAAGATTAATTCATTAAATTTGAAGTTAATTCAGAAAAAACGAGAGATGAATACCATTAATGATTTCAACTTTAAAAATAAAAAAGCATTAATACGTGTAGACTTTAATGTACCCGTAAATAAAGCCTTTGAAGTAGAAGACAAGAGTCGCATTGAAGGGGCTAAACCAACGATTATTAAAATTCTTGAAGACGGTGGAAGCGCTATTTTAATGTCGCACCTGGGCAGGCCCGAAGGCAAGGAAGAAAAATATTCCTTAAAACACATACGCTCAGCCGTTTCTGAGGTGCTTGGCGTACAGGTCAAGTTTATTGAAGATTGTATAGGAAAAACAGTTGAAGAAGCCGCTGAAGCTTTGAAACCCGGTGAAATTCTTCTCCTGGAAAATCTTAGATTTTATCCTGAAGAAAAGAAAGGAGACGAAGAGTTTGCTAAAAAACTTTCAGGTCTGGGAGATATTTATGTAAACGATGCCTTCGGGACCGCTCACAGAGCGCATGCCTCTACAACCATAGTCGCTAAATTTTTTGAAGACAAGGCCATGGGCCTTCTTCTTCAAAAGGAAATAGAAAGCCTGGATAAAGTCCTGAATTCTTCAGAGAAGCCGGTTACAGCTATACTTGGCGGCGCTAAAGTTTCTTCAAAAATTACGGTAATCGAAAATATTTTACCTAAGGTAGATCACCTGATCATTGGTGGCGGGATGGCCTTTACCTTTATAAAAGCACAGGGAGGACGTATTGGTGAATCTCTTGTAGAGGAGGATTTACAGGACATGGCCCTTGATATTTTGAAAAAAGCTAAAGAACAGAATGTACAGATTCATTTGCCTGTAGATAGTGTGGTGACACAGGAGTTCGATAATGATTCTGAAACCAGAATTGAAGATATCCAAGCTATTTCTGAAGGCTGGATGGGACTGGATGCTGGTCCAAAATCCAGGGCACATTTTGCTGAAGTGATTAAGGAGTCCAAAATCATCCTGTGGAACGGACCTTTGGGTGTTTTCGAAATGGATACCTTTTCTAAGGGAACCATTGCCCTTGCCGAGGCAATAGCACAAGCCACTGAAAACGGAGCTTTTTCATTAGTGGGTGGTGGAGACAGTGTATCGGCAGCCAAGAAATTTGGTTTCGATACCAAAGTGAGTTACGTATCAACAGGAGGAGGAGCTATGCTGGAAATGCTGGAAGGTAAAAGCCTGCCCGGTATTGACGCTTTAAAATAAAAACATATTTTTTATAATTTGAAAAGCAATACCTTTAGAGAGAGGTATTGCTTTTTAGTTTACACGCATGAATTTGAAAACGTTCACCTATCCCGAGGAGAAAAAACTAAAATCCAGAAAACTGATTAAACAGGTTTTTGAAGATGGAAAAACGATTAAAGCGTTTCCTCTGCTGATTCGTTATACCGAACATGAGGGAGAACTTCATAAAGTTGGGGTAAGCGTTTCCAAGAGAAATTTTAAAACCGCTGTAGATCGCAATCGCATCAAAAGACAATTGCGAGAAGCCTACCGTTTACATCAACAGGAATTAACAGATTCTGGAAGCAAATTTGCTGTAATGCTTATTTACATAGGCAGAAAGAAAATGCCTACGGTGAAGATACAGGAAACGCTATCAACTCTTTTAAAAGAACTGAAATGAAAAACATAAAACTTGTCATACTCACCACACTAGTCGCTATAACAAGCTATGGGTTTACGACCTTTAAGAACGATTTTTTTGAAATCGCAAAACAGATTGAAATTTTCACCAATCTGTATAAAGAGATCAATATGAATTATGTGGACGAAGTGAATCCGGCAGCCTTGATGGACAAGGCTATTGAAGCCATGTTGAGCGATCTGGATCCGTATACGGTCTATTGGAATGAACAGGAAATACAAAACGCCAGAATTCAAAACTCCGGTACCTATACTGGAATTGGCGCAGAGGTAATAAGCACACCGGAGGCGATTTTAATTAATAATATACTCAAAGATTCTCCTGCCGATAAAGCCGGCCTTAAACTGGGAGATGAGATCATCAAAATAGGAAATATCCGGGTTAGAGATTATAATGAAGATGCAGGAGAATTGCTGAAAGGTGCAACGGATACTGAAGTCATTTTGGAATTGAATCGAAATTCTACAGTTAAAACGCTGATTCTAAAAAGGGGTATTGTTAAAGAGAAGGCCGTTCCGTTTTATAAACTTTTAGAAAACAATACAGGCTATATCGTCTTGTCACAGTTCACAAGATCGGCATCTTCTGAAGTGATTGAAGCTTTTCAAAAATTGAAAGCAGAGGGAGCTACGCAACTCATTCTCGACCTCAGGAATAACCCGGGCGGACTGCTTTCTGAAGCCGTTAACGTGAGCAATGTATTTATTGAAAAAGGAACGACCATTACCTTTACAAAATCGGCTATAGAGAAGTATAACCAGACCTATGCGACTCAAAACAAAGCCCTGGATACTGAAATTCCTTTAACGGTACTCATCAATGAAAATTCGGCTTCGGCCAGTGAAATAGTAGCAGGCAGTCTTCAGGATTTGGACAGAGCCGTCGTGATCGGAAGCAGAAGTTTTGGAAAAGGACTGGTACAACGCCCTAAAAAACTGAATTACGGTACACAGGCTAAAATCACCATATCCCGGTATTACACGCCAAGCGGGAGATGTATTCAGGCACTGGATTATCGGGATGGAGAAAGCATCAGAAAAGAAAAGAAGGAATACACAGAGTTCAAAACCAAAAACCAGAGAAGTGTCTATGATGGTGGAGGGATCAAACCCGATCTTGAAGTGAATGTAGAAAAGGAAAGCAAATGGGTAAAGGCTTTGAAAAAAGAGAATCTGATCTTTGATTTTTCAGTGAATTATGTCAGTGAAAACACAGATTTGAAACTTGAAGATTTTAAATTCAATTCAGCTATTGTCGATGATTTTAGAAAATTTATCAATGACAAAAACTTCAGGTTTAAAACGGAAACCGATAAAAAGATAGAAGAACTAAAAGAAATTGCAGCTTCTGAAGATTATCTAAAGTCCATTCAATCCTCCCTGAGCGGTCTTCAAAAGGAACTGGATGAAGAGAAAAAAGAAGCCTTTCAGGAAGAAACCCAGACCCTGAAAAGACTTATCACAGAAAACATCTTAAGAATACTGGGGTATGATGAGGCCGTGTACACCTATTATACGGAAGAAGGGGAAGTTATAGACAGCGCCATTGCTATTTTGAACAACGAAAGCGGTTACCGGGAGATTTTAGGATATAAAAAGAACTAAAAAAATTAGTGACTTACCAGTTTCATGCCAATATGAGGAATGCCGTCTTCCAAATAACCTTCTCCGGAGATAACAAATCCATGACTTTCGTAGAATTTGATCAGATACTGCTGTGCGGAGATTTTAACCATGGATTTTGGATAGGTTTTAAGTGCGAATTCCAGGCTGACTTTCATCAATTCGTGTCCCAGTTTTTGACTTCTGTGCGTTTCTTTTACGATGACTCTGCCGATGCTCAGTTCTTCAAAATAAGAACCTGGCGGTAAAATCCTGGAATAAGCCACCAGGATATCTTCGTCATAAAACAGAACATGATAAGCCTTATCATCATGTCCATCTATATCCTGATACACGCAATCCTGTTCTACGACAAAAACCTCTGAGCGTAATTGTAAAATATCATACATCTGGGATGCGGTAAGTTCTGTAAAACGTAAAATTTTGGTCTCCATCAGTCTTGAACTATTATATTTTTATTGTCGGATTTATTGAATTCCGGTTGAATAGTGATGTGATTAATGCCATACTCCCTGAGTAAAATCTCTTCGATTTCAACCAGCAGCTTATCAAATTTGGATAAGCTAATATCTTCTTCAAAATCGATTTCAGCTTCCAGATGCAGTTCGATTTCATTCAATTGCCAGATGTGAACATGGTGCATGTTTTTAACAAGAGGGAGTGCATTAATTTTGGTAACGATGTCCTCAATTTCGATATGCGAGGGCGTATAAAGCATCAGCACATTAAAAGACCGTTTAAAAAGCTTTATACCCACAAAAATAAGATAAACGGCAATTGAAAACGTCAGTACACTGTCTATCCAGTAAATACCATAAAATTTCATCAGCAGGCCCCCTGCAAAAACAGCCAGGGAAGCAAGCATATCTGTAAGCAAATGAAAATAGGCCGAAGACAGATTCATATTGGTTTTTCTGTCTTTCAATAGAAGCAAAACACTTAGTCCATTACCCAGAATCGCCAAGGCAGAAAGCCAAATCACCAAATCAGAATTAATCGTCCTTGGATTGAAAAAGTGAACCACAGACTCCTTAATCAGAATAATGGCTATGAGGATTAAACTGGAAGAATTCACAAAAGCAGCCATAATTTCAGCGCGTTTATAGCCGAAAGTTTTGCCCGAGGTGGCGCTCTTTGCAGAAAATTTTGAGGCTACATAGCTTATCACCAAAGAAACCACATCGGTAAAATTATGAAGTGCATCTGAAAGCAAAGCAAGGCTTCCGCTTATAAACCCACCTACAACCTGAGAAGCCGTAATGAGAATATTAAGGACTATAGAAAAAAGTAAATTTTTCTGTGATTTTTGATGTGAATGGCTGTGACTCAAAATATACTATTGACAGGCAATTTTATCAACGCGTCGTTCATGGCGTCCGCCTTCAAATGACGTATGCAGAAAAACTTTTACAAACTCGAGTGCTTCTTCTAGGCTAATAAACCGGGAAGGAAGACTCAATACATTGGCATTGTTGTGTTCTCTTGCCAGAGCAACCAGTTCTGTATTCCAGCACAGGGCCGATCTTACACCCTGATGCTTATTGGCAGTCATATTAGCTCCATTACCACTTCCGCAAATGATAATACCATAATGAGAAGTTCCGTTTTCAACATCCTGAGCAACAGGATGAACAAAATCCGGATAATCCACACTCTCTTCTGAATCTGTTCCGTGATTAATCACCTCAATAGATTGAGACAGTAAATAATTTTGAATGGCAGTTTTGTAAGTAGTCCCAGCGTGATCGTTACCGATAGAAATTGTCATGCGTGTAGTTTTTGAATGGAAAAAACAAAGTTAAGGTATAATTTCAGTAAGTAGGGAATTTTGATCAATTTTATAGGCCCGGCATTGTCTTTCAGGAGCTTAAGGGAAAAATGAAAATTTGTATTTACAGTTGTGGATAACTTTCAAATTGAAGGGCTTTTACAGGAGGTATTTTTTAATAAAATGTGGATAACTTGAGTAAAAAAAGAAGCTTAAAAATTTTGAAATTAAAACTAAAAATAGAGGTAGATAAAAATTTGATTTAACAAAATTTTTAGAGAATAGATTTCGAAAAACTTTTGCGTTCGTTTTTTAAAGTTATCCACAGCAAGCTTGAAAAAAGTTATTCAAAAACAAGTGTTCAAACTCAAATTAGAACTGTGTATAACTTTTTAAGAGTTGTCTAATAATCAAATTTTTAGATCAAAATCATAGACTTAAAACCTGTGGATAAACTCACTTTTAAAAAAATCAAAAGGAAATTGAAAAAAGTTTTCCAGTTATACACGAGCAATAGTAATCATCATATTTAATTTTAAAATTTATAAAAAAAGAATAATAGTATTATAGATTGTGGATAAGTGGAAAACAGATCAGCTTTTGAAATCTATTTTGAGAATCGAATCTCAGTTTAAACTATTTGATTTTAAAAAAATAATGAGCTCAATTAACTTCAAACAATATGAAGATGATTTTCAAAATTATAATCTTCCAAAATAGTCTTAGCTTCTTTGAGATCTTCCGGATGTACTTTTAAGAAAATTCCTCCTAAAGCATTGGAGTAAAAAGGAATAACGCCTATAACGGTTTCATTTTGAAAGAAAAAACGAATATGTTCTTTTTCAAGTAAAAGCTTAAGCACTGTATATTCATGCGGATACGTGAATACGGCGAGCTTGATGAAGTCATTCATTTTTTTATTTAAAAATAAGAAATATAATCAGCTTACCTAAAGCTTTAAAGCAGATTTAATCTTTCTTAAAGCATGCTTGAAGTTTCTATTAAAATCTCCGGGACTGAATTAAAGTTGATGGTTTAAGAAAAAGTGTATGTACAGGTAAATGGCTAGAAATCCTAGCAGGAAGATAAGTAAGAATACCGAGATGATTTTGGCAGGTCCTGACATTGGTTTTGAATAAACACTAAAATTATAAAAAATTTAACAATAAATATTAAATTATAGCTACTATTATGCAAGTTTAACATCATTAAATTGTTAAATCCTTCATACAAAGGACTTAACAAAGATTTAGTGTGCCAACTTCGCATTCCAATTTTAATATATTACTTTTAGCGAAGATTATTTAACAACTTATGAGTAAAAAGAAAAAAGGCAAAAAGCCTTTCCAAGCCCCAGACAATCAGGATGGAGGTTTATCAAAAAAAATCCTGGACCTATTTAAAAAGCAATCCGATAAGAGTTTTGACTACAAATATGTCCTGGATAAATTAAAAATAGAAGATACCAAAACCAGAAATAAAGTCATTCGTCTGCTGGGTCAGCTGACCGCCAAAGGTCAATTGAAACATATGGAAGACAAGAAATTTCAATTTGACGGCAAAGAAGAGGATTTTCATATCGGGATCATCGATATGACCTCCCGTGGAGATGCCTATGTGATGGTTGAAGATATGGAGCAGGATATTTATGTCTCCAATAAAAACCTGAATCACGCCCTGGATGGTGACGAAGTGAAAGTGTATGTGTTCAAAAAACGCGAACGCTCCAAATCGGAAGGTGAAGTCATCACCGTGCTGACGAGAAACAAAACCGATTTTGTAGGTGTGCTTCACAAGAAGGAGAAATTCGGTTTTGTGGTGGTCGCCAGTTCAAAAATGTACACCGATATTTTCGTACCCAACGATAAAATGCACGATGCCGAAGACGGTTTGCTGGTGAAAGTCAGACTTCTGCAATGGAAAGATAAAGACGATTCCCCTAAGGGTGAAATCACAGAAGTGCTTGGCGTGCCCGGAGAGCATGAAACCGAGATGCATGCTATTTTAGCAGGTTACGGTTTACCCGAACAATTTCCACCGGAAGTTGAAGAATTTGCCAATGGCATTGATACCAAAATACACCAGTCGGAAATCAAGAAACGAAGAGATCTTAGAGATACGCTTACGTTTACGATAGATCCTGCCGATGCCAAAGATTTTGATGATGCGTTGAGCTTCAAAAAAATGGATAATGGTAATTTTGAGATTGGAATCCATATCGCCGATGTGGCGCATTACGTTCAGCCGGGAACTATCCTGGATGAAGAAGCTTATAACCGGGCGACCTCCATTTATCTGGTAGATCGTGTGGTTCCTATGCTTCCTGAAGTTTTATCCAATGGAGCCTGTTCATTGCGGCCAAATGAGGAAAAATATACCTTTTCTGCCTTGTTTGAAGTGACTCAGGACGGCAAGGTGAAAAGCGAATGGTTTGGAAGAACGGTTACCTATTCCGATGCGCGTTTTGCTTACGAAGAAGCACAGTATATCATCGATTCTGAAGACAAACACATTCCTGCTGATATTTCATTATCTCAAAAGGCTTACGAGGTGGAGCCGGAAATTGTAGAAGCTGTATTAACCTTAAACAGCCTGGCTAAAACCATGCGTGACAAACGTATGCAGCAAGGGGCCATTTCATTTGATAAAGTGGAAGTGAAATTTCATCTGGATGAAGATAACAATCCAACAGGGGTTTATGTAAAAACCAGTGAGGACGCCAATAAACTGATCGAGGAGTTTATGCTTCTGGCCAATAGAAAGGTATCGGAGTTTATAGGAAAGAGAAAGCCACCTAAAACATTTGTCTACCGTTGTCACGACGAACCTCAGGAGGATAGACTGGAAGCTTTGAATACCGTTGTTTCCAAATTTGGTTACAATCTCAACTTCCAGAACAGGGCAGAAGTGGCCAAAACCCTCAACAGCCTCTTGGAGGATGTGAAAGGTAAAAAGGAGCAAAACCTGGTGGATACCTTAACCATCAGAACCATGAGTAAGGCGTATTATTCTACCCAGAATATAGGTCATTATGGTCTGGCATTCGACTATTACTCGCACTTTACATCGCCTATCAGACGGTATCCGGATGTCATGGCGCACCGTTTACTGCAGCGTTACCTGGACCAGGACCCAAGCGCCAGTGAGACGGAGTACGAAGAAAAATGCAAGCATTCCAGTGAAATGGAAAAACTGGCGACCAATGCAGAACGGGATTCCATCAAGTACATGCAGGTGAAATATATCCAGGACCAGGAAGAAACCGAATACAAAGGCGTTATTTCCGGGGTGACTGATTTTGGTGTTTTTATAGAAATTATAGAAAACAAATGCGAAGGTATGGTGAGATTGAAGGATATTTCTGACGATCACTACGACTTTAACGAGGAGCATTATGCCATCATAGGCCGAAAAACCAAGAAGATGTATCAGCTTGGTGACGAAGTGTATGTCCGTGTGAAAAAAGCAGACCTGGTCAAAAGAACCATAGATTTTGAATTGCTGGGTTCTGTTGAAGAGGTCGCGATAGAAAGCGAATAAACCTAATAAACAGGATTTTAAAGGATCCGTATTTATAAAAAGGCGATTTAATGAAGTTCAATCTTCATTAAATCGCCTTTTTTAGGTTTCCATAACGAATAAAACAGATCTTTTTATTCTGAACCTGGCCTTCCAAGGAATGCAAGGCAGGCTTGCCTTTGTTGATTTAAAAGGCTGTCGGTACATTGCTTAAGGTCAACTGTTGACCAAAGCTCCAGTTGGGTAAGGATAACCTCTGAAGGGGAAGTGCTGGCTTAATATGAAACGTATTTACGAGATAAACTTTATAAAAACCTGAGGTTATCCCGTTACGGTTTGAGATAAACATGTATTTTTAGACATATAAAACGAGTTATGTGCAAGCTGAAAACCAAAATATGTCTTCTAGAAAATTAAGAAAATACGACTTTCTTGATAACACAAGAATTTTATTGAATTTCAAATTTGACCCAATAAAAGATTATTTGGATAACTCTGCGGGAATGATTATTCAACAAGAGAAAGAATTAAACGAAAAGTATCAAGCCTGGAATAAAAAACACTCTAATAATCCTGAGATGCCAGATGCATTTGACATTTACGAAATGGAGATTATAAATAGTTCGGAATTTCCTAACATTCTTAATCAATCAATTTATCTGACAATTTATTCAACTTTTGAAAATGAATTTTTTAAGCTCTGTGAATGGTGCCAAAATGCTGAAAATTTAAAAATTGGACCTAAAGACATTAACGGACAAGGTTACATTGGACAATGTAGAAAGTATGTAACAAATGTATTAGACGTGAATTTGGATGATTTAAATGAACTATGGGCTGAAATAAAAAAGTATCAGTTGATTAGAAATTCCATAGCTCACAATAATGGAATAATAAAATCACCGAAAAATGATGTTTTAACATTTATTGAAAATTCAAACGGAATACTATTTGATATCAAAAAATCACAAGTAAAAATTGAATCAATTGACTTTTTAAAAACTTTGATTGATAAATTGACTGATTTTATATCTGGGACAGCTGAAATAATAATGAACGGAAAAAAAGCCAGCACATAACAGCGCATAACAAAAATGGCGAGATTTGGAGCTGAAACGAAAGGTTTGTGTATTTTTATAAAAGTAAAAGTTTAACCGAAAAACTTGCGCATTTTAAGTCGCCACTTATGTTATGCGCGAACCGTTACCTGCAAGCTGAATGAACAAGACGCTAAAAAAAATAACACCATTTCTGATTTTATCAGTTTCGTCTATAATTTATGCGATATTCATTGTATTCAAGGAAAGAAATTTAGGTTGGTTTTTTTTTGTAGTTATTGCACTTATCGTCATTGGAATTTTACTTTTTGTAATTGACTTTGGATTAAAAAAATGGTTAAAGGATTACAAAAAAATATTCCTAACAGAATTGCTAGTGAGCATAATTGTTGTGGTTATTTACAATTATCAATTTCGAACAAAAACACTAATTATTCCGTCTGACTTTGACAAAGAATATGTGACTATAGTTTATGGAGTTGAAAACTCGAAAGATTTGTCAATTTCAGCAATCACTTGGAATAAAAAAATTAAAATCCCAAATAGCGGAATTTTATTGACATCTTCGGACTTTAATGAAAATTTGCCAGAAACAGACATAAAAATGGTTTCTGGAATTTATTTAAACTCTGACGAAACCGAAAAAGGATTTACTCGAATGACGGAATCGGAATTTAAATCTACTGGCCGGCATTATAAGTTCAGAACGTGGAAAATACAAGCCGGATTTTGTTGTATGTATACATCAAAAGAAGTAGAAAAATATAAAACGGAATTAAAAAACGAATTTGAAAAAATAAAAGGCAGCAGGTAAAACTGTGTATAATTAATTGCTTTGGCAAGTGCTTATCACGAAAATTCCTTCGGAATTTCCTCTGGCAAGTATTTGTTTACTAAATTAGTTGCGAACCACGCAACTAACCATACACCCCATACACCAAACGTTACCTGCCATTATGATAAAAAAAACGATATTAGTAATAATATTTCTACTTGCTCTAACTGCTAATTCTCAGGAAATTAAAATTGACACGGTTATTAAAGTTGATAATTTTAAATTATCCCTAAAAATAGTTGACACATTAGTTGAACAAAAGAAATCAAATTTTCAAAAATTGATTGGATATGCCGAATTTAAATCTGATAATTCGCACGTAAGAGCAAGATCAAGAGAAAAACTTTTTATGGAGAAATTTGACAATCTTATTAAAAAGGATTCAACAGAATTATTTTTAAAAATTGACAATGAAGATAAATGGAAATTGATCAAGCTTTCGCCTAGTAAAGGTGAGTATGAAAATACTTTATATGATTTTTATGAGAAAGAAAATTTCTATTTAGTTAGAACTCAATGGGGAGAAGGTAATAACTATAAAATTGTAAACAAAACAAACGGTTCAGTAACTGAAACTTTTGGCGAGCCTGTTTTTGCCAAAAGTGAAAATTTCATTATGTCTTTGAATGTAGACTTGGTCGCTGAATATACTGAAAATGGATTTGAATTTTTTAAAGAAAAAGATGAACAAATAATCAAAATTGGAGAATATAAGCCAAATAATTGGGGTCCTGAATGGGGTAAAGAAATAGCTGAAAATAAATATATTGTTAAGTGTTATAGTGTAGATAACTATTTGAACCAAAATGAATTCTTTTTAGAAATAAACATCAAGAATAACGGTAGGTAACATCGCATATGTTTTATGGCTAAAGTTCTTGCTGAATCTAAAATTTTGGTATGTTTATAAATGAAAAAGTATAACTAAATGACTTGCGCCTGTTTACCCGCCACAAACACATATGCAAGCCCGTTGTACTTCATTACCAGAAACCACTAACTAATGATTAAATTCTTTAGAACCATTCGTAAGAACCTCATTGCTGATAGCAAAGTTGGGAAGTATGCCCTGTATGCTGTGGGTGAGATACTCCTCGTTGTGATCGGTATCATCATCGCTGTACAAATCGGTAACTGGAACCAGAGTGTTCAAGATAAAGAGCTGCTCCGAATTTCTTTGGAAAACCTTCGTGAAGACCTTGAGATACAAAAGGAGATCATAGATGGTCAATTAGCCAATGAATCTGAAATGATTGCCAAGGCAGATAGTGTTTTAATGTTTATGCAAAAACCAATTCCCTCTCCTTCGGATATAGCACCTTTATTATTTGAACTTACGACTCGTCGTACCTTTATTGCAAATAAAGCTACCTTCAACAATCTGGAATCAACGGGTAATATTGTACTCATTAAAGACAAAGAGCTTAAGAATGAACTCATTAGATACTATCAACAGCTGGATTATCTTGCGGCAGTAATCACAAACAACAATCTATTTCTAATCGACAATATTTATGGCGTTTTCGTTTCAAACAATGGGATGAAATTCGGACAAAACCCAGACGGTAGTATTCGGCAGGATTATTCAATTGATCCTGAACTTCGATTTACTATCAATAGCCAATTATTAGGTCGTAAGGAATTTTCAGAGGCTATTAAGGGTATTACCAAAAAACAGTTAGAATCGACCGTTGAAATGATCAATCTGATCAATGAAAAACTCAGTGATAGACCTCAGTTAGCTACAACCTTAACAACCAAAGATGATTAAATTCTTTAGAAAAATTAGGCGAAATATGCTTTCAGAAGGCAATACAGGCAGGTATTTAAAATATGCCGTTGGTGAGATTATACTTGTTGTTATTGGAATTTTGATTGCTCTTCAGATTAATAATTGGAATCAGCAAAGAATATTAGAAAAGCAATCGCAACAGGTATTGGTAAATCTTCGAGAGGAAATAAACGAGAACAAAACTGAACTGGAAAGCGCAATCGAATTCTTGAAACAAAGAGTTGATAAACGTCTTGAATTTTTGAATAGTAGTGACCAGAATATTTCTGATACTGAAAAGATAAAAAAGATTAGTAGTATGGTCTTTTTCTATCTAGAAAGAATTGATCTGCCCATAATTGAAAACGAACTTGGCTCTAATAAAAAGATTTTTCAATGGTCTGAACTTACAAAAAGTATGCAGAATCTTTCAGAATCAATTGGATATTATAATAAAGGAATAGAGTATCTAGAAAATGATGTGCATTCTAATATACTTCCTTATTTAGTTAATCGAGGAGTAATGACAGATATAATGGTTAGTAAAGGAATATTAAATTCTAAGGACTATCTAAATGTAGATGCATATAACAGTGAGAATTTCAGGAATGTTATTGCCAGTAGTACATTGATGACATCTGCCCTTCTAGAAGGCGCAAATAAAGTAATAAAGGACTATAACGAATTGCTTCTCATCATTAACCAAAAAATTGAATAAAAATTAAAAAACGAAAGCACAACATTGGCTATAAGTAATCGCTTGTTCTCGCCTACTTCTGAAAATCCGCTAGGATTTTATATTTGGTTTGTACTCGCTAAATTTGTTACTTTATTACACAACAAACCATCTACATAAAAGCTATGTAAAATTTTAATAGCATATCTCCAAATGAAATCCCCCAACTACCTAAAAAAAGAACTCTACGAGCTGATCAAAACCGATGAGTCAATTTTTGATTTTATTCAAGAGTCTTCTCTAGATGGCTTGTGGTATTGGGATTTGGAGCAGCCCGAAGAAGAATGGATGAATCCTAAATTTTGGGCGGTTTTAGGATACGACCACCGTGAAATGCCGCATAAAGCATCGGCTTGGCAACATATTATCCACCCTGAAGACTTAAAACTTGCCACAGAAAACCTTATCAAACATTGCGAAAATCCGGATCACCCTTACAACCAAACGGTACGATATACGCATAAAAATGGCTCTACCGTCTGGATTAGGTGCCGTGGTTTGGCAATCAGGGATCAGCAGGGCAAACCTGTTAGAATGCTGGGGGCACACCAAGATATTACAGAGCTTAAAAACAAGGAATTACTGCTTCAGAGAACTACTGACCAACTTAGGAAGGGCCAACAAATTTCCAAAACAGGGAGCTGGGAGCTTGATTTAAAAACCAATGAGGTGTTATGGTCTGAGGAACTTTACAAAATGTTTGGCTTAGACCCTATTCTTCCTACGCCCACTTTTCCCGAGCAGAAGCAACTATACAGCCCTGAAAGTTGGGAGACCATAACGGCTTCTGTAGCCCTTGCTATTGAGCAGGGTATTCCCTATGAATTAGAACTTAAGGGCATTCGCACAGACGGAAGCCAAGTATGGATCTGGGCACGTGGAGAGGCGGTTTTTGATGAAAATAAGAATATTACTACCCTAAGGGGCGTGGCGCAAGATATAACAGAAAGGAAAAAAATTGAACTAGAGAGAGAAGCATTAAACAAACAATTAAACTACGCGCTAGACGCTTCGGGTGACGGTATTTGGGACTGGACACCTGCCAATGGCGTTACTGTTTTCTCAAAGGCTTGGGTAGAAATGCTAGGTTACGAAATGGGCGAACTTGCATTTTTAGCCAGTGAATGGGCAGAAAGATTGCACCCCGATGATGCCCAATGGGTGTTTGCTGAAATCGACAAAGTCACCCAAACCCCTGATAATGGCGACACCTTCAGCCACGAATACCGATTCAGAAACAAGGCAGGTCAGTATTTGTGGATACTGAACAAAGCAAAAGTGGTAGAGCGAAACGAAAAAGGGGAAGCCAGCAGGGTAGTCGGTACGCATACCAATATCACCGAGCAAAAAAAGAAGGAAGCAGAAATTGCTGCCATCAGCAAAGAGATAAAAGACATCACCAGTGCCATAAACGAGAGTTCTGCCCTCTCCATTACCAATACACAAGACCTATTTGTAAAAGTAAACAAACAGTTGTGTGAGCTATCTGGCTACACTGAAGAAGAACTAATCGGGCAAAACCACCATATCCTGAATTCAGACTACCACGACGGGGAATTTTGGCATAATCAGAAAGAAACGATTATGGCAGGCAAAACCTGGAAAGGAGAAATCAAAAAGCGGAAAAAAGATGGTAGTAATTATTGGGTGAGTTGTATTGTTCAGCCTGTTTTAAACGAATCGGGTAAGGTTGTACAGTACATTTCTATCCGACAAGACATTACCAAACGCAAGAAAGCGGAGGTAGAACTGACAAAAACCAAGGATTTCCTGCTGCAAACCAGCCGTGTGGCTCAGGTGGGTGGCTGGGATTTTAACAACTTGACAGGCGAAATCAGCTGGTCGGATACCATTTGTGATATCCATGAAGTGCCTCATGGTTTTGTGCCTACGTATGAGCAAATGGCTAGTTATTATGCCCCCGAAAGTTGGGCACAACTTGAGAAAGCCATCCAAAAAGCTTTGGTTGATGGTACTCCTTATGACTTAGAATTGCAACTTACAAGTTCCAAAGGCAAATTGTTTTGGGTAAGAGCAATTGGAAATAGTGAATTCAAAGACGGTAAATGTGTAAGACTCTTGGGGGTATTGCAAGACATCAACGAGCGTAAAAAGGCTGAATTAGAACTAATCAAAGCCAAAGAACAAGCCGAAGCCGCCAGCAAAGCAAAATCTGAGTTTCTTGCCAATATGAGCCACGAAATCCGTACGCCACTCAATGGGGTGATTGGTTTTACGGAGTTGCTTACCAAAACCCCACTAAACCATGTTCAACAACAATATGCTAATAGTGCCAATGTATCAGGGCATACACTCTTGGGAATTATCAACGATATTCTTGATTTTTCTAAAATTGAAGCGGGAATGTTGGAGCTTGAGGTCATGAAAACTGATATGGTGGTGCTTTTAGAAAATAGCATCGATATTATCAACTTCTCAGCAGCTGACAAAGGGATTGAGTTGTTATTGGATATCGACCCTTCTATGCCTCGTTTTGCCCATCTTGACGCTATTCGCACCAAACAGATTTTAGCCAATCTTTTAAGCAATGCCGTCAAGTTTACGGAAAAGGGTGAAGTAGCACTAAAAGTAGCCTATCATGCACTTGAAGGCAACCAAGGTAAACTTTCAATTTCCGTACGAGATACAGGGATTGGTATTACCGAGGAGCAAAAAGCAAAACTTTTCACATCATTTTCTCAAGCTGACAGTTCCACCACGCGTAAATATGGAGGCACAGGTTTAGGACTGGTAATTTCGCAAATGATTGCAGAAAAAATGGGAAGCAAAATCCACATAGACAGCACTCCTGATGTTGGCACTACGTTCTATTTTGAAATCATCACGCATTTTGATGAGGGAGTAAAACTAGATACCACACAGATTAAAGGTGTAAAACGCTGTTTGATTATTGATGATAATGATAACAACCGACTCATTCTCGAGCAAATGCTCAAGCAATGGCAGATAGCAACAGACTCCTGCAGCAATGGACTTGAGGCACTTCAGAAACTGCAAAATTCTCAACCTTATGAAGTGGTAATCTGCGATTATGAAATGCCCTATTTCAATGGTATAGACACTATCCGCCAAATGAAGGATCAATTTAAACTAAGCATCGAAAAGCAACCTGTCATTTTACTTCATTCCTCATTAGATAATGCAGAGTTGAATCAAAAAAGTAAGGAGTTAGGAATTCGTTTCCTTTTAAATAAACCCGTTAAAAGCGAAGATCTATTCAATTACCTCTCTCGTCTCCATCAAAAAGCAGCAACTCTCCCACACCAAGAAACTGAACAAACAGCAGCAGAAACAGACGAAACAAGCGAAAAAATAAAAATCCTCATTGCAGAAGACAATCCCTTGAACATGGTGCTTAGCAAAATCATGCTTTCACAACTGATGCCCAATAGCGAAGTATATGAAGCAAGAAATGGCTTAGAAGCTATTGAGCAATACCAAAGCATTTCTCCTGACTTAATCTTTATGGATGTACACATGCCCGAACTTGATGGCATTGAAGCAACCCAAAAAATCAGAGCGTTGGAAATCAATCCAAATAATCACCTTCCCATCATTGCCCTTACAGCAGGTGCATTGAAGGAAGAAAAAGAACGTTGTCTTGCCTCAGGAATGAATTATTTTTTAACTAAACCATTAGAATCCACAAAAATACAAGCAGTATTAAATAAATTCTTTCAGCAAGGAAAAAACGTCAATGCTGATTTGAAAAACATAGACACTAAAAGTGAAATTCATTTTGGATTTAGCGAACTAGCAGAAGGTATTGGAAATGATATGGAGGTGGCTCAACAATTAATATCGATGTTCATTACCGTTATACCACAAAAGATAGAACAACTCGAACAGGCATACAATGAAATAGATTTAGCAAATATCAGGACAATTGCCCATGCAATTAATGGTACTTCTCTTAGCATGCGCTGTGACATATTAGCTGATATTGCACGAAAAATGGAAAATGCTACCACAGATCGTTCCTTTGAGCATTTGGAGGCTCTGCTTACCGAACTGAAGGAAGAATGGGAGACTTTAAAGGGTATGCTAATGCAAAAGATAGATCCATTAGAGGAGTAGAAATTTACACAACATCACCTATACGCAAGCAGTGATTTCGTGCTTTGTAGGTCAGTTAAGTGCTATATTTAAAGTTCAGTTCTTCGTAGAAGGTTGAGTGGTTAAAATCCATGCCTTCGTATAGCTGAGAACCGTTATGTATTTTGTAACTTCACTTAATCAGCCACAACGTCTATGCTCAATGACCTATACTTCGAGGAATTCCCAGAATTGGAAAGTCAGAGGTTACTTCTAAGGCAATTAAACTTGTCAGACGCCTCAGAGGTCCAGGGTATCCGTTCTGATGAACGGGTCATGGTTTATATGGATCAGGAAAGGCATCTAAGCCTCCAACAGTCTGAAGAGTCTATTTCTAAAAAATTAAAGCTGTACAAGGAGAGGACCGGAATGCTTTGGGCTCTGATAGAGAAATCGACCGGGAAATTTATCGGTGATTTTGCGTTTTTCAACATCGATCCTAAAAATTCCAGAGCAGAGATTGGATATACACTGAAGCCAGAGTTTTGGAAAAAAGGATTGATGAAAGAAGCGATGATGTGTATTTTCAATTTTGGTTTTAAGAAATTTAATCTGCATAGTTTAGAAGCCAACATCAATCCTGGAAATGATAATTCCCGCGGACTATTGACGAGTATGGGGTTTCAAAAAGAAGCTTATTTTCGAGAGAACTATTTTTATAACGGAGAGTATTTGGATAGTGAAATTTATTCGCTGCTTCAATCTGATTTTTATAAAGGGCTCAAAAAATAAATCTAAACACTGGAGCTAATCTACTAAACTGATGAATTCGAGTTTCCTGCTTCAATACTTTAAATTAGCTGAGACACTTTAGCATAATTTAATCTAAGGCGTAAAAATCAGATATTATCGCTTATCTTTTTTTAAGCCTTTCGTCAACCGGTAATTATGGATATGTGAGATTTTAATTGAAACCTTAAAATGAATATATTTAGACTAAAACCAGAATCTTATGTGCTTCAGGATCTGCAGTTGAAAAAGTTTATAATTACATCAAAAAAGGATAAAGAAAATGCTTAAAACCATTTCAATTTAACCATACATTTCATAGCCCGCGATTTAAATCGTAGGCTATGAAAACAAAATCAATAATTTTACAATGCAACTCACCTTCACCCTCATACACAAAGAAGATTTAGAAGACGTTATAAGCCTGTTTCAGGCTGCGGCCGATAAAATCAGCAGGATGAACATCGACCACTGGCAATACTGGAAAAACCCGCCTTCAGAAAAAATAGAATGGGTAAAGGAAGGGATTCAAAATAAGGAATACTTTTTTGTTCAGAATGAGAATAATGAAACTCTGGGCATGGTCAGAATTCTGGATCAAGACCTGCTGTACTGGGGCAAACAAGACGAAAAGGCCAGGTACATCCATTCCCTGCTGGTGAAAGAAGAGTACAATGGGAAGGGTATAGGAATTCAAATTATAAAAAGAATTGGTAGAGACGCTAAAGCAATGGATTGTAAATACCTGCGACTGGATGCGGATTCTACAAATCCAAAGCTTTGCAGGTATTACGAAAACCAGGGTTTTAAACAAGTAGGGGCTAAGAAATTACCCATATCGACTTACAATCTTTATGAAAAAGCATTAGCCTAAGACTTAGCCTTTCCACTCATTTTTAGTTTGAAACTCAATGCTAATACCTTCCGATTTAAAGAATAGAAACCAGGTGTTCTTAAAATAATCACTAACTTGAAACTGAACTCCTTTCAAAAGGATTAAAATTTCAAGCGAATGCCATTACAGGAGTCTAGTAGAAACCATCGAAATTCAAAATCAACAGGGAAGATTTTAGGAGTCCTATTAAGTTTTTTAGTACTCCCCTTAAGCGGATTTTCACAAGACAATGACAGCAGTAATGCTCCACTATTTTCAAAAGATAAAATAAAACTTTTAGAAAATATAAACATTGGTTTCGACATGCGCACCGAGTTTCAGGCTTACACGTTTAGAGGTGGAGACCAGTATTACAATGGCATACAGTTCGAGAATGGATTTACAGCCCTCAGTATTTCAGGTCAGCTTCATGAACGCATAGAGTTTAATTTCAGAAATCGGTTCAATAGTAGTTCTGAAGTTCAGTCTTTAGATCGTCTAAGCAACGATATTCAACTCGCTTATGTCAAAGTAAAAGCAGCCGAAAAGCTGGATGTCTATATCGGTAAAATGTTTGCCTTTTATGGAGGTTACGAATATGAATTCAGTCCTTTATATGTCCTGGAATTCAATGATATTTACAGCAATGCTTTAGCTTTTGTCACGGGAGCAGGTCTCTCTTACCAGGCGTTTGACAATCATCAGTTTCGAATTCAGGTTTTAAATTCAAGAACACTGCTTTACAAAGATCTTTACGGGGATATTGTGGCTGAAAATATAGAAGAACCTATCTGGCCGGTCAATGGAGTAGTCAACTGGCGCGGACGCTTTTTTGACGGCAAATTTGAAACAAATTACAGCGCGAGTTACAGCAACGAAGTTAAAAACAGAGGCACCTATTTCTTTACCTTAGGACATAAATATCAGGACAAAGACTTCAGTTTGATGTACGATTTTCAGTACAGTTATGAAGAAATAGATACCAAGGGAATTATCAACAATTTACTTGAAGAAAACACGATTGCAGAAAACGTACTTTATGTGGAAAACTGGTTAAGAGCAGAATACCGTTTCAGCCCTAAATTCAAAGGCTTACTTACGCTTATGACGAATACGGCATACGACAATTATACCAGCACGAAGGATCACGTAAGAACCAGTTATGGAGCCATTCCTACGCTTACTTATAGTCCTTTTAAAACGATAGATATCCAGTTTTTTATAGCCTATGTGGGAAGGTATTTTGATTATACGGAATATGCCAAAGCCAATTTCAATGTGGGAAGTTTCAATAGAAATGAACTTAAAATCGGCATTTTGGCTCCATTAAATTTGCTATAATCCAAAAAAATAACAACAGAACATGTATGGGATAAAAGGTAAAAATCTGACCTGACCTCATTAAACCACCTGCTCGATCACAAAGGAATTTCCGTTAAAACGCAGTTCATCCCCCACTTGTCTGCCCATCAGCAACTGTCCCACAGGTGTCCCGGGTGAAATGGCATAGACGGGTTTCCCATCGGCTTGTAAGGCACCCAGACTGATGCTTATAAAATAAAGCGCTTTGGAGGTAAAAACCAGACTGCCCACGGCCACTTTTCCGGGTCTTTCTTCAGTATTGATTTTAGAAAGCGCGCCGCTTAATTTCTCAATTTCTGCCAGTTGATGTCCTGCTTTTTCTCGTTCCAGCTGAAGCATGGCCCTGCCTGTTTCATGCTTATCGCCCGCACTGCTTTTGGTTTCCGAAAGCAGGCTGTTTTGGATATCAGCAATCTGGTTGAGAATGCTGTGGCGACGTTTTTCCACGAGTTCCAGGCACTGATTATATAGATTTGCTTTGAGAGTCATAAGTGGGTTTTAGCGGATTTTAAAGGTCGATAAATATAGGATACCATAAGCAGATCAGGGCTTGTGTTTCAGATGAAAAAAAAATTATACTGTCTCAGGGACTCCTTTCAGAAAATATGTAATTTTTAACATTATTTCAAATTCAAAATAAATATCATTAAATTGAAGATGAATCAAAAAAATCAAAAAAATGAAAACTCTACTCAATAAAAATGTATTGACTATAGCTATGAGTTTATTGGCTTTTGTTTTTATAGGCTGTAACCAAAATCCTATAGAAACCGAAGAATATAAAGACATGGTGGAAGAACACGAGGAACTGATGGGTACGCATGCGTTCATGAATCAAAACTATAAAAAAATGGAAGAGATGCACGACGTCATGAAGGAAAAAGCTGATGAGTATTCAGGCATGCCCGAGATGGATAGCATACACGCCGTCTTTAGGGAAAAGCATCAGGATATTTTAGTGCAGCATTATAAGACCATTCAACTCCATGAAAACCTGCTTCAGAAGCATCAGGATCTGATAGAAAAACATGCCACTGAAGATGTCGATCTGAATACTTTTGATTATGAGGTTGAAACCATATTGGAAGAACAGGAACAAATGAATGCAGCACACGACCAAATGATTGAAGCGCATGAAAAGTTAAGAAGTGAACATGAGCAAATGATGCAGGCCCACGATTCTGCTAAGAAAGAAATGTAAAGGGTTTCAACTCAAAACTCGATTGTAAAAAACATCCGTCGGAGACGGATGTTTTTTTTTATGCTTTCAACTTCAGGCTAAGTTTGCCTTTAGTTGCATTCATAGCTTGCGCATATGCGCTCTCCACTCCAACCCAAAACATCTTGTTAAGACCACCGCCGAAGCCCTTAGAAATCTTTAATTTTGCCTCTCTTTAAAACCAAAGGCATGCAAGATCATAAGGTACAAACCTATATAAAAGACATTTTAAACCAGGTTCCAACCGACTGGCTGAAGCTCACCACACACCGGCTGGATATTTATAACGAAAGCAGGGCCAAAACCGAGTTTTTGGAACAGCTGGAAGTCCTGTACCAAAATCACACTGCAGATCACTCTGAATTAGCCAAGCTTCCAACAGCTTACGATTACATTCGTCTCGGGCATCCCTTATCCTCGGTTTTAGAGTGGGGAATCGCCCATAAACACGGGATAAAACCGGAACAGGTCATCAGTTTTTCTTCACAGACCATGCCTGTTTTTGCAGTATTGCGCACCAACAAACTTCAGGATAAACCCACCCAAATCCTTTATACCGAAGCCCTGCCCAATTTCTTGGATGCCGAAACGCTCAAGCGCGTTTACGGGTATAGCTTTGAGCTTAAACAGGTCAAAAGCAGCGATGACATTCCGGAATTTGAAGGCAGTACGGTTTTCATTTCTCAGGAGCATCAGGTCGGTCAGGCCGAATTAAATCCGGGGATTGACTTTCACGTCAATGTATACCCGAAACTGGGGAGTATCCTGATCGTGAACGGAAACAAAAATGAAGCTTACGTTTCAGAAATACAGCATGTGCGCCGAAGAGAATCCATTGCGATGACTCCGGCAGACTCCTTTGAAGCTTTACAGAGGTTTGTCGGTATAAAAGCATCTGTAGAGGTAAAAACAAGCAGAGCCGACAATTTGGAGAAGGTCATCAGGGAGGTGCAGGGCATCACTTTAGCCACTTCAGATGTCTTATTAGGCTCCTGCGGACTCTCCGTTCAATATGCCATCATGATGGGGCTTATTGACGATGCCAAAACCAATCATCCGGGCAAACGGATCAAAATCATTGTTCCTCCCAACTGTTATGGCGGAACCAATGACCAGGCCAGACGTGTCGTGGAAGCGGTAGATGGCGTAGATATCATGGACTTGCCGGTAGATCAGGACAACGATATGGTACAAAGCACCGCTCAGGTTCTGGACCAGACGGCCCGGGAAGATGCAGTGCCTTACATCATAGCCGAAATTCCCACCAACCCCAGAGTAGAAGTCCCGAATCTGGAAGAACTGACCGCAGCTTTAAGAAAGCCACGACAAAATCCGGAGGGCCAGGACGCTATTCCACCGGTGTTTATCCTGGATCAGACTTTTTGTCCCAATGTTCACTTCTTAAGTAAGGAGGGAATGTTTTCAGACATTAGAACCATTTCTTACGTGAGCGGATCCAAATTTCCAAGTGGCGGAAGATGTACGGCCGGTTACTGTGTCGCCAACGAAAAGGCAGAGGATGTGATGCCATGCATCCAAAAGCATTTTCAGCTTTGCGACAATGAAGCTACAGATCTTCAGGTTGAAATCTTGGCCGAACAGTTACCCTCCATGAATCAAAGAATAAAGGATGCTTATAAAAACACCCGTGAGTTTGTGAATTTCATCAGGAAAGAACTCCCCGAGGCTAAAATCAATTTCGTTCCCGATGAGGTGGTGGAACAGGGCTTCACCCCTTCAGTCTTTTCCCTGGATCTGCCAACCAAAGGCGATACGGATGAAGAACGCGAAACCTACAAAAGGGATTTAAACCATAAACTCATCACGATGATGATCAGCCGGATTCCCGGAAGCAAACACTGTGTGAGTTACGGTCAGCTGAAAGGCTCTTACTGGACCATACCGGCAACCTCCACCCAGGGCACCACCAAGGAAGAAGATAAGGATTACATTGCCAGGGTTTCCATTTCTCCGGATCTGGACCTGGAACGTCACAAAGCGGTCTTTTCAGATTTTGTGAAGCAGCTGTAACTTTTAAAGCAGAATTGAATTCATCTTGCTTTTTTCTGTGTTTGCGCGATGGAAACATGCGTTCAAAAACCTAATTTTAAAGCCGGCCTTTACCGGCAGAGAGCGGTCTTATGCCTCCGTTATAGTTCTCACCACAGAGCCACTGAGAACACAGAGATTTTATAAATATCAACATGGCTTTTATATTTTGGTGTAAATAGTGAGTCCGGATACCGCTTAATTTTATTTAATCTTTATCACTGGACGTATTCAGCATTTGATATCTTCACGGCGTGAAGATTTCGAAACATATATTACCGCTGATTGTGTTTGCTCAGTTTTGCTGTACATCGCTTTGGTTTGCAGGTAATGGAGTCATGAGTGAGCTGGTGATCCACTACAATTTGTCACCCAGCGCTTTAGGGCATTTAACCTCTGCCGTTCAGCTGGGCTTTATACTGGGGACTTTGATTTTTGCAATTTTGAGTATTGCAGATCGGTTTTCGCCTTCCCGCGTCTTTTTTGGGTCCGCTCTCTTGGGAGCTGTGTTCAATTTGGCGGTCATCTGGGAAGATCACAGCCTGTCTACGTTGCTTTTATGCCGGGTTATGACAGGTTTCTTTCTGGCGGGTATTTATCCGGTGGGGATGAAGATTGCAGCCGATTATTACAAAACAGGCTTAGGCAAATCCCTTGGCTTTCTGGTGGGTGCCCTGGTGCTTGGGACAGCCTTTCCCCATTTGCTCAAAGAGTTGACCGATGCTTTTTTATGGAAAACGGTTTTGATAGTGACCTCTTCCCTTGCGCTTTTGGGCGGGGTATTGATCATGCTCCTGGTGCCAGATGGCCCTTATCGCCAAACGCGTCGAAATTTAAACTTCTCTGCTTTTTTTCAGGTTTTTCGCGACCGAAACTTTCGCGCTGCAGCTTTTGGCTATTTTGGCCACATGTGGGAGTTGTATGCGTTCTGGGCCTTTGTACCCGTCTTATTACAGACCTATAACCTGAGTCATCCCGAAGTCACGTTCAATGTGTCTTTATGGTCCTTTTTAATCATAGGTATCGGCGGTTTGTCCTGTGTTTTAGGAGGCTATGTAGCTCATCGAAAGGGCACCAAATCCACAGCTTCGGCAGCTTTGCTCTTATCCTGTGCCTGCTGCCTGGCTGTGCCGTGGATGTTTGCTCTGGAGAGCGACATCTTTATAGGATTTTTACTGCTGTGGGGTATGCTTGTCATTGCAGATTCACCACTCCTGTCCACGCTGGTAGCTCAAAGCGCTCCTGCCGAGCTTAAAGGTACGGCGCTCACGATTGTCAACTGTATTGGATTTGCCATCACCATTGGGAGCATACAGCTTCTCAGCAGTCTGATGCTCTGGACCAGCAGCCATTTTATTTACACCCTCTTAGCCATCGGTCCCCTGCTGGGCCTGGCAGCACTCAGGAAAAAAATCACATAAACCAGCTGGGTAGTATTTATTTATTCTGAACCTGCCTTCCAAGTAACGCAGGCAGGTTTGCCTTGCTTAGCTTAAAGCTTTTAGATACATTTCTTAAGCTACTATCTCAGCTTAAACCTTCAAAGCGATAAAAATTGAAATTTAAAGTTAGCTTAGAATTTGGATGATTAGCATAAAAATCCGCATTTGAATTTTTCATACCTTTAAATCAGTATTACTAACAAAATAAAGAATTATTTGTTTTAAAGCTTAGACTATGAAAAATCAATTACTCACTAGCCTTATTATCCTTTACACCTTAGTATCCTATTCTCAGGAACCAGCCGAAGATAAAAAAATACCAGAAGGTGAAGTTTACACCTCTTCTCAATCGGTAAGCATCCATGGTAAAACCATCAATCTTGATACAGAAACCGGTACTATACAATTACGTGATGAAAACGACCAGCCCATCGCTCTTTTTGGATTTACCCACTACAAAAAGTCTGGTGAAACTAACAACAGGCCTATAGTATTTGCTTTTAACGGTGGACCTTTATCAGCTTCTTTCTGGCTTCATTTTGGGGTTTTGGGGCCTAAACGGGTGGTTATTAATGATCCCGATTATACCAAACCAGCGCCTTACACTATTGTTAATAATGAGTTTTCAATTTTAGATAAGGCAGACTTGGTCATGCTTGATCCTGTTGGTGTTGGCTTTAGTCGTCCTGTTGGTGAAGCCAAGTGGACAGACTTCTGGGGGGTAGATCAAGATGTAAGAAGCATAGGACTTTTTATTGATCAGTTTTTAATTCGTGAAGGCAGGTATAATTCACCTAAGTATTTACTGGGTGAAAGCTATGGTACGTTCAGAAACGCTGCCCTGGTGAAGCATTTGCAAGACAAAGGAATAGCTATGAATGGTGTCATTATGGTTTCGGCTGTTTTTGAATTACAGCATTTACTTTTTGGTCCCGGAGACGATATAGCTTACCTCACACATTTCCCGACTTATGCAGCCACAGCTTGGTATCATGATAAAGTGAAAGATAAAGGTAATTCCTTGGAATCCTTTTTGGAAGAGGTCAGGTATTTTACTGAAAATGAATATGCCCCTGCTTTGCTCAAAGGAGACCGACTTTCTGTTTCCGACAAATCCAGCATGGCACAAAAGCTTTCTGACCTCACAGGCTTGAGTACTGACTATTGGATTAAAGCTAATCTTAGAGTAACCAATTCTGAGTTTTTTCAGGAATTAATGCGAGAAGAAGGCGAAACTGTTGGGAGATTGGACTCCAGATTCAAGGGAATAAACGAAGATTTACTTTCTCAAAATGCATTTACAGACCCCCAAAGTGATGCTATATCAGCCCCGTATATCGCTGCTTTTAAGGATTATCTGTACAACGACTTAAACGCAAATAAGGACTTGACCTACACTACTACTGCCAGTGGCAGAGAAGGATTTAAGTGGGATTGGAAACATAAAGGCAATGTGAGCTGGAATGCACAAACAGCCATAAGTACTCTTCCAGATATGACCTCTGCTATGAAGCGTGATCCGAATTTGAAAATTTTGATTTTGAATGGATATTACGATTTAGCTACTGTGTTTTATGGAGTTGAGCATTCTATTAATCACATGGGGCTGGAACCAGAGTTAAGGGACAATATTATTATGAAATATTATGAGGCTGGCCATATGATGTACACTCATCTGCCGTCTATGGAGAAATTTAAAATAGATGTTGATCAATTCATCGATGAAACGTCTAAGCCCTAGTAGTAATAAACCATCTACTGATAATTAATACTAAGCTTAATTTTATACTTCTATTTTACCAAACATTTAAAAAATTTTAGAGCAGAGATGATTGGGAAAAGCATTTATTTTGGGCTTGTTTTATCAGATTATGCTAAAAATCGCTTTTCATCCCATCTACAAGCACCCTTTACCCGAAGGGCACCGGTTTCCCATGGAGAAGTATGATCTTCTGCCCAAGCAACTTCTGCATGAAGGCACCTGTGAGGAGGAGAATTTCTTTCAGCCGGAAATCCGGGAAGAAAATGAAACCTATATTCAATCGGTGCATACTTCAGCATATTTGGAGGAGTTATATAGCATACGTATTGAACCACGACAGGCCAGAAAAATAGGATTCCCCTTGTCTTCAGCTTTGGTAGAGCGAGAGCGTATCATCACCGACGGCACTATTCAGGCCTGTAATTACGCTTTGGAACATGGCGTGGCGATGAATATAGCGGGCGGAACCCATCATGCCTACTCAGATCATGGGGAAGCTTTTTGTATGCTGAACGATCAGGCTATCGGGGCGCAGTATTTGCTTCAGAACAAACTGGCCAGGAAAATCCTTATAGTCGATCTCGATGTCCACCAGGGCAACGGTACCGCTGAAATTTTCCGGAATGAGGAGAGGGTGTTTACCTTTTCCATGCACGGCAAAAGCAATTATCCCTTCAAAAAAGAAGAATCGGATCTGGACTTACCCATGGAAAACGATTGCGGTGATGAGGAATACCTGAAAGCGCTTACCTCTACTCTGCCCAATCTTATCGACCGGGTAAAACCCGACTTTATATTTTTTCTGTCGGGGGTAGATATCCTGAGTACCGACAAACTTGGTAAGTTAGGTTGCAGCGTAGAAGGATGCAAACGCCGGGATGAGTTTGTATTTGAGCAGTGCCTCAGACATGAAATCCCAGTGGAAGTCAGTATGGGAGGCGGTTATTCCAAAGACATCAAAACCATTATCGATGCCCACGCCAATACCTACCGTACGGCACAGTATATGTATTTTTAATAGATTCAAGACCCAAGACATAACTTAGGTGGTAGGTAGTAGGGTTTAGGTAAATAGAAAATTCGTTTTTTTAGTATTGGGTAGCAAGTAGTCAGTTGCAAGTAACAAATTATAAATACCAAATTTGAAATATCAGATTTGAAATAAATCCCTTGAAGCCTAATGGGTTTTGGATTTCGAAACATCAAAAAGGCAAGTGAAAACCAATCTTTGAAAATTGATGAGTACCTGAGGTGGCGGGTTGTCTTTTAAGCGAGGGGGCTGGGGGAGGAATTTACTTATGTTTCCAGCTAAAGCCTTTCAGCATCAGGGCCGTTCTTAAAATGTCTTTTTGACTTACGATTCCTATAATTTTTCCATCTTCGACCACGGGAAAACGCCGTCTTTTGGAGGATAAAAACAAATTGGCAGCATCGAAAAGATTGACCTCGGGAGAAATCGTCTCCACATCTTTGGACATGTATTTTTCAACACAGGTATCTTCCATCGGCAGGTTATAGTATCGGCTTTCAGAAATTTGTTTCACACAATCTCCTTCAGAAATAACACCGATCACACACTTTTGATCGTCGATGACCGGACCTCCGGAAACCCTGAATTTTATGAGTGTTTCTACCACTTCTATGATGCTCTGCTCTTTTTTAAACAAAACCATACTCTTGGACATACAGTCCCTCACCGTAATTTTTTCAGCTTTTAAATTGACGTCACCAACCTGCTTCCCTTGAAAATTTTTAATACCCATACTTATTAATTTGGCATTAATTTAATTATAAAAATGGGAATATGATAATATTATACGTTAAATATAAATTATTTGTATTTAAACAAGTTGAATCTTGTTACTGCTCTCCGGGCTGCCTGATTTCATAACCAGATTTCATTTTTTCTTCCTTAACCATTTGCTTTACATCTTCCAGAAGTTCCTGAGCATTGTAGATAATACCATCTTTTATGGTGTATTTTACGCCGCCTACTCGCCTCACCTCGTTCTCATCGGTCAGTTTTATAGCGCCTGTTCCGTACAGCACCTTCAAATTTTCCAGGGGATTTTCTTCAACGATGACAAAATCGGCCAGTTTTCCAACTTCAACCGATCCTATTTTATCTTCCATTCCCAAAGCTTCGGCGCCATTGAGGGTTGCAGACATCATAATCTCCAGCGGATGGAATCCGGCTTCTCTCAGTAATTCCAGTTCCCGGACATAAGCAAATCCGTAAAGTTGAAATATAAAACCAGAATCGGATCCCGTGGTGACTCTGCCTCCTCTGTTTTTGTATTCATTGACGAAAGTCATCCACAGCTCGTAATTTTTCCTCCAGTTGGTTTCTTCTTCCGTGCCCCAGTAATGCCAGTGTGAACCATGCGATATTTTACTGGGCTGGTAGAATTCCCAGAGGGAAGGCAGGGTATACTCCTCATGCCATTCCGCTCTTCGGGTTCTCATCAAATCGCGGTTAGCCTCATAAATATTAAAGGTGGGGTCCAGGGTAAAATCCAGTTCCAGCAGCTCGTTCATCACGGCATTCCATTTTTCAGAATAGGGCGGCGCGGCCTGTTCCCACAGCTTCCCTGCTCCTGCAAATCTGTCCTGCTCGTTGTTATAATTATAATCCAGTTTGTAATGCTGAACAGTTCTGTCTGTAAATAAGGCTTCCGGAAGTCCATACCAGTGTTCCATGCTGGTAAGTCCCGCTCTGGCAGAATTCAGCACATTCCATCTGGCGACGTCCATTTGAGCATGATGCATGGCAGAACGCAGTCCAAGGCTTTTATTTTCTTTCAGGGCGGCCTGCATGATTTCTGGTCTGGCTCCGAAAAATTTAATGCCATCGGCCCCTTTTTCAGCGTTTTCTCTCACCCATTTTTTGGCCATTTCCGGAGAGCTTATCTCAGAGGCACTCCCTTGTCCAAAGGCGGTGTAAGCCAAAATTCGTGGAGCGGTAATTTCGTTTTTAGCAGATTTTTTCTTGTGTTCCAGCACCCAGTCCAGGCCATTTCCTGCAGAGGGGTCTCGAATGGTCGTAATTCCGTGGGCCATCCACAGTTTGAAGACATACTCTGCAGGAGTGCCCTGAGCTTCTCCGCCAATGTGTCCGTGCATATCTACAAAACCCGGCATCAGATACATTCCGCTAGCATCCAGTTCCTTACCTCCGGATTTAAGCTGAGGTCTTTTGCTTTCGTCGATTTCCACACCAGGATAGCCGACGGTTTTGATTTCCTTAATTTTATTCTGCTCCACAACGATATCCACAGGTCCGGTTGGTGGAGCACCATTTCCATTGATGAGGGTGACTCCGCGAATGATCAGCTGTGACCATGGCCCTTCGCCTTCAGCCCTCTCGGGAGCGCTTTTGATTTGCGCCGAGGCCGGAATTTGAATGAATACAACAAGCAGTAAGACTAATAGATTTCTCATAAGACAGTTCGTTTAAAAACTTAAAGATACTAAAGTTTAGACGCTGGCCTAGCCTCTTCCTCTTTGTGGAATTCCCGGCAAAGGCTTCAGGTAGTAAGAGCATATAATTTGATTTATCTGTTTTTCTGAACCTGCCTGCACGTCCAAGCCATGCAGGCGGTCAGAGAAGCAGGTTTGATAGCGCCAGATTAACTTTATGTATATTTTTTTAGACTTTTAAGTTAAGTTCATAGCTTTGTGTCAAGCATGACCTTAACTTTGCGCTCCAAGACAAGAAGATAATTTAAGAATGGCTAAAAGAAAAAAGGAATCGGACCTTCCTAAAGTAAAACCCAACAAACAGAATCTCAAAAAATCCCTACGCCTTTTTTCTTACATCGGTCCGCATAAGTGGAAACTCATCGTCGGGATGGTGTTTCTGGCCTTTACCGGACTCACCGCGCTTTTATTTCCCAAATTGATGGGAGATCTTATAGAAACTGCAGATTTCACTTCGGAAGATATCAACCGAATGGGACTTATTCTTCTGGGCTTGTTTACCGCCCAGGCGATTTTCTCCTTTTTCAGAGTGGTCTTATTTGTGAATGTGACCGAAAACATGCTTTCTGCCATTAGGCAGGACACTTACAATACGCTGGTTAAAATGCCCATGCAATTTTTCTCTTCACGACGCGTGAGCGAACTGAACAGCCGGGTGGCGGCAGATATTTCTCAGATTCAGGACACCTTCACGACGGGTATTGCCGAGTTTTTAAGACAAATGATCATTGTCACCGGCGGGATTGCCGCCTTGTTTTTAGTATCGGTCGAACTCTCTTTGCTGATGCTGGCTACCATTCCCATCTTTGCCATTGTCGCTGTATTTTTTGGAAAATTCATCAAGAAATTATCCAAAGAGGCTCAGGATAAGGTGGCCGATTCCAATACCATTGTCGGCGAAAGTCTGCAGGGGATTGCCAATGTAAAAGCCTTTACCAACGAAGCCTTTGAAATGCTGAGGTATAAATTTGCGGTTACCGATATCAAAAAAATAGCGATCAGAGGAGGTCTTGCCCGCGGCGCCTTCTCCTCCTTTATCATCTTTTGCATTTTTGGTGCTATCGTGCTTTTGGTCTGGTATGCGGTCAAACTTCAAAATGCCGGAGAATTGAGTCAGGCCGATTTGATTACCTTTATCTTGTATACCATTTTTGTTGGGGCTTCCATCGGTGGCTTACCCATTCAATATGCGCAAATTCAAAAGGCCATTGGAGCCACAGAACGCGTATTTGACCTTATCGATGAAGAACCTGAAATCATAGAAGAAGAGTCTTCGCCGCAGCCTATTCACGGAAAATTAAGTTTTAAAAATTTAAAATTTGCCTATCCCAGTCGCCCGGAACTCAGCGTCTTGAAGAACATCAGTTTTGAGGCCAGAGAAGGAGAAACCATCGCCATTGTTGGACCCAGCGGTGCGGGTAAATCGACAATTGCCTCATTGATTTTAAGATTTTATGAGCCACAGTCCGGTCAAATGCTGCTGGACGATATACCGGCTTCAGAGTTTACCCTGCATGACTTAAGAAGCCAGATGGCTATAGTTCCACAGGATATCCTGCTTTTTGGAGGGACGATAAAAGAGAACATCGCTTACGGAAAACCAGACGCCACCCATGAGGAAATTCTGGAAGCCGCCAAAAAAGCCAATTCCCACGATTTTATCATGTCTTTTCCGGAGCAGTACGAAACGGTAGTTGGAGAACGCGGCGTCCAGCTTTCCGGAGGTCAGCGACAGCGGGTCGCTATCGCCAGAGCCGTGCTCAAAAATCCTGTGATTTTGATTTTGGATGAAGCCACGAGTTCGCTGGATTCAGAATCGGAGCAACTGGTACAGGAAGCTCTGGACAAGCTGATGAAAGGCAGAACGTCGTTTGTGATTGCTCACCGATTGTCGACTATCAAAAACGCTGACCAGATTCTGGTCCTGGAAAACGGTGAAATTATGGAAAAAGGAACCCACGCCGAATTGCTGGAACAGGAAAACGGGCTTTATTCCAAACTGATTCAGTTGCAGATGGAACTCAGCTAGCGCTATGAATTTGAAGAACAAGGTTATGGATATCCGCTCACAAATCTAGTAAGATTAAACTCGCCTGCGTATTTTGGACGGGCAAGGGTCAGAAGAAAAAAAATAAAAACAACATGGGATTGCTTTCGCGTAATTTTTTACTTTAGAGGCTTCCAATTTTAAACTCCGTATTGCTATGTCACCACTCAAAACCTCGTTCCCAAAGCATAAAATGAAAGTTGTTCTTTTGGAAAGTATAAGTCAATCGGCTGTAGAGTCTTTCAAAAAAGCGGGCTACACCCAAATTGAGCAGCATTCGGGCGCGTTATCGGGGGAAGAGTTGGATGAAGTTTTGAAAGATGCCAAAATCCTGGGGGTGAGATCCAAAACCCAACTGACGGAAGAGGTGATTCAAAAAGCGAAAAAACTGGTGGCGGTAGGCTGCTTCTGTATCGGTACTAATCAGGTCGATTTGGAGGCGGCCAATAAAGCGGGGGTTTGCGTCTTCAATGCGCCGTTCAGCAATACACGTTCGGTAGCCGAACTGGTTATTGCTTCTGCGATTATGCTAATAAGAAGAATCCCGGACAAAGATAAGGCCGCGCATGCCGGAGAATGGGATAAAAGCTCAGAAAACGCTCACGAAATCCGCGGAAAGCGTCTGGGCGTTGTGGGTTACGGACACATAGGTTCTCAGGTTTCTATTCTTGCCGAATCCATAGGACTGAAGGTGTCTTACTATGATGTGGAAAATAAATTGCCCCTGGGCAATGCTGAAGCCGTCGGTGATCTTAAAACCCTCATCGAAGAGAGCGACATTCTCACACTGCATGTGCCGGGAACCCAGGAAACAAAAAACTTATTCAACGCGGAGGTGCTAAGCTGGTTTACAAAAGGACAGCTGCTCATCAATATGAGTCGGGGAGATGTTGTGGATATCCAGGCTTTAAAAAAGGCCTTGGACGAAGAGCGTATTGGCGGTGCGGCTTTAGATGTCTTCCCCGAGGAGCCTAAAAACAAAGCAGAAAAATTCACCTCGCCCCTGCAAAACGTGCCCAATGTGATTTTAACGCCTCATATTGGCGGTTCTACGGAAGAAGCCCAATGGAATATTGGGGTGGATGTGTCCGGGAAACTCATCAAATATATCGAAAGCGGAGCCAGCCTTGGCAGTCATTCTATACCCGAATTATCCTTACCTAAAATGGAGGATACCCACAGAATCTTGCATATCCACAAAAATGTGTCTGGGGTGCTTTCTGAGATCAACTCGAAAATTTCTAAATTGAATGTAAACATTCTCGGACAGTATCTGAGCACCAATTTTGAGGTGGGCTACGTGGTGCTGGACATTTCCAAAAACGACTCCCTGGACACCTTAAAAGAGCTTAAAAAGATAGACCACACGATAAGTGCACGTATACTTTATTAGGAGAATGCGTTCCTGAGGGATAAGAGGAAGCTTGGTATTAAAACCTGCAGTTTATCTGGTTTTTAACCAGCCGGTAATGCTTAGGCGTTTATCCTGTATGACTGCTTTGACCTCGTGTTCCAGGCGCTGGCTTTCAAAAATGACGACCCTGCCGGGCAGAGGATGAACGACGACTTCCGGCAGGCCTTCCGGATACAGCACCAATTCTCCACCGTTGGAGGTTTTCCAGGAATCATCGTTGAGGTAACACACCAGAGAAAGTTTTCGCCTGTCGTCGTTTTGAAAGGTATCGATATGCTTTTTATAAAAAGTTCCTTTGGGATACACGGCATAATGAAATTCCTGATGCAGAAGTCCCATAAAACAGGTTTTGTTAAGGTAATTTTTGAACGCATTTATTCTGTCAAAAAAGCCTTTTTCTACTGCATTTGCCTTCTGCTCATCGATCCACTGTATATAATCTCCACGAATGCTTTTTTCTACAGACTCATTTAATTTATTGCCAATACCCGCTTTCTTGAGTTCACTATGCCTGTAAAGCGTTTTGATTTCTTCCCTTAACGAATTGACCGTAGGCTCTTCAAAAAAAGAATCACAGATAGAATAGCCCTGATCCAGGATATCGGAAATGATACGCTCGTAAAGCGGATGTTCTTCATAAGAGAGCGCATCGGTAAGCAGTTCTGTACGCATTGAAAAACCTTTAAGTTTAGTTTACAAATTTAATCTATAAATGATTAACCTGATATCATTTTTCAGGGGACGGTATAGGTTGTTGTTTTGAAATTCAAATGGAGGTTCTGTTGGTTTTGGAATCCACAGACCTCTCGACTGCGCCTGCCTGCGTTCTGCGAAGTCAGGCAGGCTCGAGGGGACATTTGTATATGTCAGGTCGAGCCCTTTAAGAAAGCGCTCTTGCCAAGCTGTCTTCCGGCAAACCCAAGGCGATAAAAAGTGTATCCACAGACTCACCGATAATTTTTAAAATCCAGTATCTTTGCACCAACATTTAAGTTTATGGCAAAAATCAGAATTACCAAGCAATTTACTTTTGAGACGGCTCATGCGCTTTATGGCTATGACGGGAAGTGCAGAAATGTACATGGGCATAGTTATAAACTCGACGTTACCGTGATAGGTGAACCTATTACAGACAGGAATAACGTAAAATGCGGCATGGTCATCGACTTTGGAGATTTAAAGAAAATTGTGAAAACGGAAGTTGTGGATCGAATGGATCATGCCATCTTACTGAACAAGGAAACTCCACACATCGAACTTGCCGAGCATTTAAAATCTTCCGGTCATGATGTGATTTTGGTTGACTATCAGCCAACCAGTGAAAACATGATCGCCGATTTTGCCAGTCGAATTTCCAGTAAATTAAATGCAGATATCAAGCTTCATTCGCTTAAACTCAGGGAAACAGGCACTGCTTTCGCCGAGTGGTTTGCAAGCGATAATGCTTAAAAATCGATTTCAAATTCTTCTGGTTTTTCTACGGTTTCTTCCAGGTCATCTTCAGAAAATTCATCACAGTTTATCTGAATACTGAGATTATCCGGCTCTTCAAACTCACCTTTGGAAACATTCAGGGATTCATCGGCGTAAACGTCTTTCATATACATCCCCCAGATCGGTAAAGCTAAAGTAGCGCCCTGTCCGTAAGCGATGGTTTCAAAATGTACACTTCTGTCTTCACCTCCTACCCAGACGCCCGTAGCAAGATTGGGAACCATACCAATAAACCAGCCATCACTTTGGTTTTGAGTCGTTCCTGTTTTTCCGGCGATAGGATTGTCGAAGGCATACGGATAACCGGTCACGGCTCTCTTGTAGGCTTCCGTATTTTTCGCATATTCAGAATCGGTTCTTAAACGCCTGCCCGAACCAAACTGCGTAACCCCTTCCAAAAGCTTAATCGTCACAAAAGCAGATTCCGCGCTTAACACGTCCCGGCTTTTCGGCTGATGCTGATAAAGAATGGTTCCGTTCTTATCTTCAATACGCTGAACGGCATAGGGCTTTACATACACGCCTTTGTTGGCAAAGGTGCTATAGGCAGAGACCATTTCATACACACTTATATCTGGCGTACCCAAAGCTATGGCAGCCACAGGTACGATCCTGGAAGTGTCAATTCCTAACTCATCAATCAAATCGATAACACTTTCCGGTCCGGTTTTGTCAATAACTCTGGCCGTAATGGTATTGATGGATTCGGCAAGGGCCTGCTTTAAAGTCTTATTTCCACCATAATCGTCCCCGGAGTTGGCGGGTGTCCAGTCTTCGGTGACACCATGCCGTCCTCTGGGAATAGTATAAGGAGTATTGGGAAGTTCATAGCAAGGCGACAAATGCAGCTGATCTATAGCCGTGGCATACACAAAGGGTTTAAAGGTAGACCCTACCTGTCGCTTGGCTTGTTTGACGTGTTCGTATTTGAAAAATTTGAAATTCACCCCGCCTACCCAGGCTTTGATTTCACCGGTTTGTGGGGTCATGGACATCATTCCGGTATTCAGGAAAGATTTGTAATACCTGATGGAATCCCGTGGAGTCATCAGGGTATCTATGGGTCCTTCCCAGGAAAACAGTCGCATTTCTCGCTTTCTGTTGAAGCTTGCCCTGATGGAATCCTCACCTATCCCTCTTTGCTTCATCCTCTTGTAACGATCAGAGTTCTTCATTCCTCTTTGAAGGATGCTCTCAATCTCTGAAGCATCTATATCTCTAAAAGGGGAGGTTCTGTTATTCTCATTCTGACGGTTGAATTCTTTCTGAAGGTTCTGGAGATGTCTCTCTACAGCCGTTTCAGCATAGGTTTGCATTTTGAAATCTACCGTGGTGTAAATTTTGAGTCCGTCTCTGTACATGCTGTAAGAGCTTCCATCCGGTTTTGGATTATCTTTAATCCAGTCCTTCATAAACTCCTGAATGTAAGCTCTGAAATAAGTGGCAATACCATCATCGTGTTCTTCAGGAGAGAAATTGGTTACCAGGGGCAATTCCTGTAAGGAGTCCTTCACCTGGGTGGTTATAAACCCGTTTTTTTCCATTTGTACAAAAACCTGGTTACGCCTTTGTTTGGAATTGTCTTTAAACTGTTCTTTAACCGGGTTGTAAAGCGAAGGGTTTTTCAACATGGCCACCAGAGTTGCCGATTCTTCGATGGACAGATCTTTAGGCTCCTTCCCGAAATAAATTCGCGAGGCAGAACGTATCCCGATGGCATTGTACAAAAAATCCATTTTGTTGAGGTACATCGCAATAATCTCATTTTTGGCATACTGCTCTTCCAGCCTCACGGCGATGACCCACTCTTTTATTTTTTGAATAATTCTATTGAAGGTTCCGCTTTTGTTGGGATCTGTAAACAAAAGCTTTGAAAGCTGCTGGGTGATTGTACTGGCGCCTCCCTTCTTTCCGAGAAAAATGGCTGCCCTTAAGGTTCCTCGGGCATCTATACCGGAATGGCTGTAAAACCGTTCGTCTTCTGTGGCAACAAGGGCATTGACCAGGTGATCGGGAAGATCTTCAAAATTGATGGGCGTCCTGTTTTCCTTAAAATATTTACCAAGGGTTTCGCCATCTACAGAGATGACTTCGGTTGCCAGGTTGGTTTCCGGGTTTTCCAGTTCCTCAAAGGTAGGCATGGGTCCTAAAGCGCCCCAGCCAGCCAGAAGAAAAATAAAAACAACACTGAGGACTCCGGCAAAGAATAAAATCCAAAAGCCCAGTATGTATTTCTTAAATCCTTTTTTCTTTTCTGATGTTGATGTCTTACTCATAATTTTTTAAAAACACATTAATTTTCAGCCTGTTTTACCTTCTCCAAATGTATGCCAAAGTCCATAATTCCTTTCAGGGTGTCCAAGGCTTCAATCTTTCCAAATTTTCGCATAGCCTGTATCACCGCTATATCATAGGTTCCCTGTTCAGTGAAAACCACATTGGATTTGTACCACAATTTACTTTCTTTTACGCTGCTCATACCGGTTCCCATCAGTTCTCCGTCAGGATAAGCCATTTCATATTCCAGGGTATCCCCAATCTGTTTCCCGTTGGGAAAAGTAATATGAGCAATGAGGTATAAATTATTGAATTCGTAATCTTGGTTGACCCGTGTTACAAAAAACAAATCATAAGGGCGAATGGTGTCGGGAGCCTCAAAGTCAAAAACCAGGGTATCGGTTTTCGGCCAGCCCCCGGTAAAGCTTTTATATTCTGAAAATACAAGATCTTCCTGGCAACTTACCAAACCCATACAAAAGCCAACTAAAAGCAAGAGTTTAAGAGTTTGCATTGTTCTTTTTAGACTTCTTATGTTTATTTGACTTTCTTTTATTTTTAGGTTTTTTTCGTTTTGGCTTATCAAAACGGGTTAAACTGTCCTGCCCGAAAGCATTGGAAAACTCCGCTTTTTCGACAGGTATTTCAGAAGTAAATTCTTCCAGACTGGCTACCGGGTTTTTTTCACGCTGAGCCTTTAAAATCTCCTTAACTGCGTCTGTATCGAGCTCAATCCAGTTGTTGTATTCCTTCTCGTAAGCATACCATAATTTCCCTTTGAAAATATCAATTTTCTGGCAAACGGCATCCCCTTTTTGCGTGGTGAGTTTTTGATCCTGTCTCGGGAAGTCTTTGAGAGCTTCCAGGTAGGTGTCCAGTTCATAATTGAGGCAGCATTTCAGCTTACCACATTGTCCGGCAAGTTTTAGCGGATTCAGCGATAATTGCTGGTATCTCGCCGCCGAAGTTTTTACCGTCCTGAAATCGGTTAACCAGGTAGAACAGCAGAGTTCACGTCCGCAGGATCCAATACCGCCAAGTCTGGCCGCTTCCTGTCTAAAGCCAATCTGACGCATTTCGATTCTCGTTTTGAACTCGTAGGCAAACTCTTTAATCAGTTGCCTGAAATCCACACGCTCTTCTGCGGTATAATAAAAAACGGCTTTGGAGGCATCGCCCTGAAATTCGATATCGCTTATTTTCATTTTCAGCTTCAGGCGGATAGCGATTTGTCTGGCTTTCACCTTCATCGCATCCTCGCGCTCTCTGGCGGCCTGCCAGACATCGATGTCTTTTTGAGAGGCTTTTCTGTAAACTTTTGGAATCTCCTTGGAAGCTGGGTCTGTGTTTTTCTTTTTCATCTGCACCCTCACCAGTTCCCCGGTAAGCGTTACCATCCCGATATCATGCCCTGGTGAAGCTTCCGTGGCTACAATATCTCCAATGGAAAGCGTTAGCTGTTCTGTATTTCTAAAAAATTCTTTCCTGCTATTCTTAAACCTGACCTCGACACAGTCAAAAGCTTTCTGTCCTCCAGGAAGCTCCACATCCGACAGCCAGTCAAAAACCGTCAGCTTATTACATCCATCTGTTCCACAAGTGCCGTTATTTTTGCAGCCTTTTGGCTGGCCATCTTTTCCGGTCGAGCAACTGCTACATCCCATACGTTCTATATATTGAAGCGCTTCATACTTAAAACGCTGAAGATTAATCTTTCTTATTCAGAATTTCAAAGATACCAAATAATTACTAGAGAGATTCCATTGCTTTTTTTAGTTATTCTGAATTTAATAGGGTGTAGCTTTAGTTTTTTCGATATTTGCTTCAAAAATTAACTTCACTTGAAACACCCCATATACATCAATGGTTTTGGATCTATTTCCGCTTTAGGCGATGACCGGGAAAGCATTCTGAAGCATTATCGAACCGATTCCACGCATTTCAAAGCCTTAGACTGGGCTAAAACCTCGGTCCTAGGAGCGAGTCTTCCTGCCTCATCTTCAGAAGAAATCCAAAACCTTGCTCAGGAAAACCCCCGGTACAAAGACCTGGACAAATCTGTGCTGATGGCGATGTTTACCGCCAGAAAAGCGATTTCAGGCTTAAGTTTTGAACCCGAATCCACAGGGATTAATATCGGGTCGTCCCGCGGAGCCACAGCCTTATTCGAAGCGCACCACAAAAGGTTTCTGGAGGGGAAAACACTATCGCCGCTCACGTCTCCGACCACCACCCTGGGGAATATTTCGTCCTGGGTGGCCCAGGATCTGGGTGTGGACGGCCCCAACATAAGCCATTCCATCACCTGTTCCACAGCCCTGCATGCCATGCTGAATGCCAAAGCCTGGCTGGAAGCCGACATGTGTGGCATGTTTCTGGTAGGCGGCTCAGAAGCGCCGCTGACGGAATTTACGGTCGCTCAGATGCAGGCTTTAAAACTGTATTCCAGACTGGATACCGATTTTCCCTGTGAAAGTCTGAAGCTGGATAAACGTCAGAATTCTCTGATTCTTGGGGAAGGCTCGGCAACGGCAGTCATGTCGAGATCTTCAGAACAGGCCTTGGCCCGGATCACGGGATTTGGGTATGCTACTGAACAGATCACACACAACATTTCCATTTCTTCGGACGCAGAATGCTTTCAAAAATCCATGAAAATGGCACTGCAGGAAGCCGGAAAGACCCGTGTAGATGCTGTTGTGCTGCATGCTCCGGGCACCAAAAAAGGAGACCAGGCCGAGGTGAATGCCATCCAAAACACATTTGAAACCATGCCCCTGCTCACCACCAACAAATGGAAGCTGGGGCATACCTTTGGCGCTTCAGGCATGTTGAATATCGAAATGGCCTTACTGATGCTGAAAACTGGCGAATTTTTTGAAACCCCGTTTTATAAGCAGCTCTCACCTTCAAAACCCATCACTTCAGTGCTGGTAAATGCCGTAGGTTTTGGCGGGAATGCCGTGAGTATTTTGCTGGAAAAACCATAGATTTAAAAATTAATTTGACTCAAATTTTATTCAGAATAGCTAATACACCTACTTTTTTCTATTTTTGAATCCTTAAATAAAATATCATGACAAGAAACGACTGGACCAAGGAAGAGATTTTAGATATTTATAATAAGCCTTTGATGGAGCTGCTTTACGAAGCAGCCACCGTACATAGAATACATCACGATCCCAATAAAGTGCAGGTTTCAACTTTGCTATCTATCAAAACCGGAGGGTGCCCGGAGGATTGCGGCTATTGCCCGCAGGCAGCGCGTTACCACACCGATATTGAAGGCAACGATCTAATGAGCGTTTCTCAGGTTAAGGCACAGGCCCTGAGAGCCAAAGCTTCCGGCAGTTCCAGAGTTTGTATGGGCGCAGCCTGGAGAAATGTAAAGGATGGTCAGGAGTTCGATAACGTTCTGGAAATGGTAAGAACCATCAACAAACTGGACATGGAGGTTTGCTGTACTCTGGGCATGGTGACAGAAAACCAGGCTCAGCGTCTGGCTGAAGCCGGTCTGTATGCCTATAACCATAATTTAGATTCTTCAGAAGAATATTATAAAGAAGTGATTTCCACAAGAGGTTACCAGGACAGGCTGGATACGATTGGGAACGTTAGAAAAAGCAATGTGACCGTTTGTAGCGGAGGTATTATTGGCATGGGAGAATCCCTGGAAGACAGAGCAGGGATGCTGGTGGCTTTAGCCACCTTGAATCCTCAGCCGGAATCTACACCCATCAACGCTTTGGTGCCTGTAGAAGGAACTCCTCTGGAAGAACAGCAAAAAGTATCGATCTGGGAAATGCTGCGCATGGTTGCTACCACCAGAATCGTGATGCCTGAAACCCAAGTGAGACTTTCTGCGGGGAGAACCGACATGAGCAGAGAAGGACAGGCGATGTGCTTTTTTGCCGGTGCCAACTCTATTTTTGCCGGAGATAAACTGCTGACCACACCAAATCCTGACGTGAACGAAGACATGGAAATGTTTAAACTCCTGGGACTGGAGCCTCAGAAGCCCTTTGAGAAAAAATCTCAGCCACAGTCGGTTTCTGCAGAAGAATCCCAGTACAAACCACTCGGTGAAAAACCAAAATGGTCGCGTCCCGGACATACGATAGAACGTAATGTCGAGGCCAAGCAAAAAGCCAAGACCAAGGTTTAGTCTGGAGAGACAGCCTTAGAGTTAAGATATCATAAGCTTCATTTTGGCAGATCCCGAAATGAAGCTTATTTTTGTTAGGTATGAAACCTGATGAAAAACTCAACCTGCAGACTGTCGACAGGGTAAAAAGCATTTCCCCTCAGGACTTTTTGGAGCAGTATGTGAAGCCTCAAAAGCCTGTGGTTATAGAGCAACTCACCAGGGAATGGCCTGCGTATGAAAAGTGGTCCCTGTCTTACCTGAAGGAGATCGCCGGAGATGTGGAAGTGCCTTTATACGACAACAGACCGGTTTCGGCCAAGAATAAGTTCAATGAGCCGCATGCTAAAATGAAACTTAAAGCCTATGTGGATCTTTTGAAAAAAGGTCCGACCGACTATCGTATTTTTTTGTTTAATATGATGAAAGAAGTCCCCGTACTTCAAAATCACTTCAAAATGCCGGCGCTTGGCATAAAATTTCTCAAAAAACTGCCCTTTCTTTTTTTTGGTGCTGAGAATTCGTCGGTGTTTATGCACTACGACATTGATTTTGCAAACATACTGCATATCCATTTCGAAGGGAAAAAGCGCTGCATTATCTATCCGCCTTCAGAAACCAGGTACCTGTATAAAGTTCCGAATGCCTTGATCAGTCTGAATGAAATTGATTTCAATGCCCCCGATCTGGAAAAGTTCCCCGCCTTGAAGCTGGCAAAGGGTTACGAAGCCTACCTGGAACACGGTGAAGCCCTGTATATGCCGGAAGGTTACTGGCATAATATGACTTACCTCACGCCCGGTTTTTCCATGAGTTTAAGAACCTTACCCAGAAGCCCTAAAAATTTGAGTAAAGCCATTTATAATCTGACGATCATGCGGGCTTTTGAAAATGTGATGCGGAAACTAAAAGGGGATGACTGGATCAACTATAAAAACAGGCTGGCCTATCGCAGGCAGGAGAAACGATTACAGAACGACTTACATCGGAAGTAAATCGTTGATGACATCGTAAATCAACTCGGTTTCATAGCCCTTATAAGCCAGGTGCTGATAGAGTTTCTGCCTTTTTTTGTAGGGGTCCTGCTCCTTCAGGCTGTTCAGTTTTTGCTCGGCTAAGTCCCTCAGCGTCGTGAGATACTCCTCTTCCTCAATTTCAGACAAGCCTGCTTTCAGATTGTAGGCAGAAATATTTTTAGCCTTAAGTTCTCTTGTAATTCTTAATCGGCCATATTTCTTTATTCTGAATTTGCCGCGGGCATAACTTCTGGCGAAGCGTTCTTCATTCAGGAAATCCTCTTCAATGAGTCTGGTGATGATGTAAGCCTGGGCATCTTCATACATCTGCAGATCTTTGAGTTTTTTCTCCACCTCCTGATGACAGCGGTCCTGATAGACGCAGTAATTCATCAGCTTCAACAGCGCTTCGTCTACGCTTAAGGATTTCCTGGGTTTGAAGTTTTCTCCTGGCATTTTCAGTTTGATCTGGCTGCAAAAATACGAAAACAAAAAACCCCATATCCGCTTGGGATATGGGGTTTTTAAAAATTGATATCAACACCTTAGACTTTGATGATTGACCCGTTTTGGTCATAAAAATGATATTCTAAATAATTGTAAGCATCCCTTGGCTGGATTTTCACCCATTTTTTGAAATCAAAGAACCACTTGCTTCTTGGAGAAGGAAAGCCTTTCATTAAGTAGGCAGCGATAAAAGGATGCGCAGTAAGCGTAATCTTCTTATCTCCTTTCTTCAGGATCTTTTGCAGATCCGCATTGATTTTATTGATAATCACGATTGGGGCTTCAATCTCACCGTCGCCTTTATTGGGGTCCGCCTCACGCGTTTTGATGTTCATCTCGGGACGAACACGCTGTCTGGTGATTTGGATTAACCCAAATTTACTTGGGGGCAAGATTTTGTGTTTAGCTCTATCATCGCTCATCTCATCTTTAAGATGTTCGTAAAGTTTTCTTCGGTTGTCTGGGTTGTTCATGTCGATAAAATCGACGACAATGATTCCTCCCATGTCTCTTAATCTCAACTGACGCGCAATCTCTGTTGCGCTTATCATGTTGACTTCGAGTGCTGTATCTTCTTGATTTTTGGCCTTATTACTTCTGTTTCCACTATTGACATCAATCACGTGCATAGCTTCTGTATGCTCAATGACTAAGTAAGCTCCTTTTTTCATAGTTACGGTTTTACCAAAAGACGTTTTGATTTGTCTTTCTATACCATACTTTTCAAATATGGGAACATTAGAATTATAGTGAGAAACAATAGATTCTTTGTCTGGAGATATTTTCCCGACATAATCTTTTATTTGTGTAAAAATGACATCATCATCTATGCTAATAGATGTAAATGAGTCGTTGAACATGTCTCTTAATATTGATGAAGCTTTACTAAGCTCACCCAAAACTTTCGATGGCTGATGTGCTTTGCTAAGCTTTTTGCACATGTTTTCCCATCGTTTCATCAAATTTTGAAGGTCTCTGTCGATATCAGCCACTTTTTTGCCTTCTGCAACAGTTCTGATGATGACGCTAAAACCTTTGGGTTTAATACTTTTTACTAATCGCTTGAGTCTGCTCTTTTCTTCTTTGCTTTCAATTTTCTGTGAAACTGAAACCCGATCCGAAAAGGGAACTAAAACAATATAGCGACCTGCAAGAGAAAGCTCACTGCTCAATCTTGGGCCTTTGGTAGAGATTGGTTCTTTTACAACTTGTACAAGAAGGGATTGGTTGGAGCTTAGCGTATCGGCTATCGATCCATTTTTATCGATTTCTTCTTCAAAAGGAAAATCCCTCAAAGAGAAATTTTTCAGTTGATTGGCGGTGGCTTTTTTCACAAACTTCAGCATTGTTTTGACGTTTGGTCCAAGGTCATGGTAATGTAAAAAACCATCTTTTTCATAACCGACATTCACAAATGCGGCATTGAGACCCGGTAAAGCTTTTCTAATTTTTGCTAGAAAAATATCACCAACAGAGAAATCGAATCCTTCTGTCTCTTTATGGAGCTCTATGAGCCTTCCATCTTTTAATAAGGCAAAATCTACAGCGTCGGAACTAGAACGTACTATTAATTCCTTATTCACGCTTATTAGATTTTAGAAGTCTGTAGGTTTTACAGACTAAAATTATACATAAGTAATCCTTGTATTTCAGTGATGAAAAGGATTACATTTTTAATTCGATTTAAAAATTCAATCGCTTTGAATTTTGATGTCAAAGAACGTATAGAATTAGAAAAAGTAGTGAGGCACTACTTTTTCTTGTGACGGTTAGCTCTGCTTCTCTTTTTTCTTTTGTGAGTGGCTACCTTATGTCTCTTTCTTTTTTTACCGCTTGGCATAGGCTTGTATTTTTTTTAGATTATTAAACTTATTTTACTTCTACGTTTTGCTTCACTCCTTCTACAAATATTTTAGCAGGTTTAAATGCCGGAATATTGTGGGCTGGAATTTTAATGGTTGTGTTTTTTGAGATGTTCCTCCCTGTTTTTTCCGCTCTTGTCTTCACAATGAAACTTCCAAAACCTCTAAGATACACATTATCTCCACCTTCTAAAGAATTCTTAACTTCATCCATAAAGGTTTCTACAGTAGCTTGAACTTCATTTTTCTCTAAGCCGAGTTTGTCTGAAATGTTGGCTACGATATCTGCTTTCGTCATAATTCAAAAATATTTATTCAGGATTAATCTTGATTTTTTTTGAGTTTGCAAATATAAGTAATTAATCCGCAATAATTAAACACAATGCGCTAAATAGTAGGCGGATATGAATTATACTTGCAAAAAACAAGGAATGAATTTCTCTAAACGTCTGCTGGATTGGTATAGGATAGAACACAGAGATTTGCCCTGGCGACACACCCGGGATGCCTATATCATTTGGCTGAGCGAAATCATACTGCAGCAAACCCAGGTCAAGCAGGGCCTGCCATACTTCCGTAAATTTGTCTCCCGTTTTCCTACGGTTCACGATCTGGCCAGGGCAAGCGAAGATGAGGTGCTGAAATTATGGCAGGGCCTGGGTTATTATTCCAGAGCCAGAAATCTTCATTTTACAGCCCAGTATGTTAGCAAAACCTTAAACGGCATTTTTCCCGACAATTATAAGGAGTTAAAAAGCCTGAAAGGCGTAGGCGATTATACCGCCGCTGCCATCGCTTCTTTTGCTTACGAGGAGCCCGTGGCCGTTGTCGATGGAAACGTACAGCGGGTGCTTTCGCGTTTTCTGGGCATTCATACTCCCATTAATTCTACCGAAGGAGTCAAGGAATTCAAACTAAAAGCCCAGGACATGCTCGATGCTTCCCAGCCGTCAATCCATAACCAGGCCATTATGGAATTTGGCGCGCTGCACTGCAGGCCCAAATCTCCAAAGTGTATGTTTTGTGTGTTTCAGGAGGACTGTGTGGCCTTTCGACAGGGGATTCAGGAAGAACTGCCCGTGAAAATAAAGACCGCTAAAGTCAAAACACGCTACTTTACTTACCTGGTAGTTACAGATTCAGAAGAAAACACCCTGGTTCAGCAAAGAAAGGGGGCAGGCATCTGGAAAGGCCTTTATGAATTTCCGCTTATGGAATCGGAAGCACCACAGGAACTGCCGGCTTCGGAAGACATCCTTTCCAGAATCAATCTGAAGACATCCTGCATACAGGGCATCCGTCTGTATAATGAAAAGCCAGTGGTTCATCTGCTGTCGCACAGAAAAATTTTGGCTTCATTCATAGAAGTTAAACTCAGCTGTAAACTTTCTGAAGTGGAACTTTTAGAACACCTGGAGCTTCAGAAAATAAAAGATTTAGGCCAACTGGCTGTGCCCGTGCTGATTCAGAATTTTATAGAATCTGAATTTTCCATGGCATAAATCTTTTTCTTACATTTACATAAATTTATTATTATGGCAGGAACACTGAACAAAGTCATGCTCATAGGCCACACAGGCGATGAAGTGAAAATGCATTATTTTGAAGGCGGAAATTGTATCGGGCGTTTTCCTTTGGCCACAAACGAAGAGTACATCAATAAATCCACCAACGAAAAAGTAAGCAACACCGAATGGCACAACATCGTTGTGAGAAACAAGGCTGCTGAAATTTGCGAAAAATACCTTAAGAAAGGTGATAAAGTGTATATAGAAGGACGCATCAAAACCCGTAAATGGCAGGATGACAAAGGCATGGACAGGTATTCAACTGAAATACAATGCCTGGAATTTACCTTTTTGACTCCAAAAGATGGAGCTAGTTCTGAAAGCATGGGATCTCCCCAGGCTTCTCAACCCAAGTCTGATTCCAAACCTTCTCCGGCCCCGCAGGCTATGGAAGAGGAAGAAGATGATTTACCCTTTTAAAACAAAAATTCTTTAAGTATTGGAACCCGACCCCTCGAGTTACATTTTATTTTCGGTAATAGAATTTAGCGAAATATTCAAGATTATACTTTTCTTTATTTTGCTCATATCCTCTGCGCTTATTTCAGGTTCGGAAGTGGCTCTTTTTTCCTTGAAACCCTCAGATTTTGATGTGAAGGAGGGAAATGTGTCCAAGCAGGAACAAATTATCATCAACCTGCTGGATAAGCCCAAAAAACTACTGGCGACGATTCTTATCGCCAATAATTTTATAAATATCGCCATCGTTTTACTCTACGCTTCCATCAGCGAAACCTTTTACGGAGACAGCGGAACCCTTTTTTTCGGAATAAGCCTCAAATTTATTATCGATGTAGGCCTGGTGACTTTCCTCATACTGATGTTTGGTGAGATTTTACCAAAAGTCTATGCCAACAGAAACAACGTGGAATTCGCACACTTCATGGCGGTGCCTCTGAGTATTCTGGACAGACTGTTTACGCCGCTGAGCTTGCCCATGCGATCCATAACCATTTTGATACATACCAGATTTGGCAAACAAAAAACCAACCTGAGTGTGGATCAGTTGTCCCAGGCCCTGGAACTCACCAGCGAGGAAGACACCTCCAAAGATGAAAAGAAAATCCTGCAGGGGATAGTGTCTTTTGGAAATACGGATACCAAACAGGTGATGCGCCCACGACTCGATATTTTTGCGCTTAATGTGGAACAGTCTTTCGCTGAAGTGGTCTCTGAAATTATGGAAAACGGCTATTCGCGGATTCCTGTCTATGAAGAAAACGTGGATAATATCACCGGCATCTTGTACATCAAAGATTTGCTGCCACACCTTCAGGAGAAAAATTTCGACTGGCAGGCTCTGGTCAGAGAGCCTTATTTCGTTCCCGAAAACAAGAAACTGGATGATCTTTTAGCCGATTTCCAAAATCAAAAAAATCACCTGGCCATTGTCGTCGATGAATACGGGGGCACGAGCGGTTTGATTTCCCTGGAAGATATTATCGAAGAAATCGTTGGAGACATCAGCGATGAGTTTGATGACGAAGACGTTATTTATTCCAAAATCAATAACTCTACCTATGTGTTTGAAGGCAAAACCCCTTTAAAAGACTTCTATAAAATCCTGAAACTGAGCGATCAGAAAATGGAAGAAATGGAGTCCAGTAAGGGAGAAGCCGAAACCCTCGCCGGCTTTGTCCTCGAGTCTGCAAAAGGCTTTCCGAAGAAAGGACAGCTCATTGCCTTCAGTAATTTTGATTTCACGGTAGAAGCTCTGGACAGCAAACGCATCGTGCAGCTCAAAGTGAAAATCAATAAAGACAATACCGTTGAAGATGCTTAGAATTTCCATAGCTTTTCTTTTGGTATTCATGACGTCCTGTAACCGGGCCAATCAGCCAAAACCCTCCGGATTTCTGGCGCTGGATTATGAAGAAGCCAGGTATAACAAAATCACGCTGGACTGTCCGTTCACCTTCGAAAAAAATGTGCGATCCACCTTAGAGCGAGATAATCCCGATAAACCCTGCTGGATCAACCTCGACTACCCCAGGATGAATGCTAAGATTTATCTCACCTATACGCCGGTGGAAGATAACCTGAGAGCACTGCTCATCGATGCCCAAAAGCTTCCGGAAAAACATACGATTAAGGCGGATCATATTGAAGTTAGTGTTTACGAAAACCTGGAAAAACAGACCTTCGGAAATTTTTACGAGGTGGAAGGCGACGCCGCGTCCCAGGCCCAGTTTTACCTCACCGACAGTACTTCTCATTTCCTGACGGGCTCCATTTATTTTGAAGTCCAGCCCAATTACGATTCCATTTTACCCGCCGCCAGCTATATCAAAGCCGACATGCGACATCTGGTGGAAAGCCTGGAGTGGAGGTAAAACCCCTTAATCCCTAAATAAAATATAATCCCAATGCTTTATAAAAGAGCATACTTTACATTTAGCTTAAAATTTTACACTATGAAAACAGGAATACTCAGTTTAGTTTTGGCTTCAGTTATGCTTACAGGCTGTAAAAACTCCAATTCCAGTCAGGAAGAGGAGATGGCCGAAGAAAAGGTTCAGACCACAGAACAGAAAGCGCCTGAATTTGACATTACGCCCATTTCTCATGCGACGGCCGTTTTTGAAATCGATTCCACGGTGTTTTATATCGATCCGGTAGGAGGCACTCAGGCTTTTGAAAGTCAGCCTTCCCCAGATGTTATTTTGATCACCGATATTCACGGGGATCACTTCAACCAGGAAACCCTGGAAGCGGTTTCGACTCCGGAAACCAGGATCATTGTCCCTCAGGCGGTCGCCGATCAAATGCAAGGGAAGTTTAGCAGCCGGTTGATTATACTCAATAACGGCGAAACCAAAGCTCTGAATGGTTTTAATATAGAGGGCATAGCCATGTATAACCAAGGCGATGAAGATAAAGTATACCATACCAAAGGCAGAGGCAACGGTTATGTGATAGCGAAAGGAGAACTTAAGGTGTATTTCTCCGGGGATACGGAAGGGGTTCCTGAAATGAGAAACCTGGACAATATCGACAAGGCTTTCGTATGCATGAACCTGCCCTACACCATGGATGTAGAGGCTGCAGCGGATGCGGTGCTGGCTTTTCAGCCTGCTGAGATCTATCCGTACCATTACCGGGGACAGGGAGGCCTATCGGATGTAGAGAAATTTAAAGCTTTAGTGAATAAAGGCAATGCGGCCATTGAAGTTAACCTGCTGGACTGGTATCCTCAGGCCGATTAAAACAAAAAACACCTAACTTATTTCAGGCTTTGGATTTTTTTCCAAAGCCTGAAAAGTTTTAACCCGATTTTATTAAACGTGCTGAAGAATAAAACTGACTTTTACAAAAATTTTTTGGTTTGAATGCAAACACCTTAAAGTGGGTTTTTCTTTTTTCTCTGGCGCTTCTGTGGGGAAGTTCCTTTATCCTGATCAAAAAGGGTTTGGTGGGCCTGTCTCCACTGCAGCTCACCTGCCTCCGCGTCCTGATTACCGGGATTTTCCTGGGACTCATCGGCTTTAAAAAAATAAAGCAAATCCGGAAGTGGCAGTGGAAGTGGATTGCGGTTTCTGGCTTTATCGGGACCATGATTCCCACCCTGTTATTCTCCTATGCTGAAACGGAAATCGATAGCGCCATTGCGTCTATTCTGAATTCGACAGTACCTTTGCTGGCGCTTGTGACCGGGATTCTGTTTTTCAGCAACCGGTTTATCAAAAAACAGTTTATAGGCGTTGTGATTGGGCTTGCAGGTTCTGTACTTCTCATTTTAGCAGGCGCTTCGCTGAATCCCAATCAGAATTACTGGTTTGCCGTTTTACCGGTGATAGCTTCCCTGATGTATGCCTTCAATGCCAATATCATAAAATCCTACCTGGAAAAAATTTCAGCGCTGGGTATCGCTACGGGTTCTTTTTTGGTACTGACTCCCTTCGCCCTCGGCCTATTAGCCTTTACAGGCTTTTTTAACGCAGAATTCCTCGCCCAAGACGCCGTGCAGACCTCCTTGCTTTATGTGACGATCCTGGCGCTTATGGGAACCGCCCTGGCTAAGATCATTTTCAACAGGCTTATTCAATTATCCAACCCTGTATTTTCCACCTCGGTGACTTATCTTATTCCTGTGGTAGCTTTGTTCTGGGGGTACCTGGATGGAGAGGAGTTCAATCTTTTCCAGTTAGCTGCCGGAGGCGTGATTCTCCTGGGGGTCTATATTTCCAACCGGAAGACCAAAGAGAAAAAGGCTGAAGTCCTGGAGGAGGCTTAGAAGCCTTTTTTGGTTGCCAATGGGCACACAGATTTTCCGGTTACACCCTTGTTTTTCTATGCTAATTCTTTGGCAAAACCTCTATTTATTAATAGTAATGGAATTTCTCTTTTATTTCAAAAATGGAATTCTGGGGACATATTTATTTTTCTTTCTGCGTTGACTTTTCCGGACGTTTAGAAGAATCAAAACCAAATTATACAGGTAAAGCAATTTTAATACGGATCCGACCAATGAAAAATCCATCACTAAGACCGGTAAGGACTTTAAAGCGTTAAAATTTAAGGGTATATAGGATCCTTTGGATGCTATCATCAAAAGCATAAAAAAGTCAGAGTCCAGGTAATCTGAAAGCTTATTATTTTCTTTCCCGTATCCTCAACTCCTTTTATTTTTTCTCGTTTTAGAATCCACATCACCGTAGGTATAATGATGCCCAGGAAGGGCTGTATAAAGACGCTAAGCGCACTTAAATTCATAAGCGTTAAATAGCCTTTGTCTTCCACCTCTGCCCATTCTAAGAGGTCGTCCGGGCTTACGCCAAGCGCCCGGGTCAGTTTAATCAAGGTATCCCCCCGAGGAACGGATTCCCCTTTTTCTATTCTTTGAATCGTTCTTAAACTCAATTTTGATTCTTCTGACAATTGCTCCTGCGAAAATCCTTTTCGGGTCCTTAGATCTTTAATTTTTTCTGCTAAGTGTTGATTTTTCATGGTTTTTTTAGGTAATGGTTCGAGGCAAATTTATCTGGAAGTCTAATTCAGTCTTGCGTCACTAGGGTGACAATCTTACGACAAACTTGTCTTTATACAGTAAAAACGCTTTATTATGGACTTCGCTAAGGTTTTCTGGAGGAAAATCCACTGGGAATTTCGAGTGGTTTATTTTACTTCTTTTCTGCTGTTTGGGTTGTTTCTATGCTCAATAATTCATTTAAAGTTTCTTGAGGTATTAACCATAGGATGATTCCCACACCACCGATTATTAGAATCCGTTTTAAAATACGTATGTAATCTTCTGATTTGGTTTTCAAAAATTTTATCATTGAGATTATTCCGATTATGAGCAAAATCGGAACTCCTAATGAGTAATATGCATTAAACGGCCAATACATTAGAGACCATAAAATGCCTAAAATCGTAATTCCTAAGCCGAAACCCAATCCGATAGTGCCAAGTATCCTCCATTTTGAAATGTATTTGAAAGAATATCGTTTAAATATTTTTTTGAAGCGGATATTATTGAAATAAGCAAAACTGAAGTAAATATAGAATAAACTTAAACCCATTATTGACAGTATAAAAATGGGATTAATACCATTCCCTAAAATAAATTTATATGCTATTGAAATCGCTGCAACAGTTCCTAAAATCAGTTCGATTTTTCTCATGTACTTGAAAAAATGTTTTAATGCGCAAAACTCATTATCTCCGTTCAAAAATATACTTTTATTAGAACAGTTAGGATATCGGTTTTTTCTTGCCTTTTTCAGGAGCAGTTTAGGCCCTTAAGGCTAGTAGCCCTCCTTCAGGAGAAGGTCATCACCAGACCGGAGGTTTGGGTTAACGATAATCGTAAAGAAATGTATCGCCATACTTCAAGTCAGGAGCAAACAAAATCCCCCTAAATCTTTATGAACGTATTTAGGGGGAAGTGGGTAAACGATAGGTGACTTCTTTACTTGAATTTGAGCACCGGCGACCGGCCTTTTTTGAAGATTCGATGTCCGGCGGGCTTGCCAGACCTTAGGCGTTTTTGCTCTTCGTATGGCAACTTTATGATGTCCTGGCAGGCGTCGGAGCAACAGCCTTCCATCGTTTTCGCGCAGTCCTCACACTGGATAAACAGCAGGTGACAGCCGTCGTTGGCACAGTTCACATGGGTGTCGCAGGTCTTACCGCACTGATGGCACTGGGCAATCACGTCGTCTGAGATTTTCTCGCTGCGGCGGTCGTCAAACACGAAATTCTTGCCGAAGAATTTGTTTTCCAGGTTCTGGTCTTTGACCTGCCTGGCGTACTCGATGATGCCGCCTTCCAGCTGGTAGACTTTTTTGAAGCCTTTGTGCTTGTAGTAGGCGCTGGCCTTTTCGCAGCGGATCCCTCCGGTACAGTACATGACCAGGTTTTTGTCTTCTTTGTGGTCTTTCAGATCTTCCTCGATGATGTCCAGAGACTGTCTGAAGGTATCCACATCGGGAGTGACCGCGTTCTTGAAATGCCCGATCTCACTTTCGTAATGGTTGCGCATATCCACCAAAACCGTGTTGGGATCTTCGATGAGTTCGTTGAATTTCATCGCATCCACATGCACGCCTTTGTCAGTCACATCAAAGCTGGAATCGTTCAGCCCGTCGTGAACAATTTTGGGTCTGACTTTTATCTTGAGTTTTAGAAAAGCTTTAGCGTAGTGTTCGATGGCGATGTTGAGCCGGACGTCTTTTAAGAAATCGATGCTGTCCAGATAGGTTTTGAAGGCCTCAAATTTTTTGGCCGGCACCGACAGCTGGGCGTTGATGCCCTCGTGAGCCACATAGATACGCCCCAGAACGTCGAGCCGGTTCCAGTGGATAAACAGATCGTCTCTAAAGGCTTTGGGATCTTTGAGCTGGTGGTACTTGTAAAAAGAAAGGGTAAGACGTTCCTCGCCAGCTTTTTCAATAAGCTGTTCCCTTTCTTTTGAACTTAGTTTATTGTACAGTTGCATGCTATACTAATATTTGGTTTAAAAGAAATGATGAATAAAAGTGCAAAGGTAAGAAATTTGATATTTATGATATCCGATTTCTGATTTAAGAAGGATGATTTGAAACTAAGAATCTTGTTTTGAGATAGACTTATGCTGATGGTTAACACCCTTTGCCTATCGGCATTGTGCATTCCTCTCTCCTGATAATAATCGAGATCGTCGGATGCAAGGAGGGAAAAAGTTACAATTATACTTAAGGTTTATTATTTCCAGTGTGTTTTTCTTCCCTTGAGGGAAGATCAAGCTGGGTGTTTAACCCACCCAGCTATGGCAAAGCGGTGTAAAAAATATCTGATCATTCGTCATGCCTAATCACGTTTTAGGCCTGTCCCCTCGAGCCTTTCGGCTTCCACCTGAAGTGCTGTGAACAGGCTTGAGTCGAGAGGTCTTTTCCCAGGTCGGTCTCGACTGCGCATGACCTGACAATAACTTTGATCGACGAGAAAATACCTATTCTTCAATCCTCAATCTCCAATCTCCAATCCAGGATTAGTCTGGAAACACCGCGATAAACACCTCCGCATTAGAGTGTTTCACCTGTTCTTTTAAATGGTCAAGCGTCAGTTTTCCGATTTTATACTGAAGCTGCTTTTGGGTGCCGCAAAGGATACGCTCTTTAAAACGAAAAGGCTCCAAATCTTCTCTAGCGTAGGAAGAGATGTAGACTTTGATAAGTTTTTCCGGATCAAACACAACTTCAGGAGTTTGAGACTCAGGTTCAGGAATGCCTTTACGGACTTTCGAATACGGATAAGCGTAGCCTTTGAGCAGGGAAACCAGATCTGAAAGCACGGCACTGGCCGTCGGGATGCTCCCGGCTCCTTTGCCCTGAAGCAGGTGCTGATGTGCAAATTCGGCATCGATCTGCACGGCGTTATTTTCAAAGTCAATGCCGGTGATGGCTTCAGAAGTCGGTATAAACTGGGGGGCGACGTAGGTTTCAAGCCTTCGGTCTTCCATCCTGGAATGCCCGATTAATTTTATGCTCAGGTCTTTTTCCCTGGCAAATTCAATGTCTTCCGGTTTGACATGCCGAATGCCCAGATTTAAAATATCCTCCGGGGCATGCAATACCCCAAAGCCATGGTAATTTTTGAGTATCAGTTTGAATTTGGTATCCCAGCCGTCGATGTCCAAAGTCGGGTCAGATTCTGCAAAACCGTGGTTTTGCGCATCGGTGATGATTTCCTCGAAGGGCTGCGGATTTTGAAACAAGCGCGTCAGTACATAATTGCTGGTGCCGTTGCTTATGGATTTTAAAGCGGTTAACGCATCATAACCGAAGGATTCCTCCAGGGTTCGTATCACCGGGATACTTCCGCAAACGGCGGCTTCGTAAAGCAAACTGACGTTTTGCTTTTGTGCCAGAGTGATGAGTTCCTCAAAATGCTCGGCCAGCATTTTTTTGTTGGCCGAAACCACATGTTTCTTTTGGATCAAGGCCTGTTTTACGATGTGAAAAGCGGCATCCGCATCATCGATTAGCTCCAGAACCACGTTGATATCCTCATCTTCCAGAATATCTTCTGCGGCATAGCTAAATTGACTGGAGTCGATGGATCTCGGTTTATCTTTATTTTTGACGACGATGGTTTTTAACTGAATTTCAGGACTGGGTTTTTTCTTGAGCACATGGTATATTCCAGAGCCCACGCTGCCAAATCCAAATAATCCAATACTAAGCTGTTGTGGCATGGGTTATAGTTTAAAGTGTTTTTGTAATACGGATTTAATGCGGTCCACTTCTATCAAAAAGCCGTCATGACCGTAGGTAGAATCGATAATCTCCAGGGCCGAATCGGGGATGTGCCGGGCCAGGAATTCCTGCTCTTCCACGGGAAACAGAAAATCGCTTTGAATGCCAATCACCAGGGTTTTTGCCTGGATTCCGGATAACGCCTTTTCGCAGCCTCCCCGCTTTCTTCCCACATCATGACTGTCCATAGCTTTGGATAAATACCAGTAAGCTTTGGCATCAAAACGCCCGGAAAGCTTTTCACCCTGATACTTTTGATAGGAAGAAGCCCGGAAGTGATCGGTGGTATTGTCCTGATCGATTTGCGACATCTGGTAAGTCCGGTAGTTTCTGTAACTCACCAAAGCCACGGCCCTGGCAGCTTCAAGCCCTTTTTTACCGGCCTCTTTTTTGTTTCCAAAAAAGGTGGCATCGGCTTCAATGGCCATACGCTGGGTTTCATTCAGGGCAATGCCCCAGGAAGAATGCCTGGCACTGGTAGCCAGCAGGACCAGATTTTTGATTTTCTCTGGTTTCTGAATGGCCCATTCCATCGCCTGCATGCCCCCCATGGACCCTCCCAGGAGGTACTGAATCTCGTGGATTCCCAGATGTTCACTTAAAAGATCCAGGCTTTTTGAAATATCCCGAATGCTGAACTTTGGAAAATCCAGGCCGTAGACTTCCCCGGTTTCCGGATGCAAGCTTTGAGGACTGGTACTCCCGTAGGAGGAACCAATCGTATTGACGCAAATCACAAAATACGTATCGATATCAATACCATTTTTCTTATCGAAAATGCCCGGCCACCATTCTTCGGGATGTGCATTGGCGGTTAGGGCATGGCATATCCAGATCACATTGGAACCATCCGCATTGAGCTGGCCTAAGGTGTTATAAGCCAGCGCAAGCTCAGGTAAGCTCTGCCCGTTTTCGAGTTCGAAAGGCTGTCGATACGTAAATAGTTTAGGCATAGACTTCCTCGGTGTAAGCTGATTTTGAAATGTGGTATTCGATTGGTGTCGCCTGGCTTAAATTATCGCCGACGGGGCATCTTCGTTTTACGTTTTTCAACAGAAAGTCAATGCTTTCCTGAGTGGCATTGGTGACGAAGTCGATACTCACCTCCAGCGACTGAAAGCCGGCCCGGCCTTCCTGGCTTAGTCCCAGGAATTTATCGGCCTCGATATTTCCATTGATATTAATAGTAAAATCATAAAGTTTGACCCCCAATTCTTTGGCCACCAAATTGATGACCACATTCAGACAGCCTGCGTAACCTGCCAGCAAATATTCTACCGGATTGGCGGCCAGATCCAGACCACCCAGTTCGTGGGGCTCGTCCACTAAAAAGCTGAATTGTCTTGAAGTGCCTTTATATAAAGTTGAATTGATACTGGATCCGTTTATTGAAAAGTTTGATAAACTCATGGTATTTAATTTTTAAAGTTTTGAAAATGCCTGTTCTAAATCAGCGATGATATCGTCTATATGTTCTATCCCTACTGAAACCCTGAGAATTCCCGGAAATACGCCGGAGGCTTTTTGCTCCTCGTCGTTAAGCTGCTGATGGGTGGTCGAAGACGGGTGAATGATCAAAGTCTTTGCATCCCCCACATTGGCGGTATGGGTAATAAGTTCTAATGAATCTACCAGCTGGTCTGCATCTTCCACGCTGCCTTTGAGCTTAAAGGATAGTACAGCTCCGAAACCATGGCGCAGGTATTTTTTGGCATTTTCATGATAGGGCGAGCTTTCCAGCCCGGGGTAATTGACATATTCCACTTTGGGATGTTTTTCCAGGTGTCGGGCCAATTTCAAGGCATTTTCAGTGTGGCGTTCGGTTCTGAGGGATAAGGTTTCCAGACCCTGAAGCAGTAAAAAGGAGTTGAACGGGCTAATGGATTGCCCGAAATCTCTCAGGCCTTCCACCCTGGCTTTTATGGCAAAAGCTACGTTAGGGAGACCCAAAGGGTTGCCTTCGCCAAACACCTCCCAGAATTTCAGGCCGTGGTAGCCTTCAGAAGGTTCTGTGAATCCGGGGAATTTTCCATTAGCCCAGTTAAAGTTTCCGGCATCTACGAGCACGCCGCCAATGCTTGTGCCATGCCCGCCTATCCATTTGGTTGCCGAAGAGGTTACAATGTTGGCCCCATGTTTTATCGGCTGGGCAATCGCTCCCCCGGCCCCGAAGGTGTTATCCACAATAAGCGGGATGTCATGCTTCTGTGCAATTTTGGCAATGGCCTCAAAATCCGGAATATTGAATTTTGGATTACCGATGGTTTCCAGATAAATCGCTTTGGTTTTATCGTCGATTAAGGCTTCAAAAGAATCCGCCTCATCGCCGTTGGCGAAGCGGGCTTCTATGCCGAGTTTCTTGAAGGTGACATTGAATTGGTTATAGGTTCCGCCGTACAGAAACGAGGTGGAAATAAAATTATCTCCGGCCTGCAGAATGGTCGATAAAGCCAGAAACTGGGCGGCCAGACCGGAAGAGGTCGCTACCGCCGAAACCCCGCCCTCTAAGGCAGCGATGCGTTTTTCGAACACATCGGTGGTGGGATTCATGATTCGGGTATAGATATTTCCAAACTCCTGCAGCCCAAATAATTTTGCGGCATGTTCAGAACTTTTAAATTTATAAGAGGAGGTCTGGTGAATAGGTACAGCAATGGAACCTGTGGTTGGATCGGCTTCCTGGCCGGCGTGAAGTTGTAAACTTTCAAATTTTAGTGTAGACATTTGTATGAATATTAAAGGATTATAAAATGGACTGACTCGATAGTTCTTCAGAAATGAAGACGTGAGTTATAAATAAAATGAGGGAAGTGAGCCTATGCGCACATACAGAAAAAGCACGACACAGGCATGCGCATTCGCATAGATCGCGAGCACAAAGACCATGAGGTTACGAATTCAAAATTGAAAAAACGGGTAAAAGCGGTGTTTAAAAAATACAAGTTCATTTCCTTATAATTTATATGTCCCTTAGTGGGCAGGAATTAGCACCTTTCAACACTTTGTTGAGGTTGCCGAGGGTCGTAGAGCCTGTCTCTTACCTCTTCTTTATAAATCATACACCGAATTGTGGCAGATGATACAGCAAATCTATAGCAAACTTTATAAATAGCAAGCTGATAAAAGCAGAATTATGTTAAATATTCTTAAAATGAATGGCTTCGGGTTTTGGAAATAAAAAAAGCCCCGTTCGCAGGGGCTTTTTTAAAAGGTTGTAAAAAACAACAAGGTTTGGCTAATTCGTTGTTATACATTTTTAATTTTTCAATCAATCAAAAATTAAACAACGTCAGCCCCCGTCGATTTTACAACTGCACACCGTCATAAATGAGACCGAAATCCCATTCATACTGGTAAAAGATATCTTTCTTAAAAACTTCAAATACTGTCGTTTACTAATGAAGATGTTTATTTACTTAAATGGTTGCGTCACGGAGGTCAAAATAATTAAAAAGAAATACTATTTTTACATAAAATGAATTCAATAAAAAAACATGGCAAAAGAAAATAGCGAGAAAGATGCAAAGTTAAAAGCACTCCAGTTGACTTTGGATAAGCTTGATAAAACGTATGGTAAGGGGACAGTTATGAAAATGAGTGATCAGGCTGTACAGGATGTGGACGCCATTTCTTCGGGTTCCTTGGGTTTGGATCTGGCGCTTGGCGTTGGCGGCTATCCCAGAGGAAGAGTTGTAGAAATCTACGGACCGGAATCTTCAGGTAAAACCACCCTCACGCTTCATGCTATTGCAGAAGCGCAAAAAGCCGGAGGAATAGCTGCGTTTATAGATGCTGAACATGCTTTTGACAGGGCTTACGCCAAAAACCTGAACATCGATATAGATAACCTGATCATATCCCAGCCAGATCATGGGGAACAGGCTCTGGAAATTACCGAGAACCTGATTCGATCCGGAGCTATCGATATTATTGTGATTGACTCCGTAGCTGCTTTAACACCAAAAAGCGAGATTGAAGGAGAAATGGGAGATTCCAAAATGGGACTTCACGCCAGACTGATGTCTCAGGCCCTCAGAAAAATGACGTCTACTATTAGTAAAACCAATTGTACGGTGATTTTCATTAATCAGTTGAGAGAGAAAATAGGAGTGATGTTTGGAAATCCGGAAACGACAACGGGTGGAAATGCACTTAAATTCTATGCTTCTGTAAGGCTGGATATCAGACGTTCCACGCAGATCAAAAATGCGAATAGTGATGTCATGGGTAACAAAACCCGGGTGAAAGTGGTCAAAAACAAAGTTGCTCCTCCATTTAAGATGGCAGAATTTGACATCATGTATGGTACGGGAATTTCCAAAGTCGGAGAAGTTATCGACATCGGCGTGGATTACGAAATCATCAAAAAAGCAGGCTCCTGGTTTAGTTATGAAGACACCAAGCTCGGTCAGGGTCGGGATGCTGTCAAAACCTTATTGCTGGACAATCCTGAACTGATGGACGAACTGGAAGAAAAAATCGTAGCCGCGATCAAACTGGCCAAGTCTGAAGAATAAAACAGGCTTCAAACCAAATAAAAAAACCGATGAAAATTTCATCGGTTTTTTTGACTAAATCTATATTTTTTTACGCAACCTTATTTATAATGTATCATCTAAAATTAAATATGCACCCTCAATGAAATACCTAAGTCAATTCTTTATAGCCTGTTTGATAGGTTCACTTTTTTTTGCAAGTTGTGACTCCGAGGATGATACTTTTTTTCAATCTACAGAAGTTTCTCCCATATTAGCAGCTAACATACCAGATACCATGCGGGTTGGTGAAGCCTATGTTTTAGAAATCACGTACGAAAAAAAGTCAGATTGTCACAGGTTTTCAGGCTTTGAGGCTGAAATACAGCAGGATAGTTTGTATTTTGTTCGCGCAATAACTATATTCACTCAGAAAGGTGGCATTAGTTGTATACCGGAAAATGAAGGCGTACCAAGAGAAGTTAATTTTAACAACGGATTTGAATCTGACTTCACGTTCAAATTCTTAACCGCTAACGATAGCCTTGGACAGCCCGTTTTCATAGATAAAAAAGTGATTGTGATAGAATAAACACCTATGAAATTAAAGAACCTAATCAAACGTTGTAAGCAGAATGACCTGTCGTCACAAAAGCTTTTGTATGAGATGTTTGCCGAGGTTCTGTTTAGTATTTCTTTAAAGTATTCCCGCAATTATGCCGAGGCTGAAGATAATCTGCAGGATGCCTTCATCACGATTTTCGAGAATGTACATCAGTTTCAGCACAAGGGTTCTTTTGAAGGCTGGTTAAAACGCATTACCATCAACATTTGCCTTCAGCGCTACAGAACTCAAAAGGTATTTGAGCTTGTGAATGAAAATGCCCTCAAAGCGGAAGAGATTTATGTAGAAGACGAAAGCTACACCCTTCCATTTTTATTGAATTGCATACAAAGTCTGCCCGACCGATACAGAATGGTGTTTAATCTGTATACGCTTGATGGGTTTTCACACAGAGAAATTGCTGAAAAACTTTCCATTTCGGAAGGCACATCCAAATCAAACCTGTCCAGAGCGAAGGAAATTTTAAGAAAAAAAATAGTAGAAGCCAGTGGAGGAGGGAATTATTCCTATAAAATCGATCAGAATTAAATGAAATCTTCTAAATCCATAGAACGCTTGTTTCAGGAGGGCTTAAAAGACCTCCAGGCTTCGCCGTCTCCAAAAGTCTGGAATGGCATCGAAGCGAAATTAACTGGAAAAAAACAGTCCAGAAGAACCCTTCCTTTCTGGTGGCAGGTCGCTTCCGTGGCAGCGGTGGTTCTTATTTTCAGTTCTATCGGAGCTTTTTATTACCAGTCCTCCGTTTATAAACCATCTATAAGGTTTAAGACGCCTGTAAATTTCACATCCTCCTCTTTGGAACTCATTCCAGCCCGGTATAGGTTTTCATCGGTTAATGAACGCTTATCGGAAATTGAAACCGCTATGGAAAGCCGCCTGGCTTTTCAGTTTTCAGAGTCGGAAACCAATAATTCAGTTTTAGCAAGCCTTGTTTTAAACCCGGAACCAACAGACCCGAAAGCAGGTCTTGCAGCAAAACCAAAAACTTCAGGAAGCTCGCTTTCCACAGTCAGCCAGTTGAACGGGTTATCAGTAAACTCATTGTCAAAAGCCTCCATGGCCTCCACACTCATCAGTACTGACGAAGAGGAATACACCACCGACCGGAAACCATCCTTGTTTGATGCCATAGAAGCAAACAACCGTTTAGCTGGTGAAGAAAACAAGTCCATGCAAAGACCCTGGGCAATTCAGCCCAATGTCGCTCCTGTTTTTATGAATTCGTTTAGCGGAGGAAATCCAATAGCACCGACGCTCCTGGGAAAAACAACCAGCAATCCCAACCTGTCTTACGGGGTGAATGTTGCCTATGCTATCAATAAAAAGATCAAAATACGAACAGGGATTAACCAGGTCGCCATGGGTTACAACACGCAGGATGTCATTTTATCCATCTCTTCTTTCAAAGGGGAACGTTTGATAAATAACAATATCCAGACCCATCTCGCCGGGGACGTCTCCCTGATTTCTGCAAGCCCTTTTGGGAATATGCAATCCAGAACGCTATCCAGTTCCCTGGTCCCTTCCAATTTAAATCCTATTGGGTCCATCCATCATGAAATGGGCTTTCTGGAAGTACCTCTGGAAGTGGAATACGCATTAATAGATAAGAAACTTGGCGTTCATTTACTGGGAGGAGCCAGTACCTATGTATTGAACACTAATGAAATCTTTTTCGAAAACAACGGAAGCTCTTCCAGTATTGGTGAAGCAGATAATATCAATGACTTCAGTTTCAGTGCCAATCTTGGTGTGGGTCTGGACTTCAGCTTTTCAGAACGGGTATCCTTAAATTTAGAGCCTAAGTTTATGTATCAAATCAATACCTTTGATAGGGCTACCACCAATTTTGAGCCTTATTTCTTCGGAATTTATTCGGGGGTTAAATTTAAGTTTTAGAAATTTAGCGTTCAAAATTTAGTCGGCCTGTTGCTCATGTAAGTAAAAAAATTAACTTTGTTGGTATGAGAGTAGAAGACTACATAAAAGACCTGTTATACCGTTACGAATGTGTGATCGTTCCCGGATTTGGAGCCTTTGTCACCCAAAAAAACACGTCTGCCTATCATGCGGACTCTCATAGGTTTACGCCACCTTCCAGGAAACTGACCTTTAATAAAGCGATTCAAAATCACGACGGGCTTTTAGCAGAAACCATTGCCAAAGGAGAGTCTATGGATTTTGACTCTGCAAAGCACAAAATCCAGCTTTTCGTCAAGGATTTTCAAACGGCTTTACGTCTTGAAAAAGTGATAGACATTCCTCAGTTAGGCCGGTTTAAGCTTGATGAGGAACACAAGCTTTCTTTTGAACCTAATGATGCCACTAACTATTTTGTAGAGTCTTTTGGACTGGCTGAAATGACCCTGGATAGCGTTTCACAAGCCCTGCAGGAAAATGCAGCAGAAGAGGACTCCGGGGTAAAAGTCAGAACGCTGCAAGCTCCGGTTATGGCAGAAGAAACTTCAGAAGTAAAACATCGCAGACCTTATCTAAAATATGCTGCAGTTGGCGTGATTGCTCTAAGCCTTATCGGTTTTGGAGGATTGTACCAGTATAATACCTACGTGATATCACATAACGACGCGGAAGCTCAAAAAGCAGAATCCCTCCTGCAGGATAAAATTCAAAGTGCAGAATTCAGCTATACCTTATCCGAACTTCCTTTAAGCACCACAAAGCTTGAAACTTTAAAACCAAAATACCACATTATTGCCGGAGCTTTTCGAGTCAAAAGCAATGCTATTAGAAAAGTAGAGCTTCTCCGGGCTCAGGGTTATAAGGCTTCGATGATAGGAGAAAACGCCTATGGATTACACCAGGTAGCTTTTGACAGTTACGTGCAAAAAGAGGAGGCCTTGTCTCAGCTTAGAACAATAAAAGCGACCGAAAACCCAGAGGCCTGGTTATATGTCAAGCAACTTTAGGATTGGGTTAACAAGACAAATCCTATCTTTGCAGAAAAATAGACATGGAAGTAAAATATCCTGAAGATTCTAAAACCACACTCACCGATTTAGTTTTACCCAGTGAAACGAATCCACTCAACAATTTGTTTGGCGGAGAGCTTTTAGCGAGGATGGATCGTGCCGCGAGTATTGCTGCAAGACGACATTCCAGGCGTATCGTCGTGACGGCATCTGTCAACCACGTCGCTTTCAATAAAGCCATTCCCCTGGGGAGTGTGGTGACTGTTGAAGCTAAAGTTTCCAGAAACTTCAAAACCTCGATGGAAATATTTATCGATGTCTGGATCGAAGACCGTGAAAGCGGAAAACGGTCTAAAGCCAATGAAGCGATTTATACGTTTGTTGCTGTAGATGATACAGGAAATCCCGTAGAAGTTCCTAAATTGGAGCCGCAAACCAAACTTGAAAAAGAAAGGTTTGATGCTGCTTTAAGACGTAAGCAGTTAAGCCTGGTTCTGGCAGGTAAAATGAAACCACAAAACGCTACAGAGCTTAAAGCTCTTTTTGAAAATAATAAATAAATACTATGTACGAAGTTATTCAGATTGTTCACTCCTATTGGGCTTATTTAGTCGTTTTAGTTTTGGTATTAGCGACTTTTAATGCGATTATCAAAACCCTGGGCAAAAAATCATTTGGCCCGCAAGACTTTAGAATTTCACTGTTTACGCTTATTGTTTCGCATTTACAATTGCTTATTGGCCTGGTCTTATATTTCGTAAGCCCGTATTTCAATGCCTTTTCAGAAGTTGGCATGAAAGGCGTCATGCAGGACAGCACTTTGAGATTATACCTTGTGGAGCACCCATTAACGATGATAATAACGATTGTCCTCATCACCGTAGGCTACAGCAAACACAAAAAGAAGCTGGCTTCCAACAAGAAGTTTAGAACCATCGCTATTTTTTATGCCCTGGCCTTACTGCTTATGCTTTCAAGGATTCCCTGGAAGGCTTGGTTTTAACATAAGCATACCATAACAGGCATAAGAAGCAAAGCTCCCGGAAGCACTTCCAGGAGCTTTGCTTCTGATTTAGGAGGCGTATGCACCTGAATTTAAACGCTGAAGTTTGTTCATGAAATCCCATATAATTTCCTTTCCTAAGTCACTGTGGCAGGATTCAGAGATACAAAAAGCCCTTTAAAATCAATTAAAGGGCTTTTTGTATATTAGAAGTTAATTGCTTAAGCTTCAAATGGAGTGACATAGACAAAAGACTTGTCATCTTTTGTTTTCTTAAAATGTACGGTTCCATCCACTTTAGCGTGTAATGTATGATCCTTTCCAGCATATACATTCTCGCCTGGCTTGTGAGCAGTTCCTCTTTGTCTCACGATGATATTTCCAGCAACAGCAGCCTGTCCACCAAAAATTTTAACGCCAAGACGTTTTGATTCTGATTCTCTTCCGTTTTTTGAACTTCCAACACCTTTCTTATGTGCCATGATGTTTAGTTTTTGTAATTATGTTACTTACTTAATAATTCGATCAATTCAGCTTTTTTCAAAGCAGAGTATCCTTCCAAGCCTCTTTCTTTGGCCATTTCTTTAAGCTCAGCCACAGTGTGCTTGCTCAAGTCGGTTGTTTCTTCTTTTTTAGCTTCTTTGGTTTCTTCTTTTTTCTTAGAAGCCGAAGTCGATTTTGAAGAACCTCCAGAAACAGAGATGTCTCCAATTTGGATTTCAGTAAGGTACTGGCGGTGACCATTTTTCTTACGGTATCCTTTTCTTCTTTTCTTTTTAAAGACAATAACCTTGTCTCCTTTCAGGTGCTTAACGACTTTTGCGCTAATGGAAGCACCATCTATAGCCGGGGCGCCTAGAGTAATGTTGTCTCCGTCTGCATGTAAAAGAACTTTGTCAAAAGATACATCCGTACCTTCTTCTTCTTTTAAACGGTGAACAAACACTTTCTGGTCTTTCGCAACTTTAAATTGCTGCCCTGCTATCTCTACAATTGCATACATAGTGTTTAGTTATTTAATTTTTACTAAATAGTTTGCAAATATAGTACTTTAAAAATAAAAGGGCAATTTAAATTTGAATGAAAATACTAAGCCTTCAAACTGCGTTTGAGCAGCTGCATGAAGGACAGGGTCAGGACGATGGTCGTGGCAAAACCGCCGAGTAAAACGGTGAAACTAAAGATTCCAACACCTACTGAATAGGATTTGGAAAAGGTTTCGGCGATTTTACTGATGAAATCGGGGTCGACTTCCGTCACATAGACCGCCATAAAAATGGTAAAGAGGATGGTAGCCAGAAAACCGGTCACTATTCCGGCCTGAAAGCCCTTTGTATACGTATAATCAGATTTTAATTCAATTCGCTTGTATCTTATGGCTTCATAGATGGCAAAACCGGTAATAACCCCATTAAATAAACTAAATAATGGGTTGGTATGCAGTCCGAATAAGGATAAAACCAAAAAGTATGCTATTAAAGAGGAAGCTAATGCTATTCCAAATCTTACTGAAAGTACAAATCGACTCATGGGTTAAATTTATTTGCTAATATATCAAAATTAAGAATGGATAAGAATTTTCAACATGAATTAATAAACTCTTAAGGATTTCAAAACTATAAAATGAACTCTAAATTTTTGTAACAAATTGTATAATTTGAGACTTACAGGATATAACCAAAAACAAAAAAAATGACTAAGACTATTATGTTATCTGTTTTTGTATTTTTTATCACGCTGGCACAGGCCCAGAAGGTGGAATTTACAGAATATGACTTGGACAATGGTTTGCATGTGATCCTGCATCAGGATAACACGGCACCTGTTGTAATCACCTCTGTTATGTATAACGTAGGTGGAAAGGACGGCCCTAGAGATCGTACCGGCTTCGCTCACTTTTTTGAACATTTGTTATTTGAAGGCTCAGAAAATATAGGAAGAGGTGAGTTCATGAAAATAATTCCTGCCAACGGAGGTACGTTTAATGCCAATACGTCCCAGGACAGGACCTATTATTATGAAATCTTCCCGTCCAATAAGCTGGAACTGGGACTATGGTTGGAGTCCGAGCGCATGCTGCATCCAGTAATTGATGAACAGGGAGTAGAGACTCAAAATGAGGTCGTAAAAGAAGAAAAGCGACAAAGCTATGATAGACCTTATGGTAAATTTTTAGAGGTTGTAGGCGAAAATCTTTTCACAGTGCACCCCTATAAGGATACGAATATTGGAGAAATGGAGCACTTAGATGCGGCGACTTTGGAAGAATTTAATGCATATTTCAACAAATATTATGGTCCAAACAATGCTGTACTCATCGTTGCCGGAGACATAGACAAAGCTGAAACTATGAAAATGGTTGAAGATTACTTTGGGCCGGTTAAGCCACGTCCTGAAGTGGTGAGAGATTTTCCTGAAGAAGAGCCTATAACCTCTACTAAACGGGTGAAAGCTTACGATGCAAATATCCAGATTCCTGCCATCATCGCCGCCTATAGATTACCTGGACAGGCCACCCGTGATGCTTTCGTATTAGACATGATTTCAACCTATTTAAGCGGTGGAAAGAGTTCTGTTTTGTACAAAAAATTAGTTGATGAACAAAAGATGGCTTTACAAGCTCAGGCGATCAACCTGGGTCAGGTAGATTATAATATTTTTGCTTTGTTAGCGCTGCCCTTAGGCGATGTTTCTTTGGACACTCTGTTAGCAGAAATTGATGAAGAGATTCTTAAAATGCAGAATGAATTGATCTCTGAAAGAGACTATCAGAAATTATTGAACCAATTTGAAAGCAGATTCGTAAGTTCTAACTCTAGTGTTGCAGGGATAGCCAGTTCTTTGGCTACCTACTACTTGTTATATGAGGATGTGGATCTGATCAACACTCAGTTGGAGCTTTACCGATCTATAACAAGAGAGGAAATTAGAGACGTTGCTAAGAAGTATTTAAGCCCTAATCAAAGGGTAGAAATCGAGTATTTACCAAAAAAAGAAGATAACTAAGATGAAAACAATAAACATAAAATTAGTCGCTTTTATAGGTGTTGCTTTGATTGCATTTGGAGTCAACGCTCAAATAGATAGATCTCAGATGCCTGAAGCTGGCCCTGAACCCAAAATCAATCTTGAAAAGCCAAAGGAATTTAAATTAAAGAACGGAATCACCGTTATGGTGGTTGAAAATAATAAGTTACCTCGCGTTTCTTATCAGTTGAGTATAGACAACTTGCCTTACAAGGAAGGAGATAAAGCAGGTGTTGCAAGTTTATTATCTGCAATGCTCGGTAATGGAACCACTTCGATTTCCAAAGATGATTTCAACGAAGAAGTTGACTTTTTAGGAGCTAGCATAAGCTTTGGTTCTAGTGGAGCCTTTGGAAGTGGATTGGTGAAATACTCTGATCGTATTGTCGAGCTTATGGCAGATGCTACCATTAATCCGTTATTGGTAGAACAGGAATTTGAAAAAGAGAAAGAGAAGCTGATCGAAAATTTAAAGTCAAGCGAAAAAAGCTTAGATGCAGTTTCAGGAAGAGTTGTTAGCGCTTTAGCTTATGGCAAGGATCATGTTTATGGAGAGTATTTAACAGAAGAAACGGTTAACAATGTTACTTTTCAAGATGTAAAAGATCTTTATAAGGTGCGTTTTGCTCCCAACGATGCTTATATTGTTGTTGTAGGCGATATTGATCCAAAGGCCGCGAAAAAACAAATAAAAAAGTTTTTTGGGGATTGGGAAAAACAGGATTTACCAAACATATCTGAACCAAAATTGACAGAGAATGTATCGACTACTCAAATTAATTTTATCGATATGCCAAACGCCTCTCAAACGGACATTACAGTAACAAATAATGTGGACTTGAAGCAGAACGACGAAGATTATTTTGCTGCATTGATGGCAAATAACATTCTTGGAGGAGGCGGTGAAGGCTACCTGTTCAAAAATCTTCGTGAGGACAAAGGCTATACGTATGGTGCTTATTCAAGTTTAGGGTCAAACCGATATGGTGTCTCTAGATTTAATGCTTCCGCTAAGGTAAGAAATGCCGTAGCAGATAGTGCGGTGGTTGAGTTCGTTAAAGAAATAAAACGGATTAGAACAGAGCCCGTTGATGCGCAAACTTTAGAAAACGCTAAAGCTAAGTATGTTGGAAACTTTGTAATGGCATTAGAGCGTCCTCAAACCATTGCAAACTATGCGCTTAGCATAAAGCTCAATAATTTACCACAGGATTTTTATGAAAATTATCTTGACAATATCAATAAGGTGTCTGCTGAGGATGTTAAAGCCGTTTCTCAAAAGTACTTTAAGATTGATAATGCAAGAATAATCATGGTGGGTAAAGGAAGTGAGGTTGTAGATAATCTTGATAGATTGAATCTTCCTGTAAATTATTTTGATCAATATGCGAATCCTATTGACAAGCCTGAGTTCAAAAAAGAACTTCCGGAAGGGGTTACAGTAGCAACCGTGTATGAGGATTATATCTCTGCTGTAGGTGGAGAAGAGGCAGTGTCTAAAGTCAATTCCATGATGATGAAAGGGAATGCAAGCCTTCAGGGCAGGACTTTATCGTTTACAAGTAAAGCGGCTAAAGGCGGAAAATCTCTCACTATGATTGAAATGAATGGGATGACACTTAGCAAACAGGTTTTTGATGGTGAAAAAGGCTATGCTGCTGGCCAGGGTCAAAGAATGGACTTAAACGAGCAACAAATAAAAGATACCAAAGCGAGTTCCGGTCTCTTTCCTGAATTGAGTGTCTCAGAAAACGCAGAACTTACGGGGATTGAGCCAGTTAATGGTGAAGATGCTTATGTTGTTAAGCTTACAGACAATGTTAGAGAATTCTACAGTGTAGATTCTGGTTTGAAGCTGGCTACGGAAACTACGGCAGAACAGATGGGGCAAAAAATGGTATCCACCATTTCATACCTGGATTATACAGATAAAAACGGAATTTTGATTCCAATGACCTTAAGTCAAAGTTTTGGTCCACAAAGCGTTGATATTAAAATAGAAGAAGTTAAATTTAACGAAGGCGTTGCCGATGCCGATTTCGAATAAGGTTTAGTGTTTATGATTCTTAAATCCCGCTGAAAGGCGGGATTTTTTTGTTTTAGGAAAAAAAACAGTCAGTACCCGGTTTTTTTTTGAATAATTCATCATTTAGAAAAACTTGAATAAGCGTATTATTGCAGACGTACAGTCTAAACAAAACAAAATGCGCTTCAAAGATTTACCCTCGCTTTTAGTATTGGTTTTGCTCATGATTCAATGTAAAAACCCTAGTGCATCAGACCAGCAGACGGCGGTCATGTTTGCGACCTTCAACGTCAGTATGGAATCTGAAAATTATCTAGGCCGGTATGCCGATGGGGTGTCTTCTCAGGTGCTAATTGATAAACTGGCCAGTGGAAGCAGCCCACATATTAAAAACATTGCCAAACTCATACAGACCCAAAGACCGGATGTAATTCTCCTCAATGAATTTGACTATATCGAAAATCCTGAACAGGGCATAGAGCAATTCATCAAGGCTTATCTTAAGGTGTCTCAGGGAGAAGCACAAGCGATCGACTATCCTTATTATTACTATGCTGCCCCCAATACGGGCATAGAAACGCCGTTCGATCTTAACGGAGATCGTAAATTTGAAGGCAGTGCCAACGATGCCTTTGGTTATGGGCGGTATCCCGGGCATTATGGGATGGTACTGCTATCGAAATACCCCATCGACAAAACGAACATTCGCACTTTTCAGCAATTCAAGTGGAAGGATATGCCAGATTATTTAGAAACCAAAACTGCTGACGGTAATAACTTTTATAGCGATGAAGCCTGGGAGGCCTTCAGGCTGTCTTCCAAATCCCACTGGGATGTGCCCGTCATAGTCGGTGAGAAAACCATACATGTCCTTGTCAGCCATCCTACTCCGCCAGGTTTTGACGGGGAGGAAGATAGAAATGGCAAAAGGAATCACGATGAAATCAGATTCTGGAAAGACTATATCGATAAAAACCAGGGCGCTTATATCTATGATGATAAGGGCGAAACCGGTTCCCTGGGATCAGAGACCTTCGTCATTATGGGAGATTTGAACGCTTCCCCGGATGAAGGTAACGCCAGGACCGAAGGCATCAGCGATTTATTGAATCACCCCCGGGTGAATAATGAGTTTACGCCTTCCAGCAAAGGCGGTGAATCCTTAAGCCCTGATAATCCCTACGGAAAATACCACACTGCTTCATGGAAACTGAGAGCAGATTATGTGCTGCCTTCCACAGATTTAAACGTGGTCGATCATGGGGTATTCTGGCCGGTAGAAGGCGAAGCTTTGCATGAGTTGATGCTGGATAGAGCATCCAGCTCCGACCACAGACTGGTTTGGGTTGAAGTCAAGCTCGAAGACTAAGGGTTTACTTCAACACCTTCACCGCTTTTACGATGACACTTTCTATACTGGTTTTACTCGATATAAAAATGCGTTCTGTGTAGAGCTTTGCTTGTCTCGCAGTGGTTTCTCCAATGCAAATCAGTTGGGATGCTGAATTGGGGTTTCCTTCAAAAAAGCTGTCCACTCCGGAAGGGCTGAAGCACAGCACGGCATCGAATGTCCGGTTGAAGGATTTAGGCGTTTTGAGGGTTTCGTAAACGAAAATCTCTGTGAGACTCACTTTTGCTTTTTCAAGAGCTTCAGAAAGTTCAGGCCTTCGCTGCCGACTTCCAAAAAAGGTAAAAGCCTGGTCAGGATAGCTTTCGATGATGGCTTCAGCTAAGGCCTTCCCTTGTTCAGCGATGAGTTCGACGTCAAACCCCAGGGATTTCAATTTTAAAGCGGTGTTTTCACCCACACAATAGCACGTTTTGATTTTGAAATTTTGGATTAACTCAACCGTTGTCTGACTGGTGATAATGGCATTTGGGTAAGATGCTTCGGATACAGATGCCGGCAGTTCTAAGGCTTGTGTCTGTATAAAATTGTATTCGGTAAGACTGAGGTCTGCGTTGAGTAGCAGGTTTTTCTGAGCGGGCGAAAGCTGTTTTGTAGAAAGGACTGAAGGCATTTTATAGTATTTTCCGCAGTTCTTTCATCAGTCGATCACCACCCTGACTCAAAACCAGTTCAGCGCAGCGTTTCCCAAAACCTTCTGCCTGACTTAAAGCGGCGGATTCTTCGATGACGTAGCTTTCGGTTCCGTCCAGACCAAACAATCCAGCTTTTAATTTTAGTTCATCCCCTTCAATAGTCGCCAGGGCTCCAATAGGAGCAGTGCAGCCCCCTTCCAGAGTTTTGAGGAACTCTCGCTCAACTTTTACAGCCAAAGCGGTCTCAGCGTGGTTAATAGGGCTTAAAGCGGTTTTGCAGACGGAATTAGAATCCAGGGTGACCACCAGCATAGCGCCCTGGGCAGCCGCAGGAATCATCCAGTCGAGTTCGATGTGGTTGTCCGGCTTTAAATCGATGCGCTCAAGTCCCGCTGCCGCAAAAATGGCTCCGGCCCAGTCGCTGTCCTCCAGCTTTTGCAGACGCGTATTGACGTTTCCTCGCAAGTTGACGACCTCATGATTTGGATATTTGCGCAGCCACTGGGCTTTGCGTCTTAAGCTTCCCGTGGCAATGGTTCGTTTTGAAGAAAAATCCTCCAATCCTTTATGAATAAGGATATCACTTGTGTTGGCTCTTGGTAAAACAGCCGCCTGCACAACGCCTACCGGTAAGGCTGTAGGCACGTCTTTCATGGAATGCACGGCAATATCAATTTCTCCTTTGATAAGGGCCACATCCAGGGTTTTGGTAAAAATGCCGGTGATGCCCATTTCGTAAAGCGGTTGCTCCAGGTTGAGGTCTCCGGTAGATTTGACGGGTTTGAGAATGGGAGTATAGCCTTCACGTTCCAGGAGTGATTTTACCTTATGAGCCTGCCATAAGGCCAGTTCACTATCACGAGTCCCTATCCGTATAGTTTTTGACATAAGTAAGTATGATTATAGGCGTGTAAAATTTAGGCTAGTCGGATTCCGTTTCCAATTCAAACACCTTTTTAAGCAAAGCAATGCTGTCTTCCGTAGAACCGTTGGCGCTTCTTAAGTGGCTTGCAAAACTTCTTGTGATTTTATGAATCACGCGATCACTGATAAGTTCGGCCTGCTCCTTATCAAATTGACTGTTCTTTTTGCTTTGATAATCCAATTCTTCATCCTGGAAGATTTTGAATTTTTCTTTCAGGGCTTTGATAGTTGGAGCGAATTTCCGGGTGTCCAGCCACTCATCAAATTCTATTTTTACATCTTCAATGATGGCTTCTGCATCAGGGATAAAAGCTCTTCTTTTAGATAGTGTTTCATCGGTAAGCTGAGATAAATGATCCAGGTGAAGCAGCTTCACATTGGTCATGCCTTCCACATCTTCAGCTACATTTTTAGGAATAGAAAGGTCCAGAACTAAAAGCTCTTTTTTCGGATAAATCAGTTCTTTGGTGATGGTTGGGGTTTGAGCACCCGTGGCAACAATCAAAATGTCCGTAGAACGGATTTCCGACTGTAATTCTGAAAAATCCTTGACGATCAAATTGAATTTACCAGCGATTTCTTCAGCCTTATCTTTGGTTCTGTTGATGAGCGTGATGTTTTTGTTGCTGGTATGCTTCACCAGGTTCTCACAGGTGTTTCGCCCAATTTTTCCAGTGCCAAACAAGAGTATTTTCTTATCTGAAACATGAGTGGTGTGGTCTAAAATATATTGGACAGACGCAAAGGAAACCGAGGTTGCTCCTGAAGAAATTTTAGTTTCATTTTTGATTCTGCGGCTGGCCTGTATCACTGAATTGACCAGTCTTTCCATGAAATGATTGATCATTCCCTTTTTCTTGGATAAAGTGAAGGCCGATTTGATCTGACTTATAATTTCAAAATCACCAAGAATCTGGCTGTCCAGTCCGCCTCCCACACGAAACATATGATTGATAGCCACTTCGTTTTCCAGAATATACCCGCTTTCCAAAAAGGTGGTCTGGTCTCCGATGCTAAATTCACAAAGCAAATCGATCAATACCTCTGCCTCGTCAGCAAAGGCGTAAATTTCAGTTCTGTTGCAGGTTGAAGAAGTCACCACAGAAGTAAGGCCAATAGATTTAGCCTTGTCTAGCAAAGCTTTTCTCTGGTCTATATTTAGGTTGAATTTACCTCTAGTCTCCGCATCTGCTTTTTGATAGCTTATGCCTATGACGTAAAAGTTTTTATGTTTAGAGACGTTGTATTTCTGCATTCTTTGATTCCAAAAAATATGGAGTACAAAACTAGAATATAAGCAGAGTTAAAAATAACGCTATAAGTTCCTTTTTTGTCGTTTGGCGTATTTTTAATTGAAATCTGATAAATATCAGCTTAATTAAGTATTTTTGTAGTAATGATAACCAATTAGAGCTAGTTTAATTAGAAACGTTCTAAATAATAAACGACTACCAATGGCCTTAATGTCAGATAAAAATATCGCTAGAGGTTCGGAGCAGCTTATAGAGATTGAAGAGGGTATATCTATCCTGTCCGTGAAGAATGATTCGGACTATGAAGAGTGTATCACTCACCAGATCAGTGCAGATTTCATTCAATTCCATTTCTGCGTGAAAGGGGAGATTAAATTCAATTTTAATGAAGGCAGGTATGCTCTAAATATTAAGGAAGATTCCTCGTTACTGCTTTATAATCCGGAGCGGGATTTACCGCTTAATCTTGAATCCTCTTCCAATTCCTGGTCGGTATCCATTTTGATATCCATCAAAAAACTGCATACGTTATTTTCTGCCGAGGCCAATTACATCGATTTCCTGACCGAGGACAATCGCGATAAAAAATTCTATAAGGAAGTCATGGTTTCACCGGCTATGGCTGTGATTTTAAGTCAGATTTTGAACTTCAACCTTCACCCTTCCGTCAGGAAAATTTACCTGAAAGGCAAAGTGTATGAGCTGATAGGGCTTTATTTCAATCGGCCTGCAGAGGCAGACATTGAACAATGTCCATTTTTGGATGACGAAGACAATGTGAAGAAAATCAAGCTGGCAAAAAGTATCATTCTCCAGCGAATGACAGAGCCCCCAACCTTGCAGGAACTTGCCGATGAGGTAGGTTTGAGCCTGAAAAAGCTGAAAGAAGGCTTCAAGGAAATTTACGGGGATACGGTGTTCTCCTTTCTTTTCGATTATAAAATGGATTATGCCAGGAAACTCCTGGAAAAAGGGCAGCACAATGTGAATGAAGTGGGTTTAAGTATCGGTTACAGTACAGCCAGCCATTTTATCGCCGCGTTTAAAAAGAAATTTGGGACAACCCCGAAGAAGTATGTCCAGGGGTGATTTTGAATAAGAGTTTAACTGAGGAATGGCTTTGGAAGATATGATCTCATCCTCCTATTTAAAATCAATCTTTAGAATTGGGTTTCACGCAAAACTCTCAAAGAACTAACGCAAAGATAAGCTAAGTCATTCATCAATTAAAAAATGACAGTTCCAAAGGCTTAAATGCCTAAGCTAAAATTTCTGTTGCAAATCTTTAGTTTAGAATAATCACCCGTTTGTTGGTGATTTCAAATCCGGAAAGGACGTCCCGGCAAAACCAGTAACCCTGTAAGTCCACAAAGTAAGTTTCTACAACAATGCCCTTTAACTCTTTTAGGCTTCCTTTCAGCAGAAAGTATATCGGGGGTGAGGTATAAAGAGGCAATTCTGTCTGAGGTCGGGTGTTGATTAAGATATTATAGGATTTGAACCGGTGAATTAAAGTGTCTTTTGGCTCAATACGTATATGCTTCAGGGTTTTATCACCGACGAGCGTGTCTTTGACCTTGTCCAGTTGGAACTGACTTTTCGCTTTTTGAATGGATCCGGTAACACTCCAAACGCCTTGCCTAAATCCCATGACAACCGTATTTGCTGCCAAGAATTCGGGTTTCAAAAACTGATTAAAGGCGGTATATTTTCCGTAATTGAACAAATCCACATACGCGATTTCACTTTCAGAATTATTGAAATTCATAAAAGAGGCAGGGTTTGCATTATTCGCATAAAAGACCTTATCCTGAATCACAGTCCCGATAGGATGCTGGCAGGCCTGATGTTCAAAATAATGAATCCGGTTGTAAAATAGTTTGTCCTGACTGTACAGGTTCTCGCTCAGCGCGATAAGAAGAACAAGATATAAAATGAGTTTAAGTTTCATAGGCTTTTATTTTACGGAAACGAATTTAGAATCCTTAGCGTAAAATCGCCAGGGCAATTCTGCATCTTCGTCCGCATAATCTATACCAATTCTTTTGGTTTCAACAATAGTATTAATTTTTTGACCAGCATCCTTTATCCAAATGTCATCTCCGGTCACACTCAGCTGGTTATGAGACCGGGTAATGCCTAAAGCTTTGGTCACATTTCCCGGACCTGAAGTCAGGGATTTGTCAAGCTTTAACTTTCCTCGCCGTTCCTGCATGATGTCGATACCCTGCGTAGGCTGGATGGCTCTTATCAATATGGCATCTGCATTTCCCTGGGTATTGGTCACGATATTGAAGAGGTTGTGAATACCGTAGCACAAGTAAACATAAGCAATTCCTCCGGATTCGTACATCACTTTGGTACGCTCGGTAAACCTTCCCAGGTGGGCGTGGCAGGCTTTGTCTCCGCGGCCTGCGTAGGCTTCCGTTTCGGTGATGATGCCGGAAGTGATGACGCCGTCTATATGGGTGGTCAATTGTTTTCCAATCAAATCCCTGGCAAGAAAAACGACATCGGGATTCTCAAAATAACTTTTTGAAAGTGCTTGCGGCATAGATTAGATTTTCGATTTAAAATAACTAAATTTAATGCTCAAATACGGACTTCCTATGAAAACTTTAATGTTCTGTTTTATAATCACAACCGCTATGGCACAAGATGTTACGATATACGATTTCGAACCTAACCAAAACCTCAATGACTGGGATATTGTAAATGATGGTGTGATGGGTGGGTTGTCTCAGAGTTCAATTCATCTTAACGATGACGGAAATGCGGTTTTCACCGGAAAAATTTCGCTGGAAAACAACGGAGGCTTTGCTTCTGTAAGACATCAAACCACGATTAAACATGTCCAGGATTACACCCATGTGAATCTTCGGGTAAAAGGAAAGCCATCCACCTATCAATTCAGAATCAAAAAAAGTGGGGAAGAAGAAGTTGCTTCGTATGTCCAGGAATTTGAGGTTACTTCGGAATGGAAAACAATTCAGTTAAAACTATCCGCTTTCTCTCCGAGATATAGAGGAAGAACTTTAAATTTGCCCGACTTTGAGGCTGACGTAATTCGGGAAGTCGCTTTCCTGATAGGAAATAAGAAAGCAGAAGAATTTCAATTGGAAATCGATAAGGTGTACTTAACCAAATAAAAAATTATGAACGAAGCAGATAAAAAATTTGTTGACAACTGGGAGAAAATCAAAAGTCAGGGCAAAGCCAAATACATCATCAAACACGGCTTTGGTTTTGGAATTTTGATTTTTGCAGTCAATTTAGTAATCAATTACTGGGACAAATGGGGACAGCTGAGCAATACGGACTTTTTTGTACAGCTGGCCATTTCCATTGTGGTGGGTGGCGGAATTTACGGCATCTTTTCCTGGACCTTAAACGACTTTATTTACCGTAAGAAACTCAAGGATAAGTAGGAGCCTCCTAACCTTTAACTGTTGGCTGTTGACATTTTGACCTTCATACTTCATACTTTGTACCTTTTACTTTTTGTTCTCACTCAGGAATCATGGCTTTCAAATCTTCCAGAGTATTGGCATCTGCAATTTTTTTATCCTGTCGCCAGCGCAGGATTCTGGGGAAGCGCGTGGCGATGCCGCTTTTGTGACGTTTGGATTCGGCGATACCTTCGAAGGCGATTTCGAAAACCTGTTCGTGCTCCACACTTCTTACAGGACCAAAACGCTCGACGGTGTTTTTTTTGATCCAGGCATCTATTGTTTTAAACTCCTTATCTGTCAGTCCGGAATAGGCCTTCGCGAAAGTGACCAGCTCGGTTTTATCGGCATTCCACAGCGCAAAGGTATAATCTGTAAACAGGTTACTCCTTCGGCCATGTCCGCGCATGGCATAGGTAAGCACCGCATCGATGCTAAACGGATCTGACTTCCATTTCCACCAGTCTCCTTTTTTACGGCCCACACCATAGCTGGAATTGGCCCGTTTGATCATAAGTCCTTCAGACTTGATCTCTCTAGCTTTTTCACGTTCTCGGGCCATGTCTTCCCAGGATGAAAAACGCATGGTTTCCGACAGATGGAAGGGCTTTATTTTTGAAGAATACTCAGCGAAAAGGCCATCCAGAAGTTCTCTTCGTTTGTCAAAGGGGGTCGAGCGAATATCTTCTCCCTGGTATTCCAGGATATCGTAAGCCTTCAGGATCACCGGTAATTTTTTCAGAAGCGCTTTGCTTATATTTTTGCGACCGATTCGGGTTTGCAGGTCCTTAAAATCGCCGATACCCTCATTTGGATAGGGCAAAATCTCCCCGTCCAAAACGGTTCCATCGGGGAGAACTTCTGTAAACGCTTCAAATTCCGGATATTTATCGGTGACCAGTTCTTCGCCACGACTCCACACAAACAGTTGTCCTTTTCGCACAATCAGCTGCGAGCGTATACCGTCCCATTTGTGTTCCGCAATCCAGTCGGCAGGATTGCCGAGTTCTGACGCCTCCTCTTCGATGGCATAAGCGAGATAAAAGGGATACGGCTTGGACAGGTAATCGGCTTCATTTTCTTCCAGGATCAATTCAGAATAAGAAATTTTGCCGGGATTCCAGTTTCCCATGAGTTTGAAGGCCAGTATATCCTCATCGATGCCGGTGGCTTTGGAAAGCGCCCGGGTCATTAATTTCTGACTTACCCCTATGCGAAAGCCTCCGGTAATCAATTTGGTAAATACGAAGCGTTCGTAATAATTGAGCTGACTCCAGTTCTCGATGAGGTATTGTTTTTTCTCCTCTTCTGATTTTGATTTGAGCTGAATGATTTCCTGCAGATACTGGCTTAAGCTTTTTTCGGTCGCTTTGACTTTCTCTGGAACCACCAAAGCAATGGTTTCAGCCAAATCACCAACGATGTGATACGATTCTTCAAAAAGCCATAAAGGGATATCGGCCAGTTCGGAAGCATAATCTCTTATTAAGTTACTGTTCACCGGTCTTGGCGGACGTCTGTGAGACAAAATCGCGATGGTCCAGACTTTATCAGCATCGGAAGCTTTCAGGAAATAAGCGCTCAAGGCCTCAACCTTTCTATTGGTCTTGTTGGTGCTGTCTATGGTCTTTACCAATTGAGCAAAATCCTTCATACCTCTTTAGTCTTTCGCCAGGCTTTTTTCTGACCTTAAAAGTCTGTTGATGTAAGGATCGTTTTCGTTGGAAATCTTTTCAGCGAGGTCACTTCCAAAGAGTTGTTTTGCCATGGTAGCTTCCAGATGTTTTTTTAAGTAATAACTGCTGCTCCCAAAGTTGTAATTCAGGTCATAATCGCCAAGATAGCGCGTAAACCTATCCAGGACGGCTTCCGTAATAAGCCTTCTTTCCAAAAATTCACTTTCAGAAAGCGCGTTGTAAAATGCCCGGTCTTCGTCCAGCAGATTAAAAATAAACCGATCCATCACTCCACCCTCATACATGAATTTAATATCCTGTATATCCTGTGATGCGTTTCGGGATACAAAAATATCGGGAATGATGCCGCCTCCACCGTACACAACCTTGCCTTTCGGTGTTTCATACCGCAGGGAATCGTCGGTGGTAATGCTGTCTTTGCTTAAGAGTTCACCGTTGGTATAGCGCTCCATGTAGCTGGAGTAGTAGGCTTCGGTATTTCCTTGTTCATAAGGGCGTTGTATGGAACGACCCGTTGGGGTGTAATACCTGGCCACCGTCAGTCTGACAGCACTTCCATCTCCAAGATTCATTTCTCGCTGTACAAGTCCTTTTCCAAAAGACCGCCGGCCTATAATGGTTCCTCTGTCGTTATCCTGAATTGCTCCGGCGACAATCTCACTGGCTGAAGCGGACTTTTCATCGATAAACACGTAAAGGTTCTGGTCTTCGTAACTTCCAAAGTCTGTGGCGTAGGTCTCCTTTAAGTCGCCATTCTTGTTTTTGGTAAACAGAAGCAGTTTCCCATCGGCGATAAATTCATCTAAAATGAGTGTAGCCTGTTTTAAAAAGCCCCCGCCATTATTTCTCAGATCCAGTATGACACTTTTCATCTCCGGAGTGGCAAATTCCTCCAACTTGGCTTTAAACTCAGAATAGGTGGATTCAGCAAACCGGTTGATTTTGACATATCCCAAAGTGTCATTTAGCATATAGCCGGCATCTACACTTTTCAAAGGGACAAGGCCCCGGTTGATTTCAAAATTCATCAAATCGTTTTCACCCAGGCGTTTTACTTTTAGATTCACCTTGGAATTTGCAGGACCTTTTAAGAGTTCAGTTATAGAATCACTGCTCATATTGTTCCCGAATAAAGGAATGGCATCGGCATATAAAATCCGATCTCCAGCTTCCAATCCCGCCTGTTCGCCCGGCCCCTTTTCTAAAGTTCTGATGACGGCGATCGTATCCTTGATGGTATAAAAACTTATGCCGATACCCACAAAATCTCCCCGCATATTATCCTGAACATAGTCATATTCCTGCTTAGAGATGTAAGCGGAATGTGGGTCTAAATTTTCAAGAATGGAGGTGACTGTAAGATCTACAATACTATCGGTATTGACTTCATCGACATACTCTTTATCGATAAAACTGATAAGTCTGTTGAGTTTTTGGCGCTTGGGAGAAGAACCGGAAAATGAATTGTCCTGGAAATTAAGCAGATTTCCAAGCAATATTCCGCCTACAAATACGACTGTAATAAACAGCGGCAGGATTATTTTCGTGTTCTTATTCATTCCTCAAGATCTTCAATATGTACTAATTCTACTCCGGCTTTTTTCAAAAACTCCAAACCCGAATTATCCTTGTAGGCCTGCTGATAGACTACACGAATGATGCCAGCCTGATGTATGAGCTTGCTGCATTCTTTACAGGGGGACAAAGCGATGTAAAGCGTTGCGTTTTTGGAGGACTGCGTGGAAGCGGATACTTTCAGAATAGCATTGGCTTCGGCATGAAGCACATACCATTTGGTCGTATCTTCATCATCCTCGCAGGCATTGTCAAATCCGGTAGGAGTGCCGTTATAGCCATCGGAGATGATCATCCGGTCTTTAACGATAATGGCACCGACCTGCTTGCGTTTGCAATGGGATAGTTTCCCCCATTCCCTGGCAATGCGCAGGTAGGCTTTATCAAATTTCAGTTGTTTTTCTGTCGTCATCTGTAAAATTAATTCGAATATAAAACTTATGCTTCTTTACAAGCGTTAAGAAGCTGCCTAAATTTACTTAATCTCTATAGCATTGATTTTTAGAACCTTTAAAAAATCCAGTTGTCTATAAGAATAGGAATGGTCATTCCCAGAACCACGGAAGAAATGACGAGTACCCAGTCTCTTTTGGAAAATCTAAAAAGATTTTGAATGATAAAGCCTAAAAGCAGCACTATAAAAACTACCAAAATTTGAGCTAACTCTATACCGAGGGCAAACTCTACCAGCATAAGTAAAATGTTATCCGCCCCTTTAGCCATCATATTGAAGTGGATTGAAAATCCGAAGCCATGCACCAGCCCAAAGAAGAACGTGACAAAATACAGAAGATTGAATTTGACGTTTCTACGGGCTTTCCCCACGGTGAACATATTATAAATGGCGGTGAAAATAATACTTGCCGGAATCAGGAACTCAATGACATCACTGTTCACTCTCAATATATCGTAAGCTGAAAGCGCCAGAGATAAAATGTGACCAATGGTAAAAAGTGTGACTAACCAAATGACCTCTTTGCTCTTTTGAAACGAATACGATGCGACTAAAGCCGTAAGGAAAAGCACGTGATCATAAGCCTTCCAGTCCAAAACGTGTTCGAATCCCATTTTGAGGTATAGCCAAAAATCATTCATTTAGTAAGAATTAGGTTTAGTTGATAAAATTAAATAAAAATCGCTTCTGAAACAGACTCAAAACCCCTAATCCTAAAAATAGTTTAATTTAAGGTTTTACACGTCTGAAATTTGTTTATTTTTGTAAGCTCTGGGGGATTAGCTCAGTTGGCTAGAGCGCCACGCTGGCAGCGTGGAGGCCATCGGTTCGAATCCGATATTCTCCACTTTATTCTAAAACCACTTCTTTACGGAGTGGTTTTTTTGATTGTGGAACGAGGCCCTCGGTTCTCCCGATGCTTCGGGACGATATTCTCCACTTTATTCAAAAACCACTTCTTTACGGAGTGTTTTTTTGATTGTGGAATGAGGCCATCGGGTCTCCCGATGCTTCGGGACGATATTCTCCACTTTATTCAAAAACCACTTCTTTACGGAGTGTTTTTTTGATTGTGGAATGAGGCCATCGGGTCTCCCGATGCTTCGGGACGATATTCTCCACTTTATTCTAAAACCACTTTTTTACGGAGTGGTTTTTTTGATTGTGGAATGAGGCCATCGGTTCTCCCGATGCTTCGGGACGATATTCTCCACTTTATTCAAAAACCACTTCTTTACGGAGTGATTTTTTGATTGTGGAATGAGGCCATCGGGTCTCCCGATGCTTCGGGACGATATTCTCCACTTTCTTCTAAAACCACTTCTTTACGGAGTGGTTTTTTTGATTGTGGAACGAGACCATCGGTTCTCCCGATGCATCGGGACGATAGTCTCCACTTTATTCTAAAACCACTTCTTTACGGAGTGGTTTTTTTTGATTGTGGAACGAGACCATCGGTTCTCCCGATGCTTCGGGACGATATTCTCCACTTTATTCTAAAACCACTTCTTTACGGAGTGGTTTTTTTATTTACTTTAAGGTAACTTTTGACGACTCCTCTAAAGTATCAGGCTTTAAAAACTGAAGATGGTCATCTACAAATTTACCTACAGATAAGCCCTGCTTTTCCCCTTCGTAAATGGCAGATTCGTAATGGATGCCACCGTAAAACCTGCTTATAATAGCCTCTTTAGCAGCAGATTTAAAAGAGGCGAAGGTTCTGGAAGGCAGTCCATAAGGCAGTTCTGTAGTGTCTACAAATTCAAAATCCTTTCCAAAAATGGAAGTTAAAACCTCGGCGGAAGCACTCGAAACCACAGAATGTCCACTTGTGTATTCCGGAAATGGAGGCGTTTGTAAGATAGGTAACCAGTCAGGATCTATATAGGTGTTGATCAGTGTTTCCGGCCTGACCAAATTACTGCGGTATTTTTCATCCCAACAGCTTATAAAAGCATCGGCAATGGCGATAGAGGCCTTTGTCTGTGCGTACACAGTTTTAGAAAAATCGGCGTCGATTTTTTCACTGGCAATCTTGCAAATCCCAATCCAATGTGCCCCGGGGGTTATCTTTTTCTCGGCAAACATGAAGTGCCCCTTATTGACGGAAACAAAGGGGTTACAATCCCAAAAGCGAGCGATTGCAATTTCTTCGCTGTCGTTTCCTTTTTCTCTGATGACTTTGTTGATGTTATATACAGACATGAGTTCTTTGTGAAATTCAGAACCGGGCTGCATTGAAAATTCAGGAGGTCTGGCGGGTTTAAACTGTGAGGCAGAGTCTAATGTAAACGGTCTTAATTTATTCCAGTGTGGCTCAATGCCCTTCATATAGGCGGGAGGAGTAGGCTGCCAAACCGACGGATCCTCAGAATATATGTTGTATTCTGGCATGGTACGGGTTTCGCTGTAACCATCTTTATTCATCCAGGTAATGATCTGCTCGGAAATTTCTAAACCATAGCTTTTGGCGGTTTCAAATTCTTCGGGATTTAGGTCTTCCCATACGTTGTAAAGACTATCCCGATAACTGGTCATGATGTCTTTGGAAAAAACCAGTTCTTTTGAAACATTGAAATGAGCAATCAAAGCTGCAAGCTTAAGGTTGATTTTATCTTTATCAGCATTGACTTTGAGCGGTGCCAGTCCATTCAATTGAGCAGCAAGCGAGACATAATTTTCGCTGTCCTGATTGAGGGTTTCGTAAGCTGCTATATTGGGGTAGACATAAATTCTACTGGCTACAGGTGGCGAAAAGATATCATGCACCATTATGTCTGTAAGCTTATCAATAGCCTCATGGTAATCTTGTCTTTCTATGCGTATTGCCTTATCCTCTTCCTGACAGGAAGACAAACAACAAAGGACAAGTAAAAATATAAGTAAGAATTTTAATCTCATGGTATTGCTTAATGTCAAATCATTATGGGTTTAATAGGAATAGGTTTTCAACTCGCCATCATTGAAAACAACGATGAGCAACCTGAACGCTTTCATTTTTAAATGCTTAATGTCTTTAACCTGTTTATTGAAAGGTTCTATACCAAATTCTGAAACCCAGTCATAGGTGTTTTTATCTTCTGCCAAAAGCCCCTTTAAAGCAGTGTAGGCCCCGTGATAGGTATTCACTCTCAAAGAGTTGCCTCCTACCATCAGCTGATTTTTAGCATTGACTTGTAATTCTGAAAAGCTGGATATAGGAGCCAGTTGAAAGTCGCTTTCAAAGGGGATAAACCGATTGAATTCGCCATTCTCATTTAATAAATAGCCTGAAGCCAGGGTTTCGACTTCATAAAGTTCAGCTTCACTTAAAGAACCACGCGTCATGACTTCTTCAATGTTTTTTCCCGCCATACTCTCGTGGTCAAGGAAGCGTTTACTCATCACATTCATTTGTGACGCCAGTTCATCTTTGGTGTTTAAGGGGTAATATTCACCGTCATTATTGTAGGCTATAATACTCTCCTCTACTCCGTTTCTGTCAAAATCGGAATGATACATCCTCAAAGGCCCGTCAAAATTGAGATTGAATTTGGTGTTTAATCCCCAGTTGCCAAATAAAATATCTTCATCTCCATCTTTATCTATGTCAAAAAAATCAACAGTTTGCCATAAACCAGTCAGCTCGTCTGGAAGTTGCATTTCTCTCAATTCGCCGTCATTATTTAGGAAGATATGGGGATGATCCCATTCCGTTGTAATCACTAGATCTTTGGTTCCATCTGCATTGACATCATGCCATTTTGCATCTGTTACTTTAGACGATAACTGAAAGTCTTTATCCTTTTCAAACTGTCCTTCCCCGTCATTTTTCAGGATATAAGAGTCTGGCATTTCACCAAAATTCCCCAGTTGAGAATAATTTCCAACGAATAAATCCTGGTCTCCATCACCATCATAATCGCAGGCGATTACGGTTGAGGTAATAAAATAATCTTCAGGAACCCGTCCCTCTGATTTGGTAAAGTTTCCATCAGCATTGATGTATAAACGGTCTGTTTTGAAGCGGGGATTTGTATGGGCTCCCGAGGTGACATACAAGTCCAGATCCCCGTCATTGTCCACATCCACCCATACGGCAGAATTATCTTCAAAATCCATATCTTCAGTAAATGCAGGCTGTTCTGACTTTTCAAAATCCGAACCATTATTCATGAAAAGCTGTGCGGGCTGACCTGCGGCATTTCCTATAAACACATCTTCAAAACCGTTCTTATCGATATCAGCAACGGCAATGGCAGGACCTAGTGTAGATACTTTGTAGGGGATAAGTTTTTCCTCGGCAAAATCGTTATAATTATCCTCTTTATGAGTGAAATTGATAAGGTCTACCTTTTGAAAGGGCGCATTTTTTTCTGGATGCTCGGCATAGTCATAGATCTGTCCGCCTTCCTGGTAATTTATAGTGAGTGTGGTGTTGATTTCAGGCTGGATTATCACCTGGTATTTATGATTTGGCCAGATGACCTGCACAGAATCCACTTTTGTCATTTTGCCAAGACCAAAATATAATTTGGCTTCCACAGAAGATAAAAAGCCTCTGGATTTGAACAACTGTTTGAGTTGAGCCTTACCATTGGTATAGACCATGGCTTTTGTGCCAATACCTTCACTATTACCTGCTTTATAATCTAGTTTTAGATTGAGATAATTCGCTTTCGTATTGGTCGAGTTTTCAAAAATTGAAGCGACCTGGTTGAAATTGTTTGTTACTAAATCCAGATCCCCGTCAAGGTCTAAATCAACATAAACAGCACCGTTGGAAAGTTGAGGTTCGTTTTTGATCCAGTTTCCAGTCTGACTTTTAAAGGTCTCAGAATTACCCTCAAAAATTTCATTGGCGACATTCCCGCCTGGCATCTTGTCTATGGAATTATATAACCACTTTAAACCCTCGTTTTCGCTTCTTCCCTTGAAAGCACTTGACACATATTTTTTAAAATCCAGACTGTTAGGCCTGCGTAAGATACCGTTTGAGACAAATAAATCCTGATGCGTATCGTTGTTATAATCGGCAAAAAGAGGAGCCCAGCTCCAGTCTGTATCAGCTACTTCATTAAGCAGTGCCGTCTCTATGAAATAGTTTCCTTTCTGATTGATTTGAAGCATATTCCTGGAGAACTGATCTTTATAGCCTAACGTTTTAAGGTGCGCCTGCATATTGAACATGGCGTCATCGCCTTCCGTTTCCTTTAAAAGCCGCTCTTCTTTAGGGAGCATATCCAGGGTCATCAGATCTTGAAAACCGTCGGCATTGATGTCGGCTGCATCACTTCCCATAGAAAATCTGCTAATGGTTGTGAAAGCTTCATCAAGGCTCTCGTCAAAGGTTCCGTCCTGATTATTGATATAGTAATAATCATCTTCATGAAAATCGTTACACACGTATATATCGTCCCAGCCGTCGTTATTGAAATCGGCAATCGTAGCACTCAGTCCATACCCGTTTACACCGCCAAAGATGTTGGCAGACTCGCTCACGTCGGTGAACTTTCCACCGTCATTTCTCATTAAAACGTCGCCTACATTTGGGGCTCTTTCGTTTCTTAATTCTGCTCTGCCATGCGATAAATTGGTGTGGACGGCATGATTAACAATGTAAACGTCTAAATCGCCGTCTTTGTCATAATCAAAAAAATAGGATTGCGTAGAATAACCTTTAAAATCAAGCCCGTAGGATTTTGCATCTTCTGTAAACGTGCCATCTCCATTATTGATAAAAAGCTCATTGTGCCCGGTAAAGTCAAGTAAGCCTGATACTGCGCAAACGTAGATATCGAGCAGGCCATCGTCGTTTATATCCACCATGCTTACGCCTGTATTCCAGCTGGCATTTCCCTTAATATTGGCCTGTTCTGAGACGTCTTCAAATCTTAGATTTCCCTTGTTGAGATAGAGTTTATTCTCACCCGTGTTGGCTACAAAAAATAAATCTGGCAAATCATCGCCATTTACATCCCCCGTGGCCACACCACCGCCATTGTAGTAATAAATATAATTTATAATGCTGTGCTCAGCATCTTCTGTGACCCTATTAATGAAATCGACCTGGCTTTTCTCCTGAGAAACTTCTTTAAATAAAAAGTTTTCGTTATTGCTGCAGCTCCCAAACAGGATGGTGGAGAAAAACAGGATAAGGTTGAATTTTATTCTTGTAGTAATTTTCATTAGGGGCAAAATTATGAAAAATTGTTTTAAAACGAGGGGTTAAATATAAGATTATAAAATACTTAAAAAGAAAGTAAAGCCCTTTATCTGTTGATAAAAATTAAAGAAAATATAACTAAAAAGCCTTAGAATTGAGCTGTTTTCAAAGTGGCTTATCTTATTTTGGTTATCGGGTTCTGAAAATTTGATGCCTGCAGTACTGAAAAAACTTTGATGAGCCCGTGAGAACCTATGACTAAGAAGGCTTACTTTACATTTCCAATTTAGACTAAAGGCGACCAGGATCGACCTGAGTTTTAGGAGTTAAAAAACATCCCGTTGAACAAACAAACCGATTAAAATCTGAGGCGATTCACTTTCAGTAAAATATCTCAATTTTTCTCCTGTTATCAACCGAATTTCTAAGCTAAAAAACCCTAAAATAAGTATCGCTACTAGCGAAGGAAATACTATACATTTACGCTTTTAAATACAGTATGAAAAGAGCTTTAATGCGATATAAAAATAGTGCTTTTAGAAAGTTCCTTTCTCGAAATCAAAAGTATGCTCCTGTCCTGTTCTTTACTGGCGGCTTTATTTTTGACACCTTTACTTTAGGCCGAATAGATCGCACCTACGACCTCGTGTTTCTCTGCCTGTATATGATTTTATTAACCATAACGCTTTATGTCTTTAATTTAGACGGTGATGGCAAGTGGGAGGGGACTTTCATCGGGCGTTATTCCGAATACTTTCCGCTGGTGATACAGTTTTTCTTTGGAGGTCTTTCAAGTGCTTTTGTCATTTATTTTTTTAGAAGCGTCTCCCTGTCAAAAACAATGGCATTTTTCATTTTGCTGCTTGTCCTCTTATTTGCCAACGAATTTCTGAAAAAGAAAATATCCAACAAATACCTTCAGTTTAGTGTCTACTTTTTTATAAGTTTTACATTTTTTGCCTTTATGATCCCGGTATTTATAAAGGAAATAAACACAGCTATTTTTATTATATCCGGACTCGTAAGTTTAGGAAGTACCTTAGCACTCATCGTATTCATTTACACCTCCAGTCCAAGCACCAGAGCAGAGATAAGCTTAAAAAAACTGGTAAGCCTTATCTTTTTTCTGTATATATCTACCAATGTATTTTACTATTTCAGACTCATCCCACCGGTGCCTTTGGCTATGGAAAAGGGGTTGGTAGCTCATGATATCCAAATCAAGGATAATAAATACGTCCTTACCTATGAAAGTGGCGACTGGTATATATTCTGGCGGTCACATCAAATTGATTTTCATCGTCTTGACGATGAATCTGTGTATGTGTTTACCTCTATTTTTGCACCTACAGATTTAAATACATCGGTTTTTCATCGGTGGAAATGGTATAATCCTGAAACTGAAAACTGGGAAGTGACCGAAGATATTGGCTTTGAAGTGACCGGTGGTCGGGGGCTTGGTTTCCGTGGATATACTTTCAAGAACAACCTTATGGAAGGGCAGTGGAAAGTTCAGGTCATCACAGAACAAGAACTGATCATCGGTGTTGTGGATTTTGTAATTACAAACATATCCGAACCCCTGGAGAAAGGTCTTAAGGAAAAATCCATTTAACCTCTCTCATACTCCCTTTTCACCGGCAGCTGTTTAGCCAGAGTAGGAATCTAAAGAAAGTGGTATTCTTCCGGCAAAGTCAGGCTTTACCCGGAGCAGGGATCGCACTCAGGTGCCTGCGAATACAGCTTAAGGTTTTAAAGATTCCAGCGCATACCAGAGCCTTTGCTGTGCCTGATCCTGAGAGCCGAAAATACTTCTGTACGGCTTTAGGTTTGCATCCAATACAATCCAGTGCGGGGTGCCTTCACATGCAAAATAATGATAAGCCTCGGCTTTAGGGTCGATGTAAATGGGAAAAGGTGAGGTTTTGGCAGTGAAAATGTCAAGAATTTCTGATTTGGAAAAGGACTGGTTTCCAAAACTGGTGTGAATGACGATCAGATTCAATTGGGGAAATTCACGAGTTAATTCGTAGGCAAAAGGAATAGCTCTTCCTGTACAGCCAAGGCAATAGGTGTTGTAAAACAGAATAAGGTTTATTTGTCCCTGTTTCAGGAGATCATTTACTGAAAGCCTGTCGTTTTCTAAGGATTTGAGTTGGATTTCCATGGATTTGGATCTAATTGTATGCGTTTGTTTTAAAAAAACTCCAATTTAATGGGGTTGGTAAATTAATTTCATAAATTTAAAGCTTATCTGTATTAACTTCAAAATAAACCCAATCAGAATGAACATCAAAAAAGTTTTAGTGGCCAACAGAGGAGAAATCGCTATCCGGATTTTTCGCGCCTGTACGGAAATAGGTATTAGAACCGTTGGAATTTATACATATGAAGACAGGTATTCTTTACACAGATACAAAGCCGATGAATCTTATCAGGTTGGTGACGACAAAGAGCCGCTTAAACCCTACCTGGACATTGACGAAATCATTCGTGTCGCCAAAGAAAACGGTGTGGATGCCATACATCCTGGTTACGGGTTTCTTTCTGAAAACGCAAAATTTGCTCAGGCCTGCGAGGACAATGATATCGTTTTTGTAGGGCCTAAAGTGGATGTTCTGAAATCTTTGGGCGATAAGGTTACCGCTAAAAAAGTCGCTATCGACAATGAGGTGCCTATTATTGAAAGTAACAAAAAAGACTTAACATCTTTAGAAATCGCTACGGAAGAAGCCGAACGCATAGGATTTCCTCTGATGCTGAAAGCTGCTTCTGGTGGTGGAGGACGTGGAATGCGGGTGCTTAGAAGCATGGATGAACTCGAGAATGCCTACGGCGAATCCAGACGGGAAGCCCTAAATGCCTTTGGCGATGAAACGGTTTTCCTGGAAAAATTTATAGAAAACCCAAAACATATTGAAATTCAAATCGTGGCCGACAACCATGGTAACATTCTCCATCTTTTTGAAAGGGACTGTTCCGTACAGCGCCGCTATCAAAAAGTAATTGAATTTGCGCCTTCCAAAGATCTGGATGAAACGGTAAAAGAGAACTTATATACTTATGCCGTCAAAATCTGTAAGGCGGTTAACTATAACAATATCGGGACTGTTGAATTTCTTGTGGATGATGACGGCAGTATTTATTTCATTGAGGTCAATCCCCGGGTGCAGGTTGAACACACGGTAACCGAAGTGGTGACGGGTATAGATCTGATTAAAACTCAGCTTTATATCGCCGACAATTACAAACTATCTGACGAGGAAATAAAACTTCCTAACCAGGATTCTGTTTCTATAAACGGCTACGCCGTTCAGTGCAGGATTACAACCGAAGATCCTAAAAATGATTTCAAACCGGATTATGGAACCATTACCACTTACCGAAGTGCTTCAGGTTTTGGAATACGTCTGGATGCCGGTAGTGTATACCAGGGGGTGAAAATCTCTCCGTTTTTCGACTCGATGCTGGTTAAGGTCTCGGCTAGCAGCAGAACCCTGGACGATGCCTGCCGGAAAATGCGTCGTGCTCTGGCAGAATTTAGGGTACGCGGGGTAAAAACCAATATGGCCTTTCTCGATAATATTTTAAAAGACCCCACCTTCCGTGAAGGAAAAGTAACTGTGAATTACATCAAGAACACCCCCGAGCTCTTCAACATCAAAGAGCCGAGAAACAGGGCTACCAAAATGGTTCACTTTCTAGGGGATATTACCGTCAACGGTAACCCCGATGTAAAGCACACCATCGATAACCCGAAATTCTTAAAACCAGAAGTTCCAAAATTATCCAAATCAACGCCTTACCAGAAAGGGACCAAAGATTTATTGACCGAACTTGGTCCCGATGAATTTGCGAAGTGGTTATCCAATGAAAAGAAAATTCATTTTACCGACACCACCATGCGTGACGGTCACCAGAGTTTGCTGGCAACGCGTATGAGAACCTATGATATGCAGAAAGTGGCAGAAAATTTTGCCAAATCTCATCCTGAAGTCTTTAGTATGGAGGTATGGGGTGGAGCCACCTTTGATGTGTGTATGCGATTTTTGAAGGAGAATCCGTGGGAGCGACTCAAAATTTTGAGAAAAGCAATGCCTAACATTTTGCTGCAAATGCTTTTGAGAGGATCTAATGGGGTGGGTTATACCGCTTATCCGGACAATTTGATTGAGCGTTTTGTCACTGAATCCTGGAACAGCGGTATTGATGTTTTCAGGATTTTCGATTCACAAAACTGGATGAAATCCATAGCACCCTGTATAGAATACGTGAGAAAAAATACCGGGGGTTTAGCGGAAGCTTCGATGTGCTATACGGGGGATATCATGGATCCCAACCGAACCAAATATACGCTAAGCTACTATATCCAGCTGGCCAAAGACCTTGAAAATGCCGGTGCTCATATTTTGGCAATCAAAGATATGGCTGGTTTGTTAAAGCCAAATGCGGCCACAGAACTGGTGTCGGCCTTAAAATCGGAAGTGAATATTCCTATTCACCTGCATACACACGACACCTCGTCGATGCAGGCCTCTACTTACCTCAATGCCATAGAAGCCGGAGTAGATGTGGTGGATGTTGCCCTTGGCGGGTTGTCGGGTCTGACTTCGCAACCCAATTTCAATTCACTGGTTGAGGTCCTGAAATACCATCCAAGAGAAAACAAACTGGATACCCAAAAACTCAACGAATATTCCATTTACTGGGAGCAGGTGAGAACCTATTACTATCCTTTTGAGTCCGGATTGAAATCCGGAACAGGAGAAGTGTATACGCATGAAATTCCCGGCGGCCAGTATTCCAACTTGAAACCACAAGCGGAGTCTTTGGGACTTGCAGACCGGTTTCATGAAATCACGGATATGTACGCTCAGGTGAATAAGCTTTTTGGAGACATCATCAAGGTAACGCCAAGTTCCAAGGTCGTGGGGGACATGGCCCAGTATTTAGTGAGCAATAATTTAAGCATAGATGACGTTTTGGAAGACGGCGAAAATTTATCCTTTCCCCAGTCGGTAGTGAGTTTCTTTAAAGGGGATTTGGGTCAGCCCGTTGGTGGTTTCCCGGAGAAAATTCAAAAGATTGTTTTAAAAGGCGAAAAGCCTTATACCGACAGGCCTAATGCACATTTGGAACCGGTGGATTTTGAAAAAGAATTCAAAGAATTTCAAAATATGTTTTCGGCCGACATGGATAGAGTTTTGGAGTTCACCGACTTTTTATCCTATAAATTATACCCCAAAGTGTTTACAGACGCTTACAACCATCACCTGAAATACGGTAGTGTTTTCAACATTCCCACCAAGAATTTTTTCTATGGCATGGAGCCCGGCGAGGAGATTGTGGTTGAACTTGATCGTGGTAAAACCTTGCTGATTACCCTGGTTTCAGTAGGCAGAACCGATGATGACGGTATGGCCACTGTATTCTTTAAAGTGAACGGGCAGACCCGAAATATTCAGGTGAGAAATGAAGAGGTAAAAGTCGTGAATGTAGCTCATGAAAAAGCAGACAAGTCGGATGAAAAACAAGTTGGTGCACCGCTTCAGGGCTCACTAACTCAAATTCTTGTCAAAAAAGGTGATAAAGTGAAGAAAAATCAACCTTTGTTTATCATCGAAGCCATGAAAATGGAAACCACCGTTACCGCCAATGCCGAAGGGGAAGTGAGTAAGATTGCTCTTAAGCCCGGCATTATGGTGTATGCCGATGATTTAGTGGTTGAACTGAAGTAGAAAAAAATCGAATAGTATGTACAAAGCCCTTTCAAAGTGAAAGGGCTTTTTTTTATTTTAAACCGGGATTCATTTTAGTCTAGAAGTTTTCTTTTCCAATCCTGGAGAGAATCAAATGGGTGGTGGGTTCGCCAAAATTTACCAGCTTATCTATAAACTGTTGAAGGTGAAGCTGGTCTTTTAGTGCTATCCTGATATATAAATTATGTTGCCCCGTTATTCTAAAAGCTTCCTTGACTTCGGGGTAAGATTCGATCTCTACCAAAGCTGCTTTGAGCTTGCCGCTAAAAATTTTAAGCATGATAAAAGCTTCCAGATTATTGCCCATGAGACGTTGATCAAGCCGAAGTGTGTAGCCTTGGATCAATCCTGAATCTTCCATCTTCTTTACTCGTTCTCTGACGGATGACGGGGAGAGGAAGATTTGCTTGCCAATTTCGGCGTAAGAAAGTCTGGAGTTTATTTTTAAGATATCGATTATTTTGAAATCTATGTCATCTGCCATCAAAACCTGGATTTTAAGATCAAAAATACTTTTTTTATTCGATAATTAACGGTTTAAACCGTGGATTCGTTTTTAAAACACAAGGCCGATAATTTAAATTTACGCTTTTCTAAAAATAGAATCAGCCTTGGAATTATACGTCCTGATTATTCTTGCCATTGCGGTATTTTGTGGGTTTTTTATTCAGTCTTTAGTCGGTTTTGCCGGGTCTATGGTAGCCTTACCCATTCTTCTTTTTGCGGTAAAATTACCGGATGCTATTGCCTATGTTTCCATTTTTTATTTATTCTCGAGTTCCTATTTGGTTTACAGGGAATGGCGTAACATCGATAAAGATACCATTGTAAGACTTACGCTTGCCTCTCTGATAGGGGTTGTCCTGGGAATTGTAGTGCTTACCTATTCAAAACCTTCCATTTTACAAACTGGACTGGGCGTGTTTATCCTTTTATATGTTGGGTATGTGCTTTTAGGAAAGAAAGAGTTGGTTCTGAGTAAAAAAGCCAACTGGACCTTTGGTATGATGGGTGGTTTTTTCTCTGGTGTTTTTTCTACCGGGGGTCCTCTTTATGTGATCAGTGTGAAAAACACCGTAAAGGAAGCGAAAACCTTTAGAGCAACCATGATAGGCGTGCTTGCTTTGATAACACTGATTAGAATTCCAGCGTTAAGCATAAGCGGTGCTCTTAATTTACAGCACTTTCAAATGAGTTTGGTGGTGCTGCCAGTTTTCATATTAGCTCAATTTCTGGGTATAAAATTTTTTCCGAAAATCAATGAGGTCCAGTTCAAGAGGATATTGCTATGTATTTTGTCGCTCTCGGGGCTGGCGTTGATTTTTTAAATCACTGTGAGGTCTGAGATTTAACTTGAACTAAATTTTTTATTTCAGTGCCTTTTGCTAATACATCTTTAAATTCTATCGCAAAACCTTCAGTAGAAACTCAAGCCCAAGCTAGAGGGTGAGGTGTTTTTTTTCTTTTAAGCTAACTTATTCTACACATTAATCTATCGAAATCCAAAATCAAAAGAAATCCATAAAAATCTTATTCCGCCTATTCTTTATGGCATGGTGAATTTGAGTAAATTTGCAACTTAAATTAGAATTATGTCTGAAGAGAAAAAATCTTTGAATTTCATTGAGCAGATCATTGAAGAGGATTTGAAAACCGACTATACGCTAAGCGATTTAAAATTTCGCTTCCCGCCGGAACCCAACGGGTTTTTGCATATTGGACATGCGTCTTCCATTTGCCTGAACTTTGGTTTGGGGCTGAAGTACAATGCCCCCGTCAATTTAAGATTTGATGATACCAATCCGCTGAAGGAAGAGACGGTGTATGTAGATTCCATCAAAAGCGATGTACAGTGGCTTGGATTTGAGTGGGCGCAGGAATGTTATGCTTCAGACTATTTTCAGCAGCTGTACGACTGGGCGGTAGACCTGATCAAGGCTGGAGATGCGTATGTGGATAGCCAGACCTCTGAAGAGATGGCGTCTCAAAAAGGAACACCAACACAGCCGGGAACGGCGAGTCCTTATCGAAATCGCTCAGTTGCAGAAAACTTAGAACTTTTTGAAGCCATGAAAAATGGAGAGACGGGTGAAAAAGCCCATGTTCTCCGTGCCAAAATTGATATGGCTTCGCCAAATATGATTATGCGGGATCCTGTGATGTACAGGTGTCTGCACAAAGCCCATCACCGCACAGGCAACGACTGGATGATTTACCCGATGTACGACTGGGCGCATGGAGAATCTGACTTTATTGAGTCGGTATCGCATTCGTTTTGTACACTGGAATTCCTTCCACACCGCGAGCTTTACAACTGGTTTGTGGAGCGTGTGAGCAAGCCCGGTGAACTGGTGCCCAAACAACGTGAGTTTGCCAGAAGAAATTTGAGCCATACCGTGGTAAGTAAACGAAAGCTGGCCGAGCTTGTGGAACAAAAGATCGTGAGTTCCTGGGATGATCCCCGGATGCCTACGATTTCGGGACTGAGAAGACGGGGGTATACCCCAGAATCCATCAGAACCTTTGCAGACAGCATCGGCATTGGCAAACGGGAAAACATGATAGATGTCGCTCACCTCGAGTTTTGCGTGAGAGACGATCTCAACCAAAAAGCACCGCGTGTGATGGGTGTGATGGATCCATTGAAAGTAGTCATCACCAATTATCCTGAAGGACAGGAAGAGTGGCTCACCGCCGAAAACAACCCGGAAGACGAATCCGCAGGCGAACATGAAGTTCCGTTTTCCAGAGAACTGTACATCGAGCAGGAAGATTTCAAGGAGGAAGCCAGCCGTAAGTTTTTCCGTTTGAAATTAGGGAAGGAGGTTCGATTGAAAAATGCTTACATTATCAAGGCTGAGGATGTGGTGAAAGATAACGAGGGCAACATTCTGGAAGTGCACTGTACGTATGATGCTGAAAGCAAAAGCGGAAGCGGGACGGAAGCTTCTCAGCGTAAAGTGAAAGGGACGCTGCACTGGGTGTCGATTCCACATGCTGTGGAAGCTGAGGTGAGACTTTACGACAGGTTGTTTAGCGTTGAAGATCCTACAGCCGATAAAGAAAAAGACTTTTTAGACTTCGTCAATCCGGAATCTTTACAAGTTAGTAAAGCTTATGTAGAACCCTATTTAAAATCGGCCAAGGCTGAAGATAAATTTCAGTTTCAACGCATTGGGTATTTCTGTGTGGACAGAGACACCACCGAGGATAAGCTGGTCTTTAACCGGACGGTGACCTTACGGGATAACTGGAAGAATAAGTAATTTAATAAAGCTTCATTTTGAAGTTAAATCAGTATAAAAAAAGCGAGATGAGAGTCTCGCTTTTTCTTTTTTAGGGATGCAAAAACAAACAAAAAAAGTCCAGGCTTCAGTTGACAGCGTTGATTTGAAATTGGTAGGTCCTGGTTTCAAAAATCTGATTTCCATCGCTAACGGCCAGAGCGAGAGAAATGCAGCTCTCAAAGCTATTCTGGCTGAGGCTTTTCCACCAAAGTCCCATCCGCAAACAAGGCGAAACGTCCTCGGTCTCCATGGGTAAATTCCGCTTTTGGCCAGGGCCATCCGCCAAAATGCGTGCGCTGGTATTCGCCGATGATTTCACTCATTTCTTCACGTGAATTGGCTACAAATGGTCCTTGTTGAACCACGGGTTCGTTGATGGGTTTTCCTTGTAGCAAAAGCAGTTCAGCTTTTTGATCACCATTGACTAGTTTAAGTTCCTGTGCAGCATCCAGATCAAGGGAATGCCCTTCAGGGATTTCAAAACCTTCGGTTTTGAGTTCTTCGCCTTCGTAGAAAAACAACACGCGGTTACTTTCGGCATGCCCGGCAGGGAGTGTAAATTCAGCTCCCGCTTCCAGGGTAATCCTCCACACCTGGATGTCGTTGTTATCTTCAGCCGCCAGCGAATCTGGAGTTGGATTCAGTGCTTTCTCTGATTTATACTTTCCGGCGATCACTTTGACTTTGATAGCTTTGCCGTTCTCGTCCTGTTCTTCAACAATCGGGATATCCTCATGCCAAAGCATCTTGTAATTAGGTTCTACTTTTTTGGATCGCCTGGGTAAATTCAGCCAAATCTGAAACAACAGCAGCGGATTTTCCTGATCCTGGTGCACCAGCGGAAACATCTCGGAATGCAAAACGCCTTTTCCAGCAGTCATCCACTGTGCATCGCCCTGGCCAAAACGCCCTTTGGCTCCCATAGAATCGGAGTGGTCTGCATAGCCCTGTTCCACCAGCGTGATGGTTTCAAAACCGGCGTGTGGATGGTAAGGGAACCCCGGCACTTCCTGTCCGTGATACATTCTCCAACCGTCTTTTTTCTGGAAATCGTTTCCGAGAAATCGCCCTTTCAAAGCTTCTTTAGACGGTCCTTTGTTTGCTTCCCCTTTAGGAAACTGATCCTGATGAAAGGCACAAAACATAAATGGATCTTTGGTTTCCCAGTGAAAACCGAGTTCTTTTATTTTTAAAATGGGATTACTCATAGCATTAAATTTTATTCAAAGTAATAAAAAGCATCTTCAAGATGTTCTATACGTTTTCCTAATTTATTTTTAATTATCGCTATAATATCAAAGCGCACTTCCAGATCGATATCCTTTTCATTTATATAATGGTCCACTGCCTTTACCAGGCGTTTGATTTGCGCAGGCTTTAAAAAATCCTGCGGATCGCCAAAGTCTGGCGTGCTCCTGGTTTTTACTTCCACGACGACCAGATACTCACCGGATCTGGCAATGATATCGATTTCAGCTTTATCGTAAACATAATTGGTTTCCAGGATGTCATAACCCTTGTTTCTCAGGAAATTGACCGCGTCTTTTTCGCCGCTTTTACCTAATTCGTTATGCTGTGCCATGGCTATTACAACACTTAAATTTAACTCTAAGATACTTAAAGATAAATTAGTATTCTAGTAGTTTTTTAGGTTGGCTTCACTTCAGACTTAGTAAAATGGTAACTAATCAGTCTATTTTAAACATTGAAAATCAAAGCTTTACTTCACGCAAAGTTCGCAAAAATAAAACGCCAAGCTAAGCAAATTGTTGAATACCAGCTATATATTAATTTGCGTTCTCTGCGAAAAGCTTTGTGGTTTTGGCGTGAAAAATTTATGCAGGATGCTGATAAAAAATTATTTACATCTGGTAAATGAGAAACTTTTTTGATACTGATTAGTTACGAAAGATGAAATCTTGTGAAACTGCAGAAAGGAGTTTGTTTAGGAGGTTTAGAAATAAGCATCTAAAAGCCATGGGAAGTGCTCTAAAAAAATTGAATTCCAGCGAATGGTTTAATAAAAAAAGCCCGAACAATCTGTTCGGGCTTATCAAGTTTATTCCTCGCTATCGATTTTATCGATGGTTTTGTCAATTTCCTCATTGACTTTAGAATCTACCTTTTCTCCGGCACGTTCTATCGCTCCTTTCGATTCTATGGTCTCAACTCTCACTTCTTTGGTCGTCGTTGTGGTTTCCCGACAAGAGGTGAATACTATACTTGTTGAAAACAGAATAACCATTACTAACATTAAATTTCTCATCATATTGTTTAAGAGTTTACAGGTCGAAAGGTATTGCTATTTTTCAACTATCAATGGGCTTTAAAGTTTTATTATTCAACAGGTTAGGATGGTGTTATTTAGCTTCAACCCAACCAACTTATCTAGCATCGACGAGGTGCCAAAGCCTTCATTTGCAGTCAATTCAGTTCTCAACAGGATTGGAATACCAAGCGTACCCTGTCAGAAGTTATACTAAGATGAGCGGTTTTCCCAAACATGACAGGTAAATTCGTCTCCACATGGCCTGCGGGAAAGTTAAAAGCTACGGGAATATTGAGGTGTTTCACCGCTTCAAAAATGATGTCTTCTGCCGTTTTGCCAAAGGGGACGGCATTATCATTCATCTCGGTCATCCCTCCCACAATCAGTCCTGAAATCTGGCTCAGCAGTCCGCTTCGTTTCAGATTCTGCATCATCCGGTCGATGTGGTAGAGGTATTCATCAAGATCTTCTATAAATAAAATCTTGTTCTTAAAACTGGGCATGCTTTGACTTCCTATTGCTGAATATAATACAGATAGATTACCACCCAGTACTTCCCCTTTGACTTCCCCGTTCAACTGGTTCGGGTGTCTGGAGGCGTATTCAATCTGAAGCTTTTTTCCAAATAGCACGTTCTTAAGTTCATCTGAAGTTGACGCCGACCGGGTTTCGATGGCAGAAGCCATTTGCGCATGAAGACTGGCGATGCCTAGACTTTGCAGATGAAGATGAATGGCCGTGACATCCGAATAGCCAATCAGCCATTTGGGTTGCTGTTTAAGCCTTGAAAAATCCACCAGATCCAAAAGCCGGATCGAGCCGTAACCGCCTTTGGCGAACCAAATCGCTTTGATCTTAGGAGTGTCGATCTGATTTTGAAAATCTTCGGCCCGGTCTTTATCGCTGCCTGCAAACTGATGCTCCTGTAAACCAATGCTTGTTCCTAAAACAGGAATCAATCCCCAGGTTTTTAATAAGTCAACCGCAGGTTGCAGGTCTTTTTCTGTAATGCTTCTTGCAGTGGCTATGATAGCGACTTTGTCACCTTTTTGAAGTGGAGGAGGTTGGATCATAGTTGAATTTGAAGTACTAAAATACTTAATTCCTACAAATTGATATTTCTACATAACTCATAGATTATTTAGTCATTAGCGATTTTAAAAACTCATCTGCTGTCATTACAGGTAATAATGATTTCTTAAAGTCCTTAGCATTTCTAGTGAGTATAAGGTCGCAGTTAGATTCGGTGGCACTGAAATATTGTAAAGCATCTTCAAACTCCTTTATAGAAGAATTTAGTCCCTTTTCTATAGTCTGTTCATTTAGAGAACATATTTCACAGATAATTTTAAACTTTCTAAGTTTCTCTTTTGCTATTTTAGGGTTTTCAAATTTTGTTAAAAAATAGTTGACCGTTGTAAATGAAATTGGAGAAACCACCATGACTAATTCACCTTTTTCAGCAAGCGTTGCAATTTTCGCGACTGAATCATAAAAGGGATGTCTTTCTCCAAGGAAGTCCAACATAATATTGGTGTCTAAAAAAATTCTTCTTTTCATTTGTATTTTTCTAATACATAATCAGAATACTCATTTTTATAGTCAATATCAGAAGGGAGTTGAGTCCCTGTGGCTATACTTTTTACAAAGGGTGAAATGTCAAATTCTGAAGTGTCATTTTTGCTTGTTAAAGATTGTAAATAAGCCTCTATAATTCGAGATAAACTCATTTTGTTTTTAGAAGCATATACTTTAGCCTTCTCTATTACGTTTTGATTGAGTTTTAAAGTCAGTTTTGAATCCATAACTAATTATTCTATACGTACAAATATAAAACAATAATCCGTACTTTTAAATGTTGTATTGATTTATTAGAATTCAACTCCTCAACTCTTACAAATCTAATTCTTAAGTAAGTGTCTGCTGTGAAATCAAAACACGCTGCGCTTCTCAGCAGGGGGACATCGCGAGAGCTATGATCAGTCTGTAGGTCGCGTACAAAACCTTCGGCTGATTATGCTCAAGAATCGATATCCTTTGTCTTTTAATGTGGCAGTGTTTATTACATTTGTGGTTAAGAATACTTAGACTATGAAAAATCCAAAACGCTATACGATTACCGCGGCCTTGCCTTACACCAACGGTCCCATACATATAGGTCATTTGGCAGGGGTATACGTACCTGCCGATATTTACACCCGTTACCTAAAATTAAAAGGCGAAGATGTGGTCTTTGTTTGTGGTAGTGATGAACACGGCGTTCCCATTACCATCAAAGCTAAAAAAGAAGGCGTAAGTCCGCAGGATGTTGTGGACAAATACAACGCGATTATCAAACGGTCTTTCCAGGATTTCGGGATTCAGTTTGACAATTATTCAAGGACTTCAGCCAAAGTGCATCACGATACGGCTACGGAGTTTTTTCAGAACATGTACGACAACGACAAGTTTATCGAAGAAACGACGGAACAATTGTACGATGAAAAAGCGGACCAGTTTCTGGCCGATCGTTTCGTAACCGGTACCTGCCCAAAATGCGGTAACGAAGAAGCCTACGGTGACCAGTGTGAAAAATGCGGATCTTCGCTTAATGCCACAGATTTAATCAATCCAAAGTCAGCCATCACAGGTGATGTGCCCACTTTAAAAGCAACCAAACACTGGTTTTTGCCTTTAGATCGATACGATGATTTTTTAAAAGACTGGATTATAAAAGGACATAAAAAAGACTGGAAGTCCAACGTTTACGGGCAGTGTAAATCCTGGATCGATGAAGGCTTACGCGCCAGAGCAGTGACCAGAGATTTGGACTGGGGCATTCCTGTTCCCGTGGAAGGCGGCGAAGGCAAAGTGCTCTACGTCTGGTTTGATGCGCCTATCGGTTATATCTCTTCAACCAAAGAATGGGCTGAGCGAGAGGGCAAAGACTGGGAGCCCTACTGGAAAGACGAAGACACCAAACTGGTGCATTTTATCGGAAAAGACAACATCGTCTTTCACTGTATCATTTTCCCGGTCATGCTCAAAGCGGAAGGCAGTTACATCTTGCCGGACAACGTACCCGCCAATGAATTTTTGAATCTGGAAGGCAGAAAATTATCAACTTCCAGAAACTGGGCGGTTTGGCTGCATGAATACCTGGAGGATTTTTCAGGTCAAGAAGATGTGCTGAGGTATGTGCTCACCGCTAACGCGCCGGAAACCAAAGACAACGATTTCACCTGGAAGGATTTCCAAACGAGGAACAACAGCGAATTAGTCGCGATTTATGGCAACTTTATCAACAGAGTTGTGGTACTGACCAATAAGTATTATGAAGGCATGGTGCCCGAAGCTTCAGCATTCACAGAGACCGATTTAAATGTCCTGAGCGAAATCAAAACTTTTCCACAAAGCATTTCAGACTCCATAGAAAAATACCGCTTCCGTGAAGCTCAGGGCGTGATGATGAACCTGGCGCGTCTGGGTAATAAATATTTAGCTGACGAAGAGCCTTGGAAACTTCAGAAAACCGATCCTGAACGCACAGCTACCATCATGTATGTGGCTCTGCAGGTCGCTGGAGCTTTGGCTGTCATCAGTGAACCTTTTGTGCCGTTTACCGCAGAGAAATTGAAGAATATGCTAAATTTTGAGGCCTTCTCACACCCTTTATTGTGGGGTGATATTTCAAAATTAGATGAATTGATTCCTGCAGGGCATCAGATTAATTTAGCTGAATTTCTATTCAGCAAAATTGAGGATGACGAGATTCAAAACCAAATTGATAAGTTAGAAGCTACCAAAGTTTCAAATTCAGAAGAAGAATCAAAACTGGAACCTCAAAAAGAAGAAGCTACGTTTGAAGATTTTTCAAAACTGGACTTGCGAGTGGGTACCATCATTTCCGCAGAGAAAAAGGCAAAAACCAAAAAGCTGATGGTTCTAAAAGTCGATACAGGACTTGATGAAAGAACCATTGTTTCCGGAATTGCAGAACATTATAAGCCAGAAGAACTGGTAGGCCAAAAGGTAAGTGTGGTGGTTAACCTTAAACCTATAAAACTGAAGGGAACATTGAGTGAAGGCATGATCTTGATGACGCAAGATGCTTCAGGAAAGCTGACTTTCATTAACCCGGATTCCGATAAAGCGGTACCGAATGGCATAGTCATCAATTAATTTTATATTTGTTAGCTAACATAAAAACAAAAAATTATGGAAGATATCTCAATAGAAAGCATTACCGGACTGGCCAATTTATTTTTAGATAAAGTAATTTCTTATCTGCCAAGTGTCATTGCTGCCTTAGTTATCCTCATACTAGGATTTTGGGTCATTAAGTTAATCGTTGGCCGCGTAAGAAAGGTAATGGAGAAGCGAGAAGTGGATCCGGGGGTAAGGGGTTTTGCAACCAGTATTTTGGGTATTGTGCTCAAGATTGTTCTCTTTATAGTTGTAATTTCCAAACTAGGAGTAGAAACGACTTCCTTTGCAGCCATTTTAGCCGCTGCAGGTTTGGCTATAGGTCTGGCTTTACAAGGTTCTCTGTCCAATTTTGCCGGAGGGGTTTTGATAATTATCCTAAAGCCCTTTCGCGTAGGCGATTTTATAGATGCCCAGGGAGAGTCTGGAACCGTTACTGAAATTACGATTTTTTATACATTTTTAACGACTATTGGCAACCAAAGAGTTGTTATTCCAAACGGTCAGCTTTCCAACAATAAGGTCGTCAATTATTCTTATGAGCCTATACGAAGAAATGCGATGACCGTTGGTATTTCCTATGACAGCGATATTAAAAAGACAAGAGAAGTCCTACTGAATATAGTAAACTCCGATGAGCGAACGTTAAAGGATCCGGAGCCTGCTGTTGTTGTTACGGGATTAGGAGACAATTCGGTAGATTTATCTTTAAGATTCTGGGCCAAAAGAGAAGATTACTGGGCCTTAAATTTTGATACGATAGAAAAACTCAAAATTGAACTTGAAGATGCTGGAGTTTCGTTCCCATTCCCGCAACGCGATGTGCATTTATTTGACATGAGTAAAGAAAAGGAATCTTAAACCTTTAGTTACTCACAAAATCCTTGAGGTAAAAGGGTTCAAAATAAGCCACATCCTCAAAGTCTTTTTCATCAAACTTCCGTTTGGCTATAAAGAATTGTTCCTGGGCCGACGGAAGTTTTTTATGGTGAAAAACAGCATTGGAATGCTTGCAAATGCTCTCAAATTTTTCAACACCACTTCCGATAAAATGAACTTTTCCTGATTCCAGTTCCTTTTGGAACGAAGCTTCCTCTAAAATTTCAGCTTTGATTTCTCTTCTGGAATGAAAGTCAGCCTCAAAAACTTCAGAATACACTTCCATTCTCCTGGCATCCAGCATCGGCACAATCAAGCCTTTCTCAATATCAACCTGCTTAGCTAAACAGAGCAGAGTGGAAACTGAAATCAATGGAATATCCAAAGCGTAGGCTATGCCTTTTGCGGCAGAAACGCCTATTCTAAGCCCCGTGTAAGAGCCGGGACCTTTGCTGATGGAAATCGCATCCAGGTCTTTGGGCGTTAATTTTTCCTGAGTCAATAATGCATTGATAAAACTGTGCAGTTGCTCAGAATGTGAAAAATTCTTAGAGTTGACTTCTTTTAAAGTGAGTAGGGAATCTCCGCGACCAATGCTCACCGAGCAATTGGTCGTGGAGGTTTCTAAACAAAGGATAATACGACTCAAAGCGTTTTATTTTTAGTACTCGACAACTCTAATTCCAAAGTACAATTCTAAAACTTTTATATTGAATATGTAATCGTATTTAGCATTGATTAAAGTATTTTCTGCATTGGTGAGTCTAAATTTAGACTGGCTCAGTTCGAAAGCATTGGACACACCCACTTCAAAGCGTTGTTGAGCATAATCAAAAGCTAATTTTTGAGATTCTACGGCTTTCATAGCTGCAGCATAGGCTTTGGCTGCACCCTGTGCATCTACATAAGCCTGATAAACATTGGCTTCCAGATCCAGTTCTGCCTGTTGTAATTCAAATTCGGCACGTTTAGCATTGACTTCCCTTCTCTTTATTTGATTGCGGGTTGCAAATCCGTTGAAAATCGGAACATTCAACTGGAGTCCGAATGTATAACCGTCGTTTCTGGACAGCTGATCGAAGAAACTACTGGGTCCTGCCGTTTCTACTCTAAAATTAGGGGCGACTACGGCCTGACCTGTGGCTTCCACAACACCAATCTCTCGTGTGGGTTGATCCGGGTCAATACCGGCACCTACACTTCGCCCTCGGTCAGACTCTCGGGTGTTATAGTTCACGAAACCGTTAAGCGAAGGATAAAGCTGGCTTCTTGAAATCTCAATGTCTTTTTCAGCTATTTCCAGATTCTGTTCAGCCACTTTAACCTCATAACGATCCTCCTTAGCCTTTTCAATGATCTCTTCCGGCGTCTTGGATAAGATGTCGGTCAGGGGAATATCGTATCCTTCATCTGCAATGTCAAAATTCTGGTAATCCTCAATCAAGAGGGTTTGTGCCAGACTTATTTTAGCGATTCTCAAATTGTTTTGCGCTACCACAATCTGTTGTTCTTCGTCAGCATTGATAGCCTCAATTTCTAAAAGATCACCTTCCGGGGCAGTTCCTGCTTCTACAGTTTTTCGGGTAAGCTCGAGTTGTTTTTTGGTGACTAGATTTTGTTCCACGAGCAGTTCAAGTTGTTGCTTATTGACCAGGACCTGCAGATACGAATTGGCCACAAAAAGGGCAATATCATCCTTCATCAATTGTAAGGAGTATTGGCTGGCAAGCTTTTCTAATTTGGCGCGCTGAAAGGTTCTCAGGTTATTCAGTCCATCAAATAAGGTAACACCGGCAGTAACATTGGCCGAAAGATTTCTTACGGTTTGCGTTTCCAAAATTCCTGTAGTGACGTTTTGAGTAAGACCTGAATTCCAGGAATTACTTGTACTTCCGTTTAGACTTGGCAAATAATTTCCAATGGCTTCGCTTCTGCTTATTTCTGCAGTTTCTATGTTTAAGCGGGATTGCTTTACAGAGATATTATTATCCATGGCGTACCTCACACAGGCTTCCAGTGTCCATTCCTTCGGAACATCCTTTTCTTGAGCGTGTACCTGAACGCTCAAAAAGAATATACTTATAATTACTACAAATGATCTCATAAACTATCTTCTTCTAGGATTACCAGCAATAGGTTCTTCAACTCTATTCCATACTTTAATTTTATCTCCTTCGCTCACTCCGGAGATGACTTCCACATTAATTCCATCGCTCAAGCCAAGTTCTACCATTCTTTTTTCGAACTTCTGCTCGCCTATTTGAACTTCCACGAAAGGTTTTTTGGTGTCTTTTTCAAATTGAACTAAAGATTCGCTTATCGCAAGAACATCGTCAACTCTTTCTAAAATGATTGATGCATTGGCGCTAAGTCCAGACCTTATGAAAATACTGTCGTTGAGTTTTAAGCTTCCTTCAATATCAAATTGAACCGCTCCATTTTCTTCGGTGCCTTTTGGAGAAATATAATCCAGCGTAGCCTTAAAGGTTTTGTCTTCAATCGCACCTACGGTTATTTCCAAAGGCAGACCTTCTTTTATTTTACCGACTTCAGATTCGTCAACTTTTCCTTCGAAAATCATATCGTCCGTCTTAGCGATAATAGCGATTGTAGTTCCCTCGTTGAAGTTATTGGCTTCAATCACCTGGTTACCCACTTCAATAGGAACATCCAGAATCATCCCCGAAATTCTTGCCTTTATTTCTGTAGTAGCCGCATTTCCCGCATCCTGAGTGGTACCCGTCTGGATGATTTCCAGATTTTCTTCGGCAGCCTTAAGCGTTTGCAAGGCATTGTCGTAGGCGTTTTTAGCTAGATCGAAATCATTTTCAGAAATCACTCCCTTTTCAAAAAGTTCGCGTTGTCTTTCAAATATCTTTTTCTCATTGGCTAAATTGATTTTAGCCTGTCTTACCTGGTTCTTTGCTGAGTTCAGACTGGTGATATTAGGAACCACCTTAAGCTGAGCAATCATATCGCCAACCTTTACGATATCTCCAGGCTTGACGAAAAGCTTGTCCACAACTCCTGAAATATTGGGTTTTACGTCTATTTCCTCTCTTGGGATGAGTGTCCCGGTAGCCATGGTTTTCTTTACAATCGTTTCGGTGGTGGGTTCTTCAGTTTTAAAAATTTCCGGGCTTTCTTGATTTTTCTGGTAGAGGTAAAATAAAGATCCCCCAAATAAGACTACAATGACAAGTAGAATAATGATGGTGATAACTTTTTTCATGTTTAATTTCTATTAGGTAAAGGTTGTTTTTATTCAGTTCTTAAGGCGTCGACTGGTTTTACGCGTATCGCGTTTTGTGCAGGAATAAAACCGGCAAAAAGACCAGAGACTATTAATATTAATAAGGCGATGATAACGGTAACAAGATCCACACTTGGATTTGTAAAAGGAATATCAGAATCTTTAGGCATCAGCGCATTGATGATTGCCAAAACACCCGTTGCAAATACGATTCCTGTCATCCCGGCAATAATGGTGAGAAAAACAGATTCAAAAAGAATCTGACCCCTTATCTGCCAGGGGGTTGCTCCCAAAGCCCTGCGTACACCTATTTCGTTGGTTCTTTCTTTAACGACGATAAGCATGATATTGCTGATGCCTATCACCCCGGAAAACAGGATCAATATACCCACAAAATAAGCCACCGCATTGAGCGCTATGAAAAGTCCGGATATCTTTGAAAATTGCTCAAACAAATCAAAATTACCTATAGCTCTGTCATCGTCTGGAGCGATATCATGATTTTCTTTGATGATGTCAAAAATTTGAGGTTTTAGCCTGGTAATAGAGTTATTATCGTTGGCAGTAATAGCCATCCAGCCCACGTTTTGACCCATATTGAAGGCCTGTGAATAGGCCGTAAAGGGAACATAAATTTGTTTCTGGGCTTCCTCATCATTTCCCCCACCAAAGCCTTTCTTTTTATAAATTCCTATGACCATAAAGTTGACTCCCTGAACTTTGACATAAGTTCCGATTGGATCTTCATCAAAATCATAAAGTCCTTTAACCACGCCTTCCCCTATAACAGCCACCTTTCTTTTGGCTTCAATGTCATTTTGATTTAAAAACCGACCTTTCAGGATCTTCATCGGTTCCTGATACTGGATGTCAGGATAATCGCCATACACATTGAAAGCGCCGCTTTTAAGACCTCTTACGACGTTGTTTGCTCCCCCAAAACCACCAAGCTGATTTCTTGGAGAAACGTATTTAAGTCCGCTGACCTCTCTTTTTATTTCCTTTACATCATCCAGGTCGAAACTATATCGACGCCCCTTAGGTAAGCCGTTATACGATTTCGAAACGGTCTGCGACCACATAAACATAGAATTGGAAGAAATACCGTCAAAAAGTTGCTTGACACCGGTTTCAAAGCCATTCCCTGCGGCCAGAAGGATAACAAGAATAAAGATGCCCCAAAAGACACCAAAGGCGGTCAATATGGTCCTGAATAAATTTGAAGTCAATGACTCTATAACTTCATTCCATTTGTCTCTGTTGAACATATTATTCGTCTCTTAAAGCATCTATAGGTTTAATTCTGGCTCCTCTCCAGGCAGGAAAGAATCCAGCAATTGCGCCTGCTGCGATTAATAATAACAAGGTGGAAACCGCAATACTGAAGTTTACACTTGGATTTTTTATAAAGTCAAGCTCTATAAAGGGACCAACTATTTCTAATAAAACAAGTCCGAAAATCAATCCGAAAAGTCCGGAAATAGCCGTTACAAAAATGGACTCGTGCAAAATCATTCCTACAATAGACAGGGGTTCTGCCCCAAGGGCTTTTCGTATTCCGATCTCTTTGGTTCTTTCTTTTACGATGATGAGCATGATATTGCTCACCCCTATAATCCCGGCCAGTAAAGTGGCGATCCCTACTCCCCAGAAAAACACCTGCATGGCACTGATCAGCACGTAAATTTCTTTAGTGTTTTCAATATTGTTGCTTATAAATAGAGCGCTTTCATCTTTGGGGTCGATTTGCAGTTTTATTTTCAACAGTCTTTCCATCTGCGCTGCAAAGGCATTGGATTGTTTGAGAGCAAGCTCGTAATTTTCTTCTTTAGGCAGAGTAAATCCCATGGACCGGATATCGGTCCCCGCCCCAAAAACAATTTGTGCGGTAGAAATGGGGACATATATTCTCGTTTCCTCCCTGTCACCACCCGGATCGGTGAACACCCCTACGACCTTAAAATTCAGTCCTGAAACCTGTATATATTTACCTAAAGGAGATTCATCTTGGAAAAGATCCTTTTTTACTCGGTTGCCAATAACCGCATATTTTTCCTTGGTTTTATTATCGTTAGCATTTATAAATCGTCCCTGGATGATGTCTGCTTTTTCCAGATACTGATAATCTGGCAGCACTCCTTCTACCCGATAGTTCCCGGAATTATTTCCATGGGAAATGAGGCCGGCAAAAATTTGGTACATAGGAGATTTAAACTCAATTTCCTGTTTTGAATTTTCAAGAACGACGTCATAGTCTTCATTTCTCAATTGAATTCTCCGTCCTTTATTAAAACCTTCGAAGCTAAGGGCTGTCCTTCCCGGATAAACATTGATTATATTTTCTGCATCATTTTGGAATTGACTTTCGATGCCGTTTTGAAATCCAACACTTACGCCAAGTAAAATGACAAGGATAAATATGCCGGAAGCTACAGAAAATCCCGTGAGAAAAGTTCTAAGCTTATTCTTGGAAATGGTCTCAAAAACCTCTTGCCAGCGTTCTAAACTAAACATTCTGTATCGCTCTTACCTGAGTTATTTTTCTGTCGTCTATGATCACTCCATCTTTCAAATTGACAATACGCTTAGACATTTGAGCGATATCTTCTTCGTGGGTAACCACTAAGATGGTTCTGCCTTCATCATTAATTTGTTGAATAAGGTCCATAATTTCGTAGGACGTTTTAGAGTCCAGAGCCCCCGTTAACTCATCGGCAAGAAGAACTTTAGGGTCACTGGCCAGAGCTCTGGCGATAGCCACCCTTTGTTTTTGACCTCCGGAAAGTTCGTTGGGTTTGTGATGCGCCCAGGCTGCAAGGCCTACTTTTTCAAGATAAGCCATGGACCTTTCCATACGCTCAGAGCGATTGACGCCCTGGTAGTAAAGAGGCAAGGCCACATTGTCCAAGGCAGATTTATAATTGATTAAGTTGAAAGACTGAAAAATAAAGCCCAAAAACTTATTCCGGTATTGCGCAGCCAGCTTTTCGTTAAGATTCTTGATGGGCACGCCGTCTAAAGTGTAAGAGCCTTCGTCGGCTTCATCCAGCATCCCCAGAATATTAAGGAGGGTGGATTTTCCAGATCCTGAAGATCCCATGATAGAAACCAATTCACCCTCTTCTACATTAAAATTAATTCCTTTTAACACGTGGAGAGAATTTTTCCCCATTTTGTAGGACTTGTGTAAATTTTTTATTTCTATCATAAGACTAAAGTTGCTTTTTGTAAGACTTTCAAAGTTGAGTTATGTTACACTGCCGGACGTTAAATTATGTTAAAACCTTATTAACAAAGAGAAATCGAAATAGAAGCCCGGAGTGATCAAGTCAAGTCTGGCTTATCTTTGTAAAAAAAACCTTGGATACAATTACCTTAACCAACATTCGTGTTTATGCCTACCATGGCTGTTTGCCGGAAGAAACAAAAATCGGGAGCGATTACCGTGTGGATCTGAGTGTGGAGGCTGATTTGGACCTGTCTGCAGAGTCTGATGCTTTAAAAGATACAGTCGATTACGTGCATCTCAATACAATTGTAAAAGAAGAAATGTCACAGCCCTCCAAACTTTTGGAGCATGTGGCTAAACGGATTTTGGATCGAATTTTTTCTGAACTGGATCCCGTCAAGGCTTCTAATGTTAAAGTGGCTAAGCTTAACCCCCCGCTGGGAGGAGACGTGGAAAACGTGAGTATAAGCCTGTCGAGAACACGAGATTAAATCTTATCTTCATAATCCTGTTGGGAGATAGAAATAATTTCTTAAATTTGCCATCCTTTAAAATGGTGTCGTGGCCGAGTGGCTAGGCAGTGGTCTGCAAAACCATCTACAGCGGTTCGAATCCGCTCGACACCTCCAAAAAAAACCTATTCAAGCCTGACTTTCAATGAGTTAGGCTTTTTAATGTTTGCTATTTTATTCCTGTTCGTGCCCTCCACTCATTTCCCCAGCCTTGTTGCTGATAGCAGTGGTATCAAAATTGTCTTCAATGTCGTTCATTTGTTCAGGCATGACTCCTCTCAAAATCAAAATGATTCCAAAAATGATGAGTAAAAAACTGATGCCTTTCTTAAAGAGGGCAATGCGTTTGGGAGTGAGTTTTTTATTTAGCTTTTTTGCCAGCAGTATTTTGAAAATATCAACGACAAGGTAAGTCAGGATAATGCTTGTAAAAAAGACGATAAGTCTGGAGCCATCCATTTCCAAAGAAGGGCCGAAAATGATCAGCAGGCCCAGCCAAAACCCAAGCACACCTATGTTGATAAAGTTGAGTAAAAAGCCTTTCATAAGGATTCCAAAAATATCTTTTCGTCTCAGCCTTTGAACTTCAAAATCGGCCTCGCTGTAGGTGGCCCGATTGGCCTTGATGTAGGTCATAATACCGTAGATCGTCAGAATGCTTCCCCCAAAAATAAACAGAGCAGGATCGTCTTTAATGCTTCTCAGCAATTGATTGGTACTGAAATAAGCGATAAATATAAAGATGATGTCTGCCACAATAACGCCCATGTCGAAGGCAAAAGCGGCTCTGAACCCTCGCATGGCAGCGGTTTCGAGCAAAACAAAAAAAGCCGGACCTACCATAAAGGCCAGGAAAAAACCCAAGGGTATTCCTGAGAGTATGTCTTGTAACATTAGGTTTTATTCAGTTTGTGAGTCAAAGTTAAGGAATTGTAACTAATCCGATTCTTTTAAGTCTTTCAGATTAAGCTGTAGCGTTGTTGTCCCATTCCATTCATTCTCTTCTATGGTGAATATAATATCAAAACTTTGATTTGAGTCCATGAGGTGTTTTTTATCTCCCAACCCAAAACCAATGGCGGTGATAACACTTTCCTCCTGTACTAGATTAGCTTTCAGATGAAGCCCTTCATCGCCCAGGGCTTTTACAAAACCCGTGGTCGATACCTTTCTGGAAACGAAGGTAGGCTTCATGTTTCTGGGGCCGAAAGGGGCAAATTGCTTTAAAATTCTGATGAACTTCGGGGTGATCTCCTTAAATTGTATTTCAGTGTCGTAAGGAATTTCAGGAATGAGTAAATCCGGGTTTATACTTAACCTGACAACCTCTTCAAACCTGGTTTTAAATTTTTCATACTTGCTTTCCTCCAAAGTCAAACCAGCTGCATATTTATGCCCGCCAAACTGTTCTATAAATTCTGATGAACTTTCCAAAGCCTCATAGATATCAAAGCCTTTAACGGATCTTGCGGAGGCTGCCAGTTTTTCTCCACTTTTGGTAAATACCAGGGTGGGTCTGTAGTAGGTTTCCGTAAGCCGCGAGGCCACGATACCGATCACGCCTTTGTGCCAGTGAGACTGATACACCACGGTTGTAAAGCGTTCTTCTTCATTGTTATCTTTTATGAGTTTTAGGGCTTCATCCGTTATGCTTCGGTCTGCATCTTTCCTGCTGGCGTTATAGAGTTCGATGTTTTGTGCCAGCGCTTTGACCTTTTCAAGATTGGTTTCGCAAAGCAGCTCGGTAGCAAGCAGCCCATGCTTCATCCGGCCTGCAGCATTAATTCTTGGCCCTATCATAAAGACCACATCGGTAATGGTGAGTTCTTTCTTTTTGGTCTGTTCCAAAATGGCTTTAAAAGCCGGTCGCCGTCGTGAGTTGATTAGCTTCAGTCCAAAATGAGCAAGGATTCTGTTCTCTCCTGTGATAGGTACGATATCCGAGCCAATAGCGGTGGCGACAAGGTCCAGGTATTTGTAAATTTCTTTTTGCGGTTTTCCCAGCTTCATTTGAAGGGCCTGTACGAGTTTAAAGCCCACACCACAGCCGCAAAGTTCATCAAAAGGATAATTGCAGTCCTCCTGTTTCGGATCCAGAACCGCTATCGCCTCTGGAACTTCATCCCCGGGTCTGTGGTGATCGCAAATGATAAAGTCTATCCCCAGGTCTCGGGCATACTTTACTTTTTCAATGGCTTTGATCCCACAATCCAAGGCAACGATAAGGTCTATGCCATTGGCCTTGGCATGATCTATTCCCTGGTAAGAAACACCATAACCCTCCTGGTATCGATCGGGGATATAACTTAAAATGTCAAAGCCTAGACTTCTTAAGTAGGTGCTCATCAAAGCAACACTCGTGGTTCCATCGACATCATAATCTCCAAACACCATGATGGGTTTCTTTTCATTGCGCTTTTGAAGTATAAAATCACTGGCTTCATCCATGCCCTTCATCAAAAAAGGATCGTGTAGCATTGCTAAATCGGGTCTGAAAAAGCTTTTAGCATCATCAAAGCTTTCAATGCCACGTTTCACAAGAAGTTCAGCAACAGATTTGTCTACACCAATAGACTCCTGAAGTTGATGTATTTTGGAAACTTCGGCTTTTTCCAGTAAAGTCCAGCGCATACTCTTGTCTTGCTTTAAACAGGTTTCTCCGTAAAGGGGATTTCTGAATTTAATATTTCCAAAATTAAAGCTTCTAATTCAATTTTGAATTCTCCAAGCACTTCTTTTAAGTTGTTGTCTGATTTGGGCCGTGTACACGGCATAAATCCAGAGCTAAGATTTTTGAAAGAAATTATGCCTGTTTCCCCATGTTCTCCCAAACGGTCTTCCTTGAGCAGGGCATAAAACAAAACCTGGAAGGCTTTGGAATACTTGTAGTCTTGCGTAAATCCCTCCCATTCTTTTGGAATTTTAAGCTGGCCGGGCTCTACCTTTCCGGTTTTGTAATCGATGATTCTCAATTGGCCGTTCAGCAAATCCACCCGATCCACAGTCCCCTTCAGTTTAACCTTGAAATCCAATCCTTCCACCTCCAGGTGTTTTTCAGCTTCTTTTTCCAATTCAATAATTTGTAAAGCCTGGTCTTTTACCAGTTTTTTCTCCTGAATTAAAAAACGTCTGACCTGTTGTTTTGCAATTTCAAAATCGATTAAATTTCTTCCATGTCGCAAAGCTTCTTCCTGAAACCTGTCTTCAAAAAGCAAAGTCATGGTAGCGGGGTAAGATTTGAGCATGTGATCCAAGTCAGCCTCATTGAGGAGTTTACCTTTAAAATTTGTGTACAAACGATCTAAACAATCATGAATGACAGTCCCCAGAGTTTTATAGGATATATCTTCTTCAATTTCTTCAGTTTCCTTCAGCCTTAACACGTACTTATGGTAAAAATCAATGGGATTTCTGATGTAGGTTGTCAAAGCGGATGGTGAAATTCCGTAGGCAAATAACGACTTGAGCTGAGTCATCATTTCAGGGGTTTTGTGGACGACCTCCAGTGCGGTTTCGTTATGACGCGTGTTTGCAGAAACGGCATAGTTGGTGATGGAATGCTGAGGTATTTTAAAGGTTTCTAACTGGGTTATAAACCTGCTTTTTTCAGCTTTCTCAATTCCAGAGGTAGAATTATTAAAGATAAAATGGCACTTTCCGGCTCTTTGGATTAACCTAAAAAAATGATAGGCATATACCGCATCCTTTTCTTTATAGGTAGGAAGTCTGTAGGCTTTCTTTAAGTCGAAAGGAATAAAGCTGTTTTGGGATTTACCGGAAGGCAATACCCCTTCATTCACCGAAGTGATGATGATGTTTTCAAAGTCCAGAACTCGTGTTTCAAGCATCCCCATGATTTGCAAACCTTCGTAAGGTGAGCCTTCAAAGTCCAGAGTTTCAGAAGACAAAATATCCAGGTAGATCTGGTGAAACACCTTGAAATCATTGATCAACTCTGTTTTGGTTAGCAGATTTTTTAGCTTGATAAACAGTTTTTTGAATCCGAATAAAAATTCAAGCGAAAGTTTTTCGTCCTGAAAATGAGGCTTCAGGAGTTCCATGAGTTCCAGGCACTGATTTAGAAATTCATCAACTGTTGAATCTGTGCTGTTTAAGCTGAGTTCTAAGATCTTAAGCAGGGAGGCATCCAGCTGATTCCACTTTTGAAAAAAATCCGCTTTAGACTGAAAGACGATATTGTTATCTTTCAAATCTTCCCTAATGAGCTGCAGTTCTTTTTGATAAGCCTTTTTAAGGCTTGGGTGTTCAATCAGTTCAAAAAGGATTTTATAATGCACATCCTCTTGATTTAAGGTTCTTATTTTGAAAAGGGTTTCAACCAGTGAAGCCAGATTGGTGCTGCTTAATGGCAACCCCATCGTAACATTGGCCTTGGTTAAAGTTTGGGGCAGGGAGTTGAGGATGGGTTGGAGCAGGCTTTCATCGCCGAGAATGAGCGCTGTTTTATCAAGTTCTTCCTGAGTCATTTCAGAAAGCAGATCGCCTACAAGTTTGGCCTGGCCTATCTGTTTGGAAACCCCGTAAAGTTGTATGTTTTTTTGATCGGTATAGGTCGTGGTCGATGCTTTTAAAGAATCTTCAGCATACATTGGCCAGCTTTTGGCATAACTTCTCATAAACATGCCCGCAGAATGTTCTTTTAAAAGATACTTGTCTATATCCCAAAAAATCTCACCCCTTTGCTGTTTTACAACATATTGAAAGATGTATTCCTCGCAGGTGTTGAGCGCATTGAAACCGATAAAGTAAAACTGACTGTCGCTGGAACTGATAAACCTTTCCAGGTTTGAAACCGCTTCCTGGTAAGCCATTCCCTGGTACGCTTTATTTTCAGATTTCAGCTTGGCTTTCAGCTCATGATAATATTTGGGCAGGCTTTCCCAAAATTCAATGTAGTTTTTGACCAGCTCGGTTTTAATATCAGATTTCGACCAGTGTTCTATATCTTTTATGGCTTTCAGGTTTCCGAAAAACTGATCTGCATCGATTTGATACCGATCTATTTCATTGAAATCCTGAACAATAGACTGTCCCCAGTTATATACCTGATCCAGTGGCTCCTGCTTCTCAGGGTTGGTGTACTCCTGATAAACTTCATAAAACTTAAAGATGGTTTCCAGATTGTTGATGAGTTTTACCTCTGAAACCTCTTCTATAAACTCCTCAATGCTTTGGATAGGAGGAACCAGAAAACTGTCGTTTTGAGTCAGAAAAAGCGCTTTGGAAAAGGCCTGAGCTGCCCTTCGACTAGGGAGGATAAAATGACTTTGGCTAAGGTCTTTGGTCTTTAATTTTGAAACTACATCGGTGATAAAACTTTCCATAGGTAAAAATAAAAAAACACCCCAATCAGGGGTGTTTTTAAAACGTATATTTTGAAATTAATTATTTTTTCAAGTTAATTTCAACTCTTCTGTTTTCTGCTCTACCAGCTCTTGTGTTATTACTGGCAACTGGTCTTTCTTCTCCATAACCCGCAGATGACAATCTAAATTCATCTACACCGTTTTCTACCAAGAACGCTTTAACAGAAAGAGCTCTGGCTTCAGAAAGTCTCATGTTATTTTGAGCACTTCCCACGCTATCCGTATGTCCTTCAATTGTAAATTTAGCATTAGGATACTCTTCTAAAATGGCCATAATTGCCTCTAAAGCCTCTTCAGAATCTTCGGTAATTGTTGTTTTACCTGAGTTAAAGTTTATGGTTTTAGCATACTCGTTCAACTCTTTTTGAACCTCTTCAGTAACTTCCGGGCAACCGTTGTTTGCCTGAGTACCAGCAACCTCCGGGCACATGTCATCTTTGTCCAGCACACCATCATTGTCGGTGTCTGGGTAAGGGCATCCTTCATTGGCTTCTGGTCCAGCCTGGTTAGGACACACATCATTTTTATCTGCAATACCATCGTCATCGGCATCCGGGCATCCGTTTAGCATTTTTGAACCTGCGTCGTTAGGACACTCATCTTTAGGGTCTGCAACACCATCTCCATCAGTATCTGGACATCCGTTAAATTCTGCAAGGCCAGCTGTGTTAGGGCATTCGTCTTCTGCATCAGTAATACCATCACCGTCAGAGTCTGGGCAGCCATTAAATTCTGCTAAACCTGGAGTATCCGGACATGCGTCGTTTTTATCATAAACGCCATCGCCGTCAGTATCAGTCCCTCCAAAAGCAACCGTTACACCTGCTGTATGCTGGAAATAGTCAAAATTAGCATCTTCAAATGCTGTTCTGTACGAGGATTTGATGGTGAAGGCAAACTTATCGCTAAACCAGAAATTCACTCCCAAATCTGTGTCGAATGTTGAAGCTCCGGTATCGTCTAGCCAGTAGTAACCAACGCCAATACCCAAGAAAGGATCAATGACTTCAGAATTTAAAAGGGTTTTGAAGTTATAGTCAACTCCTGCTCCTAGGCTGTAAAAGCTCAAATCATCTGCAGCTACATTTCCCAACTTATCGATTTGATTAATAGAAGCGTTTAATTTTGCAGAAAACCCGTCACCAACATATCGCTTTATTTCTAAATAGGATATGGAAGGCACGATATTCCAATAATCCGATACATTGAAATACTGGTCAAAAAGTTCACCCGAGATATCATCGTTACCTGCAGCATAAAAATCAACTGCGTTGGTACCAATTACTATGGCATAAGGGTTGTTTTCATCTTGTGCTTGTACACTTACAGCTCCTAAGGTGAGCGCAAGCAGCAAAAAAAGTGTGTTTAATTTTTTCATGTGTTTAATTTTATTTAATTCTAAATTTAGTAATCGATTTTAACAAATGTAAAATTAAAATCCTCAAATAAATTAACTTTCAATAATTTTTAAGTCTTTGCCAATCTTTATAAAGGCTTCAATGGCCTTATCAAGGTGGGTTTTATCGTGAGCTGCAGACAATTGTACCCGTATTCTTGCCTTGCCTTTTGGAACTACCGGATAGAAAAACCCGATCACGTAAATGCCCTCTTCCAGGAGCATTGACGCCATTTGCTGAGAGAGTTTGGCATCATATAACATCACGGGGACTATGGCAGATTCACCATCTATAATTTCAAAACCAGCTTCTTTGATATGCTTCTTAAAATAAGCGGTATTTTCTGTTAATTTTTTTCTTAACGTATTGTCCTTTTTGATAATTTCAAAAACTTTAAGAGTTGCTCCAACGATAGAAGGGGCCAGAGAGTTCGAGAATAAATAAGGTCTGGACCTTTGTCTCAACAAGTCGATTATTTCTTTTTTACCTGTGGTGTAACCTCCCATGGCGCCACCGAGCGCTTTTCCTAATGTACCGGTGATGATGTCGATTCTGTCTAAAACGCCTTTCTCTTCTAAGGTGCCAATTCCATTTTCTCCAATAAATCCTGTCGCATGGCATTCGTCTATCATAACCAAGGCTTCATAAGCATCAGCCAGGTCGCAAATTTCGTCCAGTGGTGCCACCAGACCGTCCATGGAGAAGACCCCATCGGTCACTATTAAAATATTTCTGGCACCATCCTCTTTAGCCTGCTTCAGCTGAGATTCAAGATCTTTCATGTCTCCATTTTGGTACCTGTATCTGGCCGCTTTACATAATCTTACTCCGTCAATAACTGAAGCATGATTCAAAGAGTCTGATACAATCGCATCTTCTTTGGTAAGTAAAGGTTCAAACACGCCTCCGTTAGCATCAAAACAGGCAGCATAGAGTATAGTATCTTCGGTGCCGTAAAAATCAGCGATTTCCTGTTCCAATTCCTTATGAATATCCTGAGTTCCACAGATAAATCTAACACTGGACATACCGAATCCATGGCTGTCTAGGGTGTCTTTGGCCGCTTTGACGACTTCAGGATGTGAGGATAGGCCTAAGTAATTGTTGGAACAGAAATTCAGCACCTGTTTTCCGGAATCCAGTGTGATTTCCGCACCCTGCGGAGATGTAATGATGCGTTCTTTCTTATAGAGCCCGTCGTCTTTTATACTTTGAAGTTCTTCCGACAGCTGTTTTTGAAATTTATTTGAATACATATATTTTGTTTTTTACAAATTTAAACAATCTTTACTTCAATGGAATTGGTAATGTAGACCAAGAGTTTCTTCTTAACATTATATTGTAAACTCCTTAAAGCGTCTGCGTATTCCTGGATTTGATTTATATGCTGAGGTGATGGTACCCCCGTTTTATAATCGATGAGGATTGCATCACTCCCCTGAAGGTTAACCCGGTCTGGTCTCAACAGTTTATTTTGAAAAAAGAGGTCCTTTTCAGTCCAGGCCGTATAAGTATCCGAAAAGAACTCAGTTAATTCCTTATGCGTTACAATTGAAGTCAACAGATTTTGATAAAACTTCTGGTTTTCCTGTTTAATAAAACCTTCCTCCATATGCGTGGTTATGGAAGCGTCAACATCAGGTTTTGTTTTTACCTGAGCGAGCAGGGAATGGATTAAATTACCCTCTTCAAGAGCTTCTTCAAGCTCTGCATTCCACAGTTGTCCTGCTGTGGTCACCAGATTCAAATTCAAATCTGGTGACGGAGCATGAAATACCAAATGCTTATTCTGGAGTTCCTCAGAGATGGAGACCTGCACAGGTGCCTTGCTTTCTCCCCAGTGGTAATCCACCTGAGCTTCTATGCTTATGGATTTGGATTTCTCCAGATAACCCATAAATAATCCGGAAAATGTATTGGGTTTTATGGCTCCATGTCTATCTCTGTCATCTTCAGAAAGGATAAAAAGCTCTTTGGCAGCTCGCGTTAAAGCCACGTAAAGGATGTTTACATTTTCCATCTCAAGACGGTTAATCATATCGAGATACATATCCGCATACAGCGGATGCTCGATGTCTTTGCTAGGGTGGGTGATTAAGGCTACAGGAATATTATAGGATTCCGGCAGGCCTACCCAAAGGTGACTTTTTTTGGCATCATCCAGCTGGTGTCTGGCGTAAGGAAAAATGACCACGGGAAATTGCAAACCTTTGCTTTTATGAACCGTCATAATTTGAACAGCATCTTCATTATCTGTACTGATGATGCTTTTTTTGTGGCCTTGAGTGTTCCAGTACTGTAAAAATGCACTTAGATTTCCTTCTTGTTTTAAAGTAAATTCGAAAATTTCATCAAGGAAAAATTGAAGATAAGCACTGGCTGTTTTGTCAAGTTCAAAGCGATGGATAAGGTATTCCACTGCATCATAAAACGGGAGGCTGTGGAAATGACCGGCATCGAAAGAGAAGCCCAGATCGGTAAGGGTTTCCCAAAAAACGGCTTTGTCTTTGTTGAGCACTTCGTTCAGCAGGTTAAATCTTCTTTCTTCTGAATAGGATAATCTCAGGCTTAAAACGTCGATAATTTTGGCTTTGGAGATTTCGTCGAAATCATCATTCAGCACCTTTAGAAAATTCAAAAGAAATCCGACCTGTTCGTCGGAGTTGATCAGTAAAGTCTCTGAAGAAATAATAGAAATTCCATGCTGATTAAGAAACTCTGCAATGGCAATTCCTTCTGATTTTTGTCGAACCAAAATACAGAGGTCTCCAAGCTTGAAGCCCTGTTTCTGTTTTTTCCTGATGATGTCTAAAACTTCCTCAGGATAGATTTCATTCCGTTCTTCAGTGGATTTAGCTTCTAAGAATTTCAGGTTCACAAAACCTTCTTCCGTTATATGAGGAGACTGAATTAAATTTTCAGCACTAAAAAGAGTCTTCAGGTTTTCATCCTTAAGCTGCTGCCCCACATGTTCAAAAAATTCATTATTGAATTTTATAATGGTCTGACTGCTTCTGAAATTCGTGCGCAAGGTCTCCAGCTCAGGTTTTATGGGGAAAGGTGAATTCCCGGAAGACAAATTCATGAATTGATGGGCATCACCGCCTCTCCAGGCATATATGGACTGTTTGGCATCGCCTACAAGCGTTAAAGTTCCCTGGGTTTCGCCTTCAAAAAGAGAGGCCAGGGCATTGCCAGTGAGCGGTATTAAATTCTCCCACTGCAGGCGCGACGTGTCCTGGAATTCATCGATAAAATAGTGCTGAAACTTTTCTCCCAGGCGTTCAAAAATAAAAGGTGCCGGCTGTTTCTTGATTTCATCGCTTATCTTTTTGTTGAAGTCAGAAATCAACATGATATTCTGCTCCTTTTTAATCCGTTCCATTTCAGAATTTACGGAACTCAGCAAAGAAAGCTGCGTGATATTCTTATGGATCTTTTCAAGGAATTTCCTTTCGAAAAACAGTGCTTTGCTGAGCTCAAACTGCTCCACTATGAAATCTCGCATCGCAAAAATGAGCTCTTTTTTGCCTGCCTCCTGTTTTTTGTTCACATAAGTTTCTTCATCACCAATAGTCTCTTGCCACTTGGAGTCGAAACCAATTGAGGGATGATTTTGACTTAATTTTTCAAAAAACTTTGGCAACCAACCCCCTTTAAAATCTTTAAATTGCAATCCATTTGTATTCAATTTCATCAAAAACTCATCTCCAATGGCCTTAAGTTTGTCGGTGATGAAATTTATGTCAATAGTCAGTTTGGTCTTTAGCTGTTTAAAGTCTTCAAGCTCAAAAGCCTTTAAGGAGTTGACAAACAGCTCGTCTTTCTCATTCAGGAGCAGTTTTGACGCTTCAAAAATATCCTGACTGATGTTTCCACTTTTGTCATCGTTCACTTTTTCTAAAGCAAAATCTATCAAAACCGCTGTTAGTTCTTCATCGCTTCCTGCTTTTTCAACCAGGCGTTCAACGGCCAGTTCCAGTACCTGTGTGGTGTCCATTTCAATGTCAAAATTCATGGACAAGCCCAGGTCTTTGGCAAATGTTCTTATGATTCTGTGGGTGAAGGCATCTATGGTCGAAATTTCAAAAGCGGCATAATTGTCTAAGATTTCTTTCAGGATAAAGTAAGATTTTTTCTGAATTTGCTCTGAAGACAGTTTCGTGTTTTCTTTTATCAACAGAAACATGGCGTCTTCTTCCAGCTCAGGCTGACCTTTTGAAAAGAGCGTGAGGTATTCCAATATTCTGGATTTCATTTCACCAACGGCCTTGTTGGTGAAGGTGATGGCCAGGATATTCTGAAAACTCATGTTTTTTGGAGAAGAGAGCAGCAGGCTTAGATAACGCTCTGCAAGCTTAAAGGTTTTTCCGGAACCGGCTGACGCATTAAAGATGGTGAAATTGGACTCTTGAGGCATTATTCAATTTTAAGGGTAAGGTAATAAATTCAAGGCTAATAGACTTTAGCAAATTGAAAGCAGTTGAGGAGCAAAACCGGCCTTGTTTTAAGTAAAAAATAACATCAAATAATCCTAAGTCAAAGTCTTAATACTTATTTTTGATGTCAACAAATTAACAAAAAAACATAAGTTATGGCTTTCGAATTACCAAAATTAGACTATGCTCATGATGCACTTGAGCCACATATCGATAAAAAAACAATGGAAATTCACCATGGGAAACACCATGCGGGATATACTTCTAAATTGAACAATGCCATTGAAGGCACCGATTTGGAAGGTAAAACCATAGAAAACATATTAATCAACCTGGATTTATCCAACACTGCTGTAAGAAATAACGGTGGTGGTTTTTATAATCACAGCCTATACTGGAAAATTATGTCACCAAATGGTGGTGGAAAACCATCAGGAGAATTAGCCAAAGCAATCGATGACTCTTTTGGTTCATTTGAAGCCTTTAAAGATGCCTTTTCATCTGCAGCTGCAGGTCAGTTTGGATCCGGATGGGCCTGGTTAACCGTTCACAACGGTGGAAAACTAGAAGTGGCTTCTACTGCAAATCAGGACAATCCTTTAATGCCCAATGTTGGCGCAGGCGGAACTCCTATTTTAGGAATTGATGTTTGGGAACATGCGTATTACCTCAATTATCAAAACAAAAGACCAGAGTATATTGAGCATTTCTTTGAAGTGATCAACTGGCAAGAAGTAGGTAAACGCTATTCTGAAAATAAATAAGTTTATAAACTTTATCATTTTAAAACTGCCCGATCGGGCAGTTTTTTTTTATTCTAAATTTGATTTCACTTTTTGAAAGACCTCTTCTGCCGGGATATCATGCATGACTTTTTTGTATCCTTTTACCTTTTTGTTTCCATAAATAGAAGTGGGTAAAAGCGGATACTTTTCCAGGTCGGGCAGGATCTGCTGTTTTCGGGTCTGACCGAAAGGCGCGAAGCCTGCATAAGGATGGGTCGCTCCCCAGATGCTTACCACATCTACACCAAACATGGCTGCCAGATGGGCGTTTCCGCTATCCATAGACAACATCACATCCAGGTTGGAGATCAGTTTCAATTCATCAGAAAAATCAAATCTTCCGGCAAGGTTTTCGCTATTGCTGAATTCTTCTGCTAAAGCACCGAGTTTCTTTATTTCCTTCTTACCGCCCCCAAACAAGAGGATTTGAATATCCTTATCAGCATTCAATTTTGAGATGACTTTTTTCATCTGTTTCAAAGGATATTGCTTTGGCGAATGTGCCGCAAAGGGAGCAATGCCCACCCATTTCTTAGACTTGTCCAGGTTCAAAACAGATTTAATTTCCGATGAAAGTGGAAGCCGAATTCTTTGAACTTTGAATTTTTGGTCTAGCGGTAAGTTCAGTTTCTTGAACACATTGGCATAGCGCTGATGTGTGCTTTTCAAAGGTTTTAAAATCTTATTCTTCGGGCGTGTTAGGGCTTTTTTTTCTGGCCGGCCTTTATCTATTCTGAAGTATTCGTGACCAAAGATTTTTAAAAATCCACATAGCAAACGCGACCTTAAGACATTGTGTAAATCGGCGATAGCATCAATCTCCAGCCGGTTAAGCTGCCTGGCCAAAAGCCATAAGCCTGAAATGCCCTTATGCCTGGTTTTGACTTCTGCTTTTACCACCTGAATTCGCTCGATATGTTCGAACAAATGCGCAAAAAAAGGCTTGGTGAGGACTGTGATTTTTAGATTTGGATAGGTTTCCAGCAAATGGGTGAGCACAGGGACTGTCATAGCCACATCCCCCATAGCAGATAATCGGATCACAAGAATATGGCCGGGCCGTTTCATCCTATTGCTTACTTCTTAAGACAGGATTCATTTCGTCATCGTTATACATCTTCATTTGCTTATACACCTTCATGTATTTATCGCCAACCTTGATGTCTTCCAGAAGCTGATCGATAGCCAGGGACAGATCTCTCTGTTGCTCCAGCAGTACATCGAGTTTTGCTTTACAGGCCATTTGATGCTTTTCAGAAGCATTGCTTCTGTTGGCTTCTTCATTCATATGATAAATCTTCAAAGCCAGAATAGACAGCCTGTCTATTCCCCAGGCCGGACTTTCGGTATTGATTTTTGCATTGGGCTTTGGTTCAATGGTATTGAAAAGATCCAGAAAATAACTGTCGATAAATTCGACAGTATCTGTCCTGTCCTGATTGGAAGCATCTATTTTTCTTTTCAGTTTTAAAGCATCCTCAGGAGAGATTTCAGGATCTCGTATCAGATCTTCATAATGCCATTGCACGGTGTCTATCCAGCATTTTCTATACAACAAATGCTCTATGAGGGTTTGCTTTTTATCAAATGGATTTTTGAATTCCTGATCCACATCATCTTTTTCGTGATAAGTTTCAATAACGCTTTGAAATATTCTATTGGCTTTTTCTGAAAACATAGTTTTGTATTTGTGTAAATACAAATATACCACGTGTTTTTAAAACAGGCTTTGCGATTGGCAAAGGTCTTTTCAATATATGGCTGAAAATACAATTCCCGAGACGAAAAAAATGTAGAACACTTCTTTGATCCATTTTTTTGTAGACTTCAACTGGAAGTAATTTCCAATCAAAATGGCAAGTGGCCAGATCAGATAAATAGCATCTTCAGATACAGGTTTATGATTGAAAATCAAGGCTGAAAGTGAAATCAGCATAAAAGCCAAGATGAGACTTAAAGTTTCACGCTCATGAAGTTTTGCTCGATTGTAGATGATGGGTAACTGGAGAATAATCCATGTCAAAATCGCTAAGATAAAGCCCGTCAGGCTTCCATATTTAAACGTCTCAAAGAAGGTATCGATACCCGTAAACTTGGGCAGATAATCACGGAAATTGATCCAGGTGTTTTCAAAGATTAAAAAATAACTGATATGGAGGATAACGCCAATGGCAAGTCCGGCTATCGGAATGATGAAGTGCCGGTAATTTTGAGAAGCGTACAGGGTAACTCCAAAATAAATCACCAGTAGAAACAGCCAGTGAAAGGGGTCAAAGGCTATGGAAATGGAAAGCAATAAGCTGGCATCGAAAATCTTCTGCTTGATATTGGTATTGGTTTTTAAGCTCAGGATTCTCCTCAGCGAAAGAAGCAAAAAGAAATAACTTATAACAAATTCTGAAGACCTTAATACTTCTGGAAAGGCTATGATGAGCAGGACAAAGCTTGAAGCGGCGTAAGTGTGTTGCTGGTGAATTTTATTGCGTTTCACTATAAAGTTCAGAAGAAAAACAAGCAGTAAAAACACCAGTAAAATGCCAAGCTTACCAAAAACCAAAGCGGTGCTTAAGTCTATGGGTGTTGAAAAAAAATTTTCAATACAAAAGGCTATAGCAAATAAAATGCTCAGAATAGCATAAGCAATAGGTTTAGAATGACTAAAAAGTCTTGTTAGCATGGTCTATTTTATTACTTTTGCAAAGTAAATATAATATAACAGAGTCATGAAGGATTTTTTTCAAGGTATTGCAAGTTTGTTTGAGGACGTTTTATTTATCCCTTTGGATGCGCTTAGAGCTCTGCAAGACGACTCCTGGTGGGCTGCAAACGCCCTGAACTTTGTATTTGTTCTGATTGTTTTCGTGGCGTTTTTTTACTGGATGAAGCAGTTAAAAAAATTCGATGAAAGCGGTGAAGAAAACAAAAGCGTCAAAGCGCACTCCTTTTTAGGAAAAAATGCAGACTTAGACTAAGTCCTGGCCTAAGTCTTTTCTGTAGTACATCCCCTTAAAATCAATGTGATCCACGTTTTTGTAAGCCGTTTTCAAGGCGTCCTGAAACGTATCTCCAAAAGCAGTTACAGCAATCACACGACCTCCGTTTGTAAGAACCTGGTCGTTTTCTGTTCTGGTACCTGCATGACAGATAAAAACGTCTTCGCCTTCCGCGGTCTTATCCAGGCCGGAAATCACTTTGCCCTTTTCGTAAGTCCCGGGATAACCCCCAGACACAAGCATGACTGTAGCCGCATGTTGTTCATCTATCTCAAGCTGAACCTCCTGTATCAGGCCCTCGGCTGTTTTGGATAAGACTTCGAGCAAATCGGTTTTTATTCTGGGGAGGACAACTTCGGTTTCCGGGTCACCCATTCTGACGTTATATTCTACCACAAAAGGCTCATCACCCACTTTCATTAAGCCAATAAACAAGAAGCCTGTGAAGTCGATATCTTCTTCCTGAAGCCCCTCAATACTGGGCTTAATGATTTTTTCATCTACTTTTTTCATGAAGGCCGCATCGGCAAAGGGAACTGGAGAGATAGCGCCCATTCCGCCGGTGTTAAGTCCTGTATCGGCTTCTCCGATGCGTTTGTAATCTTTAGCATTGGGAAGGATGAGGTAATTTTTGCCGTCGGTGAGCACAAACACACTAAGCTCAATTCCATTTAAAAACTCTTCGATAACTACTTTTTCTGAAGCTTTCCCAAATTTGCTGTTGGTCAGCATATTTTCAAGCTCGTCCTGGGCTTCGTGCAAATGTTTTAAAATCAAAACTCCCTTCCCGCCTGCAAGTCCGTCGGCTTTTAAGACGTAAGGAGGGTGCATGGTTTTTAAAAATTCCTTTCCGGCTTCCAAACTTTCTTTGCTAAAACTTCGGTAGGCTGCTGTTGGAACCCTGTGATCTCTCATGAATTGCTTGGCACGTTCCTTACTTCCTTCCAGCAGGGCGCCGCGTTTGGAAGGGCCTATGATTTTCAAGTCTGAAAATTCTTCTCTCTCGTCAAAATAATCTTTAATACCTTCTACAAGCGGGGCTTCCGGCCCCACAATAAGCATCTGGATGTCATGGTTTCTGATGCTTTCGGCCACCTCTTCAAAATTGAGAATATCCAATTGCAGATTTGAAGCGCAAAGGGAAGTGCCCGCATTTCCGGGAGCAACAAACAGCTTATTGCAGGTTGAACTTTTTGAAATTTGATGTGCTATAGTATGTTCGCGTCCGCCGCTTCCAAGTATCAATACGTTCATGAGATTATATGCTAAGATTAGAATTCAAAAGTAAATCTTTGTAAATTGCTTCGCTAATGAAACGCCTGAAAATTCTGTGAATCGATTTAAAAAAATTTTAAGTTTAAAGGGATTTCCCATGGATGAGGCTCAAAAGGAATTTGAATCTATTCTTTCGGTTTCTGATGCCGATTTTCCCAGTTATAATGAGCAGCGACGCGAACACATACTCGATTTTCATCTGAAGAACAATCCGAACTATGCACAGTTTATAAAAAAGACACATTATAATTCCTGGAATGAAATTCCTATAATGACTAAAGCTGATTTGCAAAAGCCACTTGGCGACCGCCTGAGTAAAGGCTATAAAAAATCCAAAGTATTTGTGAGTAAAACCTCGGGTTCCAGCGGGCATCCTTTCATTTTTGCGACAGATAAGTATGCACATGCCTTAAGATGGGCGTATACCCTTTGGTTATATCAGCAGCACGGAATCGATATGAATTCATCTTTTGAAGCGCGTTTTTACGGGATTCCTAAAGACCTGATCGGCTATCGAAAAGAGCGGCTCAAGGATCTATTGGCTAACAGACATCGCTTTGATATTTTAGATTTATCTGAAGATAATCTGCATCAGTTTTTAAAGCTGTTTCGGGAAAAACCTTTTGATTATATCAACGGCTACACCAGCTCTATCGTTCTTTTTGCCAGGTTTCTGAAAGAACAGCAGGTCGTTTTAAGCTCGGTTTGTCCCAGCTTAAAGCTATGTCTTACCACCAGTGAAATGCTATTTCCGGAGGATAGAAAGCTTCTTGAAGAGCAGCTGGGCGTTGCAGTCGTCAACGAATACGGAGCCAGTGAACTGGATGTGATTGCCTTTGAAAACACGAAAGGCGAGTGGCAGATCAACGACAAAACGATTTATGTGGAAGTGGTGGATGAACATGGTTTTGCTTTACCTCATGGCAAAGAAGGAACTGTTGTGATTACGTCCCTGTATAACAAGGCGCACCCGTTTATCCGTTATGAACTAGGAGACAGGGGTGTGATAGACGAAAACTCTAGGCCTGGACATCAAATTTTAAAATCCCTGACGGGCAGAACCAATGCCTTTGCCGTGCTGCCCAACGGCAAGAAAGTTCCCGCCCTAAGCTTTTATTATGTGACCAAATCTTTGATTGAAGATGCCGGACAGGTGAAGGAAATCAAGATTGTACAGGAAAAACTTTCCAGATTTGTCATTCACTATAAAGCGACCGTCGAACTGGACGACTCTCAAAAACAAAAGATGACAAAGGCTATTGAAACTTATCTGGAAAAAGACCTGACCATCCTTTTCGAAAGGAAAGATGAGCTGGAGCGCTCAGAAAGTGGAAAGCTGAAACAGTTCACTTCCAAACTGGACAGTTGAAGCAAGCGGCTATAAACTTCCTTTTTTAGCAGTATAAAATTCAGAATAAAAAATTAAACCCATAGATTTTGCAGCTTAATTACGGACAAGAAGAATTCATAATGCATCCAAGCGGATGCCTGTACTGGCCATCCCAAAATACGGTTTTGATTGCAGATGTTCACTTTGGGAAAGTCGATCATTTTAGAAAAAATGGAAGCGCTTTGCCAGGTCGGGTGGGTCTGGAAAATTTCCGGAAACTCAATCAGATTCTGGAAGAGTTTCAGCCTGAGGAGATTCTGTTTTTAGGAGATTTATTTCATTCAACCCAAAACAAAGACTGGGACAGGTTTACAGCCTGGGTGCATTTGCAAACGATAAAAATGACGCTGATTGTGGGGAACCACGATATTATTCCGTCCTATCGGTTTGAGGATCTCGGCATCAAGGTGGTGCCGGAAATCAAGCATAAGGCGTTATATCTGACCCATCATCCCGAGGAAAAAGAGGGTTTTTATAACATTTGCGGGCATTTGCATCCGGGCTATAAACTGAGAGGTGCAGGCCGGCAGCAGCTGAAACTGTCCTGTTTTTACAGGAAAAGGCAGCAACTTGTATTACCCGCTTTTGGAGCCTTTACCGGACATTTTCTGATTGAGCCGGAAGTGGATGAAGACGTGTTTGTCCTGTCTGAAGACCTGGTACTTTCCATCAGGTAAGCTCAGCGTTCACCATCCCATTCCTTGTAAAACTGATCCAGGTAATTTTCCATGAACTCATGACGCTCAGCCGCGATGTCTCTGGCGGTTTCCGTATTCATTTTATCCTTGAGAAGCAGCAGCTTTTCGTAGAAATGATTGATGGTGGGAGAATTGGATTTTTTATATTCTGCTTTGCTTTGGCTGGGATTGGCCGGGATTTCCGGATCGTATAGCGGGTTGTTCTTGAAGCCGCCAAAATTGAAGGTTCTGGCAATACCTATGGCGCCCAAAGCATCCAGCCTGTCGGCATCCTGAACGATATCCAGTTCTACAGAGTGAAAATCTGAAGATTTATGGCCGCCTTTATAAGATACGTTTTTGATGATATTCACGACATGCTCTATCACTTCATAATCTACAGACTGGGTTTCTAGAAAGGCTTTTGCTTTACGCGGGCCAATCTCTTCGTCACCCTTGTGAAATTTGGAATCGGCAATATCGTGAAGCAGGCTAGCCAGTTCTACGACAAAGGCATCAGCAGTTTCTCTGGATAAAATGTGCCTGGCATTGTTATAGACTCTCAGGATATGAAACCAGTCGTGACCGCCCTCAGCATCTTCAAGGCTTTCTTTTACGTAGGATTTGGTGTTTGAGATGATTTGGTCTTGTGTCATAGGCTTAATCTAGTTCAAGGTTTTCTGTAATATTCTTTTCGATGCGCTGAATCAACTCCGCGATTTCGAAATCTTTCACTTCCAGGGGTTGTAAAACGTCAAGTTTTAAAAAGGCGCCTACGCCCAGGGGGAACATGCCCTCCCGCTGAAGTTTCCATGAGTTATTGATGCACACAGGAACCACGACCGCTTCCGGACAGGCTTCAAATAACGTTTTTAGCCCATTGAACGCAAATGATTTTGGGATCCCTGTTTTGCTTCGCGTTCCTTCAGGAAAAATAACAGCCGCTCTTTTGGTTTCACATATGTAGTGCCCCAGCTTTTTGATCTGGCTTAAAGCCTGTCCAGAATTTTTTCTGTCGATCAACACCGAGCCTCCATGTCTTAGATTGTAAGAGATACCGGGAATACCTTTAGCCAATTCCTTTTTACTGATGAACTTGGGGTGGAGTTGTCTCATATACCAGATGATGGGTGGAATATCAAACATGCTCTGGTGATTGGAAACAATGATGTGAGGACGATCGGGATCAAATTTAAACGCATTGTTATACTGAAATCGGGTTCCCACTATATTCAGACAGCGCAACAGAAAAAAATTGAAAATGTCTACGCTTTTTTTATGGGCCTGATAACCGAAAAGATTAAAAGACAACCATTGTAACACATGAAAAATAAGCAGGGTTAATCCAAAAAAGAGATAAAAAATAACAGACAGGGGATAGGAAACAATGTTCTTCATATGAAGGAGGTATTGAAAGTGAGCTTATAAATCAAAATTACAACTTAGGGTTAATTTTTAGGTGATATCTTAAATTTTCAGCAAAAAAAAAGCCACTTTTCATGTGAAAAGTGGCTTTTTTAAAATGTATTAGTTTCTAGCAATGCTCGTTATAAGCATCCATAAGGTTATCTGCAATCATTTCTGCAGGTCTGCCTTCAATGTGATGTCTTTCCAGCATATGAACCAATTCTCCGTCTTTGAATAGGGCCATAGATGGTGAACTTGGAGGGAAAGGTATCATTTTCGCTCTGGCTTCATCGGTAGCTTCTTTGTCTACTCCAGCAAAAACGGTGACCAAATGGTCCGGGGTCTTAGCATTCTGAAGTGATTTTATAGCGCCTGGTCTAGCATTTGCAGCAGCACAGCCACATACAGAATTGACTACTACCAAAGTTGTTCCTTCCTTAGCCAAAGCAACATCAACATCAGCTTTGCTTTTTAACTCATCAAAACCTACAGCGGTTAATTCCTGCTGCATCGGTCTTACTAATTCTGGTGGGTACATATATCTTGATTTTTATTTAAACTGAATTTAAATACAAATGTATAAAATAGTCTTTTATCTTCTTTGTTCTTAACATAATGATTTCAAATCTATTGTCTATTGTTTAATCTGCTTTAAAAAAGCATCAGATTTATGAATTATACCAGGTGATGCTTATATATTTGCATTCAAAATTATTCGATTTGAAGTGGATTGGTGCCATTCTTGGCTTTTTTTATATGCGTTTTGGAGGTGCTGTTATCGGGTTCCTGATAGGCTCTATTTTAGACAGGGTTTTCAGAAGTTCCTCCTCTGGTAGTGGTGGAGGATTTGGAAGAATTTTCCAGGAACAGGGCGGACAGGTATCTCCGGGGGATTTTGAGCTTAACCTGCTTTCTCTGTCTTCTTTGGTGATCAAAGCCGATGGCAAAGTCACCCAGCAGGAGATGGATTTTGTGAGAATGTATTTTGTACAGGCCTATGGAAAAGAAAGAGCCAATGCTACATTCAGAACTTTTAACGAGGTTATCAAAAATCGGGAAATTTCTGTAGACAACATATGCAACTACCTCAGGCCAAGAGTACGCTATGAAGTCAGGCTTCAAATTCTTCATTTTCTTTTCAATATCTCCAATGCCGATGGTCATGTGTCCGATTCAGAACTTCGGGTCTTACTGGAGATCTCTCAGAATCTTCAGGTCTCAAATTCAGATTTTGAAAGCATTAAAGCCATGTTTTTCAAATCTGCAGATAATGCCTATAAGATATTGGAAATCGAGAAGTCGGCCAGTGATGCTGAAGTTAAAAAAGCATATCGAACTATGGCCAAAAAATTTCATCCAGACAAACTTCAACACATGGATGAGGTGTATCGAAAAGGGGCTCAGGAAAAATTCAACAAGGTTCAGGAAGCCTATGAACGCATTCAAAAAGAACGGGGGTTGTAATTAAAAAATTTGCTGCAGAACCTCAAGTGATTTTGGTTTTCTAAAACCCTGTAAGTGCAGTTCGTAGTAAAGCATCATAAAATCCAGAAAACTTTTTCTTCGGTCCTGATTGAGTTTGATTTGGTTTACTTCACTGTATGCTGAGGTGTTCATCAGTTTTTTAAGTAATTCTGAATTCGTATTGTTCAAGGAATAGGAGTTATGGGCTTTGAGCTGGAAAACGCCGTTTAGCATATCGAAATACGGCAAGGTGTTGCTTTGGCTATCCGGATAAAACCCGAGGAACTGAGTCAGTCTGACGATGAAATGCAGGTGAAAATTTTTGATGGATTCAGCTTCGTCCAGATACACGAAACTTTCTTCCAGGAAATTAAAAAGCTCTTCATTTTTCTCTTCTTCCTGAATGCAGCTTTTCAAAACCTCTGCCAGAAACATCACCATGGTCGATTTATAAACATTGGATTGCAGGCTCTGGTAAGGATGAAACACCTTGACTTCTTTGAGGTACTGAAGGTTTTTGTTGTCTTTATGAAAAGCTTCGATTTCCAAAAGAGAGAGTTGCTGAAACATGGACATTCTCAACTTTCCGCGTTTAGATTTTCGGATGCCCTTGAGCATATAGGATACCAGGCCTTTTTCCAGAGTCAGGCATTTGGCGATGACATCGGCTTCACCATATTTTACAGTAGAAATTACTAAAGCTTTTGTTTTGATTTGCATTAGCGTACAATCATGAGTTTACCCACTTTGTTTTCAATTTGATCTTCTCCGGTAACAATAATCAGGTAAACCCCAGAGGCCACCTTGTGTCTTCCAAAGGCTCTGGTATCCCACTGCAGGGTGCCCCCGTCTGCAAAATCTTCAAACACCAGGTTCCCTGTAATATCTGTAATTTTTACATTGGCACCATCGGTTAGCCCGTCTATCGTAACGAGTCCGTTATAATTTGGTCTTACAGGATTGGGAAAAGCCCTCAAATTTTCCAGGCTTTCATTGCCGGAGGTTATGAGACTGGAGTAGGACAGTAAACCGTTCGTTGTTCCTAAGAAGACTTCGCCTGTAACCTGATTAATGGCGACAGTTCTTACACTATTGGTTGGCAGGGGAGAATTGTCTTTATTGAAAATATTGAGTATTTCTCTTCCGTTTGGAGACACCTGAAAGACTCCGGAATCTGCTGTAGCAATCCATTTGTTGTTGGCCCCATCGGTTTCTATGTCTGTAATAAACTGTTCAAAAAGGAGTTCCTGAGGCAGGCCATCAACATCTTCTATGATGACAGGAGAAACATTCACTCTGGCATTTTCATCAAAAACAGCGTTAGGATTGGGCATTACCCTCAGACCTGCCTGGGTTCCGATCCACAGACGGTCATTTCGATCTATTTCTAAAGCTGTAATGTGGGGATTCACATTAAACGTATCCGGAAAATCTACTCCAGGCACATTGCTTGTGATGCGGGCTGAAGTATTCGTATTTGGATTATAAGCGATAATACCGTCTTTAAGTGTACTTATAAAAATAGCATTAGTGTTGTTTATGGCAAGTTTGGAAGATGAGGTTTCCGTGGGGTTTAGAAAAGCATCAGCCATGTCGATATTTTCAAAATTGCCATTGGTATTGAGCTTTTTTAAAGGATTCTCTGCGGTTGAATTTATGAAATATAAATTCCCCTGATTATCAAAAACACTTGCACCGATTCGGTTGTCATTTACATTACCCGGAACACCTTCGATTATACTGTTTGAGGAATCATACTTTTGTACCAGCTCATGGTTTACAAGTTCCAAAAGACCATCAAAATAACTGCTGATAAACACACGGGTAGAATCATTTGGATCTATAGAAACATCCGATAATTCTGCAGCATTGTTTAATGCTTCAACATTGATATTGATCCAGCCTTCCGCCGTAAGATGGCTTAAGCCCCTGTAATTAAGCGGAAAGGGATTTAGGAACTGATTGTATTCCCCAAACGTAACCCAAAGCTGTGCAGGGGTAGTTTCCAGGCTGAAAATACGATTTAGCAATGGGCCTTCCGGGCTTATTTCAGAATGGGTCTGAAGATTATTTGAATCAAAATTCAATAAACCTAAACGCGCATGTCCCAGGAAATATCGTCCATTGCTTGCTGCGGCGGTGTTTATATCAAAGTCTGCGTCTTGAATCTGACTGATAATGGCTTCGAGGTTCAATTCAGAATTATAGGCCAGAACTCGGTTGCGCGAAGTAATGACGAGCTGATTGCCACTGACATTGAATCCGGATACCTCAGAATCTACCGCGATAAAAAGGCTGGCGGAACCCGTTTCCAAACTGTAAATACTGTTGTTATTTCTCAAGCCAAATACAGAGTTTGAAAACGAAAGCACACCCTTCCAGTTTCCCGGATATTCTGTTTGCCAATTCTGAAAATCTATAAGGTTCGGGTTTTCAATGCTGGCCGTTTTTATCCCCTCTGCGGTTGTTGCCGCATATATTCTTCCTTCGAAAATTCCGATTTGATTCACTTGTATCTTTCCGCCAGTGTTGCCGATAAAGAAGGATTCTTCAAATTCTAAGTTCTCCAGATTATATTCAGCAATACCAAAATCTGTAGCGATGTATAAAATACCGTCGAATTCAAAAAAGTGATTGATCCGTTTCTCATTTGGTGCAATAGAAATCTTGTCTCTAATATCAACCACAGTGAATATGTTCTGGTTGTTATCCATCACGATCTGCAGAAGCCCGTTTTCATAACCTACGCAAGTGAGTCCATAAGCTTTGGAGTGGTAGATTTTTGAAATTTGTTCGCCAGACAAACCTTGAATAGAGGTGACGTTCTCAAGTGTCTGTGAAGGGATATCATAAATAAAATAAACGTTTTCCGCAGCAGCATATATTTTGTTTTCACTTTCGTGTAAATCGGTGATATTGTAGTAGGAATAATAACTCTCCCAGCGCTCAGAAAAGTCCTGAGCCATCAGAAAACAGGGCAATACTAAAATTAAAAACGAAAAATTTTTCATGGAGATCATCTGTGTTCTTAAAACTGAAATCGGGTCGAATTTATTGTAAAAAATAGATTTAAACCTAAAAAAGCCAGTCGAATATAAGTTCAACCGGCTTTTCTAGAAAGTTTCCAGGCTCAGATTATACTGCGCCCTGAGCAATCATAGCATCTGCTACTTTCACGAAGCCTGCGATGTTGGCTCCTTTCACATAATCCACATAACCGCTTTCATCTCTTCCATAAGTGACACAAGCTTCATGGATATCGTTCATGATTTGCTTTAGTTTTTCATCTACTTCTGCAGAAGTCCAGCCGTATCGCATTGAGTTTTGCGACATTTCAAGTCCGGAAGTAGCTACACCACCAGCATTAGAGGCTTTCCCAGGAGAAAACAAGACTTTGTTTTTGTGGAAGACTTCGATAGCTTCTGGAGTACAAGGCATATTTGCACCTTCTCCTACCAAAATACAGCCATTATTCACAAGGGCCTGAGCATCTTCCTTAAGGAGTTCATTTTGAGTAGCACAAGGCATAGCGATATCTCCTTTCTCATTCCAAGGCGTTTTGCCTTCATGGTATGTTGCCTCAGGGTACTCATCCAGGTATTCTTTAATACGTCCGCGTTTTACATTTTTCAACTCCATAATAAAGCTGAGTTTTTCGCCATCAATTCCGTCTTTGTCATAAATGTATCCGCTAGAGTCAGACATCGTTAATATGACTGCACCAAGTTCGATTGCTTTTTCTGCAGCATACTGTGCCACGTTACCAGAGCCGGAAATCAAAATGGTTTTACTCTTTAAAGTATCTCCCTGCGTTTCCAGCATACTTTTCGTAAAGTAAACATTACCATAACCAGTGGCTTCCGGACGAATTAGCGAACCTCCATAAGAGTAGCCTTTACCGGTTAAAATACCGGTGAATTCATTCTGAATACGCTTGTATTGTCCAAAGAGGTATCCAATTTCACGACCACCAACACCTATATCTCCGGCTGGGACGTCTTTGTCATTACCTATATGTCTATACAATTCTGTCATAAAGCTTTGACAAAAACGCATCACTTCATTATCAGATTTTCCTTTAGGATCGAAATCGGAGCCTCCTTTACCGCCACCCAAAGGCAGGGTTGTCAGGCTGTTTTTGAAAACCTGTTCAAAAGCTAAAAACTTCAAAATACTGAGATTAACAGAAGGGTGAAATCTCAAGCCGCCTTTGTAAGGGCCTATGGCAGAATTCATCTGAACTCTATACCCTCTATTGACCTGCATGTCTCCATGATCATCTACCCAGGTCACTCTGAACATAACCACACGTTCTGGTTCTACCATACGCTCCAATAATTTGTGGTTTTTATACTTTGGGTTTTGTTCCATGAACGGAATAATAGCCTCTGCCACTTCGTGTACGGCCTGTAAAAATTCTGGCTGATTGGGGTTTCTATCTGAAACAGTGTCTAGGAAACTTTTTAACTCTTTATTCATTTGATTATTCTTATTTATTGGTTGATTTTTTAATAGTTTCGCAAAGATATAATTTCGATTTTAGAGATGCCTTAAAATTTGATTAATATTTGCTTGAGCGTTAAATGTTTAGAAAATCATATTTCAAAATTAAAATTGCTTTGCTTTTTTGTTTTTCTATATTTGTTTTTATTAATTCCCTTTCATGAAGTACAAGCATTATACCCTCATTGCTTTCTTATGGTTTATAGTTCTAGGAATTAAAACGGAAGTTTATTCTCAAATCACGCATGATATTTCGATCATGGCCGGACCAGTTTCTTTCAGAGGTGACTATGGTCTGCGCTACGATGTGGAATCCAATCTCAAAAATTCAGGGGTAGGCATAGGGGTGAGTCATTACCTATCCTTTGGCTGCGGGAATTGTTATGGCACCAGAGCCTTTTTAGGATCATATTTCAATGAACATTTTTCAGTGCGGTCCACCATATCCTATCACTCCACCGATAAGAACCACTTTGGACACTGGTCTGAGAAACAGAGCCAGGGCGGTTTGCAACTACGGGCTATGTTTGGCAATGCCAGTGTTTTTGAAGCCGGAACAGGTCTTGAGTATTATTTGATGAGAATTATCGAATTTGAAAGAAGAGCTGGTGCTTTGACTCCCTACGCTGGAATAGGCTACAATTTTGTGTATTATTCACCACTCGCCGATACCACTTTAGAGGGAGGGCTCGGGTTACCTGAAACCACATTCCCTACTTTCCTTGCGGCTCCAGGAGAAGAGCCTGCCTTTACAAATAATCCAAATGCGACATCTTCTGTAAATCTTCAGGTTGGATTAAAATACCATTATTCACGGAAATCCGATCTTTTTGTGGAATTCAGGTGGCATCGTTATTTTTCAGATCTTGTCGACGGGCTCAGACCCATCGGTCCTCAAAATAAATACGATGACTGGATGTTCTGGCTGAGTTTTGGCTACATCTATAATCTAGAGTGGTAGATTCTCTTTTTTAAATAGGCCTTAAGCCTGCTAGCCTAGCCTAATGCCTGTTCCAGGTCTTCAATCAAATCGGCTTTGTCTTCAATTCCTACACTCAACCGGATTAAAGAATCTACAATCCCTGTGTTCTCACGTTCTGTTTTGGGAATACTGCCGTGAGTCATACTCGCCGGATGTCCTGCCAGGGATTCTACTCCCCCGAGGGATTCTGCCAGTGTGAAAACCTTTAGTTTTTCCAAAAATGTTATAGCCTTTTCATACGAATTGTCCCGGGTTGTGAATGAAACCATTCCTCCAAAATCTTTCATTTGTTTTTTGGCGATATCATGGTTTGGATGGGTTTTAAGCCCTGGCCAATACACGTTCTGAACTTTGGGATGGCTCTTTAAATATTCAGCTACTGCCTTTGCATTTTCACAATGCCGCTGCATTCTTACGTGAAGGGTTTTAATGCCTCTCAGGACCAGAAAACAGTCCATGGGACCTGGAATTGCCCCGCTCGCATTTTGAATAAAATATAACTTTTCGGCCAGGCTGTCGTCATTTACGACTATGGAGCCCAGGACCACATCGCTGTGTCCGCCAAGGTATTTGGTTGCGCTGTGCATGACTATATCGGCGCCATAATCCAGAGGCTGTTGCAGATAAGCCGTTGCAAAGGTATTGTCGACCGCAAGTAGAAGCTTGTGTTTCCTGGAAACTTTGGCAACCGCTTCTAAATCGATGATGCTCATCATAGGGTTGGTTGGCGTTTCAACCCAGATCATTTTTGTTTTATCATTGATGTGAGACACTAGAGTTTCGGCGTCCTGCATGCCTACAAAGTGAAACTGAATTCCAAACTCTTTAAAAATACGGTTGAATAACCGGTAAGTACCTCCATAAAGATCGCTGGTGGAGATGACTTCATCTCCAGGTTTCAGGGTTTTAAGTATTGCATCAATGGCAGCAAGACCGGAGCCAAATGCAAGTCCGTGTTTTCCGTTTTCTATGGAAGCCAGAGATTTTTCAAGAGCAGAGCGGGTTGGGTTGCCGCCTCTGGAGTATTCAAAGCCCTTATGACTACCCGGGGAGGTTTGGCTGTATGTTGTCGTTTGGTAAATGGGAGTCATCACCGATCCATAGGCAGGGTCTATGTTATGCTGTCCGCCATGTATCGTTTTTGTATTGAATTTCATGTGAAACTATTTAGAACTAAAGTACAATCTTGTTTTATCTCTACCGCATTCGTATTTTTAGTTTATCCTATTCTTAACAAAATCAACGACTGAAGCTTTTAAAAAGCTTTATTTTTACATCGATTTTGACAGTATAATTATGAAAGACAAATTTTACAGCTATATAGAACAACTTCAGGACAGCATTACTGATAAACTTGAATCTATAGACGGTACCGCTTCGTTTTCAGAGGATATCTGGGAAAGAAAAGAAGGCGGAGGGGGAAGGACCAGAGTGATTGAAAATGGTTCTGTTTTTGAAAAAGGGGGCGTTAATATTTCTGCAGTTCACGGAGATTTACCTGAAGCTATGCAGAACTATTTTAATGTGCAGGATTGTGATTTTTTTGCCTGTGGCATTAGTCTGGTCTTGCATCCTAAAAGTCCCATGGTGCCCACGGTGCATGCGAATTTCAGATACTTCGAAATGTATAACAGACAGGGGAAGGTCATCGATCAATGGTTTGGGGGCGGACAAGACCTTACGCCGTATTATCTTTTTGAAGACGATGCTAGGCACTTCCACAGGGTTTCTAAACAGGCCTGTGATCCTTTTGGAGAGCATTTATATTCTGATTATAAGGCTAATTGTGACAAGTATTTCTGGAATGCACACCGGGGAGAAGGCAGAGGTGTAGGGGGGCTGTTTTTCGATTATTTAAAACCAACTTCAGGGCGAAGTTTAGAGGAAATCTATGACTTCGTGACGCATGTTGGCGATAGTTTTCTGGAAGCTTATGTTCCCATTGTAGAAAAACGGAAAGCGCTTGAGTATTCTAAAGAACAGCGAAACTGGCAGGAAATCAGACGGGGTCGTTATGTGGAATTCAATCTTGTGCATGATAAAGGCACTTTATTTGGTTTAAAAACCAATGGCAGAATTGAAAGTATACTCATGAGCCTTCCGCCTCATGTTCAGTGGCAATACAACTATCACCCTGAGTCGGGTTCTGAAGAAGAAAAGCTGGTACACGTCTTGGCTAATCCCAAAGCATGGGTATAACTAAAAAAGGCTGTTTTAAAAAAAACAGCCTTTTTTAGGTTCAAATCAACATTATCTATTCGTCGTCTTCGTCTTCAACTTCCTGCAGAACGAAGTCTTCCATGAATTTTGTAGTGTAATTTCCTTCCACATAATCTGGATGTTCCATCAATTGCTTGTGAAAGGGTATTGTCGTTTTAATGCCTTCTATAACAAATTCGCTCAATGCTCTTTTCATTTTGCTTATGGCTTCAGGTCGGGTTTGAGCGGTTGCTATAAGTTTAGCAATCATTGAATCGTAGTTTGGTGGTATGGTATACCCACTGTAAACATGCGTATCAACTCTCACGCCGTGACCGCCGGGCAGGTGTAAAGTTTCTATTTTTCCTGGAGAAGGTCTGAAATTATGAAAAGGATCTTCAGCGTTTATCCTGCATTCTATGGAATGTAATTTAGGATAGTAGTTTTTCCCTGAAATCGGAACCCCGGCAGCGACCAGAATTTGCTCTCTTATCAAGTCGTGGTCTACCACTTCGTCGGTAATAGGATGCTCAACCTGGATACGCGTATTCATTTCCATGAAATAGAAATTCCTATGCTTATCGACCAAGAATTCTATGGTTCCGGCACCTTCATATTTGATAAATTCTGCGGCTTTCACAGCAGCATTTCCCATTTTTTCACGAAGTTCATCGGTCATAAAAGGAGAAGGGGTTTCTTCGGTCAGTTTTTGATGTCTTCTTTGTACAGAACAGTCCCTTTCAGATAAATGGCAGGCTTTGCCTGTTTGGTCTCCAACGATTTGTATTTCGATATGGCGAGGCTCTTCAATTAGCTTTTCCATATACATGTCATTATTTCCAAATCCAGCTTTGGCTTCCTGTCTGGCAGATTCCCAGGCAGCTTCGAGTTTGTCTTCGCTTTTTACGGCGCGCATCCCTTTTCCTCCACCACCAGCAGTGGCCTTCAGCATAACGGGATACCCGATTTCACCAGCTACTTTTTTACAGTCCTCGAAGTCTTTCAGAATCCCTTCAGATCCCGGGACACAGGGGACACCGGCAGCTTTCATCGTTGCTTTGGCACTCGCTTTATCTCCCATTCTGCTTATCATGTCGGGACTGGCACCAATAAACTTGATGTCGTGTTCCTGACAAATTTTTGAAAACGCTGCGTTTTCAGACAAAAACCCGTAACCGGGATGAATAGCATCTGCGTTGGTTATTTCTGCAGCTGAAATGATATTAGGAATTTTCAGATAGGATTCACTGCTTGGCGCAGGACCTATACAAACAGCTTCATCTGCAAACCTTACATGTAAGCTTTCTTTATCTGCTGTTGAATAAACGGCAACCGTCTTTATGCCCATTTCTTTACAGGTACGAATAATTCGTAGGGCAATTTCACCACGATTGGCGATGAGAATTTTTTTAAACATAAATGTTTGTTTTGGTTAAAGAAAAAATCTAAAACATCTGACTTCCTTAGGAAGGATCTACCAAGAAAAGAGGTTGATCGTATTCCACCGGTGAGGAATCATCCACTAAGACTTTTACTATTTTACCCGAAACTTCGCTTTCGATTTCATTGAAAAGTTTCATAGCTTCAATCGTACAAAGTACATCTCCTTCTTTTATTTCACTACCCACTTCCACATAGGTTTCTTTGTCTGGAGAAGGCTTTCTATAAAACGTTCCAATGATTGGAGACTTTATAGTCACGTAATTGTCATTCTCGCTGGCTTTAGGTGCGGCAGCCTCTGTTGCCGGAGCAGGCGCAGGAGCCTGTTGCTGGTTTTGAACAGGCGCTTGTTGCATTTGTTGTTGTGGCATGTTCATGGGAACCTGCTGAACATAAGTTCTGCCATCATCTTCACTACCGGTTTTGATGGTGATTTTTACATCATCCATTTCAAGTTTTACTTCGCTAGCTCCAGACTTTGCAACAAATTTAATCAAGTTTTGAATTTCCTTTAAATCCATAGTTTTAAGTTTTTAAGGGGTTAAGAATTATACGCCCATTTTAAATATATGGAGCCCCATGAGAAGCCACCACCAAATGCTGCAAATATAATATTATCTCCCTTCTTTAGTTGTTTTTCGTAATCGCTTAATAATAAAGGTAAAGTTGCGGAGGTTGTGTTTCCGTAACGCTCTATATTCATCAGTACTTTTTCTGAATCTAAATTCATACGTTTATAGGTCGCATCAATGATGCGCTTGTTGGCCTGATGCGGGACCAGCCAATCGACATCTTTACTGGTAAGTTTGTTTTTTTGCATGATTTCTTCACTTACTCCAGCCATATTGGATACTGCAAACTTAAACACTGTTTTACCATCCTGAAACACAAAATGTTGTTTATTTTTAATGGTTTCTTCAGAAGCCGGTAATTGTGAGCCTCCAGCGTCTATTTTCAAAAACTGACGACCGGCCCCGTCGGTTCTTAAGATTTCATCCTGTAATCCTAAGCCATCGGTGTTTGGTGAAAACAAAACCGCACCCCCGCCGTCTCCAAATATAATACATGTACTTCTGTCGGTATAATCTATTATGGATGACATCTTATCGGCTCCAACCAGCAAGATATGCTTGTATTTTCCAGATTCAATATACGCAGAGGCCACAGACATTCCATAAAGAAAACTGGAACACGCCGACTGCAAGTCGAATGAAAACGCATTGACGGCACCAATTTCAGAAGCAAGATAAGCTGCCGAAGAAGCCACGGGCATGTCTGGTGTTGCCGTTGCAAAAAGGACTAAATCGATCTCCTCAGGCTTTGTTGACGTTTTGCTGAATAAATCTTCGCAGGCCTTTATCCCTAAAAAGGAAGAGCCTTGGTTAGGTTGCTTCAAAATGCGTCTTTCTTTAATACCTGTTCTGGCAGTAATCCAATCGTCGTTGGTGTCTACCATGTTTTCCAAGATTTCATTGGTAAGCACATACTCCGGAACATACCCACCCACAGCGGTGATGGCTGCTTTTACCTCACTCATAAAAAAATAAATTTTTTTTCCAAATTCAAAGTCACTGTATATAACTATGCAAATAAAGTTGTTTTTTCATTGCTAACAAAAAAACAGCGACAACATTTATTTAACAGTTATTTAATTATAATCGCTTTTTCAGACCTCGTGTTGAATATCTGTCAGTTAAAAGCAAAAAAACTTTCAAATCGAAAATAATTCGACCTGAAAGCCTTTTGAATTTACAAATCAAATTTTATCCCCTGAGCAAGCGGAAGGTCTTTGGTGTAGTTAATGGTATTGGTTTGCCTTCTCATGTAGACTTTCCAGGCATCGGAGCCTGATTCTCTTCCTCCGCCAGTGTCTTTTTCACCTCCAAAGGCACCGCCAATTTCTGCACCCGAGGTACCGATATTGACGTTGGCGATTCCACAATCCGATCCTTCCACAGATAAAAATAGTTCTGCTTCTCTCAGGTTGTTGGTCATGATGGCAGAAGACAATCCCTGGACAACACCATTTTGCAATTCAAGGGCATTATCTACTTCTCCGGAATATTTCATGATATAAAGCACAGGAGCAAAGGTTTCATGCTGAACGATTTCAAACTCATTTTTTGCCTCTGCAATGGCTGGTTTGACATAGCAGCCGCTTTCGTAACCCTCTCCTTCCAGAACGCCGCCTTCTACTAAAATTTTGCCGCCTTCTTTTTTGACTTCTTCCAGCGCATGAAGATAATTTTTCACCGCATCCTTATCGATGAGGGGCCCTACGTGATTGTTTTCATCTAAAGGATTACCAATGCGAATTTGCTGATAAGCATCAACGATGGCATTTTTAACTTTGTCGTAGATAGACTCGTGTATGATAAGTCTTCTGGTTGAGGTACAACGCTGTCCACAGGTACCCACCGCTCCAAAAACAGCACCGATAACCGTGTTTTTAATATCCGCATCCGGGGTCACAATGATGGCATTGTTACCGCCGAGTTCCAGTAAAGATTTACCGAGACGTTTGGCTACTGCCTGGGCAACGATTCTTCCCATTCGTATTGAACCCGTCGCGGAAACTAAAGGAATACGTTTGTCTTCAGTCATATATTCTCCAACTTTGTAATCTCCTGTAATCAAAGATGAAATGCCTTCCGGAACCTTGTTTTCCTTGAAGACTCTTGCCGCGATTTTCTGGCAGGCCACAGAGGTGAGCGGGGTCTTTTCGGAACCTTTCCAGATGCAGGCATCGCCACAAACCCAGGCCAGAGCCGTGTTCCAGGACCATACCGCTACAGGGAAATTGAATGCAGAAATAATACCAACCACGCCTAAGGGATGCCACTGCTCGTACATACGGTGGCCTGGTCGTTCAGAATGCATGGTTAACCCGTGAAGCTGTCTGGACAGACCTACTGCAAAATCGCAGATATCTATCATTTCCTGGACTTCTCCAAGTCCCTCCTGGTAAGATTTACCCATTTCGTAGGAAACCAGTTTACCAAGCGGAGCTTTCAGTCTTCGCAATTCATCGTTGAACTGACGAACCACTTCTCCTCTGGCCGGTGCCGGCCAGGTTCTCCATTCTTTAAAACCTTTGTGAGCCGTGCTGGCTACTTTCTCATAATCCTCTTTTGTAGTGGCCTGTACTTTGCCAATCAAAGCCCCATCTACAGGGGAGTAGGATTCTATAAATTCTCCATTGGAGAAAAAATCTTCTCCTACAGAAGTTCCTTTATTTTCGGTTTGGACATCGAGTTGCTTTAAGGCATCGTCAATTCCAAATTCTTTTGAAATAGTACTCATTGTTTTGTTTTTTAATTTGAAACGAATTTATGAAAATTAAATTAGCTCCTGGTTTAAGCTGTAAGTCGTTTATCTACGGGCATGACTTCACCACACTTATCACAGGTTCTCAAGTCTTCTCTGGAATAGAATGCTTCGAAATGTTTTAAAAAATCTTTTTCGATATTATCAAGCGGGAAATAAACTTCATGTAATTTATGATTACAATTATCGCAAAACCAAAGTAATCCGTCTTTTACATCGAGGTGACTGCGTTTTCGTTCAATAACCAGTCCGATAGACCCTTCTTTTCTTACCGGTGAATGTGGCGTTTTGGCGGGATGTAAATACATGTCCCCAGGTCCTAAAGTCATGGTTTTTTTTTCGCCATATTCTTGAATATGCACCTCGATCTCACCCTCCAGCTGATAAAATAATTCTTCGGTTTCATTGTAATGGTAATCCTTACGCGCATTGGGTCCGCCAACAATCATGACAATATAATCCCCGGAATCTTTGTAGAGGTTTTTATTGCCAACAGGAGGCTTTAGTAACTCTCGATTTTCTTTTATCCACTGGTTCAGATTGAAAGGTTTTGAAACACTCATTTTTTTTATTTGCTTTAAAAGTAATAAAAGGCTCCTTATATAGACTTCGGCTTAAGTTTAGATTAGCATTATTTGCTCCAGGATAGTTTTCCGCCTTTTTCAGAATCTACGTCAATCTTATAATTTTTACCACCCGAAACAATCCATCTTACTTTTACAGTTCCCATGCCCGGTATATTCGAAACCCTCATGGTTTCCGGGTTTTGAACCTGCTCTGAAGCTTTATTGAAATCCTCATCTTCCACAATCATACCCGCTACTACATCTGCATTGGAAATGCTTACCAGGTCCGGGCGTTCAATATTATACTTTAAATCCTGGCTGCTGTGTGTAGGCATTAAGCGTTCATTATAAATGGTAGCTGTTATTTCCTTAAGGCCATTGCCTATGGATTTCTCTTCTACGTTTATAATGCTAAGCTTTGGAGTCTGGTAAGCATGGTAAATGGTGAAGGCCATATTTCGATGAGCGTCCTGTTCCAGGAGAAAGCCCGGATGTGCTCTTCCAAAGTTCTTTTTGAAGCCTCCAATTTCAATCTCACCATATTGAGTATGATTGTACGCTTTCCAGTCTACAAAAGCATCGCCAAACGTCAAATATTTATCGACTTTCAGTTCTTCTTCCTGGTTGCCTCTTCCTTTATTTTCGTGAAAATACAGATAGGACACCATGAGCTCATTGGTGTAAGTATAAATTCCTCGGCCGCCGTAAAACCAGTCTAACTCACCGCCAAATACAGAATACAGATCCTTGTAAACGGTGAGGTAGCGATAGCCGGGAATCATCTCTTCCCCTTTTTCTGCAATGGCATCGTAAATGCGAATATCTTCCCGGTTGTAAGTGTCAACATCTTCTTCTGCCCCGGGCCCTCTCAATATCATACCGCCGTAGTTATGATAACTTTGCGCTCCGGCAATATTAGGGTGTTTCATAACGAAGTCCGCAACAGCTCTGCTTTCTGGCAAACTGAACGGATACTTGTAAGCGCCACGCTGCACATAATCCGGCTGCCATTTCCAGCCCCAGTCTCTGTTGGGATCGTAGTAACCTATACCATCTTCATTGACTTCTCCGTCATTGTCATTATCGATTCCTTCAAAACCAAGCATTTCATAGTCTCCCTGTTCCTCCATAGGAACGCGTATCAGGCGCCTGTTGTCCTGAGGGTCTTTGATGTATTGCCCGGTTGGGGATTTGCGAATCATGTAAGTGATGTGATTATCCTTGTTGAGGTCGTCAAAACCGTCTTCGCCGGCATTCCCATCTCCGTCGTTGTCCAGAACGATCATGCCGGATCTTGGTGAATGTGGCGTGTTGGGCTCTTTCATATAATTATCCCTGGCATCTGGATTAATCGTAGGGACGATGTAAAAGGTTTTATCCTTCAGTAACTGGTTTATAAACTCCAGTTCGCCAAACATCTCTGTGAGGTACCAGGCGGTATATAATGAAAATTCAGCGCCCTGTATTTCATTGGAATGGATATTACCATCGATGTACATCGCTGGTTTTTCATCCGGATCTCCTGTGTTGAAATCGGAAACAGCCAGCATGTAAATATCCCGGCCTTCGTAGGATTTTCCTATGCTTTCCAGTCGGGTTAATTCCGGATAGGCATCGGTAATTTTTTTCATCAGATCCACAATACCAGCATAGGTGTTGTAGCGATTCCAGCTGGCCTCTACTTTCGGCTGATGTGGGGTTCCTATAGCTCTGAAAAATTTTTCCTGTGCCTGGGAAGCAGAACCAAACAGCACTAAAATAGCTAAAGAAAAGAGAGTCGTATAATTGATAATTTTCATGACTTATAAGTTTATGTTTATGTCTGCAAAACCCGTGTGAGGCGCTCCGGCTTTCAAATTTATGTTCCCGCTTCCTTTTACAATCCAGGATAGCGTTTTCGTTTCCAGAGCTTCCATTCTGTCGATCAATTCAACGGTATTACCCACAAGGATATCCTCTTCGGATGCACCCAGGTCTACTCTTATTTTTTTTAGCCAACGCGAACGCTGACCTAATTCTGAATGTGAGGGTAAATTGCCGTTGTTGAGCAAGTCTACCGTAATGCGCTTAAGCCCCCCTTTTAAATCTTCTACTTTTAGGTTGTGAAACTCCAGCTTTTGTTGCTGCTGCGCCAGTTTCAGAATAAAATGCGTATGCTCTGTGGCAATGCTGTCCACTTTTGAAAAGGGAGGATTATGCATCACAAAAGGCTTTACACCACCCACTTCCACTGTTTGATTTTTAAAGTCGGGATGCTCTATTTTTTCCCATGCCACAAACACGTTGCTGAGGTTTTCCTGCTCTGCCCATTTCAGGAAGTTTGAAACTTCCGTTTCCTTAATCTTTTGATCTGAAGTAGAGGTCGTATCCTTTTTGGCTTCCGGAACCCACCAGCCTGGGGTGCTAAAGCTCAATCTTCCAAAATGGAAATAAGCCCACTGGAAAAAATCTCCATCGGTTCCCTGATTATCCTGTTTATAAGGTTTTTGAGAAATGCTTTCGTTGTAGATTTCCGAGATCATTTTGTTGATAGCGACATCCCCTTCCAAAGGAGAAGAAACAATTCTTTTTTTGGCTTCCTGCGCATTGTATTTAAGCGGAGAAGACAAATTATTCGCAGGCCCAAAGGTTACAAAGGCATAAATGTTGAACTGCTTATAAAGGTAGTCCAGCAAGGCCCTGGTTTCTTTTTGTGAAACCGCATAATCACCAGCAAGAGGTTCAAAGACCGGGAATTTGAAACTAAAAATTTTGTTAAAGGCATAGCCTTCTTTCAGGCCTTCATTGAATTTATCATCCTTGTCGTTGTCAAGACCTTCAGAATACAGCCTATAACGCGTTGCAGAGGAAGAGGAAGTGTCCACTTCCATCATCGCTCTGGGATCGCTGGGATGTGGGACGTATTTTCCTAAAGGACTTTCGATACGTAGTTGGGTAATAAGACCATCCTTGTTTAAGTCTTCATAGGGGTCTTCATTCAATCTACCGTCGCGATCGTGGTCCAGATTGGATGCATTTCCCCGGCGCTCATACTTCAGTTCTTCATGGTATTGAGCGTAAGCATCAGGAGACATGTTGGGGAAGATATAAAATGTGGTTTCCTCCAAAGCTTTCGCCTCTTCTGTGACCAGGCGTTCGGCAAACTGCAAAGCAAGCTCAACGCTTAGTACATGATAACCTTCCACTCCGCCCATAACAGCAATAGCAGGTTTGTTATCAAGGTCGCCCGTGCCTATTTTAAGGACATAAATGTCTTGTCTTCCTGCAGTTTCGGTTAAGGTGGATAAGTTCACGCTGGAATTTTTATCCAGGGCTTTTAAGCGTTTAGATATCTGTTTAAGGTCCGGATAATTGTCCTGGGCAAAAGCTAAGCTTTGCGCCAAAATCAACATTAGGATTACGGGGATGTGCTTCATTTTTAAAATTTTTATAAAAATAGCTATATTTAATAGGTATCAAAATGAAATATTAAACTTAATTTTTAGGCTTAAGGGTGTAACAATTCTACAGACCTCAGACTAACCTTAGAAACCTATCAAGATGACTACTAAACGATTCCTAAGCCTGGAGTGGAAACAATTTAGACGCTCTTCTTTTTTTGAAAAAGGTCTGGCTATTAAAATCCTGATGCTTCTGGGAGCGCTTTATTTTGCAAGTCTGGCCATTTTAGCCGGTACTGGTGTTTTCTTTATTTTTAAGAAGGCGATTCCTGATCAGGATCCTTTTACCCTGATTAATAATTATTTGATTTACTGGGTGCTCGGCGATTTGACCTTAAGGTACTTCATGCAGCAGTTGCCGGTGATGAATATCAAACCCATGCTACTGCTCCCTATAAAGCGACAGGAGGTGATTCGATTTTTACTTTTAAAAACATCCTTTTCTTTTTTTAATATTTTACCCCTCTTATTTTTCATACCGCTGGCTGTTGTTTTGATGGTAAAAGCTTATAACCCGGTCATGGTCTTGATTTGGTTTGCTGGTATTCTGTCTATCAGTTTTTCAATTAATTTTCTAAATTTCATTCTAAATAAAAACAACACGGTATTTTTTGTAGTTATAGCCCTGCTGTCTTCTTTTATTGGCCTGCACTATTTTGATGTGTTCGACATCACACCTTATACGGGCGTTTTCTTCAATTCATTTTACAAACTTGGTTATACCGTTTTGGTTCCAGTAGCCCTTGTGTTTTTGTTATTCAAAATGAATTATAAACTGCTTAGAACCAATTTTTATGTAGATGGGGCTGTACAGCCCAAAAAACAAAAATTCAGGAATTACAATCTTGAATTTTTAAACCGGTTTGGAACCCTGGCCACCTTCTTAAAAAACGATGTCAAAATGATTACCAGAAATGCCAGACCAAAACAGGTGCTGCTGATGTCTTTTCTCTTTCTGTTTTACGGTCTTATTTTTTTTACCGGAGATACGTATAAAGATATGCCGGTATTTTTAGCCTTTGCATCCGTTTTTGTAACCGGGGGGTTTCTCATCACTTTTGGGCAACTGGTGCCTTCCTGGGATAGTGAGTATTACAAACTGATGATGAGTCAAAACATATCTTACAAACAATACCTGGAGTCCAAATGGTTGCTGATGGCTATTGGCTGTGCAGTGTCCTTTGTATTGAGTACGCCCTATATCTATTTTGGCTGGGATATCTATGCGATGATCGCCGCAGGGGCCTCCTTCAATATCGGACTCAATTCGTTTATTACGTTATATGGTGGTGCGCTCAACAGGGTGCCTATAGAACTCAACCAGAAAGCAAAAGCCTTCAGCAATACTCAGGGTTTTAATCCTACACAATTGCTTATCAGTTTACCAAAAATCCTTGGGCCTATGCTCATTTTTTACGTGCCTTATAAGCTTATCAGTTTTGATGCAGGAATTATTGCGCTGGCATTAAGCGGGCTTCTGGGATTGATTTTTAAATCCTATTTCTTAAAAATTATCGAGAGCCTTTATCAAAAGAATAAATACAAAACCATTTCAGCATTTTCAGAAAAAAAATAACTACCTCTTATGGAAACGATCATTCAAGTTCAAAATTTATCCAAGACTTACAAGACCGATAAAGTTTTAGACATCGAAGCTTTAGACATTCCAAAAGGACAAAGCTTTGGTTTAGTAGGAAATAACGGTGCCGGGAAAACCACCTTTTTTAGTTTGCTCCTGGACCTGATTAAACCCACCACAGGACAGATAATAAACAAGGGGTTTGTGGTAAGCGAAAGCGAAGACTGGAAACCTTTCACCTCTTCTTTTATCGATGAAAGCTTTTTGATAGGCTATCTTACTGCAGAAGAATATTTTTATTTTATCGGAGATTTGCGCGACACCTCTAAAGCTGAGGTAGACGAGCTTCTGGCAGAGTTTGAGGACTTTTTTCACGGAGAGATCCTCAATCAGAAAAAATACCTCAGAGATCTTTCCAAAGGAAACCAAAAGAAAGCTGGAATTGTAGCGGCCCTTATCGGCAATCCTGAAGTTGTGATTTTAGATGAACCTTTTGCCAATCTTGACCCCACTACTCAAATACGACTCAAAAAAATCATCAGAGAATTGTCTTCTCAGAAAAACGTCACGGTTTTGGTTTCAAGTCATGACCTGATGCATGTGACCGAGGTTTGTGAACGTATCGTGGTTCTGGATAAAGGGGAGCTTGTAAAAGATATTTATACCGGCGAAGCCACACTGAAGGAGCTGGAACTCTATTTTGAGAGGTAATTTGTTTATTTTTGGATACAAAAAGCCAAAATTTATAAATCCTGCCTATTTTTACAGAGACATACTATCACTTATTTTTTTAAGTTATATAGGCTAGATTGTTTTAAATGCGCATAAAATTTCTTCTCTTACTTATTCTTGGAGTAACTATGATTACTTCCTGTTCAAGAAAAAAAGACAAATTCTTGAATAAGAATTTTCATGCGATGACCACCTATTATAACATTGTTTATAATGGCAACCTTGCCCTTGAAAAAGGGAAACAGCAAGTTGAAGATGCTTATAAAGAAGATTACTGGGCCGTCCTGCCAATTGAAAGAATGGCCATAAAGGAAACGCCTTCCCGAAGAACAGGCCGAAATTCAGAAGCTTCTCAAAATACTCCTTTTCAGGAAGCAGAAGAAAAAGCAACAAAGGCTATACAGAAACATTCGATGTTTATCAAGGGTAAGGAATACAACCCACAGATAGACGAAACCTTTTTGCTTCTGGGGAAAGCACGGTATTTCGATCAGCGTTTTATTCCGGCCAAAGATGCCTTTAGTTTTATACTGAATCACTACCCGGAAAGCTCAACCATCAATGAAGCGGTGATCTGGCAGGAAAAAACAAATTTGAGACTTGAGAATTTTGACAGGGCTATCAAAAATCTGGACTCGCTACTCAAGACTTCAGGATTATCAGCCTTAGAACAGCATGAAGCTTCTGCGACGCTTGCCCAGGCTTATATCTTTGAAGATGAAAAAAGATTTGCAATTCCACCTTTAAGACTGGCAATTGCCACCGCTCCAGATGAGGAAAAGAAAGCAAGACTGCTTTTTATAAAAGGACAGCTGTATGCTTTATTAGGAGAAAAGGACAGTGCCAGGGTGAGTTTTGATGAGGTGATTGCTCTAAACAGGAAGTCGCCACGCCGGTATAGAATTCATTCTAAACTCGAACAACTGAGACTTAAGGACCTTGAAAAGACCTCCTGGAATGAGACCGAACTGGCGTTTCAGGACATGGCGGAGAACAGAGAAAACCGTCCTTTTTTGGATTTTATATATTATGATAACGCGGTCTTTAGACTCGCAAAAGATTCGGTTAGACTCGCAGTAGAAAAATTCAATGCATCTTTAAGGGAAGAGCCGAGCGATACGTATTTGAAAAGCAGAAATTATTTCAATCTTGGGGAGATCTATTTTGATAAAGCCTCTTACGAGACCGCTGGTAAATATTATGACAGTACATTAACCAATTTACCGGAGAACACCTTAGAGCATATTCAGATTAAAAGGAAAAAAGACAATCTTGAAGAGGTTATTAACTATGAAAGAATTGCAAAAGAAACTGACAGCATTTTAAATTTGGTAAATGCCTCAGACGAAAAGCGAATTCAGGTATTTTCAGCCTATATCGAAAAACTTAAGGAAGAGGAAAAAAGCGTATTCGCCAGGGAAAGCGCTTCCAAACTTGCCGATTCAAGATTTGGAGCTCAGAGGAGTCAAATTGGAGCACAGGGAAACAATCCCAGCGATTTTTACTTTTACGATCGTATTGAAGCCCAAAAAGGAGAAGTGGTATTCAGAAGAATCTGGGGGGATATTCAGTTAACCGATGACTGGAGAAGAGACCCTGTAAGAAGTTCCGGTCTGAATATCGAAAGCGAAGAGGCTGTTGTTGTCGAGGAGGAGTTGAAACCGGAGTATAATCCTCAAACCTATATTGCAAAAATCCCTACAGATGAAGCAATAATCGATAGTATTTCTGATGAGAGAAACTTTGCCAACTATCAGCTTGGAATCCTTTACAAGGAAAAATTCAGAAGGAATGATCTGGCGATTTTAAAATTAGAGGCTTTGCTGGAGAATGATCCGGAAGAGCGCCTGGTTTTACCCTCAACGTATTACCTCTATAAAATCTACGAGGAGACCGGCGATGTTAAACGGGCTATGCAATGGAAAACCGAAATATTGAACAAACATCCAGAGTCCAGCTATGCCAGTATTTTAAGAAATCCAGAAGCCTACAGGACTGCTGCAGATAATCCGCAAAATATTTATAACAAATTATTCAGGGATTACCAGGCAGAGCATTATGAGGGTGTACTGAATGAAATCGAAACGTATACTAAGGTCTTCTTGGGAAACTCGATTCTGCCAAAGCTGGAACTTCTCAAAGCCCGGGTATTGGCTAAGCTTGAAGGTTTAGAGGCTTACATGGAAGCGCTCAATTATGTGGCCTTAACCTATCCTCAGTCTAAAGAAGGAAAATACGCTCAGGAACAGTATAAGCAATTAAAAGACAGCTCGTTTTCATCTGAATTTGACATGGATCCGGCTCCGGATTCGGAGTATATGCTGGTATTTAAATTTGATACTAAGGCTACACCAGAGTCAAAAATCCACGGCATTAAAGAAGATCTACTCGCTGCTCTTCAAAAGGAGCCCGGACTTAACCTTAGTTTGAATGAAAATAATTACACACCAAATCAAACTTTAATCACTCTGAAAGGTCTTAGGAGCAAAGCTGCTGCGGAAGAATTGGCTGAAAAGTTTATTAAAAACGCTATTATCGACAAAAATTTCACTTATTTTGTGATAACACAACAGAATTACAAGATTGCTCAGAGGCACAAAAACCTCGATGACTACTTAGAAAATTATAGATAACATGTTTTCAGAAAAAAAAAGACTCATGAATTCAGACTTAACGAAGGAGCAAAATAAAATAGCTCAGGGAACTACGTTTACGGGAAATATTGAGTCCCAGGGAAGTTTCCGTATAGAAGGAAAACTGATAGGCAATATCAAAACTCCCGGTAAAATTGTGGTAGGTAAATCAGGTTACATCGAAGGTCAGGTCGAATGTGAAAACGCAGATTTTGAAGGAGAATTTAAGGGAGAATTGAAGGTGAGTAAATTTTTGACCTTAAGAGCTACCGCCAAAATTGAAGGAGAAGTGTTTACAGATAAGCTTTCAATAGAGCCTGGAGCCATATTAAACGCAACCTGTAGCATGAAGGGCAATGTGAAATCTCTTTCCCGAAAGGAGGAACCTTCAATATCCAAAAAAAGCGCCCTGGGCTAATGTCTAAAAACAACAGGCAGCCAAATCCCTGGTTATATTTTACGGGAATAGGTTTGCAGATGGCTATTGTTATTGCCGGTTCGGTGTTCCTTGGAATCTGGCTGGACAAAACCTATACAGATTCGTCCAGACTTTTCACCATTGTTTTGTCGCTTCTTGGTATTTTTGTCGCCCTGATACAAGTCATTACCTCACTCAAAAACTTTAAGGACTAAGTAAGCATGAAGAACCTCTTTCAAAACACCTACGTCTCCATATTGATTTTTGCGCTGATTATTTTCCTTATGCATTGGGGCTTAGATGCTGTGTTCTCCATTATTACATACTACTCGATAAGTTCTATTTATCTCTTCCATGTCCTTTCAGCACTGGCTGTTGCCGGAATTATCCAGCTGGTTTATGCAAATTCAAAAGATCATGCAGGATTTGCGTTTATGGGGACGAGTTTGCTCAAAATGCTGGCGGCAATCCTTTTTTTACTTCCGGGATTTCTTTCTGATGACAAGCCTTCTTTTGCTAACATTCTGAACTTTTTTGTACCTTACTTTTTGTTTTTGATTTTTGAGGCTGTACAGGTCATCAAATTTATCAACCCGAAAGAAGAGTCTCAGGAGTGAGGTGTGTTCTGATGAGGCGCCTTGCGCTGTAGAACTGGTAAGCATTTCCGCTCGTAATACAAATTAGCCAAAACCCTATTTTGATTGCTTATCTGGGTGTCTGACGACTGCATTCAAAATGATAGTGCATCATGAATGATTGCAGCTGGTTAGTTTGATTCTTAAGCAAATAGATTTGAAAGGGAAGGCAAGTTGCTAAAAAAGTTTTTTTTTGAAGCTTTTATTTATAATTAGAAAGTAAAAACTTACATTTGCACGAAATTTTCGAATTGATATTAAGTCAACAATTTATGGCAACACACAAATCTTCAAAGATTACAGTGGCTCTTATGCTCTTGCTTATTTTAAATACCTTTTCTTCTTTCGCTCAGTTGGATACGGATGAAGTTATAGATGAAAGTTTCAATCCTACCGAAATGATAATGCATCATATTAGTGATTCTCACGGCTGGCATTTTTTTGGAGAAGGAGAAGATGCTTTCACAATTCCATTACCTGTTATTTTATGGACAGATAAAGGATTGGTATCCTTTATGTCAAGTGCATTTCATCACGATGTGGAAGGAGAGTATATCGTTGAAGCCAACGGACAGAAGTTTGTGAATTATCACGAAAAGATTTTTGTTTTAAATGAAGGTGAAACGGAGTTTGAATATAATGAAGAAGAGCATGCTGCTTTAAACGCCAATAGCCCTTTTGACATTTCCATAACCAAGAATGTGGCCTCGATGCTGCTGACCTCAATTTTGATGATCATTCTTTTCATGGGTCTGGCAAAACATTACAGAAAATCTAAGAAAGCGCCTAAAGGGTTTACAAACATATTGGAAACGCTTGTTGTTTTTGTAAGAGACGAGATCGCAAAACCACAAATAGGGGAAAAGAAATACATGAAATTCATGCCGTTTTTGTTAACGGTCTTTTTCTTTATCTGGATTGCCAACCTGATGGGATTACTGCCAGGCGCAGCCAACGTGACCGGTAATATTTCAATTACAGTAGCTTTGGGATTATTCACCTTAGCTCTGATTTTGGTTAACGCTAACAAGGATTACTGGCAACACGTATTCTGGATGCCGGGTATTCCAACATTTGTAAAACCAATCCTGGCAATAGTAGAAATACTGGGGGTATTCATTAAGCCTATCGCGCTTATGATTCGTTTGTTTGCGAACATCACAGCGGGTCACATTATTATCTTGAGTTTAATCGGACTGATTTTTATACTAGAGACTGCGGGTGTAGCCGCTATATCGGTTCCTTTTGCTTTATTCATTACAGTTTTAGAATTATTAGTTGCATTTTTGCAAGCCTTTATATTTACCATGCTGTCAGCCTTGTTTATCGGGATGGCGGTGCAAGAACATGAACATCATTAACTTTAATTTTTAATATTTATTTACTATGGAATTATTACACGTAGGTATTGCAGCTTTAGGAGCTGGTTTAGCAGTTTTAGGAGCAGGAATTGGCGTTGGTAAAATCGGTGGCTCTGCCATGGAAGCTATCGCTCGTCAGCCAGAAGCTTCTGGAAAAATTCAGACCGCAATGATTATTGCTGCTGCACTTGTAGAAGGCGTTGCTCTTTTTGGAGTAGTAGCCGCTCTATTAGGTGTCCTAACCACTTAGAATGATGAAAACCCTCATAACCAACGGTTGGTTGGATGAGGGTTTTAATTTTTAGAATCAAAAAATAGTTATCATATATGGATTTAATTACTCCTGAATACGGTTTATTTGTCTGGCAAGTTGTTGTCATGATTATTCTTATATTCTTGTTGACAAAATTTGCCTGGAAGCCCGTCATGAAAGCTGTTGGCGAAAGAGAAGCTTCAATTAATGAGGCCTTGGCTTCTGCTGAAAAGGCCAAAGAAGAAATGGCTAACCTGAAAGCTGACAATGAAAAAATGCTTCAGCAAGCCAGAGCTGAACGAGATGAGATGCTTAAGGAAGCTCAGCAGATGAAAAAATCCATCATTGCTGAAGCTACTGAAGATGCAAATCAAAAGGCTGAACAAATTCTTGAAAAAGCACAGGCGGCTATTCAAAACGAAAAGAAAACAGCTTTAGCAGAAATCAAGTCACAAGTGGCTGAGCTATCGGTTCAAATTGCTGAAACTGTTGTTAAGAAACAGCTGGATGACAAGCAAGAGCAGATGACTTTAGTGAACAAAATGCTTGACGACGTTAAACTTAACTAACAAAATACATGGGAAGTAGAGCAGGAAAACGGTACGCGAAAGCCATTATTGAACTGGCTGAAGAAAACAAGGTGGAGGATAAGGTTTTAGAAAACTTTGCGTCCATACAATCTACCATTTCCAATAATAAAGATCTTAAACTTATGCTTACGAGTCCGTTAATTGAACTCGGTAAGAAAGAAGCTGTGCTTTTAGAAGTTTTTAGTGAGGTCGAGACTTTAGTGAAACAACTCATCAAAACCCTGGTCAAAAATAACAGGGTTGATCTATTGGAACACGTTTCCAGAGCATATATCGAACTTTACAATACCAAGCATCACATTCAGACTGCTACTGTGATTACAGCAGTAGAAATGACGAAGGAGCTGGAAGAAAAAGTTCAGGCAAAAATTAAAGATATTACTGGTTACACGGCAAATCTTACAAACCAAGTTGATGAATCTATTCTTGGGGGATTTATACTCAGATTGAAAGACCTTCAGTTTGACGGAAGTGTATCTAGCAGTCTTAACCGATTCAAAAGACAATTATTATAATACTAAGCGGTATGTATTTACCATTTAATGCAAAATAAATTATGGCTGAAGTAAACTCTGCTGAAGTTTCAGCAATCTTAAAAAAACAAATCTCAGGTTTCGAATCCGAAACCTCTCTGGATGAAGTAGGAACAGTTTTAAGAGTTGGTGATGGTATTGCCAACGTTTATGGCTTAACCAACGCAGAACTTGGAGAACTTGTGGAATTTGAAGGAGGACTTAATGGAATGGTGCTTAACCTTGAGGAGGATACCGTTGGTATCGTACTTTTAGGAAAATCCAATAACATTAACGAAGGAGATTCTGTAAAGAGAACCAAAAAGATTTCCTCAATCCAGGTTGGAGAAGGAATTGTTGGCCGTGTTGTGAACACACTTGGTGAAACCATCGATGGAAAAGGCGAGATAGAAGGGGAGACTTTTTTAATGCCTATCGAGAGAAAAGCGCCTGGTGTTATCTATAGACAACCGGTTACAGAACCTATGCAAACGGGTATCAAATCTATTGATGCGATGGTCCCTGTAGGACGAGGTCAAAGAGAATTGGTGATTGGTGACAGACAGACAGGTAAGACTTCTGTATGTATTGACACGATTCTTAACCAAAAAGAATTTTACGACAAAGGAGAGCCGGTTTACTGTATCTATGTGGCCATTGGACAAAAGGCTTCTACAGTAGCAGGTATCGCAAATCTTTTGGAAGAGCGTGGTGCTTTGGCGTATACAACTATTGTAGCAGCAAATGCTTCAGATCCTGCTTCCATGCAGGTGTATGCCCCAATGGCAGGTGCAGCGATTGGTGAATACTTCAGAGACACAGGCAGACCCGCATTAATTATCTATGATGATTTATCAAAACAGGCCGTTGCTTATCGTGAAGTCTCTTTATTATTAAGAAGACCTCCGGGCCGTGAAGCATACCCAGGGGATGTATTTTACCTTCACTCCAGATTGCTTGAGCGTTCTGCAAAAATCATTAACGATGATGGTATTGCACAGCAGATGAATGATTTACCTGAAGCTTTAAAAGGAAAAGTAAAAGGAGGAGGATCTCTTACCGCTTTACCGATTATTGAAACTCAGGCCGGAGATGTATCGGCTTATATTCCTACCAACGTAATTTCGATTACCGATGGACAGATTTTCTTAACCTCAGATTTATTTAACTCGGGTGTAAGACCTGCGATCGACGTGGGTATTTCCGTATCTCGTGTAGGGGGTTCTGCTCAGATCAAATCGATGAAGAAAGTAGCGGGTACTTTGAAACTTGACCAGGCACAATACAGAGAGCTTGAAGCTTTTGCTAAATTTGGTTCAGATTTGGATGCTTCTACTCAGAATACTATCGAAAAAGGAAAACGAAACGTTGAAATCCTGAAACAGGCTGAGGCCAATCCTTATCCTGTGGAAGAGCAAATCGCTATCGTTTATGCAGGGACAAAAAACCTCATGAGAAATGTACCGGTAGATAAAATCAAGGAATTTGAAAAAGACTACCTGTCTTACCTGAACTCTAAGCATCGCGATGTTTTAGATCAGCTAAAAGCCGGTAAATATACCGAAGAACTTACAGATGCGCTTGAAAGTGCAGCGAAAGAAATATCCGCAAAATACAAAGCATAAGGTTTGATTTATGGCTAATTTAAAAGAATTAAGAAGTAGGATTACATCGGTATCGTCTACCATGCAGATCACCAGTGCCATGAAAATGGTATCTGCTGCAAAACTCAATCGCGCTCAAAATGCGATTGAAGATATGCGACCATATGCTGAGAAACTTACGGAATTATTACAAAGTTTAAGTGCAGCCTTGGATGAAGATGCGAATAGCCCGTATGCTGAAAACAGGGAAGTACAAAACGTTTTAGTCGTTGCTATTTCTTCCAACAGAGGACTAGCCGGAGCCTTTAATACCAACATCGTCAAGCGTGTAAGAAGCCTGATGCATGATAATTATGCTGACAAAACAGTAGACATTATCGGGATTGGTAAAAAAGCCAGTGATGTCCTCAAAAAGAACAACGCCATTAAGGAATCTTACAATTCTATTTATGATGAGTTGTCTTATGAAGATATTGCTGAGATTGCTGAACACCTTATGGACTTATTCATATCCGGGAAATACGATAAGATTGAATTGGTTTACAACAGCTTCAGAAATGCAGCTACACAAATTGTGACCACTGAGCAGTTTTTGCCTATCCAGTCTCCGGAAAAAATGGAAGGCGATAGCATTTCTTCAGATTATATTTTTGAGCCTAATAAAGCTGAAATTGTAGAGGATTTAATTCCGAAGTCCTTAAAAATACAGTTGTTTAAAGCCATAAGAGATTCTGTAGCTTCAGAACACGGGGCCAGGATGACGGCGATGCATAAAGCCACAGACAACGCCACTGAACTGAGGGATGATCTTAAATTATCCTATAACAAAGCCAGACAAGCTTCCATTACCAATGAGATCCTGGAAATTGTTGCCGGTGCTGAAGCTTTAGCAGATAGCTAATACAGAAATCAGTACTTGATTAATTTACATAAAAAAGTCTCCAAAAGAGACTTTTTTATGTTTTCCAGAGTTATGACAATCCTTATTTGGCTTCACATAATAAAATGTATTTTTGCCGTTTTAATTAAAACCTTTATGCTTAACATTTCCAACTTTCGTTTTCTTTCTGTATTACTGGCTATCATGATGTTATCATGTAATCAAGATGTTGAAACCGCTTCAGCAAAAGAAATTGAAACCATCAAGGTTAAAAGAATACCAGAACCCAAAAGCTTTGGTTTTACGCTTAGCGATTTCGAAGTTGTTTTCGATACCGTAAGACGAGGTGATACCTTTGGAACTATCATGGATAGTCATGGCGTTTTACCAGGCAAAGTCTATCAGATTACCCAGCGTATTCCGGATTCTGTGATGAATTTCAGAAGAATTAACACCGGGAAACCTTATGCGATTCTTAAAAGTAAAGATTCTACTCAACGTGTTGAGCACTTCGTCTATCAAAAGTCAGTTATCGATTATGCGGTGATCAGTCTCGACAGTTTAACAGGTGTTGCCAGGTCAAAGCCTATTACCATAAAGCAAAAATCCACTTCTGGAGTTATATCCTCAAATCTTTCTGATGCTATAGATGAAGCAGGTCTGGACTATTTGCTGACCAACAGGTTTTCAGATATATACCAGTGGAGTGTAGATTTTTTCAAACTTCAGGAAGGCGATCAATTTAAGCTGATCTATAAAGAAAAGTATATTGATGATACGATTTATGCCGGATTAGAAGGCATAGATGCTGCCGTTTTAAAACACAGAGGTCGCGAGTTTTATGCTTTCGAATTTGAAGTGGACTCCTTAACCGGGCGTACCGATTATTTTGACGAGGATGGAATAACACTTAGAAAGTTCTTCTTAAAAGCACCTTTGCAGTTTAGCAGAATATCCTCTCGCTACACTGGACGTCGTTTTCATCCGGTGCAAAGACGCTGGAAAGCACATAAAGGAACAGATTATGCTGCGGCTACAGGAACTCCCATCTGGTCCACTGCAGACGGGGTCGTGACCAAAGCCAGCTACACCAGGGGCAATGGAAATTATGTAAAAGTGAAACATACCGGCAAATATTCTACGCAATATTTACACATGTCCAGACGCGCCGTTAAGGTTGGACAGTATGTAAAGCAGGGTGAAATTATTGGTTATGTAGGACAGACAGGTCTGGCCACAGGTCCGCATGTGTGTTATCGCTTTTGGGTAAACGGACGTCAGGTAGATCCCTATAAAGAAGATTTACCCGAAGCTGAACCCATGAAAGAAGAACTCAAACCTGCTTATTTCAAATTTATAGCTCCTTTGAAAGCCAAAATTGACCAGGTAGACTATATGGAAATTAAGTAGTTTTTTTTTCAACACAGGATAAGTCAAAAAACTTTACAACTTCCTGTATTTCATCTTGATAAATAAATACAGTTTTATTTTTCAGCCTGCTTTAAAGCACATTTTTTTTTCTAATTTTATTTTTTTAACAGGTTTTCTTAACCTTATCTTAATATTCAAACTTATTTTTGGGCTTTAATTTGTATAAAAAAAATCACATGAAAAAATTACTACTTGGCTTATTCTTAATTATGGGAGTAGGTATTTATGCACAAGGGGTGACAACCTCATCTATTGATGGAAAAATCAATGACAATACTGGGAATCCGCTACCGGGAGCTAACATTATTGCTGTGCACACGCCAACTGGAACACAGTATGGTGTTGTAACAGATTTTGATGGTTTCTTTAGGATTCCAAACATGAGAGTTGGAGGCCCTTACATGGTAAAAATTACTTACGTTGGATTTGAAGATATCGAAATTGAAAACCTCTTTTTAAAATTAGGAGTTTCTGAGACGATTAACAGAAACATGGCAGAATCCAGTAATGCTTTAGACGAAGTCGTAGTAACAGCGACTAAAGGAGGTGTTTTTGATTCAGGACAAAGAGGATCAAACACGAACATTTCTCAGAGAGAAATCAACACCTTGCCATCAGCAACACGTTCGTTGGGAGACTTTTTAAGAAAAACTCCTGAAGCCCAGGTTGGTGAGAATGGAGCTATTTCATTGGGTGGTCAGAACAACCGATACAACGCTATATACATAGATGGTGCTGTAAACAACGACGTTTTTGGACTAGCTGCTTCCGGTACCAATGGAGGTCAGACAGGAGTAAGTCCAATTTCTATCGATGCGATTGAATCTTTTCAGGTTAACTTAGCTCCTTTCGACGTAAGACAGTCAGGTTTTGCCGGTGGATCGATTAACGCGATTACACGTGCCGGTACCAATAATACTGAAGGTTCAGCCTACTACTATTTCAGAAATGAAGATTTAGCAGGTAAAACGCCAACGGCTATCAACGAGGATAATAGAACAAAATTAGATCCGTTTACAGCCAAAACCTTTGGAGCCAGAGTAGGGGGTGCCATCGTTGAAAACAAGCTTTTTTACTTTGTGAACTACGAAAGACAGGAAAACGAAACGCCTCAGCCTTTTAATTTTAATCGCTACCAGGGAGGTTCTGACAGAGAGGATATCCTGGATCTTAGACAAAATATCATCGATAAATTCGGTTACAACCCAGGTGCTTTTGAAGGTGCTCCGCTTACCTTGCAAAGTGATAAACTTATTGCGCGTTTGGACTGGAACATAAACGAAAGAAACTCGATAACTGTAAAAAACAGTTATGTTAATGCTGAGGAAAATGAAACCCGCTTAAGCAATGACCGAGGAATCAACTTCGTGAATGGAAGTGAACTTTTCCCTACAAGAACGAATTCTACAACCATAGAGTGGAACACTTCGAATGGATCGGATATGTCGAACAATTTACTTGTCGCTTATACAGACGTTTTAGATGACAGAGGTTTTTCAGGGGATCCTTTTCCTGAGGTGACAATTCAGGATAACGGTACTCAGGCTAATCCTGCTAACGGTAGTATCCGATTTGGAACCGAGCCCTTTTCAACAGCGAATTTACTTGAGCAAAAATTATTGAACATTACCAACAATTTTGAGCTTTACAGAGGACGTCACAAATTAACATTTGGTGCTAACTTTGAATACTTTGATGTAAAAAATGTGTTCGTTCCACAGAATTTCGGGGACTATACGTTTGAGAGCGTTGCAGATTTTTACACGTATTTAGATAACGATCCTAACAACGATGCCCCAGTAGATAGATTTTCCAGAGGTTACTCCCTTTTAGGAGGTGTGGGTGATGACTCAAGAGGAGCTGCAGAATTTCAGTATTCTCAAATAGGGGTGTATGCTCAGGATGACGTAAAAATGTCAGATAACTTCAATTTGAGTGTAGGTTTACGTTTCGACGTTCCTATGTTCAGTGATGGTACTGTGAACGACGATTTCAATACAAGATCTGTTCAGCTTTTAGAAGCTTACGGAAAAGATTTACAAGGGGCCAGAGTAGGTCAGGCCATTGAAAGTCAATTATACATTTCTCCACGATTAGGTTTTAGCTGGGATCTAGGTAAGGATTTAGGCTCAGACCTAAGAACTCAGGTTAGAGGTGGTGTAGGTGTATTTACCTCAAGAATTCCTTTGGTATGGCCAGGTGGTGCTTACAATAACAACGGGGTAACCTCTGGATTTGTTGCAGACTTCACTACGCCAGGACCAGATTATTTTATTGCAGATCCTTTCAACCAACCAGTTCAGCCAGGAGCTGAGCCAGGTTCTGGAGCTGTTGGTGGAAATATCGATATTTTCACGCCAGATTTCAAATTACCACAGGTGGCCAAATATAACATCGCTGTTGACCAGGAATTACCAGTCTGGGGATTAATCGCTTCAGGAGAGTTCCTTTTTACAGATGTTATACATGCTGTTTACTATGAAAACCTGAACGTCAAAGGTCCTGTAGGAACCTTGAATGGAGCAGATAACAGACCGTTTTACGACAGAAGAGATCTAGTTGATGATACTTACGCAAGAATTATCTTAGGTTCTAATACAAGTGAGGGGTATTCTTACAATGCAACGTTTAAGCTGACCAAGCCATTTGAGAATGGTTTTGCCGGACAAATTGCCTATACCTATGGAGATTCTTACAATATTTTTGAAGGAACTTCTTCTCAGAACTCATCTCAATGGAGAGGTATTGAAACTGTAAACGGTAAAAATTCAGATCTTAGAGCTCAGAGATCTGGTTTCTCAATAGGATCCAGAATCTCAGCAAACGTTTCTTATGAATATGAATGGAACGATAATTTAAAGAGCACCTTTTCGTTTTTCTACAATGGTTTAGAAGGGTCTCCATATAGTTTTGTTTATAATGAAGGTCGTGATCTTCTTAACGATGATTCCAGAGACAATGCTCTTATCTATATTCCAAGAGATGCTTCTGAAATTACATTTGAAGGAACACCAGAGCAACAACAAGAACAGTGGGCTGCCTTAAATACGTTTATTGAAAACAATGAGTATTTAAGCGAAAGAAGAGGTCAGTATGCAGAGCGTAATGGCACATTCGGACCATGGAGCCATGTAGTTGACTTTAAATTCTTACAGGACTTCAGCTTGAATATTAACAATAAGAAACATACGCTTCAGGCTTCCTTTGACATTTTCAACTTCACAAACTTGATCAATAAAGATTGGGGTAGACGACCATTTATTCCTGGAAACCTAGGTCTTTTAACCACTGAGCGAGGAGGTCCAAATCCTGAATTCTCCTTCGACAGCCGTTTTAATGAGCAAGGCATTGAGAACTTTGATGATTCAGGGATTCTGTCTTCAAGATGGCAAATGCAAGTTGGCTTAAGATATATCTTTGAATAGATAAACACTCAACATTTTATTCAGAACGAGACCCCTTAGGGGTCTCGTTTTTTTTTAACAATTATTCAATTGAGTCTTGATTTGAGATGATCTTTTTAGTGAAATAAACACAGCTTTAACCCGATAATTATCTAGTCTTTAAAATCTTATGAATCTTGTCTTTTATTAGTAAGTACAAGCTATTCAGATGGTTAAGTTTAGTTTCTTTTATTAAAATAAAAGGTGCAACCCGAGACTTTATCCCCTTTTCTAAATTCCTGATAGAAGTTATTTTTTTCTTAACATTGTCTTAATATTAGAACGTCTTATCTGAGTTTCTTTGCACCTGCTAAAAACAAAAAAACACTTTCAAATGAAAAAAATGCTACTTGGCTTATTCTTAATCATTGGGATAGGTACTTATGCGCAAAACACTGTAACCGGAACAGTTGTTGACGGATCAATGAATGCTCCCTTACCAGGAGCCAACGTCATCCTTGAAGGCTCAGGTACTGGGACAACTACAAACTTTGACGGTGAATTTACGTTAAACGTTAATGTAAATTCAGGGACACTTAAAATTTCCTATGTTGGTTTTGAACCGACTAAGGTTGATTTTACTGTAACTGGCAACAAGGTAAATGTTGGACAAATCACTTTGGCAGAAGATGATAATGCCCTTGAGGAAATTGTCATTACTACCTATTCCTTAGCCATAGATCGTCAAACCCCTGTAGCAGTATCTACGTTAAAGTCTAAAGAAATTGAGACTCAGTTGGGAAGTCAGGAATTCCCTGAGATTTTAAAATCGACTCCGGGTATCTATGTGACCAAGCAAGGTGGAGGTTATGGAGATGCAAACCTGAGATTAAGAGGTTTTAATTCTGAAAATATTGCTGTGATGATTAACGGTGTTCCTGTCAATGATATGGAAAACGGACGTGTTTACTGGTCAAACTGGGCTGGTTTATCGGATGTAACCCGTTTCATGCAGGTACAAAGAGGTCTGGGTGCTTCAAAAGTTGCTGTACCTTCTATTGGTGGAACCATCAACATCGTTACCAAAACAACGGATGCAGAAGAAGGCGGAAACTTTTTTGCCACTACTGGAAATAATGGTTACCAAAAATTTGGTGCTACTGTGTCTACCGGTAAAATGGACAATGGCTGGGCTGCTACCGTTTCAGCTTCTAAAACAAGTGGTAATGGATTTGTGGATGGAACCTGGTTCGAAGGTTATTCCTACTTTATAAACATAGCTAAAGATTTAGGAGAAGATCATCAGCTTTCGTTTACAGCTTTTGGCGCACCACAAAGACACGGTCAGCGTCAAAACAGAGAGTTGATCAGTGATTTCCAGAGAAGTGAAAGAGGAATCAGACTAAACCGCGACTGGGGTTACAAAAATGGCCAGGTCACGAGTGTGGAAGACAACTTTTATCACAAGCCTCAAATGTCTTTAAACCACTATTGGGACATCAGTGAAAACACACAATTATCTACCGCACTTTATGCCTCTGTTGGTACAGGTGGTGGAAGTGGTTTCTCCGGTGTAAATAAATTTGGTTTGGATTCTGATTACAGAGATGGCTTTGCTCAACCTGTAAACTTTGATAAAATTGTTGACGAGAATGTACAACGTGGAGCCTTGGGTTCTGAAACAATCTTGAGAGATTCCAGAAACGACCACCTTTGGTTTGGAGGTTTGTCTACGTTGACTACAGATTTAACCGAGGATATTAAATTATTAGCCGGTCTTGACCTTAGGTATTACGAAGGAAAACACTTCCAGGAAGTAAAAGATTTATTGGGAGGTCAGTTTTATTTTGACGATTCCGACGTGAATAACCCGGTAAATACTGCTGAAGTTGGTGAGAAAATCAGCTACTGGAATGACGGTATCGTGCTTTGGGAAGGTGGATTTGTTCAGGCCGAGTATTCCAATAACGACCTGTCTGCATTTGTATCTTTGGCAGCTTCAAACACCTCTTACAAGCGTATTGATTATTTCAATTACCTGGATTCTGATCCTGAACGTGAAACAGACTTTCAGAACTTTTTTGGATATTCTGCAAAAGGGGGTGCTAACTTCAATATAGATGATAACCAAAACGTGTTCGCTAACATTGGTTACTTCGAAAGAGCACCGTTTTTTAGAGCAGCTTTCTTAAACTTCAGAAATGACATTAACGAAGGTGCTGAAAACCAAAAAATATTCAGTGCTGAAGTTGGCTATGGTTTCAGATCAAGCAAATTCTCTGGAAATTTAAATATCTACCACACACGTTGGGACGATAGAACTTTAACGCAAAGTTTCCAGAATCCAGACAATACCTTTGGCTCTGCTAACATCTTAGGTGTAAATGCGATTCACCAGGGTATCGAACTGGACTTTAGATACAAGCCAACGAATCGTTTAACATTCACCGGTATGGTTTCTTTGGGAGACTGGACCTGGGATAACAACGTGACAGATGTTCAGATTTTTGATGATGAACAAAAACTTGTTAGAACCATAGATTTGTATATCGAAGGCTTAAAAGTGGGTGATGCCGCTCAGACTACCTTTGCTTTAGGTTCTCAATACGAAGTATTTCCTGGAACCAACCTGCGTTTAGATTACAATTACGCAGGAGATTTCTATGCAGATTTTGACCCAAACTCCAGGACATCACCAGATGCACCGCAATCCTGGGAGGTTCCAGAATATGGCCTTTTTGATTTTGGCTTAACACATAACTATAAATTAGGACCTTTAAACGGTACTGTCATTGTAAACGTCAATAACTTATTCGATACGCATTACATTGCTGATGCAAGAAACGGTTCGTCTGCAACGGCTTCAGACGCTCTGGTATGGTATGGTTTTGGGAGAACGTATACAGTAGGAACTAAAATTAACTTTTAAAACACATTAAAATGAAAAATATATCTCTCTTAGCAGGCTTGTTTTTTAGCTTATTCATCTTAAGCTGTGAGCCGGTAGAAGACATTGAAAATGAAATCAATGCTCAACTTGACAGTGAGCCCGTAGTAGGCGCTGTGGAGTACACATTGGTTGATGAAGACTATACGGATGTTCTGGACCTCAGGTTTCCTAACTTCAACAATACAGACATGGCTAAAGAGCTGGTTCCTGTTTTGCTAAATGACATGTTCCCGTTTTGGGGAAAGGGTTCTCAGGCACTTATCACTTACCATTTATATAAACCCGTATTAAGAGTTAGAGATAATACGGCCAGATATACATTGACCAGTGAAGACTATGAACCGTATTCAAGATTCGGTAATTTCGATAACTACGGTGATATTAAAGACTTCTTAAGCACTAAATATCCTGACGCTGAAGAAGACAAACTCGTTTTATTGACCTTTAAGTTTTATGACGGATCTGTAAATACATGGACTCAGGGATTCATCTATGATGGCTCAAAATGGAATGAAACCATGAGAGTAACTGATGAACAGTATGAAGAAATGGGTAACGGTAGATTCAATAACTTTAACAGCCAGGACGAGGCAGAAACTAAACTTCAGCTTTTACTAAACAATACTGTTTTTTATGACGAAGTTATCGTGGATGGTACAATTAAGCATGTCTTATACAAGTATTATGATGGGTCTGTAAAGTATCAGTTTGCCAATTATATCTATCAGGATAACATGTGGACGCTATTGACCAACGTGGTTCCTGAAACACTTCAGTTTGGTAACAACGGGGAAACCTGGGTTCCGGACAATACAATCAAATATGAAATGACTGCAGATGACTTTACTATCATCGCCGATGCTTTAGCCGGTAAATATCCAGAACCAGCGGGAAGTGCAGGTAACTACGCTAACTTTGACCGTAGAGAAGGAAGACCTGCTTACTGGAGCGAAGACATGATTTTGGAAGCTATGAACGTATTACTGGACAGTAAAGTTCCTAATGCCGAAGATGGTCAGAAGTTTGTTGTAACTTATGCAGTATACACAGGTACTTCAGGTAATGAAACCGTTTATTTAATCAAGGAAGGTGGAAACTGGATTTACAATCCGGATGCTTAACATACCATCCTATTCTATTCTTAAACGAGACCCGCAACGGGTCTCGTTTTTTTTTGCAATTAATTCAAATCCGTTGTAAGTTAAGTTGCGTTTTTTCTTGTAATTTTAGCCAAGTCTATGATTAACAAGCGCCTCCTTATCAAAAACCTTCTTGCCCACAATGGGGAGAATAGTTTCTATGACAAGAAACTACTGGTAGATATTGGCTCCAAAGAGGGCAAGGCCAAATTCCTAAAACACGTTTGTTCTCTGTCCAATACCAACCCTGTAAGCAATAGTTATATCGTGATAGGGGTTGAGGATGAGAACAACCGAATTGTTGGCGTCGATTTTTTTGATGACAGCAAGATTCAGAATCTGGTCAATGCCTATCTGGAACATCCACCGATTGTTTCTTACGAGAATGTACAATTTCCGCATTTACCAGAAGACAAAGTCGTGGGTTTGGTATCCATACGTCCCAAAAACGATAATAGCATTTGTGCCTTGAGAAAGAACATCTGGAAATACTGGGGTGGAACCGTTTTTATGCGGGAAGGCAGCATCAGCAAGCCCCAGGTGTTTGACATCGAAATAAAGGACATCAATTCTGAAATAGTCGCTGCCATAGAACAAAACTCTCAGAATAATATTGAATTAACCCTGGATGGCTTTCATGATTTTATTCTGAATAGCCGGGATTTTAACCCCAAATACAAAGTCTTTAAAGAATATTTTGTACTATGCTGGGCAGCCAAGCCTAAACTTGTTGGCGAGAAAACCTTTTATTCCAGAGTCAATATACAGTTGATCAACGAACAGGTGAAACTCTTTTATTCCGATCTGGATGAAGTTGAAATTCAATACGATGAGGACAAGTTCGAGATTTTAGAATACGTTCAGCTGGGACTTCAAAATAAGTTTAAGTATTATCCGCTGGAAAAGGTGTCGATTCAGTTCAGGGATAATATGCATTATGACATCGAATCTCAATTGGTCTTTCAGCCACCGCAATACGATTTAAAAACACTGAGACACTATCTTAACCATAACGATACTTTGTTGAACAAGCTAACCAAAAAGCTGCCCCTGAATTCAGCAGAAAAAAAAGAACTGGTCAATATGTCCACGATCTATCTTATCGCCTACCTCAATGGCTTTGAGAATTCTTTGGAAAAGCTGGAAGAAGCCAAGCCCTTACTGAAACAGATTCAAAAGAAAGCCTACGAACGGCTAAAAGACAACATGAGAATTTTACGAAAAATAAAATACAATTAAGATGAGCAGAACACTGGCAATTGGTGATATACATGGAGGATTCCGCGCTTTAGAACAGGTTTTGAAACGGGCAGAGGTAACTAAAGGTGACCGCTTGATTTTTCTTGGGGATTATGTAGACGGCTGGAGCGAAACCCCCGAGTTGTTATCCTACCTCATCCAGCTTAAAGAAGAGCAGGAGTGTATTTTTATAAGAGGCAATCACGATGACCTGGTGCTGGACTGGTTTCGCACCGGAAAAACCAATACCAAATGGCTTGAGCATGGCGGCGGAAGTACCTTAAAAGCCTACCGAGACGTGAGTTCTACGATAAAAGACCTGCACCATCGGTTTTTAGAAAGCCTGACCAATTATCACATCGACGAGCAGAACCGTCTGTTCTTACATGCCGGATTTGCCAATTTGCACGGCCCTTCAGCAGAGTTTTATCCCAACACCGTGTACTGGGACAGGACGCTCTGGGAAATGGTGAAAGCGCTGGATAAGTCACTTACTCCTCAGGATGATTTTTATCCCGATCGCTTAAAATTGTTTAAGGAAATATACATCGGTCACACCCCTACTACACGCATGGGAAAGACCGAGCCGGTGAATCTCGCCAACGTCTGGAATATAGACACAGGTGCTGCCTTTAAAGGCCCTGTGAGCCTTATAGACGTCGATACTAAAAAAGTCTGGCAGAGCGATGCCGTGTATGAGTTATATCCGGAGGAGCCGGGCCGAAATCAGGATTAACTGAGAATAAGACTAGTTCAATTTATCTCATTCGAAAAAAAACCCTGTAATCCCCTAAGGGGATAAGACTGTCAATTTCCTCTTTGAGGGAGTTTCGAAGCTTCCCTAAGCCTAGTGCTTTGTCCTTAAAATCGATTGATTTTAGTAGTGAATTCAGGTTAAGATCGAAAGAATCTTTTCTTTTATTTTTTCTGAAGAAATTCCCGCTAAGGCATAGAGTTCATCGGTGTCCCCGTGTTCAATAAACCGGTCAGGAATGCCCAGCTTATGGATATGGCCCGTGTAATTCTGGGTTTGGGCAAATTCCAGAACCGCATCGCCAAATCCGCCTTTTACGGTTCCATCTTCAATGGTGATGATCTGCTGAAATTTGTCAAAAACAGATTCTAGTAAATTTTCATCTAAAGGTTTCAGATAACGCAAATCGTAGTGAGCTATGCTGAACCCGCCTGCATGATCCAGGCGGGCAATAGCTTCAATGCTTTGAGATACATTGCCTGAAATACTTCCTAAGCTTAAAATCGCCACATCAGAACCTTCCTGAAGGCATCGTCCTTTGCCAATGTCCAGCTTTTCGAAAGGCGTTTTCCAGTCTTTAATCTGTCCGCGTCCTCTCGGATACCTGATCGCCATCGGCTGCTGAAGATCTTGAGTCGCGGTATAAAGAAGCTGCCTTAATTCAACAGCATCTGCAGGTGCAGCAATAATCAAATTGGGAATACAGCGTAAAAAAGCCAGGTCAAACACCCCATGATGCGTGGCACCGTCGTTGCCTACCAGTCCGGCCCGGTCAATGCAAAACACAACCGGCAGATTTTGTAAAGCCACATCGTGAATCACCTGATCGTAGGCACGCTGCAAAAAGGTGGAATAGATGGCGCAAAAGACTTTATGCCCCTGAGTAGCCATGCCCGCAGCGAGGGTAACCGCGTGCTGCTCGGCAATACCCACATCAAAGGCACGGTCGGGAAACGCATCCATCATGTATTTTAACGAACTTCCTGTAGGCATCGCCGGCGTAATACCAACAATGGCCTTATCCTGTTGTGCCAGTTCCAGCAACGTCAGTCCAAACACATCCTGAAACTTTGGCGGCAAATCCTGATTGTTTTTGGGGAGGACTTCGCCGGTAAGCTTATCAAATTTCCCGGGCGCATGGTATTTCACCTGGTCTTCTTCGGCTTGTTTTAAGCCTTTGCCTTTTTTGGTGATGACATGGAGAAGTTTAGGGCCCGATTTGGTTTTCAGGGTTTCAAATGCTTTTAAAAGCTCAGGCAAATCATGTCCGTCGATGGGGCCTTCGTAGTGAAAGTTGAGGGCTTCAATGATATTATCCTGACTTGGTTTTTTGCCGATTTTGGCTTTGGTCAGGTAGGTTTTAAGCGCTCCAACACTGGGATCGATGCCGATGGCGTTATCGTTAAGTACAATCAAAAGGTTAGCCTGTGTCACCCCGGCATGATTCAGGCCTTCAAACGCCATTCCTGAGGCTATGGAAGCATCCCCAATCACAGCGATGTGCTGTTTTTGGAAATCTCCTTTCAGCTGAGAAGAAATCGCCATGCCCAAAGCGGCAGATATCGAGGTGGAACTATGGCCGGTGCCAAAGGTATCATAGATACTTTCTTCACGTTTGGGGAAGCCAGAAATCCCATTGAGTTTTCTGTTGGTCTCAAAACGCTCACGACGCCCGGTCAGGATTTTATGCCCATAGGCCTGGTGGCCTACATCCCACACCAATAAATCCTTTGGGGTTTCAAAACAATAGTGCAAGGCAATGGTCAGCTCTATCACACCAAGACTGGCCCCGAGATGACCTTCTTTGGTGGAGACCACGTCGATGATAAACGCTCTCAATTCTTTAGCCACGTGTTCCAATTGGCTAGCATCAAGTTGACGTAAGTCTTCAGGTGAATGTATGTGAGAAAGCAAATCTAAAGTCATGAGACAAAGTTACCAATAGTCTGTGAGTTTTTAAGCGATGAGAGGTGAGTAAAACAAATGGAATTTAAAACCAGTAGTCTTAGAGTTTTTGAGTGATGAGAGGTGAGTGAAACGGAGTGAACTTAAAACCTGATCTAGGTGTCATGCTGAACCTGTCTTCCAAAGTGAAACGCAGGCAGGGTTTGTGGTTTTTTCACCCTCTTCGATTAGACTCACGAGAGGCTGAGTCACGGAGAACACAAAATTTTAGTTGTAACTAAAAATTCTTTTCTCTGTGAACTTTGTGACTCCGTGGTTTTTCTCCGCAGAGATACAGGTAACCTAGAGATTATTTGAAGTGAGTATAGTTTAGAATATGAAAATTATTTTTATAAGACCTGATTTTTGTCATAAACTTAAACTTCAGTTTTCTCTAAATTAGTGATAGTTCTAAAGATAGGATTATGAAAATTAAAAAGAATCCAAAAAAAGACCTCTCCAGGTATAGTCTTATCTTTTTTCAAATAGGACTTATCCTATCCCTTTCGATCTCCCTTATCATGATAGAGCGGAAAACTTTAAAAAAGGAATCAGCCGATATAGAATTTGTAAATTTTAATGTAATAGAAAAAGAGGCTGCACCTCTAACAGAAATCAAAAACAGTCCACCGCCTCCGCCCGCCCTTCCGGCGCCTGCTCCGGAGTCGATTAAAATTGTTGATAATGATTTAGACATACAGGAGGTGAACATACAGTCTACGGAAACCAGTCAAGATGAGAATGTAAGTGTTAAATCAGTTTCAGAAACAGGAGACGTTATAGGTGTAGAAGAAGTGGAAGATGTAGAAGAAGAGATAGAAGATGTGCCTTTTTCGGTAATTGAAATCGTGCCGGTGTTCCCTGGATGTGAAGGCTTAAAAAGCAATGAAAAGCGAAAAGAATGCATGAACCGGAAAGTAAATGAATTTGTGCATGAAAAATTTGATATGGATATCGCAAGCGATTTAAAACTTAGCGGGACACATCGCGTATTCATGAGCTTTAAGATCGATCATACAGGGTCTATCGTTGATATTGCTGCACGGGCTCCTCACCCAAAATTAGAGGCTGAAGGCATAAGGGTTATTAAAATGCTACCTGAAATGAAGCCCGGTGAACAGCGGGGTCGACCGGTGGGTGTATTGTTTTCTTTATCCATTATTATCAAAATAATAGAATAAATTATTTTCATTTAGTTTTAGCTTATTTTGTTTTTTTCACCACAAAGTCACGGAAAACACAGAGTCTAACTTTATGACCTTTGTGCCTCGTGGTTATTTTCATTATCCTGGATTAGGAAGTAAGAACATTTGATTTAGAAATACTATTTTTGACTATGCTAAATCCTTTTGACGATACGTATTTTATGAAAAAAGCCCTGGAAGAAGCCCATATGGCTTTGGAAAAAGGCGAAGTTCCTGTGGGGGCCATCATCACCCATAACAATCAAATCATTGCCAGAAGTCATAACCTTACCGAACTTTTGGTCGACGTCACCGCCCATGCCGAGATGCAAGCCATTACGTCGGCGGCTAATTTTATTGGCGGCAAATACCTCAGGGACTGCACCATGTACGTCACTTTGGAGCCCTGCCAGATGTGTGCCGGGGCTTTGTACTGGAGTCAGTTGTCTCGACTGGTCTTCGCTGCCGAAGATGAAGTCCGTGGTTACAGAGCAATGCAAACAAAGCTTCATCCCAAAACCAAAGTGGAATCTGGAATACTTCAGGAAGAAGCCTCCAAACTGCTCAAGACCTTTTTTATAGAGAAGCGGAATTTGAATTGAATTACGTTTTAAATTCAAAAGAACTTTAAAATTTATCAATATTGCGAATCATTACGGTTTAACCGTACATTTTACCCTATCATTAAAAATATAACAGTTTAAGATATGATAGTTGATTTTTTTTTTCTAGGTTAGAGCAACAATATAAAAATCATGTCAATGTTCTTCTAATTTTTAAAAAGGAAATGCTTCTCCGAAGAAAAGCATTTCACAAACCAAGCATGAAAAATTCATACTCGCTGACGCTACAAGTATATTAATTTTTCATGAGAACTCTACTTAGGTTTTAACCTATGTTCAATAATCTGGCAAGATTTAAAATTGCAACAGTTTAATTTTTTAAAATTTAAATATCATGAAAACTTTATTAATTTCATTTTTAATGTTACCATTCTTAAGTTTAAACACTATTTCAGCTGAAGAAAACTCTATCGAAGTAACTGCAAGAAATGGTTGCACTGTCTCTGTTGATTGTGATGGAGATAACATAGCTGATTACTCAATGCCAGTAGATTGTGAATTTGAAGAAGATTTGAGAGATCAGTTAAAGGCTTCTTGTGAGTAATATTAATCAAAAGACTGGAGGTGAAATCTCCAGTCTTAATTTTATCATTATGAAGTGTTTTATAATTTTTACGTTTTTAACTAGTTTAAATGTTTTAGCCCAAACCGGTATAGTTAATTATGGACAAATAGAAAGCTTTGGAATGGGTGTGCCAATTGGTCCAGATTTTAAGACTATGCTAGTATTTGATAAAGATAATTCTCTTTATGTAATGAAAAAAGATTCTTTAGAAGGAGGAAATATTTGGGAACAAAAGTCTTATCGTACAGGAGATGGACGTGGGTTTTCAATTACGGTGGCGACCAATCCTGAAGGCTTTCAATACTATTACAAACCAAAAGAAAATATTTTGTATTCACGAGATTCAGGTTTCAGATATGTCAAAGATAATGATATAGACATTCCTTGGAAGATTACCGAGGAGACTAAGAAGATAGGAACCTATGAAGTGCAGAAGGCAACCGCTCATTTTAGAGGGCGAGATTATACCGCTTGGTTTACATCAGAAATTCCTCTGCCTTACGGTCCATGGAAGTTAGTAGGCTTACCAGGCCTAATTTTGGAAGCTTATGATACCAATAAAGAGATTTACTGGTATTTCAAAAATATAGAGTATCCCACCAAACACACTCATTTATTAAAACCTGTTGATAATCCCAATGCATCCTGGGTTACTAATGAAGAACAAAAAGAATTCCTGATCAATGCTTTTATTAATGCTCGATACGGGGGCAGGATGATAGCAGAAAATATTGGCGCTTCAAGCTCATCATCTAAGGTTAAAAAAACAGAGGGTTATATTGAGGTTTACGAAATCGAAGAGTGATAATAGCCTGCTATTTTTATAATCAAAATTTTATTAATTGAAAAATTCCCGTTTCATACTACTCCTTTTAAGTTCACTTCTGCCGTTTTATATGCAAGCTCAAGAGGTTATATTAAAGGGTCAAGTTTTAGAAAAAGAAACTAAATTACCGCTAGAAGGATCTAGTATCGTTATAAGTTCACCCACCAAAACTATTTTAGATTACACTTATTCTAAAGAAGAAGGACTGTATGAATTAGCAGTAGACTCAAAGGCAGATTCACTTTACGTCAAAGTGAGTAGTTTTGGTTATGAGTCGCAGGAAATCATTATTCCTAATACTAGGTCAACTGTCAACAAGAATTTTGAACTCACTCCTAAAATAGAACAACTCAATACAGTTGTTTTGGAAACAGAAGAAAAAATAAAAGTCAATAGAGATACGGTAACGTACCGTGTGTCTGCTTTCACAGATCAAACGGAGCAAACCGTGGAAGATGTTTTACAAAATTTGCCGGGTATTGAAATTGATGAGGATGGGAACATCAAAGCCCAAGGCAAGAATATTCAAAAAATACTGATAGAGGGAGATGATCTTGCCGACAGAAATTATAAAGTGATTTCCAAAAATCTGGATGCCGATGTCTTAAGCAAAGTCGAGATCATCAATAACTATAGTGAAAATCCAGTCTTGAAACAATTTCTGGATAGCGAAACCGTGGTGCTCAACTTAAAGCTAAAAGACAAAGCCAAATCCATTTGGTTTGGAGCTGCTAAAGCTGGGTTAGGAAATGACAGTCGCTATGAAGCGGATCTTAACCTTGGGCTCATCAGGCCAGAAATCAAGTTTCTGGATTTAGGAAACCTCAACTCCATAGGTAAGCAAGCCGGCGAACAGTTAGACAATTATGTATATCAGCAAATGGGGTTTAATGATTTTGATGAGAATTTCAATCTGGATCAAAATTCATTTCTGAATTTGAGACCAAGCTCTATATTAATCGACGACAAGTTTTATATTGAGAACCAAAGTCTTTCCAATAACTTATTGGCTAATAAAAGCATTTGGGGAGATAGCAAACTAAGGAATTCTTTGTTTGTCACCACAGATCAGCTGAACAGTGATTATAGGAATAGGATCTCTTATTTTCTGCCAGACGGTGCTATTGATTTTCAGGAAGATAATGCCTTTGACACCCGAAATTTGAATCTAAAGAACGATTTTGAAATTAAACATTCTATAGATGAAGACCATTTCATCACGTTTCAAACCGATGTGTCAGCGACCAATTCTGATGTGAGTCATGAGTTGCTTTTTAATTCTAATGAAAGCATTGCTCAGGTCTTGGATGAGCGCAACTTAAGCTTATCAACCAATATTCATCTCACCAAGAAAATCAAGAACGGAGCGCTAAGCTTTTACGGGTTTATGGGTTTTAATCAAGATCGGCAAAAATTCAATATCTCACCACACACCATTGCTGAAGAAGAAAACTCAAGTCAACTTCAAACAGAAATAAATGACAATACGGTTTATCAAGGTTTGGAAGGCAGTTCTATTTTTCAGTTTAACGAGCTCAGTTTTGCTGTAAAACTAGGGGTTTTAAATCAAGATCGAGAGTTTAATTACGGCTCATTAGACCTGGAAAATGGCTTTGGTTCTTCTGAAATCGATAGCCTAGCGGGATCAAATTCAGAAGCAAGATTCAAATCCTTTGTTAATTTTAAAACCCAGTATGACCTTATTCCCGATCGATTGATTGCTGAAGCGGATGTAGAAGTATCTCATGTAAACATGAGAACCCATGTAGATTCTGGAAGTTTCCTCTTTTTTAATCCTAATGTTGTTCTACGTCTTAGAAAAACTAAAGTTGGCAGTTTTTCTCTGCGGTACAAACGAATTAACCAGCTCCCGAGTTTAACCGACCTCAACCAGAATTTTATAGTGCAAGATTATAGAAGTTTAGTTCTGGGTGTCAATAGGCTTGAGCAATTGACTAGAAACCAATATACATTCAATTATATCTTTTCAAGACCTAAAAAACGAATTCTTATTGAAGCTGGAGTATCTTATTCAGATTATGAACAACTCTTATCTGCCGATAATCTGCTAAGTGAAAGACTCAATTTATCACAGCGTCAATTCATACCTGGTGGAAGTTTATTGATAGGAAGACTTGGTTTTACCACGTTTTTAAAGTTTATAGATGCCACATTGAAGCTGGGGTATACCAAAACCAGATTTGAAAATCCATTTGTTTTGAATGGTGAATTATTTGAAGTGACCAATGAGAGTGATAATTACTATTTCCGAGGGACAACGTATTGGGATGGAATGTTAAACTTTAAATTTTCTGGAAGCTTAAATTCAAATTCTGGAGGTATTGGTAAGTCTTCAAATACTAACAACATTTACAATGCTAAACTTGAGACTGTTCTGAAGCTTTACGATAGGCTTTTTGGAAATTTCAAGAATGAAATCTATGATGTAAATTCAGAAATCTATCAGACCAGTAGCTTTAATTTAGAATATCGACCGAAGCAAAAATCCTATGTATTTGGAATCGATGCACAAAATATTTTCAATACAAAGAATTATACCTTTAGTTCCATCACGAACTTTCAAAGAGGAGATTTGGTGTATAGAGCTGTCCCCCGTTTTTTTGTAGGCTATGTCAAGTTTAGATTTTAAGTTCAGCACCTAAATCAAAAGTAGCTCCGCTAAGAATCGAACTTAGATCTAAAGTTTAGGAAACTTTTGTTCTATCCATTGAACTACGGAGCCTTATTGATCTTCTTCTGACTTTGGACGATCTTCATACCAGTCCCTGAAGGTCTTATCGGTCTGGTAATCGTCGGTGAGCACCTTATACACGGCAAACACAAGCGTAGCCTGTCCTAAAACAGTGAGGTAAAACACCCAGGAAAATGCCATGTCAAGTGCTGCAAAGATAGTGACAAGAATCAGAATTAAGGTGGTGAGAATCAATAAAGGTATGCCGGGATTTTTCATTTTTTATTTTAAACTTAAATAAAATACACTTATGCTCCTGATAAAGAGGTATTAAAATAATCTTATTTATTCAGTAAGAGTCACTTCTCCAGAATCGGTTTTCTTTTTGATAAGATACAAATAGACCGGAAAGTGATCGCTATAACCTCCTGTAAATACGCCGTCGGCAAAGGCCCGGTAAGGATAACCTTTGAAGCGGCCTTTTGGGGTTTGTAAATAAAAGGGATTGAAAACATGAGCCTGGTAAAGCCTGTACGTATTGTAGTTTTCAGTATTAATAAAAGGTTTGGTGACCAGGATCATATCGAACAGGTCCCAGGTATCCATCCAGGCGATGCTTCCTACACCTTTTTTGTAAAGCTTTTCGAAAGGATTGTAAAGATCGGTGAGATTGACATCGTCGGCATGCGCTTTAGCTTCCAGCACTTCTTTTATGCTTTCATTGTAAGGCCCGTCATTAAAATCGCCCATGATCATGAGTTTAGCATACGGATTTTGTATTTGAATAGAATCTTTTAGGGTTTTGGTAAGTCTGGCGGCTTCCGCTCTGAAAGGCCTGCTTCTCTTTTCACCCCCGCTTCTGGATGGCCAGTGATTCACGATAAAATGCATGTCTTCGCCGTCCAGTTTGCCTTTGACGTGAAGCTGATCTCGGGTATATTTTCGTTTACCGCTGTCGGTCTCACTGAATAAAATGAGTTCGTGGGCTTTGGAATAGGAAGGGCGAAAGAGGTTTTTTTGATAAAGCAAAGCTACGTCTATGCTTCTGGCATCTGGTGAGTTATAATGAATGATACCATAATCGTAAGCAGATAAATGCTTGTCGTTTACCAGGTCTTGTAAGACCTTGAAATTTTCAATTTCACAAACCCCGATTACTGCCGGTGGCATGCCTGTGACCTCAGTGCCTATATCGGCAATCACTTTAGCCATATTGGCAACTTTCTTTTGATAAATAGCCTCGCGTTCTCCTTCAGAAACCTCCATAATGGGTGAGGATTCATCAAATTTATTTGGATCGTCTTCGGTGTCAAACAGATTTTCTAAATTATAAAACGCAACAGTCGTAATGAGAAATTCGTCGGCTTTTTGGGAGGCAGAGCTTGTTTTCCGGGCAGAATCACAACCCGCCAATATCAGCAGAAAACCGATTAAAAATACCAGTGGTTTTAAACCTGATCTCATCCCAATCCTGTTAGTGAGAATTTTTTTGAATGCCTAAGATACAACTTATCTATTATTTAAATATCTTAGTAGTATTCAAACATTTGATAATCAGTCTGATATGGTTGGGTTTGGGCAAATATTTATGATGTTAGTGTTGTCGCTAATTAGCTTTGAGTTTTATGCTCAAACCACAGATATTGTTGGAATCATTTTAGACATAGATACCGAAGAGCCACTTCCTGGAACCCGGATTTCTATAGAAGGAACCGGGATTGAAGTCCTCACCGATGCGCAGGGTAAATTTTCCTTTGTCAACCAGGAATTGCCCCTGGGAGAACAAATTTTAGGGGTCCAGCGAACCCATTACGAGTCAAAGCGATATCCTGTGATTATTGAACAGGGACAAATACTCAATCTTGGCGAGTTGTTTCTGGAAGTCGATATCAGTGAAGTCAACCGGCAAATAGGAACCATTTCTTTGTCTGAAGATGAACTCGACGGAGAGGATGCCTCTTCATTCAATATTTCAGGTCTTTTGGCGGCATCTCAGGATACGTATTTACGGGCAGCAGCTTTCGATTTCAGCGCCGCCTTTTTTAATCCGCGAGGTCTGGATAATGCCAGCGGGAAACTCCTGATCAATGGTCTGGAAATGAACAAACAATTCACAGGAAGACCCAACTGGGCCAACTGGGGCGGACTTAATGATGTGCAGCGGAACCGTGTCTTTTCGATGAGTACATCCGCAAGCGATTATACCATAGGAGATGTAGCCGGGGTGGCCAACATAATCATGAGAGCCTCTAAAATGCGAAAAGGCGGCCGTGTGTCCTATGCGAGTTCCAACAGGAGTTACCAGGGCAGGGTCATGGCAAGTTATAATACTGGCCTGATGAATGGCGGGTGGTCTTATTCGCTGCTCTTATCCAGGCGGTTTGGCGAAGAAGGCTTTAGAGAAGGAACCCTGTACGATGCCAATTCCATAGCACTTTCAGTAGAAAAGCGCTTCACTGATAAACACAGTTTAAATTTCACCGGGTTTTATGCGCCCAACCGAAGAGGAATGGGCACCCCAGTCACTCAGGAGGTCGTGGATTTGAAAGGCATTGCATACAACCCAAACTGGGGTCTGTTGAATGGCGTTCAAAGGAATTCCAGAATCCGAAAAACCGAGGAACCTGTTTTGATGCTGAACCATTACTGGGATTTAAGCGACAGGCTTTCGCTCAATACGAATATCGGTTACCAGTTTGGCTTCTCTTCCACAACCAGGATCGATAATGGAGGAACACGGCTTTTTGAAGACCCGGCTACGGGAGAACAGGTTTTCTTAGGAGGAGCCCGAAACCCGTCACCCATTTATTATCAAAACTTGCCGAGTTACTATTTAAGAGATTCCCGGCCATCCCCCTTCGAGTATCAAAGTGCCTACCTGGCTCAAAGAGAATTTCAGGCCGACGGGCAGCTCCCCTGGACTGAACTTTATTTCGCCAATTATTTGAACCAGTCCAGAGGAGGGAATTCTACGTATGCCTTGCAGTCTGATAGGGTAGAGGATAAAATGTTTATGGCTAATTCGATTTTAGATTATAAAGTAAAAGACAATATCACCATCAATGCCCGACTCAACTACAGAAGTCTGGAAAGTGAAAACTTTGCCCAGATGGAAGACCTTCTGGGCGGTGAACGTTTCCTGGATGTCGACTTCTTTGCGGAGGAAACAGACTTACTCTCAGGTTTGGGGTCAGATTTGGCCCAGTCCAACTTAAGAACTCCCAACCGGACGGTGCAGGTGGGAGACCGCTATAAATACAATTACAAAATCGATGCTGCAGTCATGGATGCCTTTGCTCAGGTACAGTTTCAATTTAGAAGACTTGACTTTTATACGGGTCTGAGTTTTGGAAAAACAAGCTATCAGCGCACAGGACTTTATGAGAATGGATTTTTCCCGGGGGACAGGTCTTTCGGGCCTGGAGAAAAACTGGATTTTACAACCTATGCGCTTAAGGCAGGAACAATATACCGATGGTCCGGGCGTCATATATTCACCTTAAATGCAGCCTATTTCCAAAACGCACCAAACCTCAGAAATTCTTACAGCAATGCCAGGCAAAACGGGGATACGGTGGACGGTATCTCAGAAGTGAAAATCCAGTCAGCGGATGTAAGTTATATCTATAAGTCCCCGGTTTTAAGCGCCCGCCTCACAAGCTTTTACACCAGCTTTCAGGATGAAACCAATGTAGGCTTTTATTATACGGAGGAGCTGACAGGCCTGCCCTCAGCCAATAATCAAAACAATGCCTTTGTACAGGAAGTGATGACGGGGATAGACAGGATGCATTACGGGCTTGAATTTGGTGTGGAAGCTCAGGTTTTACCAGGCTTAAAACTCAAAACAGCAGGGTCATTTGGGCAGTATATCTACACTTCCAATCCAGAACTGTATTTGACCAGTCAAAACTTTCCGGATATGCAGCTGAGGTTTGGGGATGGAAAAACAGACATGAAAGGCCTGCGAGTTCCGGGAGGACCAGAGCGTGTGTTTCAGCTGGGATTTGAATACAGAGATCCCAGCTACTGGAATCTTGGCGTGACCCTCAATCACTTTTCACACGCTTTTATAAGTCCAGGCGGCTTATTAAGATCAGATAATTTTGCCCTGGATACCGACGGGATTGTCTATAACGACTACGATGAAGAGCTGGCAGGCGAAATTTTAAAACAAGAGCGGTTTGAGGCGTATTGGCTTGTCAATGTCATTGCCGGAAAGTCCTGGAGAGTTGACCAGTATTATGTAGGATTTTTCGGAGTCATCAATAATATACTCGACCAGGCGTATAAAACCGGAGGCTTTGAGCAATCCAGAACCAGCAATTTTAGAAGTCGATGCGAAGACCTCAGCAGGGAAAACGGAGCATTATTCGGTAACCGCTATTTCTTCGGCTTTGGAACGACTTATTATCTAAGTGCTTATATACGATTTTAAAAAAACTTAAAACTAAAGCGATGTACATTTTAAATCAACACCCGGCCTTCTTTTTCCTCGGTTTAGGGATGCTTTTAGCCTTCAGCTCGTGTGTGGAAGATGATGATTTTAGCGCCCCCGAGTTTGAGCAGACACCACCTCAAATCGAAGGAAATAAAGTGAGTCTTTCTGTTTTAAAAGGCATTTTGGCACAGAATGATAACGGGCCTTACACCTTTGAGGACACTCAGGATTATGTGGAAGCCTATGTGATTTCAAACGATGAATCCGGCAATTTCTTCCGGGAACTCATCGTCCAGGACAAACCGGAAAACCCAACCTATGGCATAGCGGTTCAGGTGGATAAGAATCCGCTTTTTACCAAATATGATTTTGGAAGAAAGGTATACATCAGGCTGGACGGGCTTTCGGTAGGACAACAAGAGGGCAGCGAACCAAGACTGGGCATTGTGGATGGCATCGATATTGGAAGAATCCCGGAAGCACTGGTCGAAGAAGTGATTGTAAGAGATACACTTGTGGCAGATATCATCCCCCTGCAAAGACAGCTTTCAGACCTATCTTTTTCAGAGGTGAATACCTATGTTGAGTTAACCGATGTTCAATTCTCCGGGATTCATTTTTCCGGAAATTCAACACCCACCTACGCCTCAGAAACCACTGATAATTTTGACGGAGAGCGCATTTTAGAAAGCTGCGCAAGTGCTTATAAACTGATTTTTAGCACCAGTACCTTTGCCGATTTTAAGACCCTGAATCTGCCTTCGGGCTCTGGTTCTGTACAGGGCATTTTAACACGGGATTTTCGTGGAGATTTTTTCACGTTTTATATCAACTCCCCGGAAGCTGTGGATATGGCCGGGGAAAGATGCGATCCACTCGTGTTTTCTTGTGGTTTAGCGGCCTCTCCTGCGGCCAGCCCGTTCATCACGGTGGATTTCGAGGATCAAAGAACGAACAGGCCCATCGCTATTCCTGGCTGGACCAATTATATTGAGGCAGGAACTGAAACCTGGGAAGCTTATTCTTCACGACGTGATAGCAGTAACCCTTCGCTGGGTATTTCTGCCAGGGTAAGGTCTGCCAATTCCGGGGATGCTCATACTATTTCCTGGTTGATCACTCCTGAAATTCCTATCGAAACCAATTCAAAAATCACCTTGGAATTCAAAACCTCCAACAGTTTTGCGGATGCCAGTTTTATGGAGGTTCTGTATTCTGTAAATTGGGATGGCACCCAAGAAGGCATTTCCAGAGCAGAGTGGGGTAATGTTCAGGATGCATTTATCGTTTCAGACGAACAGTTTTTTGGGGACTGGGTGAGCTCCGGTCTTGTGGACATGTCCTGTTTTGACGGGAGTGGTCACATCGCTTTCAGATACACAGGCAAAGATACCGAAGATGGCGAGTTTGACGGGGTTTATGAATTAGACGATATCACAATTCATGTGGAGTAAATTTTTTTATTCTGAATTTGCTTCCGTCAGCATCAAAGCTCATCACTACATTTCTTCAGGCTTAATTTTAACTTCATGCGGATGTTCGGATCTAGCTGGCCTGGTTGATATCAGCTTCAATTGAAAAGAGAACTAACCTGAATTCAACAAGAAATATAGCTAAAAAGTAATAATGGACTCAATAAGGTTTTTTCAAAGTCTTGTAAGTAGCCAGTGTTTTTAAAGCATTGATAATTAAAGACATATCTCACACCAAGTTCGCAAAGAAAAAACGAAAAGCCACGAAAATAAGTGATGGTCATCACTATATAAATATGCGTTCTTATTCTTATCAGATAAACCCAGAGCTTCAATTGTCGCTTTTTGACTTCATATTTTGCTACATTTGGAATGTCCTAAAGTAAAATGTCGATAAAGCCTTTAGAAATTGGACTTGAATTATTTTTAGAACCCTATCTCATCCAATGATAAATCTTCACCCGCTCTATTCTAAATTTAAACCAGCATGAAAAAATTTAAACGCTTTTCCTAACATGAAGTGGGATACTAAAACAGCATGGACAACCGGCTTATTAATTTTGTTAGTCCTGACGATGTCCAGGGACATCCAGGCCCAAAAATCTGTTTTCTACTCTTCTGATACAAGCGAAAGTTATGATAGCAAGGAGTTCGGACTAGAGGTTTACAATTTAAACTTCATTAAAAACAACGAGTATTTCAACTTTATAACTGACGGCCTGACCTTGTTAGGTTCACAGGTTCACCCCGAATTGATATACAACAATACCGATAAGACTCAGTTCAGGGCAGGTGTGTTCCTCTTAAAGCATTTTGGAGAAGCCTCTATCGATGTGGCCATACCTACCTTTAGTTTTGTCTATACAACCAAAAATCACCAGTTGATTTTAGGGAATTTTTCTCCCCGGTCCAATCACAATTTAATCGAGCCTTTGATGGCTAGTGAGAAAGTACTGAGTAGTCAGGTCATTGAAACCGGTATTCAGTATAGGTTTAAATCGAAGATTATTGAGACCGAGGTCTGGTTGGATTGGGAAGACTACATAAGAAAATATAGCGAGGTGAGGGAGGTGTTCACCATAGGAGCGGTTTCTAAACTAAAACTCTGGGAGGATGTGTACCTCCCTGTTCAGTATCTATGGCGCCACAGAGGGGGGCAGATCAATAAAAAGTACCGTGACGAAAATAATCTGGCGGGAACCTCAAACATTACAAATGTGTCTGTAGGTCTTGAATACAACGCCTTAAATGCATTAAACAATGGCTTCGTCTTAAATTATCACTTTCTGCAGCACAGCGCGATTTCTTCCCCTCCGGAATATCCTTTTGAGAGCGGAAATGCGCATTACCTGACCTTTAGTTATACGGTAAACGCATACAATTTCTTAGTCGGATACTACAAGGCCAATAAGTTTGTTTCTGCAAAAGGCAACGAAATGTTTCAAACCTATTCCCTGAAAAGCAATATAAATTACTGGAATACTGTTTTGGACAACAGATATATAGATCTGAAAGAGCCGGACAGGAATTTGATTTTTTCCAGGTTTTTTTATGAAAAGCAATTGGCGTCAAATGTGAAACTGGGAATACAGCTGGAAGGCTTTTATCAGCTGAACGATTCTGAAGATCTCCTGGGCATTGAAGAAAATAAAAAACATCAGTTTGATTATTCTTACGGCATATACGTCATTTTTAATGAGGTTTTTAATTTTTAGCAGCAGACTTTATGTATACCGGTTCCTATCAATACACAGGAAGTAAAGTCAGCTCGCTTTTTGACTTCATATTTTGCTACATTTGAAAAATCAATCTCAGTCAGTGAATATTTATAAAAAACTTTTTCAGAATACCTTTATTTATGGAGTAGCCACCGTCATCCCAAGGATGCTTTCGGTGATTCTGGTGCCGCTTTACACAGGAGTTCTGGCCAGCACCTCTTTTGGCGATTATTCGATCATCTTTTCCTATTTCGTCATCTTCAACGTGATTCTCGCCTACGGCATGGAGACCGCTTTTTTCAGGTTTTACAACAAAGAAAGAGAGAAATCACAGGTGGTGCAAACCTCAACCTGGTCTATCATCGCCTCCACTATAGCCTTTGTTATGTTAGCCTATTTGTTCATGCCATCGATTCAAGATTTTACACGGATAAGCGCTCAAAACCTGGAACTGATCATTTGGATTTTAGCCTTAGATGCCCTGGCCATTATCCCCTTTGCCTGGCTGAGAGCCAATACCAAGCCAGTGAAATTCACCATTATAAAAACGCTAAACGTCGCTGTTAATCTGGGCTTAAACGTGTTTTTTCTGTTGTTTCTGAAAGACCTGGCAGAATCGAGCGCCTTCTTTAATTCCATTTATATCCCTGGTTTTGAAGTCAGTTACATCTTCATTTCTCTCCTTATCGCCAGCGCAATAACGCTTCTGCTTCTTACGCCTTTTTATAAACGCATTCAATTTCAATTTGACTGGGGGCTGTGGAAATCCATGATGAAGTATGCGCTCCCGGTTTTAGTTGCGGGCTTGGCTTTTTCTGTCAATGAAGTTGTAGACCGTTTATTCCTGGAACGTATGCTTCCTGAAAATATAGCCAAAGAACAAATTGGGATTTACTCGGCCTGTTACAAACTGGGCATGTTTATGACCCTGTTTGCCACGGCATTTAGACTGGGAATAGAACCTTTCTTCTTTAGTCACGCTTCCAGCAAAAACCCTAAAACGGCTTATGCCATGATTACGAAATACTTTGTGATTATTGGAACCCTTATCCTTCTGTTCGTGATTGTGTTTGTTGACGTTTTTAAAGTGATTTTGATTCAGGATGAAAGTTACTGGGAAGCGATGAAAATTGTACCCATCATTCTTCTGGCCAACTTATTCCTGGGCATTTATCACAACCTTTCCGTGTGGTACAAAGTGACGGATAAGACCCGCTTCGGGGCGTATATCTCGTCCATAGGTGCGGTATTTACAATCGGAATCAACTTGTGGCTCATCCCTGTGATCGGTTATGTAGGCTCAGCCATAGCAACACTGACGGCTTATGGGAGCATGATGCTGATTTCTTTTTTTCTGGGTCAAAAGCATTATCCCATTCCCTATAAATATGGTAAAATGTTAATTTATCTCTGCGTTTCCGTTCTATTTTCTCTAATTTCGTTTTACTATTTCAGAGCAAATTATACCGTGGGCATCACGCTCATTTTAATATTTTGTGCGGGCATAGTTTATAATGAAAAAAAAGAAATGTTCAGGCTTTTAACTAGCAAATAACTTATGAAACCGAGATGATAATTTAAATCATCAAAGCTTACACCAGCCCGACGGAGTCATTCAGACGGCTGTGACCATTAAAAAATAAAATGAACCATGAAAGTAAACCTCATTAACCGCTCGGGATTCGATTTACCTCATTACGAAACCTCACTGTCTGCGGGTGTAGACCTCAAAGCACATATCGATGAACCTATACATCTGGAAAGTCTGGAACGTTGCCTGGTCAAAACAGGCTTGTTTCTGGAACTCCCGGCGGGAGTGGAAGCCCAGGTGAGACCACGAAGTGGCCTGGCTCTCAAAAAGGGAATTACAGTTCTTAACTCGCCAGGTACCATCGACGCCGATTACAGAGGCGAAGTGGGCGTGATTCTCATCAATTTATCCAAAGACACATTCAGCATACAGCCCGGCGACCGCATCGCTCAGCTGGTGTTCGCAACACATGAGCAGGCCGATTTTCAGGTTGTCGAATCCCTGTCTGAAACCCAAAGAGGCGCAGGCGGATTTGGAAGTACAGGAGAAAAATAAGTGACTTGAAATACCAGGAGATGAGCTTGAATTTTATAAAGACTTAAGAATAAAAGATTACCTTAAATAAAAAATCATTCTATGAAAATTATAGTTCCCATGGCCGGAAGAGGCTCAAGATTAAGACCCCATACCCTTACCATCCCCAAACCCCTTATTCCTATTGCTGGAAAACCTATTGTGCAGCGCCTTGTAGAAGGCATCGCTGATGTTCTGGAGGAAGAAATCGACGAAATCGCTTTTATTATTTCTGAAGATTTTGGTGCCGAAATTGAAGAAAAACTGAAAGAAATCGCCAAAGGACTTAAGGCGAAATCGACGATTTATTACCAGGATAAACCACTGGGGACAGGTCATGCCATCATGTGTGCCAAAGAATCTTTACAAGGCCCTGCGGTTATAGCCTATGCAGATACTTTGTTTAAAGCTGATTTCAAACTGGATAAAGAAGCAGATGCAGTGATGTGGGTGAAGCAAGTGGATAATCCTGAAGCCTTTGGAGTGGTGAATCTGAATGGGGACGGTCACATCACCGAACTTGTGGAAAAGCCTGAAGACTTTGTGTCTGACCTGGCTGTGATTGGCATCTATTATTTTAAGGACGTCGCTCAGCTTAAAACTCAGCTGGAAAAAGTCATCGAAGAAAACATCATGCATGGCGGTGAATACCAGATCAACGATGGTATCAAAAAAATGCGGGAACAGGGTGCTGTCTTTAAGCCAGGCCAGGTGGATGAGTGGATGGACTGCGGGAATAAACACGTGACGGTCGAGACCAATTCACGCATGTTGAAATTTATTCACGAAGAGGAGAAAGAACAATTGATTTCGTCTTCGGTAAACATTGAAGATTCTGAAATCATAGAGCCCTGTTTCATCGGGGAACATGTGTTTTTAAAAAACGCTAAAATCGGTCCCAATGTTTCCATAGGGAATGGCACGATTGTCGATAACTCTACTATCAAAAACTCCTTGATTCAGGAGCACTCCGAAATCACCAATGCGAAATTAGATAAAGCCATGATCGGTAATTTTGCTAAATTTAACGGGGAGTTTACCTCTGTAAGTCTTGGAGATTATTCCACTTTAGAATAAAACTATGTCTCACGCGATTCGTCTTTTCTTTGTCTTCTGCCTTGCTGTGGTCTTAAGCAGTCATGCGCAGGACAAAGACAATTTATCCCGGGAGATCAACACCGATGATCTAGGGAATAACACCGACGAATTTCAGGAGATTTTTTTTGAAGCCATAGCACAGCGTGCTGTGGAAAATCCGGAAAAAGCCATAGAAGCACTGGAAAAGTGTCTTAAACTCAAACCTGACAATACAGCGGTTTTTTATGAACTGGCGAAAAATCACCTGGATCTAGAAGCTTACGAAAAGGCGGAGGAATTTCTTAAAAAGACCCTGGAGGATTCGGCGTATCGGGATGACATTTACATCCATAAGCAATTGTTTTATATCTATTCAATGCAGAAAAACTATGAGCAGGCCATAAGCCAGGCTGAATTTATTTCTGAATCCGATCCCGTTTATTTTCAGGAACTGGCCAATCTGTATTTGCTTCAGAAAGACTATCAGGCCGCTTTGGAGGCCTTGGACAAGTTTGATGCGGCAGAGGGCGTCGATGAGTTTCGAGACGATTTCAGAATGATTATCTATAAAGAAGGGTCAATGCTGAACCAGGGCATCGAACTCTTCAAAAAGCGATTTCAAAATTCAAAAGAAGATATCCGGGCCGCTACCCTACTAATGCAGCTTTACAGACTTAAAAATTCTCCGCAAAAAGCCATTAAAGTCGGTAAAGAACTCGAACAGAATTCGGTTAACGATCCGGAACTTTATGTAGAAATGGCGTTGGCTTACCTGGCGAGTGAAAATAGTTTTGAAGCTCAGATTTATAGCAATAAAGTTGTGGAAAGTCTTACCCTGGATGAGAAGGATAAGGTGAAAGTCATCAATGCCTTTAAAGCTTTAGCGCTTAAGGATCCTGAGGCTCAGGACGCTTTCGTCAGCGTTTTGGATTCTGCCTTGTCTTCAGAAAAAAATTCGTCCAGCAAAGCAGAACTGGGACAATTCTATAAATCCAGAGATAAAGGCAAAGCCCTGGAAAATTTCAGGTCTGCGCTGCGCAATAAACCCAACGATTTCATGTTGATTAAAAACATACTTGAGCTGGAGATGGATTTGCAAAATTATACAGAGGCTTTAGCGACAAGTGAAAGCGCTTTGGAACGCTTTCCTTCTCAGGCTTATCTGTACTATACGAAAGGTTTTGCTTTAGGACAGCTGAATAAACACCGGGAAGCGGTTGAAGTTTTAGAAAATGCCTTAGATTACATTTTTGAAGACAAGGCGTTGAAGAAGAACGTATATATGGCCTTAAAAGAATTCCATCTTGCTTTAGGCGAGCAGGATAAAGCGAATGCTTACGGGCAGAAATTAATCATAATATCCAATTGATGTACAGACGGTTTTTGAAGATAAGTTTTGTTTTGGCAGTGCTGATTGCTTTTTCAGGTTGCAAATCCTCTAAAGTGGCAGGCGCAGCCAAAGTGAAATCTGCCCGGGTTGTTTTGAATACCTTCGAAGATAACTTAGCCGAATTTGAAACGGTCACCGGCCGGATAAAAGCAGGATATCTGTCAGGAGAAGATTCGCAGTCCATCAGCATCACCTATAGAATCGAAAAAGACAAGGCCATCTGGATGAGCGCTAAGGTGATGGGCTTGCTGCCGGTCGCCAAAGTTTATATTACGCCAGGTCGATTTCAGTATTACGAAAAGATAAATGGAACGTATTTTGACGGTAATTTCGCACTGGCGGAAGAGTTTCTTGGGGTGGAAGTCGACTTCCAAAACCTGCAAAATTTACTCATTGGCAGACCCATGTATGAACTCAAAAGAAATCAGATGATTTTTGATGATAATGCCTATGTCTTTCTTCAGAATATAAAATCTATCTTAGGCTATTCCGCTATCTTGGATAGTCGACGATTTGATCTGAAATCCCAATCTTTACGAAATGTAAGAAATGAAAGTCTGGAGGTGGAATATTACAGATTTCAGTCTGTCGGCGATAAAAAATTTCCAAGCAAGTTGATTATGACGGCCAAAAAAGATGAGGAAATAGTCCTCATCGATTTGGAATACCGTTCCGTTATGTTTAATAAAGAGCTGAGTTTTCCTTTTTCAATTCCGAGTAATTACGAACGCATAGAATTTTGATGAAATACTTTCAGTACATCCTTTTAGTTGCCGTGCTTGTATCAGGCTTAACTTCACAGGCTCAAACCAGAGCCGAGCTTGAAGCCAAGCGTCAGGCCATTCAGCAGGAAATAGAACAAATCAACAGTATAATAAGAACGGCCGAAACCAAAGGCCGTTCCGCCCTGAATGAGTATGAAGACCTTCAGAGAAGAATAAACGCTACAGAAAAGTTGATACAGGTCAACAACCAGGAAGCCAACTTACTCACCAGAGAAATCAATGCCAACGCCAATAAAATTGACAGGCTAAGAAATGAATTGGAACAGTTGAAGACCGATTATGAGCAGATGATTCAAAAGTCTTACCGGAGCAAATCCAATAAAAGCCGGATTATGTTTTTGTTTTCTTCGGAGTCCTTTTTACAGGCCTACAAAAGGATTCAATACATGAAGCAGTTTGCCCAGTATAGAAAAACTCAGGGACAGGAAGTTATGAAGCAAACCGAAGAGCTTCAGGAACTCAATTCCACCTTGTTTGAACAGCGCAGGGATCAGGAAAAAATCATTGCCGAAAACCGGAACACCAAATCCAAACTAGTAAGTGATAAAAACAACTTAAATCAGTTGCTTGCCAGTATCAATAAAGAAAAGCAAAAGTATACCCGGGAGCTCAAACAAAAGCAGCAGGAAGTGAGTCGAATAGATCGGGAAATCAACCGGTTGATTCGTGAAGCCATTGCCAGGGAAAACAAAAAAAGTGGTTCGGATGCGAAAGCGACCTTCAATCTTACTCCCGAAGCCAAAGCCCTGGCCAAGGATTTTGCACAGAACAAAGGTAAATTGCCATGGCCGGTCAGGTCTGGGGAAGTGTCCATGCGTTTTGGCGAGCGACCACACCCTATTGTAAAAACCATAAAAATCATGAGTAACGGTGTAAGAATAGACACCGAGAAAAACGGGAAGGCCAGAGCTATTTTTGAAGGGGAAGTGAGTCAGGTGAGCAAAATCCCCGGCGCCAATGTCGTGGTTATGGTTCGTCATGGCGATTATTTATCCATCTACAACAATCTGCAAAAAGTCTTTGTGAAATCTGGAGATAAAGTAGCCAGAGGAGAAGAACTTGGCGAGATAGGGATCAATTCTTCCTCGGGAAAAACCACGCTTATTTTTCAGTTATTCAAAAACACCACCAAGCTTAATCCCGAGCAATGGATTTATAAATTGTAGCCGGCAAGCTTAATTCAAATTTTATCTGAACCTAATCATAAGCTTATTGTAAATACCTGATTTTTAACCAAGCATTAACAACAAGAAATGGATTAAATTTTCATTTTGCATCGATTTATAAGAATAGATTATAACACTATAAGAAAATGAACATGGAACAGGATCAAGCTAATGTAGACATTGCCTCCATCAACGAAAAGATAGAACGAGAAAGTGCCTTTGTAGATGTACTCACCAACGAAATGAATAAAGTCATCGTTGGGCAAAAGCACATGGTTGAACGATTATTGATAGGACTTTTAGGTCAGGGTCATATTCTGCTGGAAGGTGTTCCGGGTTTGGCAAAGACACTGGCTATAAACACCTTAGCCAAAGCTGTACAGGGCAGCTTCAGCAGAATTCAGTTTACACCAGATTTACTACCTGCCGATGTCGTGGGAACCATGATTTATAACATGAAGGAGAACAACTTCAGCATAAAAAAAGGACCGATTTTCGCAAATTTTGTGCTGACCGACGAGATCAACCGTGCCCCGGCCAAAGTGCAGTCAGCCTTGCTGGAGGCCATGCAGGAAAAGCAGGTGACCATCGGGGATGAAACCTTTATTCTCGACAGACCATTTTTGGTGATGGCCACCCAAAACCCCGTAGAACAGGAAGGAACTTATCCCTTACCGGAAGCGCAGGTCGACAGATTCATGCTGAAAACGGTCATCGATTACCCCAATCTGCTGGATGAACAGCTGGTGATGAGAGCCAACCTGAACAGTAGTTTTGGAACAGTAAATCCGGTAGTGACGACAGAACAAATCCTACGGGCACAGGAAGCCGTAAGAGAGGTGTATATGGACGAGAAAATCGAGAAGTACATCCTGGATATTATATTTGCAACCCGTTATCCTGAAAAATATAAACTTGCAGAACTCAAGCCTCTTATCAGTTTTGGCGCTTCTCCAAGGGGAAGTATCAATCTGGCTATCGCTGCCAAATGTTATGCGTTTATCAAGCGCAGAGGTTACGTGATTCCGGAAGATGTTCGCGCTGTAGTTTATGATGTACTGAGACACAGGGTCGGTATTACCTATGAAGCTGAAGCAGAAAATATCAAATCTGAAGACCTGATCAGCAAAATCATAAACGAAATAGAGGTTCCTTAACATTTCTTCTGAATCTGTTCAGAACAGGCTTATAAGTTTTTCTAAAGATTGCTTTTGCGATTTACTTCTAAATCGAATGACACGTTTTTACACGCTATGGATACCAAATCACTTTTAAAAAAAGTAAGAAAAATCGAAATCAAAACGCGGCGATTGAGCGATCACGTGTTTGGTGGAGAATACCATTCTACGTTCAAAGGCCGGGGGATGACCTTTAGCGAAGTACGGGCGTATCAGTTTGGTGACGATGTGAGGTCTATAGACTGGAATGTGACAGCCAGGTATAATGAACCCTTCGTTAAAGTCTTTGAAGAAGAGCGGGAACTTACGATGATGCTGCTTGTGGATATTTCAGAATCTACAGCCTTTGGAACTCGTGAAACCTTCAAAAAAGATATCATCACAGAAATAGCGGCTACACTTGCCTTTTCGGCTACTCAGAACAATGACAAGATCGGACTGATGCTGTTTTCAGATCAGATAGAACTTTACATTCCGCCTAAAAAAGGCAGAACGCATGTGCTGAGAATCATAAGAGAATTGATAGAGTTTGAGCCTTCACACAGAACCACAAACCTGGACAAAGCCTTTAGAAATCTCATTGATATGATGAAGAAAAAGGCCATTGTATTTGTGATGTCAGATTTCCTGGCAGACGATTATGAGCATACGCTGAAGATTCTTGGAAAAAAGCACGACGTGACAGGAATCCGGATTTACGATGAACGCGAGGAAGAACTGCCCAATCTGGGCATGGTGCAAATGAAAGATGCGGAAACGGGAAAGGCCATGTGGGTGAACACCTCCAGCGGATCCACGAGAAAAGTCTATACCAAACATTACAGAGACAGAGTCGATTATTTTCAAAGGGCTTTTAAGCTGAGTGGATCAGGATTTCTGAGTACCCGTGTCGATGAGAATTACGTTGTTAAACTACTGGGCTATTTCAAATCCAGATAAATATTTATGAAGAGAAAACAATTGACATTTAGCCATAACTTAATTTCAAAACTAGCTCTGTTTTTGATGGTGTTTTTGGTCTGTGGTGTCGGCCATGCTCAGGAAGTAAGTTTTAGTGCCGATCGAGATAGTATACAGATTGGTGAACAGATTGCATATGAAATCAGGGTGGATGAGGTGAGTAGCGAAGATGTGGTCGTATTCCCAAAAGACCAGACCTTTGTTCCTCTGGAGATGGTGGAAGCCTATAAAATTGACACCTTAAATCCACAAGCCAAAACCTTTCAGCTTACCAAACTTTATAAACTCACTGCCTTCGACTCTGGCTCTTATGCGGTTCCGCCACAACTGGTCAAAATAAACGATAAGGCCTTTTATACCGATACTCTCAAGGTAAGCGTAAAAGATGTAGTCCTGGATACGCTAAACCAAAAGTTATACCCCATCAAACCTTCTTTGGAAGCCGATAAACCTTTTACAGTTCCGTCCTGGTTTTGGTGGACTCTGGCAATCATTGCCCTTTTAGCAGGATTAGCCTATTTCATGTTCAAACTGAAGAAAAAACGAGACGAAGCCAAACGGAGAATTCCTCCTTTTGAACAGGCCATGTTGTCTTTAAAAACCCTGGATAAATCTTCAGCTTTGGAAAACAGGGACTTTAAAGCTTACATCACAGAACTGACCTATATCACCAGACGATATCTTGAGGAAAAACTCGAGATAAGAGCTTTAGAATACACAACCAGCGAACTTGTTTCTGAATTGAAGTTCAGAAAAGAGAAAAAGGAACTTTCGCTGAAAGAAGAGATGATTTCTGACTATGAAAAGATCCTAAAACGGGCAGATCTCGCCAAGTTTGCCAACAGAAGACCAGATTTACTTACCTTAAAGTCGGACAGGAAACAAATTGAAAAGTTCCTGAAAAACGTTCAAAGCGCTATTCCGCAAATCACCGAAATCGAGAAACAGAAAGACGAAGCTTTCCAGAAGGCTTTAGCCAAAAAGAGGAAAAAACAAAAATGGGTGGTTGGAATCCTGCTTGGTGTGATACTGATTGTTGTAACGGCTACGGCAGTTGTAGCCACCAAAGGCTATGAGTACCTAAGAGATAGCCTTGTGGGTAATGCCTCCAAAGAATTGCTGGAAGGGGACTGGATTACAAGTGATTACGGTGTGCCGCCGATAAGTTTAACAACACCGGAAGTTCTGGTAAGAGGAGAGATTGAACTTCCTGAAAGCATGTCGGAAAATGTAACCGATAAAGAGACCTATAGTTTTGGAAGCCTCTATCAGAATTTATACGTTACCTTAAATCAGGTTCGGTTTAAGGAGACTCAGGAGATAGATTTGAATGCAGTTGTAGACAGGATTTATAAGAATTTGGAAGAACGCGGCGCTTATAACATCATCACCAAATCTGAAGATTTCGAAACCCTCGGGGGGGTTCCCGGCAAAAAGGTGTTTGGAAGTTTCTCTATAGAAAATCCGATTACAAAGGAGGACATTAAGAAAGAATACCAGATTCTGAATTTTGGAAAAGGGGGGCTGCAACAGATCATTATTTTCCATGATCAAGATGATGAATATGGAGAGAAAATTGCAAATAGAATAGTAAATGCCGTGGAATTTAAAACGATGCAAGAATGATTTTTGAAAACTTCACCTTTGAAAATCCGGCCTGGTTCTGGCTGTTACTGGCCTTACCACTGGCAGTATTTTGGTATTGGAAGAAACGGCATAAACAAAATGCCACCTTAAAAATATCCAGTACACAGGGATTTACTAAAAGCACACTGGCCCGACTGCGTCCCCTGCTGTTTGTCTTGAAAATGCTGTCCCTTATCCTTCTCATTATTGCCATGGCCAGGCCCAGAACAGTAGATGTTACGACCAAAGTGAAAAAGACAGAAGGTATCGATATCATCATGGCTGTAGATGTTTCTGCCAGTATGCTGGCCAGGGACCTGGAGCCTAACCGCCTGGAAGCGCTTAAAAATGTGGCGAGTAATTTTGTAAACGGAAGACCCAATGACAGAATAGGCCTGGTGGTTTATGCTGGAGAAAGTTATACCAAAACACCGCTGACCAGCGATAAATCTATTGTCTTGAATGCGATTAACGATTTGGAATATTCGCAAACCATAGAAGGAGGGACAGCCATAGGCATGGGTCTGGCTACTTCAGTAAACAAACTGAAAGACAGCAAGGCCGAAAGCAAAGTCATCATCTTACTGACCGATGGTGAGAATAATGCCGGTTTTATAGATCCCATTACCGCGACTCAGCTGGCCACAGAATATGGTATTAAGGCCTATACTATTGGTGTAGGGAGTAACGGTACGGCTTTATCTCCAGTGGGAATTAAGCCCAACGGGCAATTTGAATACAGAAGTATAGAAGTTAAAATTGACGAAGCCTTATTGAAAACCATAGCAGAAAAGACAGGAGGAGAGTATTTTAGGGCGACTAACAATGAAAAATTTCAATCCATTTATGAGGAAATTGATGCCCTGGAAAAAACGGAAATCGAGGAATTCAAATTTTATAATTATGATGAGAAATATAGAATTTTTCTCATCCTGGCAGGGGCCTTATTGTTTTTGGAATTTTTACTGAAACACACACTTTTTAGAAGCTTTGTATAAATGATTTTAGAAGAACAGATATATTTTTGGGGTTTTCTGGTGTTGCCGGTGTTACTGCTTTTGTTTCTAACTTACGCGTACTGGAAAAAGAAGACGCAAAGGAAATTTGCTGAGAACAGGCTGTTCAAAAAACTGGCTCCAGACCAATCCAGGTTTAAATCCAATTTAAAGTTCTTTGTTTTAAGTTTAGCTTTTGCCTTTTTTGTGATAGCACTGGTCAATCCCAAACTGGGAACCAAACTGGAAACGGTTAAACGGGAAGGCGTGGACATTGTTTTCGCTCTGGATGTTTCCAAAAGCATGCTTGCAGAAGATATTGCCCCCAACAGACTGGAAAAGTCCAAGCGTATCATTACAGAAATCATCAACAATCTTGCTGCAGACCGGGTGGGTCTGGTGGGTTACGCCGGAAGTGCCTTTCCGCAGGTGCCGATTACAACCGATTACTCCACGACCAAGACCTTCTTGCAAAGCATGAATACTGAAATGGTCTCAAGCCAGGGGACGGCGATTTCTCAGGCCATTGATCTGGCCACGTCGTATTACAACGACGACGACCAGACCAATAAGGTTTTGATTATTCTTTCTGAAGGAGAAGACCACAGCGATAATGCTATAAGCATGGCAGAACAGGCTGCAGAAGAAGGCATAAGAATATATACCGTTGGCGTGGGAACCGAACGCGGCGGACCTATTCCCATAAAACAGAACGGAAGAATTCTATCGTATCTTAAAAACGATGCCGGAGAAACTGTCATTACCAAAAAAGATGCTGAAACCCTGAGGAAGATTGCAGAAACTGGAAATGGAACCTATGTGGATGGCTCAAGTACGTCTGAGGCTGTTGACGAAATCTTAAAAGAATTGCAAAAAATTGAAAAAACGGAGTTTGAAGCGAAACAATTTGCAGATTTTAAGAGTAAATATCAGTGGTTTTTGGGGTTTGGTATATTTTTGGTACTGTTTGATATCCTCTTACTCGAGCGGAAAACATCCTGGGTAAGACAATTAAATTTATTTAATGAACGCAAGAACGATGAGACTTAAGCTATTTTTTTTAACGCTGATGCTAAGTGTAAATACGGCCTTTATGACTCAGGCTCAAAATTTTACCAATGCTCCCAAAAAGGCAAAAGCCCTTCTGGCAGAATCGCAATCTGAAGACCTTAGTTTTCCTCTGTCTGAAGCCAAAATCAGGAAAGCCAAAGCCATAGATCAAGACAACTCAGACATTAGCTATAACTTTGGTAACCTCTACATCAAAAATAACGAACTGGAGTCGGCCAGACTTCGTCTCGTCGAATCTATAGAAAGTACAGAGGATAAATCCTTAAAGCATAAAAGCTACCACAATTTAGGCAATGTTTTGATGGAGGAAAAACAATATCAAATGGCTGTAGAGGCTTATAAAAACGCCTTAAGAAACGATCCTACCGACGAAGAAACCCGCTATAATCTCGCTTATGCGAAGTCCAAGCTGAAAGACGAAAAAAACGACGACAGCAAGGACGGAGACGACAACAAGGATAAAAATCAGGATAAAAAAGAAGACGAAAACAAGGATAAGGACAAAAAAGATAAAGGCGAAGACGAAGACAAGAAAGAAGGCGATCAGGACAAGGAGCAGGATAAAGAAAAAGGAGATCAGGACGAAAATGAACAGGATCAAAAAGACGATAAGGGCAATAAGGATAAGCAGGAAAAAGAAAAAGAAGGGGAAGGCGATAAAGATAAAAAGCAGCCACAGCAGCCTCAAAATACAAAAGGACAGATTTCTCCTCAGCAGATTCAGCGCTTGCTGGAAGCTATTGAGAATCAGGAAAAAGACATTCAGGAAAAGCTCAATGCTCAAAAAGCAAAGGGACAAAAATCTCAAACAGGAAAAGACTGGTAAAATGAAACAAGTTGTATTTCTATTGCTTTTGGTACTCGGCTGGTCTTCTATTGCACAGGTCAGTTTTACAGCAGAAGCCAGCAGATCCAAGCTCGGCATCAACGAGCGCCTAAAGGTCGAGTTTAAGGTAGATGCCAACGGTGATAATTTTATTCCACCGAGTTTTAACGGATTTACGAAAATAGGGGGTCCCAACCAGTCCATTTCTCAATCCTGGGTAAATGGGAAGAGTACCTTTCAAAAAACCTATACCTATTTTTTTCAACCTGTAAAACGGGGAACATTCACCATTGGCCAGGCCGAGATTACAGTAGATGGGCAGGTGTATAAAACTTCGCCTATCCAGATAGAAGTGACGGCCGCTGTGGATACGCCTAATCAGTCCAGGGCTGTGGCAGAGGCTGAAGACGGCATACATCTCATCGCCGAAGTCAGCGATTCCAACCCCTACCTCAACGAAGGGATTTATGTGGTCTATAAGCTGTTTTTCAGTTCTACCGTAAACATCAGGAACTGGAGACCTCTGGACAATCCAAAGTTTGAAGGATTCTGGAGTCAAAACATCGATATCGATCAACTCGAGCTGAAAGAAGGCGAGTTCGCCGGGCAGCCTTACCGCTATGTCGAGCTTCGTAAAACCGTATTATACCCGCAAAAAACAGGGGAACTCAAAATAGAGCCGTTATCTCTTGCCGTTTCTGTGGAAGTGCCTACCGACAGGAGGGATTTCTTTGGCAGACGTATGTACGATGTGGTGGAAAAAAACTTTTCTGCCAGCACCAAAACCATCGATGTAAACCCTTTACCAGAGGAAGGGAAACCCGAAGGGTTTTCTGGAGCAGTCGGTGAATTCGACTTTCAACTCAAAGCCAGCGAACAGACAGTTGTAGCTCAAACCTCCTTTGAATTAAGTTCAGAAGTCAGTGGGAAAGGGAATTTGAAACTTTTTAATCTGCCAAAAATTCAGACGCCCTCATCCTTTGAAGTCTATGAGCCTGAACGCAGTGAAAATGTGAGGACTTCCAGCCTGGGGATGCGTGGTAGTATCACCGAAAAATATACGGTGATCCCTGAATTTAAAGGGGAGTATGTTATACAACCCACCACCTTTTCGTATTTCAATCCCAGGACCAAGGTTTACGAAACGCTTCAGTCTGAACCTATAAAAATAAGCGTAACACCCAATCCGCAGCGCCAGGAAGAAACCAGTGTCATTTCAGGAACCGATACAGATACGCCCCGAAACCTCATTTCCTCCAAAAATAATTTTAATTACATTAAGTTATCTGCCAACCTGAGAGCAAAAAATCAGACCCAGTTTTTTCAGTCTCCTCTCTACTGGACTTTGTTTTTTATTCCCTTTTTGAGTATTCCCCTGATGTTGATTTTCGGGAAAGTAAAAAACAGAGGTACCGATGAAAATCAGTTGCAGCAAAAAAGAGCCAGCAAGTTAGCTAAGCGCTATTTATCTGAAGCCAAAAGAAATATAGGGGATTCCAAAACCTTTTATGAGTCTTTAGAAAGGGCTTTGCATAATTATATGAAAGCCAGGTTGAAAATACAGACCCTGGACATGCAGAAAGATAAAATACAGGCTTTACTAACCCAAAAAGGAGTTTCACAGGGAACAACTGAGAATTTCCTCAAGATTTTGGAAAGCTGTGAGCTGGCCAGGTATACACCAACAGTAACAGAAGATATGCAGAAGGATTATAAGGAAGCGGCCAGGGTTATTTCTGAAATTGATAAAGAAGTTTAATATGCAACAACCCGTATGCTTATTTTAATCGTCAAAGCTTGGATCCCCCTTCTGTCTTATTCAGTCGGGTGTGACCTAAAAAAATGAACACATGAAATTCTATACGTATTTACTGGTTTTTTTATTCACTTCGCTTGGGTTTTCTCAGGCTGAAGAAACTTTTGAAAAGGCTAATTCTGCATATGCAGATGATCAATTTGAAGAAGCAATTCAGCTTTATAACAGTATTCTGAAAGAAGGTTTGGTGTCCTCTGAAGTTTATTTCAATCTGGGGAACGCTTATTTCAAACAGAATAAGCTGGCCAATGCGATTTACCATTATGAAAAAGCCCTGCAGTATGACCCTGCCGATCCGGAAATAAAAGAAAATCTTGAGATTGCCAGAACACAAACCGTAGACAAGGTAGCAGAGGGGCCTGAGTCGCAGTTCAGTGCTTTCATGTACACTGTAACACACACACTGAAATTAAATACCTGGGCCTGGGTCAGCCTTGTTTTTTCAATCTTATTCGGCGTTTGGATGGTCTTCTACTTTAGATCAGCAAACGCAAAAGGCAAACGTAAAAACTTTTCTTTAGCGCTCATATTTTTAGCCTTTGCCCTTGGAAGTTTACTCTTAGGACGCTTTCAGAGTCAACTTCAGAACGAGCGCTCTTATGCGATTATTTTTGAAAATCAATTGCCTGTGTATGGAGAACCAAATCCAAGGAGTGATGTGAATTTCGAACTCAACGCAGGTACAAAAGTAAAGCTGGGCTCAAGCTTTAGAGACTATACAGAAATTGAACTTTCCGATGGTTCTAAGGGCTGGGTAAAAACGACAGCTTTTAAGGAATTATAAGGGGAATCCGAAGCCTGCTTTATTATTAATCCATATATTTGTTTAATATATGAGATTAAAATTATTTATACTTATTTTTTCGTTTATCAATCTTTTGGTAACTCCTACCCTGCTTACTTTTCAGGGGAACGGAGATATTTCATTTTTTATAAGTCTTAATGAAGAGGAAAATTCAGAAAAAAATAACGTCTCCTTTGGCGAATACCTCTTCGATGAATCGGGTAAAACAATCCATTCTTTAGACTCGTATTATTCCGAATCTTTTGTACGCTATGTCTCCAATTACAAAAGTGTATCTCCAAAAATAGTATCTCCCCCTCCCGATTTTAAAATTGAATCTTAACAGGTATACATTTTCAATTTATTCACAAATCAATGTGCTTTTGTAAAAAAGCACAGTTAACTTATTTTCATGTTTAAACATTTAAACAAAGACATTCCAGCTAGTGTGGTTGTCTTTTTTGTGGCTTTACCTTTGTGTTTAGGTATTGCTTTAGCCAGTGGCGCACCTCTTTTTTCAGGACTTATTGCGGGAATCGTAGGAGGAGTTGTGGTGGGTTCGCTTAGCGGTTCTTCAGTAGGTGTTAGTGGTCCGGCGGCCGGACTCGCCGTTATCGTTCTTGGGGCTATTGCAAGCCTTGGTAAATACGAATACTTTCTCGTAGCAGTTGTCATCGGTGGCGTTTTTCAGATCCTTTTGGGGCTTCTCAAAGCCGGAGTTATAGGCTATTATTTTCCTAGTTCCGTCATTAAAGGAATGCTGGCCGGTATAGGGATCATTATTTTTCTCAAACAGTTTTCGGTGGCCTTTGGATTGCATGATGATTATCGGTTTTTTGATTATAATTTACGGGTCTTGATCGATAATATAATTCTGGGTTGGGACCAGCTTTCCCTGGGGACCTTAAGCATTACCATTCTCAGTATTGCTATCATGGTGCTTTGGTCTAATGTTCTTCAGAAAAAGCATGCCATTTTCAAAATTATTCCAGGACCTTTAGTTGCAGTTGTTGTAGGGGTGCTGTATAAGCTGTTTGTCGATGATACAAGTTTGCTGGGAATATCAGATTCAAATTTGGTAAACGTACCGGTACCGGACAATTTTTCTGATTTTATTGGTCAGTTCACCTTTCCGGATTTTTCAATCCTTGCCTCTAGTCAGGTATGGGTGGTGGGAATGACCATAGCGATAGTAGCCAGTTTAGAAACTTTATTGAGTGTGGAAGCGACAGATAAGCTCGACCCAAGGAAAAGGGTGACACCCACCAACCGAGAGTTACTTGCTCAGGGAACCGGGAATGTGGTTTCAGGTTTCATCGGAGGTTTGCCGGTAACTCAGGTGATTGTGAGAAGTTCTGCAAATATTCAATCGGGCGGACGAACAAAAATGTCAGCCATATTACATGGCTTATGGTTACTGCTTGCAGTGGTTTTTATCCCGGATTTACTCAATCTTATTCCTTTGGCTGTTCTGGCAGGGGTTCTGTTGATCGTTGGATACAAACTGGCAAAGCCTTCCCTTTTCATAAAATCATACAGGTTAGGTAAAGCTCAGTTTGTCCCGTTTATAATCACGGTCGTTGGAATTGTGTTTGGTGACTTACTTATCGGTATTGGACTTGGACTTGCTTCGGGTTTGCTTACAGTTCTGTACAACTCTTTTCGAAATTCACACTTCTTACACATCAAAAGAACGGAAGGAGAAGATAAAAACGATATTATTCATATGACCCTGGCTGAAGAAGTTACCTTCTTTAATAAAGGAGCCATTTTAAAAACCTTCAATGATATTTCCGAAAACACGAACCTTGTGATAGATATCCGAAAAACTAAATATTTGGATTACGATGTTTTGGAAATTCTGGATGACTTTTCTATCAAATCAAAAAATAGAAATATCAATATCACCATCATTTCTGAACTTGGAGCCTTTGAAAACCCCGACACCTTTGATAAATTTTTTAATATCAATTCAAAAAACGATTAATTATGTTTAAGAAGATCATAACTAAACAAGAACAGGAAGCCTTAACCCCAGCCGAGGTTCTTAAAGGCCTGATTGAAGGAAACAAACGATTTACGTCTGATGATTTTCATTCCAGAGATTATAATGCGATGAAGGTGAGTGCAACTGGAGGACAGTACCCCAAAGCCATTGTTTTATCCTGTGTAGATAGCAGGGTGCCGGTAGAAACAGTTCTCGATCAGGGTATAGGGGATATTTTTGTAGCCAGAGTTGCTGGTAATTTTGAAAATACAGATATACTTGGAAGCATGGAATATGCCTGTAAAGTGGCCGGTAGTAAGCTCGTTTTTGTGCTTGGTCACGAAAGCTGTGGAGCGGTAAGTGCAGCCTGTGACGGCGTGGAACTGGGTAATATCACGCATTTATTAGGCAATATCAAACCAGCGGTGCAAGCGGTACAGACGCCCGGTAAAAGAGATTCTTCCAACAAAGATTTTGTGCATAAAGTGGTTGAAAAAAATGTTGAATTAACTATGGACAGGATTAGAGAAAAAAGCCCAATCTTAAGAAGAATGGAAGAATATGGAGAAATTAAAATAGTGGGAGGCGTGTATTCCCTGCATACAGGGGAAGTTGTATTGCTGACTTAAAACCGATTTAATAGGGGTGGTTTACTCCTCAACCGTGTTTTGAGGGTTTTTTAGACGTCTTCGTTTCCGTTCAGCAGATCACTTTCATCCAGTAGCTCTTCTAAAGAGGGGAGCAAAGTGGAACTCAATTCACGTATGGTAGTGACTACCACAGATTCGTCCAGTTTTGCTTCTGAAACCAATCTCCCGTCCCCGTTGATATAATCGAAAACAAGCAGTAAGATAAAAATGAAAAGCGCTGTTTTGATGACGCCAAATACAGCGCCAAAAATCCTGTTGATCAATCCCAGGGCAATGCTGTGGACAATGGTCGTAAGGATTTTTGCCAGGATTGAAACCAGGATGATAATGCCTATAAATACGATAAAAAAACTCGTGATTTCAATACCTGAGGGCGACCAGCTGGTCCAGTTTCCCAGATAAGCTTCAGCGATATAGCCATATTCTAAGCCGCCAAAAATACCTGCGAGTAAAGCGACAATTCCCGCCAGTTCAATGATGAATCCCTTTTGAAACCCTCTTATAAACCCAAGCAGGAGTAAAACACCGAGAATAATATCTATTACATTCATATGGTCAAATATAATCATTTCGATTAAAGCGAGTACCTTTGTCGTATGAGAGACGAGTTATTAAAAACACGCTGGGAAAGCCTACAAAAGAAGTTGTCCGACCAATTTGCGGATGGTGAACAAATGGACCTGGATGCCATCATTTATATGGTGGGCGTTCAGGAACTCGGGAAGCCACAGGCTAAATTTAAAAAAGACGAAAAAATCAATTTGATGCATATCGCGATTTGCACCCTTTTGGAGCCTTACGGATTTTATGAATTTGACTTTATAGATGAAGAAGGCTGGCCGCATTTTACAAACACCTCCAAGCTTCCCGCCCTCAAAGCCGGTGAGCAAACCGTCCTGATGAAAGAAGCTCTGGTGAGTTACTTTTTAAAGCGGGAGTACATCGAGTAAGCAGTTATATTAAATAATGGATTTTCTAAGCAGGAAACAGTCTATTTTTTCTAAATTTGCCAATTCATTTTACCAAATGCCATGATAGATAAGATAAAGGGATATATAGATGAGGTTGAACGTTTTACAGCCGATAAAGCTGAAGAGGTTGAGCAGTTTAGAATACAGTATTTAGGAAAAAAAGGAATTCTGAATCAGTTTTTTGCCGAATTCAAAAATGTACCCAATGAACAGAAAAAGGAATTTGGTAAAACCATCAATCAGCTAAAGATTTCTGCTCAGGAAAAAGTAGATCGACTCAAGCTGGAAATCGCTTCCAAAACAGAAGATGAGGGTATTTATGGTGATCTTACCAGACCCGGGGAACCTATGCAAATAGGAGCCAGGCATCCTATTTCTTTAGTGAAGAACAGAATTACAGAAATCTTTTCCAACATTGGTTTTAATGTATCGGAAGGCCCGGAAATCGAAGATGACTGGCATAACTTTACGGCTTTGAATTTACCGGAATACCATCCGGCAAGAGATATGCAGGATACTTTTTTTATCCAAACCGATCCCAAAGACATCTTGTTGAGAACGCATACCTCTAGTGTTCAGGTGCGTTATATGGAAAACAACACACCTCCCATCCGAACGATTTCACCCGGCAGAGTCTTCCGAAATGAAGATATCTCGGCAAGATCCCACTGTATTTTTCATCAGGTGGAAGGTTTGTATATCGATAAAAACGTGTCCTTCAAAGACCTGAAACAAACCCTGATTTACTTCACCAAAGAGTTGTTCGGGAAGTCAAAAATCAGACTAAGACCCTCTTATTTTCCCTTTACAGAGCCGAGTGCCGAGGTGGATATCTATTGGGGCTTAGAGACCGAAACAGATTACAGAATCACCAAAGGTACAGGCTGGCTGGAAATTATGGGCTGTGGTATGGTAGATCCCAATGTGTTAATCAACTGTAATATCGATCCCAAAGAATACAGCGGTTTTGCTTTTGGAATGGGGATAGAGCGTATCGCGATGCTGTTGTATCAAATTGGAGACATTCGCATGTTTTACGAAAATGACGTTCGCTTTTTAGAACAGTTCAAATCGTCTTTATAAGCGCCTATGAAAAAGGACATCGATACACAGATTCCTGAAGTTGAACATGTTTACGTGGTTGCTGCTTTTGAGCACAATGTCGCCTTCAAAGTAGACGAATGGACTATTTATCTCGTCAATGCTAATTCTAAAGCCCTGGAAACGGTTTTGGTGGTGTCTAAGGGCGAAAGCCAAACAAAAACAACTTCGGTCTTACGAAAGAAACTGGAAGTCTTACCGGCAAAATCCTTTGCCAAACTGGAGTTTTTACACGAGGATGTGCTGGAAGTGGATAATATCTTCCAGGTGACTTACTTTCTCAACGGAAAACTGATGCACAAAGACTTCGAGTTTCCAAAACACAGCTTGAAACCCAAAGCCGTTGGAGCTTTGCCTTTGCTGTCTTCAAAAGGCATCATAGCGCAATAAGCTTATAACTCACAAGGGCTCTTTCTTAACTTTCCTTAGGTTCATCAGGACGATCGAGGACAGAATCAGCAATATTCCTAACCACTTGTAGAGGTTTTGATCTTCATCAAGGACAAAATACCCCATCAAAACCGCTACCGGAAGTTCTATGGAAGAGATGATAGCGCCAAGTCCGACGTTTATTTTGGGCATGCCCGCCGTAAAAAATAAAGGCGGCAGAATAGTTCCGAATAGGGCTAAAACGGGGCCCCAAAACACGAAAATTCTAAAATCCATAGAGCCGATAAGTTCAGGTAGAGTAATCACAGAAACGACGATAAGTCCGCCAAGCATCATCCACTTGCTTCTGGTAATGGGATGGTATTGCGTCCCAACGCTATTGGAGGTCATAATCGTGATGGTGTAAGACAAAGCTGCCAAAATCCCATAGCCTATACCAGCGAGTTCTACCTGCTGCTCCTGGATCAATAAATCGGCGGCGAGCACGGTTCCTGCCAGAATCAGAATGACCGAAATGATTTTGATTTTAGTGGGTTTTATTTTGTTGATGACGCTGTCCAGAACTACACCTATCCATACGCTTTGCATGAGTAAAACAATACCTACAGAAACCGTGATGTATTGAATGGCCAGATAATAAAAGATGCTGGTAAAGCCCAAAGAAGTTCCGGCGAGGATGAGGTAGAAGATCGTTTTTCGCCTCAATTTTGGATCTGTGATGGGTGGTTTTCTCTTTTTTAGAAACAAATTTAAAATGACCAGGGCTACAAAACCAATGAGGATTTGAGAAAAAGTAACTTCATACACCGTATAATGCTCTTCATAGGCCAGTTTCACAAAAGTGGTAAGTAAACCATAGCAAGAAGCGCCCAGGGCGACTAAAATGCCACCTTTCAAAATTGAATTCATCTAAAAAATTAATTAGTTAAGCTTATCCGCTAATTTCTCGAAGACTTTTTTAGGATTTTTTCCTTCGTATAAGACTTTATAAACCGCATTGATAATAGGCGTTTTTGCCTTTTTATTTCCAAAAGACTTACTGATCTCGTAGGCAGAATTTGTGGCATAATAGCCTTCTGCTACCATGCTCATTTCCATTTGCGCACTTTTAACCGTGTAGCCTTTCCCGATCATATTTCCAAAATAGCGATTTCGACTAAAGACAGAATAGCCTGTTACCAGTAAATCTCCTAAATAGGCTGAGTCGTTAATGTTGCGTTTCATCGCATAGCATGTTTTGATAAAACGCTTCATTTCCCGTATGGCATTGCTCATCAGGACGCTTTGGAAGTTATCGCCATAACCCAGGCCATGAGCAATTCCCGCGGCAATGGCATAAATATTTTTAAGCACAGCAGCATATTCGGTCCCGATGATGTCTTCAGAGACATTGCATTTGATGTACTCGCTACTCAGGTATTGAGCAAGCGTATTGGCATGACCTTCATTGGCACAGGCGATCGTGAGATAGGACAAACGTTCCAGGGCTACTTCTTCTGCATGACAGGGGCCTGTAATGACGCCTATGTTATCGAAAGGGATGTTGTATTCCTTGTTGAAATGTTCTCCTACCAAAAGCTGAGATTCGGGCACGATTCCTTTGATAGCACTGAAGATGATTTTGTCTGTAAAATCGACCGTGATTTTATCGAGTTCTTTCTTTAGGAAAGCGGAAGGCACCACGAAGATAAGAATATCAGATTCCTGGATGACCTTGTTGATATTGCTGGATAATTTGATTTGACCGGGATCAAATTCAACGGCACTGAGGTAATTGGGATTGTGGTGTTCTTTTTCAATATAGTCTATGACGTCCTGTTTTCTGATGTACCAATTCACTTCCGGGACATTCTCGCAAAGCATTTTTACAATGGCTGTCGCCCAGCTTCCGCTGCCGATAACTCCAAAATTTGGATTAGGATTTGTCATGTGTTTTTAGCTTTTAAGAATTCGTTTCTGTCGTCTTTTTGATATGGATGTTCACTTCAAAACTTGATAAATATGAGTGGTTTTTAGCTCAGATTAACAAAGATTTAAGCAGAATCTCCGGCTTGGCTTATCGGTAAAAATTCATTTCGTCAATATATTCCCAGACTCTGTGCTGGAGCAGGGGCTGGACATTTTTTCCGGATTTGATCATTTTCCTGATCAGCGTCGATGAAATCTCCATGACCGGGGTATCAGTTGTATGAATTTTGGGATTGTTTTGAAACTGTTCTGGAATTTCAATATTGGTCTGTCTGGGACACACATACAAGTCGTGATGTTCCAGGATGCGTTCGAAGTTTTTCCACTTGTGAAAATTCACCAAATTATCTTCCCCTAGGATCAGTGCAAAATCGATATCAGGATAGGTGTCTTTGAGCTCTGCTAAGGTTTTGGAGGTATAATTGGGCTGTGGTAATTTGAATTCGACATCGCTGGGTTTGAGCTTTTCGTAAAATTCTGTAGCTCGGTATACCATCTCAAATCTGTGATGATTTTCCAAAAGATTTTTTTTCTTTTTGAAAGGACTTTGCGGCGTGATGACTAGCCAGATTTCGTCCAATTCGGTATGTTCTGCCAAATGATTGGCAATGACCAAATGCCCGATGTGAAACGGATTGAAAGTCCCGAAATAAAGCCCTACTTTTTTCATTTGATAAAGGCTTTGACCAGTTGGTAGGCTTCTTCAAGCGCAGTGTCCAGATCTTCGTTCACAATGATATGATCGAATTGCGGAGCGGTTGCCATTTCGATGGAAGCCTTGGCAACGCGCATGGCAATGCGATCTTCAGATTCGGTTTTGCGTTTTTTGAGCCTTATTTTAAGTTCTTCAATGCTTGGGGGTTCCACGAATACGGCAAGGGTGCGCTCCGGGTAAATTCTCTTGATGTCCAGGCCGCCCACCACATCAATGTCAAAAACCACGTGTTTCCCCATGGCCCAGATGCGCTCGACTTCAGATTTCAAGGTGCCGTAAAAATTGTCTCGGTATACCTCTTCCCATTCCAGGAAATCTTCATTTTTGATGTGTGACTTGAATTCCTTCAAATCCATAAAATAATAATCTTCACCATCCACTTCATTTTCTCTTGGCGCTCTGGAAGTCGCTGAAATAGAAAACTCCAGGTTGAGGTCTTCCTGCGCTAAAAGATGTCTTACTATCGTTGTTTTTCCTGATCCTGAAGGCGCAGAAAACACGATGAGTTTTCCCTGTTTTTGATCGTTCATACTTAGAGTACGTTAAGCAGTTGTTCTTTAATTTTCTCAAGTTCATCCTTCATCTGCACCACTACTTTTTGCATAGCGGCGAAGTTGGACTTGCTTCCTATGGTATTGATTTCCCTGCCGATTTCCTGACAAATAAAATTGAGTTTTTTGCCGTTGGAATCCGGGGAGTTCAGTGCTTTTATAAAATAAGACAGGTGGTTATCCAGTCTCGTTTTCTCTTCGGTGATGTCGTATTTTTCGATGTAATAAATCAGTTCCTGCTCAAATCGGTTTTCGTCTATGTTCTCTTTCAAATCCTCGATGCCTTTTCTCAGTCTTGTTTTGACATGCTCTATCCGCTCAGGATCTATGGATTTTACTTCTGAAAGTAAGTCGGTAAGGTTTTGAATGCGGAGTTCAAAATCTGCTTTTAAGACCTGTCCCTCATCTGTTCTGAAGGTGTTGATTTGCTCCAAAGCCAAATCCAAAACCCGGTACACCGTTTCTGAATCTTCCTTTTCCAGTTCATTTTTTTCTGAACTCAGGGCATTGGGCATAGACATGGCAATCTGAAGTAAGCGGTTGTCGTCTCCAACCAGGGAAGAGGGGAACTGCTGAAGTTGCTTTAAGTAACTTTCAACCACCTTCGTATTGATTTTGGCAGAGCTTTCTTCTTCATGCTTTTCAACCTGAAGTGAAAAATCTACTTTCCCTCGGCTCAGGCTTTGCGATAGTTTGTTTCTGATGGGAAGTTCCAGCTCTCTAAACTCTGAAGGAATTCTCACATTGGCGTCTAAGTTTTTACTGTTGAGAGATTTTATCTCTACGGTAAAGCTTTTGCCGCCAACTTCTAGCTGGCTTTTGCCGTAACCGGTCATGGATTGAATCATAAATGCGTTGTCTTAAAAAGATTTGACAAATGTAGCAAATCCCACAGGAATTCAAGAATGAAGTTGTCGCTTAGCTTGAGGTCCACTGCTTTATTTATCGTAATTTCGTGTATTGATAGTGGTAAATTAAATCGATGAAATATTATATCATTGCTGGAGAAGCTTCCGGAGATCTTCACGCCTCCAACCTGATGCTGGCTTTGCAGGAAAAAGACAGCTTGGCTGATTTTCGGTTTTGGGGAGGTGATTTGATGGAAAAAGCGGGGGGAACCCTGGTAAAACATTACCGCGAACTCGCCTTTATGGGGTTTTGGGAAGTGATTACTAACCTCCGGACCATTTTGAAAAACATCAAGGCCTGTAAAGCGGATATTGCTCAGTTTCAGCCCGATGCCCTCATTTTTGTAGATTACCCCGGATTTAATATGCGGATAGCCAAATGGGCCAAGCAACAGGGTATGGCGACGCATTATTATGTCTCCCCGCAAATCTGGGCCTGGAAAGAAAATCGGATACAGGCGATCAAACGCGATGTGGATCACATGTATGTGATCTTGCCTTTTGAGAAAGAATTTTACGAAGACAAACACGATTTCAAGGTCCACTTTGTAGGACATCCCTTGCTGGATCAGATCGAAAAGCGTCAGGAAATTTGTTTTGAAGATTTCAGGAAGAAGCATGCGCTAAACGACAAACCCATCATCGCTTTGTTGCCTGGAAGCCGAAAACAGGAAATAGCGGTCATGCTATCGGTCATGCTTTCAGTGGTTCGCGATTATCCGGCCTATCAATTTGTGATTGCAGGAGCACCAAGCCAGGACGAAGGATTTTATGAGTCAATTATATCAAACTCGCCTGTAATTGACGGAGAGGCGGGCTCACAGGTGAAATTAATCCAGAATGACACCTATAATCTGCTAAGCAAATCTCATGCGGCACTGGTAACCTCGGGAACGGCTACTTTGGAAACGGCCCTGTTTGAAGTGCCGGAAGTGGTTTGTTATAAAGGCAATGTAATTTCTTATCTGATTGCCAAACAGATTGTGAAGCTGGATTATATCTCCCTGGTGAACCTGATTATGAATCGTGAAGTGGTGAAGGAATTGATTCAAAATGAATTTAATTCCAAACAGCTAAAACAGGAGCTGGATAAAATTCTGGATTCGGATAAAAGAGATCAACTTTTGATGGAGTATAAAGATTTAAAAACCAAACTAGGGGGTGTGGGAGCAAGTCAGCGCACCGCCGAATTGATAGTGAATACGTTTCATCAACACAATACCCAGTAAACTATTAAGGAGTTTCCCCTTCACCTCTCCTTTGGAGAGGTCAGATTTATGGAATAAATCTGGGAGAGGATAAATTTAGCCGTTATAGGCGACCACATTATTGATTTTGCCCTGAAGCATTTCCTTAAGCATGGTTTCGATACCGTTTTTTAAGGTGATGGTGGAGGACGGACAACCGCTGCAGGCGCCCTGCAGAATCACTTCCACATCTTTGGACTCTGTGTTATAGGATTTGAAAACGATATTTCCGCCGTCGCTGGCAACCGCAGGTTTTACGTACTCTTCCAGAATCTGAACAATTTCTTTGGAGATGTCATCCAGATTGGAGGTATCAATTTTTGGAGAGGCAGCTTCATCCGTTTTAGCTTTTGAAACGCTTCCTGTCTTTAAAATGCTACCCCCTTCTTCGATATAATCTTTAATGAAACTGCGGAGTTCATTGGTAATCATATCCCACTCGGCCATATCGTACTTGTTGATGGAGATATAATTTTCATCCATAAAGACTTCCTTGACGAAAGGAAAATGAAACAGCTTCTGAGCTAAAGGAGACCGGTCGGCATCATCGATCGTTTTGAATTCTGCAGACTCCAGGACCAGCTTTTTATTGGCGACAAACTTCATCACAGAAGGGTTGGGAGTGCTTTCAGCATAAACGGTGACGGGTACCTTTTTGCTTGATTTTTCTTCGTCTTCATTTACGATTTTGCCTCCTTCATTGAGGTGTTTCAGAAGTTGTTCTGCCACCTCCTCCTGCACATCTTCCCAGGCTACAATATTGAATTTTTCAACGGCAATAAAGTTTTGAGAGATATAAACCGTTTTTACAAAAGGCAAATAGAACAGGGGTGTAGCTATTGGTGAGCTGGCAGCTTCTTCAATATTATGATATTCGTAGCCTTTCTGTTTGGTCAGAAATTCGTTGAATTCAAATTTCAGAATGGAAGGCTTATTGGTTGATTTTATTTCTACAGTATAATTCGACATGATCCGCTTTTTTTTGCAAAATTACAAAACAAAAGTCTAGAAATCTCGGATTTGAGTTTCTATTAGTAATTGTAGGTCAAGCTTCTATATCTCTTAAAATTCTCTTGATTCCCAGCGAAATGGATTTGAATGCGCAATAAAATGTATCTTTGAATTTGTATTAAACCTTTACACACTTTTTTTGATTCCCTTCAGCTTTAATTTTCAAAAGATAGTCTTGGCAATGGTCATGCTTTACGCGCTATTGACTACAAACCATATTTACTCTCAAAACCTGAGTTTACCGATTTATTCAGACTACTTAACCGATAACTACTACCTGGTTCACCCCTCTATGGCCGGGGCTTCCAACTTCAATAAAGTTAGACTTACTGCCCGGCAGCAGTGGTTTGATGTCAAAGATGCTCCAAGTCTGCAAACCCTAAGTATAAATGGCAGAGTCAATGACAAAGTGGGTTTAGGAGGAATTCTCTACAACGATTCCAATGGACGATTTACTCAGCAAGGCGCAAAAGCGACATTTGCGTATCACCTTTTGTTTTCCAGATCCACAGCAGATATCAATCAGCTTTCTTTTGGTTTAAGCGCTGGTGTAATCCAGGATCGCCTGGATCAAACCGGGCTCAACACGATTAGAAACCCGGATCCGGCCATCGATGGCTTACAGCGTTCCGAAACTTTTTTCAATGCCGATATTGGGATTTCTTACTTTTTTCTGGATTTCTTTGCGCATGTCACCTTCAAAAACCTGCTCCCCCAGCAGCGGCAGGTGTTTTCTGAAGTGTTTGAACCCAGTAACCAAAGACAGTATTTAGCCTCTGTAGGCTACACCATAGCCTCCCTGGAATCGCGTTGGATTTTTGAGCCTTCTCTCTTTTTCCAACATAGCGAAGCTGTGAATCAGTCCAGTATGGATTTTAATTTCAAATCCTATTATCAGCTAAATGTTGGACAGCTTTGGGGGGGGATTTCTTACCGAAGGGCTTTGGATGGTATAGATTTTCAAGATTCGGTGACGGCAGCTCAATCAGACAGGTTACAGTATATAAGCCCTTTTCTGGGCTTCAACTATAACCGGTTTATGGTCGCTTACACCTATTCTCACCAGGCCTTTTCTGAAGTGATTTCCACCAGCGGGTTTCATCAAATTACACTGGGTTACGATTTCGGAGAAACCCGAAAACGCTACGAGTGTATCTGCCCTGCGGTGAATTATTAAAATACTTTTCTTAGCACCCTGGCGTTTGGGATGGCTTTGATTAGGTGTTTCAGATGAAAAACATTGTCTGCATTGGTGTAGAGTTCAACTTTACCCGGTTTTAAGGATGAGTTTCTAAGCTTATTTTCTTCCAAAACGGCTTCCGTTTGTTTTGCGACAGCCCTGCCGGAATCTATGATTTTCACATGTTCCGGGAGCAGTTGTTTCAGTTGGGGAATGATGTAAGGGTAATGGGTGCAGCCCAAAACGAGGTAATCTATATCTTCTTCAATAAAAGCCTGGACCTGTGTTTTCAAGTGTTCCATAAAATGCTGGTCTGAAGTCCAGCCCCCTTCCACAGCTTCCACAATACCTTTCCCCGTCACTTCTACAACATTCACGCCCTGTGCAAATACCTCAGAGGTTTGTTTAAACAAGGCGCTGCTCAGCGTTCCTTTGGTGGCAAGCACGCCAATGCGTTTCACTTCTGAATGTAATGCCGCGGGCTTAATGGCAGGTTCTATACCTATAAACGGAAGCTTATAATGTGTTCTCAGGTAGGAGATGGCATTGGTCGTTGCGGTGTTGCAGGCCACGACAATTAATTTGGCGTCCAGGCCTAAAGCAAAGTCTGTATTTTTTATACTTAAATCAAGGATTTCCTGAGGAGTCCTCTCCCCGTAAGGGGCATTTTTACTATCGGCGAGATAGATGAAATCTTCATGAGGTAAACGCTCCACAATTTCTTTCAAAATGGAAGTTCCTCCAACGCCGGAATCGAATAAGACAATAGGTTGCTGAGACATACTACAAAAAAAAGACCATCACAAAGATGGTCTTTTTGTATGAAATAAGAAGCAATTTGTATTACTCTCCTATAGCTGCTTTAGCATCGTCCATCAGGTTGTAACCGTCAGCCATCAATACGCCGGCACCCAGAGAGGAGTCAAGAACATAGTCAAAGCCTTTAGATCTTGCTACATCCTGAATGACTTGTCTTGCTTTTTCCAAAACAGGTCTCATCAATTCCTCTTGTTTTTTCTGAAGGTCTTCAGAAGCCGTTTGTCTATACTCCATGATAGATTGCTGCATTTCCTGAAGCTCCATCGCTCTTTTCTGATTTTCTTCTTCTGTTTTGGTTTGCGCTTCTCTTTGGTAACGCTCATTCGTTTTTTGAGCTTCTTTTAATAAATCGTCAATTTCTTTTCGATAAGTTTTTTCACGCTGATCTACCTCTGTCATTGCCGCTTGGTAGCTTGGTAAGCTTCTTACAAACTCCTGAGAGTTGATATGAGCAATTTTAGATTGAGCGTTAGTGGTTGCCATCAATCCCAAAGACAGTACCAGGCCTATTACAATTGTTTTTAAATTTTTCATTTCTTAAGTTTAATTTAGTGATTTTGATTTAATTATTTTCTCTTGCGTTTTTTATAGAGTCTCTTTCTCTTTGTCGTTCTTCTCTTTCTTTTAAAATTTTTGCTCTACGTGCTTCAAATTCTTTTTGCCTTGCGACTCTAAGCGAATCTCTTTTTCTTTCCCGTTCGTCTATCAGGGCTTCTCTCTCATTCTTCCGTTCTTGCTCCTTTAGCGCCTGTTCTACCATCTTGTTTTGGTCGGCTTCAGCTTTCTCAACAGACTTGTAATCTCCCATTTCCTCAATGACAGTGGCTGAGTCAGTCTCTTCCCCTCTTGAACTTCTTTTGATTAATTTCAAGATGACTTCACTGATATCATGTCTTCTGGCAGAAAACAAAAGTAAAGCATCTGCTGAATTTTCAAAAATAAAATCGTAATCTCTTGTCTTCCCTATTTCCTGGATGGCATTAAACACCATATCTTGTATAGGCTGAATCAGTTGTCGTTTTTGAACGATAAAATCGCCCGAAACCCCAAAGCGTTTATTGCGGTATTCCAGCAATTGATTTTCCAGATAACGTATCTCATCTTCCATGTCCTGGATGAGGTCGGTTGTAAGAAGAGGCCTTTCGTTTTCCAGTTCCGCCTTTAGCTTGTCAATTTCATTTTGCTTACTTTCAATCTCAGTTCTCCACTCCTGGGCTTTTAAATTCAGCTGGTTGGAAGCTACTTCATACTCCGGGATCTTCTCCAGGATATAATCCATATCTACATAAGCTATCTTTATACCTGCTTGTCCGAATACGGAACAGGAGAAAAAGGAAAGAATAAATAAGTATTTAAATAGCTTCATACATTATTATAATTAAAAACCGTGCCACGTTTAAAATTGCTGCCCTATGATAAAGTGAGTTTCCCATCCGTTTGCTCCGGTATTGCTTCCAGGAATAGGATCAAATCCATATCCAAAATCAATTCCCAGTAAACCAAATGCCGGCATAAAAATTCGCAAACCAGCACCAGCTGATCGACTCATCTCAAAAGGTGTAAAGTTTTTAAACTCGTCGAAAGTAGCTCCACCCTCTACAAAGGCAAGGCCATAGATGGAAGCTGTGGGTTTTAAGGTGATTGGATATCTCAATTCCATAGTATACTTGTGGTATATGGAGGCACCATCGTTAAAACTCTCTTCTCCTCCAACGGTTCTGGATCTTGGAAGGATAGACTGGTTAGGATAACCCCTTAGGGCCACAATCTCACGGCCATCCAGCGCAAAACCTGCTAAACCATCTCCTCCTAAGAAAAAGCGTTCAAATGGAGGAATACCTCTGTCGCTGTTATAGGCCCCTAAAAATCCATATTCAAATCGTGTTCTTAAAACCAATTTGTCGAACAGATTATTATACCAGTCTCCGCTGAATTTCACTTTGTAAAACTCAAGCCAGTTAAATCTTTGCTGATCAATTTCAGCTAAGGCATCCTGATTGTTATTCGCCAAAGCTTCATTTCGCTCTGCCCTTAACTGTCCGTAATCTACATCATTGAAGGCAGAGTAAGGCAGGGTGAATTTTACAGAAAAATCGAATTCTGAACCTCCGGTAGGGAAGATCGGATTGGTGAAGGTATTATTTCTGTTCAAGCCTACAGTAAAAGATAGGTTGTTTGAAAATCCGTTAGGAAAATTAAACAAACCTATGTTGTAATTATTCAATTGGAAATTTTGATAGCCAACGGCAGTAGATAAGGTAAAGTTTTGATCGGGTTCTCTCAAACGCTTGGCAAAACCTACATTAATACCAGAGATAGTAAAACTTCGGTCGTTGTCTGCACGCCTGGTTAAGGGGTTAAACAAAAACTGAATGGTTTGTGAAAGCGACACAGATAGCTGTACAGGTTTTTTACCTCCCAGCCAGGGCTCTACAAAAGATAAGCTGTAATTTTGAAATGCGATACTCGCCTGAGCTCTTAAGGAAAGCGATTGCCCGTCTCCCATAGGAACAGGTTTGTAGGCTTCCTTATTGAAAATGTCCTTAATGGCAAAGTTATTAAACCTCAACCCCAGGGTTCCGATGAAGCCACCGCCACCGTAACCACCTTGCAGTTCTATCTGGCTGCTGCCCTGCTCCTCAACAATATAATGCAGGTCCAGAGTCCCGGACTGTGGATCCACATTTTCGAACTTTGGCTCCAGGTTTTCAGCATTGAAAAACCCGAGCTGTCCCAGTTCCCGAATGGTATTCATAACGTCCTGTTTGCTGTATTGCTGGCCAGGCCGTGTCCTTAAATTTCTAAAAATAACATTGTCATTGGTCTTGTCATTTCCGGTGACCGTGATTTCATTGAAATAAGCAATTTTACCCTCGTTGATACGGATTTCCAGATCGATGGTATCATTGTAAATTCTGGTTTCTACGGGAGTTATGTTTGAAAATAAATAACCGCTATTTTGATACAGATTAGTCAAATCGTCTGCATCCGGCTTTTCGGCATTGGCAATTTTATTCTGTAAAATGGTTCCGTTATAAGGGTCTCCCTTACGAATCCCCATCAACTGTTGAAGCTGGGCATCTGTATAAGCTGCATTTCCAAGAAAATCGATGTTTCCAAAATAATAACGATCTCCTTCCTTGACTTCAATATTCACTTCGATATCGGTATCGGAATTTACGATCATAGAGTCGCTTATGATTCGTGCATCCCTGTAGCCCTTTTCTTTGAATTTTTTAACGATTCTCTCCTTATCGGCTTCGTAATCTTCTTCGATAAACTTGGAACGCTTCCAAAACCTCAGCAAAAATTTCTCTTTGGTATTTTTCATCATCCGCTTCACACTCCAGTCAGAAAACTCTTCGTTTCCTTCTATATTGATAGAGCTTATTTTTACTTTATCTCCAGGCTCAATATTAAGAGTCATGTTTACCAGGTTGTCGGTAGAGGTCGAGTCTATTTCGACAGGAGAGGTGGTAATGGTAGTTTTAGCATTGAGATAACCCTTTTCTCTGTATTGGTCTTCAATGGTATTTCGAAGGTTTATCAAAAAGTTTTCAGTAACCTTGGTATTTTTCTGAAGCTCGTTATCTTTTATGATATCTTCTCGTTTTCGCTTCTTGATACCCCTGACTTTGACTTCGTTAAGTTTAGGAACTTCAACAATTTCAAGCTGAAGGTCTGCCACGTCACCCTCTACGTTTTTAAGGTAGAAATTAATGTCACTAAACAAACCAAGATCCCAAAGCTTTTTTAAAACCTTGCTTATTTTGTCACCAGGAATATAAAGTTCATCCCCCGTTTTAAGTCCGGTAAAGGCGATAACCGTTTGTTCGTTATAACTGGTGGATCCTATGACTTCTATTTCTCCTAAAGTGTATTTTTTGCCAGCTGCCTCTAAAGGGGAATCCTGAGCGCTTGCCCACGCACTAAATAATATAAGGGCTAGATAAGTTATACCTCTACTTGCTCTAGCAAACAATAAGCTATACTTAAAGTTGTTCACTTGTTTTTCCAAATCTTCTTTCTCTTTTTTGGTATTCGTAAATTGCTTCAAAAAGGTTTTCTTTTCTGAAATCCGGCCAGAGAATATCTGTAAAATACAGTTCAGCATAGGCCATTTGCCAAAGTAAAAAGTTGCTGATTCGCTGCTCTCCGCTGGTGCGTATCATCAAATCTACATCTGGCAAATTTTGGGTGTAAAGATGCTTATTTATTGTAGATTCATCAATAGTTTCTGAATCTATTATGTTATTTTTTACTTTTTCACTTATTTTTTTTACGGTTTGGATCAGCTCCTCCCGGGAACCATAACTCAGGGCAAGTGTTAGAGTCATGTGATCGTGATGAGCGGTTTTCTCAATGACCTCCTGGAGTTCCTTTCTTGCTTTGGAAGGCAGATTTTCAATGCATCCAATGGCTTGAAGCTTTATCTTGTTGTCCTGTAAAGTTTTGATTTCTTCTTTTAAAGAGGAGACAAGAAGTTTCATAAGCATTTGAACTTCCATTTTGGGTCTGTTCCAGTTTTCGGTAGAAAACGCGTACAGCGTCAGATGTTTAACCCCAAGCTCTGCACAACCTTCAACAGTTTCTCTTACGGCCTTGGTCCCTTTTTCGTGACCTTTCACCCGCATTAAGCCTTTCTTTTTTGCCCAGCGTCCATTCCCATCCATGATGATGGCAATATGCTCAGGCAATTTCTCGGTTATGATGTTCGACTTAAAATCCATTTACTAAAAATTGAAGTAGCACGGCTTACGACCAAAAGTGTATGTAAGCGTTATTCCTGAAAAAATATACCAATCGTTCATATTAAAGTTTCCAAAGGTAGGATAATTTGTTTGACTGTTTATTTCTTCAGGGGCACTTCCGTCCAAATTATCTGTAAAAGTGTATCTGGCACCAAATTCTGCAGCCAATATCCAATGTCTGTTTAAAATGCCTTTGACACCAATTACCATGGGGATAGCAAAATTGGAAGTCGAATTCCCTTCTACAACGTCATTGTTTTCTACATAAAATTCATTTGTGAAAAAATAAGTAGGGCCTGTGTATAGGTAGGGTGTGACTAGCGGACGTTTTAAGGCATGTAAATCCCAGTCCAGAAAATTGAATTCGAGACCTAAAGAAAGCTCGGTAATATCCGTTTCGAAGGCATAAGCCCGAGTCCTTTTTCTGGGTTCATCGGATCTCAAATCGCTTCCGAAGGTGTTTACCTTCATAACGGTAAACCGGAAGGCGTGCCTTGGACTTCTGTTCCATTTAAAAATTCCTCCGTAAGATATTTTGTCCTGACTCAGATAATCTTTTGGATTTAAAAAGGACTGAGAACCTACATCCCCGACAAAATTTGTTCCCCCCAATATCAAACCTATTTCATAGGTTTGAGCCGGCGCGAAATGAATTCCCATGCAGAAAAAGAAGACGATTAGGCTATATCTCATATAATTTTAAAGAGTTGAAGCTATTTTCAAAGGCTTTGAAGGGTTGAATTTTGAATTCTTGTCATTTAAAAACACAGTTAAGCTGATTTTATTGTCTCAATTGCGTTTATCTTGACCCCATAACAGCTTCTTTCTTAAGGTTGTGATGAAACTGTCGTTTTGAAGCCAGATCAGTTTGATATTGAAATCCGCTTTTTTAACCCTCACGATCGTGTTTTTATCCAGACTGGCCAGTCTGGAATCCAGAGAGATAAGGTATTGATCTTCTCGTCCCGAAATTTTCAACTTAATTTCCAAATCATCCGGGATAACAAGAGGTCTTGCGTTTAGATTATGAGGAGCAATAGGGGTAATGATAAAACTTTTGGTTTGAGGAGTAACAATGGGGCCGCCGCAACTCAAAGAATATCCCGTGGAGCCCGTAGGTGTGGATATGATTATACCATCTGACCAGTAGGAATTCAAAAACTCTTCATCCAGCCAGGTTTCAATAGTAATCATGGAGGTAGTTTCCTTTCGGCTGATGGCAACATCATTGAGGGCATAAGAAAATTCATCTAATGAAAAATCTTCACCGTCCAGTTTAACTTCCAGCAGAGAGCGTTCAGATACTTTGTAGTGACCGTTCAGAATGTCTTCGATGCTTTTCTTGATTTCGTCTTTATGAATTGTCGCTAGAAATCCAAGTCGGCCCGTATTGATTCCGATAATAGGAATTTTCAATTTTTTTACAAACTTGACGGCAGATAAAATAGTTCCATCACCGCCGATGGTGAAAAATAAATCTACGGTTTCATCTAAGGTTTCAAAAGTGGTATAATCCTGTAAATTTTCAACGGACTCCTCTTTTTTAAGCAAGTTGAAATAATCTTTTTCGAAGATGACTTCAACAGCGTTGGCTTTTAAAACGTCAAGAAGCTGAGCCAGGTATTTTTCAGTTTCAGGATAAAAGGATTGACCAAATATGGCAATACGATTTGTCATAATGCTTTAAATATCTAGGTACTTATTGAGGTAATCTGAATGTTCTTTAAGGTCTTCAGCAAACAGGTCTTCGGGATGTTCACTGGCGATCTGATAATCATACCGCCTGAAGGTTTGCAGAATTTCGTTGATGCCCTGGTGCTCTACCTTCACGGTGACTTCAACCACATCCTGTGTAAGCTGACTGATGTACATGCCGGAAACCCTTGCGTTCAGGGTCTCGATAAGTTGCGCCACTTCGCTAAAGGCAAACTTTGTCCTGTCCTTTCGTAAAATCATCACTTCGCCCTCGTTGGCCACAAAGGGACTTTCGCCGAATAAATCCAGGACGTCTTCCAGCTTCATCACTCCCATGTATTTTTTGTCATGATCCAATATGGGAAGCAAATTGGTTTGATGGTTGGCAAATTCATGGATGAGATCCACGTTTGTTTTATGGATTTCTACATAGAACACTTCGATGAGGTATTTGTGTTCTGAAAGCTTTGACGTAGGCTCCAGATCGATTAAATCACCAACATGAATACTGCCTTTGAAAACACCTTTTTTGAAGACGGGCAAATGATTAAACGGTGAAGCTTCGAAGGCCGTTTTTAGTTCTGAAATCGTATCGGATACGTTTACAGGCTGTAAAGTTTGGTCTATAAAATTTTGCCAAATCATAAGTGATCTTTTGTTGCAAATTACATAAAATCCAAGCAAAGTCCCGCTTAGGATTGTATTTTTGTTTAAAAACTAACAATGATAAGACTAAGTGTTAACATAAATAAAATAGCGACTTTAAGAAACGCAAGAGGAGGAAACACACCAAATGTAGTGGAAGCCGCAAAGCGACTGGAATCTTTTGGCGCTCAGGGTATCACCGTTCATCCAAGACCAGATGAGCGTCACATTCGGTATGCTGATGTCAGAGACCTGACCAAAGTGGTGACCACCGAATTTAATATTGAAGGCAATCCCAATCAGAAATTCATAGACCTGGTCCTGGAGGCAAAACCCGCTCAGGTTACTTTAGTCCCGGATGCAGAAGATGTACTCACTTCCAATGCAGGCTGGGACACCCTTAAACACAAAGATTTTTTGACTGAAGTTATTGCCAAGTTTAAAGCGCATGGCATTAGAACTTCCGTCTTTGTAGATCCCCAAGTAGAAATGATACAGGGGGCTGCTGAAGTTGGAGCAGATAGAATCGAGTTGTATACCGAGTCTTATGCGCAAGGGTATACTGAAGACAAAATAAAAGCGATTCAGCCTTACATCATTTGTGCAGAAGAAGCCAGGCAACTTGGCTTAGGCATCAATGCGGGTCACGATTTATCGCTGGATAACATTGAGTTTTTCGCTAAGAAACTTCCGTTTTTGGATGAAGTATCCATTGGTCATGCATTAATTTCTGAAGCCCTCTACGAAGGCCTGGGGTCTGTTGTGAACTCCTATTTCAAAAAATTAAGCTAGAGGAAATCGACAAAAATCACCACTGTTTTGTGCAGGCCGATGAAAGCATTTAAGAATTATAAGACATACACATGAAATTACATTCTAAACTAAAAGGAAAGGGACAACCGCTTATTATTCTTCATGGATTTTTGGGCATGGGAGATAACTGGAAAACCCTGGCAAATGCTTATGCCAAAGAAGGCTTTGAGGTGCATCTTGTTGACCAGAGGAATCATGGGCGAAGTCCCCATGATGACGCCTTTAGTTATGATCTTCTGGCTGAAGATTTAAAGGAATACCTGAAGGAAAAAGATCTGGAGTCAGTGTCCATTATAGGGCATTCCATGGGGGGTAAAACCGCTATGAGATTTGCTACCTTATTCCCGAACCGCGTGGATAAACTCATCATCGTAGACATTGCTCCCAAATATTACGCACCACATCATCAGCAAATTCTGGAGGGCCTGACCAGGATTTCAGAAGCGAAACTCACGTCGAGGACCGATGCCGATGAGCTTTTAGCAGAATACATTTCAGAAAAAGGGGTGCGGCAGTTTTTATTAAAAAACCTCTACTGGAAAACTCAGGAGGAACTCAACCTGAGGCTCAACCTAAGTGCATTGAAACAAAACATTGAAGAGGTAGGCAAAGGTTTACCTCAAAATGCCTCCTATACCGGGAAGACCTTATTTATAAAAGGAGAAAAATCAAACTATATTCAGGAAAGTGACAAAGCAGATATCTCAAGGCATTTCCCTGATTTCGAAATTCGAGGCATTGAAAACGCAGGGCATTGGGTGCATGCTGAACAAAGAGATGCCTTTTTTGAACTTAGCTTAGACCATTTGAAATCCTAGATTGGCGTCGCTAAAGCCCTGTTTTAATCTAGTTTTAAGACTAAAAAAGGCCGCCGAATATTTTATAAAGGTTGTGGAACCTAGCACACGTTGATGTTTTTCTGCCCAGGAAAGCAGGCTGACCCTGTTAAAATACAAAAATAACTAGTCTAAAGTCAACTGGAATCTGGAATGCTCCAGGACTTTTTTCCTGGAAATCCAATACGGAATCCACTCTTCAGATTTCCACGTTTCCAACTGAGATTTATAATAGGGATGAAATACCCTTGCCGAACTCCCTCCGGCAAGAATTCCCATTATTTTTTCATCATCATTCATATCCGCCACCATTCTAAACGAACTAAACCAGCTGGTTTCAAATTCAAAATCTTTAGTTTTAACGAATGCTCCTCTGTTCAGGGTTTGATTGGATCCTGCTTTAGGCCATAACTCAGCTCCCAGTAAATCGCTTCCAAAACCTTCCGGGCGAAGCGGGCTTACAAAATGTATGCTGTGGATCCTGCCCCAGGTCCAGTCATCCTGGTTTTCACCCAAACGTTCGCTTAAAAGGGCTCTCGTTTTAAAACCAGCCTGGAGGATTAACTCTGTTCTTGTTTCTACTTCAGCAGTGTTTTTATTATCAATAAACTCATGCTGACTTAAAATGAAATCATCTACTCGCTGGTTCCAGTAATAGACGTTTTCCCAGTACATGTTTTCCAGATCATCCGGCAACTCATCATTCATCACAAGGTATAAAAGCTGGTTATACAGGACATTATACACTGCAGCTCCTACGGAATCAATGCCTTCGTTATAATCCCATTCTTCCAATAGTGAAGCAAGTTTTCTGGTGGATTTGTCCTGTTTTAAGGCGGAGATAAATAGAGGCGTAAGTAGTTCGGCTTGTTTGTTTTTGACGTCTAAGATTAATTCCCAAAAATCTTTAGCAGTGAATAGTTTGCGTTTTGAAAGTGCTTCTTTTATTCTCTGGTACCGATAATAAGGGGAGAAATGACTAGAATAGTAATAGGGATAATCATCTGGTCGGGTGTCATGGTTAGCCGTCCCAATCCAGCCTCTTTCAGGGTTCACCATATGGGGTAGGCTGTCCTTGGGAATAAATCCAGACCAGGTATCTCCCTGATTTGCTTCCGAAGGAATTTTTCCCTTTCCCTTTTTTCTGATGGGGACTAATCCTGTAGCCTGATGCATGATATTGCCTTCCACATCAGCAATAGCATAATTAAAAAACATATTGTCCATGCCCTTAAGCGCTTCTTTAAATTCAAAGGCATTTTTGGTTTCCAGTAAACTTTCAAAACCAATGGAACTGCTTTTGGTTTCTGCCAGAGACCATCTTAGGCTCACCACATCGTCCGTTAAAATATTGAATGCAGCAAAATCAGAAATCACCGGTCCGTTTTGGGTAGATCGAATCTCAAGTTCTACGCTTGCACTGTCTTTTACCTGTATGGTTTCTGTGCGTGTAGTAAAGGCTGTTTTTTCATCCTTAAGCATATAGAAATCACCATCGGTTCGTTCAATGAATAAATCCTGACTATCGCCATAGGCATTGGTTACTCCAAAGGAGACGAATTCATTTCGGCCGGAAAGCAGGCCGGGAATACCCGGAGTGGCAATGCCCACAGCTTTAAATTCTGGGCAAAATAGACCTACTGGATAAAACATGCCAGGCAGCAGTCTTGAATCTACATGCGGATCGTTAGCTAAAATCGGTTTTCCGGAGGCTGATTTTTCTCCGGAAACCGCCCAATTGTTCGACCCTAATTTAGGATTAGCCATAAACGGGTCTCTAGCCTGCTGAAAAGCTGTCTTGTTGTTGAAAGAATTGATTAAAGTTGAATCTGTACTGAAGTCTAAAGCTTTTGTCCTGTCCAAACTTATAGAAAGCGGTAAAAGTTTTGAAGCTAAATCGGTTCGTGACGCAAGATTTAAACTCAAAATTTCATCTTCCATATTTTGACTGTGAAACAGGCCTACAAAATGGGTGACAGAGAGAATCTCTTCAGGGGTTAAGGGGCTGGGCTCAATATCCAGCAAACTCAATTCCAGAGGGAATTCATCTCGCCCTGCCTTTAAGTAGTCGTTAAAGCCTTCGCAATACCAGGCTAAGGTCTGCTTCGTCTCTTGGTCGAGGTATTGGTAATGCCTTTTGGCATTCCCCACCAAATCAAGTACCCGCATTTTGATATCTGACTGTAGCATAGAATTCCCCACCAGACTCGCGCCTTCTCCTTTGATAAGCGCTCGATAAAATTCAATTTGGAACAATCGATCCTGAGCCATAACAAAACCTTGTCCGCGAAAAACATCCGCTTTAGTTTCAGCAATGATATAGGCAATGCCATGTTCATCTCTATGAATTTGGATCGGAAAGTCGTTTTTAGAAATTTTAAAAACGCCTGTTCTTTTAAAGGTATTCAGGCTTGAAAAATAAATGCTTCCTCCTATGAGCAGCAGGACTAAAACAATGAGGGTAGAAAGGATATACTTTTTCATTTTTTGGTCTTTAAATGTTAAAATGGTGTAGAAAGGCTTGTAAAGTTATAAAAAACCATAGAAGATATTTTGGGGAAGTAAAGCCTTTCAAAAATCCGCAAAAACAGATTGCTTAAGCCTTCATGATTTTAGAGGATAATTAAAATGTTAAAGATTTACAGCAAAAAGAATAAATTTAAATTTATATTTATTAAAATATTAATGTTTTTATTTTTTGAAAACTCAAAAATGAATTACAGAATAGTTTTGCTCTCGTCATGAGTGGCTAAGCTAAAAAAATATTCTTTAATTAGATCGGCTTGTAGTGTGCTCATTTTTATGGTATTATGTTCAATAATAGCTTCCTGTAGAGAAAGCTCAATGCCCTAAAATGAATAGTCTGCAGGCGAGAAGGCTAGACTTAAAATACATGATTGTTAAAAAAAACCATGTGCGAATTGTTTTTCAATTTTTATTCTCTTAATTTATTATTAAATTATTAGATTGCGTTCTAGAAAAAAATCACAAATCCTTTAACATGAAAACAGCTTTAAACTTTTTTGTATTTCTTTTATGTGCGTTCTGTTATTCGCAAACCACTATAAAAGGAACCATTACAGATGACTCTGGAATTCCTTTGCCGGGTGCAAATATATTTATCGAAGGATCAACCCGGGGAACCACTTCCGATTTTGAAGGTAAGTTTACGCTTACCACAGATCTAAATCCACCATTTGATGTGGTCGTTTCTTTTACAGGTTTCGAAAACGTTACAGTTCAAGTAACCAAGGACAATCAGGTTATAGATATACAAATGAGTGCGGGCAGTGCTTTGGATGAAGTGGTTATCTCAGCCTCTAGAACCCCTGAGCGTGTTTTTGAATCTCCAGTAACCGTTGAGCGTTTTGGAATCAAAGAGGTAAAGACCACGGCTTCTGTCGACTTCTATGGCGGACTTGAGAATTTAAAAGGAATTGATATCAATACTAACAGTTTGACGTTTAAGTCTATTAACGCCAGGGGTTTTGCAGATTTTGCAAACGCCAGGTTCATGCAGCTGGTGGATGGTATGGACAATTCAGCTCCAGCCCTTAACTTTCCCTTAGGTAACCTTATTGGTATGGTAGAAACCGATGTACAAAGCATAGAAATTTTACCAGGCGCTGCTTCTGGTCTTTATGGAGCCAATGCTTTTAATGGGATTCTTTTTATGAGAAGTAAAAACCCGTTCGATTTCCCGGGAATTCGTGGTTATGTTAAACAGGGAATGACGTCTCAGGACGCAGCTGGTGATAATCCTTATACCGACGTGGGATTGAGCGTCGCCCATAAGTTTAGCGATAAATTTGCTGCCAAATTCAATGTAGGCTATCTCAAAGGGACAGACTGGGCTGCCAATAATCGCTCCGATAAACTGAATCGAGGACTCACGAGAGATGATACCGATTATGACGGTATCAATGTTTATGGAGATGAAGTCTCCACCAACATTAGAACGGCTTCTGGTTTAGGGATTATCCCCGATGTTAATGTAAGTAGAACAGGTTATGATGAAATGGCTTTGACCAATTATAACGCTGAAAGTTTTAAAGCAGACTGGGGCTTGTACTACAGACCCTGGGGAGATGATTTTGAAATACAGTATGTAGGAAAAGTGGGGAGTGGTAATACTATTTATCAGGGTGCTAACCGGTATAACATCAAAAACTTTTTCTTACAGCAACATAAGATTGAAATCAAAAACGACAACTTTTTTGTAAGAGCTTATGTGAATGAAGATGATGCAGGAGATTCTTATGATATGGTATTTACGGGAATTAATATTAACAGGTCCTGGAAAAGTGATGCCGACTGGTTTGGCGAATACATTGAAACCTTTGCCGGAATTGAACTGTCCGGAAACCCACAGGGCTTAACCGACGAACAAAAACACGATGCAGCCAGGGCTGTAGCGGATACGGGTCGTTTATTGCCTGGAACTCCTGAATTTCAGAATGTATTCAATCAGGTCGTTCAGAATCCGGATTTAAGCGAAGGTTCGCTTTTTCAGGACAATTCCAAATTTTACCATTCAGATGCAAATTATAATTTCAGCCACCTGTGGGACTTTGCAGAAGTTCAGGTTGGAGGCTCCTTTAGATCCTATAACCTCAATTCTGACGGCACTATCTATACAGACAACGATGGACCAATCATTTATTCTGAATTTGGTGTCTACACCCAGGTTCAGAAAGATGTAGAAATTTCAGATCTTGTAAAAATGAAACTTACAGGTTCTTTGCGTTTTGACAAATCAGAATTATTTGATGGGTTCTTTTCACCTAGACTATCAGCTGGTTTTACCATTGCTGAGGATCACAACATCAGAGCGTCTTTTCAAACAGGATTTAGAAATCCTACAACACAAAATCTTTACATAGGACTGGACGTTGGTCGTGCTGTTTTGATTGGGGGAGCTTCTGATAATCCTGAGCGCTACTCCAAGGATTACAGTGTTGCTGATGGGTCATTGAGTTTATTTGGTGCCTCGGTACTTGGGTCACCTTCAGTTTCAATCAATGGAACTGGCGCCTACAACAATTCATTTACAGCAAGTTCAGTTAGTAATGATTTTTCACAGTCCGGCAATCCTGCCGATTTAGAAATTGGCAATCCTAACCTGGCACAACCAGAGCAGGTTTCTTCTTTTGAGGTGGGTTACCGTGGAAAAGCCCAAGGCTTCGTTATCGATGCTTCAGCATATTATAACATCTACCAGGATTTTCTGGCCAATGAAAATGTGATTGCTCCATTTTATGGGGATGTAGAATTAACACAAACTGTTCCGGGTACCAACATACCTTTGGCGGTGGCGGCTGTTGCTAACGGCGATTTTCAGGTCTACCAGACCTATACCAACACAGATCAGGAAGTGAGATCCTATGGCGCCGCTATAGGACTTTCGACTAAAGTTTTCAATGGCTTTGATTTGAGTGCAAACTATACCTATGCCAAGCTGGATTTTGACGTCAGCGCTAATCCAAATGTCAGAACAAACTTTAATACACCAGAGCATAAGGTGAAAGCTTCTTTTGGTAAAACCGACTTGTTAGAAAACTTTGGATTTAACCTCTCCTGGAGATGGAGTGATAACTATTTCTGGGAAGCTAATTTTGGTGATGGTGAAGTGCCTGCCTTCAATGTTTTCGATGCACAGGTGAATTATAACATACCAAAGTATAAGTCTACCCTTAAGTTGGGTGCCTCAAATTTATTACAAGACGAATATTTCACAGCCTTTGGAACTGGATTTATAGGTTCTATCTACTACTTGTCTCTAACCATCAATAATTTTTAACAACTAAAACATACAATGATGAAATATTTCAAATATATCGTTCTTTCATTTTTAGCCGTAGGTTTTATGGCTTGTGAAAATGAAGCCCTTGAAGACTTGAGAAACAGGAATGCCCAGGAAGAACCAGAACCCAAAGAAGAATTCACGCAGGGTTCTGCAAATTTCTCATTATATGTGGCTTTAGGAAACTCGCTAACGGCTGGCTTTATGGATAGTGCACTATATAAAATCGCACAGGAAAACTCAATGCCTGCGATACTGGCTGAGCGGTTTTCTACCTTAGCCGATGGCGGCACATTTACTCAGCCACTTATGAATGACAATATAGGCGGACTTTTGGCAGGAGGAAATCAGCTTCCGGGATTTAATCCCAGACTGGTCTTCGGAGGTTCGGGTCCGGTTCCTTTATCCAGTGTTGTAGGTCCTATTCAGCCAACAACCGATATACTGAGTAATAATCCGACAGGTCCTTTCAATAACCTGGGTGTACCGGGAGCAAAAAGCTTTCATTTACTCGCTCCAGGCTATGGAAATGCGAATGGAGTTTTTACCAATCCCCCTTCCGCTAATCCTTATTTTGTGAGAATGGCAAGTTCGCCACAAACTTCAGTAGTAGCTGATGCCATCGCTCAGCAACCGAGTTTCATATCCCTATGGATTGGCAATAATGATGTTCTAGGCTATGCGCTTTCCGGAGGTGACGGGTCCAATCCTATCACTCCTATGGATGGTCCTCCCGGTGTTGGTTTTCAACAATCCTATGGAGCTATTGCAGCCCTTTTAACGGCAAATATTCCAAACGTACAGGGAATTATGGCAAACATACCCAATGTGACCGCTATCCCACATTTCACTACGGTACCTCACGATCCCTTAGATCCGTCTAATCAGGAATTTGCGAGTCAAATTCCAACCCTTAACGCTATTTTTGGAGGTATAAATCAAGTGTTTGTCGCTTTGGGAGAGACGAATCGTGTGATTGAATTTTCTACGGAAGCAGCCAATCCTGTGGTTATAAATGACGAAACGCTTACTGATGTTTCAGCTCAGATTGCCGGAGCTTTAGCACCTAATCCTGAGTTTATTGCTCTGGTTCAGAGCTTTGGTTTGCCGGCTCAGGCTGCGCCTTTGGTGGCTAATTTATTAGGTGCTACCTATGGTCAGGCCAGACAGGCTACCGCTGAAGAGTTGCTGGTTCTGCCAAGTAGCTCGATTATAGGTACTGTCAATACAGACCGTGTGGCTTTTTTAATGTCTCAGGGGCTTTCTCAGCAAATTGCCGGTCAATTTTCGGTGGAAGGCATTTCACTTCCTCTGGCCGATAAATGGGTATTACTGCCGGAAGAGCAAGAGGATATCGCCACGGCTACAGCACAGTTTAATCAGGTTATCTCTGCAGTGGCCAGCTCAAATGGGTTTGCACTGCTGGATGCCAATGCCTTGCTGGACCAGCTGGCAACCTCTGGTATAGAGAGCAATGATCTTATTCTGACTTCCAATTTGGTTACCGGGGGCGCTTTTTCGCTTGACGGCGTTCATCCAACCTCCAGAGGCTATGCCTTAATCGCTAATGAAATGCTGAAAGCCATAGATGCGACTTATGGTTCCAATTTCGAAGCTTCAGGAAATCTTGTAGATGTATCCATATACAATACAAACTATTCACCTGCCCTGATCAATTAAAATAGTTTGATACCTTCTAAAAGCCTCCAGAAATGGAGGCTTTTTTTTTTGCTTCGATTTCAAAATCAGGTTTTCTTTTATAGATGATAAAAATTAGGAGGGCCTTAGCCTCGTTGTTTTTTATCAAATTATCGAAGTGAAATTTATTAATTTTATTCTCTTTTATCATTAAGTTAGTTACCAGTGCTTTAGAAACAAAAATGCGTTTTATTCAAAAAGAATGCTGTAATCCAGGCTAGGCTTATTGAAAATTGATAGATTTGCTCGCAAAACTTAGAATACTTTAAAAATAAAATTCAAAAATGAAGAACGTTTTAATTTCAGGATTGCTCCTTATGCTGGCTTCAACAGTAGCTTATGCAGGAGGTTATCGCGTAGGAGCGCAGGGACAAAGAGCTTTGGCTATGGGTCATGCCGGTGTAGGTGTAGTAAACTCTGCAGAAACTGCCTTTTTTAACCCGTCGGGTTTGGTATATCTGGAAGACAGGCTTACCGTTTCAGCCGGGGTGACAGGTGTTTTTTCTGATGTGAAATGGCAAAACACCTCCACAGGCCAGTTTGCAGAAACACAGCAGGATCCTGGAACTCCCTTTTATGTTCATGCGGCTTATAAAGTTAATGAATGGTTGAGTTTAGGCTTATCGGTTTCTACTCCTTTTGGAAGTTCTGTAGAATGGGGAAAAAACTGGGCAGGCTCTCACCTGGTCAATGATATTGAACTTGCTGCTATTTATATCCAGCCTTTGGTTTCTGTAAAATTATCGGAGCATTTCAGTATTGGTGGTGGACCTATCTTTGTTACCGGAAATGTGAATTTCAATAGAAATGCAAACCGGACCCTTACAGACGAAGAAGGCGACAGATCCAATATTACCATAGATGATTCCGGAGTAACCAATACAGGATGGAGCGCGAGTTTTATGTTTACACCTGTTGAAGAATTGAGAATAGGATTCAACTATAGATCTGAAATCCTCCTGAATTCTGAAGGGGGTGAAGCTACATTTTCCGATTTTCCAAATTCTACACTGACTCCGCAAAACGGAACCACAGCCTTTACAGCTACACTTCCTATGCCTGCAGAGTTAACCCTTGGTTTTGCCTATGAAATGAATGAGAAATGGTTGTTTGCATTCGATTATCAAAGAGTTTACTGGGAGGTTTATAATTCCCTGGATATTGATTTTGCGAACCCTGATATTCCTGCTTCAATAAATCCAAGGAATTACAAGAATGTGTCATCTTACAGATTTGGTGCTCAATTTTTAGCTACAGATAACCTGAAGTTAAGGGCTGGATATTATTTTGATGAATCACCCGTAAGGGCTCAGTATTTTGCGCCAGAAACACCAAGAAACGATGCCAATGGGTACACGGCAGGCCTTTCCCTCCAGGTTTCAGAAAAATTTGTTATCGATGCCTCTTTCCTGTACCTGAGATTTAAGGAGATTGATGCCTCTTATGATTTTTACACAGAAAATGGCCAAAATGTGCCTTTTGCAGGGACTTATAAATCCAGTGCATTTTTGCCGGGGATTGGAGTAACCTATAAATTATAATTTAAGACAATGAAAAACTATATAAAATATTTACCGTTTTTAGCTTTTGGACTCATCGCCTGTGAGCCTGAATTTGTTGAATCTATTGAAGATGGCGAGCTGTACACGGCCGGAGAAGCAGATTTCTCTAATTATGTGGCTTTGGGTAACTCCCTTACCGCGGGTTATTCTGATAATGCTTTATATATCCAGGGACAACAGAATTCTTATCCTAATATCCTAGCAGGACAGTTTGCCCTTGTAGGAGGTGGAGAATTCAATCAGCCGTTGATGGCAGACAATCTTGGAGGCTTGACCTTGAATGGTAATCAGATTGCCAACAACAGACTGGTCCTGTCGTCAAATAATGGACAGCCGGTGATTCCTCCTGCTCCTATTGCAGGTGAACCTGAAACGGAAATCACGAATAAACTGACGGGTCCTTTCAATAATATGGGGGTTCCTGGCGCGAAAAGCTATCATTTACTGGCTCCAGGCTATGGCAGTGTGGCAGGAGTTGCTACCGGGCAGGCTAATCCTTATTTTACCAGATTTTCGTCTTCAGAAAATGCCAGGGTAATTGAAGATGCCTTAGCTCAAAATCCTTCGTTCTTTTCGCTCTGGATCGGTAATAATGATATCCTGGGCTATGCAACAAGCGGAGGTACTGGTGTTGATCAAACAGGAAACGTAGACCCTACAACCTATGCTTCCAATGATATTACAGACCCTAACGTGTTTGCGGGGGCTTACAGTCAACTGATAGAGGAACTTACAGCTTCCGCTTCAGGTGGAGTGGTTTACAATATTCCAAACCTTACCGATATTCCTTTTTTCACAACTGTTCCTAACAATGCTTTGGTCCTGGATGCTCAGACAGCAGCTAATTTAACAGGTTTTTTTCAGGCCGTCGCCGGTATTTTTACCCAGGCACTCATGCAAGAAGGAGTTCCGGAAGCTCAGGCTCAGGCTATTGCAGCGCAATATGCGATTACCTTTAATGAAGGACCAAACCGGTTTATCATAGATGTTCCGGCTTCTCAAACCAACCCTCTTGGATTTAGACAAATGCAGGAAGATGAGTTATTACTGCTCACCATTGACCAGCCGGCTTTGGCTCAGGGCTACGGTTCAGTGGTACTTACTGCGGAAGTTATGCAGGTTTTAGGCCTTCTGCAACAAGGCGGAACACCTACACCCGAGCAAGCTCAGCTGGTATTGGATGCGGTAAGTGGAATTGATGATCAAGACGCTTTAGATGCAAGTGAATTACAGGCTATTTCAACAGCAAGAGTTTCTTACAATGCAACAATACAAGCTTTGGCTCAAGCTAATGGTTTGGCTTTTGTAGATGCAGACGGCTTATTGCAAGACGTTGGTCAAGGCATAAGCTTTCCGGGAGGGGTTGTGACTTCAGATTATATTTCTGGTGGCGGATTTTCACTAGACGGTGTTCACCTCACCCCTCGGGGTTATGCTTTAGTGGCCAATGAGACTTTGAGAGCGATTAACTTAACCTATGGCTCCAACTTGCCGGAAGTTAAATTGGGTACGTATGGGACCATATACTTAAGTGACAACGTTAACTAAAAACACTAATTTTTGTTTAAAAACTGCTTCAGCCTCCAAAGTTGAAGCAGTTTTTTCTATTTTAGATACCAATTTTAAACCTAACCTCATGAAAACCCTACTGCAGATTATACTTACAGGAGTTATTGTCCTTGTATTATCCAATATCCTGGGAGGTGTTTATGTCACCGATTTTTTCACGGCCATCGTTGTGGCAGCACTCCTGGCCTTGCTTAATATTTTTGTAAAACCTATTTTACTTATTCTTACCCTTCCCGTCACCGTCCTCACCTTCGGTTTGTTTCTGCTCGTCATCAATGCCTTGATTATTTTAATGGCCGATGGTCTTATCGGAGGGTTCAGCGTAGATGGATTCTGGTGGGCACTGCTGTTCAGTATTCTGCTTTCCTTTTTACAGTCCCTTATTTTTGCAGTGGCAGAACGGCCTGGAAGATAAAGCATAATTCCTTTTTATGAAATTGACAAAATCGGCAATGTTTGCCTTGTCCGTATTTACACTTTTTGGTTTTAGTGCAATCGCATATTTCATCTTGTCTTTTTCTGAAGAAGTGAAGTATTTTGAAATGTTTGTCCAGGGGAACCTACTGGAGTCTATTCCTGCCGGCTTAGGATTTGGAGCTTTTGGGGCTTTTATAGGAATTTTACTTTTGAAACTGCCAGCACTGAAGGAAACCAGCACCTTTTATGCCAATTTCTTTAAAGGACTGGAGCTGGACTGGGCCGATATCCTGTTTTACTCCTTTTGTGCAGGAGTAGGGGAAGAAATCTTATTTCGGGGTGCATTACAGCCCCTGCTGGGACTGTGGTTAACGGCCATTATTTTTGTGATTTTACACGGGTATATCACCTCCAGAGACTGGAGAAAATCCATCTATGGCATTTTCCTGATTTTCATTTCAGCCGGATTTGGTTACCTCGTGGTTTACTTCGACATTTATGCAGCCATGGCAGCTCATTTTATTTTTGATGTGATTATGTTCCTTAAAATAAGAAAGGATTCTGAGTCTTTAGTTTCTGAATCCTATTGATTTCTTTAGATTAATTTAGCGTTTTGAGCGCCCTGGCTATTCATAAAAACTTGGTAAGCAGTGAAATAAATTGTAATTTTGCACTCTTAAAAAAAATAATCCTTTAGAATGAATATAACGAGAGAAGACAAAGATCAACTGAATTCTGTAGTCAAAATCAACATCGAAAAAAACGATTACAGTCCTAAAGTAGAAAAAATACTCAAAGACTATCGTAAAACTGCAAACATCCCCGGTTTTAGAAAGGGGATGGTTCCTATGGGAATGATCAAAAAGCAGTACGGCCAGGCTGTAAGGGTTGATGAAGTGAATAAGATACTTGAAGATTCACTTACGAAGTATCTGACAGAAGAAAATCTTGATATTTTGGGGAATCCACTTCCTAAAGTTCAGGATAACCTTGACTGGGAAGCTGATGATCTTGTATTTGAGTTTGAACTTGGGCTGGCTCCGAAATTTGAGGTGACGCTTGATGCTGCAGGACCAGTGACTTACTATAATATTTCTGCAGATGATGAAATGATTGATAATCAGCTTAAAACCATTCAGCGTCAGTATGGAAAACTGGTTACGCAGGAAGAAGTCAAAGAAGGTTTTACTGTGGTGGGGACATTCCATAATGAAGAAGAAGGCATTGAAAATGAAGCGACCTTCAAAGTAGATGATATCGATGGGAAAACCAACAAGAAAGAATTATTAGGCGCTAAAGTAGGTGACCAGGTGACTTTAAAGTCAAATAAGCTTTTTAAAGATGACGAAACTTTAGCCAGACATTTAGGTGTTCAAGAAGAAAAAGCCGAAGGCTTAAAAGTAGAGCTAAGCTTTACCATTAAAGAAATAAACGAACAGGTTTTAGCTGAACTGAATCAGGAATTATTTGATAAAGCTTTTGAAAAAGGCGAAGTGACTTCAGAAAAAGAAGCCAAGGCGAAAATTGCTGAGCAGTCCAAAGACACCTTCAAACAGCAGGGAGACCAGCAGTTTTTCAATGATGTGACAGAGCATCTTATTGAAAAGGCTGATATGGAATTACCTGCAGAATTTCTTAAGAAGTGGTTACAGACCCAAGGTGAAAAACCCATGACTCCGGAAGAAGCTATTGCAGAATACGGCAAAAGCGAAAAAGGGATCAAATACCAGCTTATAGAAGCTAAAATAGCGAAAGAGAACGACATCAAGGTAGAAGTTGAAGACGTCAAAGAGGTAGCTAAAGAAAAAATAAGAATGCAGATGAGACAATTTGGTCAGATGGATTTCCCGGAAGATCAAATGGATGGAATCATTCAGAATTTAATGTCCAACCAGGAGCAGGTGAGACAGTTTTCTGAAGAAGTTATGGTTAAGAAATTACTTCAGCTGTATAAGGAGAAAATGAAGGTTGAAGAAAAAGACGTCACCTATAAGGAGTTCGTCGACACGATTTATAAATAGATCGACACAAATTTAAATATATCGCTTGAAGTTAACATTTAGTAAAAGAACAAGGCTAAGGTTTAGCTTCAGGCTATATTCGTCTTAAAATTGAGGTTACTATGAATATGGATAAAGAATTTAAAAAGTTTGCCACCAAAGATCATGGTGTCAATGCCAATTACTACGATAAGGTCATCACCAGCATGATTCCTACGGCGATGACTCCCAATATCATCGAAGAGCGCCAGATGAACGCTGTAGCTATGGATGTATTTTCCAGACTGATGATGGACCGAATCATTTTTTTAGGAACGCCTATCAATGATCAGGTGGCCAATATCATCCAAGCACAACTCCTGTTTTTAGAAAGCACAGATTCTTCTAAAGACATTCAGATTTACATCAATTCTCCTGGAGGAAGTGTATACGCTGGTTTGGGGATATACGATACCATGCAGTTTATCAAACCTGATGTGGCCACTATCAATACCGGTATTGCCGCTTCTATGGGAGCTGTGCTGCTTTGTGCGGGAACGTCAGGAAAACGCAGTGGTCTGCCACACTCCAGAGTGATGATACACCAGCCTATGGGTGGAGCCCAGGGACAGGCAGATGATATTGAAATTACAGCAAAACAAATCGTTCTTTTGAAAGAAGAACTTTACAAAATCATTTCCAAGCATTCCGGAAAATCCTACGATACGGTTTATGAAGACGGCGATAGAGATTTCTGGATGAAAGCAGATGCTGCTAAAGACTACGGAATGATAGATGAAATATTGACAAGAGAGTAAATTATGGCCAAAGAAGAGTTAGAATGTTCGTTTTGCGGACGTAAAAAAGCAGAGACCAACTTGCTCATTGCAGGATTGGATGCACATATTTGCGACCGATGTATTGAACAGGCTCACGGAATTGTTTTAGAAGAATCCAAGCAGGATAGTACCGAGGAACTTACTTCAGAATTGAAGCTGAGAAAACCTAAAGCTATCAAAGACTTTTTGGATCAATACGTGATTGGTCAAGACCAGACCAAAAAGGTCATGTCTGTTGCTGTGTATAACCATTACAAGCGCTTATTACAGCCAAAATCCAACGATGATATTGAAATTCAAAAAAGTAATATCGTCATGGCAGGTCAAACCGGTACAGGTAAAACCTTAGTAGCGAAAACCATTGCCAAGATGCTGAATGTGCCTCTAGCCATTGTGGATGCCACAGTGCTTACTGAAGCAGGTTATGTTGGTGAAGATGTGGAGACGATTTTGACCAAGCTTTTAGCCGCTGCAGATTATAATGTCGAAAAGGCTGAACACGGGATTGTTTTTATTGATGAAATAGATAAAATTGCCAGGAAGAGTGATAACCCTTCCATTACCAGAGATGTAAGTGGAGAAGGGGTGCAGCAGGCTTTGCTTAAACTTTTGGAAGGAACGACAGTCAATGTTCCGCCTAAAGGAGGACGGAAGCATCCGGATCAAAAATTTATTGAAGTCAATACAGAAAATATATTGTTTATCGCCGGCGGTGCCTTCGACGGGATTGAAAAAAACATCTCCAAACGTTTGAATATGCAGGCGGTTGGTTATGGGGCCTCTAAACTTGGAGAAAGTGTGGATAAGGAAAATATTCTGCAGTACATCATCCCCAAAGATTTAAAGGATTACGGACTTATTCCTGAAATTATTGGGCGTTTGCCTGTACTAACTTATATGGATCCCTTAGATAAAGAGACCTTAAGACTGATTTTGACCGAGCCTAAAAATGCGATCATCAAGCAATATCAGAAGTTATTTGAAATGGATAATATCGATTTTCAAATTACAGATGGTGCATTGGATTTCATTGTTGAAAAAGCCCTGGAATATAAACTTGGTGCCAGAGGACTGCGTTCGCTTTGTGAAGCCATTCTCACAGATGCCATGTTCGACATGCCCGAGGGCAATGAAACAGAGCTGAAGGTTACTAAATCCTATGCTGAAAAGGCCCTGGAAAAAACAAGCCTTAGAAAATTAAAGGCAGTGAGTTAGACACGTGCTGTTCTGAAAATATATAGCCTCATCAATTCGTTTTGATGAGGTTTTTTTATATAATAAATCCCTATTTTTAAAATCCATATTAAATTCAGTTCCATGAAACCTACTTTTCAGCTCATCGCCTTTCTTATGACGTGTTCTTTATTCGCCCAGGATTTTGCGGTCCTGCCTCAAAAAAGTCAATCTGAAGTCATCGATCAATGGCTTGAGGAACGCCTGGAAACCGTCTTGCCGGAACTGATGGAACGCTCAGGCATCGACATGTGGCTGGTGATTTCCAGAGAGTATAATGAAGATCCCGTCATCAAGACGCTTTTGCCAAGCACCTGGCTGGCTGCACGGCGAAGAACCATACTGCTGATGTACAAGCCAGGTCCCGGCCCTGAAGTAGAGAAGCTTGCGGTGGCCAGGTACGACGTTGGTACTCAGTTCAAAAAAGCCTGGAATCCGGAAGAGCAGCCTAACCAATGGAAGCGCCTGGTGGAATTGATCAAAGAGCGCAATCCTGAAAAAATAGGCATTGACATCTCTGAAGATTTTGGTCATGCCGACGGGCTCAACCATACGGAATACGAGTTGCTTTTAGAAAATTTACCCAAGTCATTTCATAAGAAACTGACTTCTGCAGAAGGCCTGGCTGTAGGATGGCTGGAAACCAGGACAGCTTCAGAACTGGCAACTTACAAACACATTCAGGGGATTGCTCACGATATCATTCAGCAGGGCCTGTCTGAGGCCATAATCACTCCGGGTGTAACCAGCACCACCGATGTGGTATGGTGGTACAGAGACAGAATAGAGGAATTAGGTCTGGAAACCTGGTTTCATCCCACGGTGGATATTCAGAGATCCACTGCCGAAAGCAAAGAACACCTGAGAACCTTCGATAACAATCCCAAGCCGGAAGTCATCAGACCCGGGGATGTGCTGCACATCGACTTCGGCATTACCTATCTGAGGCTGAACACAGATACTCAGCAACTGGCTTATGTTTTAAAAGCAGACGAAAAAGAAGTGCCACCGTATCTGGTTGAGGCCTTAAGCGTGGGGAATCGTTTGCAGGATATCTTAACGGCCAATTTTAAAACCGGGCGCACAGGGAACGACATTTTGAAAGCGGCCAGAACGCAAATGCAAGCCGAGGGAATCAACGGGACCATCTATACCCATCCTATGGGCTATCATGGTCACGCTGCCGGACCCACTATAGGCATGTGGGATAATCAGGGACAGGTTCCCGGATCCGGAGATTATCAGTTATATCCAAACACGGTCTATGCGATCGAACTCAATGCTGAAGTTTATCTCGAGGAATGGCAAAAGCCAATTCGCGTCATGCTGGAAGAGGGAGCGCATTTCGACGGGGATAAGGTGGTGTATTTAAACGGAAGACAGAAGGAATTTTTAACTATTCCAAGACAGAAATCTTACTTAAATGAATAAAAAATTGAATTTTATTTAGGTTTCGGCTTGTTTAATCAAAATTAATTTTAATTTAGCCGCATATCCTATTAGAAATGTCAACACGTTTTTATTTTTATTTCAACTTTTATTTTGCTGATTCAGCGAAACGGGGTTGATATGAATTAAATTCAGTATCAAAATATTCAAAGCCTCGTTTTTACGAGGCTTTTTTAGTTTATGAAAAAAAAGATAGCCATACAGGGAATAAAAGGATCCAATCATTACAAAGCACTGACTGAGCTTTTTGATGAAACCGAGGTCGAGGCTCTCGAATGCAATACGTTTCAGGAGCTTGTGCATGCTGTTATGACTGGGGTATGTGAAAAAGCAGTGATGGCGATAGAAAATTCTATTGCAGGGAGTATTCTTCCCAACTACCGCCTCATTCTGGACCATAAACTACAGGTCACCGCAGAACATTACCTCAACATCAGTCATAATTTGGTAGCGCTTCCCGGTCAGGGTTTAGCCGATTTGGTTCAGGTAAAATCCCATCAGATGGCGCTGCATCAATGCAGTAATTTTTTCAGCAAATACCTTCATATCCATCTGATTGAAGATGTGGATACCGCTCTGCCGGCAAAAATTATAGCTGAACATCAGTTGACGGGGGTTGGTGCCTTGGTACCAAAAGGTTCAGCTGAGCTTTTTCAACTCACTACCATTGCAGAAGATGTTCAGAACAACAGTTTAAACGAAACCCGCTTTGTAGTGGTAGAAAAACAAAGCCCTACAGGTCTGGAGGTCAATAAGGCAACCATTCAGTTTGAAATGGCTCACGAGCAGGGGAGTCTGGCTAAAGTCTTAAATGCCATGGCAGCACATGACCTGAACTTATCAAAAATTCAAAGTATTCCTATCCCCTATGATATCTGGCGATATGCCTTTATTGTGGATGTAAGTTTTTCGAATCCCATGCAGTTTCAAAATGCCTTTTCAGAACTCTCTAAAATCAGTATCAATCCGACCTGTGTAGGTCAATACAAAAATGGAAAATCATGATTTCAGTATCCAGCCGACTTCAGGAAACCAAAGAATACTACTTCAGTAAAAAATTGAGGGAAGTGGCTCAGCTCAAAAAACAAGGCAAACCCATCATCAATTTGGGGATTGGAAGCCCGGACCTGGCTCCGCCTCAAGACGTGACAGAAGAACTGATGAAAGCCATGCAGGCTCCTGGCGCCTATCAATACCAGGCCTACAAGGGAATTGACGAGTTGCGGGAAGCCATGTGCAATTTTTACCAAACGCATTATAAAGTCGATGTGAATCCGGATTCGCAGGTGTTGCCACTGATGGGTTCGAAAGAAGGGATTGCGCTCATTTCCATGGCCTTTCTGAATGAAGGTGATGAGGTTCTGGTACCCAATCCAGGTTACCCCACCTACCAGGCGGCTACCAAGCTCCTGAATGCGAAGCTGATTTCTTACGACCTGATGGAAGAAAATTCCTGGCATCCCGATGTAGAGGCCCTTCAGAACATGGATTTATCCCGTGTGAAACTGATGTGGATTAACTACCCCAACATGCCCACCGGCGAAACGGCCGATAGAGAAAAACTTCAGGACTTGATTCGCTTTGCCAAAGCCAACTCCATTCTTTTGGTAAATGATAATCCTTACAGCATGGTGCTTACCGATGAGAAATTTTCCATTTTTCAACTGAAAGGTGCTCACGACGTCTGTTTAGAACTCAATTCACTGAGTAAATCCTTCAATCTGGCCGGTTTTCGAGTTGGATTTTTGATGGGTAATTCTGAATTTATTTTAGCGGTTTTAAAAGTAAAGAGCAATATGGATAGCGGCATGTTTTTTCCTATTCAGAAGGCAGCAGCCAAGGCTTTAAACCTGGATTTAAGCTGGTTTGCCAGGCAGAACGATATCTACAAAAGCCGCAGAGCACTGGTTTGGGATATATGTGAGGCTTTGCATCTGACTGTTAATAAAAATGCCGTAGGCCTCTTTGTCTGGGCTAAAATCAACTCCACCCTTTCTGCGGAAGAACTCGCCGATGAACTCTTGTATGGCAAGGGCATTTTTGTGACGCCTGGAACTGTATTTGGGGATAACGGCGCCAATTACGTTAGGTTTTCGCTTTGCGTGTCTGAAGATGAACTGGAAGTATGTAAACACCGAATTTTAAAACCCAAAGCCGTATGAATATAGCATGTATAGGCCTTGGATTAATAGGAGGCTCTTTTGCCCTATCCTTGAAAAAGAATTTTCCTGAAATCAAACGCTATGGGATGGATAAAAATCCCAAGCATCTGGAAAAGGCTCTGGAATTGAATATCATCGATAAGGTGCTGAAGGATACCGATTTGCTCAGCATGGATGTAGTGGTGGTGAGTATTCCTGTGGATAAAGCCAGTACTGTGATTCAGGAGGTCCTGGATAAGGTTCATCCCAAAGCACTGGTGATGGATATGGGGTCTACAAAAGGAGAGCTTTGCACTGCAATTGCCGACCATCCTAAACGCGATCAATTTTTGGCAGCGCATCCCATTGCAGGAACTGAGTTTTCTGGTCCTGAAGCGGCGTTCAGTTCGCTTTTCGAACACAAAACCATGATTTTTTGCGATGTGGAAGCTACACAGTCAGCGCTTGTTGAACTGGCTAAAAGCCTGATTGCCCCTCTGGAAATGAGCCTCAAATATATGGACTCCAAAGCCCATGACAAGCATTTGGCTTATGTATCCCACCTGTCACATATCAGTTCTTTTATGCTGGGGAAAACCGTGCTGGAAGTCGAGCAAAACGACAAGACTATTTTTGATTTGGCGGGCAGTGGATTCGCTTCCACAGTGAGGTTGGCCAAGTCCAACCCGGTGACCTGGACTGCGATTTTCAAAGAAAACCAAAGTGAGATCATTCAGGCGTTGGAGGGCTATATTCAAAATTTGAAAACATTTCAAAAGCAATTAGAAAGTCAGGATTATTCACAAATACAACAGGAATTGGTCAATGCCAATGAACTTAAACCCATTCTGAACGGAATATTAAAAAAAGAAGAAAATGGAAATTAACAAAACACACAGACAATGGCTGGAGGCCTTCAACCTGGATCACCCGTTAGTAATCGCTGGTCCATGTAGCGCAGAAACGGAAGAGCAGGTTGTAAAAATTGCACAACAACTTAAGGATACCGACACCAGTGTAATGCGGGCAGGCATCTGGAAGCCCAGGACGCGCCCTGGAAACTTTGAAGGCGTTGGATCCATAGGTTTGGAATGGTTAAAAACCGCCAAAAAAGAAACCGGGCTTAAGTTAGCTACCGAAGTTGCAAATAAAACACACGTGGAAATGGCGCTTAAAGCCGATATTGATGTGCTCTGGATTGGGGCGAGAAGCACGGTGAGCCCTTTTATTGTTCAGGACATTGCAGATGCTTTGGAAGGAACAGATAAAATTGTCCTGGTTAAAAATCCGGTGAATCCAGATTTGGCACTTTGGCTGGGCGCTGTAGAACGGCTTCACGATGCCAATATTAAGAATTTGGGTGTGATTCACAGGGGGTTTTCAACTTACGAAAAAACCAAATACAGAAACAATCCGGAATGGCAAATCGCCATTGATCTCCAGTCTGAATTTCCAGATTTACCCATCATTTTAGACCCTTCGCACATCGCTGGGCGTCGGGATATTATTTTTGACATCTGCCAGACAGGACTGGACCTTAATTTTGATGGCATTATGGTCGAGACGCATTTCGACCCTGATAATGCGTGGAGTGATGCCAAACAGCAAATTACGCCTCAGGCCCTGGACCAGATGACCATCGATTTGAAAATGAGAAAGGAGTTTACGGAAGCTACCGCTTTTCAAAACAAACTCCAGACCCTGAGAACCAAAATTGATGTGGTGGATCACCAATTGATCGATTTGCTGGGCAAGCGTATGAAAATCGCCGATGACATCGGGAGGCTTAAAAAGAAAAACAATGTCGCCATTCTTCAGGCCAAACGCTGGAATTTTATCTTGGATACGATGATAGAAGCGGGGGCAGAACACAATTTAAGTGAAGCATTCATCACCAAAATCCTTAAAGCCATCCACGAAGAATCCATAGGCCATCAGCATAAAATTATCAGTGAGTAATCAAAACTCCCCGATGGCCAAGCCATCGGGGGGGTTGTTTATGGCATGATGAATTCAGGCTACGCCCTAATCTATGAGCTCAGGGCCCTTAGCCCTGAGCTCTCGAAATAATGGGTTCTGAAATTTTCAGAGGAACCGAAAACCCGAGACGGCAGCATGACTATAACTTTCAGCGCTTAAGCTGAGTCTCTTAAAACTTAAAATTTAGCAGTCATAAAATCAGAATAAATCCACATTTAACTTCTGGTTTTTGCTAATTTTATAGTCCAAAATTTTGCTTCATGTACATCATCTTCGATACCGAAACCACCGGCTTACCCAAGCGCTGGAACGCTCCTGTAACAGATACTGATAACTGGCCAAGAGCGATACAAATTGCCTGGCAGGTTCACGATGCGTGGGGGAATCTGGTGGAAGCCAAGGATTATCTGGTGCGTCCGGATGGCTTTGATATTCCTTATGATGCGGAGCGAATTCATGGTATTTCTACGGCTTTGGCTCAGGAAAAGGGCGAGTCCTTGGACTTTGTTTTGGGAGAGTTCAATGAGGCTGTGCTCAAGTCCAAATTTGTGGTGGGACAAAACGTGGGCTTTGATTTGAATGTGATGGGGGCCGAGTTTTACAGAGCGCAGCTTGAGACGCCTATGCCTGGCATGCCGGTTTTGGATACCTGTACCGAAAAGACAGCAGCACTATGTAAAATTACCGGGGGGCGTGGAGGAAAATTCAAGCTGCCGACACTTACCGAATTACACGAACATTTGTTTGGAGAGGCTTTTGGCGAAGCCCACAATGCCACTGCCGATGTGGAAGCGACGACCCGATGTTTTTTGGAGCTGATCCGCATTGGAAATTATACTGAAAAAGAGCTTCAGGCTCAACCCGGTTATTTGCTGGAATTTAAAACCAAACACCCTCAGCCTATCGCTAAGGTGGGGCTTAACCATGTCAACCTTAAGAAAGCCTCAGCAAAACTCAAGCAAAAAGAGGAGGCTAAATTCGATGAACAAAAGCCCTCCAAAGCTGAACTTGATGAAAATTTAGAGCAGCTCCAGGAGTCCAGTTTTGTGCACTTGCATAACCATACCCAGTTTTCGGTATTACAGTCAACCACAGCAGTTCCCGATTTGGTGGCGGCTGCTTCCAGACACAATATGCCGGCGGTGGCGATTACAGACCATGCCAATATGATGGGGGCGTTTCACTTTGTAAATGCCGTCAAAAAGCACAATGCTTCGGTGGCTTCTGAAGGTGAGGAGGCGTCCTCCCAGCCTATCAAGCCGATTATTGGCTGCGAGTTTTTTGTCTGTGAAGATCACCTGGACAAATCCCACAAAGACAATGGATACCAGATGGTGATTTTAGCTAAAAATAAAAAAGGCTATCACAATTTAGCTAAAATGTCCTCCATCGGATTTACCAAAGGCTTTTACTATGTTCCCCGGATCGATAAAAAAGTGATCGAAGCTTATAAAGACGACCTGATTGTGCTTTCCGGAAGTCTTTACGGTGAAATCGCCAGTAAAATTTTGAATCTAGGTGAAAATCAGGCGGAAGAGTCGCTGCTGTGGTGGAAAGAAACCTTTGGAGATGATTTCTATGTGGAAATCATGCGTCACCAGCAGGAAGATGAAGACCGTGCCAATGAAGCCTTGATTCGCCTGGCTCAAAAGCATGAGGTCAATCTGGTGGCAACCAACAATACCTACTATGCCGAACAGAAAGATGCCAATGCCCACGATATTTTACTCTGTGTAAAAGACGGTGAAAAGCAGGCCACACCCATAGGCCGAGGCCGAGGCTATCGGTATGGACTGCCCAACGATCAGTATTACTTCAAGTCGGCTGAAGAGATGAAATCCCTGTTTAAAGATTTGCCTGAAGCGATTTCCAATTCTGAAACAATCGCCGAAAAAGTCGAAGCTTTTGAGCTGGCCAGAGAAGTATTACTACCGGCTTTTGAAATTCCTGAACAATTCCTGGATGCCCAGGATAAAGAAGATGGGGGCAAGCGCGGAGAAAATGCCTATTTAAAACATATCACCTTTCAAGGCGCTAAAGAACGTTATGGCGACCTCAGTGAGGATATCAAAGAACGACTGGAATTTGAACTGTCGGTGATTGCCAACACGGGTTATCCAGGGTATTTCCTGATTGTTGAAGATTTCATTCGGGAAGCCCGAAAAATGGGAGTTTCGGTGGGGCCGGGCCGAGGTTCTGCAGCGGGAAGTGCCGTGGCCTATTGCCTAAAAATCACCAATATTGATCCGATTAAATACGATCTGCTTTTTGAGCGTTTCTTGAATCCGGAGCGGGTGAGCATGCCCGATATCGACATCGACTTTGACGACGAAGGCCGAAGTAAAGTCATGGATTATGTCATCGATAAATACGGTGAAAATCAGGTGGCTCAAATCATTACCTACGGTACCATGGCGGCCAAGTCTGCGATTCGGGACACGGCTAGGGTACTGGACTTGCCGCTTTACGAAGCCGACCGCATTGCGAAGCTGATTCCGGACATGTCCAAGCTGGGCAAGATTTTCAGTATGGACGAAAAAGAAATCCGGAAAAAATTCAGAGCTGAAGAAGTCGATAAGGTCCTGGAACTGGTGAGCCTTTCAGAACAGGATTCGCCGGAAGCGGAGACGGTTAATCAGGCCAGAATCCTGGAAGGTTCGGTCAGGAATACAGGAATTCACGCCTGTGGGGTCATTATCACCCCTGACGATATCACCAAGTTTGTTCCGGTTTCCGTCGCCAAAGATTCCAATTTGTATGTCACTCAGTTTGACAACTCAGTAGTGGAAGATGCAGGTCTGCTGAAAATGGACTTCCTGGGCTTAAAGACGCTGACGCTGATTAAAGATACCGTCGATATCGTAAAAGCAAGACACGGACTTGAGCTGGATCCTGATGCCTTTCCGCTGGACGATGCAAAGACCTACGAACTTTTCCAGCGTGGCGAAACGGTTGGGATTTTCCAGTATGAATCTCCAGGCATGCAGAAGCACATGAAGGATCTGAAGCCTACGGTTTTTGAAGATCTGATTGCCATGAATGCGCTTTATAGACCCGGACCGATGGAGTATATCCCGAGTTTCATTAAGCGGAAACACGGAGACGAGGAGATTGCTTACGATTTGCCGGAAATGAAGGAATATCTTGAGGAAACTTACGGAATTACAGTTTACCAGGAGCAGGTGATGCTGTTATCGCAAAAGCTGGCCAGTTTCACCAAAGGTGAAGCGGATATCCTGCGTAAAGCCATGGGTAAAAAGCTGAAAGATGTTCTGGCCAAACTCAAACCTAAATTCATCAACCAGGCCAAAGACAATGGTCATGATGAAGAGAAGCTAGAGAAAATATGGAAGGACTGGGAAGCCTTTGCCAGTTATGCCTTCAACAAATCGCACTCCACCTGTTATGCTTTTATCGCTTACCAAACCGCCTATCTGAAAGCGCATTATCCCGCCGAATACATGGCGGCGGTACTTTCCAATAACATGAGCGACATCAAAAAAGTCACCTTCTTCATGGAAGAATGCAAACGCATGGACTTACCCGTTCTGGGTCCGGACGTCAATGAATCTTATTATAAATTCTCTGTCAACAAAGACAATGCCGTTCGTTTTGGGATGGGTGCCATCAAAGGTGTGGGCGGAGGAGCCGTCAATACCATCGTGGAGCACCGTAAAAAAGACGGTCACTATTTGTCGATTTTCGATCTGGCTAAGCGCATCGATTTGCGGGCAGCCAATAAAAAAGCTTTCGAAAGTCTGGCTTATGCCGGCGCATTCGATAGTCTGGGCGAAGTGCATCGTGCCCAGTATTTCCAGGTGACGGACGGGGAACTGACGTTTTTGGAAAAAGTCATCAAGTACGCGGCCAGGTATCAGGAAAACAAAAACTCCGCTCAGGTGAGTTTGTTTGGGGAATCCAGCGATGTGCAAATCCCGGAGCCCGAGGTGCCACCCTGTGAGCCCTGGCATACCATGCGAACGCTGAAAGCCGAAAAAGAAGTGGTTGGCCTGTTTTTATCTGGCCATCCATTGGATGATTTTGAATTGGAAATCAATTCGTTTTGCAATTCCAATCTTAGACAAATCGCACATATTGAAGAGCATTTAAACAAGGAAATCAGCCTGGCTGGCGTGGTCACCGATGTGAATCACAGAGTCACCAAAACGGGGAAAGGCTATGCCACCTTTGTGCTTGAGGACTATAACGAAAGTCATGAATTTTGGATTTTCAGCGAAGAGTACCTGAAGTACAGACACTTTTTAATTCAGGATAACTTTGTGCACGTGAAGTTAAAAGCCACCCAGTTTATCGATAGAAAAACGGGTGAGCCCGGACGGACGCGTATTGGGTTTTTAGGGTTTAAACAACTGCAGGATGTGCTGAAAGAAAACGCTAAAAAACTTACCATTCAGATGAATGTGGCCGACCTGACAGAATCCCAGGTTCTGGCGATGCAGGATTTATTCTCCAACTATGCCGGAGACCATATTTTGAATTTTGTGGTGTATGAAATGAAAAATAAAATCAAAATTCATATGCCCAGCAAGTCAAAAAAGGTGAAGATATGTTCAGAATTGATTTCAGAATTGAATCAGAATAACATCAGTTTTAAGCTGAATTGATTTCTCAAGACTAAGACTAAGACAAAGACAAAAAGTGAAATGGCGGTGTGGTGAAGTGATGGTGTAGTGGAGACGGTCTACAGTCGATTGTCCACAGTCTACAGAAAAATAAGTCTTCGTCTTCGTCAAAGTTCACGGTATTATAGCTAAACGCTACTCAGTCACTTCACTAAGAACAAGGACAAAAAAATTCCCTGCCTTTGCCAAGGAAACGCAGGCAGGCTCGCCGAAGCAAAATGGCTTTCCCGACGCTTCAGGATCGGAAGGACATTCCACTATTAAGATGGTCCTTACTTACACTTCGTATTATAATACCGAATCATATCTGTCGTCGTGACGATGCCTACCAGCTTGTCGTTTTCCACGACGGGAAGGGCGTGGAAGTTTTGGTTGATAAAGATTTCAGCCGCGTCTTCGATAGAATCGGAAGCCTTAACAAAGTAGATCTGCTTGGACATGACCTGTTCCAGAGTAAACATATCGTAAACCGTGGTCTCTATGGTGTCGCCGTCATCGTTTGCAGAATCGGCAAAGGAAATACGCAACAAGTCGGTATAACTCAGCATACCCACGATTTTATTGCCACTTACCACGGGTAAATGGCGAATATTATTGCTTTTGAATAGAGACTCTGCTTTCGTAAGTGAATCTTGTAAGTTGAGCTTCACCAGGTTTCTGGTCATCAATTTCTGAATTGGTGTCGTTTTCATGGCTCCTGAATTTTAAATCACTATAAAGATACCTGAGGCAGCCCTTTTATCCCATGACGGAAGTCATGATTTCCGGAAATTTACCAGTTTGGGGATTTGCTTAGTGAATGCCAATCAGATTGCATTAAAGACGCATGAGTCAAATTTATCATGCATGATGGGATTAAGTTTATAAATAACAAACAGCTAAATTTTATTATCGTTTTACGATAACAATCACTATGTTTGTTATTGTAAAACAATAACTGATGAAAACGATTTTACACACACTTTATCTCGGAGTTCAGGTTCTGCGTTTGGTCTTAAGTGCCTGTATTGTTATTCCTACCGTTTTATTTATCACCGGGGCGGAACGGATAAGGGCTTCAAACCTAGAATCTGCACTGGTGTTTCTTCCTGTTTTTATATTCTGGGTGTTTGCTTTTATTTCCCTCAATCGAATTGTACCTGTGATAAAGCGTTGTAAACAGGGCGATTACTTCGCTAAATCCAATGCGTTATCCATACGATTCCTGGCTTATGTCCTCATCACTTATGCGATAGGTATTCCTATTCTGAAATTTATGCTGAAAGCCTTTGAGCAAAACAGACTTGAACTCAGTTATGTGTTTGACTTAGAATATGCCTTTGTGAGTCATCTGGCTTTAGGTCTGATTCTTCTATTACTGGCCAAAATTATCGATCGCGGCAGAGAACTGGAAATCGATCATAAACTCACTATTTAAATTTTATTCCAATGTTTAAAAAATCAAGCTTTAAACTCATTTTTGATATTTTGTTTTTTTTGGTTGTCATGAATGCTATAGCAACACTTATTGTGTTATTGATAAACGGCTTTGACATTAGCCTTTCTAACTCTATTTACAAACCTAAAAATGAATTTTCAACAGCGCTTTTTATTGGAGGCATCAATGAAATTATTTTCTCAGTCGCCTTTGTTTTCGTTGCCTATCATTTACGAAAAGTTGCCAGGGTGTTTGTTGTGAATGGCGAGTTCAAGTCTTTTAGTCTTGCCAGACACCTTAAGTGCAGCGGTCAGTTTTTGGTTGTGACAGGAATTTGTCTAATGATTAAAAAAATCTTTTTAACCTATCATTTTGAGGTAATACCTCATTTTTTTCAGAGCAATTCTGTGATTTATCTGCTCTTAGTAGTTGTTGGACTTAGTCTTATACGTTTAAGTAAAATGCTTCATTTATCCATACAGGCGAAACAGGAACACGACTTAACGATTTAGATATGCCTATCAAAATTAATTTGGATCAGATGCTTGAGGAGCGCGACATGCAGTCGGTCGATCTGGCGAATGCTATCGGAATCACAAAAGCCAATCTGTCTATTCTGAAAACAGGGAAAGCTAAAGCGATTCGCTTTTCCACACTGGAACGTATTTGCGAGGTCTTGGAATGTCAGCCCGGAGACCTGATACGTTATGAAGCTGAGGGTTAAATATTTTCTTGAATTGATTTAAAAACCCCTCACTTTACCTTTAACCGAACTAAATAGATTTTAAAATCATATCCCATTCCTTTTTAATGAGGCTTTGTCTGTCCTGCATTGCAAAAATGCTTTGGATATGTATTTGTGAAAGGTGTTTGCTAAAATTGCCTGTTCATATCTCGTACCTAAAGGCACGTTGTGTTTCTTGATTCTTTTTAGCTACCCATATCCTGTCCTTAAGGGAGCAGTATTTAAAAAACCCCAATCCCCACCAGGATGATTTCACCAGTGGCGTAAAGGAAGTAGTTGCGAACTTTGTTTTGTTCGATGAGCTTTTTTCGGAGGTTGCGGAAGAATTTTAGCATTAGTTTTATGTTGTCTTGTCCCGTTAGGGACGTTATCCTGGTAGCATTTTATTGTGTAAATATGTTTTTTGTGCCTTTGGGTACAACATACCTTACAGGACAGATTTTAAAATATAGCGTTCATCAAATTCAATGCTAAATTCTTTCAATATTTGTAAATATTCCTCTTGAAAGGTTTTGGATGTATGATGAAGCTCTTGGTTTTTGATGTAATTGATCACTTTTGGCAATTCCGATTTGGAATATGAAAATGCACCAAAACCAGACTGCCATGAAAATTTACCAATCACAAGTTTTTTGTTATTTATCCATTTTGATGAATCTTGTTTTACTTGCTTCATTAAATCGGAAAGCGATTGTGTGGGGCGCATCCCAAAGAGAATGTGAATATGATCTGGCATTCCGTTTATCTGCAATACCTTATGATTGTGGTTTTGGATAATGCCTGTGATATATTTGTACAATTCATCCCTCCATTCATTTTTAATGAGGCTTTTTCTGTCCTGTACCGCAAAAATGCTTTGGATATGTATTTGTGTAAAGGTGTTCGCCATAATTGCGTATTTATATCTCGTGCCTAAAGGCACGTTGTGTTTCTTGATTATTTTTAGCTACCCATATCCTGTCCCTAACGGGACTGTTTTTAAGAATCCCAATCCCCACCAGAAAAATTTTGCCAGTGGCGTAAAGGAAGTAGTTGCGAACTTTGTTTTTTTCGATGAGTTTTTTTCGGAGGTTGAGGAAGAATTTTAGCATTAGTTTTATGTTGTTTTGTCCCGTTAGGGACGTTATCCTGGTAGCGTTTTATAGTGTAAATATGTTTTTTGTGCCTTTAGGTACAACATATATTACAGTACAGATTTAAAAACATAGCGTTCATCAAATTCAATGCTAAATTCTTTCAATACGTGTAAATATTCCTCCTTAAAGGTTTTGGATGTATGATGAAGCTCTTGGTTTATGGTTTCTTTTTCAATAGGCAAAGATTTATGAAAGAGTTCATGCTGGTTTTAAGCAGGTTAATGTTTAAAATACAATGGATACTGACAGGATTTTCAATTAATTCTGGAGAATACGGGGAGCGTATTAAAACCTCAGTAAATGATGTTATTCAGAATATTATCCAGGTATTTTTCTTTTTTACAAAATAGGTTATCTGCCATGTAGACTTTGTAAATGTCATTCCTTAGCTCCATAAGTTCGATAGATCCATAACGGTGAAATCTGATGGCGCTTTCAATTTTTTTCAAGTGCTTTTTCTTTTTATCCTCTTTGAATTCATCATAGATTTTGTCAAAAAGTTCAGGGGGAGTTTTTAACTTTATCACCTCGATTTCCTCAGGGGATATCTCGTCATCTGCCTTGGCACATGCCAGCAGGATGTAGATTTTCAGCTCTTCTTTTGTCCAGTTTTTGTGATTGTTTTTCATGATTCAACATATTTAATGTTACAATTTAGCAATTTATAGGTTCTTCATAACATGGTTTTTTCGCATTCTCTTTTAAGTCTTCAACCTAAAAGCTCTTAAAACTGAAAATAAATAAACTGTTCACTGTTGCCTTGACAGATCACAATCAAAAATAGCATGATCGCCCAGACTATGCCTAAAGTGACAGGGGACAGGTTTAAGGAAACTTCTTTGAGGGAGGTCCTGCGCATCAGCCAGTGTGAAATGAACAATAAGCTGATCAATACAAAGACTTTAAGCACATCAAAGGTTTCTATAATTTTTTCGCCTTCCTCATTCACAAAGAGCATGGATGACAACATGTTTTTGGCCACAGAAAATTCTCTTGCTCTAAAAAACACCCAGGTAAAATTGACCAGGATATAGGTGATTAAGGCCAGGAGAATTCCGTTGAAGGCGGTGAGTTTAATGTGAATTTTAGACCGCAGTATACGTTCTATAATCAGATACAGGCCATGTAAACCACCCCAGACTACAAAGGTCCAGGCAGCGCCGTGCCATAAACCGCCCAGCAACATGGTAATCATCAGGGCCGCATACATTCTGGTAATTCCATGGCGATTGCCGCCTAAAGGAATGTATAGGTAATCCCTGAGCCAGGTGGATAAGGTGATGTGCCAGCGCCTCCAGAAGTCTGAAAATCCAATCGACGCATAAGGATACCTGAAGTTGTCCGGTAAAATAATCCCCAGCATCAGTGCAATCCCTATGGCACAGGTGGAATAGCCCGCAAAATCAAAAAATATTTGTCCGGAAAAGGCCAGGGTTCCGGTCCAGGCATCCAGGCTATGAAGAATAGCTTGAGATCCGAAGACCTTATCTGAAGTATCGGCCAGCAAGGTATCGGCCAGAACAATTTTCTGAAACAATCCGATGCTCAGTAAAAACGTACCCCATAAAAACTGCTTTACAGTGGCCTTTTTTTCTTCATAAAACTGGGTGATTAAATCCTGAGCCCTTACAATCGGTCCGGCTACGAGCTGAGGGAAAAAGGTAACGTATAAAGCAAAATCCAGGAAGCTTCGGGCAGGATTTATTTTTTTGTTATAGATGTCTATGGTGTAAGACATGGTTTGAAAGGTGTAAAACGAAATCCCCATGGGCAAAATGATATCCATGGGTTGTGCCTCATAGCCATAACCATAGGTATGGACTACGCTGGTAAAACTATCTAAAAGAAAATCCCGGTATTTAAAGAACGCCAGAAAACCGAGATTGACTGCTAAACTGAGGAGCAGCCACAATTTGCGTTTACGCGGATTGCTTTCTACAGCCAGTTTATTTCCAGCGGTCCAGTCGACCAGGGTTGAAATCCAAAGCAGTAACACCAAGGGCGGATTCCATAAGCCGTAAAACACATAACTGGCCAGCAGCAGCATTCTTTTCTTGTTGGTCCAGCGGAATAGTTTGGAATAATATAAAGCCAGAACAATTACCAAAAACACGATAAAACTCAGTGAATTAAACAGCATGTTAGTTGGTTTTAAGGTTAGTGATGTGCCCGTCTTTTAAAAGAATCCGGACCAAGTTTTCTGTAAATTCATCAGCATCAGGAGCGGATAAATGCGACCATTCTATGGTTTCGAAAGCATTTAAGCCCTCATAGTCCTCATAATGATAGGCCGGAACCTGTGCTTCGGACACTAACCGGTCCCAAAATTCTTCGCGAGGCATGCCCATGCTTTCCAGATCTTTAAAAAATCCATGAGAAGGACTTCTCAACAAAATAACCTGGCCGCCTCTGGCCTGGAATTTCTTCAGGTCGGTTAAAAAATAATCTATGGTTCCTTTTTTATCGGGCGGAGGGGGTTTAGGTTCAGAGGTAAGCATGCTTTTCCAAACCGCCTTAATGGAATTGGCAAAGGCGGTGTCGGTAAGCATTCTTTCTTTCATGCGCACATTTCTATGGCTATCGATATCCTGAAATCTTCTAAACGGGGGTTCTTTTGGCTTACCTATTCGATCTGGTAGCTCTATAGTGTTCAAAATAGCTTTAAGGTTGATGTCATCAAACCAGCTCTCATCATCGTTGCTGACAAAAGCAAAGTTGTTTTGCAGGGGTATGGAGAGGATATAATTTAAGTCCTGGGCATAAGTTTGGTTTGCATAAAACTCTGAACGGGATGAAGCTCGTGTCCACGGTGGTGCCTGCTCAACCGTTGTTGAAAAAAATAAAGGCGGCGTTACCCCAACAAGCACTATTCCTTTAAAATCTGTGTTTTCAACAATATCGTGAAAGGTTGGCAGGGGTGTACTCCCTGCATTCGCCAGTTGTATGGGTATAATTCCGGTTAATTCTTCCCAAATATCCACCTGAATATTGAATAATACCCGTGAGGATCCAATAAGCACAACATCGCTTTTGGTGGCTTCATCTACTTTAGCCCGAGTCTTGGCCCACAAATATTTGTCATCGTCCAGATCTGGAAAATAGCCCTGAGATCGCCAGTAGAATTCCCAGGCGGTAATACTTAATACACCAAGTATTAAAGCGATGGTAAAGGATTGTTTTAGATTCATGCTGGTTTGTGTTTTTAGGCTTAAAAACTCCCGTTATCTACATCCTTTACAAACCTGATAATGCCATCAAAATAAGTGTCAGGATCATCAAACTGAGACGCATGACTTCCGTTGGTAATCACACTTCTGCCGTGTTGAACTTCGGTGGCCATCCATTCCATATACTTCGGATCCATGGTGTCGTGTTTTGCGCCCAGCATTAGGGTTGGTGTCTTAATTTCTTTTAAGCGGTGAGAAACATCCCAGTCGCTTAATGTGGCTTCTTCTATGATGCCAAATTCGCTTGGACCTTGCATATAGACGTAAATTTCAGGATTGAGATGTTCAAACAACAGCTGTATAGATTTTGGCCAGTTTTCTAAGGGCATGCGGAGAATGTGTTCTGTATAAAAATGAGTCATCAAAAGCTCTTCGTATCTCGGGTTGGCGTAATCTTTATCCGCCTCAATTTGCTGAATTTCTGTCAGGATTTCCTCCGGTAATTGTGGGCCCAGAACTTCCTGGGCGTATGTATTGTATTCCGGTACGCTCGCCACCATATTAGAAATGATGAGACCCTTTAAATTATCCTGATATTTTAAAGCATATTCCAAAGCCAAAATGCCACCCCAGGACTGACCCAGGAGATAGAAATTATCCTTATGTAAACCCAGAGCCTGTCGCACCTGCTCTACTTCCTCCACAAAACGTTCGGTGGTCCAAAGTGAGGGGTCGTTCGGTTTGTCGCTGTAATAAGAATCGAGCTGATCGTAATAGATATATTCAATTTCCTCGTTAGGCAGGTAGCCCTCGAAATTCCCGAATTGTTCATGTGTTCCACCAGGACCACCATGTAGAAGGAGTATCCTCATTTTAGGGTTATTCCCCATACGTTTGGTGTACACCTTAAAAGTGCCTTTTGGGGTTTCTATCGGAATCATCCTTACGCCGCCTGTCCATTGGTCATCGCTGTCGGAATAGTCGAAATAACTAGATGCTGCGACGTTTTCTTCGATTTCTGTTTCAGCGGACTGTGAGTTTTTATCAGTGCAGCTTAAGGCTAAGAAGCAAAGGCAGATTAAACTTAATACTTGAGTTTTCATAACTTAATTTTTAATGGTTATTATTTAATGCTTATTAGTTTTAATTAGAAATAACTCAGCCACCAGTACTGGCGGTGGGATTTTTTATAGTTCCAGTACCACACACAAACGGGGTATAGCGTGGCCACCACAAACAGCCAGATGAAATATACCACAGTCAAAGAAAAACCATAGCCCTGCAGTCCGGTTTCAAAACTCACCCAAACCTCCACAATCATCAGGCTGGGGTCATAACCTGAAAGATATACTGTGATAAGAGCTAGTAAATGGATGTAATAAATATGAATGATGTAGAAAAACATGGGCACTTTGCCAAACAGCACACTGATCTTATAGACCTGCCCCTTAAAATGCTCTGCCCAGGCCAGTAATATCAAAGAAGGCCCCAGGGTGATGAGCAGGTAAAGTAAAGAAGGCGGATACTTGGAAACATTGAAAAATGACATCAAAGTTTTGTCGAAGTTTTCATAAGGTGTCCAATCGGTTAGGTTGCCATACACATTTAAGACACGTAAAACCAAAAACACCAGGATGGCAGCAAGTCCTATTCCGATTAAGAGTTGACGTCTTGTTTTGGCCTCATAAGCTGAGGTGTAAAGGCGTCCCAGATGGTAGCCCAGAGGCATGACAAAAATCCAGGGGATAAGCGGGTACACATTGAATAAGGTGATCTGTTCTGTAAGTTGAATTGGTCCCTGCACATGCAGAAGTGTCCAGAGATTACTGAACTGACCGCCCGTGATTCCGTCCAAACTGTTATGCCCAAAAATCACGATGAGACCTATGGAAATCATAAGTTTTCTGGGGACGTGAATAAACGCGGCCAAGAATACCATGGAAATCCCGAGCAACCAGATTACCTGTAAAAGAATGCTGTTAAAATTGAACTGAAACCGCCAGCCAAACGTGATGATGACGATTTCTACAAACACCAGCCACAAGCCGCGTTTAACCAGCCACTTGCTGAGTTCCGATTTCAGCATCCGCGATTGAACAAAAAAGGCCGAAGTCCCTGCCAGCAACACAAAGACCGGGGCGCAAAAATGAGTGATAAAACGGGTAAAAAATAAGGCTAAATGGGTTTGCTCAATATCAGTTGGCTCAAAATAAAACATGTCCTTATGAAAGTAATCCCGGACATGGTCTAAAGCCATGAGCAGGATGACCAAGCCTTTTAAAAAGTCTAAGGACTGAACCCGTTTGAGTGTGAATGTCATTAATTTATTTTTTAAAGACTTGTTTTTTTCCATAGGTCAGCGAACGCCAAAGCCATTCGAAGGGACCGAAGTAGAAATGTTTTAACCAAATGGGGCTGGTGATAAGCTGGAAAATCCAGATGCTAAAGACCACATAATACAATTCGTAACGCTCCAGCTGACCGTAAAGCCCAAAGCCAAGAAAAACAAGAGAAGTAATGATGCTGTGCATGAGGTAATTCGATAGAGCCATTCTGCCTACGGCAGCTAAACCTCGCTGTAGAAAACCGATAAGCCCTGATTTGATAAACAGCATGAATAAACCAATATGTCCTAAGGTGACGAACAGGCGGCCTATATTATACGTCTGTACAGCTTCATACATTTTAAGCGGCTCAAAATCGCTTTCAGTAATCAAATTCACCTCATAATAATTGATGCTTAAGCCGATGCCATATCCTATAACAGCTAGTAAGGCATAGAATTTTACACGTCTTTCCCCGTGCAGTATTCTCAATTTGAAAAAAGCCATGCCCAAAAACATAAAGCTTAAAATATCCCAGGCGCCATACCGGTACTGGAACCAGGTTTGCATCCATTGAATTTGAGTGGCTTTATGCTGTATGATTTCAAAATAACTGCCGCGCATCTCTTCGATGTTCTCCTGAATTTCTTCTGCTGTTTTTTTAGTGGATACCTTTTCCCATTCGGCAATGTCGGCCTCGGCTTTTTTGTTGAGGGGGACACCGCTTTCTTTTAAAGCCAGGGCTTGTTCCGCTTCTGTTTTCAGAGTTTTGTTTTTATGATAATCGCTGACATCCCATACAATTCCGATACAAATCAACACGGCAGCAATACTCAGCAGACTTCTGACCCGTAAATTTCTAAAGGGGAATAAAAACAAACCAAAGAGTCCGTAGGCATATAAGATATCCCCCTGCCAGAGAAACAGCCAGGAATTGACCAGACCAAACAGCAAAAGCCAAATCATTCTTCTGTAATACACATCGGCTGTAGAAATCCCGGCCCCTTTATGAATAAGCCGTGTGGTGAGTAAAACAACTCCGGCGCCAAAGAGTATGGTAAACAAACCACGCATGGTTCCTTCAAAAAAGAGTTCATTGGCTAACCATACATAGTAGTTTAAACCTTCGGTATGACCAAGCACACTGGGGTCTGAGTAGGAGTAGGGCAATCCCATACCATTGATGTTCATCAGCAGAATGCCCAGTAAGGCGATGCCTCTGATCACATCCAGGGCTTGAATACGGGCCTGGTTACGCGTGGGTTTTAGTTCAGGAGTAGTGAGGGGTTCCATAGTTTGTTTTTTAAGAAATAAATCAATCTTAAGAGGATATTGCTGTCTTTAAATTTTGTGGACAGGTGTTTTTATGAATTCAAAATTTTAAGCTTATTTAGTTTTTCAAAACGATTCGGTAACGAGCTTTCCCTGATTTTAAATGGGCCATGGCTTCATTTACTTCTTTCATAGGAAACTCTTCTGTTATGGGGTAGATGTCGTGGCGCACGCAAAATTCCAGCATGGTTTTGGTGATCGCGGGACTTCCGAGGGGGCTGCCTGCGACTGATTTTTCTCCCATTATTAATGTAAAAGCCGGGATTGCTAAAGGTTCCAATACTGCGCCGACATTGTGAAATTTTCCTTTAGGCGCCAGAGCGACCAGATAGGAATTCCAGTCCAGGGTGACGTTGGTGGTATTCAGGATAAAATTCAGGGAGCCTGCAATGCTCTCTAATTCCTCAGGCTTTGTTGAATCCACTACCTGAGTGGCTCCCATAGCCAGAATGGATTCTTTTTTACCCGGTGTGGAACTAAAGGCAATCACTTCACAGCCCCATTTATTCAAAAACTTGAGGGCCATATGTCCCAGACCGCCTATGCCTATGACTCCGACCTTGTCGGTTGCTTTTACCCCGGCCAGCAGGATGGGGTTAAACACCGTAATTCCTCCGCAAAGCAAAGGGCCTGCCTTATCCAGATTGATTCCGTCGGGTAAAGGAATTGCCCAGGACCAGTGACTGCGTACATAATCTGCAAAGCCGCCGTGCCGACCACCGATGGTAAACTCTACACTGGAACACAGGTGATGAGCTCCATCCATGCACTCATGGCAGGACATACAGGAAGCGGAGTACCAGCCCACGCCTACTTTATCTCCCAGCTTTATATTTTTTACCGCATCGCCGGCAGCTACCACTTCACCTATAATTTCGTGTCCGGGTACAATGGGATAGGTGGTCATTCCCCAGTCGTTGTTCATCATGCTGAGGTCGGAATGACAAATTCCGCAATTGATGATTTTAACATCGACTTCTTCCGGACCAATAGGTCTCATTTCGTAGGAGAACGCTTCCAAAGGCTGATTAGGGCCATGGCTTGCAAATGCTGATACTTTCATATTTTGGATTTTATAAGTTGATTTTAGGTTGTATTCATTCTTATGTTCTGTGTGCTTTCATTTCAAGATTACATTTGAGGGTTCTCATTCATGTTGACCAGGCCAAAAGCATCATGTGAACCGGTGCTTTATAAATTCGCTTTATGCTGCCCGCCGTCCACAGCCAGACAGGTACCCACAACCCAGCTGGCGCAGGGAGATACGATAAATGCAGCCACTTTACCTATTTCATCGGGTGTTCCCAGTCTTCCGGAGGGGATGCTATGAAGTATCTTATCGTAAAACGCCGGGTTTTGCGTTTTTGTAAATTCCCAAAGTCCATCCGGAAATTCTACCGAGCCCGGGGCCAGGGTATTGACTCTGATGTTGTTTGGTGCCAGCTGAATTGCTATGGTTTTGGAATAACTGATAAGGGCTGCCTTTACGGCTGCGTAGGCAGGAGGCGAACCGGCTTCCAGTCCGGATCCTGATGAAATAAACAGGAGGTTTCCACTGCCCGCCTCCTGCATCCAAGGGATGACTTTTCTGGTGGCTCTTACACTCCCCAGCAAGTCTACATTGATGGAAGTTTCCCAGTCACGGTAGTCATCTCCCAGGCTTAAAGCGGAGACATTGTTGACTAAAATATCGATTGTTCCAAACTGGCGTTTTACATTTTCGAGAAAATCATCTAGCTGTTTGGTATTTCCTATATCACAGGTTAAGGCGATAACCTTTACGCCTTTTTTCAGGAGTTCTTTTTCTGTCTTTTTTAAGTCGTCTTTACCACGGGCACAAATGGCTAGGTTGACGCCTTCTTCGGCAAGGTTTAAAGCAATGCTTCTGCCTATGCCTTTACTGCCTCCAGTAATGATGGCATTTTTTCCTTTAAGCTGTAAATCCATAATAAATCAGGGTTTGAAATTGTATCTTACAGGCTCATTGTCAAAATCGCCTTGAAGTTTTTTTCTGTTTTTTATTTTTTTCTTGTTCCATTGCAGCACTACTTCTGAAGCAAATAAAGAGACTGTCCAGGAAAGCCATAAACAGGCGGGACCGCGTTCTTCAAAAGTGGGCATGACATCCTGCACCAGTGAATTTTCATTCAAAAAACGAAACAGCACAAATCCAAGGCTAATGATATAGGATCTGATCATCCATTCCCGATGCTGAGGAATTGTTTTCAGCATAATAGCCCTGTAAGCCATTAACACACTTACAAGCCACACCAAAGCCAAAACAAAAAGCGAAATGCTCCAGGATACATTGACCTGAGGGGCAACATAAACAGACATATAAAAAGCAGTTAAAGAAGCTATTATAATGCCGGTAATGTAAATTTTTCCTAAGCTGCGATGTGTCTTTATAAAACGAGTTCTGAAGGGTGTACTCAATTGAAATGGCCCGATAAGCAAAGCCAGTGCACCTCCCGCTAAATGACCGACAAGCCACCATTTATTAGGCCAGTAATAAGATGTATAGTGTTCTATATTAAATTTCAAAAAGTAAGGGAGTGCTCTATCTATCACAAAATATAAAGCGACAAGAACCAGGATACTAAGTGAAATTATTTTTAAAGTTTTTACTGCAGTTAAACCTGTCATCTCTATAGTTTATATACTTCCAATTCAATTTCAATCCATAATTCAGGCAGAGCCAATTCCTTCACCCCCAGCCAGGAGCCTGTCGGAAAATGGTTTTTATAGATTTCAGACCGGTATTCGGCATGTTCCAGAAACAACGGCATGTTGGTGGTAAAGACATCTTCTTTGACCACATCATCGAAGGTGCAGTCGAAGTGCTTTAGGATTTTATCTAAATCGGCATAACAATTTTTCATTTGCTGTAAAAAGTCGCCAACGGCTGTAGGATTACCTTCATCGTCCATACTTACGGCCCCTGAAATTTTAATGTGGTTACCAATCTTTACCGCATGTGAGTAGCCGTAGGCTTTTTCAATTTCGGGGCGGAGCAGGAAATACTCTGGTTTTTCTGAAGGGGTTTTAGAGTTTTCCATCTTTATTTTTTTGTGTCGTCATAAGGTTTTTCATGATTTTGATAGTCGTAAAATTTGATGATTTGTCCGTCTTTTACCGTCCAAACGTGTTTAAATTTTGTGGAAACGATTTCGCACTCTGTGGGTTGCCGACCAGTAACTTTACCGGTGACTTCAATGTTGTCTTTTTTGACTTCTTGCAGCTGAATCTTGTCAAAAACCACCTCAACCCATTCATTTTGTACAATAGCATATAATGAGATGGTGTATCTGTCATTATCATTTTCATTGTTTAATTTTATGATGGATGTGAGCTGGTCACTATTTGATGAACTCTCGGTAAGCAATTGCGTGTAGATATCCTTTACTACTTTATGATTCTTTTTGTTTTGAGCATACCCAAATGGAGTAATCAAAACAATTATCAGTATAGAGAACATAAGATTTCGATAAGTTTTCATAATTAAATCATTAACTCGCTTTTAAAAATTTAAACAACCATCCTGTCCTTGGTTGGCTTTACATTCTATTTTTTTTTTGACTTCAAGAAAAATTAGTTGCTTGTAGCATCACGGAGTTTTTTGGTGTCCACATACTGCTGGAAGCCAGAAATCTTTCCGTCTTTAAGTGTCCAGAGATGCGCTACCTGGGCATTAAAGGTTTTGCCGGTTTTCTTCACTTTTGCATCATAGCGTAGCCTGGCCAGTACTTTATTGCCAGTCATTTGATTCAGCTCAATATCCTGCAGGTTGAAATACTCGTGTTCTGCACCCACTCTGGCAAAAACACCATTTAAAACCGCCTCGGGACCGATGTAGGGATTGCCATCGGCATAGGCATTACCTTCAGCTTCATACCATACAATTTCAGGATCCATCAGCTCCAGGACTTTAGGAATTTCACCCTTCCCAAAAGCTTTGTAAAGGCTGTCAATGATGACCACATTATTTGGGTTAACTAAAAGTTTTGAAATATCCCAGTAGCCATATTCCTTGATAATTTTCCCATCTTTAAACTGAGCGGTTATATGTGCCGGGATGTCGTAGGTTTTACCGTCAGACTTCATCTCTCCCTGCCACAAGCCCCAAAAGTTGACCCAGGTTTCACCTTCATCGGTCACGACCATTTCGTAGTCACTTTCCGTATCTACATAACGCCAGGATGAAAATAGCGTCGCATCTTGTTTATTGGTTTCGACCAGTTCGGCTAAAGATTGTCCTTTATCTAAGGTCACATTATTAGCGATAATGGCGGTGTCGGCATAATGGGTGGCAAAACTCCCCCAATCCTGATCTTCATAGGCTTTGAGGACCTTTTTGTAAGTCTCTATTTCTGAAGATTCCTGGGTGTAACGGCTTTCCTGATTGCAGGCTGTAAAAAGCATTACAGATAAGATGAGTAATAGTAGTTTTTTCATGTTGAACTATTTTTAAGTAAATAAAAACAGGCCGGGCTCATTCAAATCAATAGCTCGGCCTGCAGTCGTTAATAGTCGATTAATTGGATAAATCCTGGTTGAGTTCCCAGAGGTAAGACCAGCCTTTATCGACGGCTTTCATCCACTTATCGCTCATCTCTTTGGCTTTTTTATCACCATGTACCTTTTTGTAAATGGCAAACGGACTGTCTTTTTTATCATCCTCATCTAAGGCAGCATAACTTGGGAATGTTTCAGAGACCATATAATCCGGTGCCTCCGGGCCTCCACCCATAAAGCCATACCAGTAGCCTCTGGGTTCACCCTCTTCAGCAGCCAGAGTTCCGGAAACCTCCTTGACGACCTCGTTAAACAAAGCCCCATCTTTTACCTTGAAATAGGTCACCCAGACCAGCTCAGTGTCTGTACTCATGTTTGCTTTACTCCATTTAGGTATGGATTTAGTGATGTTATTGACCGCTTTTTCAACATGAGGCATGATAAAGTTCATGGCTACGATTCTACAGGCATTTCCCGCCTCATCCTCTTTGTCCATTTCAGCCCAGTTGGCCATGTCGCCGGAGACGCCATACACGTTACTTTCACCCTGCACTCTTGACCAGAAGCTCCAGGAATCGGTTCCCTCATTTTCGTTGTAGCAGGTTTTCCATTTTTTGACACCGTCCAGAAACTGAGCAGCATGTCCCTGCTTGACGGTAAATTCTGTTAAGGTTAATAAATGCGTTTCAGCCTCTTGAGACATGGCTACTAGCGGAAACATCAGGATAATCATCAGTAATTTTTTCATGGTTTAATTTTTTATAATTTATGTTAATTTAACACTTGCAAAGTATTTCACAATTTCCTGGTAGTCAATCACATATTCATGTGGTTGTATTCTAAAAAAGACTACCTTTATTTTTAATTAGGTCTATTGTTATGAGAGTCAGGGTTTTAATCGGTAGTGTATTTTGGGTTATTCTATCAATGACTTCGGGACTTCAGGCTCAAAACCCCTGGCAAATCGATGTGCTTACCACAGAGCAGGGGCTGCCCTTCAGAGACATAAAATGCCTGACCCAGGACAAGGATGAAATGATGTGGTTTGGAACAGAGCTTGGTTTGTTGAGGTATGATGGCTATCATTTTAAGCTTTACAACTCCAATCCTCATAATCCTTTTTTCATAGAGGAAGAAAACATCAAAGGTGAAATGCTTATGGATAGCACGACCAACCACCTCTGGTATATCGCTAATGAAAAACTCTTCAGACTTGATCCTTCAACCGATAAAGTTTTCAGTTATGATAAAACGCATAATATTCACGGTTCCGTTTTGAACCTGATGCAACATCAGGATGGAAGTATCTGGATTGTAAGTGATGACCATAAAAGCACAACCCCTGTAGGCGCTCAGCAATACCTTCAAAAATTAACCGCCGGACAGTTTGAAATAAAGCATAGAATTTCCAAAGATCAAGTGGATTCTAGTCGATTGATCTCAGATCAGCAGGGCGATATCTTATGGAGCACCCCTTTCGGAAGTTATAAATTTGATGCCGAGGGGAATCTGAAAGCTGAATTTGATCTGTCGACCTTTGAATGGTATGGCTCTGAGCTGAAGTTTAACGTCTCTTTTTATGATTCCAACAATACCCACTACTTTTTTCCACAGCAGGAGCTCGGCATTTTCACGTTTGACGAAAACACGCTGCAAAAAACGCAGCTGTTTAAAAAAAATATCCAGTTTTATTATGCCATAGAAGATCACCAAAACCACCTGTGGTTTGCCGGGGATACCCAACTGTATCGCATGAGTCCGGAGGGTGAATTTACGGACTACACCCAGCAGCTTAAAACCCGGTTTGAATATTCAAAAATCAGGGACATTTTTATAGATGCCAGCCAATTGCTCTGGGTAGCGACAGATAACGGTATTTTTAAAATAAGAATTGGTGAGGAGCTGTTTGAACCCCTCTTTAAATCAAAAAAGGAAGGCTGGGGAAACTCCATGCGCGGTATTTTTGAGGATAAGCACGGGACTATTTTTGCCAAATGTGAAAACAAAAACAAAATCGTATATCAGACTCAAAGCGGAAAAGTAGATACACTGCCACTCAAGCTGGATACTCAATCCATGGAAGCCTTTAAACATACCGCTAATTTTTTTGTTGTAGATGATGAAAAAAAACATGTGTTTACCTTAGGAGAGACTTTAATGAAAATCAACCTGAAAGAAGGAAGTATCCAAAGTTACGATGAGTTTCATACTCACGTGACCTTTAAAGGACAAAACCCATTGCTTAAACTCCGTAACGGAAAATTGCTTTTTGGTCAAAGCTTGAATCAGTTGGTGCTTTTTGATCCAAAAACTGAAACCAAGAGGTTTGTGTTTTCCGATTCTGAAACCACTCCCAGTATTTCAAATTTCAGGTATTTTGAAGAAAGTCGGACAGACAGTGTGGTTTGGATAGGAACTCAAACGGAAGGCTTACTCAAAATACACCTCAGCGGCCGTGTCGAAAATATATATACAAGAGAAACCACTCCAGCTATTTCAAGAAATTGCATTCTCGTGATTGAAGAAGACACAGACGGGAGCCTTTGGGCAGGAACTTACGGTGGCGGGCTCAATCATATATCAGCCGACGGCACGCGTGTAGAGACCTATACAACCGCACAGGAATTGTCCAATGACAATGTTGTGGGTTTGCTGTTGGACGATAAAAATGGCTTATGGATCAGCACTTACGATGGTTTATCTCATTTTGATAAAACCAGCAGAATATTTCAAAATTTTTATGCTGAAGACGGTTTGTCACACTATGAATTCAATTACACCTCCTTTTTTAAAGACAGCCGGGGACGTTTTTATTTTGGGGGCATGAATGGCCTAAACAGCTTCAACCCCCGGGATATTTCCAAAGAATCTGTTCCGCCTAAATTAAGGCTCTTGTCTGCCAAAGCTTATAATAGCAAGGGTAAAGTCAGCTTTATAAAAGAGTATAACCAGACAAAATTTACAGGATTAGAATTATCTCCCTACGATCAGTATTTTGAAATCGACTGGACGATGACCAGCTATTTTCAGAATCAGAAAAACAGCTTCAGCACAACACTGGAAGGCTTTGAAGAGCAGTGGTTCGACCAGGGTAATTCCACTTCAATTCGCTACAACCAATTGCCGGCAGGCGATTATGTTTTAAAAATTAAAGGGAAAGATTCCCGTGGCGTTGACAGCGCTTCCATCTTATCCATTCCGATTTCCGTTCGGCAAATTTTCTATAAGCGCTGGTGGTTTATAGCCTTGATGCTGGGAGGCCTTATCGGTCTATTTTATGGGTTTTATCGCTATAGGCTAACTCAAGTTTTAGCTTTAGAACGCTTACGCACAAAAATCTCAAGCGATTTACATGATGATGTGGGGTCCATGCTCACGGGTCTGGCCATGCAGTCCGAAATGCTGGAGATGCAAACCAATCATAAAATCGATAAGAACAGGCTACATAACATCACAACCATGAGTCGAGATACGATCTCACACATGCGGGACCTGGTCTGGAGTATTGACAGCCGGCGAGACACCCTCGGAGATTTACTGGAACGCATGCAGGAGCTGGCAGAAGAAATGCTGCTACCGGCGGAGATTAGGTACAGCATCGAAGCCGATGAACTCAATCTAAGTAAAAAGATAAATCTCAATTGCAAACGCAATCTGTTTCTGATTTACAAAGAAGCGGTTACCAATATCGTGAAACATTCTGATGCGAACGAAGTCCATATCAAAATAACCAAAAAAAAGGCGGAGTGTATTTTTGAAATCAAAGACAACGGCAAGGGTGAAAATTTAAAACAGGGCACAGGAATGGGATTGGCCAATATGAAACTGAGGTGCGATAGCATGGATGCAAAATTGGAATTTGATATGGAAAACGGATTTGGAGTGAGAGTGAATCTGCCGTATTCGGTGTGACAGGGCTTAGGTTGACATCTGTAATTCAGGTTGCGTCTTAAAAAAAATGTCATTAAAACCGCACTGAAACTAAGCGCTTTCTTTACTATAACCACCTAGGTGTAATTCATTTAGCCCCGTCTAAAAATCACATGAAAATGTGAGTTGAAGACAAGATAATTTTAACGTACTTATCCCTAAAAAAAGGTGTCAGCACAAATCAACATTGTAATTGTCGAAGATGACCCACTGGTTCTGGACGGATTGGTGTCTTTTTTTAAGATACAGGCTGATATAAAGCTCCAGAATACCTTTGGGAGTGTGGAGCAGTTTATCGAATGGGCAGACCAGTCTCAGGGTCTTTTTATTTTGTTACTCGACATACAGCTGCCGGGACAAAGCGGTATTGAAGCCCTTCCCAAAATCAAAAGTCTTTTACCGGAACTGGAAGTCATCATCCTCACCACCTTTGAAGAAACCGATGTCATTTTTAAAGCCTTGAGTGCGGGGGCCTGTTCGTATATCTCCAAACGAAGTGCATTGCCTAAAATCAAAGAGGCGGTTGAGGTCGTCGCTCAGGGAGGGTCTTATATGTCGCCGGCCATCGCCAGAAAAATTGCCGATTACTACAAGCCTAAACCCAAAAGTCAGCTTACCCACAGGCAGCGCGAGATCGTCAACGGTATCGTGAAGGGGAGAAGTTATAAAATGATCGCCTCCGATCTGTTTATTTCCCTGGATACGGTGAGAAGCCACATCAAGAATATTTATAAGCTGCTGGAAATCAATTCAAAAGCAGAGCTGATTCGCAAATCCTATGATAATGAGTTGTGAGGGGAAATTCCTCCCCCTAGCCCCTGGAGGGGAGTTTATTCGATGATTTTTCTTCTAATATCTTTTGGTTTTCGTGTAGTCGTATAATCGTATAATGGAATGATCGAAAAAAAAACACCCCAACCCTAAAGGGAGTTTATTATGTTAAATTAAAACTGAAGTTTGTCATGCTGAACCTGCCTGAATGCTTCAAGCAGGCAGGTTTATTTCAGCATCTTTCTAAGTTAAGCTATACCCTGAAATATCCCGACGCTTCGGGACAGGGTGACAATTAGAAATTAATGGAAGGTCCTCTCTTTGCTCTTTTCTCTATATTCTATTCTCATTTCCTTCTTATATCTACCATCTCATATCTGTCGGTTTTCGAATAATCGAATAGTCGTGTATTCGCTTTACAATTGAAAAGTGAGGGTTAGTGGTGGATGGTGACTAAGCCTGCCTGCGTTTCCTTGGCAAAGATAGGTGATTACACCCTTTGCCTATCGGAATTTCCACTTCGATCAACTCAGTGCATCGCCTCAAGGGAAATCACATAGAGTTCTTTGTTGAAAACGGATTATTTTTAAAACGGCCTACTTTTTATGGAATTGCTAAAAACAAGAAAGTGGTGAAGCCTGGGTGAAGGAGTAACGCACGAGTGAAACGGTTTGCGTTACGAGGTGGAGCCACTTTCGTAGTTTTTAAAGACATAAAAATAAGCCTAGCGTTTTTTTGTTCTTTTTTGGGCGATGCAAAAAAGAATGAAGGCTTAAGTTTAAATTCAAGTTATTGCAGCGGATAAGCGGATAGTAAAATAAGAGTAGGTCTAAAATAAAAAAAGCAAGGCGATTAAACCTTGCTTTTCCGTTGGAACGGTCTCAAAATCGGATGAATTTTGACACAGTCAATTGAGTTAGTACGGCAAATATGCTTTTTTTAAATGACTTTGCGTTACGGTTTAACCGTACATTTTTACGGGAAAACCGTACATTTTGTTTTTATTGTTATTGTAGTAGTGAGTAGAAAGTTGGTGAGTTTGTGAGTGGAAAGTAGCAAGTACATCGTATTAAGTAGTGAACCAGCATACCGGTTGACCAGTCATCTATCGTATAATCGATTAATCGTGTATTCGCTTTATAAGTAAATGGTAAGGAGTTAAGTAGTAGGGATTAGGTGGTAGGTTTTATACTCAGAGATTACATCCTTTGCCTATCCGCATTAACACTTCGATCAACTCAGTGCATCGCCTGAAGGGAAATTAGATAAAACTCTTTTTTACTTCTACTATCTCATATCGTACTTCTGCGATCTGCAGTAGTGGTGAGTTTGTGAGTTGGTGAGTTCCTGAGGAAGATTGTTCATCGTTTTTAGTACAATCGTGTAACGGTGTAATCGAGTAATCGAAAAAAACACCCCAACCCTGAAGGGAGCATATATACTTAAATTTAGCCTTGAGTTTTGTCATGCTGAATTTATTTCAGCATCTTTCTCAGTTAAGCTAGACCCTGAAATATCCCGACGCTTCGGGACAGTGTGACAATTCAAAATTATTATAAGGTCCTCTCTTTTCTTTATGTTCTTTTCTCCTTCTAATATCTACCCTCTAAAACCTAACATCCATATTAACCAAAGGCCAGGGGGCAAAAAGCCCCAGCCTAAGGAGGTTTTGAGACCTGTTATTTTCCTGTTTGTAAAGCCTCTTCCAGCATTTGAATCATATAGCTGTAATGCGCTTTTAATTCGCCTTCGGTAGAACCAGCTCTGGTATTAAAATCAGTCAGAAGGTCCTCCTGAAGTGAAAGGCTATGTCCTTTAAGCTCCATCGCCAAATCCTTGTCGTCAACGAGTTGGATAAGCTGATGGACCAGATGTTTCTGCAATTCACGCTCGACCTGGTCTGGAGTGGTTCTGGAATAGATGAGGTCTTCTGTAAGCAAATTCAGAAGTTCCTGAGGGGAAAGTCCGTTTCCAGCCAGGGTCGAATGGGTGTCCCACATCATCGTCAGGCGCTCAGCATCGGTAAGTCGATTGAGCACGCCTTTGTTAATGCTAACCAGAGTTTCCAGTTTGCCGGTTTCGGCAAAGTTAGAAATCAGCTCTTTATCCACCAGCCAGTATTGTGGCGTCCACACATTTTTATTTAGGAAGTCCAAAGCGTTTATTTGGTTGGTTTTATCCACCACCTGATACGGAATACCGTCCTGACCTTTATGCAGCAGGGTTTTATGGACGCCTCCTGCCACGGAAACGACGTGATAGATGTAACGTCTGTACACCCCAAGCATCTCGCCGTAAAGCTCTTCCAGATCTTCAAAATTCTGACCCTCAGGCGTCGTCCAGGCATTGAGGTTGTCGGCGACAATTTTCAAATTGCTCAGCCCATAGGTGCTTGCTTTTACAGAGTTATCGCCGATGTCTTCGGTTTGGGCATCGGGATCGTTTCCTCTTCCACCAAACATGTACAAAGGATTGGTGCTGCGCTCGTCCACAAAGCTTTCCAGAATCTCTTTTTCCTGCTCGGGAGTGCTGTTCGGGAAATACCGGTAACCCCATTCGATGGCATAATCATCGTAAGGCCCCAGTTGTCTGACAAAGCGAATGTTTTCATCTCCGGGTTGTGCGATATAGTTGTAACGGGCATAATCCATGATGGTAGCCGCAATACCCATTTTTTGGGTAAAGCTTCCGGACCTGAGCGAATCGACGGGATAGGCCGAACTGGCTTTCATGTTATGAGGCAAACCCAGGGCGTGACCTACTTCGTGAGAAATGACACGGCGCATCATTTCGCCGATCTCCTCTTCGGGGGTGTCCAGAGTTCTGGCCTTTGGATTGGCAGCGCCGGTTTCCAGTAAATAACGATTACGGTAGGACCTCAAATGGTTGTGATACCAGATGATATCCGACTCGATGATTTCTCCGGTTCGCGGATCGGAGACGCTGGGTCCCGTGGCATTTCGTGTGGTGGAGGCCACATAGCGCACGGTAGAAAACCGCACGTCTTCCGGACTGAAATCCGGATTTTCCTCAGGGGTTGGAGGCATTTTGGCCACAATGGCGTTTTTGAAGCCCGCTTTTTCGAAGGCGGAGTTCCAGTCTTCGATGCCCTGGATAAAATATTTTCTCCATTTTTCGGGAGTGGCAGGGTCCAGGTAGTACACGATAGGTTTTTTAGGCTCGGTAAGCTTGCCCTGGGCGTAGGCCTTTTCGTCTTTGGGTTCCAGTCTCCAGCGGCGCACCAGTCTCACTTCATCCGACTTTAAAGCCTCGGAGCTGTAGTCGTATTTTCGGATACCAAACCAGCCCACACGGGAGTCTTCGTAGCGCACCTGCATTTTATCTTCCGGCAGGGCAATGATGGAGTGGTTGATTTGAAAGGTAAAGGTATTGGTCGAATTCCTGCGGGGAGGCTTAGCCGTTGGGAAGGTAAGCGTATGGGTGATTTCGGTGTTTTCAGGAAAACTTTTCACCGAATTGATACGGCTGCGCTTGTCATCTGCTTTCCCGATTTTATATTCTGATTTTAATCTGTCCGGAATAATGTTGAAGGAGGGTGAATCAGCATTGAAAAACGAGGAGACTTCAATCACGATATCTTTTCCTTTTTCAGATTTGATGGGGAAGGATGCCAAAATCGGGTTGAGGTTATTTTGAGCGACACTCAGGCTGATGGGGTCTTCCTCATCGGCCACATTGGTGGTCAGGACCTGTACCAGATCGATAGACTTGCCTACTTTCACAAAATGAATCATTTGCTCAGACGTCTTGGACCCGGCATTGCGGTAAGCAGAATAGTTAGCCGGCAACTGCTTCAGGCGAGTTACCATCAGTAAATCTTTTTCCAGAACCTCTTCCGGAAATTTGAAGTAGAGTTTATCGTCTTCAAAATAAGTGGTGATGAGCCCTTTGTCTTCAGGCATGTTTTTTAAAACAGAATTCAAATCTTTGGAGGTTTTGTCCTGAGCCATCCCCAGGTGTAAGCTTAGGGCGAAGACAAAAAGAAAAACGTATTTCATGAGTCGAGTTTTTTTTAAGACTAAATATAAGGACAGAAGTTTAATGTAGGGGGTTAGGTATTAGGTTTTAGAGGGTATGAAGGAGTTTGGATTTTTCATTGCGTTGTATCGAAGCCGCAGCATCGGTGAGTGATTTGGTTAGTAGTGAGAGGAAAGTACAAAGTAGTGAGTAGTGAACCAGTCTACCGGTATATCAGTTGACCAGTCATCTATCGTATAATCGAAAAAAAACACCCAACCCTAAAGGGAGCATGTATACTTAAATTTAGCCTTGAGTTTTGTCATGCTGAATTTATTTCAGCATCTTTCTCAGTTAAGCTAGACCCTGAAATATCCCCCAAGCTAGCGCGAGCATCTCCTTCGTGAAAAGTGAAACTTACAGTTGACCAGTCTACCGATTTACAGATGAGTTAAAACAATTCAAAATTAATAAAAGGCCCTTCTATTCTCTTTTCTCTACGTTTTTTCTTTTTTACAACTACTATCTAGAAATAAAACTTTCTCCAAAATACTTCCCATTTCTTTTGGTTTTCCTTAAGAATCTGACTTACATTTGTCTAACCAAACTTGGCAAATACCTTTACGTGAATAGCTCATCCTGCTTCCCTTCCCTTAAAGCTTTATTTTCAAGGCGTAAACGCAGCATCTAGGATCTAGTATTTACGTAGTTGGACCTGTCTAAATTTATAGACCAGTGACCCTGAAAATGGGACTCATTGTGGCGAAGCCGTGCTTTTTAGGCCGTTAGCATTTAGCCGCTAGCTATTAGCTAAAACTCAAAATATGAGAAACTTTAGAAAATGGGATGTATATACTAATGCTAAAAATTACTCTGTAATAATTTATCAGATTACAAAAGAGTTTCCAGAAACTGAAAGGTTTGGTCTAATCAGCCAGGTTAGACAGAAGGAGCTAGTAGGTCATCAGAAAAGGATTTTAAACATTTTCTGACCATGTCTCTAGGGTCTTCCTTTGAAATAGAAGCTTTGTTAGATATTTCGTTAAAATTAGGTTTCATTTCGGACGAAAATTTTAGTGACCTTCTTATTAAAAATGAAATATTACAAAAACAGCTGAATGCCTTTATTTCAAAACTTAATAAATAAAATCAAATACAAAAGCCAAAGGCTAATGGCCAACAGCTAAATGCTATTAGCTATAAATCCAAAGCAGATACTAGTTAACATAACAGTCACCTGGTTACCCAGTATAAAAAACAGCCAAAGGCTAATGGCTAAAAGCCAACAGCTAACAGTACTATAACAATATCTAGTTAAAAAACCATGGAACACGACATCAGACCCTGGGGGGAATATTTTGTATTGGAAGACAAAGCCACCCATAAAGTCAAACGCATTCAAGTCAAGCCGGGAGGCAGGCTTTCCTACCAGTACCACCATAAACGCTCCGAAGTCTGGACCATCGTCAGTGGAGAGGGGCGTATTACGCTGGATGGTAAAGTAAAAGATTATAATCCTGGGGAGGTGATCCAAATCCCTCAGGGCGTGAAGCATCGCATTGAGAATCCTTCTGCTGATGAAGATTGCGTGTTCATTGAAGTCCAGCTAGGGACTTATTTTGGTGAAGACGATATTGTTCGACTAGAAGATGATTATGATAGAAGCTGAATTACTTATAAACTAAGGCAATGACGAAAACTAAGACTAGATTTTGTCAATGTCAAAGTCTTAGTCAAAATCAAATTAATAAAACATATGGACTTAGAAGAATTCAAATCCTTAAAAGATAAAAAAGTACTCGTTACCGGTGCCGCTGGTTTCAACCCGTGAAATAATGGCAAATGGAAGGTTATTATTATGTTTACATATTAGTCAGCGAAAAAGACGAGAAAAAATATACTGGCTATACAGCTAATTTGCCATTAAGATTTGAGGCTCATAATCTTGGTAAAGTAGCCTCCACAAAACACAGAAGACCACTTAAGCTTATTTATTTTGAAGCCTGCTTATCTCAAGAAGATGCTTTAAAGAGAGAAAAATATTTTAAAACTCACTATGGAAAAATGTATTTAGGCAAACGCCTCAAATCTTATTTCACAGGTCAAGAAAAAACATATGAATAAGGAAGAATTTAAAAAGCTAAAAGACAAAAGAGTATTAGTAACTGGAGCTGCCGGGTTCATCGGCAGTAACCTATGTGAAGCCCTGATCCAAATTGGTGCTGATGTTATTGCTTTGGATAATTTTGCTACTGGACATCATCATAATGTTCAGGAGTTTAAAAAAGAAAGTAACTTTACCTTTATAGAAGGGGACATTCGGGATTTAGAAACCTGTCAAAAGGCCTGTCAGGGAGTGGATTTTATCCTGCACCAGGCGGCTTTAGGTTCTGTGCCGCGTTCTATTAAGGATCCTGTCACCTCTAACGAAGTGAATGTGGGTGGCTTTCTCAATATGCTCGTTGCAGCAAAAGATAATAAGGTTAAGCGTTTCGTATTTGCGGCAAGTTCATCCACTTACGGAGATTCAACTAAACTGCCTAAAATCGAACATGAAATAGGTAAACCTTTATCACCCTATGCAATTACCAAATATGTGAATGAATTGTATGCCGATATTTTTGGTAAAACCTATGGACTCAATTGTATAGGCTTACGTTATTTTAATGTCTTTGGGAGACGTCAGGATCCCAAAGGTGCTTACGCCGCGGTCATCCCCAAGTTTGTGATGCAATTCATGGCACATGAATCTCCTGTCATCAACGGAGATGGTACTTACTCACGTGATTTCACCTATATTGACAATGTGATTCAAATGAATTTAAGGGCAATAACCACCACTAACCAGGAGGCCTTAAACGAAGTATACAATACAGCCGTAGGTGATCGCATCACTATCAAAGCTATGGCAGAACTCTTAAGAGAAGAATTAAGCAATTACGATGAGCAAATAGCAGAAGTCGAGATCAAGCATGGACCCAATCGTCAGGGGGATGTACCTCACTCCTTAGCCAGTATTGAAAAAGCACAGAAAAATTTAGGCTATCAGCCCTCCCATGTGTTCGGAGAAGGATTAAAAGAAGCTGTGGACTGGTATTGGAAGAATCTTTAGTTTGGTTGTTTGTAGCAATGACCAAAACAAAGACTAAAACATTGACGATGACAAAGACTATATTTAGTTAAATCTAATTTCATTGCTAGAATCAAAGTCAACGCTCAAAAATAGACAGATTGAGAAATTTTAGAGAATATGATATTTGGATTGATGCAATGCAACTTGTGCAAGATGTATATGATTTAGTAGATAATTTTCCTTCAAATGAAAAGTTTATACTGAGTTCGCAAATTACTAGATCAGCGATTTCTATTCCATCAAACATTGCAGAAGGAGCATCACGAGCCACAGAGAAAGATTTTGCCAGATTCTTAGAAATTGCACTAGGATCAAGCTTTGAACTTGAAACACAATTAAGAATAGCAAGCCAGCGAAACTATTTTACGTCATCTGAGCTTGAATTCTTATTGAATAACATAACCAGCTTACAAAAAAGGATTTTCGCATTGAGAAAAAATGTGCTTAACAAATAAATTTTAAAGATTAATTAAGACCAAGTTTTCGTCTTTGTCTTAGTCAAAGTCAAATTAAATTATGAATACAACCAAACATAAAATAGCAATCATAGGCCTCGGTTACGTCGGTCTGCCTTTAGCCCGATTATTCGCCACAAAATACCCAGTCGTAGGTTTTGATATTAATGTGGAGAGGGTAAAGAAACTACAGGAAGGACACGACGATACGTTGGAAGTAGAGGATGATATCTTGCAACAGGTCCTCAAGCAGGAAAACCCTGTGAAGAACTCCGGATTAGGAAACGGATTGTTTTGCAGTACAGACTTAGCGGATATTAAAGACTGTAACTATTACATCATTACTGTACCAACACCCGTAGATAAAAATAACCGACCTGTATTAATACCTCTTCAAAAAGCAAGTGAAACCGTTGGGAAAGTTTTGAAAAAGGGCGATGTGGTGGTCTATGAAAGCACTGTCTATCCGGGGGCAACCGAAGAAGAATGTATTCCTGTTTTGGAAAACATATCGGGAATGACTTTTAACGAAGATTTCTATGTCGGCTATTCTCCGGAGCGTATCAACCCGGGAGACAAGGAACATACGGTAGAAAAAATATTAAAAGTAACCTCGGGAAGTACACCAGAGATAGGTAAGCAGGTTGATGAGTTGTATGCCACGGTCATTACCGCGGGAACTCACCTGGCACCTACCATCAAGGTGGCAGAAGCAGCCAAAGTGATTGAAAACTCTCAGCGGGATATTAACATCGCTTTCGTTAACGAACTGGCTAAGATTTTTAATATTATGGGGATTGATACACATGCCGTACTGGAAGCTGCCGGAACCAAATGGAACTTTTTACCCTTCAGACCGGGTTTGGTCGGCGGACATTGCATTGGTGTGGATCCTTATTATCTAGCCCAAAAAGCACAGGAGATGGGTTACCATCCGGAAATTATTCTGGCAGGACGCCGTATGAACGACTCTATGGGGCAATACGTATCCAGCCAGGTCATCAAACTGATGCTCAAAAACGACATCAAAATAAAAGGCAGTAAAATTCTGGTCCTGGGCATTACCTTTAAGGAAAACTGTCCGGATGTGCGAAATACTAAAGTCATTGACGTCGTGCGTGACCTGAAAGACTATGAAACCGAAGTAGATGTCTTTGACCCCTGGGCAAATCCAGAAGAAGTAAAAAAAGAATATGGTATTACTTGTCATGCTGAACTCGATTCAGCATCCCACTCTACTTACAACGCCATCGTCTTAGCCGTTGCTCATAAGCAATTCCTAAGCATGGACTTAACCAAATTCAAAACAAAGAACGCAGTAGTTTATGATGTCAAAGGTGTATTGACTGAAGGAGTGGATGCTAATTTGTAATTATTTTAAAAAATAATTTTTAATACAAATTACTACTATTAAATGAAAAAAAACCTCATCATTTTTGGAACCCGACCAGAAGCTATAAAAATGGCGCCTTTGGTTAAAGCTTTTCAGGAACAAACAGAAGAGTTTGAGACGAAAGTTTGCGTGACGGCTCAACATCGTGAAATGTTAGACCAGGTGTTGGAGTTTTTTGAAATCAAGCCCGACTATGATTTGGACCTGATGAAGCCCAATCAAAATCTATATAACCTCACTGCGACCATCATAATTGAAATGAAGGCTGTGCTGGAAGATTTTAAGCCTGATTTTGTATATGTACATGGCGATACCACCACATCTATGGCGGCAGGTTTGGCCTCGTTTTATAGCGGTGCTAAGTTATGCCACGTGGAAGCAGGATTAAGAACGCATAACAAATGGTCTCCTTTCCCGGAAGAAATAAACAGGCAGGTGACCGGACGTATTACCGACTATCACTTTTCACCTACCGAAACCTCTAAAGCCAATTTACTCAAGGAAAACGTTGATGAACAAAACATTCTCGTCACCGGAAATACAGTAGTTGATGCGCTTATGATTAGTTCTGAAAAAGTAAAAAATTACACCTCTGAACACATTGAAACCTTAAAGAAAGATATTGATTTTTCTAAAAAGATTATTTTGATCACTGGTCATCGACGGGAAAATCACGGACAGGGCTTTGAGAATATCTGCAAGGCTTTAAAAGAAATCGCCACAAAAAATAAAGATGTAGAGTTAATCTATCCGGTCCATCTCAATCCAAATGTTCAAAAGCCTGTGTATGAGTATTTGTCGGATATCCGAAATATTCATCTTATCGACCCTATGGCTTATCCGGAATTTGTCTGGCTGATGAACAAAAGCTACATCATCATCACCGACAGCGGTGGCATTCAGGAAGAAGCCCCAAGTTTAGGTAAGCCTGTCCTGGTGATGAGAGATACGACGGAAAGACCAGAAGCTGTTGAAGCAGGTACCGTAATTCTTGTAGGAACAGATACTGATAAAATCATCACTGAAACCCAAAAGCTGTTAGAAGATACGTCGCATTACCAACGCATGAGCAGATTGCACAATCCTTATGGCGATGGTAAGGCTTGCGACAAGATTATAGACTACATCAAAGCAATTGAGCTAGAAGCGAATGCTCTTGAAATTGCCAACAATTAATAATAAACTATGAAAGTAACTACCATCGGTCTGGGCTATATCGGTCTTCCAACATCAGCGTTAATCGCCCAAAATAAAATTCAGGTATGTGGTGTGGATGTTAATCCTAATGTTGTTGAGACCATCAATAAAGGTGAAATCCATATCATAGAACCAGATTTGGATAAGGCTGTAGCTTCTTCAGTGAAGGATAAGTTCCTAAAAGCCTATACAGAGCCTCAGGAAGCAGAAGTGTATCTTGTTGTCGTGCCGACACCTTTTAAAGGAAACCACGAACCGGATATATCTTATGTAGAAGCTGCTACCAATGGCATCATACCACTTCTTAAAGAAGACGATTTATACATCATAGAGTCTACTTCGCCAGTAGGAACTACAGAAAAAATGGCTAAACTCATCTATAACCAAAGACCAGAATTAAAAGGAAAATTACATATTGCCTACTGCCCGGAACGGGTACTCCCTGGAAATGTGATGTATGAACTGGTTCATAACGATAGAGTGATTGGGGGAGTTGATGAACAAAGCACCCAAAAAGCCATTGATTTTTATAGGCTTTTTGTGAAGGGAGAGTTGCATGCCACCAATGCGAGGACAGCAGAAATGTGTAAGCTGACTGAAAACTCGAGTCGCGATGTGCAAATTGCATTTGCAAATGAGTTATCTCTGATATGTGACAAAGCAGATATTGATGTGTGGGAACTTATTAAATTAGCAAACAAGCACCCACGTGTAAATATTCTTCAACCTGGCTGTGGTGTAGGAGGGCATTGTATTGCGGTAGATCCTTATTTCATCACTTCAGAATTTCCCATGGAATCTCAAATTATTGGTAAAGCCCGGGAGATCAATAATTATAAAAGCTTCTGGTGTGCCGAGCAGGTTAAAAAAGCAAAACACGACTTTAAACTGAAGTACGGTAGAGCCCCATCTATAGCCTTGATGGGGCTGGCCTTTAAGCCTAATATAGACGACCTTAGAGAATCCCCGGCTAAATATATCGCTCAGAAAATTATGCAGGACGCCCATGATGAAAAATACTTTATTGTAGAACCCAATATAAAAGACCATCAGGTCTTTAAAATCACCCCTTACCAGGAAGCGGTTAAAGAAGCAGATATTATCGCCTTTTTAGTGGCGCATAAAGAATTTAAAAACTTACAACTTTCAGAAGACAAAGTCATTTTGGATTTTGCGGGAGTTAGGAAATAAAAAAATTACAATTAAACCATTTGATACAGAATGAACATTTTACACCTTATAGGAAGAAATAAAGAACTATTCACTAATGATATTAAACACCATGAAGTAGAACTAAAGAGAATAGTTTCTTCTTCAAGATTTTTAGTTTTAGGAGGAGCAGGAACTATTGGTAAAGCTACGACCAAAGAAATTTTTAAACGAAATCCGAAGAAGTTACACGTGGTGGACATCAGTGAAAACAATATGGTTGAGCTAGTAAGAGATATAAGGAGTTCTTTAGGCTATATTGATGGAGACTTTCAGACCTTTGCTTTAGATATCGGCTCAGTAGAATATGATGCTTTTTGGCAAGCTGATGGTAATTATGATTATGTTTTGAATCTCTCTGCTTTAAAACATGTGAGAAGTGAAAAAGATCCTTACACTTTAATGCGAATGATTAACGTTAATGTGTTTAACACAGACAAAACTTTAAAACAAGCAATTGATAAAGGTGTAAAAAAGTATTTCTGCGTTTCAACAGATAAAGCGGCTAATCCCGTGAATATGATGGGAGCTTCTAAACGCATTATGGAAATGTTCTTAATGCGAAGAAGCATAGACATCAAGATTTCAACGGCACGTTTTGCTAATGTGGCATTTTCTGATGGTTCATTATTACATGGTTTTAATCAACGTATTGAGAAAAAACAACCCATTGTTGCGCCAAAAGATATCAAACGTTATTTCGTGATACCAAAAGAGTCAGGTGAGTTGTGTTTAATGTCCTGTATTTTTGGAGAAAATAGAGACATATTCTTTCCTAAGCTCAGCGAGAATTTACATCTAATTACCTTTGCTGAAATTGCTGAAAAATACTTATTGGAGTTAGGTTATGAATCTCACCTTTGCGAAAATGAAGATGAAGCTAGAACCTTAGTAAACAGATTACCATATGAAGGGAAATGGCCGTGTTTATTTGTCAATAGTGATACCACAGGCGAAAAAGATTTTGAAGAGTTTTATATGGATAATGAAGTCTTAGATATGCAGCGTTTTGATAATCTAGGAGTGATTAAAAACGAACTAAACACTGAAGATAAAAAATTACAACTTTTCGAATCCTCCATTAAGGAAATGATGACCTCCAAAAAATGGAATAAAGAGCAAATAGTTAAGCTTTTTAATCAAATGATACCTAACTTCGGACATAAAGAAACCGGAAAGTATTTAGATGGGAAAATGTAAAAGCGCTTCGCGGTTTATTGCTACGCTGTTTATTTCTCGCTGAGCCCGTGGTTTATTAAAGTTTATATCTAATAGCTGAATAAATGAAAAAGTTTAGTTTTGAAAGTTTAGAAGTTTGGAATGATGTAAAGCTTTTGACTAAAGACATTTATATTATAACTAAATCATTTCCAGAAGAAGAAAAATACGTATTGGTTAGTCAGCTTAGAAGAGCAATAATATCGGTTTCTTCAAATATAGCCGAAGGGTCTTCAAGAATGTCCAAAAAAGATCAGGCTCATTTCTATCATATAGCTTTTAGTAGTTTAATGGAGGTTCTAAGTCAGTTACTAATTTCAGTTGAATTAGAATATGTTAGAGAATCAGATGTGGAGAAACTGCGAGAAAAGATTTCAAATATCGGTTATAAAATCAATTCACTCAGAAGAGCTGCTCTAAACCGATAAACACCCAAATAAATAAACAATATAAACCCCATAAACCAACCAAACAACTTGCAACAAAAAATCCAACATACCATCAACTTCATCAGGGAGTATTACCAAACAGAAGAGTTTATACCTTTACATGCTCCTGTATTTGATGGAAACGAAAAAGACTATTTAAACGAGTGTATCGACTCTACGTTTGTATCGAGTATTGGTAAATTTGTCGATGAGTTTGAATTGAAGTTAGCTGAGTATATTGGTGTCAAAAGAGCAGTTGTTTGCGTTAATGGGACGAATGCCATTCATCTGTGCTTGAAGTTAGTGGGGGTGGAAGCTAAGGATGAAGTCATCACTCAGCCTTTGACTTTTATTGCAACGACTAATGCTATAGCTTATGCTAATGCTATACCGGTTTTTGTCGATGTAGATAAGGACACGATGGGCTTATCACCAAAATCGATGCTTGATTTTTTAGAGCAAAACGCAGAAATGAAAAACAAAACCTGTTACAACAAAAAAACAGGCCGACGGATTAAGGCCTGCCTGCCAATGCATACCTTTGGACATGCCTGTAGAATTGAAGAAATTAAACAAATATGTAAAGAATACCATATAGAATTGGTGGAAGATGCCGCTGAAGCTATGGGCAGCAGGTATAAAGGCAAACATTTAGGAAGTTTTGGAAAATTAGGAGCGATAAGTTTTAATGGTAATAAAATCATGACCACTGGCGGAGGCGGAGTAATAGTTACTGAGAATGAAGAACTTGCCAAACGAGCCAAGCACCTCAGTACACAAGCAAAAACACCACATGCCTGGGAATACCATCATGATGAAATCGGCTATAATTATAGAATGCCAAATTTAAACGCTGCCTTAGGCTTAGCACAACTAGAACAACTCGACCAATCCCTGGAGAAAAAGAGAAATTTAGCCCAAAAATATAAAGCATTTTTTGGCCAACACGGTATAACAACCTTTGAAGAAAGAACCGATGAGCAATCCAATTATTGGTTAAATACTGTTATTTTAGAGTCTTTAGAAGAACGAAACCTTTTTCTAAAAGAAATGAATGACGCAGGAGTCATGACAAGACCCATTTGGCAATTGATGACGAAATTGTCTATGTTTCAGGATTGCCCTAAAGCTAATCTTGAAAATGCAGAATTTTTAGAAGACAGAGTAATAAACTTACCGAGCAGTGTTAAATAAAAAAGCTGTACTTGTCGGATATTCAGGACATGCCTTAGTGGTTGGAGATACGGCTATCTTGTCCGGTATTGATTTGAGTTATTATACAGATAAAAGGGAAAATACTAATAATGTGTTTAATCTGGAATATCTTGGTTTTGAAGGTGATGTTTATTATAGACATTGGTCAAAAAACTATTCTTATATTTTAGGTATAGGAGATAACTCGATTAGAGAAAAAACAGCACAAATTTTACTAAAAAACCAACAGGAAATTTTGAACATACACCATAAATCTGCGAGCATTTCAAAACTTGCAAAATTAGGTAAAGGATGTTTTGTTGGAAGTCATGTCAGTTTGAATGCTTTAGCAAGTATTGGAGACTTTTGTGTATTAAACACAGGATGCATTATAGAGCATGAATGTAATATTCAACAATCCTCACATATTGCACCAGGAGCGGTTTTAGCCGGTAATGTAAGTGTAGGGTGCCGTACATTTGTGGGTGCAAATTCAGTCATTAAGCAAGGTGTAAAAATTGGAGATGATGTTATTATAGGTGCTGGATCTGTAGTTATAAATGATATTCCAGACCATACAACAGTTGTCGGTAATCCCACAAAAGAAATAAATAAGTAGTCAATGCAAAAAACATTAATTATAGCAGAAGCTGGAGTAAATCATAACGGCAGTATGGAAACCGCAAAGCAGCTGATAGATGCGGCTGCCAGTGCTCATGTAGATTACGTAAAGTTTCAAACCTTTAAAGCAGATAAAATAGTTACTAAATCTGCTAAGCGAGCTTCTTACCAGAATACTAATACAAAGAATGCAGATTCTCAATTTGAAATGCTCAAAAAACTGGAGCTGTCTGAAGAGATGCATCGAGAATTAATTAAATATTGCGAATCAAAAGGCATTAAGTTTTTATCCACGGCATTTGATTTGGAAAGCATGGATTTTCTTAAAAGTCTAGGAATCAACTTAGCTAAAATCCCATCAGGTGAAATCACTAACTTACCCTATCTCAAGAAAATAGCGAAACTCTTCCCTGAAATTATTATGTCCACGGGAATGGCTGATATCGAAGAAATTAAAGCCGCTTATCAGGTTTTGATCGATTATGGAGCCCAATCTAAATCCATCACTATATTACACTGTAATACAGAGTATCCCACCCCTATGGAAGATGTGAATCTTAAAGCTATGATTCACATCCAGAATGAATTAAAAACTTCTGTTGGTTATTCAGACCATACGCTAGGAATTGAAGTTCCTATAGCAGCGGTGGCGCTTGGAGCAAAAGTCATTGAAAAGCATTTTACTTTAGACAGAAGTTTGCCAGGCCCAGATCATGCGGCTTCTTTAGAACCTTCTGAACTAAAAGCGATGGTAGATGCTATACGAAATACAGAAAAAGCGGTAGGTGGAAATGGAATCAAAAAAACCTCCAAATCTGAAGCCAAAAATAAAGCGATTGCTCGCAAAAGCCTTATAGCAGCAAAACATATCAAAAAAGGAGAAAAGTTCACAGAAGGAAATATCACTATAAAGCGACCTGGTGCTGGCATTTCCCCAATGAGATACGATGAAGCCATAGGAACAAAAGCTGCAAAAGACTTTAATGAAGATGATTTAATAGAGTTGTAATGAAGAAAATCTGTATAATTACAGGAACACGTGCTGAATATGGATTGCTTAAACCCTTAATGCGAGAGCTTAAACAATCTTCTTATTTCAAATTACAAATCATTGCAACAGCAGCACATTTATCTCCTGAATTTGATAACACCTATCAACAAATTGAAAACGATGGATATCTGATTGATGAAAAGGTGGAAATGCTTTTGTCTGCAGATACGGGAACTTCAATTGCAAAATCAATGGGAGTAGGTATGATAGGTTATGCAGATGTCTTAAATCGACTACAGCCTGACGCGCTAGTTATCCTGGGTGACCGCTATGAAATGTTGGCTGTGGCTTTAACAGCTTCGGTACTTAAAATACCCATCATTCATCTTCATGGGGGCGAAATTACCGAAGGTGCTTATGATGATGCCTTTAGACATGCCGTCACCAAATTAAGCCATTTGCATTTTACATCAACTGAAACACATCGAAAACGAGTCATACAAATGGGTGAAAAGCCCGGTAATGTTTATAATGTAGGGGCTATTGGTATTGATAACATCAAACAATTGAATTTGCTTAATAAAGAGGAATTAGAAAGCGAATTAAAACTCAAATTTTTAAAATACAATTATCAAATTACTTTTCACCCGGAAACTCTATCAGATGTTTCAGCTAAAGAACAATTTGGAGTTTTGCTGGAAGCTATTGAAAAAGATAAAGAAAGTTTTTTTGTATTTACAAAAGCCAATGCAGATACAGATGGCAGAATCATAAATCAAATGATAAACACATTTGTAGAAGAACATCCGGAAAATGCTAAAGCATTTTCTTCTCTGGGTTCTCTTAGGTTTTTATCAGTGTTAAAAATCAGTCACGGTATTATTGGAAATAGTTCAAGCGGTATTCTTGAAGCACCCTCCTTAGGTATTCCAACTATTAATATTGGCGATAGGCAAAAAGGAAGAACTCAGGCAAAATCTGTTATAAATGTAACTGCTGATTCAGGGGAGATTAGTAAAGCACTCCTGACAACAAAGAATCAAATTTTTATAGAAAGCCTTAATAAAATAAAAAATCCTTATGGTGATGGAAATACAACAGCTAAAATAATGGACATATTAAATCAAACTGATTTTAGCTTGCTAAAGACTAAAAAATTTCATGATTTAAATTGAAAATCTATGGACGAAAGAATTACGAAACATACCTTAAATAAAACTTCCAGCGTTCGTGAAGCGCTCATCAAGTTAGACAAATTGGCATTAGATGCTATATTGTTTATTGTCGATAAGCAAAATAAATTGATGGGGTCTTTAACCGATGGAGATTTGAGACGTGGCTTTATCAAAGGCTTTGGTTTTGAAACGCCTATTACAGATTTTATTCAGTCTAATCCTGGTTACGTGGTAGAAGGCAATAAAGTGATGAATGAACTGGAAGACTACAAATCCAAAAATTTTAAAATTGTCCCCGTCGTTAATAAAGACATGCAAGTGGTTGATATCATCAACTTTAGAGACACTTCTACCATCATTCCTGCGGATGCCATCTTAATGGCAGGTGGAAAAGGTACACGCTTAAGGCCCTTAACTGAAAAAACACCTAAACCACTTTTAAAAGTTGGAGGCAAACCCATTATAGAATATAATATTGACCGTCTTGCTGGAGTAGGCATTAAAAACATATACCTAAGTATCAATTACCTTGGGGAACAATTAGAAGCTTATTTTGGTGATGGGTCAGATAGAGGCTTGAATATAAGTTATGTGAGAGAGGATAAACCGCTTGGCACTATCGGATCTGTACTATTGGTAGAAGATTTTAAAAATGATGATATTTTAGTAATAAACAGCGATTTGCTTACCAATATTGACTTTGCTGATTTTTATAAATTATTCAAAGAGGATAACGCTTATATGGCAGTAGCGGCCACACCTTACAATGTAGATGTGCCTTATGCTGTAATGGAAGTCGATGGTGAAAATCAGGTCAAATCTTTAAAAGAAAAACCACGCTACACCTATTTTTCCAATGCTGGCATTTATTTACTCAAAAAAGAAGTGCTCAAAATGATCCCACAGGATACATTTTTTGACATCACTGATTTGATGGATAAAATCTTGGAAATGAACTTAAAATTAGTTACCTATCCCATCAACGGCTATTGGCTGGACATTGGCAAACCTGAAGATTATAAAAAAGCACAGGAAGATATTAAACATATAAAACTTTAAATGAATCAACTTGTAGTTATACCGGCAAGGGGAGGTTCAAAAGGAGTGCCTCGTAAAAACATTAAGCTTCTAGGGGGGAAACCACTTATTCACTGGACGATTGAAGTTGCACGTGAAATTTTTCCTGATGAAGTCATTTGTGTTTCTACGGATGATGAAGAAATTCAAAGTGTAGTAGAACAAACAGGTTTAAAAATTCCTTTTCTTAGACCCGAAGAATTGGCGACTGATATAGCAAGCTCTTATGAAGTTTTGTTACACGCAGTATTTTTTTATGAAAAACGAGGCTACTATCCAGATACGCTGATTTTATTGCAACCCACATCACCCTTCCGTAGTGCAAAACAGATCAAGGAAGCAATTGACTTATATGTTAGAGGAGTTGAAATGATAGTTTCCGTTAAAGAAACCAAAGCCAACCCATACTATGTATTGAGAGAAGAAGATGAAAATGGATTTTTAGTCAAATCCAAGGAATCAGACGCTATACGGCGACAAGATGTACCTAAGGTCTGGGAGCTAAATGGTGCTATTTATGTAATTAATATAAAAGCTTTAAAATCAAAATCTATATCTGATTTTACTAAAGTTAAAAAATACGTAATGGATGAAGTTTCCTCTCATGATATTGACACGATGTTGGATTGGAAAATTGCAAAAACAATACAACAATCTATAAATGGAGTCTAGAGATAGTAAGTATTTTGCTAAAATTTTATTAAACGGTGCATTTATAGTTAGTCTTTTAGAAGGTTCGGCAAAACTTGTAACTTTACTATTATTGCCTGTTTTTTCTAAATACTTAACACCTGAAGATTTTGGTGTTTTTTCATTAGTTGTGGTAATTGTGTCTGTTTTAGGTTTAATATATAATCCGGGCACAACATCAGGAACTACTAGATTGTATCATGACACCACCGATAAAAATGAGCAGAAGGAGTTAATAGGTTCTTTATTTGCTTTTTATATTTTTATTCCATTTGCTTTTTCAATTATTTTAATAATGGTAGGACAGCCATTGTTTAATATATTTTTTAAAAATTTCTCATTTTATCCTTACGGATTAATGGCAATTTTACTTGCTCTACTGATGCAAGCTAAAAATGTTTGGTCAGTTTATTTATTATTAAAATATAAAATTAAATTATTATCGATTTATACTTTTTTATCTGTAATAATAGGACTTGTATTTGCTTATTTACTAGTAGTAGTTTATGAAATGGGAGCATTAGGCAGAGTGTTGGCAATGTTCCCTCCAGCAATATTTTTATTTATAATTTCGCTTTTTACAGTTTATAGATATACTGGAGGAAAATGGAGTATAAAAAACATGCTTTACCAATTTAAATTCGGTGTTCCTCTAATAGGTGCTATATGGTCAACATCGTTACTTCTTATTGTAGATAGATATATGCTTGAAGTAATGACTGATGTAGCAACTGTAGGCATTTATGCATTTGCTTTTCAAATAGGTCAAATACCACAATTTTTTGTATTAGGAATTAAAAAGTTATGGAATCCTATGTTTTATGAAAACATGAATAATAATAATTATAAAATTATTGAGAAACTGATTTTTTTATTTTCTTCTCTTTTAGGCTTAATATGTATATTAATAATTCTTTTCTCAAATGATTTATTTTATTTGCTGATAGACGAACGCTATTACGATTCAATTCCGCTTGTTAATATTATCGTTTTAGGTATCTTTTTCAGTGGTCTATTAATTATACCTAACTCTAAACTTGGTTATTCGAAAAGGTTTGGACTTACTTCTAAAATTGCACTTACAGCTTTTGTTATTAATTTACTTTTGAATATAATTTTAATAAAACATATAGGCGCTATGGGTGCCGCACTTGCTTCGGTAATCGCTTACTTCACTTATTTTTTAATAGCTAGTATAATTGCAGATAAGAGAAGCCAAGTAATTTCGACATTTAAACAATTACTTTTACCGATTTTTTTCATTATCCTGTCTTTAACTTTTTCTTTTTTATATGAAACTAGTAGTTTTTCCCTAATTCATTTGACAATCAAAACCTCAATTATTATTGTTTTCTTATTCCTTGTTTTCAAACAAAGCAAAATAAATTATAAACAGCTAAAAAGTTTTTTTAAAAAATAAAATCATGAGTACAGTATTTATTGAGTATGAAACCAAATCGCGTGAATTTGATGGGAAATTACTTTTAATTTCATATTTACTAGATAAGGGGTTTAAGAAAATATATTTTGGAGCTGGTAGGCCATTAAGAAATGAAGCTTTATTACATGAATCCGGAATTTATTTTTTTAAAAGTTTATCTGTTTCAGAAATAAAACTGTATAAAGAGTTAAAGAAAAGAAATTTTAAATTGGTTTTAATTCACGCTGAAGGAGGCATATATTATAAAGACAATAAAAGTTCTATTGAGAGTGCTTTCAATCCTGAAGTATTAAAATATATGGATTATAATTTTGCATTCGGAAAAGACATTAAACAATCTATTCTTGAAATGCATGGTTATAAATATGACCCTAAAACGATAATATCAGGTGAGCCTAGATTTGATTTGCTAAAATCTAAATATGATTTATTTTTTAAGAAGCAAATACAACAAATAATAAAGAAACAAAGCGATTTTATACTTATAAATACTAGCTTTAGCGCTGCAAACCCGACTGCAGGTAAGGAGTTTCTTAGAAATTACTGGTTAAATGAACCTACTTTTTCCTCTAAAGCTAAAAAATTATTAATGCAGAAAATGATTTTTTTTGAAGAGGTATTACATGAATTTATCGAAGCAATCAAAAAATTGGCTACGGATTTTCCAAATTACAATTTTGTATTAAGACCTCACCCTAGTGAGTCTGAGGAATATTATAATAGATATTTTAAAGACTTTAGAAACATAACAATAACTAAAAAAGATAATGTTGCTTTATGGATAAAGGCTTCTAATGGTGTGATACATTATGATTGTACTACTGGAATAGAAGCTAAACTTGCCGGTAAGCCTGTCATAAGTTACACTCCATTACTTGATGATTCTATTGTAGCTTGGTTGCCAATTTTAGCAAGTGAGAGTGTAAATACCTATGATAAATTAAAAACAAGTGTAGGAAAAATTATTTCAGATGAATATGTATACCAGATTCAACAAGAAGTGTTTGAAAAGTTGAGCGATACTGTCGATAATTTTAATAATGAATCTTCCAAAATCATAGCTTCTGTTTTATATAACCATTATTCAAATAAAAGTAAATCATTTAATACTTTTAAAAGCTATTTGCAAACTTTAGATTATAGTTCTAGAATAAAAGTTAAAGAATTTATTTTATTTTTTAAAAATAAAAAAGAAGTTAATAATCAGAAGTTTGGAAAAGTCAAGAAGGAAGAGATCCAAACTAAACTTAATTGTCTCATTAAAATTAATGATTTTGATTGTGACTTCACCCTAAAAAAACATTCATTGAAATCTGTAATTATAAAAATTGACTAATAGAAGTTAAATGATAGCTATACATCATTCAAGTAATAGTTTTTCCAAACGCTGGATTAAATATTGTGAATTAAATAATGTTGATTATAAAGTTGTCAATGCTTATGATTCAGATATAATTCAACAAGTTATTGATTGTGATGCTTTTTTATGGCATCATAATCATGGGTTATTTAAAGATACATTATGTGCAAAGCAAATCTTATTTGCTTTAGAGCATGCGGGTATTAAAGTTTTTCCTGATTTCAATACTGCCTGGCATTTTGATGATAAGGTGGCACAGAAATATTTACTAGAAGCCATTGATGCGCCACTTGTTAGAAGTTATGTTTTTTATGATAAAAAAGAAGCTCTGGATTGGGCACTAAAAACAACTTATCCTAAAGTTTTTAAGCTTAAAGGAGGCGCTGGTGCCGCCAATGTGAAATTGGTAAGAACTAAATCAGAGTGTATAAAACTCATCAATAAAGCTTTTGGCAAAGGCTTCAAACAATTTGATGGCAAAGCCTATTTTTTAGATACCATCAAAAAACACAAATCCGGTATTAAATCCTTAAAACAAGTGACAAAGGCTTTCGGTAGAATGCTCATTTCAACAAAGTATGCTAAACAGGCGCCAACGGAAAGTGGTTATGCGTATTTTCAAGAATTTATACCCAATAATGATTCAGATGTCAGGATAATTATAATTAAAGATAAAGCTTTTGGACTAAAGCGGATGGTTAGGAAAGGTGATTTTCGCGCGTCAGGAAGTGGTTCGATCATTTATTCAAAAGATGAAATTGATACAAATTGTGTAAAGATTGCATTTCAAGTAAATAAAAAATTAAAAACTCAATGTCTAGCCTTTGATTTTGTGTTCGATAAAAATAAGAAATCTTTGATTGTTGAAATCAGTTTTGGATTCGCTGTTGCAGCTTATGATAATTGTGAAGGTTATTGGACCAAAGATTTAAACTTTCATGAAGGACAATTCAACCCTCAATCCTGGATTATTGAGTCCCTTATAAATTAAAAAAAATAGTTAGTAAAAGTGAAATATATTTCATCTTCAATAATCTTTAAAATCATAATTACTTGTATATTTTGTGTATTTGTTTTCACTTGGAAATCGAGCACAGCGATTGCATTTTCTTTTTTTTTATTTGTATTATTATCTTCAATTTTAATTTCTGTAATTTCTTCCAACAATTCAGAAAAATCTTGCTTGTATAGCTTATTCTTTACTATTACTCCTTTTTACTTGATATATTGTTTGGTTGCCCACCTAGGTTATTTAGGAAATAGTAATTTTTATTTCTATCCAGATCAAGGGTATTTCTATAGCGTTTCAAATAACTTAGGTGAGTTGAATTCCTTTAAGGAAATTATTGAAGCTTGCTTTATAAATAGAGTGCATTTTGAATCAGAAGGAGCGCATTTTCTTTTTGGTTCAATAGCTTTTATTGCTAACAAATATTTTGATGGTAATTCGGTATTATTACAATCGCTATATGTTTCTTTTTTTGCGATACTTTCAAATCTCTTTGTTTTTAAATTGTTAAAAAAATTTTTATTAAAAAGTACGGCAAAGAGATATACGTTAACTTTTGCTTTATTAACGCCTATTCTTTTTTTTTCACCATGGCTATTAAGGGACGTTCATATTACATTTCTTTTTAGTGTTGCAATCTATCTTACCTTCAGGAAGATTAATTTAAAAAATAGCATTTTGTTTTTTGCTGTTTTTACGATAACTTCTCAGTTTAGAATGGAGCATTCTCTAATAATTTTACTTTTTTTTATAATTCATTTATACTATAATCGACAATACAGCAGCTTCGTTAAAAAATATTGGTCAGTATTTATCTTTTTCGGTGTTGGTATCATTACAATTATACTATTTACCCAGTCCAAAAATTTATTTAAAGCTGTAGAAACTTTAGATAGATATGAACTTCATACAGTAAGTGAGCTAAATGACAGTGGTTTAGGCTCAAAACTTTATGATTTACCATTTGGTATCAAGCATTTAGCAATAGCAGTAAATTCGCAGTTAACACCTCTCCCTCCTTGGGCATTAATTAATTTTCATCAAAACATTTTTGTTATTTTGACAGCAACCACTTTAGGGGTAGTAACGATTTATTGGTCTTACATATTTTTATTTTTGCTATATTCATTTACTACTGAAGGAATTATAAGGAAGCTACCGAAAAGTCTTTTTTTATTTTTAATTCTAGTAGTAGCTTTTCTTTTATTAAATTCTACAAACGTTGTTGTGCGAAGGATTATGGTGATTTATCCAGTTATTTTTTTGATTTATGCTTTTGTTAAAGAATATAAGTTAAATGAATATAAAAAATCAATTATTCATCGTAGATCAGTTATCTCTTACATCTTTCTCTTAGTTATCTATATATTATTTAAAGTTTTTTTATGAAAATTCTATGTGTGATAGATAGTCTTGGCTCAGGAGGAGCACAGCGTCAGCTGGTAGAGTTGGCAAAAGGCTTTAAAGAAAAAGGTCATAAAGTTTCTTTTTTGACATATCATAATATTAATTTCTTTAGACCAGAGTTAGAGAAGTATAATATCACAATACACACTATTTTAGAACCCAATTACATTAAACGTTTTTTTAAAGTAAGATCAGCCATTAGAAACCATAAAGCTGATGTAGTTTTGTCATTTCTAGAAGCAGCTAATTTTATAACTACTGTTTCTGGTTTTCCATATAGAAAATGGAAGCTAATTGTAGGAGAACGCAGCGCTAACCCTGCTATTTTAAAATCTTTTAAACTTAGATTTTATCGTTTTTTTCACTTATTTGCAGATTATGTCGTTGCAAACTCTCATAATAACTTAGAGCTTGTTAAAAAAGTTAATCCTTTAATTAAGCACAATAAGGCAAAGGTCATATATAATATCGTTGATAATCAAAAATGGTGTGGCGAAAAAAAGAAAGAAAGAATAAATAGCAGTAAATTAAAAATTACAGTAGCAGCAAGCCATCATATTTATAAAAATGCTATTGGTTTGATTGAGTCCGTAAATTTATTAAGTAATGAAGAAAAGGAAAAGATATCAATTTGCTGGTATGGTGCTAAAAGGGACGTAACTTATTTAAAGGCGATTGAATTAACTGAAAAATATAACTTAAAAAATATTATTGAATTTTTACCTGAAACAAATAAAATAAAAGAGTTTATGTTAAAGTCTGACATAATAGGCTTATTTAGTTTCCATGAGGGTTTTCCAAACGTAATTTGTGAAGCAATGACGTTAGGTAAACCTGTGATTTCTTCTGCGGTTTCTGATTTGCCACTTTTTATTGACAAAGAATATCTTTTTAACCCTTATGATCCAAAAGATATTTCAGAAACTATTTCAAAAATAATTAAAACAGATAAAAAGATTCTTATTGAAACTGGTGAAAGAAATAAAATAAAAGCCTTGAAGCTATTTAATAAAGAACTTGTTACCTCATCCTATTTAAACCTATTTGAATGATAGATAAAAGTAAATCACTTAATTAATATTGCTTTATTTTGGTTATTCCATGAGAATTTTTTCAAAGCAATAACTATATCGATTATTGTATAAAAGTGTTTAAAAAATGTTTGAGCCAATTCAATAATAATGGTATTCCTGAGGCTAAATATAAAAGAAAAGATTAAAACATAAATAAATTGACGAATGTGCGGAATTAGTGGGGCTTATTATTTTGATTCTAACGTTGATTTAGAAAAGGATAATTTATTAAGAATGAACAACGCCATTGTTCATAGAGGACCAGACAACGGGAGTATTAATGTTATAGGTCATGTAGGTTTAGGCCATAGAAGATTGAGCATTTTAGATTTATCTCTTAACGGTAACCAGCCTATGCAAACGAATGACGATAGGTTTACTATTGTTTATAATGGCGAAGTATATAATTTTTTAGAAATTAAAGAAAAATTAAGCAAGATTGGTTATGTATTTAATTCGACTACAGACACAGAAGTAATACTTAAAGCATTTCAAGAGTACGGTACCGCATGTTTTACTATGCTAAATGGGATGTTTGCTTTGGCTATATATGATAATAAGGACGATTTATTATATTTATGTCGAGATCGATTTGGTATAAAACCATTGTACTTCTATAAAGATAAAGATAAGTTATTGTTTAGTTCTGAAATTAAAGCCATAAAAGCTTATGAGAATTTAAATTTATCTCTAAATTATCAAGCATTATCAGAATATCTTTGGTTTGGAAACCCTTTAGGGAACCTTACTTTTTACGAACAGATTGAGGAAGTAAATTCTGGAACTTATATTATTATCGGTATAAATACTTTTGTAGAAAAAAAATACTTTGATATAAATTCAATTAAAGAAAATGATCTAACTGAAAATCAAATAATAAATAGAGTAAGTTCTTTACTTGAAGAGAGCGTTAAAAGCCAATTAATAAGTGATGTGCCAGTAGGAGTTTTTTTAAGTGGTGGTATTGACTCTTCTGCGATAACAGCATTTGCATCAAAACATTATAAAGGAAAATTAAAAACATATAGTATTGGGTTTGATTATGATAAGGGAATAAATGAACTGCCTTTAGCTAAAAAAATTGCAGAAAAATTTGAAACTGAGCATCATGAAATTCAAATTTCAGGTAATGATTTGATTAGCGTAATAGAATCACTTGTTGAAAGTCATGATGAACCTTTTGCTGATGCAGCAGATATTCCATTGTATTTAATATCAGAAAAACTAAAAGGAGAAGTAAAAGTTGTTTTACAAGGGGATGGTGGAGATGAGTTTTTTGGTGGATATAGCAGGTATAATACATTAAGTAGTTCTAAAAAATGGAATAAATTTTCATTTATATCATCATTGATTTCATTAACTAAAACAGAAAACACCAAATTATTAAGGCTTAAGCGATTTTTAGAAGCTATTTCAGATAAAAAACAGTATAAGAGAAATGCATTACTATTAACTATGGAGTCAAAATCTTCGAACCCATTCTTAGTTTTATCTTCGCGTATTAAGGAAAAAGTTTTAGATAAAGATCCATTCAAAAAGTATCAAGAAGTTTACTCTCAGTATCCGAAAGAGAAAAATTCTGTTCAAGCCCTATTTTATACTGATGCTCAAATAATTTTAAAAGACACGTTTTTTGAAAAAGTCGATAAATCTGTAATGGCAAACTCAATGGAGGTTCGGGTGCCTTTTATCGATAATAATTTAACTGATTTTATGTTGAGTGTACCTTCATCTTTGAAAACAAAAAATGGTGAGCAAAAATATATATTAAAAAAAGCTTTAAGGGGTATCGTGCCTGATGAAGTGTTGGATGGAAAGAAAAAAGGTTTTGGAGTACCATACGCTTATTGGTTAAAAACATCATTAGCAGATTATTTTTGCAAACAAATACAAACAAAAAAAGTATCAAACTTTATAGATTCAAATGAAGTTTTGAGATTATTTACTTTACATAAAAACGGTAAGGGTAATTACGGTTTTTTACTATGGAAAGTTTTGATTTTGGCTATTTGGTTAAATAACAATGCTATTAATGAATAATAAAAAAAAGCGAGTTCTCTTTATTGGGTCATTTAAGACTAAAGGCAAAGAGGGAAATGTCGGCGGACAGATGTTTGCGTGTAATTCGTTAATTAATTCTGATTTAAAAAATAAAGTTGACTGGATTCTAGTAGATACAACAGCAACAACAAATCTTAAAAGGTCTGTATTCAATAAACTTTCAAAATCTATTTTGAGATTAATCAAGGTTTTTTATTATCTCATTTTTTGTAGAGTTGATGTTATTTTGGCATTTTGTTCTAGTGGTAATAGTTTTCTAGAAAAGGGTTATGTATTAAAGATTTCAAAGTTTTTAGGGAAGCGCACTATAATTGCTCCAAGATCTGGACATTTAATTGATGGAATTATCACAAACCAAGGTTTTAAAAAGAAAGTGTTATCTATCTTTGAATCTTGTGATACTATTATTTGTCAAGGTTCATTTTGGAAGTCATTTTTTTTAAATGAATTGGGACAACCAGAAAATAAATTAAAAATAGTTCATAACTGGATTGATGCAAAAAATTACAACAAGACAAATAAAATAAAGACCCCTATCAATATCCTTTTCCTAGGTTGGGTTGACAAAAATAAAGGTGTATGGGATATTTTCAATGCAGTCAATATTTTAAAAAGGAGTGATTATAAACTAAACATTGCAGGAAATGGAGAAGAGTTTCAAAAGCTTTCAAAAGCTATACTAGAAAACTCTGTTCAAGATAGGATTGAAATGTTAGACTGGGTCTATGGAAATCATAAAATAAATCTTTTGAATGATGCTGATATTTTTATTTTACCTTCATACAGAGAGGGACTTCCTAATTCTTTATTAGAAGCAATGGCATCAAAGTGCGCTGTTATCGCCTCAAATGTGGGAGCTATACCTGATATTATTAATCACAATATAAACGGTAAATTAATTAATCCAGGCGATGTCAACGGATTAGTAAATGCTATCGAAGATTATTTAGATAATCATGAATTAATAAAAAAACATTCGGAAAGCGCTTTACAAACAATTCAAAAAAAAAACTCTATAAGCATAGTAGAAATTAAGTTTAGCAGTATATTAAAATTATGAAACAAATCATCCAATCCTTTAAAACAGGAGACACCATATTAGAAGAAGTACCGGCACCTAAAGCAAAGTCAGGTCAGGTATTAATTCAAACTACTAAAAGCTTGGTCTCACTAGGGACAGAGCGTATGCTGGTAGAGTTTGGGAAATCTAACTTAATTTCCAAAGCTCGCCAACAGCCCGATAAAGTAAAGCAGGTACTGGATAAAATAAAAACAGAAGGCTTATTACCAACCCTGGAAGCGGTATTCAATAAACTTGGTGAGCCCTTGCCTTTAGGCTATTGTAATGTGGGTAAGGTAATTGCAGTTGGTGAGGATGTTTCAGAATTTCAAGTAGGGGATCGTGTGGCTTCCAATGGGCAACACGCCGAGTTTGTCTCTATACCCAAAAATTTAGTGGCTAAAATCCCAGATAATGTAAGCGATGAAGAAGCCGCATTTACGGTAATTGGCTCTATAGGCTTACAAGGGATTCGTTTATGCCAGCCAACTCTAGGAGAAACCATTGTAGTTACTGGATTGGGTCTTATTGGATTGATGACAGCTCAATTGCTTAAGGCTAATGGCTGTAAAGTCATAGGCATAGACTTTGACCAGTCTAAATTAGATTTGGCAGAGCAATTTGGTATAGAAACCATTAATCCTGCGCAGGGCGATGATCCTGTAAAAACGGTAATGGATAAAACGAGTGGTATAGGTGCCGACGGGGTCATTATAACCGCTTCAACAAAGTCTAATGAAGTGATTTCTCAGGCCGCTCAAATGAGTCGTAAACGAGGAAGGATTATTTTGGTTGGGGTTATCGGTTTAGAGCTGAGTCGAGCTGAGTTTTATGAGAAGGAATTAACGTTCCAGGTGTCTTGTTCCTACGGTCCTGGACGTTACGATGATGTATATGAACAACAAGGGCAGGATTATCCACTTGCTTTTGTAAGGTGGACAGAGCAGCGTAATTTTCAAACTATTTTGGGAGCGATAAGTTCTGGAAACATTCAGGTAAAACCATTGATTACAGAAGTCATTCCTTTAGAAGACTACCAAAAAATTTATGGCGAAATCGGAACTTCCAAAGCCATAGCTTCTATTTTAACCTATAGCAATTCTAATTATTCCAATCAGGTTGTTTTAAAAAGCAATGAAAACAACCGTAAAAATAACGGTTTAGCTATTGTAGGTGCTGGTAATTTTACAAAAATGACCATGCTGCCGAAATTGAGTAAAACCAAGGCTAACATCGTCAGCGTTGTGAGTAGCGGAGGCATTTCAGGAACCGCTTTAGCCAAAAAATTCAATATTTCTAAAAGCACAACAGATGTAGATACTGTGCTTGAAGACGAGGCTGTAAATACAGTTTTAATAACGACCAGACACAATTTACATGCTCCAATGGTTTTAAAAGCCTTGGAAGCTAATAAAAATATATTTGTTGAAAAGCCTTTAGCACTTACTAGTGAAGAGTTGAATCAGATTATTGAAACTTACCGGAAAAGTAATTCAGTATTAACTGTCGGTTTTAACAGGCGTTTTTCTCCCTTTGCAACAAAGATGAAAGAAGTTTTAGGAAGTTCAGACAGCCCCATAAATGTGATCGCGACTATGAATGCCGGGATGATACCTGCAAATGTATGGGTACATGATTTAAAAATAGGTGGTGGTAGAATTGTAGGAGAAGCTTGTCACTTTATTGACTTGATTTCATATCTCACAGGAAGTAAGGTCACAGAGGTGTGTTTGAATGCCATGGGAGTGAATCCTGAGGAAAACACAGACAATGCCAGTATTTTATTAAAATATGAAAATGGCTCTACAGGGGTTATTAATTATTTTTCTAATGGAAGTAAATCTTATAGTAAAGAACGGGTTGAGGTCTATTCTCAGGAACGTACGCTTACGCTAGATAATTGGCGGGTTTTAAAAGGCTATGGTTTTAAAGGGTTTAGTAAAATGAAATCAAAAATGGACAAAGGGCATTCAGCACAATTCACCAAACTGGTCCAGCAAATTGAAAATAAAGGCAATGCCATTATACCCTTTGATAGTTTAGTAAACACAACTAAGGCTAGTTTTGCAGCGATTGAGAGTCTTAAGTCAAAAGCATGGATAGAGATAAAGTAATTCTATAAATGCTTAAAAAACTTAGTCTCTTATTTCCACTTTTACCCAAGTTAGGCTATTGGAATGTGGCTTATATGCTCTGGTATCGTACTTCCTTTAAATTAGGCTGGCGAAAAGCAAAGTTCCCATTGGGAAATCCTGTAAGAGGAAATTTTTATAAAAGTACTTTTCTAGCATCCAATTATCCAGAGGAATGGAAGTCGCAACTAAGAGCAAGAGCAGAGGCTGCCTTGCAGAGTCATTTAGACTATTTCCATCACCATAGCTTTGAGGTGGGGAATCCGCCTAACTGGTTTCAAAATCCATTTGAGGACTCTGTACTTAATAACCCAGATAAGCACTGGACAGAGCTTAGCGATTTTGATTTGAATACAGGGGATATCAAAATCTTATGGGAGCCTTCGCGTTTCGACTGGCTCACGGATTTGGCTCGTGCTTACAAAGTCTTTGGAGACGAAAAGTACTTGATGACGCTTAATGTTTGGTTACAAGATTGGAGTGAAAAAAATCCAAAAAACTGTGGGCCTAATTGGAAATGTGGACAAGAAACGGCTATACGAGTGATGAAACTTGTGACTGCCTCTCAAATTCTAGATCAAGACTTTGAGGCTTCTCAACCGTTGCAACAACTGATTTTAGAGCACCTGGAGCGTATTTCAGGCAACATTAACTATGCGATTGCTCAGGACAATAATCATGGAACTTCAGAAGCAGCTGGATTATACATAGGAGCAACATATTTGTTAAACCAAAAGAAAATCAACGTTTCTTCAAAAAAACTTAATTACTTCAAAAAACGTGGACGTAAAATATTAATTAATCGTATTTTAAAATTAATAGCCACTAAAGGAACTTTTGCTCAACAATCAGTGACTTATCAACGAGTCGTAGTGGACACCCTCAGTTGGGTAGTGTATGCTATGCAACGTTATAATGAGCCAAAATTTTCTAACCAGGTGAACGGACGATTACTAAGGTTAGGAGAGTGGCAAATGATCATGACAGCTAATGCAGCAGGGAATCCACCAAATTTAGGCTCAAATGATGGAGCCATGCTTGAAAACCTTCATCAGTGCGATTACCGCGATTTCAGACCATCAACTCAGCTCTTTTTTGGAGTGCTTTTAAATAAAAGAGTTTTTAATAATCAAGATAACGATGGCTTTGACGAAGCCTTATACTGGCGTTATCCTAAAGCTTATTTAAACTTTCCCCAGTATAAATCAGATCAACCAAACTTTGGGGTGTTGGATAATCAATTTCTTTATATTAAAGAGGAGCAATTAAGTCTATATATGCGCATACCACAAGATAAGTTTAGACCCAGTTCCTCAGATGCTTTCCATGTCGATTTATGGGTTAATGGTAAAAATATATTATGTGACTCTGGAACTTATTCTTATAATTCTGGGAGTGAAACTGATAGATTTAAATCGGTTACAGCACACAATACCATTCAATTCGACCATCATGAACAAATGCCTAAAATAAGTCGATTCTTATATGGCAGCTGGCTAAAAACTTCAATCAAGAAACCTTTAGAAAAAAAATCAGGCATCTATAGTTTTTCTGCATCTTATAAAGACCATAATCAAAATAAACACACTAGAAGTTTTGCGTTGAATACTAACTTAAGTCAGTTAACAGTAACGGATTCTTTTGATAAACTTAAAGAAATAGAAGCAAAAGTATTTTGGCACATGCCTATCAACGGAGAACTTAATTTAAAAGCTACAGATCAAAATTCAGAAAACTTAAGACCTAAAATGAGTTCAACTGAAGCTTCACTGTATTATTTAGAAAAACATCCAATTCAAAATCTACAATTCTCAACTCAAACAAATCAAATTACTACAAAAATCAATTTTTAGATGAACATTCTTTTAATTCATCAATATTTTCTGGAGAAAAATGACGGAGGCGGTAGTCGATTTAATGAAATGGTAAAGCACTGGTCAGATTTAGGCTATGAGGTAACTGTGCTTTCTGGAATGGTTCACTATGCAACTGGTAAAAAACCTGAAAAATACAAGGGTAAATACTTTTACAAAGATCTGGATTTTTATAAAAATACAGATGTGATCCGCTGTCATGTATCCGATAGTTACAATGTCAATTTTATAGGTCGATTATGGGCTTACTTTTCTTTTGTATTTTCAGGCATATGGGCAGGCTTGTTTAAAACTCGAAAAGCCTATGATGTTATTTTAGTCACTTCTCCTCCTTTATTTGTGGGGATTATCGCTTATGTTTTATCCAAATTAAAACTTAAGCCTTTTGTATTCGAAATACGCGATTTATGGCCTGAATCTGCTATAGATACCGGCGTTTTAACCAACAAATGGATTATTAAATTTGCCTATTGGTTTGAAGCTTTTATTTATAAAAGAGCTGAAAAAATAAACGTGCTTACTCCAGCTTTTAGAAAAAAACTGATTGAGGAGAAAAATATTGACACCGATAAAATTGCTTTTATTCCTAATGCAGCCGATTTTAGTCTAGCCGAAAGTTTACTTAGCGATTTTGATGCGCCAGCCTTTAAAACAAATACGGGTCTAGAAGATAAGTTTATCATCACTTATGTGGGAGCTCATGGTGTAGCCAACCATTTGATTCAATTGGTAGATGCAGCAGAGCATTTAAAAGAAACCAATGTTGTTTTTCAGCTCATTGGTGACGGGATGAAAAAACAAGACCTTATTGTTGAAGTCAAAAAACGAAATTTACAAGATCAATTTATATTCAGAGACAGTGTTCCGAAATCGGAAGTTTTCAAATACATACTTGCTTCAGACATGGGCGCTTCAGTTTTGAAAAAAGTAGATACATTTAAAACCATCTATTCCAATAAAACCTTTGATTATATGTCCTGTAAAAAACCTGTTTTATTATTGATTGATGGAGTTTCTAGAGAACTCGTACAAGAAGCAAAATGCGGTGTGTACCTCGAACCAGAAAACACTTTAGTAATAGCTAAAGGGATTAAAGAAATTTTAAAATACGACAAATCACAACTCGATCAGATGGGTGAAAACGGCTACCAGTACGCCAAAAAACACTTCGACAGACAAGTTCTTGCTAAAAGATATTTAGATGTATTGAAGAATGCTTTAATTAGTTAATAGTAATGAGTGTACAGTAACTAGTGACTAGGCACTAATGACTAATCACCTGTTACCAGTCACTTAAAACATGAAAACACATAAGAATTTAAAAGTTTGGGAGGAAGCTATTAGATTGATTACCTTTATCTATAAACAAACTGAGACTTTCCCAAAGTCAGAATTATAAGAGCTAACAAATCAAATTAGGCGATCCTCAGTGTCAATCGCTTCTAATATAGCAGAGGGTGCAGCAAGACATTCCCCGAAAGAATTCATTCAATTCTTATATATCGCTCTTGGCAGTGCATCAGAATTAGAAACACAACTCATTATAGCTGAAAACCTTGGATTTATTGATAATAACAAAAATGAAGAACTAAAAATTAAGCTTGCTTCCATCTCTAAGATGTTGTCTGGACTTATAGGAAATGTAAAATCTAAACAGTAACTAGTAATGAGTAAAATAGTAACTAGTCACCAATCACTACTTACTAATCACTCATCACTAATAACCAGTCACTAAACCAAATGTACAAACCCATCATAAAACCCCTTTTCGACTTCCTTGCTGCTCTGATAGGTTTACTCCTGCTGAGTCCAATTTTTAATATAGTTACTATACTCTTATTCATTGCTAATCAAGGCAAACCTTTCTTTTTTCAAAAGCGGCCAGGTAAAGACGAACATATATTCAAAATCATCAAGTTCAAAACCATGAACGATGCAACAGATAAGAACGGGAATTTATTACCAGATGAAAAGCGCTTAACAGTTGTTGGAAAATTTGTACGCAAAACCTCTTTAGATGAAATTCCGCAGTTAATTAATGTGCTTAAAGGTGATATGAGTTTAGTGGGACCGCGTCCTTTATTACCTGAGTATTTGGCCTTATATGACCAGGAACAGAAAAAACGTCACCAAGTAAAACCAGGTATTACTGGCTGGGCTCAGATAAATGGAAGAAATGCGATTTCCTGGGAAGATAAATTTAGATTGGATGTAGAGTATATCAGGAATCAAAGCTTTGCATTAGATCTAAAAATATTATTTTTAACCATAAAAAAAGTATTTGTTTCAGAAGGTATAAATCAGGTAGGACAAGCTACAGCAGAAAAGTTTAAAGGAGATACATTAAACTAATAATGAAAACTAATAATGAAAACTAATAATGAAAACTATGAAAGGTAAAATAGCAATTATAGGAGCTGGAGGTTTTGGTCGTGAAGTAAAAATGTTGATAGATCAAATTAATGAAGCCAAACCTAAGTATGATATTATCGGTTTCTATGATGATGATGGTAACTTACCAAACATTATTAATGGGTTGCCCTATCTAGGTTCAATTGATGATTTGACAAAAAGGGACGATAAAATATCAATAGCATTGGGTATTGGAGTTTCTGATGTAAAAAAAAATATAATTAAACGATTAGAAAATTTTGAATTCAAATATCCTACTCTTATTCATCCCAATGTTTGGCTAGGGAAAGACGATGTTACAGTAGGAAAAGGATGTGTTATTTGCGCTAATACAGTTATTACTTGTAATATTAAAATAAGAGATTTCGTTACTTTAAACCTGTCTTGTACAGTAGGTCACGATACTGAAATTAAAAGTTTCTCCTCATTTATGCCTTCAGTAAACATTTCAGGAGAAGTCATAATAGAAGAGAGAGTTTACGTAGGTACAGGCGCAAAAATAATTAATCAATTACAGATTGGAGAAAATACTATTGTTGGTGCTGGAGCCGTTGTTGCAAAATCTTTACCTGCAAATTGCACCGCTGTAGGAATTCCTGCAAAACCCATCAAGTTTCATTCATAAACTGAATGCTTTTTATTCTCTCTGCCCAACCTAAGCTGGAAGAGTTTTTCTAAGACTAAGGAATCTCTTTTTTCAAACTAAAAGAATACATTCTCAAAGCAGAGGATCACCACATTTTATTTATTCCTGCCGGCTACGTGTCCGCCATCAAACCGGTAAGCGGCAAGCCCACCCTCCAGGTCTTTTCAGACCAATCCCTTCAGGACTCCCAAAACGACGATTACAGATTTGATAGTAGTATGTGGTATTACGATTCGTTTATGTAGTAATAAAGTGAGTAGTGAATAGTGAACTGTTGGAAAACCGGTAGACTGGTAGACCGGGTAACTAGTTGTCAACGTCAGTTGAGTAGTTTGTGAGTCTTTGATTGGTGGGTATAGAATTATGAAAATAAAAAATTAGCATATTAACCAAAATGGTCAACGCTATTTAGGGAAGGTCATCCCTCTTTGTTCTATGTTCTTTTCTCCATTTTCTAACATCTGAAATCTAATATCTACTCCCCATTCCATCTCACTCTACTTCGACTGCGCTCAGTACAGGCAATTCGATGTTAAAACAATTAGAATTAAAGTGAATAGTAAAGAATCTAGATTTTTTTATTAATAACAGTTAAGAATTTAAAACTGGCCTACTAAAAAAATATTGAAAATCAAGGAAGCAGGATTGGCTAAAAGATAAAAATCTGTTTGAGTCACGCTTTTGCGTGATGAGTTATTTTTTATCTGTGGCTGGGGATTTCGTAGATTTTTCTTATATTTTTTTAGCAAGCCTAGACCTTTTTGGTTACTTTTTACGGCGATGGTAAAAAGTAATACAGCTTTAATTTAAAATAGGATCTTATCGGTGGCTGAATAATCTTTCCTATCGAAAACAAAAAGATTCCCTGCCTTTGCCAAGTTAACGCAGGCAGGCCCATCTCGCTCCCGCTCTTGCGGAATGCAGACGGCTAATGGCCAAAAGCCAACAGCCAGTTTTCAACGTCTTCGTCATCGTTCCTTCAAGCGCTAGCCGATTATTCGAATATTCGATTACACGAATAAGCAGCTATTTACCAGTTCAGTTTTTTTACTCACTACTCACTACTCACTACTCCCTACTTCGCCTTCAAAAAAGCAAGCTTATAACTCAGTCCCAAACTGCCAAATACGCTGGCCAAATCCCCTCTTAAAGCCTTGGTGTATCCCACAGAACTTCTCAGGGATAAGGTTGGAGACAGTTTTAAATTGAGGCCTGCTGCCGGTTTTATAATAAGCCCCTGACCGGTGCTGATGTTCCCGCCACCGGCACCGCCTCCCAGAACCTGACCAAACACCTGAATGGTATTGCCAAAAAGAGAAGGCGACTGAAGTCCCAGACCGGCAATCCCTTCGGCATAGGCTCCTGCATTACCGAAATTGGCAAAGGAGGTTTGTCCTGCCAGATAAAAGGTTTTGTTTAAAAAGTAATTCAGCTGAAAAGAGATCTGGTACAGGTTTTCGGTGGGATTGGAAGTGCGCTGAGCATTTGCGTAAACCTCTTGTTTTAAAATGGCTTCGAAACCTTTAAATGTTGCGGACCTGCTTTCAGACTTAGGTCTAATGCCATTGAAGTTGGTGTAGTATTTTAGCCCAAGTCCGTAAGTAGAGGAGGAAAAATGAGAGTCGGGCGTAAGCATGAAGCCTGTATTAATCGCGAGGTAAAGGTCTTCAAACAGTTTTTGCTCCAGCGATATATCCGGATAAATCATAAACCCGCCCTGGGTATCCACACCGCCGCCACCGCCGGCACCCATGCCCAATTTGGTGAGCAGGTTGGTTTTGTTGTTATTGAAACTCAAGTGATAGCCTCCTCCTAAAAAAACATCCATATACCCCGCCGGTATACCGCTGTAGGCGCCGTCGGCTTTCAGAAAAACAAACCAGTTGTCTTCCAGATAGGCATCGATTTCGAGCCCGACAAGCCGAATAGTCCTGTCTGCAGAAGGTGACACGTTAGCAATTACAGAACGATCGCTTACCATTAAATTATTCAGGTGCAGCATCCCCGAAAAGCGCTTGAAAGGCTTATCCCAGGAGGTGTTTTTTAAAGCCGCTGAGGGGTATGTTTTCTCTATCTGGTCGAAAGTGGCATAGTTAAAGTTTAAAGGGATTTGCATTCCGAAATGCAACTGATGGCTTTCAATCCGGCCTTTATCGATAAAGTTGACGTAGCTATACCCCAGCGTCACGGAAAAGGGCTTAAACTGAAATCCTAGGTCGGCATGAGGCAATATAAAAGCACCCCCGCCATCGGGAGCGCCGGCGCCACCACCCCCGCCAAAGTGTAAGCCCGTGTCAATAAACAGCAAATCGCTGAGATGCGTCTGTAAACCGGCGTTTAGACCCAGAGTGAAAAATCCGCCACGCTGCCCCGTCAGTGAACCATAAATCCCCAGACCTGTATAAAAATCACCAAAACGCAGGTTATAGTGCAGCCCGGACCAGGCCATATTCGGTTCACGAATGCCCTCCACAGTTTCAGGCATGTCGATGGATAAAAAGTCGATTTGACCAAAACCCTTTTGCTGCTGCAATTGAGGAACCTGATCGGAATTTTGTGCGAAGGCAACACTTGACATTAGAAGCGTGAAGAGAATTCTTTTCCACATAGCGTAAAGGATTATATACAGACACAAATATATACGAATACACCTAAATGCCTTACCTCTCTTCGCATTCAGACCAGAGTATGTCGGTAAATCTTGAATTACAAGTTGTAGACACTTAGTTTTTGAGTCTTTGAGTTTGTGAGTCTTTGATTGGTGAGTGGTGATTATAGAATTGTGAAAATAACCAATAGGTATATTAACCAAAACGGTCAACGCTATTTAGGGAAGGTCATAGAGCCAACGGCCAACAGCCTAGTAGACCGGTTAACCAGAAGTCAAAGTCTTAGTCTTCGTCATCGTTCCCTCAAGCGCCCTGCCGATTATACCTCTATTCGATAGCTCGATTACTCGATAGAGCGAAGCAAACTTGAGTTGAGTAGTTTGTGAGTCTTTGAGTTTTAGAGAGGTGGGTATAGAATTTTAAATTATTAATGAAAATTTTAAAAAAATCTGATTAATGCTTTGTCATGCTGAACACAAGATTTGTCATGCTGAATTTAGTTCAGCATCTTCACTATATTTAACTTATGACTAAACGAAGCTTTCATAACTACTCAGTTTACATTTTGACCAATAAGCCTAAGGGTACATTATACATTGGAGTAACTGGCGGTCTAGACGATAGAATGGAAAGGCATATCAAAGGAGAAGGAAGTAAATTTACCTCAAAATATAAATTGAATCGCTTGGTCTATGTTGAGGATTTTCAATATATAGAAGATGCCATCGCAAGAGAAAAACAACTCAAAAACTGGCACCGACAGTGGAAAATAAATTTGATTGAACAAGATAATCCAGATTGGAAGGATTTATACAAGCCCTTAGGTAGTGACCCAGACCCTGAAACAAGCCTGCCCGCGTGACGCAGACAGGTATGTTCAGGGTGACACATAATTTAAATTTGTCATCCTGTCCCGATAGCTATCGAGATTAGCATCTAATTTATTTTGATTTAAGAAAAAGTTAAGCCATTAGGCTAAGGTAAAATATTACTTTATTGTTTCCGAAAATTTATCGTCACTCGAAAAAGCCAACGGTTAACGGCCAAAAGCCAACAGCCAGTTTTCAACGTCTTCGTCAGCGTTCCTTCAAGCTCTAGCCGATTATTCGAATATGCGATTACACGAAAGCGTAGCTATTTAGAAGGTCAGTTTTTTTACTTTATACTCACCACTCACCACTTTGTAAGCTTCCCCCCCTTAAACGCTTTCACGTATACACCTATGAACAAGCTGTGAATTAACGACAAAATAAAAGAATTCAGGAGAACCCAAAGCAACTTCAGGTCAATAGGAGCAAGTACTAAGGCTAAAAGTCAAATAACTTGTGAATAATGGATAATTGTTAAAATTAAATGTAATTTTACATTGCTATTAATTTGAAACCCGTATATTTGTTGTAACTAAATTTTAAAATTATGAAAAAGATTACATTATTAACATCATTCCTTTTCTTATTCACGTTTATAGTGAATGCTCAGGAAGATACAGCAGACACTCCTTACACGGAATATAACAAATGGTCGATAGATTTTGGGGTAGGTTTATTAAGTACGCCTAAACCTTTCAGTAGCCCTCAATATAATTCCGGCAAATTCGAAGACTTGGTTTACAATGCCTCTGTTCGTTATATGCTTAACGAAAAATTTGGATTACGCGCTGGCGCTATTTATTCTGAAATAACTGAAGGTGATAATTCATTACCATTTTCAACAGATATGTGGACCTTTACAGGTGAAGGTGTCTTGAATTTGGGCGCGATCCTGAATTTTAATGATTTCACAAACCGATTTAATTTACTGGCCCATGGTGGTGTTCAGCATTCTACATTTAGTTCAGATATTGGAGGAAATGATAATGCTTTTGGATTTATTGCCGGTTTAACCCCTCAGATTAAATTATCCGACAAAGTCGCATTCAATTTAGATGCAAGTTTTCTTGGTAATGTTTCGCAACAAGTCGGTGTTGATGGTAATGGCCCTGCTGGTAGCAGAGGATTTGACGGTTGGGTTGCTAATGTAACTGCCGGTCTATCCATTTACTTAGGAAGTGAAGAGAAGCACGCAGACTGGGTTGACAATTCCAACGAAAAATTATTTGGAGATCGTATTGCAACTCTGGAAAACGACTTAGCTAAAATTGAGCGTGACATGCTGGATACCGATAAAGACGGTGTTCCGGATTATCTGGACAGAGAGCCAAATACCTTAGCCGGTGTGGCGGTGAATACCAAAGGAGAATCTGTGGATGCGAATCAAAACGGTATTCCTGATGAGTTGGAAAGTACATTAAACGAAACCTATGTGACTAAAGAATATGCGCTTAACATGTCTCAGTCGGGTATTGCTGAAGTGAAGCCGGAAGCTAATGATAAAATCGTGAATGTCTACTTTAGATTCAACAGCACTCAGCCGGAATTCTATTCTTTGGAAGCGATTAACAAGATTGTTAGATACATGAAAGAATATCCAAAAGCTGAAGCAGTGTTAACCGGTTATGCTGACGGAATTGGAGGTTCAGATTACAATATGAAATTATCTGAAGACCGTGCTAAGAAAATCTATGATATCGTTATCGCTTCAGGTATCGATGCCTCGAGATTATCTTACCAAGGTGGGGGTAGTGTAAACTACGGACCAGAAGATAATATGATAGACGAAACAAGACAGTTGTCAAGACGTGTGTCTTTCGAATTGAAATAGAATATCATACTATATATTTCCAAAACCCCTCTGGCAGATATGCCGAGGGGTTTTTTGATTTTATGAATAGGATTAGTTCATATTTTTCTTTTCAAATTTAGATGACCCGTTAACCAGAAGTCTTTGTCAAAGTCTTCGTCAACGTTTTCTTAAGCGTCCTGCCGATTATACCAATACACGATTACACGATAGAGTGTTACGACTCACCAGCTCATTTTTTTTACTTCCTACTCTCTACTTACTACTCACTACTTTGTACTTTCTACTATTACTCCCAAAGATTACTGCTCGGCCGAAATGACACAGCCAGCAGTCCTCAACTAACTTAATCATTTCATAACAATAGAGCCTGCTGTAGATCGATAGAAAGTATCATTTTTGCGGTTGATTTTCTTTGAATGGAAACGCTTTACACCTCCCTTATCGTTTTACTGTTTCTGCTCGCCATCGCCGATCTGGTGGTGGGGGTGAGTAATGATGCAGTGAACTTTCTGAATTCAGCAATAGGGTCTAAAGCCGTTCCCATGCGTACCATTCTGATCGTGGCCGGGCTTGGCGTTCTGGTGGGGGCTGTGTTTTCTTCTGGTCTGATGGAAGTGGCCAGGAAAGGGATTTTCAATCCGGAACTCTTCTTTTTTGATGAAATCATCATTATTTTTCTGGCGGTGCTCATCACCGATATCCTGTTGCTGGATTTCTTTAATTCCATCGGTATACCAACCTCTACCACCGTTTCTGTGGTTTTCGAACTCCTTGGGGCTGCCGTGGTCATTTCGCTGCTGAAGCTTTATGAAACCGGGGAAGGCTTTTCGAATTTGAGACAATTCATCAATGTTCAAAACGCCTCCGAAATCAGTTTGGGGATTCTTATATCGGTATTTGTAGCTTTTGGGGTCGGTGCCATCGTTCAGTTTATATCAAGGCTTATTTTTTCCTTTGACTACCAAAGTAAACTCAACTATATAGGCGGTTTATACGGCGGCGTTTCCTTGTCGGCCATCACCTATTTCATCCTCCTGAAGGGAACCAACTCCATTACCTTTATAGATCAAAATCTTATTGAACAGATACTGGAAAGCAAGCTGTGGATTATCGGTATCAGTTTTTTCTTCTGGACCCTGGTTTCCAATGTGCTGATTCAGGTGTTCCATTTACATATTTTAAAAGTGATTGTGGTCATCGGTACCTTTGCCCTGGCCCTGGCCTTTGCGGGAAATGACCTAGTCAACTTTATCGGGGTGAGTATTGCGGCCTGGCAGGCCTTTTTGCTATGGCAGGAGGCTTTTCTTGCGTCCGGGGTGCTTCCTTCCCAGTTTTTGATGGACGGCCTGTCTGGGGAAGTCCAGACCCCGGTGTATTTATTGGTGATAGCAGGAGGTATTATGGTGGTCACGCTTTGGTTTTCCAGCAAAGCCCAGTATGTCGTTCAGACGGGCGTGAATTTAGGTCGGCAGGGGGAGGGTCAGGAGCGTTTTCGTCCCAATGCTTTATCCAGAACCGTGGTCCGGTATTCGGTGTTTGTAGGTCAGACCTTTTCACAGGTGCTTTCAGAACCCGTTCAGGAGAAAATCAATAGCCGTTTTAATTTTCCTGAAAAAGCCCTGGGCTATAAAAAAGGGGTGGCCAAGCCGGCTTTCGATTTGCTGAGGGCTTCCGTCAACCTCGTGTTAGCCAGTATTCTGATTTCTCTGGCTACCAACTATACCCTGCCTTTATCCACCACCTACGTTACCTTTATGGTGGCCATGGGGACTTCGTTTGGAGACCGCGCCTGGGGAAGAGAAAGTGCGGTCTACCGGGTATCCGGGGTTTTCAATGTCATAGGAAGCTGGATTGCGACGGCCGCCATTGCGTTTACGGCTGCAGGACTCCTGTCGCTCATCATCTGGTTCGGGTCCTATTATGCCATTGGTATTTTATTGATTATCGCTTTGTTTTCCATTGTACGAAGTGCAGTGCGACACTCCAGGCGAGTGAAATTTGAACGCGAACACAAAAAATTCAACAAAACCGATATCATCACCATCAATGAAATGACCAAAGAGTCTTCTGAAAACATCGTCAAGATCATCTCAGGGGTCAACGATTTGTTATTGGACGTCGTCAATAATCTGGGTTACCACGATCTGAACCGACTTAAAAAAAGTTTAAAAACCCAGGAGGAGCTCGAAGTGCTGATCAATAAACTTAAAGATAATATTTTCTATTACATCAAGTCTCTAGAAGATACCAATGTGGAAGCCTCGAAATTTTATGTCCTGACGCTGGATTACCTTCAGGATATGGTCCAGTCTCTGGCGTATATCACCAGAAGCAGCCATACTCACGTGAGCAACAACCACAAAAACCTGAAATTTAGTCAGATACGCGATTTGAAGAGCGTGCAGCGGGATTTGGATGAGGTTTACAGCGAGCTGATCAAAGCCTTTCAGTCCTCAGAATTTGACAGTATAGAACAGCTGATCATCAACGAAAAAAAGGTGTTGAACAAAATTAGCGATTTGCTTCAAAAGCAGATTGAAAGAATTCGCGAGACGGAAAATAGTCCCAAAAACTCAAAGCTTTATTTCGGAATTTTACTGGAGACCAAAACCCTAACCAAAACCTCTGTGGCTCTGCTGGAATTGTTTAAGGAATATTACGAAGAGGCAAAACAGGAGTTTTAAGCTAGTTAACCAGTAGACTAGTCTGCCGGTCGACCAGTTACAGGTTAACCAGAAGTCTTCGTCAGTGTCTCCTCATCGTTCCTTCAAGCGCCCTGCCGATTATACGACTATTCGATTACACGATTACTCGATAAAGCGCAGCAATCCGGAATCGATGAGTTTGTGAGTTTTGAGAGGTGAGTAGAATTATAAAAATAACCAAAACGGTCAACGCTATTTAGGGAAGTTTAGAACGCCAACACCTAAAAGCCAAAGGCTAACAGCCTGGTAGACCAGTATACCAGTTGACCAGTCTTTCTTCTATTCTCTTTTCTCTTTGTTCTTCTCATCTCAAATTTTTAGTTTTGACTCACCACTTCGTACTTCTACTATTTAATTTCTAATATATTTAAAAAAAATCCCCGCTTCTCCCACTAGTCTACTCCTCTGCATATGATTATATTTGAATATAAATAAGTGCTCATGAAAATATATACAAAAACAGGAGATAAAGGCACGACCTCGCTTTTTGGGGGGAAGCGTGTCGCTAAACATAACCTAAGAATTGATAGTTACGGAACCGTGGACGAACTGAATGCCAATTTAGGCCTGGTAAGAGACCAGGATTTGGATGTGAACTCAAAGCAAGGCCTGATTCAGATTCAGGAGAAATTGTTTACGGTGGGAGCGATTTTAGCCTCAGACCCGGCTAAGGCTTCAAACGCCTCTAAAATTCCAAAACTCAAGGAAGCGGATATCCTGTTCCTTGAACAAGAGATTGACCGGATGAACGAGGACCTGCCTGAAATGACCCATTTTGTGCTGCCGGGCGGGCATACGGCTGTGTCGCACTGCCATGTGGCAAGAACCGTTTGCAGACGGGCAGAGCGTATCTGCGCCGCGCTTATCAATCTGGAACCCTTTGACGAGAAAGTCCTGCAGTATTTGAACCGGCTTTCTGATTATTTGTTTGTGCTGGCAAGGTGCATCGCCAAACAGAAAAACGCCGAGGAGGTAAAGTGGATTCCGGATACGGGGAAGTAGTCGTGAGTTTTTGAGTGGTGAGTATAGAATTTTAAAAATAAAAAAATGGTCAACGCTATTTAGGGAAGGTCAGAATGCCAACGGCTAAGGGCTAAAAGCCAAAGGCCTAGTCTACCAGTTGACTAGTTAACCAGAAGTCTTCGTCATCGTTCCCTCAAGCGCCCTGCCGATTATTCCACTATTCCATTATACGATTACTCGATAGAGCAGCTATTTACCAGTTCAGTTTTTTTACTCACTACCTACTACTTTATACTTTCTACTATTAACGGCTGAATTTGTTTTGTTGCATCTGATATTTTAAATTTTCACCAGTTCACCAGTTCACCAGTTCACCAGTTCACCAGTTCACCAG
>NZ_JAAIKD010000001.1:0-225700 GCF_010820555.1 Psychroflexus aurantiacus | reverse complement strand
TTCACCAGTTCACCAGTTCACCAGTTCACCAGTTCACCAGTTCACTTGTATTTAAATTAAAAATTAAAAAAGCTTGAAATATTTTGAAATCAGAGTATTAGCAAAAATTTAAGCGCAAATAATCCTCAAAAATGTTGACTGTTATGCTAAAAAAATTACATTTGCAAAAATTAAAATATCCTTGCAATGTATTGGACATTAGAACTTGCCTCTTACCTAAGTGATGCGCCTTGGCCAGCAACCAAAGACGAATTGATAGATTACGCGATACGAACCGGTGCTCCACTGGAGGTTGTAGAAAACCTGCAATCGATAGAAGATGAAGGCGATACTTACGACTCGATAGAAGAAATCTGGCCGGATTATCCCACAGATGACGATTACTTATGGAATGAAGACGAATATTAGCGTCTTTCTTTCTTCCTTAAATCACACTTAAAGTCTCGTAAAGGGACTTTTTTTTTTCGTTACCTTTGAATTACAAAATTAATAAAACCATTTATGGGTGTTTTAGATTCCGTATTAAAAGTATTTGTAGGCGATAAGACCAAGAAAGATCTTAAAGCCATCACTCCAATAGTCGACCAGATCAAAAGCTTCGAAAGTCAGTTTGAGGCTCAAAGCATAGATGAACTTCGTGAAAATACCTCTCGTTTTAAATCTAAAATCAAAGCGGCTACCGCCGATCTTCAGGCTCAGATCAATGACTTGAAAGCTAAGGCTGAAGCTGAACAGGATATAGACGTGAAGGAGAATTTCTATACCGAAATTGACGAGCTCAACGAAAAAGTCTACCAGACCACAGAAGAAGTTCTCAACGAGATCCTTCCGGAAGCCTTTGCTACCGTAAAAGAAACCGCCAAACGCTTTTTCCATAATACGACCCTGGAAGTTACTGCCAACGAATTTGACAGAAGCCTTTCAGCCGATAAAGACTATGTGACTCTGGAGGGCGATAAAGCCATCTGGAGTAACTCCTGGGATGCTGCCGGAAAACCGGTGACCTGGGACATGATTCACTACGATGTCCAGCTGATTGGTGGTATTGCCATGCACCAGGGTAAAATTGCTGAGATGCAGACGGGTGAGGGTAAAACCCTTGTGGCTACTTTGCCGATGTACCTGAACGCCTTAAGCGGAAAAGGCGTGCATTTGGTGACGGTAAACGACTACCTGGCCAAACGGGATAGCGCCTGGATGGCTCCCATTTTCCAGTTCCACGGCCTTAGTGTGGATTGTGTCGATTACTACAAGCCCAATTCTGCAGCGAGACGAAAAGCCTATAATGCGGATATTACATACGGTACCAATAATGAATTTGGATTTGATTACCTGCGTGACAACATGAGTCATTCTCCGGAGGACCTGGTTCAGCGGCCGCACCATTTTGCAATTGTGGATGAGGTGGATTCGGTGTTGATTGATGATGCGAGAACTCCGCTTATCATTTCGGGTCCTGTGCCCAAAGGAGACGTTCATGAATTTGAAAATCTGAAGCCACAGATCGCCCAAATCGTTGAGGTTCAGCGTAAGCATCTGACAGGCGTTTTGGCTGAAGCTAAAAAACTGATCAAAGCCGGAGACACCAAGGAGGGCGGATTTCAGTTGCTGAGGGTTTACAGAGGTTTGCCTAAGAATAAAGCGCTGATTAAATTTTTGAGTGAAGAAGGCGTGAAGCAGCTTCTGCAAAAAACAGAGAATCACTACATGCAGGATAACAACAGGGAAATGCACAAGGTGGATGCCGAATTGTATTTCACTATTGAAGAAAAAAGCAATCAGATCGATCTTACCGATAAGGGCATTGAATTCCTTTCCGGAGAGGACAATAAAGATTTCTTTGTGATGCCTGAAATCGGGATGGAGATTGCTCAAATTGAAAAGCAAAACCTGCCCAAGGAAGAAGAAGCAGAGAAAAAAGAAGAATTATACAGAGACTTTAGCGTCAAAAGTGAGCGTATTCATACCCTGAGACAGCTTCTCAAAGCCTATACTTTATTTGAAAAAGACACCGAATACGTGGTCATGGACAATAAAGTAAAAATTGTGGATGAGCAAACGGGGCGTATCATGGATGGACGCCGGTATTCCGACGGACTTCACCAGGCGATTGAAGCCAAGGAGAATGTTAAGATAGAAGACGCCACACAGACTTTTGCAACGGTTACCCTTCAGAATTACTTCAGAATGTACAACAAGCTGGCGGGTATGACGGGTACGGCTTTGACCGAAGCCGGAGAATTCTGGGAAATCTACAAGTTGGACGTGATGGAAATCCCGACCAATAAACCTATTGCCAGGGACGATAAACAGGACAAGGTTTACAAAACCAAACGCGAAAAATACAACGCCATCATCGAGGAGGTGGCACAGCTTTCTGCTCAGGGCAGACCGATCTTGATCGGTACCACTTCTGTTGAAATTTCAGAATTGCTGAGCAGAATGTTGAAATTACGCAGCGTTCCTCACAACGTGCTGAACGCCAAATTACACAAACGCGAAGCCGATATTGTGGCTGAAGCGGGTAAGGCCGGCATCGTGACCATTGCGACCAACATGGCGGGTCGGGGAACGGATATTAAGCTTTCCAAAGAGGTGAAAGAGGCTGGAGGTCTCGCCATTATAGGAACAGAGCGTCACGATTCCAGACGTGTCGACAGACAGTTGAGAGGTCGTGCCGGTCGTCAGGGAGACCCTGGAAGTTCTCAGTTTTACGTGTCTCTGGAAGACAACCTGATGCGTTTGTTTGGAAGTGAAAAAATAGCGAAACTCATGGACAGGATGGGTCTGGAAGAAGGTGAAGTGATTCAGCATTCCATGATTTCCAAATCCATAGAGCGCGCACAGAAGAAGGTTGAGGAAAATAACTTCGGAATCAGAAAGCGTTTGCTTGAATATGACGATGTGATGAATGCTCAGCGTGAAGTGATTTACAAGCGACGTTACAATGCCCTCTTCGGTGAGCGATTGAGAATCGATATTGCCAACATGATTTTCGATACGGCTGAAGTCATTACTGCTTCCAACGCGGCCGCCAATGATTTTGAGAATTTTGAATTTGAACTGATTCGATTTTTCTCGATGAATTCTCCTGTGACTAAAGCTGAATTTGAAAAACAGCCCGTTCAGAAAACAGCCGGGAAAGTTTATAAAGAAGCTTACGAAAACTATAAAAACAAGATGATCAGCAATGCTGAAGAAGCATTCCCGGTCATCAAGCAGGTTTATGAAAAGCAGGGCGAGAAGTTTGAGCGCATAGCGGTTCCCTTTACAGATGGACAAAAGACTCTGCAGGTGGTTACCAACCTGAAGAAAGCTTACGAGACTGAGGGTAAAGAGCTGATGACCGATTTTGAAAAGAACATTTCTTTAGCCATCATTGATGAAGCCTGGAAGAACCACCTGCGTAAGATGGATGAGTTGAAACAAAGCGTTCAGTTGGCGGTTCACGAACAAAAAGATCCTTTATTGATTTACAAATTTGAGGCTTTCGAATTGTTTAAGGTCATGATTGAAGAAGTCAACAAAGAAGTGATCTCCTTCCTTTTCAAAGGTGAATTGCCTAAGCGGGATTCAGAGCAGATTACCGAAGCCAGACAGCGCAGACCCAAAGAGCAGCTTCAGACGCAGAAAGACGAAATTCAAAACCTGGATGAGCGCGCAGCAGAATCCCGTCGAGCAGGAGCACAGGCAAGTCAGTCGCAGCAACCGGTTGAAACGGTAGTGCGGGAGCAGCCAAAAATTGGCAGGAACGAAAAGGTAACGATCAAGCACGTGGGTTCCGGCGAAGAAAAAACGCTAAAATACAAACAGGCGATTCCTATGATAGATAAAGGGGAGTGGGTCTTGTTGAACCAATAAATTGAAACCAGCCACATGAAAAAATTTGACATTGAATTAAAATGGGCTTCAGTATTTACGGCCTTGAGTATCGCCTGGGTTTATTTTGAAAAATATCTGGGTTACCATGATGAATTTGTGAATACTCAGGCTATTTTTTCCTTTTGGTTACTGATTCCTCAGGCTTTGACTTATGTCCTTGCTATTCGTGAAAAGCGGGAAAAATATTACGATGGTCAAATCACCTGGCAGAAGGCTTTTATTTCTGGCGTGATCCTGTCGGCCATTATTGGAGGTTTGTCTCCGGCAGCGGTGTATATTATGGTAGAATTTGTTTCACCGGAATATTTATCAAACGTGGTGGAAGCCAAAGCAGCTCAGGGTATGCCCAGAGAAGGTGCTGAGCAGATCTATAATCTAAATGCGATGGTCATCCAGGCGATATTCAATAACCTGGCCAGTGGCGTGTTCTTTTCGGCGGTAATTGCGTTGATTTTCAGAAATAAAAAGGTTTAGTCGCCTATCTTCAACGTCATATTTAAGAGGGTAAAATGAATTCACTTTGAGATATTCGAAGTTAATCTATACAGACCTGTTAGGTTTTTAAAAACCTAACAGGTCTTATCTTAAATTTCAACCCCTAAAACCTACTCTTCTTCCAAAGATTCAATAAGTTCATCGGTAATTTCTAGGGTATGATAAACGTTCTGAACGTCGTCATCCTCTTCGAACTTGTCTATGAGCTTTAGGATTTGCTGGCCCTGTTCTACAGGAAGCTCTATCGTATTCAAAGGGATTCTCTGCAGTTCCGCATTTTTGGGTTCAATCTTCAGCGCTTCCAGTTTGGCCGACATTTTCCCAAAGTCGGTAAAGTCGGTGTAAACCCGCAGCAGGTCTTCATCTTTTTCGAAGTCCAGGGCACCGCCATCGATGAGTTCGAGTTCCAGCTCTTCCAGGCTTTGTTCTATCCCGGCCGTATCGATCACAAACACCCCTTTTCGATCAAAAAGGAATTCCAGGGATCCGTTGGTTCCGAGACTGCCTGCGTTTTTACTGAAGATAGACCGGACAGAAGCAACCGTTCGGTTGGTGTTATCGGTGGTGCATTCTACAAAAATAGCGATTCCATGGGGCCCGTAGCCTTCAAAGGTGACGAGTTCATAAGCGTCGGCATCGGCACCAGAAGCTTTTTTGATGGCGCGTTCTATGGTGTCCTTAGGCATATTTACGCCCTTGGCATTGGAAATGGCATTTCTTAAGCTCGGATTGGTTTCCGGGTCTGCACTGTTCCCTTCTTTTACAGCTACTGTAATCTCTTTGATTGCTCTTGTAAACTCCTTTGCTCGCTTTTTGTCCTGGGCTCCTTTTCTGTGTTTTATATTAGCCCATTTGCTATGTCCGGCCATGTATTATTGTATTTTTCTGAATGAAATCCAAGATAACCATTAGAATTCAGAAAGTCAAGGTTAAGCTACCAGTAAAGTTCAGAGCGGATGGCTTCGGCCGTTTTTTGTTTAAGCAGGCGTCTGTTCTGAAGGTTTAATTCCATGCCTTGGGTCTGAATCAAAGGATGAACGACTGCTCTTAGCACACCCGGACTTCCGGAATCGAAGCCGTATCTGAAGCGTTTTTTACTGTCCGGGAAGGAAATGGGAACAATGGGAATCTGGTGTTCTATGGATAATCTAAAGGCGCCTTCTTTAAACTGGTCCAGTATTTTATGAATGTCATCGGGTACGCCGCCTTCAGGAAAAATACAAATACTCACCCCGCTTTTAAGTCGGCGCTGGGCTTGTTCAAAAGCTTCTTTTCTGCTTCTGGCATTCCCCCGGTCTACCAGAATACAGGAGCGTTTATAAATCAAACCAAAGACAGGCAGCTTCGCCAGTTCACGTTTTCCGATAAATACAAAAGGGGTTTTGGAGACGTAAATCATCATCATGATGTCGATCATGCTGGTATGATTGGCGGTGAGCATATAGCTTTTACTCCACTCGAGACGGGTTTTGTAAGTGACTTTGGGAATAAACCCCATGCCGTATAAAACCAGGTAAGCCCAGATTTTGCCCAGGAAAAATGTGCCCGGATACCACTTTTCTTTGGAGGTGGTAATCAGTAAAAAAGGAAGTAACACAATAAGGGGCGTGATGACGAGAATGTAAAACCAGATTCGCCAAACAACTATAAAAACCTTCTTAATCCATCTCATAAGCGGCAAATTTAATAAATAGAATGGGTTGAGATAAACAAAACATTTATCTTTGACGCTATTTGTAATTTATCTCATTCTATGTCTAGAATTTTAACCGGTGTACAAAGCACAGGAGTTCCGCATTTAGGAAATTTATTAGGAGCCATCATTCCTGCTATCGAACTGGCAAACTCTCCTGAAAATGAATCCTTTCTCTTCATTGCCAATCTGCATTCGCTGACCCAAATAAAGGAGGCGTCTGTTTTGAAAGAAAACACCTATGCCACTGCGGCCACTTGGTTGGCTTTTGGTCTGGACGTAGAGAAAACTACCTTTTACAGGCAAAGCGATGTGCCGCAGGTTACGGAACTGACCTGGTACCTTAACTGTATGTTTCCGTATCAGCGTCTTACTCTGGCACATTCTTTTAAAGATAAAGCGGACCGCTTGAGCGATGTGAACGCTGGATTGTTTACCTATCCCATGCTGATGGCCGCGGACATTCTGTTGTATGATGCTGAATTTATTCCGGTTGGAAAAGACCAGCTACAGCACATTGAAATGACCAGGGATGTGGCTGAGCGTTTTCATGCCCAGTATGGTGAAACCTTTGTATTGCCCGAAGCCAAACTTTCGGAATCTTCCAAATATGTCCCGGGAACCGACGGAGAAAAGATGAGTAAGTCCAAAGGCAACACCATCAATTTATTCCAGACTGACAAAAAACTTCGCAAGCAGATCATGCAGATTGAAACGGATAGCACGCCGCTAGAAGCACCTAAAGATCCGGAAACCTGTAATGTGTTTCAGATCTATAAACTGATAGGTTCTGAAAGCGAGGTCGCCGATCTGAAATCCAAATACCTCGCCGGGGGATTTGGATATGGCCATGCCAAGCAGGCTTTGTTTGAATTGATAAAAGCGACTTACCAAAAAGAGCGGGAGCAGTTTGACTATTTCATGAACAATAAGCCTGAAATTGACAGGTTGCTGGGCATAGGCGCTGATAAAGCCAAAGGGGTTGCCGATGAGGTTTTGAATAGAGTGAGAGTGAAATTGGGCTACTAGGACCTAGGGCAAGTGCCCAACAGCTCTAAAATTTTGGAACGGTTAGAATCCAGACAACATAAGTTTTTAGTAATTCTCTCGCGATGCAATCGCTCGAGAACGCTAACTAACTTTATCCATTATTGCTTAACTTACAGCAAATTCAAAAGAAAAAAATACCATGAAAAATGTACTGGGTACAGAGCTAAAAGCCTGTTCTTACGATCCTATGACGGGCGTGTTTAGAGATGGGTTTTGCAAGTATGCTGAACAGGATAATGGCTTACATATCGTTGCAGCAAAGGTCACTGAAGGTTTTTTGGAATGGAATAAAGCCAGGGGGAATGACCTGGTGACCCCAAAACCCCAGTGGAGTTTTCCCGGCTTAAAACCCGGTGACTGGTGGTGCGTGTGCATGGGCGTCTGGCTCAAAAGCAAGGAAGCCGGGCATCCTTTGTACCTGAAGCTAGAGTCCTGCCACGAGAAAATGTTGGACTATGTGTCTATGGAAACCCTGAAAGAATGGGAATACCATGAGTAAAGCTGAGCATTTTAAATACGCTATAAAAAGCGCCCTTCTGACATCATATTTAGAAGGGCGTTTTTATTTTTATCAGATCAATCGAACTGCTTCTTAGACAGCCCGAGGGTGATGACCTCGAAGGTTATGGATAGGACCTAAGGCATGCTGTATAAGCAGAATCAGACTTATTTATTTCTTGAGCGACTGCATATCGATGACAAATCTGTACTTGACATCGGAGTTCACCACTCTTTCGTAAGCCGTATTGATAGTTTGTATATCGATCATTTCAACATCTGAAACGATGTTATGCTCTCCACAGAAGTCCAGCATTTCCTGGGTTTCTTCAATCCCTCCGATAAGTGAGCCTGCCAGTCGTTTTCTTTTGACAATCAGTGCGCCTCCATTCACGCCTTTTAGCGGCTCTATGGCACCAACAAGGACCATGGTTTTATCGCGTTTGAGTAAATTCAGGTATGGATTGACATCGTGACCTACAGGAACGGTATTCAATATAAAATCAAAGGAGTTCGCGTGCTCTTTCATCTGTTTATCATCCTTGGAAATCAGAACTTCATCTGCTCCCAGTTTTTCAGCATCCTCGCTTTTTTCAGGAGAAGTGGTGATCATAACCACCTGTGCTCCCAGGGCACGTGCAAATTTGATTCCCATATGTCCCAGTCCACCAAGACCTACCACGCCAACTTTATCTCCTTTTTGGACATTCCACTGCCTTAGAGGTGACCAGGTGGTGATGCCTGCGCAAAGCAATGGTGGTACGGCTTTTATATCCAGATTGTCGGGTACATTCAATACAAACTTTTCATCAACGACAATCTCTTCAGAATACCCGCCAAAGGTATGCCCGCCAAGATGTTTGTCTTTACCATTATAGGTAGCGGTCATTCCATTTTCACAAAACTGTTCAAGGCCTTCATCGCAGGCTTCACAATTCTGACAGGAATCTACCATGCAGCCTACGCCAACCTGTTGTCCTGTTTTGAATTTGGTAACCTCACTTCCCACAGCAACAACATGTCCAATGATTTCGTGACCTGGGATGACGGGATACTTGGAATTTTTCCAGTCGTTTCTCACCTGGTGGATATCGCTGTGACACACGCCGCAGTAATCTATTTCTATATGAACATCCGTAGCTAAGGGAGTTCTTCTTTTGATGTTTAGTTGTTCTAAATCGGCGTCACTTGCTTTGGCACCGTAGGCTTTTACTTCACTCATAAGTTTATTTTTTATAAAAATAAGATTTGATTTGCGGCTCAAGGCTAATTTGACTTCCTTTTAACCTTAAGCTTGAGCTGAAACCTGCTCTAAAGTCCCTTTGAGTTAGGTTTATTCTGTAAAACCTCCAATATATGACATTGCTCATTTTCTAAGGAAAGCTTCTCTTTTAAATTTGCATTAACAAATAATTAATAATCGACAAATCCTTTAAAATAGTTTGACCTATGAAACTCACAACCTTAATTTCAGCTTTCGCGTTACTCCTTATTTTTTCTGTAGGACAATCACAAACTCAGTTTAAAGCGGTTCCGGCCGACGAAAATTCCATTCTAATAGAAGGGACCTCCAATATTCACGACTGGGAAATCCTAGCCAAAGATTTTGCCAGTGAAATGGAGTTAGTTATCGAGGAGGATGACTTAAAAGCCATAAATGCGATCCAATTATCGATTCCGGTTAAGAGCTTTGATAGTGGAAAGGGCAAAATGGATAAAAACACCTATGAAGCTATGCAGGCCGATACTTATAAGCTGGTTGTCTTTACCTCTTCGGCACCGGCTACACTCATAGAAAAATCTCCCGGCGTTTATCAGGCCGAGGTAAAAGGAAAACTGAGTATGTCCGGAACTGCCAAGATGGTGAGTATCCCGGTAGAACTCCATAAAACCAAAACCGGTTATACCCTAAAAGCAGAGCAGGAACTCAATATGACAGATTATAAGATTGAACCTCCTACAGCCCTGTTTGGAACCATTACCACAGGGGAGACTGTACATGTAAATTTTGACCTGACCCACTATAAATCTTAAAAACAATTAATTACCTAAACACTATTAACTATGAAAACTCTAAAATTAACTTTAATGATGTGCCTGACACTGGCATTTTCTTTCAACTCTTTTGCTCAGAAAAGAGACCTGGATAACTTTAGGCCAAGAGATCAGCGAGGTATCAACGTATTTGAAGCCCCAAAAGATACAGTAACTACGTTTGACGGCTTAAAAGTGAGAGTAGGTGGTGCTTCCACTATCCAGTTCCAGGCTTTAGACCATGAGAACAGTGGAGCTGTGCCTTTGGCAACGCTGGGAGATAATTTCAACCTGGCAACAGCCAACCTCGATTTAGATGTTGCACTTTATGATGGTGTGCGTATGCATTTAAGAACCTACTTGTCTGCACGTCACCACCCTGAAGCCTGGGTTAAAGGGGGGTATTTGCTGATCGATAAGCTTGAATTCGTTGGAGAAGGCTTTATGGCTGATGCAATGCAGTATCTAACCTTCAAGTTTGGACACATGGAAATCAACTATGGTGACGCACACTTTAGAAGGACAGATAATGCCATGGCCATGTACAATCCTTTTATAGGTAACTACCTTATGGATTCGTTTACCACTGAAGTTGGTTTTGAAGGTTATTTTAGAAAAAACGGCTGGTTAGCTATGCTTGGGGTGACCAATGGGAAACTAAATCAATCGGTTTCTTTAAATCCAAATTCAAATTTAGAGACTAAGCCTGTCTTTTTAGCAAAACTTGGTTACGACAAACAACTAACCCAGGATACACGCTTCAGACTGATGGGATCTTTATACACCACGAGTGAATCTTCAAAAAATTTCCTTTACGATGGAGACAGAGCAGGTTCAAGATACTATTTCGTGTTGGAGGAAGAAGGAGCTTCTGCTTCAGGAGACTTTAGATCTGGACGCGTAAATCCCGGATTTGGAACTGAAGTTACCTCTATCATGATTAACCCTTTCATTAAACACAAAGGCCTGGAGTTCTTTGGTGTCTATGAAAATTCTACAGGAAAAGGATTTGGTCCTAATCCTCCAAGCAGAACGTATAACCACTATGCGGCAGACTTGATTTACAGATTTGGAGCTAATGAAGATGTTTATATTGGAGGTAGATATAGCTATGTTGACGGGGAACATTCTTCTGGACAAGACATCAGTGTTGACAGGTTACAGCTTGGTGCAGGCTGGTTTATGACCAAGAATGTTCTGGCCAAGTTAGAGTATGTAAATCAGTCTTATTCTGATTACCCTGTGGGAGATATTTTTGCCGGCGGACAGTTTGATGGACTTATGCTTGAAGCGGTCATTAGTTTCTAGATTAGCCAAATTTGTTAACCTTGCTCTTTTCTTAAAGGGCAAGGTTTTTTTTAAATTAAAGAAGATGAGAATAGTTTATGTTTTACTTGTTAGCTTACTCTCGGCATTTCCTAATCATGACGATGTAAACGACAAAATCGAGGTCAGGATCAAGGAAGGGAGTCATCTTTACATTAAGGGAACTTCAAATGTGAATACGTTCACCTGTAATTATATAAAGCCTATTAAGCCACAACGCTTTACGCTTTTTTATGAAGATTACAAAAACGGCTGGTTGCTCAACGATGCCGATCTGTTCTTAGAGTCAGCCTCATTTGACTGTGGAGGCAGAAGAATAAATAAAGATTTTGAAGAGCTTATACAAACCAGTGAGTTTCCTACTATTCATATAGAAGTTAAGGAAATCAAAGCTTTGGAATCCTGTCTGCAGGCGATAATCCAGATAACCATTGCGGGGAAAACCAAACATCTTCCTGTTCAGGTTGCCCTGGGTGATCACGACGAGAAAATCTATACAAGCGTTTTACAGCTGAACATCAATGATTTTAACCTGGAAACCCCTACAAAAATGATGGGATTGATCAAAGTTCACGAAGAAATTTCAATCCATGTTCACCTTCGTCTTGGATTATCTGTATAAATTTGATACGCTTTTTCAGACTATTAATTCTTCATAAGCACACAATTCAACCTAAGGAGGGGTTTACCCTTACAAGTAGTATAGCGTATTCTTAACTATACAAAACCCAAACCTAAAATATATCTATCGATATAGTGCTGTATATCTGAAAAATGTTTTCTACTTTGCTAGACAAAACTTGATTCATGAAGTCTAGATCTTTTTTGCTTTTAATTACCTCAATATCTGCGCTTGGCGGATTTTTGTTTGGTTATGATACAGGAGTTATCAACGGAGCGCAATATTTTCTAAGTCAGTACTTTAATCTGGATCCTGCCATGAAAGGCTGGGTGGTAGGCTCTGCACTGATAGGCTGCCTTGTTGGGGCGCTAAGTGCCGGCTATTTGAGCATGAAAATCGGTCGAAAATATTCTTTAATCATTTCAGCCCTACTGTTTACGATTTCTGCCTGGGGGTCTGGATTGCCTGCATTTCTTCCCGAGTCTGTAACCCTTCTTGTGTTTTTTAGAATTCTTGGAGGTCTTGGTATTGGTATTGCTTCCATGAGTGCTCCCATGTATATTGCAGAAATTGCCCCTTCCAATAAGCGAGGTAGTTTAGTGACCTTTTACCAGCTTGCTATAGTCATTGGTTTTTTTGTAGTGTTTTTAGTGACTTATTTCATTGGAAATAACCTCACTATCGCAGAGAATATCGATTTTGGCTGGAGAAGAATGTTTTGGTCTGAACTCATTCCCAGCGGACTATTTCTGGTCTTGTTGTTTTTTGTGCCTAAAAGTCCACGGTGGCTTTATCTGATGAGAAGACCCGAAGAAGGCTATGGCACTCTGGTCAAGATTCACGGTGCCGACTTGGCCAAAAAGGAAGCTGCTCAAATCCAGGATTCCATCAATCAAAATATCGAAAAGCCCAAGATTAATTTTTTCTCAAAATCGATTTTAGGGATCATCTTGATTGGAACTGTGTTTTCAATGCTACAGCAGTTTACAGGTATAAATGCCGTACTTTATTACGGTGCGGATATTTTTGAAAAAGCCCTTGGATTTAGTAAAGACGACGTGTTGTTACAGCAGATTCTGCTTGCTTTCATCAATCTTATATTCACCTTTATAGCCATGTTTACCGTGGATAAATTTGGAAGAAAGCCGCTTATCTACATTGGAAGTGTCGGTATGATTCTCGGTTTTGCCCTGCTGGGCATATCCCTTCAGCAGCAGAATGTTGGAATGATTTCATTGATAGGGGTTTTGCTTTTTATCGCTTCCTTTGCTATGTCTATGGGACCTGTCGTTTGGGTCTTATTGTCGGAAATGTTCCCTAATCGAATCCGTAGCGCAGCCATGTCCATTGCCGTGGCTGCTCAGTGGGCTTCCAATTATCTCGTCTCTCAGTTTTTTCCTGTGATTTCTGAAAGTGAAACCAACATGAATGATTTTTGGAACGGCTCACTCCCTTATTTAATTTTCATCATTTTCATCATTATTATTATTATTTTTACGTATAGGTATATTCCTGAAACCAAAAATAAATCTCTTGAAGAACTTGAAGATATATGGGATTAAAATTAACGTGAAGATTTATCGGAACCTTATAGCTTTATTTGCATTTTCCTTCTCCCTGGGGTTTAATGCTCAGGAACTTCCTCCTGTTCTTACGTTTTCTCCAAAAGATTATCAGGCCGATAATCAAAACTGGTCTATTACCCAGGGCTTCAACGATTATATGTATATGGCCAATAACATTGGTTTGCTTGAATATGACGGTGAAGACTGGAGGCTGTATCCTTCCCCTAATCAAAGCATCCTTCGCTCGGTCTTTTATCATGACCATAAGATTTATACGGGGAGTTACCGTGAATTTGGATTTTGGGAAAAACAGCCTACTGGAAACTTAGTCTACCAGTCGCTTTCCAAAGCCATAATTGATTCTATCGGGACAGATGAGCAATTCTGGACGATAGAACGTCTCGAAAACTGGATTATTTTCCAATCTTTAGATAACCTATACACCTATCATATTGAGGACAAGTCACTTAAGAAAATTTCTATAGAGGGTGCCATTACAAAAATATATAAGTTAGACGGTGATCTTTTCTTTCAGATTGTGAATAAAGGTCTTTTCAAAATTGAAGATGGTGAACCGGTTTTGGTTTCAGATCACGTTCTGTTTAAAGAGCACGCGATTATAAATCTTTATGCTTACCCCTCTCAGGTTTTAGTTCAAACCGATACAGAGGGGATTTACACCCTGGAAGCAGAGCCTCAGCAATGGCCTTCTTCATCTAATGCTATTGATGATTTTACCGTTTATACCAGTCTACAGACCAAAAATGAAGGCATTGTTCTCGGAACGATTTCAGAAGGCGTTGTTTTTCTGAATTCTGAAGGCATTATCCAGAATCAAATCACCGAACAGGAGACCTTGTACAATAATACGGTCCTCTCTGTTTACGAAGATAAGGATGCCAATATTTGGTTAGGCCTCGATAATGGAATTAACTGTGTGAACGTCAATTCTCCCATTTCTGTGTTTAACGATGATAATGGAGTTCTTGGAACGATCTATACGGCATTGGTCTTTAACGAAAATCTTTTTATAGGAACCAATCAGGGACTTTTTTACAAGCCTGTGAATGATACAACGTCAGATTTTAAATTTGTGAAAGGTTCGAAAGGCCAGGTCTGGACGCTTCGGGAAGTTGATGGGTATTTGCTATGCGGACATAACAACGGGACCTTTATATTTTCTGAAGGAGAGTTTGGACAGATTTCAGATCTGCTCGGGACCTGGTGTTTCAAGCCTGTTCCAGATCATCCTAACCTCCTCTTACAAGGGAATTATAATGGCCTAAGTGTTCTGGAAAAAACTCAGGACGGCTGGACTTTTCGAAACCGACTAGATAATTTTTATGTGTCCTCAAAATTTGTTGAATTTACCTCTCCAACTGAAATTCTAATCGACCACGAATACAAGGGGGTATATAAGCTCAGCATAAATGACAGCTATACCTCAGTTGATAAGGTTTCTCAGTTTGAAGGCATAAGCAATGGCTTATATTCCAGTCTGGTTAAATATAAAGACGAGATTTACTATGCTCAGCAAAAGGGAGTCTGGAGGTTTGATACTGTTGCTGATGAGTTTTTAAAAGACAGTTTATTAAGCCGATTGTATACAGAAAATATGTATTCTTCAGGAAAATTAGCAACCACTTCTGGTGAGATTGGGCTTTGGAGTTTTAATAAAAACAGAATAAACTTTACAGTTCAGGGTAAGATAAACACTACCTTCAGTTTAGGCTCTATCCCTATCTCTTCCGATACCCGAGGGGCCATGGTAGGATACGAAAATGTATATCATCTTGGTGATGAACGCTATCTTTTAGGACTGACCCAGGGCTATATCATAATCGATTATAAAAAGTTTCTGGATACGACCATTAACGAATCCTTAAACATCACCTCGGTCAAATACTGGCAGACTGGTCAAAAAGCCTCATTTCTTGAGCCTGGTAAAGCTGCTGAACTTAAAAACCAAATGAATAACCTTCATTTCAACTTCAGTGTGCCCTATTTTGAAAAGTATTTTACTTCCGAGTACCAATACCGGCTTATAGGCTTTATAGACGAATGGTCTTCCTGGGATGAACGGCATGAAATAGCTTTCAATAACCTTCCTTTTGGAGATTATGAGTTTCAGGTTCGAGCTCGTGTGGGTGATCGCTATTTTTCAGAACCTAAAGTCTTTATTTTTAAAATCAATCGTCCCTTTGCAATATCGAATACGATGTTAGTTCTGTACTTGATTCTCCTCATTGTTTTATTTTCTCTTATACATAATGTGTATAAGCGGTATTATAAAAGACAAAAGCTAGAGTTACAGCATCAGGCCAACAGAGAACTGGAATTAAAGCAACTGGAAAGCCAGCAGGAAATCATGCAGGTTAAAAATGAACAGCTCAAGCAGGATATCGATAATAAAAGCCGTGAATTAGCTGCATCTACCATGAGTTTAATCAAGAAAAACGAATTTCTGGGATCTATCAAAGATGAGCTTCAAAAAGCAAAACCCATTCCGTTAAATGCCAAAAAAGTTATTAAGATTATCGATAAGAATATCAATAACACTGATGACTGGAAAATGTTTGAAGAAGCCTTCAACAATTCGGATAAAGATTTCTTGAAATCAATGAAATCCAAGCATCCCTCCTTGACGCCAAATGATCTCAGGCTTTGTGCTTACCTGCGTCTCAATTTATCCTCCAAAGAGATTGCGCCTCTTTTCAATATATCCACCAAGAGCGTAGAAGTGAAACGATATCGTTTGCGTAAAAAAATGGACTTACCCAGAGAAATTGGCTTGACAGATTATATTTTAGGAATATAAAACCAATACAATTGACATTTATAACTATACATTAGCTATACAAAATCACTTTTTTCGACTTTCTACATCGATGTAGTTGGATGTTTTAACAATTAGCTTAACCCTCTAAAAATAAGACTTAACGATAATTTATTTAACAAAACTTAAACTTTTCAAGACGTGTAGTTTTTTTGTAAGCCAAAAAAAGCATAAAAAAACAACTTTAACATTAGATTTACATTAAACAATTTATAGATATGGTTAAAAACTTTTTAATAGCGACGTTATGTCTATTATCCACGTGGACATATTCACAAGAAATCAACATCGAGGGAAGTGTATCAGATATAGATTCTGGTATGCCCTTACTTGGTGTGAATGTGATAATAGAAGGTACTACTAAAGGAACAACTACTAACTTTGACGGGGAATTTATTCTCAGGTCAGTTCCCACAGATGCCACTTTGGTTTTTTCGTATTTAGGATATGAAACCAAGAAAGTAAATGTAGCAGAAACTACAGACTTCACAATCCAGCTGCAGTCGGATACTCAGGCCTTAGATGACGTCGTAGTCATTGGTTATGGTGCAAGTAGCAGGAGAAAATTAACAGGGTCCGTATCTACCGTAGATGCCGAGTCGATTCAGGATTTGGAGCCCCTCAATGCGGCCAATGCGCTGCAGGGTACAACTGCCGGGGTGAGCGTAACCCCTCAATCTGGATCTCCGGGTGCTGAATCGAATATTCGTATACGTGGGATCTCTACTAATGGGGACAGTTCTCCGCTTATTATATTGGATGGATTTCAATACGATGGAGGTCTTAATTCGATTAACCCGCAGGACATTGAGTCCATCACTGTTCTTAAAGATGCACAGGCTGCTATTTATGGATCAGTCGGTGCTAACGGTGTGGTTTTAATCGAAACCAAAACCGGTAAACGGAATCAGGCCGCAGAAGTGACCTATAATACCTATTTCGGTTTACAGCAAACCACCAGAGAGTTGCCGCTTCTCAACAACTTAGAGTACGCTTTGCTTACCAATGAAAAATATGCCAATGCCGGGCAAAACTTGCCTTTTCCTGACGTAAGTCAACTAAGAACCAATACAGACTGGCAGGATGAGGTTTTTGATACCGCAGCGATCGTTAGTAATAATGTCTCTGTTCGAGGTGGTTCTGAGAATACGGATTATTCGTTTAGTGCTTCGCATCTGGATCAAAAAGGTATAGTTGCACCGGAGAAATCAAACTTTAAGCGAACAACGGCGAAGTTGTCTATCAATACTGATGTTCGTGACTTTCTAAACCTGAGTGCAAATGTGATTTATACCAACAACCGTTCTCAGGGCATCAATTCTTTCGGGCTTGGTTCCGTATTGTTCAATGCTATCAATATTGCACCTACCATAAGACCTGATCGCTTCAACCTGGATGGAACTATCGATCTGGGCAATGAAGTTGCTAACCCACTGGCTCAAATCGCCAATACCTTTAACGATTTCGAAAGCAACAGGCTGAGTGGATCTTTTCAGGCTGAATTGGAATACATCAAGGATTTCAAACTTACAGCCCGCTATGGGTTTAACTCCTCCAATTTAAATAACAGAGAATTCTTCCCGGAATTTGATTTTGGTACAAGTAAAGTCTTTAACAGACCTTTCAATCAGGTCAATCAAAACCAGCAAGAATTTTACGATTATACCTTCGATTTATTCAATACCATTGAAAAGTCATTTTTTGATAAGGAGTTAGATGTAACCTTTACACTAGGTATGACTGCTTTTAGAACACATGGTGAAGGCCTTTTTGGAGCCAGAACCGGAGTGCCTAGAAACAGCTATGAATTTGCCGATATAGGAACTGCTACTGGAGTGGGAGATAACCAGACCAACGGCTCTTTTGTAAGTGAATTTCGAAGACTGTCTTATTTTAGCAGGGTACAGTTTTCATTTAAGGACCGTTATTTGTTAACGGGTATTCTTAGAAGAGATACCTCATCAAACTTTGGTCCCAACAACTCTACAGCCTGGTTCCCTTCTGTAACAGGAGGCTGGATAATCACTGAAGAAGATTTTATCGGAACAAACGATGTATTGAATTTTGCTAAATTAAGAGCAAGTTACGGTGAACTTGGGAACGACAGAATACCTAATTTTCTATTCTTGTCCGTGCTAAGTGGAGAAGCCACTTATGTGCTTGGAGATGAACAAAACTTGACCAACGGTCAGGCTCTTGGACCGGTTGCCAATCCTAATGTTAAATGGGAAACCGCGAAGAAGCTGGATATAGGTTTAGATTTAAAATTATTTGATAATAGTCTAGACGTCACTTTAGATTATTACGATAACACCAGAGAAGACCTTCTTATTCCTTTTATTCCGACGTCTGGTATTTTTGGTACCGCTGCTCCAGGAAGTTCTGCACCTACAAGAAATGCAGGAACAGTTAAGAATTACGGATTTGAAGCGGCTATCGGTTATAGCAAGGAAGTTAGTGACAACTTTTCTTTCAACATAAATTACAACGTGAGTACGATCAACAATGAAGTCACCAAAATTAACGGAGCTCCATTTTTGGAAGGCGGACAGTTTAGTGTTGGACAATTACCTCCGGCAAGAATGGAAGTAGGACAGCCTATTGGTTACTTCTACGGACTTAAAACCGATGGTATATTCCAAAACCAAACTGAAGTAGAGGCTCACCCATCACAAAGAGAGCTTGCTGGTGTGGATGCGAGTCCGGGAGATATTCGATTTGTAGACGTCAACGGAGATGGTATCGTTAACCAGGATGATAGAACCAACATCGGAGACCCAATTCCAGATGTCACCATGGGATTGAATTTATCTTTCACTTATAAAAACTTTGAGTTTAGTGCTTACTCATTTGCAAATCTGGGAAGTGATATTGTGAGAAATTTTGAGCGGGATCAGCCTAATGTAAATATGTTGAGTCGCCGTTTAGATCGCTGGACAGGACCCGGCACTTCAACTATTGAACCAAGAGTAACGACTGCGGCTACTGCCAATAAATTATTCTCAGATTATTTTGTTGAGGATGGCTCTTTCTTAAGGATACAGACCATTTCGTTAGGTTACTTTGTACCCGAAAAGGCACTTCAATCTGTAGGTATCAGCTCATTAAAACTTTATGCGAAAGTTGACAATGCGTTCACGTTCACTGAATATTCAGGCTATGACCCAACAGCTTCAACCGGAGCTCCAATTGGCGGAGGGATAGATTTAGGGTTTTATCCTTTGCCTAGAACATTCTCACTTGGTTTAAATGTAAAACTTTAATATAAATATTATGATGAGTACGTTATATAGAAATTTATTTATGGCCTGTGTAGCATTTAGTTTGCTTTCCTGTGCTGATGATTTTGTGGAAGAAAAACCACCATATCAACTGACTTCTGACACCTTTTTTGAGACCGCAGAAGATTTTGAAGCTGCTTTAATCGGTGCTTATGATCCCCTGCAGGCCACCTATGTCAATGTTATCTTAGGCGAGATTGCTTCCGATAATACACATGCCGGAGGAGAAAGTGCTACAGATGTGGTAGGCTGGCAGCAGGTAGACAAGATGGAGCATACTCCTGTAAATGATAACATCGATGATGTGTGGGATTTTAATTTTGCAGGAGTTTACAGAGCTTCCTATATCATTGAAAACAAAGATAAAATTGACTTCGAAGGCAAAAGCCAGATCATTGCAGAAGCCAGGTTTTTGAGAGCTTATTTTAACTTTGAACTGGTCAAATGGTTTGGAGCTATCCCTATCAAACCTGAAGGAAGGTTTGAACTAGGTGAAGAAACGTCTATCCCAAGATCTTCAGTAGAGGATGTATACACCTATATTGAGAATGATTTGAATTTAGCCATAGCAGACATGTCTTTGGAGTCACCTCAAGTGGGGAGGGCTTCAAAAGCATCTGCTCAAGCCTTGCTTGGTAAAGTTCACCTGTATCAGGATGAATTTATTCTCGCAGCTCCAGTCTTAAATGCAGTGATCAATTCTGGTCAATTTCGCCTTTATGGCACACAGGGCGATGAAGAATTTTTGAATCTTTTCGAGTATAATGCTGAGAATAGCGCTGAGTCTGTTTTTGAAGTACAATATACAGGCGCAGAAGGTGCAGGCTTTGGGTGCCTGCAGTGTAGTGAAGGTAATGTGATGGTTGGCTTTAGCGGCGTTAGAGGTTACAGTGGACCTGTGTACGAATCTGGTTTTGGCTTCAATTTGCCAACACAGGAAACTTTCGATGCGTTTGAAGCTAATGATCTCAGAAGAGAATTAAGCATCCTGGATATAGAAGCGTGGGCAGATGAAACCGGGGCCTCTTATACCATAGGAAATCAGGACCCTAGAACTGGTCATACCGGTTACTACAACAAAAAATATTTACCTAGGAAAAATGATAATTTGGGTGATGCCAATTTAACTCAGCCCAATAACTACAGAGCTATTCGCTATGCCGATGTATTACTGATGGCAGCAGAAGCTTTAAATAGAGGAAATATTGATGACGCGCTTGCTTTGGACTACGTAAACCAGGTAAGAGTAAGAGCTGGTTTGTCAGAAATCGATGTTTCTGGCAGTCAGCTAACCGAGGAAATATTTGAACAAAGACGTTTAGAACTTGTTGGTGAAGGCCACCGTTTTTTCGATCTGGTTAGAACAGGTCGTGCGGCAGAGGCTATCCAAGGATTTACAGCTCCCAAAAATAATGTATTCCCAATTCCAATAGAGGAAATTCAGTTTTCTCAAGGCAATTGGTCACAAAACACAGGCTATTAATTATGAAAATTATGAATTTAAAACAGAACATAAGACTCAGTATAGTAATGCTCCTATTATTAGGTATGATCAGCTGTACTGAAGATGAAGGTTTAACAAAAATAGACCTTGAAGCACCCAGCAATATCGATGCGACAATCAGCATCGAGCAGGACAACTCTGGCGAAGTTACGTTTACCCCTACAGGCCAAAATGCCAATGAATTTTTTATGAATTTTGGCGATGGGAGTGAACTTTCAGATACGATTGCTGCAGGAGAATCTTTTAAGCATACCTATGCTGAGGGCAATTATGATGTAGAGCTTTTTGCTTTAAATATTGCTAATGACATGGCTCAGGCTACCAAGCCTTTGGTTGTTTCTTTTCTGCCTCCTGAAAATTTAGAGGTGACTATCACCAGGTTTCCAGCCGACCCCTTATCGGTCAGTGTATCTGCATCTGCAGATAATGCGGCAGGCTTTGAAGTGACCTTTGGTGAAATGGCGGATGAAACTCCTCTAAGCTTCAACTTAGATGAAACGGTATCCTACACTTACGGCAGTGTTGGAGATTTTGAAATTACCGTTACCGCTTTGAGTGGAGGAGAGGCTACAACCTCTTATTCGGAAACCATTACGATAACGGATCCTTTGGTATTTCCTGTGGATTTCGAATCTGCTACAGTAGATTATACCTTTTATAATTTTGGTGGTGGCGAATCTGCGGGTGTGCCGATTATTTCAAATCCCGCTCCTAATGCTGTTAATGATTCTGAAACGGTGGCAAGTTATACCAAAGTGGCAGGTTCTGAAACCTGGGCTGGAACCTCAACCACCCTTAGTGCACCGATAGATTTTACCAACGGTACGCTTATTAAAATGGACGTTTATTCTCCACAAGCCGGTGTTCCTGTGCTTTTCAAAATTGAAAACGGTTCAGACAACTCTATTTTTGTGGAATCCCAGCAGCCAACCACAGTTGCAAACGAGTGGGAAACCCTCACGTTTGATATGTCTGCATTGGATTTGTCAACAACTTATGAAATTCTCGCTATATTTTTTAACTTCAATACAGCCGGAACCGGTGAGACCTATTATTTTGATAACATCCGAACCGCCAGTGCTGTGAATATCTCACTTCCTTTAAGGTTTGAACAGGAGGCTGCGATTTATAACTTCATTGGTTTTGGAGGCGGCTCTGCTGAAGTTATTGCTAACCCTGATGCAGGTGGTTTAAACACAAGTTCTCAGGTTGTAAGACAAAATAAAGCAAGTGGTTCTCAACCGTGGGCTGGTGTAGTCACCGATTTAACTGAAAAAGTAGATTTTAATGTATCGACTACACTCACTATGAAAGTCTGGTCTCCAACCGCCAATATTCCAATTCTCCTTAAATTTGAAGACCCTAACGATCCAAATACGTTTGTTGAAACTACGTCTATTGTGCCAGAAGCCAATAAATGGGTCGAAGTCGAGTTTGATTTTGCAGGTGCAAATCCTGACCTAAATTTTGGAAAAATGGCAGTTTTCTTTGATTTTGGAACTGCGGGAACCGGTGCCGATTATTATTTTGATGATTTAAATTACAGCGGTCTGGACATTGAAGATTTTGAGGGTACAGCTCCTACTTTTACCGTATTTGGAAACATAGATCCAGTTGAAGTGGTTTCAAATCCAAACCCAACTGGAATCAATACGACCAGCCAGGTTGCAAACCTGACCAAGAATACCGGATCTGAAGTATGGGCTGGTTCATTTTTCGAACCTAATACCCCTTTAGATTTAGCGACATTCCCTAAAATAAGAGTGTTAACGCATTCTCCAAAGTCCGGGATAACCATTAAACTCAAGCTGGAAAATCAGGACGCTAGTGTAACACATGAAGTGGATATCACAAATACTGTGGCAAACGACTGGGAAGAATTGGTCTATGACTTTAGTGGTGCACCTGATGGAGACTATGTGAGAATCGTCATATTCTTTGATTTTGGAACTGCTGGAGATGGAAGTGAATATTACTATGATGAAATAAAACTTGTAAATTAATACCTATGAAACTAAAAAATTATATAATCGGTTTACTTGGCCTCATGCTATTTGCTTGCCAAGACGATGATCATCAGTTTGGAGACATTGTTGCTCCTTCAAATTTGACGGTTACTGCGGAACTGGCTGGTGCAGATGCCGATAACCCAAACGGGGACGGCTCTGGTGTGGTTACTTTTAATGCAAGCGCAAACAATGCCATTTCGTTCAGTTTTATCCACAATGGCAATCAAAAAACTGAACCATCGGGAAGTGCTTCCTTTATCTTTTCAGATTTAGGAGTAAACACCTACACCATCACCGCTATTGCTTATGGTACCGGAGGTGTAAAAACGTCTACAACAATTGATGTTGATGTTCTTGCTACCTATGCTCCTCCGCCAGAATTGTTACAAAAACTTATTGGTGATGGAACCAAGACCTGGAGAATCAAATCTTCACAAGCAGGGCATTTCGGCTTAGGTCCTCCTGAAGGATCTGTACCAACAGAATGGTACAGTGCCGGACCCAACGAAAAAACGGGTGTAGGTATGTATGATGACAGATACATTTTTAGTGAAGATGGAACCTTTACTTTTATAACGGATGCTACTAACGATGCTGGTGGAACAGATCCATCGGGTACGGTGTTTGGCCGTGCTGGTTTGATTGATCAGTTAGGTGTCTCAGGTGGTGTAACAAATGGCGCCGATATTGAAAACTTGCCTTATGATGACTTCCAGGAAAGCTGGGTTATCATTGGACCAGGGGGTGTAGAAACGATCAGTCTGACCGGACTTGGATTCATTGGCTATTATACGGGGGGTTCTCACAATTACAGGATATTTGACTGGACCTCCAGTCCTAATGATATCGTACTGAGTACCACAGACGGGAATGGTCAATTTGAGTGGTGGTTTGTAATTACTTCAGAATAAGCCTAAAGCGTATTGTTTATCCTTAACAAATACCAAACAGTATAGAATTACATAATTAAATATATGAAGTGGATTGTATTGGGTTTTGTTGGCCTCCTTTTAATAGGGTGCCAGCAAGACCCTTCTTTAAATAAAAATGTTGACGAATCAAAAATCGACCAGAACGTGGATGAACTTTTGGCTAAAATGACACTGGAAGAAAAAATTGGCCAAATGAATCAGTACAGTGGATTTATGGATTTTACAGGACCGCAACCCAATCAGGGTAGAGCAGCCAAAAAATTGGAACATATCAAACAGGGTTTGGTGGGTTCTATGCTGAATGTGCATGGGGTTGAAAATGTGAGGGCTGTTCAAAAGCTAGCGGTTGAAGAATCCCGACTAGGTATTCCGCTGATATTTGGTTTTGATGTTATTCATGGCTATAAATCGGTTAGTCCTATACCTTTGGCTGAAGCGGCGAGCTGGGACCTAAAAGCGATAAAACGCTCTGCTGAAATCGCTGCTGAAGAAGCTTCAGCTTCAGGAATCAACTGGACCTTTGCACCCATGGTAGATATTTCTAGGGATGCCAGATGGGGGCGTGTCATGGAGGGTGCCGGCGAAGATCCGTTTCTTGGCAGTGAAATTGCCAAAGCAAGGATAAAGGGTTTTCAGGGTGATGATTTATCTGCAACCAATACGGTTGCTGCTACTGCCAAACATTTTGCAGCCTATGGATTTGCTGAAGCAGGCAGAGATTACAATACCGTAGATATTGGCACGTCAACCCTTTATAACGTTGTTTTTCCTCCCTTCAGAGCTGCAGTTGATGCTGATGTTAAATCCTTTATGACTGCGTTCAATGTCCTTAATGGTATTCCTGCTACTGGCGATGAATTTCTCCTTAGAGACATACTCAAAGAGAAGTGGGATTTTGGGGGCTTTGTTGTCACCGACTGGGATTCTGCCGGAGAAATGGTAGCTCACGGCTTTGTAAAGGATGGCCGTGCAGCTGCTAAACAAGCCGTAATTGCGGGTTCTGATATGGATATGGAATCTTACCATTACATCGAAGAACTCAAAACCCTGGTAGAAGCCGGTGAGGTAGACATGAAATTGATCGATGATTCGGTACGTCGAATTCTCAAGGTCAAGTATGAACTTGGGCTTTTTGAAGACCCTTATAAATATTGCTCAGAAACGCGTGAACAGGAGACTGTAAATCAACCAAAATTCAAAGCAGAACTTAGGGACATGGCGAAAAAGTCTATTGTCCTGCTCAAAAATGAAAAGGATGTATTGCCCTTAAATTCATCAGGGCAAAAAATTGCGGTCATCGGTGCGCTTGCCAATGATAAAACCTCTCCTTTAGGAAGCTGGAGGCTTGCTGCAGAGCCTGGAACAGCCGTCTCTGTTTTGGAAGGCTTAGCGAAATTTGATCAAAATACCTACACCTATGCCAAAGGAGCAGATGTTATTTTAGGCAAGGCCTCCTTTACCAAAGAACTTCAAATCAATACCAGTGATACAAGTGATTTTGCAGAAGCCATTTCAGTAGCAAAATCTGCAGATGTGGTGGTCATGGTCCTTGGGGAGCATGGATTGCAAAGCGGGGAGGCAAGAAGCAGAACTAGACTGGATTTACCAGGTGTTCAACAGCAACTCTTAGAAGAGGTGTATAAGGTCAATCCGAATATTGTTTTGGTATTGCAAAACGGAAGACCTCTTGCGATCACCTGGGCAGATGAACATATTCCGGCGATTGTGGAAGCCTGGCAGCTTGGTACCGAAAGCGGAAACGCTATAGCAGAGGTTCTTTATGGACTATATAACCCGAGCGCTAAATTACCGATGACGTTTCCAAGGCATGTGGGTCAGGTTCCTATCTATTACAATCATAAATCTACCGGGAGGCCCTACCTGCCCTCACCTGGAGAGGTGTTCTGGTCACATTATTCCGATGAGAATAACTCTCCATTGTATCCGTTTGGTTATGGTTTGAGCTATACCAGTTTCAGTTTTAAAGATTTGCAAATTGAAAACACCTATGCTGATAACAATACTGTTTCCGTTTCGGTTACCGTGCGTAATACAGGTAAACGAAGTGGTAAAGCTACGGCGCAGCTCTACATTCATGATGAATATGCCAGCGTAACGCGACCGGTAAAGGAACTCAAAAGTTTCGAGCAGGTTGAACTGCAAGCCGGAGAAAGCCGGGAAATCACATTTCAACTGACAGATGAAGACCTAGGCTTTTACACCAATACAGGGGAATTTGTAGTTGAAGAAGGAATTTTTCGAGTGTTTGTAGGGGAGGACTCCCAGGCTGAGCTTACAGAAACTTTTGAACTTTAGCTGAACATAAAGACAGATACGAGTAATCCGTATGGGCTTACTTTTCATGATCCAGGGAGGTTAATATTTAAGGAATCAATCACTATAAACACCGCTATTCCAGAAATTAAGCGGTGTCTATATTTTTTCAAATTAAAACCGTCAGTTTAGAGAGGTTTCAACATGTTTCGGCGATTGGAAATTCGCTTCACGCATCAAGGCTTCCAAAATTAATATGAACCTATATCGATTGCGATGGAGTATGATTTTGGTGTAAATCCTTTGGTTAAAAATGGATTCTGGTGTCTGTTACCTTAACATGAGCCTTTTAAAACCAAACATTAACTATACAGGCAGGAAATTTACTTCGATTAAGGCTATTATTTAAAACACTGTCATTCAGTAAACTCAGTGTTTTTACTCAAATATTATGCATTTCTTAAAAAAAACAACAGTTTATTACATTGTATATTTTTTGTAGTGTAATTTTATACGAAAATACCAACTCAATCCTTTAAGTTTGAGAACACGAGTTTCATAAATTCTTTAACATGAAAAATATTTTATTCGCCCTTACTTTCTTTTTCGTTTGTTCTTTTGGTTTTTCTCAGGGATACGAAGTAGAAATCATATCTAATGAAGAAGGTATGAAGTTGGAAGTTGATGGTAAAAACTTAATCATAAATGGAATGAACTGGAGTTACGTCCCTATCGGGAAAAACTTCAATTATAGTTTATGGAATCAGTCTGACGAGATTATCAAAGCTGCGCTGGATGCTGAAATGGGTTTACTCCAGAATATGGGGGTAAATGCCATTAGAGTCTATACGGGTATTCAGCCTAAGTGGATCACCTATATTTATGAAAACTATGGTATTTATACCATGCTCAACCATTCCTTTGGCCGCTATGGTTTAACCCTTGACGGGGTCTGGACCCCTGTCACCAAATACGATGACGCGGCTACCCAAGATCTGCTCCTCTCGGAAGTTACCCAGTTGGCAGAGGAATATAAAGGCACTCCAGGACTTTTGCTTTTCCTTTTAGGCAATGAAAACAACTACGGATTGTTTTGGGCCGGAGCAGAAACTGAAGATTTTCCGGACGAAGAAGATCAAATTCAGGCCATAGGAGAAAATCGGGGAAGGCCAATGTATAATTTGATGAATCAGGCTGCGGTAGCGATGAAAGAGATTGACGACTCACTGCCAGTTGCCATTTGTAACGGAGACTTACTGTTTCTGGAGATTATTGCTGAAGAATGTCCAGACGTAGATATCTATGGAACCAACATGTACAGAGGGGAATCGTTTGGAGATGCGTTTCAGAAAGTAAAAGAAGTCTATGGTAAACCTGTATTATTTACTGAGTTTGGCGCCGATGCCTTCAATGCTTTAGAAATGCAGGAAGACCAAAAGGCTCAGGCTTATTATATGGTAGAGAACTGGAGGGAAATTTATCAGAATGCTGCCGGTCTTGGTCTTGCCGAAAATTCAATAGGTGGATTTACCTTTCAGTTTAGCGATGGGTGGTGGAAATACGGACAGACAGAAAACCTTGAAGTGCACGACAGTAATGCCTCTTGGGCTAATGGTGGATATAATCATGATTTTGAAGAAGGTAAAAACAACATGAATGAAGAGTGGTTTGGGATCTGTGCCAAAGGACCTACAAACGCCAGGGGTTTATACGACTTATATCCAAGAGCAGCTTATTATGCTTTAAAAGAAGCGCATCAACTCAATCCATATAACGAGGACAATGATCTTTCTTCAGTAGAAATGCACTTTAATGCTATCAATTTAATGGACGCCGTTTTGCGGGCAAGAGGAGATAAAGCGGCCTTAGGTGGCGGAGATTCTGAAAAAGTTGGAATTAGCCGAATAGCAGCACATTTATCTACCTTTTACACGGGAGGAAGTTTAATTACGACACCGGATAACCCGGATCCAAACAGTAACTCTTATCCAAACCAGCTTGGATTTGATCAAATGCAGTCTTATTTTATAGGAGTTGGTGGTAAACCTGCTGCCAATGTAAGTTTCAATGTGGACTTCAACATTGTAGGCGATGTCGCTGAAAATCCTATCAATGAAATCTTTTATGAGAACAGAGCCAGACCTGTAAGAGTGACCACGCCCGATGGTGAAGTGATTATTCAGGACAATAACAATTTACAGGTTTACCAGGCAGAATTTGAATGGAATCATGATTTATTCGACTTAAGGGGATTCTACAGGACGGGTCACTACCACTGGGGTTACGAAGGTGATGTCTTTGGATTATATCCGGAAGCCAATTACGGACCCAATTTAGATATTTATGGAGGTGTTATTTCAGGTATAGAGATTGATGCGAAAGGAAGCCTGGAAGGGCTAAAAGCAGCTATTGGTCCTCAGCTATGGTGGGGTGCTAATCCAACCATGCTTTATAAATACAGCAAAACAATAAAGAAATGGGATGTTACAGGGATTTATCATAGAGATTTAGAAACGGAACTTGAATTTGACGAAAATGGGCGCCGTATCTTAGATCAAAATCAGGTGCGTAGTGGTGTGATTCCTCCGTGGCCTCAGGAACGAGCTACACTGGCTCTGGAAAGAGATTTCGGTAAATTTGGGTTAACCCTGGGTGGCATTTGGGCAGGCAGCCCTCTCAACGGAAGTACCTACCAGGATATAGATGATGCCGGTAATGTGGTTGTAGATCGAGTAAATGCAGATGACAACTGGGGTGGTAAAGCAAAAATCACCTATACTGGCGGAAAATTTAACTGGTATGCTCAGGGGTCTGTTATGGGACTTGTAGCCAATGGAGGCGCAGACCCAACCCTGACCTTTACAGGCTGGAAACTGAAAGATAACGGAAGCGGTAACCAGTCTAATTTCCTGTCTGGCTTCACCTATAATATTGGAAAATGGCAAATTGCACCTAACTTTTTATGGCAACAGCCTTTAGTAGACCCTATGCCAAATAATGGAGATGCGCCAGGCCGTTTAAGAAATGTGATCGATGATCCCTTTGCCGTAAGATGGAATAGAGAAACTACAGCAGGGGAGATTCTGTTTACTTTCGATCCGACTCCTGGTACCTATATGTACAACTGGGATAACAATAGGGCCGAAGATGCAGAATTTGCTTTGAGTGCAGGTTTTGTTTACAGACACTTACCGACTACCATGGATGCTCATATTGGGTTTCTGGATACACGTGAATTTTTTGCGTTTTCCAATTCTGTTCCAGCAGAAGATCTCTGGGAAGCGCATGCTAAAGTAGTTTCCAGATTAAGTCCGGATCTCGGTTTTGTAGGGACCTTTTATTATGGTAACGGTCAGGCTCAGGGAGATTCTGAAAGACTGGTTACCGGGAGATTTGGAGCGAATTTAGATGTGCGGTATAAAAAATACTGGATCATAGCGGATGTTAAAGTCGACGATTGGGGGCCTTATGACTACCACAGGGATTTTAACTTGACCTTTCCCCTGCAAACCATGCTGGACATGTCCACGACGCTGGCCAAACCGGAGTGGTTCATTTTACCTACTACCCAAATTGGCATACGCGGAATTTGGCGCTCCTTAAATGAATTTTCACCTCGATACTCTCCCAATGCAACCCCTATTGGTTCTTTTAACTCAGAACCTATCCTAAGCGCGGTTGGATTTCCCAACGGTTCGGAGTGGGAGATCATGACATACATAAGATTTAACATAGGCAAATAATATTCAAAATGAAACAACATACCTATTTTCAAGTATTAAGCCTTGCTCTGCTATCTCTGGTAGTCATGACAAGTTGCGAAAGAGAAGTGTCTGATGACGCTGTCTTGGCTACGTATCCTACCAACGGACTAGTCTTTAATGATGCCCCTATAGGCCTTACAGATGAATTCTTCATATCCTTTGATCCAGCTGCTGGAGCAAACGTAAACGGCTTCGGCACCGATGACACAGAAGCCTATGAGGGAACCACCTCTATAAAAATTGATGTTCCCGCTCCAAACGATCCGGACGGGGGTTTTATAGGAGGTATATTCAGAGACAGAGGTGAAGGAAGAAATTTAACCGGTTACGATGCCTTAACCTTCTGGGCCAAAGGGTCGACAACTGCCGTTATTGAAGCTGGTTTCGGGAGTGATTTTATAGACGATACATACAGAACGGCTACCAATGTACAACTGTCAACAGGCTGGAAAAAATACATCATTCCTATACCAGACCCTTCCAAATTAGTTCAGGAAAGGGGCATGTTTACGTTTGCTGCAGGAACACAAAGCACCAATGGCTTAGGCTATGCGATTTGGATAGATGAGATTAAATTTGAAAACCTGGGAACTGTTGCTCAGCCCAGACCAAGAATCGAAAACGGTGAGGAAAACCTCGCTCAGACTTTTATTGGGGGAAATCTACAGGTGGAAGGTTTAACACAAACCTTCAGCACAACACAGGGAGACGTAACGACGAATATTACTCCAAATTATTTTGAATTCTCCTCATCAGATGCAAGTGTGGCCACCGTCAGCGAGCTTGGCCAGGTTAGTGTGGTCGGTTCCGGGACTGCCGAAATTACAGCAAGTTTAGGAGGTGAAGAAGCTGCTGGTTCTTTAGTAGTGGAGTCTTTAGGAAACTTTATTTCAGCTCCTGTACCTACACGGGATCCGCAAAGCGTTATTTCATTATTCAGTGATGCATACGAGAACAGACCCGTGGATTTCTTCAATGGATTCTACGCACCTTTTCAAACCACGACGTCATCCGATTTTACAATCCAGGGGGATGATGTGCTTTATTATCTGAATTTTAACTTCGTGGGTATAGAATTCAATCAGGGCGTGCCTACTATCAATGGCAGTTTAGCGACACACCTGCATTTTGACATTTTTATTCCGGTAAATCCACCGTCAAATACAGGACTTAGAATCGACCTGGTCGATTTTGGTCCTGACGATGCCTTTGCCGGCGGTGACGATACAACCCTTTCTCAGGGCTTTACCTCTGGGTTTGTTTCAGGAGAATGGATTTCAATCGATTTCAATATTACAGGCTTAAACCCGAGGACCAATTTGGGTCAAATTATTTTAGCTGATTTTGCGGGCAGGACACCTCCTTCAGAATTTTATGTTGATAACATTTATTTCTATAGAGAAGATGGTGGAAACATCAATCCTGAGTAAATAAGGACATTTGATGTTGATTTTAATCGAGGTTAATGATAAAAAAAGAAAAGATGAAGAATAAAGGAATACTAGGTTCAATACTAATTATTAGTATGCTTACAATCAGTTTTCAAAGCTGTGACCCGGACGAAACACAAACCGTTACTACGCTCAATGACCTGGTCATGGTAGAGGAATTTGAGGGGTCCACATTAGATTCCTCCCTGTGGTCTTTCGAACTTGGAGATGGTTCTGAAGAGGGGCTTCCAGGATGGGGGAATAACGAACTTCAAAACTACACAGATCGAGAAGAAAATCTAAACGTAAAAAATGGGGTGTTGACTATAACTGCTCGTCGAGAGTCTTTTGAAGGTTCTGGATATACTTCAGCACGCATAGTCACCAAAGCCAAATTTGAAAAGCAGTATGGCCGGATAGAAGCGCGTATGAAGATGCCATGGGGGGCAGGGCTGTGGCCGGCTTTCTGGATGCTGGGCGAAAATATAGATGAGGCAGGCTGGCCTCAGGCCGGCGAGATCGACATTATGGAATATGATGGTAGCGAACCCACCGTCGTTCACGGGAGTGTTCATGGACCTGGCTATTCCGGAGGGAATGCCGTGACCAAAAGTTATGAATTCAGGGATGAAAGACTGGATACAGGTTTTCATACCTATGGTATTGAGTGGGGGGAAAATTACATCAATTACTACGTGGATGATGTGCTTTACAATCAAATCACACCAGATAGCGAAGGCTTAAGTGGTGAATGGGTATTCAATAAGCCTTTCTATATTATAATCAATATGGCCGTGGGCGGCTCTTTTGTGGGGCCTCCAAATGCTGATACGGTCTTTCCACAAACCTTGGAAGTGGATTATGTAAAGGTTTACGAGTAGTCCTTAACTCAACATAAAGATTGCGAAAGCGGTATGCTAAAACCTTACCGCTTTTGTAGATATAAAACTGAACGAAAAACAAATTTTAAATTGATGAACAAAAACCAGATTATTGACAATCAGACGTTAAAAACGAGTGACTTAGAACAGGTAAGGTTAAAGGGTGAAAAATTCCTGAAAATCACCAATAATGACGCTTTGAGGCCGTTTTTCATGAGTATTGTGAGTGATTCTAATCACTGGATGTTTATTTCTAGTAACGGAGGTTTAACCGCGGGTCGACGCAATGCTGAATATGCCCTTTTTCCTTATTACACAGACGATAAAATTACCGAATCTGCTCACTATACCGGCAGTAAAACCATAGTTAAAATCCATTCTGTAGATCAGATCAACTACTGGGAGCCTTTTTCAAATCGCTTTGTTGAGCAGTATGAAATCACCAGGAACATCTATAAGAATATTTATGGCGATAAATTGATCTTTGAAGAAATCAATCATAGCTTAAAACTCAAATTCACCTACCGCTGGTCCACAAGTGATCGCTTTGGGTTTGTAAAAGAAGCTCAGTTGTCTAACCTGGATGCTAATCCGGTAAAGGTTGAAGTTTTAGACGGACTTCAAAATGTGTTGCCTGCCGGGGTAGTGAGCGATCTGCAAAACCAAAGCAGTAACTTAGTAGATGCCTACAAACGCAGTGAACTCGATAAAGAAACAGGTCTGGGCATTTTCGCCCTTAGCGCTGTTCCTGTCGATAAAGCTGAACCTAGCGAAGCTTTGAAAGCCAATGTGGTTTGGGCTCTGGGTGTTGAAAACCCCACCCGTTTACTTTCTTCCTTACAGCTCGAAAACTTTAGATCGGGAAAAGCCCTCACTGAAGAAACCGATGTCAAAGCTGAAAAAGGAGCTTATTTTATTCACGACACCCTTCAGCTGGAGGCGGAAGCTGACAAGTCCTGGCACATCATTGCCGATGTGAATTACAATCATGCGTCGGTGGTTAAACTTCAGCAAGACTTACAAAAAGACAACCTCTTGCCTCTCATTGAAAAAGATATCCAAATGGGTACTGAAAAATTAATTCAACTGAATGGTGCAGCAGATGGTTTACAACGTTCGAATGACAACCTAAGAGATATACGACACTATTCCAATACCATGTTCAACATCATGCGTGGTGGGATATTTGATAATAATTACCAGATTGAGCGCTGGGATTTTAAAGCATACCTGCAGAAAGCCAATAAGCCTTTGGCCGAAAAATTTGCAGCCGATATCAGGTCTTTACCAGAGCTTTTTTCTTTGAGCGACCTGAAAGCTTTGGCCAAAGCGAAAGCGGATAAAGATTTTAAACGTTTAGCCCTGGAATATTTACCCTTGAAATTTAGCCGGAGACACGGTGACCCGAGCAGACCCTGGAATCAATTTTCGATCAATACAAAGGACGATGAGGGTCATAAAATTCTGGATTACGAAGGAAACTGGCGGGATATTTTCCAGAACTGGGAAAGTCTTGCGCACTCCTATCCTGAGTTTATAGAAAGCATGATCTATAAATTTTTAAACGCCAGTACGTTTGACGGGTATAATCCTTACCGCGTTACCAAAGACGGTTTTGACTGGGAAACCATAGAGCCGGACGATCCCTGGTCGTATATCGGGTATTGGGGAGACCATCAGATTATCTACCTGCTCAAGTTTTTAGAATTTTACGAAGATTACAAGCCCAATAATTTAGCTGGACTGTTCAATAAAGCTGAATTTGTATACGCCAATGTTCCTTACAAAATCAAGTCCCATCAGGACATCTTAAACGATCCTAAGGACACGATAGAATTCGATCATAAAGCCGATAGTAAAATACGTAAGAAACGAAATGAAATCGGTGCAGACGGCGCATTGCGACGAGATGGAAACGGTAACATTATTCATGTCAGTTTCATTGAAAAAATACTGGCTACTGCTTTGGCAAAGCTCTCCAATTTTATCCCGGAAGCCGGGATCTGGATGAATACGCAGCGTCCCGAATGGAACGATGCCAACAATGCTTTGGTGGGTAACGGGGTTTCCATGGTAACCTTATCTTACCTCAGACGTTTTCTGGCTTTCTTTGAATCCGTACTTAAAGAGGTTGAGGCTTCAGAACGCTACGAGATTTCAGAAGAACTGGTATCCATGTTTACCAAAATTCAGGTTACGTTTAAGACCTACCAGGATTTAACACAGGGAAAATTTACTGATCGCCAGCGTAAAGACATCCTGGATGAGCTGGGAGAGGCGGCGAGTGTGTTCAGAGCAGAGATTTACACCTCTGGATTTTCAGGAACCAAAACCGAAGTTTCAGCCGGCCAGCTTAGCGATTTTATAAGTTCAAGTCTGGTATATCTGGAACATGCGATTGAGGCTAACAAGCGAACCGACAACCTGTACCACGCGTACAATTTAATGACCGTAGAGGCAGAAGGGGTTTCCATCGATTATCTTTCGGAAATGCTGGAAGGCCAGGTGGCCGTGTTAAGTTCTGGCTATTTGAATTCTGACCAGGCTTTGAGTCTGCTGGATGCCTTAAAACAAAGCGCCTTATTCCGAACAGACCAGTACAGTTATCTATTGTATCCGAACAAAGAACTGAAAGGCTTTTTGGAGCGAAATACGATTCCCGAATCCTCGGTACACTCCTCTGTGTTGCTTCAGAACATGATTGAAGACGGAAACAGAAAAATCATTGAAAAAGACGCTAAAGGACATTATCATTTCAATGCCAATTTCAATAACGGAAAGAAATTAAAGCAGGCTTTACTAAATCTTGAGAAGGAAGACTATGCAGCTTTAGCTAAAGACGAGCTGGATAAGATTCTTAAGATCTACGAAGAGGTTTTTAACCATAAATCCTTTACCGGCCGTTCAGGAACCTTTTACGGCTATGAAGGTCTGGGTTCTATTTACTGGCATATGGTATCAAAGCTGCAATTATCGGTTTTAGAAACCTGCATTCGAGCCATAAACACCCAGGCTTCAGCTGAAGTTACCGGTCGTCTGCTGGAACATTACTACGAAATTAACGAAGGGATTGGGGTGCATAAGTCTCCCAAGCTTTACGGGGCATTCCCAACCGACCCCTATTCGCATACGCCGCAGGGAAAAGGAGCACAGCAGCCTGGGATGACCGGACAAGTGAAAGAAGATATTTTAAGCCGATTTGGTGAATTGGGAGTGAGCATCAAAAAAGGAAGGCTTCAGTTTAAGCCGCATTTACTCAGAAAAACAGAGTTTCTGGATGAGAAGCATATCTTCAGATACGTCGATGTGGCCAATGTAAAACATCAGCTTCAACTGGAAAAGAATTCGTTAGGATTCACATTCTGTCAGGTGCCTGTGATTTATACAAAATCAACGCATAATAAAATTGAGGTTGAATCTAGCAAAGGCAGCTCAGAGCTAATCGACGGGCTTCAGTTACCAAAAGAAATCAGTCAGGAAGTATTTGACCGGTCTGGAAAAATTAAAATGATCCACGTTCAGCTTGACGATTCAATTTTAAAATAAACGGTCATGAAGCCACTAATACAAGTCATTTTAATAGCATGCCTGATTTTTCTGGCTTCGTGCAATCAAACTAAAAAAGAGCAAAAATCAATGCAAAATAAACGGAATTTGACCGCTAAAGAAATATTAAATAAGCCAGACTATCTTGCGATTTCGTACGGTGGCTACCGTAAAAAAACCCGCGATTCTCAACCAGCGCTGAAGGAACTCAAGGAGGATTTAAAAATCCTTCATGCTATGGATATCCGCGTTTTACGCACCTACAATGTACGTTTGCCACATGCGGCTAATATTTTAAAAGCAATACAGGAGTTGAAAGCAGAAGATGCCCATTTTGAAATGTACGTTATGCTTGGGGCCTGGATAGATTGTAAAAATGCCTGGACAGAATTACCGCTCAACCACAACGAGGGGAGCGTGCATAATGCTGCCGAAATTGACCGGGCTGTGGAGCTGGCCAATAGGTATCCAGACATTGTCAAGATCATCGCTGTAGGTAACGAGGCTATGGTGAAATGGGCTTCGGCTTATTTTGTTCAGCCCCATATTATTTTAAAATGGGTTAAGCATCTGCAGAACATCAAAAAAGAAGGAGGATTAGATAAAAATGTATGGATCACCAGCTCAGATAATTTTGCGTCCTGGGGAGGTGGAGAAAGCGAGTACCATACGCCAGAACTTGAGGAGCTTATCAAAAGTGTAGATTATCTTTCGGTGCATACTTACCCGATGCATGACACCCATTATAATCCTGTGTTCTGGGGCATTCTGCCCAAAGAAACCAAATTAACCAACATCGAAAAGCTCGATAAAGTCATGAATCGCGCTTTGAGTTATGCGGTATCACAGTACGACAGTGTAGCCAGTTATGTGAACAGTCTAGGGCTTAAAAAGCCGATTCACATTGGCGAAACCGGCTGGGCAAGTGCGTCTGACGGATTTTATGGGATAACGGGTTCCAGAGCCACCGATGAATACAAGCAAGCCTTGTACTACCACAAAATGCGCGAATGGTCTACAGAACATAAAATCAAGTGCTTCTATTTTGAAGCCTTTGATGAGCCCTGGAAAGACGCGCACAACCCCAAAGGGTCTGAAAATTTCTTCGGCTTATTTAGCGTGGATGGGAAGGCTAAATATGCACTATGGGAGGCGGTAGATAACGGCAGGTTTGAAGGGTTAAAACGCGGTAAAAATGAAATTACCAAGACGTATGGCGGAAAACTGACCAATCTTCTTTTGGATGTGCAAATGCCTCAGGTAAAAAATGAAATTACGGTCAACCATTAAATCAATCATGAAAATCACTGGTTATGAAACGTTTAAAACTACTACCTCTCACTTTAATATCACTTATGTTAGCTAGTTCTTGTGTGCAGAAAGCAGAATCTTTAAAAGTTGAAGTGGTTGAAACCTCCAGGAGCGGAAATAAACTCACTCAAATCGATTCATTCAGCTCAGCTGCTGATACTATCTCTAAAGTCAGTTTAAACCCTAAAAAAACTTTTCAAACCTTTACGGGCTTTGGGGGGTCATTTACGGAGTCTTCCGCTTATCTTTTGAATCAGTTAGGGAAAGAAAATCGTCAAAAAATCATTGATGCTTATTTTGCAGATAGTGGTGCGCGCTATTCTTTAACCCGGACTCATATGAATTCAAGTGACTTTTCACTTGATCAGTATTCGTATGCCCCAGTGGAGGGTGATACCTTGTTGAAGCACTTCAGTATTGAAGAAGACAGAGGCGATATTATTCCGATGATCAAAGACGCTATGGCAGCATCCACAGAAGGGTTTAATATCATTTCATCTCCCTGGACGGCTCCGCCCTGGATGAAAACCAACAACGCCTGGGTAGGGGGAGAATTAAAACGAGAACATTACGATACCTGGGCCTTATTCTTTTCAAAATATGCCGATGCTTACAAAGCTGAAGGCATCGATATCTGGGGCTTCACGGTTGAAAATGAACCGCACGGAAACGGGAATAATTGGGAGAGTATGCATTATACACCTGAAGAAATGACCGAATTTGTAAGAGACTACCTCGGTCCTCAACTTGAAAAAGACGGTAAAGGAGACTTGAAAATCCTGGGTTACGATCAAAACAGAGAGGGCATCAGGGAATGGGTAGATGTGATGTATAAAAATGAGGCCAATGCTAAATACTACGATGGCACAGCCATACACTGGTATGAAAGTACCTTTAAAGTTTTCCCTGAAGCCTTGCAGTATGCACATGAAAAAGCTCCTGATAAATACCTGATCCAGACCGAGGCTTGCGTCGATGCGGAAGTACCTAAATGGCAGGATGACGACTGGTACTGGCAAAAAGAAGCTACTGACTGGGGCTGGGACTGGGCGCCGGAAGACCAGAAGCATCTGCACCCCAAATACCGCCCGGTGTATCGCTATGCCAGAGATATCATAGGTTGTATGAACAACTGGGTAGATGGCTGGGTAGACTGGAATATGGTACTCAACCGTCAGGGCGGTCCCAACTGGTTTGAAAACTGGTGTGTGGCACCGGTTATCGTAGATCCCGATCAGGATGAAGTTTACTTTACGCCTTTGTATTATACCATGGCGCACTTCAGTAAATACATAAGACCCGGGGCAAAACGCATCGCTTTTGAATCTACAGATAAGGACTTACAGGTTAGTGCTGCGACCAATCCGGATGGAAGTCATGTAGTCATTGTATTCAACCCGTCTAAAGCGGAAAAAGTATTTGACCTTCAATTGGATGAAGCTGTTAAAAGGCTATCCATTAGTCCGCAGGCTATCCAAACCATCACACTCAAAAATTAAATCTATTTTCCATGTCTGAAATAAAAACACCAGCACAAGACAAAGTACCCATAGGCCAGAAAGCTGCTTTTGGAGCAGGTCATTTTGTTCTCAATTTACTACCAGGGGCTTTAGCTGTTTTCATGTTTTTTTTAGTTACAGCATTTGGAATGGATCCATTTTTAGCAGGTTTGTTAGGTGGCATACCAAGAATATTTGATGCTCTTACAGATCCCATCATGGGTTTTATTTCTGATAATACAAAGTCTAAATGGGGAAGAAGAAGACCTTATATATTTTTTGGTGCTATTTTAAGCGGAATATTGTTTGCGCTTTTATTTCAGTTAAGTGAGGATAATTCTGTATTGTTCAACTTTTGGTACTTCCTAATGATGTCTTTATTCTTTTTAGTAGGAAACACCATGTTTGCTACACCTTTGGTGGGCTTAGGGTATGAAATGACACCAGACTATAATGAACGAACCCGTTTAATGGCATTTGCAAATACTGTTGGCCAAATTGCCTGGATGCTTGTACCCTGGTTTTGGGTCGTTATTGCAGATCCTACTGTATTTCCATTAAGCGAGGAGACGTTAAGAATGATTGGAGAATTAGGACTATCCGGAGAGGAGTTACAAAAGTTGACAGATGAAAAGTTACAGGCAACAGGTGTTCGTAAATTATCTTTACTTGTAGGATTAACATGTGCAGCTATAGGAATCTTACCTGCTTTTTTCTGTAAAGGTATGGATGCAGGTGACATGAAAGATAGGAAGAAAATAAGCTTAAGAACCTTGTCATCCACGTTCAAAGACTTATTTAAAGGAATTAAGGAAGTCTCACAAAGCAAGCCTTTCATGAAATTATGTGGTGCTACATTCCTGGTATTTAATGGATTTCAGATTGTGGCCTCATTTAGCTTTTTCATCATTGTATTTTATATTTATAATGGAGATTATGGACAAGCTCAAACCTGGCCTGCCTGGTTTGCATCCATTACAGCTTTACTTACTGCTTTTTTGGTGATTCCTATTATTTCTAAAATTGCGAATAGGTATGGAAAGCGAAATGCTTTTCTTATTTCCACAGTCATTTCAATTTTAGGCTATATTTTAAAATGGTGGGGATTTGACAATTCTTTAAATGCAAGGTTCAATCAATCCAATATAGGTCAGAGCTTAAACAGCTTTGTGGCTTCAGTCTTCGAAACCCTTAATCCTTTTTTAGAAAGTATAAATATGTCATGGTTCAGTCTGGATATGAGTCAAGGTGCTCCTTGGTTAATGTTTCTGCCTATTCCTTTTATGGCTTTTGGCTTAGGAGGATTATTTACCTTAATGATGAGTATGACTGCAGATGTCTGTGATCTGGATGAACTGGAGAATGGTTTACCTCGGAAAGAAGGTACCTTTGGGGCGATTTACTGGTGGATGGTGAAAGTTGGCCAGGCTCTAGCTTTGGTATTGAGTGGAGCGATATTGACTTTAGTAGGTTTTGATGAAGGCGCGGTTTCTCAGACATTAGAAACCATGAACAGACTAAGAATTGCAGATATCATTGTGCCAGTCTCAACAGCAGCTGTAGCTTTTATCGTCATGTGGCGTTATGATTTAGATGAAAAACGCGTGAGAGAAATTGGGGCCGAACTCAAGAAAAGAAAGGCACTGCCAAAACGAACGAGCTCCTCTTATCATGCTCAGAACCTGCTTTCACTGACTTCCTTACAAATGGCTCCGGATTTTAAATACGATATCGATTTCTCATCAAAATCCATGGATGACATGACCAGCCTTTTTTCGAATACGCTCCATAAAGGCATGCATGGTCTGTGCTTTAGTCCATACGAAGAAGGTCAGGATATAGAGGATGTGCTCTCTGAAGAACAAATCATAAGACGGGTTGATATCGTTAAACCTTACACCAACTGGTTAAGATCTTTTTCATGTACCGGAGGAAACGAATATATCCCTCAGGTCGCCAAAAGAGCTGGTCTAAAAACCATGGCTGGTGCCTGGATTAGCGATGATAAAAAGCAGAACCAAACCGAAATTGAAGAATTGATTAAACTTGGCAAGGCGGGGCATGTAGATATTGCTGTAGTCGGTAACGAAGTGCTTCTTCGTGAAGAACTTACAGAAGAAGAACTTTTAGCTTATATCGAAATCGTCAAAAAAGCACTTCCAGGTATCCCGGTGGGTTATGTCGATGCGTATTCCCTATTTACTGAAAGCTCGTCGCTTATAGAGGCCTGTGATGTGATTTTAATCAACTGTTATCCGTTCTGGGAAGGTGCAGAAATCGAATTAGCAACTTCTTATTTACGGGAAATGTACTCACTCGTTAAAGCGAAAGCAAAAGGCAAACCGGTTATGATTGCTGAAACAGGCTGGCCGGGCCAGGGAGAAAATACCGGGAAAGCCATTCCTACCCGGCTCAATGCGATGAAATACTTCATCAATGTCAATAACTGGGCGAATCAGGAACATATAGACTTATTTTATTTCTCATCTTTTGATGAATCCTGGAAAACACGTCATGAAGGGGATGTTGGCCAGCGATGGGGAATATGGGATAAAAACGAAACACTTAAATACAAGTAAATCATGTCGTACAGAGAAGAACAACAGGTAACAGAGCAACAGGAGCAATTTTTAGCTTCACTACAGCACTCAGGTATAGCTCCTGAGATGTCGAAAAAGGAATTCAATGAGCTATTCAAATCCATTATGAAAGATGGATTTCACGGTATTTGCTTTAGCATGTATGAAGACGGGCAAAAACCAGGGGACCATATTAGCCAGATACAGGTTCGACGACGTATGAACATTTTAAAACCACACGTCAGCTGGGTGCGTTCGTTTTCCTGTATTGAAGGCAATGAATTTGTTCCAAAAATAGCCAAAGAACTCGGCCTTAAAACATTGGTAGGAGCATGGATTAGCGACGACAAAGAAAAGAACAGAGAAGAACTGGATGCACTAATAAAAATGGCAAATGAGGGTATGGTGGATATTGCTGCTGTTGGCAATGAAGTTTTATATCGAAATGATATACCCCTTGAAGAATTAAAAGAACATATTGAAGAGGTGAAGCGTTCCATACCTTCCCATATTCCGGTAGGTTATGTGGATGCTTATTATGAATTTGCAGTGCATCCGGACCTTACAGATTTGTGTGATGTTATACTATCTAACTGTTATCCGTTCTGGGAGAAATGTCATCACGATTATGCATTGACCCATATGCAGCAAATGTATGGCCAGGCTTTACAGGCGGCTAGAGGTAAAAAAGTAATTATTACCGAAACAGGTTGGCCAAGCGCCGGAGAAAGTTTAGGGGCAGCGGAACCCTCTACTGAAAACGCCTTAAAGTACTTCATAAATACCCAGTTATGGTGTAAAAAGGCAGGTATTGAAAGCTTTTATTTTTCATCCTTTGATGAATCCTGGAAAGTTGGCGCTGAGGGCGTAGTTGGCGCTTACTGGGGAATATGGGACAAACTGGAAAAACTGAAGTACTGATAAGGGGTTGAGCTTATAACCCATACAGTACCAATACATTATCAGATTGATCAAAATATAATGTTGTATGAATTTTGTAGTGGTATTATTGTTAGGTTTTTGTATTTTTAAAGTTATATTTATGAATTACTAATTTATTATTAACGAAAAATAAAAACTATGAAAAAAATTACATTTTTATTTATGATGTTGTTAATATCGACATTTGGGTTTTCTCAGCAAACTGTTATTCAGGATTTTGAAGACGGTGGATTAGGAGAACCTTTTGGAAGCGCTTCTGCTTCAATTGTAGCTGACCCGGAAACAGGAGGCACAAGAGGGGATGTTGCGGTACTTACTTCAAATCCTGCAGGAAATGTTTGGCAAGGTGTCAATATTTCTTTTTTTACAGCGAATAAAGTTGAATTAACAAGTGATAAGACTATGTCTATGGATGTTTATTCAACTACTCCTATTACGATAGCTCCAAAAGTTATTAATGGAGATGGTGCTCCGGATTCTACGACCTCAGTTTCACATACCGGGTCTGGTTGGGAAACCCTGACATTTACCTTTGATCAGGGACTTGATAACACGACTACTGCTAACGGAGTTTATGGCGCTTTTGTAATTTATTACAACTGGGATACGAGCTCTAATAATTTTGGAACACAGGACAGTCGTGTGTTTTACGTTGATAACATTACTGGAAATGCAGTGGTAGATACGTGTAGCAACGGGGTACAGGATGGTGATGAGACTGATGTTGACTGCGGAGGTTCATGTGCACCATGTGCTAATCCTCCTGTTAGCGCAGCTCCAACCCCAACAGTACCTGCAAGCGATGTTATATCTTTGTTTAGTGATGCATATGCAGATGTTACTGTAACAACATGGTCTGCAGATTGGGATTCTGCAGATATTGAAGATGTTTTAGTAGAAGGAAATGCTACAAAGAAAATTACGTTTGGAGGATTTTTAGGAGTTGATTTTTCCGCGAATGCGTTTGATGCTTCTCAAATGACTCATTTTCATATGGACTATTGGATTGATGCGGATTTTACAAACAAGGTTTTTAATCCAAAATGGTCGAATCACCAAAATGGTAATGGAGAAACTAATGCTTACGATTACAATAATGAAATTGATCAGCAAACTCCAGGTCAGTGGTTAAGTTTAGATATTCCACTTTCAGATTTTACTCCTGTTAATGGAGCTGACAGAAGCGCATTTGCCCAATTTTTGATTACCTCAAATATTGGTGGTTCAGCCTATGTTGACAATATTTATCTGTACAGCAATGTATCTTTAAGCAACGATTCCTTTAGCAAAGCTGAATTTAAGTCTTATCCAAACCCTACTCAGGATGTTTGGACCATTAAGACCACAGAGAACATCAAAACAGTCCAGATTTTCAATGTCACTGGACGTTTGGTAAAAGACATGGAAGTGAACGCTTCTGAAGTTATGATCAATGCGAATGATTTAGCAAATGGAATTTACTTAGCTAAAATTTCAAATGAATTTGATCAAACCAAAACGATTAAATTAATAAAGGAATAAATTTATTAACTTATTAAAATAGCGTATGTTTGGTAAAATCAAGCATACGCTTTTTCTTATGGTCACTTTAAAAGAACTTGCCAAACAACTCAATGTTTCTGTCTCTACGGTTTCCAAAGCACTTCATGATGCTAAAGATATAGGTGAAGATACTAAGAAGAGAATAAAAGAAGCAGCAGAACTGTACAACTACAGACCCAATAAGACCGCTCTGGCTCTTAAGGTCAATAAAACCAATACCATTGGTGTAGTTGTTCCCGACATTTTAAATCCTTTCTTCGCGAAAGTCCTTCATGGTATTGAAGAGTTTGCAACGACAAAGGGTTATGACACCATTATATGTGTGAGCCACGAGCAGCTTAAAAAAGAAGCGAAAAGCGTTGAACTCATGCTGCAGGGTCGTGTGGATGGGTTTATTATTTCACTTTCCACAGAAACCCTTTCCAGGGAAGATTTCGTGCATTTAGATCAGATCAGTCTCAATAAAAAAGGCCTTGTGCTGTTCGACAGGACCACTTCTGAAATTGAATGTGATAAAGTAGTGATCAACGATCAAAAGGCGATGTACGATGCGACACGAATTCTGATTTCCAAGAAAAAAACCAAAATCGCTTTTGTGAGTTCAATTGAAGACCTGCCAATTGGTTTGCTCAGAAAGGGGGGGTATCAGCAAGCACTGATAGATCATGGCATAGAGCCGGATACGAATCTGGAACTGGATCTTACGGGATCCTCTCAGCCGCATAGTTTAATCAATGGCTTTTTAGCCTTAAATGAATTTGATGCGGTTATTTCTGCAGACAATACTTCCTCGTTGATGTTTCAGAGCATCGTGAAATCCGAAAAGCCGGAACTGACAGATGACATCATGCTTATAGGATTTTCAGACGAAAAAAATGCCTTATTAAGTTATCCCAAGCTCAATTATATCGATCAAAAAGCGATGAAAATCGGTGAAAAAGCCGCCGAAATGCTGATTAGCCGCTTAGAATCCAAAGACTCCAAAGGAAAACCAAAAACATTCGATATGCCGTTTGAAATTCATATTGCTTAATCTGCAAGTATTGAATTTTTGCATAGTTTAGTTATCAGCCTTAGCGTCACTTAGTGAAAATTGGCAAAATTAGCTTTAAGCCTCTTAAACCATACTCGTTTTAAGCCCAAATTTAAGTTAGAATGAAAATCATCAAAGAATTTAAAGAATTTGCCATTAAGGGCAATATGTTCGATATGGCTATAGGTATCGTTATTGGTACAGCTTTTAGCAAAATTGTCACTTCTTTAGTCAATGACCTGTTTATGCCCTTACTGGGGTCCATTTTGGGTAATGTCAATTTCAAAGCCCTGAAAATCGTTCTTAAAAATGAAGTTGAACAAGAGGGAGTAATTATCCAGCCAGCCATAGAATTGACTTACGGTAATTTTATTCAAACGGGTATAGATTTTCTAATTATCGCAGTCTGTATTTTTCTGGTGATTAAAGGCTTAAATCGTCTAAGAACCAAATCAGAAGATGAAAAAAATCCCAAAGTGGCTACGCCAAAAGATATTGAGTTATTAGCTGAGATTCGGGATTTGCTCAAAGAGCAGAAGAGGACTTAAATTACAGCCTTATTTAAAGCGTTTCCGGATCACACAATCCTAAACAAAATCCCAAACTTTAGTATATTTACTGTCTAAATAAAATTGATATGGGATTTGTTACTGCTGCTGAAATTGCCAGGGGACTCAACTTTTCCAAGTTTGGAATTTTGGGTAATGTGATGAGTAGTTTCATCATGCAGGCCACACGCATTTCGGAGTTGAATGATATTTATGATCAGTATGCGCATCTGGAGGGTGTTGAATTTATAGACGCAGTCTTGCTTCATCTCGATATTCAGTTTGAAATTCCCGAAAAAGACCTGAAACGCGTTCCGAAAACAGGTCCTTTTGTCACCATTTCCAACCATCCGCTGGGTGCTGTAGATGGTCTTATTTTACTCAAATTACTGCTGGAACAGCGACCGGATTATAAAGTGGTGGCCAATTTTTTGCTGCATCGCTTAGTGCCGCTGCAGCCTTATGTGATGCCGGTCAATCCTTTTGAAACCAGAAAAGATGCCAAATCCAGTGTGTCAGGGATTAAACAGGCCTTGTCCCATATCCAGTCAGGGAGTCCTTTTGGCGTTTTTCCTGCGGGTGAAGTATCCACGCATCTGGAGGAGCGTAAGGTGGTGGATAAGCCATGGTCCGGCGAAGCGATGCGATTGATTAAAAAGGTACAGGTTCCTGTCATTCCTGTTTACTTTCATGCTAAAAATTCAGCTTCTTTTTACCGTTTAGCCAAGTTGAATGATAATTTAAGAACCGCTAAGCTTCCCGGTGAAATGCTCAAACAAAGCCACAGACCTATTCGCGTAAGAATTGGAAATTCGATTTCAGTTCAGGATCAAAATGCTTTTGAAGACCTCACAGCCTATTCTAATTTCCTGAGACAGAAAACCTATTTTCTGGCGAACTCCTACGAAAAAAGGAATCTGCTTGAAAATATACCCAAGCAAATTAAATTTCCTCTGAAGCGGCCTCCTAAGTCCATCGCCGATGAAATCGATTGTGAAGCTCTGGCAAGAGAGGTACAAAACTGCAGGGATCAATCCCGAAGGCTTCTCGTGAGTAATAACTACGAAGTCTTTATTGCGGAGCGTAAAGATATCCCCAACATAGTTTTGGAAATTGGAAGGCTTCGGGAAATCACCTTCAGAACGGTGGGCGAAGGCACCAATAAGTCTTTAGATTTAGATAAATATGATGACTATTATCAGCACATGTTTTTATGGGATCACCAGGCCAAAAAACTGGTCGGAGCTTATAGGATGGGTCTGGGTAGTCAGATTTATGAGAAGTATGGCATTGATGGATTTTACCTCAACGAGTTGTTCCGCTTCGAACCGGAGCTTTATAAAATCATGAGCGAATCCATAGAAATGGGCAGAGCTTTTATCATCGCCGAGTATCAGCAAAAACCCATGCCCTTGTTTTTACTCTGGAAAGGGATTGTACATTGTACCCTGAGGTATCCGGAGCATAAATACCTGATTGGGGGTGTCAGCATCAGTAACAAGTTTTCGAAATTTTCTAAATCGATGATGATTGAATTTATGAAATCGAATTATTACGACCCGTATATGGCTCAGTACGTCAGGCCTAAAAAAGAATTTAAAGTCAAACTTAAGGATGTTGATAAGGATTTTATCTTCGATTCTGCTAAAGCTGACTTGTCTAAATTCGATAAAATCATTGATGAAATAGAGCCTGGAAACCTGAGGCTTCCTGTGCTGATTAAAAAATACATCAAACAAAATGCGAAAGTGGTCGCTTTCAACGTGGATCCGCTTTTCAACAACTCGGTAGATGGGTTGATGTACATTCGCATAGAAGACATTCCGGAAAGCACCGTAAAACCTGTGATGGAAGAATTTCAGGCAGAATTAGAGAAACAGATTAAAAATTAAACCCATTCCTTATGTCAACTATTTTTTCAAAAATTATTTCAGGAGAAGTCCCTGCGCATAAAGTAGCGGAAACCGATGAATTTTTGGCGTTTTTGGATATCAACCCCAATGCCAAAGGCCACACGCTATGCATTCCGAAGAAGGAAGTCAATAAGATATTCGACCTGGATGATCAAACCTATTTGGATTTGATGGCATTTTCAAAAAAAGTAGCTCATGCACTGGAGTCTGCTATCGACTGTAAGCGCGTAGGCATGTCTGTTGTTGGTCTGGAAGTGCCGCATGTGCATGTTCACCTGATTCCTATAAATACCATGGACGATATGCGTTTTGAGAAGAAAGATTCTTTTTCTGAAGACGAGTTGAAGTCTATTGCCAAATCGATAAGCGAAAATGTAAGGTTATAAATGCTGGAAATCGAACGTAAATTTTTAGTCAGTTCTGACGCTTTTAAAAAAGAAGCCTTCAAAACCAGCTTTATTGCTCAGGGATTTCTAAACTCGAATAAATCCCGAACGGTTAGGATTCGCATCACCGATGACAAAGGATTTCTTACGATAAAAGGTCAGAGTTCAGATTCCGGACTTTCGAGATTTGAATGGGAACGGGAAATCCCTAAGGGAGAAGCCAAAGCCTTACTTGAGCTTTGTGAACCCGGGCACATAGAAAAAACACGTTACTATCTGAATGCAGATCCTCACGTATTTGAAGTCGACGAGTTTTACGGTAAAAACGAAGGCCTCATCGTCGCTGAGGTTGAATTGTCCTCTGAAGACGAAACTTTCCAAAAACCGGAGTGGCTGGGAGAAGAGGTGACAGGTGATGCTAAGTATTACAATTCCATGCTTTCTAAGCATCCTTACTCAGAGTGGTAAATAAAAGAACTGTTTCAAATCTTATAAATTGTCACCTTAAACCTGCCTGAAAAATAAAGTCAGGCAGGTTCAGAATGACAAGAAGACTGGTTTTGAAACAGGCTTCTAATTTTACTTTTGGTTGTTTTTCGCTTCAATACTTAAGGTAGCATGCGGTACCAGAACCAATCGTTCCTTACGAATCAATTTTCCGGTTTCACGGCAAATACCGTAGGTCTTATTTTCGATGCGAATCAAAGCATTTTGAAGGTCACGGATAAATTTACCTTGCCTAATCGCCAGTTGTGAATTGGCTTCTTTACTCAAGGTATTGCTGCCATCATCAAAAGATTTAAACGTAGGCGCGGTGTCTTCTGTATCGTTGCTACTGCCATTTTTGTAAGCGTCTTCGTAAGTTTGGAGCTGCTTCTTCGCTTTCTCGATTTTCTCCAGAATCAACTTTTTGAATTCTGCAAGATCTTGATCAGAATAGCGCTCTTTATTTGTAGTTTGTTCTGCCATTTTAAGTTAGTTTTTCAATTGCTAAAACGGTCTGGATATCATCAAATTCTATCTGTAAACCGTCTTTTACGTTTGGGGTTAAATTTATAGTATTCGTTAGTGTTTCTGTTTTTATATACTCTAAGTTTTGATGCACAGCCTCGGAAAGTTTTCCGTTTTCCTGAAGCTGAATATCGATGCGGTCTGTGACTTCAAGACCGGAGTCTTTTCTCAGATTCTGAATTCTGTTGACCAGTTCTCTGGCTATGCCTTCGTTCACTAAATCTTCGTTGAGCGTAACATCTAAAGCTACCGTGAGTCCATTTCCACTGGCTACCAGCCAGCCTTCAATATCCTGAGAAAGAATCTCGACGTCTTCAAGATTGATTTGCGTGGGTTCATCGTTCACCTTTAGCTCAATATGCTTATTTTTTTCCAATTCAGCAATGTCTTTGGCGTCCATATGCTGAATTGCCTGAGCGACATGCTTCATGTCTTTTCCGAAACGCGGCCCTAAGACTTTGAAATTAGGCTTGATATCCTTCACCAAAATACCAGACGTATCATCGATGAATTCAATCGTCTTGACATTGATTTCTGACTTGATCAGGTCTGAAACTTCAGCTATTTTTTCTTTAACTGCCGGGTCCAAAACCGGGATCATAATACGTTCCAAAGGCTGTCTCACTTTAATCATTTCCTTTTTTCTCAAGGATAAAGCCAAAGAGGATATATTTTGTGCCATCTGCATTTTATGTTCCAGATCTTTGTCGATCAACTCAGGAGTTTGCTTAGGAAAATCGGCCAAATGAACACTCTCTTTATGATTCCCCACACTAGTCGATGTTAAATCTTTGTAGAGTCGGTCTGAGAAGAAGGGTGCTACAGGTGCAGAAAGCTGCGCAATGGTTTTTAAACAGGTAAACAGGGTCTGATAAGCTGATATTTTATCGGTTTTGTAATCCCCTTTCCAGAAGCGTCTTCGGCTTAAACGCACATACCAGTTACTCATGTTTTCCTGGACAAATTCTGAAATAGCCCGCGTCGCCTTGGTCGGTTCGTAGTTGGCGTAAAATTCATCTACGGTTTGGATCAGGGTATTCAGTTCTGAAAGAATCCAGCGGTCAATTTCAGGTCGTTCTTGGCTATCGATGTCCTGTTCTTTGTACTGAAACTGATCCAGGTTGGCATACATCGAAAAGAAGGAATAGGTATTATAAAGCGTGCCGAAGAACTTTCGCTGTACTTCGCCAATGCCTTCCAGATCAAATTTCAGGTTGTCCCAGGGGTTGGCATTGGATATCATGTACCAGCGGGTGGCATCCGGGCCGTAAGTGTCCAGGGTGATAAACGGGTCTGCGGCATTGCCCAAACGTTTGGACATTTTCTGTCCGTTTTTATCTAAAACCAGGCCGTTGGAAACCACATTTTTATAAGCCACATCATCAAATATCATGGTGGCAATGGCATGCAAAGTGTAGAACCAGCCTCTGGTCTGGTCGACACCTTCTGCGATAAAGTCTGCAGACCTCCAGGTATCTTCCACTTTTTCTTTGTTTTCGAAAGGATAGTGCCACTGCGCATAAGGCATGGATCCGGAATCAAACCATACATCTATCAAATCGGCTTCACGTTTCATAGGTTGTCCTGAAGACGATACCAGGGTGATTTGATCGACTGTGTTTTTATGTAAGTCTACTTTCTCATAGTTTTCTTCGCTGAGGTTATCTACTTCGAAACCGGCAAAGGGATCTTCATCCATAACCCCGGCGTTTAGGGCTTTTTGGATTTCTGCTTTTAGCTCTTTGACAGACCCTATAATGATTTCTTCTTTGCCATCTTCGGTTCTCCAGATAGGCAGAGGGATTCCCCAGTAGCGCGATCTGGATAAATTCCAGTCGTTGGCATTGGCAAGCCAGTTTCCAAAACGGCCCTCTCCTGTTGCTGCTGGTTTCCAGTTGATGGACTTGTTGAGTTCGTGCATTCTATCCTTGAACTCGGTCACTTTTATAAACCAGGAATCCAGGGGATAATATAAAATAGGCTTATCGGTTCTCCAGCAATTGGGATAGGAGTGGACGTATTTTTCAACCAAAAAGGCTCTGTTTTCTTCTTTGAGCTGAATAGCGATTTCCACATCGACAGATTTCTCAGGGGCTTCGCCATCTTCGTAGTATTCATTTTTGACATACTTGCCAGCCAGGTGACCAGCTTCTTTACGGAATCTTCCTTTAAGATCGACCAAAGGCACCAGGTTGTCATTGTCATCTTTGACCAGAAGCCCGGGAACTTCGGGCTGGGCCTGCTTACAAACCATGGCATCATCTGCACCAAAGGTTGGCGCGGTATGCACGATCCCTGTACCGTCCTCTGTCGTGACAAAATCTCCGGCAATCACTCTAAAGGCATTTTTCGGAGAATGGTAGGGGAGAGCAAACTTCATCAGTTGTTCGTATCGAGCTTCGATGAGGCTTTCTCCTTTGAAAGACTGATCGATGTAGTAAGGTATTTTCTTGTCTCCTTCTGTGTAGTTTTTTAGTTCTTCTTCCGACTCCACCTTTACAAATTTCTTTTTGAAAAGTGAAGGAATTAATGCTTTAGCAGCAATGATATTACCGGGTTCAAAGGTGTACTGGTTATAAGTTTTTACCAGTACGTAGTCAATTTTCTTACCAATGGTAAGGGCTGTATTACTCGGCAGGGTCCAGGGCGTGGTGGTCCAGGCCAGGAAAAAAATATCACCCTCCACCTTCTGAAGGGATTCTGGTAAGGTCTCTTTGATGGCTTTAAACTGAGCGGTCACTGTCGTGTCTGAGACATCCTGATAGGTCCCGGGCTGGTTGAGCTCGTGTGAACTCAGACCTGTTCCTGCTTTTGGTGAATAAGGCTGAATGGTATAGCCTTTATAGATCAGGCCTTTTTTATAAATTTCGGAAAGCAGCCACCAGACGGTTTCCATATATTTGGATTTGTAGGTGATGTAGGGATCTTCCATATCCACCCAGTAGCCAATTTTTTTGGTCAGGTCGTTCCATACATCGGTGTACCGCATGACGGCTTCTTTGCAGGCGTTGTTGTAGTCTTCAATTGAAATTTTGGTACCGATGTCTTCTTTGGAAATTCCAAGCTCTTTCTCCACTTTGAGCTCCACGGGAAGGCCGTGAGTGTCCCAGCCCGCTTTTCGCTTAACCTGAAATCCCTTTTGAGTTTTGTAGCGGCAAAAAATATCCTTGATGCTTCTGGCCATGACATGGTGAATACCAGGCATGCCATTGGCAGATGGAGGACCTTCGAAGAAAATGAAAGGCTCTGCGCCTTCGCGCTCGTCCATGCTTTTATCGAAAATGGCATTTTCATCCCAAAAACTCGTAATGTCTTCTGCGACTTTCGGGAGGTCAAGTCCTTTATACTCAGGAAATTTCTTGCTCATTTTTGCTTTTTTTCAAATGTTTTGCAAAAATAGGGATTTTATCCAAATTGACCCCAAGTCTTGGGAAAATCTGAAATGAAGTTAGCGTTAAACTTTAGTATGTTCGCTAAGCAAGGGGTTTCGATACACCTTCAGTTTTTATCATGTAGCCAGCCCCTGCGCATTAAGCGAACTCATAACCTAAAGCAATGTATCGTTAAACCTCAAAGTCAACACAGGCAAATTCAGTTTAAACCCTAAAAAAGCGTGTCCACCACATCTTCAATTTTGGCGACGCGAATCACATTGATTTTATAATCACTGCGTGGTAATTTGCTTTGCTTGGAGATGAGGATTGAGGCAAAGCCCAGTTTTTCGGCTTCCATCACACGCTGCTCTACCCGGGTTACCGGACGAATTTCGCCCGCCAGCCCAACTTCTGCAGCAAAGCAAATGTCTTTGGAAATGGAGACGTCTTCGCTGGACGATAGAATCGCCGCCACCACCGCCAAATCTATGGCAGGATCGTCTATGCTGATGCCCCCTGTGATGTTGAGAAAAACGTCTTTGGCGCCCAGGCGGAAGCCGGCTCTTTTTTCTAAAACAGCCAGAACCATATTGAGTCGTTTGAGGTTATAGCCTGTGGCCGAACGCTGAGGAGTTCCGTAAACGGCAGAACTCACCAAAGCCTGGATCTCGATCATCATCGGGCGCATGCCTTCCAAAGTGGCTGCGATAGCCGTACCGCTTAAGTGGGTGTCGGTTTTGGAAATAAGCAAATCCGACGGGTTGGAAACCTCCACCAAACCGCCTGCCTGCATCTCGTAAATTCCAAGCTCGTGTGTGGAACCAAATCTGTTTTTGTGGGCTCTCAGGATTCTGTAGGCGTAATTCTTGTCGCCTTCAAACTGAAGAACGGTGTCCACCATATGCTCCAGCACCTTGGGCCCGGCAATGCTGCCTTCCTTATTGATGTGCCCGATAAGTATGATCGGCACGTTGGTTTCTTTGGCGTATTTGATAAGCTCCGCGGTACATTCCCGAATCTGCGAAACACTTCCCGGAGAACTTTCGACGTAGTCGGTGTGCAGGGTTTGTATGGAATCTATGATTAAGATTTCGGGTTCCAGAGCCTCGATTTGCGTAAAGATGAGCTGGGTCTTGGTTTCCGAAAGAATGTAGCAATTGGATTCTTCATTCTGAATGCGTTCTGCCCGCATTTTGATTTGCTGCTGACTTTCCTCACCTGAAACGTAAAGCACTTTTTGGCTAAAACTCAGGGACAACTGAAGCAGCAACGTACTCTTCCCGACACCGGGTTCTCCGCCAAGCAAAGTGATGCTGCCAGGGACGATGCCGCCTCCCAGAACACGGTTGAATTCCTGATTGGAAGTAGGGATTCTGATCTCTTTTCCAATCTTGATGTCATTGATGCGCTGAGGTTTGGAGATGCGTTTTGGAGCAGCAGAACTGGCAGGCTTCCAGGTCTTTTCGGGTTTGGTATCAATAACCTCTTCCACCAGGGTATTCCATTCCTTGCAGGCATTGCACTGGCCTTGCCATTTGGCGTGCTGCGCACCACAGTTCTGGCAGAAAAAAGTTGTTTTGGTTTTGGCCATGCGAGGAGATTTTTGTGTCTGAATGATTTTCTTTGACCTTACTTTCGAACGCTAATGTAAGGAAATTATCTTCTGTTGAGCAAGGGTAAAACGAGAAAGGACAAGCCTCCTAAAACGATAACCAGTCCTGTTTGAGTCCCCCACATTACCCAGCCGAAGGCTTCACCTGTCGCAGAAGAAACGCCGAAGGTGTTGAAGGCAATTCCTATGGCTATGGGATAAAGTCCAATGCCGCCATTGGTTACCGTCATGGCAAATGCCCCAAAAATAAAAGCGACAAAGATAGCTTCCAGGCCAAGCTGCTGCGTTTCTGGGAAAGCGAATTTCAGGACGTAAAACATGCCAACGTAAAGCCCCCAGATGATAAACGTGTGGATAAGGAAGTACGCTTTCTTCTTCATGGAGAATACGCTTTTCATGCCGTTAAAAAGCTCTTCTATAAAGTTTTTTAGTTTTTGAAAAAACGGGAGCCTGCTGTTTTTGATAATTCTGAAACCGACGATGAGTAATAGAATTAAAGTGATGATGACCAGCCCTCCAAAAAAAGGATTGATATTCTGACTGCTGAAAAAGGCGAAAATCTTAGCGCTTTGCGAAATGGAGGTTAAGCCAACGATGGCCAAAAGCATAAGCATATCCACTAGACGTTCAGTGATGATGGTGCCAAAGGTTTTTTCAAATTTCTCGTTTTCGTAGGAAGCCAGGGTTGCTCCTCTCAAAACTTCTCCGGACCTGGGTATGCCGAGATTGGCGAGGTAGCCAAGCATCAGGGCGAGAAAAGAATTGTAAAATTTTGGGAGAATCTGAACAGGCTCCAGTAAGAATTTCCAGCGATAAGCTCTGGACAGGTGGGATAAAACCCCCATCAACAGGGAGATAACCACCCAGATAAGGTCTACATTTTTGATATTGAGCCAAAGCTGATTCAGTTCTTCCGAAGAAAATTTCGATAAAGAATACCAAATAAAGAATACGCCTAAAGCCATTGGAGCAAAAGTCTTTATCCCTTTATTGATGGCTTTTTTCATAGGCTTACTTCAATAGATTGCTTTCGTTGGGAAAGACAAGTTTGGGTTTAAAGGTTTTGGCTTCTTCCGGGGTCATGATGGCATAGGCCATCAGGATCAAAATGTCTCCAGGAGAAACTTTTCTTGCCGCTGCACCGTTTAAAGTGATTTCCCCGCTTCCTCTTTCACCGGGAATGGCATAGGTCTCCAGGCGTTCTCCGTTGGAATTGTTGACCACTTGTATCTTTTCGCCTTCTACGATATTAGCCGCATCCATAAGATCTTCATCTATGGTGATACTGCCTATGTAGTTGAGGTCTGCACCGGTAACTTTTACGCGGTGGATTTTTGATTTTATAAGATGTATCTGCATGTTGTTTTTAATAAAGAGCCATGTTGTCTATAAGTCGCACTTCACCGAGAAAGGCAGCGATAAATGCTCTGTAATGTTCTTTGGGGTCTTTGGTTTTTGTTGGAATAAGATCCTTTTCTTTTACGATTGAAAAGTATTCGAGTTCAAAAGAAGGCTGAGCCTCGAACATGTGTTTTATCTCTTTTTCGATGCTTTCTACGGAATTGGAAGAGAACATGCTTTTGGCCTTGGTCAAAGCCTTATAAATCAATTCTGCTTCTTTGAGCTGAGCGTCATTCAGGCGATAATTCCTTGAACTTTGAGCAAGCCCAAATTCATTCCTGCTTGTAGGACAGCCTATAATCTCCACGTTTTGACCAGTAATTTCGACCAGTTTTTTAACCACCCTTAACTGCTGATAATCTTTTTCTCCAAAAAAGGCTTTGTCTGGTTTTACAATATCGAAAAGTCGCTTTAAGACACTGCCTACCCCATCAAAATGACCCGTTCTGAATTCTCCTTCCATAAAGTTGATAAAGTCACCAAATTCAAAAGCTTCGGATTCCACCTTGTCGCTATAAATCTCATTCACTTCGGGAGTGAATACGATAGTTTCGGGATTGTGAGTCTTTAGGAATTCGGCGTCTTTAGATACATTGCGCGGATATTTTTCCAAATCTGAAGCATTGTTGAACTGTGTGGGATTCACAAAAATACTTACGACAACTTTGTCGCATTGAGAATAAGCAAAGTTGATCAAAGAGAGGTGCCCTTCATGCAGGGCTCCCATGGTAGGTACAAGTCCTATTGTATTTCCCTCTTTTTTAGCGATCTCTAAAGTTTCTTGGAGAGACATTTTTGAATTTATAACCACAGGTTAAGTATCTGATTTGGATTTGCAATATTAATATTTTCGCGGGAATCCGCATAAATTTTTGTAAATTTGCCAACTTTTTGCCATTAATCTTTAATGTAAGAATTTTATGAAAGATAAACGCATACTTTACGTTTCATCTGAGGTCGTTCCTTATTTGCCAGAAAATGACATTTCTTCAGCAGCCTTTGAAGCTCCGAAATTAATCAATGCAGCGGGTGGACAAACTCGTATTTTCATGCCTAGATTTGGAAATATAAATGAACGGAGACATCAGCTCCATGAGGTAATAAGGCTTTCCGGAATGAATTTGGTCATCAATGATTTAGATATGCCGCTTATTATTAAGGTGGCCTCTATCCCGAAAGAAAGAATGCAGGTTTATTTTATAGATAACGAAGATTATTTTAAAAGAAAAGCCACTTTTTCTGATGAAGATGGTGAGTTGTTTGAAGATAACGATGAGCGTGCCATATTTTTTGCAAAAGGAGTTATCGAAACGGTAAAGAAATTGAACTGGGCCCCAGACATCATCCACGTACACGGTTGGATGTCGTCCTTGCTCCCCATGTACTTAAGGCATTATTATGGTAATGAACCTTTGTTCTCCGATGCTAAAATTGTAACCTCATTATACAATCAAAGCTTTGAAGGGACGTTAGATGAAGAGATGAAGAAGAAAGTTTTGTTTGATGGCATTGAAGATGATGCCGTAGCGCACCTGGATAATCCTACCCACGATAATATTCTGAAAGTCGCCATCGATAATTCTGACGGTCTCGTCATTGGAAGCGAAGAGATTTCTGAAGACTTAAAAACTTATATCGAGAAGTCAGAACTTCCTATTCTTGCCTATGTAAAGCGAGAAGAAATGGCGAATGCTTACCAAACTTATTATTTAAGAGATATTTTAAACGAAGAAGAAGATTAATTATATGTCAAAATTTGCATTAAGAAGCCTGGCTTCAGTTTTTGTTTTAACCTTTCTATGGTCTTGTGAGAATGAGTATTCAGAAGTTGGAACAGACTTCATAAACAGTATAGCGATTCAGCCTGCTTACGAGATTGAAAATATTACAGCTTACAGCGTAAAACACAATTCCATTCAAACCAATGGTTCCAGTAATTATCTCCTGGGAAAGTACGATGATCCTGAGTTTGGAGTCTCCGAAACCAAAATACTCACCCAGCTTAGTTTGACAGGAACCAGCCCGGAATTTGCAGACAATACAGTCATAGATTCTGTGGTGATGACCCTTCCTTTTTACAGCAGACAAGTAGAAAATGAAGTGTATGAATTAGATTCTGTTTTTGGTGACGGGAGTTTTAAAATAAACGTTTTTCAATCCAATCATTATTTAAGAGATCTGGATCCGGGTTCGGAAAGTGATTTTAGAGAACAGCAGCTCTATTTCACCAATCAGCTGGATGAATTTAGGTCCAATATTGAATCTACTCCTATAGTGACTTCTCAAGTGATAGATCCTTCAGAATTTACAGAGCCCGTTGAGGTATTCCAATTATTCTCTGATGGAACAAAAGATACCTTGAGCCTGTCTCCAAGAATTCGAATTAAAATGCCTAATCAGTATTTTCAGGATAAAATCATCACGCCCTCTACGCCTGAAGCTTTGGTGAGTAACAATGCTTTCAAGAATTACCTGAGAGGCTTTTTGATTGAAGCCGAACAGCAGGAAACAGCTTCGAGCATGGCTTTGTTTAATCTCGATAATCCGGATGCTAATATTACGATTTACTTCAGAAATGAAGTCGAAGCCGGAGAAAATCAAACCGATCCAGTAATTAACTATGGTCAATATGTTTTGAATTTCAACGGGATAAAACTCAATCTTTATGATGATAATTTCGCTATAGACCTGTCTAATCAGAACCTTGAAGAAGGGGAAGAAAACATATACTTAAAAGGCGGTGAAGGCTCTTCAGGAATCATAGAACTTTTTACGGGCCCGGATCAGGATGGCGATGGTGTTTCTGACGAACTGGAGGAATTGAGAGCGAAAAACTGGCTGATTAATGAAGCTAGTTTAGATTTTTACATCAACGAGGATATTGCAGAATCTCCGAGGAACAGAATAAACAGAATTTTTTTGTTTAACCTGGACGATAATGTTGTTTTGGAAGATTTCGCGAGAGATCCGACAGCATCCGATAATCCAAATTTGTCGAGACAGGTGCATTTAGGTCCCTTAACAGAAGATGATAACGGAGATCTTTTCTATAAAATAAGATTAACGTCTTACATCAACAATGTCATTAACAATGATTCTACAAGTGTGCGTTTAGGCCTGTATGTCACGCCAAATGTTAATAATCCTAATTTGGTTAGAACCAGAAATACACAATCGGGTTTTTCTGAAAACGTTCCCAGAGCGATGTTGGAAACTCCTCGTGGTATTGTTCTTCATGGGAATCAATCTCCTAATGAAGCGAAAAAACTTAAGCTCAGAATAATTTATACCAAAACTAACTAATATCTATTTATATGTGTGGAATTGTAGGATATATAGGAGAGCAGCAAGCTTACCCTATTATACTTAAAGGCTTAAAACGCCTGGAATACAGAGGATACGACAGTGCGGGTATTGCCATTTACGATGGGAAAGACCTCAATTTTTGTAAAACCAAGGGTAAAGTTGCAGATTTACAGGAGAAATGCGAGGCTGAAATACCGCTCAAAGGAACTGTTGGAATTGGACATACGCGTTGGGCCACGCATGGCGAGCCCAATGATGTCAACTCTCATCCTCATTTTTCAAATTCCGGGAAACTGGCCATCATACATAATGGAATCATAGAAAATTATGAATCCTTAAAAAAAGAACTTCAAAACAGGGGCTACACCTTCTCATCAGATACAGACACCGAAGTCCTCGTGAATTTGATCGAGGATATCATGGTGAATGAGGAAGTAAAATTAGGTAAGGCGGTTCAAATCGCCCTGAATCAAACGGTTGGCGCCTATGCGATTGCCGTATTCGATAAAGCAAAAACCAACGAAATCGTCGTGGCCAGATTGGGAAGTCCGCTGGCTATTGGAGTTGGGGATAATGAATATTACATAGCTTCAGATGCCTCTCCTTTTATAGAATATACCAAAAAAGCCATTTATCTTGAGGATGGTGAAATGGCGGTTGTGAGATTGGGTAAGCACGTGAAAGTAAGAAAAATACAGGATGACTCTTTGGTAGATCCTTATATACAGAAGCTTCAGATGAATCTTGATCAAATCGAAAAAGCGGGTTACGATCATTTTATGCTGAAAGAAATTTATGAGCAGCCCAGTGCCATTAAAGACACGTACAGGGGAAGAATGCTGGCTGACCAAGGCATTATCAGAATGGCGGGCATAGATGATAATCTTGAGAAATTTCTTAATGCCAAGCGAATTGTAGTGGTGGCTTGTGGAACTTCATGGCATGCAGGATTAGTTTCAGAATATATTTTTGAAGATCTGGCCAGAATTCCTGTGGAAGTGGAATATGCATCAGAGTTCAGGTACAGAAATCCTGTTATCAATAAAGATGATGTGGTTATTGCTATTTCTCAAAGTGGAGAAACAGCAGATACCATGGCGGCTATCAAACTGGCTAAAGAAAATGGTGCTTTTGTTTTTGGAGTGTGTAATGTTGTAGGCTCCTCTATTTCCAGAGAAACCCATGCCGGAGCTTACACGCATGCAGGTCCGGAGATAGGAGTAGCTTCTACCAAAGCCTTCACCACCCAGATTACAGTATTGAGTTTAATAGCCTTGAAATTAGGCAAAGCCAAAGGCTCTATTTCTAACTCAGATTACCACATGTACCTGAATGAGATGGAACAGATTCCTGCCAAAATTGAAAAAGCCTTAGAATCGAATAAGCACATCGTCAAAGTGGCAGAGGTATATAAAAATGCAAAGAACTGCCTTTACTTAGGCAGAGGCTATAATTTCCCGGTTGCCCTGGAAGGAGCCTTAAAGCTTAAGGAGATTTCCTATATTCACGCTGAAGGATATCCGGCAGCAGAAATGAAGCATGGACCTATTGCGCTTATCGATGAACAAATGCCTGTGGTAGTTATCGCTACCAAAACCGGACATTATGAAAAAGTGGTCAGTAATATTCAGGAAATAAAGTCCAGAAAAGGAAAAATCATAGCCATTGTGACTGAAGGGGATACCTCGGTTAAAAGTATGGCAGACCATATTATAGAGGTGCCGGAGACTTTTGAAGCCCTTACGCCCTTGCTCACGACCATACCGCTTCAATTATTCTCCTATCACATTGCGGTAATGCTGGGCAAAAATGTGGATCAGCCCAGAAATCTTGCAAAATCGGTAACGGTAGAATAGATAAAAATCAATTTTTGATTAAATAGCATATTGCAATAAAAGATTTATTTAAATACTATATATTTGCAAAAAAATTTTAAATACGGATTTTCTCAGAAAATCCACTAAATAAAATCCTTAGATAATGTCTAAAGTTAAAGGTAAAATCACTCAAATTATTGGCCCTGTTATCGATGTAGAATTCGAAAACACCAAAGACTTACCAAGAATCTACGATTCTTTGGAAGTTAAACGTGAAAACAAATCAGATCTCATCCTTGAAGTACAATCTCACATTGGTGAAAACACTGTAAGAACCATTGCGATGGATTCTGCAGATGGCTTGAGCCGTGGAACCGAAGTGCTTAGCACAGGAAATCCCATTCAAATGCCAATTGGTAAGGATATCTACGGGCGTTTGTTTAACGTAACCGGAGATGCTATCGACGGTCTTGGAGATCTTCCTAAAACAGGAAAAGATGGGATGTCTATACACAGAGATGCTCCAAAATTTGAGGATTTAGCGGTAACTACAGAGGTTCTTTTTACAGGGATTAAAGTTATTGACCTTATCGAGCCTTATTCAAAAGGTGGAAAAATTGGTTTATTCGGTGGTGCAGGTGTTGGTAAAACCGTACTTATCCAGGAATTGATCAACAATATCGCAAAAGGTCACGGTGGTCTTTCTGTATTTGCGGGCGTTGGAGAACGAACCCGAGAAGGAAATGACCTGCTTCGTGAGATGCTCGAATCCGGTATTATCAAATACGGAGACGACTTTATGCATTCCATGGAAGAAGGCGGATGGGACTTGAAAAAAGTTGATAAAGCCGGTATGAAAGAGTCTAAAGCGACTTTCGTTTTTGGACAAATGAACGAACCCCCTGGAGCCCGTGCTCGAGTCGCTTTATCTGGTCTTACCATTGCTGAATATTTCCGTGATGGAGCAGGTGAAGCGCAGGGAAAAGACGTTCTTTTCTTCGTCGATAACATTTTTAGATTTACCCAGGCAGGATCGGAGGTGTCAGCACTTCTTGGTCGTATGCCTTCTGCTGTTGGATACCAGCCAACGTTGGCAACCGAAATGGGAGCCATGCAGGAGCGTATTACCTCTACCAAAAAGGGTTCTATTACATCGGTACAGGCGGTTTATGTTCCTGCAGATGACTTGACGGATCCGGCTCCGGCAACCACATTCTCTCACTTGGATGCTACCACAGTACTTTCGAGAAAAATTGCAGAACTTGGTATTTACCCGGCGGTAGATCCTTTGGATTCAACCTCTCGAATTCTGACTAGAGATATTCTAGGCGATGATCACTACGATTGTGCTCAGCGTGTAAAAGAACTCCTTCAGAAATATAAAGAACTACAAGATATTATTGCCATTTTGGGTATGGAGGAATTGTCTGAAGAAGATAAGCTTTCGGTATCCAGAGCAAGACGTGTACAACGATTCCTTTCTCAGCCTTTCCATGTTGCAGAACAATTTACAGGTTTAAAAGGAGTACTTGTTGACATTAAAGAAACGATAAAAGGATTCAATATGATTATGGATGGCGAACTCGATCACATTCCGGAATCAGCTTTCAACTTGAAAGGGTCTATCGAAGAGGCTATTGAAGCTGGAGAAAAAATGCTAAAAGAGGAAGCTTAAAAATACATTAAATGCACCTAGAAATAGTTAGTCCAGAACAAATTATACTCAGTGATGAAGTCAAATCTGTGAGTGTTCCAGGAATCAGCGGGGAATTTCAAATTTTGGATAACCACGCTCCTGTCGTTTCAGTTTTGAAAAAAGGATCGATAAAACTCGACTCCTCCGTCACTTTGCCTAAAGGCTCTAAAGACCAATTTTACAAAGAAGATTCAAAATTGTATTTTGATATTTCCGGGGGTGTCATTGAACTTAAAGACAATAAGGTGGTCATCTTAATCGATTAATATGACATCAAATCAATAAAAAAAAAAGGCCAATCCAAAAGATTGGCCCTTTTTTGGTTTTAATACATCGCTTAGATCGCCATTTCCGGAATATCGCCTTCTATGATCAAATCGCCTTCAGTGGCTTTTTGAATTTCTTCTACACTGACGCCCGGAGCGCGTTCCAGAAGTCTGAATTTTTTATCCACGATATCTAAAACAGCCATGTTGGTAACGATTTTAGTCACACATTCTACCCCCGTTAGCGGAAGTGAACAGGCTTTGAGTAATTTAGAATCCCCGGCTTTATTGGTATGCATCATAGCGACAATTATATTTTTGGCAGATCCTACCAGATCCATGGCGCCGCCCATGCCTTTCACCATCTTGCCTGGGATCTTCCAGTTGGCGATATTTCCATTCTGAGCAACTTCCATAGCGCCTAAAATGGTAAGGTCCACGTGCTGTCCCCGTATCATGCCAAAGCTCATAGACGAGTCAAAAAAGCTGGCTCCGGGAAGAGCGGTTATGGTTTGTTTTCCTGCATTGATGAGATCTGCATCGACCTCTTCTTCCTTGGGAAAAGGGCCCATGCCCAAAATTCCATTTTCACTTTGGAATTCCAATTCGATATCATTGCGAACGTAATTGGCTACCAGGGTCGGGATGCCAATACCAAGATTGACGTAATATCCATCCTGTACTTCCTGAGCAATTCGTTTTGCAATTCCGGTTTTATCTAACATATTATTTAATTTAATAATTTGAAATTTATGGTTTCTTTGAAGAAGATCTGATCTTGCTGGTTACTTTAATGATTGCCTTAAGGTCATCAATAGAATCTCTTTTGGAGCTAGATAATAATTTGAGGTTTTGCAGAGCTCAAGCCAATATTTAGTTTCGTTTGCTTCATTTGCAGCTATTTTAAATTTGTGAATAAAGCCAGCTTTAGTTTCTGCATTTTGAGCCTCTCTTATATTTGCACCTCTTGAGGTGTTACTTTTAAATAGTTGAGTTGCCATTTCTCATTTTCAAATTGACTTCATTCTTATTTATTGAGTGGTTCGTTGTTCTATGCGTTTTTCATAAGCCTCTCCCTGGAAAATACGCTGCACGAAGATGCCCGGGATATGAATAAAATTAGGATCCAATTCGCCTGGTTTTACCAGTTCTTCAACTTCCACAACGGTGACTTTTGCTGCTCCGCACATCAGCGGATTAAAGTTTCTGGCTGTCCCCTTGAAAATTAAATTTCCTGCTTCATCCCCCTTCCAGGCTTTGACGAAGGCGAAGTCGGCTACAAAGGCTTTCTCCATAATATGCGGTTTTCCATCAAAATCTCTAACCTCTTTCCCCTCTGCGACTTCTGTGCCGTAGCCAGCAGGGGTGTAGAACGCCGGAATGCCATTTTGAGCAGCTCTGCAGCGTTCTGCCAGAGTTCCCTGGGGAATGAGCTCTACATCCAGTTCTCCGCTGAGCATTTGGCGTTCAAATTCTGCGTTTTCGCCAACATAAGATGAAATCATTTTTTTGATCTGCTTCTTCTTTAAGAGCAGGCCTAAGCCAAAGTCGTCTACCCCCGCATTGTTTGAAATGCAGGTGACGTCCTGAACATTTCTTTTAACGAGCTCTTTTATAGAATTCTCGGGTATACCGCTGAGCCCAAAACCTCCAAGCATGAAAGTCATGCCATCCTGAACCCCTTCCAGTGCTTCGGTTACGTTATTTACAGTTTTATTGATCATTGATTTTTTTATTTAGGTTGAAAATACAGAATTTTAAATCGCTTTCCAATTTTTTTACAAAGCGCAGGATTGAGTTCAGGATAAGATTTAGGTTTATGTAAAACTTCAGTTTTAAGATGACTTTATATTCGGAAGCAGGAAAAATATGTAATTTTCAAGAAAAAGAATTCATGTCAGCCCAAGCCAATAACTTAAAACACGCCACAAGTCCGTATCTCCTTCAGCATGCTGAAAATCCCGTAAACTGGGAAGAATGGAGTCCGGAAGTCCTTCGGCGTGCTCAGAAAGAAAACAAGCCTTTGATCATAAGTGTAGGCTACGCGGCCTGCCACTGGTGCCACGTGATGGCTCACGAATCCTTTGAGGATGAAGAGGTAGCGGAACTGATGAATGCGCATTTTGTGTGTATTAAAATCGACAGAGAAGAGCGACCGGACATCGATCATATTTATATGGAAGCAGCGCAAATGCTAACCGGCAGAGGGGGGTGGCCACTCAATGCTTTTGCCCTTCCAGACGGGAGACCCTTTTATGCAGCGACTTACTTTCCTAAAGAAAACTGGAAAAAAGTCCTGTCTAACGTGGCCAAGGCCTATGCCTCCAGTTACGATCAGTTGCTGGAAACAGCCGAAAAGGTTACTGATGGGATTCAGATGTCACAGGAGCTTTCTCCTGTAGACGGTGAAAATGAATTTAGTTCTTCCAGTTATACCGATTTTATAATGAGCTGGCAGAACATTGTTGATTTGGAAAACGGAGGATTTAAAGGAGCACCGAAGTTTCCCATGTCTAATTCCTGGCAATTTTTACTTCAGTATTATAAGAGGACTCAGGATAATTTTGGTGCTGAAGCCTTTCTCAAAACCCTGGATGGAATGGCTCTCGGGGGGATTTACGATCAAGTGGGAGGAGGTTTTTCCAGATATGCTGTGGACGATAAATGGTTTGCGCCTCATTTTGAAAAGATGCTCTACGACAATGCCCTGCTTGTGAATGTCTATGCCAATGCCTATAGCTTATTTCCCAAACCAGAGTATAAACAGGTGATTTCTGAAACCATAGATTTTGTAAAGCGGGAACTGAAGCACCCTGAAGCCGGCTTTTATTCTGCTTTGGATGCCGATAGTGAAGGAGAGGAAGGTAAATATTATGTGTGGACCTACAGGGAATTAGCGGAAGTCCTTTCTGAAACCGAGCTGGACCTGGTTCAGGATTACTACAACATTTCCAGACGCGGAAATTGGGAATCCTCTAAAAACATTTTATATGCCCGCCAGTTTCCACAGGATTATGCAAAGGATCAAGGTCTGGATCTCAAAATTCTTAGAAAGGAGCTTGAAGATTTAAAAAACAAATTACATCGGTACCGACAAAAGAGAATTCGTCCTGCTCTGGATGACAAAATACTCACGTCCTGGAATGCTTTGATGATTTCGGGTTTGGTAGAAGCCTACAAAGCCTTGCGGAAAGAGGACTATTTAGAATTAGCTGAATCTGCTATTGAATTTTTATTGAAAACCAGATGGGTTGAAAATGAAAAACTTCTAAGGACGCGTAACGAAGAAAAATCCATTGTTGGATTTCTTGAAGATTATGCGTTTATGATTGAAGCGCTTATCAATTTATATCAGGTGACTTTCAAAATGGAGTATTTGAACAAGGCAAGACAACTGACTGAAATTTGCTTCAGAGACTTTAAAGAGAGATCGTCTTCCATGTTTCAATACACCTCCAAATCGGGAGAAAAGCTCATTTCCCGGACCTATGAAATCAATGACAATGTTATTCCTGCCTCCAATTCGTCACTGGCGAAGTCACTTTTCCTACTGGGCAAACTATTCGATGATGAAGCCTATCTGCAAACTGCTAAGAAAATGCTACAACAGGTCGAAGCCAAACTTTATAAATCCGGTCCTTATGCTGCCAACTGGCAAATTCTATATGGCTGGATGACCTTCCCGTTTTATGAAGTGGCTATCCTGGGTAAAAACGCTAAGGAAATGGCCTTAACCCTGCAATCTGATTACCAGAGCAACTGCGTTTTTCTTGGAGGGCAAGCCGAAGACCTGAAACTTTTAACCCATAAGCTGCCTAAGGATTCTTCAAAAACCATGATTTACATTTGTGAAAATAAAACCTGCCAGCAGCCCACAACCGATGTTGAAGTAGCTAAAAAACAACTGGGGTTTAAACCCAGTTAGTCCTTATACATTTTGATTTCAGTTTCTCCTTTCATGTTTTTGGTGGCTCTAAACATGCCGGGAGTATTGAATTCCATAACGACATTGCCTTTATTATCGATACCCACAATCCCGCCGGTTCCGCCGAGTTCTGTCAGTTTCTTTTGAATCACCCGCTGCGCTGCTTTTTCTAAACTGATACCTTGATATTCCATCATCGCAGAAATATCATGAGCCACGACGCCTCTTATAAAGTATTCTCCATGACCTGTAGCCGAAATCGCGCAGGTTTTATTATTGGCATACGTACCTGCTCCTATGATGGGAGAATCTCCAATTCTGCCGTATTTTTTGTTGGTCATTCCGCCAGTTGAAGTTCCAGCGGCCAGGTTACCCTCTTTATCCAAGGCGGCGCAGCCTACGGTGCCAAATTTCTCATTACTGAGGTAAAATTCGTTTGAAGAAAGTCCCTGCTCTTTAGCTTTGGAAGCTTCCAGGGCTTTTTTTCTTCCTTCAGTAATGAAGTAAGAATTTTCTACAAATTCGAGGTCATGTAATTTTGCAAACTCCTCTGCACCGGAGGCGCTGAGCATGACATGGTCAGATTTGTTCATCACTTTTAAAGCCAGATTAATGGGATTCTTGATATGCTGAACCCCCGAAATGGCTCCCGCATTTCTAGTCTTTCCTTCCATAATAGAAGCATCCAATTCTGCAATGCCGTCAGCATTCAACACAGCGCCTTTACCAGAATTAAACAGTGGAGAATTTTCCATCACATTGATGGTTTCTGTTACAGCTTCTACAGCGGTTCCGCCTTCAGCCAGAATCTTATGTCCTACACTGATCGCTTCTTCAAGTTTTGCTTCGTAGGCCTTTTGTAAAGAATCGGTCATGTATTCTTTTTTAATCACGCCAGCTCCTCCATGAATGACAATTCCGAATTTTGGGGTTTTTACAACATCCTTCTCTTTGCTAAGTTTAGGGGAGTCGTGACAGGCAATAAATAAGAGGCTAATGAGTAATAAAATTGACTTTTTCATAGGTTATAGGTTTAATAAGTATTCTAAGGCTGATTTATCAATGGTGATTAAACTGGAGGCTGGCAGACGTTTCAGGAGTCTTTGCCAGCGTTTGTCGTTCATGAACAAACGCTCAAATATAGGAACAGATTTGTTAACCTGATCAGAATTCACCAAAGCTACAGCTTTCCAAAATTTAATCTCCTGATTCGAAGGTTGTAATGTTTCAGCTTTCGCATAGGCTGCCAAAGCTGCATCTGGATTATCATTTTCCATGGCTACATCCCCCTCGCTCATGTACGCGTATGCCCTGTGAACATTCAATAACCTGGAAAGCTCTTCTACAGGTGTACGGTGATCTTCCACCCTCAGGTCTATTTTTTTATCCATCCAGGGGTGTTTCGGAGTGTCTTTACCTACTACAATAAGAGCTGCCGACTGTTTTCCTCTTATGTCGCCGCCGCTTGCCTGAGCTGCCTGCATGGCAGCTACAACGCGTTCAGCCAGCGGAAGATTGCTGTTTTCTTCGAATGCATCCCGCATTGCATAAACCACGTTTTCATCTTCCATCATATTCGCCTGTATGCTATACGTGTCTTCTACAATATGCAAAGCTGCTTCTACGCATTTTTCACCGGTAAAAGCAGCGATACTTCCGTCTTTGGAAAGCATGGCTACCTGCCTAAAGGCCACTCCCTCATCTTCTTTTTTAAGTTTCTCCAAAGCTCGTTCAGCAGAAAGGCCTTGTTCCATCAATCGTAAACCCTCATATCCATAGCGCTCGTTAACAAAAGACTGTGTAGCCACAACACCAACCCCAGATTTACCCCAGGAGACAGACGTTCCTACAGAAAACCAATGACTTTGAACTCCCACAGCCATATCTCCGGTTGCTGGATCCTGAGCCACAATGGAAAAGGTGTGTGCGAATTTATCTGAATTCGCAGGCTTTTGGGCAGACGTTATCAGAGGGAATAGCAAAAAGCAAAATAAGATGAATTTATAAAGCATAGATTTTTTTTTAAATTTATGTATTAATACCGAATTTGAAAAAAGTTTTTTACCTTATGGAAAATCAAATATAAATCGATACATGTCACGGGCATTTTCACAATTAAAACAGGTATTGGATTTTTTCGAATCTCCTGCATTTCTTATTTCTGCGATTGATGACAAGCTTACGGTGGTCGATATAAATGATAAATTGACCGCGGACTCATTGCGGGAAAAAAATTTTAAAGCCGATGAAGACTTAGATTACTTTTTAAAAATCAGTTTTAAGTTTGATGATGCCTCCGCTTCAAAATTTAGGAAGCAATTAAAATTATCGGATTCCACTCCTTTTTTTGAAATCGATTTTGAAGACCGATCTTATAAATTCGAATATAAACCTCTTGATTTTGAGGACAGAACCTTCATTTTTGTCACTGTGGAATCTAATAAAAACACCTCTATGAATAGGCAAGATTCTGAGGTTCAGTTTTATAAAAGAATATTTGACTCCCTGCCTATTGGTATTTCTGTAAACAGAATAGACGATTCCAAAACTTTATATGTTAATAGTGAATTCTCAAAAATTTACGGCTGGGAATTTGAAGACTTGACAGATGTAGAAGCCTTTTTTCAAAACGTGTATCCCGATGAGCAGGAAAGGGAGGAAATGAAAAATATTATTTTAAGGGATATTGAATCCGGGGATCCAAAGCGAATGCACTGGAAGAATGTAAGTATCACCACCAAAAATGGGAAACGAAAAATAGTAAATGCTAAAAACATTCCCTTATACGATCAAAACCTTATCATTTCTACAGTGACCGACGTTACTGAAAGTACTAGAACACAAAGGGAGTTAGAAAACGCGAAAACCAGATTTGGTCTTGCAGCCCAAGCGACCTCCGATGCCGTTTGGGACTGGGACTTAAGCGATGAAGAATTGTATTGGAGTGATGGTTATGAACGCCTTTTTGGTTATAAAATTAAGGGTAATAGAGTTTCTAAATCATTTTGGGAATCGAAGATACATCCCGATGACCTGACTTCTTTTTCTGACAGTTTAAAAGAAGCGCTGAACGATGAAGATCTTTACAAGTGGACTTTTGATTACAGGTTCCTGGATAACGATAAAAATTATGCCAATGTTCGAGAAAACGTTGTCATACTCAGGGATCTGAGTGGAAAACCCATCAGGCTTATTGGAGCCTTACAGGATATTACAAAGCCTCTAAAACGTGAAAACCATCTCAATCTACTGGAAAAGTTAGTGGACGGGACAAAAGATGCTATTTTGGTGACAGATGTTAAGAGCAACAGTTTTTTGAACTCTGAAATTGTTTACGTCAATTCTAGCTTTCAGCGCTTATTTGAATGTGATAGTTCTGAGATTATAGGGAAAACCCCTCAGGAATTCTATGTCACCCCTAAAAGTGCGGATATGTTTCTGGAATTGGAAACAGAACTGAGTCAATGGAATTCGGTAGATGCTGATATTTTAAGTTATACCAAAACGGATCTTGAATTTTGGAATAATCTTTCTATTACGCCGATAGTGAATGATGAGGGATGGTTCACACATTGGATGGTAGTCAATAGAAATGTAAGCGATCTTGTAACAAATAGACATAAAAAGGAACTTTTAACCTTTACGCATAGTGCTTTTCAGGGGGACGACTCCATGGAAAGCCTGCTTTGTAAAATATCTCTAAAGATAGAAGATCTGCTAAAAAGTGAATTCTGTGAATTCTGGCTAAAGGATTATTATTCAGACGCCTTATCAAAGGCGTTAAGATTTAAAAAAGGAGAACCTGTAGATCGTGATTCCGGACTTTTAAATTACAGGTCTGAAGATTTTGCCAATGAGATTTTTAAAACGGCTAAATCCAAACTCTTAATCCATAAAAACGGATCAAATTCAGAAGAAAAAAATAATATAAAACTGCGTTATGGGTTTCAGATTCGCTCTCATGAAGAATGCTTAGGCGTCGTTATACTCGGGTTCGATGATGCCTATGCAAGGGAAAAAACCCTGACCTCTATTTTTGGTGAGTTTTCTCTTCAACTTGGCAATGCGATCTCAAGAAAACGAACAGAGAAAGAAATGGGCATCTTTTTCGAATACACACCTGACTTTTTATGCATTTTCGGGAAGAACGGGTATCTGAAAAAGATAAACAAAAGGGCTTGTGAGACTTTAGGCTATGATGAAAAGACTATTTTGTCTACTCCTTTTTTAAACTATATTAAAGAAGAAGATCATGAGAAGACGTTAGCATTAGTCAGAAAAGCAAGAGAATACACTGGCTATTATTCCGATGAGATCAGAGCAATTACTAAGAATCGGAAAATTTTACATGTAGACTGGACGGTCTTTAGTCTTGATGAGGGTGATAAGGATGTTTTCTGTGTTGGCAGAGATATTACGGCTTACAAGGATAATCTAAGTTCGCTTAAAACTCAAAATGAGAAATTCAAAATCCTTTCTGAAACCGTTAAAGAAGCGGTGTGGGATTTTGATTTAATAGAAGAACGCATCATCTGGGGAAAAGGACTCAAAACTCTTTTTGGATACGACCCAGGAAAATTTGCAGTCGCAGAGGAAGTTTGGCTGGAAAAACTTCACCCGGAAGATAGAAAACGGGTGAAAGCATCTTTTGATTCTGCTTTGGATAAAGCGGAAGAAAATGAATGGCGAGAAGAATACAGGTTTAAAAAAGAAAACGGGTCTTATGCCTATGTTTTAGATAGAGGGACAATTGTAAGGGATGGCGAAGGCAAGGCCATAAGAATGGTTGGAAGTATTCAAGATATTTCAGAATATAAACATTGTCAAAAAAACAATTCATAACTTAGGAGGCGAGATCAGTTTGGAGTCTAGTCTGGATGAAGAAACAAGATTCTTGATACGGCTTCCTAAAAAACTAACTAAAAAATGATAAAACCACCAATACCGGTTAACGAAGCCGGGAGGCTCAAAGAATTACATAGTTTAAGATTGGTAGAAAGTTTACCGGAAGAGGAGTTAGATTTAATTACTAAACTGGCATCTGATATTTGTGAAACTAAAATCTCCTTGATCACACTCATAGATTCTAAAACTCAGTATTTTAAATCAAAACAGGGCTTAGAAATTGAAAACACTCCCAGGGATTATGCGTTTTGTGCGCACGCCATAAACACACCAGACAAGATGCTTATCGTAAATGATGCCTCAGAAGATAAGAGATTTAAAGACATCCCATTTGTGACCAAAGATCCTAAAATTGCTTTTTACGCGGGTATGCCCCTATCTACAAAAGAAGGCTTTGCCTTAGGCACGTTATGTGTACTGGATTCTAAACCCAAGGTTCTCACTGTTTCTCAAATTGAGGCTCTCAAGTCACTTGCTAAGCTGGTTGAGCGCTCTTTTGAATCCAGGCGAAAAGCGCTCGAGCTTGAAAAGGTTTACAACCAAATGCAATTGCATAAAAACCAGTCTGAAGAAATCGCACTTTCCATTGCGCACGATTTAAAAAATCCACTGGATAGTATACAGGGATTTTTGGAGCTTTTGCAACAGGAAGCCGGTACTTCTCTGGGCGAAGAAGCACAGCAGTACATAGACTATGCAAAACAAAGCACTCAAAAAATGACGGGTCTTATTTATGAAATACTAGCTTTTGCAAAACTGACTTCTTTAGAGGAAAATAAAGTTGAAATAGAAGTTGAGCCTATTATTCAAAATATCATAGATTTAAATCTCCCTACCATGAAAGCGGAGCATATTGAGATTGAATATAAGAACCTGCCTGTCATAAAGACCTCGAAGACCTTATTTTCCATTGTGTTAAGAAACCTGATAAGTAATGCTATTAAATATAGATCACCCGAAAGACCTCTTAAAATTAAAATCGATATCCAAAATAAAATTGATGAATGGAAAGTGAGTATAGCCGATAACGGTTCCGGAATTAAAAAACGCAACCTTGAGAAAATCTTTAAACCCTTTTATAAGGAAGATAAAAACAGTACTTCGGGAGTAGGGATGGGACTGGCTGCCTGTAAAAAAATCATTTTAAACTTAGGGGGTAACATTTCAGTAGAATCTGAACCTGGAGAGGGCAGTGTGTTCAGTTTCACTATTCCTAATTAAACGATACCATGCCGCAGCCTTATAAAGTTTTGATGCCCGAAGATAACATAAAGGATGTTCCGGCGATGACAGGAGCCTTTAAAGAGGCTGTGTTCTCTTTTCAGAAAAACCAGGTTACCAATGTAGAGAGGTTTAAGGACATGGCCCGGCAACACTCGTATGAAATGTGTTCGGCAACTTCAAAAGTTTTAGGTATTATTGAAACTTTAAATACAGACACATGCTCTCAGGGCGAGGAGAAGGTGAAAAGATATCTCATCAAAAAAGCAAAACAAATAAATACATCCCCAAAAATAAAGTGACAATGGATTTTGAAGTTTTAAATGTAGACGATGATAAAATGGTGCTTTTCATTCATGAAAAAATGATGACGCATTCAGGGTTTAGCAGTTCCCCAAAATCTTTTGAAGACGCTTATCAAACGCTGGCGTACATCAATAAGCATAAGGCTGAAGATAAAAAGTTCATCGTTTTTTTAGACATCAATATGCCAAATCTTGATGGCTGGGAGTTTATGGTCGAATTGGAAAAACAAAGACTTGATAAATATTGTTACATTTTGGTTATGACGTCATCCATAGACCCTTCAGACAAAGAAAAAGCAGCGACTTTTGCCGCTGCTATAGGTTTTGTGGAAAAACCAATTAGTATTGATAAGCTGAACGATTTAAAACAGAAAAAAGAACTACAGCCTTTTTTCGGTTAAGACTCTAGTCTTCCTGTTCTTCATCCCCGGTATAGGCGTCGTATTCCGGATAGAGAAAATTATTATACGGGAAACGCGTGATGTGAATATCTCTAACCGTGTCGTAGACTTTTTTTCTAAATTCTTCAATGTTCTCTTTTTCTGTTGCTGAAATGAACAACACCTTATCGCCCTGCCTCTGCATCCAGGTTTTCTTCCATTCCTCCAGTGTGTAGTGTTGATACGAACGCTCCACCATCAGGTCATCCTCTTCTATGGGTTCCGGCTCATAGTTATCGATTTTATTAAACACCATTATGATGGGTTTATCTCTGGCTTCGATATCATCCAAAATGCTGTTGACCGATTCAATATGATCTTCAAAATTTTCGTGAGAAATATCAACCACATGCAAAAGCAGGTCGGCTTCCCTCACCTCATCCAAAGTGGATTTGAAAGACTCGACCAGCTGAGTCGGTAGCTTTCTGATAAAACCTACGGTATCTGTGAGCAGAAAAGGAAGATTTCTGATGACTACTTTTCTCACGGTAGTATCTAAAGTGGCAAATAATTTATTCTCCGCAAAAACTTCACTTTTACTGATTACGTTCATCAGTGTTGACTTACCCACATTGGTGTAGCCCACCAAAGCAACTCTAACAAGACTTCCTCTGTTCCCCCTCTGCACAGCCATCTGTCTGTCGATGGTTTTCAGCTTCTTTTTCAGTAACGTGATTTTATCTCTTACGATTCGTCTATCGGTTTCAATTTCAGTTTCACCGGGACCACGCATTCCAATACCACCACGCTGACGTTCCAGGTGAGTCCAGAGTCCTGCAAGTCTTGGCAACAGATATTCGTATTGAGCGAGTTCAACCTGGGTGCTCGCATAACTGGTTTTGGCCCGTTGAGCGAAAATGTCCAGGATAAGGTAAGTTCTGTCTACAACTTTGCATTTCAATATTTTTTCGATATTCTTTTGCTGGGCCGGAGACAATTCATCATCAAAAATAGCTGTTCCTATTTCATGTTCTTCTACATAATCTCTTACCTGTTCCAGTTTTCCTTTGCCGATAAAGGTTTTGGGATGAGGCACATCCAGTTTTTGCTGAAAGCGCTTCATGACTTCACCGCCGGCGGTGTAGGTCAGGAATTCAAGTTCGTCGAGATATTCCTTGGATTTTTCTTCATCCTGAAACTGATTTATAATTCCTATAAGTACGGTAGTTTCGTAAGTTGTATTTTGAGCGTCTATCATATGTAAAATTAGTCTACAAAATTATGAAAAATACTTCAGTTCTATTCTGACTTTAAGATTTCCAAAACTTATGCTTCGCCTTCTGACTTTATTATGTTTTCAATTTTCATGAATGAGTCTAGCCAAGCCTTTAGAAATGTTCTTGCTTAGCTATTTATAAGTGGGTTAGGAATCACAATTCAGAAACTTCTCACGCGGAACTGTTAGAGATTTGAGGGCCTGAGTTTAAGCCTTGGGACTAATTTATAGTTCAGCATAGCTTTTCCTCTTTTAGTGGAATGATTTTTTTATATTTACTAGTGTGTAATTCATCTGTTATGGAAAAAAATAAATGTCTTTCTTGTGGAGAGCCGATTACGGGAAGAATAGATAAAAAATACTGTTCCGATTATTGCAGAAGTACCTACAACAATCGGCTTAACAGCGATTCTACAAAAATCGTGAGGAATATCAATAACAGACTAAAAAAGAATTACAGGATATTGAAAAGCATTAATACCGATCAAAAAACAAGGACCAGCAGAGATAAGCTGTTAGCTAAAGGATTTAATTTTACTTATTTTACAAGTCTTTATACCACAAAATCAGGTCGTGTGTATTACTTCGTTTACGACCAGGGTTACCTGCCTTTAGAAGATGATTATTATGCTTTGGTAAAACGCGATTGATGAGGAAAAGAGCTTATAAAGATATAATATGCCTGCTGGTCATCGCAGCTTCAGTGTGGTATGTTTTTTACGATTTGTACCCCTCCGAAATTACCGATTTATCGACCCAGGCGACCGAATTTTCTACCTTGCGCGCTTTTGAGCATATCAAAGAAATAGGAGATAAGCCGCATTACATTGGCTCTGAAGCCCATAACATCAAACGAAATTATATCGTTAATGCGCTTGAAGACATGGATCTTGAAGTGCAAACCCAGCAGGGGTTTGTTTTGTCCAGAGAGGGGGTTCTTACGATTCCGGAAAATATCATTACGAGGTTACCTGCCACTAACCCACAAGCCAACTCCAAGGCACTTCTGCTGTTGAGTCATTACGACTCGGCCGTGCATTCATCTCCTGGTGCAGCCGATGCCGCTTCCGGGGTAGCCACAATTTTAGAAGCTGTAAGAGCTTTTAAAGCCTCTAATCCTTCATTTCAGAATGATATCATTATTGTGTTTACCGATGGTGAAGAGGTGGGACTCGCCGGGGCAGAGCTCTTTGCAAAAGAGCATCCCTGGATAGATGAGGTAGGGCTGGCACTCAATTTTGAATCCCGGGGTAGCGGAGGACCCAGTAATATGGTCGTGGAAACCAATTATGGAAATTCCGATTTGATCGCTCTTTTTGACAAAGCTCAGGGAGAGCATCCCCTGGCCAATTCCCTGATGTACAGCGTTTACAAATTATTACCCAATGATACAGATTCCACCGTGTTTAAAAAAATAGCGGATGTTCCTGGTTTTTTCTTTGCGTTTATAGACGATCACTACGATTACCATGCTGCTTTAGATGTTCCGGAGCGTCTGGATAAAAGATCCCTGGCGCATCAGGGTGATTATCTGACGGCTGCTCTCAAGCAATTTTCAAGTGCAGATTTATCCGATTTAACCTCAGAGCAGGATGAGGTCTATTTTACAGTCACGGAATTAGGTCTCATTCATTATCCCTTTTCCTGGGTGTGGGTCATTTATGCGGTTGTTTTTATACTCTTCCTGGCGCTTTTATTTTTCGGATTTAAAATTAAGTCCTTAAACAGAAAAGAGGTTTTCCTTGGATTTGTGCCCTGGTTTTTAAGTCTAATCATTGTGGGGCTGGTTACTTATTTTGGATGGCAGGGGATTCTTATTTTATATCCGGATTATGACTCCATACTGCAGGGGTTTCCATATAACGGACACGATTATATCGTCTTTTTTGTGGCCCTGGCCTTATTCATCACCTTTACGACCTATCAGTTTTACGATGAAAGACTTAATCCCAAGAATGCTATGGTAGCTCCCCTACTGACCTGGTTTTTCCTCATTCTTATACTCAATATCTTCTTAAAAGGAGCTGCTTTTTTTATCATCCCTCTGGTTTTTATAGTCTTTGCTTTTTTCCTGATGATACGTTTTCAAATCCCTTCCTATCTTTTTCTTCTCATCCTGATCTTGCCCTCCCTAAGTATTATTGCACCCTTTATCCAATTCTTCCCCGTAGGACTTGGCCTTAAAATGAGTGTCATAAGCGCTGTGTTTACAGTTCTGCTTTTTGGAAGTCTGATTCCCGTATTTGGTTATTTTTCCATTAAAAAAGGGGTTGCTACCATGGCTTTACTGGTTGCCATCGGGTTTTTTATCAAAGCACATCTGGATGCAGAATTTACAGAGGAAAGACCAGAACCCAATAGTTTGGTTTATACACAGGATACAGAAATGAATCTGGCAACCTGGAATACCTATGATGAGCTTCTGGACTCCTGGACCTCGCCTTATTTTGAAACCTATGTAGACTTGACTTCATCTGCCGAATATCAAAGTAAATATAACACAGCCTACACCAAGTCTTCTTCTGCGCCATTAATAGACGTTTTAGGTTCAGACATTCAAATCGATACCTTAGAAGCGACTCAGTCTGACTTTAAAAAATTCAGAGTGACATTGAATTATAGAAGAGAGGTGAACAGAATTGTGATTTCTGAAACTACTCTGACGAATTTCAAGTCCTTTGAAGTCAATGGAGAAGTAGCTGATTTTTATACCGATGAAGCCGATGCTTATCATGTTCATCAAAATCGGTTTCACCCCAACCTGATCGATTATTATGTAGTTAATCAAGAGCCTTTGTATTTTGAATTCGAAGTCAGTGAAGACAAAGCTTTAGACTTTGTTATAAATGAAATTAGCTTTGATTTACTATCGCATCCAGACCTGCCTGTTAAAAGCAGACCGGATACCAAAATTCCCAAGCCTTTTGTGGTGAACGACGCCATGATCACTAAACAAAAATTGATGTTTTAATGCAAAAACAGATCTCCATATTGGGCTGCGGCTGGCTGGGTTTACCGCTGGCAAAAGAATTAATACAATTGGGCTGGCAGGTAAAAGGCTCGACAACCTCTTCCGAAAAAATGCAGAAGCTGGAAGAAGAGGGTATTTTACCTTATAACATAGAACTTCAGGAAGACCGGATTACAGGGGGTGTGCAAGCCTTTTTAGAAGATTCTGAAGTATTGATCATCGACATTCCTCCGGGCTTAAAACGGCATCCCAATTCGAGTTTTGTATCCAAGTTAGAACAGCTTACTAAGGCAGTTTCAGCATCCGCTATTGAAAGACTAATTTATGTGAGTTCGACGGGAGTGTTTCAGGATCATGAAACTTTACCGTCTTTTACCGAGCATTATCAGTTTACACCAAAAGAAATTAAAAACAGTCAGCTGGTTCAGGCTGAACAGTTACTTCTGAATTTGCCTGAGGTTACAACCAGTGTGATAAGATTTGGTGGTTTGGTAGGAAAGGAGAGACATCCCGTTAAGTACCTTTCAGGAAAAACCGATGTGAAAAATCCCCATTCACCGGTCAATTTAATTCATTTGGATAACTGTATTTTACTGATTTCAGAGATCATTCAGCAGGAAAAATACGGAATGGTTTTTCATGGTGTTGAAGCTATTCATGGGTCAAAAGAGGACTATTATACCCGAAAAGCTAAAGAGTTTGGTCTGCTCAAACCAGAATTCAATCATGAAAAAAAGTCAGTAGGAAAAGACATCAGCATGGCCTGGACCGCTAGAGCGCTACAGGTCAATATTTCTGTAAAGGTGTGACTTTGATTGATCGGTTTTTTTAATTTTCTACTCACGCCTGCCTTTGCCAAGGAATGCAGGCTGGCTCACGTCTCACCAAACTAAGTACGAAGTAAGATATACGAAGTACAAAGTAAATGGTCAAGAGTGTAAAATTTTGAATTAGTTTTCACTCATTAACTCACTAAACTCAAGAACTAATGATTACCGGATTTCAAATTTAGAACCTAAATCCAATAACCTACGACCTCGTTTTCGTCTTGTTGTCACACCCGAGACTTACCACCCACGACTCACCACTCACCACTCTTATTCAATACTCTCCGCTTGTGAAAGAATCCATTCATTGTGTTTAAAGTAATCCCATTCAATACCCGTCAGGTCTAGCTCCGGATCCACAAGGTATTCAGGTGGTCTTCCGTTCAGACTCACTTTTACCCGCGCATAAATCTCTGCCGGAATAGCTTTTGCAGCGTATTCTTTTTTCAGCTTCTGTGTAAACTGCCAGATACCGTCCGGTTTTAAGAGCGTCTGCTGCTGTTTTTCAGTTAAATAGTCCTGAAGTTTCACATACTCGCTTTTGCCTGTATTCAGATTTTTCACTCTAAAACTTACGGAGCCGCTTTTAGACCTTAGCATCATCCTCCAGCTCATTCTATGGCCTTCTTCGGTCCAGAAGACATCTCCTTTTATAAAGTGGTGTCTAATGGGTAACACTAGCTGTACGGTAAACCAGACCAGTAAAAAGCCTTTAAAATAGGGGGCTAGTCTGGGAACTTCAACTTCTGTATCGCTGTAGAACGGTTTGAATTTTAGAAATTTTCTGTGAATATATGCTTTGGGGAAAAAGAAGACCGTGAGTGCTAAGGACATATAAGGGAAAATCCCAATTTGAAATACAATGCTGTTGAACAAATGAAAGAAAACGCTTATCCAAAACATAACTTTTCGTGTAGGCTTCCATAAAAGCAAGGGCACGACAAGCAAATCGAATAAAATGCCAAAGTAGGTAATACTCATATGAATCCAGTTTTCCTGGAGCAGGTCTCCAATGAGCCAGTAGTGTGCCTTTCCTCTCATTAAAAGTTCAGCGAACGTACCATCCAGCCAGTCTGGGTAGAGCTTTGCTAAACTGGCGTAGGTATATACAATCCACATTTGGCCTATGATAAAAAGCACAACCCAGTTGGGCATGCTGCTGGATTTCAGTTCAGGCTTATTTTTGGTATCCAGGGAGAAATACCGATGTGCGGGAACCATGCACATGAAGATCAGAAGCAGGATGAGCAGGTAATAATGATTGTTGTAGGAGCTCTTCTGCATCAAATACGCACAGGTCCAGAGCAGGGTGTAAGCAATAAGGCTGAATCTGTATTTAAAACCCAGCATCACAAATACCCCGAACAAACCCATAAGTCCGAAATAGAAATACATGCCAGCTCCGGGTAAGGGTTGCAGAAAATCGAGACCAATAAAATTAAAGGTAAACTGGGGATCTATAAGGGTTCTTTTTACCCATCCTGTGGCAATAGCTCCCCAGGCTTCCAGGGCAATAAGCAAACCGAAAAAAATCCTAAACACAATGAGAGGAGAATTATCAACCTGCTTAAAGAGAAGCTTATTCATCGGGGGTAGACAGCTTTATGTAATTTTTGGCAAAGACTTCGTCGGCCTGCATTGCTTGAATCAAAGCTTCTAAACCATCAAATTTCACTTCACTGCGTATGCGTTTCAGCAGTTGTATGTGAAGGTGTTTGCCGTATAAATTCATGTCCAGATCAAAGAAAAACGTTTCTATGCTGCGCTCCTGTCCGCCTACCGTTGGATTGGTTCCGATGTTCATCATGCCGAAATATTTATCACTATCAATCACTGAGGCCACCACGTAAACGCCTTCTTTTGGAATGAGTTTATAAGATTCTTCAATCTTGAGATTGGCTGTAGGATAGCCCATATTTTTCCCTAGTCCTTTTCCTTTGATGATGTCGCCAGAGAGGAAAAAAGGGCGGGAGAGGTATTCATTTGCTTTTTCAAGATCACCTTCTTCAAGAGACCTCCTTATTTTGGTGGAACTCACCGCGACATCCTCGATATCCTGTTTTGAAATTTCATCCACTTCAAAGTTGAATTCTTTTCCGAAGGCTTTCAGGTCCTCGATATCTGCCGTTCTGTTTCTTCCAAAATGATGGTCGTAACCAATGACTATTTTTTTGGCATTCAATCCTTTTACCAGAATCTCTTCCACGTACTCTCTAGCGGTAAGCCTGGAGAATTCCAGGGTGAATGGATGGACGATGAGGTGTTCGAGGCCTGTTTCTTCCAGAATCAGTTTTCGCTCCTCGATGGTATTGATCAATTTCAAATCTGAACTTTGTTGCAATACCATTCTCGGGTGAGGATAGAAGGTAAGAAGAGCCGTTTGGAGAAGTTCCTGGTCTGCGGTATCTACAAGACGCTGAATAATTTTTCTATGGCCAAGGTGGACACCATCAAAAGTACCGATAGTCACCACTGTGGGGATTGTAGAATCGAATTCTGAAACACTGTTATAAATCTTCACCTGCGTCTATTTTCCGTTAAAGTTGTTCATCGTATTTTGAATGCCGGCCGTTCCGAATGAAAGAATCAATTCGGCTGAGGTCTCCAGGCGTTCTTTAAGTATTTTCTGTTCTTCCTGGCTCCATTCGCTCAGGACGTAGTCTATTTGACTGCCTTTTGAAAAGGCGTCACTTATGCCAAACCTGAATCTCGGGTAGGTCGTGGTTTGAAGTAACTCCTGAATATTTTTCAAACCGTTATGCCCGCCATCGCTTCCTTTAGCTTTAAGCCTCAGGGTTCCAAAGGTTAAATTGAGATCGTCTGTGATAACCAGTAGATTCTGAACAGCTATATTTTCCTTATCCATCCAGTAGCGTACGGCTTTGCCGCTTAGGTTCATGAAGGTTGTGGGTTTTATGAGGATAAACTTTCGGCCTTTGAAGTTAAAGTCGGCTTTATCCGCATAGCGTTCTGCTGTGAAAGTAAGCTCTCTTTGTTCTGCCAGCTCATCCAAAATTTTAAATCCAATATTGTGTCTTGTATTTTCATATTTTGGGCCCGGGTTACCAAGTCCCACAATCAGCAATTTCTTCATGGGGTTTTTTTCTTCTGTTTTGTCTCTGGATAAAAGTCTGGCAAAAAAAGCTCGCATTCACATTTTTTGTAAAAATAAAAAAGCATCCTGAAAAACAGGATGCTTTAAGTAAATTATAAATCTTGGATTTATTCTTTGCTTTCATCAGAAGAGTCCTCACTACCTTCAGCAGAGCTTGCTTCGCCTTCAGCACCTTCTTCTCCTTCTACAGTTTCATCTTCTTCTTCGTCTTCATCGACACCGATGAGTGAAACGTTTCTTGAAGTTCTCACCTGACAAATCACGGTATTGTCCGGGTGCATGATTCTGTAATCTTCACTGGCAACCGCTGTAACGTATAATTTCTGTCCAATTTTAAGTGGAGTTACGTCTGCAACGATATAATCTGGAAGATTTTTAGCAAGACCTTTTACAGTCATACGTCTTAAGTTAAATCTCAAAACACCACCATTTTTCACACCTTTAGGAATGCCTTCAGAGTGAACTGGGATTTCCATAGTAATCTCTTGTCCTTCGTGGAATTCATAGAAATCAATGTGCAGAATTTCATCTGTCACAGGGTGGAACTGAATGTCTTGAAGTACAGCATTGGTCTTGTTGCCCTCAAGGTCAACAATCACAGTGTGTACATCGGGAGTGTAAATCAACTTGTTGAAAGACACTACTGGCGCAGCAAAATGCACGATATTATCCCCCCCGTAAATAACGCAAGGGACCTCTCCAGCATTACGTAAGGCTTTCGTAGCTTTCTTGCCTACGCTTTCTCTTTTAGATCCTTTGATCGTAATCGATTTCATAAAAAAATTAAATTAAATTAAACTACATTAAAAACTTTCCGCTGATGGACTTGTTGTAATGGACGGCTTTCATCACATCGGCAAACAAATCGGCACAGCTAAGTACTTTTATTTTGGGACTGTCTTTTTTCAATGGGATACTATCCGTGACAATCAATTCTTCTAGTTTGGACTCCTGAATTTTCTCATAGGCCCCACCGGATAAAACCGGATGCGAACAAATCGCTCTTACGCTTTTCGCGCCTCTTTCCATCATCAGGTTGGCCGCATGGGTTAAAGTTCCTGCCGTATCTACCATATCATCAGCCAGGATTACATTCTTTCCGGTCACATCCCCAATCAATTCCATATGGGAAATCTTATTGGCTTTGGCTCTCTGTTTGTAGCAAATCACCACATCGCTTTCCAGAAATTTGGAATAGGCATAAGCACGTTTAGAACCACCCATATCCGGTGAAGCAATCGTCAGATCATCCAGCTTCAGACTTCTTAAATACGGTAAAAACACAGTGGAGGCGTACAGGTGATCCACAGGTTTTTCGAAAAAGCCCTGGATTTGATCTGCATGCAGATCCATAGTGATAATTCTGGTTGCTCCTGCCGTTTCCAGCATTTTAGCTACCAGTTTGGCCGCAATAGGAACTCTTGGCTTGTCTTTTCTATCCTGTCTTGCCCAGCCAAAATAAGGCAAAACCGCTGTAATGTGTCTGGCCGAAGACCGCTTGGCGGCATCCAGCATCAGCAGCATTTCCATCAAGTTGTCGGAGTTCGGAAACGTAGAGCCAATGATAAAAACCCGCGAACCACGAACACTCTCCTCGAAAGAAGGTTGAAACTCTCCATCGCTAAAATGCATCGTATTGACATTGCCTAGGGGAATACCATAGGAATCTGCAATAGATTGAGCTAATGAAGTGCTTTGAGAACAAGCAAAAATTTTTGCGACTTTTTCTATGTCTGCCATAACTAATTGACCTTTTGAGGGATATTCGTTTTATGGATTGCAAATTTAGATAAATAATTGAAGCTGGGTGTAAATAAGACCGATATTTTCTGCAAGGAAACAAAAAAATTTATATTTTTGCACTTCCAAAATGCCTAGGTGGCGGAATTGGTAGACGCGCTGGATTCAAAACCCAGTATCTTACGATGTGCGGGTTCGATTCCCGCCCTAGGTACAAAGCCTTCCTTTCGGGAGGCTTTTTTATTTTCAAGATTTTTTTTGATTTTGCTAAGGTTAACTTTTAACCTCAGCAATACATTTCTTAATGCATTTAGTTGACCTCAACACCCAGCCTGGCGAGGAGGATTAACTGAAGCTGAAAAGAAAAGTTTAAAGACTAATACCTCTTTTTCTTAAATCACTCTCAAACCACCAACTTTTATACATCCTCTAACAGGCTTTCTGACTTTATAAACCTACTTTAGTTCTTAAAAACTAGAGGATATGAAAGCTATAGGATTCAAAGAAAACTTAGACATAACAAACGAAAATGCACTTCAGGATATTGAGATGCCAAAACCCAAAGCCAAAGGCAGAGATCTTTTGGTAGAAGTCAAGGCGATCTCCGTGAATCCTGTCGACTATAAAATCAGAAAAAACAGAACGCCTGAAGATGGTAACTGGGAAATCATCGGCTGGGATGCCTCAGGAATCGTCAAGGAAGTAGGCGAAGACGTGTCTCTTTTTAAGGTGGGAGATGAGGTCTGGTATGCCGGAGAGCTAAAGAGACAAGGAAGCAATGCTGAGTTTCAATTGGTCGATGAAAGAATCGTGGGGAATAAACCGTCCAGCCTGTCCTTCGCCGATGCGGCCGCACTGCCTTTAACATCGCTAACCGCCTGGGAAATGCTTTTTGACAGAGTGCAGGTGAGCAAGGAAGATTCGAATAAAAGTATATTGATTGTCGGTGCCGGAGGTGGAGTAGGTTCCATTATGGTGCAACTGGCGAAAAAGCTTACCCGGTTGAAAGTCATCGGAACAGCTTCTAGAGACGTCACGAAAAACTGGCTCAAAGACCTGGGAGCTGATGTTGTGATCGACCACAGCAATAATTTAAGTGAGGAGTTCGAAAAAGAAAACCTTCCTGAAGCCGATTATGTCATCGGCATCAATGCTACCGGAGAACATTTTGAGGAGATCGTGAAGGTTATCAATCCTCAGGGAAAATTTGGATTTATCGACGATCCCAAAGTCATCAATGCCACCTCGTTTAAGCCGAAGTCGGTTTCCATTCATTACGAACTCATGTTTACCAGATCCTTGTTTAAAACACCGGATATGATCGAACAGCATCATAGCCTCAATAAAGTCTCAGAACTTATAGATGATGAAACTCTTAAAACCACAAAAGGAGAACACTTTGGAACTATAAACGCTGAAAACCTGAGAAAAGCACACCAGCTGCTGGAGTCGGGCAAAGCCAAAGGCAAAATAGTTCTGGAAGGCTTTTAAAATTCAAATTTCAGCCCTGTCGAATAAATGACTACTTCTCTGCTGTTATCTGCTGAACATCCTGTATCAAAACACCTTCTGAAGAGATACCTTGCACAATAAGCTGATAATCTACCCGGGGTTTTTTGATCTTAAACGAGATGTATCCATCTTCGTTTAGCTTTAGAATTGGCTTCCAGTCAATTACGCCATAATTTTGGTAGAAATCACTGGTATAACTATCAAACTTAGGGATGTAATAGGCTCTCTGCTGACTAAAGGCTACAGGATACTCAAATTTTTGGGGATTTATATAGCGATTAGATTCAAAAGCGGAAGTGAAATTAGAATGTATTTTTATACTTCCGCCAGCTTCCATAAAGCCACCTCCCATTCCCGTTTGATTTATTTCAATATAATCTACGTTCACCAAGGGGAAACCATAAAAAAATGAATTATCGAGAGGCATGCCGTCTAAGTAAAGCTGCATGGCACTAGCCCTTCTAGGGGCATTAAATCCGCCACCACTAGGAGCCCCAGCAGAAGTATTATATGATGAAGTCACTACCATTTGTCCTTGAAATTCATTCACGTTTATTCCTGGTTTGGACCTAAGGTAATTCCCCAGCGTATTATAAAGATTAAAGTCTTCAGGTCTGATTACACTCACACGGCTCCACGGATGTTTGCTATCCAACTCTCGCTCGCGTTCCTTTACTTTATTAATTTTCTCTTCTATTACAACTTCATCCAGGATTTCTCTGTCTTTGCCGAAAATGATTTGAGGCTGTTCTTGATAGTCATCTGAAACCTCCCGTTTTGTTTCTGGCTGAACAAAAGGAGGATTTGTTTTTAACTCCGGGTAAGTATTTCGCAAAAATTGAATACGTAAACCAGCTGGTATTAATTTGTTTCCTCTTATTTTAGAAATGGCAAGCTCCTCATCTTCAAAATGAAAAAAATTATTAATGATAAAGGATTCTTTATTGGCGGGCAATTCGACAGCCTGAGGGAGTCTGTTTCCGGTTGCATGAATTATAAATCCCTGATTTCTTCTTCTGGGTCTATCAAGGGATGCCTCAAACTCCAGTAAATTTTCCGGTAAATGCTCAATTTGAAAATCCTCATTAAAAATGTAATCCCAGTCATAGGAACTCCAGCCCTGAGTGATCAAAAGTTTGTCTAGTTCCTGAACCTTCTTTTTATCTATTGAATTAAAGTACCAGTCTGCTCGCTGAACGCTTCCCTTGATATAAGGCTGTAACAGGAGATAAGAGGTAATGGAGTGGTGGTGCTGATCGGCAATTGAATATTTCGGTAAGACCGAAACACTCACATTTACACTATCCAGGGCCTGGATGGGCTTCAGTTTTATGTCCAGCGAATCTGATGAAGCTGTAATTTCAGGACTGCTAAATGTCGTTTTCGGAAGGTTGTTGTGGTTAAAAAACAAACGCTCTGCGATTACTTTTTTGTCAGAATCTATCAAAGTAATGATGTTCATCCCTGGGGCAAATTCTTTTAGATTGAAAAGAAATGGAAGGGTATTGCCATTTTTAAAAGTGAAATCATAAACCCTGCTAGCCTTTAAGTTATGAAGAATCAGTGAAAACTTTTTATTTTTAATGGCTTTAGAGCTTTCGCGGTTGGTTTTTACCAGAAGTCTTAGTTCATCCTGAGTTGTTATTGCCGAAAGGATAACACCATTCTTTTCAATGGGCACCTCTATATTAAAAGCTCTTGTCTGGTCTCCGGAGTAGGAAATCTCTGCCATATACCTGCTGCCTTTTATAGGGATAAATGTGAACTTTCCAATACCGAACTGATTTAGCCTGAATCGTGCTAATACTTTATCTTGATCATTGGTGATTCGAAGATCTGCATTTGCTAGGCCAAGTCCATTCTCCTTTTTGGCGATAACTCCAACAGTATTTAATACCCCGGTCAATAAATGTCCGCTTTCGGGTAAAAACTGTACATCTATATCCTCTGAGGCTTCAACTGAATAAGACTCTTGAGTATCTTCAATCTCAATAAGCTTTATGGCCTCCGTAAAATAATTTTGTTCTTTAAAATTTCGCATCCAGTTTGTGAATGCATTTAGGGTATAATTACCCGCGGTAAATAATGAATCTATTTTGATTGTATTTGAAGAAACGCCTTCTTCTACTAGAAAAAGCTGTTCTTTGACCACCTTATTTTTAGCATCCTTGATCTGGATATACAAATTGGTTGCATCTGAAGCTTTAAGATTTTGCTTATTTAGGACATAGGCAGTAAATGCTATTTGTTCTCCTTTTAAATAAGTCGATTTGTTCAAATGCAGATAAGCAACCTCACGGGGAATTTCCAGGTGATTGCTTAATTTTTCTTGAAGATTGTCTTGTTTTTGTTGTGCGCTAACATGCATACACAGGAGTGCCGACAGGATGAAGAATAAAGTGTTTTTCATGATGGTTTATTTTAGCGTATTAAAGATACTTAAAATATTGATTATTAAACATTTGTATCTTGAACACTAACTTTCCCCTTAATGACCTATCAGTTCAGAATCATATCCACAAAGCAATCCTCTAAATCTAGGTTATTAAACGCCTAATGATTAGACGTTCTTTATCATCTTGACTTCTCAAAGTATTTAATTTTAAATTTATAGAAAATGCTAATCCTCTTTCCTTTGTGTTTTGGATAATTAATTAAGAGAATAACGTGAACCATAGATTTTAAAGGGAAAAAGGAGAAAGCTGAATTTTAAATCTCCTTAAACAGACAGCCTGTAGTCCTGTTACAAATTATTTATCTTTAAAATCCAGCTGAATAGAGAATTATCGTATTTTCGAGCCCAGTAAATTTAAAAAACTCTAGTTTATTTAGCTCTAAAATCATAGCCACACACCTTGACTAACCCAAAACAGACTTCCAAATGAAACTCATCAAACACTTACTGCTTCATGTATGCATCATCACTTTCGTGCTGTCCTGTGCAAAAGAGGAAAACACGATCGAATCCCAGACCTTTAAAGTAGATTTTGAAAAATTCACTCTGGATAATGGCTTGCAGGTTATTTTTCATGTCGATCGTTCAGACCCGGTAGTTGCTGTGGCTTTGACAACCCATGTGGGTTCGGCCAGAGAAATTGAAGGCCGCACAGGGTTTGCGCATTTATTTGAGCATTTGCTTTTTTTAGAATCTGAAAACTTAGGCAAAGGCGGACTCGATAAAATGAGTGCCCGCATTGGGGGCTCTGGAGCCAATGGTTCCACAAGCAGAGACAGAACCAATTACTTTCAAACCGTTCCAAAAGATGCCCTGGAAAAAATGATCTGGGCAGAAGCGGATAAACTGGGTTTCTTTATCAATACCGTTACGGATCAGGTTTTAGCCAAGGAAAAGCAGGTGGTAAAAAATGAAAAACGTCAGGGCGTAGATAACCGTCCTTTTGGCCATAATTCCTATGTGATAGACAAAAATTTATATCCGGAAGGACATCCCTACAACTGGCAGGTAATCGGTTCCCTGGAAGATTTGCAAAGCGCGACGCTTCAGGATGTCAAGGACTTTTACAATCGCTGGTATGTGCCCAATAATGTAACCCTGACTATTGCAGGCGATTTTGATACCGCACAGGCTAAATTGTGGGTTGAAAAGTACTTTAGTGAAATCAAGAGAGGTGAGGACATTCCGAAAATGGAAAAACAGCCGGTGACTTTATCTCAAACCAAAAAAATATATTATGAAGATAATTTTGCTAATGTTCCCCGGTTAACGCTGACGTGGCCAGGTGTTCATAATTACCATCCCGATGCCTATGCTCTGGATGTATTGGCGACCTACTTAGCGCAGGGCAAACAGGCGCCCTTATACAAAGCAGTGGTGGAGGATCAGAAGCTTTCAGATCGCGTAAGCGCTTATCAGTATAACTCAGAAATTGCGGGTCAGTTTATGTTACAGGTCACGGCCTATTCAGATACGGATCTGCAAAAGGTACTCAGTGGTATTGAAGAAGGATTTGCGAAATTTGAAGAGGAAGGTATTTCAGAAGCAGAGTTAAAGCGAATTAAAGCGGGACAGGAAACCGATTTTTATAACAGTTTGTCCAGTGTTTTGGGCAAGGGCTTTCAACTGGCCCAGTATGAAATCTTTGCCGGAGATCCGGGTTTTGTGAACCAGGATGTCAAAAATATACTGGCGGTTACTCCGGAAGATGTCATGCGGGTGTATGAGCATTATATAAAAGACAAAAATTTTGTCGCCACCAGTTTTGTTCCCAAAGATCAAAAAGAACTGGCGCTTGAAGATTCACGCCTGGCGGAAGTTGTTGAAGAACCCATAGTTGATGGCGCAGAAGAAACATTCGATGCCAGCTTAACCACAGACTATGAAAAAACACCTTCCAGTTTTGACAGGAGTATAGAACCCCCCTACGGGGAGAGCCCTGAGGTAAAAGTTCCGGTGGTGTGGGAAGAAGAACTTTCGTCTGGCCTTAAGGTGTTTGGTATAGAACATCATGAAGTGCCCCTGGTGCAATTCGAAATGCAGCTGAAAGGCGGAATGCTTTTAGAAAATCCCGAAAAAACTGGCGTTTCCAATCTCTTAGCCGAGTTACTGACCAAAGGAACAGCCGGTAAAACCCCTGAAGAACTTGAAAATGCCATAGAGATGCTCGGGGCTTCCATAAATGTGCGTGCTTCCAGGGAGTCCATAAATATCTATGGAACCAGCTTAGCCAGGAACTATGAAGAAACGATTGCACTGGTTCAGGAAATTTTACTGCAGCCGCGCTGGGACGAGAAAGAATTCAATCTTCTAAAACAGAGTACCCTGGCTCAGATCGAGCGCCAGAAATCACAACCCAACAGCATTGCTGAACTTGAGTTTAACAAACTGATCTATGGTGAAGACCATTTGTTGTCCAATGATAATTTAGGAACCCAGGCCAGTGTAAATGCAATTGATTTAGAGGATTTAAAGGCTTACTATACCGATAATTTTTCACCTAATATTACCAAATTCCATGTCGTTGGATCTATCACTCAGGATGAGGTCACCGAGTCATTGTTGGATTTGAATACAAACTGGACCTCCAGAGCGGTTGAATTTCCCGACCTTCCGGAGCCAGAAGCTCCTGCTGCTTCAAAGGTTTATTTTTACGATATTCCTGGCGCCAAACAATCTGTACTGCGTTTTGGCTACCCTGCGCTTGCAGCTACAGATGCTGATTTTTATCCAGCTACACTGCTTAATTATCGCTTAGGTGGCGGCGGTTTTGCCTCTCAGCTCACTCAGCAATTACGTGAAGGGAAAGGCTATACCTATGGTATTCGCTCCGGATTTTCGGGGACAAACCTCACAGGTCCTTTCCAGATTTCAAGTGGTGTGCGTTCAAATGTCACCTATGAATCCACAAGCCTGATCAAGGAAATTTTAGAAAATTACGGAAATGACTACAATGAAAAGGATCTAGAGATTACCAAAAGCTATATGATAAAAAGCAACGCAAGGGCATTTGAAACCATACGCAACAAGCTGAATATGCTTACAGATATCAGTAATTACGGGTATGCAGTAGATTATGCCAGGCAGCGTGAAGCTGTGGTCAGGGCAATGACTGTAGACGATATGAAGGCATTGGCAGAACAATATATAACCCCAGATGCAATGATTTATCTCATCGTGGGAGACGCTTCCACTCAGTTAAATAAATTAGAGCAGCTTGGCTTTGGCAAGCCTGTATTACTCAATGAGTAATTTGAAAGTGGTGTAAATCATGAGAAATGTGTTTAAGCTCAAAATGGGAAGCTCCGAAATGTTAAATGATTTGGTCTCCCGTAAATTTGAATTTGATATTGAAACTCTAAAATTTGGATGCCTGTTCAACATTAGCTCATTGAATATTTGCAAAATGAACTAGACACTGGCGATGAGGTATTGCTTTATTGTTTATTTGCAAACGAACATAAATATAAAGGGTCAAGATCTATACTTTTCTTGTGTCAGAATTTTTATCAGAGTGGATATGAAAATCCTTTTGAATAAATAGCCTTACAAATAAAGCCATCTTATGTGAATTCTATTATTTAAGAGTTTAAATTTTTTTATTTTAAAAAAAGCTAAGTGAATTTAACCAAAACCTTTAAAGAAGATTTTAACTTTTGGATTCTTAGAATCACCGCTTTTTTTTGGATTTTTTTTAAGGCTTTATCTTTTCCGCTCTGGTCTAGTGAAACAAGAACGTTCCCCCTTGTTCCCTTTATCAACCAAATCGATGCATTGGATCCTATAGTTTTTGACTGGATTTTAGGGCTGAACTTAATTTTTCTGTTATTTATTATTTTAAAGCCTAAAGTCTTGTGGATCCTTGGTGTTTTGATTACGGAGTTGGTATTAATTCTGGCAGACCAATTAAGGCTTCAGCCTGCGATATATCAATATGTATTAACGTTTTCTTTTTTCTTGCTCCACCCAAAATATTTCAAATACTATTTTCTTCTTTTGCTTTCTGCGATTTATATATTAAGCGGACTACACAAATTAAATCTGGGGTATGCCAACTTTGTCTGGGGTAAATTCATTTTACACGATACTTTAGGTGTTTCTAGTGATATATCCAACCATCCAATTACAAAAGGATTTGGACTAGTTTTACCGATTTTAGAACTGATGGCTGGTGTGCTTTTACTTTCAAAATGGAGAAAATTTGCCTTCTATTTTTTGATTTTGATGCACGTTATCCTGTTATTAATTCTGAGCCCCTTAGGCGCAAATTGGAATTCTGTTGTGTGGCCCTGGAACATTCAAATGATCATTTTTGCAATTCTTTATGTAAACTATTTTCAAAATTCCTGGAGTTGGATACGTCAGTCAAAATTTCAACTGGGGTTAATTTTTGTTATTTTGATTGGCTTACCTGTTTTAGGTATATTCCAAAAGTCATTATCTCAATTTTCGTTTAATCTTTATGGGGGACTTACAAGTTATTTATACGTTTCAATTTCAGAAGATGATAATCCAGATTCTAAATCACCTTTCATAACTGTAACCTACAATTCTGAGATTTATATAAATATTTTAGAGTGGTCCAGAGAGGAATTGAACGTCCCTTACATCAATAATAGATCATATTTTGAAGGTTTTATAAGCCAATACAAAAAACTTCATCCAGAAAAAAAGCCAAGCTTTATTTTAAGTAGTTATCCCTATAGAGTTAAAAATATAGAGGAGATTCATCAGTAAGTTTTCGATGCTAGTTTTAAATAAAAAGGGAATATTAAATTAGTATCTAAAGCAAACATTAACTTTCTAAAATAACTTTAGTCTTTCTGTAATATTTAAACTGAATATAAACCTTTAAGTTTGATTGGATTACTTAAAATTCTTTCGAATTAAAATTAAAAAATTATGTCAACTGCAAAAACCATCAACTTAAAAAACAGACCAAAAGGTAAACCCGGACTCTCCGACTTTAATTTTACGACTTCAGAAGTCTCAGAACTCAAGGACGGCGAAGTCTTACTTCAACTAACTTACGTTTCCGTAGATCCCTATTTAAGAGGCAGGATGATGGATGCTGAGTCTTATATCGAACCTTTTGAACTTAACAAACCTATTGTTTCCGGTTGTGTGGCTGAAGTTCTGGAGTCCAAAGCTTCTGATTTAAGTTCCGGAGATTTCGTCACGGGGATGCTGCAGTGGAAAGAACAGCAGGTTGCCAATGCAGACAACCTGAAAAAAGTAAATCCGGATCAGGCGCCACTTTCTGCCTATCTTGGGATTCTTGGCATGACCGGACTCACCGCATATTTTGGGCTCACCGATATCGGAAAGCCCGAAGCAGGCGAAACGCTTCTCGTTTCAGGGGCAGCGGGCGCCGTAGGAACTGTGGTTGGGCAAATCGGTAAGATTCTTGGAATGCGGGTAGTCGGTATTGCGGGCAGTGATGAAAAAATAGAGATGATCACCTCTGATTTTGGTTATGATGAAGGCATCAATTACAAAACCACCGAAAACATGAAGCAGGCCATCGCCAAAGCCTGTCCGGATGGTGTGGATGTCTACTACGATAACGTCGGTGGAGAAATTTCAGAAGCAGTGCTTTACAATATCAATAAATTCTCCAGAACGGTCGTTTGCGGTGCCATTTCGGTTTATAACAAAATCGAGTTACCTAAAAGCACTAGCGTACAGCCCTTCCTGATCAAAAAAAGTTCGTCCATGCAGGGCTTCGTCATCTTCGATTACAAAGACAGACATCCGGAAGGAATCCGGCAGTTAGCAGACTGGCTTCAAAACGGGAAACTTCACTATGAAGAAACCATACAGGAAGGATTCGATAACATCCCGCAGGCTTTTTTAGACCTGTTTGAAGGGAAAAACAAAGGAAAAATGCTGGTTAAGGTTTAAGTAGCTGATGAGTTTGTGAGTCTTTGAGTCTTTGAGTGAAATCTAAGCCTAATACCACTTGTAAGTCTAGATCTCGATTCACTCGACCTGACAAAATAAGATTTACTGATACAACCTCGTTTCAATGCGTTTGCAATAGGGATTGGTTTTATGCGCATACGCATAGCCCATGTTCCACCAGTTTTTCATTTGTTCAGCATTGAAAATCAATGAGTTTTTGGTAAGCATTTCTGGCGGGTGGTAAAAATTGAGGTTTACGTGTTCGTGTTTACTTCTCAATTTTCCCAGGGTAAGATCATTTCTGATGATTTGATCCAGCAGAAAGTCGAAGACTCTGGTGGTGAGTTCCAGGGCATTTCTGACCGGTTTTTTCTGGTATTGTTTTTCGGTTTTGAGAACGATGACATCTACTTCTGAAGCGCCCCGGTTGATGGCTTCCGAAATGGGAACAATATTCCCCAAACCCCCATCACCATAATCGAATCCATCTTTCCGCATCAGACTCATGAAGGGGATTATGTTGGCAGAAGCCCAAATCCAGTCACAGAATTCTTCTCTGCCGAAGTCTTTTAAGGACTTGTATTCCACATGCCCCAGGCTTATGTTGGACACGGTTACCACCACGTCTTCAGCTTGCCATTTCATTTGTTCAAAAAACTCAGGGGTAAGCGTGTTTAAAATTAATTGTCTTAAGGCTTCGCTTTCTCCAAAGGTTCTCGAGCCTTTTAGAAACCCCAGGAGAATATTGAAATGATTCATCTTGATCTCAAATTCGTCATTCTTCTTTTTGATGATAAAGGGATTTCGGCTAAAAATGGACTTTTGGGAAACAGAGGTATAGACTTCCTTAAGCCTTGAAATTTCACCGATGGATAACAAGGGAACGAGTAAGCTGCCCGTGGATGTTCCTAAGAATAAATCGTACTTATTTTCACATTCAGCAATGAGGTATTCTGCGATGCCTCCTGCAAACGCTCCTTTGCTTCCTCCTCCTGAAATCACTAAAGCCCTCATGTTTAATTTTGAATTAAACTACGATAAATTGATGTAATAAAAAAGAGCCTGTATCAGCTCATGAAACAGGCTCTTTTTTCAAAATTTTAAAAAAATTACATTTGGTCACTAAAGAAAATAGAGTTGAGGAACAATTTGAAGGTTCCCAGCCAGAATGCTCTAAAGTTGGTATTATCTGTGAAAATGATAACATCCCCTCTTCCGTAACTGCTGTGCTTAAACGGAACAGTCCCTTTTAAAAGCTCCAGGTTTTCTTTGTTGATGTAGCCACTCAGCAATGGCGAACTGGTGTATTGAATAGGATTGTTGAAACTCAGTTCGTCCGCTTCCAGCATCATGTTAGAATTTCTGAAAAGCGCCAGTTCATCGTCGTTATAGCCGTAAGCTATAGGATGACTTCTGTCTATTTTTGTATTGAAAATAGCACCGCCAATACGTTTTGCTCCATAAAATTTACTTCGCTCAATATGGCTTATGTTTTTTGCAACTACAGAATCCTTTTTGGTTTTAAAATCTATCATCTGTTCTGATTTCAGCCAGTTGGCCGTCCCTTTATAAGCTATGATAGTTCCTCCATCTCTCACCCAGTCTTTCAGTTTCGTTTTACCTGAGCTGCTCAAAGCATTTGAGCTGGAACTTGGGATAATCAGGTGCGTGTACTTATCCAGGCTGGTTCTGTTGAAACCCCTGGTGTCCAGTTTCGTCACAGGAATTTCAAACCTGTAATCCAGCATATGCCACATTTCTCCCGCGTCGTAAGATCTTACGCCTTCGCCAACAAGCATAGCAATATTAGGCATTTCCAAGTCAGCCATATTGGGACTACCCAGATTGATGCCTTTAGTGAGGCCTGTTTTTAAAGCTGAAATATACACGTGGTTTTCTTTCTGAAGTGAATTCAGCAAGTCATAGATTTCATCAGCATTTTTCTTCTGATTTTGGACAGGAATTAAAATAGTGCCATAATCAAATGTTTCAGTTTCGGAACGAAAAGGCTTTTGAGCCACTTTTGTTCTTATATCGGCATCCATAAGTTTATATAAAACCTCAGGCGAATTGAAGTCGCTCCATCTCATGGCGTAAGCGTATTCTGATCTGGAGAGATCCTGAGGGGTTTCGAGCTCGGGCGTATTTATTTTTTCTCCCATGGCGATAGATTTTACTTCTGTAAAATCTACATCAAAGGCATGTCTGAAACTCCAGGCTGAGACGTCATAAAAAATACTGTCTTCGAAGGTGGTACGTTCTTCAAACATCGCTTCAACAAGCCTCTGCTGCAATTGATTTTTTGGTATGATATACGAAGAATTGACGCTGAAGTCTTTTCCGTCGATACTGGCATCACTTTCGAGTTTATAGAGTTCAACCTGATGACGACTTAGAACTTCAGCCAATTTTTGAGCCAGAACAGGATCTCCTTTTCTGCCAAAAACATAAGCGCCCTTATCAGCATTTTTCTTGGCGTTTCTGTAAAACTGATGTTGTAATGTTAAAATCTTCTCTTTCAATTCCAGGGAAGCTTTTAAGGTGGATAAAGCTGTGGTAAACTGATTTCTCACCGTAAACGGGAAAGTCAAAAGACCATTGTTTGTAAGCTGACTAGAGCCTCTGGAGCTCGCCTGCTCAAAAAGGATTCCGATAGATCCGTTGATGTCCGGGAACGTAGAGCCTTTTCCGTAATAAAAGTCATCAAAATTTTCCTGAGAGTAATACAGTGAGCCAATGCTGTCTAAAGCTGCGGCGTGATAATTACCGATTTGTTCGGTTAAATCCTGATTGAGCTGAGGTGTCAGAGGATTAGTTCGTGAGGCAACTCCAGGCTGAAAAAAGAAGGTGGAATTGGATCCCATTTCGTGATGATCGGTGAGGACATTCGGTCTCCAGTCATAAAAGGTTTTAATCCTGGCCTGACTTTCCAAAAGCTGCACCGGAAGCCAGTCTCTGTTCATGTCAAACCAGTAGTGGTTGGTTCTTCCCCCAGGCCAGACTTCAGAAAATTCGCGATCCTGTGGGTCGGGATTCAGGTGTGTACTTCTGTTGGTATTGGTCCAGTAAGCAAAACGCTGCAGGCCATCTGGATTGAAACTCGGATCGAGCAGAATCACAGCATTTTCCAGGAGATTGTCAATTGCAGGGCCTTCAGCAGCAGCTAAATAATAGGCTAGAACCAAGGCTGCATTCGATCCGCTGGGTTCGTTGCCATGAATGGAAAATCCCTGATTAACCACTATCGGCATGGATGCCAGGTCAGATTCGGAAACTTCTCCTGAAACGATCTGGAGGTGTTTCTTTTTGATTTCTAAAAGATTATCGTGATTTTCAGGAGAGGTTACCGTAAGCAAAAGCAAAGGTCTTTTTTCATAGGTAAAGCCTCTGTTTTCGATACTAATTCTATCTGACGACTCGGCGAGAGCCGTCATATATTGAACCAGCTTGTCGTGGCTTACATGCCATTCTCCGGGAACATAACCTAAAACTTCACTGGGTTTAGGGATGTCCTGGTTGTAAGACACATCAGTTGGCAGATAATAGTCTAAACTCACGTTTTGAGCTTGGGAAAAGAGACATGCACAAAAAGTGATGACAAAGAGTATTGACTTCATAGAGTTTTGTTTTTAGATAAGAGTAGGTTCAACTTACATCTAAGACACAAATTACTAAAGAAAGTTGAATCTGATTACTGAATTTGAAAAATTAGTCGAATTGCTGAATAAGCGACAAGAGATTACTCCGGCTTTCAGTTAAATCATAAAAGAGATGCTGTTTACTTCAGTTTTTTAATCCCTAAGACCACCCCAATAGCTATCGCTATGGGAATTAAGTAATAGATAGGGGCAGCATTGGTATCACTAACGCTGTCTTCAAAGCCGATGATCTCTTCAAAGGTTTGAGCCTCAGTACTTATAACCACAAGCATTAAAACGAGGATAAACGCATGTTTTATAGAATTTTTCATCAGTATTTCTTTAGAAACGATTTTTTACTGCTTGATTATTTTCTTGATAAGCCGGCCCTGGGTTGTGGCTATTTCAGTCAGGTAAATTCCAGGTCTCAAGTCTGAAATATCTATCGACCTGGATTGTACGGATTTCACTTCCTGTCCTAAGGTACTAAAGACTTTAACCGATTCTACTTCAGCTGAAGCTGGCAGCTCAATATGGAATTGATTCAGAACCGGATTGGGATATACTCTTACCTCTGTAGCAGTAAAGCTTTCACTAGCCAAGGTCACTGCTTCAAAGCTTAAGTTAAATCGATTTACGGCTATACTTTGAGCATTGGTTTCATCTACTGTAAACGCATAGGTTGTGTTTTGAGTGAGTTCTGTTTTCGTATTGAGGTAGTCGTCGTTCAAAAAGACCTTTAAATCTTCAGGCTTGTTTTCCATGGCAAAGGTCAGACTGTAGTCCTCTGCTTTATAATTTGCAACAACTAAATTGATTTCATGACCGGAGAAGGGCAGGCCTTGTTTATCTATAGACCTGAATCCATTGTTGACAATCGCGAAGTTCTCATTTGGATTTACCAATTTGCTGGCGTCTTCATCATCGGCTATGGTGGTGTACTGCGCATTAAAGCGTAATCCAATGGCATCGCTTTCCCTGTCATTTTTTTGTAAGTCGGCTGTTTTGTAAAGACGCGAATTGATGAAAAAATCCGGACTGGTTTTAAATATATCCACCTGAGCCTTCCCTGTAGCTTTATCGCTCTCTTCAAAAGTCACTGAGCCATTGCCTGCGGCGGTGTTTTGAACAAAAAAGGCCTGACCCGGCATAATATACTGACTGGCATTTGAAGAATACGGACTTTCAGCCGCCTCACTTCCATCTGAAACGTCTACAACCGTGTAGCCTCCATTGCCATTTGCACCAGCTATGCTGGCATCCCATACATATAAATATCCCGTTAAGTTTGAGGTGGTGACCGCTTTAAAATCAACCACCGCCTGGTAAGGATTGCCTATAAAACTAAACCCGGCAGCTACTGTAGCCAGGCCCGGCGAGTAACTTCCCAACTGCATGGTGCCGCTTGTCCTTAAGGTCGTGGCTGAGGATGCGTTATTATCGGTTAAATCAATACTTCGGTCTCCACGCACATATAAGCGGTAAGGGGTTCCGGCAGAGATGATTTCGGAAGTGGATGTGACGGCCTGCCATCCGGCCCCATTGGTTTGGGGAGTTATCAAATTATCGAACCTAAATAAGGAGGGATTATTTAATTCCGTAGCATCAAAACCGTTAGCAGCCCCGCCAACCCCCGTGATATGTGTATGTTGCTGCCAGGTACTGGCAATGCTATGCCCGCCTACTGCAGCGGACACTAATCTAAAGGCACGTCCGGCAGGAATATAACGCTCAACGGTGATATCACCAGTAATGCTTAGGTCTGTAGCCTCTGCCAGCTGGGCTGTGCCTGCGGCACTACTCCTGAAAGTTAAGTTGCCGTTGTTATGTATAGCTGTATTTATGCTCAGTACATCGCCGGGGCTAATGTGAACACTCGCATCACCAAGTATTGTAATCGAGTTAAGGCTGACATCAGAATCGGTGTTGTAAGTTCCGTCCTGAATAAGCGCATCTTCTGTTCCCGAAGAAGGGCCAGGGGCGCTGGGTGACCAGGTGCCGGAAGCATAGGTGAGGTCTCCGTCATAATTCCCCTGAATTATAAAATTATCCAATTCTAAAATATCTGAACCTCCATTCAAAGATCCTGTGAGTATCAAGCCAAGTGTTGATGCAGGAGCTATGTCTACAGAAATAGTTCCCTGAACGGGTGTGGTGTCGGGGTCATTGTAATACTCCACTGCAGCCTGTGGTGTTCCATCTATCACGAGTTGATATGAGCCTGAATCCACATTCGCAAAGACATAATAATCAAAAGTAAGTCTGAGATTCGAGAAGTTGGAAATAGCGATATCATCAAACCTGAAGGTATAGGTATCCCCCAGTGTAGGTTCGCCAGATTCTCCTTCAGTATCTCTGCCAAAAGCTGTATTTCCAGAGCCTATGTATGTGGAAGGCTGTATAAACAGACCTTCATCAGGCGAGGTTGGGTCTACAAAGGTTTGTTCTGCAATATCATTTGGCCAGGTAGGCGTATGGCCGTCGAAATTTTCCTGAGCGATGATGATTGGTTTCAGGATAACGTCGAAATTTGTACTTGTGGTATTGCTTAATGAGCCGTTGGACGTTGTAAGATTTACCCCGGTTGCAGTAGAATTGAAACTAAGATTTGAAAATGTGGCGATACCACTTTCAGCAGTTACAGAAGAGGTCGCTGAAGCATCAAAAGAAATTCCTGTCGGAAGTAAAAGGCTTACGGCCTCTGTAAAATCCAGGTCGAGATTTGAATGCGCGTCATAGGCCCCCAGGCTTGGGAAAGGGCTTATTACCTCATTAATTATAACTCTGGTAGGCTGTTGGATAAACGACAGCTGGGTGGCGAGGACGTCAATCGTATGTGTATTTCCAACGATATCTCCGTTGGCCAAGGGGTCTGTAAAGCCAGAACCGGAAACTTCAGCCCAAAACCCACTGGAGGCAGCATCAATCTGGAACTGTATACTACCATGGTCGATAATTTTATTTTCATTTAGATAAGCTCCTATTTCAAATTCCAGGCTGGCGCCATCAGCTATGCTTACAGCCGATGCAAACTCCAGTATAATTTCAGTATCTGAAAGGGAAACCATTGGCGAATATGCCGTTGAATTTTCATCATGGAGGGTAAGGCCTTGAATATGATCTGACCAGTCGGCGGTATTCTCCGGGCCGGGTACAAAACGCATACGACTTATATGGGTTGGCAAAGCATCCCCTGAAGCCTGGTCTTCTACTATAAATTTTAAGACTGCAAAACTGGTAATAGAAGAAGTTACATCGGCAGCGATTTGAGTAGACTCTGAAATCTGTGTTGCCGGCGCATACATTTCAGTGGTGTTGTCATTGGGATTTAGAGGCAAACCTATGATCTCTATATGATCTATAGCGATATCTTCATCACCGGAATTCAGATTAAATTCAATTTGAATATCTAAGGTGGACCCACTTCCTGTTATATTGGCGCTAAACTGAGTGAAGTTTTCTGTAATTGCAGCTCCGTTTCCTGTACCATCATAATTGGTATCAATGGCAGGTTCGGTATTTGTACTCCCTGAAGATTCTATATTTAATACATTGGTATAGGAACCTGTTTGATCGATATCGATTTTGAAATGCACATAATCCGCGGCATCCCAGTCCTGATTTGTGCCATCGTCATCTTCAGCGAGATAAAGCCTTAATTTTAACTGGGTATACCCCGTTATATCTATAGCAGATATATTCAGAAAAACAGGCAAAGCAGGCGCTGAAGAAATGCCGTCTATATCCTGTGCGCCGAAATAAAACTGACCTTGTAAATTTGTGAACGCAGGTCCCGGGGTATCAACCCCATATTCAATTCTGCCAAAATAGTCGGTGGCTTCATCAACAGCTTCCGGGATGCTGGTGGTGTAACCGCCAGGAGTTTCAAAATCTAAAGTGTAAATTGTGGTCTGTGCATGAGCATTTGAAAGGAATACAAAAAGCATCATCAGAGCAGGCAGAATTTCAAATAAATGTTTTTTCATAACACACGGTATTAAAATGCCTAGATTAAAAATAATAAATTAATTCATAAAAAACTAAAAACCAGTAAGTTATGATTAAATAATTAACACCTAAGACTGAGTTAGCTTTATTAGACCAGCCTTTAATCCTGATAAAATCTAGGGAATTGCTCTAAAATAATAAACAATAAAGTTGTGATTCAGGATTTACAAGTGTCCCTGCGACAGGTTGTAAAGATTATAACCAAACAAGATGAGGATGGTCAGAAAGGCTACAAGGGTGGGGAGTGGTATGTTGTTAATATTCAGGGGAATATGAAAAGGTGCTTTGTTCTTATTTCCCCTGTGTTTATAGCGAAACCAGATCAAAGAGAAATTCACCATCCCGAAGACGATAAAAATAAAAATATTACTGATACTCGCTACGAGTTTTAAATTTCCCAGTAAACCAAAAGCAATGGCTATAAGCGCAGTGGCTACAATGGCATAATTTGGCGTATTTCCTATTCCGGAAAGCGTCGTGAATTTTTTCAGCCATTGGATGTCGCTATCTCTGGAAACGTCATACAGGAGGCGAGAGGTCCCCAGAATATTGCTTAAAATGGTTTTACTCGTAGCAAACAAAGCGACGACAACAAGTCCGATGGCACCAATACCACCTAATTTTGTTTTTATGACTGCCGCCAAGGGTCCATCGGCCTGAGCAAGCTCCTGCCAGTTCATTACACTCACAGCGGATATGGCTACAAGGACATAAATGATCAATACAATCAAGCTGCTAAGAAGGATACCTCTGGGCATGACTTTTTCCGGATTTTTGGTTTCCTCAGCCATTTTTACCAGGTCCTCAAACCCTATATAACTAAAGAAAATCAAAGCGCTTCCGGCTATAACGCCAGTCCATCCGTTGGTGTTTAGCTGAGTAAGATTCGCGCTGCCAAATTCAGGCATACACACGCCTATAACCACCGCTAAACCTGCAATGGTGATGATGGTAGCAAAAGCATTGTAATACGAACTATACTTGGCGCCGATGATGTTGAATAGAGCCATTAAGCCCACGATACCAATAACAATAATCCAGGAGGGAAGTTCCCATAATCTGGAGAGGTAATCTGCAAAACTGATGGAAATAGCGGCTGCAGCGACCACTCCCGTGAACATCATAAATACCGACATGAACAAAGCCCATCTATAACCCAGGCTTTGTTTGATATATTCAAAACTCCCGCCAGAATCCGGGAATCTGCTCACAAATTCAGCATAACTTAAACCGGTAAGCAAGGCTACACAGGCTGCGATAACAAAACTTAGCCAGAGCATGTTGCCCCCCAGGGCTGCTGCTTCTCCAATGATAGCATAGATACCGGCACCCACAATACCGCCAACGCCAAACATCAGGATATCCCAAAAGCCCAGCGTTTTTTTAAGTTTTCTTTTCCCCATGATTAGAGACTATTTTTTCAAAGATGTCTTGAATGGTGTCTTTAAACTTCTGAAATGCATATGCAGCGGGCTCAGGGAGTCATGCTATAAACTCATGAGCTCGCCGATTTCTGGGCTAGTCTTTTTTCAAGTGCTTGGGTCTTGCACCAAACTTTCTCGTGTCTTCTTTGGTTAAAATTTTATAGTCTTCCGTTTTAGTCAGGTGTTCTAAAGGTTTTATCAGGTGTTCCGGCAGAGCAGTGAGCTGTCTTGTGTCTAAATCCAGCCAGGATCCCATCATTTCACATCTTGCACAGTTTTCTCCGCTCGGGTTGTACAGGTTATGTTCAAACTGAAAAAACATACCATCTTTACTCAGGCCTTTAACTTCCAGACTAACCCTCACATGATCCTCCGGTTTCAGCTCTTTAAAGTAATAAATATGCTCGTAGAATACGATAGGCCCAAGATTGTGTTTTACAAGTTCCTGTTGAGAAAACCCGTTTTCAACCAGAAAAGCCATTCGGGTATGGCTCATAAAGTTTTGGTAAGAAGAATTTGCAAGATGCCTGTTGGCATCGAGATCGCTCCAGCGTATTTCAAATGATTTGGTATACATATTTTATAAAAATTTTGTAATTAAAATAACTACAGCACTTAAGATCGTTGCAATAAGCACGCCTCTGGCTCTATAGTCTTGTTTTTTTCTGATAAAGACAAAAAACGGAAGAAAGTTCAGGATAGCACCCAGAGCGATGATACTTCCCAGTACACCTTCTTCTGAAGCTTTTTCCAGTACCAGTTCAAATTCTTTCTGCATCACCAGGCTGATATACAAAAACATGCCTGCCAGATTTGCAGCAATACCTATCAAAAACCCTATGGCCACTTCTTTCTTAATCATCGATATTCCAGGATTTAAGTTCTCTTATAAAGTCATGTGCCGTAAGATCAAATTTAATGGGAACGACAGAAATATAACCAGCTTCCAGGGCTTCTACATCTGTATTTTTACCTTCATCCTGGTTTACAAATTCACCAGACAGCCAGTAATAATCGCGTCCCTGCGGATTTTGACGTTTATCAAACTTCTCCTCCCAGCGAGCATTGGCTTGCCTGCAGACTTCTATGCCCTTTATTTTTTCTTTACCGGCTTTAGGGATATTCACATTTAAAACCACACCCTTAGGCAAGCCATTTTTGATGACGCTTTTAGTGATGCGTTTTATGTATTTGGTCGTATGATCGAAGTTAGCTTCCATAGAATAGTCCAGTAAGGAAAAGCCTATGGCTGGAATTCCTTCGACGCCAGCTTCTACCGCCGCGCTCATGGTTCCGGAATAAATCACATTGATAGACGAATTGGAGCCATGGTTAATACCGCTTACACATAAATCGGGCTTGCGTTTCAGAATTTCCTGAGTGGCTATTTTGACGCAGTCTGCCGGTGTTCCTGAGCAAGAATATTCCTTGACCTTCGAATATTTGTCTATCGTGACAGGATCACAATACAGATTATCACTTATGGTAATGGCATGACCCATTCCGCTTTGCGGACTGTCTGGCGCTACAACAATGACATCTCCAATTGTTTTCATGATTTTAATGAGGTGCCTTATACCCGGAGCAGTAATGCCATCATCGTTGGTGACGAGAATTAAAGGTTTGTTATTTTCTTCTTGCATGGTTCAATTTTAAAGTCGCTAAAATAAACATTTCAGAAAGTAAATCGCTCAGGAAAGACGTTTAACAAATTATTAGCTAGGATTAAAAAATGTGGTATAGTTTTTACTGTACATTGAAAAATATTACCTTAGATTTGATTTAATGAATTTTGATATGATGAAACAACACAATTTAAAAAACAATCTTGTTATTTTATTTCTGATAACATTATTTGCGGTTACCTCTTGCAGTTTTACGACGACCAAGGACTTTGATGATGATTCCGATAAAGACCAGGTGCTTATAGAACTTATCACCTATGTGATTGAGCAGGGTCATTATGATATGAAAGAAGTCGATGATGAATTTTCTCAGTCTGTCTTTAAGGATTACATCAAGGGGGTAGATCCTATCAAAAGGCATTTTTTGGAAAGTGATTTTCAAGAATTCCAGGCTTTTGAAACCTTACTTGACGATCAAATCAAAAATAAAAACCTGCTATTCTTCAATCTTACCGTAGAGCGCTATAAAAAACGCATGGAAGAGGCTAAAGGATTCTATGCGGAATTGCTGGAAGAACCTTTCGATTTCCAAAAATCAGAAACCATAAACACAGATTACGAACAGATCGATTATGCAAAAGACAAGAAGGAATTAAAACAAAGATGGAGAGAGCAATTTAAATTTTCTACCCTTTCCACCTATTACGACTTGCAGGAAGAGCAGGCTCAAAGAATTGAAGATGGAGAAGAGATGGAGGTGAAATCGGATGCGGAACTGGAAGCAGAAGCTCGGGAAATCACAAGAGAATCGACTGAAAATTATTTTGATACCATGTCGGATCTCGAACGCAGAGACTGGTTCAACTTGTACATTAATTCATTCGTAAGTCAGTTTGATCCGCATACCAATTATTTCGCTCCTCAGGATAAAGACAGGTTTGATATTTCTATGTCCGGAAAACTGGAAGGTATAGGAGCCAGATTGCAAAAGCAGAGAGACAACGTAAAAATTGTTGAAATCATATCGGGGGGTCCCGCCTGGACCAATGGTGAACTGGAAGTTGGTGACCTTATCCAAAAAGTCAAACAGGAAGATGAAAAGGAGCCTGTAGATATACGCGGCATGCGACTGGATGATGCAGTTGACCTGATCAAGGGGCCTAAAGGAACCGAGGTGACGCTTACCGTCAAAAAAGTAGATGGAAGTACGCAGCTCATTCGGATCACAAGAGATGTGGTTGAGATTGAAGAGACCTACGCCAAAACATCGACCGTTGAAAGAGATGGGGATGTGTTTGGACTGATCAACCTCCCGAAGTTTTACTTCGATATGCAGAACTACACCGAAAGAAATGCAGCATCTGACATTAAAAAAGAACTTGAAAGACTTAATGAAATTGGGGCTAAAGGACTTGTTATAGACCTGAGAAACAATGGAGGCGGATCGTTATCCACCGTTGTGGATATCGCCGGATTTTTTATTGAGGAAGGGCCTGTAGTTCAGGTAAGAGATGCTCAGGATAATACAGAGGTTCTGGAAGATACAGATTCGGATGTGATTTGGGATAAGCCTTTGGTCATCCTGGTCAATGAATTATCGGCATCAGCTTCAGAAATACTTGCAGCAGCCATGCAGGATTACGAAAGAGCTGTTGTGATAGGCAGCAAACAAACCTATGGAAAAGGAACCGTTCAAAATGTAGTGGATCTCAACCGCTGGATGCGTAACAGTTCTTTTGGTGATATGGGAGCCCTGAAAATCACGACTCAGAAATTTTATAGAATAAACGGCGGCTCTACTCAGCTGAAAGGTGTAGCCAGCGATGTGGCTGTGCCCGATCGTTTTTCTTATATAGATATTGGTGAAAGAGATTATGAAAATCCTATGCCCTGGGATAAAATAGATGCTGCAGATTACAAAGTCTGGGGAGGCTATTCCAACCTGGAAGAAATCATATCTGCCAGTAAAGCGCGCTTATCCAAGAGTGCTCAAATCCAAATGATAGATGAAAATGCGCAATGGATAGAATCCCAGAGAAAACAGAATTTGTTTAGTCTTGCTTATGAAGAATATAAGGAAGAAATGATTCAGGTAGAAGAGATGACTTCGAAATTTGAAGGCATCAGTCAATACAATACAAGCCTAGTTTTTAAGTCCCTTCCTTACGAGGAAGCCTTGATGACTCAGGACTCTTCTTTAACCGAAAAAAGACAAAGGTGGCATGAAAGCCTGTCTAAGGATGTATATGTAGAAGAGGCTATTCATGTCCTACAGGATCTGAATGTTGACAAAAATTCAATTAAACTTGCAGCCAGAAAAGATTAAATTAATGTCAATCCTAGACGTTTGAAAAGAAATGCTTCTTTACAAGATTTAGCGCTCCAAAAGTTCAAAAAAAACCTTTGGGGCGTTTTAAGTTTTTGGTATATCCTGCTCTGCCTGTTTGTGGGTGTTTTTGCCTATGTTCTGACACCAGATAGTTCTGAAAATGCCAATTCGATGGCCCTGAGTATTCATTCCAAGCCTCCGGGATTTACAGTTCAGGTTATTGAACTTCCAAATCCCAATTCAGGAGAACAGTCCTGGCTCTCCAGGTCGTTTTCCGGAAATGAAAATCCCAACGAAATCATTCCCATCGAATCTTACAGAACACAGGGCAATACCCTGTATTATCTGGAATATGGAATCAAGGACTCTTCCCTGGAAAACGAACTGGATTTAACGTCCTATGCTGTTGATTTCACCTCAGAACATATTTACCAAAAGACCTATTGGTTAGGAACCGATAAATATGGTCGTGACCTGTTAAGCAGAATGCTCATAGGCTTGCGTATATCCTTTTCGGTAGGATTTATCGCCGTATTTATTTCTTTACTTCTCGGGATCTTTTTGGGCGCTGTCTCCGGATATTATGGCGGTAAAATTGACACTGCCGTGATGTGGCTTATCAATGTCACCTGGTCCATTCCCACCTTACTTTTGGTAATAGCCATCACACTGGCTCTTGGCAAGGGTTTCTGGCAGGTATTTATAGCGGTTGGACTTACGATGTGGGTAGAAGTGGCTCGTGTAGTGAGGGGGCAAATCATGAGTGTGAAACATGCTCAGTATGTCACCGCGGCCAGGGCTTTAGGCTTTAAAAATCAAAGAATCATTTTACGGCATATCCTGCCCAATGTCCTCGCGCCGGTTATCGTTATTTCTGCGGCCAACTTTGCCGCGGCTATATTGATAGAAAGTGGACTTAGCTTTCTGGGAATAGGTGCACAGCCGCCAACGCCCAGCTGGGGAGCAATGATCAAAGACCACTACAGTTACATCATTTTAGGAAAAGCCTATTTAGCCATCATCCCCGGACTGGGGATCATGAGTTTAGTGATGGCGTTTATGCTCATTGGGAATGCCCTGCGGGATGCTCTGGATGTGAAAAACTAAAACCTGTTTTGTAAAGCCTGCGGAAAGAGTCTTCTTTTTTAAAAAAGAAGACCTCACAGTCCCGAAACTTCGGAACTGTGAGGTCTAATAAATCATCCATCAGTTGAGCTTCTGCGCCAGTCCGGATACTTGAAGCTAACGCGAAGTTTCAGGAAATGTATCTCTGCGCATAAAAGCTATCGAACTCAACTTCAACCTGAAAAAACACCTGGCTCAGTGTAATGTAGAACGGCTATAATTTAGTCGTTAAGCTTCAGGACTGCCATAAAGGCTTCCTGAGGAATCTCTACATTCCCCACCTGTCGCATCCGTTTTTTACCTTTTTTCTGCTTCTCCAAAAGCTTACGTTTTCTGGAAATATCACCCCCGTAACATTTTGCAGTCACATCTTTTCTTAAAGCTTTTACCGTTTCTCTCGCAATGATTTTTGCACCGATAGCCGCCTGTATTGGAATGTCAAACTGTTGTCTCGGAATGAGCTCTTTCAGTTTTTCACAGATTCTTTTACCGATATCGTAAGCATTATCTACATGGAGCAAAGCTGAAAGGGCATCTACCGTATTGCCGTTAAGCAGGACGTCCACTTTGACCAGTTTAGATTTTCGCATGCCAATTGGCGAGTAATCAAATGAGGCATAGCCTTTAGAAACGGTCTTTAACCTGTCATAGAAATCGAAAACAATTTCAGCAAGAGGCATGTCAAAACTGAGTTCGACACGATCCTGTGTGAGGTAAGTCTGATTGGTGATTTGTCCGCGTTTTTCGATACACAGCGACATCACAGATCCCACAAAATCAGATTTTGTAATAATACTTGCCTTGATGAAAGGTTCTTCTACGCGATCCAGGTAGGTGGGCTCAGGTAAATCTGAGGGATTGCTTACGATGATGGGCTTGTCTTTATCTTTCAATGTAAATGCATTGTAAGACACGTTGGGTACGGTAGTGATTACCGTCATATCAAACTCGCGCTCGAGGCGTTCCTGGATGATTTCAAGATGAAGCATTCCTAAAAACCCACATCTGAAACCAAAACCAAGGGCTGCCGAGCTTTCCGGCACAAACACCAGTGAGGCATCGTTGAGCTGGAGTTTTTCCATCGCTGTCCTTAGTTCTTCGTATTCATCGGTTTCCACCGGATAAATTCCGGCAAAAACCATCGGCTTTACATCTTCGAAACCGGCCACTGCATTTTTGGTAGGATTTTCTGCATCAGTAATGGTGTCGCCCACTTTTACATCCTTGGCATTTTTTATACCGGTGATGAGGTAACCTACATCGCCAGCTTTGATTTCTTTTTTAGGAAACTGAACCAGCTTCAGGGTTCCTACTTCATCTGCAGAATAATTTTTATCGGTGGCCACAAATTTTATGTTCTGACCTTTTTTGATACTGCCATCAAAAACTCTAAAGTAAGTTTCAATTCCTCTGAAAGGATTATACACAGAATCAAAAACCAAAGCTCTTAGCGGAGCGTCGGGATCCCCTTTTGGAGCCGGAACCCGTTCTACAATCGCATTCAAAATTTCCTCAATACCAATGCCTTCCTTGGCGCTGGCTCTGATCACGTCTTCACGCTTACAGCCGATAAGATCTACAATGTCATCTGTAACTTCGTCCGGATTGGCGCTCTGGAGATCGACTTTGTTGAGCACCGGAATGATTTCCAGGTCATTTTCCAGAGCCAGGTATAAATTCGAAATGGTTTGTGCCTGTATGCTTTGAGCAGCATCCACAATCAGTAAAGCTCCTTCACAGGCAGCGATAGATCTTGAGACTTCGTAAGAAAAATCCACGTGTCCGGGCGTGTCGATAAGGTTGAAAACATAGTCCTCCCCTTTATAAGTATATACCATTTGAATGGCGTGACTCTTTATGGTAATGCCACGCTCGCGCTCCAGGTCCATATTATCCAGGAGCTGTTCCTTTCGTTCGCGTTCGGTTACAGATTTGGTAAAATCTAGTAAACGGTCGGCTAACGTGCTTTTTCCGTGGTCGATATGGGCAATGATGCAAAAATTTCGAATATTCTTCATAGTCCGTTTTCCTGATCTGAAGTCAAAAAAGCTTCAGAATTTGATGTGCAAATATACAGGAATTGTTTGGCTTAACCGCCGTATCTGAAGCCCTCTTAAAAGCTTTATGTGAATTGTTTATAATTCCCTAATTTTGCAATAAAAAGTTGTGGCTAAGATAGGTAACATAGATTTAGGCGAATTCCCTTTACTTCTTGCTCCCATGGAAGATGTGAGTGATCCTCCTTTTCGTGCGTTGTGCAAAGAGTATGGGGCAGATATGGTGTATACGGAGTTTATTTCATCGGAGGGATTGATTAGGGATGCTGCCAAAAGCATGATGAAGCTGGACATTTACGAAAAAGAACGTCCTGTCGGTATTCAGATTTTTGGGGCCAACCTGGAGTCCATGCTGAGGTCGGTAGAGATTGTGGAGAAGACCAAACCCGACGTGATCGATATCAACTTTGGCTGCCCGGTGAAGAAAGTGGTGTCCAAAGGTGCCGGAGCCGGGATTTTGAAAGACGTTGATCTTATGGTCAAGCTTACCGAAGCCATGGTGAAACACACCAATCTGCCTATCACCGTCAAAACCCGACTGGGCTGGGATCACGATTCTATCAAAATATATGAAGTTGCCGAGCGTCTGCAGGATGTGGGCTGTAAAGCCATTTCCATTCATGGGCGAACGAGGGCACAGATGTATAAGGGGGTAGCCGACTGGAAACCCATCGCAGAGGTCAAAAACAATCCGCGTATGCACATTCCTGTATTTGGAAACGGCGATGTAGATACACCTGAAAAAGCGGTGCTTATGCGCGATGAATACGGACTGGACGGTGCCATGATAGGCAGAGCGAGTATTGGTTCGCCCTGGTTTTTCAAGGCAGTAAAGCATTATTTTGAAACGGGAACCCACTGCGAGCCGCCTTCTTTGGTGGAACGGGTTGATGTTGCAAGACGCCATCTCCAGATGTCCATCGACTGGAAAGGGGAGAAGCTGGGGGTTTTTGAAACCCGCAGGCATTATACCAACTACTTTAAAGGCATTCCTCACTTTAAAGACTACCGCATGAAAATGGTAACCTCAGACCATGCGGAAGATGTGTTTGCTGCGTTCGATGAAGTAGAGGAGAAGTTTGCAGATTATCAGTTTGTGGAGTAGTTTTTTCCTTCCCTAACCCTCCCAAGGAGGGGTTATCCCTCCCTAAGCCAACTCAAGGAAGGGATAGCGATAAGAGCTATGAGTGTAGGCCTCTTTATTTCCGCGAAGATTGGAGGTGTGATTTATTTCCAGAAATAAATAAATCATTTATATTGCAACATATTTCTATCCATCTGTTTTGATTTGGAACGGCTTCATCCTCTAGAACAAGTCTCAAAATCAAAAACTCATGATTCGTAATTATTACAATGAACAATGGAAAGACGTCGTCTTTGACGACAAAATTGCCAGCTTCGAGAAGTACAAAATCTCAAACTATGGTAGAATGCTTAACTGCAAGGGTGAAAATGAAGTTTTAGTCAAAGAATCTTTCATCAATGGCTACCAGACCCTTCCTTTAAAACAAGAACTGAACAAAAAATCAACCAGTCGATACGTTCATAAACTGGTTGCTGAGCATTTCCTGGAAAAAGGAGAGGGGATTTATGTGATTCACCTCAACTACGACAAGCTCGATAATAAGGTTGAAAATCTTAAATGGGCGACCAAAAAAGAAAAAGAGAAGCATCAGTTTAGCAATCCGGACTATATAAATCGTCCAAAAAAACGAACCTATTCCAAACTAACGGAGTCTCAGGTGAGGCTGATCAAGCGCAAAATAAACGATCCCAATCGCCGTACACGGATGAAGATGATTGCCAAACAATTTGGTATTTCTGAAATGCAGCTCTACCGGATCAAAAGCGGGGAGAACTGGAGTTCTGTGACGGATTATTAAGTTTTATTTAAATTCAACTTCAGCCTCTACTGGAATGCGGGCTGAAAATGGTTTTCGCAGAATTTAAATCTCAGAATACCCTATGAAATAGGTTGGCGGCATTTTTCTGCAAATACCTGTGAGTCTAAAATACATTCTCGTCTTTTGAAGTGAATCCTTTTTTCATGCTTTTTATTTTAAGGCTAGTTTCCTGGGGGTTGCTGTCAGTTTCATGTCTTAACTACACCCTTGAAGCAGCCAGGTTTTTCCTTTTAAACTGACCTGGCCCGGGTTCAGGAGGCAAGCTCGGTGCTGTAGTTTACGCCTGAGGTGGGCGTGCTTACCATATACTCCTATCTGGTACCAGGGTGTAATCCTCTCCCGCAACAAATTTATATAAGGCATCGCTATCCTAATCCTTCGGTGTGCTAGCTGTGAACATGAGCATAATTTTTAAATGAAACCGCAATGCTTCAGTCTCGAAAAGGTCTAAACGGCATCCCTTGAAAGCTGCGGGATATACTCTGGACAGGGATAATCCGGATCTTTTGGTGCTCATTAGCATTACAACCAACCTTGAAACTGAAAGAGAGCAGGAGCCGGTTTATGCGAATTATCCTTACGTAGGTGCCGTACCCGGAACACCAGTAAGCCCTTTTTATCAGCCTTTTTATTACAGAGGATGGTATGACTGGTATTACCCGGGCGGAGTCATTGGCTACACGACGTATACTTACTCTTATAAAGATGGTACGGTGGTCATAGACTTAATCGACAGAGAAACCAAGCAATCGGTTTGGAAAGGAATTACGTCTGAACCTATCATGGATAAAACTGAAACTGAAGCAGTGCAGGAAGCCATCATCGATATATTTAAAGCCTATCCTTTGAATAACTAAGCATCCAAAAATTAAATTCAAAAAAAGACTGCCGAAGCAGGCAGTCTTTTTTTGAATACTGAATATGTTATTAAAAAAGCGGTAATAATCTTTTTAGTTAATCTGAAACATTAAACTGCAATCCAATTACATCTAAAGGATCAGTAGATCCAGTTGATCGGATAAAAACTTCAAGATAATCACCTGTTACTAAATCTGTTTCTTGTTTTAAAACCATTTGAAATCCCCGGTTATTAGATAAGGCGGTTATTGTAGAGGTTATATCGTTCAATACTGTTCCATTTTTAGCGAGTGAGATGACATAGCCAGCACCATTTGATGGACTAATAGCATTAATGACAATATCAATTAATCCCGTTATAGGTCTCCTGCCAATATAAGTCATTTGATTATCAGCATTGGATGAAAACTTTTGAGCAGTTTTAACAGTGGTAGCTCCTTTAATTTTTACAAAATCAGTAGTATTAGTGAAGGTGGTTGATGTAGTATTATTATTGAAATAAATAAAACCAACGGGCCTTGTATCGGGTATGTTAGTATTTTGTGAAAACCACCAGCCTTGTTCACTTTCATCTATACCCGCTAAAGGGGTTCCTACACCTCTGAATACATTAGCAGTTGCTCGCCCTCTATCTATAGAGGAACCGCTAACTATATTTATACCGGTTTGTCCTGAATAGATAAGGTAATTATTTGATAAATCTATATCATCAATAACGGCTCCGGATTCAAACTCTATCCCAGATCCACTTGTAATGCCAACTATAAAATTATAGGCACTTGTAAATTTTCCCATATCTCCCGTGACTTTCAGGCCATCTGTGACATTCCAGAAATTTTGAATAATGGTAACCGCACTAAATCCTGAAACTTGGCCTACCCCCAAAGAGGTTACCTTTTCCCTTACTGAAGATCCAGAAAAAATATTACAAAAATTAAATCCTGTAGTATCACTAAAGTCATAAGCCTGAGTTGAAGCACTATTTGGGGCAACGGTCAATTCTTTGATGTAAACACTTTTATCAGTACTTCTTAGGATTGCACCATTTACGCTGGATACCACTTCATCTTTCTGTGGATCGGTACCTCTCAGTCCTGCTCCATTCATATTGATGTAGTTGGAGCCAATATCTACAGAACCGGAAAAGACATACATTTTAGTTTCATCTAAAGTAATCCCGCCACTTACAGGGGCCGGTAAATCTGAAAGAGAATAAACATAAACAAGGTTGGAATTTACAGGAAATGAGTAAGGGTTCCAGGAACCGTCTGCAAACAAATCCAGGGATTTGTTTGTGGTATTAAATATCTGCAGGCCTTCTGCAGGAGTTACGATAGCATCTCTCTGTGCTAAAGTCATTCTGGGAATCAATATCCCTGCCGTATCCGATTTAATTTCTAACATGGAGGTAGGATCCGGGTTGGTGGTTCCGATTCCAATTTGCGCATAGCTAAGTGTAAAGCCTAGTAAAATAGGTAGCAAAGCCAGTTTTGATTTCATGAATTTTAATTTTATTGAGACAATTTAATAAAAAAACATTTTAGATACTTTCCAATTATAAAGCAATGTTAAACATGTAAAGGTACTCTAAAGGGGAGCCATCAAAACAGGGGAGAAATTAGGATATGTTATGTATAACTAGTGGTCACACTAAATTTCAATTCAGTTGCCGTGATAGATGCATCAGTCTCTGAATTATTAAGAATATAAACTTCAATATAATCACCAGTTGAAAGGTCTATTTCATTATTCAAAGTGATTTGAAATTATTTATCATTGCATAAACTATAGTATAGGTAAAAACCGCAGGCCTTGAATCAGCCTGGACTGGCAATTAATTAGTAAGTAGAAAAGAAATAGCCAGGTATATACGAAAACACAAAAGTGACTTCTTGAAGTTGGAGCTGTTGTAGAAGAATAGGTTTTAAATAGTATATGTAAAGCAAGTAGAGAAATTTTAGTTTAAACTCGAATTTAATATACTTTTAATCGGAGACATTGAACTGAAATGCGGTCACTAACAATGTGTCATCCCCCGAATTTCTTCGGATATAAACTTCAATGTAATCAGTAGTTACTAAATCTAGCTCAGTAGATAGGGAGAGTTGAAATTTACCTTTGTTTGCTATGCTATTCAACGTATTTACGGGTTGATCTGATACCATATCCCCATTTTTAAAAACAGCGATTGTATAGCTAGAATCAGTCGTACCTGATTCTGCATTTATAGTTGTACTGATTTTAGCAACTATAGGTCTTCTTCCGTCATAAGTTATTCTGTTGTTGTTACTAGCTGTAAATTTTTGTGCATATGCAGAAGTAGTGGTTCCAGCAACTTTTACAAAACCTGATATTGTTGTACCTGTAAAATCTGTTGCTACGTTTGAATTACCTTCATTAAAATAGCTCAAAGCAATTGCTTTTGTGTCTGGAATATCTGTGTTTTGTGACATATTCCAGCCTATTTCGGCTGAGGTTATTCCATCTAAAGGCGTTCCTACCCCCCTAAACATATTGGTGGTTAACCGCCCTCTGTCTAGACTTTCAGTAGAATTTACTTTTAAGCCAATATTGCCAGTATAAATAAAATAATTATTGGCTATATCTATATCGTTGGCGGTCATGTCGCCTAGAAGTTCTATTCCGGCTCCATTTGAAATCCCCACAATAAAATTATAACCAGAGGTGAATTTTCCCACAGTTCCACCTATTTTGATGCCATTGGTGGTATTCCAATAGTTTTGAAGAATTGTAATCGCAGAAAATCCTGAAATAGTTCCAACTCCTGAAGAAGGTCCCATAGCGTCAACTACCGAGCTTCCTGAAAAGATATTACAGAAGAAAGTTCCTGTTGTATCAGAAAAATCATAGGCTGTAGTACTGGAACTAGCTGGTACAACAGCCAATTCCTTAATATATATACTTTTATTAGAACTCCTTAGGACAGCACCATTAGCAACATCTGAAATTATTTGGTCTTTCTGTGGATCGGTTCCTCGTAGGCCTGCACCATTTATATTTATATAATTGGGGCTAATCACAACTGAGCCAGAAAAAACGTACATTTTAGTTTCATCTAAAGTAATCCCGCCACTTTCAGGAGCAGGTAAATCTGAAAGAGAATAAACGTAGACCAGGTTGGAATCTGGAGAATAGGCAAACGACTTCCAGCTACTATTGCTGTATATATCTAAGGTATTGTTGGTCGTGTTGTAAATTTGCAACCCATTTGCAGGCGCAGGGTCTGAGATAGCGTCTCTTTGGACTAAGGTCATTCTGGGAATCAATATTCCAGCCGTATCCGATTTGATTTCTAGTAATGACGTGGGATCCGGAGTGGTGGTTCCAATGCCAACCTGAGCATAACCTAGGAACAGGCCTAGAAACATACATACTATAACTAATTTTGATTTCATAAATTTTCTAATCAAGAGCTACGGAGCATACCGCTTTTTACTTATATAAGTGAGCATCTAAAATGAATCGTTAGTCGTAAAGCCCTTTGATATAGGAAAGGAGGGGAATACTGGATTGATGTTTTAAGGTTAAAAATGCGTGTGAATTCGGTTGATCATATGTAATGAAATTGAGGCCATTTTTATTGAGCCCTTTAAAATAGCAATATTAGTAAATATACGTCTATTTGAATGAAAAATAAATATTATTTTATGGTATTTTCAAGGAGTCGCTTTTAAGTACCAGTCCTCTGTCATGAGAAAAGTCAGATGCATCCTCTTTTCAGGAAAAATATCCAGGCCGTTTGTAAACGAAAAGCAGATAGTTTTACATGGTCATGAGACTTTAGTCGGGTATAAGATACTGTCTAGAGCCGGTGTAATACAGATCTTTTGAATTCACGACCTGGGATTCTTCATGCCTCCCTTTTTAATTGCAACAGTAAACAGTAAAGTATTAAGAGCTTTAAAGTTTGTGGGGATTGCTGTCTGAGAGAAATCTGTATGCGGAAGAATTTTAAATTCTAATTAAGTATCTTTATCTCGAAATTTAAACAGAAATGCCAAGTATCAAAACTATTTCTCCTGAAGAAGCCGAAGGCAGACTCAGGGGTATATATGATGAGTTAATACAAAAGCGCGGAAAGATCGCTGAAGTTCATAAAATGCAAAGCTTAAGACCCGAAAGCATTGTGAAACATATGGATTTATACATGGAAATCATGTATTCCAAATCCGAACTTTCGAGAGCTCAAAGAGAAATGATGGCAGTCGTGACTTCAAGAACGAATAACTGCAAGTATTGCATAGCGCATCACGCCAGCGCACTTCAGCAGTACTGGAAAGATGAAAAGAAGGTTGAGCGTCTTAAACAGAATTATTCAGAGCTTGAAATGACTTCTAAAGACAGGGCGCTCTGCGTTTTTTCTGAACAACTGACTAAAAATGAAACCCAAGACTACACGAATACAATAACAGAATTGAAAGAAGAAAAATTTAGCGACCAAGCTATTTTGGATGCCGCTTTGGTGGTGTCCTATTTCAATTTTGTGAACCGGATGGTTTTGAGTCTGGGTGTTGAACTTGAACCTGATAAGGGCAAAGATTATAACTATTAATGTATCGATTATGAACTATGATGCTATCATTATAGGTACAGGACAGGCAGGACCTTCTCTGGCTGCCAGTTTGGCGAAAAACGGCTCCCGAATTGCCGTAATAGAAAAAAGTCATCTCGGCGGCACCTGTGTTAATGTGGGTTGTACACCTACCAAAGCCTATGTTGCCAGTGCAAGGCGAGCCTTCATCGCCAAAAACAGTTTTGAGCTTGGTATCGAAATTAAAGGAGATGTCCAGGTTAACCTGAAAGCTATTAAAGAACGGAAAGATAAAATCGTTTCCGATTCCAGAAGTGGGTTGGAATCTATGTTTTCCAATACGGAACATATTGATTTGATACGCGGGAAAGCGAAATTCTTAAGCAATACATCTGTTGAAGTAAATGGAGAAACCTATGAAGCGGATAGGTTTTACATCAATGTTGGTGCAAGACCCAGAATACCTGAAGGCTTTGAACATGTAGATTTTCTTACCAATGAAAGTATTCTGGAGCTGGAAAGCATTCCGGAACATTTGATCATCGTTGGCGGGGGCTACATCGGACTGGAGTTTGGACAAATGTTTTCTCGTTTTGGCAGTAAAGTCACCATCCTGGACAGAGGCGATCAGCTGCTTAAAAATGAAGATCCTGAGTTTGGAAAAGCAATACAAAAGATTTTCGAAAAGGAAGGCATAGACGTGCTCCTGAATTCTGAATGCATCACTGCTGAACAAAACGGTGAAAACGTAGAAGTGACCATTGATGGCAAAAAGCAGAAAACCAAACTTCAGGGCTCGCATATTTTACTTGCCACAGGAAGGTTACCCAATACCACAGATTTGGGTCTGGAACATACAGACGTGAGTTTAGATGATCGTGATTTTATAGAAGTAAATGATGCCTTGAAAACCACAGCTTCCAACATTTGGGCGCTTGGGGATTGTAACGGTAAAGGGGCGTTTACACATACAGCTTACAACGATTTTCAAATTGTCAATTCACATCTGTTTGGTGATCAAGAACGGAACCTTTCAGACCGGTTCACCTGTTATGCAGCCTTTATAGATCCGCCTTTGGCCAGAGTAGGAATGAATTCACAGGATATTGAAAAAGCAGGTATCAAAGCCAAAGTGGCCTCCAGACCCATGAGTAAAATCGCCCGGGCCAAAGAGCTGGGAGAAACGCAGGGCATGCTGAAAATTTATATTGAAGAAGATTCAGAAAAAATTTTAGGAGCGACGTTTTTAGGAACCGGAGCCGATGAATACATCCATACCATCCTGGATCAAATGTATGCGAAACAGCCTTATACGGTTATTCGGGATGCGGTTCATATTCATCCTACCGTAAGTGAATTATTGCCCACGATGCTCGAAAACCTGAAGCTCCTGGATGAAGAATAGTTGGGTTAAAAAAGATTTTGAATAAAAATTAATAAAAAAGCCCTACATTTCTGTAAGGCTTTGATTTTACTGGTGGTCCCACTTGGACTCGAACCAAGGGCCACCTGATTATGAGTCAGGTGCTCTAACCAGCTGAGCTATGGGACCAGTGCTGATTGTTAAGGAGGGCAAAAATAAGTATAAGTTTATTATCAGCCAAAATAATTCTTGAATTAAAATTGAGTTTGGTCTTCACATAACTCGACCAGTACCCCGTGATTGCTTTTGGGATGAAGAAACACGATGGACTTGCCGTCGGCCCCGGCTTTGGGTTCTTCGCTAAGCAGCTGAAAGCCTTGCTTTTGCAGTCTTCGCATTTCTGCCTGAAGATCATCTACATAAAAAGCAATGTGGTGGATGCCTTCTTTCTGTTTGCTCAGGTATTTTCCCACAGGGCTGTCTTCACGCGTGGCGCCCAGGAGTTCGATTTTGCTTTCACCGCATTCAAAAAACACGGTTTTCACCCCTTCGCGCTCCACGGTCTCGGTTTTGTAAGGAGAGACATTCAGCAAAGCTTCATAGGTCTTTGTAGCCTCTTCCAGGTTATTAACCGCTATGCCGATGTGTTCAATTTTTTTAATCATAAGATCGTATCACAAAGTTTTACCACAAAACTAGCATTTATATATTTATTCTAACTTTGCAGTATGGAATCAAATAGACAAAAAAAAATCGCCGGGATCCTTCAAAAAGATTTAGCCGAAGTTATTCAACTGGAGCTTAAAGCAGCAGGGACTCAAAATTTAATTATATCGGTGACCAAAGTTAAGGTCACACCAGATTTACTTCAGGCGAAAGCCCATCTGAGTATTTTCCCCTCCGAAAAATCTGAACAGATTGTAGAAGAGATACGCGGTAGAAAATCTAAAATCAAGCACGAAGTTGCCCAACGGACCAAAAATCAACTCAGACGTATGCCGGAGCTGACGTTTTTCAATGATGATTCTATCGAATATATCAACGATTTAGAAGAGGCATTTAAAGGTAAAAACGATCCTATAAAAAATCCGGATTTGATAGACAAGCGCAAGAAAAATTGAACGTATCTTTTTACATCGCCAGGCGTTATTTCTTCTCCAAAAGTTCCAATACGGCTATCAATATTATCACCTGGATAGCCTCTGTAGGAGTCATTGCCGGAGCGCTATCCCTTTTTGTCGTCTTATCGGCCTTTGCTGGACTTAAGGAGTTCAGTCTTTCCTTTACCAATAAATTCGATCCCGATCTCAAAGTACTTCCGGAGACCGGAAAATTTTTTAAGGTGGATTCGCTTCAGAAAGCTCAGCTTCAAAATCACGCGGATATCGCTATGTATTCTGAAGTCGTTGAAGAGCGGGTGTTGCTGAGTTTCAAATCCAAAAATACGCCAGCCTTTATCAAAGGGGTGGATACCTCCTATCCGGCTATTTCTGAAATCAAAAACGCTGTTTTTTTAGGGCAGTGGCTGGAAGAAGACCGGTATCAGGTCGTTTTAGGGAATGACCTCTCCCGAAAACTTTCTGCCGGCGTCCGCGATTATTCCGATTTGCTAAATCTGTATGTGCCAAAGCCGGGGAAAGGGCAGGTTTTAAATGTGAGAGATGCGTTTAGAACGGCCAATGCCACGGTGGTGGGGATTTATTCCATCAATGAAGAGCTGGACAAAAAATATGCGTTTACAGATATCAGCTTTGCCCGAAGTTTGCTTCAGCTCAGCGAAAATGAGGTTTCCGCTCTGGAAGTGAACGTATCACCTTCAGCAGACTTAAATTCAGTAAGAAAAGACTTGAATGCCCTATTCAATTCCACTATCATCATCAAAGACAGAATCCAGCTGAACGATAGTTTGTATAAGATGCTGAATACTGAGAATCTGGCGGTGTATTTAATTTTTACCCTGGTTATCATTATAGCTTTATTCAATGTGATCGGTTCAATCATCATGGCGGTATTGGAAAAGCGACAAAACTCCAAAACCCTATTGAATTTAGGACTGACCAAAGCCGAAATCCAGCGTATCTTTTTCTTTCAGGGTGGACTGATGAGCATAGCCGGGGGACTAGTAGGTCTTGTGCTTGGCGTCCTTTTGGTCTTATCTCAGCTTTATTTTGAATGGATTATGATTACACCGAGTCTGGCTTATCCGGTTAAGCTTGAATTCATCAATATTTTGATTGTGTTTGTCACCATCACCGGATTAGGGTTTCTGGCGTCTTACATCTCTTCACAAGCCGTAAAACGCTCTCTTCGATGAGTTGTTTATTTCTGCTGCTTTTCCTTCCTGGTCAAGGCAGTTAGCTTTCTGTCTTATACTAAGATTTTAAAATGCAGCTAATAAAAAACGGATGCTGAAAGTTGACTTTCAGCATCCGTTTCATTGCTTTTACTAAGCCGAAAGTGCTTATTCTTCCAGGATTAAAACATTGTTTTCACGATTGACGTCAGCCATAAAGCCGGACGGATCGATTTCAATTTTTTCAATGCCGTAGCGGGTACTTGGGACTTCCAAATTATAGGTTGGATAAGCCCATGCCCAGTCCTCTACTACAGTTCCTGCAGTCGGTTTTTCCCATCGCATGATTCTCAAAGGAATGTAAAAGGTTTCAGAAGTTCCGCCTTTGTAATCTACTTTTACTTCCAAAGGCATTGGCATAAGACCAATTCTTTCCAGAGTGATGTTTGTGGTTCCCTGAGCGGTGTTCACATCTGTTATGGCATAATCCACAGTGTTGGTCGTTCTGGTCCAGTCGTTGAGGTACCAGCTCAATTCTGCACCGGTTTCCTTTTCAGCTACGCGAATAAAATCATTGGGAGTAGGATGTTTAAACTTCCACTCGTCAAAATATCTGTTCAGGACCTCCTGTAAATTTCCCTTACCGATTAAATAGCCAAGCTGACCTAAAAACACAGCCCCTTTAGAATAGGCGGACGTGCCGTAAGCGCGGTTGTATGCGTAGCGATCGGCATGAGTAGTCTGTGGTTGTTCATACCCGGAATTGGCTAAGCTCACATAGCCTCTGTAGTTTCCCGCTGTAGGATTTTCTCTGTTTTGATCCATGACTTCATTCATGGCCAGGCCGGAAATATAAGACGTAAAGCCTTCATCCATCCACTCATGCTGAGCTTCATCTGTCGCTAAAATATGCTGAAACCAGGCATGTGCCATTTCGTGAGCAGTAACGCCAACAAGGCTTCCGAACTTTCTTTCGCCTGTAATTAACGTACACATGGCATATTCCATACCGCCATCACCGCCTTGAATTACAGAGTATTGATCGTAGGGATATGGACCGATATGCTCGTTGAAATAGTCTAAAAGTTCAACGGTTTTAGACTGTAAGTTTTTCCAGTTTTCTTTAATATCGGTATTGTCTTTATACAGGAAATGAAGTGTTGTTCCGTCATTTCCGGTAACAGTATCATGGATGTAATCTTTATCTGCAGCCCAGGCGAAATCGTGAACATCTGGGGCTATAAAGTGCCAGGTCAGTTTCTTTCCTTTTCGTTTTACATCTACGCCTTCAGCTTCATAACCGTAACCCACTTCATTTGGATTTTGAACATAACCGGAACCTCCCAGAATGAAATCTTTGTCGATGGTTATTTTCACATCAAAGTCTGCCCATACCCCGTGAAATTCTCTGCCGATATAAGGATCTGCATGCCAGCCTTCAAAATCGTATTCAGCCATTTTAGGATACCATTGGGTCATCGATAATTCTACACCTTCGGCATTATTTCTACCCGATCTTCGGATTTGTTTTGGGACCTGGCCTTCAAATTTCATAGTGAAGGTTGAGGAACCTCCGGGTAAAATCGGTTTATGGAGTTCTACTTCCAGAACGGTACCCGCGAGTTCATAATCTAAGGCGACCCCATCCTGGGTGAGGGAAGTAGCTCTCATGAAGCCAATCTCACTTTCGCTGAGTTTAGAAATGCGATCTCCAACCCTGGAATCTGGATCCTGTATGGTTCTGGATCTCACGTCCATTTCACTGCCCGGTTGAAAGGCGTTGAAATACATGTGGTAAAAAACCCGTGTTAGGGTATCTGGAGAATTGTTCGAGTACACGAGTTTTTGATCTCCTTCATACTGGTAATTGGTATCATCAAAGTCAATATCCATGTCGTAATTGGCGTATTGCTGCCAGTAATTCGTGTTGTTTTGACTGAAAAGTGTTGATATTGAAATTAATAAAATAAATGTTAAGCTGTGTTTGAGCATTTTTATTTGGTTTTAGAAGCTAATATAATAGCATTATACATATTTACCATTTTTCCTGAAACTGAAATTTCATCAAATGGCTTGGTTACCTGAGGATCGCCCCCTAGAATAACCTCCTGATCTGTGCTTAGACCTGAATCCATCAGAATTTGTTTTACCTGAGCTGCACTTAGCTTGGGATAAAGTGATCTTATCATGGCCGCCACACCTGCAACATTAGGCGATGCCATAGAGGTACCCTGTAAAAATTCATAGGTATTTAAAGGCGTGGTGGCATATATGGAAGAGCCTGGTGCAAAAACATCGACACTGCTTTTTCCGTAGTTTGAAAATCCGGATACCAGGTTTTTGCCATATTCAGAGGTGATGGATCCTACATTGACAAAATTATTGACAAAATTGGCTGAGTTTTCAGGCATTTCATCGTTTGGATAGACGCGTTTTTCATCCAGATTGATACCTTCATTACCTGCTGCGTTGACGATCAATACATCATTTTTTTCAGCATATTGGATAGCCTCCATGACCCATTTTGGATGTGTTGAGAAGTATTTTCCAAAAGAGGTATTGATGATACTTGCGCCATTATCTACTGCATAGCGGATACCTAAAGCGATATCTTTATCGTACTCGTCTCCGTCCGGAACCGCTCTTATCGGCATGATCAGCACATTTTCTGCAACTCCTTTGATGCCTTTGTCATTGGTTCTGTTGGCTGCTATAATTCCTGCCACATGTGTCCCGTGCTTTGCATCTTCTTTATCTTCATTGGGTCCACTGACGTCATTATTTCCATAAATTTTTGTTGAAAAATCATCGGCATCATCTTCCAGTATTCTGGTCCTGGCATAAAGATCCAGGTTGAGATGGTATTTCATTTTATTACCGAAATACTGCATAGCTTCAGCTAGCTGATCCTCGATGTCCTGAAGGTCTTCCCCAATATTATTCATCACATTGAGCAAAAGCATTTTTTGGTTCACCCCTATGTCATCCTGGGGTTCAAAGGCGGTTACATTTTCTATGGTAAGCAGCTCGGTGCCGATTTCGGTTTTTAAACTTTCCTCAGCCTCCTGCAATTGATTATTCATCATCACATACCTGTTCAAATTGGTTTGCGTCTGGTTTAATTCCTTGTCATATTCAGCCTTGGCCTCCCGGTAAAGCTTAAAATCTTCCAGATTTTCATCTGCGATTTCACTTTCCTGCTTTCCTTCAAATTTATCCTTGAAATCCCTTACAATTCTGGTGAACTCCAGATTTTCTTCAACCACATCCCCCAGAAAATTCCAGCCGTGGATATCATCTACAAACCCGTTCTTGTCATCGTCTATGCCATTGTCCGGGATTTCATCGATATTGGTCCAAATCCTCCCTTCCAGGTCTTCGTGTTCGATGTCGATTCCACTGTCCAAAACAGCTACAATCACCGTTTTGCCTTCATAATCCTTGAGGAGTTCTTCATAAGCTCTGTTCACACTCATTCCGGGAATGGTGTCGGTAAGCAGATCCTGACTTCCCCAATACTGAAGTTCCTCTTCTGTGAGTTCTATACTCTTTTCGTTTACATTTTGTAAACTGGGAATAGGCTGGGAAGTAAACCTGGGTCCGCTGGCACAGCCCACTAAGAAGGCAGAAGCGACAAGGCTTAAGCCTGCAATTTTTAAGAATTTATTGTTCATGTTGTTGTTTAATTTAAGTGTTGAAAAGTTCGTTGAAGTTAAATTTGGAATCAAGTCTGGCTCCTTTTTCAGTCTCTTTCAAATTGATGATTTGGTTATGAGCATCGTGTTCCAGAAATAGATAATAGCTATTGTTGACCGCTTCTTCCAGAAAGGCCTTCTTTTCTTCTAGTGTCAGTAGAGGCCGGGTGTCATAACCCATTACAAAGGGCAGGGGGACATGTCCGGCTGTGGGAAGCAGGTCTGCGGCAAAGACCAGTTTTTTATCCTGGTAGTCAATTATCGGAATCATTTGTTTGTCGGTATGCCCGTCCACAAAAAGGACTTCAAACCCCAGATCCTTATAAAAATGTCGGTTTTCGGAGCGTTCCAAAAAATTTAAATGGCCAGACTCCTGCATGGGATGTAAGTTTTCCTTCAGAAAGGAGGCTTTCTCCCTGGCGTTGGGATGAATCGCCCAGTCCCAGTGCTCCTGGTTTGTCCATATCTTTGCATTTTTAAACGCAGGTTCATAGCCTGTTTTGTCTTTATTCCACTGGATGGTTCCTCCGCAATGGTCGAAATGCAAATGCGTTAAAAAGACATCTGATATATCGTCCCGGTGAAATCCGTGTTTTTTTAAAGAACTGTCTATGGAATGATCCCCCCAGCGGTGGTAATGACTAAAGAATTTTTCGCTTTGCTTATTTCCCAGACCCGTGTCGATAAGGATGAGTTGTTTACCATTTTCTATCAGAAGGCTTGTGGCAGAAATGTCTATCATATTATTGGCATCTGCCGGGTTGGTGCGTTGCCAGAGTGATTTGGGAACCACACCAAACATAGCGCCGCCATCCAGTTTAAAATGGCCGGTTTCAATGGGATATAAAGTCATAAATGTATATTTTAGAGCAAAATACTAAAAGAGTCTTAACTTTGGAATCTGTGTCTTTTAGATTATGCTATTTTTAACGACTCAAACTTAACATTTATGATTGAACTAGCAGGAATTATCATATTAGGGATTTTGGCTCAGTGGTTTGCATGGCGATTCAAGATTCCTGCGATTCTCCCCCTTATTCTTATCGGGCTCCTGGTAGGCCCTTTAGCTACCTTATATACGGAAGATGGCTCCAAACTGATAGAGCCAATATGGAATGGTGAATCCGGATTGTTTCCCGGAGAGAGTTTGTTTTACTTTGTTTCCCTCGCCATTGGTATTATTCTTTTTGAAGGCGGACTTACTTTACGACGTGGTGAAATTCTCCACGTGGGACCAGTGATCGTCAAACTGATTACAGTGGCGGTAGTGGTCACCTTTATTGGAGCGGGGATGGCTGCGCACTGGATTCTTGGACTGAGCTGGCAAATTTCACTCTTGTTTTCAGGACTCATCATTGTGACCGGTCCAACCGTGATTACCCCGATTTTAAGGAATATACCTCTTAAAAAGGACGTGTCTACGATTCTGAAATGGGAAGGGATTTTGATCGATCCCATAGGCGCTTTGGTAGCCGTACTGGTGTTCGAATTTATTTCAGCCGGAGGTGGCGAAGCAGTGACTTCTACGGTCTTGGTTGAATTCGGTAAAATTGTACTTTTTGGATTTACCTTCGGTTTTACATTTGCCAAAGCTTTGGCTTTAGCCATAAAATCTAAGGTGATCCCACATTATTTATTGAATGTGGTTACGCTTGCTGCGGTTTTAGGCGTGTTTGTTTTAGCAGATCATTTTGCTCATGAAAGCGGGCTGCTTGCTGTGGTTATCATGGGGATCATCATGGGAAACACCAACCTCCCAAATCTGAAAGACCTGCTCTATTTCAAAGAATCACTGAGTGTGTTACTGATCTCCATACTTTTTATTTTGCTGGCGGCTAATATTAACTTAGAAAATCTGCTTCTGGTGATAAACTGGGAGACCCTCATCCTTTTTGCTGTGGTTGTATTTCTGGTAAGACCACTGGGTGTTTTCTTAAGCAGTTATAACTCTACCTTAGCAACCAATGAAAAACTTTTCATCAGCTGGGTAGGGCCAAGAGGTATTGTGGCTGCCGGGGTGGCTTCTCTATTTGGGCTTAAGCTCGTAGAGCAAGGTATTCCCAGTGCCGAATTAATCACACCCCTGGTATTTATCATCGTATTGGGTACCGTTCTTTTAAATGCGACAACAGCCCGACCGTTTGCCAAGCTGGTGGGTGTGTTTTTGAAAGAATCTCAGGGTATCTTAATCGTTGGATCCTCTTCTTTTTCAAGAATTATCGCCAAATATCTTAAGGATAATGAAAGGCATGTGGTGATTGTGGACAACAACAAAAGCAATATTGATAAGGCTAAAGAGATGGGACTGGAAGCTATCAATGCCAATATTTATTCCGATGATTTGATAGACAATGTAGAATTGAGTGATGTCGGTTACCTGATGGCCTTAACCGGGAATACTGCGGTCAACAAAAAAGCCATAGAGAATTTTTCCAAGCAGTTTGGTGAACACGGCACTTACCGGGTGATCTCTTCTGAAGAAATGGAAGATCCGGAAAACAACCCGGAAGACGGTTTATTCTCTCAAACCGATGATTACATCAAACTTGTAAACCTGACCAGGAAATATCCTGAGATTCATGAAATAACCCTCAATTCTCACGAACATTTTGAAGGCTTAATCGAAATCACCAAAGTTGAACCTGAGATTATTCCGCTCTTCATAAAGACTCCTGAGGGACAACTTGAGATTTTACCAAACAACGCCAAAGAACTCAATGTCGAGCCTGATTCTAAATTGGTTTACCTTGGTAAGTCGCTAGATAAGGAACCTTCCCAAAAGGTAGTGGAAGATCAATCCATAAAGGAAGATGAAGCGAGTGAAGAAATAAAGGGGGAAAGGGAACAGGATCAAAAAGAAAAAGATTCTGGTGAAAATGCAGAAGGCGATAAAGAGTCTGAAGGTGAGGATAACGAAGATAAAAAAGGGTCTTAATGTAGCTTAAGATGCAAGAACGTGAACTGCTTAATCTGTTGATGTTGCAAAATCTTTCCGGCATTGGACATGTCAATGCCAAGAAGTTATTACAACACTTTGGGACTGCCACAGATTTGTTTCAGGCCAGCACTAAGCAATTATCTGAGATCGATGGTATAGGTAAAAAACGTTTGCAAAGCCTGAAGGATTCCACCTACCTTAGGGAAGCTGAAGATGAACTGGACTACATTACCAAAAATAAGATCGATGTTCATTATTACAAGGATGAAAGTTATCCTTCCCGACTAAAGCAGTGTATAGATAGTCCGATTTTACTTTTTTCCAGAGGAAACATCAATTTAAAAAACAAACCGATACTAAGCATCGTAGGGACGCGTCAGATTACCAGTCATGGCATCTCCTTTTGCGAAAAACTCATCAGTGATTTAGCGCCGTTAAAACCGGTGATTGTTTCAGGTTTTGCCTACGGGACCGATATTGTGGTGCATAAAGCGGCTTTAGATCACAATTTGCAAACCGTGGCCTGTCTGGCGCATGGCTTAAATCAGTTTTACCCTAAAGCACATCAAAAGTATGCCGCTGCCATAGAAAATAACGGTGGATTTTTTACCGATTTTTGCAGTCACGATACCTTCGACAGAAAAAACTTTCTGAGCAGGAACAGGATAGTGGCAGGGCTTAGTGAAGCAACTATAGTGATTGAAAGCGCTGAAAAAGGGGGGTCGCTGGTCACTGCAGATATTGCGCATTCTTACGACAGGGAAGTTTTCGCGATTCCCGGACGACCACAGGATAAATTCAGCAAAGGCTGTAATATGCTTATCAAGCAGCAAAAGGCTCAGATGATTACCAGCGCTGCAGACCTTGTTTACTTTCTCAACTGGGATATTGCAGCTCAAACCGAGAACAAGCAGACTCAACTATTCGCTGATCTTACAGGAGAACATAAACTGGTTTTTGAAAAACTTAAGGAAATTGGCAAAGCTGAAATTGATACCTTATCTTTGGCCTGTGGTTTGCCCACGTATAAGCTGGCCTCTATCCTGATTAGTCTTGAATTATCAGGATGTGTAAGACCCTTGCCAGGCAAACAGTTTGAAATTATTTAAACCCTAAATTGACAACGATGAAAACATTTTTCAAAATTTTAAGTATAGCCGTTTTAGTGAGCTTGTCTTCCTGCCAGGAGGAGAAGTCCGAAGATGCTAAAGCCTTTGAAGCTCAGATGAAAGAAACCATCAAAATTCACGATGAAGTTATGCCCAAACTGAGTACAATCAACAGCATGATTTCCAGGCTGGAGAGTGAAAAAGATAAAGTGGCAGAGGCTGAAACCAATACAGAAGAAATTGCATTATATGATGAAGCCATTGCTGATTTGGAGAAATCTCACGAGCTTATGATGTCTTGGATGAAGAATTTCAGTTATTCCTTTTCCAGAACGGAAATCAATCAAGGCTTAGCGACTACAGATAAGGATAGCGTAAAAGCCAAATTAGAAAATTTGAATACCCAGTATAAATCTGCAGAAGAGATGAGAGATTTCATCAATGCATCTATCGAAAACGCTCAGGCACTTCTGGCACAGGACTAATACTTCAGCAATTAAAATTAAACCAGCTTCGGCTGGTTTTTTTTTGGCTTTAAACCTAGGAAATTCCTAAGGAGAATAAGATATGCTTATCCTAATTATTGTAAATAATTATGTTAAGTGATATGTCTAAATAATTCATTAATCCTATATTTGTTTCTAATTTAGAATTAATTCATATAATATGATTAAAGTAAGTGAAACCGCCAAACGAAAAATCGTTAATTTGATGGCTGAAGATGGCTTTAACACTAAGGATCACTTCGTGAGAGTTGGTGTAAAAAGCGGTGGATGTTCGGGTTTGTCTTACGAATTGAATTTCGATCAAACTCAACTGGATCAGGACAAAGTTTTTGAAGATAATGACGTAAGAATCGTTATCAATAAAAGCAGTTTTTTATATTTAATAGGAACGACTCTGGAATATTCCGGAGGATTGAACGGAAAGGGATTTGTGTTTAACAATCCTAATGCGCAGAGAACATGTGGTTGTGGCGAAAGTTTTTCGCTGTAATCAACTGCCTGTGAGGCAGGAAAAAAAGTAGTTTAGAATTTCGATCGAAAGGATCGGGAAATTAAACCCTCAAAAAGGGATTAAAGAAAAGATTATGGCTTATACAGAGCAAGAACTAGAGAAAGAACTTCAGAATAAAGAATACGAATACGGTTTCTATACAGAGATGGAAGCAGATACGTTTCCTCCTGGACTGAATGAAGATGTGGTGATTGGCATTTCTAAAAAGAAAGGCGAGCCGGACTGGATGACGCAGTGGAGGCTGGATGCTTACAGGCACTGGCTGACCATGAAAGAGCCAAACTGGGCCAATATCGGTTATGAAAAACCGAATTACCAAGCGATTTCGTATTATTCTGCACCCAGCAAAAAACCTAAGTATGACAGCCTGGATGAGGTCGATCCGGAAATGCTGGAAACCTTTAAAAAACTCGGTATTTCTATCGATGAACAAAAGAAATTAGCGGGTGTGGCGATGGATGTGGTGATGGATTCAGTTTCAGTAACCACTACCTTCAAAAAAACACTTGCAGAAAAAGGAATTATTTTCTGCTCTATTTCAGAAGCGATCAAGGAACACCCTGAGCTTGTCAAAAAATACATTGGGAGCGTAGTTCCTACGTCAGACAATTACTTTGCGGCCTTAAATTCCGCAGTATTTAGTGACGGGTCCTTCTGTTACATCCCGAAAGGGGTAAGATGTCCAATGGAATTGTCGACTTATTTCAGAATCAATCAGGCAGGAACCGGACAGTTTGAAAGAACGCTGGTCATAGCCGAAGATTCGAGTTACGTAAGTTATCTCGAAGGATGTACAGCGCCTTCCCGTGACGAAAATCAATTGCATGCCGCGGTTGTAGAACTTGTCGCTATGGATAATGCGGAGATCAAATACTCTACGGTTCAAAACTGGTATCCCGGAAATAAGGAAGGGAAAGGCGGTGTTTACAACTTCGTCACCAAACGTGGAATCTGCGAAAAGAATGCCAAAATAAGCTGGACTCAGGTAGAGACCGGTTCTGCAGTAACCTGGAAATATCCAAGCTGCATCTTAAAAGGCGATAATTCCACAGGGGAGTTTTATTCTATTGCAGTGACCAACAATTTCCAGCAGGCCGATACAGGAACCAAGATGATTCATATTGGTAAAAACACCAAGAGTACCATCATTTCTAAAGGAATCTCGGCAGGGAAATCTCAGAATAGCTACAGAGGCCTGGTGCAAATCAATAAACGCGCGGAGAATGCAAGAAACTTTTCTCAGTGTGATTCTTTACTGATGGGAAACAAGTGTGGAGCTCATACCTTCCCGTATATCGAAGCCAAGAATAAAACCGCTCAGGTAGAGCACGAGGCGACAACCAGTAAAATTGGAGAAGACCAGATTTTCTATTGCAACCAACGGGGAATCGATACTGAAAAAGCCATTGCCTTAATCGTCAACGGATTCAGTAAAGAAGTTCTGAATAAGTTGCCGATGGAATTTGCAGTAGAAGCACAGAAATTGCTCGAAATTTCTTTAGAAGGATCAGTCGGATAAATTTATGATGAAAAAGCTTTTTTTTCTTTTGGTAATACCTGTTGTGTTTTTGGGATCCTGTAAACCGGATTCTAAAACCACCGATGCCGAAGAAAAAAGCATGGCACTGGAATCAAATTCAGAAGGCAATACCATTTCAGGTGAATTTATTTACACCGATTCTGTTGCCGTTTTTAATCAAAAAGATGCGATCTATGGCGTTGTGATGAATGCAAAAGCCAAAGAGCTTATCGCTCAGGCTGCTGAGCTGAATTCAGAACCCTATACTTCTTTCGAGGTGACCTTGAAAGCCGATATTAAAGATAATCCAGATCAAGAGGCTTGGCCACAAGTCATCGATATTCAATCAATAATTAAAGTTAAGCCGCTATCCTTTGATGATAGCCTGAGACTAAATAAATAAGAATAAGTTATGTTAAAGATAAAAAATTTACACGCCAGCGTAGAAGGTGAAAAAATACTAAAAGGGATCAACCTTGAAATTAACCCCGGTGAAGTCCATGCTATCATGGGACCAAACGGGTCCGGGAAAAGCACACTTGCTTCTGTGATTGCAGGCAACGAAGATTTTGAAGTGACCAAAGGTGACATTCTGTTTGAAAAAGCAAATATTTCGGAATTGTCTCCGGAAGAAAGAGCTCACAAAGGCATTTTCTTATCCTTTCAGTATCCAGTAGAAATTCCCGGTGTATCTGTGACCAATTTTATCAAAACCTCTATCAATCAGGTTAGAAAAGCCCAAGGTCAAAAGGACATGCCGGCCAATGAAATGCTGAAGAAAATCAGAGAGAAATCAGCCTTGCTGGAGATGGATAGAAAATTTCTTTCAAGATCACTGAACGAAGGCTTTTCCGGTGGGGAAAAGAAACGGAATGAAATTTTCCAAATGGCTATGCTCGAACCAAAACTGGCCATCCTGGATGAAACCGATTCCGGACTGGATATCGATGCTTTGCGCATCGTTGCCGACGGGGTGAACAGGTTGAAGACGAAAGACAATGCGACCCTTGTCATTACCCATTACCAGCGATTATTGGATTATGTAATTCCAGATGTGGTTCATGTCCTGATGGACGGTAAAATAGTTAAAACCGGTGGTAAAGAATTAGCCAAAGAACTCGAAGAAAAAGGATACGACTGGCTGAAAGAGGAACGCGCAGAAATGACTTCATAAGCACCCAAAACGATTGAAAACTATGGAACTTAAAGATAAACTAATGTCTTCCTATCTTGCTTTTGAAGAGCAGGTCGATTTGGAGAACGATATTCACGAGGTACGAAACAAGGCTATAAAGTTCTTTGAACAAACAGGCTTTCCTACCAAAAAAGAGGAGGCCTGGAAATATACCTCGCTGAATTCCATTTTGAAAGAGGATTACAGCATATTTCCTAAAAAGGAGGATGCCATTGATTATAAAGACATCAAGAAATATCTGATTCACGACATCGATACCTACACGATTGTATTTGTGGACGGTATTTATTCTTCACATCTGTCCAGAACCACGCATGATAAACTGGATGCATGTTTGATGTCTTCTGCTTTAGATAAAGAAAAGTATAAGCCTATTATCGACAAGTATTTTAATAAAATTGTCCCTGAAGACAGCATGTCTTCTTTGAATACGGCTTTTGCCAAGGAAGGGGCTTACATCAGAATACCAAAGAACGTGGTCGCTGAAAAGCCTATTCAAATCATGAATTTCTTCACCAGCAATGAAGCTGCTTTGATGGTTCAGCCAAGGAATTTAATCATCGCAGAAGAAGGTGCTCATGTCCAGATAATAGAAAGACATCAGAGTTTAACAGATCATCCTGTGCTCACCAATTCAGTGACCGAAGTTTATGTAGGCAAAAATGCTGATGTAGACTATTATAAAATTCAGAATGACAGAATCACCTCCTCCTTAATCGATAATACCTTTATTAAACAGGAAAGAGACAGTAGATGCTCAATGCATACCTTCTCACTGGGTGGGAAAATTACCAGAAATAACCTGAAGTTTTATCAGCACGGAGAAAACTGTGATTCAGTATTAAAAGGGGTAACTATTTTAGAAGACAAGCAGCATGTGGATCACAATACGCTGGTGCATCATACCTTTCCCAATTGTGAAAGCCATCAGGATTATAAGGGCATTTTTTCCGAAAAATCTGTTGGGGTCTTCAATGGAAGTGTGCTTGTGGACAGACTTGCTCAAAAAACAAATGCCTTCCAGAGCAACAATAATATTTTAATTGATGATACGGCGACCTGTAACTCAAAACCACAGCTGGAAATTTTTGCTGATGATGTGAAATGTAGCCATGGCTGCACCATAGGTCAGCTGGATAACGAGGCTTTGTATTATCTAAGATCGCGTGGAATCCCCAAAAAGGAAGCCAGAGCTTTGCTGATGTTTGCCTTTGCCAACAAAGTCTTGAGCAGTGTCAAAATACCAGAAATCAAAAAAAGAATCACTAAACAAATTGCATTGAAACTTGGCGTTGAACTTGGATTCAACCTGTAGATTTCAATTCAGTCAACTTGCTTAGAAGTAAGATAAACGAACGATACATGACGAATACTTCTGAACAAATTTTAGATATAAGCAAAATACGCGAGGATTTTCCGATACTCAAAAGAGAAATCAACGGCAAGCCTCTGGTGTATTTCGACAATGCAGCGACTTCGCAAACACCAAGGCAGGTCATCGACTGTATTGTGGATTATTACGAAAATAAAAATGCCAATATTCACCGAGGTGTACATTCTCTGTCTCAAATCGCCACCGATGCTTACGAAGCGGCACGAGAGACTGTGAGAAAACATTTCAATGCTGAATTTGCCCATGAAATCATTTTAACCTCAGGAACCACACACAGCATCAATCTGGTTGCAAATGGATACGCTTCTGTTTTGAAACCTGAAGATGAAATCCTGGTTTCGGCGATGGAACACCATTCCAATATTGTGCCTTGGCAAATGCTTTGTCAAAAAACGGGCTCTCAGTTAAAAGTGATACCGATGCTGCATACAGGTGAGCTGGACATGGAGGCTTATAAAGAGCTTCTGAATGAAAACACGAAGCTGGTTTTTGTCAACCATGTCTCAAATGCTTTAGGAACCATCAATCCGATTGAGCAGATTATCAACCTGGCTCATGGAGTGGATGCCAAAGTTTTAATCGATGGTGCGCAGGCTGCACCCCATCTTAAAGCAGACGTTCAGGCTCTGGATGTCGATTATTACACCGTGTCGGCGCATAAGATTTGCGGACCTACCGGAGTGGGTATGCTCTACGGAAAAGAAGAGCTGCTGAATATGTTGCCACCCTATCAGGGTGGAGGTGAAATGATTTCAGAAGTGACTTTTGAAAAAACAACCTACGCCGGTTTACCCCATAAGTTTGAAGCTGGAACCCCAAATATTTCAGGAGGAATAGCCTTTGGAGCGGCTTTAGATTATATGAATAACATCGGGTTTGATGCCATAGCAGCCTATGAAATGGAATTGCTGAACTATGCCACTTCAGAAATTCAACAGATAGAAGAGGTCGAAATTTACGGGACTTCACCAGATAAAAAAACAGCAGTGCTGTCCTTTAATATTGCAGGCCTTCATCCTTATGATATAGGAACGCTCTTGGATAAAATGGGAATTGCCGTGAGAACAGGACATCATTGTGCCCAGCCCATCATGGAATTTTATAAGATTCCGGGCACCGTTCGGGCGTCCTTTTCATTTTACAACACCAAGGCAGAAATCGACGCCTTTATCACTGCTCTGAAGAAAGCTAAATCCATGCTGTTATGAGACCCATGTTCCATACAAAGCTAGGAATCATGGTGCTTTCCATAGGGATGATGCTCGGTTCCTGCAAAGCTCAAAAAATGACTTCAGATCAATTGCTGGCTCAGGACTATAAAATAACTCAGATGGGAGACAGGCAGGTTTCAGAATCTGAACTAAGCTTAAGTGTTAATCCTGAAAACTCAACAGTCTCAGGATTTGCGGGTTGCAATCAATACACCTACACCTATAAACTGAAGGATGGAAATTTTGATTTAGGTTTTGCCAGAGCAACCAAAATGTACTGTGATGATGCCATGAAACTTGAAAATTTATTTTTTAAAACAATGGCTTCAGTGACTTCTTTTGAAAATTCAAAAGAAGCCATTCATCTAAAAGATAAGAACGGAGAAATTGTAATCAAGGCTAAAAAGAAAAACGAAAGTGAGTAGTATTCAAGAGAGACAAGACGAGATCATAGAAGAATTCAGCATGTTTGAAGACTGGATGCAGCGCTATGAGTACATGATAGAACTGGGTAAATCTTTACCGCTTATCGATGAAAAACATAAAACCGAAGAAAACATCATCAAAGGTTGCCAGAGTAGAGTCTGGGTGTATGCAGAAATGGAAAAGGATAATGTGGAATTTACAGCCGATAGTGATGCCATTATTACCAAAGGTATCATTGCTATTCTCATCAGAGTTTTTTCAGGTCAGAAGCCTGAAGACATCATTAGTGCCGACACTGGTTTTATAGATGCCATCGGACTTAAAGAACACTTATCGCCCACCAGAGCAAACGGCCTGGTGAGCATGATCAAACAAATGAAAATGTACGCTATTGCCTACAATAGCCAACAAAACAATAAAGCTTAAAAACATGGCTGAAGAAAGAAATACAGAAGAATTGGGAGAAGACATCGTAAGAGTTTTAAAAACCATATACGATCCGGAAATCCCCGTCGATATTTACGAATTAGGTCTGATTTACGACGTCTTCGTCAACGAAGATAATGACGTTAAAATCCTGATGACCTTAACCTCCCCGAACTGTCCGGTAGCAGAATCTTTACCCCAGGAGGTCAAAGAAAAGGCCGCCTCTTTGGACTGGGTGAACGAATGTGAGGTGGAACTGACTTTTGATCCTGCCTGGTCACAGGACTTGATGAGTGAAGAAGCGAAGCTGGAACTGGGAATGCTGTAATTTATGGTTGAAATCGTAAACAAAGTAGCCCTGAGCTCTCTTAAAACCTTTAATCTGGAAGAGTATTATCCAGACGGGGAGAGGAAGTTCATCGACATCAAAGACTGGCTATTTGAAGGGATTATTTTGAAGGAAAAAGACTTTAGGGAAACTTTAAAAAATCATGACTGGTCTCAGTATCAGGACGCCTACGTGGCTTTACACTGCTCAAGCGATGCCATCGTTCCGGGCTGGGCTTACTTATTGATTACCTCTTATTTACAGGGGTTTTCCAAAAAAGTGGCGTTTGGCGACCTGGAATTTCTGAATTCTTTACTTTACCAGGAAGCACTGCAGGATGTAGATTTTACAGAATATCAGGATAAGCCGGTCATCATTAAAGGTTGCTCCAACAAACCCGTTCCGGAAAACGCGTATTTACTGGCGCTACAAAAGCTTCAGCCCCTGGCAAAATCCATTATGTACGGAGAAGCCTGTTCTGCAGTACCGCTTTATAAGAGACCTAAGAAATAATTGATAAAAGTTACAAAAAACCAAACTTTTAAATAGTTATCTTTTGGTTTCATAGATTTGTTTTTAAAAACTATAAAAATGAGACCTCACTATTTTTTATGTTCCTTCTTGTTTTTCCTGGCTACTTTTTTTGCTTCAGCTCAGTCTGATGACAACAAGTTGACCAAAAAGGATACAATCTGGAGCACTGAAGGAACCTTCCAGTTTTTAATCAACCAAGCTGCTTTCAATAGCGATTGGCAAGGAGGTGGAACCAGCAACTACTCGGTTAATGCCGTGGTCAATTATGACATCAGTTACAACAAAGGAAAATACACCTGGGACACCAAGTTTCTTGGAGATTACGGCATCAGTAAAACCAAAGACCAGGAATTCAATCGAAAAACCAGCGACCGTCTGGAAATCAATTCTACCCTTGGTCGTCAGATCAACGGGTCGAACTGGTATACCTCCGCCTTTGTAAATTTCAGAACTCAGTTTGATAACGGCTATACCTTTGGGGAAGATGCCAGCGGCAATGAAACCCGAACGCTGAGGACCCAGTTTATGTCTCCGGCCTTTACGCAGCTAGGTTTGGGTGCCTTGTGGAAAAAAAGTGAGAATATACGGGTCAATATTTCTCCTGTTACAGGCCGTATCATTACAGCCAACAGCAAATTCACATCCGGACCAGATTACGCCGATGGCGACTTTTTCGGTCTGGACCAGGGGAAAACTATACGTACAGAATTTGGGGCTTCTGTCAATGCCTTTGTGAAGTTCAAGCTGATGGAAAACATTTCTGCTGATAATATTTTAGGCTTGTATTCCAACTATCTGGAAGATCCTCAAAACGTTGATATCGACTATACCCTAAATTTAAATATGGATGTGAATAAGTACATTTCGGCCAACTTCACCTTTCAGGCCATTTATGATGACAATGCCGTACAGGGCTTTCAAATACGAGAGAGCCTGGGCGTAGGATTCAATTATAATTTTTAGTCAAAACATAGAATTATACCATAAGAAAAAGCAAATGCTACAAGGTCCTCATTTAAAAAGTACAAATCACTTATAAATTCACTTCCTTGTAAATGGGTGTTTTTATTGAACTGAATCAGAGCATCCTGTTTTGAACTCCAATGTACTACACTTTTTTAATCCGAAATGTTTCGATATTAGGTCAAAAAAACTTTATACCTCACTATCCATAACCGTATTGACAAAGTGAGAATAATCGAACTCAGGTTATTAGTCGGGTTTAACCCCGAGTTAGAAAATCATCATTTTGGTGTTTTGCAAAAACATCGAAATGGTAGAGTTTTCTTATTCGTTTATGCATTAGAAAGTTTTCTAATGCATAATTGGGGTTTAATCAAAAAAAAGGCCCTGAACGAAAACCCAGGACCCAGGATGAAGCAACAAATAAAGCGTTTATCACTAGAGGAACTAATCAAATTCATGACTAGTGTTTTCCAGTATTTTTATATCATTTTTTAGATTGTTATAAAACTGTTTTAAGGGTTTAAGACTGTAAACCGTGGTAGAAAATAAAAAATTATTTCCATCAATATTTTTCAGTAAAGGCTTTGTTAAAGGATATTCCTGAACCAAGAGTGACTTTGCTTTTAAATTAAGCTGTAAATTGACTTCAAAGCTCTCAGACTTTTTAACAACTCCAAATGCATCTGGTGTAGAACATTCATGAAGGGATTTGTACTTCTGCTCTTGTTCAGTAATAATGATATTTCCAATCTTTTTAAGATTGAAAAACGTGTTTTTTTGATTTCCAATTTCAAATGCACAAAGCAATCTATAATTTTCAGTTAGTTTAATAGGTTCTATAAGCGTGTAAGAATTATTTTGCGAATTGATGGTCTCGTATTCCTTAATAACAATCTGCTTGTTATTTTCAATAGCTTCATTAATCTGGTTAATAGTGATAGAATGATTAGCATCATAAATATCATTATTGATTAATTGTTTATCTGTATTCAGGCTAAGTTTGTGTAAAATAGATTTTGAAATCTTATTGAATCTACCCGAGGTTTGTAACAATTTTTTTAGAAAATCAAATTCCTCTTTATTTAAATGAGAATTAGAAAGTAATTGAGTGTCCTGAATGCTATATTTCTTGAATCTATTTACTTTAATAATGAAACCGACACTTTCCAACAATTCCAGATATCTATAAACCGTTCTTGAAGAGCACTCCAAAAATTCTGCTATGTAGTTAATAGACTTTGGGGGCTCCTGTTTAAGGAGTGCTATTAATCTTAATAAGCGATAAAGTTTATTTTGATTACTCAATATTTCATTGTTTAAGACAAAGGAGCTAATAATTATTAGGTTACTAAAATCATTGACACTATTTGTCTATTTTTTTATTTAAAGCTCACTATACCTGAACTTGTGGGGGTTATTTGGAGTATTTAGCCGTTTACAACGGTTTTAAATAAAGCTTACCATTTATGGATAAAAAGAATAGAATTTAAATGGTCATATATTATAAAAGCTATATTTAGTTTTTAGCTTATTCATTATTTATTTGCTTTATCTTTTTGGTGTTTTAAGAGGATTTATTTAAAACATCTTGATATAAGTTGTAACAGTGTTTATCGATGTTAACTTTTAAGTTTACTTTTCAATTTTATACACTGTTTTTTCTTTGGTGTTTCTTTCCTTATTAATTAAAAATATAAAACCCAGATCCTTTGATTAGGATTTTACTTTGCACTTGCCATCATTTTCAATACAGGCATAGGCTAAGGTTTCTAGCCTTTAATATCTATATCTCACAAAATTTGGGGTATCACTATCGCATTTTATTTTTTTGCCTTTTGACCCTCTATGTTCAAGTTATAAATGCAACTGACCAAATTATTTCTTATTTTCTATTCGACTAATATAGATTATAACTCTTCTATTATGGATTAATTTACGCTGTTTTTTTATGATTTAGAATGACATGCGTTACATCATTCCATTTTTCCACCGTAGTTATCCTGCTCAATTTCCTGGTTATAAAATTGGACATATTCTTTTAAGTTTTTTCGATATCTCCAAAGGTTCTGTATTCTAATTGATTGAACACTTCTTTTTTTAAAAAAAAAATACTGTGATAAGCTTCTAGGTGAGCATTTTCTTCTGATGTTGAAGTAAAACTCACTTTAGAAGGTTTGCAAAATGGTAAAGACGAGGTGCTGGACGCTGCCTTGAAGTATGTAAAGCAGCAGAAAAATAAAACCTAGGAGCAGGTACTTTGATTAACCAAACTTAGTCGATAAGCCTAAGCCCACAGCTACCCCGGTGCATACGCATCGGGGTAATTTGTTTGATCTGGCCTCAGCCTGAATACACCTGTCCGCGATGCGGTTTTAAGCGGTCTCTTAGGTCTTTCATCTGCACTTCCTCCACGACGAGAAACGCAAAATGATGGTAGTCATTCACTTGCTCAATGCCGGTAAGCTGATCTGTCATGGCATTCATCTTCAGGAAATCCCGGAGGTGAATTTCATGATGTTCTGCTGTTTTCTCTGCGTTGGGACCTCGGAAGTCCCAGATCAATTTGATTTGTCTGCTCATTAAATTTCTATTCAGCTATTGCTTTTAAAAAGGCTCTTGCTTCCTCAACTGTCTTTACGTAATACCTTGCTTTGGTTTTCTGAACCCCTATTTTTACGGTTTCAGAGCGTTCCGGCAGTTCTTCAAACATAAATTCATCGGTCCAGTCATCGCCAAAGGCAAACACATGCTCTGAGGGGAATTGATTGAGCAGGCTGGAACAGGCTCTCCCTTTGTTCACTTTGCTGCTTTTGATCTCGATGACTTTATTGCCTTCGAGCAAGGTAAGGTCTGTGTTGGAAATAAAACTCGTCAGTACCGTTTTAATTTCTACCAGCCTTTTTTCTGCTAATTCTACATCGGTATTCCTATAATGCCAGGCCAGAGAATATTTCTTCTTTTCCACCAAAGTTCCCGGTGTTCTGTCGACAAAGGTTTCCAAAACCGGAAGAATATCTTCCATCCACTCGGTTTTTAAATGCTCGGTGGTTTTCCAGTCTCCTTGCGCTATTCTCACGGAAACTCCATGATCCGAGACCAGGGTATAGGGGGTATGTCCAAACCAGTTGTTGAGGGTTTTCTTATCCCGACCGCTGATGAGGACCAGTTTAAGGTCCGCGATAGCATGAAGCTTTTCTAAAATAGAGAACAGTTCTTTGTCTGGCTTTGCATCCTGAGGATTATTTGTGAAATTGACCAAGGTCCCGTCGTAGTCTAGAAACATTATTTTTTTATCATCGGATCTGAGTTTTTCACTAAAAAGGGCTTTGACCTTTTCGTCAAGTTTTTCAGCTTCAATGACATTGTAAACCTTGTGGACCTGGTTGAGGGAATTCATGAATTCACTGGCCCATTTTTTTACACTATATCGGGACACCCGATTTTGCAAGGCCTGCATTCTTTGTTTTTGTTCGGCTTTGGGCATTTCTAAAGCCTGCTTGATACTGTCTGCAATTTCCTCGAAATTGAAGGGATTGATGAGTAGAGCTTCGTTCATTTCTATGGAAGCGCCTGCCATTTCACTTAAGACCAGGACCCCGTCTTGTCGAGTTCTCGTGGCTACATATTCTTTGGCTACCAGATTCATTCCATCCCTTACAGGCGTGATCAGTGCCACATCGGAAGAGGTGTAGAGGTCAATTAAATTTTCGAAGGGTAAAGCTCTGTAAAAATACCAGATGGGCGTCCAGCTTACGGTGGAATATTCGCCATTGATTCTGCCTACGAGTTCGTCGGTTTCCTGTTTCAGCCTCTGGTACTGAGGCACCTGAGATCGGGAGGGAACCGCAAGCATGATCAGTCGAATTTTCTCTTGAAACTGCGGGTATTTTCTCAGGAAATATTCAAAGGCTTTAATCCGGTTGGGGATGCCTTTGGTATAATCCATCCGGTCGATAGAAAGTATCATTTTTATACCTTCTTCATTCTGTAAATGCTGATCCAGGCGTTTTTGAATTTCAGATTTTTCACTTTCAGCCATTTTATCGTGGTCCAGGGCGGCGCTTTCAAACTTCTCATAATCGATCCCCATGGGGAAAGAGTCCACTTTTATAATCCGATTCTGGTAGGTGATTTTATTAAAGCTGACATCCATGCTCAAAATTCGTTTGACCGAACTTAAAAAATGCCTTTCATAGTCATAGGTATGGAAACCGATGAGATCTGCACCAAGCATGCCTTCCAGCAATTCTTTACGCTTAGGAAAGGTTCTGAAAATCTCATAAGAAGGAAAAGGAATGTGATTGAAAAAGCCTATGGAAATATCTGGTCTTTTAGCTTTTACCATGGCGGGAACCAGCAGTAACTGATAATCCTGAATCCAGATGTTATCGCCTTCCTCCACATGTTCCAGGACCTTGTCGGCAAACTTTTGGTTCACGCTTTTATAAACGTCCCAGGATTCCGGATTGTATTCTGTGTATTCTATGAAATAATGAAATAAAGGCCAGAGCGTACGGTTGCTAAATCCATAATAGTAATGATCCAAATCCCTTTGAGTAAGATTTACCGAAACGCATTGCGCTTTGGTAACCGCTTCCGAGATTTTGGTTTCCAGCTCAGGGGTTAATTCTTCCTCGGTAATCCCACACCAGCCTACCCAAAGGCCGTTGCCTTCGGTGTGAACAGACTTCAGCCCTGTCGCAAGCCCTCCCACACTCGGCGTTACTTCTATCTGATCATTTTCAATACGCACTTGAAGCGGTAATCTGTTGGAAACAATTATTGTTTTATTCATAAGAAAGCTTTGTTTTACTCAGATTATTTACCTTTATTCAATCAAAAATATGATTTAAATCTTCCAAATACTTGAAATTGATGAATAATCTGAATTATGGTATCATAGGTAATTGTAGAACTGCGGCGTTAATTTCGGACTCGGGCTCCCTGGACTGGTGCTGTTTGCCGGAGTTTGATTCCGCCTCTGTATTTGCTAAACTACTCGACGATAAAAAAGGGGGTCAATTCGCTTTTAAGGTGGATGGGGCTTATACGATTACTCAGACTTATGTAGAAAATACCTGTATTCTGAAAACAGAATTCAGGTCTGAAAATGCGAGTTTTGAAGTTCATGATTTTCTCCCCCGATACCGCAAAGAAGACAAATCTTATCATGCTCCTCCCGAAGTCATCAGGTATCTGAAAGTGACTAAAGGAACTCCAAAGCTACGTATTGACTATACTCCCAAACTTGAATATGCCTTAGGGAATACCGAAATTTACATAAAAGATGACTTTATCGTTGCGCTCACCGAAGCCGATAAATTCGACACCTTGTTTTTATATACTTCGCTTTCAAAAGAAGCCGTGGTAAATTCTGAAGAAATTGAACTCACAGAGGATACATTTTTTCTGATGTCGTATAACGAAAAAATTGATTTGCCGAGCATGGACTCTGTGAACCTGGATTATAAAAAGACGCTGGCTTACTGGCTTAACTGGACCGAAAACACCCCTAAGTTTCGGAGTTATAATGCTATGATTTTGAGGAGTGCGATGACCTTGAAATTGCTGAGCTATGAAAAGACCGGGGCCATTCTGGCTGCAGCAACCACTTCGCTGCCGGAAACGATTGGTGAGGTGAGGAACTGGGATTATAGATTCTGCTGGATCCGCGATGCGTCTATGGTCGTGAGAGTGGTTTCACAACTGGGCCATAAGAGAATGACCAAGCGCTATCTTCAATTCATCATTGATCTGATTCCCGATAAAAATGAGAAGCTGCAGATCATGTATGGCATCAATAAAGAGAAGGAGCTTACCGAGAAACATTTGTCGCACCTTTCCGGTTATATGGATTCTAAACCCGTGAGAATAGGTAATGCTGCTTACGCTCAAAAACAAAACGATATTTACGGGATCCTGGTAGATGTGATTTATCAGGAACTGGTGAAGTTTAAATCGGATACCGATAACAAAGAAGAATTATGGACGATTACCAAAGGCATTGCCTGGGTGGTTGGCAAGCACTGGCAGGAAGCAGACAAGGGGATTTGGGAATTCAGGACCGAAGATCGTCACTTTACCTTCTCCAAAGTCTTGTGCTGGGTGGCGATTGACAGGGCTATAAAAATTTCGGAACTGTTTGAGAAAACCTCTAAACTAGAACGCTGGAAAATCTTAAGACAAGCCATCAAAACTGATATTTTGGAAAATGCCTGGAACGAAGATGTTCAGGCCTTTACACAATCCTATGGTTCTAAAGACCTGGATGCCTCGGTCTTATTGATGGAGTCCTACGATTTTATAGAGGCTAAAGACCCTAAGTTTGTGAGTACGGTAAAAGCGATTGGGAGGGATCTTACCAACGACGGTCTTCTCTACAGGTATAAAAACGAAGATGATTTTGGACTGCCCAGTTCATCCTTTACCATCTGCACGTTTTGGTACATCAATAGCTTGATTAAAATTGGTGAAGTTAAAGACGCAAAACAACAATTTGAAAGGCTGATAGGTTACTCCAATCACCTGGGGCTGCTGAGTGAAGATATCGATTTTGAAACCAAACGCTTACTGGGGAATTTTCCACAGGCTTATTCGCATCTGGCCTTAATTGAAACGGCTATAAACCTGTCTAAGGCAGAAGAATAACGGCCTTTAATATGCTAGTTGATGATCAGTTTCCTGGTGAAGGAATTATTGATTCTAAGCATGTATAAACCCGCTTTAAAAGATTCAACGTTAATTGTAAGGTCACGCATGCCTTTGAATTTTTTGGAATAGACTTGTTGTCCTAATAAGGTGAACAATTCTACGCTTTGTATGGGTTGAGAGGCGTTCTTAATCTGAACGTAAGAGCTTGCCGGGTTAGGAAAAATGGAAAAATCTTCCTGGGTAAAACCAGAAGCGCTCAAAGTGCCTGATTTTCTAATCAAGAAAAACCCGCGTTCGATATCACTGACGACGATGTTTCCGCTTTCAAAAAACGGATAGTTGTTCCAGGAACCGTTGAAATTGGTGTTGTTATTTTCAGGATAGGTATCAAAAAAGCCAACTTCTGAAATGGATTGGGTAGCCACATTTGTCGCGTCCAGAATCTTAATTCCGGCCGTATAATTGGATAAATAGAACAGGTCATTATGAAGGTAGCCATTGTGATCTATCGCCGCAGTTGGTCCCAGGTATTCCTGGTGCTGAACGGGGTTGTCCAGATCCTGTAAATCAAAAATGAGCGTTCTGGTATTCAAGCCGAAATTGAGTTCATCCAGCTCATCTCCCAGGAAAAAATACCTTTGATTTTCGGTTAACCAACCCTGGTGTGGGTACCCTGTACTGCTGTAGGTTATTGTGGAAATCAAAACGGGATTGCCTGGATTGGTCACATCTACAACGACAGCCTCCTCTTCATTACATCCGATAAAAATTTCTCTCCCGGTATAGTCAGTGTCCGGGCCAGAATAGGTGACCACCTGAGCGTCGTGCGTATAAAAACTCCCCGCATATCCTCCCGCTAAAACGGGATTGAGAGGGTCACTGAGATCTACGATATGCGGACCGCCACTGTAGGTTGAAGTCCCCACGACATAGGCATACGCCTTACTTTCATTAATGACGATATTATGCGCATTTCCAAATCCATCATAATGGGCATCACTGTTAAAAATCACCGGTGCATTGGCGACTACTCGAAGTCTGGTGAGGTCAAAAACCTGCATGCCATGACCTGAAGCTTCAGAGACTATAAATGCATAATTTTGATATACTTTTATATCCCTCCAGGGGCTGGACAAAGTATGGGTAGGGAGTTTTCCGAGATATACCGGGGCGGTTGGATCGGAGATGTCTATAAAGGCAGTGCCGTTGTCCAGACCCATCAAGGCGTATTCTTTTTCATCCTGTGGATCTGTCCAGCCCCAGGAATCATTCCCTTCACTGGCAGAAAGCGCCTCTGGGCTAATCTGTGACATGAGGTCGTAATCCTGACAAGGATAGATTCCGGCAAAACCGTTTTCACATGGCGTTTGAGAAAATGCCATGAAGCTCCAGACAAGCGCTAAGGTATTAAGGTAAAGTTTTTTCAATATCAAAATTTAAATCAAATATAAAGAAAAGATTTGCTCATGTAATGCTTTTGGGAAGCACTTTTTAATGTAAAACACATTAGTGATTTCTCGGATTATGCTTTTTCTGTACGTTCTAAGAAGGAATGCCTGATGAGCTTCTGAGTTTTAAAGATTTCTTTGTTAAGAATTTATGCTGCTTAGAAAAGACTAGTATTAGGATATGGTTTAGGACTTTACAAATCCTTTTAAGTAACTTTGCCTTTCAAAACAAAAATGACATGTTTCAAAATACAAAAGACAGCAAAACCAAACTATCAGAATTAGGGGAATTTGGTTTAATAGACCACCTGACTCAGTTTTTTAAGGTGAAACATACTTCTACTGTAAAAAGCATAGGAGATGATGCTGCTGTACTCAATCATGATAAACACAGCGTGGTCACCACCGATCTTTTGGTGGAAGGCGTCCATTTTGATCTGGCGTATATGCCCCTGAAACACCTGGGTTATAAAGCGGTGATGGTCAACCTGTCTGATGTGTATGCCATGAATGCTCAGGCTGAACAAATCACGGTCTCCATAGCCTGTTCCAACAGGTTTACCGTAGAAGCCCTGGAGGAACTTTACAGTGGTATTACTACTGCTGCAGAACTTTATAATATAGATGTGGTAGGCGGAGATACCACCTCTGCCATAAAGGGTTTAACCATCAGCATTACTGCCATTGGTCAGGCTAAGGCGGAAGATATAACTTACAGAAGCGGAGCAAAACCAAATGATTTACTGGTGGTTTCAGGGGATTTAGGAGGCGCTTTCCTGGGTTTAAAAGTCTTACAACGAGAGAATGAAGTCTTTAAAGTAAATCCTAATGCACAACCCGATCTTGAAAAATATACCTACATTGTAGAACGCCAGTTGAAGCCGGAAGCCAGAAAAGATATTGTGGAATTATTGATGGCTTTGGAAGTAAAACCAACTTCTATGATCGATATAAGTGATGGTTTGTCTTCAGAAGTGATGCATTTATGCAAGCATTCTAAAGTTGGGGCTAATGTGTTTGAAGATAAATTACCTTTAGACCCCATGTCTATTTCCACCTGTGAAGAATTCGAACTGGACTCAACAACGGTAGTGCTCAACGGCGGAGAAGATTATGAACTTTTGTTTACTGTCGATCAGTCTGATTTTGATAAAATAAAAGCCAATCCAAACCTGACCGTTATTGGTCATATGACAGAACAAAGTGAAGGCATTCATCTCATTTCAAGAATGAATACCAAAATTCCAATAAAAGCGCGAGGCTGGAATGGAATGCAGGAAGAAGATTAAAACCCAAAGCATATGGATAAGAAAGTATATTACACCAAGTCTAAAGTTGAAATGATGGGAGTTAAAAACCTATTGGAATCTGAAGGCATTAGATGTTACGAAGTGGATAAGGTGGATTCCTCTTATGGCGGGGTATTTGGCGATTATCAGCTCATGGTCGATGAAAGCGATGAGGAAAAAGCCAAAGCACTTATCGAGAAATTTGAGTCGGAGTAAAGCATGTGCTTTAGGTTAATTTTTATTAAAAACTTAAGCTGTAGAACTTATAATAATTATTTTTATCAAAAATAAAGACAATGAAAAGACAGGCTACAGCAATTTGGAAAGGAAGTATAAAGGAAGGAAATGGAACGCTAAGTTCGCAGAGTGGAGTTTTAGATAACACCCAGTACTCGTTCAAATCTCGTTTTGAAGAAGGGAAAGGTACCAATCCTGAAGAATTAATCGCAGCAGCCCATGCAGGCTGCTTTGCTATGCAATTATCCGCTTTTTTAACCGAAGAGGATTTTGAAATAGGAAGCCTGGAAGCCAAAGGAGAAATCACTCTGAAAGAGGGAAATATTACCAAATCCCATATCACACTGGAAGCTAAAATCGATAAAATCGATCAGGAGAAATTTGATGAATTAGTCAATAAAGCTAAAAAGCAATGTCCGGTTTCTAAACTACTGGATACTGAGATTTCAGTAGAATCAACCTTGAATTAATTACTAGTCAATATTACTGAAAATGCTGTTGAATTTTCAACAGCATTTTTATTTCAAATACCCCGGCGTCTTTTTCATTAAAACACCAAAGCAAACAAAGAGCGCAGCTCTCTTTGTGAAATATAGATATATTTGCAAAAATAAATTTAAGCATGCTAGCAGCAGTACTTTTAGGTTTTTTATTCTCATTATTTCTGGTGTTCGCCGGATCTTACTTTAAAGGTAAGCTTGCTGTACTTTCCTCTATAATTCCAATTAGTCTATTTGTTTATTTTCTAAGTTTCTTACCTGAAATTTCAAACGGGGAGGTGGTTTATGAAAGTTACGAATGGATACCGAGCTTTGGAGTCAATTTGAGTTTTACCTTAGATGGTCTGGCGCTTCTTTTTGCACTAATGATCACCGGAATTGGTTCTCTGGTGTTTTTATATACCTCTGCTTACCTGAAAGGTCATAAATATTTGGATCGATTTTATGGGTATTTAAGTTTATTTATGGCGTCCATGCTGGGTTTGGTCCTGTCGGACAATTTGATGTCCCTGTTTATTTTCTGGGAACTGACCAGCATCTCTTCCTTCTATTTAATCGGCTTCAATAACGACAAAGCAGACTCGAGAAAATCGGCGCTTGTGGCTTTGGGAATTACCGGAATTGGAGGTTTATTACTTCTGGGGGGTGCTGTTTTACTGGGAGATGTCGCTGGCACTTACCGCATTTCAGAAATGCTGTCCATGAGAGATAGTATTACAGACAGCTCGCATTATATACTCATTTTGCTCTTAATTTTTGGAGCAGCCTTTACCAAATCCGCTCAGTTTCCCTTTCATTTTTGGTTGCCGGGAGCCATGAAAGCCCCGACACCGGTTTCTACCTATTTACACTCTGCAACCATGGTAAAAGCTGGCGTCTATTTGTTGTTCAGAATGACTCCTGTTTTAAATGGAGGCGACATTTGGCATACCATCCTGATTGTGGTTGGTGGAATAACCATGCTGTATTCCGCGATTCATATTATTTTTAGAACAGACTTGAAAGGAATTCTAGCGTATTCCACCATTTCGGCCTTAGGGATACTTGTTTTTTTAATAGGGATAGGCACGCAGGCTGCACTTATTGCAGCAGCAGTGTTTATCGTAGTTCATGCGCTTTATAAGGCTTCCTTGTTTTTGATTACAGGGATTATCGATCACGAAACAGGAACCCGGGACGTCACACAGCTAGCGGGCTTACGTAAGGTTTTACTGCCGGTTGCTATCGCAGGATTTATAGCGGCACTTATCAGCGGAGGCGTTCCTCCAACTTTAGGTTTTGTAGGTAAAGATTTGATTTACGAGTCGACCTTACACTTTACCAACAATGCTGTATTGCTCACCATCCTCGCCATTTCAACAAATGTGTTCTTGTTTTATGCCGGTTTTGTAGCAGGGGTGAAACCCTTTATGGGTCCACTTCCTAAAAAATTTGAAAACATACATCTTCCAAGTCCGTTGATGTGGGTTCCCCCGTTAATTATGACCCTGGCCGGGCTGGTTTTTGGTATTTTCCCAGGTCTTATTGAATCTGCTTTTGCTAAACCCATCGCCATGACTCAGGCCATCGCATTTGAAGACTTCCACCTAAAACTATGGCACGGTTTCAATACGGTTTTAGGGTTGAGCGCCATCACGCTGGTACTGGGAACCATCTTATATTTAAAACTGACGCCCAGCCACGCTTTGGAAAACAGCATTGCAAAATTTAATTTCATCAGTCCTAAGATTTTGTTTCTGAAGTTATCTGAAGGTTTCGCAGTCTTTTCTTCGTATTGGACAAATTTCTTTCAGACGGGTTACTTAAGACATTACATTTCTACCATTGTTGCTTTTTTAATTTTACTTCTGGGTTACCTTATTTTTTCGGATTTCTCCCTTGAATCCGATTTTTCAACTTTGGCAGAATTAACCATTTACGAGATTTCCATTTTATTGATGTTATTGGCTGGAGTCCTTTACACGGTTTTTACAAAGTCACGTTTAGCTGCTGTCGCTGCTCTTGGAGTGGTTGGATTATCCTTTAGCCTGCTGTTTTTATTTTACAGTGCCCCCGATTTAGCAATGACTCAGTTTTCGGTAGACACCCTGACGGTTATTTTGTTTGTGCTGGTCCTTTACAAGTTGCCCAGATATCTCAACCTTTCGGATAGGTGGCTAAGAATCAAACACGGCGTGCTGTCCGCCAGTTTTGGAGTTCTGATTACATTGCTTATTCTGAGAGTATTAAAGGAGCCTAAAAATACCGAAATCACTGAGTTCTATGCTGAAAATGCCTATAAACTCGCTCATGGAAAAAATGTGGTAAATGTTATTTTGGTCGATTTTAGAGGGATTGATACCATGATAGAGATTTCGGTATTGATCGTCGCTGCCTTAGGCGTCTTTGGATTATTAAAACTAAGATTAAAAACAAAAGATAAAAAATAAAATGAGAACGATAATTTTAAAATCTGCGTCGAGTTACCTCCTGCCAGTATTATTACTGTTTTCAGTATTTATCCTGTTAAGAGGTCACTATTTACCTGGTGGAGGCTTTGTGGGTGGTCTTGTAGCTGCTATTGCTTTTGTGCTGGATGCTTTCTCTAATGGACTGGATAAAGCCAAAAAGATTTTAAAATTTCATCCTGGATTTTTAATGCCTGTTGGATTATCGGTAGCGTTTTTGAGTGGAATATCTCCTTTGGTATTTGCAGATTTACCAATGATGACGGGAATCTGGGCAGAAAATCCGATACCCGTTATCGGGGCAATTGGTTCTCCTTTATTTTTCGATATAGGCGTTTATCTGGTCGTTATAGGATCGTCCTTAACCATCATATTTACAATTTCTGAATCTCTATAAATGGAAATAATATTAGCAGTTATAACCGGTGTTCTTTATGCTTCAGGCATCTATATGATTTTGCGAAGAAGTATGGTAAAGCTCATTCTGGGGATCATCTTACTGGGAAACGGTGTTAATTTATTGATTTTCCTCCTTGGCAGGATCACCAAAGGTGAGCCGCCTATTATAGATTCTGCAGAAAAAGTTCTTGAAGGCGTGTATGCAGACCCCATTCCTCAGGCATTAATACTCACGGCTATAGTTATTAGTTTTGGTTTGCAATCCTTTGCAATTATACTTGTAAAGCGTACTTACAAAGTTTTAAAAACAGACGACTTAGATCAACTTAATACCACAGACGAAGATTCATGACAAACGATATCATCATACTGCCCTTAATAGTCCATTTGTTTTTAAGCATCCTCCTGATGTTTTTCTGGAACAAACTGAATTTCCAAAAAATCGTCAGTGTAGTCGGAAATGCAATGGCTTTAGGCGTTGCGATATGGGTATTCACTTATGTTTACAGTAGCGGTACTCAGGTAGTGGAATCTGGAGACTGGCCCGCCCCCTTCGGAATCGTTTTTGTCGGAGACATGCTGGCAGTCACTTTGGTTTTGCTCACTGCCATTACAGGCTTTGCTGTGTCTATCTTTTCAACGATTTCTGTCATCAAAGCAAGGTTGAAGTTTGGTTACTTCAGTGTATTCCATTTTCTGCTTTTGGGACTTAATGGTGCTTTTTTAACTGGTGATATTTTTAACCTGTATGTGTGGTTTGAGATTATCATTATCAGTTCGTTTGTTTTGATAAGCATAGGAGGAGAGAAGAGTCAGCTGGAAGGTGCAGTCAAATATTTTGCTTTAAACTTCTTTGCTTCCATGATTTTCCTTACAGCCTTAGGGGTTTTATACGGACTTGTAGGTACCCTAAACATGGCAGATATTTCGCTTAAAATCGCCGAGGTGAAAGACACTACACTTGTAGAAATAAGCGCCGTTCTATTCCTGGTGGGTTTCGGGATCAAATCGGCTATATTTCCTCTGTATTTTTGGTTGCCGGCTTCCTATCATACGCCACCTTCAGCGGTGTCTGCTATTTTTGCAGGTCTGCTTACCAAAGTTGGTGTTTACGCCTTAATTCGGATATTTACATTGATTTATGGAGGGGATTCTTTCCTGACGATTTTGCTGCTAACTCTGGCAATTATGACCATATTCAGCGGCGGATTAGGAGCTATTATTCAGAACAATATCAAGAAGGTCTTTATGTATTTTATCATTTGCCATATCGGGTTTATGATAGGGGGTCTAGCTTTGTTTACAGAAGTAGCTATGGCAGGTGTGATTTTTTATCTCATACACGACATCATTATCAAAACAAATTTATTCTTAATCAGTGGATTGATTTACAGAATAAAAGGGACGACCAACATGAAGAAACTGGGGGGCTTATATGAACACTATCCCAAGCTGAGTTTGCTTATCGCGATTCCTTTATTCTCATTAATTGGAATTCCACCACTTTCGGGGTATTGGCCTAAAATCTCACTTATTTTAGCTAGTTTTAATGCTCAGGAATATTGGTTTTTTGGAGCTTTGATTTTTGGTAGCTTAATCACCCTTATCGTCATTGCAAAACTTTGGTCTGAAGTCTTTTGGAAAAACCAGCCCGAAATCAACTTTCCGGAAAAGTTTATTTATTTCAATCAACTGAGATTTGGTCAAAAGTTGACCTTCATATTTCCTATAGCGTTTCTAACTTTTGTAACTTTATACATAGGTTTCGGTGCCGAGCATATTCAGCAGTTGTCTGAAAGAATTGCAACAGAACTCATGAACAAGGAATTATATATCGATGCCGTCTTAAAACGATAAATCCAGATGAAAACTAAATTTCTTTCTAACATATTATTGATGCTTATCTGGGTGTTCCTTACCGGGGAGTACAACTTTAATAATTTCTTTTTTGGATTTTTGCTCAGCTTTATCATTCTTTGGATTCTGAGCGGATTTGAAGAAAAGAACACTAAAAAATACTTTAAAATCGTTCCCAAGATTATAAGTTTTTTTCTGTTTTTCATCTGGGAACTGACCAAGGCAAATATCCAGGTGGCTTACGAAGTGATTACACCCAATTTGAATATGAAACCCGGTATTGTAGGTCTCCCACTCGATGCCAAAACTGACCTCGAAATAACGCTTTTGGCAAATCTGATCACCCTTACCCCGGGAACTCTGGCTCTGGATGTATCTACAGACCGAAGTGTTTTATACGTTCACGCCATGTACGTGGTCGATAAAAAAGAATTCATAGAAGATATTAAACAAGGTTTTGAAAAACGATTACTAGAAATATTGAGATGAACATACACGACTTTTTATATTATATCATATTGCCTATCCTGTCGGTTTCATCGCTACTGGTGTTTGTGAGATTTTTTAAAGGGCCCAGCATCATAGACCGAGTGGTTGCTTTAGATTTACTAATCACCATAGGTATTGGTATCATAGCCATTTATAGCATCCTGAGCGATACCCCCACATTTTTAGACATCTCACTTGTTCTGGCGCTTATCGCCTTCTTAGGCTCGGTGGCCTTTGCTTATTATCTCGAAAAACGAAATAAAAATGAATGATATCTTAATTTACATCACCTCTGGACTGGGAGCCCTGTTTGTCTTACTGGCAGCTATAGGAACACTTAGAATGCCGGATCAATACCTGAGAATCTCTGTAAATACGAAGGCTGCAACCCTGGGCGTTGGACTTTTGCTTACCGCTTCAGCTTTATTTTTTCTGGATTTATCAGTAACCACACGGGTTATAGCCGTTATCATTTTTATTTTTATCACGGCCCCCGTATCCGCGCACCTTATTGGAAGAACCTCCTATTTTATCGGAAACAAACTCTGGGAGAATTCTTATATCGATGATCTGAAAGGCAAGTACAACAAATCGACTCATGAGCTAAAAGGATTGAACAAAAGGAAGAATAATGAAGAAGAAACTGAGTCAAAATCCGAAAGTTGATTTTCCAAAGGCTCTTGCGCAAAAACTGATTCAACGCTGCGAGGAGGGGACTTTAAGATCTCTTAAAAAACCTGACTCCAAACGCGTGGATTTCTCTTCCAACGATTATTTAGGCTTTTCCCGTCATAAACTTATTTCTGAATTTGCCCTGGATAAACTTAAAACTTATCCAGGTCAGCTTCATGGTGCAACTGGCTCCAGACTTCTCACCGGGAATTACGCTATGCTTGAAGACTTTGAGTCTTATCTGCAGCACTTTTACAACGCTGAAGCAGCCACGGTATTTAATTCCGGTTACGATGCCAATCTTGGACTGCTGTCTGCTATCGCGCAACGCCAGGATTTGATTTTATACGATGAGCTGAGTCATGCTTCCATACGCGATGGCATAGGCTTGAGCAAAGCCAAAGCCTATAAGTTTCAGCATAACGATTTAAACGATTTAAAAGAAAAACTGGTCAAGTTTCAAGACCAGTTTGAAACGATCTATGTCATCACTGAACATGTTTTTTCTATGGATGGCGATTGTGCAGATGTGGATGGTATCGCTAAGCTCTGCGTGGAATTTGGTGCCTATTTCATCTTAGACGAAGCCCATTCCATAGGGGCGATATCCAAAACAGGAGATTCTCCTTTTGATGCAGTAGTATTTGCCAGAATCATCACCTTTGGCAAATCCTTCGGATCTCATGGCGCTGCAGTTTTAGGTACAGAACCACTAAAACAGTATCTAATCAACTTTGCCAAAAGCTTTATTTATACCACAGCCCCGGGCGTGGAGACCACAGCCAGAAACTGGGCGGCGCATTTGTATTTGGAGTCCAGTTCAGCTGAGTTCGAAAGCCTGAGAATGAATATTGCCTTTTTTCAGAAACAAATCAAAGCCCATCGATTGATAGATTTTTTCATTGAAAGTCAGTCGGCGATTCAGTCTTGTGTGATTGGGGGAAACGAAGAGGTTAAGTTGATTTCAAGCCAGCTCCAGGAAGAAGGATTCGATGTCAGGGCTATTTTGTCACCAACAGTTCCTCAGGGAAAAGAAAGACTCCGATTTTGCCTTCATAGTTTCAATACAAGAAATGAAATTGAAACTGCTCTTCTAGCTTTAGCTAAATATTTAATTCAATAAGAAAATGAATAAGACTTACTTTATTACAGGAATCGGAACCGAAGTTGGAAAAACAATGGTTTCGGCTATCGTTACAGAAGCTCTGGAAGCGGACTATTTTAAACCCGTCCAGGCAGGCGATTTGGATTATTCCGATACACATAAGGTCAAAGCCATGCTAAGCAATTCAAAGTCAAAGTTCTTTGACAATGCCTATGCCTTGCAAACCCCTATGAGTCCACATGCTGCTGCCGAAATTGATCAGGTAGAGATTCAGCTCAAAGACATCCAAAGACCGGAAACTGAGAACACCCTGGTCATTGAAGGAGCTGGAGGTTTGCTGGTACCACTTAACTCCCAAGACTGCATCATCGATTTGATAGAGAAAACCGATAAAATCATTTTGGTCTCCAGGCATTATTTGGGCAGCATTAATCACACACTTCTGTCTATTGAAGCATTAAAAAGCAGAGGCTTTTCCAACATCGGAATCATTTTTAGCGGCGATGAGCATCCCACCACAGAACGCATCATTTTAGAAAAAACCAATTTAACCTGCGTGGGAAGAATTGAGGAGGAGACGGAATTTTCCAAAGATGTGGTTTCAAAATACGCACAGAAGCTTAAACTAAATCTAGAAAAGCTTTAGGTCAGCGATATTAATACCGCCCGGGCGTCTTGGACGGGCAGGTTCAGAAGAAAAAATGATTAACTTTAAGAAGTTTACCTTTGTTATAAATACGAGCACATGAAACTTTTTGGCAAACATATTTCTTTACCTTTCACCACCCCTTCTATTTCCAGGCGAGACCAGAAGCATATCTGGCATCCGCTTACCCAGCACAAACTGAATCCTGAGCTTTTGGCTATCAAATCGGCTAAGGGCGCTTTATTGAAAGACGAATCTGGAAAAACCTACATCGATGCAATCGCCTCCTGGTATACGAGTATGTATGGGCATTGTCATCCGCACATTATCAAAAAGGTGAAAACCCAGATGGAAACCCTGGATCAGGTCGTATTTAGCGGATTCACACATGAGCCTGCTGTGGAGTTGTCTGAAAAGCTGATGGAAATTCTGCCTAAGAATCAAGACAAACTTTTTTTTAATGACAATGGTTCCACAGCAACTGAAATCGGTATCAAGATGGCCTTGCAGTATCATCACAATCTCAAAAATGATAGAAAAGTAATGCTAGCCTTGGAGGATGGATTTCACGGCGACACCTTTGGGGCGATGTCTGTTTCGGGTTTGTCGGTTTACAACGGGGCTTTCGAAGATCATTTTATAGAAGTGAAAAGGCTTCCAAAACCCAACGGACTCAACAATGCGGAAGTTGTTGCTCAGCTGAAAGCGATTTTGAGGGAAAATGCTGTCGCAGGATTTATTTATGAGCCCTTGGTGCAGGGCGCTGCAGCCATGCAAACTTATGATCTCAATGGGCTTAATGACATCTTGAAGATTTGCAAGGCCAATCAGGTGATTTGCATTGCTGATGAGGTGATGACGGGTTTCGGAAAAACGGGAAAACATTTCGCTTCTGATTATTTAGCTGAAAAGCCCGATGTCATGTGTCTTAGTAAAGCGCTATCCGCTGGAATGGTTGGCATGGGCATCACAAGCTGTACCAAAAAGATTTATAAAGCCTTTTATGCCGATGAGGTTTCCAAAGGCCTGTTTCACGGTCATACCTACACGGGAAATCCACTGGCTTGTGCAGCTGCCATTGCCGGTTTGGAGCTGCTGCAATCCCCGGAAATACAGGGAGCCATTAAAAACATCATGAGTCTCAATCAGTTGTTTGCAGACAAAATGCGAAAGCACACACGCATCCGGGAAGTAAGACAAATCGGGGTGATTTTGGCTATGGATGTGGATATAGAGATGGAGCGCTATGGGAATGCAAGAGATAAGATGTTTCAGTACTTTATGAGTAAGGGCATCTTTTTAAGACCGCTGGGGAAAACCATTTATATCCTGCCGCCTTATGTAATTACCGAAGCCCAGTTGGCTAAAATTTACGCGGCAATTGAAGATTATCTCGATGATTTAAAAGAGAAGCAGGCCTAAGTTTTAATAAGCTTCAGGGTTTCTTTCAGATTATTATCATCAGAAATGACAATTAAATACACCCCTGTCGAAAGCGAAGAGATATCATAATTAGAGAGTTTATCTTCAAAACTACCTCGAGCAACTTTTTGTCCTAAAAGCGAGTAAATTTCAAATTCCAGTTTCTGAGAAGAGGTGCTTACAGTCTCAATGTTTAAAACATCCTGAGCGGGATTGGGATAAACTTTAAAGGTTCTGCTTGCAAATTCTTCAGACGATAAACTTTCAGAATTATAAATAAATCCAAACCTCATATCAGGTTCTCCCTCTGCAACCTGATAGTCAACCACGAGCTCTTTATTGTCTTCCAGAGGATATTCTTCATCCAGGTAAAAATCTTTAAAAATGGCGTTGATTTCAGAAAAATTTGTGCCATCAATCTTAAACTGATACTGATTTCTGTTTTTATTTACTAATCGTATAAGCGTTGTATCTATGGATTGCGGATAATCTCTTTCCTCAATACTTAAGTTTGTATTATTGGAGTATATGGAAAGGGATTCACCCGTGTTTGGGAGTTTATCAGCATCTCTATCATCTATTTCTGAATTTGCTCCGTGAATAAACTTTATGCTCACCCCATCGATTTGATTATTGTCGGCTAATAATCTGAGATTAATTCTGGATCCTGTATTCGTTTTGAAAATTACAAGCTGAGATTCAGAAATAGTCTTATGGGTTTCGGAAAAAGTTAAATCTAATGTAGTCGTTCCAGTGTTCGAGGCTTTCACAAAGACCGATTGCCAGGCCTGTATAAATTGATTGGCATCGGAGCCCTGAGCATTAATCCCTTCCGGTAATTCTACTGTCACATTACCACCAAATTCATTGAGTGTAGGGTCGTAAACATATATAAAATTGGGACTCAAGTTCGATTGATCAGCGAAAAAAGAATTGGCATCTATAGCCCCGTGATAGGGGTTGCCTAATAACAAATAGCTATTGTCTATTTCCAAAGAAATGCTTTTGGAGAAATTTAAAATGCTTGGATTGCCCGTCAGTCTTAGTGTTGTTTCTGGACCGACCTTTAAATTAGATTGATTGAGATTGGTTGCCCGACTTCCACGGATAAAAAGAGGAAAACTTTGTCCTTTGCTTAATTGGGTATTATCCGTATTCGGGATGATGGTATAGGATTGAGAGGTTGCATTCCAGAAATACATACCAGGATTTCCGGTTTGCGTAGCATCAAAGCCATTATTGCCTGCTGATGATCCGGTAATGTGTGTTCCGTAACCTGGGTTGGGATTTTTGTTATCTTCAGGAAAGCTGTAACCCGTATTATTAACGCCTTCCTGCAAATTGGCTTTTACAGTCCCTGATGTGGAAACAGGAGAAGACATATAGCGAAAAGCCCTGTTGGATCTCGGGATGAAGCGTTCTATAACAAAATCACCGGTGATACTTCCTCCGGTATTTTGACCGATTTGAGCGGTAAGAGAGTCCACGCTTTTTAGAGTCAGACGTGCGTTTGGAATAAAAGTTCCACCGTGAATTTCGAATAACCTGAACACGTCCTGATGACCCCCGGTTATTTCGGCTTGTCCACCGGTTTTATTAACCCTAAATTTTTCTATAATTCCGTTTCCTGAAACAAATTGGGATTGAGCTTGTATGAGCTCAAGAAATCCTGTTCCGTAAATGCTGTCGTTGTTGGTGATATCTCCAGCAACAGAAAGATCAACATCATTTTTTAGAGTTACCCTCATGTTTGGGTTTTCAGCTATAAAAACCTGTGACCACAAAACGTTTGATACTAATGTGAAAATAAGTAATGCTGAAATCTTTTTCATATTACAAATTTATGAAAAATTGCGGTACTGAAATTTGCAAGGGTGATAAAAAAAAGCTAACACTTGAGAAAGCTAACTTTGGTTTAAAGCCGGTTATCTAAAATACATAGCCTATCGAAAAGCTATAAACCCTGTGGTATTGATCTCCCTCACTGCTTTTGTCAACGTCATTCAGGCTTTGGTGAAATCTTGCCTGCACCATAAAATTCTGGCTGAGTTTATAGCGTAAACCTCCGGCAAGTCCAAAATCTATTCGCTCATAGTTGTCCGTTTTTGCTGTGGACGTCGTTTCACTAGTCACTTCACCTTGGTTAATCAATCTCACTTCTTCTCTGTCTTCAACAGCTTTCACCAAATAACCAACTTGCATACCCCCTTCCAGCCACAGGTTTTCTACAAGGTTGTAACTGGCTAGAACGGGCAGGTTGACGTACTGCATCCTTAAGAGTTCTTCGATTTTTTCTATGGCGATGGTTTCAGGAACAGGTTCGTTTGAAAAACCCTGTTCAGAATAAAGCAATTCTGCCTGAATACCTAATTTTGGCAGGATTTTATAAATCCCGAACGCACCAATTTTCATAGAGGTTCTGGACTCATAACTGGCGGGGACGTCCCCGGTCATTTGAGCTATATTGACGCCTCCTTTAAATCCATATTCAAAATACTCCTGTTGAGCATTTAATGTGGTTATTGAACCTATAAAAAAAACGGCAAGTACGATATAAGTGAGTTTCATGGTGTAAATTTTGAATAAAAGTAGCCTTTTTAAAGGCTTTGAAAGTCTCCTTAATTCAATTTTAACCTTGTCAGGTAATTAGTAACTATTGTTACATTCAAATCATGGCATAAAGGTTTAATTTGCATAAAATTTTAAATTATGGAATGGATTATAAAGCCCTGGCCCTGGTATGTTTCAGGCCCTCTTATTGCCTTGGTTATGTTTGCTTTGCTCTTTGCAGGAAAACAATTTGGGATGTCTTCCAATTTAAGAACCGCCTGTTCTATGGGAGGCGCAGGTAGGGCTTCAGACTTCTTTAAATTCGACTGGAAGAAAGAACGCTGGAATCTGATCGTTGTTTTAGGAGCGGTTATCGGCGGGTTTTTATCAGCGAATTACTTTTCAGGGAATACGGTGGAAATAAATCCGGAGGTTTCAAAACAACTTGAGAGCTATGGCATTACCAGTGCAGGGGAGGCTTATATGCCAACTGAAATCTTCGGAACAGAAAGTTTAAGCGACCCTAAAATACTAGCCATTTTGCTTGTTGGTGGTTTTTTTGTCGGATTTGGGGCCAGATATGCCGGGGGGTGTACCTCGGGACATGCCATATCGGGATTGAGCAATCTTCAGTTACCTTCTTTAATCGCGGTTATCGGGTTTTTTATTGGAGGTCTGATCATGATTAATTTTATATACCCTTTAATCTTTTAAAATATGAAAACCTTAGTTTACTTAGTTATAGGAATTTTTTTTGGAATCGTCATGTACAAGTCGGAAGCAGCCTCCTGGTTCAGAATTTTTGAAATGTTTGAGTTTGGTTCTTTTCACATGTATGGCATTATAGGTTCGGCTCTTTTTCTTGGTGTTATTGGAATCCAGGTGATCAAGCGAAATAATATTAAAGCCCTGGGTGGTCAGGACATGAAATTGAAACCCAAGGAAAAGGGTATATCTCGCTATCTATTTGGTGGAATTTTATTTGGTTTAGGCTGGGCACTTGCCGGGGCATGTCCCGGTCCCATGTATGTGCTAATGGGAGCCGGCTATGCCTCCATTTTGATAGTTATTTTTGGGGCGCTTTTAGGAACTTTTGTCTATGGTCTTCTTAGACATAAATTGCCTCATTAAGCCGAAAGCGGTAAAAGAATTTTAAAAGCTCTATGGACATAGAGCTTTTTTTTAGGTCTTAAATTAAACCATTGCCCCCTTTTTCTGTCTTAGTTTAAATCGCAATTGGATAATTTCAATTGTTTTAAAACGATAATTCATTATGATCAAAAAGTTACTTTACTTCACGTTCGTAGCAGGGATGGTAGTTTCGATGTCATCATGTTCCATTCTTCAAGGGAAAAAAGATGATAAATCGACTGCCCAGGCCCCTAAAAAGGAATCCAAAAACGGAATAAAACCTTATGGCAAAATTATAACCAGCAAAGCCAAATCAGACGAGGGCTTATTCAAAGTTCATAAAGTTGATGAGGATTATTTCTTTGAGATTCCAGATTCTCTTTTCAACAGAGAAATGCTGATGGTAACTCGTATTGCTCAGACAGCTCAGGGCATTGGTTTTGGCGGAGGCAAGCAAAACGAACAGGTTTTACGCTGGCAGAAAAAAGGCGATAAAGTTTATCTTAGAGTAGTGTCCTATGACATTGCAGCTGCAGATTCTTTGCCTATAAATCAGGCCGTAGTCAACTCTAATTTTGAGCCGATTTTATATTCGTTTGATGTCAAAGCCTATAAAAAAGACTCTATTCACAACAATACCGTTATAAACGTTACAGATTTATTTCAAAAAGATGTAGAGGCGATTGGTCTTCAGAGCAGAAGAAAAAAGCCTTATAAAATCTCACGTCTGGATGACAGCCGTTCTTATATAGATACCATAAGAAGTTATCCCGAGAACATTGAAATAAGACACGTAAAAACCTATAATGCGGGAGATCCTCCTTCAAATTCCAGTACGGGTTCTGTATCTCTGAAGTTCAGTAATTCTATGGTGCTTTTACCTAAAGTGCCAATGAAAAGACGTTATTTTGATCAGCGTGTAGGCTGGTTTACAAGCAGACAACTGGATTATGGACTTGATAATCAAAAGTCGGAAACAGTAACGTATTTAGACCGTTACCGTCTTGAAGTTAAAGATGAAGATATTGAGAAATTTAAAAGAGGGGAATTGGTAGAGCCAAAAGAGCCCATCATTTATTATATCGATAGAGCTACTCCTAAAAAATGGAGAAAATACATCAAGCAGGGTATCGAAGACTGGCAGGTAGCTTTTGAAGCAGCAGGCTTCAAAAATGCTATTTTAGCCATGGATCCTCCTACTCAAGAAGAAGATCCAGACTGGAGTCCGGAAGATATTAGATATTCAGTGGTAAGATACCTGGCTTCTCCCATTCCAAACGCCAACGGACCTCACGTGAGTGACCCGCGTTCCGGTGAAATTTTAGAATCAGATATCAACTGGTATCATAATGTCATGACCTTATTGCGCAACTGGTATTTTGTACAAACTGCTGCTATCAATCCTGAAGCAAGAGGTGTGGAATTTAAAGATGAGGTCATGGGTCGTTTAATCCGTTTCGTTTCTTCTCACGAAGTTGGACATACACTTGGTTTGCCGCATAATATGGGAAGCAGTGTTGCTTACGATGTAGAAGATCTTAGAGATCCGGAATTCACCAAAAAGAATGGAACAGCTCCATCTATCATGGATTACGCGCGATTTAATTATATCGCACAGCCTGGAGATGGCGATGTGTCGCTGATGCCCAATGTTGGTCCCTACGATAAATACTCTATCGCCTGGGGTTATAGACCAATTTTAGATAAAACCCCTGAAGAAGAAAAACAAATTTTGGATGAATGGATTCTGGAAAAAGCAGGTGATCCTGTTTACAGATTTGGTCAGCAGCAGTCTGGAGGTGTGATCGATCCAAGTTCTCAAACCGAAGATCTTGGAGATGACTCCATGGAAGCCAGTACCTACGGTATCGCTAACCTGAAGAGAATTGTTCCAAATCTGATTGAGTGGACCGCTGAAGATGGCAAAAACTATGAAGATCTCGAAGACTTGTATGACCAGGTTTACGGACAGTACAACCGATACATGGGTCATGTTGCCGCCAACATAGGTGGAGTTTACGAAATCTATAAAACCTATAATCAGGAAGGAGCTGTTTACACGCATGTTCCCCGAGATAAGCAGGTAAGAGCCATGGAGTTTCTTCAGGAAGAACTTTTCCAAACACCAGAGTGGTTGATAGACCAGGATATTTTCAACAAAATTCAATTTGACGGGTATTTGGAGAAAATCAAATCTTACCAGGAAAGAGCTTTAAATAATGTACTAGACTTTGGTCGTTTTGCCAGAATGATGGAAAACGAAGAACTAAACGAAGACGCTTATACCATTGTGGAAATGATGGAAGAGCTTAGAACGGGTCTTTTTAGTGAATTGAGAACTGGTGCAGAAATAAGCAGAATCCGAAGAAATCTTCAACGCGTATATCTTTCCAGAATGGAACATTTGATGACAGAAAAGCAGTCTAATATACCTGCTCAATACAGAAGATATATCAGCAGAAGTAATATCGATGTCGAAACAAGTGATATAAGACCGCTTGTAAGAGCAGAATTGAATAATCTGCAAAGCGATATGAGAAGAGCGATAAACAGAACAAGAGATACAATGACCAGGTATCATCTTCAAGATGGTGTGGAAAGAATTGAAAAAATTCTCAATCCCGACGCCTAACATTTAGACGCCTTCATTAAAACGAAAACCATCTGCCTCAGGCAGGTGGTTTTTTTATTGCATAGGTTTAGACATGGTAACCACTCTGGGATGCATTTGAGCTTAAAATAAGAAGCTTATCTAAAACAAAAAACCCCTTTTTGGAATGTTCCAAAAAGGGGTAAATCACTGAGTTTTAGATTTAGTTTTATTGATTTCTCGACCTCTGTCCTCGGGCATTGCCTTTAGATCTAGGACTTCTTTGTGCTTTAGAGGCGTTTCTGTAGATTGGCGAGGCTTTGGTCTGGACAGACTTTCTTTTAGTTTCTCTTCTATCTACCTGAGGGTTTCTAGTCGTGGTCCTTCCGGAAACCTCATTTCTGTTCCTGATTCCAGGCTGTTCCGTTCTTCTGGAGTTCTGAGATACACTTCTTTGATTTGTATTTCTATTCCTCTGGCTGGAAACCTGATTCCTCCTGCTTACAGGATCTGCTACCCGAGCTGTTCTATTTGTCCTTAGCGTTTCCTCTCTCCGGGTTCTGTCCAAGTCCTTTGAAACTGATCTGGAATGTCTTTCGGTAGAGCGGTTTACTTGAGGCCTCCTGGAATTTCTGGTTTCCTGAATGACCCTGTGATGCCTTTCAACATTAGACCTGATATTTTCTTCCCTGCTGTTTCTCGGTGCCTGCGCATATCTTTGCGATCTCGTATTTTGAGATCTGTAGGTTGCATTTGAATGTCTTCTATTCAAATTAAAATCTCTATGGTTGTTGGCGTAAGGTCTGTAGTAAATATGTCTTACAGGGCTGTAGAACTGTCTGTAGGGCTGAAAGCTTACCAAACTGAACTGAGCAACAGGCATGGCATAATACCTGTGCCAGGGTCTTCTGACATACCTCCTGTTCGAATGATTTATAAATCCGCTTTGTCTCCAAAACCTATGGTTTCTGTAAAACAGTTGTAAACCTCCAATTCTACTTACCAAGCCGTAGGTATTGTAGTCGATTAGTATATTTCCTATTTGATGTATACGCCCGTAATAGTCGTAGAAGACAGGCGTATTTTGTATCTGTATAATAGCCCCATAATCGTCATACTGAATGTAAGGATTATAATTATAACCAGAATTGAAACTAAAATTTACATTCGCGATGTCAAATCCAACAGATACATTTGGGCCGTAACCGGGGATAAAAAAATCAAACTGACCATCAGCAAAAACAGAAAATTCAATTCCATTTTCCATAAAAATAAAGGGCTGATTTTGATTGAAGTTTCTATTATTGGATCTCGAGTTAGTTTCATAACCTGAATGATTTGCCCAAACAGATGTGGCGAAAAAAACAAATCCTACGAGTAAAATAAATAATCGTTTCATGACATTGGTTTTAAGGTTATGAAGACCTAAGACCAAAGGTTGTGCCACAAATTATAAGTTTATGATAATCAGTGTTTTGTGTTTTTTAAAATGAAATGTACCTGAAGAGTAACATGATACATCCCGCTTAGGACAAAGAAATAAAAAGATTGACAGCTCCGAGACTTCGGAGGAATCTTCGCTCTCCATGTATATGTTGAAATTACTTTTGAGTTGATGATTGGAGTTAAGTAGCTTTTAGAAGCAGAATTACCTCCCTTTGGTCGGTGATCCTGAGTAGGGGGTGTTGCTCAGGAAAAGCCAGCACCTATCGGTGCTTATACCTTTTTTAGCTATTCTATTTATGAAAGTTATCACTTTCAAAATTTCATAACTAAAAAAGCCAGTAATCAAAAGATTACTGGCTTTTCTTGGTCGGGGTGGCAGGATTCGAACCTGCGACCTCCTGCTCCCAAAGCAGGCGCGATGACCGGGCTACGCTACACCCCGAGTGGTGTAATTAGTTTTATATAGATCTAGATGGGTCTCGCTTCATCTAATGTATCAGCGGAGAGACAGGGACTCGAACCCTGGCGACGTTTAACCGTCGACAGATTAGCAATCTGCTGCATTACCACTCTGCCACCTCTCCAATGTTTTTAAGAACTTGCGCGTTTTGCGGTTGCAAATATAAGTCCATTTTTGATTTTGACAAAGCTAAAACAGATTATTTTGAAGTTTCTTTAGTTCGCTTCAGGAATTGTCTTCGAGGAGGATGATAAGATCGTTAGCTTCGAGCTTTCCGCTTTGTCTCCATACCATTTCACCTCCTTTGTAAAGCATATAAGTCGGGAGTTTTTTAACCTTTAAAGCTTCAACCAACTGAGCATTCTTTTCAGCATCAATTTTTATAAGCTTGGCTTTATCTCCTACAGCAGCACTGACATCTTTAAGCTGATCGTGAATATTTTCACAATCCTCACTCCAGTCTGCAAAGAAGTTGAGCAATATCGGTTTTTGCTCATCAATAAGTTCACCAAATTTGGTCATCTGTGATTGATTTTATTTAAAATTAATTCAAAATAAGACATTTACCAAATCTTTTAGGACGAGACACTGGTGGTTTCGGGTTGTTTTTTGAATTTTAATTTAGCGCGAGTCACCAAATAGAACATAACCGGAACGACGATCAGGGTTAAGAAGGTCGCGAAAATTAACCCAAAGATAACAGTCCAGGCCAGGGGTCCCCAGAAAATAACATTGTCTCCACCGATATAAATATCGGGCGCATAATTTATAAAGAGTCCGAAAAAATCAACATTTAAACCGACTGCCAGCGGAATCAATCCCAATACGGTGGTGATTGCCGTAAGCAAAACCGGACGAAGACGAGACTTTCCTCCGGCAACGATTTCCTCAAAATACTGCTGCCTGGTCAGCATTTCATCATCTTCCATATCCAGTTTTTCCTTTCGGCGATCGATTAAAATCTGAGTATAATCGACCAGCACAATAGCGTTATTGACGACAATTCCTGCCAGTGAAATAATACCCATCATCGTCATAATGATGACAAAATCCATTTGAAAAATGCTCAGGCCAAAAAACACGCCACCCAGACTTAAGACTACGGCCATTAAGATGATGATAGGCTTCGAAATGGAATTGAACTGCGCCACAAGGATTAGCAGAATTCCACCAATAGCTAGCAAAAGCGCTTTGATTAAAAAGTTTAAATTCTCATCCTGTTTTTCCTGTTCACCCGTAAATTTATAACCGATACTTTCTTCCAAATCGAAATACTTTAGTTCCTGTTCCAGCTGACTTACGATTTCGTTACCATTGTAACCCCCAAGCACGTTGGAATAAATGGTAATGACACGCTTCAGGTCTTTTCTCTTGATGGCAGAAAAGGTTGAAGCGGGTTGAGTTTTTACTAAAGCAGAAATAGGTACCTGTATAATTTGCCCTTTAGTATTCCTAAAGGTGACAGGCTGGTTGAAAATCGCATTCTCATCGTACCTCAATTCTTCATTAAATCTGACATTGATTTGATAATCTTCTTCATTGGCTTTATAGGTTGAAGCCTCTTCTCCAAATACAGATCTTCTGATCACCTGTCCCACCTGGGCAGAAGAGATTCCTAGTTTTCCTGCCTTTAATTTATCGACCACCACGTCCAGTTCCGGCTTTGATTTATTGACATCAATTTTCAGTTCTTCAATTCCTTCTATGCCCGTTTCATTAATGAATTCGGACATACGCTTAGCTTCTGCCAGCATAAGATTATAGTCCTCTCCTTTGAGTTCAATATTGATAGGGTAGCCTGAAGGAGGTCCAGCCTGGTCTTTTTCTGCAATAATGGAAACCCCGGGAAATCCTTTAACGGCATCACGAACTTCCCCCAAAACCTTGCTGCTTTTCACACCCCTTCTCAGTTTGAATTCACGCATAGACAAGGTGACCTTACCTCGATTGGGCATATCATTAACCTGGCCGATACTGTTCATAGGGTTTCCAGCACCTTTTCCCACCTGGGAAATAGCAGATTCCACCATGAAGTTGTAACCGTCTTCATCTTCATATTTTTTGATAACTTCAAAAACACGCTCTTCCACTTTTTTGGTTAGGGCATTGGTTTTATGAATATTAGTGCCTTCAGGATATTCGATATAAGCCATGATTTGATTGGGCTGATTTTCAGGAAAGAATAACACTTTAGGCTGAACGACAGCCACCAAAGCAAAGGATAGAATCAAAATTCCCAGGGTTCCGAAAAAAAACAGATAAGCATTTCGTTTGCGAAGGGCATATTTTAATGATTTTTCATAGAAATTTTCTAATCTTTTAAGCGATCTGAATTGAAAAAAATAAATGGCTTTAAGCAGAAATAGCTTATAAACCCAAAGCAAAATCGAAGCTAAAATAGCCAGGTTCCCCACACCTCTTAACACCCCAATATCCAAGGCAAAACCGGCAATTAAGGAAGAAATACCAATAATCAGCAAAATCAAACTCCAGCGAATCACCTGTTTATCTTTCAGTTTATTTTCTTTTACTTTCATAAATTCTGAAGTCAGCATGGCGTTGATCACCAAAGCAACAAAAAGAGAAGAGCCGAGCACTACAGAGAGGGTGATGGGAAAATAAATCATGAATTTGCCAATGGTTCCCGGCCATAGTCCCAGAGGAAAGAAAGCCGCTAAAGTGGTTGCTGTTGAAGCAATAATAGGCCAGGCGATTTCTCCGATGCCTTGCTTTGCTGCAGCCGTTCTGCTCATGCCCTGGTCCATGAGAGAATAGACGTTTTCTACCACTACAATGCCATTGTCTACCAGCATACCAAGTCCCATCACCAGTCCAAAGAGTACCATTGTATTCAATGTAAAACCTAAGCTTGATAAAATAATAAGCGATAAAAGCATTGACATGGGTATGGCTACGCCCACAAAAAGGGCATTTCTAAGACCCAGGAAGAACATCAATACAATGATAACAAGCAGAACACCAAAGATGATATTATTCACCAGGTCATTGACCTGATTTTCGGTTTTGATGGATTGATCGTTGGATAGGCTGATGTTCAAATTATCTGGATAATAGGACGCCCTCTCCTTATCCACAATAGTTTTGATTTCTTCTATGGCCTCAATCATATTTTTGCCGGACCTTTTTTTGATGTCGAGCATCACAACAGGTTCCCCGTAATTTCTGGCAAAGGTTGATGGATCTTTGGTATGGAAATTTATATCAGCCACATCTTTTAGATAGACTTCACCACCGTCATTTTTGATGACGATGTTGTTGAGTTCATCGGGAGATTCTATTTCCCCCAAAACCCGTATTGTTTTTTCAATACCCTGGGATATAATACTACCGCCAGAAATATTTTTATTTTCATTTCGGATGGCGGTTATAACATCATTGAAGCTAACCTGCATAGCAGACATTTTGTAAATGTCCACAGCCACTTCTACTTCCTTATCGTCTATCCCTCGTATTCTGGCTTCTTTAATCTGAGGTAGAAGTTCAATTTTATCCTGAAGATGCTCGGCGTAATCCTTTAATTGCTGTTTGTTGAAATTCCCTGTAAAACTGATATTTAAAATAGGAATCTCTTCCGAAAGATTAAGGTCAAAGACATTGGGTTCTACCTTGGCACCATTATCTAAGGTAGGCCAGGTGGTTTCAGATTTGACCTGGTCTACCTTGTCTTTGATAAGTTGCTTTGCAGTCTGGACCTCTACATCCTCTTCAAACTCCACAATGACCATGGAATAGTCCTGCATGGTCGAGGAGGTGATTTCTCTTACCCCTTTTACATCCTTAAACTCTTCTTCCAGGGGTTCTGTGATGAACTTCTCTATATCTTCAACTGAAGTCCCTGGCTGTACAGAACTTATGTATATTTTGGTTTCTACAACTTCGGGGAAGTCTTCTCTCGGCATATTGTAATAAGCCATGATACCTCCAAATAAAATGATAGCAATAATGACATAAACCGTCATTTTATTGTCTATTGCCCAGGAGGAGATGCCAAATTCTTTATAGGTGTTTTTCTTTGCCATTAATTAGTTCTTTTGAAAGTTTAAAACTTTGACTTTTTCTCCTTTCTTAATCGTTCTTGCGCCTTCAGTAACGATGATGTCTGAAGCCTTCAAGCCCTCCAGGACTTCAATCTCACCCTCATAGCGTTTGCCGAGTTTCAATTCTCTGAACTGGGCAACACCCAGACTATCATTTTCCATAGCGAGTGCGAATGTAAAGGCTTGTCCCTGGGCGTTTTCTCTGAGAATATCCTCAGGAATAACGATAGCTCCGCTTGTTTTGTAATTGTTTATTTCTATAGTGGCAATGAGGTTGGGCTTTACGAATTCGATGCTGTCTGGAATAGCTACCTTTACTCTGAAGTTTCTGTTGTTTTGTGAAATATTACTGGAGACTTGCACCACTTCACTCTTAAAGGTTTTGTTGATAGCTCCAAAAGAAACCATAGCTTCACTCCCTACCTCTATACTCCCCACATAATTTTCAGGCACATTTGCACTGATATACATTTTACCTAAATTCAAAATTCTGAAAATAGGCGTTTGCCCTGGAGAAACCACCTGCCCCTGATCGGTGATGATCTCATCAATTTTCCCATTGAAAGGAGCATAAATAACTGATTTTTTAAGCTGGCTTTCTACCTGTTTTACAGAATTATTGAGTTGCTCATAAGCGGTTTCAGCTTCTAAAAACTGAATTTCAGAACCTATATTCTGGTCCCAAAGGCGTTTTTGTCTTTCAAAGCGGGTTTTAGCCAAATCTCGACGAGCTTTCAACTCTGCTAATTGATTGGAAACCCCGCCATCGTCAATTTTAGCTAATTTTTGCCCTTTTTTGACTTCCTGGCCTTCGCTGATGTAAATGTCCTGAAGATTTCCGGAGAATTCCGGGTAAATCAAAATATTTTCATCAGTTGTCGCTTCTCCTAGTATTTTGATATAATGCTTAAACGTTCTGGGCTGTAATTCCCTCGCCTCTACCAAAGCATAAGCGTAATCCTTTTCAAATTCAGATAATTTGTCATCTAATGTTTTGATCTTATTTTTCAGTTCAAGCAGAGTTGTGTTCAATGCTTTTCGCTTTTGCTCGATTTCAGCCTGCGTTCCATTTTCAAGGACTTCTTCAACTGATTTTTCCTGGGGGCCACAAGACATCAAAAAGAACAGGGAAAAAATGGGTAGATAATTCAGATATTTCATGAGTCTATTTTTCAAAATTTGTAAACGGAGTATTGATGATTTTTTCGATTTCTGCTTTAGAATTAATGATATCCAGCATGGATTGTAGTAGTTCGTTTTGTGCAGCGTAAAGCTGTTGCTGCGCCTGTCTTAGCTCAAAACTGGAAGACACACCTTCTTTAAATTTGATCTGGTTTTTATATTCTATGCGCTCGGCTAGGGCTAAATTTTTCTTGGATAACTCGTAGTTATCGACAGCAAATTCAAAATTGCTCTTAGCCGAATTTAGCTGAAGCTTGATCTGGTTGATCGCCTGGGTTTTCTGAGTTTCCGCCTTCTTCATTTCAATTTTTGCCTTTTGTGTTCTGGCACTCCGCTGAAGCGAACTGAAAATAGGAACATTCAGACTTACACCGATGGTTGAAAATTCAAACCATTCTGCTCGGGAAGAAAAGAATTCAAAATCATCACCAAAACTGGTTTGTCCGTAGTTAGCGAAAGCGGAAAGACTGGGCAAGGCTTTGCTTTTTTCAAGCTTCATTTCCAGTTCCCGTTGTTTTACCAGATTGTCGGCGATTTTAAATTGAATGGTATTCTCTATTTGAAGCTCATCGGCTAAGACCTCAGCTTCCAGAACTTCTCTATTGGCTAAATTCTCCAAATCTTCCAACAAAATCACTTCAGTTGAAACGGGTAAGCCCAGAACCATGTTCAGACTTTCCTTAGAAATAGCGCTCATACGCTGAGCATTGTTCAACTGACTTTGTAACTGCTGATAAGTGATTTGTAACTGCTCTACATCCTCTTCTTCAGCTAAGCCATTTTCATAAATCTTACGCGTTTCGTACAGATTCTCTTTAGCAGTTTTCAGGTTGTTTTCAATGATGTTTATGGAATTTTGAGTGAGCAGCACATTGCCGTAAGCACTCACCACGTCTTTCCTGACCTCCAGTTTTGTGCGCGTCTCTGCATTATCTGAATACTGCAGAAAGGTTTTAGCGGCCTGCAAAGCAACGATGTACGATCCATCAAAAATCAACTGATTCAAGGTGACGGAAGCATTCATGTTTTGCCTTGGAGAGAACTGAACGGGCACGAAGGTCCCCGGTTCGCCACCAACGATCTCACCGGGAAGTGGAGTTTGTCTTATGATGGCATTATATTCATAATTTACCGCACCATCAATTTGCGGGAGACCGTCAGCTGTGGTTTCCCATTTTTGCTTAAGCGCAATAGCGACATCGCGTCTGGCATTGATGGTCGCATAACTGCTGTCAATGGCAAAATCTATCGCTTGCTGAAGCGTAAATTCATAGCTTTTGGGTGGTTCTGCCTGTTGTGCAGATAGCCCTAAAAAGGTACATAGAAGTAAACCTAAAATCAATGTTCTCATTCTAGCAAATGTTTTTCGAGTTCGATAAGGCGTTGTAGCCCTTTGGCATCTACAATGCTGCGCAGATGGTATTTTAAAAATTCTTCGTAAAGTTCTTTAGGGCTAAGGTGGCTGTCTTTGAAGAGTTCTTCATCTTTCAAATTGAGCATGCCGGCAATATAAATTCTACAGGTAAACACCTTATGAATGTCTTTCCTGTAATAACCTTCGTCAACGCCCCGTTCAATATTTTTGCCAATGCAGTCTTCCATTTTACAAACTTGAGACTCTCGCATTTTAGCGTAAATCTTAGGATAGTATCTCTGAAACTGAAACTGTGGAGAGGTTTTTTCGTTTTTAAGGCGTTTCATCACGACGCGCTTGATCTCTATCATCTCTTCGATGGGATCAAGATTTTTCAACTGAACCAAATCAATTTCGGCATGAATGCGGTCGCGGATGAAGTAGGCAACCTGCTCAACCAGGTTTGACTTATTGGTGAAATATTCGTAAATGGTTTTTTTGGACACGCCAAGCTCCCGGGCCAGGTGGTCCATAGTGACGCTTTTGAAACCGAATTCCAAAAATAAATCGCCCGCCTTATGTAGAATATCCTCTCTCATTTCAAGCGACAAAATTAAGTACGGAAACTTTTAATACAATAAAAGTTTCCAAAGTTTCACTTTAATTTAACTTTGGAAAAGTTTATTTCTTTATTTGCCGGAAGAGAAGTGTTTTTCTCTTCTTAAGTCGGTAAGTCGTCTGTACATCAAGTTCTTAAAGGAGGTGTTCTCAATATCAGCAAACTGAGCTTCATAAATTTCGTAGTAGTGCAGTTTCCTGTCCAGGCCTTCATAAAACCTGTCTGCTGTAAGCGCCAATTCTACATAAGCCCTCTCGAACTCAGGAGATTTCTCAATCACAAGTTCAAATAATTTCATGGCCTCTTCGAGTTTGTCCTGGTTTTTTAGGGCCAAAGCTTTTGTAAAACGCTCTTCGTCCAGGCTGGTGTCTTTCAACCGGATGGCTAGTTCAGCATGTTTCTCTGCGCCAGCATAATTTTCCTGCAAGGCAAAAACCCTTGCAAGTTGATGATGGTACATGGAGTTTTTGGGTTCCATATTCACCAGGCGTTTATACATTGCAATGGATTTCTTTAGCTGATTTGTATTGGCATAGGCAATCGCCATTTTTTCTATCACGAATTTCGGCAAACTTGTTAGCTTTTGAAGCTTCTCAAACTGCTCTAAAGCCTGTTTTGATTTCCTTTGCCTATAATAAATCTGACCCAGTAAGCCGATGATTTTTTTGTTATTCGGATTAAAACTTAAAGCGGTTAAACTCGCTTGTTCAGCAAACTCATAACTTTTGATCTTAAAATAAAACTCGGCAAGTGCATAGGCAGCCTGCTGATGGGTAGGGTCGATGTCTAGAGCTTTTTTATAAAAGATATCGGCTGAGTTTTTTGTGATCTCTGCTTTGCAAAGCCCCAGCTGATAGGCGAATTCCGCATTCTCAGGATACCTGGAATGCAGTAAAGTGAGTAAACTATCCGCTTTTGTAAAATAAGCATTTTTTTTTAGTAGCCTGGCATAGGCAAACTGATGCCGGGGTTCATCCTCCCGATCTGCCAGCGACAGATGATAACTGGCGATGGCGTCTTCATCAAATGTTTTGGCCTGAAGGCTTTTGGCTTTTAAAATCTTATCCCCAAAACTTAGGGGTGGATATTTATCAAAATGGGTTAAGATGCTAGAATACTCACCCACAGCATATAAGCTGTCGAGGTCCTGAGCATAAATGAATTGTGCACCCAAAACCAGGTGCACAATGAACAAGATGAATTTGACCATAGTTTTATTCATTTGGAACATTAAATGTTAAGGGTATGGCATAAAGTACACCCACCTTTTCGCCCTCATGTTCGCCGGGCTTCATCTCTGGTAACTCTTTTATAACGCGTTCGCCTTCTGTTTGAAGATCTGGATGCGGAGCTCTTGCTCTTACATCAACGATCTTGCCTGTCTTATCAATTTTAAATTGCACATAGACTCGGTTAACACCTGTGAGCCCCAGTGTTTTTGCCAGACCGGTATCAAAGTTTTCGTTTACAAACTGGCTCACCTTTATGCTCATGCATTCTTTGCGTTCATCATTGCTGCCTAGACCTCCGCAACCCGGGAAGACGGGCACACTTTCGATCACAGCAAAGGGAACATCGCTTAGTTTAGCCTTTGTCTTTTCAATTTTTGTAATCTTGGTCATCGGAACCTGATTTTCATTCTCTTCAGGGCTGTCTCCATACATCTGAAAAGTTATAGGTAAGGAATAAAGCACGCCCACCTTTTCACCTTTTTGCTTGCCAGGTTGCATTTCGGGGAGTTTGCTAATAACACGTTCGCCTTCGGCCTGAAGATCCGGGTGTGGCGCCCTTGCTCTTACATCAACGATCTTACCTGTCTTATCAATTTTAAATTGGACATAGACCCGGTTAACACCTGTAAGTTCCAGTGTTTTTGCCAGACCGGTATCAAAATTTTCATTTACAAACTGGCTGATCTTTTTACTCATGCATTCTTTACGCTCTTTGTTCGTAGCTAAACCCTCACAGCCCGGAAAGACGGGTACACTTTCGATCACAGCAAAGGGAACATCGCCTGTTTTACTGGCTGTTCCTTCAGTTTCTTGGTTGAGTTTCTGGAGTTCTTCCTGTGTTTCGTCCTTACAGGCCGTGTAGGTCAGCATCAGACCTAGCAGTGGCAAAATCAGCAGATATTTTAAAAAGTTTTGTGGTCTTGAGTTTTTCTTTTGCAACATCATAAGGCGTTGTTTTAATTGGGAGTGCTTAAAAAATGAATGTGAAAATTCCAAATTCTTCGTACCGAAAGCCTGGTTGAGCAGGCTTTGGGCGTAATCTCTTTTATTTAAATCTTTGGAAGCAACCGCATCGGCCTGGAGTTCATGTACCAGGACCAGTTCGCGCTTTAGCCAATGGTGAGCGGGACTCAGCCAAAACAGCATGCGCAGAAATTCAGTAAAAAATAAGTCCAGCGCATGATTGGAGCGGGCATGTTCCAGTTCGTGGGCCACCACTTTTGCGCGCTGAGTTTCCGGGATTTTGTCGCCCACAAATATGGATTTCCAAAAGGTGAACGCATTTTCAGAAGCTTCCAGTTTATAGCACTGTACCTTATGTATATAACATTCAAAACGCGCTTTTGTCGTTAGTTGTTTTAATTTCCAGTAACCTATACTGAATTTAATAGCGAAAAAACTGATGCCTGTAAGATAAATAAGCTTTAGCACAGCATCCAGACTCCATATCGGCGTCTGGGCTTCAGGAATTGCAACTGAAGCGTTTAAGTTCACTTCTTCACTCATCATGAAATAAGATTGAAGCTGAGCAACCGCAGGATTGCTACTTTCTTCCGTTCCAAAATTGAGTGCCAGAAAACTGAGATCGAGCAGGGGAATGATAAACGAAAGCAACGCAGTCACAAGCAGGTAGGCTCTGTTCTGCGCGTAAAAGGTCTCGTTTTTAAAGAGCAGATACAGCACTAGAAAGCAGGTCTGGAAAAGAATAACATCTAGAATATACCACCACATTAGTCCTGAGTTTTATCGAGTTCTTTTAAAATGCTTTCCAAATCTTTGGCACTCATGTTTTTCTCCTTTACAAAAAAGGAAACCATGTTTTTGAAGGAGCCTTCAAAATACGAGTTGACCATCTTCTTCATCGTGGCTTTTTGGTAAGTGTCCTTATCGATCAGTGCAAAATACTTAAAGCCTCTGCCTGCCTTTTCATGACCTACAAAGCCTTTGTCTTCAAGAATTCTGACGATAGTGGAGGTGGTGTTGTAGGCAGGTTTGGGCTCAGGCATATCGTCTATGATTTCTGCAACCCGCGATTTTCCCTTTTGCCATAACAGCTGCATCACTTCTTCTTCGGCTCGTGTTAATTGTCTCATGGTCTTTAATTTATGTGACCAATTTAAACTAAAATAATAGTTTAACTATAATGATAGTTGTTAAAGTTTTGGTTTTTTAAATAAATCTCGTGTTTTAAGTTCGAGCCTTTTTGTTCATCAAGACAGGCTCAGTCGGGAACCATTTATATTTTTACAAATCATTAGTTTTACATCAAAAAGAAATTATGGCTGTTATATACCAAGTGGATGCCTTTACAGATGAGCTTTTCAAAGGCAACCCGGCAGGAGTGATGTTACTGGATAATGAGTTCCTGGAAGAAGAGCTGATGCTGAATATCGTGAAGGAAATGAATGTGTCGGAGGTGGCTTTTGTTTTGCCCAAAGCAAATCACTTTGCGATTCGGTTTTTTACCCCTAAAGCTGAAGTGCCGCTTTGCGGACACGCCACCTTATCGGCTGCTCACATTCTGTATGAACTGGGTCAGGTTTCAAAACAGGAAGCTATAGTCTTTCAGGCGCCCAAAGATCAGTTAGAAATCAGCTTTACCGCTGAGGGCTATCGGATGAAGTTTCCGGAATATAGCTTGGATAAAATAGCGATTACCAATTACACTAAGGCTTTACATCTTCAGGTGAATAAGGCTTTTGAAGTCACCAACGACTGGACCATGCTGGTTTTGGAATCTGAAGAGGAACTGGCCAATTTCAAGCCAGATGCCAGACTGCTTCAAAGTTTAGGTCTGGGACAAAGCATTTTTACAGCAAAATCAACCTCAGAAGAAAGAGATATCGTGTGTAGATGTTTTGTACCTAATCTTAATATTTTGGAAGATCCTGTAACAGGTTCTGCGCATTGTGCGCTTGGGGTTTACTGGGCTGAGGTTTTAGACAAAACCTCTTTAAAGTCAGAGCAGATTTCGGAGCGTAAAGGTCAGCTGCAGTTGGAAATGAAAAACGAAAGCGTCTATATCTTAGGTCAGGCCAAAACGGTTTTTAAGGCCGAGTTTTATTTGTAAAGCTCATGACGGTCTGTCCTCTGTGAACTTTGTGATTCTGTGGTTCTATTCACCACGAAGACACGTAGAACACAGAGGTAATGCTGACAGCTTTTTATTTATAAACCGACCGCCAGTACACTTTTTGATAACTGCGTTCAACCACCCGGTGAATCAGGCGGTCCAGGAAATCCTCATGAGCCATCAGACGCTGAATTTCATGTTCATGAATGTCGATTCTGTAAAGCAGATGAATAAAGCTCGAGGTTTTCTGATGCATAAGTTCAGAAAAAATAGGGTTTAAACCTTTCCACAATTCTTCCGGAGTGATATTGGTGTGCAATTCAATTTCGGTAAGACCGACAAGAGCCAAATCTTTATTCAGCTGCAAAATCAACTGCTCCCAGATTTGAGCATGCTTTTCCGGTTGGGCGGTAATCGTGGAAAGGTGTTGAGGAATGCTCATTTACATATCGCGATTCATAAGGTTAGTCCCAAAGGCCTTAAGGAATGTTTTTCCTTTTTCAGACACGGGCATGTGGTCCAGGTGTTTGAAGGCGTCTTCGGTATAGGCTTTTATTTTTTCGGTGGTCGCTGCCCTGGCACCGGAATCTTCGAAAATCTGTCTGGCAGTTTCAATTTTGCTTAACGGCTCTTCAGGGGAGATGGTATACAAATGCCTGAGCTGGTCTGCACTGCTGGAATCTGCAAGCTCAAGCGCTTTAAGGTACAGGTAAGTTTTTTTGTTTTCAATGATATCACCACCGATTTGTTTTCCAAACACAGCCTGGTCTCCGAAGGTATCCAGAAAATCGTCCTGAATCTGAAAGGCGATCCCCAGCAATCTTCCAAACTCATAAATGGTATCCTGAACCTCTTCAGAAGCATCGCTCACAATGGCTCCCATTTTTAAGGCTGCCCCCACCAGTACAGCGGTTTTGAATTCAATCATTTTCAGATATTCCGCGATGGTGACGTCGTCGCGTTCTTCAAAATCAACATCGTATTGCTGGCCTTCGCAAACCTCAATGGAGGTTTTGGAAAAGAGCTTGACCAGGGGTTTGAAATGCTCTGCAGGATAATTTTCAAAAAGCTGATAGGCATTGATGAGCATGGCATCTCCCGATAAAATTCCGGTGTTGATATCCCATTTTTCGTGGACGGTTTGCTTACCTCTTCGCAGGGGAGCATCGTCCATAATATCATCATGGACTAAAGAAAAATTGTGAAAAATTTCTATAGCTAAAGCAGCATCCAACGCTTTTTCACGACCACCTCCAAAGATATCGGCACTCATCAAAACCAGGACAGGTCTCAGGCGTTTACCGCCGAGCTGTAAAATATATTCTATGGGTTCGTATAGGTTTCTGGGTTCTCTTTGAGGCAGCTGAGCCTTCATATAAGACAGAAAATAGGTTTTATAAGCGTCGAGGTCTAACATCAATTTTTTTTTTGCTAAAATAAATCATTACAGGAATCTATCTCCTTTTTTTGAAAATTGTTATGGTCTGTCTTTCAAATATATTCAGTAAGACTCGAAATTTGAAGCGCAGCGAACTGAAATTTGACCCGGCTTGGAGGTGAGTGTAGCAGACCTAAACGCACGATACAACTTCTTGAAATCTACAGAAAAGTTGCAGGCGACCGCTTATGAAGCCAGCCAAAGCATTTTAAAAGCCAAAGAAACAGCGGATCACTATATTCAGTGGATGGAGGAAAAAGATAAAAAGGCCTTTAAAGACCAAATTAAAGCGAGCAAAGCGATTAAAGATTCTTTAGAGGTATTGCTTGAGCCCCTGGTAGGCGAAGACTTTAGCGATAAGCAGGGCATCATAAGAACACCGGTTCCGGATATTGGCGATAGAATAGGTAATGCGTATAATTATACAGCAGCTAGTTTCGATAAACCAGGAGATACCCAGGAACGTTTGAAAAAGCAGGCCGAAGAAGCTTTAAGGCCTGCTATTTAAGCTTTGAATAAATTCTTTGCTGAAGACTGGAAGGCTTATCAGGAAGCTATAAGCAAACTGGATCTTTCCCTTTTTGATAACTATGAAACCATTGAAGTCAAGGGAGGATGTAAATCAAACAAATAAGTCAGGACAAAAGACACAGCAATCATTCGCTGTGTCTTTACCATTTCATTTAAATCCACTTCAACTGTAAAAACTTAAGAATACACAGAACTTTTTTATGAGGTTATACGGATTCTACTTGATTTACATTGACCTAGAAAGGCTATTTTATTGACCTTGGTTTATGAGGAAATTGAGGTCAGTTGCCAAATTGGGATAAGCCATTTGTTTAATAATTAAACGGATACCTCTTCAATCTTAATAATGCGGCATACAGATTTTTAGCACTATGATTTATAGGCAAGTCTATCTATTTGGCTATAAAATTAAGTGAAAAGTGACTAGATTTAGCTAGAAATCGTAATTTTGTCTTACACATTACAAGATGTAAGCTTAATATGGACAAATATTCTTTTTTGAATGCGATGCACCCATCGCAGTTAGCAGATCTCTATAACCAATATTTACAAAATCCAGATGCCATAGAACCAAGTATGCGAGCCTTTTTTCAAGGTTTTGATTTTGGTCTGGAATCTGGTTTTGAAGGAGAGTCTTTGGATGGCTCCAAAACAGTGACCTTAAAAGACAGTGAGACCAAAGAAACCGAAAAGGTTCAGGTGAGAGAAAATGTCCAGAAAGAATTTCAGGTGGTCAATCTTATTGATGGCTACAGACACCGGGGTCATTTATTTACCAAAACGAATCCCGTAAGAGAACGCAGGAAATATTCACCAAAGCTGCATATCGAAAACTTTGGATTATCAAAATCAGATTTGGATCGAGAGTTTGAAGCCGGTGAAATAATCGGTATTGGAAAAGCTACGCTTCAGGAAATTATCGATTTCCTGGAAAATGTGTTTTGTGACTCCATCGGTGTAGAATATGCTTATATCCGCAAGCCGGAGGAGGTGAAGTGGATTCAGGACCATATTTACAAAAACCGAAACAAAACCGATTTCTCTGAAGATCAGAAAAAAAATATTTTACGCCGACTCAATGAAGCGGTCACTTTTGAAAGTTTCCTGCATAAAAGTTATGTTGGGCAAAAACGCTTTTCTCTGGAAGGAAACGAATCCCTGATTCCTGCTTTGGATGCACTTATTGAAGGAGCAGCAGACGTAGGGGTAAAAGAGTTTGTCATGGGTATGGCTCACCGAGGACGTCTCAATACCTTAGTGAACATATTCGGAAAAAGTGCTAAAGACATCTTTAACGAATTTGAAGGTAAGGATTACGATATAGAAGGATTTGATGGTGATGTGAAGTACCATTTAGGCTGGACATCCAGTCGTAAAACGGATTCAGGAAAGGAAATAAACCTGAATCTGGCACCAAACCCTTCTCATCTGGAAACCGTAAGCGCCGTTGTTCAGGGAATTGCAAGAGCCAAACAGGATGATCATCATCTTGGCGAAGAGCAGAATGTCCTTCCTATTGTCGTCCATGGAGATGCTGCTATTGCAGGTCAGGGTATTGCCTATGAAATTGTGCAAATGGCACAGCTTGACGGTTATAAAACCATGGGAACTATTCATATTGTTGTTAACAACCAGATTGGCTTTACCACCAACTATACTGATGGCCGCTCCTCTACCTACTGTACAGATGTGGCCAAGGTGACATTATCTCCTGTGCTTCATGTGAATGCAGATGATGCCGAGGCGGTTGTTCATGCTATGAAATTTGCCTTGCAGTACAGAATGGAGTTTGGCAAGGATGTGTTTATCGATTTGCTGGGTTACCGTAAATATGGACATAACGAAGGGGATGAACCAAGATTTACACAGCCTCAGCTCTATAAAGCCATTTCAGAACATAAAAATCCAAGAGATATTTATGCAAACCGATTGATAGAGGAAGGCATTATCAATGAAGATTATCTGGATGAACTAGAAGAAAAGATAAAAACCAAACTCAACGAAGAGTACGAAGTTTCCAAAAAAGAAGAAAAGTCTGTAGTGACCAAAATCCTTCAGGAAGAATGGGAAGGATTTGAGTATGCAGACAAGGAAAAAATGCTCGAACCCGTCGATACCACTTTTGACCTGGATAAATTATCTAAACTAGCAGAATCTCTAACGACTCTGCCTGAGGATAAGAAATTCATGAAAAAAGTGAACAAACTCATGAAGTCTCAACATGAAAAATTCTTTGAAAAGAATCAGCTGGATTGGCCGTTGGGTGAACTTTTGGCCTATGCTACGCTTCTGGATGAAGGGCATAATGTACGTATCACCGGACAAGATGTAGAGCGAGGGACTTTCTCTCACAGGCATGCGGTGATTAAAACTGAAAATAATGAGGAAGAGTATGTGCCTCATAATAATCTGAATAAAGATCAGGGTCATTTTTATATTTACAATTCACTGCTTTCAGAATATGCAGTCGTAGGCTTTGACTATGGTTATGCCATGGCCAATCCAAATACACTCACAATCTGGGAAGCGCAATTCGGAGACTTTAGCAACGGTGCGCAAATCATGATAGACCAGTACATTTCTTCAGCAGAGGATAAATGGAAAACCCAGAATGGTCTTATTTTATTGCTTCCGCATGGTTATGAAGGCCAGGGCTCTGAACATTCTTCAGCCAGAATGGAAAGATATCTTCAGTTATGTGCCAAGGACAATATGTTTGTAGCCAACTGTACAACGCCTGCGAATTACTTTCACTTGCTGAGAAGACAACTCAAAACCAACTATAGAAAGCCCTTAATCGTCTTTACACCAAAGAGCCTGTTAAGACATGCTGAGGTGGTCTCCCCAAAAGAAGACCTTGCCGAGGGAAGCTTCCAGACCGTCATCGACGATCCCAATGCAAAAGTGAAAGACATTAAAACCCTGGTGTTCTGTTCCGGAAAATTCTACTACGACTTGAAAAAAAGGCGAGAAGAAGAAGAGAGAAACGATATGGCCCTGGTTAGACTCGAGCAGTTATTTCCATTGCCGGAAGACGCGTTGAATAAGATTATCAAGAAGTATAAAAATGCTGAGGATATCGTTTGGGCTCAGGAGGAACCTAGAAATATGGGTGCTTACTCCCACTTGCTGTTACAATATGATAAAGCCAAAGACTTTAGAGTGTGCAGCAGACGTTTTTATGGTTCTCCCGCAGCAGGTAGTCAGGCTAGATTCAAGAAAAGACATGAAGGCGTGATCGACTATGTATTCGATCCGTCAAAAAACAATAATATAAAAGATTATAAAAGTAAAAATTAAGACACGAAACACATAATATTATGGCTTTAGAAATGAAAGTCCCTTCACCGGGAGAGTCAATTAGCGAAGTTGAAATCGCAGAATGGTTAGTAAAAGACGGTGACTACGTAGAAAAAGATCAGGCGGTCGCTGAAGTGGATAGCGACAAAGCAACTTTGGAATTGCCAGCCGAAGCTTCGGGTATTATTACGCTTAAAGCTGAAGAAGGCGATGTGGTCCAGGTTGGAGAAGTCGTCTGCTTAATTGATACCGATGCTGAAAAGCCATCAGACGGTGACGATAAAAAAGAGGAATCCAAGTCTAAGGAATCTTCAGAAGATAAAAAATCGGAGGATAAAAAAGAAAAAGAAGACAAATCTTCTTCAAAAGATCAGGACAAATCCTCCAAAGACAAAGACGATAAGTCGTCTTCAAAAGAAAAAGAGGAGAAAGATAAAAAGTCATCTTCAGATGCTGATCAATCTTACGCTTCGGGTAGCCCGTCTCCGGCAGCCAAGAAAACCCTGGATGAAAAAGGAATCGATCCTAAAGACGTCAAAGGCACAGGCAGAGATGGCAGAATTACAAAAGAAGATGCCGTGAATGCAGAGGCAAAACCTTCCATGGGGTCGCCTGGTCCGGGCAAACGCAGCGAGTCCAGAAGCAAGATGTCTATGTTGCGAAGAAAAGTAGCAGAGCGTCTGGTGAGTGCCAAGAATGAAACGGCTATGCTGACGACCTTCAATGAAGTCAACATGCAGCCTATCTTCGATTTGAGATCTCAGTACAAGGAAAAATTCAAAGAAACCCATGGGGTAAGTCTTGGATTTATGTCCTTCTTCACCTTGGCTGTGGTTCGCGCTTTGGATAAATTCCCGGCTGTAAACTCTATGGTGGATGGAAAAGAAATGATCACTTACGATTATAAAGACATTAGTATCGCCGTATCCGGACCGAAAGGCTTGATGGTGCCGGTGATGAGAAATGCAGAGAATCTTGGTTTCAGAGGCGTTGAGCAGGAAGTAAAACGTCTGGCCACGCGTGCCAGAGACGGAAAAATCACTGTGGATGAAATGACAGGAGGAACCTTCACCATTTCCAATGGAGGGGTCTTCGGCTCTATGCTATCCACACCCATCATCAACCCACCACAAAGTGGTATCCTGGGGATGCACAACATTGTGGAACGCCCTGTGGCTATCGACGGTAAAGTAGAGATCCGTCCGATCATGTATGTGGCGCTGTCTTATGACCATAGAATTATCGATGGTAAAGAATCCGTAGGGTTTTTGGTCGCTGTAAAAGAAGCCCTGGAAGATCCAAAAGAACTCCTGATGAATGGTGATGTAGAAAAAGCTTTGGAGCTTTAGTCAGTCAGGCTTTCTATTGAATTTATAACCCTGAAGTTTCAAAGCTTCAGGGTTTTTTTTATGTTGAATTTGCTCTCGTTGTCTTTAGTGGGTTTTGATACATTGCCTAGAGGTTTGAGTTAACTTTCAAGCTCCAGCTTGGCAGGATGAGTTCTAAAGCTGAGGTCTAAGCTTTATCCTTTAGAAATAAAAACAGTTATTTAAATCGCCCATTCCTAAAGAGTAACTGTTGAAAATAAAAGTGTATTTTTAAGCTTGTGTATCCCAAGAACTTCTAATAATGCAAACACGAATAGAAATTCCAAAGCCCTGTCATCAAAACTGGAATAAAATGGATACGCATGAAAATGGCAAGTTTTGTGAGCGATGTCAAAAAGATGTCAAAGACTTTACTTCGAGTTCTAGACACACAATACTGGAGTTTGTAGGAAGAGAACAAAACGTTTGTGGTCGATTCACCCCTGATCAGCTCAAAGGAAACTACTCAGATACAAGTTTTAAGGCGTCTTTATTTCCCAAATTAGCATTTATAGTAGGTATTGGTTCGATTTTAGGATTTTCTGAACCTATCCAGGCAAAAACTATCATTCCAAAAACTGAGATAACAGTTTTGAAGAAGTGGCACAGTGTTTTGCCTGAGAAGGATGTAGACTCTATTATCATTAAGGGTACTGTGTACGATACAGAAGGGCTTGTACTGCCGGGAGTAAATGTTATACTTAAAGATACCCATGTTGGAACTCAAACTGATTTTGATGGTAAATTTTCACTTACTATATCAACTCAAAAACTGAAAAATGAAAATTATTTAAGTTTTTCTTATGTTGGTTTTGAAGCTCAAGATTATCGTTTTTATGGACAGAATAAGCAACTTAGTATCACTATGGAACTTGGTAGTGCATTGATGGGAGAGGGAGAGGTTGTTATCGTAAGAAATCAAAGTATTTTTAAAAGGATTGGTCTTTTTTTCAGAAGATTATTTAAATGAAAAGGATTCAGTTTTATTAGGTATGCATTTAAATTAAATATAAAATTATGGCTCACGGAAGTTTATCTCATTTTAAAGCGACCTTAGCTAGGAAAGCAGAGCGCAATCAAAAACGGCAGGCGAGATCAGACAGGCAATCAAAGTTTAGAACCTCAGGATCCAAAACTGAATTTAATTCAACGACATTATCAGAATCTGAGCTAAAAGAAATAAAAGCGGATATCCGAAATAAAATGAAGTTGGAAAAGAAAAAACAACTGAAAAGAATTCTTATAGTCATGGCTGTTCTGACTTCTATTCTTTTGTTCTCTTTTTTCAAATTTAGCTAAAAAAGAAACCTTGTATAAAGGAATTAACCTCTACCTACTTCAAATACAAATAATCGGTTTTATAGTCAATCACGGCCTTGCCTTTTTTAAGAATATCGGCCCCGATGATGCCGTGCACCAGCTCAGCATCGTGATCGCTCAGCGCTTTGTTGACGTGAGACAAGTCGAATAAAATCAAATCCACCTTCTTTTTGGTCCATTTGCCGATAGTCACTTTATTGTTGGTAGACGCTCGGGTGAGCATATTGGTGGCGCCTGCTCCAGCGGCTTTGATGTTGCTGTCTTCAGAAAACAAGTTGAAGTGATCTGCATACGTAAAATCGATGCAGGAACTCGAGGCACCGGTATCTATGATAAAACTGCCCTCCACACCATTTATAGTCACTTTGCACTCGTAATGATTAGTCTCTGTGCTATTCATTTTTAAGGCTTTGTATTTTTTTTCTTTCAGAAAGGATTTTAAGGATGACATTTATCGGATTTTCGGCAAATATAAAGTTTCGTTTTAAATAAATTTGCCACTATGATACTAACAGATACACATACTCACTTATATTCTGAAGCTTTTAACGAAGATAGAACGGGAGTGGTCCAAAGGGCCATAGATAATAACATTAAGCGTTTTTTCATACCCGCCATAGATTCAGAAACCACTCAGGCTATGTACGACCTGGAAAACCAGTTTCCGAAGCACATGTATTTGATGATGGGATTGCATCCCACCTCCGTTTCAGAAACCGTAGAGCAGGAGCTAAAGCATGTAGAAGAAGAACTGGCCAGGCGAACATTTTATGCTGTAGGAGAAATCGGTATCGATTTGTACTGGGATAAAAGTTTTTTTGAAGCCCAGCGTAAAGCTTTTAAGCGTCAAATTCAGTTGGCCAAAACCTATAAATTACCGATTGTAATTCACTGCCGGGAAGCCTTCGATGAGATTTTCGAGGTGTTGGAAGAAGAAAAGGGAGACGACTTATACGGTATTTTTCATTGTTTTACAGGAACCAAAGCTCAGGCCGAACAGGCGATCAGTTATAATATGAAACTCGGAATTGGAGGAGTTGTCACGTTTAAAAATGGAAAAATAGATCAGTTTATCAGTGAAATCGATTTGAAACATATTGTTTTAGAAACCGATTCCCCTTATCTTGCTCCAAAGCCCTATCGCGGAAAGAGAAACGAAAGTCTATATATTTTGAAAGTAGCAGAAAAGCTTTCGGAATTATACGCTGTGAGTTTAGAAGAAATAGCGCGGCAAACCACTCAGAATTCTAAAGACGTCTTTGGAATTTAATACAGCTAATTTTATGTCCAGAATCCTATTAGTATATACAGGCGGAACCATCGGGATGATCAAAAATCCTGAAACGGGTTCGCTTACCGCATTCAATTTTGATGAGCTGTTGTCCAATATCCCGGAATTAAAGCTTCTGGAGCATGACATCAGTACCGTGAGTTTTGAAGAACCGGTCGATTCATCAGATATGGATACCTCAGATTATGTGAAACTAGCTAATTTGATAGAAGATCATTTTGAAGATTACGATGGATTTGTGGTCCTGCACGGGAGCGATACCATGTCTTATACAGCCTCTGTGATTTCTTTCATGTTTGAAAACCTGAAGAAGCCCATTATTTTTACAGGTTCCCAGCTGCCTATTGGAGATTTGAGAACCGATGCCAAGGAAAATCTGATCACGAGTATTCAGTTGGCCGGCTTAAAAGAAAACGGCAAAACCGTGATTAAAGAAGTGGGACTTTATTTTGAGTACAAACTCTACAGGGCCAATAGAACCACCAAAGTGAATGCAGAGCATTTTGAGGCTTTTGCCTCTTCAAATTTTCCGCCTATCGCCGAATCGGGAGTTAATCTAAAGGTGAGTTATGACAAACTCATGAAGCCAAACATGCGGAAGAAGATGGTTGTGCATAAATCCTTAAACGATAACATCCTGATTTTAAAATTATTTCCCGGGATTAATTATAATACGCTGGAGCATATTTTTAATACGCCTCACCTCGAAGGCGTTATTTTAGAAACTTTTGGCAGTGGAAATGCTAAAACAGACGATTGGTTTCTAGAGCTTCTGAAACAACTCATAGACCGGGGCATTCATGTAGTGAATGTGACGCAATGTGTTGGAGGTGCGGTGCTTATGGGTAAATACGCGACAAGTGAGCGTTTGAAAAAGCTGGGGGTCATAAGCGGAGGAGACATCACTTCGGAGGCTGCTGTGGGAAAAATGATGTATCTTTTGACAAAAAATTTAGGACCAAAAGTTTTTAAAACTATATTTGAAACATCGTTACGAGGTGAAATGAATTAAAAATTAACTTGCTTTTCTTCTTATAAAAGTATTTTTTTTTATTTATTTGCTAAGTATTAGTTATCGTTCATTAATATATAGAGAGGTGACCGAGTGGTCGAAGGTGTACGCCTGGAAAGCGTATGTTCCGATTGTATCGGGACCGAGGGTTCGAATCCCTTCCTCTCTGCTTTACAAAAACAAACTAAAAATCATTAAACACTAATTATTAATTCTAAGACAGACAACAATGAAAAGATTATTTTCAATTTTAGCCATTTTAGCCATCATGGCTGTTGGTAACACAACTTTAAATGCAGCCAATTCTTCTGATATTTTTACTGAAGCAGCTGTAACTTTTGTACAAGACGATGCTGCAGCTGCCGATACTGAAGCAGCTGATGCTGAAGAAAGCCAGGGCTTTCACCAGGAATTAAAAAAGCGTTTTATTGAAGGTGGTCCTGGATTTATGGGGATTGTACTTTTATGTTTGATCCTTGGTTTAGCTATTGCTTTCGAAAGAATTATATACTTAAACCTTGCAACGACCAACTCCAAGAAACTTGCTCAAAATGTTGAGGATGCTATGAAGAGTGGTGGTGTAGAAGCTGCTAAGGAAGTTTGTAGAAATACAAGTGGTCCGGTAGCCTCTATCTACTATCAGGGACTTGATAGAATGGATGAAGGTGTTGAAGCTTCAGAAAAAGCTGTAGTAGCTTATGGAGGTGTGCAAATGGGACAACTTGAGAAGAATGTGTCTTGGGTATCTTTATTTATCGCCGTTGCTCCTATGCTTGGTTTCATGGGTACTGTAATCGGTATGATCCAGGCCTTCGATAAAATTGAAGCCGCTGGGGATATGCAGCCATCTTTGGTAGCAGGAGGTATTAAAGTAGCCTTATTAACAACTGTATTCGGTTTGATTGTTGCTATTATCCTTCAGGTGTTTTACAACTACATCATTGCTAAAATTGACAGTATTGTAAATGATATGGAAGATGCTTCGATTACGCTTATCGATATCTTGGTTGCACACAAAAACAAATAATCAGTATGAGCAAAGTAATAAACATTATAAAAATCATTTTTGGTATCGTAGGAGCCATTCTCTTCGTGAGAATCCTCAATGCCGGAGATGATGCGATAGAAGCCAACGCGGCATTGCAGTCGAGTGTAGTAGCTCCTTTTATGTGGGTTTCATACATTATATTAGGAATAACAGTCCTTGTGGTTTTATTCTTTTCGATTAAAGCTTTGTTTACAGGGGATGTCAAGAAAACACTCCTGTCTGTAGGTAGCTTTGTTTTAATCATTGTTGTTTCTTATCTGGTTTCCAGTGGAACAGAAACCGCTTTAAGAGACGGTGATGTATTATCTGCAAGTGGATCCAGATGGGTAAGCACAGGCTTAACAGCATTTTATATTCTGTCTGCTTTAGCAGTGTTAGCTATGCTATTATCCAGCGTGAAAAAAATATTAACTAGATAATTATGGCAAAAAGACCAGCACCAGAGGTAAATGCAGGATCCATGGCGGATATTGCCTTCCTTCTGCTTATCTTTTTCTTGGTCACAACGACCATTGAAACAGATAGTGGAATCACCAGGAAATTACCTCCTATAGACCCTGAAGAACAGGATCCACCACCACTTAAAGAGAAAAATATTTTTATTGTTCTTGTCAGTGCCGGAGGGGACTTGTTTGTAGAAGATGAACTGATGGAGTTTGAAGATTTAAGAGATGCTGCTGTCACCTTTTTAGATAACGGCGGAGGTACTGGGGATGAGGCATGTACCTATTGCCAGGGACCTGGCGATCCAGAATCTTCAGATAATCCGGTGAAGGCTGTTATTTCTTTGCAGAATGACAGAAGAACAGAGTACGGAACTTACATTGCAGTTCAAAATGAACTTGTGGCTGCATATAACGAGTTAAGAAACAGAGAGGCTAACAGACTCTATGGAGCTGATTTTACCGAAATGGAAGCTGCTTTCAATGATCCTAATTATCAGGATGATAAAGAAGAGCTCAAGGAAAGAATCAAGAAAATCCAGGAGATGTTTCCTCAAAAACTATCTGAAGCAGAACCTAAACGATAAAAACCGAACATTTATGTCAAAATTTAAAAAGAAAGGCGATGGTGGTACACCTGCAGTTTCCACTGCATCCTTACCGGATATTGTTTTTATGCTCTTGTTCTTTTTTATGGTTGTTACTGTGATGAGAGATTCTTCTCTTAAGGTTCAAAACATTTTACCTTTCGCAGATCAGGTTGAAAAGTTAGATAAGAAAAATCTAATCATGTATATCTACGCAGGGAAACCTTCGCCAAGATATCAGGCAACTTATGGAACTGAAGCCAGGATACAATTGAATGATAAGTATGCTAAAATTAGTGATATTCAGCAATTTATAAAAGAAGAACGTCTGTCTAAACGTGATGAATTGAGAGATAAACTGACGACTGCCCTTAAGGTGGATAAAGCCACCAATATGGGACTGGTGTCAGATATCAAGCAGGAATTGCGTAAAGCTGAGGCACTTAAAATCAATTATACAACTAAAGTGGGTGATGCTACGCTTAACCTGCAATAGTTTGTAGTCAACTATTAGTACAAAGGCATTCCTTTTAGGGGGTGCCTTTTTTATTTGCCTAATCCTAGTTAACTTAACCACTTTAAGTCAGCGATGAAAATAATTAGTCTGTGCGTGTTTTTAGGGTTCTTTTGCTCTTCTGTAGCTCAAGAAAAGCTTTCCTGGTTAAGAGAAAATGCAACCGATTCTCTGTATAGAGAAGACCAGTTTTATGTGGGCTTTAGTTTTAATTTTCTAAGTGATCTTCCTGAAAACGTCGAACAGTCTGGTTTCTCCGGGGGGCTTATTTTTGGATTCATTCGTGATATGCCAATAAATAAGCGGCGGAATCTGTCCTTTGGGCTTGGCTTGGGTTTTAATCTTAACACCTATGGGCAAAACCTGCTTATACGGGAAGGAGAAGACGGAAATGACCTTTTTACTCCTATAGACTCCGACAGAGCTTACGATACTAACCGGTTTACCACGAATCTGATTGAAATTCCTTTCGAATTTAGATGGCGTTCATCAGATTTTGACAAGCTGTCCTTCTGGAGGGTATATCTGGGAGTCAGGTTTGGTTATGTACTTAGTTCCAAATCCGTATTCAATGGACCTGATGAAAGCTTTAGTTACAGATCCATCAACGCTATCAACGAATTTCGAAGCAATGCCAAATTAACCTTTGGTTATGGTGCCGTCAATTTTTTTGTAGATCTGAGTTTAAATTCTGTTTTTGACGGGGAAATTGATTCAAGCAATGAGGAGGTCGGCATTAGACCCATCAAGGCCGGACTTACTTTCTTTTTTCTGTGATCAAACCCAGTAGCTGAAAAAGTAAACCTGCGGAACAATTCCTGCCAAAATACCTAAACTGATTTCTGCTAAAGTGTGCGCTTTGTCATACAAACGCGAAGAACTGACCAGGCCCAGAAAAACAAGCAGCAGGCTGGTAGTGAGTATCATCGGAACCTGAAAAGAAAGGCTAAGACCTATTACAAAGCTCACAAGACCACTTATGCCAAGGGCGTGCAGGCTTATTTTGATGCGGAACATGCTGAACAACAAGGCTATTATTCCTGAAAATAAAATCCCTGAAAAAAAGTAAAACAAGGTTCTGTAATTATAAACATCCAATACGGTGTTGAGTAGAATAAGAACCAGAAGGATGAAAAACATCAGGAAAAAACGCCTTTCTTTTACATCTGAAAGCTCATAATCACCGATGAGGTTCAGATTCTTCGCCATAAATAGAAAGACAATAGGTAAGAATATGGTGAGAATACAAACGGCCAGCAGCTTGGCTGTAATGATTTCCTGATCTATATAGTTGGGGATGGCATAAAAATAAAATAAGCATCCTAAAACCGGCATCCATAGCGGATGACCTGCTACAGATAAAAGTTTTGAAAATTTCGATATGAACTTCATATCTCTTTTCGCAATCTGGCCACAGGGACATCCAGCTGCTCCCTGTATTTGGCGATAGTTCTCCTTGCGATTGGGTATCCTTTGTCTTTCAAAATGGAGGCTAACTTGGCATCGGTATAGGGTTTCTTTTTATCTTCAGATTCCAGAGTCATTTCCAGGATCTTTTTGATTTCCCTGGTCGATACTTCTTCACCTTCTTCGTTTTTCATAGATTCAGAAAAGAAACTTTTAATCAAAAACGTCCCGTAAGGAGTTTCCACATATTTGCTGTTGGCCACCCTGGATATGGTGCTGATATCCATATCAATTTTCTCAGCAATATCTTTTAGAATCATGGGCTTAAGCGTGCGCTCATCACCGGTTAAGAAATATTCCTCCTGATGCATCATAATGGAATACATCGTGGAATAGAGGGTTTCCTGCCTCTGTTTTATCGCATCGATGAACCATTTAGCAGAGTCTAACTTCTGTTTGATGAAGAATACGGCTTCTTTCTGTGCTTTGGTTTTGGTTTTAGCCGCTTTATAGCCTTTCAGCATATTGGAATAATCGCGTGAAATATGCATTTCAGGAGCATTCCTTCCGTTTAAGGTAAGCTCCAGTTCACCGTTTTTTATGTGAATGGCGAAATCGGGAATCACGTGTTCTACGGATTTGCTGTTTCCGGAATAAGAGGCTCCGGGTTTTGGATTGAGATGTTCTATCTCTTCAATGGCTTTTTTTAACTTCTCTTCAGAAATGCTGAACTTCTGCAGAAGTTTATCGTAATGTTTTTTACTGAATTTATCGAAGGCTTCATCTATAAGCCTGTAGGCCAGACTCACACTTTCAGTCTTGTCTTTCCTCTGGAGCTGAATCAGCAAACATTCTCTCAAATCTCTGGCGCCTACCCCTGCAGGATCCAAAGACTGAACTATTTTTAAGGCCTTTTCAACCGATGCCTCATCGGTATAAATGTTTTGTGTGAATGCTAAATCATCAACAATGTCGATAAGAGACCGGCGTATGTAACCGCTGTCATCCACGCTGCCTACCAGAAAAAAGGCAATGTCTTCCTGATCTCCTTTGAAGGTAAAGGTTTGTAACTGTGTTTTTAAGTACTGAGAAAACGAAGTACCGGATGCATATGGCACCTGCTTATCTTCATCATCTGCGCTATAGTTGTTGGCTTTTAATTTATAGCTTGGAACTTCATCGTCACTTAGATAATCATCCACATCAAAGTCGGTTTCGATGATATCGTGATCATCATCGGTCTCATTTTTGAATTCATCCTCGTATTCATCTTTTTCTTTCCCCGCATCCAAAGCAGGATTTTCTTCATACTCCTGCTTTACTCTTTGCTCAAAAGCCAAGGTAGGAAGCTGTATCAACTTCATCAACTGAATTTGTTGAGGAGATAGCTTCTGGGATAACTTTAAATTGAGCTTTTGTTTAAGCATAATACGGATTCAATTGTTTAGGCGAATTTCTATTTCAGATGACTTATGTAATATAACTCAAATCTAAAATTTTACTTCATTTCATTTATAAATTTAACGAATTTATGGGGTAACTCAGTTTCAATAGTCAGGCTTTTCTGAGTTTTAGGATGCTGAAACCTCAGCGAACTTGCATGAAGCAACAGCCTTCCTTTTTGATTTTCAGGACCGTAAATTTTATCTCCAAGGATGGGATGACCCAGGGAGGAAAGATGAATCCTGAGTTGGTGTGTGCGGCCCGTGCTGGGATTTAAGTGGACTAAACTATAGTCTTCACCGTTCTTTCTAAATGTCTTTTCCACCTGATACCTGGTCAGGCTGTTTTTTCCGTCCAGGTCTGATCTTATTTCGCCTTCCCTGGGTTTCATGTGTCCACCAACTATAGCGACATAGCTTTTCTGAATGCCATGTCGCTCGAATAAGACGGAAAGAAAGGTTTTGGCTGAGACCGTTTTAGAAATAAGAAGCACGCCAGAAGTAGGATTATCCAGCCTGTGAACAGGTTGCGGATAGGGGAGTTCATCTTTTTCTGAAGTCCTCTTTAAGTTAAACGGCAAGGCGTTTTCTATGGTTTTAAAATAGTTGCCGTTGGTTGGATAGCCTCCAGGTTTGTGGATTACCGCCAAACTCTCATCTTCATAAAGCACTTCGAGTTTTAACCTGAAGATCTTTTTTTCCTCTTGAAGCTCTTCAGCAAAAAGTTTTAAAACCTGACCCGTTTCAATCCAGTCAGAAGTCCGGGCAAATTCCCCATCTCTGGTGATAAGTCCTTTTTTGATAGACTTTTTTAAAGCGCTTTTGGTTGAAATCGATTCAAAAATACCTACGCCGTACTCCTGAAGTCTTATCTTTTCTTCAAGATCAGTTACTTTATGGGATTCAATGCAGAGTTTAGATTTAGAATTCTGCATTTTGAGGAGTTCTGGGATAAGGAATCACGTCTCTAATGTTGGACATTCCTGTAGCGAAAAGCACCAGACGCTCAAAACCAAGACCAAATCCTGAATGCTTGCAGGTTCCAAGCTTCCTCGTTTCTAAATACCACCACAATTCTTTTTCATCAACGCCTATTTCTTTCATTTTGGAAAGCAGCACATCGTAGCGTTCCTCTCTTTGCGATCCCCCCACGATTTCTCCAATGCCAGGGAAAAGGACATCCATCGCTCTTACGGTCTTGCCATCGTCATTCAAACGCATGTAAAAGGCCTTGATGTCCGCCGGATAATCATATAAAACCACCGGGCAGCCAAAATGCTTTTCAACCAAATAGCGTTCATGCTCGCTCTGCAGGTCAGCTCCCCAGTCTTCAATGATGTAGTTGAATTTCTTTTTCTTGTTGGGTTTGCAATTTTTAAGGATTTCAATGGCCTCTGTGTAGGATACTCTTTTGAAGTTGTTTTTGAGAACAAAATCAATTTTTTCTCTAAGGGGCATTGGGGCTCTGTCTTTTTCCGGCTTTGACTTTTCATCCTGTAAAAGTCTGTTTTCCAAAAATTCCAGGTCTGCCTTGCAATGCTCAGTGATATATTTTAAGACGTACTGAATGAAGTCTTCAGCCAGGTCTATATTGCCTTCCAGATCGCAAAAGGCCATCTCGGGTTCTATCATCCAAAATTCTGCCAGGTGCCTGGAAGTGTTAGAGTTTTCGGCTCTGAAGGTAGGTCCAAAGGTATACACCTTTCCCAGGCCAAGCGCATAGGTTTCTGCTTCCAGCTGACCGCTGACCGTAAGGTTGGTTTCCTTACCGAAGAAATCTTTGGAATAATCGATCTCACCAGACTCTGTTTTAGGAACGTTTTTGAGGTCCAGATTGGTGACCTTAAACATCTCGCCGGCACCTTCCGCATCACTGCCGGTTATGATAGGGGTATTGATATAATAAAATCCGTGCTCATTAAAATACTGGTGTACAGCAAAAGCGAGTTTAGACCGGACGCGCATCACAGCCCCAAAGGTGTTGGTTCTTACTCGTAAATGCGCCTGCTCCCGCAGTTTCTCCAGCGAGTGTTTTTTGGGCTGAAGTATGGTTTTTTTTACGTCTTCCGGATCCGCAGGTCCCAAAATTTCAATAGACTTGACTTCAAGCTCTACCCGCTGTCCTTTCCCTTCACTTTCTTTTAAAGTCCCTACCACGGAGATGGCCGCACCTGTTGAAATACTTTTTAGGATAGCCTCATCGGTGTTTTCAAAATCTACAACACATTGCAGGTTATCTAAGCAGGATCCATCGTTTAAAGCGATGAAACGATTGCTTCGAAAGGCTCTCACCCATCCGTTTACTTTATAGTCCTGTAGTATATGATCGGCTTCTAGAAGCTCAACAACTTTTTTTGTTAGCATTTTCAATACGTTTAATAAGTTAGCAAAGGTAATTTTTTCCTAAAGGCTTTACAATAACTTTGTGAAAATACGGGTTCATTTTTGTTAGAGCATCCTTATGCGTTTATTTACACTTAAATCCTCTCCTTTTTCGTGAAAGCTTCTTACTTTTGTTTAAAATTAATCTAAATAGATGACGACTATTGCTAATTTAAAGAAAGGGCAGAAGGCTATCATCGGGGAGATGAATTCTCGGGAGATACCTCTGAAGCTTTTAGAAATGGGCTGTTTGCCAGGAAATCAGGTGGAATTAATTCAAATAGCACCCTTTAAAGACCCGCTTTATCTTAACATAAACGAAACCTTTCTGTCCATCAGAATGGAAACGGCAAGACTCATCCAGGTAGAACTTATTGACGATGAGTAAACAAATAAATGTCGCTTTAATAGGCAACCCCAATACCGGTAAAACCTCCGTTTTCAATAACCTCACCGGACTAAATCAGCAGGTGGGGAATTATCCCGGAATCACGGTTGAGAAAAAAGAGGCCATTATTAAGCTTTCGAGAAATCTTAAGGCCCATATTTTAGATTTGCCAGGCACTTATAGTCTTAATGCGACTTCTATCGATGAGAATGTGGTTATCGAATTGCTTCTGAACAAAAAAGACAAAGACTATCCGGACGTGGTTGTGGTTGTGAGCGATATCGAAAATTTAAAACGAAACCTTTTATTATTTACGCAAATTAAAGATTTGGGTTTGCCTACCATTTTAGCCATCAATATGGCCGATCGGATGGATAGAAAAGGAATCCAACTCGATATTGACTTACTGGAGGAACGCCTGCATACCAAAGTGAATCTGATAAGTGCCCGAAAAAATAAAGGCTTTGACGAGTTAAAACAGTCTATTATAGATTATCAAAAAATTTCACTGGAGCCCTGTTTGGAAGCTTCAGTCATCGACAAGGCTTATTTTGAGTCTCTTCAAAAAGCCTATCCTAATCAGGACCTGTATAAGCTTTGGTTAGTGATTACCCAGGATGTCAATTTTGGTAAAACCAACAGAAACAGAATACCTGCGACCAGTGAATTTAAACCCAAATCGGATTCAGAAATAAAGCGCCTGCAGCAAAAGGAAACCATCAAGCGCTATCAATTTATCAATGCAACCTTAAAGGAAACCCTGACCAAAGACCTGGCCTTGGCGACCGGACTCAGGGCTAAAATAGACAGGCTTTTGATTCATAAGGTCTGGGGCTATGTCATTTTTCTGGCGATTCTCTTTTTGATTTTTCAGACCATTTACGACTGGTCGACCTACCCCATGGATTTTATCGATGAGAGTTTCCTGTATTTAAGTGAGTTTGTAAAACAATACTTTCCTCCGGGAATGCTTTCCGATTTGATTTCAGAAGGTATTATTCCTGGTGTAGGTGGAATCGTGATTTTTGTTCCTCAGATTGCATTTTTGTTTCTGTTCATTTCTATTCTGGAAGAAACCGGGTATATGAGCCGGGTCGTTTTCCTTATGGACAGAATTATGCGAAAATTTGGCATGAGTGGTAAAAGCGTTGTGCCTCTGGTTTCTGGTACGGCCTGTGCCATACCGGCTGTTATGGCTGCCCGGAATATTGAAAGCTGGAAAGAACGCCTGGTCACTATTTTGGTGGTTCCTTTTACCACCTGCTCAGCCAGGCTTCCTGTGTATTTGATCATTATAAGTCTGGTCATTCCGGACGAGCGCTGGCTGGGACTTTTCAACTACCAGGGCATCACCCTGATGTTGTTGTATCTGCTGGGTTTTGGCACGGCGGTTGCTTTCGGGTGGTTGGCCAGTAAGCTGCTGGAAGTTGATTTTAAAACATATTTCGTGGTCGAAATGCCAGATTACAAATTACCGATTTTCAAAAATGTCGTGTATACCGTTATCGAAAAAACAAAATCTTTTGTCTTTGGTGCCGGTAAGATTATTTTAGCGATTTCGATTATACTTTGGGTTCTTGCCAGTTACGGACCTACAGAAGAATTCCGCAATGCTGAAGAGGTGGTGAAATCTTCTGTAGATTTATCAACAATGACCGAAGACGAACTCGAAGCGAAAATCTCTTCTTATAAACTCAAGCATTCCTTTATAGGTTATGCTGGCCGAGCCATTGAGCCGGCTTTTACACCCCTGGGCTACGACTGGAAAATAGGGATTGCCATCCTGACTTCTTTTGCTGCGCGAGAGGTGTTTGTAGGAACCCTGGCCACCATCTACAGTGTAGGGAGTGATGATGAGCAAACCATAAAAAGCAGAATGGCTGGTGAGGTCAATCCTATTTTGGGAGGTCCGCTGTTCACCTTTGCCAGTGGTGTGAGTCTGTTGTTATTTTATGCCTTTGCGATGCAGTGCATGAGTACTTTAGCCATTGTGAGAAAGGAAACCGGCACCTGGAAGTGGCCTTTAATTCAATTATTTGGCATGTCCGGATTTGCTTATGTGGTGGCGCTAATTTCGTTTCAAATTTTAAAATAAGATGATGTTACAAGAACTATTAGTCCTTTTTATTTTTCTAATCGCTTCAGGCTATTTGATAAAAAAATTTTTTTTCAAATCCAGAAGCGGGAGCTCGTCCTGTGGCTCAGGTCAGTGTGGATGTAAAGACTGAGAGACTAGTTGAATCTGTGAACGCGCGTAGGAGTGATGCAATAATCTAACCGGATGTCGTGTTTCGAAACCTCAATAGGTCGTTCTTCGGGTTCAAAAAAAGACAAGCCAACTTTTAAAGTGTCAGGACGGCACTCAGAAAGAAATTTATCATAGAATCCTTTCCCATAGCCTATTCTGTTTCCGATCCTGTCATAAGCGAGCAGGGGCATAAGTACGACGTCCAGTTGTTTAGCATCTATCTCAATGCCCTTTTCAGGCTCAGGAATCCCCCATGTACTGGGTTTTAACCGGGTGCTGTCTGTTAGTAAAAAATGTTTGAGTTCCGAATCTTTTACTTTCGGGACAACGGCATTTCCATCTTTACCAAAAATGATTTGTAAAATATATTCTGTATTGACTTCCTTATGTTTGGTGATGCTCAGGAAAATATGATAAAACTCAAATTCCCAAACCTCCAGCTCCAGGCTTTGGTTGGCGATTTTAAGGCTGAGTTCTTCTATTTCCAAAGTGGATAAATCCTCCCTTAAGGCCTTGTATTTTTTTCTGAGTTCATTCTTGGTCATGAGAATTTTCCTTAGAGACATGAAAAATGGCATCGCCCTGGTAAACAATCGGGGATTGGTTGGCATTGATGACATAGCCGTTATTGGTGGCCTTTACCTTATGTCTAAAACTGCCGTATGGATCTGTGATAGTAGCTATAAATTCCCCTTTCTCTACAAATTTACCAATGGGTATTTTGATGTGCAGGAGACCGCTGTATTTTGCCCGCATCCAGTAGGTGGATGAAATGAATTTTGTGTCTTCCGGTGGATTTTCAATATCGAAATTGGATTTCAGCATATCAAAATGCTTCATGATGCGCTTGAGTCCGTCTACACCGTGTTTTGAAATTTCTTTATTGTTGTCTTTGGATTTCCCCCCTTCAAACAAGAGTACGGTTTTACCCTGTTTCACACAGGTCATTCTGTAGGAGTTTTTTATGGTTGACGAGTAAACCGTGAAGGGAGCATTAAAAATTCTTGCCAGTTCTTCACCCCGTTCATCCGTTTTGTCTATTCGGATTTGCGCGGCATTGAATCGACTTGCGCCTCCGGTATGAAAATCGAAACAATAATCGGCAACGGGAAGTATTTCAGAAGCGAACTGGTAGGCGAACCGGCTGGCCAAAGCGCCTTTTTTGGATCCGGGAAACATGCGGTTCAGATCCCTGCCATCAGGAAATTCCCGGGTCATATTCAGAAAGCCAAAAACATTGAGAACAGGTACACATATCACCGTTCCTCTGCTGGGTTTGTTGATGCCTTTTGAAATAAACTGCCTGACCGCTTCTACCCCGTTGATTTCATCTCCATGTATGCCCGCGGTTATCAAAAGCACGGGTCCGGGCTTTTTAGCGCGTTCTATGATGATAGGGACTTCGACAACAGTGGTTGTGTAAAGCTTAGCTGTATTAAAGTTTATCCTGGCTTTTTCTCCTGGAAAAACTTTTCTTTCCAGGATGTGCAGGACATTTTTAGAATCGATGTGAGGCATTACACATTCTTTTCAATATACTGTATGATTGTTCTTGCAATGTCTTTTCCGGTTGCTTTTTCGATACCTTCTAAGCCAGGCGAAGAATTCACTTCAAGAATTAAAGGTCCTCTGGCACTCTGAAGAAGATCGACTCCCGCTACACCCAGACGCATGGCCTTGGCTGCTTTAATTGCTGCAATTTCTTCTTCATCGGTGAGTTCAATCACTTCTGCCGATCCGCCCTGGTGCAGGTTGGAACGAAACTCTCCTTCCTTTCCCTGTCTTTTCATGGCGCCTACCACATGACCATCCACTACAAATACGCGAATGTCTGCTCCTTTGGCTTCTTTGATGAATTCCTGAACGATAACTCTGGCCTGCAAACCGTTAAAGGCTTCAATTACGGATTTAGCAGCGTTTTTGGTTTCTGCCAAAACGACGCCGAGTCCCTGAGTTCCTTCCAATAGCTTGATCACAAGCGGGGTTCCTCCAACCTGCTGGATCACTCCATTCACATCTCGGGAATAATTGGTAAACACGGTTTTTGGTAAGCCGATTTTTGCTCTGGAAAGCACCTGAAGACTTCTCAATTTATCTCGACTCCTTACCAGAGCTTCAGAATCTATGGTGCTGAAAGCCCCCATCATTTCAAACTGTCTCACTACAGCCGTCCCGTAAAAGGTTACCGAGGCCCCGATTCTTGGAATAATGGCGTCTGTATCGAGGATGTACTCGCCTTTGTAATAAATATTGGGATTTCGCTTTTCTATGACCAAATCGCACTTCAGCGGGTCTATGACCTGGACGTCGTGCTTTCTTTTCTTTGCAGCTTCAACAAGACGTTTAGTTGAATAGAGATTTGGATTTCTAGATAAGATTTTAATGTTCATGATGCTGGATGTTATGCGATAAATTTTTTAAATCAGGGTCTACTATAAATTTTTTATTTAAGAATTTACGACCCACTAATACAGGGTGCTTCATTTCTTTTCTATTGCTCAAAGAAAGTGAAATTTTATAAACTTTTTCAAAGATTTTGATTGTTGATTTTATTTCATAGCGGCTTTGGGCAATACCATTGCTGCTTTTTACTCGTATTTTATTATAATCTTTGAAAACAAAAGGCTTATGATTATACTCCGGATGCTCCTTATCTAAAAACGTACAATGCAGGCCGTCCGCTTTTTCTTCAATGTTTTCACAATGAATGGAAGAGGTATAGGCACCTGTGTCTATCTTGATAGAAATATCTTTTAAATTCAATTCGGGAAAATCAGCCTTGTCCAGCCGACCAATTATTTTTTTCTTCATAATTGCAAATTACAAAAATGATTTTCAATAGAAATTCCAGGCGAAATTAAATTATATTTACCAATTAAAACCCAATAAAATGTCAAGAGAAGATTTTTTCGAAAATATAAGGAATTCCACCAGGCTAAATCACTTTGCCAATCTTGTGAATCTGGCGGCTATTGACGGTGACATAAAACCTGATGAAGAAAAACTACTAAAGCGCTTTTCCAGAAAATTTGATGTTTCTGAAGAAGCTTACGACAGAATCCTGGAAAATCCAGCCTCATTCCCTGTGCATGCGATCAATTTAAAAACGCAGCGCTTAGAATATTTATTTGATTTATTGCGGATCGTTTACGTGGATAACGAGATGGACAAGGCCGAAGAGTTTTTGATCAAAAAATACGCCGTTGGTCTTGGCTTTTCTGAACACAAGGCTAAGACGATTTTAGAAAAGTCTAAGCTGTTGTTTGAAAACAAATTTTCGTTTGAGTTCTATCAACTCTTTATAGAGTCTGATCATAACTAAAGTCAGATTGGTTTTTCTTTTCAGGATGAGCTGCTTTCATGAAGGATTCCGCTTTTTCTACCATGCGTTTACTACCACAGAAAAATGGAACACGCTCGTGAAGTTCGGTGGGTTGAATGTCCAAAATCCTCTGAAACCCGTCCGAGGCTTTGCCATTGGCCTGCTCTGCGATAAAGGCAAGCGGATTGCATTCGTAAAGCAATCTGAGTTTCCCATTTTCGGCACTTGAACTTTTTGGGTACATGTAAATCCCGCCTTTAATCATGTTTCTATGAAAGTCTGAAACCAAAGAGCCGATATAGCGCGATGTATATGGGTCTTTGTCACGCTGGGCCTGACAATATTTGATGTAATCTTTCACGCCCTGCGGAAAATGAATGTAGTTCCCCTCGTTGATGGAATAGATCTTTCCATCCTCCGGAAAGCTCATGTCCGGATGCGATAAATAGTAAGTGCCTATGGCCGGGTTAAGCGTGAAGCCGTTAACGCCATGGCCTGTGGTGTAAACCAGCATGGTAGAAGTCCCGTAGATGATATATCCGGCAGCGACCTGCTGATTCCCGGGCTGAAGAAAATCTTCCATTTCTACAGGTTTCCCTACGGGAGTGACGCGTCTGTAAATCGAAAAAATGGTTCCTACAGAAACATTCACGTCAATATTGGAGCTTCCATCCAGAGGATCCATCAAGACCACATACTTGTTTTTGTGATCTTTATTGTTTCCCTGGATCGTGATAAAGTTATCATTTTCTTCGGAAGCTATTCCGCACACAATTTCTCTGTTGATGAGGGTTCGTATAAAGGTTTCGTTGGCATAGACATCCAGTTTTTTCTGGTCTTCCCCCTGAATGTTTTTTCCGCCATAATCTCCAACGATATCCACCAGTCCCGCTTTGTTGACTTCGTGATTGACCACCTTTGCAGCCAGGCGGATGGAGTTGATCAGCCTGGAGAGTTCGCCTGAAGTATATTTAAAGGATTTTTGATTTTCAATAATAAACTCACCAAGAGTTTGATTGTGTTCTTTCATAGCGAAAACGTTGTAGTTATCGCAAAAATAGAAAATTTCATAATGTGGTTGCCAAATTCCGCGAATTTAATTCTACTTGACTATTTTTACTGCAAATTTTGGTGTCATGGATTTTAAAATCAGATTTGCTGTTCCCGAAGACCTGGAAGAGATGCTGGAGCTCATCCAGGAGCTGGCTGTTTACGAAAACGAGCCCGATGCTGTTCAGGTGACTTTGGAAGATTTGTATACCTATGGGTTTGGAGAAGAAGCTATCTATAAGTGTTTTGTAGCCGAAGTCGATTCAAAAGTTAAGGGAATGGCTTTGTTTTACTCCAGATTTTCTACCTGGAAAGGAGAAACGGTTCACCTGGAAGACCTTATCGTTACCAAGTCTATGCGAGGTAAATCTTTGGGTAAAGCCCTGTTCGAATCTGTCATTATGTATGCCAAAACGCGAAAGATAAAACGGGTAGAGTGGGTCGTTTTAGACTGGAATACCAATGCCATAGATTTTTACGAAAAATACGGAGCCACTGTGTTTAAAGAATGGCGAACCGTACAACTGGGTGAAGATCAGATCAATCATTTCAATTCATAAGTAAAGATGCAGGTATATAAATTTGGAGGAGCCTCTGTAAAAGATGCTAAAGGAGTCAGAAACGTTGCCAAGGTTCTTGAAACGACTAACCCAAAACAAAAGGTAGTTGTCATTTCTGCCATGGGAAAAACCACCAATAAGCTAGAGCATATCATCTCGCTTTATTTTGATAAAAGCAAAGAACTTTCCGGAGCTATTTCAGCTTTAAAGCAGGATCACTATGCTATTTTAAGCGAATTGTTCGATAGTACAGCCCACCCGGCATATACCAAAACCAATTATTTCTTTGATGAGCTATCTATCTTTTTCGATAGAAACAAATCTCCAAACTACGATTTTGTCTACGATCAGGTGGTTGGTTTTGGGGAACTCATCAGTACGAGTATCGTAAGTTATTACCTCAAGTCTGTGAGTATTGAAAATGTGTGGCATGACTGCAGAAACCTGGTGGATACCGACAGCACTTACAGAGATGCTGAGGTGAACTGGGAAAACACGCAACAAAAAATAGTGAATCATATCAATGAAGAGGAACTGAGTATTACGCAGGGCTTTATCGGTTCAGATTCCAATAATTTCACAACGACCCTGGGTCGTGAAGGCTCCGATTATACGGCGGGCATTTTCGCCTATTGCCTCAATGCAGAAAATGTAACCATCTGGAAAGATGTGCCGGGGGTACTCAATGGGGATCCAAACGTCTTTGAAAACACCAGCCTCTTGGAACAAATCTCCTACGAAGAAGCTATCGAACTGGCTTTCTATGGGGCTTCTGTGATTCACCCCAAAACTTTGCAGCCTTTACAGCAAAAAGAGATTCCTTTGTTTGTCAAGTCCTTTTACAATCCGAAAGACCAGGGCACGAAAGTAGGGAAGGGGAAACTCCTGAATCCGCTTTTACCCTGTTATATCGTTAAAAAAGACCTGGTGTTTTTATCCTTATCCACTTTAGACTTTTCATTCTTTGTAGAGGAAAATATCAGTGAAGTTTTTGCCCTTTTTCACAAACATCAGATCAAAGTGGATTTAATTCAGAATTCGGCGATTAGTTTTTCCGTATGTGTGGATAATAAATTCAAGAATGTCGATAAACTCATCGAAATTCTAAAGGCAAAATTCAAAGTCGATCATCAAAAAGGAGTGTCTTTGTTTACCATCAGACATTATGACGATGAAGCGATTAAACGCATTGAAAAAGACAAAACGGTTTTATTAAAACAGCTGCATAAGGAAACGATTCAATTTGTAATTGCCTAATGGATTCTCTATCGCAGATTGTTCTGGGTGCGGCAGTAGGTGAAGTCGTCTTGGGACGAAAAGCGGGTAATAAAGCCATGATTTATGGTGCTGTAGCAGGGACAATTCCGGATTTAGACGTGATTGTAGGGAATTTTTACAGTACAGTGACAGCTTTAGAGATTCATAGAGGATTTACACATTCCCTGGTCTTTTCCCTTTTGGCTGCCCCCCTTTTTGGTTTTCTTATTTCCAGAATTCATCAGCAGGCTACCTGGAAAGACTGGTCCAGGTTAATGTTCTGGAGCTTATTCACGCACCCCCTTTTGGATTGCTTTACTACCTGGGGGACTCAGTTGCTATGGCCTTTGGATTTGAGAATTGCCTTCAAGTCTGTTTTTGTCATTGACCCCCTATATACGCTGCCTTTTTTGGTTTGTCTTATTACAGCCTCAAGATATTCAAGAACTTCTGTAAATCGCCAAAAACTGAACAGGCTGGGACTAATTTTGAGCTCGAGTTACCTCGTGTTCGCATTGGTCATGAAAGGCGTTACTTTCAAAAAATTTGAAGAGGCCTTGCAGCAGCAAGGCATTGCTTATTCTGAAATAGAAACCAAACCCTCGCCTTTCAACACTATCTTGTGGTCTGCCAATGTAAAAACAGAGGATGCTTTTCTCATCGGTGAATATTCTATTTTGGATACCCAACCTATCGATTTTAGAATTTACCCCAAACAGCATGACAAAATCGATCATTTAAGGACATACACTAACCTAAAGAGACTGATAGATATCACTAACGGCTGGTATACCATTTCACAACAACAAGGAGAACTCTATTTAAACGATCTTCGTTTTGGATTGATCAGTCTGGATCCGGATGCCAAAAAATTTGCGTTTTCATATCATCTGGAGGAGAGAAATAACCGGTTAAAAATTACGGAAGTGCCAAAGGATACCGGTGATGCCCGAAAATTGCTGCCTGCCTTATGGTACAGTATAAAAGGAAATTAGGCATAAACATGCCTGGTATAGTCAACCAAATGAGCTCAGGCCTTTTGAGATGAAGACTTGAGTTAACCTGGTTTATAATGAGTTTTTAGTAAACTCTGGGCTTATCTGCAATAATTACACGCAAAAAAATCATAAATATTGCTATTAAAATATAATTATTGCTATTTTTATAAAAAATCAAGTGAAAGGGGGTATGATAAACATACACGATTAGGTAATTGTTTTTAAGTAGATTAGCCTTTTAATCATGATAAGGTGTTCTAAAAAAAAGAGAATCAGGATTTGGCTTTTAAAGTTTGAACCGATTTTAAGGTAAATTTCAAGAATCTTATGTCTTAAGAACTGCACTTTAAGTATTGAAAAACAAGGTCTAAATACTTAAATACCATTGATTTAATTGAAATTAATTTTTTTTCATATTTTTGTACCGATTTAGTTTGTACAATTATGTATAGAAATAAAGACTAATCCCTTTTAATCCTTAATTTTACAAACAAGTTAAACTCGATTGAGAGTCTTTTATGGCAGTGAAAAAAACTATTTTTCTTTTTTTAATACTTATTTTAAATGTTGCTTCGGTTTTAGCTCAAGTACCCGGACCTCCCGGAGGTGACCCAAATGTTGAAGACGTCCCTATAAACGATCAATTATGGCTTGTCCTGGTCTTAGGCATATGCCTTGGTGTTTACTTTATTTTAAGCAAGAAATCTAATTCTACTAAATAAGCTTCTGTTTTTAAGTCCTTCATATAGCATGAGTGCAACCACTGCTGCATATTGCAAACCTATCAGCCAATGGTTCTCCTCAACGCCTTCAATTTTATAAGCTGAATAGCTTAGAAACACAAGCCAACTCCACAACAGCATATATTTAAATGGGGTAAACATACTCAAAAACAAGGGTAAGGTGATATACCAGGGGTGCACTGTGGTAGACAGTAAATAATAAGCTGTGGCTATAAAAAGCATCGAGTATACAAGGGTTTTAAAATTGATTTTTTTATGTCTCAGACTAAGAAAGAGAATGAGCGCCAGCGTGATTACAGGTAAGATTTTACCAAACAGTCCTATCATATTATAGCCACTCCACTGAAAACCGATCCATCGTAAGAGGTAATAAAAACTAGCATTAAATTCAAAAGAAGTAAAGTAAAGTGCCAGGGTTCTGGAGTTTTTGAAAAGCAGGTCTGAGTCCCAGAGAAAGCTGTAAGCTAAGATTAAACTCAAAAGGGAAACCCCTGTAAACTTAAGATAGGTTAAGAGTTGAGGTCTGTTTAAAAGTTTCAATCTCTTGTTGAGATAGGGAAACAGGAGGGGCAAGAACATCAGTGGCAGCAGTTTGGAAGCTACAGCTGCTGCAAATCCCAAAGCAGAGATGTAGATTTTGCAAGCGTACAGGTAGTATAAACTCAGAGCGAGAAACAAAAGCATAACCCCTTCAAAATGAAGGCTAAAGCTCAACTCTAAAATTACCAGGGGATTCATAATAAAAAAGAGGATTTGCTTTTGAGGGAGGTTGATTTTTTTCAAAATCTTTAGGCTGAAATACACCAGTCCCAGTTCTGCAAGCAGGTGAAAAAGCCTTAGATACATGACGTTTAAAAGCAGATTTGCACCTGCCAGATCATAAGTCAAGCTGTAAATCAATTGCGCTATCGGGGGGTAGGTGGAATAATTGTTTGCACTGAGGCTTCCCATGTTTTCATAAAGCATAGGCGATAAAGATTCAGCATTCACAGCATCGCTCTTTACGATTTCACTAGGTAAATGCAGATACGGGTTTAAGCCCAGGCTGTTGAGCATGCCGTCCCAGATAAACCGATAAAAATCCTGGGATAATTCTGGAATGGAAACCAAGAAGATAAGCTTGAATAAGAAGCTCAGGCCTATTAAAAACTTCAGGCGAATTCCGCTTCTATAAAGGTAAATGGAAAGTCCAAAGGCCGCAGAGTACAATGAAAAAAGCAGCCAGAATTGAGAACGCTCCAGTTCATAACCTATGACGTAATAAATAAAACACAGCAGGAGTATACTTGCTGATTTCATCCAAAAATGCCAGGCTTTAAGGTTCATCAGGCTTTAGAAAATAAAGTTTTAAAGGAGATAAATCCGAAACCAAATACAAGCATCGCATGGAAGATGACCAGTCCAAAATCCTGAGTAAGATAAGCGCTGTAAAGGCCATATATAAAGTAACCAAATAATAGAATTTCAATGCTATTGAGAACCGAAAGTTTTTTGTTTATGTAAGTCTTCCCTTTCCAGGTATCTGTACTTGAAGAAATATCAAATTTTGGAGTCCGAATAAAGGCTGATTTTTTATTGAAATGTCCTTCCAAAATGGCCCAGCTATTATGGACCGATAAGCCCATGGCAATGGAGAAAAAAGCGAGAAATAATCCGGTGAATTTTAAAAAGGAAACAAAACCACCACCATGAATTTCTCGGTAACTTATCCAGTAGCCATAGATGAAAAGCAGGGTGCTTACACCCATCGCCGCCAGTATGTAAAAAATTAAATCCCAGGATTCCTGTTGAAATTTGATGTAAAGTATGGGAATACTCAATACAGCAACTAACAAAATCAGCAGAAACATACTTGAATTTAACAGATGAAAAAAGCTATGAAGCTTAGAAGTTGCAGTTATGGCTTTGCTCTTGTAAACGGTTCTAAAATTTTTTCTGAAATTTTCTGCTGCCCCTTTATTCCAGCGAAATTGCTGGGATCTTGCCGCACTCAGAACCACAGGAAGTTCTGCGGGTGTAACCACCTCTTTGAGGTAGGTGAATTTCCAGCCTTTGAGCTGGGCCCGATAACTCAGGTCCAGATCTTCCGTCAGGGTGTCTCCCTGCCAATTTCCGGCATCTTTAATACAGGTTTTTCTCCAGACACCAGCGGTCCCGTTGAAATTGATGAAATGACCACCGAATGAGCGGCCCACCTGTTCAATCAAAAAGTGAAAATCTAAGGCAAAAGCCTGTATTTTGGTAAGAAGGCTATAATTTCTATTGACATGTCCCCAGCGGGTTTGTACCACGCCGATGTCAGGCTTGCTGAAGTGGGGAATCGTTTTCTTTAACCAGTCTCGCCGAGGTAAAAAGTCAGCATCAAAAACAGCGATAAACTCGCCTTCTGCAGTTTTCAAGCCCTCTTTGAGCGCTCCGGCTTTGAAGTTTTCCCGGTTGGTTCTATGCATGTATTTGGCATTAACCCCTTGCTGGATCAATGCCTGAGTCAGTTGTTCTGTATGGGCTCTAGAGGCATCTGTAGAATCGTCTAAAACCTGAATTTCCAGTTTCGAAGCTGGATAATCCAGCTGAGCGATTTTGTTCAGCAGGCGTTTCACCACATACTGTTCGTTGTATAAGGGAAGCTGAACGGTGACTTTAGGCCATTCGGCGGGTTCCTTCAGGACTTGAGGCGATTTCTTTTTTGCTTTTTGGTAATGAAGTACAAGCTGTAATTGCAGCAAACTGTACACCAAAATCAGAAAAAGGGCTAGCGTATAAAGCCCGACGATGATGTATTCAAAAATCATTTAAATGTATATTTAAAAATCCAGCCCAATATTTTCACTCCGGCCATGACAGACCCTTTGACAGTGCCTGAAACTTTAGATTCTCCAATTCTGTTTCTATACTTTATATCAACTTCTGTATAGGTCAACTTTTGCCTTAGGGCTTTCAATTGCATTTCAACGGTCCAGCCATAGGTTTTGTCTTCCATGTTCAAAGCTAAAAGCTTTTTATATTTAATGGCTCTAAATGGTCCAAGATCTGTAAACTTAGAATTAAAAAATAAGCGCATCAAGGTGGTAGCCAGCCAATTTCCAAAAATCTGAGGAACCGTCATAGATCCTGGTTCCCGTTTAGATTTTACCCTGGCTCCAATGACTAAGTCCATGTCATCCTTAATAATGGGCGCTACAATTTTGTCCATTTCTTCGGGATAATCACTGTAATCCCCGTCCAGAAAAACGACAATCTCCGTGGGTTCCTTCAATTCCCTGAGGTAGGCAAGCCCCTTTAAACAGGCATATCCGTAGCCCATTTTAGGTTCGTAAAGCAAAGTTGCTCCAGCTTTTTGTGCTTCCTGGGCGGTGTGGTCTGTCGATTGATTGTCCACGACAATAACTTCAGAAACAAATGAAGGTATATCACGGATAACCCTGGCAATAGAGCCTTCTTCGTTAATTGCGGGTATAATTACTCTTATCCTGGTCATAGGCTGCGAAAATACATTTATAGTTTGTTTTGGGACTAGTCGTTTGATGCTGAATTTTATTTCAGAAAAAAATAAACCCTATCCTAAACAATTACGTAAATAACTGTGCATAAGATTTTTATCGAGATGGGTTTAGTTTGTTTTTGTTGATAGATTGGGAATTGTGATTTATTTTACATCGCAATTCCCTTTTTTTAAAGTGAGATTTGTGAAATGAATTAAAATAAGTAGATTTAGGGAAAAATTTATCAATGCAGCCAGATGAACTTATTTTACAGTTAAAGCAAAAAAACGAAGTTGCTTTTTCTCAGATTTATGATATGTATTCTGAAAACATTCTCGGAATTATCAATACCATAGTCAATGATATCGAAATGTCCGAAGAAGTGCTTCAGGATGTGTTTATAAAAGTCTGGGACAAATCTGAATCGTATTCCAGCGATAAAGGCCGTTTTTTCACCTGGCTATTGAATATTTCTAGGAATGCAGCCATCGATAAAGTGAGGTCTAAAGCGTATAAGAACAAGCGTAAAAATTCAGATTTTGATGATTTTTCATTTTTTATAAAAGATGATAAAGATCTGGACAGCATAAGTGATGGGTATGGCATTAGAAAGTTTGTAGATCAACTAAAACCCATGTGTACGAAATTAATCGATTTGTTGTTTTTTAAGGGATATACACAAAAAGAAGCCTCAGAAACTTTAAAAATTCCTTTGGGAACGGTAAAATCCAGAAACAGAACCTGCTTGAATTCATTAAGAGAAACATTAGAATAATATGACGACTAAAGACTATATAGAATCCGGAGTGCTCGAACTTTATGTGTACGGGACGCTCTCAGACAAGGATCAGGCCCAGGTGGCCAAAGATGTTGCCAAGGACCCTGAGCTTCAGGCAGAAGTCAGCGCCATAGAATCTTCACTTCTGAAGCTTTCTAAAGCGACTTCTGCGGGCGTAAATCCGTCAGTCAAAAGAGAAGTGCTTCAGAACATAAATCAGAAGGTAGCTCAGACAAAACCTAAAGTTAAAATCATCACGTCCAACTATTCTTACTTTGGCTGGGCTGCAGCTATTTTACTCCTGGGAGGGATTTTATGGCTGTTGAAACTGAATCAGGATCTGCAGGAAGAACTCCAGATGGTTTCAACACAAAAGGAAGTGCAGGAAACCGAAATGCTTGTTAAAAGTCAGAAAATGCAAAATCTGGAAGACTTGCTGGAAAAAATGTCCAGACCTGGAACGCGAAAGCTGATACTTCCGGGAAATCAAATCAACGCTCCCAATTCTGCTGTTGCTGCTTTTTATGACGATGAATCCAATGAATTGATATTAGACATCAGCCGATTGCCGGAGGCGCCGGAAGGCATGGTTTACCAGGCCTGGTCACTCACCTTCGAGCCGTTAACGCCAAACAGTATTGGGGTTTTGGAGGAAGCCAATTCGCCTGAAGAGCAGTTGTTTAGATTGCAAAATATTCCAGAATCGGAAGGTTTCGGAATCACTCTGGAGCCAGCAGGGGGTAGTCAATCCCCAAACCTGGAACAGCTCTATGCTTTAGGAACTATATAAAATTCAATTAAGCCTCCAGATTTCAAAGTTGAGCACCGCAGCAAAAAGGATCCAGAGGATATAAGGAATCAGTAAGTAAGCGGCCAGATTATTGACAATTTTAAACCATTTGTAAGTGATCAGGACTAAAATGATAAGCGCGCAGATCATAAAAAGTCCGGCCAAAGGCGACTGATATCCGAAAAAAGCAACAGACCAGGACGCATTAAAGACCAGTTGAAACCCGAAGTGATACAGGGCGGTTTTCACCCAAACATGATGAAACCCCCTGCTCCATACAATCCCAGCCGCCACACCCATCAGGATGTAAAGCAGCGTCCAGACAGGTCCGAAGACCCAGCTGGGAGGATTGAAACTCGGTTTTTCCAGGGTGGTATACCAGGTGTCAACGCTGGTTTGAGTAGCCATAGACCCCACGAATCCAAATCCCAGGCAAATCACTATGGCTATAATTATTTTTAAAACGGTAGCGTGTTTCATAAGCTTCTTTCTGTCTAGCAAATTATTAATATTTTTCAATATCTACAATCCATAGCAGAACATTTGGCTTTCCTTATATTTGTTGAAAATCAAGAGCACAATGAATCCAAACGATTTTACATACCAAACGCCACAGCTTTTACCAGACCTCAATACCTATACATCTGAAGCGCCAAGCAATATTGCCCTGGTGAAATACTGGGGAAAATACGGGGAACAGCTGCCCAAAAATACCTCCATTAGTTTCACCTTAGAGCAGTGCAAGACGTACACCGAGGTCATTTTAAAAAAACGTATCGAAGCTGTGGATCAGTTTCATTTTGAAGTGTTCTTAGACAAGGAACCCAAGCCTTCTTTTAAATCTAAAATCGAAACCTTTCTAAGGCGAATTGAAGTTTACACTCCATTTTTGAAGTCTTTTCAGTTTGAAATCCATACCCGGAATACTTTTCCGCACAGCAGCGGTATAGCTTCATCTGCCAGCGGAATGGCCGCGCTGGCCAAGTGCTTTGTAGCTATGGAGGCTTCCGTTAAGCCAGCTATGACCGCTGAATTACAAGCTCAGAAAGCCTCTTTTTTAGCAAGACTGGGGTCGGGTAGCGCCTGCAGAAGTACCGGAGGTAAGCTTGTGGTCTGGGGAAAACATAAGGACATCCAGGGCAGTTCAGGCTTTTATGGCATCGATTATCCCGATGAGGTTCATCACAATTTCAGAAATTTCAGAGATTCTATTTTGCTGATTGATGAAGGTCAAAAGCAAGTGAGCAGTAGTGTGGGCCATAATTTGATGCATGGTCACCCCTTTGCCGAACAGCGCTTTCAGCAGGCTGATAAAAATATCACCAAACTGAAACCCATCCTGGCTTCAGGAAACTATGAAGCGTTTTTTGCCCTAGTGGAGTCCGAAGCTTTGTCCCTGCATGCCATGATGATGACCAGTTCGCCTTACTTTATCCTGATGCAGCCCCAGACGTTGGAGGTTATCCATAAGCTGTGGAAGTTCAGAGCCTCTGAAAAGGTGCCGGTCGGCTTTACGCTGGATGCCGGAGCCAATGTGCATATTTTATATCCACAGGCTTCAGAAACCAAAGTGAGGGTCTTTATCGAGGAACATCTGCTTCAGTTTTGTCAGGGGAAAAAAGCGATTCATGACCAGATTCAATTTTAATTTTTTGTTTTAAATTCTCGTATAAAAATCAAACAAAATGCTTTATTTTCGTCAAAGTTTTATGTGTGGACTGATATCTTTTCTTAAAAGTGATGGTTTATCTCCTAATAATCAGTAATATTTGCATAGTTGATTAATTTTATCCTAAATTAAGGCTTATGAAAGGACCTCTTTTTTATTCAAAGATTTTATTGTTTGGAGAATACGGTATCATCAAAGATTCCAAAGGTTTATCTATTCCTTACAATTTCTACAACGGAGCTTTGAAAGTGGATGAACAACCCGATGAAAAGGCTGTCAAATCCAATTCAGAATTAAAGCGATTTTCTTCTTATTTAGGCAAACTCAACACAGAAAAGCGTACTCCGGTGCGTTTCGATCTGGACTCTCTGAATGCAGATCTTGACAAGGGCATGTATTTCGACAGCAGTATTCCGCAAGGCTATGGTGTAGGAAGTAGCGGTGCCCTGGTCGCGGCGATTTACGATAAGTATGCTTTCGATAGAATTACGGTTTTAGAGAATCTGTCCAAGGATAAACTTCTCAAGCTAAAAACCATTTTTTCTAAAATGGAGTCTTTCTTTCACGGTAAATCTTCCGGTTTAGATCCACTGAATAGTTATTTAAGCTTACCAATTCTTATCAATTCCAAAAATAATATAGAGCCGGCTGGCCTGCCTTCTCAAATTCAAAACGGTAACGGAGCTGTCTTTTTACTGGACAGTGGCATAGTAGGTGAAACAGCACCGATGGTTCAGATTTTTATGGATAATATGAAGCAGGAAGGCTTCAGGAATATCATCAAAGACAAGTTTGTAAAACATACAGATGCCTGCGTAGAGAACTTTTTGGAAGGAGATTTCAAAACGCTTTTTGGAAATATCAAGCATTTATCCAACGTGGTTCTGGATAATTTTAAGCCTATGATTCCCAAGCAGTTTCACGAACTGTGGAGAAAAGGAATTGAAACCAACGATTACTATCTCAAACTTTGTGGCTCTGGAGGTGGAGGCTATATCTTAGGCTTTACCCAGGATTTTGAAAAGGCCAAAGCAGCTTTGAAAGATCATAAATTGGAAGTGGTTTACACGTTTTAAAAAAAAAACTAAGTCATGTCCCGAGAGAACAAACGCCTTTGGCTCAAATTTTTGAGTTTGTTCTCCGTGATACGCGGTTACAATATTTTGGTCATTGTAATTGCGCAATATTTAGCTTCTATTTTTATTATGGCTCATCCTTTGCCCGTGCGGCAAGTGGTTTTGGATCCCAATCTTTTTTTAATTATCCTTTCTACAGCACTGGCCATTGCTTCGGGCTACCTTATCAATAACTTCTACGATTCTGAAAAAGACCTGATCAACAGGCCTCAAAAAACTTTGCTGGATAATTACGTCAGTCAAAAGACCAAACTGGGTGTCTATTTTACGCTCAATTTCTTGAGCGTCATCATTGCCAGTTATGTGAGTTTTAAAGCCGTCTTATTCTTTTCCTTTTACATTTTTGTGCTGTGGCTGTATTCTCATAAGTTGAAGCGCTATCCTTTTCTGGGAACCCTTACGGCCGGCCTGGTGGCCATCTTGCCTTTTTTCATCATTTTCGTCTATTACAGAAATTTTGAAGCGGTTATTTTTGTGCATGCCATTTTCTTATTCTTCATCATTCTTATACGGGAGCTCGTCAAAGATCTCGAAAACCTCAAAGGCGATTTTACTTTAGATTATTCAACGATACCTGTTAAGTACAGCGTCAAATTCACCAAGCGACTCATCTCAGTTCTGGTCATTTCCACCATCATTCCAGCTCTTATTTTAGTGCTTTATTTCGACTCAGGCTATATGGATTATTACTTTCTCCTCTGTGTTGTTTTACTCCTTATATTTCTGTTTCAACTCTGGAGTTCCAGGCAAAAAATCCACTACCTCCTCCTGCACAACCTCCTCAAATTTATTCTTATCCTGGGCGTGTTTAGTATCATGCTCATCGATTTGGAAGCGGTGATTAAAAGGCTGTTTTATTTCCACTCCTAACCTCCCCCGAGGGGAGGGGTAATTTGAAATACCCCAAAATGAACAGTTTTACTTTTAAATAAAAATGAGGTGCTTTTAAGAGTTATTCTTATCCAGCCTTCCAAGGAACGCTGGGAGATTTACATACATTAGCTTTAAGCCTTACGATATCTAGTTTAGGTGTGAACTTTTATTTTTTTTACGTCCTGTCAGAGATCTCCAGTTTAGGAGTGAATCTTTCTCGACAACAGGTGTTCACTTTTAGTTAATGCTAAGCCCTAAAAGCTCAAAGCCGTCAACCCACTAATTTTTTAGTGGCAATTCCTGCCTGTTTATCTAGGATAGGCAGGTCAAAATAGAAAAATATTATTCTTCCGGGAGGTACTCAAGCTTTAGGATGTCAATATCCCTGATCAGGTCTTCGATTTCCTGGGGATTGGTACCATCGTAGAAGCCCCGGATGCGTTTTTCCTTGTCTACCAGCACAAAATTTTCGGTATGGATGAGATCATAAGGACCGCCGTCACCTTCAGATTTGGAAGCCAGGTACTCTTTACGAGCCAGGTTATAAATCTGCTGTTTGTCGCCCGTGACCAGGTTCCATTTGCTGTCGATGACTCCTTTTTCCAAAGCATAGGATTTGAGCTGAGGAACGTCGTCTATGTTTGGTGTGACCGAGTGGGACAGCAACTTCACCTCCTCGTCATTTTTAAATTCGGTTTGCAGGGTCTGCATGCTTTTGGCCATGTCTATGCAAATGCTCTGACAGGTGGTAAAAAAGAAATCGGCCACGTAGATTTTATCCTCGTAATCCTTTTGGGTAATCGTGTCGCCATTCTGATTCACCAGCTTAAAATCATCCACTTTGTGGTATTTTCTAATGTATTGAACGGTGGTATCCACGAGTTCAGCTGTAACCATGCTGGGTTGATAAACGGGGAGCTGGGGCGTGGGTTTTAACTGCCTGTAGATAAGCGTGATGATGATGGCCGAGAGGATGAGCATCACGACGAAGAAAAATTTATATTTAGCGAAAAACCTGAGCATTTTGAATTGTTATACTGCAAAAATAAGCCGAATGCAGATGCGGTGTTGTGTCATGGGTTACAATTATTTGTTAAGTCTGGGCAGTTGCTCATGAAAAATTTTTTATGCACCGATAAAAGATTACTTTTGCGATTGAAAATTACAGATTAATGGATCCATTTTTTATAAAAGCTCTTCAGCTCCTTTTGAGTTTGTCTATACTTATTGTGTTACACGAGCTTGGTCACTTCATACCGGCCAAACTTTTCAATACCCGGGTTGAAAAATTCTACTTGTTTTTTGATGTTAAGTTTTCACTTTTCAAAAAGAAAATAGGAGATACTGTCTACGGTATTGGCTGGTTGCCCCTTGGGGGCTATGTCAAAATTTCGGGCATGATCGATGAGAGTATGGACCGGGAACAGATGTCCAAACCTCCTGAGCCCTGGGAGTTTAGAAGCAAACCGGCCTGGCAGAGGCTTATCATTATGCTTGGTGGGGTGACCGTGAATGTTGTGCTTGGTTTCCTGATTTACATGATGGTGCTTTTTGTATATGGGGAGAATTATTTATCTCCAGAGGTATTTGATGACGGTCTAGAGACCGCTGAGGTGATGAAGGATTATGGTTTTATGGACGGCGATAAAATTTTGAGTGTTGATGGTGAACCTTTACAAAGCCAGATCGATATCAATAAATACCTTTTACTGAGAAATGTCAATACCGTAGAAGTACAGCATCCTACCGGAACTAAAGAAACGATTTCCCTGCCCGAAGATATCGGTCAGCAATTGTTTCAGTCGGGAATTCTGCAGCCCTTTTCCCCGGTGAAACAACCGATAATCGACAGCGTGCTGGCAGATTCCCCGGCCGCCAAAGCCGGATTAAAACAAGGAGATTTAATCACCTCGGTCAATGGTGAAAAGGTGAACTACTGGCACGAATTCAGACAGAAGGTAGAGGCTAGCCAGGGAGAGACCATCTCTTTAACTTATGATTCTACGGCAGAAGCTAACCCGGGTCTTGATAAAGAGCTCAACGGAGAAGGTTTTGGCAAGGTAGATATCACAACAAATGAAGAGGGTAATATTGGCGTGTTCACTTCAGCTATTTCGGCTGATGATATTTTGACCAGAGACTACAGTTTCGGAGAGAGCATAGGGGCAGGATTTGATTTTGCCTACTGGACGCTCCACGATTACGCGGCTCAGTTCAAATACGTGTTTACCAAAAAAGGAGCCTCGCAGGTTGGGGGCTTTGGCGCTATAGGAGGTTTGTTTCCTGAGGCCTGGGACTGGAAAGCCTTCTGGACAACAACCGCCTTTATTTCTATCATTCTTGCTTTTATGAATATTCTACCTATTCCGGCCCTGGACGGAGGGCATGTGATGTTCCTGCTTTACGAGATGATTTCCGGTCGTAAGCCTAACGAAAAAGTGATGGAATATGCCCAAATGATTGGTTTCTTTATACTTATAGCCTTGGTGCTGTTTGCTAATGGGAATGATGTTTACCGCTGGCTGACGGGCGATTAAAAATTAATATTTTTTCAAGAAAATATTTTGTGAAACTAAATATTGGTTTATATTTGCAACCGCAAAACACGAGAGTTCTTTACAACCTATAAATTCCCCTTTAGCTCAGTTGGTTAGAGCATCTGACTGTTAATCAGAGGGTCCAAAGTTCGAGTCTTTGAAGGGGAGCAAACAAAGCCTGATACGAAAGTATCGGGCTTTTTTGTTTTGATTATGTTTTACGTCTACATCCTTTATTAAAAACGTTTTGACAAGTACTACAGCGGGTCATCTCAAGATCCCTGGAAGCGTTTGAACAAACATAATTCTTCACCTTTTAATAAGTTCACATCCAAATACAGGCCTTGGGTATTGACTGCGGTCTTTGAAAGGGGTTCATCCCAAGCTGAAGCAGAAGCAGTTGAAAAATCCATCAAGAGGCAAAAAAAGCAGAGGCTTACGGATTAAGCTTAAAGACCCGGATTTTGCACCTAAGGGGAAACTGGCTCAGTTGGTTATTCCGTAACTACGGGACTAATCAGAGGGTCCAAAGTTCGCTCTAACGATAACTATCGGGGTTGAGGGGGGAGAATAAAGGGATCAAGACTAAATCTTGTGTTTATGCAAATAGTGTAGTGAGTCCATACAGGAAAAATTCTACATTTTAAACGTCCCTAAACTGTCTTTTAAAAACTTTCATTTGCGTCCAATATTGGTGCTCCTGTTTATAAAACAGGTTAGAATCGTTCTATAATGAAGCTATACAATTGATAGGAGAGGCTCTTTGGTTTTCCCCAATTCTATTTAATTACTTCCTCAGACAAATTAAGAAATAGCTAAGTCTAAGATGTAATTCATCAGCATCTCATAAAATTGAATCAAAGCAAGACAAAAGAACTTCCGAAAACTGTCCTCTATACCCTCAAGCTATATAACGTATTATAAATACTATTGAGCGGAAAAACACATACACATCACTATCATTTTCAGCATTCCAAAACCTCTTGGACTTTTATTACGTAGATATTCTAAAGTACTAAATTTTATTTAATTCAAACTAATACTTGAGGACAGCACATTATAAACCATCATTTTTTATTCGCAACCTGTTGGTTGTAATGTCTCTATTATACCTGTTTTCTCCGTTATGTTCAGAATTCAACAGTCTTCTTCATAAACTATCACATCAATTTGTTATTGAAGATCACCATGCTGAAAAATCTAATGAAAAGAAAATCCATCATTCAGAGGATCATGATTTTTTAGTTTTGAATCCTTTAGCAGAGGCCGAGGATCATCACAAGGAAGAAATCGATGATCACACACACGGTGTAATTTCACTCTTCAATTTGATTTTTAATTATGATTCTTCAAAAGATGGTAAGGAAAAACAAATTTTTGAAAATAAAATAGATAAACATATTCTCTATCATACTATCCATTTTTCGCCATGGGCCTTAGTCTACAACGACAAAAAAATGCGTGATTACTTTTTCTTCACAAAAGGCCATGAGCCTGATATTACAATCCCACCTCCCCAGAGCAATTTCACCTAAGACATATCATTTTATTTAGGCTGACGTATGCAGCCGATGAATTCAAGATGGATTTGACTCACCTATGTCAGTTTTAAAATTTTTCTAAGCTTACATCCAACTTGGATATCCATGGATATGTTCAAATCTCAAAAATAAATATATCAGCTTCTCTTAAAAAGGGGGAATGCTAACCCATGAAATCTTTAACTATGAACTATTATTTTACAGCATTTTTAATGCTTTTTACAACGGCTATTCTTGCCCAGAGTCTGGAAGGCACAGTAACCAATTCAAGTGATGAGCCTTTGGAATATGTAGCTGTTTTTAATAAGGTAACGGGAAAATATTGTCGAACTGATGCCACGGGTTCCTTTTCTTTGCCTAAAACATCAGCAGAAGACTCCATCTATTTTTCAAGCCTGGGATATAAAACCAAACTTTTAATAATCACTCCTGATAATTTGAACAAAAAAATAGTAACAGAGATGCAAGAGTTGAGTATATCTCTGGAACAAATAATTTTAGTATCTGAAGTAAATGCGCTCAGCCAATTGGTAGCTGTTGATACACAAATCAATCCCGTGAAATCATCACAGGAAATACTCCGGAAGGTGCCGGGTTTGATCATTGGGCAGCATGCGGGTGGTGGAAAAGCAGAACAGATCTTCCTGCGTGGTTTTGATGTAGATCATGGAACCGATGTGGCTATAAGCGTAGAGGGAATGCCTGTAAATATGGTTTCACACGCCCATGGACAAGGTTATGCAGATTTGCATTTTGTTATCCCTGAAACCATTAAAAACCTCGATTTTGGGAAAGGCCCCTATTATTCGGATAAAGGAAATTTCAATACTGCAGGTTATATTGACCTTCAACTAAAAAAAAGCCTAAATAAAAATCTGATCTCCGTGGAGGCAGGGCAGTTCAATACCAAAAGATTTGTAGGTATGTTTAAGCTCCTGGAATCCGATACTAATACTGCTTATGTAGCCTCCGAATTTTCTCTATCTGATGGTCCATTTGACTCTCCTCAAAATTTCAACCGTATAAATATGATGGGAAGGTATCATTACAATTTAAGGGGGAATCAGGAATTAACAGTTACCACCTCACATTTCCAAAGCAAATGGGATGCCTCGGGGCAGGTGCCGCAGCGTGCCATTGACCGGGGTTTAATTGGAAGGTTTGGAGCAATTGACGATACAGAAGGGGGTAAAACAAGCAGATCCAACCTTCTTTTCAATCACAAAAAAAGGATGGATGACAATAGTGTAGTAAAATCAAAGGCTTTTATCTCTCAATATAATTTTGAACTCTATTCCAACTTCACTTTTTTTCTGGAAGATCCTGTAAATGGTGACCAAATACGACAAAAGGAAAATCGTGTCCTAGTTGGTGCTGAAAGTGTTTTTGAAAAAAAGAATATTGATCTAGGAAACGACATCGAGTTCGACTATGCTTCCGGGATCGGGTTTCGCTATGATGATGTAGACGATGTAGAGTTGTCAAGTACATTAAACCGAAAAACGACCCTAGATCAAATTTCATTAGGGGATGTAGACGAGGTAAATGCCTATGCTTTTTTAAACACCCAACTTAAAAAGGGGAAATGGACCCTCAATCCGGCACTCAGACTGGATTATTTTAAATTCGATTATTTAAACAAGCTAAGCGAAACCTATGATAATCAAAGTGAATCAAAATTTGCATTTAGTCCGAAGTTGAATACAATCTACTCGGTAAATGGAAACTGGAAGCTTTTTCTTAAATCGGGAATCGGATTTCACTCTAATGATGCCAGAGTTGTAGTCGCCAATAAGGGAAAGTCCATACTTCCTGCAGCTTATGGAGTGGACTTAGGGACTATTATAAAACCGACAGATAAGTTAGCCCTAAATGCAAGCCTCTGGAGTTTGTTTCTGGAGCAGGAATTCGTGTATGTTGGGGATGCAGGAATCGTTGAACCAAGCGGGAAAACCAACCGACTCGGTTTAGAGTTGGGGGCGCGCTACCAGGCATGGGATTGGTTATATTTATATAGCGATATCAACTATACCTATGCCAGAAGCCTGGAGCAACCCGACGGGCAAGACTTTATTCCATTGGCACCCGACCTTACTTCCTCTGGAGGGATTATCGTCAATGGCTTAGGAAATTATTCCGGCGGGCTCACTTATCGCTTTGTCAGTGACAGGCCTGCTAATGAAGACAACTCTATTGTGGCAGAGGGCTATTTTGTTACCGATTTGAATATTAATTACAATCGGAAGAATTGGTCTTTTGGAATCATTGTAGAGAATCTGCTAAATACCGAATGGAATGAAACCCAGTTCGCAACTGAAAGTCGTTTATCCAATGAATCGATTTCTTCCGAAGAAATACATTTTACACCAGGCATTCCATTTTATATCAGAGGAAAGCTAAGTGTTACATTTTAAAAAATGCACCTTCAAAAAGATAAACACAGGAGTGGGAAGCTTAGGTAAAGAACTCTCCTAAATTCACTTCTAAAGCGAAAGACCGGGAATTGTACTTAAACCTTAAATGTGAAACCAAAAGTCAAGGCCCAGCTTTAGAAAAACATATTAAAAAGATCAAACTAAAGTATATATATTCAGAACTTGAGAACCTATCCTGAAATGCGCATAAAATTACTTCATAAATATAGAGAAAGTTCGCTCTCCCGATAACTATCGGAGTTGAAAGGGAGCAAATAGAAATGGTTTCAAACCTTGGCTTCCTGGCTTACACTCGTTCTTAGCCTTAGGGTCTGTATAATGAAGTCAGCTCTGTTTATGGACGATAGTCATATCCTGTTCGATTCCGAAGCAGGTTAAGTGGATATTTAAAAACCTGCTGAGACTGTTTTTATAAATCAAACTTTACCTTATAACTGCTAGTTGAATAGTCGGTGGTTCTGTCAAACACTATCGTATATGGGCCTGAATTTGACAAGGCCGATATGGCCTCAGTGAAATTTTGATCTTTAAAGCATAAGCTGCCCTGTTTAGTAAATGGGACACTGTCAAGCTTTAGAATTTTGCCTCCGGGGAGTTTTATTTTGACCTCTTCAAAGCTATGGTCTAAGGATGTAGCTAAATTAGAACCGTATTCATAAACTTTTATAATTAAGCTTTTTCCATCTTTGATAAACGCAAAAGCAGCATCCCGATTTGTATTTGCTGAATTTGTAAATGTGCCGGTGACTACAAAAGTCTCATAAGTTTTGCAGGTTTGATCTCCAAAATCGTTAACATGATACTTTGTTTCCCATTGTGAATAAAGTGTTCCGTGAGTCAGAATTGACAACAGGATTAATAATTTGATTTTTTTCATAGCAGCTTGTCTTTTGGTTTTATTAAATCTTCATGAGGTTAAGTGTTTAGTTTGAGAGGAAGTAGTAGACTGTTATTCATATGCTTGAAGCGATAGCTTATTAGTCGGCAGGTACTCCGTAAACAAATAAGTTGTGTATAATTAAGTATATAGATAATACCAAAAAGGCATAAATCAATACCCTGATAATCTTTTCTAGAATATTCATGTATGAATTGAGCTTTGAATTTTTATTATTTTGAGGCTTTGTGCTCCGATACACTATAGACATAGTAAGAGTGTCTATCGCTTATATGAGTCTGTATGTTTTCAATAGCGGACTGTAAATAAGAAACTTAAACGTTTTTAAATCTATAGTTTAATCGATATAATTTATTTGAAACTTTTTTAAAGGCGCAGATCTTAGCTAAGTGGGCGCTGATAAATGTGTGGTAAGTTTTGAGAAGTAGACGAGAAGAATTAAGAATAGAATTTTCATAGGGAATAGGTTAATTGGTTGGCTCTAAATTAAAAAGTTATCGCTTAAAGTTTTTATACCATACCGTAATCCGACATGATTTGTCTAATCTTAAATGAAGTTCAGGCTGAGATAAGCCTTAAGTATTGGATTCTCAGTCATCCATAAAATCATTCGGTAAGGATTATTTAAGAAGCTCGTGAAATTTTATGTTTTATCATCTTAGTTTAGGCTCGAATTGCTTATCTTCAATTATAAAAAATAAGCATGCGAATAGTTTTAATTAGTATGATAGCGCTAATGACAAGTTTTTCAGGATCGGCTCAAAAATTCAATCTTAAGGTCGTTATTGAAGATATTGAGAAAAGTAAAGGAATCATCTATATGTCTCTGCATGACAAAGCGGACGGATATCCCAGTGATGAAGAAAAAGCAGTGAGAACAGCACAAATTAAAGACTTTGGTTCCCAGGCCGAATTCACTTTTGAGAATTTGGATCAAGGGGAGTATGCTGTTTCAGTCTTTCAGGATTTAAATGGAAATACCGAGATGGATACCAATTTTTTCGGATTTCCTCAAGAGCCTGTGGGGGCTTCCAACATGACCTCCTTAGGTCGTCCAAATTTTTCTAAATGTAAATTCAAATTGGATAAGAATTCAACCATCAGCGTTCAATACATGAATTGAGGTTTTTTTTTAAATGTATTAAAACAAGTGTATGTATTCAGTATCAAACAATAGTCAGCTACTGGATACAAATGAGTTATCATCAGCCTTTTGCATCTGTTTTTTCACGCTAAGACCGCTAAGCTTTTTCCGAAGTAAACACATCTTTATACAAATGATTATCAAAAATTTGCCTGGCTTAGTCTATTTTTTTGATAAGCCTGTCTGAGAAGTTACGCACAGGCAGGTTGGTGTGAAATAAAATTTGATTTTCATATTTAAAACAGACTGATGAGTTAGAAAAAAGATTACCCTGGCATTTTTATATCAGATACAGGCTGAAGGTCCTAAAATCTTTAAAAAACTACTTTGTCAGAGCCTTCATGCCTCTATAATTTGAACGTACAGCGTTTTAACATCCGCTAAAATACTATTAATCCCAGGGTTAAAAGTTGTTAATCCTTGAAGAAATAAGGCATTTCAGTTTTATATTATGGATAAACTAATTAAAATATAAATGATGAAGTATACAGAAAAAGTGTCCAATAAACTCAACGAACTATTAGAGAAAAATTACGATGCTGAGGCTGGTTACATAGCTGCCAAAGACAACGTAAAAAACAGCGACCTTAAAAATTTCTTTAAGGAACGCGCTACCGACAGATACGATTTCGGACATGAGATTAAAGAAGAAATCAGATCTTTTGGTGAAAAGCCGGATAAGGGGACAAGTATCAAAGGCGATGCGCATCGCGTCTGGATGAACCTTAAATCTACTTTTTCGAGCAATAGTGATGAAGCGGTGCTGAAAGAAGCCATCAGAGGTGAAAAGAAGGCTCTTGAAGATTATAATGAAATTTTAAAAGAAGTGGATCTTCCTGCCTCTACCAGAACAGTACTTGAAAAACACCGCAGCAGTTTGCAGGCAGCTCTAGACCACGTCAAAACCATCAAAGATTTTGCCTAGGCAGAATAAAGTTTTTTCAATAAATAAAAAAGAGGTTACATCAGGTAACCTCTTTTTTTTGAAAAGATTCTGCTTCAACAGATTTTGCAGGATGTGTTTTATAAATAATCAAGAGAAAGCATGTCAATTTTTATATCTGCTTCTCAAGTCCTTTCATTCATAAAATTTCCTATTTTTAATCAAAATATAAAACCCTATGAAATCATTACTATCCCTTGTCCTGTTAGTATGGACACTAACGCTTTCAGCCCAGCAAACCTTTATTTACTGTGGAAATTTGGTGGATGTTAAAAAAGGAGAGGTGGTCTCCAAAAAAACCATCATTGTAGAAAACGATCGTATTGTTGAGGTTAAAGACGGTTTTACAGACCTACCGGAATACGCAGTATTAATAGATCTCAGAAATGCAACAGTTCTTCCGGGCCTGTTCGATATGCATGTGCATCTGGAATCTGAAACCTCTAAAGACAATTACATCAAACCCTTCACACTCAATGAGGCTGATGTGGCTTACGAAGCGCAAGTTCACGCCAAGACTACCTTGCTGGCGGGGTTTACCTCGGTGAGAGATCTGGGAGGAACCGGAGTCAACACCAGTTTAAGGGATGCGATTGATAAAGGTTTAGTGATGGGGCCGCGGATTTATTCTGCAGGTAAATCTATCGCAACAACGGGAGGTCATGCCGATCCTACCAATGGATATAAGGCCGATTTGATGGGTACGCCTGGCCCTGCCGAAGGAGTGATCAATGGAACAGCCGAAGCCAGAGAAGCGGTAAGACAGCGATACAAAAATGGTTCGGATGTGATTAAAATTACCGCCACCGGAGGCGTGTTGAGTGTCGCTAAGAGCGGTCAAAATCCACAGTTTTTCGAGGACGAAATACGGGCTATTGTAGAAACAGCAAATGATTATGGTATGCTCACCGCTGCGCATGCGCACGGTGATGAAGGCATGCAGCGAGCCGTCAAAGCAGGAATAAGGACCATTGAACATGGAACACTGATGTCTGACGAGACCATGGAACTGATGATAAAACACGATGCCTACCTTGTGCCTACGATCACGGCGGGGAAGAGCGTTGCCGAGTTAGCTGAAATCGAAGGCTATTATCCGGCACTGGTAGTTCCTAAAGCCAAGGCGATTGGCCCTAAAATTCAAAACACCTTTGCAAAAGCCTATAAAAAAGGAGTCAATATTTTGTTTGGAACCGATGCCGGCGTGTTTAAGCATGGAAACAACGCTAAAGAGTTTGGGTATATGGTAGAAGTGGGTATGCCTCCTATGGAAGCGATACAGTCTGCAACAGTGGTTCCCGCCCAATTGCTTAAGGTAGAGGACGTATACGGATCGATTGAAGCAGGTAAAATTGCCGATATTATCGCTGTTGAAAAAAATCCAATCCAGGATATTTCAACCCTCACCCAGGTCATTTTTGTCATGAAAGGCGGTGAAGTCGTCAAGCCTTAAGCTTCTGAATTATTTCTTATTTAGCACCCTCAGTAAAATAAGGATTTATTCTAATGTATTCTCTTTCTGAGGCTTAGCGTTTAAAGCTTGAAAAGTTAAAAAACAGGTTTTTGAGCGTTTTTTTTTATGTAAACCTCTGTTTTTTAGCAATCTAAAATAATCTACAGCAATTATTCGAATCACTTTATTTTTTCTATTCTTAATTTTAAATATTAATCATAATTTATGATTTGATATTTCGGTATGCGCGTAGAATTTATTAAAAAAAGGCTGGAATTTCTGCTAGTGCTGTTCCTTTTGCAGCATAGTTTTGGTGCTTATGCTCAAACCAATATTACTTCCACAAAAGTTACATCCAATTATGAAGATGGAGTAAATAATAATCAAGGAGGGTGTAATCTTACCTATATTGATGCGTGGGATACTTTTCAAGAAAACACTTTTATCGAGTTTGATTTAAGCTCTCTTGATACCTACTATAATATCACTTCTGCTAATTTAAGATTGGTTCAAGGGAATGAGGGAGCTAATGGAGATATACCTTTCAATGTTTATAGGGTTACCAAAGCCTGGACTGAAGGGTCTGGCTGTTTTGACAATGTAGGTGGCTTAACCTGGAACTCCACAGGAAACGAAGCCTGGACAACTCCTGGAGGAGATTATGCCGGTACTGTCTATGGCTCTGCAACAGGAAACGATGCGAATGGTGCGGGGACAGTTTTTAATATAGACATTACAACTTTAGCACAGGAATGGTTAGATGGAACTCATCCAAATTATGGGCTTATTTTGGTTCCACAGGTTACACAAAATTCATGGTTCAGTATATACTCTGATGATGCTGCAACTGCAGGCAATCGTCCACGACTGGAAGTAACCCAAGAGCCCTGCAGTGTGTTTGCTGCTGTTGAGGTTGTCCGTCCTTTGTGCAGTACAAACACAGGGGAGATTAACGTGACAAATCCTAGCGGAGCCGATGATTTCGAGTACAGGCTAAATAGCGGCACCTGGCAGACCAGCCCCAATTTTACCGGCTTGGCTCCGGGTACATACAGCGTTTCCATGAGAAATGCCAATAATACAGCCTGTACAGAACTCCTGGGAGATTATGAAATTATTTGTGATACAGATACCGACGGGGATGGTGTTTTGGATAGTGAGGACTTAGATGCCGACAATGATGGTATTTCTGATGCCGATGAAGGCGCCTGCGTCAATGGAACTGAAAATAAACCCATTACAGATTTAGCATTAGCAAATAATTTTCCGACAGGGAGGTATTACTTCAATTTAGGGAGTGGCCTTTTCCAGGCCGATATCGACGCTTCAGAAGGAGGGGGTTGGGTGCTCATCTTACAATATGTTCATGAGGGGGGTACAAATCCTGATTTAAATGTTATACCTGCTAATGCAAATTTACCCATAACCAGCAGTGCCGTTCTGGGTAATGATGAGTCTTTACACCTAACCAAATGGGGTCATGCCGGCAATGCCAGAACCGCAAATTTAACGGGTGCAGATGAGTTGCGGTTTTATGCCGAGACCAGTGGTCATAGCAGAATTATACATTTTAAAACAGATCAGGGCTTGTCTTATGCAGCAACGGGTACAGGAAATCTATCTTCAACTATAGCGGCCAACTTCACGGCTCTTACGGGTCATACTGCTAATATTCCTTTGGCTACCAATAACGGTGACATTAACAGGGGGGACCTTGCACTAACTGAATTTCCCTTTTATAGAACAGGGAATTACCATTGGGGTATTAGAGGAAGAGGGTCGCGCTGGGAGGTTGATGATTTCCCTAACAACCCAAGCCGAAGTACCATTCATCGGGTATGGATAAGAAATTCTGTACTTCAAACCTGTACAGCCACAGATACAGATCTTGACACCGTTCCAGACTACCTGGATTTAGATTCCGACGGTGATGGCTGTTCAGATGCTGATGAGTATTATAACAGTGTTGGGACCGATGGTTTTGATGATGGAGTCTATGGCAACGGGACGCCTTCAGTAGACGCTGATGGTTTGGTTGTTGGTGCTGGATATAATGGTACGGGTTATAGTGCTGTCATTGATAATACCACTATGATTTGTGTAGATACTGATGGCGATGGCCTTGCTGATAGTGTAGATCTTGATGATGACAACGACGGGATTTTGGATGCCGATGAAATTCTCAACGG